>CAVZKC010000004.1:2210000-2410422 GCA_963775795.1 uncultured Actinomycetes bacterium | reverse complement strand
TCGCCCGGCGCAGGAAATCGCGCGGGCAACATTCCCAAGGGCTGCCGTCGGTGTTGCAAATGTCGCCGAGGAAGAAATGCTCGACCTCGGCGCCCGGCGCGCCCTCGCCGAAATCGACCCGGACCTCGGCGGAAGCATCGGGCACGATCATGAGATCCCCGCCCGTGCCGAACGGCGTATCGAAGATCGGACCGAAGCAGGTCTGCATCAGGTTGGAATGGGTCCAGCCGATGCCCGTCTTGCGGCGCGTCTCGAGCTCGCTCGCGGGGAAGCCCTTGCCCCGCACGAGCCCGGCGATGTCGCACGTCCCTATGAATGTCAGCTCCTCAGCCTGCATACGATCCTCGCTTGGCGTCCTCCATGCATGGGGCGTCAAAGCCTAAGCCAAAGCCGTTACGAATTGGTCATGGCCGGAGCAAGTTCCGGGCTTTCGCAGCGATGCGCAATTCGCTACAGCTTTCGCCCGTGAGAGTCCTGCTCGCCATCGCACTCGTCTTGGCCCTGGCCGGAGCGGCAGCCGCCGCCGACACTCCTTTGCCGCCGTGCGGCACGCCACCCGTCCCGGACTACGCCACTGTCGATGCCGCTCCTGCCGTTCAGGTCATCAGCGGCAAGGACCTTGCCGCCTGGAAGCCCGCGCCCTGCATCGGCTGGGAGGCTAAGGACGACGGCGTCTTGGTGGCGCTTGCCGGCCGCTTCCATTTTGGCGGTACGACCGACGAGCTGCTGAAGCGCTTTGGCGCCATCTCCTCGCTGAAGGGCCTGCAATATTGGTCGGTGACCGATGGCGGCTGGCGCACGCTGATCGACAGCGCCACGGCCCTCGTCTCCCCCGACACGGGCCACTCGCGCGCCGACTTCACCCTCGCCGAGATGAAAAAAGGAGAGGATCTCTATTTCGCCCAGCAGGACAACCGCACCTCAGAGGAGGTGGTTTACCGCATGAAGGTGCGGGACTTGACCGCTGATGGGTTCGTCGTCGCCGTGGAAAACGTAACGCCGGTCAGGAGCTTCATGCTGACGCTGTTCGACCCCGGCGACTTGCAATCGGTGCACTTCGTGCAGCGAGAATCGCCCGGCGTGTTCCGCTATTACGGGCTCGCCTTTGCCGGCGAAAGCCTCGCCTCCTCGCTTGCTCTGCCCGAGGCGTCGTACGTTAACCGCGCGCTCGCCCTTTACGGTCATCTCAGCGGCACGAAGGTGGCCCACGTCGAGAAGTGACGCGCCTCAAGCGGCTTGAGACGCGGCGCGGCCCTCGCGATCGAGCAGCGCGAACTCGTCCTCGGTGAGCTTGATATTCACCGCGGCGACGTTCTCCTCGAGATGCTTGACCTTCGAGGTGCCGGGGATCGGCAGCATCACCGGGCTCCGCTTCAGCACCCAGGCAAGCGCGATCTGGCTCGGAGCGGCGCCATGCGCCTTGGCGATGCGATCGAGGATCGAGCCGTCCTTGGCGAGCTCGCCTGCCGCGAGCGGATACCACGGAATGAAGCCGATGCCGTTCGCCTCGCAATATTCGAGCACGTCCTCGCTGCCGCGATCGACGAGATTGTAGCGGTTCTGCACGCTCACCACCGGGAAGACCTTGGACGCCTCCTCGATGTCGGCGACCGACACCTCAGACAGGCCGGCGAAGCGGATGATTCCATCGTCGATCAGCGACTTGATCGCGGCGAATTGCGCCTTGCGCGGCACTTTCGGATCGATGCGATGCAATTGCCAAAGGTCGATGCGCTTCACGCCGAGCCGTTTGCAGCTCGACAGCGCGCGCTCGCGCAGCCATTCGGGACGGCCATCCATCTTCCAGACGCCCGGACCCGTGCGCTGAAAGCCGGCCTTGGTCGCGATCAGAATTCCCTTATAGGGAAAGAGCGCCTCGTGGATCAGCTTCTCCGAGACGTCGGGTCCATAAGAGTTGGCGGTATCGATGAAATTGATGCCGAGCTCAGGCACGCGCTTCAGCGTGCGGAGCACCTCTGCCCTGTCCTCGGGCTCGCCCCAGATGCCTTTGCCGGTGATGCGCATGGCGCCGAAGCCGAGACGGTTGATCTCGATTTCGCCGCCGATTTTGAACGTGCCTGATTTGCTCGCGTCGAGCTTTGCCATCGTCTTACTCTCCTTGCGTCTCCTGCTCACCCGAATGTGTGGAGCCCAGTCTCGGTTCCCAAGCGCGCAGGCGGACCCCGTTGTCGCACCCCCTGCACTCAACCGTCCATCAGCGGAGCTTTAGCATTGACGACCGCTTTCCGGGCATGGACCATAGCGAACGGCGGCGTAGCCCGCATGAACTCGACGTCGGCGTGGAGCGGTTCTCATGGTTACGCGCGGATTTACCGGACGAAAGCAGACGCCGGACCTCGCCAAGCGTCTCCCGCCGGGTCAGTCGCTGACGGAAGACTTTCCCGTGCTCTCGGCCGGCCCCACGCCGCATATCAGCACCGAGGACTGGTCCTTCACCGTGAAGGTTGGCCCGCGGCCCGTCGCCAAATGGAACTGGGCCGAGTTCAATGCCCTGCCCAAGACCAGACAGACGCGCGACATTCATTGCGTCACCAAATGGTCGAAGCTCGACACGCCGTGGGAGGGCGTGCTGATCGACGACATTCTCGCCGCGTCATCGCTGACCTCGCCACCCACCAAATACGTGCTCGCCCATTCCTTCGACGGCTACTCCACCAATGTACCGGTTGCCGACCTCGTCGGCGGCAAGGCTATGGTCGCGCTCAATTATGAGGGGAAACCGCTTCCGCCCGATCATGGCGGCCCGGCGAGGCTTCTCGTGCCGCATCTCTATTTCTGGAAGTCGGCGAAATGGGTGAGCGGTCTGCAATTCACGAAAGTGGATGAGGCGGGCTTCTGGGAGCTGCGCGGCTATCACATCTATGGCGACCCTTGGCGCGAGCAGCGCTTCACCGGTGACTGACACGCCCCCCGCTCTTGCCGGACTGCCCAAGCTCAACTGGCAGGAGGCAACCATCGTGGGCATAGCCTCCGACACGCCGCGCGTGAAGAGCTTCCTCTTCGCGACGCCCGCGCCCATCTCCTTCCGCGCCGGCCAGCATGTCGACGTGCGTCTGACCGCGCCCGATGGCTATCAGGCCGAGCGCAGCTACTCCATCGCCTCTGCCCCGGAGCGGGCCGACGGCATCGAGCTGGCAATAGAACGTCTCGACGACGGCGAGGTGTCTCCTTTCTTCCATGAGGTGGCCGAGATCGGCGACGCCATCGAGCTGCGGGGACCGATCGGCGGACATTTCGTCTGGTCGGTCGAGGACGGCGGCCCGTTGCTGCTCCTTGGCGGCGGGTCCGGCGTTGTGCCGCTGATGTCGATGCTCCGCCACCGCGCCGCGCGCGGCTCCGATGTCCCGGCGCTGCTGCTGTTCTCAGCGCGGACCTGGGAGGATGTCATCTTCCGCGACGAGCTGATCGCCATGCACGATCGGCACGACGGCTTCAACCTCGCGCTCGCGCTCACGCGCGACGAGCCGCGCCGCGCAGAGGACTTCGGCCGCCGTGTCGATCGCGCCATGGTCGCCGAGCTCGTGACGAGGCTGCCCGCGCCTCCACGCCACGTCTTCATCTGCGGTGGTAATCCGTTCGTCGAGGCGGCATCTCAAGGCGCGATTGCCGCCGGCATCGCCGCGCCTATGATCCGCACCGAGCGCTACGGCGGCTGAGCCCTATTCGGCGCCGATCCTCTCGGTGGCCTTTTCCCGCGCCGCCGCCCTCGTCCTTCGCTTTCGCCAGAGCGCGCGGCAACTAACGATAAAGCGCCACAGGAAGAAAACGCCGATCGCCGTTAACGCAAGCGCACCTCCGACAATGAGCATGCAACCGACCCTTGTGCGCGCTTGTCTTCTCGCGGACCCAGCAAACGCCAGGCACAAGGGTAGACTCTCGTGCCCGTGCTTAGTTCCGCACTGTAACCCCCTGATTGAAGAGGGTCACGCGGGCATCAAGGAAACGGTTAGTGGCCGGACTTCTTGCGACGATCCACCTCAGCCTGGCTGACCTGGCCGTCCGAGACCAGCGCCTTCACGCAGCTCGGCGACAGGCTCTCGCCATTGCGGTCCATGCAGGCACGCAGTGCCGTCGATTCCAGGCCATAATCCCCGCAAAATTTCTTGTAGTCCGCGACGCAGAATTTCTGGACGGTCTTGCTATAGGGAATGGGCTCCGCCGCCGCGACGGTTGGGACGGCGAGAACGGCAAAAGCAAGGAGCGGTAGCGCACGATTGGTCCGCATCTGAGGATCCCCCGAATCCATAGCCGAAACGTCAGCTTATGCCGAAACAACGCCCACGGCTCCGCTTGGCGCGCACCCTCGGAAAAAAAGAAATGTTCATTGCATTTCCGCAACAGCTCGCAAAACTCGGCGGGTCTGAAACAGACAGACCAGCGATCAGACCTTGGCCATCGAAACGACGCGAGCTCACACCGCAACGAAGGTAGCGGGCGCATACGCCTTCTTCGCCACGCTCTATTTCGTGCAGAGCGTTGGCGACCCGACCTCGGGCCTGGTCGCCCAACCGGTGCGTTCTCTGCTCAAGGCGTGGGGCGAATCCCCTGCCGAACTCGCGGCGCTCATGGCGCTGCTCGCCGTGCCGTGGACGATCAAGCCGATCTTCGGGCTCCTGTCCGACTTCGTGCCGCTATTCGGCTCGCGCCGCCGCAACTATCTGCTGCTCGCCAATGCCCTGGCGGCGGCGAGCCTGCTTGTGCTCGCCCTCACGCCGCTAACGCCGGGCAGCTGGTGGACCCTGTTCGCGCTGTTGTTGCCCACGACCATGGCGATAGCGCTTGGTGATGTCATCGTCGATGCGCTCATGGTCGAGAGGGGGCAGCCCCTCGGATTGACCGGGCGCTTTCAATCGATCCAATGGGCCGCCGCCAATTTGGCCCTGCTCCTAACCGGCATGCTTGGCGGCTATGTCGCCGAGGAGCAACTTCAGTCTCTTGCTTTCGCAGGGTGCGCCGCGTTGTGGCTGGTGGCGCTCATCGTGACGTGGTTCTACGCCACGGACAACCACGGCGAGCATCTCGACGTCGTGAGCTTGCGCGAGACGGGCGCCGCGCTCGTCGGCGTGCTGCGGGATCCTCTGTTCCTCGCGGTCTGCGCGCTCCTCACGCTGTGGAGCTTCAATCCGGTCTGGGGTTCCGTGCTCTACGTGCACATGACCGAGGATCTCGGCTTCTCCGAGCAGCAATTCGGCAACGTCACCTCGGCGTTCTTTCTCGGCTCGTTGCTCGGCAGTATCGGCTACGGAATCTATTGCCGTTCCGTCAGGCTCTCGCGCCTACTGCACATCTCCATCATTGCGGCCGTCGTCTCCAATGCCGTCTATTGGCAATTGGACAACCTGACCTCGGCCTATATCGTCTCGGTGATCGCCGGCGCTGCCTATATGACGGGGACGCTGATCCAGCTCGATCTCACGGCGCGCATCATCCCGGCGCGGGCCGCGGCGACGATCTTCGCCACCGTCATGGCGCTGACCAATTTTGCCGGCTCTCTGTCGGAAGCTTTCGGCGGCTGGCTGTTCGAAGCAGCCAAGGCGCCCTACGGGCGGGCGACCGCCTTCAGCCTCGTCGTTGCAGTGTCGGTCGCCGCGGCGGCCAGCTGCTGGCTGGTCGTGCCTCTGTTACGCCGCGCCGCGCCGCATTGGTGGGACTAGACCTCAGCCTCGCAGCATGTGCTCGCGCAGCGGAGCGCTCGTTTTCGTCACGAGCTCGGCCTGAAGCGCGCGAAGCTCCTGCGCTTGGGTGGCGAGCGCCCTCATGCGCTCATCGAAGAACGCCATGTTCAGCCGCGCGGCTTCGAGCGGGGTCCTGGCGCCGGCCAGATCCCTAGCGAGATCGAAGCTCGACACGATATTTGTCCGCGCGATGTCGATGATCTTGCGGTTGACCGCGACCGTTCCAAGCCCCGCCGCCTTGACCGAGCGCTCGATGCTCTCGAATGCGGCGCTCAGCATATGGCGCGCAGGCTCCGCGTCAGAGCCGACCAACCGCGCATGGGAGGCGGCAGCCAGCATGGCTTCCTCGCGCTTCGGTGCGCCGGTCGCCTCGGCGATCGCCTTTCTCTGCTTGCTCTTCTCTTGCTGATCGCGCGGCTTGGCGCCGTGCGGCTTGCTGCTGAGGGCTTCCCCGCTAACTGGCTTGCCGCTAGACGGCTTGCCACCAAGTGGCTTGGCGACAGGCTTCTTGCCGCCAGGCGGTGTGTGACGAGTATTCATGAGTGCCTCCCATTGCTCCCCGCCCGGAGGTAACGCGATCCGCCTTACGCACAACCAGGACGGCGTCCGGGCGCGCCATGCGCCACCTCTATCAAAACGTGGGGAAACGGCCTTTTTGGGGCGAAGGGCCCCCGTCAGCCCTTAAGAATCCGCCGTTTCCCGCGCACGCGTAAAGCACCGACTTCATAGCCGTAGGCTATTGGGCAAACCCTCCTCCCCCTCCCATCTCCCTGTTGTTCGAACGGTGCAATGGCCGGCCGGTCGAACCGAGGATCACCCGGCCAACACCGATACCTAAAGGAGAAACCACCATGAAGAAGCTCTTCCTCGCCGTCGCCCTGGTCGTCGCTTTCGCCGCGCCCGCCATGGCCGAGACTTTCCCCAACAGCTACATGACCCGCTAACCGCGAAACCGAACCCTAAAGGAGAACCCCCATGAAGACCCTCATGATTGCCGTTGCCCTGATCGTCGCCTCTGCTGCTCCGGTCCTCGCTCAGGACTTCGCCCAGAGCTACGACTCGACCCGCTAACCGCAAACCCAATCCCTAAAGGAGATACCACCATGAAGACCCTCATGATCGCCGTCGCTCTGATCGTCGCTTCTGCTGCTCCCGTCCTCGCTCAGAACTTCCCGCAGAGCTACGGCCAGAATCGCTAATCACGCGATGAACCTGACGACACCAAATCTCTTTCCCCTCCCCACTTGGGCACCCGCCTTCCAGCGGGTGCCCACTCCCCTTGCCGAGCTGAACAGGGCGTTTTTGTGTGGAGAGCGGGCATGCCAAGCCACGCAGCTGAGCGCGGAAGAAACGGCCGCGCTGCCCTCATGTCTTGGGCGTCTGCGTAGGCGGCGGGGGCTGCCCTTCTTCGCACGGAATGCTTGAATTGATCGCGGCCCAGCTCGGCGCGCTTTTCGTCCAGATGGTCATCATCGGCTTGGCGATCTCCGGATCGTCGAGCGTGCCGGCGCGGATCGAGATCAGATGACGGCGCACTTCCGACTGCGTGGTGACGGGCGTCCCGCATTTCGGGCAGAAGCTCCGATGCAGCAGATTGCCGCTCGCGGCGCGGCTCGCGTAATCGCGTAGCTCGCCCTCGACATGCACCGCCTCGCTTGGAAACGTGGCGTTGACCGTGCCGCTGCCGGCGCCGACGAACTGACAGTCGCGGCACCAGCAGGCGCGCACCTGAATCGGCTCGGCCTCGATGCGATAGCGAACCGCGCCGCAAAGACATCCGCCAGTGATGGTCATTTAACGCTCCTCACGGCTCGTCGATCTCCTCGCGCACCTGAGCATAGCTCAGCACCGCGAACATCAAGGTTCCCCCAAACACGTTGCCCGCGAGCGTCGGCAGGAAGAACAAGAACACGACGCGCGTGAGCGACTCAGCGCCCGTGAGCCAAAGATAAAGCGCCTCGGCAGAGCCCGCTACCACATGGGTGAAGCCGCCGAGCGCGATGAGATAGGTGATGAGCGTGATCACGAAGATCTCGGTTCCTTCCGCGGAAGGAAGCATCCACACGAGCGCCGCGATCAACCAGCCGGCGACGATGCCTTTGACGAACATCTCTGATGCAGAGTTCGCCATCAGCTTCGCGCCGACGGCGTGGACCGCGCTGGCGATCTCCGGCGAAAGCGCGCCGGAGAAGGCGAGGAAGGCCGCGAACAGGAGGCAACCGACGAGATTGCCGGCAAGCACGATGCCCCACAGCCTAAGCATCACCCAAATCCAATCCCACTGCCGCCGCGCGATCACGGGAAGCACCGCCGTCAGCGTGTTCTCGGTGAAGAGCTGCTGGCGCGAGAGGATGACGATGAGGAAGCCGACCGAATAGCCGAGAGCCTCGACGATCCATGCGCCCGGGCTGCTCGGCAGGTAGGTCTTGAGCAGCCCTTGCGCGAGCACCGAGAAGCCGATCGAGAGCCCGGCGCCAAGGGCCGACCACCACAGAGCCCCCTTGGTGCGCGCGAGCTCGCCTTCGCCCTCGACGCGGATGATCTCGTAGACGACGGCGGCGCGGAGCCTTCGCCTCTTCTCGACCGAGCGCGTCTCCTCCTTGGTCAGCCCTTCGGGCGGCGGAGGAAGATCGGCGGCCGGCTGAGCGGCGGGAGCTTTCTTCGTCGTGCGTTGCGCCATGCGGCTTCCTCTCTCCTGCCCTTCATATCATCGCCGGAATCATTCCGCGCCGGAGCGCAGCGGCAAGAATGTGCGGATATGCCCCCCGATTTTTAGCCTGCAGAAAAGGCCTTGGGCTGACTGAGGATTCGGCGAGCTCAGCCCTCGCCTAAGTCATCCTGGAAGCAGGTGTGACGACGCGGGGGTCGTCGTAGAAGTCGATCTGCCCCTGTGAGGCCAGCCAGAGCTCAGACTTCTCAGCCCGTAGCCGCCGTCGTGACACCGGCCCCTCACGTCCGTCAAGGAGCAAGCGACGGGGAGGTACGCGCGGGCGCCGGCCGAGCGCGGTTTTGCCGCGCTCGCCTTCGACCATCGGACGTTCGCGAGAGTGAGGGCGAGCCACGCCAGTTCGAAGACCCCGAGGGGAAGGGACATCGCGATACCACTGCGCTCCAGCTCGGCGCACGTATGACTTCAAGCGGACTCGAAGTCAAGTGGTTTTGGACGTGCGTGGTACTCGGAGACATCGAACCGCTCGAGGCCACCTAGCAACAGAAGGGTCTACTCGTCGAAGCCCTCGTACTTGCGAAACTCAGCTTCGCCCATCTGGCCCTCGCCGTCTCCGTAGCCGCGGCGCCGCTTGATGGTCGCCCACCCCGCGATAACGCACACAATGGCGAGGACGGCGAACACACCCACTCCGATGTACATCGGCGCACACTATCGCGAGGCGAACGGAAACCGACCCAGAGCCACGCGTGGCCGGCCGATGGTTCCGCCCCCGGCAGCTCGATCCTCGTCACCGATCCCATCGCGCCCCCGCGACCGAGGAACAATTGACGCCCTTGCATCCGCGTCCCACTCGGCTCTGCAGCTGCGCCGAACCGCTGCTCGTCGTGTTCTTCCATGCTCATCACAAGCGCTCTGTGACACTCCCGAAGTCGGGCAGGGTGAGCGTGCCGTCGGGATTCAGCGTGAAGCCGGAATTGTGAGCGATCTCCCACACGTGGCCGTCGGGGTCCCTGAAGAACCCGGCGTAGCCGCCGTAGAAGGTCTCGCTCGGGGCCTTCGTCACCTCCGCGCCGGCGGCGGCGGCCGCGCGAACGACCCCATCGACCTCCTCGCGGGAGGCGACATTGTGCGCGAGCACGATGCCGCTGAAGGTGCTGGTGCCGGCGTCGTCGATTCCGGCATCGGCAGCGACCTTGTCGCGGCCCCACAGCACGACCGCGTGCCCGCCCGTCTGGAAGAAGACAGTCTCCTCCACCTCCTGGCCGCGCCAGCCGAGTTGCTCGTAAAAGGCACGCGAGCGCAGGAGGTCGGCGACGCCGAGCGTGATGAGGCTGACGCGCTGCTCCATGCGACGGCGGTACTTGACGTGCCTGAGCTCGCGGCGCGGTCAGGAAGGCACGGTGGTCGCAGCGAGGTCGCCTGCGGCACTCGATTGGTCGGTCAGGTCGATCTCGGTGTCGTCGTGGGAGCGACGAGCGTGTGCCAGCAGATCGTCGCGGCGGGCCCGGCCGCCATCGGTTCCGACGAGATAGGCGATCGCCGCGGTCAGCCCCAGGACGAGCAGGATGAGAAGCAGCTTCCTCATGCGGGTCTCCTCGATTCCAAGCGAACCAAGATCTTGCACACGGCCGACCTGCTCCTGTCAATAACAGCCGCATCTCGGCGAATGGGTGGATGGGAAAACAATGCCGGTGCCGGACTCACTCGTTGAGCTCGGTGATGGGGGCTCGTGCGGCGCGACGGACGCTTCGGGGCCGCGATGCGAGGGCGGGAACGGGACCTCGCTCCGCCGCGCTGCGGGCGAGCGCGGCGATGTGGGCGCCGTATCGCCTCGCCAACGGCGACGCGGTGAGGCCGTGCGCCACCACGCTCGACAGCACGGTGAGCGTGACAGCGGCGAGGACACCGTTGGCTTCTGAGCCGTGCAGCGAATCGAAGGCGATCAATCCGAACACGACAGATGCCAGGCCGCGCGGTCCGAACCAGCCGATGAACGCGACCGTCGTGGCAGTGAGGCGAGATCCGACGAGCGCGACCGCAACCGGCACCATGCGCACCACCGTGAGCGCCAACAACGCGAACGCGGCGGTGCGCCATGTCGTGGCGTCGAGCGCCGTGACGAGCGCCGTCCCGAACAGGAACCAGACCACGAGCGACAGGAGCTCGCCCGCCTGGGCGTCGAAGTCGAGCGTTTGCTCCTGCTCGCGCGCCGGCAGGACGCTTCCGATCGCGAGCCCGCCGACGAACGCGGCGATGAAGCCGTTGCCGCCCAGCTCGATCGACAGCGCGTAGGCCAGCAGGGCCAGCGAAAGTGCAGCGATGCCTCGATACGCGGGTGAGGCCCAGCCTCTTCTCGTGCTGAGCGTGACGAGGGCGCCGCCGCCGAGTCCAACGGCGGCGCCGACGAGCACGCCGATCCCCAGTTCGCCGAGCGCCCCGTCGAGGCTTGCCGTCGAGTGCGCGACGGTGTCGGCAACGGCGCCGGCGATGAAGAACGACACGAACGGTGTGGCAATGCCGTCATTGAGGCCACTTTCGACGTTCAACACGCGACGGATGCGCTGGGGAACATGGCGGTCCTCGACAACTTGCGCGCCGAGCGCGGCGTCGGTGGGCGCAACCGTCGCCGCGATCACCGCGGCGGCCCACGGGTCAAGATTCGGGAACAGCAGCACGGCGATCGCGGTACCGAGAGCGATCGTGAGCGGGAGCCCGATGGTGAGAAGTCGGAGCGGCAAACCCGAATCGTGGCGCAGCACGCGGAGGTTGACGCGGGCGGCGTCGGAGAACAACAGCAGCGCCAGGGTCACTTCTGCGAGGGAGCGCAGAGTTTCGCTGTGGACGTGCACGTCGACCGCCGACAGTGGGCGGTTGGCGAGCACGAGTCCGAGGACGACGAACGCTATGGGCGCGCTCACGTTGAGGGCTTCCAAACGCGCCGAGAAGATTCCCCACAGGACCACTGACGCCGCGATCGCCACGATCAGTTCGGTGTCGAGCCCGTGCACCCGGCGCCCCTCCCCGTTGCCCCGCCGCTACGCCGTCTTGCCGATCTCACGCTACGCCGATCCGCGAACCGCAGGCGTTGCCCAGGGACCAGCCTTCTGCGACGATGAGTTCTCGGCGCCCAGGCCGTCGTATGGGCAAGGTCGGGAGCACCACCTCATGACAGGAGCGTCTGATGGCGACGATCACGGCCAGCCTGTTCTCCGCACTCGACGGTGTGGTCGACCCCGGCGACGGCAGCTGGAACTTTCCGTACTTCAACGAGGAGATGGGCGAGGCTGTTGATGCCACCCACGACGCCGACGTCATGCTCTTCGGCCGCGTCACGTACGACAGCTTCGCGGGAGCGTGGCCCGACCGGGAGGCCGCCGGCGAGGAGGACGCCGCGTTCGCCAAACGGCTGGGCGATGTGCGCAAGATTGTCGCGTCCCGCAGCCAGTTGGCGTTCACGTGGCGCAACTCGGAGCAGTTGCAAGGCGATCTCGTCGAGGCCGTCATCGCGCTGAAGAGCGATCCTTCCATCCGTCGGATTGCATTGAGCGGCTCGGTGTCGGTCGTACGCCAGCTGGTCGATGCGGGACTGCTCGACGAGCTGCATCTGTTCGTCCACCCGGTGACCGCGGGGTCGGGTTTGAAGCTGTTCGAGGAGGGCGGTCCTGTTCGAGCCTTCACGCTGATCTCGTCGAAGCCGTTCAGCACCGGCGTGTTGTACGTCGTGTATGCGCCGGACCTGGATCCACCGGCGGGCTCCTACGACGAGGCCAAGGCGACGCTGCCCCAGGAATGATCGCACCGACTGATGCAAGCTCATGAGCTGAGGAGACGGTTATGCCCGAACGAGACGGATACATCCCAGGCGTCCCCTGCTGGGTCGACACCAGTCAGCCCGACCCTGAACGCGCCCTAGCGTTCTACAGCGGGCTGTTCGGCTGGGAATTCGAAGATGTGATGCCCGAAGGCTCCGAGGGCGGCTACTTCATCGGCCGCATCCGTGGCGGAGACGTGGCGGCGGTTGGATCGATCGCCGAAGGCCCGCCGCCGTTGGCGACGTGGAACACCTACGTCTGGGTCGACAGCGCCGATGAGACGGCCGCCAGAGCACGCGCTGCCGGGGGAGGGGTGGCGCTGGAGCCCTTCGACGTCTTCGATGCGGGGCGCATGGCAGTCCTGACCGACCCCGAGGGCGCCGCGTTCTGTGTCTGGCAGGCCAAGAACCACAAGGGCGCGAAGGTTGTCAACGAGCACGGTTCGCTGAACTTCAACGGGCTCGCCACTCGCGACCCCGAGGCCGCGAAGGCGTTCTACGGCGCCGTGTTCGGTTGGCAGACGCTCGCACTGCCGGGTAGCGCGATGTGGACGCTCCCCGGTTACGGAGATCACCTCGAGGAAAAGAATCCTGGCTTACGTGAGCAGATGACCCAGATGGGCGCGCCGGAGGGATTCATCGACGTCGTCGCTGCGCTCGATCCGATCACCGAAGACCCCGACACGCCGGCACACTGGAGCGTGACGTTCGGCGTCGACGATGCCGACGTCACTGCAGCGCGGGCGAGGGAGCTCGGCGGTGAGGTCGTCGCCGGACCCGTCGACGCCCCGTGGACCAGGACGGCGGTCATCAAGGACCCGCAGGGCGCGACGTTCATCGCCAGCCAGTTCGTGCCGGAGAATCGCGACCTGGAAGCCTGACCGCGCCGCCGAGATCCGAGAGCGCATCGAGTGCTCCGGTTTTGGCCAACTCCTCACGATCCGTGAGGCGCTCACGCCTCGGTTCGTGACGACATCGGATCTTGGCACGCGGCCGTCAGTGAGCGGCAGGCTGAAAGAGCTCGATCGTGTTGCCGGACGGGTCGAGGAGCAGGATCTGCCTGCCGCCAGGCCCCTCGATGACGTCGCTGCGGAACTTCGCGCCGCGGCCGCGGAGCTCGGCAACCTCGAGATCGAGATCATCGACAACGAAGTGAATGCGGTTCCAGCCGCCGGGCCCGGGCTTCGCGCCGTCAGGCATCGCACGTCCCGCCGAGCTCGCCGGCCCCGCGAGCAAGAGCCGCAGGTTGCCCCGCTTGACATCGGCGAACGCGGGGGACGCAAGCGTCAGGAGCTCGAAGTCGAGCACCTCGGTGTAGAACGCGATCGACTCATCCACATCGTCGACCATGTAGCGGACATTGACGATCTCGTCGTTCCGCATCCGTCACCCCTCATGCCGTGACCATGGGACCTACCGAGGTTCGTGGCCGGCCGCTAGCGCGAAGAGGTCGCCGACACCGACGTCGTGCGCTCGCCGTTTCTCGGCCGTCTCGACGTTTCCTTTCGGCACGAGCAGGGTGAGGCCCTTGGGCTCGATCCGGAACCGCAGTGGGGTCGGCATCTCGAGGGCCTCGCCGTCGATGCCGGCGAACGCGGTGCCCGAGCGCGACCGCACTTCGAACTCGGTCGCGGTGAACTCCTTCCAGAAGGCGCTGCGCGTCCGCTGGCCCAGCGCGCTCGCGGCCAAGAGGCGCGCCGCTGCCGATCCCGTGCTCGTGGTCACCGCGAACACGCCGAGATGGCCACTATCGAGGTGGCGCCGCTGCGCGTTGTCGGGCGACACTCCGATCACGTACGGGTTGTTCGACACCATCACCAGGATGGCACCGTCGACCTCTTCGCCGGCCGGCGTGGTGAACTGGAGGTCGAAGGGCTCGGCCTGCTGTCCGAGCATCACGGGGAGAAGCGACTTCGTCGTCTCGACCTTCGCATCCCGATACGACTCTTCTTGGACGATCTTGGCGTACACGCCGAGCGACACGTTGTTCACGAAGAATCGATCGTTCGCGATGGCGTAGTCGACCTTGCGTTCCTCCGCGTCGCGGAACGCGTACATCGATTCACGGGGGTCGTCGCGGTTGAGCCCGAGATCGAGAGCGAAGTGGTTGCGGGTGCCCGCGCTCACGCAGACGAAGGGGAGTCCGTGCTCGACGGCAATCGACGCAACCAGCGCCTGGGAGCCGTCCCCGCCTGCCATGCCGAGGCAGTCGGCGCCGCGTGCGACCGCGTCGCGGGCGAGTTGTTCGAGATCGAGCCCGCGGTCGAGCATCACCGTCTCCACGCCGAGATCACGGGCGAGCGGCACGAGTGCGAACCGTTCGACCTTGCCACCACCAGACCAAGGATTGCAGAGCAGCACCGGATGCCGGGGCGGTCCTCCCGCGCGTACACGGACGTCGATCCTGTCGCGCGCCATCGCGGTGCGCGCGCAGGCGAGGGTGATCGCGAGCAGCGCGGCGATGAGCGCTGATCGGAACACGACTCGTTCGGCGTCGTCGAGCGCGTTCGCCATGGCTGCGATCATGAGCGCAAGGCCGGCGATGAGCCCGGCGATCCCGATCGCCCGGCGTGGCATCGGCTCGGTCACGAGCCACCAGCCGCCCGCGACTGCCAGGATCAACCCGACGAGCCCGACGACGATGCTCACGCCGTGGTTGAACAGGATCGCTGCGAGCGCGACCACCAGCACGACCGTCCCCGCGAGCGCGAACAGTGCGGCGAGCCGACGACGCATCGACACGCGGACGACGGTGGCGTTCATCGGCCCTCCTCCTCCCGGATGGCTTCCAGCGCAACCTCCACACTGGCATAGAAGTGGTCGCGGTCGAGGGTCTCGAACAGGCCGTACTGCTTCACGAGATCCTGGAGCCGGCTGCGCAGCTCGACGAACGCCATGTGGACACCCTCGCGGTTCAGCTCCTTGTCGAGCTGCTCGAGCATCGCCGCCGCCGTGAGGTCAACATCGGTGACGGCTTCGCACTGGATGACCATCCATTGTGGCCTTCGCTCCCGCACGAGGTGGCGGATCTGGCGACGGAACGCGCCGGCGTTGGCGAAGAACAGGGGCGCCTCCCACCGGTAGACGACGATGCCCGGATGCTCGCGCGCCTCTCCGTGAACCTCGATGCTGTGCCAGCCCTCGCGGTCGTCCATCTCTCCGAGCACCGCGCCGTGCGGCCACCAACTCCGGCGGAAGAAGAGCAACACGGCAAGGACGATCGCGATGACGATGCCGTCGAGCACGCCGACGAAGATCACGCCCAGCGACGCCACCAGCGACAGCATGACGGCAGAGGGGCGGACCGACCAGTACCGCCGGAGCGCACCGAGGTTCAGGAGCGAGAGCGCGGCGGCGATCACCACTGCCGCGAGCGCGGCCTGGGGCAGATCAGCGAGCAGGTTGTTGAGGAAGAGCAGGAGGACGGCGACCACGCCCGCGCCGACGACGCCGGTCAGTTGGCTCTTCGCGCCGGACTGCTCGGCGACCGCAGTCCGTGAGCCGCTCGTCGACACGGCGAACCCTTGCAGGAACCCGGCGGCGAGGTTCGCGGCACCGATTCCGATCATCTCTTGATTGGGATCGACTTCGTCACCGCGTCGTGCCGCAAATGCCGAGGAGGTCGCGATCGTGTCCGTGAGGGAGACGAGCGTGATGCCGATTGCCGCGATGAGCAGCGGTCCGACGTCGCTCAACTTGGTCCAGGGCATCGACGGCGTCGGGACGCCGGGGGGAGCGAGCCGACCGTCGTGATGTGATCCGACAGCCCGAGTACAGCGGATACCGCAGTGGCCGCGACCACCGCGACGAGCACCGCCGGCACCGTCCGGGTGAGCCGCGGGAGAACGAGCAGGATGGCGAGCACGCCGATGCCGACCGCGAGCGCGGCACCTTCGGTTTTGTCGAGATTTTCGAAGAACTCGCCGAGCTCGTCGACGAAGCCGCTCGCGTCGGTGGAGAACCCGAACAGTTTCGGCAGCTGACCGGCAATGATGGTGATCGCGAGGCCGTTCATGTACCCGACCTGGACCTCGCTCGACAACAGGTCGGCAACGAACCCGAGCTTGCCGATGCCGAGACCGATCTCGATCAGGCCGACGATCAAGGCGAGCATGCCCGCGAGCGCGATCGCGGTCTTCGGGTCGTTGGTGGCCACCAGCGGGACGAGCGCAGCGAAGATCAGCGGTGACACCGACGAGTCGGGCCCGAGAACGAGCACTCGCGACGGACCGAAGAGCGCGTAACCCACCAGGCAGCCGATCGTGGTGTAGAGACCCGTGACCGCCGGGAGCCCGGCGAGCTCCGCGTACGCCATCCCCTGTGGTACGAGGATCGCGGCGAGCACGAGACCCGCTACGAGGTCGGCGCGCAGCCAGGACCTCCGGTACTCGCGCACCGCGCGCACACCGGGCACCCACCGCTCGATCACTTCCTCGCGCCGATCAGCCAAGATCAATGCCTTCGTGGCTCGCGACGGATTCGATGTCCGGGAGTCGCCGCATGCGGAAGCCGGTCACCAACCCGACCAGGCTGGCGAGCAGCGGCACGAGGAGAGCCACCTGCAATGATCGGTCGCGCGCGTCCGAGTTGATCCGCAGGATCTCGTCACGGACGTCCTTGGGCTCGTCGGCGAGGAGGCCCGCGAGTTGGGTGTTGCTCATCACCTCGGCGTTGTCCTCGAGCGTGGTTGCGATCTGCTCTTGCTGCGCTTTCGGGATCACGGCGCTGTTGTCGGTCATGTGGGTGAAGCTGAAGGACAGGACCGCGAGCATGATGCCACCGGCCATCGCGAGGCCGAACGAGAGGCCGAAAGATCCTCCCGCGGAGTTCACGCCGGCGGCCTCACTGACCCGTTCCTCCTCGATGGGCGACAAGGTGTAGTTGTTGAGCTGCGACACGAGCAGGCCCAGACCGGATCCCGCCGCGAGGAGCGGGACGAGGAGCCCCCAACCCGAGTCGGCTCGGGGCATCACGGGGATGATCAACGCCATCCCGAGCGCGCTGAGGCCGAATCCGACGAGCACGATGTTCGCCGGGCGCCGCCGCCCCGCCCGCCTCCCCGCCAGTAATGCGACGCCGAACATGCTGAGGGACAACGGTGCGAGCGAGAGCCCGGCTTGCATCGCGTCGTACTCGAGGGTCATCTGGAGGAACAGCGGGAGTGCGATCATCGCCCCGCCGAGCGTGATCTGCTGCATCATCTGCCCGGTGATCCCCAGCCGGAAGTGTGGGAATCGGAAGAGGTCGGGATCGAGCAGCGTGAGCTTGCCCGCGCGCTTGCGCCGGACGAGCCACCGGGACAGCAAGACGAGTGCGGCTGCGCCGAGGACCATCAGGAGGACGACGTAGTCGCCGCCCTCCTGCCAGACGAGAATGCCGAGGACGACACCGCCCATGCCGACGACCGAGAGCGCGGCGCCGACCACGTCGATGCGGCGTTCTCCCGTGTACTCGACGTCGCGCACGAGACGGATGCCCGAGAGCACCACCCCGATGACCACCACCTCGAGCGCGAAGCCGACCCGCCACGAGAGATACGTGGTGACGAAGCCGCCAAGGAGCGGGCCTACCGCCGCTGCGATCGCGGCGGCGGCGCCGACGAGCGCGTAGGCCTTCTTACGAGCGGCGCCGTCGAAGTTGCCGTGGATGAGCGACTGCATTGCGGGGAGCAGTAGCGACGCGCCCAAGCCACCGATGATCGCCCAGAAGACGATGATCGCGGTGAGGCTCTGCGCGACCGTCATCGCCAGCGCGCCGACCGCATATGCCAGGAGACCCAGCACATAGGCGCGCCTCCTGCCGATGAGGTCACCCACCTTGCTGCTGATGAGGATGAACGCGGCAGACACCAACGCTTCGAGTGCGATCGCGGACTGGACGCCGCTCGCGGTCGTGTCGAGATCGTGGACCACTGCCGAGATCGACACGTTCATCAACGACGTGTCGACGACCAGCACGAACATCGCCATCGCCAGCAGGATTGCGAGCCGCGTGTTGCCGGTTCCCTCGTCGGGCATCGCTTCCCCCCGCTGCGTGCTCGTCGCAGAGTCAACTTCGGTGGCGGCCCGGAGTGCCAACGCCCATCGGGACGATACAGTCCGCGGACAGAGGCGGCTGGGTACGGAGGTGCTCGTGTCGACGGTGGATGCTCAGCGAGGCGTCACGGACCCGAGTGCAGCTCTTGGAGGGCCGCCACCATTCGCCCGCGATGTCGCGGAGGTGGTGGCGTCGCTGGGCACGGATGCGACCGCGGGTTTGGGCGCCGGGGAAGCGGCGAATCGGTTGGCGCGGTTCGGGCCGAACGAGATCGCCAGCGAGAAGCCGCCGTCGGTTTGGGCGGTTGCGTTCAGTCAGTTCCGCAATCCGATGAACATCATGTTGGTCGCGGTTGTGGTGGTGAGCTTCGCGATCACCGAGGTTTCGACCGGGATCATGGTGGCGCTGCTCATCCTCCTCAACGTTGTGCTGGGTTCGCGTCAGGAGTTGAAGGCGCGGGAGAGCGTGACTGCGCTGTCGAACCTGCAGGTTCCGAAGGCGAAGGTCGTGCGAGACGGCGCGCTGGCGTTGGTGCCGGCTGCGGGAGTGGTTCCCGGTGACATCGTGCAGATAGAGGCGGGCGACATCGTTCCGGCCGACGGTCGGATCGTCCATTCGGCGACGCTGGAGACGCAGGAGGCCGCGCTGACCGGCGAGAGCGCTCCCGTGGGCAAGGACGCCGGCGTGCTCCCGGGCGCGGACGTGGCGCTCGGGGATCGATCGAACATGCTGTTCCAGAACACGTCGGTGACGCGGGGGACGGCGGCGATGGTCGTCACCGCTACGGGCATGCAGACGCAGATGGGTCAGATCGCGACCATGCTGACGTCGGTCTCCCGGACGCGCTCCCCGTTGCAGAAGGAGCTCGACTCCCTGACCAAGGTGCTGGGGATCATCGCCTGGAGCGCGGTCGCGTTCATCTTCGTGGTGGGGCTCGCCCGCGGCATGGACGCGCAGGAGCTGTTCCTGCTCGGCACGGCAATGGCGATCTCGGCCATCCCGACCGGTCTTCCCGCGTTCGTGTCGGGCCTGCTGTCGTTGGGCGCGAAGCAGCTCTCGGACGCCAAGGCGATCGTGAAGAACCTGACCGATGTCGAGACGCTGGGCGCGACGAGCGCGATCAACACCGACAAGACCGGCACGCTCACGATGAACGAGATGATGGTCTCGGTCATGTACGCGAGCGGAGCCTGGTTCACGGTCGAGGGCGAGGGATACCGCAAGACGGGGGCGATCAAGTCGGCCGCCGGGGTTCCGGTGCCGGACTTCACCAACCTCGCGCTCGGCATGGTGCTCGACAGCGACGCGACGGTCGCCGACGATGGGGCCATCGTCGGCGATCCGACCGAGGCGGCGCTGGTCGTCCTGTCGGCCAAGCTCAATGTCGACGCCGAAGAGACGCGCCGGAGCTACCCCCGAATCGCCGAAGTGCCGTTCGACTCCGAGTACAAGTTCATGGCGACGTTCCACCGCGCGACGCTCGGCGGGCGCGAGCGGATCGTCCAGTTGGTCAAGGGTGGACCCGACGTCGTCTTGGCGCGTTGTGCCCGTTCCGGCGGTCCGATGAGTGAGACCCACGTCCCGATCGAAGAGGCGCGGTCCGACATCGACGCCGCCAACGAGCGGATGGGGGAGCAGGGTCTGCGGGTGCTCGCGTTCGCAGCGCGATTCGTGGAGGATGACGAGCTCGATGCGATGGGTTCCGACCCGATGTCGCTCACGCAGGAGCTCGGTTTCGTCGGCATGGTCGGCATCATCGACCCGCTACGCGCGGAGGCCAAGGGAGCGGTGCAGACCGCGCTTGGCGCCGGTATCGACGTGCGGATGATCACCGGCGACCACGCGGTGACCGCCAACGCCATCGGTGCCGACCTCGGGCTTGGATCCGGCGCCATCAGTGGAAGCGATCTGCAGATGATGTCCGACGACGAGCTTGCCCGCCGCTTGCCACAGCTCCACGTGTTCGGCCGTGTTTCACCCGAGGACAAGCTTCGTCTCGCCCGCGTCATGCAAGCGCAGGGCCTGATCGTTGCGATGACGGGCGACGCGGTCAACGATGCGGCCGCCCTGAAACAAGCTGACATCGGCGTGGCGATGGGATCGGGCAGCGAGGTCACGAAACAAGCGGGCAGGATGATCCTCACCGACGACAACTTCGGGACGCTCGTCAACGCGGTAGAGATCGGCCGACGGGTCTATGAAAAGATCGTCTCGTACGTCCGCTTCCAGATGACCCAGCTGCTGGCGCTCGTCGTGCTGTTCATCGCCGCCACCATCTTCGATGTCAACGAGGGCGTCGCGCTCACGCCGCTCATGGTCATCTACCTCCTCATCTTCGTGACCGCGTCGGGCGTCGTCGTCATCGCGCTCGATCCGGGAGACCCCGACGTCATGCACCGCCCACCCCGAGACCCCAAATCGCCGATCACGAACCGCACGGCCGTGATCCTCTGGATCGTGTACGGCATTGTGCTCGCCACCGCCGCGTTTGTGCCGCTCGTCGCCGGCCCCGACGAGCCGAGCACTACTCACCCGACCGCGTCGCTGACCATGACGTTCGTCGTGATGGGACTGGGCACGGTATTCAACGCGCTCACCAACCGCCGCGATCCCGCCAGCGGGCTCGCGCCGCCGATCCTCACGGCCGTGGGCGTGGCCATCGTGCCGATCGCGATGATCTTCTTCGCGACGCAACTTCCGAGCCTCCAACACGGGCTGCTCACCGCGTCCCTCACCGGCCCGCAATGGCTTGCGGCGATCGGTCTTGCGCTGGCACTCCCGCTCGTCGTCGAGGCGGGGAAGTGGATCCGGCGTCGGCGCACACCTGAGCTCACAGGGTTCGATGTCGAGCGGGCGGTCGCTCCGGGCCGCGCGCTGAACGAGACTGCCCGATGATGGGCTCGAGCTCGCGTCCAGCGTCTCGCCGGTCGCCCAGGAGCTGTCTGGCATGACAAAGCACAAGCACGAGACGGACCAGAGCACGGGCGAACTGGCCCCGAAGATGAAACAGAAGGAGTACCAGCACGAGCTGCGCCGCCTGCATGGTGAGCTCGTGGAATTGCAGGAGTGGGTCAAGGTGTCGGGGGCGAAGGTGTGCGTCGTGTTCGAGGGCCGCGACACGGCGGGCAAGGGTGGAACCATCAAGGCGATCACCGAACGGGTGAGCCCACGCGTGTTCCGCGTCGTCGCGCTTCCCGCGCCGACAGAGCGCGAGAAATCGCAGATGTACGTCCAGCGCTATATCCCGCACCTTCCCGCCGGCGGCGAGGTCGTGATCTTCGACCGCAGCTGGTACAACCGTGCCGGCGTCGAGCGGGTCATGGGGTTCTGCACCGACGAGCAGACCAGGCGCTTCCTCGAACAGGTTCCCGCGGTCGAGCGGGCGATGGTCGACTCGGGCATTCGGCTGATCAAGTACTGGCTCGAGGTCAGCGCCGACGAGCAAACCCGCCGGCTCGAGAGTCGCATCGACGATCCTCGCAAGATCTGGAAGCTCTCCGACATGGACCTGGCCTCGTACACACGTTGGGACGACTACTCGCGTGCTCGCGACGAGATGTTCGCGGCGACCGACACGGCGTGGGCGCCGTGGTACGTGGCGCACTCCGACGACAAGAAGCGAGCGCGCCTGAACATCATCACCCACCTTCTGAGCCAGATCCCGTACGAGCCGCCGAAGCGCAAGAGGATCGCGTTGCCCGAGCGCGTCGTTCGCGACGCCACGCAACCCGGCACGACCCGCCCCAGGGACATCCCCACGCCGTTCTGACGACCGAGACGTACGCGCCGCCGAGGGACCTTCCGGGCACGCGCGTGCGGGCAAATCCGGAGCAGGAGCCCGATCATGTGTCGTGTGAAATGCTTGCCGTCGAGCACGACGACGACGTCGACGTCCGTGCACTAGGACTGGTCCGATCCCAGCCGCGTCGCCCTCACGACCACCGGCTCCAACACATGGGGAGGCGCCTCGGGTCACACCTACACCCGCTGGCCCCTTGTCTCTTACGCCATCGCCGTTGCGATCTCGGCCCGTAGAGCTTTGAGCGCGTCGCTGTAGATCTCGGAGAAGGTCGGGAACGGCTGGATGGTGTCGCGCAGCACATCGAGTGGGATGCGGGCGCGGATGGCCAGGGTGGCCTGCTGGAGCCACTCGCCGGCTTCCGGTCCGAGCGCGTACGCGCCGGTGAGTCGTTCGCCGTCGCTGAGGAGGGTCAGGAAGCCGTTCGACTCGGCGTAAGCGCGGGTGTACGTGGCGGTTTTCGAGACGGCCGAGACCGGCGCGCTGCCGGTGAAGCGCGCCTCGGGCACGCCGACCGACGCGGCCTGCGGGTCGGTGAAGACGACGCGTGGGAGGGCCTCGTAGTTGGCTTCGCGCGGCTCTCCGAGGATGTTCGCGGCGACGATGTCGCCTTGGTATTTGCCGGTGGTCGTCAATGGCCAGATCCCGGTGATGTCGCCGATCGCCCAGAGTCGCTCGGTCACGCGGCAGTGCGCGTCGACGGGGATCCCCCGGCCATCAGCCGCGATGCCGACGGTCTCGAGCCCGATGCCGTCGACACGCGGCCGGCGACCGGTCGCAACGAGCAGGCGGTCGCCCCGCAACTGGGGGCGGCCGTCGAAGTCGAGGACGTAGTCGTCGCCGTCACGCCACGCCGCGGTCGCGTGCACACGGAGCACGACCTCGATCCCGTCGCGGCGCAGGATGTCGCCGAGTGCATCGCCCAGCGGCGCGGGCTCGCGCGGAAGCACGCGCTCGGCGCCGTCCACGAGCGCCACCTCGCCGCCGAGGCGGCGGACGGCCTGGGCCATCTCGACGCCGACCGGACCGCCGCCCAGGATGAGCAGGCGGCGAGGGACGGCCTTCATCGCGGTCACCTCGCGGTTCGTCCACACACCGTCGAGCGCCCCGAGGCCGGGAACCGGCGGCACGATCGGATCCGCGCCGGCGGCCACGACGACGTGGCGGGCGGTGTGCCGCACCCCGTCGACTTCGACCGCGCCCGTTCCCGCAAGGCGGCCGTGGCCCCGGATCACGTCGATGCCCAGATCGGTGAGCCACTTCTCGGCACTGGCGTCCGTGTGCTTCGAGACCATGAAGTCGCGCCAGGCGAGCGCCGCCTCGACGTCGACCGCGGCGGTCGCCGCGGCGTCGTTGGCGTCGTGGACGGCTTCACCCGGGCGAAGCAGGGTCTTGGAGGGGATGCACGCCCAGTACGAGCACTCGCCACCGACCAGCTCGCGTTCGACGACGGCGACTCGCAGACCGCCCTCGGCGAGCGCGCCGGCGCAATGCTCGCCGGGCGCGCCGGCGCCGAGGACGATGACGTCGTAATCGCTCAGGACGGAAGCTCATCGCCGGTTTGCTCCGCCAGCATGTAGGCGGCGTACCACGCGGGCCAGTTCTCATCCCGCTTGCCGGTGCGCGTCTCGTGCTCGCCGTGCGCGGCCTCGGCCCGCAGGAGCGCCGTCGCGCGATCGACATCCGAGACAGGAATGACGACAGCCTCGAGCTTCGTGTCCACGCTCCCGATGCTCGCGTCCCCGCTCCCGATGCTCGCGTCCCCGCTCGCGTTCCGGGTGGCTTCAGTGGCGCTCATGGCTGCCTCCCTGAGTCGCGTTCAGCAATGACCGTCGCGCTCCGACGGCTCGCCGGTCAAGTGACGGGACCACGATCTGGCCCAGGACGCTTAGAGGTCCGGACCTTCGGGCCCCGTGGTGCCCACGCGGCGCGTCGTTCACGCTGTACGCCACGGTGCATCTCTTCGAGCACCTGGGCCTCGTTCTACCTATGGCCTGTGCAACCGCTGCCACATGACCACTACGACGTCTCACGACGCCACCCAGACGGCGACGTTGCCTGAACTGGTCACCGGTCCGGGGTAGGCGATCAGGCGAGGTCGAAGCGATCGAGGCTCATGACCTTGTCCCATGCCGCCACGAAGTCACCTACGAACTTCTCCTTCGAGTCGTCGCTTGCGTAGACCTCTGAGAGGGCTCGCAGCTGGGAGTTCGAACCGAAGACGAGATCGACGGCGGTGCCGGTCCATTTGACCTCGCCTGTCGCGCGATCGTGACCCTCGTACACGTTCTCAGCCGCGGCGGACGCCTTCCATTCCGTGCTCATGTCGAGCAGGTTCACGAAGAAGTCGTTCGTCAGCGTCTCGGGCCGGTCGGTGAAGACGCCGTCTTGGGACTGCCCGTGGTTTGCGTTCAGCGCCCGCATGCCGCCGATGAGCACCGTCATCTCGGGAGCCGTCAACGTCAACATGTAAGCGCGGTCCAGCAGCAGGGCTTCCGGCGACAACTTCTCCCCGCCCCGGAGGTAGTTGCGGAACCCGTCGGCGGTCGGTTCGAGCACGGCGAACGACTCGACGTCGGTTTGCTCTTGCGAGGCGTCCGAGCGACCCGGCGTGAACGGAACCGTGACGTCATGCCCGGCGTTCTTCGCCCCTTGCTCGACGGCCGCGCATCCGCCCAGGACGATCAGGTCGGCGAGCGAGACTTTCGTTCCGCCGGACTGTGAGCTGTTGAAGTCCTGTTGGACCCGTTCGAGGGTTTGCAGGACCCTGCCCAGCTCAGTCGGGTTGTTGACCTCCCATTCCCGTTGTGGCGCGAGGCGAATCCGCGCCCCGTTCGCCCCTCCCCGCTTGTCGGTGCCGCGGAAGCTCGCCGCCGAGGCCCAAGCGGTGGACACCAGCTGGGAGACGGACAGTCCCGATGCGAGGATCTTGCCCTTGAGGGCGGCAACGTCCTCGTCCCCTATCAGGTCATGATCGACCTTGGGGACGGGGTCCTGCCAGAGCTGCACCTCCGGAACCCACGGGCCGAGGTAGCGCGAGACGGGTCCCATGTCGCGGTGCAACAGCTTGTACCACGCCCTGGCGAACGCGTCCGCGAGCTGGTCGGGGTTCTCGTGGAAGCGCTTCGAGATCGGCGCGTAGGTCGGGTCCAGCTTCAGCGCGAGGTCCGTTGTCAACATCATGGGGGCGTGCCGCGTCGACGGATCGTGAGCGTCCGGCACGGTGCCCTGGGCCTCGGGATTCTTGGGAGTCCACTGCTTCGCGCCGGCGGGGCTCGTCGTCAGCTCGTACTCGTAGTTGAACAGGTTGTCGAGGTAACCGTTGTCCCACTTCGTCGGCTCGTTGGTCCAAGCTCCCTCGAGCCCGCTGGTGAGCGTGTCGGCGCCCTTACCGCTGCCGAAGGTGTTCGTCCAGCCCAAGCCCTGCGCCTCGACGGGGCAGCCCTCGGGTTCGGGACCGGCGTACTCCTCACCGACTGCACCATGGCACTTGCCGACCGTGTGGCCGCCGACGATGAGCGCGACGGTTTCCTCGTCGTTCATCGCCATGCGGCGGAAGGTCTCTCGAATGTCAATGGCGGCAGCCAGCGGATCCGCGCTGGCGTTCGGACCCTCCGGGTTCACGTAGATCAGGCCCATCTGCACCGCGCCGAAAGGATGGGCGAGGTCCCGGTCGCCGCTGTAGCGCTCATCCCCGAGCCACGTGTCCTCAGAGCCCCAGAAAACCTCGTCGGGCTCCCAGATGTCCTCGCGCCCGAAGCCGAAGCCGAACGTTTCGAACCCCATCGATTCATAGGCACAGTTGCCGGCGAAGATGATCAGATCAGCCCAGGAGATCTTTTGGCCGTACTTCTGCTTGACCGGCCAGAGCAACCGGCGCGCCTTGTCGAGGTTCGCGTTGTCGGGCCAGCTGTTGAGGGGGGCGAAACGCTGAGCGCCCTCGCCGCCACCGCCCCGACCGTCGGCGATGCGGTACGTACCCGCGGCGTGCCACGTCATCCGGATCAGGAGCGGCCCGTAGTGGCCGTAGTCGGCGGGCCACCAGTCCTGTGACGTCGTCATCACCGCGACGAGGTCCTGCTTGAGCGCGTCGAGGTCGAGGGTCTGGAATGCTTCCGCGTAGTCGAAGTCCGCGCCCATCGGATCGGACTGGGGCGAGTGCGCGTGGAGAACCTGCAGATCCAGCTGATTCGGCCACCAGTCCTGGTTCGTCCGGGGTCGACTCGGCGTCGGAGTCGGGGAGGGGATTGCTGGGTTTTCGCTTTCAGACACGTCGGTGCTTCTCCTCGCTCGGTCTTCCCCTCCGAGGGCTGGTTGCTCTCGACGTTGTTGCTACGGATCCATGGCCCGAGCCCTCGGGACCGTCAGGCACGGGTCGCCGATCCCCCGGTCGACGGGGACCGTGACCGCGGAGTGCCGGCGGAGCAGCGCATCCTTGTCAACCGATGTCTCCACCGACATGCTTTGAGCGTAAACCCGTGCTGGGAGTGCGTCTAGATTCGCGACCTCGTCGACCGCGCCTTTTTCGAGCCCGGCGTGTGAGTTCGATACCGACTTCGGCGTGGACGAGTGGCACGGCACGAACGCGTTCATCCGCGATGGCGACCGCGTTGGATTGACCCGTGCGTCTCCGCGCACCGAGCGGTCCTTTCGTGTGCTCACGGTCGAGCCTTCAGCTACTTGTCCGGGACATAGACGATCCGATATGCTAGGCCCATGAACCCGGGGGAGTTGCTCCGCAGCATTCGCCGACGCCAGGGGCTGACCCAGGCGGATCTCGCCCGCCGGGCCGGTACTTCGCAGCCGGTCGTCTCGGCGTACGAGCATGGTCGGCGTGACCCGACCTTCGGGACGCTGCAGCGCCTGGTCGAGGCCGCGGGCGAACACCTGCGCCTCGACGCCGAGGTCGCGACCGGCGGGCCGCCGCCCGCCCGGAGCGCCGAGGAGCACGCGCGCCGCCTCGTCGACGTGCTGTTGCTGGCCGACGCAATTCCGGCCCGGCCGCGGCCGCGTGCGCTCCTGGCGCCCCTACTCCTCTCGTCGTGACGAAGCTGACGCTGCCGGAGCGCGTCGTTGCGCTCGAGCAAGCGCTCTCGGAGATCCCGCACGCGTTCGGCGGAGCGTTGGCCTTGGCCTACTACGCCGAGCCGCGGGCGACGATCGACATCGATCTCAACATCTTCGTGCCCGCCCATCGATACTCCGACGTCGCCGCGCCCCTCCTAATGCTCGGCGTCGACGCCGACGCGCCGGACTCGGTGGCGGCGGTAGCACGCGATGGCCAGACGCGTGTCATGTGGGACGAGACGCCGATCGACCTCTTCTTCGCGTACGACGCCTTCCACGACACAGCGGCGGCGGCGCGCCGCACCGTTCCGTTCGCCGACTCGAACATTCCGGTCCTGGCTCCTGAGCACCTCGTCGTGTGCAAGACGGTGTACAACCGGCCGAGGGATTGGGTCGACATCGACGCGATTCTCGACGCGGGCGTCGCGCTCGACGTCGCCGAAGTTCTGCGGTGGACCGGACGGATCGCCGGCGACACCGATGCACGCTACGAGCGGATCGCCGCGGTCTTGACGCGCCGCTGACGCCGCACCTGGCGCCATCGCGATCGGTGCCACACAGGGGAGTGGACCATCGGGTGAACAACTGGTGAACGCGGCGACATCGGTCACGCCCGCACTCGTAGAGGTTTCGGCCATGGCCGTCGACGTCGTCGTCTTCAGAACGTTCCGCTCCTCAGCCCGCTCACGGACGCCGAGCGTGCAGCCGTTGCCGACAAGCTCGAAGAGCGTGCCGTCGCCGCGGGACGTCGCCTCACGACCGAGCACGGGTCGGGCTATTTCTTCTTCATCATTGAGTCCGGTGCTCTGCACGTACCACCGGACGTCGTAGCCGCGTGAGCCACGCGGTCTCTCCCGATCGTCGAGCCAATCCATCCGGAGTGTGCTCACGTAGTACACGGCAGAGCCCTGACGAATGGGCGAAGCAATGGAGGTCTGACGTACTCGTGACAGCTCACACTCTTTCCCCCCGACACAATGTCGTGCGCACGGTATCGGCCCGCGTCGCCGCGATCCTCTGCGCGGTGGCGCTTGCAGCCACCGCAAGCGCGCTCCTCGACAGCAGCGGTGCGTCCGCCCAGACGCCCAAGGCGACGGTGAAGATCACGAAAGTCAGCGGGATCGGAAAGGTGCTCGCCGACTCGAACGGGCGAACCCTGTACACGCTGACCGACGGAAACGGGACCGCGATCGCGTGTACCGGTGCGTGCCTCGGTTTGTGGCCTCCGCTCACGCTCGCATCCGGCACGACGCTCAAGGCCGGCAAGCGAGTGACCGGCCTCGACACGAGCACCGACGGGCAGGTGACGCGGGACGGGCTGCCCCTGTACCTGTACGCGGGCGACACCCAGACGCACCAAGCCAATGGTGAAGGCATCGCGAGCTTCGGCGGCACCTGGCACGTCGTGAAGGTCAGGCATGGTGGCGTCTCCGGCGCGACGAAGCCTTCGTCGACGAGAGCCGGTACCTACGGCTACTGATCATCGGAGGGATGTTCTCCTTCCGGCCTCGGCCCCTGGGGCTGACCAGCGTCACGCCGAAGTCAAAACCGGCGGCGTCGCCCGGGGTGGGGTGCCAGCCACTGCGTGAGGTTCGTACCGTCTAGAGGACGGCGACCGCGAGCCCGTGACGCAGCATGGAACGCCGGAACCACACGAATGACCCGGCGACTGCTCCGACCGTGACCGCGATCGACAGGATCGTCTTGACGACGACGTACGTCGCCGTCGGTAGGGTCATCAGGAGCCAGAGCGTGACGGCGGCGTTCACGAGGCCGACGGCGCCCCACATCAGCGAGCAGCGCCGAAAGAAGAGGCGCACGCGCGAATCGCCGAGCACGCGATCAGGCAGCACACAGAAGTCCGCGGCGAACCGTTGTGCCAGCGTGGCGTCGAGCCTGACCGACATGGCGAAGGCCGCAGCGACCAACGCCGTGCCGAGGGTGGGCTGCAAGAAGTAGAGGAAGGCGCTGCCGGTCGCAAAGCCGACGATCGATTTCCCGGTCCGCGTCACCGCGCCGAGGATCACCATTCCGGGAACCCGCTGTCCCGAACGCAGGCGGCGAACGATCGCAACCGTCGACCAGGCGAGCGCGGCGCCGATGCCTGCGCCGAGCCCGAAGAGCAGATCCATGACCACGAACAGTGCCGCGGGCACGATCGCTCCCTCGACCGCCTGTGGAATGGCCTTCCGCCCGAGCTCCATGAGTGACGGGATCTTCACGCCGTGCGCGGCGTCTGGTGCATAAGCGTCACGATCCTGCTGCAATGCCGTCTGCATCCGGAGTACCTCGGTCTGGCGGGTCAGACGACTCACACCACCGAGGTCCGGGGTAGTGCAGGTTCGCGCGTCGAAGGAGCGTGGGGGCACAATCTACCAGCTGCCCGCCCACGTCCCTGCCTCAGGTAGTGGCTCAGTTTGAATCGGAGAGCTGGAACAGCCGCTTGAGGAATTAGACACAGGCGGGCTCGTACGTTCGAACGTGCGCCAGGACCCCAACGCAAGGCAGCTCACCTCGAGTCCGGCCGTCCCGAGCTTCCGATACTCCATCGCGCGGGTCTTACCACCCCAGGGACTTCGACGCCGCCGCGTTGACACGTCGTCTCGCCGCAACGCTCGCCGCGACGCTCGGGCTTCGGTCTGCGTGCTGTCGGACGAGTTCGGCGGGGAGTGGGTCCAGGTGAGGGGGACGGTCGCGGTCATCGACATGCCCGACGCCGTCGAGCCGCTCGTCGATTACTTCCGCTGCATCAGCGGCGAGCACCCCGCCTGGGACGAGTACCGCGACGCGATGCGTCGGCAGGGCAAAGTGCTGTTGCGCGTGAGTATCGACAGCTGGGGTCCGGTCAGTCATGGCGGCTTCCCTCCGCGGCTGGTCGATCCTGACTCGTGAGGTGAGCAGAACCGGAGGCGCCTCAATGAGCGAACGTCGCGAGATGCTCGTGTGCGGAGCGGACTGCGCTCGATCCCTCGCCAACGGCGGCCGCGACGCGCTTCAGGGAGCCGCTTCGTACATCCCCGACCGCGAAGACGCCCGGCGCCGACGTCTCGTAGGGCAGCGGCGCGCGAGTCGCGAACCGAGGTCCGTGAGTGGTCTCCTCCGGCAGCGACCGATCGGTCAGGATGAACCCCTTCGCGTCGAGGTCCAATGCATCATCCAACCACGCAGTGGCCGGCTCGGCACCGATGAAGCAGAAGAGGCCCTCGCACTCGACCGTGTCGCGATCGCCGGTGGGTGTGTGCTCGAGCACGACACGGTCGAGATGGCCGTCCCCCGAGAGTGCGCGCACTTCGGTGTTGGTCAACAACTCGATGCGAGGGTCAGCGTCGATGCGCTCGATCAGGTACCGGGACATGCTGTGCGTCAGGTCATCGCTCCGGATCACGAGCGACACCGCGCTTCCCTGTTGCGCCAGGTAGATCGCTGCCTGGCCGGCGGAATTGCCGCCACCGACGACGATGACGGGTTGACCGCCACAGATCCTCGCCTCCAGGTCGGTCGCCGCGTAGTACACGCCCGCGCCTTCGAAGCGCTCGAGCTCGGCGACTGCGAGCCGTTGGTAGCGCGCGCCCGAGGCGATGATCACCGTGCGGCAGGGGATCTCGCTTCCGTCGGCGAGCACGATGACCTGGAACCCGTCTTCCACTCGAAAGCCTGCGACCTCGCACGGCGCGTTCAGGCGTGCACCGAGCCGTTGCGCCTGGATCGCGGCACGAGCCGTGAGCTCCTCGCCGGAGATCCCGTTCGGAAACCCGACGTAGTTCTCGATGCGCGAGCTGGCACCCGCCTGCCCGCCCGTGGACACCGCGTCGAGCGAGACCGTGTCGAGGCCCTCCGAGGCGCCGTACACGGCGGCGGCCAGGCCGGCGGGACCACTTCCGACTACCACCAGGTCGAACATGTATCCCGGCGCCTGTCGGAAGGTGAGCCCGAGCTGCTGGGCCAGCTCGCCGGGTGTCGGATGGCGCAACACACCGGTCGGCGTGATGACGACCGGTGTGTCTTGCAGCCGAAAGCCCATGTCGGCGAGCAGCACGTCGACGTCGTCGTGATCCTCGATGTCGATCCAGGAGTGCGGGAAACGCGATCGCGCCGCGAAGCCGCGCAAGGCCATCGCTTCGCGTGAATACCGCGAGCCGATGATTCGAACCGCCCGCGCGCCTTCTCCCGCCCGCAACACCTCGCGGCGGGAGACGAAGGCAGAGAAGATCGTGTCGGCGAGGTCGGGCTTGCCGCTCATGATGCGGCGGAACGCGTCGATGGGGAGCGTCAAGACGCGGCCGGGCTGAGCCACGCGCGCGGTGAGGAACGCGCGCTGGCCGGTGAGCATGTTCAATTCGCCGAGGAAACGGCCCGCGCCGTGAGTGGTCAGCAGCGTCTCGCCGTCGAGATCGGGGCGGATGATGTCGACCGCGCCTTCGAGAATCACGATGAAGTCGTACGACGCGTCCCCCGCTCTGTAGAGCACGTCGCCCACCTGGACGACGCGCTCCTCGCCGAAGGGCGACAGCTCCGCCAGCTGCTCGGCGTCCAATGTGGGCGACGCCGGGTCCGGGAGATCGACCGCGCCTTCGGTGTTGAGCTTCGGAGCACCGCGGTCGGTCCGTTCGGTCACCGATCAAAAGTATCGGCGATCACGCATCCGCCGTCGACCATGCGCGTGCGTTGTGCCGCTCAGCCCTACATTGCCTGCAGCCGGGCGACAGGATCACCACATCCCCGAGTCGACGGCCGAGGAGGCATCGTGGTTGCGTACGACTTTCCGCTGCTGAGCATGTTCTGGGTGCTGCTCTGGTGGTTCATGATGTTCGCCATCTTTTTTGCCGTGATCTGGGCGTTCATCGACAACTTCCGCCGACACGATCACAGCGGGTGGGCCAAGGCGGGGTGGGCGTTGCTCATTCTCGTCATCCCCCTGTTCGGCATGCTGATCTACCTCATCGCGCGGCCGGCGGACGCGACGGCGCCTGCCTGAGCGTCCGAGGACGCATCCGATCGTTGCCGGTCCCCGCTTCTACTGGTGGGTCGCCTGCTCGGCCTCTTCGACCGTCAGCTCCGCCGGGGGATCGGCTCGGAAACGCTCGTCGGGGATCGGAAGTCCGCTGACGGTGGAGCGTCCGAATGCTCCACTGGCGATCCGCTGTTCGGCTCGCTGGAGCGCGTCGAGGCGATCGCGCAGGCCGGCTACAACTGCGTCGTCGACCTGTTCGTTCGAGAGGGGCTGGGCGGAGTCGGTCATGTCACCGTCGTCGTTGGCCGCCGCCCGGTCGGCCTGACCGGAGGCAACCGCCGCACTCAGAAGCTGTTGTATCCGCCCCCATGTGTATGAGCGAGCGGGCTTCTATGTAGTCCATCGCACTCTCGATTCGACGCCGCCGTGTGGGCGGTAGGACCTTTCTCCAGCCAGTGGTCGCGTCCAACCCGAGGGGAACGAGGGATCGTGAACCAACAGCGGGGAACCGTGGATCTCTATTGGATCCCTCTGGGTGCGGGCGCGTCTGTCGTCCGCGTCAGCGGCAAGCTCTTCGAGGTGGTGGCGGCCTTCGCGCAGCGCCGAGCGCGCTGCGATCTCTACCACTCGGCGCTCGAGGTGGGTGTCCCCGCAGGACGGTTCGTCATCGAGCAGACGCCCGTTCCAGACTTCCAATCCGAGCGACGAGGTGTCGTGGCAGCAGGCCCAGTCGGGACGAGATGGGCTGGTCGCTTTCGGCTGTTCCGCTACGAGATCAGACGGTGGCAGGACGGACGGATTCCTGACATTCACGAAGCGGTCGCGAGTCCGGTGAGGCTGTCCGACGGCTCCTCAATGGCCGGGCGGGTGCTCGAGCTCTTGCCGGCAGTACCGACACCGGTTTGGGGCCGCGATGAGCTTGCGACGGGCGAGATGTGGAACTCGAACTCCATCATCTCGTGGGTGCTGGCGCGCAGCGGCGCGGACATGGCGAATGTCCGCCCGCCGCCCGGTGGCCGCGCGCCGGGATGGGACGCCGGCATCATCGTTGCAGCGCGTGATTCAGCCGGCTTGAAATCACCGTGAGCTCGAAGGTCGCGTGCCGGCTGTTCGCGCTATCACCCCTCAGAGGTACGTGTGGGGGAGACGGCCGACTCGGGTTCGTGCGCTACGACGCGCCGCCCGGTGATCTTGAATGGCTCGACGATGAGCCAGGCGTCGCGCTCGGTGGCGAGCCACGGCTCGGAGTCGAAACGTTGGCGGAAGGTCGCGGCATCGGGGTCGACGTGGTGGAGCGTTCCGCGGACGAGTACCGACCAGCCTTGGCGACGGGGAGCATCGATGCCGTCGATCTCGAATGCCACCATCATCGACGCGCGTTCGATCACGCTATGGCGCGTCCGCGCAGTGTGAGCCACCGACGGTACGCAAACCGACGTGAGGCCGGCCGATTGCTGGCGCGGGCGCTCGCGTCGGAGGCCGATGAGATCGTGGTGCTCGCAACCGTTCTTCGGGGTCGGAGAGTGGTACGAGGACTTTCAGCAGACCTCGGACGACGAGGTGATCGAGCTGCTTGAAGCTGCCCGGGCCTCAGAGAGGTAGCGGCCGGCACAGGGCAGGTCGGGACGTGCCCAACGTGCCTCAGGGGGCGCCGCGGGAACCCTTCGCAGCCCCGCTGCCGCGCGGTGGTGCTTCCTCACCCGCTCGTTCACGGGCGCGCTGGCGAGCCGCCGCGAACGCAACGCGGTCGGTTGACGGACGAGCGGGAGCGCCGGCGTTGCGCTTGCGCGTGGTCATGTTGCGCGCCTCGCCGCCGGCCGCGAAGACCGGTCGTCACTGGAGAAGCGGCGTGCGTCCCGAGCAGCTCGCTGCTGGCGACGGAGAACGAAGCACTCGTCGAGCTCGCGTTCGATCGCCTTCAGGCGCACATGCTCGGGCTTCGACAGTCCGACGTTCGTGCCCGCCTTGCCGAACAGGGTCGTCCGCTCGGTCGCGAGACGGCTCACCCGCCGTTCGAGGCCTGCCGCATCGGTCGAGAAGTCGTCGCTCATGGCGTGCTCCCGAGATGGTCCGCCCGCCAGTGCATGGAACCTCCCGGCCGAGTACAAACGCCTCGCGAGGGACATGTCGACCAGGAAGCGCTACTGGAGCGGCGAGACGCGAGGACTCGATCCTAGCCGACGCCGTCAGCCCGTGATCGTGGCTGCGGGCAGCGTTCGCTCCACCACTGCCCGAGCGACGTCGACGAGCCGTCGGTTGTGATTGCGCGAGTAACGCCGGAGCGCGTCGAACGCTGCATCCATCTCCATGCGCGCGTGCTCGGCCAAGACGCCTTTCGCTTGCTCCACGAGGACCCGGCTCGTCAAGGCGTACTGGAGCTGCTCGGCGAGCAGTTGGTGCTCCTCGGCAGCTCGGTGCTGGAGGATCCCGATGGTCGCGACGTCGGCGAGAGCCTGCGCGGCCACGAGATCCTGCGCGTCGAGCCCGTGGGTGTCGGCGCGCAGGAGGTTGAGCGAGCCGATGACGTCGTTGCGGAGACGCATCGGAAGCGCGTAGACCGAGGCGAAGCCGCACGACCGCGCCTCGGGCGTGAACCTCGGCCAGCGCGTGCCGTCGCGTTCGAGGTCGTCGCACGCGACCGCGAGGCCCGTGCGATACGAGTCGAGACAGGGTCCTTCCGCGTGCTGGAGCTCGAACAGCTCGAGCAGCTCCATCTGCTCGTCCGAGGAGGCGGCGACTCTGACGCTGCCCTGGGGATCGGCCAGCAGCAGCCCCGCCGCCGACATGTCGAAGAGCTCGACGCATCGTGCTGTCAGCCGCGTGAGGAACTCGACGATGTCGAAGTCCGCGACAAGCGTGTCGGCGACGTCGACGAAGGTCCTCGTCAACAACTCTTGTCTCCGGGGCACCCGGACGCCTCCCTCACTCGGACGGTCGGTCGATCCGCAGCCGCCGCGCGATGAGGTCGCGGGCGACATCGTCGATGGGTCGCTGCGAAGCGTAGGCATGCGCTCGTAGCCGGGCCAATGCGTCACCGATAGCGATGTCGAGCTGTTCGGAGATCACTCCGGCAGCTTGGTGCACTCGGGCCCGGAATTCTCCCGCGAAGTCCGTCGCACCGAGGGCGAAACCGGGTGCCACCGCCGCTTGCCGCCACAGCAGCGCGTCCGCCGCTACCGCGGCGAGCTCGATGGCGTCCGACGTCTGGTGGGGGTCGAGCGGCCCGGGGATGCGCCGGTAGACGGTGAGCGCCCCCAAGCGGGCTGCCCCGACCTGCAGCGGAAACGCGAACGCGGCGGCGACTCCCTCGCCGGCGGCCGCGGGGCCGTAGGCGGGCCATCTTGCAGGTGCACCATCTAGGTCGGGTACCCACACGGGGCGGCCGGTCGAGTGGGCTTCGACACCGGGTCCTTCCCCGAGGACGAACTGGAGATCCTCGAGCCGCGCCGCCATCGCACCCGAGACGCCCATGGTGCTGAGGTGCCCGTCGTCGGCGACGAGCATGATCCCGGCCCCGTCAACCGCCAGGGCGTCGACGCACGCGCGACACACGCGCTCGCCGATTCCCGAGGTGTTCGCTCGCTCCGACCGCAGGTCGGTGCGGAGTCGTTCGAGGGGATCGATCTCCGTCACTCGTGACCCCGGCGCCGGCGGGGCCGGAGCCCGTCGGTCTGGCACTCGTAGTGCATGGCTACCTCGGTTGGCTGCACACCACCGAGGTCTGAAGCAGTGCACATTCGCGGCGCGCGTTTCGCGCGAACGGCTACGCGCAACCTACCAGAGCCACCGGTCTGAGTATCCCGCCATGGGTTACAGTCGGTCGAGCCACCAACCTGGTGGACCCACGTCACTGCTCCAGACCTCGGCGGTGTGCGGAGGGGCACCGTGCGAGGGATCGATGCGTGACGTTCTGGAGCAATCCGGTGATCTTCGACCATCGGATGGGGGGCGCTCCTCCTCGGAGATGCTCACGCCCGCGCAGCCGGCGTGGTACCAGCGGCTGCCCAACGCGATCGTCGCCTTCGGGCCCCCGGTCGTGCTCGCGATCGTCGTCGTGCGCGCCGTACGACACTCGGTTCCGTGGTTCGACATCGTGCTCGCCGTCATCTTCCTGGCGGCTATCGGTCACGGCGTGACGATCGGATTCCACCGCCTCTTCACCCATCGCAGCTTCGAAGCCTCCCGCCCTCTGAAGGTCGTGCTCGCGCTGCTGGGCTCGATGTCGTTCCAGGGTTCACTGATCGACTGGGTGGCGGACCACCGTCGTCATCACCGGTTCGCGGACCGCGCCGGCGACCCGCACTCGCCTCTGTGGGTCGGCACGTCCTCGGTCGACGGGGCGAAGGGCCTGTGGCACGCCCACATCGGTTGGATGTTCCGCGGTGAAACCACGCTGCGACAGGAGTACGCCGCGGACCTCCTCGCCGACCCCGACCTTGTGCTGATCGACCGCCTCTTTCTCCCGTGTTGCATCGCGTCCGTTGCGCTCCCGTTCACCATTGGCTTTCTCTGGACCGGGGATCTCGCGGGTGCTGTCGGCGCGTTACTCGTCGCAGGCGTGGTGCGGATCGGGATCGGTCACAACTTCACGTGGGCGATCAACTCGGTCTGTCATCGGTTCGGTTCGCGATCGTTCGCGACGCGTGACGCGAGCACCAATGTCGCCGCATTGGCCCTGTTCACCATGGGCGAGTCGTGGCACAACAACCACCATGCGTTCCCGAGGTTGGCCCGCCACGGCGTCGATCGAGGCCAGATCGACACGTCGGCGAGATGCATCCACCTCTTCGAGCGGCTGGGCTGGGCGAGGAATGTGCAGTGGCCGGATCCAGCACAGCTGGTGAGCCGGCGAGCGGCGGTCTCGGACCGCGCCGGTGGCGACTTCCTCGCCTAAGGTCTTGAAATGACAGAGCGCTATTTCGGTGCCGTGTCGCTCGACGGTTCGGACGACACCGTGTACCTCGAGCTCTCGATCGACGATCTCGACTCGGTCGGGTGGGTCGGTGCGGGTACTCCGGGAAGTGAGGTGCCCGGCGTCACCGAGGTGGGTGAGTACCGCGTCAAGTTGACGAGCACGGATCATCCCCGGCGGGGTCAGACGGCCACTGCCGCCGTGGAGTTCGAGGTGGAGGACGCTGTGCTCCGCCTCATCGGGCGTTCGGCGTTCGGATGACAGACGAAATGCACACGATGGGAGCACGGAACTCTTGACCGGACGATCTCGTACGAGCTTCGAGAAGCTGCAGAAGGAACGACGTCGACAGGAGAAGCAGGCCGCGAAGCGCGCCCGTCGGCACGGAACCGCGGAGCCGGGCCAGCCGGAGCCGGGGTCGCTCGAACGGGATGATACCGACACCGGTCTCGAAGACGCTCCGCCGGGCGTTCCGGAACCCGAGGATCCGACCGGATCGGTGTGAGGCGACGTGTGGTCGGGCGAGTGCCCGACCACACGTGCGCGTCAGACGGGGCGAACGTTCTGCGCCTCTTCGCCCTTACGTCCGGGCGCGACGTCGAACTCGACGAGCTGACCTTCGTTCAGTGTCTTGTAGCCACTGCCTTGGATGGCGGAGAAGTGGACGAACACGTCCTCGCCGCCTTCACGTGAGATGAAGCCGAAACCCTTCTCGGCGTTGAAAAACTTGACGGTACCTTGAGTCAAACCACTCTTCTTTCATGTGCCGGATGCGTGCAGAGTCGACGTCATCTCGGTGGCATGCAGGCTACTCGACACCCGACGTGAGCTCCGAGGTGGGGTGGATGCGACTGCGGTAGTCTCGGCGTTGCGCCCGACGCGGTCCTCGAGGACCGGACTCCGCGAAAGATCTGCGTCTTCCTGCGGCATGAGCTTCCGGACGCGGTGGATTCGGTATCCGGAGACGGTGAGTGCCTCGGGGAACAGCGGCTGACGAGAAGCGGCTACGCCGGAGTGGCTGGCGGCTCCTGGGCCGGCTGCTCGTCTCCCATCCGGCCTGGCTCGTCGCGGGCGTCGGCGCGGCCCTGGTGTTCACCGCTGCGCGCATCGTGATCCCGCTGCTCACCGCGAACGCAGTCGACGACGGGATCATCCCCGGGAACCAGTCCACCAGCGTTCGCTACGCCGTGGCCATCATCGTGGTCGGCCTCGTGCAGATGGGGAGCACGGCAGTGCGCCGCTACAGCACGTTCTGGCTCGCCTATCGGGTCGAGACGGATCTCCGGGCGACGCTCTTCGCCCACTTCCAACGCCAGCACTTCGCGTTCCACGACCAGACACAGACCGGCGACTTGATGGCGCTCGCCAACACCGACTTGCTGCAGGTGAACCAGGCCATCGTGATGTTGCCGTACAGCATCGCCGCGGGGGCGACGCTGATCGGCGTCGCAGTAGTGATGTTCATCCAGAGTTGGTCCCTCACCCTGCTCGCGTTGGGCGCTCTCCCGTTCCTGAACGTTGCGGCGACCCGGTTCGCCCGCCGCGTCGGGCCGGTGTCGACGCAACTCCAGGAGCGGCTGAGCGAGCTCACGAGCGTCGTCGAGGAGAGCGTGGCGGGAGTCCGCGCCGTGAAGGGCTTCGGCACCGAGCGGGAGCAGATCAAGCGACTCGACGCCGCAACCGACAACGTGCTCGAGCAGGCCCTGGCCAGTGCGAAGCTCCGCGCCAACTTCCTGCCGCTCGTCGACTTCATCCCGACGCTCGCCCTCGTCGCCGTGCTCTGGTACGGCGGCCACTTGGTCCTCGACGGCCAGCTCGCGGTCGGCGACCTCATCGCGTACAACCTCTACATCACAATGCTGGTCCAGCCCATGCGAGTCGCGGGTCAGCTCATCGCCCAGGCGACACGGGCCGTTGCCGCGGCGGCGCGCATCCAGGAATCCCTGGGCTCGGACCCCGAGCTCTTCGACCCGCCCCATCCGACGTCGTTCCCCGACGGGCCGGGCGAGGTGCGCTTCGACCGCGTCACCTTTCGCTACGGCGAGGGTCCACCCGTGCTCGACGGCTTCGACCTCGTCCTGCGAGGAGGTGAGGCGGTCGCCGTGGTCGGTGCCACCGCCGCGGGCAAGACGACGATCGCCCGACTCATCCCGAGGCTCTATGACGTCCGCGGAGGCAGCGTGTGCCTCGACGGCGTCGACGTGCGGGACCTGCCCCTCGCGGACCTTCGTCGCAACGTCGGGATTGTGTTCGAGGAGACGTTCCTCTTCTCGGGCTCCGTGCGCGACAACATCGCCTTCGCCGATCCGGATGCGTCGCTCGAGACCGTGCGGCGAGCGGCCCGCCTCGCCGGCGCCGAGGACTTCATCGAGGGTCTGCCGCACGGCTTCGCGACCGAGATCGGCGAGCACGGCTTCTCGCTCTCGGGTGGGCAGCGGCAAAGGGTCGCCATCGCCCGGGCTGTGGTCGCCGACCCTCGGGTGCTCATCCTCGACGACGCGACGTCGTCGGTCGACCCGACGAAGGAGCACGAGATCCGCTCTGCGCTCCTCGAGGTGATGGCGGGTCGGACGACGCTGATCATCGCGCACCGGCCTGCGACGATTGCGCTCGCCGACCGGGTGGTCTTGCTCCACGAGGGACGGATTGTCGCGGACGGCACCCATGCCGAGCTCCTCGCTCGTGACGAGCGCTACCGCGAGGTGCTCGCGGCCGCCGCGAACGCTCTCGGTGCTGGACCCGGCGTGCAGTCGACCGTGGGTGGTCCACCATGAGGCCGGGCACCTTCGCGTCGGAGAAGATCTCGCGAGCCGACGCGTCCCACGTCGTCCGGCGCCTCTGGTTGATTACCCGACCATGGAGGGCACAGCTCGTCGCGCTCTTCGTCTTGCTCGTGGCCCAGACGCTCGCGCTGCTCGCCGGGCCCCGGCTGGTCGCCTATGCGATCGACTCGGGCATGAACGCGGGAGATGCAGGAGCGGTCGACCTCGCGGCCGGCCTCTACCTCCTGCTGGCGCTGACGTCGCTCGGCCTCGGTCGCGTCGTCGTCTGGCGCCTCTCGAGAGTGGGGGAGTCGGTTCTCCAGACTCTGCGCCAGTCCGTGTTCCACCACATGATGCGCCTCGGGCTCGACTTCTTCGAGCGTGAGAAGACAGGCGTGCTCGTCTCGCGCATGACGTCGGACGTCGACGCGCTGCAGCAGCTCGTGCAAGCTGGTCTCATGAGCCTCACGCAGAACGCGTTGCTGTTCCTGGGCGCGCTCGTGTGGATCTTCGTGCTGTCGTGGCAGCTCGCTCTGTGCGTCGTCGTTCTCCTTGTTCCCGTGTACTACGGAGGGAAGTGGTTCCGACGCGAGTCGAACAAGGCGTACCTGGGCGTGCGCGACGAAATCGGGCGAAACCTCTCGACCTTGCAGGAAGGGCTCGCGGGCGTTCGGGTCGTGCAGGCGTACGCGCAGGAGGAGTCGTACTTCAAGCGGTTCACCACGACCAACGAAGCGCAATTCAACGCCAACCTGCAGACGATCCGGATCGCGAACCGGTTCTTCCCGGCGGTGGAGTTCTGTGGCGTCGCCGGCATCGCGATCGTCATCGCGGCCGGTGGCGCGATGGCCAACGCCGACCTCATCAGCGTCGGAACGGTCGCCGCATTCGTGCTCTATCTCAGCAACTTGTTCGAGCCCGTCCAGCAACTGAGCCAGAACTACAACATGGTGCAAGCAGCGGGCGCCGCGCTCCAGAAGATGTTCGCGCTCCTCGACGAGGAGCCGTCGATCGACGAGCGGACCGGATCCGTCGACCTTCCCGTTCGCGGTGGGCTGACCGTGGAACACGTGTCGTTCAGCTATGCCGGTGGCTCCGACGTGCTCCACGATGTCTCGCTGGAGCTGCCGCCGGGGGAGCACTTGGCACTGGTCGGACCCACCGGCGCAGGGAAGTCGACGCTCGCCAAGCTCATGGTGCGCTTCTACGACCCGCGCCTCGGTCGGGTCACCTTCGGTGGCATCGATCTCCGGGGTGCGACGCTCGCCTCCCTTCGTGAGCGGATCGTCGTCGTGCCGCAAGAAGGCTTCCTCTTCTTCGGGACCGTGCGCGACAACATCCGGGTCGCGCGGAGCGACGCAACGCCGGCCGAGGTCGACGCCGCGGTCGCCGCGCTCGGTCTGACCGAACGCTTCGCGGCGTTGCCGGACGGACTCGACACCGAAGTCCGTCAGCGCGGGTCGCGGTTGTCTGCCGGCGAGCGCCAGCTCGTGTCGCTCGCGCGGGTTGCCATCGTCGACCCCGCCGTCCTGGTGCTCGACGAGGCGACCTCGAATCTCGATCCCGGCACCGAGCGGGCCGTCGAAGCAGCACTCGAACGCTTAGGCGAACACCGAACCGTGGTCGTGGTCGCGCACCGGTTGTCCACCGCCGCGCGCGCGGACCGCATCGCGGTGGTCGACGACGGCCGGCTGATCGAGCTGGGCACGCACGACGACCTGGTACGTCGTGGCGGCCGCTACGCGAGCCTGTACGCGAGCTGGTCGTCGGGCCAGGCGATGGGGCGCAGTGCGTGATCTCGGCCGGGATCGGGGCGTTCCGACCACGGAGGTGACCTAACCTCCCGCCATGCGCGTGGTGGTTCTTGGCGCGGGATTCGGTGGGCTCGAGCTGACGACCCGGTTGTCGGAGGACTTCGGCGAGGCCGTCGAGATCGTGCTCATCGACAAGTCGGACGGGTTCGTCTTCGGGTTTTCCAAGCTCGACGTCATGTTCGGGCGAGTGTCCGAGGCAGCGGTGCACCACGCGTACGCCGACATCGTCAAGCCCGGCGTTCGGTTCGTCCAGACCATGATCCGGGCGATCGATCCCACCGCGCGCCGGGTCGAGACCGACGCGGGCGTCTTCGAGGCCGACATCCTCGTGATCGCGTTGGGTTCCGACCTTGATCCGGCGGCGACGCCCGGTCTGGTCGAGGGTGGTCATGAGTTCTACACGGAGGCGGGCGCGTTCGCGGCGCGCGACGTGCTGGAGAACTTCGACGGCGGGCGAGTGATCGTCGGCGTGACGTCCACCCCGTTCAAGTGCCCACCGGCGCCGAGCGAGACGGCGCTGTTGATGCATGACTTCCTGACCGCGCGGGGCAGTCGCGAGGGTTCGGAGATCGCGCTCGTCATGCCGCTTCCCGTGCCGATCCCGCCGTCGCCCGCCGCGTCCGAGGCGTTGTTGGTCGCGTTCGCGGAGCGGGGGATCGACTTCCACCCCCACCTCACGGTGCGCGAGCTCGACCCCGATCGTCGCGTTGCCATCTTCGTCGACGGCACCGAGATGCCCTATGACCTCTTCCTGGGCGTGCCGGTCCACTGTGCGCCGGCGGTGGTGCTCGAGTCCACCCTGGCGGTGGACGGTTGGATCCCGGTCGATCCCCTGACGCTCGAGACGGCGTTCCCGGGCGTCTATGCCGTGGGTGACGTCACCAGCGTCGGAACGCCGAAAGCCGGAGTGTTCGCGGAAGGACAGGCGGTCGTCGCCGCCGAACGCATCAGCGCGCACATCCGCGAGCAGGCAAGGTCGGCCGAGTACGACGGCCGCGGACTCTGTTACCTCGAGTTCGGCGAAGGCAAGGTGGCTCGGGTGGAGGTGACGTTCCAGCATGGGAAGGCACCGGCGGGTGTCTATGACCAGCCGTCGACGATGTTCGCCGACGACAAGGCGGAATTCGGCACGACCCGAATCCAGCGCTGGTTCGGTCGCGCCTGGCGTCCGCTCGACTGATCGGGGCGACGTCAGCCGCTCGCTCTCGGATCAACGTGACCACGGGGTGTTCGGCCGGTCGACGCGGACGCCCTCGACGTCGAGATCGATCCGCTCGTTGTAAAAGGCGATCAGCCCCCGGACGGACTCGGCTTCGCGACGCACCTCGCCGTCATAGCTCCACGCGACGTCGTCGACGGTCGCACCGTCGACGACGGCCGACCAGTGTCGGGCGGTGCCCTTGTAGGCGCACTCGGTGACGGTCTCGCTCGGCGCGAGCAGGTCGAGTCGGACGTCGGCGTGAGGGACGTAGTACCGCTGGGGTAGGCCCGTCTCGTAGAGCACTCTGGCCCGCGTCGAGGTGGCCACCCGTGCGCCTCCCGCGAACACCTCGACCCGCCGCGAGGTCCCGAAGGTGTCGATGCGGTGGTAGGGGTCACGGGGATGGACGAAGACGCGCTCGTCCTCCTCGAACCAGGCATCGACTGCGTCCCATGCCACCACGACGTGTGCCGGGAAGTCGGGATGCGGGTCGGCGTCAACGTGGACGTGCTCGGCGGGGAACAGGTAGCGGGGGAGCCGGCCTGACTCGTGCACGAGCTGCACGGTGTCGCTGTCGACCACCGTGCGCCCCTCGCGGACCGCCCGCACCCTCCGGTCGAGCGGGTGCGTGTAGACGAACCGCGGCGGTGGATCGAAGTTCAGGTGTCCGGCCGGGTCGGTCCCGAACGGGCCCCGACCGATCGTGAGGCTCATAGCGGGCTCCTCTCGAGGGATTTGGGGCCGACGTGAAGGCCGGTAACTTCGGGACGTGCGTGACTGGCTCGACGACGTCGAGTCGGACGGTCAGGCCGGTCGACGACGAGCCGACGCATTGGTGAGTGCGGGTGGGAAGTACCCCCCGTCGCTCGGGACGACGTTGGTGCCCGGAGGAACGATCGCGTCGATCGCATCGAGCACGTCGTCCGAGAGCTTCACATCCGGCGCGCCGAGCTGCGTCGTGAGCTGCTCCATCGTGCGCGGTCCGATGATCGCGGCGGTGACCGCCGGGTGTCGGATCACGAACGCGACGCTCAGCTCTACCAGCGTGAGACCCGCGTCGCCCGCGAGCCGGCCGAGCGCGTCGGCAGCGTCGAGCCGGATCTGGCTCTCGGGCAACGAGAGGTCGTAGCGCGCCGGCATGCGGCTCGCGCGATGGCTGGTCCGCGTGTCAGGCGCCGCGTCCTTCCGCCAGCGGCCCGACAGCCACCCGCCCGCCAAGGGACTCCACGGAATCACGCCCATCCCGTAGGTCTCGCAGGTCGGGAGGACCTCGGCCTCGATCCCGCGGACCAGGATGGAGTACGGCGGTTGCTCACACACGAACCGCTGGGACCGTCGCCGTTGCGCAGACCACTGCGCTTCGACGATCGCCGAGGGAGGAAACGTCGAGCTTCCCAGGTAGCAGACCTTGCCCTGGTGCACCAGGTCGCTGAGAGCACCCAGCGTCTCGTCGATGTCGGTGTCGGGCTCGGGTCGGTGGATCTGGTAGAGGTCGATGTGGTCGGTACCCAGCCGGCGGAGGCTGTTCTCGCACTCCCGGATGATCCAGCGGCGCGAGTTGCCCGCCATGTTGGGATCGGCGCCCATCGGGAAGTGCACCTTCGTCGCGAGCACGACCTCGTCGCGCCGCCCCACGATCGCCTTCCCCACGATCTCCTCGGCCTCGCCCGCGGAGTAGACGTCGGCCGTGTCAATGAAGTTGATCCCCGCGTCGAGCGCAGCGTGGACGATGGCCACCGAGTCTTCGTGGTCCGGGTTGCCCCATGCGCCGAACATCATGGCCCCGAGGCACAGTGGGCTCACCTTCATTCCCGTACGGCCGAGTGTGCGGTAGTCCATCGTCGTCGCTCCTGTCGTGTGGCGTCCGAGGCGAAGCTATCCACAATCGCCGGAGACCTGCCAGGTACGGCGCAAGGGCCCTGACACCCTTCGCGAGCTGTCGACGGCGCGACGACGAGGGGCTGGAGTCAGGCGAAGGTGAGCGGATCGGTCCTGAGCAGCTCAGCGTCGTCCGCGGTGAGCCAACGCTCGGCGGCGAGACGTTGATAGGCAGCATCCGGGACGTCGACCCACGGGCTCCGCACGCCGCCGGGACGCTTGGATAGCGCAACCCAGCTCCGCTTGTTGTCCATCGTGGCGACCGTGCGGGAGACTGCGCGGCGTCGGCAACGTGACGGATCTCGATGCCAAGCGCGCCGCGATGGAGGCCGCGGGCCTTGTCCCGGTGTTCGCCGGCGCGCCGTCGCCGGTCGTGAAGCACGCACATCTCGAGTACCCCGAGGTGCTGGGAACCAGCATGCTCGAGCTGATCCAGGTGACAACACACCCGAGGAGCAAACATGAAGATCGCGCGGTATCGCGATGCGAAGGGCGAAGCGTGGGGCGTCGTCGACGTCGACGCCGGGACCGTGCAGCCGTTGGTCGGTTCGTTCGACGATTGGGGCCCGCTCATCACGCGTGGGGGCCCGGCGGCGGCACCGCTCGCCGATTCGACAGTGCCACTGTCGTCGGCGCAGCTGTTGGCACCGCTCACGCCCACGACACGCGTGTACGGCACGGGCATGAACTATCGCAGCCACACGGATGTCGCGGGATCGGCCGCCCGTGCGGACGCCGCGCCGACGTTCCTCGTTGCGTTGAGCGCGATGATCGGGCCGGAGGAGGAGATCTCGTACCCCAACATCACCAACCAGTTCGACTACGAGATCGAGCTCGTCTGCGTGATGGGCACACCGGTCGAAGACCCTGACGCCCCGACGCGAGCGGTCCTCGGGTACACGATCGGGTGCGACTCGAGCGCGCGCGACGCGGGATTGCCCGTCGGCATGATGGTCGACCTCCTGTCGATGAAGGGCAACGACCGCAGCCGCCCGCTCGGCCCGTGGATCGTCACGCGCGACGAGCTGGGTGGGGATGCGAGCCCGGGCGTGTTCATGACGACGCGTGTGAACGGCGAGCAGCGCCAACACGACACGACGGCGGCCATGACGTGGGACGTCCCGCGGTGCGTCAACTGGCTGAACGCGCGGAATTCGCTCATGACCGGGGACATCATCTTCACGGGAACGTGTGGCGGAACCGCGGTCGAGTCGGAGATGCGGGAGCGCGGCAGCGGACGATTCCTCGAGCCGGGAGACGACCTCGAGTTCGAGATCGAAGGCATCGGGATCCTGCGGAGCACGGTGGGTCCACGTGGGCCGAACCACGTCGGCTATCCGACCGAGGTGTTCGACGCGCTGGCGAGCCGTTCCTAGCTCGCGCGAGTGACCGACAGGAGAGCTGACCTATGAGTGCAAAGCGGCTCCCCCGGCGCCTCCCCGGCCGCCGTCGGAACGCCTCGGCCCGCGCTCAGTCCGTGAGCTCGCGTCGGATCCGCTTCACCGCGTCGACCGTTCGCAGCCCCGGTTCGGCACGGGTGGGCGACTCCTCCCCGAGCATGCGACCGCCGAGACCGCCGAGGGTCGCCGCGACCGAACGTCGCAGCGCGCCGAGGTCGTAGCCGCCCTCCAGGAAGAGGAGCAGACGTCCGGGCGCGGGGGCGAGGTCGAGGACCCGCATCGCGAGCAGCCCAAAGTCTCCCGCGGAGAGCGAGATGTCGGCGAGCGGGTCGTCACGATGGGCGTCGAAACCGGCGGAGACGAGCACCCAGGTCGGATCGAATGCGTCGGTGGCGCCGGCGACGACCTCGTCGAAGGCGCAAGCGTATGCATTCCCGCCGGTCTTCGGCGGGAACGCGAAGTTGATGGTCGAACCGGGGGCCGCCGGTCCGCCCGTCTCGGTCGCTGCACCCGACCCCGGGTACAGCGGAGACTGGTGCAGCGAGACGAAGAGCACGCGGGGATCGTTCCAGAAGACGTCTTGGGTGCCGTTGCCGTGGTGGACGTCCCAGTCGACGATCAGGACGCGTTCACCCCGTGCCGTCAGCGCGGCGGCGGCAACTGCGACGTTGTTGAGGAGGCAGAAGCCCATCCCGCGATGGGCGAGGGCGTGATGGCCGGGCGGCCGAACGGCGACGAAGGCGGAGTTCCCGAGCCCGGCGTCGAGGGCTGCGATCGCCGCGAGCCCGGCTCCCGCCGCGACCCGCGCGGTGGCGGGGGACCCGGGCGAGACGACGGTGTCGGGATCAAGCGCGCCGCCCCCGAGCGACAGGGTCTCCAACACGTGTAGGTACGACTCGGTGTGCACTCGGCGGAGCTCGGCGTCGGTCGCCTCCCGGGGTGGGACCGTGACGATCTCTGTTTCGTCGCCGAGATCGCGGATCCCGGCGTACACGGCGCCGAGGCGCTCGGGTCGTTCTGGGTGCCACGCGCCGGTCAGGTGCTCGTCGAGCTCGGCGTTCCCGACCACGACGAGCCCGCCGTCGCCATCGGGACTCATCGCCCGACGATAGGCCGCGCCGGTCGAGGTCGTCCCGGCGGTCGTGCCTGGCATCGCATACGGTGACCTGCATGCTGGCGGCGGACTCGTTCGAGACGTTCGGGGTCGTCGGCTACGGACACTTCGGCAGATTCTTCGCGCGCGCGCTGGCAGCGCGCGACGTGCGTGTCTCGGTGACCGACGCCGACCCGTCGAAGGTGAGGGATGCGGTAGCCGACCGCGTGTATCCCGGATCGCTCACCGACGTCGCGTCCTGCGACGTCGTCGTGTTGGCAGTCCCCGCGTCCGCGCTGGAATCCGTGCTCGGGGTGCTGCGCGACCGGCTCGAGCCTGCAACGGTCGTCATGGACGTCGTCTCCACCAAGGCGCGAGCGACCGCGCTTCTCGAGTCGGTGCTCGATCCCGCCCAGAGCCTGCTGGCCACCCATCCGCTGTTCGGGCCGCCGTCGATGGAGCTCATCCAGCGGGGCGACCGCCTGGTGGTGACGTCGACCCGGGGCGCGCGGGCGGAGGCGTTGACCGATTCCTGTCCTCCCGACTGGGGCTGCACGTCGTCAACGTCGATCCCGTCGAGCACGATCGGGCGATGGCCTACATGCAGGCCCTGCCGTTCTTCATCGCCCGTGCGCTCGACAGTCTCGACTTCGACCATTTCCGAGACGACCTCGAGATCCCGTCGTTCCACAAGCTTGCGGAGATCGCCGAGATCGAGCGACACCACAGCGCGGAGATGTTCGAGACCGCGCAGCTGAGCAATCCGTACGCCCGAGAAGCGCGAGAGCGGTTCCTCGAGATCCTCCGCGATCTGCACGACAGCTTGCAACAGTCAGGCGGCCTGAGCTTGTTCGAGGGCCTGCATCCCGAGGTGCCCGCAGAGTGTCTCGACCGGAGCGATCACGCTCGCTAGCAGCCGCGCGCACCCGAGGTGATCGGCCGGTTCCGAGCGGGCTAGGACCTCGCGTGTTCGTGCACCGCTTCCTCCGCCGAAGAGGACCGCAAGTCGATCACTGGTTCGATGTCGGGTGGAGACTCTCGCAGGTCGACGACCTGCTCGACGGGCTCCGCGGCCTCGCGGTGGGGCGTCCGCGGACGCGTGATCGCGTTGGCTGCGACCGCGGCGATGATCGCGACGAACGCGCCCGCTACGGCGTCGAGGACGAAGTGGTTTCCGGTCGCCACGATCACGAACAAGACGAATGCCGGGTAGAGCGCTCCCGCGATGCGAGTGACGAGCCACCGGCAGTTCGCCACCGCATGCACGCCGATGATGAGCGCGTACCCGAAGTGCATGCTCGGCACCGCGGCAAAGGGGTTGTACAGCGAGTGGACCATGCCCTTGTTGAGGTCGACGTGGCCCCCCGACACCGTGTCGATGATCCCCAGCCCGGCGAGGCGGGGGGCGCGGTCGGGAACGCGATGAAGCCGATGATCGACAGAGCCGTCGCGAGCAGCAATGTCGTCCGCAGCATCGGGAAGGTCGAGGGGCGACGGAGGTAGGCCCAGAGGAGATAGGCGCCCGTGAGACCGAGATGGAGCGTGAGGTAGGCGACACCGAGAATGGCAACGAGGCCCGGTACCGCGAGGACAGCTCGTTGCACTTCGGTTTCGATGAAGATGCGGAAGGTTCGCTCGAACTCGACGATCTGATGAGCGTGACGGATCGCGACGTCTGCGTTCCCGGCGATCACGCCGCGCGTGGCCTCGTACGCGAGGTACACGACCGCGATCGCGCCCAGCTCGCCCCAGAGCGTGTGGCGGGTTCCGGCGGCGCGCCGGACAGCGGCTGTGAACGGCCCGCCCCGGTGAGGGCTGCGGGCGGACCGGAGCGCTCCCGTCGCGTCGCGCCGGCCGAAGGAGTCCACGTGCGTTGCCATCACGCGGTCCCGCTCGCTCGGCGCGCGGTGCGATTGCGATTCAGCGACGAGTGCCCGAACATCGCCTGGTGCATCCCTGTTCCCCTGCCTTCCCCTGCGCCGTGCTGAGCCGTTGCTTCCCTGCTTTCCGCTTTCCCGCGCAGCCGCGGTGGACGTGGGGGGAGGCGAGCATCGTAGCTGCGATCAGGTTTGGCGTGCTCGGGGGAAGGAATACCCCGGCAGCTCCGTTGGGATACTTGTGTTCGCAAGAATACCGGCTCGTTTCACGGCGTACGGTCTGCGGCAGTATCGGACTCCGTGACCGGTCGCGGACCGGACAGCGGCGGCATAGGCTCCCGCTTTCGGCCGCGCCGAACAGGAGCCGGTGACGCGTGGAGATCGGAATCGACCTCGAGACCACCGCGGCAAGTGGGCACGTCGCCGATCTCGCCCGCTACATCGAGGACGCCGGGTTCGACGCCTTGTTCTTCCCCGAGCACGTCGCGGTGCCGGTCGACTACGACACCTATTACCGCTGGGGGAACGACGGGAAGCTCCCCGAGCACTACAACGGTTGGCCCGACCCCTACATCGCCCTCGCATTCGCGGCGGCGGTGACCGAGCGCCTCAAGCTCGGAACCGGGATCTCGCTCCTCCCCGAGCACGAGCCGATCGCCCTCGCCAAGACCATCGCCACGCTCGACTTCTACGCGAACGGGCGAACGATCTTCGCGTTCGGCGCCGGTTGGCTCCAGGAGGAGACCGCGCTGTTCGGCGTCGCGTTCGAGGACCGCTGGCAGCGCCTGAGCGAGTCGGTGGAGGCGATGAAGCGCATGTGGACCGAACGGGAGGCCACTTACGACGGCGAGCAGGTGCGATTTCCGGCGCTGCGCTGTGAACCGAAGCCGATGCAACCGGGTGGGCCCAAGGTGCTGTTGGGTGTCCACCGACCGAAGCGGGCGATCCCGCTCGTCGTCCGGTCCTTCGACGGGTGGTTTCCGCTGGTCGAGGACGCCGAGCAATTCGCGGTCGACGTCACGGACCTTCGGAGGGCGACGGCAGACGCCGGACGTGATCCCGACGACCTGATTCTCTACCCGATCCTCGTCCCACACGACGGTGACATCCCGCTTGCCAAGTTGGAACGGCTACGCGAGGCGGGTGTGCGGCACGTGATGCTGACGTCGGACGATCACGGAGAGCGAAACACGACCGGTCGGGCCCGGGAGTTCGTCGATCGCGTCGCCCACCTCGTGGATCGGGCCCATACCGTCGGTTGACACGCCCAACCACCCGGTTGGGATGATGACTCGCGCGGTGAGCTTACCGACGATTGCGTCGTGAACGGGAGGTCGCGGTGACACACAACGGCGAGCGGGAAGGGAAGAACGGGGCGCCCGAGGCGATCGATCACCTCGACGTGTCCCGACGAGTCGCGAAAGGTCGCGCAGCACGGAAGGCCGTTCCGCGCAGCTCGCACGAGGTCTGGGATCCGTCAGCCCCGCGCCGCGACCCGGTCGGTCTCCTGCTGGATCAGGAGACGATTCGGCTACCCGAGCTGGTGCCGATTCGACACGAGCGGATGCTCGCCTCACCGTTCGCGTTCTATCGGGGCGCGGCCATGGTCATGGCCTCCGATCTGGCGGCCGCGCCGCAGTCGGGGCTGGGGGTCCAGTGCTGCGGGGACGCACACCTCGTCAACTTCGGTGGGTTCGCCTCGCCGAGCCGCGAGCTCCTGTTCGACCTCAACGACTTCGACGAGACGAACCCGGGGCCCTTCGAGTGGGACGTCAAGCGCCTCGCGGCGAGCTTCGAGATCGCCTGCCGGGCGAGGGAGTTCTCCTCCAAGTCGGCACGCGGGATCGTCGCGAACACGGTCCGTGCCTACCGGGAGGCGATGCGTGAGTTCGCCGGAATGACGAATTTCGACGTCTGGTACTCGAAGCTCGACGTCTCGGCGATCCTGGCTCGGTGGAGGAGCCGGGTGGCGCCCGCCGAGGCGAAGCGATTCGAGGGGATCGTCGCCCGGGCCCAGTCAAAGGACAGCCTGAAAGCGTTCGCGAAACTCACCCGCCTGGTGGACGGACAGGTGCGGATCAGCAGCGATCCGCCGTTCATCATGCCGCTGGCCGACCTGGTGACGGGCTGGGATCCCGAGGAGCTCCGGCACTGGATCCACCAGCGGATTCGCACGTACCGCCGGAGCCTCCAGGGCGACCGGCGTCACCTGCTCGAGTCCTACGAATTCGTCGACGCGGCGCACAAGGTCGTGGGAGTCGGCAGCGTCGGAACCCGATGCTGGATCGTCCTGCTGCGCGGGCGTGACGACGGCGATCCCCTGTTCCTCCAGTTGAAGGAGGCGCAGCCGTCGGTGCTCGAGCCCTACTCGACCAAGAGTCGCTACGTGAACCGCGGACAGCGCGTCGTCGAGGGACAGCGCCTGATGCAGGCCGCGAGCGACATCATGCTCGGATGGACCCGCATCGAGGGCCTCGACGGCGTGGAGCGCGACTTCTACGTGCGTCAGCTCTGGGACTGGAAGCTGTCGCCCAACGTTGAACGGATGTCGACCGAGATCATGACGGTTTATGGGGAGATGTGCGGCTGGACCCTGGCACGGGCGCACGCCCGCTCGGGTGATCGGATCGCGCTCGCGGCGTACCTCGGCGGGTCGACCGTGTTCGACGAAGCGTTGGCGACCTTCGCGTCGTCCTACGCAGACCAGAACGAGCGGGACTTCGAGTCAATGGCGGCGGCGGCCGCCGAGGGGCGTGTGAGCGTGCCCTCGCGGGACGCCGGCCCGGAGAAGGTCACGGCGACTCGGTGACGGCCGGAACCGAAGCACCGCTCGGCGGGCGAGCCGACACGCCCTCGGCGCCCCCGCGAGAGAAGCTGGTGCTCGCCTCGCTGATCCTGGTCGCCGCGGTCGCCAACCTGAACCTCGCGGTCGCCAACGTGGCGCTGCCCGACATCGGCAAGGCGTTCGATTCGTCGCAGACCACGCTCGACCTCATTGCCGTGGGCTACTCGCTGGGTTTGGCGGCGTCGGTCCTCTACCTCGGAGCAGTGGGTGACCGCTACGGGCGCAAGATGATGCTGGTGCTCGGGATGCTGCTCTCGATCCCGGCATGCCTGGCGGCGGCGTGGGCTCCGTCGGACGAAGTGCTCGCACTCGCGCGCGTCGTCGGTGGCGTCTCGGCCGGCATGGCCTACCCGACGACTCTGGCACTCATCACTGCGCTGTGGTCGGGCCAGCCGCGGACCCGCTCGATCGCGCTGTGGTCGGCGATCGGGGGTGGGATCTCCGCGCTCGGCCCGCTGACCGCGGGATGGCTGCTCGGGCACTTCTGGTGGGGGTCGGTCTTCCTTGTCACCCTGCCCCTGGCGGTGGTGGCGCTCTTCCTGTCGATTCGCCTCGTGCCGAGCCACGTGAACGAGACGAGTGATGCTGTCGACAACCTCGGTGGTGTTCTCTCGGTCGTCCTGGTCGCGGGGATCGTGCTCGCTATCAACTTCGCGCCGGTACCAGACAAGGGAACGCTCGCCCTCGGCCTCGCCGCGGTGGCGCTCGCCGCCCTCGTGGCGTTCGTCATCCGACAACGGCGTGCACGCTTTCCGCTGTACGACCTCGACATCGCCCGCCGCCGGATCTTCTGGGTGGCGGCCTGCGCGGGGATCATCGTCTTCGGCTCGTTGATGGGCGCGATGTTCATCGGTCAACAATTCCTGCAGAACGTGCTTGCGTACTCGCCGCTGGAGGCGGGCGCGGCCATCCTCCCCGCCGTTTTCTTCATGGTGTTGGTCGCCCCGCGCTCCGCGAAGCTGGTGGGCTCCCGCGGTGCACGCTTCACGCTGCTCATCGGCTATGCATTCTGCTTCCTCGGCTTCGCCACGATGCTCCTGCTCTGGGATGACGGCATCTCGTACTGGAAGGTGGGCATCGCCTACGCGTTCATCGGCGTCGGGGTGGGGTTCGCGGGAACGCCGGCCTCGCATTCCCTGACCGGATCCGTTCCGGTCACGCGCGCTGGGATGGCCTCGGGCACGGCGGATCTCCAGCGGGACCTCGGTGGCGCCATCATGCAGTCGATCCTGGGCGCGCTCCTGGCGGCCGGATATGCGTCGGCGTTCGCGACCCAGATCGCCGGTGCGCCGAATGGCCAACAGGTGAGCGACAACGTCGAGAACCAGCTCGTCAAGTCGTTCTCCAGCGCGGCGAACACCGCCGAGCAGTACCCGCAGTACGCCAAGCAGATCACCGCGGCCGCAAAGTCGTCCTTCGTCGACGGGGCCGACTGGGCCTACGTCGCTGGGATCGTCGCGATCGTGCTCGGCGCGGTGCTCGTCTACTTCCTGTTCCCGAAGCGCGATCGTCGAGCACGCGCTCCTGGAGGAGTACCACGAGGAGGACGTCCGGGCGCTGGCGAGCGCCGGCGCGGAGCCGCTCGACCGTTCGGGCACGCGTGGGGTGACGGGAAAGACGACCGCGACGCCGACCTAGGTGCCCGGCGTGTCGCTCGTGCCGGTACCCGCGTCACGCCGGGTTGCGGGCAGCCTCGAGACGAGGGTGGCCACGATGGTGACCAGGTAGACCTGACCGGCCAGGCCCTCGAGCGACGACAGCGCACGGCCGAGCCCGTCGGCGGCGGTGTAGTCGCCGTAGCCGACCGTCGTGAGGGTGACGAAGCTGAAGTACAGGTACTCCGAGATGTTTGCGTGCTGCGCCTGCGCGAAGAACGGGTCCGAGCCGATGAACCCGATGGCCGCGTACGTGAACGCGAACAGCATGCCGAGGAGCACGTAGATGCAGATCGCGCCCATCACCGTCCGCAGGTCGACTACGGGGCGTAGCCACAACGCCCGCCCGATCGCGACGGGAGCGCCCGCCACCATCAGCACTGATAGCGCATAGAAGCAGCCGGTCGCGCCCTCCGAGGAGCTGACGAACAGCGAAGCCACCGCGGAGATGAGCGCGATGAGGACGAGGAGCGCGGCGAGGCGGACGAGCCCTCGCCGGACGTTCGACGCGCGGAGTGCGGCCAGCAGCGTGAGTCCCTGGAGCGCCACCGAGACGACCCGGACCCACGCCCCGGAGGGCGCGCTCGCCATGAACACGAACGTGATCAGGAGGAGGAGCAGCACCACGCCGAACCGATAACCGGGGAAGGTCTCCTCGGCCCAGCGCTCGACCGCCGTGGGAGTCGTGTCGTCGTTCGTCGTCGGTCGGTTCATCGCTCACCTCGTCGTCGGAGCCCGGATGGGCGACGCTACCGAGGTGCGTGTCGGCGTGCACTGCGGCCGCGTCTCGACGGGTGACGACGGAGTGGGAGTTACACCTTCCGGTACTGGCGTACCGCGAGGAAGGTGAAGACCACGACGATGACCAACCAGGTGATGAAGAAGCGCGTTGCGGCCGACGACAGGTGAACCTGACTCACTTTGTAGAGCGCGTCGTCGCCGAGCGCCAATCCGCGCGCGGTGTTGATCGCGGAAGTGACCGGATTCACGTTCGCGATCGGTTGCATCCATCCGGGCAGGCTCGAGACGGGGGCAAACGCCGAGCTGGTGAACACGAGCGGGAGGAGCGGGATGAACACCGCGGCCTGGACGGTCTCGGGATCCTGCACCGCCAACCCGATGTAAGCGGAGAAGATCACGAGGGACATGCCGAACATGATCGCCACGACGAGCATCGCCAGCGCGCTCGGCAATCCTGCGTGGAAGTGGAATCCGATGAAGAGCGCGGTGACCACGAGCAGGAAGGACTGGAACGTCAGGCGAAACGTGTCGCTGAGTGTCCGGCCGAGGAGGAACGCGGACCGTGCGATCGGAAGCGACCGGAACCGATCGATCATGCCGGTGTGCATATCGTCGGCGATGCCGATGCCGGACTGGATGCCCGTGAACACCATCGTCTGGACGATGACTGCGGGGACGACGAAGTCCTTGTAACTAATGCCGGTGCCGGTGAGCGTGGCGATCGAGCCGAACACGAAGACGAAGAGGACGAGCTGGAGCATCGGCTGCACGGTCGAGAAGATGATGAGCCGGGGCTTCCGCCACACTTTCTGCATGTTGCGGACGGCGAGCAGCCAGATGTCGAGCGCGACGCGTCGGGGTGGTAGCGCAGCTCGCTCGGATGCGGTGAGCTGTTCCGCCGGGGCGACGATCGGTGTCATCAGTCCTGGCGTCCTGCGAACATCGGGCGAGGCTCGGGTTGTTCGGGTCGGGGATCCGCGCCGTCGGTCTGGTGCCCGGTGAGATTCAGGAAGACGTCGTCGAGCGACGGGCGCCGCAAGCTGATGTCGTCGAACTCGATGCCGTCGGCGTCGAGCGCTCGCAGCGCCCGGGTCAGCGCGGCGGCGCCCATGGTCACGGGAAGCGCGATGGTGCCGACCTTGAGGTCGACAGCGAATTCGTTCTCGGGAACCCCGAAGGCGCGGCCCAGGGTCGAAACGAGGTTGCCGATGGTCGCGCGATCCTCGACCTGGAGGTGGAGGACGTCACCGCCGACGACGCGCTTCAACTCGTCCGCGGTCCCTTCGGCGATGATGCGCCCGACGTCGATGACGCTGATGCTGTCGGCGAGGCGGTCAGCCTCCTCGAGGTACTGAGTCGTGAGGACGATCGTCGTGCCGCCGTCCTTCAATTCGGTGATGAGGTCCCAGAGGCTGATCCGGCTCCGGGGGTCGAGCCCGGTCGTGGGCTCGTCGAGGAAGAGCACCGACGGCGCGACCATGAGGCTCGCCGCGACGTCGAGGCGACGTCGCATGCCCCCCGAGTAGGTCCTCGACGCGCGATCGCCGGCCGCGCTGAGCTCGAAGAGGGTGAGGAGCCGGTCGGAACGATCGATCGCCTCGCGCCTTGTCATTCGCCCGAGACGGCCGACGAGCACCAGGTTCTCGCGGCCGGTGAGGTCGGCGTCGACGGCGGCATATTGGCCGGTCAGGCCGATCACGCTCCGGACGAGCTGAGAGTCGGTCATCACGTCGTAGCCGTGGACGGTGGCGCGGCCCTCGTCGAGCGGGAGCAACGTGGTCAGGATGCGGATCGTCGTGGTCTTGCCCGCGCCGTTGGGGCCGAGCAGGCCCACGAGCTTGCCCTCGGGCACCACGAAGTCGACACCGGCGAGCGCGGTGAACGTTCCGAACCGCTTCACGAGTCCTTCGGCGACGACACCGCGCATCGAGTGACCCTAACAGGTTCCCCATGAGTCCGGCACGGCGTGCCACCTATTTGACCCCGTGGGCGCAACTATCCGGGCGGGTCGGGCGGCGCGCTGGTAGTGGGGGAGTAGCCGGCGGCACGGAGCGCGTCGAGGAGTTGGCGACCGTGGTCCGGGTCGCGGATCTCCACCGTCAGCTCGAGGACAGCGGCGCGGGATGCCAGCCCGGGCTGGTGGCGGTCGTGCGACACGGAGATGATGTTCCCGCCAAGTCGCGCGACGAGCGCCGCCACGGCCGCGAGCGTGCCCGGCCGGTCGGGGAGCTCCAATACCAGGCTGAGCAGGCGGCCCGAGCGCGTGAGCTGCCGCATGATCACCTGCGCGAGCAGATGCGCGTCGATGTTGGCGCCGCTCAATACCACGCCGACGGCGCGGCCCCGGAAGCGCTCCGGGTCGTCGAGGACCGACGCGAGCGCGGCGGCCCCCGCCCCTTCCGCGCTCACCTTGCCCACTTCGAGGAACAGGCCGATCGCCTCCTCGATCCGCTCGTCCGAGACGCTCACCACGTCGTCGACCAGCGCGTCGATGATCGAAGACGTCAACCCACCCGGCACCTTGACGGCGATGCCCTCGGCGAGGGTGGTGCCGTCGACGACCCTTGGGCGCGGCGGGTGGACCAGCGTCGCGAAGTGGTCGCTCTGCACGCCCACGAGCTCGATGCCGGGACGAAGGGCACGCGCCACGACGGCGACACCCGCGAGCAGCCCGCCTCCACCGACGGGCACGACGAGCACGTCGAGGTCGGGGTGTGACTCGAGGAGCTCTAGGCCCACCGTTCCCTGGCCGGCGACCACCGCGGGGTCGTCGAACGGGGGGATCACGACCTGACCCGTCCGAGTGGCGAGGCGGAGCCCGTGCTCCTGCGCCTCGTCGAAGGTGTCCCCGTGCAGCACGACTTCCGAGCCGAGGCGGCCGACCGGCACGACCTTCGCCCACGGTGTGCCCGCCGGCATCACGACGGTGCTGTGCAGCCCCAGGCGCTGCGCGTGCCGCGCCACCGCGAGCGCATGGTTCCCCGCCGAGATCGCGAGAACGCCCTGCGCACGTTCGGCCTGGCTCAGGAGACTCAGGCGGTTGCAGGCACCGCGCTCCTTGAACGAACCGGTGTGCTGGAGGTTCTCGAGCTTGACGACGAGATCGACCCCGGTGACTTCGGACAGCGCCCCCGCCCGGACCGCGGGTGTAGTGGCGACGGAGCCTCGGAGCCGGTCGCGGGCCGCGAAGACGTCGTCGACGGTCACCGGCACCTGCGGACCCCCCCGTTTGGCCATCGGGGCGACGCTAGACGTCACGCACGCGCCAGTCAGCGGAGCCCGTCGTCGAAGCGGGGGCGGCGGGGCATCCCGCTCCGACCGTCGACGGTCTTGGTGGCGAGCACCTGGTGGACCTCGACCCGTTGCTCTGCGAAGCCGCGCGCGGCAGCGGCCGTGTAGAGGTGCCACACGCGGGTTCGTCCCTCGCCGACCAGACCCACTGCGTCGTCCCACCGCGATTCTAGGTTCTGCACCCAGCGGCGGAGTGTCAACGCATAGTGCTCCCGGAGGCTCTCCACGTGCCGCGCTTCGAATCCGGCGGCCTGTATGGCCGAGACCACCGCGCCGATCTCGTGCAGCTCCCCGTCGGGGAACACGTAGCGCTCGGTGAAGTCGCGGCGGAGCCCGCGGCGCGCGAACCGGCCGTGGGTGATGACTGGGAGGTGCGCCGGCCGGCTGATCGCGTGGTTGAGGAAGCGGCCTCCCGGCGCCACGAGCGCGGCGCACTGGCCGAAGTAGGCCGCGAGCTGCGAGAGACCCACATGCTCGAACATCCCGATGGAGCTCACCGCGTCGAACGGTCCATCGGTGATGTCTCGGTAGTCGGCGAACCGAATCTCCACGCGATCGCCGAGGCCGAGCTCGCCGGCGCGCTTTTGCGCGAGCTCGGCCTGGGGTCGCGACAATGTCACGCCGACGACCTGTGCACCGTGGTGCTGGGCGGCGTGGAACGCCATGCCGCCCCAACCGCACCCGATGTCGAGGAGCCGCATGCCGGGGTCGAGTCCGAGCTTGGCGCACACGAGCTCATACTTGTTCGACTGCGCGGTCTCGAGCGATTGCGTGGCGTCGGTCCACACGGCGCAGGAATAGGTCAGTGACGGACCGAGCACGAGTCGGTAGAAGTCGTTCGACAGGTCGTAGTGGAAGGAGACCGCTGCCGCGTCGCGAGCCCTGGAGTGGCGCCGCCCGCGCAAGCGTGCTTCCTCCGGTGGCGGCGCGAGCGGGCGCAGCGCGCCGACGCCGCCGAGCAGGCGCAGCGCGGCCGCAATCTGCGCGGGTCGGATCTTGACGGCTTCGAATTGATCGCGCATGGCGAGCACATCGAAGACGTCGCCCTCGATCTGGATGTCACCTGCGACGTAGGCCCGGCCGAGACCGAGCTCGTCCGGCGACATGATCATGCGACGGAGTGCATCAGGTGAACGGACGACAAGGGTCGTGTGCGCATTGGGAGGCCCGAAGGCGCTGCCGTCGTAAGCGCGGATGCGGATGGGCACGTCCGGCCCGAGCACCGAACGCAGGAAGTCGGCGACTGTCATGGCCGTATGCTTCCCGCGCGACAGTGCGCCTGCAAGCGCTCGGCGATGCGCTGCGCCTCGCCGTCGTCAGGCCACCGACCGGTGACCAAGGCCGCGGCACCCGTGACGCGGTCGCTCGCGAGGTCGTCGAGCGCGTCCGGCGCGGCGTCGAGGGGATACGCGTGCGTCGTGACGCGAAGAGACAGGCGCGCCGCGTGCTTCCCGGCGCAGAGGAGTGGAGCGGCGTGGCACCGCGCGCTCAACGCGCTCCAGAGGGCTCGTCGCGATCGGGCCCGGTCGCTGCACCACCCATGCGCGCAACGACGGGGGTGTCCTCGTGCCTGCAAATCGTGGTGGCTTCCGCGGCGCGCCGACGAGTCGGGCACCTCGCGTGACCGGTAGCGTGACTGCCGAACGAGGCGAAGCGACGGGGGTACGCATGCTGACGGGCAAGAAGATGCTCTTCACCGGGGCGACCGGACAGGCGTTCCGTCCGGCAGCGGAGGTGTTGGCCGCAGACAACGATGTTTGGTGCGCGGCCCGCTTCTCGAACCCCGATGTGAAGGGGGAGCTCGAAGCGCGTGGCATCACCACGTTCGCGTGGACGATGGGGGAGAGCTCGCTCGATGGGCTCGACGAGGACTTCACCCACGTCGTCCACGCCGCGCCCTACCGGGGCCAACCGGACTCGAACACAGCGGCGCAGGCGAATGCGGTGGGCGCTGGCCAGCTCATGAACCACTGCCGTGGCGCCGAGGCGTTCCTGTTCGTCTCGACGTTCGGCGTGTACGCGAAGCCGCCGAGTGCCGATCATCCGCTCGCGGAGAGTGACCTGCTCGGTGGCCATGCTCCGTACGCACCGACGTATCCGGTGGGGAAGATGGCGGCCGAGGGCGCCGTCCGCTCGTTCGCCGCGGTGCTCGGGCTTCCGACCACGATCGCCCGCCTCAACGTGTGCTACGGGCCGACGGGCTGGGGGGGCGTGCCCGTCGAGTTCTTCGCGCGCGTCCTCGCGGGTGAGCCGCTGTGGCTGCCCACGGACGAAGACGACATCTGGTCGTCGCCGATCAGCACTGATGACGTCACCGGGTTCGTGCCGGCGTTGTTCGAGATCGCGTCGACGGAGCCCACGATCGTGAACTTGGCCGGTGACACCGCGCTCCGCCTGACCGAGTACATGCGCTTCTTCGCCGACGAGGCGGGCCTCCCGGTCGAGTTCGTCCCGAGCGACCAGAGCCGCCAGTCGTTCTGCTCGGACAACACTCGGCGCCTCGAGCTGTTGGGCCCGTGCCGCGTGGCGTGGCAGGACGGGATCCGACGCGCGCTCGACGCCTTCTATCCCGGGGCGTTCGACGGACCGGAAGGCCGCTCCGAGGTGGAGGTCGAGGCCAACATCTGGGGCCAGCGGTAGGAGAACCGGCGTCTGGGCGGGGGGGTGACTTGTAGGGGGGGGTACCCACCGCTATCGTCCGTCGCGGCCGGCTGCTCGCTGGCAAGCGATGGCAAACGAGGCTAGGGGGGAATCTGTGCGACCTATGAGGAGAAGTGCGGTCATCGTCGCGGCGGTGGCTGTAGTCGCGATGATGGTTCCCGGCATCGCCGGGGCCAAGTCCAAGGCCGCGGACTCGGGCACCGCCGAGCCGCTCAAGATCGGTGTGCTCGCGGTGGAGAGCGGTGCGTTCGCGTCGTCGTTCGGCCCCACGGTCGCGCAAGCCGCGCAGGCGCGCGTGGATCAGGGCTGCGGCGTCGACGGCCAGAAGGTCGAGCTGGTCGTAGCGGACACTCAGTCCGTACCGGCCAACTCGCTAACCCAGATCCGTGACCTGGTGGAGAACAAGGGCGTGTTCGCCCTCCTCGCAGCCGACCCGTTCGTCGGGACCGCCACGGGGTACCTGAAGGAGAACAACATCCCGACGATGACAGGGTCGTGGGCGGGGAACTTCTTCGTCGACCAGCCTGAGATGTTCTCGTGGCCGGCTAGTCCCGACCCAGGGCTCCCGGCCTACACCCAGTTCGGCCAGTACTACAAGTTCCGCAAGGGCACGAAGCTCGCGGCCTTCTCACCGGCGATCCCGCCCAGTGCGCCCGAGGGCGCGGACGTGATCGCGCGGTCGGCCGAGGAAGCCGGGCTCGAATTGGTGTACAAGAACCTCGCCGTTCCGCCGTCCGGCTACGACTACACGGGCGACGCGCAGGCCATGAAGGACAATGGCGTGGACTCGATCATCGCTACGATGACGGCGTCGGAGACAGTGCGCCTGTTGGCTGCCGCGAAGCAGGCGGGCGTCAAGCTGAAGGCGGCGCTGGTGTTCCAGGGATTTGACCAGAGCACGCTGGACAGCCCGGAGATCGCGGCTGCCCTCGAAGGCGTGGACATGCAGGCGAACCCGAATGCGCCCTCGGCGAACAAGCCGGCGAAGAAGATGGTCAAGGTCCTGAACAAGGCCGGGATGGAAGGCAAGGTGCCGACCTTCGGCGCGTGGAACGGCTGGGCGAGTGCCGACATGCTCTGCACCGGCCTCGAGAAGCTCGGTACACCGGTGGAGAGCACCACTCCGGAGAGCCGCGCCGCGTTGATCGACGGGATGCGTCAGATCTCGGACTACGACATGGGCGGGATCCTGGCCGGTCCGTACGACATGACCCTCGAGGGCCTGGGTACGTCCCACCCGTCGGGGAACTGCGTCGTGATCGTTCACCTGAACAAGGACGCGTCCGACTTCACGCCTATCCGCAAGAAGCCGTTCTGCGGCGAGGCCATCCCCGGCACCGAGGTGGTTCCCAACTAGCCGGGGTGGAGGTTCCGCGACTTCCGATCGCGGAGCGGCGTTGGTAATCGCGGGCTGACGGGCAGCGGCGTTGAGCCGCTGCCCGTCGCCTGTCATGCTGAGGCCGCGCTACCAGCGGCCTTCGGGGGGTGAGGGAGATCGTCCAGGGCATCGTCGTCGGCCTGGTGCTCGGCGGCATCTACGCGCTCGCCGCTTCCGGCCTGGTCGTCACGTACGTCTCGACCGGCGTGCTGAACTTCGCGTTCGGCGCGATGGCGTTCGCGATCGCCCGCCTCTTCTACTACCTCGATACACAGCAGGAGTGGGGAAAGATCCCCGCGGTGGCGATGTGCCTCCTGGTAGCGGCACCACTCCTCGGCATCGTCCTCTACGTCCTCGTCTTCCGGTTGCTGCGCCTGTCGTCGCAGCTGGTCAAGATCGTGTGCACCATCGGCGTGTCGGTCGCGCTTCCCGCGCTCGTGATCACGATCTTCGGGACGACGACGATCTTCTTCGTGCCGGGGCTTGCGCCGCCCGATGCCGCGACCCATGACGTCCTGGGTGTGACGCTCAACCTCGACCAGATCATCATCCTCGGGTCGGTCGCGCTTACCCTCGCGGTCGCGAGCATCGTCCTCAGGTATACGAGGGCTGGGCTCAAGGTGCGTGCGCTCGTCGACTCCGAGGCGATGACGGGGTTGTCGGGCACCAACCCGAGCCGGGTTTCGATCGGCGTGTGGGTGGCCAGCGCGTTCATCGCGGGCCTGGCGGGCGTGTTGTTGGCGCCGAGCGTGAACCTCGATCCCAACAAGTTCTTCTTCCTCACCGCCTACGCGTTCGCGGCGGTCGTCGCGGCCCGCCTGCGCAGCGTCTCCACCGCGGTCGTCGTCGGGCTGTTGATGGGCGTGACCGACCAGCTCGCGCAGAAGTACTTCCCGCACGACAACTCGTTCCTCGCGGACCTCCTGCCCTACCTCCGACCGAGCATCCCATTCATCTTCCTGACGGTCTTCCTCATCTACTTCCTGCTCCAGGGTGGCCGGGTGGCGGAGCAGTCCACGATCGGTGGCCCGCTCGACCACGCCATCCGACCACAGGGGGGCGACCGGTCGATCGTGATCGTGGAGGACGAGAGCCTGCCCCCGGCGACCCGCTGGGCCTTCCGGTTCGGGTTCCCGCTGCTGCTGATCGGAGTGATCGCGCTGCTGCCCGCCGTGCTCAACGGATACTGGGGCAGCTTCGTCGGACAGGCGATGGCGTACGGGATTGTCCTGCTGTCCTACACGCTGGTCACGGGTGAGGGCGGCATGATCTGGCTCTGCCAGATCACGTTCGCAGGTATCGGCGCCATCGGGGCGGCGACCTTGACGACCGACCACGGATGGCCGCTGCTGCCGTCGATCATCGTGGCGGTCGCGATCGCGGCGGTGCTCGGGATGCTCATCGGCGCACTGACGATCCGGCTAGGCGATCTCTACGTCGCGCTCGTTACCCTCACGTTCGCGCTGCTCGTCGAACAGCTTGTCTTCCAGAACAGCTACTTCCTCCAGGGCGGCACGGGATTCGCGCTGCCGCGCCCCGACTTCGCGGACGGCAACAAGGCGTTCAGCTACCTCGCGCTCGGCGCCTTCTGCGTGCTCGCCCTCTTGATCTACAACGTCCGCAAGTCCACGGCGGGCATGGCATTGAATGCGGTGCGGTGGAGCGAACCCGGCTCGCGCATGCTGGGCCTGAGCATCGTGCAGATGAAGATGCTCGTCGCGGCGCTGGCGGCAGTGACGGCCGCCATCGGGGGCGTGTTCATCGGCTTGTACCAGGGGGCGGCCCAGGCCGATCTGTTCGCGTCCCTGCAAGGACTGCTGTGGCTGGCCGTGCTGGTGAACTTCGGCGTCCGGTCGAACACGGCCGCGGCACTGGCCGGCATGATCCTGGCCTTCTCCTCACCCCTGTTGCTCGAGTACCTCCCCGACGTGTTCGGTGTCCGGACGGGAAACTTCCTGCCGATCTTCTTCGGGTTAGGCGCGATCCTCGTCGCGAAGAACCCCGACGGAGTGCTCGCCGACAACGCTCGTCGTCTCCAGGCGGCCCTCGCCAGGCGGCGTACGGGGGCGAGTGCCCCGCCGGCGGTATCCGCTCCCGGCGGCACCGGGGCCGGCGGCGGCGCACATACTGAGCCGGTCGCACTCGGAGGTGGCGAGCGATGAGCGCGCCGAGCGCCGAGCAGGTCGGACCCGAGGCCGGAACGGCGCCGGTGCTGGAAGCACGCGGCGTCGTCATGCGGTTCGGTGGACTCACTGCCCTCGCGAGCGTCAGTCTGCAGGTGGCGCCCCGGGCCGTGACCGGTCTGGTCGGACCGAACGGTGCGGGCAAGACCACCCTGTTCGGAGTGCTATCCGGGCTCCTTCGGCCCACCGCGGGCCGAGTCTTCCTGTCGGGAACGGACATCACGAACGCGCGCCCGCAGGTGAGGGCACGCATGGGGCTGGCGCGGACGTTCCAGCAACCCGAGCTCTTCGCGGGATTGTGCGTCCGCGACCACCTCGTGCTCGCAGACCGCCTGCGGAACGAGCCCCGTCGACTGTGGACCGACCTTGTGGACGCGCGAGCGTGGCGGCGTCCGCCGCAGGCGGAGTCCCAGCGCGTCGACGACCTCTTGGAGATGCTCGGGATCACCGACATCGCCGGCAGGGCGGTGCTCGGACTGCCGCTCGGTATGCGCAGGTTGCTCGAGGTCGGCCGCGCGCTGGCAACGGGACCGAAGGTCGTGCTCCTCGACGAGCCGTCGTCGGGGCTCGACCGGGCCGAGACCGCCCGGCTCGGCGAGACGATCAAACGCATCGTGGCCGAGCGTGGCATGTCGTTCGTGATGGTCGAGCACGACGTCGACCTGGTTCTCGGGTTGTCGGAGCAGGTCTTCGTGCTGGACTTCGGGTCGCTGATCGCCGAGGGAACGCCGGGGGAGATCCGGGCGTCACCGCAGGTGCGCGCGGCCTACCTGGGTGACGAGCCGATTCCGGCTGCGGAGGACAGCGCGGAATGAGCGTCGAGCCGATCCTCACGGTGGAGGGGCTGGACGTCACGTACGGTCCCGCGCTCGCACTCCGCGGTGTCGACCTGGAGGTTCACGGCGGATCGGCGCTGGCGGTACTCGGAGCGAACGGAGCGGGCAAGAGCACGCTCGCCCGTACGATCTCGGGCCTCGTGCCGCCTGCATCGGGCCGCATCCGCTTCGACGGCCGCGACGTAACAGGGTGGGGGGCCGACCGACTGCGACGGGCGGGCATGGTCCACCTGCCCGAGGGCCGCAGCGTCTTCTCCGGCCTGACCGTCATCGAGAACCTCCGCATGAGCGTCGACCTGGTCGACCGCGCGAGCAAACAGGCGGCGCTCGACCGGGTCTTCGAGCTGTTTCCCGTGCTCGCCGAGCGACGGAGGCAACGAGCCGGGAGCCTTTCCGGTGGTGAGCAGCAGATGCTGTCTCTCGCGCGCGCTGGCGGTACCTCCCAAGCTCGTCATCGCCGACGAGCCGTCACTCGGTCTTGCCCCCCTGGTGGTGGATCTCGTCTTCCAAGGCCTTGAGCGGGCGAAGGCGGACGGCGCGACCGTGGTCCTGATCGAGCAGTTTGTCCACCGCGCCCTCGGCTTCGCGGACGAGGGCGTGATCCTGCGCCGCGGCACCGTGGTGTGGCGCGGCCCGGCATCGAGTGCGGCCACCGCGACGCTCGAGCACTACATCGGGGAGCAGGCGGCCGAGCTCGCGGGTTGAGGGTCATCCCGACGTGCTCGTCGAGATCAAAGGCACCGCGATGCGCTGCCGCGAACGACTTACGGGCGCTCCTACTTCAAGTTCGGGAACATCTTTAGCGCGTTGCCGCTCCGGATCTTCTCCCGATCCGGGTCCGAGAGACCCATATCCGCGGTCAGCTCCCCGTCGTGCGAGTCCGCACCGCCGAAGTTGGTTCCGTAGACCACGTGGTCCACACCGACTTCGTCGACGATCGCCTTGCGCATGATCGGACTCTGGATGTCGAGGTCGTAGAAGAAGTTCTTGTTGTACTCGATGAGCTCCTTCTTGTTGCGCGAGTCGGGAGCCATCGTCTTGTTGGTCTCGTTGAAGCGACCGAGTTGGAACGGCACGAAGCCGCCCCCGTGCGTGATGATGATCTTGAGGTCGGGGAAGTCGTCGAGGACTCCGCCGTTCGTGGTGTACCAGTAGAACAGCGCTTCGTCGGAGTTCATGCCGATGATCGACGTGGTGTCGAACGTGTCCGGTCGGCCGGCGTCGTCCCACGTGACGGACTGGTTGTAGCCGTGCACGAAGATCGGCACGTCGAGCTCGCTGATCTTCTCCCAGATCGGGTACATCTCTCGCATGTGGACCTCGAGGCCACCGAAGTTGGCGCCGCCCATCGAGAGGCCCTGCGCGCCGAGGTGCGTGACGGCCCGGTCGATCTCCTTGGCCGCGGCCGCCGGGTCCTGCAACGGCGCGTGCGCCCAGTAGGTGAACCGGTCGGGTGCGGCGGAGCAGAACTGGGCGAGGCTCTCGTTGACGGTCGCCGAGTAGCGCGTGTTGAACTCGGGTGATGCGTGATACATCACGAGATGCAGCGGCATCGAAAAGACGAACTTGTCGACGCCCGCCGCGTCCATTGCCTCGAGCCGCGGCCCGGCGGCCCAGCGCTTCTCGACGACTTCGTCGATGGTTGGCGCAAGAGGATTCGTGGTCCCGAGGGTCCAGCCACCGACCCGGATGGTGCCCTCCCAGAACGGGCCCCAGTGATCGTCCTGGTCGAACATGTCCTTCGTGATGTGGTGTGCGTGGAGATCGATCAGCACTCGCGGAGTCCTTCCGCGTCGTCGGACCGGGCACGCCCCGAGCTTCGTGCTGGGCGTCTCGACATTCGGGTCCTCGTCGTATCGGAACGGCAATTGTCGCAGAGCACCGGCCCTTCTGCCAATGCCAAAGACGCGGCGACAACCTATCGGTCGGGTACCCGGCGCCGAGGTGGCGATCGTCGGGTTCGGTGGGGAGTGATCGGGGGGGCGTTCCTCCTGACGCAGGCCTGAGGCCTAGCGTCCCACCGCCCGCTCGAGCTCGGCTTTCGACATCTTCGAGCGGCCGCGGATGTTGCGTCGCTGGGCCTCGTTGTAGAGCTGCGCCTTCGTGCGGCCGCCCGGTCCGCGATGAGAGCGCAGCCCGCCGCGGCGCCCCGACGAGAGGTCACGCGTGGACAAGGGGCTTGCCGACGTGCTCTCACCGTGGCGGGCGCGCTCCTTGTTCACCGTCCGGGCCGCGATCTCCTCCGCGGTCTCCACCGATTCGCCGCGACGTCGCACGCTGCGCTTGATGTGCTCGTACTGCCGCTCCCGCTTGGCGCTCCAGGCGCGTGGTGGCATGTCGACCTCCCTGTGGGCAGCATGGTGATGTGAACGACCGTTTCCTTCCCACGTCCGCTCGGCGCCAACCGTCCGGAACGGCCCGCGACCGGTTGCGCGAGTACGAGAAGCGCCGCGACTTCGCGGCGACGCCCGAGCCTCCACCGACGGTCGCGGACGACGCCGGCCTGCCGCGTTTCGTGATCCACGAGCATCACGCCCGCGCCATGCACTGGGATCTCCGCCTCGAGCTCGACGGCACGCTGTGGTCGTGGGCGCTGCCGCGCGGGGTGCCCCGTGATCCCAAGGACAATCGCTTGGCGGTCCGGACCGAGGACCACCCGCTCGAGTACCTGGAATTCGAAGGCGACATTCCACCCGGGAACTACGGCGCGGGCTCGATGAGCATCTGGGACCGCGGGACCTTCGAATTCGAAAAGCAGTCGGAGCGCGAGGTGATCGTGAGGCTCCATGGCGACCGGGTGCGGGGTCGTCACGCCCTGTTCCGAACGCGGGGCAAGAACTGGATGATCCACCGCATGGACCCACCGGAAGACCCGGGCCGGCCCGCGATGCCCGAGCACGTTCGGCCGATGCTCGCCGTTCCGGGTGTGCTGCCGCGACCGCCGGCGGGCTGGGCGTTCGAGGTGAAGTGGGACGGCGTGCGTGCGATCGGGTACTCGGAAGCGGGACGCCTGCGGCTCGAGAGCCGGAACGGCAACGACATCACGTCGAGGTATCCGGAATTGCGCGATCTCGGGCGCCAGCTGGGATCCCGCGAGGCCGTCCTCGACGGCGAGATCGTCGCGCTGGACGGGGACGGACGGCCGAGCTTCGAGCAGTTGCAACAGCGGATGCACGTGCAGAGCGAGGCCGCGCAGCGCCGACTCGCGCGCGAGGTGCCCGTCGTGTACTTCCTGTTCGACCTCGTGTGGTACGACGGCGAGTCGCTCGTCGACCTCCCGTACCGCGACCGGAGGGCGCGGTTGGAGGCGCTCGCGCTCGAGGGCGCTTCGTGGCGCGTTCCACCCGTCGCGTCCGCCGCGAGCGATGCCATCGAGGCGTTCGCGCGTGGTCGCGGGATGGAGGGGATGGTTGCGAAGCGCCTCGATTCGCCGTACGAGGCGGGTCGGCGTACCGGCGCCTGGCGGAAGGTGAAGTTCCAGATGGGCCAGGAGCTCGTGGTCGTGGGGTGGGTGCCGGGCAAGGGGCGCCGGGAGGGCGTGCCCGGCGCGCTGCTGCTCGGACACCACGTCGAGCCGGGTGGACCGATCGCGTACGCGGGGAAGGTCGGGACGGGATTCACCGACTCCGAGCTCGACCGGCTCGCCGCCGCGCTCGCGCCGCTCGCTCGGTCGACGAGCCCGGTCAGCCAGGGCGCGGCGCCGAGCAAGGATGCCCGCTGGGTGGAGCCCGAGATCGTCGTCGAGGTCCGCTTCACCGAGTGGACCGCTGCTGGCGTCGTACGGCATGCCGTCTACCTGGGCACGCGCGACGACCGCGACCCCACAACGGTCGTGCGGGAGACCTGACGCCCTCGGGGCCCGGCGTATCCTCCCCTCATGGAGGATGCGCGCTCGGGCACCGCCCCCGCCGTCGACTTCGAAGCCCGGGTGTGCGAGATCGCACGGGCGCATCGCGCCGAGCGCGGCCCGCTGCTCCTGGTGCTGCACGCCGTGCAGGACGAGCTGGGCTGGGTCGACCCTCGCACGGTCCCGATCGTCGCCAACGAGCTGAACCTCTCCCGCGCCGAGGTGCACGGGGTGGTGACCTTCTACGCGGACTTCCGGGAGGCTCCGCCCGGACGGACCGTGGTGCGGATCTGCCGGGCCGAGGCGTGTCAGGCGATGGGCGCCGAGCGGTTGGCGGCGCACGCGCGCTCCCGGCTCGGCATCGCGCTGGGGGAGACGACCGCCGACGGCGCGATCACACTCGACCAGGTGTTCTGCCTCGGAAACTGCGCGCTGTCCCCTTCGGTGATGATCGACGGGAGCGTCCACGGGCGGGTGGACCCCGCTCGCTTCGACACGCTGGTGCCGTGACCACCGTCTACGTGCCCTGCGACACCGCGGCCCGTTCGGTGGGTGCCGACGCCGTGGCCGCCGCGATCTCCGACGGGGCGGCGAGGGCGGGCTGCGACGTGGACATCGTCCGGAACGGGAGCCGGGGCCTGCTGTGGCTCGAGCCCCTGGTCGAGGTGGATACGGCGGGGCGCCGGATCGCCTACGGCCCCGTCGCCGCCGGGGACGTGGCGAGCTTGTTCGACGCAGGGTTTCTCGATGGCGGTGCGCACGCCACCTACCTGGGTCCGACCGACGAGATCCCGTGGCTGGCTCGCCAGCAGCGACTCACGTTCGCCCGCGTCGGCGTGGTCGATCCTCTGTCCGCGGACGACTACGTGCGCCACGGTGGAACCGCCGGTCTCCGGCGAGCTATCGGCATGCGTCCCCAGGAGATCGTCGACGTCGTCGCCGCGTCAGGCCTCCGCGGGCGGGGCGGGGCGGGCTTCCCGACCGGGATCAAGTGGCAGACGGTGCTCGACACGCCCGGTGGGCTGAAATTCGTCTGCGCGAACGCCGACGAGGGCGACAGCGGCACCTACGCCGACCGGATGCTCATGGAGGGCGACCCCTTCACCCTCGTCGAGGGCATGGTCATCGCCGCACGGGCGGTCGGCGCATCCGAGGGGTTCGTGTACATCCGGTCCGAGTACCCGGGCGCGGTCGCGACGATGGAAGCTGCCATCGCGTCCGCCTACGAGCTCGGCTGGCTCGGCCCCGAGACCCTGGGTTCCGACACCTCCTTCGACCTGTCAGTGCGGGTCGGCGCAGGTGCGTACATCTGTGGCGAGGAGACCTCGATGCTCGAGAGCATCGAGGGCAAGCGAGGCGTGGTCAGGGCGAAGCCACCGTTGCCGGCCATCGAGGGGCTCTTCGCTCGGCCGACGGTCGTCAACAACGTGCTGACGCTCGCGTCCGTCCCGGCGATCCTCGACCAGGGCGCCGCCGCCTACCAGGCGCTCGGCGCGGGCCGATCCCGGGGCACGCAGGTGTTCCAGCTCGCCGGCAACGTCGCACGCGGAGGCATCGTCGAGACTGCGTTCGGCGTGACCCTCGGCGAGCTGGTGGACGGCTACGCCGGAGGCACTGCCAGCGGCCTCCCGGTGCGCGCCGTGCAGGTGGGCGGGCCGCTCGGGGCCTATCTGCCCCGATCGTCGTTCGACCTTCCCATGGACTACGAGGCCTTCGCCGCCGCGCAGGCGCTCATCGGACACGGCGGGATCGTGGTGTTCGACGACACGGTCGACATGGCGCAACAGGCTCGGTTCGCGATGGAGTTCTGCGCCGAGGAATCGTGCGGGAAGTGCACGCCCTGCCGCATCGGGTCGGTCCGGGGCGTCGAGGTGATCGACCGGATCATGGCCGGGGAGGATCCGGACGCGGGCCTCGAGCTCCTCGAGGACCTGTGCGAGGTGATGGCCGACGCGTCCCTGTGCGCGATGGGCGGGCTGACGCCGATGCCGGTCCGGAGCGCAGTGCGGCACTTCGGTGCCGACTTCCTCCAGCCCCGCAGTACCGTGGGTAGCCCCCGGGAGAGTCCATGACGTCGATCGCAGAGCCCGATCTCGGCACTCCGCACCGCTCGGGCGAGCCGACCGTCATCGTCGAGATCGACGGATGCCCGGTCGCGGTGTCGGAGAGCACGTCGGTGATGCGGGCCGCGGCCCTCGCCGGCGCGAGCATCCCCAAGCTGTGCGCGACGGACCGTCTCGACGCGTTCGGGTCCTGTCGGCTCTGCGTCGTCGAGATCGACGGCCGCAAGGGCACGCCCGCGTCCTGCACGACGCCCGTGGAGCCGGGCATGGTGGTGACGACCCAGACCGCCAGGCTCGAGCGGCTCCGACGGGCGGTGATGGAGCTCTACATCTCCGATCATCCGCTCGACTGCCTCACCTGTCCCGCCAACGGCGATTGCGAGCTCCAGGACATGGCCGGCGCGGTGGGGCTGCGCGACGTGCGGTACGGGTATGCGGGCGAGAACCACCTCGAGCTCGAGGCCGACGCCAGCAACCCCTACTTCACGTTCGATCCTTCGAAGTGCATCGTGTGCTCTCGCTGCGTGCGGGCGTGCGACGAGATCCAGGGAACGTTGGCGCTCACGATCCAGGGCCGAGGTTTCCGTTCCAAGGTGGCGGCGAGCGCGGGGGAACGCTTCTTCGACTCCGAGTGCGTGTCGTGCGGCGCGTGCGTGCAGGTCTGTCCGACCGCCACGCTCACCGAGACGAGCGTCGTCGAGCTCGGTCAGCCGCGTCGCAGCGTCGAGACGACGTGCGCGTACTGCGGCGTCGGCTGCACCTTCCGCGCGGAGCTCCAAGGCGACCAGGTCGTGCGCATGGTCCCCTCGAAGCGCGGCGGCGCCAACGAGGGTCACTCGTGTGTCAAGGGCCGGTTCGCGTGGGGCTACGCGACGCACAAGGACCGCGTGCTCACCCCGCTCGTCCGGGAGCACATCACCGATCCGTGGCGGGAGTCCACGTGGGAGGAGGCGATCGCCCTGGCCGCCCGGCGGTTCGCCGAGCTCCAGGCGCGCGACGGCGTCGACTCGGTCGGCGCGATCACGTCGTCTCGCTGCACCAACGAAGAGGTGTTCGCGGTGCAGAAGATGGTGCGGGCCGCGTTCGGGAACAACAACGTCGACACCTGCGCCCGCGTCTGCCACTCGCCGACGGGGTTCGGGCTCAAGCAGACGTTCGGCGCCTCCGCGGGCACGCAGAACTTCCAATCGGTGGACCAGGCGGACGTGATCCTCCTGATCGGCGCCAACCCGACCGATGCTCATCCCGTCTTCGCGTCGCGCATGAAGCGTCGCCTCCGCGCGGGAGCGCAGCTCCTCGTCGCCGACCCGAGGCGCATCGACCTCGTGCGGACGCCGCACGTCGAGGCCGCCGTGCATCTGCAGCTCCGACCCGGTACCAACGTGGCGCTCGTGAACGCGCTCGGCCACGTCGTGGTGACGGAGGGCCTGGTCGACCGCGAGTTCGTCGAGGCGCGTTGCGAGCCCGAGGCGTACGCGCAGTGGGAGCGTTTCATCTCCTCACCGGAGAACAGCCCCGAGGCCACGGAAGAGCACACCGGCGTGCCCGCGGCGGACGTGCGTGCCGCCGCTCGCCTCTACGCGACCGCGCCCAACGCCGCGATCTACTACGGCCTCGGCGTCACCGAGCACAGCCAGGGCTCGACGATGGTGATGGGGATAGCCAACCTCGCCATGGCGACCGGCAACATCGGTCGCGACGGCGTTGGCGTCAACCCGCTCCGCGGGCAGAACAACGTGCAGGGGTCGTGCGACATGGGCTCGTTCCCGCACGAGCTGTCGGGCTACCGCCACGTATCGGATGCATCGGTGCGCGACCTGTTCGAGTCCGCCTGGGGTGTCCCCATCGATCCCGAGCCCGGGCTGCGGATCCCCAACATGCTGAGCTCGGCGGTCGACGGCCAGTTCACCGGGCTGTACGTCCAGGGGGAGGACATCGCCCAGTCCGATCCCGACACGCACCATGTCACTGCCGCCCTCGCCGCGATGGAGTTCGTGGTCGTGCAGGACCTGTTTCTCAACGAGACGGCGCGGTTCGCACACGTGTTCCTCCCCGGCACGTCGTTCCTCGAGAAGGACGGCACGTTCACGAACGCCGAACGACGGATCAACCGGGTGCGACCCGTCATGGCGCCTTCGTGCGGCATGCAGGAGTGGGAGGTGGTCGCGGCGATCGCCGACGCGATGGGTTACCCGATGCACTGGCGTGACGGGGCGGAGATCATGGACGAGATCGCCGCGCTCACGCCCACCTTCGCCGGGGTGTCGTTCGCGAAGCTCGACGCGGTGGGCAGCGTGCAGTGGCCCTGCAACGACACGGCACCGGAGGGAACGCCGATCATGCACGTCGGTACCTTCGTGCGGGGCGCGGGCCGCTTCGTCGAGACTCCCTACGTGCCGACCGAGGAACGCTCCACGCGCCGCTTCCCACTCGTGCTCACGACCGGCCGGATCCTGAGCCAGTACAACGTCGGCGCGCAGACGCGCCGGACCGACAACAACGCGTGGTACGACGAGGACCTCCTCGAGATCCATCCCGCCGATGCCGAGGCACGGGGCGTACGCGACGGCGACCGCGTCTCGCTCGCGAGTCGAGTCGGCGAGACGGAATTGCGCGCGCAGGTCACCGAGCGGGTGCCCCCGGGTGTCGTCTACACGACGTTCCACTACCCGATCACGGGCACCAACGTGCTCACGACGGAGTTCTCCGACTGGGCGACGAACTGCCCCGAGTACAAGGTGACGGCGGTGCAGGTCACACCCCTCGCGCGAACACGGCACGCGAACGGCAATGGAATGGCGTCGAGCGCGCACAGCGGGCGGACCCAGGCGCAGGACGTGACGAGGATGGCCAACCAGATCGCCGACCAGTTCCGGCACCTGCCCCACGACCAGGCGGTGGCCCGGGTGTCGGGCCACCTGGCGACGTTCTGGGAGCCGCGGATGCGGCGGCTCCTGGTGCGCTCGGTCGCGAACCGTCCGGAGGCGTTCGATCCGCTGGTCGTGGCGGCGGCCGACGCGCTTGCGGCGCCCGCCGCCACCTCGTAGCGCCGCGCTCACCGGGGCCGAGCGCCGTCCGCGCGGGGCTCGACGGGGGACTGCGCGACGAGGCTGCACTTAGGGAAGGTATACCTATAGACTCCCGGGCCGGTGCGGGTACGCCCGCGTGCTCGACCGGGGGGAACACGTGAGCAGGAACGTCTGGGTCGCCATCGGAGCCGTCGTCGCGGCGATCGTGATCGTGGTCGTGGTCCTGGTCGCCGGGGGCGACAGCGACGACGGCAGCAGCGTCCGCACGATCGGGTGCGACCTCTCGTCCTCCGCATCCGGATCGGCCTCGGCCAGCGGCTCCCCGTCAGCCAGTGGCTCGGCCTCGGGTTCCGCGAGCGGGTCCGCCTCCGGAAGCGAGTGCGCGTCCGACTCGGGCTCCGCGTCGGGGAGCGGTCTGTCGTCGGAGGACATCGGCTCCGGTACCGATGACCCTGTGCTCCAGGCCGCGGTCGACGAATACCGGCCCTACGTCACGGCCCAGGTCGCCGACACCGTCGCCAAGACCACGGTGTTCACCGATGCCGTGCGCTCGGGTGACTTGGCAGCCGCCCAGGCCGCCTACGCGCCGTCACGGGTCGGCTGGGAGTCGATCGAGCCGATCGCGGGCCTGGTGGCAGACATCGACGAGGCGGTCGACGCGCGCGTCGACGACTTCGCCGGTGTCACCGACCCCGACTTCACAGGTTGGCACCGGCTCGAATACCTCCTCTTCTCGAGCAACACGACCGACGGCGCAGCGTTCTTCGCCGACAAGCTCGATGCCGACCTCGCGACCCTCCAGAGCGAGATCGGTGACCTCGACATCACGCCGCTCGCGATGGCCCGCGGAGCTGCCGAGCTCGTCGAGGAGGTCTCCGAGGGCACGATCACGGGTGAGGAAGACCGGTACTCCCACACCGGCCTGGTGGACTTCGCGGCGAACATCGCGGGGGCCGAGAAGGTCGTCGCGCTGCTGACGCCGGCCCTCGAGAAGGAAGACCCCGACCTGCTTGCTGAGATCAACGGGCAGTTTGCCAAGGTCGACGCGGGGCTCGCGAAGTACGCGACCGGCGACGGCGGCTACCAGTCGTTCACGGCGTTGACGGCGGCCGACACCACGACGCTCAAGGCTGCGCTCGGGGCGCTGTCCGAGGAGCTTGCCGAGGTGCCGGGCGCGCTCGGTCTGAAGTGATGCGCGAGGGCCTCAGCCGCCGCGCGTTCCTCGGTGGCGCTGCGGGAGCGGCGGCCGCCGGCACGGCGCGTCCCGGTTCGGGTCACCCGTACGGCGGGCGCGACCGACGCGCCGCGCGCTCGAGGAGTACATCCTCCCCGTCGGTGGCGGCTTCTTCTTCGCGTTGCCCGGTGCGTCCGGGCGCGACACCTACCTCGGGCGCGGACTGCTGGCCTGACGCGTCCGAGGCCGCCACGGCCTAGGCTCCGCGAACCTGATCTCCCGCCCGCGGAGCGAGGCACCGATGACGAGCACGCCGAAGGCGGTGGAGGGCTTCGAGGGCCTCCAGGGCATGGTCGGGGAGCCCCTCGGCCCGAGCGACTGGATCGAGATCACCCAGGAGCGCGTCGACCTGTTCGCCGACGCGACCGGTGACCACCAGTGGATCCACGTCGACCCCGAGCGCGCCCGGAGCAGCCCGTTCGGGGGCACCATCGCGCACGGGTTCCTGACGCTCTCCTTGATCCCGTCGTTCCTGCCGGAGCTCCTCGACGTCCGGGGCTTCTCGGCCGCGCTGAACTACGGGTGCAACCGCGTGAGGTTCCCCGCGCCCGTCCCCGTCGGGAGCCGACTCCGTTGCGCGATGGAGATCGACGAGGTCGAGAAGGTTCCGGGCGGCGCGCAGATCACCGCCACGCTCACGCTCGAAGTCGAAGGCGCGTCGAAGCCGAGCTGTGTGGCGACGACGGTCATCCGCTTCTACGACTGACGCCGCCGCGGTCGTGGCGCGCCTTGGTGTTGTCGCTGGCTATGTTGTCGTGCGCGATCGACGGGATTGAGGTGGCGATGCAGCGCGAGGTGTGGATGGGCGTCGGGTGCCCGTGGTGTCTCCTCGCCCGGACGAGGCTCGACCGGTCGCTGGCGACCTTCGCGCATGCTGGCGACGTGTCGGTCGTGACGCGGAGCTGGCAGAACGATCCGACCGCACCCGCGACTACGGGATGACGATGTCCGAGCTCCTCGTCGCCCGGTACGGCATGTCACCCGACGAGGCGCGCGCCGCGAACGCCGGTGTCGCGGGCCTCGCGGCGTCCGAGGGACTCGCATACCGGATCGACACCGCGCGTCCGGGAAATCCCTTCGACGCGCAACACGCCGTGCCCTACTTCGTGTTCGATCGCCGGGTCGCGGTCGCGGGTGCCCAGTCGGTCGACGCGTTCAGCTCGCTCCGAGAAGCCGCGTGGACCCGGGGCAACGCGGTCGCCGACGCGTCGCCCCATGCCTGAGGGCGCCGCGTCCGTTCCGGATCGGGAGTACCTCCACGGACACCACGAGAGCGTGCTCCGTTCGCATCGGTGGCGGACGGTCGAGAACTCCGCGGCGTACATCCTCGACGCGCTCGAGCCCGGTGCCACGGTGCTGGACGTGGGGTGTGGCCCCGGCACGATCACGCTCGACATCGCCCGGCGCGTCACGCCCGGAGCTGTCGTCGGGATCGACGCTGCTCCTGCCATCGTCGACGCGGCAGCCCGCGACGCGCGTACGGACGGTGCTGGGAACGTCGAGTTCCGAGTGGCTGACGTCTACGCGCTCGATCCAGCCGAGGGAACCTACGACGTGGTCCACGCGCACCAGGTCCTCCAGCACCTCGAGGATCCGGTCCGCGCCCTACGCGCGATGCGAGGAGTGTGCCGGGCGGGCGGCGCGGTTGCAGCCCGCGACGCCGATTACGCGGCCATGACCTGGTACCCGGACAGTCCGGGTCTCGACCGCTGGCGCGAGCTGTACCGTGCCGCTGCCCGTGATGTCGGAGGAGAGCCGGACGCCGGTCGGCGCCTGCTGGCGTGGGCTCACGACGCCAAGTTCTCCACGGTCACGGCCTCCGCATCGAGCTGGTGCTTCGCGTCACCCGACGACCGCCACTGGTGGAGCGGGCTCTGGGCCGAGCGCGTCGAGCGGTCCACCCTCGCGAACCGGATCGTGCAACGCGGGCTCGCCTCGGTGGCGGACCTCCGGGAGCTCGCGGAGAGCTGGCGGCGCTGGGGGGAGGAGCGCGACGGGTGGTTCGTGGTGCTCCACGGCGAGGTGCGCTGCCGACCGTGACGCTCCGAGCGTCCGGCGCGCTCGGCGGTAACCTCCATCGTCGTGACGGTGCAGCATGGACCAGAAGCGTTGTGCATCCTCTCGGTGCACGCCCATCCCGACGACGAAGCGTCGAAGGCGGCGTCGACGATTGCCCGGTACCACGCGGAGGACGTCCGCACGGTCCTCGTCTGTTGCACGGGCGGTGAGGCGGGGGAGATCCTGAACCCGGAGGCCGATACGCCTGCGGCGCGTGAGGATCTTCCTGCGGTCCGACGCGCCGAGCTCGACGAGAGCGTGCGGATCATCGGGTACGACCGGCTGTACCTGCTCGGCTACCGGGACTCCGGCATGCCCGGGACCGACGCCAATGCCGACCCTCGCAATTTCGCGAACGCCGACTTCGACGAGGCTGTGGGCCGACTGGTTGCGATCATCCGGGCGGAGCGGCCCCAGGTGGTGCTCACCTACGGGCGCGACGGACGATACGAGCACCCCGACCACTTCCAGGTGCACGACATCAGCATGGCGGCGTTCGACCGCGCCGGCGATCCTGGCTGGTATCCCGATGAAGGTGCCGCGTGGCAGCCGCTCAAGCTCTACTTCATGGGCGGCCTGTCGCCGGCGCGCGTGTTCGTTTTCCACGACTGGTTCGTCGACCACGGTGAGGAGAGTCCGTTCGCGCCGTGGATCGACGACCTCGATCGCGACGCCGACGACCCCACGACCACGCGCATCGACGTCCGCGACTACCTCGAGGTCGGGCGCGCCGCGCTGTTGGCCCATCGCACCCAGGTCGGACCGGACGGCTTCTGGTTCCGCATGCCGATCGAAGTCGCTCGCGAGCAGTTCCCGTGGGAAGACTTCGTCCTCGCACGCTCGCTCGTCGACGTCTCCGGCGAGCGTTACGAGGACGACCTGTTCGCGGGCGTGCGGGAACCCGAACCGGTCGAGGGTCAACCCTTGGCGTAGTACCGGGGGGAACGCCACGACCCCGAGCGGTCCCGCTCTCCCCGCCGCGAAGTCCAGCGCCAGGTGGCCGAGATGCGGGGACCGGCGTGCGCCACCTTGGGGACGCCGTGACGCCACCCGACCTGGCAGCGCCCGCCCATGACGAGCAGGTCGCCCGACGCGGGTGCGAGGTCGATCGCGCGGCCGCCCCGGAAGGGCGTGACGAGGAACGGTCGGCGCGCTCCGAGGGTCACGATCGCCACGACCGTGTCCTCGAGGTACTTCATCTCCCGGTCGCGGTGGGGAGCGACGCTGTCACGACCGTCGCGGTAGAGCTGGAGCGCGACGCCGTGGAGCGGCACCCGGTAGCGCCGTTGGAGAGAGACCCGCATCTGCTCGAGCGCGGGATGGGGGACGTCCTCGTCGCGAAAGCCCCGGTGCAGACGCGGGTCCTCGACCTCGTGGTCGTAAATCCAGCGGCGGCCCCGCTGCCAGGGGACCGTCGCGACGAGATGCTCGAGCAGGTCGTCGGCGCCCCGCACCCAGGTCCGACCGACGTCGACCCACGACCCCTCGTCGAGGTGCAGCCGATCGATCATGACGTCGGTGTCGACTGCGGGACGACCCATCGCGAAGAGCGAGCGCTGGAGCTCGGTCATCGCCCCAGCATACCCCCGAACACCTGTTCGTCCACCGCGGGATGTCGGGCGCTTCGTCGTCGGTCGATGAACGCCGCGACCTGGTCGGCCACGGCGGGATCGAAGAGGAGGGAGATGTGCGCGATGCAACGGGTCTCGACGTTGTCGGCGCCGATCAGCCGGGCGTTCCGGCGCGGCTCGATGATCCGATCGCAGGGGGACCACCACGCCCCGAAGCGCGTGCGGCCGGAGCGATCGACCGTCGGCCCCAGCCGCCGTTGGAACTCGGAACCAGGGAGCAGCTCACGGCAGGACACTCGCGTCGGGCACTGCAGCCCGTACCAGGTACCGCGGTCGGCACCGCCGATGGAGACCCACGCATCGACCTGGGACCGACCGCCCAGCTCCTGGACGAACCAGCGCGACGAGAGTGCGCCCATCGAATGACTGACCAAGTCGACTCGGCGGGCTCCGGTGCGCATCCGGAGATCGGCGACGGCCGCGGCGAGCTGGCGCGCCGTGGTGACGTTGGACTGCGCGCTGTCGTAGTCGAGCACGACGATCTCGTCGCGCGGGTGGCCGCCCGCCACCAGGTGCTCCACGAACGGGTCCCAGCTGTGCGCCGTGGCGCCGTAGCCATGGACCAGGACGACCGGATCCGGACGCGTCGAGCGGGCGTCAGCTCCGAGGCGTCGACCGCTCGCGCCGGCGGACAGCGCCAGTACCCCGATGACCACGACGTACGACACGGTCGACCGCAACCAGCCCGGCACAAGCGACGAGGTTACGGTCGGCCCGGGCCCGGTGCCCCGCGAGCTAGCGTCCGACGATGCTGGTGCTGGTCCGGCACGGTGAGACGGACGTCAACGCCGCGGGTCTGGTGCTCGGGCGCGCCGACCCTCCCCTGTCGCCCCGCGGGCGGCAGCAGGCCACCGCGTTGGCCGCGGTGCTCGGTGACCGTCCGCGAGTGGTGTCGAGCCCGTTGCGGCGCGCGGCGGAGACCGCGGCCGCGTTCGGGCGGCCCGTGGAGGTGGACGACCGCTGGATCGAGCTCGACTACGGCGCCTTCGACTTGCAGCCGATCACGGCGGTGGACGACGCCACCTGGGATCGCTGGCGGACCGATACGGCGTTCGTGCCACCGGGCGGCGAGTCCTTACGCGACCTCGCCGCGCACGTGCGCGACGCCTGCGAGGATCTGGCCGTCGAGGCGCGTGACCACGACGTCGTGGTCGTCAGCCACGTCTCTCCCGTGAAGGCGGCGATCGCGTGGGCGCTCGGCGTCGACGACTCGGTCGCGTGGCGCCTGTTCGTCGAGTTGGGATCGATCGCGCGCGTGGCGATCGGCCCGCGCGGCCCGCTGTTGGTGAGCTTCAACGAACGGCCCGCCGGAAGCGCGTCCGCGTGACCGACCGCTACGCTCCGCCCCCGTGGAGACCGGGATGAGCGCGCGGTTCAGCCGGTGGTGGGAGGCCGTCGTGGCACGCACCACGCGCGTGGGCGACCGGGTCTTGCGGTTCGTCGACCGGCTGATCGCGCGCTCGTCGATCCTGCCGAACCAGCCGTTCTTCGACCCGGCGGTCATGCCGGAGGTGACTTCGCTCGAAAGGAACTGGAAGACGATCCGGCGCGAGTTGGACACGGTCCTCGCCGACCGGGACGGGATCCCGAACTTCCAGGACATCTCTACCGACCAGCTCAGCCTCACCGACGACGACCGCTGGAAGACGTACTTCTTCTTCGGCTACGGCTTCAAGGCCGACGCCAATTGCGCGCGTTGCCCCGAGACCACCCGCCTCCTGGAGCAGATCCCGGGGATGAAGACGGCGATGTTCTCGATCCTGAGCCCCCGGAAGAACATCCCGCCCCACACGGGTCCGTACAAGGGCGTCGTGCGCTACCACCTCGGGCTCCTGGTCCCGGACCCGCCCGACGCCGTGCGCATCCGCGTGGGCGACGAATGGGCGCACTGGGAGGAGGGCCGGAGCCTCCTGTTCGACGACACCTTCGAGCACGAGGTCCGGAATGACACCGACGGCACCCGGGTGGTGCTGTTCGTCGACGTCGTCCGGCCCCTCCGCCAGCCGATGAAGGCCGTGAACGCGGCGATCATCGCGGTGATCGGCCTCTCGCCGTTCGTCCAGGACGCGCGCCGTCGCCAGGAGGCGTGGGAGCGCCGGATGGACGGCCCTACGGCCGTGCCTCCCGGGCGGCTGAGACCGTAGTCTGGTGGGGAACGCAGACTGAACGGCAGCGAGCAGGAGGACGCAGATGCGGGTCGAAGACATGGTCATGGTGAGCATCGACGACCACCTCATCGAGCCCCCCGACGTCTTCGAGAAGTTCATGCCGGAGAAGTACCGGGACCAGGCGCCCCAGATGGTGCACCAACCTGACGGGACGGACCGTTGGGTGTTCCAGGGGAACGAGACCGGGCACTTCGCACTGGGCGCCACCGCCACCTGGCCGAAGGAGGAGTGGACCATGGACCCGGGCGGCTACGCCGACATGCGGCCTGCCTGCTACGACGTCCACGAACGGGTCCGCGACATGAACGCCGGCGGCGTGCTGTCGTCCCTGTGCTTTCCGACCTTCGCGGGGTTCGCCGGCAACCACCTGTCACGGGGCGAGGACAAGAAGCTCACCGCGATCGCCTTCTCGGCTTGGAACGACTGGAACGTCGACGACTGGTGTGCCTCGTACCCGGGACGGTTCATCCCCCAGGCGATCGTGCCCCTGCGCGACCCGCCCGCGATGGTGGCGGAGCTGCGCAGGGTCGCGGCGAAGGGGGTCACCGCGGTGACGCTGCCGGAGACGCCCCACGGCATCGGTCTGCCGAGCTTCCACGACGAGTACTGGAACCCCGTGTTCCAGACCGCGTCGGATCTGGGGATGGTGGTGAGCCTGCACATCGGCCAGGCGTACAACATCTTCTCGATGCCGCCGGAGGCGCCCGACTACCAACGGGCCATCATGAGCCCGCTCCTCTGCGCGCTGACGCTCTCCGACCTCTTCGTGGCCGGCGTCTTCTACCGGTTCCCGGACCTGAAGGTCGCGATGTCGGAGGGTGGGATCGGCTGGATCCCGTTCTACCTCGACAAGATGGACCGGTTCGTCCAGAACCAGCAGTGGACCGGCATGAAGTACGACGCGCGCGGTCGTACCCCGACCGAGCTCTTCCGCGACAACGTGCTCGCGTGCTTCATCAGCGATCCGTCGGCCCTGAGGATCCGGGACCGGATCGGTGTCGAATCGTTGGCATGGGAGTGCGACTACCCGCACTCCGACACCCTCTGGCCGACGGCGCCGGACCAGTTGCACGAGGAGCTCGACGCCGCGGATGTCCCGGATGCCGAGATCGACCTGATCACCCACCAGAACGCGTGCCGGTTCTTCCACTACGACCCGTTCGCGACGATCCCGCGGGAGCGGGGGACGGTGGGCGCGCTCCGGGCGTTGGCGACCGATGTCGACGTCAGCACGACGTCGAAGTACGAGTATCGGCGCCGCTACGAAGCCGCGCGCTCGGGCAGCTGAGCTCCGGGCGTCGCGTCAGCCCGTCCGGTCCGGCAACTGCTCGTTGTCGGCCATCACCTTGAGCATGGCTTCGGCGGCTTCTTCGAGGAGCGCCGGGGTGTGGTCGAGCATGAGGCTGAGCCGGATCAGGCCCATGCCTTTCCCCACTGCGGGCGCGATCACCGGGTTCACGAACACGCCCGCCTCGAGCAGCTCGCGGGCGAGCACCACCGCCGAGACCTCGTCGCGGCGCTGGAGCGGGATCGTGAGGATGGCGCTCTCGGCGGGGTTCACGGGAACGCCTCGTTGGGTGAGCAGGTCGATGAAGAACGCGACATTGCTCCTCAGCTGCGCCGCCATCTCGGGGGCCTCGCGCAGCATGCGCAGCGCCTCGAGGGCGGCGGCGATCGAGCTGGGGGTGTTCGACGCCGTGAAGATCATCGGGTCCGCTTCGAGCGTCAGCAGCTCGATCGCGTCCGCCGGGCCCATGACGGCGCCGCCGCACGACCCGAGCGTCTTCGAGAACGTGATGGTCGTGAGCGGGATCTCGTCGAGGACGTCGTACATCTCGCCCGCGCCGCGGCCGAGGTCACCCAGCACACCGAGCCCGTGGGCCTCGTCGTCGAGGAGGAACGTGTTCTCGAACTGGGCACACAGCTCGACGAGGGCGGGGAGCGGTGCGGTGTCGCCGCCCATGGAGTAGACGCCGTCGACGATCACTGCCTTGGCGGGCTCGGGCGGCAGCTCGGCGAGGACCCGCCCGAGGCGCTCCACGTCGTTGTGGATGAAGCGCTTCAAGGTCGCACCCGAGAGCTGGGCACCCGTGACGATCGAGTTGTGCGCCTCCTTGTCGAGGATCACGAAGTCCCGACGGTTGAGGAGGGCGCTGATGGTGCTGAGGTTGGCGCCGTAGCCCGTCGAGAAGACGAGGGCAGCCTCGGTGCCGTAGAAGTCGGCCAACTCGGCCTCGAGCTCGCGGTGGAGGTCGAGCGTGCCGTTGAGGAGGCGGGAGCCCGTGACGCCGGTGCCGTACTTGGCCGTCGCACGCTGCGCGGCGTCGATGACCCGCGGGTGGTACGAGAGGCTCAGGTAGTTGTTCGAGCCGAAGTTGATGTAGTGGCTGCCCTCGATCGTGAACCGGGGGCGGGCAGCGCTCTCCACCGTCTTGTAATAGGGCCAGTAGCCCGACGCCTTGGCGAGTCGGTAGTCGGCGATCCGCGGGTATGCCTCGAGGCGGTCCCGGAAGAGGCTCATCGGATGGTCAAGCCCCCTCCCCGGCGTCGCTCGCGGGCACCACGGCGTCCAAGGGTACCGGCAGCCCGCCGCCGATCGGGTCCTCCAGGATCGACTTCACGAGCTTGAGCCCGTAGCCGGCGACGAGCCCGTCCTCGACGCGCTCGTCGAAGGACCAGCGCAGCGTCATGGTGCGGCGGCGGTCGGGCCCACTGGTCGGCGATCCGGGGTCGGTCGTCGGGCGGCCGATAACACAGAACGTCCCGATCGTCCCGTATTCGTACAGGTGGTGATAGCAGGCGTCCATCCCCAGGCTGGCGAGGTTGGCGAAGAATGCGGTGGCGTACATCGGATCCCCGTCGATGAAGGAGCGAGGAAACAGACCGTACGCATCGAGGAAGCGGCCGATCGCGAACACGAGGCGGCGCCCGATTCCCGGCAGCTTCATGATGAGCTCGATCTCGCGATCCGAGCGGCTGATCCCGCCGCCGTACTTGTCCTCCCGGAGCTGGGCCGCCATCGACGCGACCATCTCCTCGAACGGCTCGTGGGCGTCGAACCGGCGCTTGAGCACGATGAGCGGCGCACCGGGCTTGAGGCTCTCCTTCGCGGAGTACGAGAACCAGACCTCCTGTCGCCGGTAGAGACGGCCGCCGGCGATGAAGCCGTTCAGCGTGGGGTAGCGGTCGAACACCTGGATGAGCGCCCACATCACCAAGTGTTGCACCGTGATCGGAGTGTCGGGGCGAGATTCGTTGAACGTGCGGATGTAGGTGTCGGCGGCGCGCATCCCGATGCGCTGCTCGAAGTAGACCGCGGATTCGTTCCGCCCCCGCATCAGATACGGCATGATGCGCTTCGTCGGTGGCAGGTCGCGCACGAGATCGCCGTCGGGCCGGCGTCGGAGCATGGAGCGGGATGCTAATGGGCGGGCTGACGCGGAGGGCAGGCAGGTGAGCGGGCGCTTGGCCGTCGTCGGCGGCCACAGCATCCTCGGAAGCGAGCACGAGCTCGCCGACCACCGTCTCGTGGTCGAGCATGCCGCGGGTCTCGAGGTACTCGAGGCGGGCGACCACGTGGTCCTCCAGCGGCACGGACTCGACCGCTACGCACCCGCGCACCTCGTCGACCACGCTTGCAATCTCCGCGGACTCGCGGGCATGGGGTGCGACCGGATCCTCGCGCTGAGCTCGGTCGGGTCGCTCCGGCCCGAGCTGGGGGTGGGCAGCCTCCTCGCGCCGGACGACTTCATCGCGCTCGACGGCACGCCGAGCACGTTCGACGACGAGCGCGGGCATCGTGTCCCGACCCTCGTCACCGAGTGGCGCCGCGTCGTCGTCGACACGTGGATCGCGACCCCCGGGCTCCCTCGTCTCCACGACGGTGGCGTCTACTGGCAGACGCGCGGCCCGCGCTTCGAGACACCGGCGGAGATCCGCTACATCGCGCACTTCGCCGACGTCGTCGGCATGACGATCGCGGCGGAGTCCGTCGCCGCCGCCGAGCTCGGGCTCGAGTATGCAGCGGTCTGCGTCGTCGATAACCTCGCCAACGGTGTCGGGGAGCGCGTGCTCACCGTGGACGAGTTCGAGGCGGGCAAGCAGGCGAACCGTGCTGTGCTCCTCGACGCCCTGGCGATGCTCGTTCCCGCGCTGACGGCCCGCTGATGGCCGCGCTCGTGGTCTCCGACGCGCGCGACCTCGAGGGCAACCGGTGCTCCATGCGCGCGGTCGACGGCGTGATCGCGGCGGTGGGAAGCGAGGTCGCGGGTGAGGCGGACGACGATCGTCTCGACGCAGACGCGATGCTGCTCCTGCCCGGATTTGTGAACGGACACACCCACTCGGCCATGACGCTGTTCCGCGGGTACGGCGGCGACATGCCGCTGATGGACTGGCTCGAGCAGATGATCTGGCCCGCTGAGGCTCGCCTCCGCCCCGACGACGTGTACTGGGGAACGCGCCTGGCCTGCCTCGAGATGATCCGCAGCGGCACGACGCGCTTCTGGGACATGTACTGGCATCCGGAGGCCGCGGCACGCGCGGTGCACGACGCCGGGATCCGCGCCGTGATCGGCGGGCCGATCATCGACAACCTCGACGCCGACCGGGGGCGGGCGGGCCGCGCCGCCCTGCTGGACGACGTCGACGCGGTAGCCGGTGTCTCCGCGGGGTGGACGTCGCGTTCGCTCCGCACGGCATGTACACCGTGAGCGAGAGCACCCTCGAGTGGGTCGCGGGGGAGTCCGCGGACCGCGGCCTCCCGGTGCAGCTGCACTTCCTCGAGACAGAGGACGAAGTGACGGGATGCCGGGCGCGTACCGGCCTCACGCCGGGCGCGTTCCTTGACCGGATCGGCCTGCTCTCGGAGCGGCTCGTCCTCGCGCACGGCGTATGGATGGACCCCGACACGCGCGCCCTCGTGGGGGAGCGGCGCGCGACGGTCGTGACGAATCCGGTCTCGAACTTGAAGCTGGCGGTCGGCGGCATCTTCGACTTCGGTGCGGCGCGCGGTGCCGGCGTCGCGGTCGGGCTCGGCACCGACGGCGCGTCGTCCAACAACTCGCTCGACCTCCTGGCCGAGCTGAAGACCTTCGCCCTCGTCCAGAAGCACCGAAGCGGGGATCCCGCCGCCGCGCCGGCCGCTGAAGCCTGGGCGGTCGCGACCGGTGCCCTCGCGCCGGCGCTCCGCGGCGGGGCGGATCTGGCGGTGGGCAAGCCGGCGGACTTCCTGCTCGTGCGCTCGGCGGCGCTCGAGCTCACACCCGGGCACCTCCTCGAGAACCTCGTCTACGCCGCATCGGGCTCGGTGGTCGACACCGTCGTCGTCGACGGTGCGGTGGTCATGCGCGGGGGAGCCGTGCCGGAGGAAGAGGAGGTACGAGCGCGCGCGATCGAGTGCGCCCGCCGCCTCGGGGTGGTCTAGGGCGAGGCGTCAGAACGCGAAGAGCTCCAATTCGATGGCGTGGTCGCAACCGCTGCGGGTTCCCGCGGCCGTCGCGTTCGAGCGGAGGAATTCGTCGGCGTCGAACCCGGTGCCGAGGCCGTCGATGTAGGCGGCGTGCGCCCGCAGGCTGTCGACGGCCCGGTCGACGTGCCCCGTCACGTCGACGAAGTGCGTGGGTTCGGGCGATCCACCGAAGGCGACCCAGTGCACTCCCTTCCAGGGCTCGCCGAACGCGGAGAAGACCCAGCGGTTCCCCGCGTCACCGACGGCGTCGAGCAGCGCGACGCCGACGTGGCGGTGGTCGGGGGAGTTCCGCCCGCCGCCGCCCCACCGGTCGCGGAAGTTAAGGGAGCACACCATCTCGGGCCGGTGCCGGCGCAGCGCCGCGGTGAGATCACGGCGCAGGGGGAGTCCGTACTCGATCACGCCGTCGGGATGGTCGTCGAGGAATTCGACCGAGTCGACACCGACGACGCGCGCGCCGGCAAGTTCCTCCTGCTCGCGGAGTGGTCCCGCCACGCTCGGTTCCACCCCGTCGATCCCCGCCTCACCGCGTGTGACGAGCACGTAGCGGATGTCCTTGCCGCTCGCCGTCCACCGCGCGACCGCGGCGCCGAGCCCGTACTCGATGTCGTCGGGGTGCGCGACCACGCACAGGCCGCGCTGCCAGTCGTCGGGGAGTGGTTCGAGCGGCACGGGTACCTCCGAGTGCGACGCGGGGGACGATGCCCGTATTCTTCCCGAGTTCGGTGGGCAGCGCGGCGGGGGCGAGGGTGGAGTCTCGGAGCGGTCGGGCAGTGGTGATCGGCAGCGGCGTCGCCGTCGTCGGCGCGGTCGTCGGGACAGTGGTCGCCGACGCGCTCGGCGGTGGCACGCTCGCGCCGGCATGGCGTTGGGCAATCGGCGGCGGCGCCGGCGTCGTGATCGGCTCGCTCGTCGCGGCATGGATCTCGCGGCGGTGGTGGCCCGCAGCGGTCGCAGCCTTCACAGGGGCGGTCGCCTTCGTGGCCGTGGTCGTCGGCGCGTTCGACAGCCACCTTCCCGATCTCGGTGACCGCGTGCTCGGCGCGGTCGTCGTCCTCGCGTTGCCCGCCTTCCTGGTCGCGATCGCGTTGGCCTGGATCGCCGCTCTGCTCCTGCGCCTCGTCCACCGGGACCACCTGACGCGCGCGTAGTTCGAAGCGCGTCCCGGAGACGCGACGGTTGCCGCGTAGCATGGGGTCCCCCCGCACCTTCTGTGTTCTCCGGAAAGGCTCTCATGAGCTCGCGCGCCGACATCCGCAACGTGGCGATCGTCGCCCACGTCGACCACGGCAAGACGACGCTCGTCGACGCGATGCTGCGCCAAACGGGCGCGTTTCGGGCCAATCAGGAGGTCGCGGACCGGATCATGGACTCGATGGACCTCGAGCGCGAGAAGGGCATCACCATTCTCGCCAAGAACACCGCCGTGCGGTACGGCGGGGTGAAGATCAACATCATCGACACTCCCGGTCACGCGGACTTCGGCGGTGAGGTGGAGCGCGGCCTCACCATGGTCGACGGCGTGCTGCTCCTCGTCGACGCAAGCGAGGGACCCCTGCCCCAGACGCGATTCGTGCTGCGGAAGGCCCTCGAAGCGCGGCTCCCGGTCATCCTCGTCGTCAACAAGGTCGACCGGTCGGACGCCCGGGTCGTCGAGGTGATCCACGAAGTGGAGGAGCTGTTCCTCGATCTCGACGCGGACGAGCACCAGATCGGCTTCCCCATCATCTTCGCCAATGCGCGGGCCGGGACCGCGTCCCTCGACGCGAATGATCCGTCCCTCGTGGCCGCGGACGACGACGGTGCGGATGGGCTCAAGCCCCTGTTCGAACTGCTGCTCGACCACATCCCCCCGCCTGCGTACGAGGAGGGGCACCCGTTCCAGGCGCTCGTCACCAACCTCGACGCGTCGCCCTACGTCGGGCGTCTGGCGCTCTGCCGGGTGAAGCAGGGCTCCGTGCTGCGTGGGCAGCCCGTCGCCTGGTGCCGATCCGACGGCACCAGCGAAACCGTGCGCATCACCGAGCTCTACGTCACCGAAGCGCTCGAGCGCGTTGACGCCGACGAGGTGGGTCCCGGCGAGATCATGGCGATCGCGGGGCTGGCCGATGTCACGATCGGTGAGACCCTCACCGATCCCGACGACCCGCGGCCGCTCCCGGTCCTCCACGTCGACGACCCGAGCCTGTCGATGACGATCGGCATCAACACCTCCCCGCTCGCCGGGCAGGACGGGAGCAAGCTCACGGCCCGCCAGGTGAAGGCGCGCCTCGACGCCGAGCTCATCGGCAACGTCTCGCTGCGAGTGCTGCCGACCGACCGGCCCGACTCGTGGGAAGTGCAGGGCCGCGGCGAGCTCCAGCTCGCCGTGCTGGTCGAGATGATGCGGCGGGAAGGGTTCGAGCTCACGGTCGGGAAGCCCGAGGTCGTCACACGCGAGGTCGACGGCAAGGTCCAAGAGCCGATGGAGCACGTCACCATCGACGTGCCCGAGGAGTACCTCGGGGTGGTGACCCAGCTCGTCGCCCTCCGGAAGGGTCGCCTGGAGCAGATGGTCAACCACGGCACCGGTTGGGTGCGGATGGAATACGTGGTGCCGGCGCGCGGGCTCATCGGCTTCCGTACCGAGTTCGTGACCGAGACGCGCGGCACCGGCATGTTGCACCACGTCTTCGATCACTACGAGCCGTGGCACGGAGAGCTGCGAGCTCGACCCACGGGCAGCCTCGTGGCCGACCGACGGGGCACCACCAACACGTTCGCGTTGATGAACCTCCAAGAGCGCGGGCAGCTGCTGGTCGGTCCGGGGATCGAGGTCTACGAGGGCATGATCGTGGGTGAGAACGCCCGCGCCGACGAGATGGACGTGAACCCCACCAAGGAGAAGAAGCTCACGAACATGCGAGCGGCGGGGTCCGACGACACCGTGCGACTCGTTCCGCCCCGCCCCCTGTCGCTGGAGCAAGCCCTCGAGTTCATCGCCGACGACGAGTGCGTCGAGGTCACGCCGACCAACGTGCGGCTCCGCAAGGTCACCCTCGACGCGAGCACACGCGGTCGGCGCCGCGCAAACGCTCGTCCCGCGCGGGAGTGCGTGACACACTGCTTCGATGAATTGGCGGCTGCGTCCGATCGCCCCGGACGAGCTGCGCGAGTACATCGGCGTGCTCATGGGCGCGTTCGGCGGGCGGGTGGAAGACGCCCAGCTGGAACGTTGGCGCGGCTGGCTCGAGCTCGACCGCACGCTCGCTGCGTTCGACGGAGACGAGATCGTCGGCACTGCGGGAGCGTTTTCGTTCGACCTCACCGTGCCGAGCCGCGCGACCGTGTCGGCGGCAGGCGTCACGGCCGTCACCGTCCGCTCCACGCACCGGCGGCGGGGCATACTCCGGGCGCTGATGGATCGTCAGCTCGACGACGTCGCGGCGCGGGGTGAGCCGATCGCGGTGCTGACCGCGTCGGAGTCGTCGATCTACAGCCGCTTCGGATACGGACTCGCGACATCGAGCTGGTGGTGGCGGCTCGACACCGGCGGAGGAACCCTCGCCGAACCGTCGCATGCGAGGGGTGCGTTGCGGCTCGTCGACGCCATGGAAGCGGCGCCGCTCGCGCGTGCGGTGTATGAGCAGGCGCGGCGGCGGCGCCCGGGGGCGGTGAGCCGTTCCCCCGGGTGGTGGGACCTCTGGGCCGAGGGCTACGAAGGGTACGAGCCCTTGCCCACGGCCGGACGCTTCCAGGCCGTGCACCGCGGGCCTGACGGTGAGCCGGACGGATACGCGACGTGGCACGTACACCACCTGTTCGACGACGCCACCGGCCTGCCGAACGGGGAGGTCCACGTGCACGACCTCTACGCGCTCGACGACGAGGTGGAGGCCGCCCTCTGGGAGCATTTGCTCTCGATCGACCTCATGCGGTCGGTCCATGCCCACAACCGACCCGTCGAGGATCCACTGCGTTGGCGGCTCACGGATCCGCGGCACCTGCACGTGCACCGGCACTCCGACCACCTCTGGCTGCGGCTCGTTGACGTCCCCGCCGCGCTCGCCTCCCGCACCTACGGGAGCGAGGAGCGCTTCGTGCTCTCCGTCACCGATGGCTTCCGGCCCGCCAACGCCGGACTGTGGGGTGTCGAGCTGTCACCCGACGGCGCCCGGTGCCGGCGTGCGACCGGCGAGCCCGACGCCTCACTCGACGTCGCCGACCTCGGTGCCCTTTACCTCGGTGGCGTGTCCGCCACAACGCTCGCCCGGGCGGGGCGCGTGCGCGCCACGCCGGACGTGGTCGCCCGACTCGACCGCGCGTTCACGGGATCCGAGCCGCCGTGGTGCGGCACGCACTTCTAGGGCTCACCGACGCCTGCCGCTTACGATCAGGGCGCCATGCGTCTGCCCCGCCTGAGCCCCGTCGCGTACCGGCGCATCACCCTGGTGTCGGCCATCCTGCTCGGGATCATCATCGTCACCGGCGGCGCGGTGCGACTCACCAAGTCGGGGCTGGGTTGCCCGTCGTGGCCCAACTGCTCCGCCGGACGCCTGACGCCGCACTCGGCGTCGGACGCGCACGCGATGGTCGAGTTCGTGAACCGGGTGTTCACCGGCCTGGTGTCGGTCGCGGTGATCGTCGCCGTTCTCGGCAGCATCGCTCGGGTCCCGCGCCGGCGCGACCTCGTCTGGCTGTCGGCAGGACTCGTGGTCGGTGTCGTCGCGCAGGCGGTGCTCGGCGGGCTCACCGTGCTGTTCGAGCTGAAGCCGCAGTTCGTGATGGCGCACTTCCTCGTGTCGATCGTGCTGTTGGCGAACGCGATCGTCCTCTACCGTCGAGCCGGCCAGTCCGACGGCCCCGCCCACGCCGTGGTGACCCCGCGCCTGGTGGTCGCCGGCAGGGCGCTCCTCGTGCTCGTGAGCCTCGTGCTCGTCAGCGGGACGGTCGTCACCGGCGCCGGGCCGCACAGCGGGGGCGGGCGCAACGACGACGTGGCGCGCCTCGACCTGCGCATCCCGGAGGTGGCGCGGGTCCACGGGGTGCTGGTGATGACGTTCCTCGCCGTCGTCCTCGTCGAGCTGTGGCTCGCTTGGCGGGACGCGGCGCCCGAACCGGTGCGCAGATGCGTCACGATCCTACTCGGGGTGGGCGTCGCGCAAGCGGCGGTGGGCTACACGCAGTACTTCACCGACATCCCCGCGTTTCTCGTGGGGATCCACATCGCCGGCGCGACCGCGGTGTTCGCGGCGACGCTCTCGCTCTATCTGGTCTGCTTCGAGCGAGAGGGCACGACGGCGCCCGCCGAGACGACACCGCGGCCTCTCGTGACCGCGCCCGGTACCGCCTAGAGAACGGTGGCGGGGCGGCGCGCCAGGCGCGCCTTCATCCTGCGTGCCGCGGTGCCGACCCGCTCCACGTGATGGACGAGGCGCTCGCGCGCCTGCTCCGCCGCGGACTTGAGGTTCTGCAGGTGCTCGATCCGCCAGTGCTTGAAGATCACGGGGACGAGGATCTGGTCGTGGTGTGACGCGAAGTCGTACACACCGGCGCTGGCGATCGCACGCGCGTGCCGCTGGAAGTCGGGGATGCCGGCCCCCGGCATCTCGAACGTCCGCACCTGACGCTCGATGGCGGCGACCATCCCGGACGGGTCGATCTCGAGCGCGGCCGACGTGAGGTCGCGATAGAAGAGGTGGTGCAGGTTCTCGTCCGCAGCGACGCGGCTCATGATGGCCTGCCCGGCGTCGTCCTGGAGCAGCTTGCCGGTGTTGCGGTGCGCGATGCGGGTGGCGAGCTCCTGGAGTGCGACGTAGACGAGGCCCTCCTTGATGGACGGGGGGTTGGGCACGAGCCCGCGGCTCACCTGGATCATGCGGGTGCGCTCGAGCTCGCGCAGGTCGATCGACCGCGTCACCGTGAGGTAGTCGCGGATCACGATCGAGTGACGGCCCTCCTCGGCGGTCCACCGGCGGTTCCAGCTGGCCCAGACGTCCGCGGGCCCGAACGCGTTCGCGATGTTGCGCGAGTAGTAGGGGAGGTTGTCTTCGGTGAGCAGGTTCACGAGCAGGGCGCTGCGGACCGCGGGATCGACGCCCGCGTCGTCGGGGTCGAAGCGCTCGCCGGCTTTGAAGTCGCGCCCGCGGCCCCACGGCACGAGCTCGTGCGGAAACCACTCCTTGGCGGTCGCGAGGTGACGGTCGAGCAGGTCGCCGGCCGTGGGGGCAAGCTCCGCGATCAGGGCGGCGTCGTTCACGCGCTGAACGGTAGCCGCAGGCGACGCGCAACGCGTATCAACGGGTGGCGGCGAGCTGTCAGCCGGTGACCGACTTGGCCTTCAACGACTGGAACTCGTCCTCGCTGATCACACCGCGGTCGCGCAGATCGGCGAGTCGCGACAACTCGTCGGCCGCGCTTCCGGTCCCGGCGGCCGAACGGACGTACTCACGGAACGCGGCGTCGGACTGTTGTGCCGCCTGTGCGGCCCGCTCGTGCATCTTCCCGCCCCGGGCGATCAGGTAGACGAGCACACCGAGGTACGGCAGGACGATGATGAACAGCGCCCAGAGGGCCTTGGCCCAGCCCGACAGGTCGTGGCTGCGAAAGATGTCGATGAAGACCGTGATCAGCAGCCAGATCAGGATGACGAACAGCGTGAAGTACAGCATGGAGAGGAAGAGCTCTCCGAGCTGGTAATCGGCCAGGGTCGGCATGGGAAGCTCCTTGTCGGTCGGGGGCGAGCAGCCGCCGCCCCCGGACGGGTGGCCCCCGCGCTACTCGGAAGGCTCGGACGGGTGGGCGCGCCTCATGCTGGCACAGCCGGAGGGGCCGCGCCCCGACCGAGGTACTCGACGAGGAGCAGCCCGATCATTACCAGGAGCGCGATGACGAGCACCGCGACCGGTCCGGGGTTGGTGAGCGCCACGAGGAGGAGCAGCCCGACGCTCACCACGGCGATCCGCAACCCGACCCGGTGACTGCGTACGAAGGCGGACACCGGCGAGATCGCCTCAGGCACCGCGGGCTTGCGGACGGCGTCCCCGACGCCCTCGCGCAGGCGGCGCGCCGCACGGGCAGGGCCCGTGACCCACGCCGCGAGGGCGACGACCAGCCCCAGCACGAAGACCGTGCGGAGCGCGTTGCGCAGGAACGACAGCAGTTGGTCGTAGACCTCGGCGGCGGCGGCCCGGTTGACGGTCGACGGCAGCGCGTCGAGATAGACCGTGCGCGCCAGGTTGAAGATGGTGAGCACGAGCGCCATCGCGAGGGCGACACCCAGCGCCGAGCGCAGCAGCGCGCGCCGTCGGTCACGGGCCAGCACGATGCCGCCCGCGAGCAGGAGGACGGTCGCGATGGGAAGGGCGACGGCGAGCTTGTCGAGCAGCTCGACCCCGTTCTGGGCCTTCTTCAGCCCGTCGGAGTCGATGAGCACGATGCTGCTCGGGACGCGTCCCTGGCCGGCGTCGTCGAAGAACGTGATGCCGCGGTCGTCCAGCTCCTGGCGGACGCGGTCCAGCACGGGACCGAGCTCGAGCACCACCTTGCCGCTTTCGGTGCTCACGCGCTTGGTGCCCTTGCCCTCCAACAGTGCGACGACCTGGGTGTGCGCGCGCCGGTTGACGTTCTCCCACAGCGTGGCGAACCGATCAGACGAGACGAGGCGGTCCGCGACGTCGTTGACGACACCTCGCGCACCCTGAGCGATGAACGGCGCGGCCGCCTGCGCTCGCTCGGGAAGCGTGTCGGCGATCCGTTCCTCGAGGTCGGCGCCCGAGATGACCGCGTTGGTGATCCGATTGGCGAGCGCGTCCTGCACGGCGGGCTTGTCGACGAGCGGCCCGACGGTGTCGACGTACTGGTCGGTGTCGAGGAGCGTGTTGTGGACCCAGACCGCGAGGATCGAGACCGGGGCGAGGACGCACCCGACGACGATGAGGACGGTGGCGACGATCCGCTGCCAGCGGGGCGGCTGACGCGGCGGGGCGTCAGCCGCCCCGCTGGCGTCAGCGGCTTCGGATGCGGGCGGGGTGGCGGCCACGGTGGGCTCCTTCGGGACGACGCGTCGCTCGCGCGCTCAACTCCGCAACTCTCGCTCGGCGCTGTGCAGCTCGAACGCGGTCACGATCTCGGTGATGCCGCGGAAGAGCGCGGCGAAGCCGACCCAGAGCAGGATCAGGGCGCCCCGGGCCGGGTAGAACTGTTGGGAGGCCCAGAAGCCGAGCAGCACCTCGAGGATGCCGGTGACGAGCCCGAGCCACCAGAGGTGGTTCACGGGCCGTGAGGCCGTCGACACGATGATGTCGAGCGTGCCCTTGAAGACGAGGAGGAACCCGAGCACCGACGCCAGGGCCCAGAACGCCTCCTCCGGCTGGATGAACGCCCACAACGAGCCCACCAGGAAGAGGGCGCCCATCAGCGCGTGGAGCCAGGGCCAGGAGCGATCGGCGGCGGCGGTGCCGAACTCGTTCAGCGCGGCGAGCAGGAAGAACACGCCCAGGATGACACCGACGGTCGTGATGGACTCGTGCTGGAATCGCAGCACCACGAGCGAGACGCAGAACCAGAGCACGCCGGTGACGAGGTACAGCCACCAGTAGCCGGCAACAGTGGTCGCGACCGCGCGATCCTCGCTCGAGAGCACCATCGGAAACCCCGCCTTTCCGTCGATCTTGGGTCAATCTGAGGTGTCGTGGGCGGACACACTCGCACCGGAGGAGTCGCGGCGCAACTGGGTCGCCGGTGCGGGCTCGCTGTCGCTCTCCAATCCCTGTCGGCGGCGCCACATGGTCGCATTGAGCACCGCGGCGGCAGCCATGACGCGTCCGAGGATGTACGCCCACAGCAGCATCGCGAGCGCGGCTCCGATCGCGCCGTAGGTGTCGGTCTTGCTCTCGAACGTGTACGCGATCCAATAGATCGTCACGAAGTGCAGCACTGTGACGCCGACCGTGAACAGCGCTGCACCCGGGAGCAGGTCGGTCCAGCGCTCGGCGCGGTGGGGGAGCCACCAGCTCACGTACGTCCAGATCGCGAGCGGGACGGCCGCGTTGAGGAGGATGGCGACGAGGCTCAATCCCAAGGACTGGCCGCGGAGGTCGTCGATCAGCACGGAGACGGCGAACTCGAAGGAGACCAGCGCGATGAACACGCCGACCGCCTTCGACGCGTGCGCGAGCTTGGGGACGCGGACGCCCCACACCATCGCGTGCACGACGCGTAGGACCTTCAGGAAGCTGCGAGCAGCCAGGAATGTCGCGAACGCGCCGACGACGAGCGACGCCGCGCGCTGGAAGCCGCTGAGGCCTCCCGCTTGCGAGACGGCCTTGGCGACGAGACCGCCCATGCCGGCGTCACGCGCGAGGTCGCCGGCGTTCTTCGTCGTGGCATCTCCCGCGACCCCGAACGCGACGACGAGCGTGAAGACGTAGGGCACGATGAAGAGGAAGATTCGGAACGCGACCGCGCCCGCAAGGACCGTGCCGCCGGCGGAGTTGTCGCGCTCGAGCACCCGGAACGCGGTGTCGATCGCCTGGTTCCGGGGTCGAGCCTCCTCGAGGCGGGTCCGGGTGGCGGTCACCCGCTCCGTCACGCGCTGTTGCTCGTCGCGGATCCGATCGGTGGTGCGCCCGATCCGTCCCCGTGGTTGATCGGAGGAGGTGGGCGGCTGCTCGGAGCTCACAGCGCCGTATTGTGCTCCACTTGCAGGTCCATCTGGTCGACGGCACGTACGAGCTCTTCCGGCACCACTTCGCCGTGCCGTCGCACCTCGACGACGAGGGCGTGGAGGTCGCCGCGGTGCGTGGCGTCGTCGGCTCGGTCCTGGGCATGCTCGAGGGCGGGGCGACCCACGTGGGTGTCGCCACCGACCACGTGATCGAGTCCTTCCGCAACGATCTGTGGGACGGCTACAAGACGAGTGGCGGCATGCCCGGTGAGCTGTTGGCGCAGTTCCCGATCCTGGAAGACGCGCTGGAGGCCCTCGGCGTCGCGGTGTGGCCGATGGTCGAGCTCGAAGCGGACGACGGCCTGGCGTCGGCCGTCGTGGTCGCGACCGGAGACGAGCGGGTGGAGCGCATCCTGGTGTGCACGCCCGACAAGGACCTCGCGCAGTGTGTCCGGGATCCGCTCGTCGTGCAGCTCGACCGCCGCCACGGTGGGCGGGAGATCGACGAAGCCGGCGTACGCGAGCGCTTCGGCGTGTCGCCGGGCTCGATCCCCGACTACCTCGCGCTCGTGGGGGACTCGGCCGACGGCTTTCCCGGGCTCCCGGGATGGGGCGCCAAGTCCGCCGCCGCGGTGCTCGCCCGCTTCGAGCATCTGGAGCACATCCCGGGTGACTGGCGCGAATGGGACGTCGCCGTGCGGGGTGCCGCCAAACTCTCGGCCACCCTCGAGGCGGCGCGTCCGGCCGCCGACCTCTTCCGTCTCCTGGCGACGCTGCGCACCGACGGGCGGGTCGGCGACGTGGAGGACTGGCGCTGGGACGGACCGGATCCTGGGTTCGTGGCATGGACCGCCCGACTCGGTGCGCCCGACCTGGCGCGCCGCGCCGATCAGCTGGTCGCGCGCAGGTCCTGAGCGCACCCAGGGGGGCTCCCAGCTCCTCTCGCAAGTCTCGCCCAGGTCCTCTCCCCAGTATTGGTGCAGGTGAGCGCCCATCCTCATCGCTGTCACACCCCGGGCTTACGGTCGAGTCGTCCGTGGAGCACCCGCCGGTTCGCCGGTCGGGGAGCCCTGGGTGTGGTCGTCATGGAGGCGTCATGGAGCTGTCATGGAGCTGATGGTGGTGGTCCTCGGCTTGAGCGTGGTGGGGCTCGCGGTCGCGCTGGTGCGCGCACGCGGATCGGTGCGAGACGCGGCGCGCGCACCTGAGGTGCCGCTGGAGGCAATTCTCCGGCAGGAAGGGATCCGCCAACACGAGGACCAGCGGGCCGCGATGGGCGCCGCCCTCGAGCAGCTGGTCCGGGTCAATCGGGAGATGCTCGAGGCGGAGCGGCGGGCCAACAGCGGCGAGCTGGAGGGGAAGAAGTCACTCATCGACCAGCAGCTCGGCGACATGCGGGGCGAGCTCACGCGGCTCACGGGTCTCCTGCACGAGGTGGAACGCGAGCGTCGCGAGCAGGTGGGCGCCCTCTCGTCCCAGCTCCGCGAGGCGGGACGGCAGACGCAGGTGCTCGCGGACACCACGCACTCGCTCCGCGAGGCGCTGTCCAGCACGACGGCACGAGGCCAGTGGGGAGAGCGAATGGCCGAGGACGTGCTGCGGCTCGCCGGGCTCGTCGAGAACGTGAACTACCGGAAGCACCAAGCCATGGCCGGCTCGGGCGGCATTCCCGACTACACCTTCCTCTTGCCCCAGGGTCTGTCGCTGCACATGGACGTGAAGTTCCCGCTCAACAACTACATGCGCTTCCTCGACGCCGACTCGGAGATGGAGCGGGAGCGGTGTCGGAAGGAATTCCTCCGCGACGTACGGCTCCGGTTGAAAGAGGTCACGACTCGGGAGTACGTCGACGCGGCGGCCAACACGGTCGACTGCGTGCTGCTCTTCATCCCGAACGAACAGGTGTACGCGTTCATTCAGGAACAGGATCGTTCGATCCTCGACGACGCCCTCCGCCACAAGGTGGTGTTCTGCTCGCCGCTGACCCTCTTCGCGGTGCTCGCCGTCGTGCGCCAGGCGGTCGACAACTTCCGGCTCACGCAGACCTCCCAGGAGATCCTTGCCCTGCTCCAACGCTTCGAGAAGCAGTGGTCCCGCTTTGTCGAGCAGATGGACAAGGTGGGCCGCAGCCTGAAGACCGCGGGGTCGTCGTTCGAGGAGCTCGAGGGCACGCGGCGGCGCATGCTGGAACGCGAGCTCGACAAGATCGCCGACGTGCGCCACCGCCAGGCGTTGGATCCGAGCGACGACGAGGTCTCGGTACGGTTGGCGCTCGAAGCGTGACGACAGACCCGCGGCTGGCGTCAGCTGACGCGCAGGAGCTCCGGCGCGACTGAGCAGTCGGCCCGAGTCTGCATGCGCTCCGGGGGATCCAGGCCCGACGGACCCGCGATCCGCTCGCAGCGCGCAGTGACGAGGAGCTCGAGACCGAGGGTGTCGAGGTCGCCGATCGCGGCGAGCGCCGCCGCGAAGAGCCGGGGGGGCAACGCGCGGCCCGCGCCGAGGGTTGCCCAGCGGACGGTGTCGGCGTCCCCGATCTCGTAGAGCAGTGCACCGACACCCGCCGGAACGAGGAGCCGGTCGCCGCATCCGCCGAGGGCGTCGAAGAGCACGTGCGACACCCGCGGGCCGAACGGTCGTTGGCCGTCGAAGGTCGTCAGATCGTCGTGGGCATACGCGGCTCGGCGCCGCGTGGTTCCTCGCTGTGTCCGGCGGACCGCGTAGGCGTCGAGATCGGGACGGTCCTCCACCGCGGCGCGCGCCACGACGGCGTCGGCGAGCACCGCGACCGATTCCTCGTGGGGGAACGGCAGGAGCCCGGTGAGACGGTTGGCGGTCGGGTCCTGGCGGAACTCTCGTTCGACGGCTCGCGCCGCCACCGCGGGCTCGGGTGCGGCGAGCACCCGAGCGCACAACCACCAGAGGGGAATGCACTCGGGTCGATGATGGAGGAGCTGGCGAGACGCCGTCACTAGGTCGGGGGCGTCGACTTCGCCGAAGAGCGCGAGGCATGCCGCGGTCTCCAGGACGAGATCGTGGTCGTCGGTGCTCCGCCGGACGATGGAGCGGAGCTGCTCGAACGGGATCATGGCGAAGGAGCCGACCCGATCGCCTCGCTCCACGCCCGCAACGCCGGGAGGACGAGCACGAGCGTGCGCGCGTCCCCGGTGACGCGGCACCTGCCGCCGGCGACGGCCTCCTGGGCGCTGAGCGCTCCCCGTTGGATGCCCAGCGCCGCCTCGTACACCATGCGCAACGTCACGTCGGGAGCCGACGCGGCACCCTCGAACGCGCGCATGCCTTCCGGTCCGACGGTGACGTGATACCGCAGCTCGCCCGCAGGCGTGTCCGGCACGACCTGCTCGACGACCCGTCGCACGCCGTCGGTGCTCGCGACCGGCCGGGCGCGCAGCGCGGCGTCGAGCTCGGCCACCCACGCGGACGAGAGAACGGCAGGCACGCGAGCGGATGCTACCGGCGGGATTCGCCCTACGATCTCCGCCGATGGACGTTCGCGTCGGTGGGCGCGCCCAACGAGAGCCCCGCAGCCTCGGTGAGATCGGCGCGCGCGCAGAGGAGCGGATCCTGCGCCTGCTCGATGCCGAGGCCGACCGGTGGGAGAAAATCGACGCCGACCTCTCCGAGCCGCTCGGTGCGCTGCGCGCGCTCGTCGTGGCGGGCGGCAAGCGCCTCCGACCGACGTTCTGCCACTGGGCGTTCGTCGGTGCCGGCGGCGATGCGGCCGACCCCGTGCTGGTCGACGTCGCCGCCGCACTGGAGATGCTGCACACGTTCGCGCTGGTTCACGACGACGTGATGGACGGCTCGGACGTCCGGCGGGGCGGGCCGAGCATCCACCGGGGGTTGATGACGGCCCATGAGGCGGCCGATCGCCCGGGGGAGAGCCGGCGGTTCGGGGAGGGTGCGGCCATCCTGGTCGGCGACTTCGCGTTCGTGTACGCCGACATGCTCTTCGAGAGCGCTCCGCGTGCGGCGCGGCCCGTGTACGACGAGCTCCGACTCGAGCTCTGTGTGGGGCAGTACCTCGACCTCGCCGCAACCGCGGCGTCAGGGCGTGACGAAGACCGCGCCCGTCGAATCGAGCGCTACAAGTCGGGGAAGTACACCGTTGAGCGTCCCCTCCACCTCGGCGCCGCGCTGGCGGGGCGCCTCGACGACCTCGTGGGGCCGCTCAGCGCCTTCGGCCTGCCGCTCGGCCAGGCATTCCAGCTACGGGACGACCTGCTCGGCGTCTACGGGGACCCCGCGGCCACCGGCAAGCCCGTCGGGGACGACCTCCGAGAGGGCAAGCTGACACCGCTCGTCGCCGCCGCGGCGCGCCTCGCCGAGCGTGTGGGCGACGGAGGGCTCGCGGCCGGCCGCATGGCCACGCTCGGCCGCGGCTCCGTCGACAGCAGCGACATCGCGGCATTCCAGCAGCTCTTCGTCGAGCTGGGTGCGGTCGACGAGATCGAGGGGGCGATCGCCCGCCTCGTCGACGAGGCTCTCACCGCGCTGCACGCCGCGCCGCTCACGGCCGACGCGAAGCACGCGCTCGAGGAGCTGGCCGACTTCGTCGCCTGGCGGGACCGCTGACCCGGCCCGTCCGGGGCACAGCGGCCGAGGTACCCTGCGCCGCGATGGATCCGGCGCCGTACGCCATCGAGGTCGCCGACCTGCAGAAGCACTACGACTCGACCCGAGCGGTCGCCGGGCTCGACCTGTCGATCGCGGCGGGAGAGGTGTTCGGGCTGCTCGGGCCGAACGGCGCGGGGAAGACGACCACCGTCGAGATCCTCGAGGGATACCGGGAGCCGGACTCGGGGACCGTGCGAGTCCTGGGCTTCGACCCGTGGAGCGAGGGAGCGCACCTGCGACCCCTCATGGGCGTGATGCTGCAAGAGGGCGGTCTCTATCCCGGCGCCCGTCCCCTCGAGGTCCTCGACCTGTTCGCGTCCTTCTTCGAACGGCCCGACGATCCCGAGCGACTGCTCGAGCTGGTGGGGCTGGGTGACTCGCGACGGACGCTCGTGCGGCGGATGTCCGGCGGCCAGCGCCAACGGCTGTCGCTGGCATTGGCGCTCATTGGCCGCCCTCGCCTGGTGTTCCTCGACGAGCCGACCGCCGGGATGGATCCGCACGCGCGCGCGACGACGTGGTCGATGATCAGGAAGCTCCGCGACGGCGGCGTGACGGTCGTCCTGACCACGCACGCGATGGACGAGGCCGAGCAGCTCTGTGACCGCATCGCGATCATGGACCGCGGGCGGATCGTGGCGTCGGGCACGCCCAGTGAGCTGACGACACTGACCGGGGGAGCCGAGACGACGTTCTCGGCGCTCCCCGGGCTCGACGTCGTGAGCCTCGCGCTCGCCCTCTCGCTCGAACCGGGTGCCGTCGTCGAGCACCGGCCCGGCGAGTACCTCGTCCACGCGGTCGCGACGCCCGCGCTCGTGGCCCAGGTCGCGTGTTGGCTCCGGGACCGCGACGTGCTCCTGGGCGAGCTCCGCGCCGGCCGCCGGTCCCTGGAGGACCTCTTCCTGCGGGTCACGGGGGACGGACACCCGTGAGCGCGGCGCGATGAGGGCGGCCGCGCTGCGGGCGCAGACCCGACTCGAGATCATCCTCACACTGCGGCGGGGCGAGAGCCTCCTCGTCACCATGGTCATCCCCATCGGCATCCTCGTGTTCTTCAGCAAGGTCGATGCCATCGACACGACGTACCGACGCTCGGTCGACTTCCTCGTCCCCGGCGTGCTGGCACTCGCGGTGATGTCGACGGCGATGGTGAGCCTCGGCATCGCCACCGGCTACGAACGGCGGTACGGGGTGTTGAAGCGGCTGGGCTCGACGCCGCTGTCGCGCGGTGGGCTGCTCGGCGCCAAGACCCTCAATGTGCTCGCGCTCGAAGCGGTGCAGGCCACGCTGATCGTCCTCACCGGGTTGGCATTGGGGTGGGATCCGGCGCCCCGCGGGTTGCTCCCCGCCGTCGCGATCCTGCTGCTCGGCACCGTCGCCTTCGCGGGGATCGGGATGCTGCTCGCCGGCACCCTTCGGGCGGAGGCGACGCTCGCCGTGTCGAACGGGCTCTTCCTCCTGCTGCTCTTCGTCGGAGGCATGGCGTACCCGCTCGGTCGCCTGCCCGACGCGTTGGAGATCGTGGCGAAGGCACTGCCGGCGGCGGCGCTGTCGGAGTGCCTCCGGGGCGTCCTCGACGCCGGCCGAGCGTTCCCGACGGGCGAGCTGGCCGTTCTCGTCGCGTGGGCGATCGGCGCGCCGGCGCTCGCGGCCCGCTACTTCAGCTGGGAGGAGTAGCCGACCCGCGAGCGGCCGCCAACCCCTCGCGGAGCAGCTCGCGATTGACCTCGCCGAACACCCGGTCGCGCACGACCCCGTCGGCATCGACGAAGAGCGTCTGCGGGAGGTTGGTCACCCCGTACGCCGCGGCCAAGCGGCTCCGAGCGTCGTAGGCGCTGGGCCACGTCGCGTGCTTGTCGTCCGCAAAGGAGCGTCCGTCGCGTTCGAGCGCCTCGTTGGTGTCCACGCCGAGCAGGGTCACGTCGCCGCGACCGGCGAGCGAGCGCCGGAACAGCGGGAACTCCTCCCGGCAGGGCTTGCAGTAGGAAGCCCAGAAATTCAGCACGACGGGGCGGCCCCGGAAGTCGGACAGCCGGACGAAGCCACCGCCGAGCGTCGGCAGGGCGAAGTCGGGCGCGAGGTCGCCGACGTTCACCGCGCCCGGGGGCGGTACGCGAACGCGCCGGTTCGCCGACGATGTACTGGGGTCGTCACCAGAGCGTATGGCGACCACCGTCACCACCGCGATGCCGACGACGAGCGCGAGCGCCACCACGAGCGCGATCGTGCGTGCCCGCCGCGAGGGCGCCTCGCTAGAGGGAGCGGACGATGGTGTCGACGGCAATGGCGGCGAAGAGCAAGGCGAGGTAGGTGTTGGAGAAGGTGAACATCGCGATGGCACGCTCGGCGGTTGGCCGGCGTGTCAGACGCACCGCTACTGCTACGAACGCGACGCCGAGCACCGCCGCGGTCACGGTGTAGATGACGCCGACCTCGCTCACCGCCGGGAGGAGCAGGGTGGTGGCGACGACGACGACCGAGTAGGCGGCGATCTCGTGCACCGCGCGGGGAATCCCCTTCGTGATCGGCAGCATCGGGAATCCGGCGTTCTCGTAGTCGTCGTAGTACCGCAGCGAGAGCGCCCAGAAATGAGGTGGCGTCCAGAAGAACACGATGGCGAACATGACCCACGCGGGCGTTGCGATCGACCCGGTGACCGCGGCCCATCCGACGAGCACGGGCACGGCACCAGCTGCGCCACCGATCACGATGTTCTGCGGTGTGCGCGGCTTCAGCCAGATCGTGTACACGAAGACGTAGAAGAGCATTGCCCCGACGGCGAGCGCGGCGGCGAGCAGGTTCACCGTCGTCCACAGAAGGACGAACGCCGCGGCTTCGAGCACGAGCCCGAATGCCAAGGCGCCCTGCGGCGACACCTGACCGGTCGGCAGCGGCCGGCGGCGCGTGCGTTGCATCAGCTGGTCGCGATCTCGCTCGATCCAGCAGTTCACGGTGTTCGCGCCCGCGGCCGACAGCGCCCCGCCGGCGAGCACGGCGGCAATGAGATCGAGCGGCGGCACCTTGCCGGCGGCCAGGATCATCGACGGCAGGGTGGTGACGAGGAGGAGCTCGATCACCCGCGGCTTCGTGAGCTGGAAATACGTGCGCGCCGTCGCCCCGAATCGCCGAACGGTCCCCTCGCCGACGAGTGGCGCCTGGCGCCCGGCTACCTCGGGTGAGTCGGCCACGAATCTCCAGGAAGGAAGGCGTCGGGGAGCGCCGTCACGACCCGCGCGGCTCGTGGCACGGGGCGGGTCGACGCCGGCCGAATGTACCCCAGCCCGGCGGATGCCTTCGAAGCAGCACCGCCGCGGACGGTATCCTCCGCGAGATGGTCGCCGGCGGTATCACCACGGACGGCACGAAGCAGTCGATCCGCATGATGGCGGACCGCGTCCTCGTGCTCCCGTCCGACGACACGGGCGACCGGAAGAGCCGGGGCGGCATCCTCATCCCGGCCACCGCCAACCTCAACCGCCGCCTCGGCTGGGCCGAGGTGGTCGCGGCGGGCCCGACGGTGCGCAACGTGGCGGAGGGGGATCGCGTGCTCTTCGCCCCCGATGCCGGGTTCGAGGTGGAGATCCGCGGCGAAGAGTACCTCATCCTCCGCGAACGGGACGTGCACGCGGTCGCCTCGACTCGGGAGGATGGCCAGACGGGCCTGTACCTCTGAGTCTCTGACCCGCGCGGCTGCGACCAGCCTGCGGTCAGCGGTCGCGCCGGCGCTTCCCGATCGCAACGGGTACCTGCGCGGGGTGGCGCACGGGCGGCAACGATCGCACCTTGCGGCGTGCGTCGAGGTAGTCGACGACGTCCCGGTACAGCCGCTTGCCCAGCATCTTGCGCAGTTCCACGGCGAGTGATCGATAGACGGGCTCTCGTGCGGTGAAGGCCTCGGGCGCCTCGGTGCACCACCACGCGAAGTCCTCACCACCCTCGCCCCAGCCCTCCCGCCCGAACTCGGTGAGTGTGGAGATGACGGAGCCGTCCTCCTGCTCCTCGTCGATGCGCCGAAGCGGGAGCTGCCAGCAAACCTCGGGCTTCACGGCGCTGTGGTGGCGCCCGGTTCTCAGTGCGTGCTGATGGAGGGCACAGCCCGCGCCGTTGGCGAACCCAGTCCGGTTCAAGAAGATGCACGCGTCGTCGACGATGCGCGTCTGCCAGTCGGGTGCGCCATCGTCGAGCTTGCCGACCTTCTTGTAGATGCCCTTCTTGCGGCCAACCTTGGCGTACTGCCATTCCCGAGCGGTCAACTTCCGCGCCGCCCGTTCGACGTGATCGCGATCGGCGCGGTCCGAGAAGTGGGCTCCGTACGAGCAGCAGCCCCACTCCAATTCCGGCGCGGGCTCGGTCAGGTTCCCCTGGCAGCCCGCGCCGAAGATGCACTGCCACGACGACAGGAGGAACGTGACGTCGACCTGCCAGAGACGGCCCTCTTCTCGGGGGTCAGGAAAGGTGATCCACTCGCGCGCCGGGCGTGCCATGCCGCGACCTTAGTGATCGGCACGCGCCGGATCGCGTCGATCGTGCGCACGGATTCGGTTGAGTAGTCGAGGTTCTCCCTAGGCTGCGAAGCATCACCGACGACGCCTTCCTCGCCGAGCTCCGCCGCTCACTGGGTACCGAGCGCGTCCGCGCCGAGTCACTGGAGCTCGCGCTCTACTCGAAGGACGCGGGTGTCGCGCGGGGCCACGCCGTCGCCGTCTGCTTCCCGTCGAACCGCGAAGACGTCATCACCGCCGTCCAGGTCGCGGCGCGGCACGACCGCCCGTTCGTCGCCCGGGGGAGCGGGACGGGCCTCGCGGGCGGCGCGATCCCGCCGGAGGGCGCATTAGTGATCGTCACCACGCAGCTCGACCGGATCCTCGAGGTCGACGCCGAGAACCGGGTGGCGTGGGTGGAACCGGGTGTGCTGAACCTCGATCTCAGCCGAGCGGTCGCGCACCTCGGGCTCCACTACGCACCCGATCCGTCGTCGCAGGCCGCGTGCACCATCGGGGGAAACGTCGCGACGAACGCGGGTGGGCCGCACTGCCTCGCATCGGGGGTGACGGCCGCCCACGTGTTGGCGCTCGAAGTGGTTCTCGCCGACGGTTCGGTGGCCATGCTCGGCGGTCTCGCGCCCGATCAGCCCGGCTACGACCTCCGGGGATGTTTCGTCGGCAGCGAGGGCACGATGGGCATCGCGACACGGATCGCGGTGCGGCTCATGCCCGACCCGCCGGCGGTCCGCACCCTGTTGCTCGACTTCACATCGATCGACGACGCGGCGGCGACGGTGAGCGGCGTGATCGCCGCTGGCATCGTGCCGGCCGCACTGGAGATGATGGATGCGCAGATCACCCGCGCCGTCGAGGACTTCGTCGGCGCGGGCTTCCCTCGCGACGCGGCGGCGGTGTTGCTGGTCGAGCTCGATGGCCTGCCCGGCGGTGTGCAGGAGGAGGTGGAGGCCGTCGCCGCCGTCGGACGCGCGCACGGCGCGCGGACCGTGCGGATCGCCGCGGACGAAGATGAGCGAGCACTCCTGTGGAAGGGCCGGAAGTCGGCGTTCGGAGCCATCGCCCGGCTTGCGCCCAACTACTACCTCCACGACGCGGTCGTGCCACGCACCCGCCTCGTCGAGGTGCTGCGGCAGGTCTACGCCATCGCCGACGAGCAGCGGCTCACGATGATGAACGTGTTCCACGCGGGCGACGGCAACCTGCACCCGCTGATCGTGTTCGACGCGCGCGAGCCCGGCGTTTGGGAGCGGGTGCACCGTGCCGGGGACGAGATCATCGCCGCGTGCGTCGCCGCGGGTGGTGTGCTGTCCGGCGAGCACGGCATCGGCGTCGAGAAGCGAGATGCCATGCCGTTGGTGTTCTCCCCGAACGACCTCGACGCGCAGGCGCGCCTGCGCGACGCGTTCGACCCGTCGGGCCGGGCGAACCCCGGCAAGGTGCTGCCGTCCGGCAGTCGCTGCGGCGAGCTCCCCCGGGTTCCCGAGGGCGCGTGGATCTGATGCCGGACCTCGACGAGCTGTGCGACGCGGTGAGCGCCGCCACCACGGTGGTGCCGGTGGGCGGGAGGACCCAGTGGGAGGTCGGCGGCGTGCCGCCGGCAACCGCCGTCGAGGTGCGTGCCCCGTCGGGCGTCGAGCACTACGACCCCGCCGATCTCACGATCCGCGTCAACGCCGGAACCACCGTGGCCGAGCTCGACGCGGTGCTCGAACCCTTCGGCCAGGAGTGCCCGCTCGATCCAGCCTCGCCGGCGGCGACCGTGGGTGGCGTGATCGCCACCGGCCTCTCGGGCCTGCGTCGCCTCCGTTACGGGCCCGTTCGCGACCGCGTGCTCGAGGTCCGCTTCGTCACCGCCGATGGCGCGTGTGTCAAGGGAGGCGGACCGACCGTGAAGAACGTCAGTGGGTACGACCTTCCGCGGCTCCTCATCGGCTCGCTCGGCACGATCGGGGTGCTCACCCAGGTCGTGCTCCGGTGTCAGCCCCGTCCGCGTGCCGGCCGCTGGGTCCGGTTCCACCGGGATCCCTTCGGCGTGCGCGCCGTCGTCCTCCGGCCGTCGTGCATCGCGTGGGACGGCGCCACGACGACGGTGCTGCTCGAGGGCGAGCGCGTCGACGTCGATGCCGATCTCACCGCGCTGCGTCGCGAATTCGGACCGGTCGAGGACGCAGAGGCCCCGAGCCACCCGCGCGGACCGCACCGGGGACGGATCTCCGTCCCCCCGAGCTCCGTCGGAGCCCTGGTCGAGACGCTGCCCTCCGAGGGCCTGTGCGTGCTGGCGGAGATCGGCGTCGGGACGGTGCACGTCGCCGCGGAGCACGAACCCGTGCTCGCCGCGGCGCGCGCCGACGCGACCGGGGCCGGGGGCTGGCTGCTCCGAGAGTCGGGCGCGCCCGGCTTGCATCCCTTCGGATGTGACCTGCCCCACGCCGCGCTCCAGGAGCGGGTGCGCCGGGCCTTCGACCCGACCGGCAAGCTCTCACCCGGCCGGTATCCGGAGCCCCGACTGGAGCCTCGACCCGAGGTGGAGGTCGAGAGTGTCTGAACCTCGAGTGGAGGTCGTGAGTCACCGGCGATGGCACGTCCTGCCCGTCGACGAGGACGAGCTGGTGAGCTGCGTGGCGTGTGGCCTGTGCCTGCCGCACTGCCCCACGTACCGGGCCACAGGGATGGAGTCGCTCTCACCTCGCGGCAGGATCGCGGCGATGCGCGCGGTGGAGCTCGACGGCGCTCCGGTGGACGCGTCGTTCGTCGCGTCGATGGAGACCTGCGTGCAGTGCCGCGGATGCGAAGCGGCGTGCCCGTCGAGCGTGCCCTTCGGGCATCTCATGGAGGGGACTCGTGACGCGCTGGCGTCCTTCTCGACAGGGCACCGTCCGTCAGTCGTGCGCCGCGCGCTCGAGTGGCTCGCGCTCGACGTCGTCCTCGTCCGCCATCGACTGCTGCTCGCCATGACATGGCTCCTCTGGGCGGGGCAACGGCTCCACCTCCTCCCCCGGCGCTTCGGGATCCCTCGGCTGCGCCGGGCGTCGCTGCGAGCCCCCCTCGAGGGTGACGCAGCCGCGACGGTCGTTCTGTTCCCGGGCTGCGTGATGGACGCCTGGCAGCGGGACGTCCACCGCGCCGCGATGCCGCGTGCTGCGGTCGACCGGCGCTCGCGTCGGGCTGCCGCGCGAGGGGGGTGACTGCTGCGGCGCCCTGCACCTCCACGCGGGACGCGTGGGGAGCGCGCGGCGCCTCGCCCGGCGGGTGATCCGGTCGTTCCCGGGAACCGAGCCCGTGGTCGTCGACAGCGCGGGGTGTGGCGCGGCGATGAAGGACTACGGGCGCTTGTTGGGCACTCCCGAGGCGTACCGGTTTGCGGCACGCGTCCGTGACTTCTCGGAATGGGTCGCCGCCGGCCCGGCACCGGGCCTCCGGCCGAGCGCTCGGCTCGTGGTGGTGCAGGATCCCTGCCATCTCCGACACGTCCAGCGCGCCCACGCTGCGGTGCGCACCGTGCTCGCGCCGGCGTACCAGCTCCGGGAGACGGCCGACGACGGGCTCTGCTGCGGCGCCGGCGGCGCGTATTCGCTGTTGGAGCCGGTCCTGGCCGGCCAGATCCGTGACCGCAAGGTGGCCGCCCTGCGTGACGCGGCGGGCGGGGAAGCGTCCTTCACGGTGGTCTCGGCGAACCCCGGGTGTGCCATGCACCTCTCGGCGGCAGGCCTCGACGTGTGCCATCCCGCCGAGCTCCTGGCCGACGCCCTGGAGGACCGAAGTGGCTGACCGAGCGGTGGCTGGGAGCGAACGCCTCGTCGAACAGCTCGCCGCGGTCGAAGAAGAGCTGCGGGACCTCGCCTACGAGCGGCTGCGCGCGTCCGCCGAGGGCGACGAGGTGGCTGCGGCCGACGAGAAGCGGATCCTGACCGCCCGGCGCGCGGTGGCGCGTGCCCTGGCTGCGCTCGGCGCCCGGGGTGAGGGGAGCGACGGGTTCTAACGACCGTTGAGGCGGTCGATGAGCTTGCGCAAGCGGGACCAGCTCCGACGGTCGAACCGGAATTTGATGCGCGCGAGATCGACGTGGTCGTCGTCGCCGATCTCGGCGGCGGTCGGCTCCGTCCATTCGATGCGCCCCCGGGCGACGAGGTCGTCGAACTCGCGATTGATGGCGGCGAGCTCGTCGGCGTCGGGAGCACGGAGCATGCGCAACACGAGCATGCCGTCGACGAAGCGCAACGAGCGGTAGTTGGTGTAGAAGCCGAGCACTTCGTCCAGCGCGTCGCCGACGTCGTCGGTGATGCGGACGAGCGAGAGGTCGACGGGCGACACGTACCCCGCGACGGTCAGCTCGCGCTCGATGAAGTCCCGCCACGACGACCAGTAGGTCCCTCCGGGGACGTCGAGGAGGACGACGGGCGCGGGTTGCGCCTTGCCGGTCTGGAGGAGGGTCAGCAGCTCGAACGCCTCGTCGAGGGTTCCGAATCCGCCGGGGAGCAGCACGAAGCCGTCCGACTCCTTGATGAACTCGAGCTTGCGCGTGAAGAAGTAGCGAAAGTTCATCAGCTTCGGGTCGCCGGCGATGAACTGGCTCGTGGCGGCCTCGAACGGCAGGCGGATGCTCACACCGAAAGCACGCTCGGGTCCGGCGCCTTCGATCCCGGCCTCCATGATGCCGGGACCGGCGCCGGTGATCACCATCCAGTCCTCGGCCGCGATCGCGGCGGCGAGCTCGCGGGCCTGCTCGTACAACGGGTCGTCGGGCTGGGTGCGAGCGGAGCCGAAGATCGCGAGCTTCAGCTCCGATCGGTAGGGCGCGAAGACCGAGAACGCGTGTCGCATCTCCTTCAACGCCGCGTTGGCGATCTTGAGGTCTCCCCGATCGGCGCGGTCGGTTCCCAGGCGCAGCGCGGACACGGCGAGCTCGAAGATGAGGTCGGCATCGGCCGGATCGGCGAGCTGGTCGACCAGATCGGCAACCGCGCGGTCGACGTCGTCGTGACCGGTGCGGTACCGCGGGAGCTCCACGGTGGTGGCTACGGCCGGGCCAGGCGGGCGAGCGATGTTGCGGGGCGCGCTCCGAGGTGTCCGATCACCTCGGAGGCCGCGAGGGCGCCGAGGCTGCCCGCGGCGGCCAAGTCGTCACCCCGGCTGAGGCCGTACAGGAAGCCCGCCGCGAAGAGGTCGCCCGCGCCGGTCGTGTCGACCAGCTCGTCGACGGGACGCGCGGGGATCCGAATCGTCTCGTCGGGGGTGATGACGACCGCTCCCAGCTCGCTGCGGGTGAGCGCCGCGATCGAACACAGCTCGGTGGTGCGCGCGGCGGCCTCGTCGAAGCTGCCGGCTCGGAACAACGACACGATCTCGTCGGCGTTCGCGAACAGGATGTCGACGTGGGTGGCGACGAGGTCGAGGAACTCGTCGCGGTGGCGGTCGACGCAGAAGGGGTCCGAGAGCGTGAACGCCACCCGGTTGCCCGCCCCCCGTGCGATCTCGGCCGCATGCCGGAACGCGGCCTTGGCCTCCGGCTCGTCCCAGAGGTAGCCCTCGAGATACAGGATCCGGGAGCTCGCGACGAGCTCGATGTCGATGTCGGCGGGCCCGAGCTCGCTCGATGCGCCGAGAAATGTGCTCATTGTCCGGTGGGCGTCCGGCGTGACGACGATCAGGCATCGGCCGGTGGGGGAGCCGTCCGAGGCGGGGGACGTGGCGTACTCGACGCCGGCGGCCCTGATGTCGTGCCCGAACACCTTGCCGAGCTGATCGTCGCTCACGCGGCCGATGAACCCGGCGCGCCCGCCGAACGACGCGACACCGACGAGAGTGTTGGCCGCCGAGCCGCCCGACATCTCGGTCGCGGGTCCCATCGCCGCGTAGATCGACTCGGCGCGGGTGGCGTCGACGAGGGTCATCGTGCCGCGGGCGAGCCCGTGGGCCTCGACGAACTCGTCGCGCTCGTGGCTGAGCACGTCGACGAGCGCGTTGCCGATGCCGAGCACGTCGAGCGGGGTCATGGCCGGCCACTCGATCGCACGAGAGTTACCGGCACGGACGCGGTGGCCGCGGCGGCCGTGGCGGCCGCGGCGGCGAGGTCGTCGGCGACCTGCTCCGGTGGCGGGCGGAGCCGGCGGCCGACGGTGGTGGTCCGCCCGTAGAGCGTGGTGCGTTGCTCCAGCGGGCGCCCGAGCGGTGCCACGATCGCGCGCAGCTCGTCGTCGTCGACCTCCTGCCCGTGGCTCGCCCCCGCGGCACGCGAGATGTTCTCGTCCATGAGCGTGCCCCCCAGGTCATTGCAGCCGGCCTGGAGCGCCTGGCGCGCGCCGTCGAGCCCGCTCTTCACCCAGCTCACCTGCACGTTGTCGATCCACCCGCGGTACGCGATGCGCCCGACGGCGTGGACGAGCAGCACCTCGCGCATGGTCGGACCCTTCCGGGCGCGGTGCTGCAGGAACAGGGGGGTCGCCATGTGGACGAACGGGAGCGGCACGAACTCGGTGAAGCCACCCGTCTCCATCTGCAGCGCGCGTGTGCGAACCAGGTGCCGCGCGATGTGGACGGGCCGCTCGACGTGGCCGAACATGATGGTCACGTTGGACCGCAGGCCTACTTCGTGCGCGGCGCGGTGGGCCTCGAGCCACTCCTCGGTGTCGATCTTGTCGGGGCACAGGACCGCGCGCACCTCGTCGTCGAGGATCTCGGCCGCGGTGCCGGGCAAGGTGGCGAGGCCCGAATCCTTCAGGAGGCGGAGGTACGGGCGGAGCTCCAGGCCGAGCCGGCGCGCGCCTTCGGTGACCTCGAGCGCGGTGAACCCGTGGACATGGATGTCGGGCGCCGCCTCCTTCACGACGCGCGCCACCTCGACGTAGTAGCTGCCGTCGAAGTCGGGGTGGATGCCACCTTGGAGGCACACTTCGGTCGCGCCGCACTCCACCGCCTCGGTGACACGGCTCGCGAGCTCATCCAGCCCGAGGAGGTACGGATCGCCGCGCAGGTTGAGCGAGAGCGGACCCTTCGAGAACGCGCAGAACCGGCACTTGAAGGTGCAGATGTTGGTGTAGTTGATGTTGCGATTGCGGACGAACGTGACGACGTCGCCGACGGTCTCCGCGCGGAGCTGATCGGCGACCGCGGCGACGCGCGCGAAGTCGGCGCCGCGCGCGCCAAGCAGCGTCACGAGCTCGTCGACGTCGGGCGTGTCACCGTCGAGGACACCGTCGAGCACCTCGCCCACCGCGGTGCCGCCGCGGGACGGCCACGCCGGCGGCACCGACGCAGGGAGCAAGGGCGGAGGCGTCGCGCCCGCGCCGGGCGACCACGTGTCGGCACGCGCCAGCCCCTCGATGTCGGACGCGCACAGTACCGGGAACCGCACGTCGGGGTGCAACCAGCGCTCGGGATCGCGCACGTACTCGGGGTAGACGGTGAGTCGCGCGGCGAGCGTCCTTCCTGCGGACTCGGTGGCGTCCCGAAGCCGTTCCAGTGCCGGCCACGGGCGCTCCGGGTTGACGTGATCGGCGGTGACCGGCGAGACCCCGCCCCAGTCGTCGATCCCGGCCGCCACGAGGCCGCCGAGCTCGTCTTCGGAGGAGAGGTTCGGGGGGGCTTGTAGGTGGACGTCGAGCGGGAGGACGAGCCGGGCGACCGCAACCGACCAGAGCATCTCCTCGGTGCTGCACGGCTCGTCGCGCCACATCGCCGTCCCCGGCTTGGGAAGGAAGTTCTGGACGATGACCTCCTGCACGTGCCCGTGCTGGAGGTGCGCGTCACGGATCGCGAGCAGCGCGTCGAGTCGCTCGTGACGCGTCTCGCCGATCCCCACGAGGATCCCGGTGGTGAAGGGGATCGCCGCGCGGCCGGCGGCCGCGAGCGTGGCGAGCCGCCGGGCGGGTGTCTTGTCGGGCGCACCCGCGTGCGGCCCGCCGTGGTCACCCAGCCGGGCGGCCAGGGTCTCGAGCATCATTCCCTGTGACGGCGCCACCGCCCGCAGCCGCTCGAGTTCGGGCTGAGAGAGGGCGCCCGCATTGGCGTGGGGGAGCAGGCCGGTTTCGTCGAGGACCGCCTTCGCGGCGGCGACGAGGTAGTCCACTGTCGACCCGTAGCCGCGGTAATGGAGCCACTCGGCCGCGTCGGGGTAGCGGGACTCGGGCGACTCGCCCAGGGTGAACAGCGCCTCGTGGCACCCCGCGTCGGCGCCGGCGCGTGCGATTGCGAGCACGTCGTCGAGGGGGAGGAACGGCTGGTCGAGGCGCGCGGGCGGCTTCGCGAACGTGCAGTAGCCGCAACGGTCGCGACACAACATGGTCAGCGGCACGAAGACCTTCGGCGAGTACGTCACTCGATGCCCGAACGCGGCGTCGCGGCGAGCGCCGGCTTCGTCGAGCAGCTCCTCGAGGGGCGCTTCGAGGAGTGCTCGCGGCTCGTGCAGTCCTGCCGTCGTCGACACTCGGCGCAGCCTAAGCGACCGTCTCGGCGAGTTCGCCGGCCGCCTGACGATCGACGAGCCACACGATCCGATCAGCTTCCACGCGTGCGGCGGGGACGTCGGCGCCGGCGCGGACGGCTGCGAATGCCTCCCGCTTCTCCTCGCCGCTCACGGTGAACACCACCAGCCGTGCGAGCGCGATTCCGGGATACGTAAAAGTGAGGCGCGGATGCGGATGAGCTGTGTCGCCGGTTGTCACGACCAGTGCCCGGCTCTCCTCGAGTGCGGGGGATCCGGGGAACAGGGAGGCTGTGTGCGCATCCGGGCCCAGGCCCAGGTGCACGACGTCGATCGACCCGAGCCCTCGCAGCAGGTCGTCGTACGCGGTCGCGGCCGCGTCGGGGGTCGGGCCCGCCTCCCGTAGTGAATGCACGTGCGCCGGCCGGACGTGGTCGAGGAGCGCGCGACGGGCGAGACGCTCGTTGGATTCGGGATGGTCGACCGGTACCCAACGCTCGTCGCCGAAGAGCACCTCGACGGCTGACCACTCCACGGTCGCCGTCCGCAACTGCTCGTAGCAGCGCTCGGCGGTGGTGCCTCCCGACAGGGCCAGGGTGCGGGGCGCCCTCCGCGCGACCAACGTCGCGAACGCCCCCGCGACGTCCTCGGTGATGGAAACCTCGCCTGCCGGTGCCCGCACGCGGCGATGATATGGGGTCGTGGAAGCGGGAACGGTTGCGGTCTACGAGGCGAAGGCGGCCGAGTGGCGGCGTCGACGCCCGGCGCGATTCGGCGCGGACGCCGAGGAGCTTGCGGCCGACGTCGTCGCCGGAGGCCGGACGGCCGATCTCGGCTGCGGGCCGGGCGCGTACCTTCAGCACCTCGGCCGGCCGGTGGTGGCGCTCGACGCCGCCGACGCGATGGTGCGCCTCGCCGTCGAGGCGGCACCGGACGCGTGCGGCGTCGTCGGTGACCTCGAGGCGCTACCGATCCGCCGGGGCGCACTCCAGGGCGCGTTCGCGCGGGCGAGCTATCTCCACGTGCCTCGCGTGCGGTTGCCGCTCGCGCTGGCGGAGCTCCACCGCGCCCTGACGGTCGGTGGACCCGTCGCGCTCACTTTCTTGAGCGGTGACGGCGAAGGTGCGTTGCCCGACGACGACTTTCCGGGGCGATTCTTCGCGCAGTGGCGGTCCGAACGTCTGGCGGACGTCCTCGTCGGGGCCGGCTTCGCGGTGGAGCGGTGCGAAGGTTCCCTGCAGGACGAATGGATCCGAGTCCGAGCCCGGCGCGCGCGGACGCTCGCCGACACGGTCGGGCCCGACATGCGACTGTTGATCTGTGGGCTCAACCCGAGCGTCTTTTCCGCAGATGTGGGCGTCGCGTTCGCCCGGCCCGGCAATCGCTTCTGGCCCGCGGCGCTCGCCGCGGGTCTGGTCTCGCGCGACCGGGACGCGCGGCGTGCGCTCGAGCACGACGCGATCGGCATGACCGACCTCGTGAAGCGCGCGACGGCACGCGCCGACGAGCTGACGGCGGGTGAGTACCGCGACGGCCTCGCGCGCGTGGAGCGGCTCGTCGGGTGGTTGCGCCCGGCCGCCGTGTGCTTCGTGGGATTGGCGGGTTGGCGCGCCGCCGTCGATCGGCGGGCGGTGGCAGGGCCCCAGGGCGACCCCTTCGGAGGAGTCCCCGCGTACGTGATGCCCAGCACGAGCGGTCTCAACGCGCGGGTGACACCCACCGAGCTGGCGGCCCATCTCCGAGCCGCGTTGCAGCTCGGAATCGCCCGCTGAACGCGCGCCGGGCCGGTGACCTCGGGGTGGCCTTCCTCGACACGCCCAACCTGTACGGCGACGGCGCGAGCGAGCGGCTCGTCGGGCGCACGTGTCGTCGAACGGGGCCACGAAGGTCGACCCCGGTGATCTCCACTCCGGACGCGACAGACACCGCTCTCGTCTCCATGGCTACTTTCCTCAGCCCGCGACCTCGGCGCGGCGCTTCTCGATGGTGCCGAGCGCGTCTTCGAACGACGCCGAGAACGCGGCGACGCCCTCGCGTTCGAGCACCGCGGTGACGTCGTCGAACTCGACGCCCGCTTCGCCGAGCTCGTAGAGGAGGTGCTCGGCTTCGTCCACGCCGTGGCAGATGCTGTCGGCGTGCTGTTCCCCGAGACCCCGCTCGAGCGCCTCGATCGACGCCGGCGCCAGCGTGTTCACGGTGTCGGGCCCGATGAGCTCGTCGACGTAGAGGGTGGGAGGGTACGCGGGGTTCTTCGTCGAGGTGGACGCCCACAGCGGCCGCTGGCGCCGCGCACGATGCTCGGCGAGGCTGCTCCACCGCTCTCCCGAGAAGCGCCGGCGGAACAGCGCGTACGCGAGCTTGGCGTTCGCCACCGCCGCGCGACCCCGAAGGGGCGATCCCTCGGGGAGGCGCCGGTCGGTCTCGGTGTCGACTCTGCTCACGAAGAACGACGCGACCGACGAGACGGTGGTCGGATCACCGCCTGCGTCGACCACACGCTCCAACCCGGTCAGGTAGGCGTCGATGACGTCGTCGTAGCGCGCGAGGGAGAAGATCAGCGTGACGTTCACGTTGATACCGGCCGCGATCGACTCCTCGATCGCGGGGATGCACTCCGCGGTCGCCGGGATCTTGATCATCGCGTTGGGCCGGTCGACGGACACCCACAGTTCCCGGGCGGCGGCGATCGTGGCGTCAGCGTCGTGCGCGACGAGCGGTGAGACCTCGAGGGAGACGAAGCCGTCGCTCCCGTTGGTGGCGTCGAACACCGGTCGGAGCACTTCGGCGGCGTGGCGAATGTCGGCGAGGACGACTTCCCAGTACGTCTCATCGACGGAGAACCCACGGGCGGCGCACGCGGCGAGGTGCTCGTCGTAGCCGTCGCCGGCACCGATCGCCTTCTCGAGGATGGTCGGATTGGACGTGACCCCCCGGATGCCGTCGTCGCGAACCAGCGCGGCAAGACCTCCGTCACGCAGGAGGGGGCGGGAAAGATTGTCGTACCACGGGCTCTGCCCGAAGTCGTTGAGGCGGGCGATGGCACTCGTCATGACGTACCTCCGGTCAGGAAGATTCGAGGAGCGCGCGTGCTCGCTCGACCACGTGGTCGGGGTTGATGCCGAGCTCGGTGAGCGCCACCGCACCGGGCGCCGACGCGCCGAAGCGGTCGATGCCGACCGCGTCGTTCGCATAGCGCTCCCAACCGAACGTCGTGGCCGATTCGACCGAGAGCGTGGGAACGTCACGCGGAAGCACCGAACGCCGATAGGTGTCGGGCTGTGCCTCGAACAGGTCCCACGAAGGCAGCGACACCACTCGCACCGACGTCCCGTCGGCGCGGAGCACCGCGGCCGCGTCGACGCAGAGCGCGACCTCGGAGCCGGTGCCGACCAGGACGAGCTGGAGGGGGCCGTCCTCCTCATCGACGAGCACGTAGCCCCCGCGAGGGACACCGTCGGGTGCGCGCTCGGCGCTGCCCGCGAGCACAGGGAGCTTCTGGCGCGACAGCACGAGCGCGGTCGGACCCGTGCCGTCGATGTGCACCCGCCACGCGTGCGTGACCTCATTGGCGTCCGCTGGTCGGATCACGCGCATCCCGGGCATCGCGCGGAACGCGGCGAGCTGCTCGACTGGTTGGTGCGTGGGGCCGTCCTCGCCGAGACCGACGGAGTCGTGCGTCCACACGAAGGCGGTCTTGTACTGCGAGAGTGCGGCCAGCCGCGCCGCCGGTCGCATGTAGTCGCTGAAGACGAAGAACGTGCCGCCCGCCGGGAGCAGTCCGCTCACGGCCATGCCGTTCATGGCGGCGCCCATGGCGTGCTCCCGGATGCCCCAGTGGATCATGCGTCCACCGTGCTCGCCGGGCGCGAACGGGGGGACATCGGTGAGCTCCATGCCGGTGTTGTCGGTCAAGTCGGCGCCCCCGGTGACGAGCCCGGGCACGACGTCGAGGACCGAGTTGACGACCGCACCGCACGCGGCCCGGGTGGCCACCTGCTCCCCGGGGCTCCACGACGGGAGCTTCGCCTCCCACCCGGCCAGCCCGCGCTGCTCGAGGCACGCGTCGAGCTCCTCCGCGAGCGCGGGCTCGCGATCGTGCAGCACCGCGAACCGGCGCTCCCATTCGAGCCGTTCGCTCCGGCCCCGCTCGCCGGCCGCCCGGTAGCGTGCGACGACGTCCTCGGGCGCGAAGAACTCCTGCGGAGGGAGCCTGAGCAACTCCTTCACCGCGGCGACCTCGTCGTCGCCCAGCGGGCTCCCGTGCGCCTTGGCCGTGTCCGTGAACTGCGGTGACGGCCAGCCGATGTGGCTGCGGAGAACCAGCAGGCTCGGCCGGCTCGTCTCGGCGATGCCGGCGCGGAGCCCGCCCTCCAGCGCGTCGAGGTCGTTGGCGACCTCTCCGAGCTCAACGACGTGCCAGCCGTAGGCCTCGAAGCGTCGGGGCACGTCGTCGGTGTAGGACAGCTCGGTCGGACCGTCGATGCTGATGTGGTTGTCGTCGTAGACGTAGACGAGGCGACCCAGTCCGAGGTGCCCTGCCAACGACGCCGCCTCGTGGCTGACGCCTTCCTCGAGGTCGCCGTCCGAGCAGATCGCGAACACGCGGTGGTCCACGATCTCGGGTCCGAACCGCGCGCGGAGATTCGCTTCGGCGAGTGCGATGCCCACGCCGTTGGCGAAGCCCTGACCGAGCGGCCCGGTGGTGACCTCGATTCCCTGCAGGTGGCGGTACTCGGGGTGCCCGGCCGTTCGTGAACCCCACTGGCGGAAGTCGCGCAGCTCGTCGAGCTCGAGGCCGTAGCCGGTGAGGTACAGAAGCGCGTACAGCAGCATCGATGCGTGGCCCGCGGACAGCACGAACCGGTCACGGTCCGGCCACTCGGGCGCGCCGGCGTCGTAGCGGAGGATGCGCGTGTAGAGGACGTGAGCGAGGGGCGCGAGTGCCATGGGCGTCCCGGGATGCCCCGAGTTGGCGCGCTGCACCGCGTCCATCGCGAGCCCGCGAATCACGTTCACCCCGAGCGCGTCGAAGTCGACGTCGTCCGCCACGTGCGTCTACCCCTTCATTTCGTCGTCCGCACCTCGTCGTCTCGCGTGTCGAGTGGCGGGCGGGTCGAGGACCCGCAAGCGCGCGCCAGACTACGGCTTCCTACCCGGGGCGTCCCGCGCCCACGCCCACGGCGAAACGCTCAGAAGAGTGCCAACGACGCGGTGAAGCCGTGCAGGAAGCTCACGCCACCGATCGGCCCGATCTCCCCCGCACAGAAGGCGCCCGCCAGGGGGAGAGGGCCGAGGATCTCCTCGACCATCCCCGCGTCGTGGTCGGGGAGCGCGAAGAGGTGTCGACCCCGACCGTTGCAGGTGAACAGCAGCGCGCCCTCGGCTTTCTGCCCGGTGAGGAGGGCGCGGAGGTCCTCGTCGGCGGAGACGGCGTCGCGCACGTGGAACTGGATCGTCTGGCCGACTTGGATGTTCTCGGCGACCTCGATGGCACCCAGGCGTTGAATGGCGCGGACCACGTTGCGGACGAGGAAGTCGCCGCGAGCGAACACCGGGCGGTGCTCGTCGACGACGATGCCGAAGTGCACACCTTGTCGCATCAGCATCCGGTCCTCGTCGCCTGACTGCTCGGCGCACTCCTGGAGGCGGACGAGCGCAGGTTGACCCGCGAGCTCGAGGACCACGTTGCCCTCCGACTTGGTCACCGTCATCGGGGTCCCGACCGGACGGCAGCCCTGGGACACCACCGCCTCGACGCCGGCGCCCTCGAGCAGCACCCCCACGGCGCCGGTCGTGTGGAAGCCATGGTCGGCGAGGAGCGAGTTCCCCCCGGGTTGCTGCGCGCCCGACGCCAGCCCGCCGATCACCTGCAGGCCGGGATCGTCGAGGGCGAGTTGGGCGGTCCACTGCGCGACCGGAAACGAGAATGGATCGGCGAGCAGCAGCAGCGTCGCGGGCTCGGCCGAGTCGCGGCTGGGCAATCCGGTGACCGACACGCGGTCGCCGTCGCGAGCCGCCTCGAGGCGCACGGTGCGTGCACGCGCGTCGGGCAGCCGCGCCGCGAACACCGAAAGCGCGGGGCCTGCTTCGATCTCCCGCCCGTCGCCGGCGACCGCATTGGCGGTCGTGCCGATCGCGGTGCGGGGCTCGATCAGGTCGACGAGCGCCGTGCCGACCTCGGCGAACGCGGCGCGAAACGGCGCTGACGTGAAGAAGACCAGGAGGTCGGGCGGCTCACCGCCGAGTGCCTCGAGCACATCGCCCGCGGCCTCTCCGACTGCCTGGGTCGGGTCGTGATGTTGTGACAACGCGGAAGCGAAACGGCGCATCACGAGAAGGTACCTCCAGCGCGCGTGTTGCTCCCGCTCCGCTCGCGCGCGAGCGTGACGCGCAGCTGCACCAGTCCAACGAGGGAACGGAGGATGCGCCGAATGATGGGAGTGCGCGACGGCCGTAACTCGCGGACTTCCACCGGGAGCTCCACGACCCGTAGTCCGGCGCGCTCCGCGCGCAGGATGAGCTCGGTGTCGAAGAGGTCGCCGCCGCGAACGCAGCGACGCGCGATCGGTTCGAGGGCGGCTCGCCGCATGACCTTCATGCCGTGGGTGTCGGAGACGCCGAGCCCGAAGCCGTGCTGGAGAAGCGCGGTGAAACCCGCCGTGATCATTCGCCGGGGCCAGGGGCGCGTGTCGCGCGCGCCGGGCGCACGCTTCGAGCCGATGACCACCGCGGGCCGCACGCCGGCGCCGTCGGTCTGGCCGAGGCGCTCGAGTGCACGGTCCAGGAACGAGAGGTCGACGTAGTCGACGTCGAAGACCGCGACCTCCTCGCCGCTCGCAGCGAGCACGCCGGTTCGGATCGCCTCGCCGTAGTCGGCGTCGGGCAGCGTGCGCACCGCCACTCCGGACAGCTCGGACGCCAGGGCGGCCGCGAGCATGCCCGTACGGTCGGTGGAGCCGTTCTCGACGATCAGGACCTCGAACGTGTGCGGACGAGCGGCGAGGCCGCGAACGACCGCCCGCACGGACGATTCGAGCAGCAGCTCCTCGTTGTGCGCGGGCATCACGACCGAGAGCGCGCGACTGGTCACGGCGATGAGGATGCTGGACTGCGAGCGAGCCGGGCCGCCGCATGCCGGTGGGGGGACCGGGACACGGCGGTAGGCTACTGACCCCGTGACTGCCGCTCGCCGCACTGTTGCCGTCGTGTGCGTCATGGGTGCGATCGGGGCCGGCTTCGTTGCGTTCCGAGACGACGGGGACGGCACTGCGAGCGCCGAGACCACGGCGGTGTCGACGCCCCTGTACTCCCCGCGACGGGTCCCGCAACCGCTCGTCGACGGGGTCGGCGCCCAGCACCTGCAGGGTGCGCTCGACGCGTCGGCGGGTGGCCCCGGCGCCTGCTTCGAGGTCCGGTCGGGCGGTGAGGTGATCGCGTCGCACGACGTGACGACGCCCCTGATCGGCGCGTCCACGCAGAAGATGCTCCTGGCGGCGGCGGTGCTCAGAGGGCTCGGACCGGACGCCACGCTCGAGACGAAGGTGGTTGCCACTGGGGTCGACGGCGCCACCACCCAACGGGTGTGGCTCGTCGGGGGCGGCGATCCGGTGCTCGCGACCGACCCGTACCGCGCGTTCCTGTCGGCCAAGGAGGAGACCCGCGGGGACGTGACCAGCAGCCTGGAGACACTCGCGGACGCGATCGTGGCCAAGGGTGTGCGGCGGATCCCCGGGGGTGTGATCGCGGACGACTCGCGTTACGACGAGACGCGGTACCTCCCCACCTGGAAATCGAGCTACGCGACCGACGGCGAAGTGGGTCCGATCGGAGCACTGACGGTCAACGACGGGTTCGGTGCGTGGGACCCGCGCAAGAAGGTCGTCGACGATCCCGGGCGTTACGCCGCGCAGCAGCTCGCGGACTTGCTGAGCGCGCGAGGGGTGAGGGTCGGTGGAATCGACCGCGGCGACGCACCGCCAGATGCCATGGTCCTGGCTCGGGTCGAGTCGCCACCGATGAAGGATGTGGTGGCCTCGATGCTGCGGTCGAGCGACAACGTCACCGCGGAGATGCTGACCAAGGAGTTGGGAGTCCGCTCGACCGGCCACGGAACGACCCTGGCAGGGACCCAGGCGATCGTGGCCGACCTGCGCAACCTGGGCATCCCGCTCGACGGCCTGAAACTCACTGACGGTTCCGGGCTCGACCGATACAACCGCGAGACGTGCACCACACTCATCGCGGTGCTCGGACTGGCGGCGCGGCCCGAGCTCGCGGTGCTGCGCGAAGGCCTCCCGGTCGCGGCCGAGTCCGGGACGCTGTGGGACCAGCTGGCCGGCACCGCAGTCGCCGGCAAGATCCGGGCGAAGACGGGTTCGCTCGAGGGTGTGAGCGGCTTGACGGGCTTCCTCGACGGACCGCGTGCGCTGAGCTTCGCGTTCCTCTCCAACGGCTCCTTCTCGGAGGCCGGCGGCGAACGGCTCCGTAACGACTTCGCCTCGATGCTCGGGACGTACCCGGCAGCTCCCGCCGCCGACGCGCTCGTACCGCTACCGGTCGGTGCGAGCGCGGCGCCGACGCCCTAGCCTGCACGGGTCCCGCCGGGACGATCCCGACCAGGAGCACCGATGGACCCAACGCAGCCGCAATCCGGTGAGCCAACCGCCGGCGCGGGCGCGCCCGCCGGCCCGAGCACCAACGCGCCGACTCCGGACCTCCCGACCGCACCGACTCCCGGGGCGAGAGGAAGGTCCACGCCGCTGCCCCAGCTGCTGACCGAGCTCCGCGATCTGGTGGTCACGTATCTCCGCCAGCAGACGATCACCCCGCTGAAGAAGCTGGGCCGCTACATCGGCTTCGGTCTCGCCGGCTCCGTGCTCCTGGGCCTCGGTTCCGTGATGCTCGGGTTGGGTGTCTTGCGGCTGCTGCAGGAGGAGACCGGCGACACCTTCACTGGCGACTGGAGCTTCGCTCCCTATCTGATCACCGTGGTGGTCTTGGCGATCGGGGCGGGTGGCGTGTGGCTCGCGCGCCTCGAGAGCAAGGAGACGCAGCGATGACGCAGGAACCGACCGTGACCCGCGCCGACCTCGAGGAGAAGTTGGCCGAGATCAAGGCCGCCGCGGACCGAGGTACCGAGTCGGCGGCCGACGCCGGCCGCGGGGTACTCATCGGTGGAGTGGTGCTGTTGCTCGTCCTCGTGTTCTTGTTCGGACGGCGGCGCGGCCGCAAGCGCCGCACGATCGTCGAAGTCCGGAGAATCTGACGTGAGGAAGCAACGGCTCATCCGCAAGCACTCGTACACCGGTCGGGTGCTCCGCAGCTTGACGACGCGCGGCTGGCGCAACGGCGCGATCGGCGGCTCGGGGATCTGGCGAACGATCGGGGTGGCGGCGTTCGTCGTGAGGGTCGGCCGGGTCTTCCTCAGCGGGCGCGGCGAGGAAGTCTTGTGGCGCACGACGCTCCGAGCGGGCGACGCCCTCCAGATCAGCGCGACCGAGCCGCCCCGCAAGCGCCGCCGCCGACGCGGGGGCGGCTGAGGCTCCCGGTACCCTGAGCGCGTGAAAGTCCTCCTGCGGAACCCTCGACGCGAGGTCGAGCTGGCGGGTCCGATGACCGTGCAACGGCTGCTGGAGCGACTCGAGCTGAGCCCGGAGTCGGTGCTCGTGATCGTCGACGACGAGCTCGTCACCCACGACCGGCGCCTCGACGACGCCGCGAGCGTGGAGATCAGGCCCGTGGTCTCGGGAGGCGCCGCGTGAAGTGCCGGGTGTGCCGCCAGACCGCGGTGATCGACGTCCGCCGCCACAACGCGGCGTTCTGCCGCGAGCACTTCCTCCACCACTGCGAGCAGCAGGTCGCGCGCACACTGGAGCACTTCCGCATGTTCGACGGCTGCGGGCCCGTCCTCGTCGCGGTCTCGGGTGGCAAGGACTCCCTCGCCCTCTGGGAGATCCTGACGAGGCTCGGCATCGACGCCGACGGGCTCTACGTCGGGCTCGGCATCGACGGCTACTCGTCGGCTTCGGCCGCGTGCGCCCATGAGCACGCGGCGCGGCTCGACCGACGTCTGATCGTCGTCGACCTGGGCGAGGACCACGGCTTCTCTGTGCCGCGCGCCGCCGAGGTCGCGCACCGGTCGCCCTGCGGGGCATGCGGCCTGTCGAAGCGCCACGTCTTCAACGCGGCGGCGCGGGAGCACGGCTACGACGTCGTCGCGACCGGCCACAACCTCGACGACGAGGCCGCGGTGCTGCTCGGCAACGTGCTGCGCTGGGAGACCGGCTACCTGGGCCGGCAGTACCCGGTGCTGCCCGCCTCGGCGGGATTCGTCCGCAAGGTGAAGCCCCTCGTCCGGCTGGGGGAGCGGGAGAGCGCGGCCTACTGCGTGCTGCGGGGCATCGAGTACCAGGTCGAAGAATGCCCGATGGCCGACGGCAACCGGCACCTCGGCTACAAGGAGCTCTTGAACGGCTTGGAGGCGCGATCACCCGGGTCGAAGGCCGCGTTCGTTGCGAACTTCTGGGAACGGGGCCACGCGCAGTTCGCGGGCGACGCCGCCGCGGAGCAGGCAACGCTCGGAGCCTGCACGCGCTGCGGCGCGCCCACTCCCGTGGAAGTCTGCGCCTTCTGCCGGCTGCAAGAACGCGCGAGCGCGCCCGTGGTCCTTTCGTCGGCCTCCCGAGCCTGACGTGCGCACGTTTTCCCCCGGCGACCGGGTCTTGCTCGTCGACGCGAAGCGTCGTCGCCATCTCGTGACCCTCGAGCAGGGCGGTGCGTTCCACACGCACATGGGCGTGCTGGCCCACGACGACGTGATCGGCCGCGCCGAAGGTGTCACGGTGCGTACCACGCTCGGTTCGCGGCTCGTCGCGGTGCGACCGACCCTCGCGGAGTACGTGTTGGAGATGCCGCGCGGCGCGCAGGTGATCTACCCGAAGGACCTCGGTCCGATCCTCGTGCTCGCGGACTTGTTTCCGGGCGCGCGGGTGCTCGAGTCGGGTGTCGGGTCGGGCGCGCTGACGCTGGCCCTCTTGCGCGCAGTCGGCACGTCCGGCCACGTCACCGGTTACGAACTCCGCGAGGATTTCGCTCGCCGCGCGCAAGCCAACGTCGAGGGCTTCTTGGGCCCCCGCGTTCCGCTGGAGATCGAAGTCCGCGACGTCTACGAGGGCATCGGGCTCGACGACCTCGACCGGGTGCTGCTCGATCTCCCGGAGCCGTGGCGCGTGGTGAAGCACGCCGAGTCGGCCTTGCACCCCGGGGGCATCATGCTCGCCTACCTCCCGACCATCGGCCAGGTGGCGCGGCTGCGCGAAGAGCTCGCCGGTTCGGCGTTCGGCATGATCGAGACCCTCGAGGTCCTCCAACGCACCTGGCACGTCGACGGCCAGTCCGTGCGTCCGGATCACCGCATGGTCGCCCACACGGGGTTCCTGACGCACGCGCGGCTGCTCGCGGGGGCGTGAACTTCCTCGATCTCCTCGTGGCCGGCGCGGCCGTCGGGGCGGGGGTGCTTGGCTACCGGATGGGCTTCCTCCGACGGTCGGCGTCGTGGATCGGCCTGGCCGCCGGCGTGGTGGTCGCGTTGGCCTTCGTCGACGATCTCGCCGATAGCCTGAGCGGCCAGGAACCCCGCGCGGCTCCTCGTGTCACTCGCGTTCGTGTTCGTGGCCGCAGCCGTCGGACAAGCACTCGGGTTCGCCCTGGGTGGCCTGCTGCACCGCGGTCTCGCGGGTGCGGGTCACGTCGTTCGTCGGGGCGACCAGTTCGCGGGCGCGGTCGTCGGTGTGGTCGGCGTGCTCGTGCTCCTGTGGCTCCTCGTCCCCGCGTTCGCGAACGCTCCCGGCTGGCCGGCCCGTGCCGCGCGCGGATCGGCGATCGTCCGCGCGATCGACCGCTACGCACCGGAGCCTCCGCCCCAGTCCGAGACACTGGGTCGCCTCGTCGGGGACCAGACGTTCCCCGAAGTGTTCAACACGCTCACGTCGCCGGACGCGGGGACGCCACCGCCGGGCGGGATCCCCGCCCCCGCGGCCCGGCGCGTCACGGCGGCGGTGGTCAAGGTGGAGGGGGTCGCGTGCGACCGGGTCCAGGAGGGGACGGGCTTCGTGATCGCCGACGACCTCGTCGTGACCAACGCGCACGTCATCGCAGGGGAGCGCGACATCCGGATCGACACCTCCGACGGCCGCCGCCTCGAAACCTCGCTGGCGGCGTTCGATCCCGAGCGTGACGTCGCGGTGTTGCGAGTCGACGGGCTCGGACTCGCGCCCCTCGACGAGGGCGACGGGGGCGTCGGCCAACGCGGGTCGGTGTTCGGTCATCCCGGGGGCGGCGATCTCCGCGAAACCCCGATGCGCATCGCCGAGGAGATCGTCGCGCGTGGTACCGACATCACCCGGAGCGTGCCCACCGAGCGCAGAGTCTTCGTGCTCGCGGCGAGCATCGCGCCGGGCGACTCAGGCGCGCCCGTCGTCGACGAAGCAGGGCGAGTCGTCGGCGTGGTCTTCGCGTTCGACATCAGTCGTGAGACCACCGCGTACGCCCTCACCGACGAGGAGCTCGACGCGGTCGTCGGGCCCGTGCTCGCCGGCACTGCCCCGGCACCCCACGGCACCGGCTCGTGCCTGGCGGACTGACTCGCGCGAGCGCGCAACGGCCCGGGCCGGAGCCCGGGCCGCGGTCAGGATCGATATCGCTCAGGGCTCGATGAAGATGCACTCACCCGGGCACTCTTCGGCGCTCTCGATGACCGCCTCTTCCATGCCGCTCGGTACGTTGGCGAGGCCCTCGGCGCCGCCCGGGTCGCTGAAGACCTTGTCGGCTTCCTTCACGTAGGCGAGCCCGTCGTCGAGCAGCGTGAAGACCGCGGGGGCGATCTCCTCACAGAGGCCGTCGCCGGTGCAGAGGTCTTGATCGATCCAGACCTTCATCTCGAAACCGTTTCCCTTCCGGTGAGCGCCGTGCCGGTCGCGACCGGCCCGGAGGGCGGGTCACGTTCGGCGGAACCCCTTTACCTTACTCGCCACCCTGGATTTCTCAAGCAAAGGCGAGAGAAATCTGGCGTCCGTTGCCGTTGCTGGGGTCGACGACGGATATGTGGTCCGATTCCGCGTGCGGAGCGGTGTAGCCTCCGCGCGACGCGCGTACGAAGACGGGCCAGCGAGAACGCACCGCAGGAGAAACCGGGGAGAAACCGGAGAGACACGGGAGAGGAGGTGGACGCATGGCTTCGGAGCACGACCGGCGCCTCGCGGCGTACGAGCAGCAGGTCGGCGAGCTGCAGGGGCAGCTGAAGGCGCTCGAGGAGGAGGTCGTCGTCCTGCGCCGCCGGCTCCACGACGCCCCGAAGCGAGTGCGGACCCTCGAGGAGCGGGTGCTCGAGACCAAGGGTCAGCTGGCTCAAGCGGTCTCGCAGAACGAGCGCCTCTCCGCCACCCTCCGTGAAGCGCGCGAGCACATCGCCGCGCTCCGTGAAGAGGTGGAGAAGCTCACGATGCCGCCGGCCGCGTACGGCACCTTCCTCGGTGCGAACGACGACGGCACCGTCGACATCTTCACCGCGGGGCGCAAGATGCGGGTCGCCGTGCACCCGGAGGTCGAGCTCGCAGAGCTCACGCGCGGCCAGGAGGTCGCGCTCAACGAGTCGCTGAACGTGGTGCTCGCGCGGTCGAAGGAGATCGCTGGCGAAGTCGTGGTGTTGAAGGAGCTGCTCGAGTCGGGCCGGCGCGCACTCGTCGTCGGGCGCGCCGACGAGGAACGCGTCTGCGAGCTCGCCGACTCGCTGCGCGACGTGAAGCTCCGAGCGGGCGACCACGTGCTCATGGACCCGCGCTCGGGGCTCCTCATCGAGCGCCTCCCTCGTCCCGAGGTCGAGGAGCTCGTCCTCGAAGAGGTGCCGGACGTCACCTACGACGACGTCGGGGGCCTCGACAACCAGATCGACCAGATCAAGGACGCGGTCGAGCTGCCCTATCTGCACGCGGAGCTCTTCCACGAGCACCAGCTCCAGCCGCCCAAGGGCATCCTCCTGTACGGCCCGCCCGGTTGCGGCAAGACGTTGATCGCGAAAGCCGTCGCCAATTCCCTTGCCGGTCGAGTGGCCGAGAAGACCGGCGACAGCGGCGCCCGCTCGTACTTCCTCAACATCAAGGGCCCGGAGCTCCTCAACAAGTACGTGGGGGAGACGGAACGCCAGATCCGGCTGATCTTCCAGCGGGCGCGCGAGAAGAGCGAGGAGGGCTACCCCGTCATCGTGTTCTTCGACGAGATGGACTCGCTGTTCCGCACGCGCGGGACGGGCATCTCCTCCGACATCGAGAGCACGATCGTGCCGCAGCTCCTCGCCGAGATCGACGGCGTCGAGAGCCTCAAGAACGTCATCGTGATCGGCGCGTCGAACCGCGAAGACCTGATCGACCCCGCGATTCTCCGTCCGGGCCGTCTCGACGTGAAGATCAAGATCGAGCGTCCCGACGAGTCGAGCGCGCGGCAGATCTTCGGTCGTTACCTCACCGCCGACCTTCCGCTTGCCGACGCGGAGACCGCCAAGCACGGTGGCCCCGAGGCGGCCGTCAAGGCGATGATCGAAGTCGCGGTCGACCGCATGTACCTCGTCGACGACGCCAACCGCTTCCTCGAGGTCACGTACCAGAACGGCGACAAGGAGATCCTCTACTTCAAGGACTTTTCGTCGGGTGCGATGATCGAGAACATCGTGCGGCGCGCGAAGAAGCTGTCGATCAAGCGCCAGATCGACGGGAGCGGGAAGGGCATCGGGTCCCAAGACCTTGTCGACTCGATCCGCCAGGAGTTCCGCGAGCACGAAGACCTCCCCAACACCACCAACCCCGACGACTGGGCGAAGATCTCGGGCAAGAAGGGCGAGCGGATCGTGTTTGTTCGCACACTGCTCTCCGAGGGCGAAGAGGCACACGGTGGTCGGCAGATCGAGCGCGTGACCACCGGTCAGTACCTCTGAGGTGGGCCGGTAGGCTGGCCTCGTGGCAGTCGCCAAGGTGTGCGGGATCGAGACGGAGTACGGCGTGTCGTTGCGCGGCGCGGTCGATCCCAATCCGGTGCTCGCGTCGTCGCTGCTGATCAACGCCTACGTCGAGCACCACAAGGTGGGCTGGGACTTCGAGGACGAGTCACCGGGGAATGACGCCCGCGGGTTCGCCCGAGAAGGTGCGCGACCGCCCGACATCGAGACGCACCTCGTCAACACCGTCCTCACGAACGGCGCGCGCTACTACGTCGACCACGCGCATCCCGAGTACTCGACACCCGAGTGCACTGACGCGCGCCAACTCGTGGTCGCCGACAAGGCGGGTGAGCGTATCCTCGCCCGCTCGATGTTCGCGTCGCGACGCCTCGTCGAGCCCGGCCAGGAGATCGTCGTCTACAAGAACAACTCCGACGGCAAGGGCAACTCCTACGGCACGCACGAGAACTACCTCGTCGATCGAGCGGTGCCGTTCGCATCGCTCGTCCGCCATCTGCTGCCGTGGTTCGTCAGTCGCCAGGTCTTCACCGGGGCGGGCAAGGTCGGCTCCGAGAACGGGGCAGCCGCCTGCGAGTTCCAGCTCAGCCAGCGCGCCGACTTCTTCGAAGAGGAAGTCGGCCTCGAGACGACGCTCAAGCGCCCGATCGTGAATACGCGCGACGAGCCGCACGCCGACCCGCAGCTCTACCGCCGACTTCACGTGATCGCCGGTGACGCCAACCTGTGCGAGGTTTCCACGTACCTCAAGGTGGGCGCCACCGCGGTGGTGCTCGCCATGTTGGAGGACGGATTCCTCGCGAAGGATCTCTCGATCGCCGGACCAGTCGTCGCGATGCGCACGGTGTCGCACGACCCGACGTGCCGGGCGACCGTCGAGCTGCACGACGGTGGTCGGCTCACCGCCGTCGAGCTCCAGTGGGAGTTCCTGCGGCTCGCGCAGAAGTACGCGGACGAAGTGGGCCTCGAGGCATGCGGTGGCGACGAGGTCGGTGCCGACGTCCTCGCCCGATGGGAATCGGTGCTCAGCGCGCTCGAGCGCGACCCCATGACGCTCGACGGCACCCTCGACTGGGTCACGAAGCTGTCGCTGTTGCGGGCGTACGCCGATCGGGACGCCCTCCCGTGGGACGACCCGAAGCTCTCGTTGCTCGATCTCCAGTACCACGACGTCCGTCCGGATCGCTCGTTGTACGAACGGCTCGTACGAGCAGGCAAGATCGAGCGTCTCGTTGCCGAAGAAGAGGTGATGAACGCGATCACAGAGCCGCCCGGCTCGACCCGGGCGTACTTTCGGGGCCGCTGCCTCGCCACGTGGCCGGATTCCGTGGTGGCTGCGAACTGGGACAGCATCATCCTGGATGTAGGGTCGGACCCGTTGCGGCGGATCCCGATGATGGAGCCGCTCCGGGGAACGCGAGAGCACGTGGAGCGGTTGTTCGACGAGGTGAAGAGCCCGGGCGAGTTGGTCGACCGGCTCCAAGGCTGACAACGCAGAGTTCGGAGGAGTTCCATGGCGGAGCGTGAGAGGAAGCAGAAGCCGGCGCCGAAGGAGCGCGTCGAGGAGGCTGCCGAAGTCGACGCCCCGGCCAAGCAGGGCGAGCAGCTCAAGGAGGAGCTCGACGAGCTCCTCGACGAGATCGACAGCGTTCTCGAAGCCAACGCCGAGGAGTTCGTCAAGTCGTACGTACAAAAAGGGGGAGAATGAAGTTGCGGTTCAGCCCCTGACACGTTCTGACCCACGGCTCGTCGCTGGCTCCACGACATCGGCATCCAGCAAGGTCAAGCCCCAGATCGCAGCGCGAACGTCGGCGTCGAGATTCGCCTCCGGGCGAGCCCAATAGGCGCCGAAGAAGCCGTCGGTGCAATCGTTAGCGCGCGGGGCAACTTCTCGGCACGCGACCGTGCCGGCGGTCCCGCGGGCCCGCTGTCAGCCGACCGCTCTTCGTGGCCGCGTCCGGTGCGCGGAGCCCCGTATAGGCTCGCCGGCAATGTTGGAATCGCCGTTGCCGTCATTCGGGCCCGGGCTCGACCCGGGCTCGTCGTTCGTCGAGCTGCTCCGCCAGGTCGCACCGCACTCCCTCCCCGGCGCCGGGTCGAGTGGCTCGGGCGGGCCGATCGCGGCGGCCGACATCGTGCACGGCACCACCGTGCTGGCCATCCGCTACGCCGACGGCGTCATGATGGCGGGCGACCGGCGGGCGACCGCGGGCTACACGATCGCCAGCCGCCGGATCGAGAAGGTGTTCCCGGCCGATGACCTCTCGGGCGTCGCCATTGCGGGCGCGGCCGGACCGGCGGTCGAGCTCGTGCGGCTCTTCCAGCTGCAGCTCGAGCACTACGAGAAGATCGAGGGCGAGAAGCTCTCGCTCGAGGGCAAGGCAAACCAGCTGGCCCAGCTCGTGCGGGCGAACCTGCCCGCGGCGATGCAGGGCTTCGCGGTCGTCCCGCTCTTCGCCGGCTACGACGAACGGCGGGGGAGCGGTCGGGTGTTCAGCTACGACGTCACCGGCGGCAAATACGAGGAAGCCGACTTCCAGACCAACGGCTCGGGTGGGGTGCACGCACGGAATTGGATCAAGGCCTCCTGGCGCGACGCGATGAGCCGCGAGGACGCCGTCGACCTCGGCCTCCGTTCGCTCTTCGCCGCCGCCGACGAGGACGCCGCCACCGGCGGCCCCGACCTCATCCGGCGCATCTTCCCCACGGTGGCGGTCATCGGTGCCGACGGCTTCCGCGCGCTGGAGGCCGACGAGATCGCCAGCCGTTCCGCCGCGCTCCTCGGCGGACGCGAGGAAGGCGAGGGCCTCTGATGTCGACGCCGTTCTACGTGCCGCCCGAGCAGATGATGAAGGACCGCGCGGACTACGCGTGGAAGGGCATTGCCCGCGGGCGCAGCCTGGTCGCGTACAGCGCGACCGACGGCATCGTGATCGTCGCCGAGAACCAGTTCCGGACGCTCTACAAGATCAGCGAGATCTACGACCGCATCGCGTTCGCGGGGGTCGGCAAGTACAACGAGTTCGAGATGCTGCGAGTGGCCGGCGTGCGCCAGGCTGACCTCAAGGGCTTCTCGTTCTCTCGCGAGGACGTCAACGCGCGTGGGCTCGCCAACGCCTATGGGCAGACGCTCGGGCAGGTGTTCACCCACGAGCTGAAGCCCTACGAGGTGGAGATCCTCCTCGCCGAAGTCGGCGCGACCCAGGCCGACGACGAGCTGTACCACATCCTCTACGACGGCACCGTCATGGACGAGGAGCACTGGACCGTGTTGGGCGGACAGGCCGAACAGATCGCCGAGTCGGTCGAGACGCGGTTCAACGCGGATCTCGACGTCGCCGCGTGCGTGCGGCTCGGCGCGGAGGTCCTCGCGGGGCCGGACGACGGGCCACTGGCAGCGGAGAACCTCGAGGTCGGTGTCCTCGATCGTGCCCGGCGGCGACGCGCGTTCCGCCGGATCCGCGGCGAGGAGCTCCAGGCGATCCTCGCGCCCGGTTGAGCCGACGCCTGGTCAGAGGCTGGCGATCAGCCGCTCGACGCGTTCGTCGCGCGACTTGAACGGGTCCTTGCAGAGCACCGTGCGCTGCGCCTGGTCGTTCAGCTTCAGGTGCACCCAGTCGACCGTGTAGTCGCGCTTGCGCTCCTTGGCTCGCTTGATGAAGGCGCCCCGCAGGCGAGCCCGGGTGGTCTGCGGGGGAGTGGAGACGGCCTCTTCGATCGCCTCGTCGGTCGTCGTGCGCTCGACCGCTCCCCGGCGCTCGAGGAGGTAGTAGAGCGAGCGATCCTTCGTGACGTCGTGGTACGCGAGGTCGAGCAGCGCGACCCGCGGGTGGGTGAGCGCGAGGTCGCCTCGCTGCCGGTACGCCTCGATCATGTGGTACTTGATCACCCAGTCGATCTCGGTCTCGAGCTTCAGCGGGTCGTTCTCGAGGTGCGTCATCACGTGTTCCCACATGCCGAGCGCCTGCTCCTCGAGCGGAGTGAGCCCCCGCCGCTTCGCGAACTGCACCGCGCGGGCGAGGTACTCCGACTGGATGTCGAATGCGGAGAGCTCACGCCCGTTGGCGAGGCGGACGCGTCGCCGGCACGTGATGTCGTGGCTGATCTCGCGGATGGCCCGGATCGGGTTCTCGAGGGTGAGGTCACGCCACGGTCGCGTGTCCTCTTCCAGCATGCGCAGCACGATCGAGGTCGCGCCGAGCTTGAGGAACGTCGTGTACTCGCTCATGTTGGAGTCGCCGACGATGACGTGGAGGCGGCGGAAACGCTCGGCGTCGGCGTGGGGCTCGTCGCGGGTGTTGATGATCGGACGTGATCGGGTGGTAGCGCTCGAGACGCCCTCCCAGATGTGCTCGGCCCGCTGGCTCACGCAGTACATCGCGCCGCGGGCGGTCTGGAGGACCTTGCCGGCCCCCGCGTAGATCTGACGGCTCACGAGGAACGGGATGAGCACGTCGGTGAACTTCGTGAAGTCGCCCTCGCGTTCGACGAGGTAGTTCTCGTGGCAACCGTAGGAATTGCCGGCGGAGTCGGTGTTGTTCTTGAAGAGGTAGACCTCGCCGCGGATGCCCTCCTCTCGCAGCCGCTGCTCGGCGCTGTGCACGAGTCCCTCGAGGATGCGCTCGCCGGCCTTGTCGTGCACCACGAGGTCGGCGATCGAGTCGCATTCGGGCGTCGCGTACTCGGGATGGCTGCCCACGTCGAGGTAGAGGCGGGCGCCGTTCTCGAGGAACACGTTGCTCGAGCGGCCCCAGCTCACGACCCGGCGGAACAGGTAGCGCGCCACTTCGTCGGGGCTGAGCCGGCGCTGGCCGCGCAAGGTGCACGTGACCCCGTACTCGTTCTCGAGCCCGAAGATCCTGCGTTCCACGCCTCCACGCTACCGCCGATCACCGACCCCCTCGCGGCGACGGGTCGCGACACGCCTCGCCTGCAAATACCCTTGGCCGGTGCCATCGTTCCGGACCGGCAAAGTGACGCGGCTCCTCGACGAGCGACCCGGTCTCCAGCGACTCGAGATCGAGCTCGAGGACGGCGCCGCTCGCGCGTACGCATTGGTCCAGCTGACCGGTCCGGTCGGGCTCGGCGACCGCGTCGTCGTCAACACCACCGCGGTGGAGCTCGGGCTCGGCACCGGCGGCTGGCACGTCGTCCATTGGAACCTGGAACGCGAGTCGTGGCACGAGCGAGGCCCCGGCCACATCATCAAGGGGCGCTACACGAGCATCCAGACCGACGTGGGCAGCAGCGAGGAGCACGTCGGGTCACTCGCCGAGGTGGAGTCGATCGAGGGGCTCCCGGTGGTCGCGGCGGCACTGCACAGCCAGCTGCCGGCGATCGCGGCGGCGGTGAAGGCGGCCGCGCCGGAATTGTGCATCGCGTACGTGATGTCCGACGGCGCCGGCCTTCCCCTCGCGCTGTCGGATCTGGTCGCGTCGTTGCGAGCGCGCGAGCTCGTCGACACCACGATCACCTACGGCCACGCGTTCGGGGGGGACTACGAGGCAGTGTCGGTCTACTCCGCGCTGGCGGTCGCCCGCCATGTGGCGAGCGCCGACGTGGCGGTGGTCGCGATGGGCCCGGGGATCGTCGGCACCAACACCCGCCTGGGCTTCAGCGGCATGGAGGTCGGCCTGGTGCTCGACGCGGCCTCGGCGCTCGGCGGCGTGGCGGTCGCGTGCCTCCGCGTGTCGTTCGCCGATCCGCGCCCGCGGCACTACGGGCTCTCGCATCACAGCGCGACCGCGCTGCGGGTCGCGACGCGCGATCGTGTTCTCGTCGCCGTGCCGCGTCTCGAGCGCGCCGAAGAGGCCGCTCGTCTCGACGCCGATCTCGTCGAAGGCGGGGTGGCGGCGCGTCACGAGCTCGTGCTGGTCGACGCTCCCGACGCGCTCGCGCTGCTCGCACAGCACTCGTTGGCGATCGAGTCGATGGGCAGGCCCGCCGCCGACGATCCGGCCATGTTCCAGGCCGCGGCCGCGGCTGGAACCCTCGCCGCCGAGGTCGCTTCGGGGCGCCGGCCCCGCCCGGTCAGAGAACGTCGATCCCTTGCCTGACCGGCTCGAACGACTGCTCAACCTGACCGCGACGCTCCTCGACACGCGGCGCCCGCTGACGCTCGAAGAGCTCGCCGAGCGGCTCGAGCCCGGCTACCCCGACGACCTGGCGGCCCGTCGACGCCAGTTCGAGCGCGACAAGGAGACGCTGCGCGAGCTCGGGATCCCCATCCGCGTCGAGACAGTCGACGGGTTCGGCTCCGAGCAGGCCTACCGTATACATCCCGACGACTACTACCTGCCCGACCTGGCGCTCACCGAGGACGAACGGGCGGCGCTGCACGTGGCCGTCACCGCGGTCCGCCTCGGGGGCGACGACGCGCGCGACGCGCTCCGCAAGCTCGGCGGCTTCGAGGGGGAAGGCGCCGCGTCGCCGCTGGCGGACGTTCCGGTCACGCCCGCGCTCGCCGTGCTCTTCGACGCGGTCGCGAAGCGCGCGGGCGTGACGTTCCGGCACCGAGGCGAAGGTCGCCATCTCGAACCGTACGGGGTCGTGCTGCGGTTCGGGCACTGGTATGTCGTCGGCCACGACCTCGACCGCGACGCACCGCGGGCCTTCCGGGTCGACCGGATCGAGGGCGAGCCCGAGCGCGGCCCCGCCGGCTCGTTCGACGCACCCGACGAGCTCGACCCGGCCGCGTACGTCCGCCACGACCCGATGACGTTCGGAGCCGACCGTCCCGTCGACGCTTCGGTCCTGGTCGACCCGTCACGGACGGGGTGGGTGGTCGAGCAGCTCGGCGAGGACGCGGTCTCGGAGCGTCGCGAGGACGGTAGCGTCGTGGTGACGCTCCCCGTCGTGAACCGCGCGGCCTTTCGCACCTGGGTGCTGGAGTTGCTCGACCACGCCGAGGTGCTCGGGCCGCCCGAGCTGCGCGCCGATCTCGTGGCCTGGCTCGACGCGTGCACCGCGCCGGCTCCGAAGTCGACACGGGCGACGAACCCGAAGCGCGGGCGATCGTGAGCCGACCCCTGGTGGGGCCGCGCCTCGCACGCGTGCTGGCGATGGTGCCGTGGATCCTCGCCCACCCCGGGGTCACCATCGCCGAGCTCGCGGAGCGGTTCGAGGTGTCGGAGCAGCAGATCGAGCGCGAGCTCGAGCTGCTGCCGTTCTGCGGGTTGCCGCCCTACACCGCTGACCGGCTCATGGACGTCACGGTGGGTGAGGGCGGAGGCGTCTCCATCCGACTCGCCGAGTACTTCGAACGACCGCTGCGATTGACACCTGCCGAGGGCTTGGCGTTGCTGGCAGCCGGGCGCGCGCTGCTCGCGGTGCCGGGCTCCGACCGCGACGGACCGCTCGCGTCGGCCCTCGCCAAGCTCGAACGCACGACGGGAGGCCCGGGCCAGCTCGCGGTCGACGTCGGTGACGGTGGCGCGCACCTGCAGGCGCTCCAGGACGCCGTCGCACGCCGGCGGCAGGTCGAGCTCGAGTACTACTCGTTCGCGCGCGACGAGATCACGACGCGCGTCGTCAACCCGTGGCGCGTGTTCCACGCGTTCGGGGCCTGGTACCTCGCGGCGTGGTGCCACCAGGCGAGCGACGAGCGGCTGTTCCGTGTCGATCGCGTCCGGCGAGCCGACATCTTGCCCCATGAGATCAGCATCGAACCGCCGATGGCCGACGGCAGCGACGACACGGCCGATCTCGTCTACACGCCCCGGCCGGGAGACCCACGGGTGGCGCTCGAGCTGCAGCCGGGCGCGGCGTGGGTTGTGGAGGCGTACCCGCACGAGGACGCGATCGAGCACGCCGACGGCTCCTGGAGGGTGGTGTTGGCGGTCAGCGAGACCGCGTGGCTCGAGCGGCTGCTGCTGGCCCTGGGTCCGGACGCCCGCGTCACCGCCCCCAAGGAACTCCGGACTGCCGGAGCCGCCGCCGCGGCGCGGATCCGGGCGCGGTACGAGCGATGATCGGCCCCGCGTCGGGGGATTGGGTCCCCATCTGCGAGGATGGCGCGGTGGAAGTGACCAGGTGACCGACACCGAGCACGGAGCGCCGGAGCCGGGCGCGCTCGCGACCGTGCCCGCGCCGGAGGGCGGCCCGGAGACGGGCGAGGAGTCGCCCGCCAAGACGCGCAACACGGCCCGGGTGCTCATCGAGTGGGTGGCCCTCATCCTTGCCGCGGTGGTCATCGCCATCGGCGTCAGGACATTTCTCTTCCAGGCGTTCTACATCCCGTCCGAGTCGATGGTCCCGACGCTCGAAGTCGGCGACCGCGTGCTCGTCAACAAGCTCAGCTACGACCTCCACGACATCAACCGCGGCGACATCGTGGTGTTCGAGTCCGGGCCCAACGCGCGCTGGGCGAATGCGGGACACGACGATCTGGTCAAGCGGGTCATCGGCCTGCCCGGCGAGACCGTGACGGGATGCAACGGTGGTGTGTGCATCAACGGGAAGTCCCTCGACGAGGGTTACCTGCCCGACGGCACCGTGACCCAGTTCCCGACGGCGATCCGCGGCTGCGCGGCCGGAAGCCCCCCGAGCGGCTGCACGGTGCCGGCCGGCCGGATCTTCGTGCTCGGCGACAATCGGCCGCGGTCCCAGGACGCCCGCTACAACGGACCGGTGAAAGAATCGAGCATCGTCGGACGGGTGTTCGTGCGGATCTGGCCCGTCAACCGCCTGGGGTTCCTCTAGCGAGCCATTCAAGCCAGTTTCCTGTAACCCGGCCGTTCAGGGCGGGCTGTCCTCCCACTCGCCGATCGTCGCGACCATACGGTCGAGGTGGTCGGAGTAGACGGCGTCGAGGCCCATCGTGAGCATCGAGCGGAGGTCCCGCACCTCCTGCACGTCCCACGCGAACGCGCGGAGCCCGAAGCGATGGACGAGCTCGACGATGCCGGCGGTCCACTCGCGATGGTGGAGATTGACTGCGTCGATGCCGTCGCCCGCGAGGTTCGCGGCGTAGCGCTCGAGCGACTCGCGGATGGATCGCCGCTTGGTCGAATGGACGAGGCGCGCTGCGGGCCATCGACCGCGGAGGTCCTGGAGGGTGCCGACGCTGCCGGCACAGCACCAGAGCTTGGCCGGCGCACCGAGCGCTTCGGCGACCGCGACGACGTGGTCCCCGACGCCGGGCCCCTTGAGGTCGAGCGACAGCTCGTAGTCGGAGCCGAGCCTCCGGTAGAGGTCGGCGAGGCTCGGAACACCGAGACCCGCGAGGTTGGCCGCCGACGTCCGGTCGACGTGGTGGCGGCGGAGCCCGCGCCGGACGACGTCGTCGTGGACGAGCACCACCTCGCCGTCGCTCGAGAGCCAGGCATCCGACTCGAGCCCGCTCGCGCCACGGGCGAGCGCCCGTTCGAACGCCGCCAGGGAGTTCTCGGCGAGGTCCCCGGGCGCGCCCCGGTGGGCGAAGGTGATCGGCCGCATCAGGGCATCTTGCTCCAGAGGGGGGCGCTCCGGGAGGCCCGCACGCCGGGAAACGCGTTCTCAAGTCGTCGCGAGGGGTTGCCGATTCCCCTGTGGTGCGGGCCACGCGAAATGGGAGGTGGGCCCTGTGACCACAGTCCGAGCCCAGTGCCCGATGTGTGGCGACGTCCAGCTCACGATCGACGAGCTCACCGTCCGGGTGGGCACCGACGAGACCGAGGGCGGGACCTACCGGTTCGTCTGCCCGAAGTGCCGCGAAGAGGTCGTGCGCCGGGCGAGCCCGCGCATCGTCGAGCTCCTGATGTCGGCGGGCGCCCCCCACGAGGTGTGGACCTGGCCTGCCGAGCTGGCGGAACGCCCCGGCGGTCCGGTCCTCACGCCCGACGACTTGCTCGACCTGCACGTCATGTTGCAGGACGACAGCTGGTTCGACGAGCTCGTGGCCTTGGTGCGCCGAACCACACCCGAGTAATCTTGCCGGATGACGGCCGTCTGGGTGGTGGTGGCAATCCTCATGATCGGCACCGCGGTCGCCCTCGTGGCTGCCCGCAGGGCGTCCGACGACGTCGAGCCGACGGTGCGTGAGTTCGCCGAGTTCCGCGACGCCATCTCCCGGCAGGTAGGCGAGGCTGACGAGCAGATCGCGGCGACTCGCCGACACGTCGAGGGCGAGGCTCGGGCCTAGGCTGCTCGCCGGGGATCCCCGGCGAAAGGACTCGCATGCCCTCTCTCGGCCCCGCCGAGATCCTGGTGATCTTCGTCGTGGCGCTGCTCGTCCTCGGCCCAACGAAGATGCCCGAGATCGCGCGCCAGGTGGGGAAGGGCGTGCGCGAGCTCCGTCGGGTGCAGGAGCACCTGCGGGGGGAGCTCCGGGACGTCATGTCGGAATTCGACGACGGCGACGAGCACGACACCCCGCACGCGGCATCCCCGAGTGGGGACCCGGTGCCCACGCTCCCGCCCCGCTCGGACGCGACCGATCCGCCGCCGGCAACAGGGACCCCGCCCGCGGCCGACCCCGACGCCGACCCCCCGGTCGACCCCACGTCCTGATCCCGCGTGTCCCTCCGCCGAAAGAGTCCCCCGGACGACCGGATGACGGTCGTCGAGCACCTCACGGAGCTCCGCCGACGGCTCGTCATCTCGCTCGTCGCGGTAGTCGTCGGTGGCGTCGTGGCGTTCGTACTGGCACCCGAGATCATCTCGTTCCTCGTCAGCTTCTATGCGGACGCACGCGGGGGGAAGAACAAGCTCATCTTCACGGGGCCACTGGACGCGTTCGCGACCCGCCTCAAGATCGCGACGTACGGTGGCATCGTGCTCGCGCTTCCGGTCTGGCTGTACCAGCTGTGGCGCTTCGTCACCCCCGGGCTCAACCCCAAGGAGCGGCGCTACGCGATCCCGTTCGTCATGTCGTCGATCGCGCTCTTCGTGGCCGGTGCGGTCGTGGCGCTGTTCACGCTCCAACCAGCGCTCGACTTCCTCCTGAACATCGGTGGCTCCGACCTCGAAGCGCTCCTGACCGCCGACAAGTACATCTCGCTCGTCGCGCTGATGATGGTGGCATTCGGGATCTCGTTCGAGTTCCCCGTGATCCTCGTCTTCCTGCTCATCGCGCGGGTGCTCAACACGGCCCAGCTCCGGCAGTGGCGTCGGTGGGCGGCGATCGCGGTGGTGACGTTCGCCGCCGTGATCACGCCCAGCCAGGACCCGTACTCGCTGTTCGCCCTGGCGATCCCGATGTACCTGTTCTACGAGCTGTCGATCCTCATCGGAAGATTCCTGAAGCGATGAAGGAGGATTCATGACTGCGAAGCGTCGCCAGGGATACAAGCCGCCGCGGGACCCCCGGGAGATCTTCATCGCGATCGTCGCCGCGTTGGCCGTCGTGATGATCGCCGCCGTGCTGATCTGGGTGTTCCAGCCCGGCGACGACTCCGGCACCACGACGACCGATGTTCCCACCTCGAACGAGACGCCCCCGGCCTCGAGCCCGGCGCCCACCACGGTGCCGACCCCCGCCACGAGTGCGACGACGCCCAGCACCACCGCTCCGCCGTCGACCTCGACTCCGTAGGCAGGCGTGGGCGACGCACTGCGGCGCGCGTTCGAGGCGGAGCGGGGATTCCCGCTCGACGGCTTCCAGACCCAGGCCCTCGATGCGCTGGACGACGGCCGGAGCGTGCTCGTGGCGGCACCCACGGGCTCGGGCAAGACCCTCGTCGCGGAGTACGCGGTCGAGCGGGCGCTGGCGGACCGGTCGAAGGCCTTCTACACCACTCCGCTCAAGGCGCTCTCGAACCAGAAATTCGAGGATCTGGGTCGAATGCACGGTGTCGGGCGGGTGGGGCTGCTCACGGGCGACAACTCGGTGAACGGCGACGCGCCGGTCGTGGTGATGACCACCGAGGTGCTCCGCAACATGATCTATGCCGCGAGCCCTGCACTCGACGGGCTGCGCTACGTCGTGCTCGATGAGGTGCACTACCTCCAGGACAGGTATCGAGGCCCCGTCTGGGAGGAAGTCATTGTCCACCTCCCTCCCGAGGTCATCCTCGTGTGCCTGTCGGCGACGGTCTCGAACGCCGAGGAAGTCGCCGCCTGGATCGAGACGGTCCGGGGCTCGACCGCGGCCGTGATCGAAGAGCGACGCCCGGTGCGTCTCGAGCACCGGTACCTGGTGGGGGAGCGGGGCAACGACACGCTCCACCTGCTCCCGACGTTCATGACCGATGGGGACGAGCTCAGACCGAACCCCGAGGCCGCCCGTCTCGACACCCGCAGCGCGGGACGGGGCGGTCCGCACGGCCGATCCCGGTCCCGCCTCCGGACGCCGTCTCGACCCGAGATCGTGGAGCTCCTGGGGGCCGAGGGCATGCTGCCGGCGATCGACTTCGTTTTCAGCCGGGCGGGATGCGACCAAGCCGTTCAGCAATGCCTCGCGGCGGGCCTGCGCCTGACCGACTCCCACGAGCGTGCGCAGCTCCGCGCGATCGCAGACGCGCGGACGGGCATCTTGGATGCAGCCGATCTCGAAGTGCTGCGATACGGCGAATGGCGCGCCGGGCTCGAGGCCGGGTTCGCCGCCCACCATGCCGGCATGGTGCCGCCGATGAAGGAAGCGGTCGAGGAGGCGTTCACGCTCGGGCTCGCGAAGGTCGTGTTCGCGACCGAGACCCTGGCGCTCGGCATCAACATGCCGGCCCGATCAGTGGTGATCGAGAAGCTCTCGAAGTTCACGGGTGAGCGGCACGAGTTCCTCACGCCTGGGGAGTACACCCAGCTCACCGGGCGCGCCGGACGTCGAGGGATCGACGACCGCGGCTACGCAGTGGTGTGCTGGAGCCCGTTCGTGCCGTTCGACCAGGTCGCGTCGCTTGGCCGCCCGTCGCACCGACGCGCTCCGATCGTCGTTCCGCCCCACGTACAACATGGCGGCGAATCTCGTGCACCGCTATGGCGCCGGCGAGGCACGACACCTGTTGAACCTGTCGTTCGCGCAGTTCCACGCCGATCGAGACGTGGTCGCGCTGGAACGCCAGCTCGAGCGCAGCCTCGGCGCGCTCGAGCGCCAGCGCTCGCTCGCCGTCAGCCCCCAGGGCGACCTCGCCGAGTATCGGCAGCTCGTCGCGGAGCTCGACCAGATGCGGAGGAACCGCGGCGCGGGGCGACGGATCGCCGAGGCGATGGAGTCGCTCCGACCCGGCGATGTGCTCACGGTCCGGCGCCGGGGCGGTCGCGTGGTGATCCTGTCGCACGACCACCGCCGGAGCGGCTCCGTGCGCCTGCTCGGCATGAGCGCCTCGCGCGGGCTGGTGCGTCTCTCGTCGGAGGACTTCGACGCGCCGCCGCGGCGGGAGGGCACCATCGATCTTCCGCAGCCGTTCGCGCCGCGGAGTCCCGCGTTTCGCCGGGCCGTCGCGGAGCGGCTCAAGCGCGCGCGGCTCCACAGCAACGGCGAGCGGGGCGACGACCGGCGGATCGCGGCGCTGGAGGAGGCGGTGGCGAACCACCCGGTGGCGCAGGACCCGTCCCTCGACGCCACGCTCCGCGCCGCCGCGGGCGTGGAGCGTCTCGAGCGCGAGGCGGCGAGGCTGGAGCGACGCGTGCGCGGCCGGAGCGAGAGCCTGGCCCGCCAGTTCGACCGTGTGCTGCGCGTGCTCGAAGCGTGGGGTTACGTCGACGGGTGGGCGCTCACCCCGGACGGGGAGCGGCTGTCGCGGCTCTACGTCGAGACCGACCTCATCGTCGCGGAAGCGATGCGGGAAGGCATCTTCGACGGGCTCCGCGAACCGGAGCTGGCCGCGGTGGTCTCCTGTTGCACCTACGAGCGGCGGGGGAGCGACGGCTCCCTGCCGATGCCGCCCGCGCGGTGGCCGACGAAAGTGGTCGCGCAGCGCGCCCGCGCGCTCGAGCAGATCGGACGCGACTTGAACGCCAACGAGGACGACGCGGGCCTTCTCGAGACCCGCCTGCCCGATCCCGGATTCACGCCGTACGTCTTCGACTGGGCGGCGGGGGATGTGCTCGCGGACGTGCTCGATGACGACGAGATGACCGGCGGCGATTTCGTCCGGAACACCAAGCAGTGCATCGACCTCCTCCGGCAGGTCGGCGACGCGACGCCGAACGAGCACACCCGAGCGACCGCACGCGCCGCGGCCGACGCCTGCCATCGGGGTGTCGTGGCCGCGTCCGGCGTTGCCCGCGCGTGAGCACGGCCCGGACGCCGACCGCGTGATCCGGCCGGGGAGCCCCTGGGGACGAGCTCCCGCCGGCCCGCCCGACGCGGCGCTCGTCGGGACCGACACCGACGTCGCGCGCTGGGTCGCCACGCACGGTGGTGGCCGGCTTGCCTTCACCCCCGAGTCGGCCGCCGCGAGCGACCTCGCGCGAGCGGTCGGCCTGTCGGTGTCCGGTCCCTCCGAATCGCCCGTCGAGCTGGTGCTCGACGGGTTGCGAGTCCGCGCGGACGGCCTCGACGAGCTGGCAGTCAACGCGGTGGTGCTGGGCGTCCCACCCGACCGGTTGCGAGCGCGCGATCGCCGTGTGCCGTTATCGCTGCAGGTCGACGAGCGGACAACCGGTGAGCTGCATGCGACCAGCGTGTGCATACTGAACGGCCAATTCCTCCGCGGTCGCGACGTCGCGCCCCGGGGTCATCCCGGTGACGGCTACGTCGAAGTGCAGGTGTACGCGCTCGCGCCGCGTTCCCGCGGCCCCATGCGTTCGCGCCTCGCCTCGGGGACCCATCTGCCGCACCCCGAGATCCTCACGTTCCGTGGCCGATCGGTGGAAGTCCGGGCCGCGCGGGCGCTCTCGGTCGAGCTCGACGGGCGGGTACTGGGCCCGGTTCGGACCCTCACGGCGACGGTTCTGCCCGGGCAGTTCTCGCTGCTCGTGTGATCCCGGGGGCCGCGGACGGGATGCACCCGCGGTGCGACCTTCGCCGATACGATCGCCGAGCCGCGGGGACGGAGGCGGAAACGGTGGGCGTGTACACCCTCGAGAGATTCAACGACGACGAGGAGGGGATCCTCCGTCCGTATTTCACCAATCTCGACCAGCCCGTGTTCGCGCTCGTCAATTTGCCGGAGGTCGTCAAGGGCGCGCTGTTCGCCCGGTATTCGCGCACCCACAAGAGCCTGCGGCGGCTCTTCCTCGACGAGTTCGTCGCCGACCTCGACCTGACCGGCGACCTGACCGTCGACGCCACCGTCGGGCTCCGACGGGCCGAGCAGCTCTACGACCGAGTCTTCCTGGAGTACGGCGACGACTCCGTGGCCCAGCTCGGGGGAGTCCACCTCGCGTGCGAGCAGGCGTCCAACCTCCTCACCAAGATCCTCGAGTGGGGACGGCTGATGGCGTACCTCGAGCAGTCGACTCGTTACATCCCCTACGACGCCCGTCTCGGGGGTCGCTACCGGTACTACCGGGATCGCGGCGTGCTCGGCTCGGGCGACCTGGCCTGGCGCTACATCGCCGACCTCGATGCGCTGTTCGGTACGTACCAGGAGATGTTGCCGACCCTCACGGAGTGGGCCCGCGGCCGCTATCCGAAGGAGGCCGGCGACTCGGACTTCGTCTACAAGCAGACGATCCGTGCGAAGGCGTGTGATGCCGCGCGCGGCATCCTGCCGGCGGCGACGCTGTCGAACGTCGGCATCTACGGCACCGGGCAGGGATTCGAAGCACTGCTGCTCCGCATGCGCGCGCATCCCCTACCCGAAGCGCGTTCCTACGCCGACATGATGCTGACCGAGTTGCGCAAGGTGGTCCCGTCGTTCCTCACGCGAGTCGACCGTGAAGACCGCGGGGTCGCCTGGAGCGCGTACCTGGCCGAGACGCGCCACTCGACCGAAGCGGTCGTCGAGCGGCTGTTCGCGGACGTGGCGACCGCTTCGCGACCCGCGGTGACCCTGACCGACTTCGACCCCGATGCCGAGGACAAGCTGCTCGCGGCGATCTGCTACCCGCACAGCCACCTGGCGGACGACCAGGTGCTCGGCCGTGTCCGCACGTTGGCGCCGGGCGAGCGGGTGGAGTTGCTCCGGGCGTACGTGGGGGAGCGGACCAATCGCCGGCACAAGCCCGGTCGCGCGTTCGAGCGCGTCGACTACCGCTTCGACGTGCTCGCCGACTACGGGGCCTTTCGCGACCTGCAACGACACCGGATGCTGACGATCGAATGGCAACCGCTGACGACCCGGCACGGATACGAGGTGCCGGACGCCGTCGTGGAGGCCGGTGTGGACGACGCGTTCCACGACGCGATGGAACGTTCGGCGGCGTTGTACGAGGCGTTGCGCGAACCGTTCCCGCAGCAAGCGCCGTACGCGGTGTCGCTTGCATACCGCGTGCGTTTCGCGATGCAGATGAACGCGCGCGAAGCGATGCACCTGCTGGAGTTGCGCACCGCGCCCGTGGGCCATGCCGCGTACCGGTCGATCGGCCAGGAGATGCACCGGCTGATCGCGGAACAAGCCGGTCACCGCGCGATCGCGGAGGCGATGACGTTCGTCGACCACAACACCTACGAGCTCGAGCGGCTGGCCGCGGAGCGGGCCGCCGACGCGCGTCGCGCTGGCACGGCCTCCTAGTTGATGGTTCGCTCGCTGCGGCGCAGGGTACCTGCGCCGCGGAGGCTCGTTCACGGTTGGTGGGAGCGGGTCCGGAGGAAAAAAAGCGCGCCCTCCTGATCAGCGACGATGCGCGTCATCCCTGGTCACGGGACCGGCCGTCGCGCCCGTCGCGCTTGACAGGGACCCCCTCCGTGGGGCTGACTACGTGGCGTCCTGACCGTCCGGTTCATGGGTCTTTCCGCTCTGCCGGGAGGGGAAGGGCGCGGGGGCTCAGGAGACCAAGTAGAGAACGCTGGAATAACCCGCCTGCACGGCAGGTCGGGCCAAACAGTGGCCCCAACGGTCTCCTGGGCCCCCATTTTCACGATGCGGAATAGGAGTGCTCCCTCCGCCGTTGAAGGCCCGACGCGACGCGGGGCCGGTGTATATTCCGCGGCCCCCACACGCTCCGGAGCCTTCATGAGCGACGAAGAAGCCGAAGAACTCGAGATCGAAGACGAGCTCGACGACGACGCCGGGCTCGACGACGACGCCGGGCTCGACGCGGTGACGACGATGACCTCGACCTGCTCGACACCGACGAAGCCGACGACGAGGACGAGGTCCCCGAGGAGGTACCCGTCGCCGTCGTCACCGACGAGACCGCGACGAGCGAGCCCGCCGAGGACGAGGACGACGAGGGGCTCGACCTCGACGAGGAGCTGCACCCCGACGACGTCGAGGACCCGCTCGACGTGCTGCTCCAGGAGCGCACGGCCAGCGCGACCCTGGAGGACGACGAGGACGAGCTCGAGGACGACGACGCCGACGGGGACGACCGTTCCGACGGACCGACAAAAATCGTCCCGCGGCGACCGGGCGAGTTCCTGTGCTCGTCGTGTTTCCTCGTGCTCCCGCGCAACCAGCTCGCCGACGAGAAGCGTCAGCTCTGTCGCGACTGCGCCTGACGCCGGCGACGGGGTCGTTCCTTCGCCGCCTCGCGGCGTGCTTCCTCGCGGGCGTGCTCGCGGGGTTCTGCTTCCCGCCCTTCGATCTGGGCCCGCTCATCGTCGTCGCGCTCGTGCCGTTGCTCTGGGCCTGGCACGCCGCGCGGCCCCGCGACGCGGCTGCCTTCGGATTCGTGTTCGGTGTCGGCTGCTACACCGTCGGGCTCGAGTGGATCCGCTACTTCGGGATGGTCGCGATCGTCCCACTCGTCGCCATCATGTCGTTGGCGCTCGCGGTGGTCGGCTTCGTCGTCGCCCTGCTCGGACGGCGCGGCGTCCGGTCACCGTGGCTCACCGCCGCGGCCTGGGTCGTCGTCGAGGCGCTCCGGGGACGATGGCCGCTGGGCGGGTTTCCCTGGGCGGACGTCGGTGTTGCTCTCCACCGCCTGGAGCCGGCCCGGGCTCTGGCCGGGCTGGGCGGCGTCCTGCTCATCTCGTTCTTCGTGGTGGCGTTGGCCGGGCTGATTGCCGACCTCGCACGAGAGGTCGTTCAGGAACGACCCCGGCGCCAGTTGGCGGCTGCGCTCGTGGGCCTGGGTGTTCTCGTGGGCGGTGTCGCGGTCGCCGACGTCACGCGGTACGAGCCCACACCGACGGGCTCGCTGCGGTTCGCGTTGCTGCAGGGCGACGATGTCGAGGTGCCGCTGGCGGAACAGGCATCCCTCCCGCTCACCGAACGTCATCTGGCGCTCGCCGACCGGCTCGAGGGCCGCTACGACCTGATCGTCTTCCCCGAGTCGGCACTCGACACCGATCCCGACCAGGACCCGGTGCTCCGCGACGAGCTGACGAGGATCGCGGCCGAGCACGATGCCGCGGTACTGGTCAACGCCCGCACGCCGGGCAGCGACGACCGTTCCCGGAACACCAACGTCCTGTACGAGCCGTCGGGGCGCCGCCAGGGCGAGTACTCGAAGCAGCACCTCGTGCCGTTCGGCGAATACGTGCCGTGGCGGGACCGACTCGGGTTCATCGACGAGCTGCGGCAGATCCCGTACGACTTCGAGCCCGGGCACCGGCGCGTCCTCTTCGACGTCGGCACGCACCGGATCGGTACCGTGATCTGCTTCGAGTCGGCCTTCGGTCCGCTGGTGCGCGACTACGTGCGCGACGGCGCCGAGGCGATCGTCGTGAGCACGAGCAACCGCTCGTATCGGCGGTCCGGCAACTCCGAGCAGCACCTCGCGCTGAGCAGCCTGCGGGCGGCCGAGACGGGGCGGCCGGTGCTGCAGGCGTCGGTGTCGGGCATCTCGGGCGTGATCGACGCCGACGGGACCGTGCGCGACACGACCGAGCTCTTCGAGTCAGCGGTTGTGGAAGGGCGCATCACGACGACGACGGGCGAGACTCCCTACGTCCGCTTCGGCGAGTGGGTGGTGCTCCTGTGTGCGATCGCGCTGGTGGGCGCGACCGTGTTCGCCGTCGTGCGCGGACAGACTGCGGAGAACCGCTCGTCGTCCTCCTGACTGCGTGCGGGCGGTCAGGTCGCGATCAGGCGCACCGCGGCCACGACGCCGATGACCACCACGAACGCACGCAGCGCGGGCGCGGGCATCCGTCGCCCCACGTGGGCCCCGACCTGGCCTCCCACGATCGATCCCAGTGCGATCAGCCCCGCGACCGCCCAGTTCACGTTCGCCGCGAACACGAAGACGATCGCGGCCACACCGTTGGCGATGAGCGCGAGCACGTTCTTGACGCCGTTCAGGCGTTGGAGGTCGTCGACGATGAAGATGCCGAGTAGGGCGAGCAGGATCACGCCCTGCGCGGCGCCGAAATACCCGCCGTAGATGCCCGTGGCGAAGATGAACACCCACAGGAGCAGCCCGCCGTGCTCGGCCGGCGTCGCGCGTCGGGAGGCGATCCAGCGCGCGAGTCGTGGTTGGAGCACGACGAGCGCGCACGCGAGGAGGATGAGCACGGGCACGACGTCGCGAAACACCGAGCTGGGCAGCGTGAGCAGGAGCACGCTCCCGGTGATGCCACCCGCGAGCGAGGCCGGCCCGAGCGTGCGTACCCGGGTGGCCTGCCCCCGGAGCTCACGCCGGTAGCCGAGCGCGCCGCTCACCCCTCCCCAAACGAGACCCACGGTGTTGCTCACGTTCGCGACGACCGGGCCGTATCCCAGTGCGAGCAGCGTGGGAAACGTCACTAGCGAGCCGGAACCCACGATCGTGTTGATCGTGCCTGCGACGAACCCCGCAGCGACGATGAGGATCGCATCCCACCACGACATGCACTGACCCCGGTCCGATGACGTCCCGCGGGCGGGCGAGCCGGCGGGGCGGACCCGTACACTAGGGGGCGACTAGGAGGTCGCCCCGTGACCGACGAGAAGCCACCCGTCGACCGCGCGTTCGAGTTGCTCGTGTACGCACCCATCGGCGCGCTGCTCTACGCGCGCGACATGCTGCCGAGCATGGTGGGGATCTTCGTGTCGCGCGGTCGGCGCGAGGTCGATTCCCATCGCGCCCCGTCGGCACCGCCACCGCCGCCGATGCCAGCGTCGTCCGCACCACGCAAGCTGGTCGAAGACGGCCTGGGCATGGCGCGCACCGTCGCCGGGGGAGGGGTCGGCGTGGCGCGCGACGTGGCCGGCACCGCACTCTCGGGGCTCCTCTCGTGGCGGAGTCCCGAACCAGGTTCGCCCAGCGGGGGAGTCGCCGCTCCTGCGCCGCCCGGGCCCCCTGCCGCGGCGCCAACGAGCCCAGCCACTCAGCCCTCCGCTCCGCCCCGAGGGTCGGTGGACGAGGCATCGGGCCCGTCGGTCGAGACACTGCCGATCCCGGACTACGACGAGCTCTCCGCGTCACAGGTCGTCGAGCGACTGGAGGGCCTCGATCGCGCCTCGCTGGACGCGATCCGCCGCTACGAGGGCAGCCATCGCGGCCGTAACACCATCCTCGGCAAGATCTCGCAACTCGGCTGACGTGGAAGCGTGCCGCGCCGCGGACGCGGACGATCTGCCACGGATCGTGGAGCTCGCGACCGCGATGCGAGCCGAACTGGCCCGGGAGCGGGGCGGAGCGGTCTGGCTCCTTCGCGGGGCCCACCCTGAGCCCCTCGACGTGTCGTACGGGGCGCTGCTCGGGCGCGCCGACGCCTGGGTTCTGGTCGGCACCCTCGACGACGTCGTGGTCGGCTTCGGCGCCGCGACCGTCCAGCCCCTCACCGACGCCTCCTTGCTCGGCGTCGTCAGCGACCTCTACGTCGAACCCGACGCACGGGAAGTCGGAGTCGGTGAGAGCCTGGCGAACGCCCTCGTGGAGCGGTGCGCCGAGGTTGGGTGTATCGGCGTCGACGCCACCGCACTGCCCGGCATGCGGGCCTCGAAGAACTTCTTCGAGACACACGGCTTTGTCGCCCGGGCGCTGGTTATGCACAAGCCACTCACGACATGACCGGTGACCGGCCCGAGGTCGCCGTCGGGGCGATCCTGGTCCGCGACGACCAGATCCTGCTCGTTCGTCGCGGCCGTGGGCCCGCCCAGGGCCACTGGACGGTGCCCGGAGGCCGCGTCGAAGCGGGGGAGACCCTCCACGAGGCAGTGGTGCGCGAGACGTTCGAGGAGACCGCCCTCGAAGTGGTGGTCGACCGATTCCTGGGTTGGGTCGAACGCATCGACGAGGGCTTTCACTTCGTGATCCTCGACTTCGCCGTGGCGGTTCTCGACCCGGTTCAGCCGGTCGTCGCGGGGGACGACGCCGCCGAGGCCCGCTGGGTCGCCCTCGCCGACGTCGGCGACCTTCGCCTCGCCGACGGGCTCTTCGAATTCCTCGGCGATGTCGGCGTGCTCTGACTCGGGCTTACGGCGGATGCGCCATGCTCGCTCCCAGCAGCCCGGCCGCGCGATCGCGGTCCGTCTTCGCCCACGCCGTACCGTGGAGCGCCCATAATCCTCGTTATGTCAACTACCGGTTCATGGGATCCGGCCCGGGTGCCAACACCCTGCAGGCTGCCCCTCTGCTGGCACGATCAGGACCGCGTCCGGGCCACGGCCGACGGCAGCGTCATCCCTGGGCGTACTCCGTCCGAGAGCTCGACTGTGTCAAGCCTCCGGGTTGGAGTCGTACGCCTCGAGCGGTGGGCACGAGCACATCACGTTGCGGTCGCCGTAGGCACCGTCGATACGGCTCACGGGCGGCCAGTACTTGTCGGGATCGGGCCCCCCCGGGTACGCAGCCGTCTCGCGTGGATACGGGCGGTCCCACGCGTCGGCGGTGACGTCGGCGGCCGGGTGGGGTGCGTGCCGCAGCGGGCTCTCCTCGAGCGACCACTCCCCTCGCTCGACGCGGGCGATTTCGGCGCGGATTGAGATCATGGCGTCGCAGAAGCGGTCGAGCTCAGCCTTGTCCTCGGATTCCGTCGGTTCGACCATGAGCGTGCCAGCGACGGGGAACGACACCGTCGGCGCGTGGAACCCGTAGTCGACCAGCCGCTTGGCGACGTCGTCCACGGTCACGCCCGTCGCATGCGTCAGCGGGCGCACGTCGAGGATGCACTCGTGCGCGACCGCGCCCGCCGGCCCGGTGTAGAGAACGGGAAAGTGGTCGCGCAGCCGCGCGGCGACGTAGTTGGCGTTGAGGATCGCGATCCGCGTCGCGTACGCGAGACCTTCCGCGCCCATCAACATGATGTAGGCCATCGAGATCGGCAGGATGCCGGCGGATCCCCACGGTGCCGCCGCGATCGCAGCGACGCCGGTGGACGGCCCGGCCTCCGCGCTCAGCGGGTGCTGCGGGAGGAACGGCGCCAAGTGCTCACGGACGCCAATCGGGCCGACGCCCGGTCCTCCTCCGCCGTGGGGGATGCAGAACGTCTTGTGCAGGTTGAGGTGCGACACGTCGGCGCCGAGCTTGCCCGGCTTCGCGAGCCCCACGAGCGCGTTGAGGTTCGCGCCGTCGAGGTAGACCTGGCCACCGCACTCGTGGACCACTGCGCACACGTCACCGATGCTTGCTTCGAACACGCCGTGGGTCGACGGGTACGTGACCATGAGCGCGGCGAGGTCGCGCGCATGCGCGTGTGCCTTCGACTTCAGGTCGTCGAAATCGATGTTGCCGTCGTCGTCGCAGGCGACCACGGCGACGCGCATGCCGGCCATCACCGCGCTCGCGGCGTTGGTCCCGTGGGCGGACTGCGGGATCAGGCAGACGGACCGGCCGGGCTCGCCCCGCGACGCGTGGTACGCACGGATCGCGAGCAGCCCCGCGAGCTCGCCCTGGGACCCGGCGTTGGGTTGTAGGGACACCGCGTCGTATCCCGTGATCTCGCAGAGCGCCGCCTCGAGCTCAGCGAAGAGCTCCCGGTAGCCCGCCGCCTGCTCGGCGGGAACGAACGGATGGACGCGAGCGAAGCCGGGCCACGTGATCGGGGTCATCTCCGTCGTGGCGTTGAGCTTCATCGTGCACGACCCGAGCGGGATCATCGTCCGGTCGAGCGCGAGGTCGCGGTCGGCGAGGCGCCGGAGGTAGCGGAGCATCTTCGTCTCGGAGTGGTACGCCCGGAAGACGGGGTGGACGAGGATGTCGGACGTGCGTCGGAGCGAGGACGGGATCGCGGGTTGGATCGTCGTCTGCAGGGTGCGAGCCACCCGGTCGACGCCGAAGGCGCGCCACACCGAGTGGACGATGTCTTTCGTCGTCGTCTCGTCGAGCGTGATGCCGACCCGGTCGGCGCTCACGCGCCGGAGGTTGATGCCGTCGGCGCGCGCACTCCTGCACACGGCGTCGGCACTTCCTGCCACGCGCACGGTCAACGTGTCGAAGAAGCCGTCATGGAGCACTTCGACGCCGCCGGCGCGGAGCCCATCGGCCAACGCGCTGGTGAGCCAGTGCACGCGCTGGGCGATGTCTCGCAGACCGTCGGGGCCGTGGTACACCGCGTACATGCCGGCGACGACGGCGAGGAGCACCTGGGCGGTGCAGATGTTGCTCGTCGCCTTCTCGCGTCGGATGTGCTGCTCGCGGGTCTGAAGCGCCAGCCGCAGTGCGGGACGACCGGCCGCGTCGACCGACACGCCGACGAGCCGGCCGGGGACGTTGCGCTTGTGCTCGTCACGCACGGCGAAGAACCCCGCGTGCGGGCCGCCGTAGCCGAGCGGCACGCCGAACCGTTGTGCCGAACCCACCACCACGTCGGCCCCCCACTTCCCTGGTGGGGTGAGGAGGGTCAGGGCGAGGAGGTCACTCGCTACGGCGACCAGCGCGCCCTGCGCGTGCAGATGCTCGACGAGCTCGGGCGCGTCCGCGCGGACGCGGCCCGAGCTTCCGGGGTACTGGAGGAGCACACCGAACACGCCGGTTGCCGGCACGTCCGTGCCGGGGTCTCCCACCACGACTGCGATGCCGATGGGCTCGGCTCGACCGCGCACGACCGCGATCGTCTGGGGGTGGCAGTCCTCGTCGACGAAGAACGTGGTGCCGGCCAAGCCGTTGACCCGGTGCAGCATCGCCATCGCCTCCGCGCCGGCGGTGGCCTCATCGAGGAGGGAGGCGTTGGCCAGATCCATACCCGTGAGGTCGCTGACCATCGTCTGGAAGTTGAGGAGCGCTTCGAGCCGGCCCTGCGAGATCTCGGGTTGGTAGGGCGTGTACGCGGTGTACCAGCCCGGATCCTCCAAGACGTTGCGTTGGATGACCGTCGGCGTGAAGCAGTCGGCGTAGCCCGTGCCGATGAGCGACGTGAGCACCTGGTTGCGGGCGGCGAGCTCAGCCAGTCGCTCGAGCGTCTCTGCTTCGGTGCGGGCCGGTGGGAGTGCGAGGGGCGTCCGGTCGCGGATCGTCTCGGGAACCGTCCGGTCGACGAGGTCGTCGAGCGAGTCGAGGCCGAGCGTCCCCAGCATCGCAGTGACATCGGCCTCGGAGGGGCCCACGTGACGGGCCACGAACTCGCCGCGGTCAACGACCGGATCGGATCCGCTCCCCTGTGCGGTCATCGTCGTCGAGGCTACCGGCGGACGAACGGTAGCTTCGTGACGACCGCGGGCGCCGCGCGTCCCCGGATATCGACGTCGAGGGTGTCGCCGACGGCGACGTCGGGATCGACCAAGGCCAGCGCGATGCCGTGTGCGAGCGTCGGGGAGAAGTTCCCACTCGTGACCTCGCCGACCGCGTCGCCGTCCCGGCTGACCGGGTACCCCGCCCGCGGGACCTGGCGGCCGTCGAGCACAAGCCCGCGGAGGCGGCGACGCACCCCGCGGGCCCGTTCGGCGTCGAGCGCGGAGCGTCCCCGGAAGTCGCCCTTGTCGAAGCGGACGACCCAATCGAGGCCTGCCTGGAGGGGTGTGATGCCCGGCCCGAGCTCGTGCCCGTGGAGCGGAAGACCCGCCTCGAGCCGCAACGTGTCACGCGCGCCGAGGCCGGCCGGCTCGATGCCCGCGCGGAGCAGTGAATCCCAGTACTCCCCGGCGACCGCAGCCGGAATATGGACTTCGACGCCGTCCTCGCCGGTGTAGCCCGTGCCGGCGGCGTAGCCCGGCGTGCCCAACACCGTCATGGGCGTGACCGCGAAGCGCGCCACCGACGCGTGGGCCGGCGCGACCTTGCCCAGCATCGTGCGCGCGCTCGGGCCCTGGACCGCGAGCACGGCCCGGGTGTCGGTGACGTCGACGACGGTGCACTCCCCTCCCCCGTGGGCGGCGGCGGCCTCGCCCAGGGCCGCGACCAGCGGCGCCGTGTTCGACGCGTTCGGCATCACGATGAAGTCGCCGGGGTCGATCCACCACACGATCAGGTCGTCGACGACCGAGCCGTCGTCAGGATCGAGAAGGTGGGTGTACTGGGCGTGGCCGGGGCTGATGCGATCGAGATCGTTGGTGAACGCCCACTGCAACGTGGCGAACGCACCCGCACCGTGGACGTGCACCGACCCCAGGTGCGACACGTCGAACACCACGGCACGGGTGCGGCAGGCACGGTGCTCCTCGAGCACGCTGTGATACTGGATCGGCATCTCCCACCCGCCGAACTCGGCCAGACGGGCGCCGAGCTCGCGATGCCGGTCGTCGAGGGGGCTGTGGCGGAGCGCTGCGCGCGTCTCGCTGCTCACGCGGACTCGGCGGCGCGCGGTGGACGGCGGGGCGGGAGGTCGAGCCGGAACGGCTCCCCGAGCACGGGTTGGCCGTCGGGTTGCGCGGCCGCCAGCTGCGACGGCGGCTCGAGGCCGTACTTCACGAGCAGGTGTAGGTAGTCGCGCTGGTACAGCACCTTGATCGAGACGTCGGGGAAGAGCTCGAGCAGACGGCGGGTCTTGCGGTTCTTCTTCGTGACCAGCCGCTGGTTGAGCGTCGTGATCTCGATGTACACGTCGTAGACGGGGAGATAGAAGTCGGGCGTGAACGCCTGCGCGGCATTGCCGTCACGATCCCGCTCGAGCACGAACGTCTGCGGCTCGTACTGCCATTCGATGCCGTAGAAGTCGAGGAGCTTGGCGAACTGCCGTTCAGAGTTGTGCGCAAAGCGCACCTGCTCGTGAGGGAGCTCCTCGGCGATGGGTCAGCCCCCCTCGGCGACCCGGCGCGTCGCGGACTTGCCGCGCGGTGCGCCCGTTGCAGCACGGGTGTCGGGAGCCAGCTCGTGGATCCTCGCATCGAGCTCTTCGACGACGTGGCCGAGCGGGACGATGTTGAGCACGCCCTGGCCGTGGCGCACCAGATCGACGAGGTCGTCGCCGGTGCGTGCAAGCACCGAGCTCGTCCCGTTGAGCACGAGGCTCGCGCGGGCCCAGTCGTCGCCGAGGTCTTCACGCAGGTACTCGATCGCCTTGCGCGCGGTCTGGAGCTTCACTCCCGCGTCGAGCAGGCTCTTGATCACCTTGAGGCGCACGAGGTCGCGGTACGAGTAGCTCCGTTGCGTGCCGCTCCCCCGCGCGTCGGCGAGTGACGGGCGCACGAGATCGGTGCGCGCCCAATAGTCGAGCTGGCGGTACGAGATCCCTACCACTGAACAGACCTGGGGCCCGCGGAACCCCATCTCCTCCGGCGACGGCTCGAACCCCGCGAGCGACGGCTGCTCGAGCTTCGCCGCGGTGGCCGTGCGTTCCTGCTTCCCCTCGCGCTTTCCCTCGCGTGTGCCCGACTGCTTGCGCTCGCGCTTGCTCGGGTGCTTGCTCGACTGTTGCGGCATCTGCGCTCCGGAGCCTCACCGTGAAGTACACGGTCGTAGTTACGGGTCTGTCAGGCTACCGGCTCGGAGGCTCCACGTCAACGAACGGTCGAGATGCCATTTCTCGGGCGGGTCACTCGTCGTGGGCGAAGTCCTCGGGGCGCACCTGATCGAGGAATTCCCGGAATTGCTCGATCTGCTCCTCTTCCTCGTCCTGCTCGTAGAGCACGCCCGCCTCCTCCAGCACCGACTCGTCGGCGAAGATCGGCACTGGCTCGCTCGAGCGCACGGCGAGGGCGATCGCGTCCGACGGCCGAGACGAGATCCGGTAGGGGCCGTCGGCCCGCTTGAGCTCGATCTCCGCATAGAAGGTGCCGTCGTGCAGCTCGGTGATCACGACCTGCACCACGCGGGCGCCGAGGTCGTCGAGCACCGACGTGAAGAGGTCGTGGGTCATGGGCCGCGGCGTCTCGAGGCCCTGCAGGGCGTACACGATCGCCGTCGCCTCGGGCTGGCCGATGAAGATCGGGAGGTAGCGCTGCCCGTCGTTCTCCCGGAGGAGGACGATGGGCTGGTTCGAGGGAACTTCGACTCGGACTCCGACGAGCGACATCGGGATCATGGCGCATCCTCCGTGTGGTCCGGAGGCCACGGTAGCACTGGCCCTCAGGGGTCCCTCGGCGCCGTGGCGCCGTACACGGCGTCGACGTAGGCCTCGGGGTCGGTGTGCAGCACGCGGCGGTCGACGGCCAGAACGCGCGGCAGGTTTCGGTACAGATCGTCGAGGTGCAACCCGTATCCGAGCACGAAGCGATCGGGAATCTCGGTGCCGATGTAGCGGGCGACGAGCGGCACGATGCGGCGAGCCGGGCGGTCGAGGAGCGTGCAGACCTCGACGGTGCGCGCACCACGGGCGCGGACGTGCTCGACGAGGAACGCGAGCGTCAGACCCGTGTCGACGATGTCTTCGACGAGCACCACCGATCGTCCGGTGAGGTCGAGCGCGAGGTCGTGTGTGATGCGCACGCGCCCGCTGTCGGGCGCGTAGCGCGAGATGGCGATGAAGTCGACCAGCACGTCGACGTCGCGCACTGCCCGCGCGAGGTCGGCGAGGAAGACGAGCCCGCCCTTCAACACGCCCACGAGCACGACACCGTCGGGATGGTCGCGGGCGATCTCCCCGCCCAGCGCACGGACGCGATCTCGGATCTGCTGCTCGCTCAGCACGACCTCCGCCTCGGGAAGCCGAGCCGGCGACGCGGTCACTCCGCCAACGACTCGCGGACCGCGTCGCGCAACAGCACCGTGCGGAGGCGACGACCGAGCGATGCCAGCTCGACCAGCTCGTCTTGGAGGCGCGCCCGCGCCTCCGGGTTGCGCTGGCGCTGGTACGCGAGGAGCACCTGGCTGAACAGCGCGGACTCGCGCTCGGCGAACGTGCGGTACATCCGCAGATGGCGCGCTTCGACGCCGCGGTCGAGGAATCCCGCGGCCACGGTCGCGATCTCGAGCGCATCGTCGTCGTACTGGGGCTCGCCGTGCTGCTCCCACGCCGCGTTCAGCAAGCCGAATTCCTCGAGGGCGAACACCTGCTCCGGCGTGATCCCGGCCGCGTGCGCGACGTCCATCCGCGAGTGTCCGGCCTCCGGGGCCGGCTCGTCCGCGGCAGCCGGGGTGTCGATGAACAGCGGCTCGACGGTCGCGGGATCGTCGGCCGGGACCGTCGGCGCGAGCGCAGGCTGGCGTCGGGCAAGGCGACGCTGGCGCCCGCGACGCGACGTCGCTGCCTCGTGCTCCGGCGAGCCTGCCTCTGCTCCCGCGGGTCGGCGCCCGCGGGCCGCCACCGAAGGTTCGACGGGCTCGGCGAGTTGGACCGGGCTCGGGTCGAGCAGGGCCTCGCTGCCGGGCGGGAGCTGGTCGAGGCGTTCCTTGATCACCTTGAGGGGCAGGAAGTTCACCTTCTGCTGATGGAGGATCCAGCGGAGACGGACGAGGTCGTCGTCGTAGAACTTCCGGTACCCCGAGGGCGTCCGCTCGGGATCGATGAGGCCCTGGCTCTCGAGGAACCGGATCTTGGAGATCGTGATGTCGGGGAACTCCTCTCGGAGCTCACTCAGCACCTCCCCGATCGAGAGGTGTCCGTTGCCGTTGCTCATGTCTCCCCGCTCATCGCTCGCCGCCTTCCTCGCTCCCCAGCAGGAAGACGAGCACGAACCGGCCGATCTGGAGTTCGGCGAGGTGGTGGAGGGGCCCCGCGTCGACCCGCTGGTGGTCGACGTAGGTGCCGTTGAGCGACCCGACGTCGCTCACCTCGTAGCCGTCGTCGCGCCGGGCGATCGCAGCGTGACGACGGGACACGGTGATGTCGTCCAGGAAGATGTCGGAGTCGGGGTGGCGGCCCAGCTTCGTCGTCTCGGCGTCGAGCACGAAGCGGCTGCCCGCATTGGGACCCCGCCGCACCACCAGCATGCCCATCCCGCTCGGCAGCTCCGCGAGCGCCTCGCCGAGGTCTTCGTCGAGCTCCAGGCGCTCGGCCAGCTCCGCGAGGCTGATCGTGACCTCCTCCTCGGGCGGGAGCGCGTTGCCACACGAGCTGCAGAAGTTCGCGCCGACCTCGTTGTCATGGCCACAACGCCGGCAGCGCATGGGAGCGAGGCTACTCCCCCAGGGCCCGCAGCGGGCTGGACCTGTGGTCGAGGTCGAGCCTCAGGCCTCGAGCAGCTGCCGGTAGGCCTCGGCGTCGAGCAGCGACTCGATCTCTTCGGGTCGGCTGAGCTCGACCACGAAGATCCATCCTTGGCCGTACGGATCCTGGTTCACCTGCTCGGGGGCGGCAGTCAGCGCCTCGTTCACCTCGACCACCGACCCGCTCACCGGCGAGTAGATCTCCGACACCGACTTGGTCGACTCGACCTCCCCACACGCATCCGTTGCTGCGACCGCGCGTCCGACCTCGGGGAGCTGGACGTAGACGACGTCACCCAGGGCGTCTTGGGCGTAGTCGGTGATCCCGACCCGCGCCCGGCCGCCGTCGAGGGCGACCCACTCGTGCTCCGTGCTGTAGCGAAGCTCATCCGGCAAGTTCATGGTCCGGGAGCGTAGCGGCGCCGGATCGGCGCGGGTCAGCTCACCAGGGACCGGATTCGCTGGAGATGCTCCTCCGCGAGCTTGCGGGCCTCCGGGAAGCTCGCCGCCTCGGCCCACACGTGGGTGAGCGGCTCGTCGGGGTCGGGCAGCACCAGCACCCACGAGCCCGGCTCGACGATGCGCACCCCGTCGATCAGCTCCACCTCCCGCCCGGCCGCACGCTCCATGACCTCGCGCATCACGGTGCCCTTGCGGTCCCACGGCGTCACGATCGTGTCGTGGACCACGAACTTCGCGGGCAGGCGATCCACCACCGTGGAGAGCGGTCGCCCGACGGTGGCCAGGAGGTCGAGCAGCTTCGCGAGGGTGGCGCTGGCGTCGTAGGCGGGGAGGAAGTCAGGCCAGATGCACCCGCCGTCGGGCGTTCCGGCAAAGGTCACGCCCTCGGTGGACGCGACTTCCATGAGGCTCGTACCCCACACCTTCGTGCGGAGCACCTTGCCGCCGTCGCCCACGAGCGCCTCGACCGCCTGGGTGACGTTCACGGGGACGGCGACGGTGGGCTCGTCCTCCACCTCTCCCACCAGCGTCACGATCGCCAGCAGCAGCTCGTCGGGCGCCAGCACGCGGCCGCGGTCGTCGACGACGGTGACCAGCTCACCATCGGGGTCGAACACGAAGCCCAGGTCGCTGCCGGACGCTCGGACGAGCTCGGCCGTGCGGGCGACGTGGGCGTCGCGGGCGTCGTCGAACGCGATCGCGGCGGCGGTGTTGGCATATGGGTTGACGCCGAGGACCTCGGCCCCGAGCTTCGTGAGCAGGTTCGGCATCGCCATCGACACGGCGCCGAACGAGTAGTCGAGCACGACCTTGAAACGTCGCTCCCGCACCTGGGCGAGATCGACTGTGCGCTCCAGTGCGGAGGTGTAGAACTCGAGAGAACGAGCGGGAAACGTGATGTCGCCGATATCGCCACCGAACGCGCGGCGGTAGTCCTCGCGGGCGAGGAGACGCTCGACCTTGCGCTGCAGCGAGTCGTCCATGTCGCGGCCGTCACGGTCGAAGAACCGGATTTCCACCGAATCGGGGTCGCCGGGTGCGAGGCGCACCGTGATGCCGCCCTGGGAGCGCCCGTTGCGCACGTGGAACCGTGTGAGCGGCACGGTCGCGAGCTCGACGTCTTCCACGCTGGCGCCGGCAAGGTTGAGCCCGGCGATCAGGCCCCGTTTCAGCGCGCGCGCGAGGCGGCTCGTGTCGCGGCTGGTCGTGACGACCGCACCCTTGGGCAGCGCGGTGCCGTAGGCCATGGCGAGCCGAACGGCGGTCTCGGGCGTGATGTCGACGTTGGCGAGGCCGCGCACGCCCCGCCGGCCGAAGAGGGAGCGGGCGGCGCGGCTCTCCCACACGATCGAGGAGGTGACGACCGCGTTCTCCTCGACCGTCTTGAAGGGGTAGACCTTGACGTTGGGCATGATCACCGCGCCCTGGCCGACGAAGCACTCGTCGCCCACCACGGTGCCGTCCTCGATGCGCACGTGCGCCCGGAGGTCGGTGTTGCGACCGATGACGCATCCCCTCAGGTTCGTGCTGGGTCCGACGTAGACGTGGTCGAGGCAGACCGCCCGCTCGAGGAACGCGTCGGCCTTCACGATGACGTCGGTGCCGAGCACGGAGTAAGCGCGCACGACCGCGCCGGCCTCGATCCGGCAGCTGTCACCGATCACTGCCGGCCCGTGGATGGTCGCCTCGGGGCTGATCTCGACGTCACTGCCGACCCAGGTGCTCTCCCCCAGCTCGAAGCCGTCGATGTCGACCTGGACCCGCCCGTCGAGCACGTCGGCGTGCGCGCGCAGGTAGGCCTCGAGGGTCCCAACGTCCTCCCAGTAGCCCTCGGCCACGTGGCCGTGGAGGGAGTGGCCGTCGTCCAACAGCGCGGGGAAGACGTCGCCGGAGAAGTCGACCACCGCGCCATCTTCGATGTAGGAGAACACCTCGGGTTCGAGCACGTAGATGCCGGTGTTGATGGTGTCCGAGAACACCTGCCCCCACGTGGGCTTCTCGAGGAAGCGCTCGATGGTGCCGTCGGCCCGGGTGATGACGATGCCGAACTCCAGCGGGTTGTCGACGTGCTTCAGCGCGATCGACGCGGCCGCGCCCGCGTCGCGGTGCGCCTTCACGAAGGCGGTGAGGTCGATGTCGGTGAGCACGTCTCCGGAGATGACGAGGAACGTGTCGTCGAGCTCGACCGACGCGTTCTTCACGGATCCGGCGGTACCGAGCGGCGAGTCTTCCGTCGCGTAACGCATTTGCACGCCGAAGTCGGAGCCGTCGCCGAAGTAGTCCCGGATCTGGTTGGCGAGGAACGCCACCGTCACGACGATCTCGTCGAAGCCGTGGCGCGCCAGGAGCGCGACGATGTGCTCCATCATCGGCTTGTTGACGAGCGTCATCATCGGCTTCGGGGTGTTGCTCGTCAGTGGCCGGAGCCGCGTGCCCTCGCCGCCGGCGAGGATCACGGCCTTCATCGCGCCACACTCCCTGCCGCGACATCGGGGCCGGGACGAGCCCGCCCGTCCCGCAACGCCGCTCGGGCCAAGGGTAGGTATGTCACGGCGGCGTAGTAGCTGAACCCGAGGCCCACCACGGCGAAGAACCACGCACCCGCCAGGACGAGGTCGTGGCCGCCGTCGATGGCGTCGGCCAGCAGGAAGAGCGGGAACGAGAACATCAACGCCAGCGTGCCCGCCTTGCCCGCCCACTGCACGTCGATGCGGCGAGCCCCGAGGAGCCCGAGCGTCACGACCGCGACGCTGATGACCGCCTCGCGGGCGAGGACCAGCACGCCCACCACGACCGGCACCGCCCCGTCGACGATGAGCGCCACGCCCGCGACGATCAGGAGCACGCGGTCGGCGACCGGGTCGAGCACCTTGCCCGCCTCGCTGCCCTGGTCGAACCGCCGGGCGATCCAGCCGTCGACCCAGTCGGACGCGCCGAGCACGCCGAGCAGGATGGCGGCCGCAACCGGCTCGTCCGTCGCGAGCAGCCAGACGAAGACGGGCACGCAGGCCAGGCGCGCGAGCGAGATCAGGTTCGGGAGCGTCAGCACCCGTTGGTCACGCTCCATGGACGCGAGGTTACCGGCGGATCGGTCAGAGCAATCCGGCGTACGTGCCGCCGTCGATCTGCAGCGCCACCCCCGTGAGATAGGCCGCCGGCTCCGAGCAGAGAAACGCGGCCACCCGGCCGAACGCGGCGGGATCTCCGAGCCGGCCCGCGGGGATGCCCGTGGTGACCGCACCCGAGTCGGGATAGAGCTCCTGGACGCGTTCGGTGTCGTGCAGCCCGGGCAGGATCGAGTTGACGGTGACACCGTCGGGCGCGACCTCGCGCGCGAGGGTCTTGAGGAAGCCGGTGAACCCGGCGCGCGCGGTGTTCGAGAGGATGAGGGTTGGAATCGGTTGACGAACGGCGATCGACGTGATCGCGAGCACCCGTCCCCAACCGGCGGCCTGCATGCCCGGTACGGCTGCTTGGCACATGGCGATGCCGGCGAGGCAGTTGAGCTCCAGCGCAGCCCGGTAGGCCGTCGGATCGGTCGTCGCGAACGTGCCCGGTGGCGGGCCCCCGCCGTTGACGACGAGGATGTCGAGTCCGCCGAGGGCTTCGTGCGCGGCGTGGGTGAACGCGGTGGCGCCATCCTCCGTTCCGACGTCGGCGACGAGCGGCAACGCCCCGATCTGCGCCGCGGCGGTCTCGGTCCGGCCGCGGTCGCGCCCACAGATGGCGACCTCAGCTCCTTCGGCAACGAGCGCGGCCGCGACCGCTCGCCCGAGGCCCCGTGTCGCCGCCGCCACGGCCGCGCGGCGGCCGGCGATCCCGAGCTCCATGCGTCCTCCTCGTCGCTCAGTGGATGGGGCCGACGCCGCCGCGTCACGGTACCCGACAGCCGCGCGCGCCGTCCCGACCCGGTGGGGATGGGAGAATCCCAGGCCTACGGCCCCCGCACCGAGACCAAGCAGCGTGCGTACGTCCGCGCCCGCCGCGGGCGGCCCAGCTGACGAAGGCGGTCAGCCGCCCGTCTGCACCTCCACCTCCTGCACGCTCGGCAGCGGGTACGCGTGCCAGCGGTCGGGGGTGTCTTCGATGAGGCAGAACATGTTGTCCATCCCGAGGAAGGGGTGCTCGATGCGGGCGACGTCGAACTCGAACGTGCCGAACCGCACCCGATTGCCCGGACTGACGTTGTTCGCCGTGACGGTGGTCCACTCGCTCATGTTGGTCTCCCTCGTCCGGGGCCCCAGGACTGCGCGGCAGGGTACTCCCCAGCGCGCGCGATGGCCTCGCCGGCGCGGTGCCAAGCTGCCCGGATGCTCGCGACGCGATCCGCGCTCAGGAGCACCGCGGCGTGGGGCGCGGTCGCATTCGCCGCCCTCGCGGTGTGGATCGTGGTCGTCGGGAACCTGCCCGGTGATCGGTGGGCCCTCGTCGAGCTCCACGACCTGCTCGGCACGTCGTTGGACGAGCCGATGCGGGTGCTGGGCGACTGGACCGACACCTCGGTGCTGAGCGTGGCGGCGCTGGCCGTGCTGGGCGTGCTCGCCATGCAGGCGCGGTGGCGCGACGTGCTGGTCTTCCTCCTCGGGGTGGGCGTGGTGTTCGCGGCCAATCCGCTGCTCAAGGAGGTCTTCGGGCGGGAACGGCCGAGCATCCGGCCGCCGCCGGAGGCGCTCTCCTCGCTGGCGTTCCCGAGCGGTCATGCCGCCAGCACCCTCGCGCTGGTCGGTGCACTTCTCGTCGTCGTGCGCGGGGAACGGCTGCGCCGCGTCGTGCTCGTCGTCGGGGCGGTCTTCGTCGCGGCCGTGGCGTTCTCGCGCCTGGCCCTCTCCGTGCACTATCCGTCGGACATCGCCGCCGGGTGGCTCTGGGCCGGTGCATGGATCGCCTTCGTCGCCCTGATGGCAACTCGGAGTCGGGCTGCCGGGATTTGAACCCGGGACCTTTGGTCCCCCAGACCAACGCGCTAACCAAGCTGCGCCACAGCCCGTCGACGACCAGCGGTCGACGCGGGCAGTGTAGGCGGCAGGGTGCCGATCACAGCTTGCCAGCGAGCCACTCGATTCCCTGCATGGCGCGGTAGCCGAGGTACACGGCGAGCGCGCCGGCGAGCAGCTTCAGGTGCCACGGGATCGGGCCGAGGTCTTCGTCCGCGTCGGCCGCTACCTCGTTGCCGTGCGCCGCGCCCGGATCGACCACGCGCCCGCACGAGGGGCAACGCCCGTCGGCGCGCACGGTCGACGGCGAGAGGAAGCGATCACACGACTCGCACCAGGGCACGTCTGCATTCCAGCACGCCGGACGGGAGCGCTACTCCACGAGGCGGACGGGGTCTCCGAGGATGTACGCGGCCCACGTCGTGGTGTCGTTCACGGTGGTGCCGACCGGATAGTTGAACCGCAGACGGGTCCAACACCCCAGGGGATCGGTTTCGTTGCAGTCGTAGTTGTCGGGGATCTGCACCTGCAGGGTCACCCATTGGCCGTTGTAGTTCGCGCTGCTGACGTTCGAGATCGTGCAGCCGGCGCTCGTAGCCTGGAACGTGCCCCACGGCGGCGTGCTGTTCCCGGGAGGCGGCGTGTAGTCACAGTCCGGGAAGACCCCGCCGGCGACATTGGAGTCGGGCGGCGGCAGGACGCTGATGTTCCCGGCCTGGCTCGCGTCACCGGTGTCGAAGAACTGCAGGATGAGCCGGTGGCCGGCGTGCCCGGGTGGGACCCGGGTGAGGTAGAAGCGCGTGTCGGCACCCGTCGCGTTGGCGTAGATGCCCATCCGCTGCGTGCCGTAGAGCTTCAGGTTGTTCGACGTCGCGTAGTTGCCCGACACCCCGGCCCGGACCGAGTAACGGTTCGCACCCCCACCGTTGGGCGTGGCCGTGCCGTTGATCTTCGTCGCGGTCTGGACCTGCAGGAAATAGGTGCCCTGGATCGGGCTCCCGACGGAGCAGATCGTCACCCACTGCCGGAAGAACGAAGCGAAGGTGCGGGCGGGGTTGGTGCCCGGGTAGTTCGTCGCGCTCTGCAGCAGTGCCTTCAGGTGTTGGGAGTCGACGGTGCCGTTGGGGAGGTCGTTCGCCCGCTCGGGATAGACGCCGGGGAACTCGGCCTGGCAGACGACGGGGTTGTTCGTCGGGTCCCACGTGGTCGTGTCGGGCCCGCGGAGCGTCCACGTCGTCCACGGGTTCAGGTTCGTGCTCGTGTTGTTGTAGTGCATGTCGCCGCTGCAGAACGGGCTCGCCGCTCCCGACGCGTATCGCTGGGCGGGAGTGATCGTTCCCGTGTACCCGGGAATCTGGGCGGCGGTGAGGGTGGCGGCCGCGTTGAGGCTGTTCACCGCCGCGGCATCGGTGCAGTTGTCCCCCACCATCACGAACGCGGGGTCGAAGACCTGCACGTCGAGCGACCCCGACGCACCCGCCGGAACGTCGATGCCGTAGAAGTAGCCCGCCGAGCCGTAGTCCTTGTTGACGTTGGACGTGCAGTTGTCAGTCGAGGTCGGGCAGAGCGTGGAGTTGGCCGTCGCGCCGACGGACTGCACCGCGTCGCCGTTGCCCTTCGGCGACGCCGGTCCGAACACGTTGCCCCAGAACTGGGGTTGCGCGGCCGCCGACTCGGGGTCGTTGCCGTAGCTGTTCTGGGGGCTGCCGAGGTTCTGGGGCAGCTGGTACTCGCCCACTGCGCTGCGAACGATGGTCGAGCTGTTGTATCCCACGATCGCGCCGAAGGGGTTGCTCGTGGGCACCGTGATCGTGACCTTCAGCTGGTTCGACAGCGCTCCGACCGAGGGCGCGACGACGATCCCGTTCGTCCCGTTCTTGAACCCGTTCTTCTCGGCGGTCTTGATGGCGGTGTCGAACGCCTTGTTCCCGACGTTCTCGGGCATGAACACCGCGCCGGCCAGCGCCGCCGCGTCGGCCGCCTTCTGGACGCGGTTGGTGATGCTTCCCCAGCGGCTGTACTCGAGCGCGAGCGCGCCGAACCCCATGAGGGCCACGAACGTGAGCGCGAACCACACCATGAAGAAGCCGCGCTCCTTCGACCACTCGTCTTCGCGGGCCCGGCGCACCCAGTCGTGCATCATGGCGTCGGGTTGCAGAGGTTGGTGGGTGCGGGCTCCAGTCGGAACACCGCCTTGTCGGTGAGCGTCACGGTGGTACCGAAGAGCTTGGTGATGAACTTGTGGTCGAGCTTGATGTAGATGCCGACGGAGTCCCAGCCGGTACCCGCGTCACAGGCGTTCTGGGCGGTGCTGGGCCAGCCGCCGCCGGTCGCCAGGGTGGTGTCGAACTTCCGCTGGGCGCTGTCCCACGGGTACTTGATGCAGTTCGCCGCGCACGTGGTGAAGCTGGTGTTGCCGTCGGCTCCGGGATAGCCCTGGAGGTTGGCCTTGTAGATCCACAGCTCGACGGGCTCGTCGGCGGGGATCTGCCGGAGCGCCGTCGTGGCGGCGGCGGCCGCGTTGGTGGCGTAGTTCGGGAGCATCGCCTGGGCCGACGCGGTGCGTGCGGCGGACCGGGTGGCGCTCGCGGCAGTGGAGGACGCCTGGTACGCGGAGGAGAACTCGATCACCCCGAAGGTGATGATGATGATGAGCGGCAGGAGGATCGCGGTTTCCACCAGCACCGCACCCCGCTCGCCACGTGCTCGTGCACGTCTGAACCAAGTCATGTTCCGTGCCCCATCGACGACTACGGAGAGTGGTCTCCTTGTGGTGAAAGCGTCGGCAGGGTGAGTGGCGGTTCTTGAGGCGAGATTTCCCCGCTGTTCGGCGGATTCTCAGCTGTTCCGCAGGCGCACCCGGAGCTTCACGGGCGTGGGGCCGACGTCGAACGCCTCCCGGATCATCCGCTCCAGGTAGCGCAGATAGGTCGGGGGGAGCTCGTGGGTCGCGAAGAGCGTGAACGTGGGCGGATCCGTCGCGCCCTGCGTGGCGTAGAGCACCCGGGGCCGGTGGCGGCGCACCTGGGGCGGTGGGTGCCGCTGCTGGGCCTCCCGGATCACGCGGTTGAGCGCCGCGGTGGGGAGGCGCTGGTGGTAGGCCTCCTCGGCCTGGCGGAGGGCGGGGAGCACCTTCCCGACCATCCGACCCGTCGCCGCCGACACCGTGAGCACCGGCGCGTACGAGAGGAACGCGAGGCGGTCGGCGACCCCGGCGCGTATGGCGGCGCGACCCTCGGCGTCCAGCAGGTCCCACTTGTTCAGCACCACGACGATGGCCGTGCCGGCGGCGTCGACCCGTTCCGCGAGCCGCTGATCTTGGTGGGTGACCCCGCCGGAGGCGTCGATGACCAGGAGGGCGGCGTCGGCCCGGTCGACTGCCTGGAGCGCACGGACGAGGCTGAAGTACTCGGTGGGCTCGTCGATGCGGCTCCGCCGGCGCATCCCCGCGGTGTCGACGAAGCGGAGCGGACCGTCTTCGGTGTCGATCACGGTGTCGACGGCGTCGCGGGTCGTACCGGGCGCGTCGTGGACGACGGAACGCTCGTCGCCCACCAGGCGGTTGAACAGGGTCGACTTGCCGACGTTGGGTCGGCCCACGACCGCCACCGAGAAGATCGACTCCTCCGGGTCGTCGTCACGCGGCGCCGGCGCCGGCAGCTGCTCGACGATCGCGTCGAGCAGGTCGCCGCTCCCTCGCCCGTGGATGGCCGACACCGCCAGCGGGTTTCCCAGGCCGAGTTGGGCGAACGCCCAGATCTCCGCCTCCCGCCGCTCGTCGTCCACCTTGTTCACCGCGAGCAGAACCGGGCGATTCTTTCCGCGCAACACCCGGGCGACCTGTGCGTCCTCCTCCGTGACGCCGGTCGTGACGTCGACCACGAGCAGGACCACGTCCGCATCGGCGATGGCACGCTCCGCCTGGAGGCTCACCTGCCGCGCCAGCGGTTCGGCGCCCTCACCCGACGTCGACGCCAACCAGCCGCCGGTGTCGACGACGGTCAGCTCGTGCCCATTCCACTCGACATCGAGCACCTTGCGATCCCGGGTGACCCCCGGCTGCTCCTCGACGATCGCGTCCCGACGGCCCACGAACCGGTTGACCAGCGTCGACTTCCCCACGTTGGGGCGGCCGACGACCGCGACGATCGGCCGGGTCATACCGGTGCCGCGGCACGGACGGCGTCGACGAGGGCGACCCCGTTGGTGGGCACGATCTCGACCGGCCGCGGGAGGGACTCGGGGGCGACGCCGTCGAGGAAGCGGCCGTTCGACAGCGTCACGTCGGCGAGCAGGTAACGGTCGTGCTCCGGCTCCCGGGCCAGGGCTGCACCGACGTCGGCGCCGGTGAGCAGTCCCGTCACCGCGATGTTCCCCCCGAAGAACCCGTTCTCCACCGTGACCAGGCGCACACGGGCGCCGGTCGTGCGCGCGATCGGCTCCACGAGCGGGGCGAGGACGCGCGCGCCGTACTCCCCCGTCACGATCGCGATCGCGGTGCCCGGCCGCCGGAAGTGGACGGGCGTCGACGCCGCCGGCGCCCGGGGGGCGCGGTAGCCCTCGGCCGGCGCACCGTCGACCGACGCGAAGAACCCGCGGCGGGGGCCGACCGGATCGGCGGTGCGTCCTGTCAGCGCGGCCCGCACCTCGGCCTCGAACTCGCGTGCCATCCCGATGCCGTTCTCGTGTTGCGGGAGGCCGTCGTAGTCGCCGAGGGCGGGGAGCCTCCGCTCGGCCACGAGGTAGAGCTCGTCGGAGGCGTAGACCAACCGGCGCCCGAGCGCGGCGACAAACCGGTGCTGCCATTCCTCGACCAGGTCGATGACCGCCGCCGCCTCCGCGGCCGTGTGCGCCCGCATCTCCGGCTCGGTCGTGTGGTCGCTCACGCCAAGGGGAACCACGCCGAGCGACGCGAGCGCCGGGAAGCGGTCGAGGACACCGAGCAGCGTGTCGTCGAGGACGTCGTCGTCGTTGACGCCGGGGCAGACCACCACCTGGCCGTGCACATCGACGCCCGCGTCGAGCAGCGCCGCGAGCCAGCGGAGGCTGGTCGCGCCCCGCCGGTTACGGAGCAGCCGCGCGCGGACGTCGGGGTCGGTAGCGTGGATGCTGACGTAGAGCGGGCTCAGCTTCTCCGTCACCACCCGCTCGAGATCGGCTTCGGTGAAGCGCGTGAGGGTCGTGAAGTTCCCGTAGAGGAACGAGAGGCGGTAGTCGTCGTCCTTCAGGGAGAGGCTCTTCCGCATGCCCGGCGGGAGCTGGTAGATGAAGCAGAACGGGCAGTGGTTGTCACAGGTGCGCACGCGGTCGAACACCGCGTGCTCGAGCTCGAGGCCGAGGGGAGCGCCCGCGGCCTTCTCCACCATGACGAGCCGCTCGATCCCGCCGCGACGGACCTCGAGCTCGACGCGCGGCTCGTCCGCCAGGATCTGGTACTGGATGACGTCGCGCACCGGCTCGCCGTTGAGGCTGAGGAGCTCGTCGCCGGTAACCAGGCCGGCTCGGCCGGCGGGCGATGCGGGCGCGACGCCCACCACACGGGCGTTCGCCATGAGGGCATCGTATGGGACCCGGCCGATCACGGTAGATCCCACGCCCGCTTCCCGGAGGTCGAAGATGCCGCGAGGAATGTTGGTCGTGCAGTCGGCCCCGGTGGATCCGTCCCGGGAGGCCGAGTGCAACGAGTCCTACGAGGCGATCGACTGACGTTCGAGCCGTAACCTGGCGCGCATGCCTGTCCGGCGCGTCCTGCTCGCCGAGCCCCGCGGGTTCTGCGCGGGCGTGGAGATGGCGATCAAGGCCCTGTCGTGGATGGTGCGGATCTTCGAGCCGCCCGTGTACTGCTACCACGAGATCGTCCACAACCGGCTCGTGGTCGACCGCTTCCGGGACCTCGGCGTCGTGTTCGTGGACGACGTGCACGAGGTGCCCGCAGGGGCGCCGCTCATGCTCTCGGCCCACGGCTCGGCGCCGGAGGTCGTCGACGCCGCCCGAGCCGACGGCCGATTCGTGGTCGACGCGGTCTGCCCGCTCGTGACCAAGGTTCACCACGAGGCCAGGGTGCGGGCCGCCAAGGGCTTCACCGTGCTCTACGTCGGCCATGAAGGCCACGACGAGGCCACCGGGACCCTCGCCGTCGCACCCGACGCGATCCGCCTCGTGGAGCACGAGGACGACCTCGACCGCGCTGCCGAGACCGTCGCCGACCCGACACGCGTCGCGCTCCTGGCGCAGACGACCCTGTCGGTGCACGAATGGCAGGGGGTCATGGACGGCGCCCGCGCTCGCTTCCCCGACCTGTGGACCGCGACGCGCGACGACCTCTGCTTCGCCACGACCAACCGCCAGGGCGCCCTTCGCGAGATCGCGGGACGCGCCGACGCGGTCGTCGTGATCGGGAGCGCGAACTCCTCCAACACGATCGCGCTCACGAAGGTCGCGGCCGACGCGGGATGCGCCCGGGTCGTGCGGATCGACGAGCCGTCGGAGCTCGACGTGGCCGCGCCGGGTGCGGACGGGCTCGGCGACGCCGCGGTCGTCGGCGTCACCGCGGGCGCCAGCGCGCCGGAGGAGCTCGTGCAGGCGGTGATCGCGCGCTTGGCACCCACCGAGGGCGTTGAGCACGTGCTCGTCACCGACGAGGACGAGTACTTCCCGCCGCCCCGCGAGCTCCGCGAGCTGATGAGCGCGATCGAGGAGGTCGAAGGTGTCCTCCTCGGTGCCGACCCCTCGGTGGTGGCCGCGCGGATCGCGTTCGCCGACGACCGGCGCACCCCCGCGGCCGGGGTGCTCGCCGACTGAGTCGCCTCCGGGCGTAGGTCAGCGCGTGCGTGCGAGCGCGTCGGCGCGCGCGAACGCCGCGCCGAGCTCGGCGCTGAGCTGCTCGGTGACCTTCGTCGCCGCGGCCCGGCGGGAACGCCCGTCGACCGGCGGCGGGTGGATCGGCTCGCCGATCACGATCGCCACCCGGCCGAGCCTCGGAACACGCGCGCCCGGCGGCAGGATCCGCTCGCTGCCCCCGATCCCCACCGGTATGACCGGCACGCCCAGCTTGACCGCCAGGTAGCCAGCGCCGCCGAACAAGGGGCCGAGCTCGGCGCCCGAGCGTCGCGTCCCCTCGGGGAATACCGCCACCGGTTCACCATCACGGAGTGCGGCCTCGAGGACCCGCATCGCGCCCCGGTCGGCGGTGCCCCGCTCCACCGGGATCGCGCCCAGCGTCGAGAAGAGCCACGTCCAGAAGCGGTTCGCGAACAGCTCCTCCTTCGCGAGGAACCTGATCGTGCGGGTGGTGACGAACGCGGCGAACGGCACGTCGAACCCCGAGCGGTGGGTGGGGGCCACGATGTAGGCGCCGTCCGGCGGGACGTGCTCCCGGCCGACCACGCGGACGCGGAACACCACCTTGCACACGCTCAGCACAACCGCGCGCGCGAACGGTAGAAGGTCACGCTCGTCGCTCGCGCGCGCGTGCCGCGATGCTCGCGATCACCTCATCGGCGGAGAGCTCCGACGTGTCGATCACCCAGGCATCGGCGGCGGCATCCTGCGGACGTAACGCCCGGCCGAGCCCGGCGTCCGCGTCGTCACGCTCCCGGAGCGTCTCGCGCACCGTTTCCACCCCCACCGCCCGCGAGGCGGCGATCTCGTCCCCTTGCCGGCGCCGCGCCCGCTCCGCGTCGCTGGCGGTGAGGAACACCTTGACGGGCGCGTCGGGGAACACGACGGTGCCGATGTCGCGTCCTTCGACCACTCCCCCGCCGTGCGCGTCGACCCAGGCGTGCTGGCGCGCCACGAGCGCGCGCCGCACCGACGGGTGGGCTGCCACTTCCGAGACGGCACCGGTGACGTCGGGCGCACGGATGGCGTCGGAGACGTCGTCGCCGTCGAGGGTCACGCGGCCGTCGTCGAGCACCAGGTCGGCCTGCGTCGCGATCGCGGCCACCGCCTCCGCATCGGCCAGGTCGACGCGCGCGGCCCGCGCGGCCAGCGTCACCGCGCGGTACATCGCACCGGTGTCGAGCACCCGCAGTCCGAGCGCCCGCGCCACCCCTCGTGCCACGGTCGACTTGCCCGCTCCTGCCGGCCCGTCGATTGCAACGACGAACGGCGTGCCCGGTCCCGTCAACGACCCCGCCCGGTGAGTGCGGCGAGGTCGTCGGCGAACTCGGGATACGAGCTCACCACCGCAGGCCAGTCCTCCACCAGGGACGCGCCGTCCGCCGCGTTGGCGGCGACCGCGGCGGCCATCGCGATCCGGTGGTCGCCGTGCACGGGCAGGCGCCCGGGCCGGGGCCGGCCGCCGCTCACGGTCAGCCCGTCGTCCGACGGCTGCACTGCGATCCCGAGGGTGCGGAGCAGGTCGACGAGCGACGCGATCCGGTCGCTTTCCTTGACCCGCAGCTCGGCCGCATCCCGGAATTCGGTCGTGCCTTCCGCGAACGCGGCGGCGACGGCCAACACGGGGATCTCGTCGATCAGCAGCGGCACTTCGTCGCCGAGCACCGTCGTGGCCATGAGGGGCCCGGCGACGACGTGGATGTTCCCCACCGGCTCGCCCAGGTGCTCTCCGGTCGGCACGAGCTGGACGGCCGCACCCATGCGCCGCAGGACGTCGACGAAGGCGAGCCGGGTGGGGTTGAGCGCAACTCCCTCCAGCACGAGATCGGAGCCGGGCGTCACCAGCGCGGCCACGACCCAGAACGCCGCCGACGACGGGTCGCCCGGCACGTCGAGCTCGAACGCCGTCAGCGGGCCGGGCCGGAGCCTGAATGTCCGCCGGTCGATACGGCTGAGCGGGGCGCCCAGCGCCGCCAGCATCCGCTCCGTGTGGTCGCGGCTCGGAATCGGCTCCGAGACCTCGGTCGTCCCGCGCGCCTGCATTGCCGCCAGCGCGATGGCAGTCTTCACCTGGGCGCTTGCCACCGAGAGTTGGTGGCGTGTGCCGACGAGGTGTGACCCGCGCGACACGAGGGGCGGGAGCGCACCATCGGCGCGACCGTCGACCCGGGCACCCATCGCGCGGAGCGGCGTCACGACCCGAGCCATCGGTCGGGTGACGAGGGAGGCGTCACCGGTCAGCACCACCAGGAAGTCCCGGCCCGCTACGAGCCCGCACAAGGTCCGCATGGTCGTGCCCGAGTTGCCGCAGTCGATCACCTGCGTCGGTTCCGTCAACCCGTCGTATCCGACACCCTCCACCAACGTGGCGCCCGTCTCGCCGGTGACCCGGCGGACGTCGACGCCGAACGCCCGCAGCGCCCGCCCGGTACGCAGCACGTCGTCTCCCCCGGGAAGGCCGGTGATACGGGACACCCCGTCGGCCAGTGCCGCGAATATCAGCGCGCGATGTGAGATCCCCTTGTCGCCCGGGACGCGGAGGCGACCACGGAGCGGCGCGGGCCCCGTGACGGGGAGCTCCGAGGGCAGGCCCGTCGTCACCGCGTGAGATCCGGCCGCAAGACTGCCGCGTCGCCGAGGAACACGTGCTCGAGGGCGTCGCGCGGGCGCTCGGTGTAGCAGTGGATCAACACCCGCACGCAGCGCGGGGTGGCGTCCGCCACCTGTTGTTCCTGCGCGCCGAGCAGCGCCACGTCGCCGAGGTCCATCGCCGCGCGCGCCGCGGTCGCCGGGAACTGGCTCGTGAGATCAGGCGTGGTGGTGAAGATCACGCTCACGACGTCGTCATTGGTGAGGTCGTTGCGCTCGAACAGGGCTCGGAGGAGCGCGCCGATCTTCGCCTCGATCTCCTCCGAGGTGTCCTGGTCGCACGTCGTGGCACCCCGCAGGGCCTGCAATCTCACGGCGAGCGAGGTTAGCCCGGCCCGCCGTGCACGCCGCTCGGCCCCGAGACGCCCGCGGCCGCGGTGTACAGGGAGCGGACCTCGCCGCGGGTGAGCCTCCGCCACACCCCGGGTGCGAGCCGGTGGTCGTGAAGCGGGCCGATCCGCGTCCGCACGAGCCGCCGGACCGGGTGCCCCACCGCCTCGCACATGCGGCGGACCTGGCGGTTGCGCCCCTCGTGGATCGTCAGTTCGATCGCGGTGACACCTGCGGTCGTCTGCACGAGTGCGGCGGACGCCGGCGCGGTCGGCCCGTCGTCGAGCATCACGCCCTCCCGCAACGACCGCAGCGCCGCGCGCGACGGCACGCCCTCGACCTCCGCGAGGTAGGTCTTCCTCACCCCGTGGCTCGGGTGGGTCAGCCGGTGGGTGAGGTCGCCATCGTTCGTGAGGACGAGCAGCCCTTCCGAGTCGAAGTCGAGCCGGCCCACCGGGAAGACCCGGGGTTCGGCCGGCACGAGGTCGAGCACGGTGGGCCGACCTTGCGGATCGTGTGCCGTCGTGACGCGTCCCGCTGGCTTGTTGAGCAGGTAGTACACGAGGTCGTCGCGCAGCACCACCGGAACACCGTCCACCTCGACGTGCGAGGTCGCCGGGTCGACCCGACGGCCGAGTACCGCAACCGCGCTGTCGACGGTGACACGACCCTCGGCGATCAGCTCCTCGCACGCGCGTCGCGAGCCCAGGCCGGCGCGCGCGAGCACCTTCTGCAACCGCTCGCCCTCGGCCGGCACGCCTCACCCGTAAGACGGGTACGGCCCATCGCCTGCGCCCATCGTGGTGTCACCCACTTCCTCACCGGTCGCGGCGCGCGGATCGGTGTCGAGGTGAAGGCCGCGCTCAAGTGCCTCGACGATCGTCGCGTCGGGCACGAAGTCGCCGAGCGGTGGGAGGTCGTCGAGGGAGTGGAGACCGACCCGCTCCAGGAACGTCGTCGTCGTGCCGAACAGCACCGCCGCCCCCGGTCCGGGATCGCGACCCACCTCGTGGACATAGCCCCGTTGGAGCAAGGTGTTGAGCGTCGCTTCGACGTTCACGCCTCGGATCGCCGAGATCTGCCCGCGCGAGATCGGTTGTTTGTACGCGACGATGGCGAGCGTCTCGAGCGCGGCGGGCGACAGCCGAACGTGCTGGCCCTCGAGCACGAAGCGCTCCACGTAAGGCGCGAGGTCGGGATGGGTCTGGAAGCGGTAGCCGCCCGCGACGCGGGCGAGCACGAACCCGTGACCCGCGGTCTCGTAGCGGGCGGCCAGCTCCGCACACATCGACTCGATCTCCGACACGGGGAGCTCGACGAGCTGGGCGAGCAGGTTGGCATCGACGGGCTCGGTCGCCGCCAGCACCACCGCCTCGATCGCGCGCTGGGCCTCGGAACGCCGGATGCCGGGATCGGGACCGCGAGGTTCGGCCGTCACGGGACACGCTCCGGCTCCGCGACGTCCTCCCAGTCGTCGAGGCTGGCGGCGTCGAGGACGGCCTCGCCGGGCGCCAGGCGCCGCACCAGCAACTCCCCGAAGCTCGTGAACTGCACGAGGTCGACCAAGCCCTGCTTGTAGAGCTCGAGGACCGCGAGGAAGCGCACGACGAGGTCGAGGCGCTCCGTCACGCCCGCCACGAGCGTCCGGAAGCTCACCGCTTCCCGTTCGGGCAGGACGCGCAGCACCGCGTCGACCGCGTCGCGCACGCTCGCGCGGACCGGCGCGATGTGTTCGGTGTCGACGACAGGCGTCGGACGTGTCGCGAGCATCCGCAACGCCGCGGTCCGCAACGCGCTCGGTTGGACGCGTTCGAGCGGATCGGGCACGAGCCACCGGTACGGCTCCTCGGGCCCGGCACGCCGCGCCACGCTGCGCTCGGCGCGCTGCATCCGCAGCTCGAGCTCTCTCGCGACGTCCTTGAAGGTCTTGCACTCGAGCAACCTCGCGAGCAGCAGGTCGCGCTCTTCGAACCGGAGGAGCTCCTCGTCGAGCTCGAGCTCCTCGAGGCCCGGCAGCAGCCGCCGAGCCTTCAACTCGACGAGCGTGGCTGCGATCAGCAGGAACTCAGTGGCGACCTCGAGGTCGATGCTCTCACTGCCCTCGGAACCGGATCCTTGGGTGTCGTCGACCCAGCCGCTGCGTTCGAGCTCCGCGAGGTACTCGTCGACGATGCGGGCGAGCGACACCTCCCAGAGCTCCACTTCCTGGCGGAGGATCAGGTGCAGGAGGAGGTCGAACGGGCCTTCGTAGACGGGCGTGCAGACCTCGTAAGGCATCGAGGCGAGCGTACAGGAGGCGATCCTCCACCCCACGGCAATGGTCGACCCCCGGCGACGGTCCGTCGGTAGTCTCACGGCCCATGCCCCGCTACTTCTCGGGGATCCAGCCCACGGGCGAGATCCACCTCGGCAACTACCTCGGTGCCGTCCGACACTGGGTCGCGTCGCTCGACGGCGTCGAGTCGCCCGACCAGGCGCTCTACTGCGTCGTCGATCTCCACGCGATGACCCTCCCCTACGACGCCGCCCGGTTCGCGACCCGCGACGCGCCGAACCGTCGAGATCCTGCTCGCGGCCGGCCTCGACCCGGCGCGCTGCACCCTGTTCGTGCAGAGCCACGTACCCGAGCACACCGAGCTCACGTGGATCCTCAACTGTGTCGCGACGTTCGGCGAGCTGCGCCGCATGACCCAGTTCAAGGAGAAGTCCGAGGGCCAGGAATCGGTGAGCGTCGGGCTGTTCGACTATCCGGTGCTCATGGCCGCCGACGTCCTCGCGTACGACACCGACCGCGTCCCCGTGGGTGACGACCAGCGGCAGCACCTCGAGCTCGCCCGCGACATCGCCATCCGGTTCAACCACCGGTACGGCGCCACGCTGACCGTTCCCGAGGCGGCGATCCCGCCGGTGGGGGCACGGATCATGGACCTGCAGCAACCCACCGTCAAGATGTCGAAGTCGGCGGACTCCCCCCAGGGCACGCTGCCCCTGCTCGACGACCCCGGCGCGCTGGCGAAGCGGATCAAGGCGGCCGTCACCGACTCCGGGACGGAGGTCCGCTTCGACCCGGACGAGAAACCGGGCGTGTCGAACCTGCTCCAGATCCTCGCCGCCACCACGGACGCGACGGTCGAGCAGGTGAGCGCCGATTTCGCGGGTGCCGGCTACGGCACGCTCAAGGACGCGGTCGCGGATTCGGTCGTCGCGTTCGTGGAGCCGATGCAGCAGCGGTACCGCGACCTCGCCGACGATCCGTCCACCGTCGATCGAGTCATCGCCGAGGGCGCGGAGCGGGCGCGGGCGATCGCGGGCCCCGTGCTCGCGCGTGTCCGCACCGCCACGGGTCTCCTGGCACGCTGATCAGTCATTGTCGGCAGCGTCGAGCGCGGCGACGACGTCGCTCGGGAGGTCGAGCCGCTCCCACGCTTCCGGATCGTGGTGCACGGCCGCCCATTGCGCCGCCTCTTCGGGGCCGCCGGCGAGGCGGATGTTGGTCGCGCCGATCTCGGGATGCCGGAGGTACAGCCCGACGCGGCGGGTGAACCCACCCCCTTCGGACCACACGGAGGCAAAGTCGCGGCCGGCGACCGCGCCGGTCACGGTGGCGACCACCCGCCCGGGCACGCCGAGCCGCGAGTCGGCCTTGCCGACGTCGTGGAGCAGCGCCGCAGCCAGCCACCGCGGATCACCCGCGGCGGCGGTGCCGGCCAGCCGACGCTCGACGTCGCGGGCGACCCCGACGGTGTGGCGCCGGTCGTGGCCGGGTTGACGCGACCACAGCTCGAAGGCGTCGGGCGACAGAACGCCGGCCACCCAGGCCGTGTCCGCCTCGTCGGGTCCACCGGGGCGCAACGCGCCGAAGAACCGACCGACGAGATGACGCAGCTTCACAAGAAGACGAACCTGATGAGCCGGTCCTCGAACGGACGCAAGAGATCACCGAGGATGCCCGTCCAGAACACCAGCGCGAAGAGCACGAGCATCCCGTACGGACGAAATCGGGACCACGCGGGCAGCCACTCCTCGGGCAGCACCCGCTCGAGCAGCGCGGAGCCGTCGAGGGGAGGGATCGGGAGCAGGTTGAACACGCCGAGGAAGAGGTTGACGAGCGCGAACGAGTACAGGATCTGGACGACCAGCGGGAGGTCGGACACGCCGAACCCGAACGGCGACACGGTCGCAGGATCGAACGCGGCCCGAGCGGCGACGGCGGCGACGATCATGAGCGCGAAATTCGTCGCCGGACCGGCCAAGCTCACGTAGAGCATGTGGCGCCGGGGGTTGCGCAGCCGTCGGGGGTCGACGGGAACCGGCTTCGCCCAGCCGATCACGGGAAGACCCGCGATCGCTCCCATCGCGGGGAGGACGATCGACCCGACGGGGTCGATGTGCGGGATCGGATTCAGCGTGAGGCGGCCCGCTTGCTTGGCGGTGTCGTCACCGAACCAGTTGGCGACCACCCCGTGGGAGATCTCATGCAGGATCACCGCGACGACGAGGCACCCGAAGAAGACGAGGATCTGGTCGAGGTCACCCGACATGGGTGCGGCGTCGGCTCAGCGACGGTTCGAGGCGCATGCGATGCAGAGCCGAGCGGCCGGCATCGCTTCGAGCCGGGCGGGCGCGATGGCCTGCCCGCAGGACTCGCAGGCGCCGTAGCTGCCGTCGTCGAGCTTCGCGAGTGCGTCCTCGATCTCGGCGAGCGTTTCGACGAGCTGGCCCGCGAGCGCCTCGGCCTCACCGCGCTCGGCGGTGACCTGGCCGGAGTCCGCGAAGTTCTCGTCGAAGGAGCCACTGCCGAGCTCGCGGATCTGATCGCGCAGGCGCGCCTGCTCCTCGCGAAGTTGGTCGCGTACCACCGCATACGTCGACTCGGCCATCCGTCGAGTGTACAGCGGGCCCTGGGTGGGCGAACCGGCGAATCAGCCCCCCGGCGAGGCCCGCCGCGCCCGAGGGTGGGCCGTCTCGTAGACGGCCCGGAGCCGCTCCGGCGACACCTTCGTGTAGATCTGCGTCGTGGACAGGCTGGCGTGCCCCAGCAGCTCCTGGACGACCCGGATGTCGGCACCGTGGTCGAGCATGTGGGTCGCGCACGAGTGTCGCAGCACGTGGGGGTGCAACCGCTCACCGAGGCCCGCCCGTCGGCCGGCCGTGCGCACGATCGACCACGCCCCCTGCCGGGTGAGGCGCCGCCCCCGCCGGTTGAGGAAGAGCGCGGGCTCGACCGGGCCCACCTGCCGGACCAGGGCGGGACGGCCCCCCTGCACGTAATCGCCCAGCGCTTGCCGCGCCGGCCCGCCCAGCGGCACCGTCCGCTCCTTGCTCCCCTTGCCGAGGACGCGCGCAGTGCCGTCACGTTCGTCGACGTCGCCGACGTCGAGACCCACCAACTCACTGATGCGGACACCGCCGGCGTAGAGGACCTCGAGCATCGCCCGGTCACGCTGCGCCGCGGGATCGTCACCGTGCACAGCCGCCAGGAGCTGCGTGACCTCCACCTCGGTGAGCGCCTTGGGAAGGCCCTGGGGCACCCGGGGGGCGGACACGGCCGCGCTGGGGTCGGTCGGGCGCGCCCCTTCTTCGACACAGAACCGGTGGAACGACCGCACCGCCGCCACGGCCCGGGCCACGGTGGCCGGGGAGTACCGGGCGCGTCCATCGTCCTCGACGGCGCGGCACAGCGAGTCGACGTAGTCGTTGATCGTGCGCTCGTCGAGCGCCGGATTGTCGTGGCCACCGGGCGCAGCGGGAGGCACCGGGCGCGACCGGACGTACTCGGTGTAGCGACGCAGGTCACGCGAGTACGCGGCGAGCGTGTTGGGCGCGAGCCCGCGTTCCACCCGCAGCCACGTCTCGTGCTCCGCGAGCAGCTCCTCCATCGACGGGTCGGCGACCGCCTGCATGCTCAGCCTTCTATCCCGCGCCGGCGAGGCGCTCGCGCGCGAGGAGCAAACCGACGATCGTCTTCGCGTCGACGATGTCGTGCGCGGCAACGAGCGCGGGCACGGACTCGAGCGAGACGGCCTCGACCATCATGGCCGCTTCCTCCGCGGTGACCGCGCCGCGCTCGGTCACGGTGAGGTCGGTGGCCAGGTAGAGGTGGGTGTACTCGTCGCAGAAGCCTGGCGAGTTGTAGAACTCGGCCAGCAGCTCGAGCGCGCCCGGCCGGCGGCCGATCTCCTCCTCGAGCTCGCGCGCCGCGGTCTCGGCCGGTGCCTCGCCCTCGACGTCACGCTTGCCCGCGGGCACCTCCAGCAGCTCCCGGCCGGCGGCAACGCGGAACTGGCGCACGAGCAGGGCGCCGCCGTCAGGGTCGATCGGCACGACGACCACCGCGCCCGGGTGCCGGACGACATGGCGGTCGAACTGCACACCGTCGGGACCCTCGACCCGGCGGCGTTCGAGTGCGAGGAAGCCGGCGGTCGCGACGGTTTCGGTGCCGACGACCCGGAACGGCACCGGGGTCACCGTGGCGCCGGCGCGTCCTCCGGCTCCAGCGCGATGGGCAGCCGGGGGCGGCGGCCTTCCGCCCGCTCGCGGGCCGCGGCCACGAACGCCGCGAACAGGGGGTGCGGCCGGTCGGGCCGGCTCTTGAACTCGGGGTGCGCCTGGGTGGCGACGAAGAACGGGTGATCCGCGAGCTCGACGAACTCGACCAGCCGGTCGTCGGGCGACGCCCCCGAGCAGACGAGCCCGGCTTCTTCGAGCCGGCTGCGATAGCGGTTGTTGACCTCGTAGCGGTGACGGTGCCGCTCGTACACGACCGCCTCGTCGTAGGCGCGCTGCACGCGGGAGCCGGGCGTGAGCTTGGCCGGGTAGAGCCCCAGGCGCATCGTTCCGCCCTTGTCGACCACCGCGCGCTGCTCGTCCATGAGGTCGATGACCGGGTGGGGCGTACGAGGGTCGAACTCGCTCGAGTTGGCCCCCTCGAGCCCGCACACGTCGCGGGCGAACTCGATCACCGCGCACTGCATCCCGAGACACAGGCCGAGGAACGGCACGTCGTGCTCGCGGGCGAAGCCGGCCGCGTCGATCTTCCCCTCGACGCCCCGCGAGCCGAAGCCGCCCGGGATCACGATGCCGTCGAGGTCCGCGAGCCGGCCCTCGGTGAGGAGCCCCTCGGCGGCGTCCGATGCGATCCAGTCGATCTCGACCGCGGCGCCGCACGCGAAGCCGCCGTGCTTGAGCGCCTCCACCACCGACAAGTACGCGTCGGGGAGGATGACGTACTTGCCGACGAGACCGATGCGGACGGGTTCGCGCGCCTCGGCCACGCGGGCGACGAGCCCACGCCACTCGTCAAGGTCGGGCTCGTGTTCCGTGAGGTGCAGCACGCTGCACACGTAGTCGTCGAGCCCCTCGTCGTGGAGCACGAGCGGGATCTCGTAGAGCGTGGGCGCGTCGACCGCCGAGACGATGCCCTGCTCGGGCACGTCGCAGAGCTGGGAGATCTTCTCCTTCAGCCGGGTCGGGATCGGTCGGTCCGACCGGCAGACGATCGCATCGGGTTGGATGCCGCGGCTGCGCAGCTCGGTGACGGAGTGCTGCGTGGGCTTCGTCTTCTGCTCACCGGACGGCCCGATGAACGGGACGAGCGTGACGTGCACGTAGAAGACGTTGTCGCGCCCGACATCTTTGCGGAACTGCCGGATCGCCTCGAGGAACGGGAGGATCTCGATGTCGCCGACCGTGCCGCCGATCTCGGTGATCACGACGTCGATGTCGCCGTCGACGCCGAGCGCGAGGATTCGCCCCTTGATCTCGTCCGTGATGTGAGGGATCACCTGAACGGTCTGGCCAAGGTACGCGCCCCGCCGTTCCTTGGCCAGCACCTCCTGGAAGATCGAGCCGGTCGTCGCGTTCGAGCGCCGGGTGAGCGCGACGTCGACGAAACGCTCGTAGTGGCCGAGGTCGAGGTCGGTCTCACCCCCGTCGTCGGTCACGAACACCTCGCCGTGCTCGAACGGGTTCATCGTGCCGGGGTCGACGTTGATGTAGGGGTCGAGCTTCTGCATGGTGACCCGGAGTCCCCGGGCCTTGAGCAGACGGCCGAGCGAAGAGGCGGTGAGGCCCTTCCCGAGGCTGGAGGCGACGCCACCGGTCACGAAGATGTGCTTCGCCACGCTGTCCGAACCTCCGGTCCTTCGCCGCCCCCCGGGCCGACTGGACCGTACCACCGCGCCGGCGCCGCGCCCCGCACCGTCACCGCCGATCGTCGGGACGCGAGGCGACGTGCCATCCTGACAGCCCCATGCCGATCGTCGCCCCCGATCTCGGTGCTCCCGCCGCACGCGTGCCCCCCGCGGAGCCTGCGCCGCGACGCCAGTGGCGAGTCGACGCCGGACTCCTCGCACTCGGCGCGCTCGTCGTGCGGATACCCGCGTTCCTCGCACCGCGGTCGCTGGTGTTCGACGACGGTGTCTTCGCGTCGTCCGCGCTCGCGATGCGCGCCGGCGGCGCGCCGTTCCGCGACGTCTTCTCGAGTCAGGGCCCTTTGTTTCTGCCGCTCGTGTGGCTCGGCGACCTCACGGGCGCCCGTACCATCGACTCACCCCGGGTGTTGGTAGTCGTCTCCGGCATCGTCCTCACGGTCGCCGTGTACGCGATCGCCCGACACGTGACCTCTCGACCGGCGGCGCTGCTCGCGGCCGTGCTCGTAAGCACCAGCGGCTCGGTGCTGTGGGTGACGGGTCCGCTCAACGCGGACGGCCCGTCAATGGCCGCCGCGCTGAGCGCAGTCGCGGTGGCGCTGCGCTGCCGCGCCCGACGATCCACGGGCACCTGGTGGCCCCTCGCGATCGGCGTCCTCGCCGGTCTTGCGCTCTCCATCAAGCTGCTCGCGCTGCCGGCGGTGCTCGTTGCCGGACTCGTCGTGCTCGACGTGCGACGCCGCAAGCGCGACGGCCTCGTCAGTGCCACGACCGCCGCGGGGGTCTGGCTGGTGGCGTCGCTCCCCTGGGGCATCCACCGCGTGTGGGAGCAGTCGTTCGCGTACCACCAGCAGGCGCAGCGCCAGCACGATCCCTTCGGGTCGGCGTGGGTCGTGCTGCGCACCCTGTGGGACCGTGACGTCGCCGTGGTGGTCGTCGTCGCCCTGGCCGGACTGGGCGCGTTGCTCGCGTGGCGGCGCGGCGAGCCCGCCTCGACGAGCACACGCCGGGAGGCACGCGCGCCGGTGGTCCTCGCGGCGTGGGTGCTGATGACGTTCGCGCTGCTCGTGGCGGAACCAGCGCTGTGGCGTGCGCACGTGTCCCACATCGTCCCTCCGCTCGTGCTCCTCGCCGCGCTCCGGTTCCCACCCGCCCGCGTGCTCGTCGCGGCGATCGTCGTGAGTGTGCCGTTCTGGGTGGCGCACAACAAAGCCGTGCTCCTCCCCGAGCACTACGACGGTGACGAGGCGGCGCTGGTGCACACCCTGGCCCGCCAGCCCGAAGGTTCGCTCGCGATCAGCGACGATCCCGGCTGGGTCTGGCGAGCGGGCCTTCGCACGCCTGCCGCGCTCGTCGACCCGTCGTTCCGGCGCATCGACGCGGGGCAGATCACCGCCGGTGTGCTCGCCCGCGCCGCTCGCCGGCCGGAGGTCTGCGCGGTCGTGGCGTCGTCGCGACAGCACTTCCTGCGCTTCTCCGATCTGCGCCGGCGCCTGACTGCCGAGGGCTACTCCGTGCGTCGCGTGGGACCCGAGATCGACCTGTACGTCAAGGAGCCTTGCGGCGCCCGAGCTGGTCGAAGCGACGGAGCGGCCCCACCCGATCGATGACGTCGCTGAACGACGTCACCTCGGCGGCGACGTTGAGCACCACGAGCACGACGAGCAGCAGGATGCGGAACCACTCGGGGGTTCCCAGCACGACGCCGAGGCCGAGCACCGCGCCGATGACGTTCGCCCCCGTGTCGCCGAGCATCAGACGCTCGTGGAGGTCGTCGCCGAGAAGCCCGAGCGAGGCCCCCAACACCGGTGCGACCGCGATCGCCGTCGCACCGCTCCCGAGCACGATCGCGAGCGGGACGTAAGCGACCAACCCCGCTTTGATCGTGCGACCGGGCGCGCGATCGAGGAGATTGCCGAAGTTGGCCGCGAGCGCGATGAGCAGTCCGTCGACGAGCAGCGTCCGGCCCGACTTGAAGCCCGGCGTCGCCACCAACACGACCGCGACGGCCGCACCGCCCACGAGCTTCAGCAGCCCCGTCGTGACCCGACCCTCGCGGAGGGCCCGGAGGTGCCCGCGGAAGCCGCGGTCGCTCCCGACGGCCGTCAGGTCGTCGACGAGACCCAGGAACCCGAACCCGAACACCGCGAACAGCACCTCGCTCCGCGCGAGGGTGAGACCGCTCTCGCTGCCGACCCCGAGCGCGCCGAGCACGGCGCGCCCGCCTTCGATCACCAGCACCGCGATCACGATGAACAGCCCGCCCCCGGTGGGGAGGACGTGATCCCGGTAGTTCCGGCGTTGGAGCGCCGGCGACCCGAGGATCTCGCCCGAGGACAGGCGCAGGAAGCGCACGGCGACAAGCCCGACGACGAACGCAAGGAGCGGCGTCATGTCCGCCGCGCCAGGAGGCAGACGACGGGAACTTCGAGCACCGCCAGCATCATCCCTGGGATGGTGATGCCCGAGTCGTTCAGGGCGAACCCGAGGACGAGCACCACCGCGAACCCGAGCATGGTGGCGCGCGCGGTCGCGATCTCCGCAACGACCGCGCGCAACGGCCGGTCGCGCCCGAACCACAACCACGCGAGGAGCAGGCCGACGACCACGAGCATGAGCAGCATGACCGAGCTGTCGATCACCGAGAGGTTCTCGCTCGCCTTGCGACGAACGATCAGGACCGCGCCGCCGAAGTCTGTCCCGATCCGCTCGAAGAACCGACCGACGTGGGTGCGGTGCTCGGGCGCCCGCAGGAGGTCGAGTAGCCCCAGCGCCACCGCCGCGCCGACGAGCGTGCCCGCCAGCGCCAGCACGCCCTGCCACCGCAGACGGCGCCCGAGCAGCAGCCAGCTCATCAGCGCGAACGCAGGCGCAGTGGCCATCGCACCGCCGAAGTCGTTCCCCCAGAAGGGAAGGCCGATCACCAGGACCGTGCCGGCCAGCAAGACGATGGCGGCATTCCGGGCCTCGGGCCGTCGCCACACGAGCAAGCCGGCGAAGAGCGTGACCGACGCGGCGAGTTGGGCGAACGCCAGGTTGCCCACACCCACGAAGCGGATGCCGACGGTCGGCGAGTACCCGAACACCGTGCTCCACTCGAGGTGTGCACCGGTGAGCAGGTCGACGAGATGGAGCGCCGCAAGGCTGCCCAGCGCGGCGAGGAGGCCGTCGACCACGTTCCGGCGACCCACCAGGGTGAACACCCCCGCGAGCAGCAACGCGGTGCCGCCGACGAAGAGCCAGTAGCCCACCCCGTTGCCGTCGCCGCTCCCGAAATCGAGCGGGCCCGCGAGGTGGGTGGCCTCGAGGAATCCCACGATCGCGAGCGCGCCGAACGCAGCCACCGAAGAGGTCCGCCGCCGACCGATGCACGCGAGCAGGGCGACGATCGCGCCGGCCACCACGACGGTCGTCATCGCCGCTCCGACCCGGGCGTCACGGAACAGGCCCCGGGCGTTGTCCTCGGCGAGCCGGTCCACCCGATCCGAGAGGGACGCGCCGTCACCGGCGCGCTCCATCGGCCGGCCTTCCATCGTGTCCGGCGTGTCGAGCCCCACGAGGTCGAGGATCGTCGGCGCCACGTCGACGAGGCTCACGAAGCCGTCCCGCTGGGTCGTTGCGGACCGCAAGAGCCCCGGGGTGATGCCGGGTGCACGCAGCCCGGCGACCGTGAGCGCGTTCGACCCGGGCGGTGGCGTCGGTCCGACGACGAGCACGGCGGTACGCGGGCCGGCGACGGCGCGCAACACGGCGCCCACCAGACGATCGGTGGCGCGCAGCGCGCGGGCGTGCAGGCGCTCGCGCGCCGACTCCGACGCGAGCTCGCCGGCGAGATCCGCGCGCACGAGGTCCGAGCCCTCGACGAGCACGACCGAGCGGTCATGCCACGCCTCGTCGACCGCGCCGACGACCGCGTCGACGTCCAGGCGGACGCCGTACGGCGCGTCGAGGGCCTCCGTCAACAGCGTGTCCGCGACGGAGCCGTCCGGCACCCGGCCGCGGCTGGTCATCAACGCGGCGGTCGCGGCCCGGCGGTAGGGCGGGACGCCGCGCGGGGTGCTCGGGTCGGTGCCGTCCCCGTTGGCGACGACGGCACGCCCGATCCCCGCGCGCGAGCGTGTCTCCCAGGAGGCCCGGCTTCGCGTCATAGAGCTCGGCGTCGTTCACGCGGATCACGTCGTCGATCGGCAGGTACACGATGCCGTTGCCCGGTCGCGTGCCGGTGCGAAGGGCGAACGCGTGGCCCGCGGAGTCGGTTCCGAACGGCTCGTCCACGTCGAAGCCCTGGCCGACGGTCAGCGGGTCAGCGGTGGCGCGCGTCCCCGCACCGATCGTCACGTAGCCGTCCCCCAAACGGCTCGGACGATCGACGCCCCGGGTGACGAGCGCGCCGATCGCGGAATCGCGCAACAGGCGCGTCAAGTTCGGCATCGGCGTGCGCTGCACGTCGCTCCATTCGACGCCGGGGAGCGACAGGACGAGCACCCGATCGACGGGGCGCGTCGTCAGCGCTCGCGGCGTCGCCGCGCGCGCACCGGAGCTCGGCGCGCACCAGGAGACCAACAGGAGGGCGGCGAGGAGGAGGCCTCCCGCCGCGACGAACCGCTTCACCCCCGGCCACGCTCCCGCCGGATCGTGCGCGTCATGACACGGGGGCCGGCATCAGCGTCGTGTCGGGCCCCAGGCCGTAGTGGCCCACCGCGGGCGCCGGCCCGAGGAGCCCCGCGAGTGCGAGGACCACTGTGACGGGCCCCTCGGGGCGGTCGAGGTCGTCCACGGTCGACACGGACGTCGCGACGTCGCCGGCGCGGAGCCGGGCGAGGGACGCTCCGCGCTCCACCGGGGGTTCGGCGTCGGGATCGAAGACGTCGGCGACGACCACGGAAAGGTCCGCCGCGGCCAGAGCGGACGCGAAGGGCAAGACGATGTCGGTGGACGCCACCGCGCCCTGCGTGCCGACGACCACCGTGTACGCATCGTTGCCGGCGACGTCGGCGATCGCGGCGCCGTCCGTGCCGGGATCGAAGCTCACGAAGTGTTCGTCCGCCAATGCGGCCAGGAGGTCGGTCCCGGCCGTCGGCGAGGTGCCGTCCGCGAGTCGCGCGGCGAGGGCCTGCCACGCGGCACGCCGGACGACGCTGGCCCGGCCGGAGGGCTCGCCCACGATCGCCGCGAGCGCTTCGACGTCGCCCTCCTGCTCGAGCGCGAAGCGATCTTCGATCCAGAGGATGCCGGGCACGTCGGCGCCTCCGTCGGTGTGCGCGAGCTCCACGACGTGGGCGACGGCATCGTTGTCGACGCCCCGGACGGCGATCATGGTGACGTCTTCGCCGATCAGCACGGCGTCGACTGCGTGGGGCGAGAGCTGGCGGACCGCTTCGGTGAGCTCGTCGCGCTCCCCGCTCACCGCGTCGCGCTCGGCGCGGATGTCATCGGATCGCGCCTCCACCCGGTCGAGGCGGTTGTTCAAGGCGTCGACGACGCCGCGGTCGATCACGCCCGCGCCGACCACCACCCCCAGCGCGAGCGCGAGGAAGATTGCGACGAGCGACACGATGTGGAACCGGAAGTTGATCATCAGTTCGAGAAGAGATCCTCGACGGTCACCCAGAGGCCCCGGAGGAACACGTGGATCGGCTCGGCGACGATACCGACCATGACCATCGCGAGGAACGCGGCGCCGACCAGCAGCAGGATGTCGCGACGACGGACCCGGCCCTCGTAGAGACGGCTGACCCCCTTGGCGTCGACGAGAACGGGCCCGAGCCGCAGGCGGGTCAGGAACGTCGAGGCCATTCCGTGGCGGCCCTTGTCCAGGAACTCGACCATCGTGGCGTGGGTTCCCACCGCGACGATCAGCTGCGCGCCCGACTCCCACGCGAGCAGCATCGCGACGTCTTCACTGGTCCCCTCCGCGACGAACTCGTGGTAGGCCACCCCCCAGTCGAGCAGGTTGTCGCGGCCGGGCGCGCGGCCGTCGGGATGGACGTGGTGCACGAGCTCCGCACCACAGTGGAGGGCACGCTCGGACACCGAGTCGTAGTCGCCGATGATCACGTTCGGTCGCAAGCCGAGCTCCAGCAACGCGTCGGCGCCGCCGTCGACACCGATCAGGACGGGCTGGTACTCGCGGATATACGGGCGCAGCGCGGCCAGGTCGTGGCGGTAGTCATGACCCCGGACGACGACCATCGTGTGCCGTCCTGCGAAATTCGTGCGCAAGGGCGGCAACGCGAGCGGCTCGAACGCCAGGCGCGCCTCGCGCCGAATGTACTCGAGCGTGTTGTCGGCGAACCGCTCCAGCTCGGTCCCGATCGCGCCGCGGGCCTCCTCCATGGCGGCGTCGAGCTCCGGCTCGGTCAAGACCCGGCCGCGGCCCACCACGGTACCGTCGCATCGCAATTCGCCGTCGACGATCTGCACGGTCGAACCGTCCCGAACTTTCGTGAGCAGCTCGGGATCCTCGATGTCGACGAGCGGGATGCCCGCGCGCACCACGCGGATCGGGCCGCCGTTCGGGTACCGACCGCTGACCGAGGGTGCCGCGTTCACCACTGCGGCGACGCCCGCCTCCACGAGACCGTCGCCGGCGACCCGGTCGAGATCGCGGTGGTCGATCACGGCGATCTCCCCGGGAACGAGGCGCTTGAGGAGGTCCTTGGTTCGCGCGCCGACCCGCGCGGTGCCCTCGATGGGGCTCGTCGTCGTGGGACGCCGACGGAACCGCAGCGCCATCAGGACCGTCCCGCCGGGAGCCGGGTGCCGCGCGACGCGGCCCGCGCGTCACGCGCGGAGCCCAGCAGGTCGGCGGCGTGCTGGCGGGCGGTCTCCGACGCCGAATCCCCTGCCAACATCCGGGACAGCTCCACCACCCGTCCGTCCTCCTCGGCCCGGTCTGCCACCGCCACCGTCCGCTCACCGTCGGTGTCGATCACCTGCTTTGCGACCACCACGTGATGGTCCGCGAACGCCGCGACCTGCGCGAGGTGGGTCACGCACAGCACCTGGTGGTCCCCTCCCAATGTGGCCAACAGCCTGCCGACCGAGATGCCCGCCTCCCCACCGATCCCTGCGTCGACCTCGTCGAAGATGAGGGTGGGGGGCGCCGCGCTCGAACACGACGCGAACGGCCAGCATCGCACGCGAGAGCTCCCCTCCGGACGCGGCTCGCGCCAGCGATCGGGCGGGCTCCCCCGGGTTCGGTGCGAGGAGGATCTCCACGCGGTCGGCGCCGTCGTCGGTCGTGTCTCCCGGCTCGACCCGGATCTCGACCCCGGCGCGTGGCATGGCGAGCACGCGGAGCCGCGCCTCGATCTCGCGCGCCAGCACGGGCGCCGCAGCAACCCGGGCCTCCGTCAATTCGGCTGCTCGCTCGACCACCGCGACGCCGCAGGTTTGGCGGACGGACTCGAGCTCCGCCGCGTGCTCGTCGTGGTGCTCCAGCTCCTCCAAGCGGGCCCGGGCCTGCACGGCGTAGGCCAGCACCTCTGCGAGCGAGTCCCCGTACTTGCGGCGGAGCTCGTGGAGCATCCGCCGCCGCTGCCCCACGGCTTCGAGCCGTCCCGGGTCGTCCACGACCGCCTCGGCCGCCGAGCGCAGCTCGTCACCGATGTCGGCGAGCTCGGCCTGCGCGGATCGCAGTCGCGTGGCCAGCGCCGCGAATGGGATCCGGTCGTCGAGCGCCCCGACGGCAGCGCCGACGGCGTCGATGGCCGTGTCTTCGACGGCCGCGTGCGCGGCGGCCAGCGCCTCACGATGGGTCGCCGCGTCGGCGAGCAGTAGCTCCTCGCGCTCGAGCACGGCGTCTTCGTTAGGACCTTCGATACCGGCGTCCCCGATCTCGCGGACCTGGTGGCGCAGCAGGTCGAGCTCGCGGGCCCGAGCATGCGCGTCGCCGCCCATCGCCTCGAGCCGCTCGCTCGCCTCCCGCCACGCGGCGCGAGCCTCGCGATGGCGCTCGAGCGCATCGAGGGCGGCTCGACCGGCGAACCGGTCGAGCGCCGATCGCTGGACGGCGGGGTCGAGCAGGGTCTGGTGCGCGTGCTGGCCATGCAGGTCCATCAACCGGCGTGCGACCGCCGCGAGCTCCGACACCGTGGCGAGGCGGCCGTCGAGATACGCGCGGCTGCGGCCGTCGCGGGGCACGACCCGGCACAACACGCGCTCGTCGCCATCCTCGGGGTCGACGAAGCGCCCCTCGACCCGCGCTTCGACCGCACCGTCGCGGACGAGGTCGGGCGTGGCGCGTTCGCCCGCGAGGAGACCGAGTGCCTCGACGAGGAGGGTCTTGCCGGCTCCCGTCTCCCCGGTGATCGCGGTGAGACCGCCGCCGAGCAGGAGATCGACTTCGGCGACGATCCCGAGATCGACGACATGCAGCTCGACGAGCATGCTGTCAGCGGTCGGCGAGGCCGAACTTGGCCTTCAGGATCTGATGGAAGTCACGGGGCCCGAACGTCACGATGCGCGCGGCGCGCGAACCGCCCGTGCAGGTCGCCGAGTCGCCGGGCGCGAGCAATCCGAGCTCCCGTCCGTCCATCGTCAGCATGGCGGACGACGATGGGCGAACGACGAAGCGCAGCGACTCCTCCGGGCTCAGCACGAGTGACCGGTCGAACAGCATGTGGGGCGAGACCGGCGTCAGCACGAGCGCGCGGTGGCGAGGAGACACGATCGGGCCCCGCGCCGAGAAGGAGTAGGCGGTCGAGCCGGTGGGCGTGGCGACGATCACGCCGTCCGCCGCGTAGGACGTGAAGAACGAACCGTTGATGTCGACGTCGAGTCGGACGAGGCGTCCGGTGTGCGTCTTTTCGAGCACCGCCTCGTTCAGCGCGAACCACCGCCCGCGGGCTTCGCCCGCGGACTCGACGTCGATCTCGAGGACCATGCGCTCGGCGACCTCGTACGCGCCGCTGACAATGCGCTCGAGCGCGTCGTCGATCCCGGACGGCTCGACCTCGGCCAAGTAGCCCATCTCACCGACGTTGACGCCGAGCACCGGGACGCCGTCCTCGTAGGCAAGGTCGACGGCGCGCAACATGGTCCCGTCACCACCCAGCGAGATCACGAGGTCGAGCCCCTTCGTGAAGGCGTCGGCGTCGGTCGCGCGGTCGGCCAGCTCGGGCGGTAGCGCAGGCGACTCCGCGAGCACCCGGACCGCGAGCCCGCGGCTCTCCAGCATCGCGACGGCACGGCGCGCCAGCTCGCCGGCCGCCGGGCGGCTCGGATGGAGCACCACACCGACCGTGCCGAGGGTCATGCGGGTGCCTGTCCGCCGTGTCTCGCGCCCGCGCACTCGTCGAGCACGCCCGGATCCACGCGCGAGCCCGACGGCTTGACGTGCAGCAAGAACTCGACGTTGCCGCTCGCGCCGAGCAGCGGCGAGCGCGTCGCGTCGACGACGACGAGGCCGTGGCGTTCGAGCCCGTCGCTCACTTCGTCGAGCACGGCCCGGTGCACCGCCGGGTCGCGGATGACGCCACCCTTGCCCACCCGCGCGCGTCCCGCCTCGAATTGCGGCTTGAGCAGCAGGACGAGCTCGCCGCGCGTCCGCATCCCGGATGCCAGCACGCCCGCGAGCGTGGGCGCAACCGTCAGGAGGGAGATGAAGGAGAGGTCGGCGACCACCAGGTCGACCGGCCCGCCGATCACATCCGGCGTCAGGGTCCGCACGTTGGTCCGCTCCCGCAGGTCGACACGCGGATCAGTCCGCAAGGACCACGCGAGCTGCCCGCGGCCCACGTCGACGGCGACGACCTTGGCCGCACCGGCTCGCAGGAGGCAGTCGGTGAACCCTCCGGTCGACGCTCCGGCGTCGAGCGCGCGGCGCCCCGACACGTCGATCGAGAAGTGGTCGAGCGCGGCCGCCAGCTTCTCCCCCCCACGGGAGACGAAGCGCGGTCCCCCGCGCTCCACCTTGATCGGTTCGGCGCCGTCGACCAGCCGGGCGGCGACGCGGGCGGGGCTCCCCGCCACGAGGACCCGCCCGGCGGCGATGGCCTCGACCGCCTGGCGCCGACTGGGCAGCAGTCCCCGCCGCACCAGCTCCGTATCGAGTCGTCGGCGCACGCACACGGCAGGATATGCGGGCGGGCGGCGGCGCGCCGTCAGCCGAAGGCGGCGACGATCTCGGGCGCGAGCTGCCCGAGATCGTGCGCGATCAAAGGTGGTGGCGGGTCGGGCACCGGCTCGCCGCCGCGCGGTGCGGGTGACCCCGTCACGCCCGACAGCACGAGCGCGAACGGCCATCCCAACGCGTCGGCGAGCGCACCATCGGTCGACGGGCGATCGCCGACGATGATCCCCTGAGCTCCGAGGTGCCGCCGAACGAGGTCGATCGTCGCGGACGCCGGCTTACCGGCGACCTCGGGCGCCACCCCCGCCGCGGTCGAGACGGCGGCGACGAGCGCGCCCGCGCCGGGCAGTAGCCCGCCCGCAATCGGGTAGGTCGCGTCGAGATTGGTGGCGACCAGCCGGGCGCCGTCGCGCACCGCCCGCGACGCGCGGTCGAGCACGTCGAAGTCGAACTCTCGATGGAAGCCGACGACGACCGCCGCGGCCGGTCCTTCGCGGACGATCGCGAACCCGCTCGCAGCCACGGCTTCGTGGACACCCGGACCCGCAGCCACGAGGATCGGGGCGCCCGCGGGCAATGATCCGGCGAGGAGCGAGGCGGCCGCCATGGCGCTCGTGAGCACGTCGGCCGGCTCCGCGGTGACCCCGCATCGATCGAGCTTCGCGACCACGTCGGTGACCGGCATGCTCGAGTTGTTCGACAGGAACGCCACCCGTAGCCCCGCGGCGCGCAACACGGCGACGCCCGCGGCGGCACCGGGGATCGGCTCCTCACCGCGCCAGATGACCCCGTCCAGGTCACAGCACGCGACCAGCGCAGTCATGGTGCGTCGACTTCGGCCACTCGCGCGAGCGCGGCCCGGTAGTCCAGGTGGTCGGGCCGCATCGCGACGGCGAGCTTGAGGTGCCGGCGTGCCCGCGTGCGATCGCCCACCCGGAGGAGCGAGAGGCCCAACCCGAAGTGCGCGTAGTCGTTCACCGGATCGATCTCGACCGCGCGCGCGAACTCCGCGCGTGAGTCTGCGAATCGGCCCGTCCGGAAGTACGCGCGGGCGAGCGTCTCGTGCACCGATCCCTGCCCGGGCTCGAGGTCACGGGCGCGCTCCAGCGCGACCACCGCTGCGTGCGCGTCGTCGGCCGCGAGGAGCGCGGACCCGCGGCTGAACGCCTCGTATGCCGCGTGCTGCTCCATCCGACTGCTCCTTCCGAGCTCGGCTCGCGATCGTCCGCCCGCGCCGTTCCCAGGCAGAGGATCCTCGACGCCGTGTGCGAGACTCCCGCGGCCCCCGTCCCGACGAGAAGCGCGATCGTGCCCGAATTTCTTCCATTTCCCGGCATCCGCTACGACCTCGAGCCCGAAGATCCGGCTGCCGTGGTCGACCTCTCCCGGGTCAGCGCCCCACCCTACGACGTGATCGAGCCCGAGGAGCGGGCCGCGCTGCTCGAGTCCGATCCGCACAACGCGGTGCGTCTCATCCTTCCCAACTCCTACGCCGAGGCGACCGCGACGCTGCGCTCGTGGCAGGACGAGGGCGTCCTCGTGCCCGACAACGGCCCGACGTTCTCGGTGTACCGCATGACCTTCGAGGACGGCGGGCACCGGCGTTCGACCACCGGCGTGGTGGGCGCGCTCGCCCTCGACCGGCGCGACGTGATGGCGCACGAGCGGACGCTCCCCAAGGCCAAGTCAGACCGCCTCGAGCTGCTCCGGGCGACGCGGGCCAACCTCGACCCGATCTGGGGCCTGTCGCTCGCGTCGGGACTGTCGGGGTTGCTCGACACGGCGGGTGTGCCCGCCGCGCGCAGTGTCGACCCCGACGGATCGGTCCACGAGCTCTGGCGCATCGACCAGCCCGACCGGCTCGCGGCCGTGTCGGAAGCCGTGGGAGGCGCGCGGATGGTCCTGGCCGACGGGCACCACCGCTTCGAGACCGCGTGCACGTACTCGGACGAACGCGGCGACGAGCCAGGGGTCGGCCACATCATGGCGCTCGTGGTCGAGCTCATCCCCGAGCAGCTCTGCGTGCGGGCCATCCACCGCCTCCTCTTCGACGAGCCCGCCGGCGGCCTCCGACCCGCGCTCGCAGCGTCCTTCGAGGTCGTGGCGGTCGGCGACAACGACCCCCAGGGTGTGGCCGAGCTGGAGTCACGGATGGCCGGCGACGGTGCGCTCGGGCTCGTGGACGCCGACGGCGTCGCGCTGCTCGTGCCGCGGCCCGAGCTCTCGAGGGCGATGACCGAGCTCCCCGAGCCCCTGCGCGAGGTCGACGCGGCCCGCTTCGACGTCGGCATCCGCGCCCTGCTCCCCGACCGCGAGCTCGTGTACCGACACGACGGCGGCGCCGTGGCGGCGCACGTCGCGCGTGGCACCGCGCCTGCCGCCGTGCTGTTGCGCCCGGTCAGCGTCGGCCAGATCCGTGCGGCGGCCGCAGCGGGGCTCCGGATGCCCGAGAAGACGACGTTCTTCGCGCCCAAGCCCCGCACGGGGATGGTGTTCCGCAGCCTCGATCGCTGAGCGGCGTCAGGCGACGTCCCACGACGCGCCCGACGCCAGCAGCTGCTCGAGGTCGCCGGGGCCCTGCCGGTCGACCGCAGCCACGATCTGGCGCTGCACCTCGTTCTCGTAGGTGTCGCGGATGACGTCGCGGAACACGCCGATCGGCGTGGGCATGCTGGGGGCGAACGCCAAGCGCGAGAGCGCGAACGCCAGGGTCGGGTCGGCACGGTGCTCGTCGTGGACCAGCAGTCGGTCCTCGCCGACGTCCGCCACGGCGACGATCTCGGGCTCGCCGAACTGATTGACGGCCACCCCGCGCTCGAGGTCGGCGCCAAACCGGATGGGCGCCCCGTGCTGCAACTCGATGATCATGTCGGCGCGGGTCTCCTTCGAGGTAATGGTCTCGAAGGCGCCGTCGTTGAACACGTTGCAGTTCTGGTAGAGCTCGACGAAGGCCCCGCCGCGGTGCGCGTGCGCGCGGCGGAAGGTCTCCATCATGTGCTTGCGGTCCATGTCGTGCGTTCGAGCGACGAACGTGGCCTCCGCGGCGAGCGCGACCGAGACGGGGTTGAACGGGTAGTCGAGCGACCCGAACGGCGACGACTTCGTGATCTTGCCGAGCTCGCTCGTCGGCGAGTACTGCCCCTTGGTCAGCCCGTAGATCTGGTTGTTGAACATCACGATCTTGATGCTCACGTTGCGACGGAGCGCGTGGATGAGGTGGTTCCCGCCGATCGAGAGCGCGTCGCCATCCCCACTGATGACCCACACGTCGAGGTCGGGACGGGCGAGGGCGACCCCGGTCGCCACCGCCGGCGCCCGCCCGTGGATCGAGTGCACCCCGTAGGTGTTCATGTAGTACGGGAAGCGGGCCGCGCATCCGATACCGGAAACGAACACAAGGTTCTCCGGCCGGACTCCGAGCTCGGCGAGCTCGAGCTGCATGGCGGCGAGGATCGAGTAGTCGCCACAACCCGGGCACCACCGAACTTCCTGATCGGTCTGGAAGTCCTTGCGCCCGAGCTTCACCGCCGCCGCGCCGTCGGTCGAGCCGTTCGTGTCAGTCATCGATCATCTCCAGCAGGCTCGCCTCGATCTCGGCGCTTCGGAACGGAAGGCCCTGCACCTTGGTCAGGGACTGCGCGTCGACAAGGAATTCGGCCCTCACCAGTTTCGAGAGCTGCCCGAGGTTCATCTCCGGCACGAGCACCTTGGGATACCGGGCCAGCACCTCCCCGAGGTTCGCCGGGAAGGGGTTCAGGTGCATCAGGTGCACCTGCGCCACCGCGCGACCGGAGGCCTGGATCCGGCGCACGGCGTCGCTGATGGGTCCCCAGGTGCTGCCCCAGCCGAGCACGAGGACGTCGGCCGTCGGGTCGCCCTCGACTTCGACGTCGGGGATGTCGTGCCGGACCCGCGCGACCTTCTCGGCGCGAACGTGGGTCATGTGCTCGTGGTTGGCCGGGTCGTAGTTGACGTTGCCGGTGCCGTCCTGCTTCTCGATCCCGCCGATCCGGTGCATGAGCCCGGGCGTGCCGGGAATGGCCCACGGGCGGGCGAGGGTCTCCGAATCGCGCAGGTAGGGCCAGAACTCGCCGTCGTGGTTGGGCTCCTCGGCGAAGGGCACCGAGATGTCGGGCAGGGTCGCGACGTCGGGGAGGCGCCAGGGCTCGGCGCCGTTGGCGACGTAGCCGTCGGTGAGCAGGATCACGGGCGTCCGGTACTTCAGCGCGACGCGCACCGCTTCGAACGCCGCTTCGAAACAGTGGCTCGGCGACCGCGCCGCCACGATCGGCAGGGGCGCCTCGCCGTGCCGCCCGTACATCGCGAGGAGCAGATCGGACTGCTCGGTCTTGGTGGGCAGGCCCGTCGAGGGGCCGCCCCGCTGGACGTCGACGAGCACGAGCGGGAGCTCCAGGCTCACGGCCAACCCGAGCGCCTCCGCCTTCAGGTCGAGGCCGGGGCCGCTGGTGGCGGTCACGCCCAGCTGGCCCGCGAACGCAGCACCGATCGCCACCGCGATCGCTGCGATCTCGTCTTCGGCCTGGAGGGTGCGGATGCCGAAGTTCTTGTGCTTCGAGAGCTCGTGCAGGATGTCCGACGCGGGCGTGATGGGGTATGACGCGTAGAGGATCGGCAGGTTGGCGCGCTGCGCCGCCGCGATCAACCCGTACGCGACCGCGAGGTTGCCCGTGATGTTGCGATACCGGCCCGGCGGGAGCTTTGCGGGACGGACCTCGTAGGGGTGGTCGAAGAGCTCGGCCGTCTCGCCGAAGTGCAGCCCCGCCTTGAACGCGGCGAGGTTCGCGTCGCGAACCTGGGGCCGGGAGGCGAAGCGCTGCTCGATCCAGGCGATCGTGGGATCCGACGGACGCGTGTACATCCACGAGATCAGCCCGAGCGCGAAGAAGTTCTTGGAGCGCTCGGCGTCGCGCGGCTTCACCCCGAGCGCCTTGCACGAGTCGAGGGTCATGCTCGTCATCGGGACCTGCACCACGCGGTATGCCGCGAGCGATCCGTCGTCGAGGGGATTCTCCCCGTAGCCAACCTTGGTGAGGTTCCGCTCGTCGAACGCGTCGGCGTTCACGAGGATGGTCGAGCCGGGGGGCAGCTCGGCGAGGTTCGCCTTCAGCGCCGCGGGGTTCATCGCGACGAGGACGTTGGGGGCGTCGCCGGGCGTCACGATGTCGTGGTCCGAGATGTGGACCTGGAACGACGAGACCCCGGCGATCGTGCCCGCAGGTGCCCGGATCTCGGCCGGGTAGTTCGGCATGGTGGCGAGGTCGTTGCCGAACAGCGCGCTCACGTCGGTGAAGCGGTCGCCGGTCAGCTGCATCCCGTCGCCCGAGTCACCCGCGAAGCGGATGACGACCTCCTCGAGGCGGACGGGTTCCAGTGCTGTCTCTGACGTCAAGGCGTTCCCTCACTCCGTTGTGTGGGCCGTGCCGCTCCGTTCGCCCGCCCAGACAGGGAACCGCGCGGTATCGGTAGACGCAATAGTACCGAGCGCTTCGCGTCCCCCGGGCACGGGGGCCGACACGCGCTCACGCGAGCTCCTCGAGCGCGTCTTCGGCCCGACGGCGCGCGGCGGTCGTCCGCCGGCGATCGCGTGCGCGTCCGACGAGCTCGGCCTCGACGTCCACCCTCGAGCCGACCCCGCCGGCACGGTGGAAGAAGCGCCGGCGCATCCTCCCCACGACCACCACGTCGTCCCCCGGTGCGAGCGACTCGATCCAGGCGGGCGGGTCCCACAGCGACACCGGGATCGACGTCGCCACGGTGGCAGAGCCCGGGCACCGCACCGAGAACGTGGCGAGCCGCGCACCCGACCCGAGCACCCGGATCTCGGGTGCCGACGAGCACGGGCCGCACAGGACCGCCAGGTTGAGCGGGGTGGCCGGGCGGGCGGGAACGCTCGTGGACATCGGATTTCCTCCTCGCCGAGCCCGTGGTCGGGCTCCGTGACACGTGGGGGAAGCCGGGGAGCGTCCCCGACGCTACGAGGGGGCTGTGACAGCGACGGTGCGACCGCGCCGTCCCCGAAGCCCGCGGCTCACGAGTCCCGGTCCGCCTCGTGCTCGGCCTCGAGGATCGAACCCTCGGAGAACAGGTACGTGCGGAGGTGGCGGTCGAGGACGGGATCCCGGCGCCGAAGCCACTCCAGGACCATCGCGGCGTGCTCCTTCTCCTCGTCGCGGTTGTGAGCGAGGACCCCGGCGAGCTCCTGGTCCTCGGTCGCGGTGACCCGCTGCTGGTACCAGTCGACCGCCTCCAGCTCCTCCATCAGCGACCTGATCGCACGGTGTTGGTCGATGGCCCCCTGGTCGAGCCACTCAACCGGTTCGTGCAGGCCTTCGGCTGCCATAACGCCTCCTCGGGGTGCCGCCGACGGGGCTGCCAGCGCCCGCGGGCTCAGGTGTCGGTCTCACCGTCCCCGATCATGGCGGTGTTCCAACCACTTGTGAAACGCGCACGGCGCGCGAGCGATTACGCGAGCGCGGCTCGCCGCTCCACGACGTCCGCGAAACCGGGCTCGGCGCGCCGCACGCGGTCGAACAGGTCCCGGGCGGCGGCCAGATTGCCGGCGCGCTCCTCCAGGTCAGCGAGCGCGTACCAGAGCCGAAGGTGGTGCTCCCGCGGTGCGCGGACGGGCGCTGCTCGTTTGCGCAGCACAGCCAGTGCGTCCTCCAGGCGTCCCCGATCGGCGAGCGAGCCCGCGTAGACGATGCGTCCCTCGGCCACCAGCTCGGCCGACGGGGAGACCGCGGCGAGCTCGTGCCAGCACTCGTCGACCTTTCGCCAGCGCCGCTGCGCCCGGTACGAGTCCATGAGGACCGGGTGCTGCTCCACCGAGTCGGTGAGCTCGACGAAGGCCTCGAGCTCCTTGCCCGCCGCGCCGTAGTTCCCCACCCGGTACTGCGCGAGGCCGCACAGTTCACGCACGCTCGGCGCGTCGGGCAGCTCGTTGCGGAGAGGGCGCACGATGCGCAGCGCCTCGCGGGCGCGGTCGGCGCGGAAGGCCTCGGCGGCCGCCATCAGGCGCTCGACCGCGCGGGGCGCCTTGCGGCCCGCCACGCGTTCCAGCTCCTGTTGCACGTCAGCCGGGCCGTTGCGACGCCGCCGGCGGACGGGCGCGGCCGCAGTCGCTCGGGTCCCAGGGGTTCGAGGTGGTTGGCGCTCGCCCACGATCCGGAGCGGTGAGCGACCGCGGGTGCTCGCCGGTTGCGAGCGCGCGTCGCTCGCGCCCCGACCGCCGTCACGACGCTCGCCACGCGGGGGGCGCTCCTCCCGCTGGCGGTAGGGGCCGAACCCGCCGTCCGCCTTGGCCTGGCCGTCGCGCGGGCGACGGGAGCGCGAGCCCGGGCGCGGCCCGCCGCGGGATGGCTTCGACATGAAGGCCTCGGATCAGGTGGCGGGCGGAGGGTCGCAGCGTACCGGCGGCCCGACGCGGGCTGCGCTCGCGACAGGCGCCCCCGACGCGGCGCGGCGGCTCCGGCAGTTGCCTGCGGTGCGGCCCTCGCGCATCGGGGGCGCTCTCTTGGAAATCCCGGCGGCGACCTACTCTCCCGGGGGGTAACCCCCCAAGTACCATCGGCGCTGGCGGTCTTCACGGCCGTGTTCGGAATGGGAACGGGTGTTTCCCCGCCGCAATTGCCACCGGAAACTTTCGACATTTCAATCGTTACTTGGCGCCCTCTTGAGAGCTCCAGAGCGAGCACGAGCACAAGGAAGAAAGATCCCAAGCCCTCGGCCGATTAGTACCGGTCGGCTGAACACGTCACCGTGCTTACACCTCCGGCCTATCAACCTGGTCGTCTACCAGGGGCCTTACCCGGTTAACCCGGTGGGAGATCTCATCTCGAGGAAGGCTTCGCGCTTAGATGCTTTCAGCGCTTATCCTTTCCGCAGGTCGCCAACCAGCCGTGCCCTTGGCAGGACAACTGGCACACGAGAGCTGCGTCCGTCCCGGTCCTCTCGTACTAGGGACAGCTCCCCTCAAATCTCCTACGCCCGCAGAGGATAGGGACCGAACTGTCTCGCGACGTTCTAAACCCAGCTCGCGTACCGCTTTAATGGGCGAACAGCCCAACCCTTGGGAGATGCTTCACCCCCAGGATGCGACGAGCCGACATCGAGGTGCCAAACCTTGCCGTCGATGTGGACTCTTGGGCAAGATAAGCCTGTTATCCCCGGGGTACCTTTTATCCGTTGATCGACCGCGCTTCCACACGCCACGGCCGGGTCACTAAGCCCTGCTTTCGCACCTGCTCGACTTGTAGGTCTCGCAGTCAAGCTCCCTTGTGCCTTTACGCTCGACGCCTGATGGCCAACCAGGCTGAGGGAACCTTTGGGCGCCTCCGTTACTCTTTGGGAGGCGACCGCCCCAGTCAAACTACCCGCCTGACGCTGTCCCCGACCCGGATCACGGGCCTGGGTTAGATTCCCAATACGTACAGGGTGGTATTTCAACGTTGTCTCCACCGAAGCTGACGCCCCGGCTTCCCAGACTCCCACCTATCCTACACAGTACGTACCGAAAACCAACATCAAACTGTAGTGAAGGTCCACGGGGTCTTTCCGTCCTTCTGCGGGAAACGAGCATCTTTACTCGTACTGCAATTTCGCCGGGTCTCTGGTTGAGACAGTAGCCAAGTCGTTACGCCATTCGTGCAGGTCGGAACTTACCCGACAAGGAATTTCGCTACCTTAGGACCGTTATAGTTACGGCCGCCGTTTACCGGGGCTTAGGTTCAGAGCTTCGCCTTACGGCTAACCCTTCCCCGTAACCTTCCGGCACCGGGCAGGCGTCAGTGCGTATACATCGTCTTGCGACTTCGCACGCACCTGTGTTTTTAGTAAACAGTCGCTTGGCCCTGGTCTCTGCGGCCTCCTCGGGCTCTGGACGCGAGGCCCGTCACCCTACTAAGGCCCCCCTTCTCCCGAAGTTACGGGGGCATTTTGCCGAGTTCCTTAACCAGAGTTCTCCCGATCGCCTTCGTATTCTCTACGTGCCCACCTGAGTCGGTTTGGGGTACGGGCACCGTGTCAGCTCGCTAGAGGCTTTTCTCGGCAGCGTGGGATCAGTCACTTCACCTAAAACGGTTCGGCATCGCATCTCGGAGTTACGCCCGACGGATTTACCTATCGGACCCCCTACCTGCTTACCCCGGGTACAACCAGCGCCCGGTAGACCTACCCTCCTGCGTCCCCCCTTCGCTACCCGTCACCGGGTGGGTCGGTTCGGCATGAAGCCATCCCCTTAGCGACCCGGATTGGGTTGGGCGCGGACACGGTGGTACAGGAATATCAACCTGTTGTGCATCGACTACGCCTTTCGGCCTCGCCTTAGCTCCCGACTAACCCTGGGCGGATGAGCCTTCCCCAGGAACCCTTGGGCATTCGGCGGAGGGGTTCCTCCCCCCTCGT
>CAVZKC010000004.1:0-2205000 GCA_963775795.1 uncultured Actinomycetes bacterium | reverse complement strand
GCCGTCGTCGTAGATCCCCAACGTCGAGCCGCGCACAAGGTCGACCCCGTCGTGCGCACCGGTGACGCCGAGCGCCTGGCACAGTCGCGCGGGCCCGGCGGCCAGGTCACGGTCCGTGCGCGCCGCCGCGCGACGAGCCCGCATGACCTCGACGCCGGCGACGGGGGCACCCGCGCGGAGCAGCACCGCGCCGGCTCGCCCGGGTACCTGTGCGACGACGTTCGCGCACCAGTGCATGCCGTACGTGAAGTACACGTACAAGTGCCCGGCGGGGCCGAACATGGTCTCGTTACGGGGCGTCGGCCCCCGAAAGGCGTGGCTGCCCGGGTCGTCGGCGCCGCAGTATGCCTCCACCTCGACGATCCGCAACGCGAGGCGACCCGCGTGCTCGTCGCGGTGGACCACCAGCTTGTTGAGCAGGCGGGGTGCCAGGTCGCGCGGGTCCGTCGAGAAGAACGATCGCGGTAACCGGCGCGAGTGCGTCACCCGGATCGCGACGGCGCCAACCGGGCGGCCTGGTCGGCGAGCCGTGCGCGCGCGGCGTCGAGCTGCGCCGCGACCGCCCGGGGCCCGGCCCCTCCGGGCGTCGACCGGCGCGCGGTCGACGCCCCGGGCTCCAGCAGCGCGAGCGCGTCAGGACCGAGGTCCGGCGCGGTCAGGACCAGCTCCTCGAGCGGCACGGCCCGTTCGACGGCGTGGCGGACCAACGCGCCGACGCGAGCGTGCGCCTCCCGGAACGGGACGCCCTGCTGCACGAGCCACTCCGCGAGGTCGACGGCCGCCGTCGTCGCGCCGCTTGCTGCCGCTTCCATCCGATCCAGTGCGAGCTCACCGGTCGCGAGCAGCCCGGTCATTGCCCCGAGCGCGAGGCGGTTCTGATCGAGCGCGTCGAACAGCGGCTCCTTGTCTTCCTGGAGGTCGCGGTTGTACGCGAGAGGGAGCCCCTTCAGAGTCGCGAGGAAGCCCGTCAGGTCACCGATCAGTCGCCCCGCCTTGGCGCGTGCCAGCTCGGCGATGTCGGGATTCTTCTTCTGCGGCAACATCGACGAGCCGGTGCTGTACGCATCCGCCAATCGCAGGAACCCGAACTCCTCGCTCGCCCAGAGCACGACCTCCTCCCCGAGCCGGGAGAGGTGGACCTGGGTGAGCGCGCACACGAACAAGATCTCGGCGACGAAGTCGCGGTCTGACACCGCGTCAAGCGAATTCTCGAAGCGGCGCGCGAACCCGAGCTCGGCAGCGACGCCGTCGGGATCGAGGGGAAGGCTCGAACCCGCGAGCGCGCCGGCGCCGAGCGGAGAGACATCGGCCCGGTCCAACGCGTCGCGCCAACGATCGACGTCGCGCGCGAATGCCCAGAGGTGCGCCAGGAAGTGGTGCGCGAGCAACACCGGCTGCGCGCGTTGGAGGTGCGTGTAGCCGGGCATGACCGCGTCGCCGGCTTCGATCGCCCGATCGAGCAGGACCGTCTGGAGTGCGTGGATCCGGCGCGCCGTGTCAGCGCCCTCCCGCCGGACGAACAAGCGCAACGCGGTGGCAATCTGGTCGTTCCGGCTCCGGCCCGTGTGCAGCTTCGCGCCGCACTCGCCCGCCAGCTCGGTGACACGGCGTTCGATCGCGGTGTGGATGTCTTCGTCGGACGGCGCGAACGTGAACGCCCCTTCGGTGAGCTCGTGCTCCACCCGGTCGAGCGCGACGACCACCATCGCGGCTTCCTCGTCGGTGAGGATGCCGACGCGCGCGAGCATCGCGACGTGGGCGCGCGAGCCCGCGATGTCGTCGGGCGCCAGCCGCCGGTCGAAGGACAGGCTCTCCGTGAACGCCATCAGCTCCTCGGCGGGAGCATCCGCGAAGCGACCGTGCCACAGATGGCCGGTTCCCCGGCTCGCCGGGGGCCTCCCGTCGCTCACGCCGCCCCGCCCTGCTCGCGAGCCCACGTCTCCACCGAGAGGCCCCACAGGCGCACGAAGCCGGCGGAGTCCTCGTGGCGAAACGTGTCGGCCGCGTCGTAGGTCGCGAGCTCGTAGCTGTAGAGGCCACGGTCCGCCCGGCGCCCCGCGACGAAGCACCGCCCGGGCTCGAGGCGCAGGCGGACGTCGCCGGTGACATGACGTTGGGTCTCGAGCATGAACGCGTCGAGCGCCTCTTTCAGCGGCGAGTACCAGAGACCGTCGTAGACGAGCTCCGCATAGCGCGGCTCGAGACGAGCCTTTTCCCGCATGAGATCGCGCTCCTGGGTGATCGACTCGAGGTCGGCGTGCGCGAGCAACACGGCGAGCGACCCGGGGCACTCGTAGGTCTCGCGGCTCTTGATCCCCACCCTCCGGTTCTCCACCATGTCGATGCGCCCCCAGCCGTACTCGCCCACGGCCGCGCCGAGCTCGGGTACGAGCTCGTGGAGGGGCAACCCGCGACCGTCGAGCGCGACGGGCACACCCTCCTCGAAGCGTACGACGATCTCCCGGGCTTCCCTCGGGGCGCGGGACGGGTCGCGAGTGAGCGCGTACGCGTCGGCGGGGGGCGCCACCCATGGGTCCTCGAGGACTCCGCACTCGATGGCGCGACCCCAGAGGTTCTCGTCGATCGAGTAGAGGCTCTGCTTCGACACGTTCACCGGGATACCGTGCCGCTCGGCGTAGTCGATGCTGTCCTCGCGCGTGAAACCCCAGACGCGAACGGGCGCGAGCACCTCGAGGTCGGGAGCGAGTGCCCGCACCGACACCTCGAAGCGCACCTGATCGTTGCCCTTGCCCGTGCATCCGTGCGCCACCGCATCGGCGCCGAACTCGCGCGCGGCGGCGACCAGGTGGCGCGCGATCACCGGCCGCGAGAGCGCGGACACGAGCGGGTACTTCCCTTCGTAGAGAGCGTTGGCCCGGATCGCGGGCACGAGGTAGTCGGTGGCGTACTCCTCGCGCGCGTCGACGACCCGTGCCTCGACCGCCCCCGCGGCGAGCGCGCGCGCACGGATGGTGTCCCAGTCGTCGTCCGCGGTCTGCCCGACGTCACAGGCGAGCGCGACGACCTCGGCGCCCCACTCCTCCCGGATCCACCGGACTGCCACCGAGGTGTCGAGACCGCCCGAATACGCGAGCACGACTCGTCTCGCCATGGTCACTCCTCCGTCTCCAGGCCCGCGAGCCCGGCGAGCTCGGCCGCCATCCGGCCGCCCCCCGCCTGCTCCGAGCACACCAGCATGATCGTGTCGTCGCCCGCCACCGTGCCGAGCACGTCGGCCAGCCCCGCGCGGTCGAGCGCAGAGGCGACCACGTGCGCGGAGCCCGGCGGGGTGCGCAGCACGACAACGTTCAAGCTGTGCCCGACCTCCACGACGAACTCCCCCATCACACGGCGCAGGTGGTCGTCGGGCGCCGGTCGTTCCTTGGCGTGCTCCGGGATCGCGTACGCCATGGTGCCGCCGGGGATCCGCACCTTGACCGCTCCCAGCTCCTCCAGGTCACGGCTGACCGTCGCCTGCGTCGCGACGACACCGTCCGCCGACAGGAGCTCCACGAGCTGGGCCTGGCTCGACACCGGTTGTTCCTCGAGGAGGCGGGCGAGCCGGTGTTGGCGCTGCGGCTTGCCGAGCGTGGTCATGCTCAGCGCTCCAGCTCGCCCGGGAGGGCGCCCACGAGCTCGGCGAGCGCGGCGCGGGCCGCGTGCATGCGGTTCTCCGCCTGGTGCCAGACGGCCGAGCGCGGCCCGTCGATCACCGACGCTGCGACCTCTTCCCCCCGATGCGCGGGCAAGCAGTGCAGGAACCAGGCCTCGGACCCGGCCGCGGCCATCAGGGCGTCGTCGACCTGGTAGCCCTCGAACGCCTTGCGCCGGATCGCGCCCTCGTCCTCCTGACCCATCGACGTCCACACGTCGGTGTAGACCGCGTCGGCGCCCCGGACCGCCTCGTACGGATCGGCAACAGGATCGACCGTCCCCCCGAGGTTCCGGGCGCGGTCCACGACGTCGGGATCGAGCTCGTAGCCCCCCGGTGTCGCGACAACCAGCTCGACGCCGGAGAGCGCGGCTGCGTAGGAGAGGGACGCCGCGACGTTGTTCCCGTCGCCGACGTAGACGAGCCGCCGCCCTTCGAGCTCGCCGAGCAGCTCGCGCAGGGTGAGGAAGTCGGCGAGCGCCTGCAGCGGGTGGGCACGATCGGAGAGGAGGTTGACGACCGGGACGCTCGAGACTGCGGCCATCTCCTCGAGAACTGTGTGGTGGTGGACCCGCGCCGCGACGACCGCACAGAACCCCGCGAGCATGCGGGCGACGTCGGCGACCGCCTCGCGGGTCCCCAAGCCGACCTCTTCGGCCCGGATCGCGATCGGGTGACCGCCGAGGCCCACCACGGCCATCTCCGTCGACACCCGGGTGCGGAGCGACGGCTTCTCGAACAGGAGCGCCACCCCGACGGCCTGCCAAGGGTCGAGGCACGCCGGCCATGTCGGTCTTCCAGCGCGCCGCCGCGTCGAGGATGGTGGTGAAGCGCGCGCGCGAGAGCTCGTCCAGCTCCAGGAGGTGATGGGTCACCGCGCGGCGCGCTCCCCGCTCGCAGCCACAGAGGCCGCCAGGACACGGTCGAGAATCGCCACCGCGGCGGCGATCTCGTCGTCGGTCACGAGGAGCGACGGTGCGAAGCGCAGCGCCGTCGGGGTGACCGGATTCACCACCAACCCCGCTGCGAGGCAACGACTCGCGACGTCGGGCGCGTCGAGGCCGGGCGCGAGCTCGGCAGCCAAGAGCAGGCCGGCACCCCGTACGTCGACCACGCCCGGGAGCTCCTGGAGGCGCGCCGCGAGCGCGGCGCCAGCCCGGGTGGCGCGGGAGGGAGCATCGACCGCCTCCATCACGTCGAGCACGGCGAGCGCGGCGCGGGCCGCGAGCGGTTGCCCCCCGAACGTGCTGCCGTGGTCCCCCCGGGAGAAGGCCGCGGCCACGTCGTCGCGCGCCCAGCACGCACCGATCGGCATGCCGTTCCCGAGGGCCTTGGCCATCGTGACGATGTCGGGCACGAGGCCGCCGACGTGTTGGAACCCGAACCACCGGCCCGTCCGGGCCAGCCCGGTCTGCACCTCGTCGAAGACGAGCAACACGTCCCGCTCGTCGCAGGTGCGGCGCAACGACCGGAGGTACTCGGGAGTGCACGCCCACACGCCCGTCTCGCCCTGGATCGGCTCGACCATCACCGCGCAGACCCGGTCGTCGAGCGCCGCCTCGAGCGCGTCCGGGTCATCGAACGCGACCTGCCGGAACCCGTCGGGCAGCGGTTGGAAGGTCTCGTGCTTGCTCGGCTGCCCCGTCGCCGCCAGGGTGCTGAGCGTCCGCCCGTGGAACGAGTTGTACAGCGAGACGACGTGGTAGCGCGCCGGGCCACCATGACGCTGCCCGTGCCGCCGCGCCAGCTTGATTGCGCACTCGTTCGCCTCGGCCCCGGAATTGGTGAAGAACACGCGACCGCCACCGCCCATCAAGCGGTCGAGCCGCTCCGCCAGCCGAGGCTGCAGCTCGTTGTAGTAGAGGTTCGACACGTGCGACAGCGTCCGCGCCTGGTCCGCCACCGCTTCTGCCACCACCGGATGGGCGTGGCCGAGCGACGTGACCGCGAGACCCCCGAGGAAGTCGAGGTACTCCCTGCCCTCGGTGTCCCACAGGCGCACGCCCTCGCCGCGCACGAACGCCACCGGGTTGCGGGCATACGTCTGCATGACGTGCTCGGCATCGAGCTCGCGGACCTCTTCGAACGTGCTCACGACGGAGCACCCTCGATCATCGTCCCGACACCCTCACGCGTGAAGAACTCCAAGAGCAACGCGTGCGGGATGCGACCATCGAGAATGTGCGCGCGGGCGACGCCTTCGCGAATCGCCGCTGCGCAGGAGTGGATCTTGGGGATCATGCCCTCGGTGAGCTTACCGTCGCGTTCCAACCGCTCGAGCCCCTCGACGTCGACGTGCGAGATCAAGGACGACTCGTCGGGATAGTCCGCGTACAGGCCGGCGACGTTCGTCAGGTAGACGAGCTTTTCGGCGCGGAGCGCGCCCGCGATCGCGCCGGCCACGACGTCCGCGTTGACGTTGTAGGCCTGGCCGTCGACGTCGACTCCGATCGTCGCGACCACGGGGATGAGGTCTTCGGCCAGCAGGCGATCGAGGATGGACGGGTCGACCTTCGCCACGTCACCCACGAATCCCAGTCGCTCGTCGCGCATCGCCACGGTGATGAGTCCGGCGTCTTCACCCGACACGCCCACCGCGTAGGAACCGTGGCGGTTGAGCAGGGCCACGATCTCCCGGTTCACTTTCCCTACCAGCACCATCCGCACGATGTCGATGGTCTCGGCGTCGGTGACCCGGTGCCCGTCGACGAACTCGGGCTCCTTGCCGAGCCGTTGCATGAGGTCGCTGATCTGCGGTCCCCCACCGTGGACGACGACCACTCGGATGCCGACGAGGCGCATCAACACGACGTCGCGCGCGAAGAGCTCGGCGAGCTCCGGCGACTCCATCGCGTTGCCGCCGTACTTGATGACGACGGTGGAGCCCGAGAACTCGCGGATGTACGGCAACGCCTCTGCCAGAATCGCCGCTTTCTCCTCTGCGACCTTCATCGTCTCGCTCACGACGTGCCCATGTTCTCGTCCACATAGGCGTGGGTGAGGTCCGTGAAGAGGATCTCGGCCTCGGCGTCTCCCGCCCGGAGGTCACAGACGATCTCGATCTCGCGCCGGGCCATCGACGCCGCGAGCGCGTCACGGTCGTGGGGTGCGGCGACGCCGTCGCGGCACACCTCGACGCCCTGGTACGCGATGCTGACCTGCTCCGGGTCGAACCGGGCACCGCTGGCACCGAGCTCCGAGAGGACGCGACCCCAATAGGGATCGTTGCCGTACAGCGAGCACTGCACGAGCTGGCTGTTCGCAACCCCCCGCGCGGCGACGCGCGCGTCGCGCACGCTGCCGGCGCCCCGCACCTCGAGCCGCACGAGCTTGGTGGCACCTTCGGCGTCGGCCGCCATCTGGCGGGCGAGGTCACGGCACGCATCGCCGAGCACGCTCGCGAACTGCGCGGCCGCCGGTGTCCCGGCCGCGATCTGCGCGGTGCCTGCCCGCCCGCTCGCCAGCACGAGGACCGTGTCGTTCGTGCTGCAGCAGCCGTCGACACTCAGGGCGTTGAACGACCGGTCCACCGCGTCGGCGACGGCGGCGCGCAACGCGTCGGGCTCGATCGCGGCATCTGTCGTGAGCACGGCCAGCATCGTGGCCATCGCCGGTGAGAGCATCGCCGCGCCCTTCGCCATCCCACCGACCACCGCGCTGCTTCCCGCCAGGTCCAGCGGCCGGCGCGTCTCCTTGCGGACCGTGTCAGTGGTGAGGATCGCGTCCGCGGCAGCAGCGGCACGCGCCGCATCCCCAGCCAGCGCGGCGCCCAGCTCTGGAATGCCGACTTCGACCGGCGCCATCGGCATCGGGATGCCGATCAGGCCCGTCTGGCACACGAGTACGTCAGCCGACGCACACCCGAGCGCCTCGGCGGTCAGGTCGCACATCCGACGTGCGTCGGCGCGGCCCGCCGCGCCGGTTGCCGCGTTCGCGTTCCCCGAATTGAGCACGACCGCCGACGCCCGGCCGTCCTCGAGGTGCTCCCGGCTGACCACGACGGGGGCGGCCGCGACGAGATTGCTCGTAAAGACGCCGGCCGCGGGCACGGGGCGGCGATCGTCGGTCGCCACCATCGCCAGGTCCGCGGCGCCGGAGGCCTTGATGCCGCTGGCAAGGCCGCCGGCCTCGAAGCCCGCCGCCGCCGTGACGCTCATGCGTGCCCGCGCTCGGCGCTCACGGCATGACCCCGAGGCGCGGGAGACCGACGGTCTCGGGGAGACCGAGGAGCAGGTTGGCGGATTGCAGCGCCTGTCCGGAGGCCCCCTTGACGAGATTGTCGAGCGCGGCGATGGCCAGCACCGTCTCCGTCCGCGGGTCGAAGCGCACGGTCAGATGGGCGGTGTTCGAGCCGAGCGTCGCCTTCGTCCGTGGCGACCCGTCTCCCACCACCACGAACGGCTCGTCGGCGTAGAACTCCCGGTACGCCGACAGCAAGGCGTCGGTGCTGAGCCCCGTCGCAGCCGGGCGGGCGTAACACGTCGCGAGGATCCCGCGCGTCATCGGAACGAGATGGGGCGTGAAGAGCACCTGCACCGGCGCGGCCGCGACGCGCGCGAGCGTCATCTCCATCTCGGCAGTGTGACGATGCGTGAGCAGCCCGTACGCGGTGACGTCCTCGTCGACCTCTGCGAACAGGCTGGCCGCCTTCAGGCCCCGCCCTGCGCCCGAGACGCCCGATACGGCGTCGACCACGATCCCGGTCGGCTCCACCAGACCGGCGGCGAGCAACGGTGCCAGCGCCAGCGACGCGGTGGTCGGGTAGCAACCGGGCGCGGCCACGTGACGCGCCGCGAGGATCTCGTCGCGGTAGAGCTCGGGCAGGCCGTATGCGAACCGGTCGGCGAGCTCGGGGGCGGTGTGCCGCTCGCCGTACCACGCCTCGTAAATGGCCGGCGGAAGCCGGAAGTCGGCACCGAGGTCGACCACGTGTCCGACTTCGTCCACCAGCTTGGGCGCGAGCGCCTGGGATGCCCCGTGCGGCAGCGCGCAGAACACGAGGTCGAGCCCGGCCAGCGCGGCGGCGTCGACGGGTTCGAACACCAAGCTCCCGTAGGCCGGCGCCAGCGACGGATACAACTCGGCCACTGTGGCTCCGACGTTCGCCTCGGCCGTGACCGCGACGACGTCGAGCTCGGGATGACCCGCGAGGAGACGCAGGAGCTCTGCTCCTGCGTACCCCGAACCACCGGCGACTGCCGTGCGCCACACCACGGAGGGAGTATACACCGGGCCGCATAATCATGCGGCATGATCCTCCGCCCGGACGGCGGCCCGGTGTGCTCCCCGCTCAGGCCATGCCGAGGCGACGGGCGACCGGCGCCCATTCCGCGCCGAGGGCGTCGCGGGCCACGCCGGCCAGGACCTGGAACACCTCGGGGGGTGCGCCCGCCTGCATGCCGGCGAGCATCTCGGTCCGCTCGTCGACGTTCATGGCCGGCAGCATCACGTTCAGCGACGTGACGGTCTGCTCCGGGGTGAGCGACGCCACGATCCGCTGCTCGGTCGCCGCCAGCTCCTCCTGGGTCGCCCCGGCCTCGAGCAGCGGGTGGATCTGCTCCTCCTCCAGGGCCTGGTGGGCCAGGTACGCGGAGGTGAACGACGCCAGCTCGAGGTACAGCTGGAACGCGAGCGTCCGGCGGTTGCCCGGCTCGGCCTGCACGGTGGCCTCGGCGAGGAGCTCCAGGTTCTCCATCCGGGCCTCCAGCTCGACGTGCTCCGCGACCACCCGCGGCGCCAGGGCGGGCGCGAAGCGCTCGACCAGACCTTGCACCTCGGTGTCCTCGTGCTCCGCGTGGGAGACGAGCAGCGCCACGAGCGCACGGACGTCGTTCGCGACCTGGCGCACGGTGGCGTCGTCGGTGTGATCCACCCGACCGGTCTCGTAGGTCACCCGGAACAGCTCGCCCCGGATCCCCTTGTGGATGTTGCGGTAGAGCGCCTGGCGAGGCGTCTCGTCGGTGGACGGTCCGGATGCGTTGGTCAGCGTTGCGGTCATGGGTTCCCTCCTGGTCTCGGGCTGCTCGTCGGCGGCCCGTCCGTCTGCTGCCGCCCACGATGCGCCACGATTCCCGCCCTTGCTCGTACAACTCCGCTGCCGAAACGCTAAGAATTCGCTACTCCGAATCGAGGGAGCGCCCATGCCCATCGCCGCGTTCGAGCGGCTCCTCGGCACCGGCTCCACGCTCAGCGTGGGCACGGTCGACCGTGACCAGATCCCCACCGCCTGCCGGGGGTGGGGAGCACACGTCGTCGACGGCCGGCGCGTGCGGGTGCTGATCGCGGGCGACGTCGAGTCGTCGTTCGCCGACATCGGTGCCGGGCAGCCGGTCGCGGTCACCATCACCGACGTCCACACGCTCGAATCGATCCAGCTCAAAGGGAGGGCCTACAAGGGTCCGGAGCCGATCGGCGAAGCGGACGAGACGGGTCACCGCGAGTACCGGGACCGCGTGTTCGCCGCGATCCACGACGTCGACGGCGCCGAGCCCGCGCTACTCGCGCGCATGCTCCCGCGGACATTGGTCGCGTTCGAGATGGACGTCGAGGACGCCTACGACCAGACCCCGGGGCCGGAGGCCGGCCGACGCGTACTGAGTCCGGCGCCGTCGTGACCGAGCCCCGTCCGCGTCTCCGTGCGATCGCGCCCTGTTTCGAGGGCGTGGTCCCGTCGATCATCGCCACCGCGAGCGCCGACGGCACTCCGAACGTCACCCACCTCTCGAAGGTGCACCTCGTCGACGACGAGCACGTGGCCCTGTCGAACCAATTCTTCTCGAAGACCATGCGCAACCTGGCCGAGAACCCGCGCGCGTCGGTCCTCGTGGTCCATCCGGTCGACTTCGACGAATACCGACTCGAGCTCCGGTACGAGCGCACCGAACGCCGCGGACCCCTCTTCGAGCAGATGGAGCGCGACATCGACGCGATCGCCGCGTTGTGCGGGATGCAGGGCGTCTTCAAGCTCCGCAGCGCGGACATCTACCGTGTCATCGACGTCGCGCTCGTCCCGAGCGCGTTCCACGAGCGCGACGACACGGTCGGATGACGAACGCGCCCGACGCGCGATCGCTGCCGGCCCGGCTCGGAGAGCTGTCGGCGCGCCTCGGCCGCTGCCCCGACCTCGACACACTGACGAGCGCGGCACTCTCCGGGCTCGCCGACCTGTTCGGCTTCGAGCACTCCGTGCTCATGCTCCTCGACGAGACGGGAACTCGCTGCTACACGATCGCCAGCCACGGCTACGAGCGCGCCGGGATCGGCTCCGAGGTGCGCGTGGGGAAGGGGCTGATCGGGATGGCCGCGGCGCAGGCGGTCCCGATGCGAGTGGGCAACCTGCGTCAGATGCTCTCGTACGCACGCTCCGTGCGTCGCGCCATCGAGGAGAAGGGTGAGACCGAGCTCGGCGACGAAATCCCGTTGCCGGGTCTGCCCGACGCCAACAGCCAGGCCGTGGCCCCCGCGGTCGTCCTCGGACAGCTCGTCGGTGTGCTCGCGATCGAGAGTCCGGAGCCCGTGGCGTTCAGCGCCGACGACGAGGCGCTCCTCGGGGTCGTCGCGAACCTGATCGCCAGCGCGATCGAGATCGATGCGGCCAACGAACGCGACGCGGGCGCGGCCGAGCCCGGGGAAGGGCCCGCGCGGCCCAGTCGTCCCGTTCCGGAACGTGCGCCCCGCACGACGGGAACGACGCGGCTCCGGTACTTCCCCGTCGACGGCAGCACGTTCCTCGACGACGGCTACCTGATCAAAGGTGTTGCCGGCCGCCTCCTCGCGAAGCTCGTCGCCCACTACCTCGACGACGGCAGGGTCGACTTCAGCAACCGCGAGATCCGGCTCGACCCGTCGCTCGAGCTCCCGGCGTTCCGGGACAACCTGGAGAGCCGCCTCATCCTGTTGAAACGACGACTCCAGGAGCGCGAGGCACCGATCGGGATCGAGAAGACGGGCCGCGGCCGGTTCCGGCTCGTGGTGGACGGTCCGGTGGCGCTGGAGACCGTCTCGTAGCGCGGACGCGTCACGTAGCACGGAGGCGTCGGGCTCCCAGCACGGTCAGCACTCCCCCGCCGACCAGGCACTTGACCGCGACGATCCACAGCGTGATGTCACGGGCGGCATGGGAGGTCGCGAGCGTCACGTCGGTCGGGTGGGCCGGGTCGTAGTAGAGCCGCACGCGCGAGCCGACGGACGGCTGGGTCGAGCCACTCTTCGCCGGTTCCGCGGCACGGACCGGTTGCCCGAGCTGCGTCGTGAACACGAGCTCGCGACCGCCGCCGCCGCCGACCACGGTCGCGGTGGCGACCTCCCCGTTCCCGCGTAGGCGGGAATCGTGGCGTTGCAGGGCGAGCACCCAGTACGCGGCGGCGACGCCGAGCACGAGCATGACCAGCCCACCCGCGAAGGCACGCCGCGCCCACCGCAGCGAGAGGTGGAACCCCCGAGCCGGGGTCGCCGGCGGAGCCGGCGCGGGGCGCGGAGGCGGGGCCGGGGCCGCCCGCCGGGCGTCGAAGCGGGCCCGCTCGACCGGGTCGCCGACGATTCGGTACGCCTCCACGAGCTCGCGGAATCCCTCGCCCCGACCGTCGCGTGCCGCGTCGGGATGCAAGTGCTTCGCCCGGATCCGAAAGGCGGCGACGATCTCGCCCGGGGTTGCGTCGGGGGGGACCCCCAGCAGGTCGTACGGATCGGCGGCGACCTTCACTCCCCCATGGTGCCGCACGCGGCCGCCCTCCGGTAGTCCCGGTCAGCCGCGGAGCTCGGCTCCCGTCAGCCGCGGAGCTCCGCTCCGTGCGCCGCGATCACCGCGTCGATCGCCCGCGCGCGCACCTCTCCCACCTCGGCGTCGGTCAGCGTGTGATCAGACGCGCGGAGGCGAAGCGCGAACGCGACGCTCCGGCGGCTCGGGCCGAGCGATTCGTGGCGGAACACGTCGAAGACCCGGACGTTCTCGAGCAACTCGCCCACCACCCCCCGCACCGTCCGCTCGACGTCGCCGGCGGGAACGTCGTCGGGAACGACGAACGCGAGGTCGAACTGGGACGCGGGGTACCGCGACGGCATCCGGAACGTCCGGTCCCGGCGCGGCGCCGCGAGCAGCGCGTCGAGGTCGAGCTCGGCCGCGACGACGGGCGCGACGAGGTCGAGTGCGGTGAGCACGTCGGCCGCGACCTCTCCCACCGCGCCCACGTCATGCCCGCCCGCCCGGACGCGCCCCGCACGCCCCGGCCGGAACCCCGGGACGTCGTCGGCCCGGATGACCAGCTCCGACACGCCGAGCGCGGCGGCGACCGCCCGCAGCGCGTCGATCACGTCGTAGGGATCGACCGGCCGATCGGGCTCCACGGGTGCGCGGGTGACCGAGCCGGCCAGCACCAGCGCCACGCGCTCGGGTTCGTGGGGCAAGGGGCCGCGGGCAGGTTCGGGCGCGTGGAACACCCGGCCGATCTCGAAGAGCCCGACATCCTCCATCCCGTGCGCCCGGTTCCCGGCGACGGCCCGCAGCAACCCGGGCAAGACGCCTGTCCGGAGCACCGACTCCTCGGCGCGGAGCGGATTCGCGGCCCGCACCAGGCGGTCGAGCCCAGCTCCCGCCCGCTCGAGGTCTTCCGGCGCGACCAGCGACAGCGTGATCGCCTCCGAGAGGCCCACGCCCACCAGTGCGTCGGCGACCACCCGCCGATCGCGCTGCTCGCTGGTGAGGGCACCCACCTGCCCGCGCGTGTCCGGGAGCGTGCGGCCGATGGCATCGAAGCCCACGCGGCGCGCCACCTCTTCGACGAGATCGATCTCGCGCTCGAGATCGGGGCGGTACGTCGGGACCGTCGCACGCAACGAGCCGTCGTCGAGCCCGTCGAGCTCGATGCCGAGCGGCGCGAGCGCATCCCACACGTCCTCCGCGTCGAGGCTCGTGCCCAGCACGGCGTTGACCCGGGACGGACGGACGGTGATGTGCGCGGGCGCGAGCGGCGCGGGGTACGCGTCGACCGGCTCGGGCGCGACCCGCGCGCCGGCCACTTCGACCAACAGCTCCATCGCACGCGCCGCGTTGGCTGCTACCGCCTGGGGGTCGATCCCGCGCTCGAAGCGCGCGCTGGACTCACTGCGCAGCTTCAGGCGCTTCGAGCTGCGGGCGATGCCCATGCGCTCGAAGTACGCCGACTCGAGGAGGATCTCGGTCGTGGCATCGGAGACCTCCGAGGTCGAGCCGCCCATGATCCCCGCGATGGCCTGGGGGCGCGGGCCGCGTCGCAGATGAGGAGGTCACGGGAGTCGAGCGCACGCTCGACGCCGTCGAGTGTGGTCATGGTCTCACGGTCGTCGGCGAGTCGCACGACGATTCCCCGCCCGGCGAGCCGCGCGAGGTCGAACGCGTGCAGCGGTTGATTCCGCTCGAGCAACACGTAATTCGTGACGTCGACGACGTTGCTGATCGGACGCATCCCCGCCTTGACCAGGCGCTGCGCGAGCCACGCGGGCGACGGGCCCATCGTCACCCCCGCCACCGCGGCGACGTAGCGCGGGCAACGATCGGGCGCCTCGATGACGACGGCCACCGCCCCGTCGACGGTCGCGTCGAGCGATGGCGCCGGCTGCGGCACGTCGAGCGGCAGCGCGAAGTGCGCGGCCAGCTCCCGCGCGACCCCGACGATGCACATCGCGTCCGGGCGGTTGGGTGTGATCGCGAGGTCGAGAACCACGTCGTCGAGCCCGAGCACCTCGCGGATGTCGCTGCCCGGCTCGGCGCCGGCCTCGAGGGCGAGGATGCCGGAGTGGTCGTCGCCGAGAGCGAGCTCTCGGGCCGAGCAGAGCATCCCGTCCGAGACCACCCCCCGGATCTTGCGGCGTTCGAGGGTGACGCCGCCGGGCAGCGTCGCGCCCGCGGGTGCGAAGGGGACGAGCATGCCCGGGACCACGTTCGACGCGCCACACACGACGCTCGTCTGACCGGAGCCGAAGTCGACCTCGACGAGGCGGAGCTTGTCGGCGTCGGGATGCGCGACGACGTCGAGGACGCGAGCGACGATCACGCCGCCGATCTCGCGACCCGGCTCCTCGACGCCTTCGACCTCCAAACCGAGCTGGTTCAGGGCCGCGACCAGCTCCGCCACGGGCGCCTCGACCGGCGTGAAGTCACGGATCCACGAGAGCGGCGCGCGCATCAGTACTGCGCCAGGAAGCGAACGTCGTTGTCGAAGAAGGTGCGGATCTCGTCGATGTCGTAGCGCACCATCGCGATCCGCTCGAGCCCGAACCCGAACGCGAAGCCCGTATACACCTCGGGGTCGATGCCCACTCCGGCCAGCACGTTCGGGTCGACCATGCCGCAGCCCCCGAGCTCGATCCAGCCCGAGTGCGAGCACACTCGGCACCCCGCACCCTCACAGAAGATGCAGCTCACCGCGAGCTCGGCCGAGGGCTCCGTGTAGGGGAAGAAGTCGGGGCGGAAGCGCGTCCGGATCCGCTCGTCGTCGAACAGACGCCGCACGAACGTCTCGATCGTGCCGAACAGGTCGGCCAGCGTGATGCCGCGGTCGACCGCAAGACACTCGATCTGGTGGAACACGGGCGAGTGACGCGCGTCGAGCGTCTCGTTGCGGTACGTGCGCCCGGGCGCGACGACGAAGATCGGCGGCTCGTTCGCCTCCATGGTGCGGATCTGCACCGGTGAGGTGTGGGTGCGGAGCATCACCTGCTCGGGCTCGCCCAGCTCGACGTAGAGCGTGTCCTGCATCGAACGCGCCGGGTGCGCCGGGGGAATGTTGAGCGCTTCGAAGTTGTGCCAATCGTCTTCGACCTCCGGCCCCTGCACGACGCGGTAGCCCATCCCCACAAAGATGTCCTCGAGCTCCCGCTGCACCTGCGTCACGAGGTGGAGGTGCCCGCGTGCGCGGGCGTGCCCGCCCACCGAGAGGTCGACACGGTCGCGAGTGGCGGCGACGGCCGCGTCCGCCGCTCGGAGCTCGGCCCGCCGATCCTCCACCAGGGTGCCGACCGCGGCCTTGAACGCGCCGACCGCCTGGCCCACCACCTTGCGATCGCCGGGGTCGAGCTCCTTGATCGCCTCGTTGACCGCGGTGAGGGCGGAGCGGCGCCCGAGGCAGGCCCGTTCCACCTCGTCGAGCGACTCGACCCCGTCCGCGGCCGCCACCGCCTCGCGGGCCTCGGCGAGTGCGGCATCGAGCCGGCCGGTCAGCTCCGCCGACGTCGTCACGGCCGGCCTCCGGCGCGGCGCTGACGGGCCGCTTCGAAGCACACGACGGTGGCCGCCATCGCCACATTGAGCGATTCGGCCGGCGCCGCCATGGGGATCGACACCGTGCCGTCGAGGTGGGCGTCGAGCGCGGGATCGAGCCCGTGTGCCTCGTTGCCGAGCACGAGTGCCGTGGGCGCCCGGAAGTCGAGCGTGTCGTAGCGCGGGCCGCCGTGCGCCCGGGCCGCGAGGCGCGCCCGCCCGAGCCCGCCCAGCGCGTCGAGCGCTTCCACCGCAGTCCACTCCTCGAAGACGGGGATACCGAAGATCGCGCCCGCCGAGGCGCGAACGACTTTGGGATTGTACGCGTCGACCGATCCCCGGCAGAGGACGATCGCTGCCGCGCCGGCAGCTTCCGCGCTCCGCAGCATCGTGCCCGCATTGCCGGGATCCGCGAGCCCCACCGCCACCAGCACGAGCCCGTCACCGCCGAGGGTTGCGACGTCGGGCTGGGCGCGCGACGCGACCGCAAGCACCGGCTGGGGCGTCGAGGTCGAGCCGAGGCGCTCGAGGACGCCCTCCTTGAGCTCGTGGACCCGGATCCCGCGCGCCCCGATCCGCTCCACGAGCGGCGCGAACGACCGTTGCGCCCCCGGCCCGAGCAGGACGTCCGTCAGGGGCGCGTCGCGGTCGAGGGCGGCGTCGACCGCGCGGGGCCCTTCGACAACGAACGCCTGGTCCGCCCGTCGGGCCTTGGGGTCGCGCAGCAGCGCGCGTGTCCGCCGGACGAGCTCGTCGCGAGGTCCGAGCGGACCCCCGCGCTCAGGCAGCTTCGAGCGCCTCGCGTGCGGCCGCGACGAGCGCGCCGAACGCCGCCGAGTCACGCACGGCGAGATCGGCGAGGATCTTGCGATCGACCTCGATGTCGGCGGCCTTCAGTCCGGCGACGAAGCGCGAGTACGAGATGTCGTGTTGGCGGCAGGCCGCATTGATGCGGACGATCCACAGGCGGCGGAACTCGCCCTTGCGCGCCCGACGGTCGCGGAAGGCGTAGTTGCCCGAGTGCATGACCTGCTCGTTGGCCTTGCGGAGGCTGCGACTCCGCGAGCCGCGGTAGCCCGATGCCTGCTCGAGGACCTTGTGGCGACGCTTCTTGCTGTGGACGGATCGCTTGACCCTGGCCATGGTGGAGCTCCCTGTCGGTGCGAGTACGTCAGCGGCCGAGCATGCGCTCGAGGCGCTTGCGGTCCCCGCCGGTGACTTCGGCGCCGCGCGCGAGCCGGCGCGTGCGCTTGCTGGGCTTCTTCTCGAGCAGGTGCGCGCGGAACGCCTTTCGGCGGCGGATCTTCCCGGTCCCCGTGACGTGGAAGCGCTTGGCGGCTCCCCGGTGGGTCTTCATCTTCGGCATCACGCTGCTCCGGTGTCGTCGGTCGCCGGCGTAGCCGGCTCCGGTGTGCTCGCGGCGCCGGCAGTCGCCGGCTCGGGTGGGGTCGGGCTGCCGGTCGTCTCCGGCTTCGGCTTGCGTCCGCTGCTCTTCGCGGGATGGAGCACCATCGTCATGTTGCGCCCGTCCTGGCGGGGCTCCGACTCGACGATCGCGACGTCACTCACGTCCTCGGCGACTCGGCGCAGGATCCGCGCGCCCAGCTCCGGATGGGCCATCTCCCGGCCCCGGAACATGATCGTGAGCTTGACCTTGTTTCCCTCACCCAGGAAGCGGGTGACGTGCTTCATCTTGGTCGTGTAGTCGTGCTCGTCGATCTTGGGTCGGAACTTCATCTCCTTGATGACGACGTTCGTCGCCTTTCGCTTCGACTGGCGTCGTCGCTGTTCCTGCTCGTACACGAAGCGCCCGTAATCCATGACCCGACAGACCGGCGGGTTCGCGTTGGGTGCGACCTCGACCAGGTCGAGCTCCAGCTGGCGGGCTGCCGCCAAAGCCTCGGGTAGGGGCCTCACGCCGAGCTGCTCGCCCTCGGCGCCCACGAGGAACACCTCGCGTGCCCGGATGCGGTCATTGATCCTGACGTCGTGTGTGGCTATCTGGTCACCCCGTTCCATCGGCTGCGGGCGGGACGTGGGCTCCAACGCGACGATGGCGGACACTCGATGCGTCCGCCACGGTGATCGCGCCGCCGGTCGCCGGCGCGCCGGCGACCGTCGGAACCTGGACTCGTACATCTCCTACGGGGGTATCCCCGTATCTTCCTGTACGGCCAGGTGGGGCGCGATCCTGGGCCTGCACAGACACGACAGGCACCAGGCGTCCCACTTCCCTCTTGCGTTTCACGAAAGGATACCAGCGTGAGCGAACTGTGGACACCCTCGGGCGACGACCCCGTCCCCGAAGACACCGCCAGCGGGGACGGGGAGCCGACGCCGGAGGAGCTCGAGGACGAGCTGCGGCAGGCCCGCGCCGAGCTGGCCGCCGTCCCGGTGGTCGATCTCATCGCCAACCATGCCATCGGCCTCTGGCAGCTCGCCGTCCTCCATCTCACCCCCGATCCTGCACGAGACGGGTCGCCCTCGCCGCCCCGGCTCGATCAGGCCGCCCTCGCGATCGACGCGCTCGCGGCGCTGGTCGACGATCTCGGGACCCGCCTCGCCCCCCACGACGAGACGCTCCGGGACGCCGTCCGCCAGCTCCGCCTGGCCTTCGTGGAGGTCTCGGGCCGCGCGGGCGGCGACGATTGAGCCCACCCACCCCGAACCGGCGCATCGAGCAGTACGCCCTCATCGGCGACACCGAGACGGCGGCCCTCGTCGGCGACGACGGCTCCATCGACTGGTTCTGCGCTCCGCGCTTCGATTCGGGCGCCTGCTTCGCCGCGCTGGTCGGCGACCCCGGCCACGGCCGGTGGCTGATCGGGCCCTCGTCAGGAGTCGTCGCGTCCCGCCGCCGGTACCACGAGGGCACGCTCGTCCTCGAGACCGAATTCGAGACGCCCGAAGGTTCCGTCCGCGTCACCGACTGCATGCCCGAGCGCAACCGCGGTGTCGACATCGTCCGCCTCGTGGAGGGCGTGCGCGGCGCCGTTCCCATGTCGATGGAGCTGATCGCGCGCTTCGACTACGGCGCGATCATCCCGTGGGTGCGCGCCGTCGACGGCACCGTCCGCATGATCGCCGGGCCCGACGCACTCCGACTCGTGACGCCGGTGCCCACCGAGGGTCACGACTTCCGGCACGTCTCGTCCTTCACCGTGCGCGCCGGCGATCGTGTGCCGTTCTCGCTCACATGGTTCCCGTCGTTCCACGGGACACCGCCGGCGCCCCCCGACGTCGAACGAGCCATCGCGGCCACCGCCGAACGTTGGGAGGAGTGGACGGCGAGTTCCGAGTGCGCGGGCGAGTGGCGCGACGTCTCGCAGCGGTCGCTCATTACGTTGAAGGCCCTGACCTACGCGCCCACCGGGGGCATCGTCGCCGCGCCCACGACATCGCTCCCCGAGTGGCCGGGCGGCGTCAGAAACTGGGATTACCGATACTGCTGGCTGCGCGACTCCACTTTCACGCTGTACGCGCTGATGGTGTCCGGCTATCGGACGGAGGCCAAGGCGTGGCGCGAGTGGCTGCTGCGCGCGGTGGCGGGCGACCCCGCCAACCTGCAGACCACGTACGGCGTCGCCGGTGAGCGGCGTCTGACCGAGTGGGAGGTGCCGTGGCTCCCCGGGTTCGAAGGCGCGGCCCCGGTCAGGATCGGCAACGCGGCATCGAGGCAGTTCCAGCTCGACGTCTACGGGGAGGTGATGGACTCGCTCCACCAGGCGAGGCGGCTGGGGATGCAGGACAGCGCGGACGCGTGGGCAGTCCAGCGGGCGCTCCTCGACTTCCTGGAAGATGGCTGGCGCGAGCCCGACGAGGGAATCTGGGAAGTCCGCGGGGAGCGACAGCATTTCACGCACTCGAAGGTGATGGCATGGGTGGCCTTCGACCGGGCCGTGCGCGCGGTCGAGGAGTCCGGTCTCGAAGGCCCCGCCGATCGGTGGCGTGCCGCGTGCGACGAGGTGCACGACGAGGTGATCGAGCGCGCGTTCGACGGCGAGCGCATGACGTTCACCCAGTCCTACGGCTCACGGGAGCTGGATGCGAGCGCCCTGATGATCCCGCTCGTGGGGTTCCTCCCGGCGGACGATCCCCGCGTCGTCGGAACGGTGGCGGCGATCCGGCGTGAGCTGGTCACCGACGGCTTCGTCGCGCGCTACTCGACCGCATCGGGGGTCGACGGCCTGCCCGAGGGCGAGGGGGCGTTCCTCGCGTGCTCGTTCTGGCTGGCCGACAACCTCGCGCTGCAGGGGCGCCAGTCCGAGGCGCGCGCGCTGTTCGAGCGCTTGCTCGGCCTCGCCAACGACGTCGGCCTGTTGGCCGAGCAGTACGACCCCGTCGCGAAGCGCCAGCTCGGCAACTTCCCCCAGGCGTTCACCCACGTGTCCTTGGTCAACACTGCCGCGAACATCGCGCGCGGCACCCGGCCCGCGATGGAGCGAGCCGGGCGGGACTGATGCGCGGGGCGGTCTCGCGGGACCGACCCACTCGACCCGGATCAGGTCATGCCGTCGCTGTGGTGCCTCGACCATCCGCGCCGAGCGGCTTGACGTTGCCCGCCTCGGGTGTTCCGAGTGGGCCGGTGACCACGTCGAACGCGACGCGAGCCCCGACCGCGATGGCGCGTGACCCGTCGGCGATCGCCGTGCAATGGAACGAGAGCCGCTCGCCCGCCTCGGTGACGACTTCGCCGAGTCCGCGGTGCTCGTCGAACGCGGCGACCGTGCCCGAGCGAAGGTCGGGCACTACGACACGATCTTCGAGATTGGCAGCTCGATGATGCCGGCCGCCCCCTGCTCGAGCAGCGCCGGAATGAGGATGTTGATCTCGCTCTTCGCCACGACGGTCTCGACCGCGTAGCCGTCCTCGCCGAAGAGCTTCGACACCGTCGGAGACTTCAGCGCGGGCAGGAGCGCGATCACCGCGTCGAGATTGTGCTCGTCGACGTTGCACTTGAGCAGCACCCGGCCCCGGGCCTCGAGCGCGCCCGCGAGCAGCGTGTGCAGCTGTTCCATGGCCTTGCGCTGCGCCGGCTCCTGGTAGGCCTCCGGGCTCGCGATGAGCTCCGTGTGCGACACGAGGATCGTGTCGAGGATCTTGAGACCCGCCGCCCGCAGCGCGCGGCCGGTTTCGGTGATCTCCACGATCGCATCGGCAATGTCGGGAACTTTGGCCTCGGTCGCGCCGTACGAGAGCTGGACGTCGGCGTCGACGCCGTGCTTGGCGAAGTACCGCTTCGTCAGCTCGGGATATTCGGTGTGGACGACGAGGCCCGACGGCAGGTCGGCGATTCCCGTCGCGGGCGAGTCGGCTGCGACCGCGAGGACCACTCGGATCGGGCGGGCGGTGGCCTTGGAGTAGTGGAGCTCGCCGAGGCTCGTCACCTCGGCGTTCGTCTCCTCGATCCAGTCCCGCCCGGTGATCCCCAGGTCGAAGCGGCTTTCGGCCACGTAGCGCGGGATCTCCTGGGGGCGGAGGATTCTCACCTCGCTCACGCGCGGGTCGTCGACGGTGGCGCGGTAGTCGACGTCCGATGCGCGCGAGACCGCCAGATCGGCGTCCTCGAAAAGGCGCAGCGTCGCCTCCTCCAGCGAGCCCTTGGGGAGCACCAGCCGGAGCATCAGCTCCCCTTTCCCTCGCCCGGCACCCGCCGGAGCAGGTCCACGCATTCGACCGCGGTCCGCGCCGCCTCGGCACCCTTGTTCCCTTCCGCGCCGCCGGCGCGGGCCTCCGCCTGCGCGAGGTCGTCGGTCGTCAGGACCCCGAAAACCGTCGGGACGCCGGTGTCGAGCGCGACCCGGGCGATGCCCGCCGCGCACTCCCGCGCCACGAAGTCGAAATGCGGGGTCGCACCGCGGATCACGGCACCGAGGCACACCACGGCGTCGAATCGCCGCGATCGCGCGAGGTGGAGCGCCACGAGTGGAATCTCGAACGCGCCGGGCACCCAGTACACCGGGACGTCGTCCAGGCCCGCGTCGGCCAAGGCTCCGAGCGCGCCCTCGAGCAACGGCTTCGTCACGTGGTCATTGAAGCGCCCCGCGACGATCGCCAGCTGCATCCCCGTCGCGTCGAGCGCGCCCTCGTACTCGGTGTACCGACCCATCTAGCTGGTCGCGCTCGCTGCGGCCCGGGATACTCGGGCCGCGGACGCTCGCCGCTCCGGCGAGCTCACTCGCTTGCTCCGCTCGCTCGTTCGCCGCATCTCTGGTCCTTGCTCTCGCACTACTCGGCGCCGGGGAGCTCGGCGCTGTCCTCGAGGTCGAGGAGGTGACCGAGCTTGTCCTGCTTGGTGCGCAGGTACCGGATGTTCTCGTGGTTCGGCAGCACGTGCAGCGGCACCCGCTCCACGATCTCGAGACCGTAGCCCTCGAGCCCGCCGTACTTCGCCGGATTGTTCGTCATCAGACGCATCGTCGTCACGCCGAGGTCGACGAGAATCTGCGAGCCGATGCCGTACTCGCGCGAGTCGGGCGGAAAACCGAGCTCGACGTTCGCCTCGACCGTGTCCCGGCCCTCGTCCTGGAGCGTGTAGGCGCGAATCTTGTGGCCGAGGCCGATGCCGCGCCCCTCGTGCCCGCGCAGGTACACGACGACGCCCGCGCCCTGCGATGCCACCAGCTCCATCGCGCGGTCGAGTTGGAGGCCGCAGTCGCAGCGCAGCGAGCCGAATACGTCGCCCGTCAGACATTCGGAGTGCACGCGTACGAGGACGTCGTCCTTGCCGGCGACATCGCCGCGGACGAAGGCCATGTGCTCGGTGCCGTCGATGAGCGACTCGAACACGAGTGCGTTGAAGTCGCCATGACGCGTTGGGATCCGCGCCTCGGAGACCCGCCGTACGAGCTTCTCGCGGTGGCGGCGGAAGCGGATCAGATCGGCGATCGAGATGAGCAGGAGACCGTGGCGCGCCGCGAAGGCTTCCAGCTCCGGCAGCCGTGCCATCGACCCGTCGTCGTTCACCACCTCGGCGAGCACGCCCGCCGGACGAAGACCGGCAAACCGCGCGAGATCCACGGCTGCCTCCGTGTGGCCGGCGCGCTTCAGCACCCCGCCTTCGCGATACCGCAACGGGAAGATGTGGCCAGGACGGGCAAGGTCGTCCGGCCGGGTCCCGGCTTCGAGCACCGTGCGCACGGTGGTGGCGCGGTCTTCGGCGGAGATGCCGGTGGTGACGCCGTGACGAGCATCGACGGACACGGTGAACGCAGTGCGCTGGGACTCCGTGTTCTCCGAGACCATCAGCGGGAGGCGGAGCTCGTCGAGTCGCTCACCCTCGACCGGCATGCAGATCACGCCGCTCGTGTGGCGGATCATGAACCCCATCGTCTCGGCCGTGATCTTCTCCGCCGCGACGATCAGGTCGCCTTCGTTCTCGCGATCGGCGTCGTCGACGACGACCACCAGCTCGCCCCGGGCGACGGCATCGATCGCGGCCTCGATCTGCTGGAACGGCATGGTGCTCCTAATCCACTTCCATCAGGCGCTCGACGTACTTTGCGAGCACGTCGACTTCGAGATTGACCGAATCACCCGGCTGTTTCGGCCCCAAGCTGGTGACGGCGAGCGTGTGCGGGATCACCGCGATCGCGAATCCCTGCGCCGTGAGCGCGGCCACGGTCAGGCTGATGCCGTCGACGGCGATCGAGCCCTTCTCGACGACGTACCGCAACAGGTCGCGGGGCGCGTCGAGCTCCATCCACGTGGAGCCGTCCGCGAGGGGGCGGCGGCCGGCGAGCGAACCGACACCGTCGACGTGACCCTGGACCAGATGCCCACCGAGCCGGTCGGCGAGGCGGACCGGCCGTTCGAGGTTCACCCGGTCGCCCGCGGTGAGCGTGCCGAGGCTCGTGCGCAACATGCTCTCCGCCACGACGTCGGCCGCCCACCACCCCGGACCCTGCTCGACCACGGTGAGGCAGCAGCCGTTGACCGAGATCGAGGCTCCGACCTCGGCGTCCTCGAGCACTCGTGTCGCGAGCACCTCGAGGCGCGCGCCGTCGGGGTGGCGACGCAGGGCGCGCACCGTCCCCAGCTCCTCGACGATCCCGGTGAACATCAGACGCCCACCCGTCGCTCGTATTCGATCCGCACGTCGTTCCCCAAGGCGCGCAGGTCGACGACCGCGAGCGGTGCGGCGTCGCCGAGGGATGCCGGCCCGGAACCCGCAAAGGCTGCCAGCCCGGCGTCACCGAGCACCATGGGCGCGACGTAGGTGACGAGCCGGTCAACCACGCCGGCGGCGAGAAACGACCCCGCGACGTGCGCCCCTCCCTCCACCAACGCCTGGAGTACTCCCAGCCCCGCCAAGGTCTCGAGCGCCGCGAGCGGGTCGACGCCCCGCCCCTGCGATCCGGGGGCGATGGCGATCACCTTGGCGCCCGCCGCCAGCCAGGCGTCGCTGGCCTCGACCGGCGCGGCGTCGGTGGTCAACACGAGCGTGGGGCCGTTCGCGTCGAAGAGGGGGCCGTCGGCCGGTACCCGGCCCCGTGCGTCGAGCAGCACGCGCAACGGCTGGCGCTCGACCGGCGCGACGGTCTCGCGCGCGGTCAGGCTCGGCCGGTCGGACGACGCGGTCCCTGCACCGACGACGACCGCCTGCGAATCGGCCCGGAGCTCGTGCGCGTCCACGCGTGCGACCGGCCCGGTGATCCAACGGGAGGTTCCGTCAGCTGCCGCGATCCGACCGTCGAGGCTCATGGCCGTCTTCAGGAGGCAGAAGCTGCGGCCCTGCGTACGGTGCACGAGGTACGGCGCCAGCGACCGGCGGGCGGCGTCTACGCCCACGCCGATCTCGACGGTCACTCCGGCGGACCGCAACGCGGCGAGGCCGGCACCGCGGACGTGGGGATCAGGGTCTTCGAGCGCCACGACCACGCGGGCGATTCCCGCGTCGATGAGGGCCGACGTGCAGGGTGGCGTCCGGCCCTGGTGACCGCAGGGCTCCAGCGTCACGTAGGCGGTCGCCCCCCGGGCCTCGTCACCCGCCGCCGCCAGCGCCTCGACCTCGGCGTGGGCACCACCCGGTGGTCGGGTCGAGCCCTCCCCCACGACGCGCCCGTCCTGGACGAGGACGCAGCCCACCCACGGATTGGGGGCCGTTCGTCGACGCGCCGAGTCGGCGAGCGCCTGCGCCCGGCGCATCATCGCCAGATCGCGATCGAACTCGGCTCCGGCGTCCACGGTCTGGAGAATTCTAGGCCCGGGTCCCCGAGGTCCCCTACCGGAGACCGGTCGCCGGTTCCGAGCGGGCGGACTCCCGCCGCACCACGGGAGCGAGCTGCAGGGCGCTCAGCGACAGCGCACCCAGCTCCATCAGTGGGGCCGCCCACCCGCGAGGAGATCGAGGGCGTGGAACAGCGCGGGCAGCACCACCTGGATGCACGCGAGCGCACCGTTGGTCGACCCCGGCAGGTTGACGACGAGCACGCGTCCGACGGTCCCGCACACCCCGCGGCCGAGCATGCCGAACGGCTCGCCCGGGCGATCGCTCGCCCTCCGCATGGCCTCCGCCAGCCCGGGAGCCTCCCGGTCGATCACCATCCGGGTGCCTTCCGGCGTGAGATCGCGCGGCCCGAACCCGGTGCCACCCGACGTGGCAACCAGGCCCGCGAAGCCCGCGGTCAGCTCGCGCAACGCGGCGGCGACCTCGTCGATGCCGTCCTCGCACACGCGGTGGTCGACCACCGCGAAGCCGGCTTCGGTGAGCCGGGCCACGAGCTTGGGTCCGGCGCGGTCGTCGCGAGTGCCGGCCATCACACCGTCCGACACGACCAGCACCTTGGCGGCGAGCTCGACGGGCACGCTCAACGGCCGGCGACCTCGGCGGCGGCGAGGATGGCGCGGGCGGCCGCGATCGGGTCGGGGGCGCGAAAGATCGCGCTCCCGGCGACGAGGATGTCGGCGCCCGCGGCGATCGCCGCGGGGGCGGTCTGGGCGTTGATCCCCCCGTCGATCTCCAGCTCGAGGTCGAGGCCCTGCTCGTCGGCGAACGCGCGCGCGCTCGTCAGCTTGTGCAACACCTCGGGGATGAACGCCTGTCCTCCCCAACCCGGGTCGACGCTCATCACCAGGAGGAGGTCGATGTCCGCGAGATACGGGAGCACCGCCTCGACCGGTGTCGGCGGGTTGAGCACGAGGCCGACCCCGAGCTCGAGCCGTCGCAGCCGGTCGAAGAGCCGGCGCGGATCACCCGGCAGCTCGATGTGGACGATGCACCGGTCGGCGCCGGCCGCGGCGAAGTCGTCGAGCAGGACGTCGGGGTTGTCGACCATGAGGTGACAATCGAGGAACAGGTCCGTGCGCGAGCGGATGGCTGCGACGACGGGCGGGCCGATCGTCAGGTTGGGGACGAAGTGCCCGTCCATGACGTCGACGTGGAGGAGATCGGCGACCGGGGTCACTCGGTCGATCTCGGCACCGAGCTCGGCGAAGTCGGCGGACAGGATCGACGGAGCCAACTTCACCACGCCAATTTACGCGCCGGTGCGCTCACCGGGGGTCGCGCTCGCCCGGCGGAGCGTCAGCACGTACATCCCGTCGGTGCCGGCCACCTGGGGCAACAGCCGCGCGCCGCGACCGATCCGCTCCCACGGTGCACCCGGTGGATCGACGGCGCTGAACTCGCCGAGGTTCGTGGCAGCCCACTGGTCGACCGCGACTGTCTCCGCGCCGGTCAGGGTGCACACCGAGTACACGAGCGTGCCGCCCGCGCGCACCAGCCCGGCCGCGGCCTCGAGCAGCTGCCGTTGCAGTTGCGCGACCTCGCCGATGAGCTGCGGTGTCACGCGGAATCGGGCGTCGGGTCGGCGGCGCAACACACCCAACCCGCTGCACGGAGCGTCGAGCAGGACCCGGTCGAACGTCCCGGCCGCGAGCGGCGGGCGGCGGGCATCGCCGACCACGAGCGCGAGCCACCCGACGCCGAGCCGCTGGCGGGCGCCCGCGATCAACCGGACGCGGCCCGGGTCGACGTCGAGCGCGACGACGAGCCCGTCGGGTCCGACCCGCTCGGCGGCTGCCCCCGCCTTCCCGCCCGGCGCGGCGGCCAAATCCACGATCCGCTCCCCCGGTCGCGGGTCGAGTGCGTCGACCACCGCCTGGCTCCCCTGGTCCTGCGGTGTCGCCCGGCCTTCGCGGACGGCCGGCAACGACGTTGGATCGCCGGTGCCGCGTACCACGAGCGCGGTGTCGACGAGCGTGCCGCGCTCGACAGTGACGCCCGCGTCGAGGAGCTCCGACTGCAGCGCGTCCGGGGTGGTGGCGCGCGGGTTCGGGCGCAGCGTCACCGATGCCGGTTCGTTCATGGCGCGCAGCGCGTCATGCGCAGCATCGGCACCGAGCTCGCCTTCCATCCGATCGACGAGCCAGTCGGGATACGAGAGCGCCTCCGCGGTGCGCTCGGGTTCGGGCCAGGGCGGCCCCAACGCGCCCATCGCGCGGAGCACGCCGTTGGTGAAGCCACGCGCGCGCGGGGATCGGGCCCCGAGCGCGTCGACGGTCGCGCTCACGGCGGCGTGCCTCGGGACGCCCGCGAGCAGTTGGTAGGCACCCAGACGGAGCGCCGCCCGCACGGGCGCGTCGAGCCGACGCACCGGCCGGCTCGCCACCCGACCGATGAGGTCGTCGAGCCGCCGCTGGGATCGGACCGAGCTGTACACGAGGTCGGTGACGAACGCGCGGTCGCGCGGCGCCAGACCGGAACGGGCGAGCATGGCCGGCAGCACCACGTGGGCGTACGCTCCGTCCTCGATCCGCACCATCGCGTCGAGCGCGACGAGCCGCGCGGTGGTCACGCGCCCAGCCGCGCGACTCGGCCGCGCGTGCCCGCGTACCACGCCGCGCCCGTCATCGCCGGCTTTCCCTCGGGCTGCACGTCGACGAGCTCGACGGGATGGTCTCCCGTCGCCACCAGGGGTCCGGGGTACAAGGACCCCGGCACGCCGTCTGGGATCACCCCGCCGGGCGAGGCGCTCGACCGGATCCGCCACACCTTCAGCCGACGGCCGTCGGCGGTGGTCCACGCCCCCGGCTTCGGGTTCGCGGCGCGCACGACGCGGTCGAGCTCGGCCGCGGACGCCCGCCAGTCGAGCCGGAACTCGGCGGGATCGAGCTTCTCGGCATAGGTCGGCTCGCCCACCTGGGGTTCCGCCACCGCGGAGTCGAGGCGCCCCACGACGTCGACCAGCAGCGCGGTGCCCCGCTCGACCAGCCGGGCGCGGAGGTCGCCGGCAGTGTCGTCGGAGCCGATCGGGATCGCGGCGCGGGCGAACACCGCGCCGGTGTCGAGCGTGGTGTCGACCGCCATCACGCAGACACCGGTCTCGGCGTCGCCCGCCAGGATCGCCCGCTCCACCGGCGCGGCGCCGCGCCAACGGGGCAGCAGCGAGAAGTGCAGGTTGACGAAACCGAGCGGCACCGCGTGCAGGAGCGCTTCGGGGAGGAGCTGGCCGAACGCGACGACCACGCCCGCCTCCGCGCCGCTCGCGGCCACGTCGTCCACCACCTCGCGACTGCGGGTCGGGGTGCGGACCGACAGCCCCCGCGCCTCGGCCGCGTGCTTGACCGGGCTCGGCTCGTTCGCCCCCCCGCGCCCGCGCCGACGATCGGGCTGGGTGACGACGAGCACGATGTCGTGCCCGGCAGCGTGGAGCGCGTCGAGCGGACCGACCGCGTCGGCGGGCGTGCCGAAGTAGACGAGGCGCATCGGGGCGTGTTCAGCGGCCGGACAGGTTGCCTGACGCCGCCGCGACGTCGCGCGTCCGCAGCTCGCGGAGGGCCTCCCGCCTGACATCGGGGTCGACCCGGTCGAGCACGAGCACGCCGTCGAGGTGATCCATCTCGTGCTGGATCATCCGCGCCAGCAGTTCGCCACCCTCGAGCACCACCTCGTGCCCGGCGAGATCCAGACCGCGCAGGGTGACGAACGCCGCGCGCGCGATCTCGAAGCGCATCCCCGGCACCGACAGGCACCCCTCCTCATCGAGCACCTCACCCGAAGCCTCGACGACCTCGGGGTTGATCACCACGCCCGGCCCGTCGCCTTCGTGCAGGTCGTAGGTGAACACGCGCCGGCGCACCCCGACCTGCGGCGCGGCGAGACCGACGCCTGCCTCACGCTCCATCGTGTCGTACATGCCCGCGACGAGCATCGCGACGGTCGCGTCGAGCTCCTCCACCTCCCGCGCGCGCTGCTTCAGCACCGGGTCGCCGAAGAAGCGCAGCGTGTACGGGGTCATGAGCCCAGACTACTCAGAGCCGACGCGGATCGACGTCGACGCGCAGGCGCCCGCGTGCGTGCGCGGCATGCACCGGGCCCGTGCCGAGCGCGTCGGCCAGCACGTCGACCGAGGGCGCCCGGACCAGGGCAGCATGGCGCGTCCCCCGGACCACCGGGCCGAGCACGACGATGCCGGGGGGCTGGCCCAACGCGTCCAGCGCGGCGCGCACCGCCGGTTCGTCACCGCTCAATTCGGCCAACCCGGAAAACGGTGGAAAGCCGAACCGCTTCCGTCGGGCCTCCTCCTCCGCGACCAGCGGGTCCACCTCACCGGAGGCGACCGCTCGGAGCACCTCGTGATCGGGCACGGTCGACTGGACCAGGAGCAGGCCCCCCTCGCGCCGACCGCCGACGAGGCGGGCCGCGCGGACGAGCAGCCAGAGGGCCTGCTCGGCGGCGCGAACCCTCGGCGCGAGGAGCTCCTGTTCGAACTCGAGGAACGCGACGAGGCGGACGGGCGGACGGCCGGCCCCGGCGGCACGGTGCAGCACGGCCTCCGTCCCCACGAGCACCGCCGCGTCGGGGACCGAAGTGGTCTGCGCATCGACCGCCGCGACCGTCGCCCGTGGGAGCAGCGCGGCGAGGCTCTCGCGCACGCGGGCGATACCCGGCCGCACCGCCCGCAGACGCCCGCCGTGACACGCGAGGCACACGAGCGGCCGGGTCGCGCCGCACTGCTCGCACACGAGGCCCTCCTCGCGCTCGACCACGGCGGCGCCGCAGTCGTCGCAGCGGGCCAGCTCCCCGCACGTCGCGCACGCAAGCAACCGCGCGCGGCCCTTCCGGTTCAGCACGCACACTGCGCGGCTGCCACCGTCGAGCGCGCGGTGGAGCGCGTCGGCCAACGGCGCGCTCAGGAGACGTTCGCCGGGCGCTCCGTCTCGGGGATCCACCACCTCGAGCCGCGGCCAGTGCTCGCGGAGGAAGGCAGGCGACGGCGAACAGACGAGCTCCGCGGTGACGACCGCCTCGACTGTGGGCGCGGGCGTCACCATGACCACGCGCGCGCCCGCGCGCCGGGCGCGTTCGACGGCGACCTCGCGCGCATGCCAGGTGGGGGCGCGCTCGTCCTCGAGCGCCTCGTCGGCCTCGTCTACGACGACCACGGCCGCGAGGTCAGGTACGGGCGCCCACACCGCGGCCCGCCCACCGAAGACCACGCACGCGCCGGCGCGGGACCGCGCCCACGACGCCGTCCGCTCCGCGTCCGGGGCCTCGCCGTCGACGACCACGACCTCCCGACCGTCGTCGCGACAGGCCGCCGCGAGCCGCGACGCCCGCCCGCGGTCGGGATCGATGACCAACGTGGATCCTTCGGACGCGAGGAGTGAACGCACCAGACCGTCGACCGGAGCCACCGGTGGCCAGACCACCAGGGCCCGCGGGTGCCCCGCCACGTCCTCGATCATCCGCGCCGCCACGTCCGCGCCGCGACCGGTGGGCGGTGCCTCCGGGTAGACCGCGGTCTCGAGCGGCGGGTCGGCGCCCGGCGGCACCACGTTGGCGGGCGACGCCGCCCGCAGGAACGTGACGATCGGGCCGGCGAATCGCCACGCCGCCCACTGCGCGAGCGCGACGAGGTCGGCCGGCGGCCCCGCGGACACCAGTGCCGCGAGGGGTTGGAGCAGTTGGGGTGCCGTCTCCGCCCGTTCGACGTCGGGGTCGAGCACCCAACCGTGGACCCGCCGTCCGTGCAGCGGGACCCGCACGATGCCACCGGTGCGCACGTCACCGGCGAGCGACGAGGGCACCAGGTAGTCGAGCGCGCGCCCGAGGGCGGCGACGTCGGGTTGGACGCGGCACACGCGCTCCACCCGTGTGGAGCGTGTGCCGGCGGTCAGGCGAGGGCCTCGGCGGCTTTGCGCAGCCCCTCGGCCGATTCCGTCCGCTCCCAGGTGAACTCGCGCTCGTCCCGGCCGAAGTGCCCGTACGCGGCGGTGCGCTGGAAGATCGGCCGTCGCAGGTCGAGGTGCTCGATGATCGCCGCGGGTCGGAGGTCGAAGTGCTCCTGCAGCAGCGCGGGAAGCTTCGAAGGATCGACCTCGGAGGTGCCGAACGTCTCGACCATCATCGAGACCGGACGCGCCACACCGATCGCGAACGCGATCTGCACCTCGCAGCGGCGCGCGATGCCCGCGGCGACGACGTTCTTGGCGACGTGGCGCACTGCGTAGGCGGCCGAGCGGTCGACCTTCGTCGGGTCCTTGCCGCTGAACGCGCCTCCGCCGTGGCGGGCCATGCCGCCATAGGTGTCGACGATGATCTTCCGGCCGGTCAACCCGCAGTCGGCGTGGGGACCGCCGAGCTCGAACGCGCCGGTGGGGTTGCAGAGCACCTCGAAGTCGTCGTCGACGAACTGCTCGGGGAGCAGCGGTCGGATGACGTGCTCCACGAGGTCGTTGCGCATCTGCCCGTCGATGTCGATCCCGGGCGCGTGCTGGCTGGAGACCAGCACTGTCGCGAGCCGCTTGGGCACGTTGTCCTCGTACTCGATGCTCACCTGCGTCTTGCCGTCGGGCCGCAGGTAGTCCATTGTCCCGTCACGACGCACCTCGGCGAGCCGTCGCGCCAACCGGTGCGCGAACCAGATCGGCATCGGCATGAGGTCGGGCGTCTCGTCGCAGGCGTAGCCGAACATCATGCCCTGGTCACCCGCGCCCACCTCGTCGAAGCGGTCACCGGTCCCGTCGCGCAGCTCCTTGGCCTTGTCGACGCCCTGCGCGATGTCGGGTGACTGTTCGTCGATCGACGTGATCACCGCGCAGGTGCTGCCGTCGAAACCGAACGACGCGTTCGTGTAGCCGATCCCTCGCACGGTGTCACGCACGGTCCGGGGATAGTCGATGGTGGCCTGCGTCGAGATCTCGCCGGCGATCACGACCAGGCCCGTCGTGCACATCGTCTCGCACGCCACCCGACTCTGCGGGTCCTGCTCGAAGATCGCGTCGAGCACCGCGTCGCTGATCTGGTCCGACATCTTGTCGGGGTGACCCTCGGTGACCGATTCTGAGGTGAACGTGTAACGCACCGTCATCGAGCTTCTCTCTCCTGGGTGTGCTCGGGGGCAAGCAGGTGCGACACCCTATCGAGGATGAACCCCGCGAGCTCCGACTTGGAGAGCAGCGGCAGCTCCTCCGTCCCGGCCGCGTCGACGAGGACGGCGCGGTTGGTGTCGACGGCGAATCCGGCGTCCTCCTGGCTGACGTCGTTGGCGACGACGAGGTCGACCTGCTTCGAGGTGAGCTTGGCGGCCGCGTGCTCGGCGACGTGCTCGGTCTCGGCCGCGAACCCCACCAGGAGCGGTCGGGGGGTCCGGGCACCGAGGCGGGCCAGGATGTCGACCGTCGGCTCGAGCAACAGCTCAGGCGCCCCGTCGCCTTTCTTGAGCTTCTCGATCGCGACGGCCTTGGGTCGGAAGTCGGCCACCGCGGCCGCCATCACCACGACGTCGACGTCATCGGCCCGGGGGATCACCGCCTCGGCCATCTCCTCGGCGGTCTCGACGGCGACGACCTCGACCGCGTGATGGACGTCGCGGGCAACGGTGGCGACCAGCGTCACGCTCGCGCCACGGCGAGCGGCCGCGTCTGCCACGGCGTAGCCCATCTTCCCGGACGAGCGGTTGCCGAGGTACCGGACCGGGTCGACGGGCTCCCGGGTGCCGCCGGCGGTCACCAGCACCCGGACGCCCGCGAGGTCGGAGCGGTCGTCCGCCGCGAGCCGCGCCGCGACCGCGGCGACGATCTCGGCGGGCTCCGCGAGCCGGCCGATCCCGGAGTCACCACCGGCGAGTCGTCCCGACGCGGGTTCGACGACGTGCACGCCGCGCGCCCGCAACACTGCGAGGTTGGCCTCCACGCTCGGGTGCTCCCACATCTCGGTGTGCATGGCGGGTGCGACAACGACCGGCGCGCGCGTCGCCAGGAGTGTGGCGCCGAGCAGATCGTCTGCGAGCCCGGCCGCGTAGCGAGCGAGGAGGTTCGCGGTCGCCGGGGCGACGATCACCACGTCGGCCTCGCGACCGAGGCGCGTGTGCGGGATCGGATCGGAATCCTCGAACAACGACGTGCGCGCGGGCTCCGACGCGAGCGCCGAGAAGGTGATCGGACCGACGAAGCGCGCCGCGGCACGTGTGAGGACCGGGACGACGTGGGCGCCGGCGTCGACAAGACGCCGACACACTTCCACCGCCTTGTACGACGCGATGCCACCGCTCACGCCGAGGACGACGTTGCGCCCGCGCAGGACGCCGAGCAGGGTGTCGTCGGCAACCATCGGCGCCGCAGCCGGTCAGGCCCCGGCGGGCTCGTCGCCGGTCTCGGTGAACTCGAGGGCGGCGACCTCGTCGCCCTCGCCTCCGGCGCCGTTCCCCGCCTCGTCAGCCGCTTCCTCGGGTGGCGCGGGCACGGCCTCGATCTTGCCGGCTTCGATCTCCTCCATGGCGATCGTGAGCGGTTTGCGCGACACCGACGTGACCTGCGGAGGCACGATCTTGCCGAGGCCCTCACCGAGCTGGTTGTAGTAGTCGTTGATCTCGCGCGCCCGCATCGACGACAGGGTGACCAACGTGAACTTCGAGTCGACCCGGTCGAGGAGGTACTCCATGCGAGGGGTCATGAGACTTGCGCGGCGCTCGGCCATGGGAAGACTCCCGGGAAGTGAGGCGGGTCGGTAGCTCAGGGCTGCGCGGCCCGGCGACCCCCCAGGATACCAGCCACCCGCGCGACCGCCGTATCAACGTCGTCGTTCACGACGACCGCGTCGAATTGCTCCGCGGCGCGCTCCTCGGCGTCGGCGGCCGCCAGCCGGCGCTCGATGGCGGCCGGATCGTCACGGCCACGCAGCTCGAGCCGCCGGCGCTGCTCGGCGCGCGACGGTGGCCGCACGAACACCAGCAGCGCGTCCGGGAATGCGCCACGGACCGCCAGCGCGCCCTGGACGTCGATCTCCAGGACCACGTCGCGCCCTGCGGCGAGCATCTCCTCGACCGGCGCTCGCGGCGACCCGTACGAGTCGCCGTAGACGTCGAACGACTCGAGGAAGCCGCCCGCCGCCCGCAACCGGTCGAACGATTCCCGGTCGAGGAACCGGTAGTGCACGCCGTCGACCTCGCCCGCACGGGGCGCCCGGGTCGTCGCCGACACCGAGAGCCAGAGGGCGGGATCGTCGGCAACCAGCCGATCGACGATCGTGCCCTTGCCGGCCCCGGACGGACCGGCGATCACCAGGAGAACGCCCAGGGGTCAGATCCCGCGGGTGATCTTGGGATGGCAGAGAAGCCCTTCCCGCTGGTTGCGCCCGAGACCGCGCAGCCGGCGACTCTCGCTGATGTCGAGCTCCTCCATGATGCGGCGCGCCTGCACCTTGCCGACACCCGGCAGCGACTCGAGCACGCTCACGACCTTCAGCTTCGCGAGCGCGTCGTCGCGCTCACCCTGGTCGAACAGATCCGAGAGGCCGAGCGAGCCCTGCTTCAGCTTCGCCTTCACCTCGGCGCGCTGACGACGCGCCTCCGCGGCCTTCTGGAGTGCGGCTTGGCGTTGCTCGGGGGTGAGCGCAGGGGGCAATGGCATCCGGCTACCTCCGGGACGACGGCGGCGCAAGTATACGCAGCCGCCGTCGATGCACAACCCGTCAGTCCGGGGGGCCCGAAGCCGCCGCCGCGACCTCTTCGAGCACCGCCGACGCGACTCGTTCCGGGTCGTCCGCCCCCGTCACCGCCCGCCCGAGCACGATCCAGTCGGCGCCGAGCGAAATTGCATCGAACGGTGTCGCGATCCGCACCTGGTCGTGCGCCGCACCGCCGGCCCGGCGGATGCCGGGCACCATCGCGCGCAGTCCCGCCGCCCGCGCACGCGCGACGTCGCTCGCGGCGCACACGACTCCGTCGCAGCCCGCGTCCGCCGCGACGCGCACACGCCCGTCGAGCGCATTCGTGTCGTGGTCGCTCGTCAACACCGTCACCGCCAGCGACACCGGCTGCGCGTGACCGCGCTCGCGTGCGCCGTCGCGCAGCCCCGCGATCCCCGCGCGGAGCATCGCCTCGCCCCCCGCGGCGTGGAAGTTGAGGAAGTCGACCCCGTGCCGGCCGAGCGCCCGGGCACCCTGCTCGACGGTGGTGGGGATGTCGTGCAGCTTGAGGTCGGCGAACACCCGGAACCCCTTGTCGCGTAAGGCTTCGAGTGCGGCCGGCCCCTCGGCCGCGTACAGCTGGTAGCCCACCTTGGCGACTCCGACCCAGGGGCGGAGCCGATCGGCCCAGGCGAGGGCGTCGTCGAGCCGGTCGACGTCGAGCGCGAGCACGAGGCGATCGCGCGGGTCGCTCGTCATGTGCTCTCCATCGCGCCGATCAGCTCGCGGACGCGCGCCACGTCGTGGCGCACACACCAGTCGCGCAGCTCGTCAACGACATGGAGGGACGCGCGCGGGTCGAGGAAGTGCGCGGTCCCGACGCCGACCGCAGTCGCACCGGCCAGCAGCATCTCGACCGCGTCGGCGCCGGTGCGCACTCCTCCGGTACCGATCACCGGCACGTCGGGGAACGCCCGCGTGACCTCGTTCACCGCTCGCAGCGCGATCGGCTTGATCGCGGGTCCCGAGAGTCCGCCGCCCCCGCCGCCGAGCACGGGCCGGCGCCGCTCGGCGTCGACGAGGAGCCCCATCACGGTGTTCACGAGGGTCAGCCCGGTTGCCCCCGCGTCGAGCGCGGCGCGCGCGATCGCGACGAGGTCAGTGACGTTGGGGGACAGCTTCGCGAAGACCGGCAGGCCGAGCGGCGCCTTGGTCACGGCGCGGATCGCGGCCGCGGTCGCGTCCGGATCGTGAGCGAACATCTCGGAGCGGGCGTGCAGATTCGGACAGCTCACGTTGACCTCGACCGCGACGAGATCGTCACGGGCGCGGACGAGCAGCGCCCCCGCGCCGCGAACTCGTCGACCGTCTGTCCCCAGACCGACGCGATCACGCGTGCCCCCGTGGCGCGGAGTGCGGGTAGGTCGTGATCGATCCACGCCGCCACTCCCCCGCCCTGGAGCCCCACCGCGTTGAGCATCCCCGACGGCGTCATGTGCAGCCGGGGAGCCGGCTTCCCCGGCCACGGATCGGGGGAGACCGACTTGGCGGTGACCGCGCCCAGCGCGGCGGCGTCCACGAGGCCGGCCACCTCGGCACCGTGGCCGAACGTCCCCGACGCGGCGACGATCGGGTTGGCCAGCTCCAGCGGTCCGAGCTGGACGCGGAGGTCGGGGCCGCCCACGCCTCAGACCTCCAGCCGGAGCTGATCGTCGCGGTGGTACTCCTGGAGCGCTCGCACCGTGGCCGCCCGGGTGGCCCACTCCTGGATTCCCGCGGACGCGGCGAGGGCCGCCGCCACCGTCGTCAGGCACGGGATGCCCCGGGCGGTCGCCGTGCGCCTGATGTGCGCACCGTCGGCCCGCGGCCCCCGACCACGGGGGGTGTTCACGACCAGATCGACCTTGCCCGACTCGAGCAATTCGACGGCGTCGAGGCCCGCACTCCCCGACCGGCCGCCGGCCGGGTCGCCATCGCCCGGGTCGGTCAGCTTGCCGACCACCGCTTCGACCGGCAGCCCGTCGTCCTCGAGCGCGGCGGCGGTGCCCGCGGTGGCGACCAGCGAGAAGCCGAGCTCGACGAACCGGCGGGCGGCGAGCATGCCCGAGGGCTTGTCGCGATCGGCGAGTGAGAGGAAGACCGTACCGTCGTCGGGCAACCGGCTGCCCGCGGCGGTCTGGCTCTTCACGAACGCGAGCCCGGCGCTGCGGTCGATGCCCATCACCTCGCCGGTGGAACGCATCTCGGGGCCGAGCACCGTGTCGACGTCGGGGAACCGGGCGAAGGGCAGCACCGCCTCCTTCACCGCGACGTGCCCGCCCCCGGCCGGAGGGCGGAGGAGCCCCTCCTCGCGCAGCTCGCCCGCCGTCTGACCGAGCATCATGCGCGCCGCCGCCTTCGCCAACGGCACGCCGGTCGCCTTGCTGACGAACGGCACCGTGCGGCTCGCGCGCGGGTTCGCCTCCAGCACGAACACGTCGCCGTCCTTCACCGCGTACTGCACGTTGAGCAGACCCCGGACGTCGAGCGCCGCCGCCAGGGCACGGGTGTGGTCTTCGATCCGCGCCACGACCGCGGCGGTGAGGGTCGGCGGGGGGATCGCGCACGCCGAATCACCCGAGTGCACGCCCGCCTCCTCGATGTGCTCCATGACGCCGCCGATCACCACCTCGCCCGTACCGTCGCGCAGCGCGTCGACGTCGACCTCGACCGCATCCTCGAGAAACCGGTCGACCAGCACCGGACGCTCCGAGGAGAGCCCGCCCTCACGGCCGAGCGAACCCTCGGTCGCGAGCTCCGCCATCGCGGCGTCGAGGCTCGCGTCGTCGTAGACGATCTGCATCGCCCGCCCTCCCAGCACGTACGACGGGCGCACGAGCACCGGGTACCCCAGCCGGGCCGCGGTCGTCCGGGCCTCTGCGGGCGTCACCACGGTGTCACCCGGCGGTTGCGCGATGCCGAGGCCGTCGCACAGCAGCCGGAACCGCTCGCGGTCTTCGGCGAGGTCGATGGAATCGGGGCTCGTCCCGAGGACCCGCACGCCCGCCGCTTCGAGCACCCGAGCCAGCTTGAGTGGCGTCTGCCCACCGAGCGCGACGATCACGCCCGTGAGCTCCCCCCGCTCCTCGAGGCGTCGGCACACGGCAAGCACGTCCTCGGCGGTGAGCGGCTCGAAGAAGAGTCGACTGCTGGTGTCGTAGTCCGTCGACACGGTCTCGGGGTTGCAGTTGACCATCACGGTCTCGTAGCCGGCGCCCGCGAGCGCGAAGGACGCGTGCACGCAGCAGTAGTCGAACTCCACGCCCTGGCCGATCCGGTTGGGTCCACTCCCCAGGATCACGACCGCGTGCCGGTCGAGCGGCGCCACCTCGTCCTCGTCCTCGTAGGTGCCGTAGTGGTACGGGGTGCGCGCCGCGAACTCGGCGGCGCAGGTGTCGACGGTCTTGTAGGTGACCGCCACACCCGCCGCGAGGCGAGCGTCGAGCACCTCACGCTCGGGACAGCCCCAGAGGTAGGCGAGCTGGGCGTCGGAGAAACCCAGCCGCTTGGCGCGGCGCCAGCCGGAACGGTCGAGGGACGTGGCCGACCGGGTCTGCAGCCATCCCCTCGCCTCGACCAGCTGGAGCATCTGATCGAGGAACCACGGGTCGATCCCGGTGGCCTCGGACAGGCGCTCGACGGTCGCCCCGCGGCGCAGCGCCGCATCGAGCAGGAACGGCCGCTCGGGGGTCGCCTGCGCGACCATGCGCACGAGCTCGTCGGTGGCGATCGAGTCGTAGGCGCGCTCGGCGACGTCGGCGTTGAGCCCGGCGCGGCCGGTCTCGAGTGAGCGGAGCGCCTTCTGGAACGACTCGGTAAACGTGCGACCGATCGCCATCACCTCGCCGACCGACTGCATCATCGTGCCGAGCACCGGCGCCGCGCCGGGCAGCTTCTCGAACGCGAAGCGCGGGATCTTGGTGACGACGTAGTCGATGGTGGGCTCGAAGGACGCCGGCGTCTCGCCGGTCACGTCGTTGACGATCTCGTCGAGCCGGTATCCCACCGCGAGCCGCGCCGCGATCTTCGCGATGGGGAACCCGGTGGCCTTGCTCGCGAGCGCGCTGCTCCTCGACACGCGCGGGTTCATCTCGATGACGACCATCTCACCGTTCGAGGGGTTCACCGCGAACTGGATGTTCGAGCCACCCGTCTCGACGCCGATGCGCCGGATGCACGCGAACGCGGCGTCACGCATGCGCTGGTAGTCGACATCGGTGAGGGTCTGCGCCGGCGCGACGGTGATCGAGTCGCCGGTGTGCACCCCCATCGCATCGAAGTTCTCGATCGAGCAGACGACCACCGCGTTGTCCGCGTGGTCGCGCATCACCTCGAGCTCGAATTCCTTCCAGCCGGTGACGGCCTGCTCGATCAGGATCTCCGAGACGGGGCTCGCGGCGAGGCCTCGCGCGGCGACCCGTCGCATCTCGTCGGCATCGGCCGCCATACCGGTCCCGCCCCCACCGAGGATGAACGAGGGCCGGACGATGAGCGGGTATCCGACCTCACCCGCGACGGCTATCGCCTCGTCGAGCGTGTAGGCGAAGCCCGACGCCGGCACGGCGAGCCCGATCTCCTCCATCGCCGCCTTGAACCGCTGGCGGTTCTCCGCGGTCCGGATCGCCTCGACGCCGGCCCCGATCAGCTCGACGCCGTAGCGCTCCAGGACCCCCGCCTCGTGGAGCTCGATGGCGAGGTTCAGCGCCGTCTGTCCACCCAGGGTCGGCAACAGCGCGTCCGGCTGCTCGCGCTCGATGATCTGCGTCAGGCTGTCGAGCTCGAGCGGCTCGACGTAGGTCGCGTCCGCGAACTCGGGGTCGGTCATGATCGTGGCGGGATTCGAGTTGACGAGCACGACGCGGTATCCCTCGGCGCGCAGCACCCGACAGGCCTGGGTCCCCGAGTAGTCGAACTCGCAGGCCTGACCGATCACGATCGGCCCGCTGCCGATCAGCAGGATCGTGTGGAGATCGGTCCGGCGCGGCATCAGCGCCCACCCCCGGCCTGCGTCATCATCGCCGTGAACTCGTCGAAGAGATAGCGCGCGTCGTGCGGTCCCGGACCTGCCTCGGGGTGGTACTGCACGGAGCACGCGAGCGCCCCGCGGACCCGCATCCCTTCGACGACGCCGTCGTTGAGGTTGACGTGCGTGAGCTCCACCGCGTCGAGCGAATCGGCGTCGACGGCGTAGTTGTGGTTCTGGCTCGTGATCTCCACGCGACCGCTCGCCTCGTGGCGGACGGGGTGGTTGCCGCCGTGGTGGCCGAAACGGAGCTTGTACGTGCGGCCCCCGAGCGCGAGCCCGAGGATCTGGTGGCCGAGGCAGATCCCGAAGACGGGCACCTCCCCGATCAAGCTCGCGACTTCGGCGGCCGCGCCGCCCACCGCGCCCGGATCACCCGGCCCGTTCGAGAGGAACACGCCATCCGCCCCGCGGGCGAGCACCTCGGACGCGGGCGTGGTGGCAGGCACCACCTCGACGCGACAGCCGACCGCGAGGAGGTGCCGGAGGATCGTTCGCTTGATGCCATAGTCGTAGGCGACGACGTGGAACGGCGCGTCGGTGTCGCCGACGGTGTAGGACCGCTCGACGGTCACCGTGCTCACGAGATCGACACCGTCGGTGCCGGTGGCGGTCGCCGCCGCCGCCCGCACCGCGTCCGCGTCGGTCCCGAACGCACCCGGGAGGGCGCCGACCTCGCGGACGTGGCGCGTCAGCCGACGCGTGTCGACACCAGCGATCCCCGGGACGCCGTGGCGCCGAAGCAGCGCTTCGAGGCTTTCCTCGGCGCGCCAGTTGCTGGGCCGCCGCGCGAGCTCGCGCACGACCACCCCCGCACAGCAGGGACGACGACTCTCGTCGTCCTGCGCGTTCACGCCGTAGTTGCCGATGTGGGGGTAGGTGAAGGTGATCACCTGGCCCGCGTACGACGGGTCGGTCAGGATCTCCTGGTAGCCGGACAGCGCGGTGTTGAAGACCACTTCGCCGATCGCCGGCGCGTCCGCCGTGGCCCCGATCGCTTCTCCTTCGAACTCGGACCCGTCCGCCAGCACGAGCAGCGCGTCGGGCCGTGGGGTGCCGCTCACCGGGTCGCCTCCCCGTCGACGACCACCGGCTCGCCCCCGTAGACCGTGTGCCGCACGCGCCCCGTGAGGCGCCGCCCCGCGAACGGCGTGTTCACGGATCGGCTGGCTAGCCGCTCGGGGTCGACCTCCCACTCCGCGGCAGGATCGACGACCGTGAGGTGCGCCGGCCGACCAGGAGCGATCGGCCCTCCGTGCTCCGAGAGGCGGGCGATGGCGGCCGGCCGCCACGAGAGGGCCGCCAGCGCGTCCACCAGCCGGACATGACCGGGTGCGACGAGCTCCGTCAGCGTCAACGCCAGCGCGGTCTCGAGCCCGAGCATGCCCGGGGGCGCCTCCTCGAAGGGCCGCTCCTTCGCCTCCCGGCTGTGGGGCGCGTGGTCGGTCGCGATCGCGTCGACGGTGCCGTCGGCGATGCCTGCACATACGGCCGCGACGTCCGCGTCGCTGCGCAAGGGTGGATGGACCTTGAAGACGGGGTCGAACGTCGCGCACGCTGCGTCGGTGAGCGTGAAATGGTGTGGCGCGGCCTCCGCCGTCACCGGCACGCCCCGCGCCTTCGCGGCGCGCACGAGCTCGATCGTGCGTGCAGTCGAGCAGTGCAGGACGTGGACGGGCGTTCCGGTCGCGGCGGCGAGCTCGATGTCGCGCGCTACCACCACCGATTCCGCGAGCGTGGGCCGGCCGGGGATGCCGAGCCGGCTCGACCACTCGCCTTCGTGCATGTGCCCGCCCGCGGCCAGCGTCTCATCCTCTGCGTGCTGCGCGACGACGGCGTCGGGGAGCGACCCCGCGTACTCGAGCGCTCGACGCATGACGCCCGCGCTCGCCACGCACGCGCCGTCGTCGGTGAAGATCCGCACACCCAGGGCATACAGCTCGGCCATCGGCGCGAGCTGCTCACCCGCGCGCCCCAACGTGATGCACCCCGACGACGCGACCTCGCACAGCCCGACCGCGCGCGCGGTCGCGAGCACCGATCCCACGACGCTGGCGTCGTCGAGCGGCGGTCGTGTGTTCGGCATCGCGACGACGGCCGTGAAGCCACCACGCGCGGCGGCCCGGGTGCCCGTCTCGATGGTCTCGGCTTCCTCGTCCCCCGGCTCGCGCAGGTGGACGTGCAGGTCAACGAAGCCCGGCGTGACGATGCACCCACCGGCGTCGAGGACCCGGCCGGTCGCCTCCACGCGCTCGCCGACCTCGACCACGATGCCGTCACGGACCACCACGTCCGCGACCCGTTCACCGGTGGCATCGACGACACGGCCTCCCCGGATGACCAGCTCGTCAGGCAACGGGGGCCCCCGATCCCAGCAGCGCGTACAGCACCGCCATCCGCACCGCGACGCCGTTCGCCACCTGCTCGTCGACCACCGACGCGGGGCCGTCCGCCACCGACGCCGCCACCTCGACGCCGCGGTTCATCGGCCCCGGATGCATCACGAGCGCGTCGGGCTTCATGCGGCGGGCCCGTTCCTCCGTCAGCCCGTAGCGGGCGGTGTACTCCCGCAAGGAGGGGAACAGTGCCTCCCGCTGGCGCTCGCGCTGGATCCGGAGCAGCAGCACGACGTCGGTCTCGGACACGACGTCGTCGAGCTCGTGGCACACCGACACCGGCCAGCCCGCGAGCGACTCGGGCAGGAGCGTGGGCGGAGCGACCAGCGTGACGTCGGCGCCGACCAGGTGCAGGGCGGCCACGTCGCTGCGGGCGACCCGGGAATGGCGGACGTCGCCGACGATCGCGACCCGGAGGCCGTCGAGGGCGGGACCACGATGCTCCCGCAAGGTGAAGACGTCGAGCAGCGCCTGGGTCGGGTGCGCATGGCACCCGTCACCCGCGTTGACGATCGACGCGTCGATCCATGTCGCGATCCGGTGCGGAGCGCCGGCGGCACGGTGGCGCACGATGACCGCGTCGACCCCCATCGCCGCGATCGTCTGCGCGGTGTCGCGCAGGCTCTCGCCCTTGTTCACCGACGATGTCGCCACGCTGAACGTCATCACGTCGCACGACAGGCGCTTGGCGGCGGTCTCGAAGCTCAGCCGGGTGCGGGTGGAGTCCTCGTAGAAGAGCGAGGCGACGACCTTGCCCCGCAGCGCCGGCACCTTCGGGATCTCACGCTGGTTCACGGCGACGAACTGCTCCGAGAGGTCGAGCAGGGAGTCGAGCCCGGCGCGCCCGAGCTCGTCGATCGACAGGAGGTGCTTCACCGGGCACCGCCCCGCGAGTCGGTCCCGAGCGCGGGCCCCCACAGCTCGACGCCGTCGACCGTGTCGTCGGTCTCGCCGAGTCGAACGCGGACGTCCTCGTCCAGGCTGGTGGGCAGGTTCTTCCCGACGTAGTCGGGCCGGATGGGCAGCTCCCGGTGGCCACGGTCGACGAGAACCGCGAGCTGCACCGCGCGGGGCCTCCCCAGCTCGGTGAGGGCGTCGAGCGCGGCGCGCACCGTGCGGCCCGTGAAGAGCACGTCGTCGACCAGCACGACCACGCGGTCGCCGATGTCGACGGGAACCTCGGTAGGTCCGAGTGGCTGGACCGCGCGCAGCGCGATGTCGTCCCGATAGAACGCCACGTCGAGGGTTCCGACCGGCACCTCGACGTGCTCGAACTCCTCGATCACGGCCGCGAGCCGGTGGGCGATCGCGACGCCGCGGGTGTAGAGGCCGATGAGGACGATGTCGCCGGCGCCCCGGTTGCACTCCACCACCTCGTGGGCGATGCGGGTGTGGGCACGGCGGAGATCGCCGGCGTCGAACACCGCAGTGCGCAGCACGAGCTCGCGCGCGTCAGACGGGTCCATCGGGTCCAGCGGGTCCTTCCGTAGGAGCCTCACGGGACTCCCTTCACGGTCCCCGGGAGGATACCAGCCGGGAGCGTGCGCGCGGCTCAGGCGAGCAGGACTTCGACCAGGTCCTCCTCGAGCAGGGAGAGGATCCGGTAGACGTCGGACCGATCGGCTCGGGCCGCGAGCACGAGTCGGAGGTCGTTCACCACCCGCAACCAGGCGTCGGCGACTTCGGGGGCCAGAACGACGTCGGCGCCGGGATCAGCCGGGAGCGACGCCTGGACCACGCTGATGGCGTCGAGCTTGTCGCGCAACAACGCGGGCTGGGAGAGCGCCTGCCACTCGTGCTCGGCGATCTCCTCCGCGGGGTCGGAGTACGCGCGCGGGAACAGCCGCTCGAGCGCGGGATCGTCGACCGGTCCCTGCAGGAGCTCGCCGAGCTGTTCCGGGAGCTGCGCGAGGACGCGGTACTCGACGGCCGACAGACGCAGGACGACGGAGCCGTCGGCGGCGACGCGCGCCCGGGGCGTCACCACTCCCGTTCCATCGTCGCCCACAGGCCGTAGCCGTGCAGGCGCCCGACGTCGCCTTCCGCCTGGTCGCGGTTGCCCGACGCGACCACCGCGCGCCCTTCGTTGTGGACCTGGAGCATCAGCTCGGTCGCCTTCTCACGCGAGTAGCCGAACAGTCGCTGGAAGACCAACACGACGTAGCTCTGCAGGTTGACCGGGTCGTCCCACACGATCACGATCCACAAGCGGTCGGTGACGACGTGCTCATCGACCTCGGGCTCGCCGATCTCGACCGGCGCGGTGCTCACGACGCAGCCTCCGCGCGCAGCTCCCCCGCGATGCGGCTGAGCAGCCCGTTCACGAACCGGCCCGAGTCCTTGGTCGAGTACTGCTTGGCGAGCTCCACCGCCTCGCTGATCACCACCGCGGTGGGGAGGTCGGGCTCCCAGCCGAGCTCGAACGCGCCGAGCCGGAGCACGGCGCGGTCGACCGCGGGCATGCGCTCGAGCGCCCAGTGCTCCGAGAACTTGCGGAGCAGCTCGTCGATGTCGTCGCGTTGCTCCTCGACGCCGCGGACGAGCCGAGCTGCGTACTCGTCCGGCGGCGCGGCCTGTTGCTCGAGCAACGCGTCGACGCTGAGCTGGCGGACTTCCAGCTCGTAGCACAGCCCGAGCGCCCGTTCCCTCGCCTCACGCCGGGTGCCGACCATCGGACCAGTGTGCCAGCCGGGCGCTCAGGCCCGCGCCAGGTACTCTCCCGACCGCGTGTCGACCTTGATGCGCTCGCCAGGCTCGACGAACAGCGGAACCTGGACAACGAGCCCGGTCTCGAGCGTCGCCGGCTTGCGCGCGCCCGACACGCGGTCTCCTTGGACCCCGGGCTCGGTCTCGGTCACGGTGAGCTCGACCGCCGCGGGCAGCTCCGCCTCCACGACGCGGCCCTGGTACATGTGGAGGATCGCGCGGTCGCCCTCCTTGAGGAACTGCACCGTGCTTCCGAGCGCCGCGGTCTCGACCGACTCCTGGTCGTAGGTCTCGCTGTCCATGAACACGAGCGCGGACGCCTCTCGGTACAGATACTGCATCTCGCGCTTGTCGATCATCGCCAACGGGACCTTCTCGTCGGCCCGGAACGTCCGCTCGAGGACCGCGCCGCCCGCCACCCGCTTCAGCTTCGTGCGGACGAACGCACCCCCCTTGCCCGGCTTCACGTGCTGGAACTCGACCACCGTCACGAGCCCTTCCTGGGGGAGGTCGAGGGCCATGCCGTTCTTCAGGGCGTTGGTCGAGATGCTCACAGGACGAGATCCTTCGGGAATGCGGTGAGGGGCTCGGAACCGTCCGCGGTGACGACGAGCGTGTCCTCGATGCGCACGCCGCCGACGCCGGGAAGATACACACCGGGCTCGACGGTCACCACGAGCGCGGGTTCCAACGTATCACGGGCACTCGCGGCGACCCGAGGCGCCTCGTGGATCTCCAGGCCGACACCGTGGCCCGTGCCGTGGACGAACGCGTCGCCCAACCCCGCGTCGACGATCACGTCGCGACACGCGCGATCCACCTCCGAGCAGGCGACGCCGGCGCGGACAGCGGCGCGACCTGCACGTTGGCTCTCGCGCACGAGATCCCACAGTCGCCGCGCGTCCGCACCGGGATCGCCGACGCTCACGGTACGGGTCATGTCCGAGCAGTACCCGTCGACGATGCATCCGAAGTCGATGACGACCAGCTCGCCGGCGTCGATGGGTCGGTCGGTCGGGCGAGCGTGTGGCAGCGCGCCGTTGGGACCCGCCGCCACGATCGGGTCGAAGCTGTTGCCGCTCGCGCCCCGGTGACGCATGGCGAGCTCCAGCTCGAGGGCGAACTCGCGCTCGGACGGCCGGTCCACCAGCGTGGGGAGGAGCGACGCGAGCGCATCGTCGGCGATGGCGCACGCCGCCCGGATGCGGGCCACCTCCGCCGGCTCCTTCACCCGCCGGAGCGCTTCGACGACGCCGTCCGTCGGCACGAGCTCGTGCGCGGCGAGCGCCTCGGCCAGCACGCGCTGGCTCGCCCAGGTCACCGCGTGCGCCTCGAGGCCCACTCGCGCGCCGGCTGGCAACGCACCCGCCAGCGCGGCGCGCTGGGCGTCCGTCGTCGCGCCCACCTCGACCTCGGCGTCGACACCCGCCGCCGCCACCTGCTCGGCGGCCTGCGTGCGGTACCGGCCGTCGGTGGTCAGGAGCGCGCGCTCCCCCGTCACGAGGAGCATGGCGGCAGACCCCGTGAAGCCGGTGAGGTACCGGACGTTGGGCAGGTGCGTCACGACGAGCGCGTCGACCTCCGCATCCGGGAGGCGCTCCCGAACCCGCGGGATCCGGGCGGCGACGTCCATCGCCGGCAGCTCGACGCTCACCGTGCACCCAAGCGGCGGTCGACGGCCTCCACCGCGAGCCGGTACCCGTCGCGGCCGAATCCGGCGATGGTGCCGGTGACGTACGGCGCCACCACCGATCGGCGGCGCCACTCCTCCCGGGCAGCGGGGTTCGACAGGTGCAGCTCGACCTTCACGCCGTCGAACGCGGCGAGGGCGTCGGCGAGCGCGTACGAGTAGTGGGTCAGCGCGCCGGGATTGACGATGAGGGCGTCGCAGCGCCCCCGCGCCCCGTGCACCGCTTCGACGAGCTCGCCTTCGTGGTTGGACTGCCGGTGCTCGATCGTGTGCCCGAGGGCCGCGGCGGCCGCGTCGGCGTCGGCGACGAGTTCGTCGAGCGAGTCGGTCCCGTACACCGCGGGCTCGCGATCGCCGAGCAGGTTCAGGTTGGGACCCGACAGGAGCAGGATGGTCGCCACGTGGGTCAGTCTCGCACGCCCGCGCGTACCCCGACCGCGGCGAATGCCTCGGCGAGCGCGGCGGGCGGGGGGTCCTCGACCATCTCGAGACCGCCTGCACCGGGGAGCACGAACGTCAGGCCACCCGTGGCCTTCTTGTCGCGCCGCATCGACGCGAGCAGCTCGTCACCGCCGGCGACTCCGGCGGGCACCGCATCGGGCAGGCCCAGGGAGCGGACGAGCGCGCGGTGCGCGTCCCGTTCGGTGGCGTCGAGACGGCCCAGCGCGTGCGCCAACGCGTCCGCGAAGACGAGCCCGATCGCCACCGCCTCGCCGTGGCGGAGTTCGTACTCACCGACCGTCTCGAGCGCGTGACCCAACGTGTGGCCGTAGTTGAGCATCGCCCGGCGTCCGCTCCGTTCCTGCGGATCGTCGGCCACCACCACCGCCTTGATGCGCGCACAGGCGGCCACCACCTCGACCAGGGCGTTCTCGTCGCGCGCCATGATCTCGTCGGCGCGAGCCTCGACGAGCGCGCGCACAGCAGTCCCCTCCGGCATGAGCGCGTACTTCGCCACCTCACCGAGCCCGGCCCGGAGCTCCTCGACCGGCAACGTCGCGAGCGTCGCGACGTCCGCGACTACCACCCGCGGCTGGTGGAACGCACCCACGAGGTTCTTGCCCTCGGGCAGGTTCACTGCCGTCTTCCCGCCGATGGCGGCGTCGACCTGCGCCAGCAGCGTGGTGGGCGCGTGCGCAATCGTGACGCCACGGTGATAGGTCGCGGCGGTGAAGCCGGCGGTGTCACCCACGACGCCGCCGCCGAGCGCCACCACCGCGTCGCTCCGGAGCAAACCCCAGGCCGCCAGCTCGCGGCACAGGCGTTCCACGGTCGCGAGGCACTTCGCCTCCTCTCCGTCGCCCATGAAGAACACGGCCGCCTCCGCGCCGGCGGCGCGGAAACCGTCGACAAGACGCTGAGCCGGGTCGGCCAGCGCCCGCTGCGTCACCACCGCGACGCGTGCGTAGGAATCGAGGAGACCCGGGACGTCGGGCAGGACGTCGATGCCGACGACGACGTCGTACGCCTGCTCCGGGGGGGCCAGCGGGACGGGCACCCGGAGCATCATGGGGCGTCTCCTCCGGAGGCTCGCCATGCCGCGACGACCTCGCGCGCGACGTCGTCGGCGGTACCGTCGTCGGTGTCGAGGGTCACGTCGGCGACCGCTTCGTATGCGGGTTCCCGCAGGTGCGCGAGGCGGGCAAGGGTCGCGCGCGCGTCCCCGGCGGCGAGCAACGGTCGCGTCGAGCCGCTTCCCGCGCGCGCCGCCAACGCGTCCGCCGACGCTCGGAGCCAGACCACGAACGCCGCGCCGGCAAGTGCCTTCCGGTTCGCGGGATCGAGCACCGCGCCGCCGCCGCACGCGATGACCGCGGGGACGGGCGACGCGCACGCGTCGGCGACCGCGGTGCGCTCGAGCGCCCGGAAGCGGTCTTCGCCGTGCTGCTCGAAGATCTCCACGATCGTGAGACGCGTCGTCGACTCGACGAGCTCGTCGGTGTCGACCAGCGGCCGGTCGAGGAGCACGGCGCACCGTGCGCCCACGCTGCTCTTCCCTGCACCCATGAGGCCGACGAGCGCGAGATGGCGCCTACCCAACGGAACGGTGCCTCACCGGAGCGAGGCGAGGTAGCCGGCGTGGTTACGCACCAGCTCCGGAACGGAGTCCCCGCCGAACTTGCGGAGCGCCTCCGCGGCGAGGACCAGCGCGACCATCGTCTCGGCGACGACTCCCGCCGCCGGCACCGCGGTGACGTCGGTTCGCTCCTTGAACGAGACCGTCTCCGCCTTGGTCTCGGTGTCGACAGTCCGGAGGACGGGCCGGTTCAGCGTCGCCAAGGGCTTCATCGCGGCGCGCGCCACCAGCAGCCCACCGGTCGTCATCCCGCCTTCGGTGCCGCCAGCACGGGTCGACGCGCGGGTGTAGCCACTCGCGTCCTCGTCCCAGAGGATCTCGTCGTGGGACTCGCTTCCCCGCCGCCCCGCGACCTCGAAGCCGTCGCCGAGCTCCACGCCCTTGACTGCCTGGATGCTCATGAGCGCCTGCGCCAGGAGACCGTCGATCTTGCGGTCCCAGTGGACGTGGGAACCCAGGCCGGGCGGCACGCCGTAGGCGAGTACCTCCACGACGCCCCCCAGCGAGTCGCCCGCCTTGGCCGCCGCCTCGACCTCCGCGATCATCGCCGCCGCCGCGAGCTCGTCGAAGCACCGGACGGGCGACTCGTCGACCGCAGCGAGGTCGGCCGGGGTCGGGCGGGCGCCGGCGGTCGCGCTCGCCGAGCCCATCCGGATGACGTGGCTGAGGACCTCGGTACCGATCTCTGCGAGGAGGAGCTTGGCGAGGGTGCCCGCCGCGACCCGGGCCGCCGTCTCGCGGGCGCTGGCCCGCTCGAGGACGTCGCGGGCGTCGTCGAAGCCGTACTTCTGCATGCCGACGAGGTCGGCATGGCCCGGCCGGGGCTGGCGCAGCGGTCGCTCGGTGACGCCCGGCGCCGGTGACATCTCCTCCTGCCACTTGGGCCATTCGGTGTTGTGGATGACCACCGCGACCGGCGAGCCCAACGTGCGTCCGTGCCGCACTCCGCCCAGGAGCTCGACGTCGTCGCGCTCGAGGCGCATGCGCGGGCCACGGCCGAAGCCGAGACGCCGGCGAGCGAGCTCGTCGCCGATCTGCTCGACCGTCACGGAGAGTCCGGCCGGGAGCCCTTCGACCACCACGGTGAGCGCGGGGCCGTGCGACTCCCCCGCGGTCAGGTAGCGCAGCACCTGCTCAGGTTACCGGGAGCAGGCTCAGCCGCCGTGGTACCAGGTGATGATCTGGCTCCCGACGAGCACCCCGGTGAGCGTGCCCGCGGCGAGGAAGGGACCGAAGGGCACTGCCTGCGTGCGCGTGTGCGACCGGGTGAGCAGGAGCGCGACGCCGACGACCGCGCCGTACGCGAAGGCGAGGAAGAAGCCGACCAGCACGGTGCCCCAGCTCAGCCATCCGAGCGCGACACCGAGGACGAACGAGAGCTTGACGTCGCCGAAGCCCATGCTCCGCGGCGAGATCATGTGGAGGACGAAGAAAATCGTGAGCGCGACGAGGCCCGCGAGCAGGGACCGCACGAATCGGTCGACGTCACCGTCGGCGAGCCCGGCGATGCCGAAGAGCGCGGTGGTCACCGCGGTGAGCGGGTAGACGATCCGGTTCGGCAGGATGAAGTGGTCGAGGTCGATCACGGACAGCGCGACCAGTCCGGCGGTGAGCACCAGGTACGCGGGCAGTGCGGCCGAATCGTGGAATCGGCCCGACACCGCGGCGAACAGAGCCGCGCCGATGACCGCGACGGCGATGCGCCGGCCGCTCGCGGACGACGGCAGCTCCTCGTCGAGGGGACCGAGGACCGGCTGGCGCTGTGGGACCCGCACGATCACCGGGTCGAGCGCCCAACCGACGACGAAACCGAGAACACCACCGAGCACCACGGCCACCGCGGTCACGAAGCCTCCTCCCGGCCCGAGGCGGCGGCCGCGTGCATCACGTCGAGCGGCGCGTCGACGCCGGTCCAGAGCTCGAACGCGAGCGCGGCCTGGTGGACCAGCATGCCGAGCCCGTTGGCGGTCGGGATTCCGGCCTGCCGGGCGGCGGTGAGCAGCGGTGTCTCCATAGGGTGATAGATGGTGTCGACCACCAGACGGCACGCATTGAGCGCGTCCGGGCCGATCAGCGGTGCCTCGCCCCGCATCCCCACTGGAGTGGCGTTCACCACCAGCTCGGCGCCGCTGAGGTCGTCCACCCCGATCGCCGCCGATTCCGCCTGCTGGCAGGCCGTGAGCACCAGCCCGGCCACGGCATCGGCCGCCTCCCGCCGCCGAGCGGCCACGGTGACGTGCGCACCGGCCCGTCCGAGCGCGAAGGCGATCGCGCGCGCCGCCCCCCCCGCACCGAGCACGAGCGCGCGCCGCTCCGCGGGGTCGAAGCCCGCGTCGCCGAGTGACCGCAGGAAACCGTCGCCGTCGGTCGACACGCCCAGGAGACGGCCGTCCGGTTGCACGACCACGGTGTTGACGGCCGCCAGCGCCCGCGCGTCTGGGGTGAGCTCGTCGCAGGCCCAGGCCGCGTCGTCTTTGTGCGGCATCGTGACGCTGAGGCCGGCCAGCCCGAGCGCCCGCATCGACGCGACCGCGTCGGCACCCTGGCCGGCAGCCACTTCGAACGCCGTGAAGACCCAGTCGAGCCCACGAGCCTGGAACGCCGCGTTGTGGATCGCCGGCGAGCGTGAGTGCCGGACCGGGGCGCCGATCACCGCCGCCACGCGCGTCGTGCCGGTCACGCGTGGGTTGCTCATTGGCACGCCTCGCCGCAGTACTGCTCGATGTTGCGCTGGTGCTCCTCGAACGTGGTGGCGAAGTGGCTCACGCCGTCGGGGCCCGCCACATAGAAGAGGTATGGAACCGCAGCGGGCGCGAGCGCGGCGCGCAGCGACTGCTCGGTCACCGTCATGATCGGTGTCGGCGTGAGACCGACGACCCGATACGTGTTGTAGGGCGAGTCGAGCTCCTTGTCGGCATTGGTGGGCACGGGCGGGCATCCCCCCTTCGCGTAGCAGAGCGTCGCGTCGATCTGGAGCGGGATCCCCTGGCGGAGGCGATTGAGGATGACGCCCGCGATCACCGGCGCGTCAGCAGCCGTGCCGGCTTCGGCCTGCACGAGGGACGCGAGCGTCACCACCTCGTAGGGGGTGAGCCCGTCGACCGCGACCGTGCCGAGCCCGGCCGCAGTGGCACGCGTGTCGAATTCCGCGACGACGCGTTGGAGGATCTCCTCGTCGGTCTGGTCCTTGGCCACGAAGTACGTGTCGGGCCACGTGAGGCCCTCGAGCGAGGTCGACCCGGCAGGCTGGACACGCGAGCGGACGACGCCCGACTGCGCCGCCTCCGAGAAGGCCGCGGCGTCGTGCCCGGGCAGCTCGCCGACGCGCTTCGCGATCTGAGCGAGTGTCAGCCCGGGCGGCAGCAGGAGGCGGTAGTGGTCGTCGGCGGCGACCACCGGCCCCTGGTCGAGGCGGTCGGCCGCGCCGCGCACACCCAGGTCCTGTCGCATCCGGTAGGTGCCCGCCTGGAGACTCGCGCCGGAGGCGCGGCTCCAGATCCGAAACGCGAGCGGAGATCCGATCACCCCTGTGTCGGCGAGGGCATCGCCCGCCTGGGCCGCGCTCCACCCGGGCTTGATCTCGACCGTCACCGGGTCGCCGGGCGCACCGGGGGGGTCGAGCTGCCACACGAACCAGCCGCCGACGACCAGGATCGCCACGAGGATCGCGGCGACGGCCGCGAGCACGATGTTCCGTCGCCGGCGGCGGACCCGGCGGGCCCGAGTCCGAGCGGTACGGGGTGGGGGTGCAACGGTGCGCCGGCGCCGTCCGGGCGAATCGCCCGCCGATTCGGCGGGCGATTCGGCGGGACGGGTGGGAGACGTGCGGAACCCGTCGGGTCGTTCGGCGTCGCTCACGGCCGCGACCGTCGGGCGTCGAGCCAACCCTGCAGGATCACCGCGGCGGCTGCCGCGTCGACTTCGGTGCCCCCCGGTCGGCGCTCCGCCCCCGCCTGTCGGCGTCGGTCCTTCCGGCGCCCCCGTGCGTCCGTCAACTGTCGCTCCGCGATCACCGTCGTGAAGCGCTCATCGTAGGTGTCGACCTCGCACCCGGCGCCGCGTGCCACCTCGCCCAGGGCTTCGACCTCGTCTGCCGCCGCTCGGGCCGCCGGGCCCGCCGCCCCCGAGAGGCTCCGCGGCATCCCGACCACGATCGTGCGCGCCCCTTCCCGTACCGCGCGATCCACGATCGCCTGGTGGTCGGCCGCGCGGGTCCCGGCGCGCACCAGCACCTCGAGCGGCGAGGCCAGCGTGCACGATGCGTCGGTCAGGGCCAGTCCGATCCGTCGGGTGCCGAGATCGACGCCGAGCACCCGGCCGGTCATTCGATCACCGTCGCGATCCGCGCCCGTCAGGTCGCGCTCACCGCGTCGTCGAGCGCCTTCCGCGCCTCCTCGATCGCTCCGACCTGCGGTCCGCCCCCCATCACCAGGTCCGTGTTCTTCGCCGTGCCGCCACCGAGCGCCCGAGCCGCTCCGGCCGCAACGTCAGCTGCGGACACCCCCGCGGCGACGCGGTCCTTCGACACCGCCACCACCAGGGCGGCCTTGCTCCCGTCGGGCGAGAGCCCCACGAGCGCCACCACACCGCTCCCGAGCGCGTCACGCGTCGCGAGCGCGAGCCGCCGCAGGTCGTCGGGGGCGAATCCGTCGCGCCGCGCGACGACGGCGCGCCCCGACGTCGCCGTCTCGATCGCAGTCGTCGCCAGCGACGCGGCATCGGCGACGGCCTGCTGCGACCGGAGCGTCGCCACCTCGTCTTGGAGGCTCCTGACCGTCTCGTGCAGCCGTTCCACCCGCTCCAGCACCTCGGCCGGCGGGACCTTCAGGGATTCGGCGAGCGTGCGCAGCTGCATCTCCTCCTCGTGGATTCGCTCCAGTGCAGCGTCGCCCGTGACGGCCTCGATCCGGCGGAGGTTGGCGCCGATCGAACCCTCGCTCACGATCTTCACCGGTCCGATGAAACCCAACGCGTGGACATGCGTGCCACCGCACAGCTCGATCGAGTGCTCCCCCGCCTCGAGCACGCGCACCAGATCGCCGTACTTGTCGCCGAAGAACGCGATCGCACCGAGGCTCTCGGCGTGCGCCTTCGTGGTCTCGTAGTGGCGGACGGACGCGTCCGAGATCACCTCCGCGTTGGCGAGCGCCTCGACCTGGTCGAGCTGGTCCTGGGTCACCGCCTCGTGGTGGCTGAAGTCGAAGCGCAGCCGGTCGGGCGCGACGAACGAGCCGGCCTGCTGCACGTGGCTGCCGAGCACCTCGCGGAGGCCCCGGTGCAAGAGGTGCGTCGCAGTATGGTTCCGGCGGATGCGGTCACGGCGTGCGCCGTCGATCCGCGCCGTCGCGATGTCGTGCTCGACCAGCTCACCCGACACCACGACCCCGCGGTGCACCGTCAACCCCGGCAGGCCGTACTGGGTGTCGTCGACACGCACCGACGCGCCTCCGCCCGTCTCGATCACCCCCGTGTCTCCGACCTGGCCACCCGATTCGGCGTAGAACGGCGTGCGATCGAGCACGACGGCGACGGCGGTGCCCGCGCCCGCACGCGCGACCTGTTCGCCGGCGACGAGCACCGCGCAGACCTTCGCGCCGGTCGTCTCGTACTCCTGGCGTCCGGTGAACTCGGTCGGTCCGAGCGCGTCGAGCAGCTCGCGGTAGCGCTCCACGGGCGCAGCCGAGCCCGCAGCCCCCGCCGCTCGATGCGCCTCCTGTGCCCGCGTCCGTTGCTCCGCCATGCGCGCCCGGAATCCGTCGACGTCGACGCGGCGGCCGCGCTCCTCGGCAATCTCGCGGGTGAGGTCGACCGGAAACCCCAATGTGTCGTGCAGGAAGAACGCCTCCTCTCCCGACACGTCGCCCTGCTCGAGCACTCCGTCGAGCAGGTCGATGCCGCGGGTCAACGTCTCGCGGAAGCGCTCCTCCTCGCGACCGATGAGCTCGCGCACGCGGTCGTGCAACTGCAGGAGTTCGGGGTACGCGCCCCCCATGACCGACACCGTGGCGTCGACGAGCTTCGGTGTCACGGAATGCTCGGAGCCCAGCAAGAAGGCGTGGCGCACGGCGCGGCGGATGATGCGCCGGAGCACGTAGCCGCGCTCCTCGTTGGAGGGAACGACGCCGGCGGCCGCGAGGAACGTCATCGTGCGAGCGTGCTCCGCGAGGATGCGCAACGAGACGTCGCGTGGGCCGCCCGGGAATCCTCCGTACGTGACGCCGGTCGCGGACTCGGCCGCCGCGATCAGCGGCCAGAAGACGTCGATCTCCCAGACCGAGTCGACGCCCTGGATGACGGCCAGGTTGCGCTCGAGACCCGCGCCGGTGTCGACGCTGGGCGCCGGGAGCGGGACGAGCTCGCCGCCCGGACGCGCGTCGTACTGCATGAACACCAGGTTCCAGATCTCGATGTAGCGGTTCTCGTCGGCGGCCGGGCCACCACCCGGGCCGTGCTCGGGCCCGAGGTCCCAGAAGATCTCCGACGACGGCCCGCACGGGCCCGTTTCGGCCATACGCCAGAAATTCGCCTCGCCCAACCGCTGGATCCGCTCGGGTGGCACACCGACGACGTCACGCCAGATGCGCTCGGCCTCGTCGTCGGTCTCGTGCACCGTCACCCACAGCCGCGCGGGGTCGAGACCGATCACGTCGGTGTAGAGCTCCCAGGCCCAGGGGATCGCCTCGGCCTTGAAGTAGTCACCGAAGCTGAAGTTTCCCAGCATCTCGAAGAAGCTGAAATGCCGGTTCGTCCGGCCGATGTCGTCGAGGTCGTTGTGCTTGCCGCCGGCCCGGACGCACTTCTGCACCGACACCGCACGGCGCCACGGAGGTGTCTCATCGCCCACGAAGTAGGGCTTGAACGGGACCATGCCCGCGACGGTGAAGAGGAGCGTCGGGTCGTGCGGGATCAGGCTCGCCGACGCAACGACCGAGTGGCCACGCGACGTGAAGAAGTCGGTGAACGCCGCGCGGAGCTCATCAGCTGTTCGAGGGGCCGCCACGGGACAAAGCTACCGGCCGACACCGTTCCGCAGCTCGGACTCGCGGCGCGTGCCACCGACCGGCCGTCCTCCACCGCGGCGGCGAGCTGGTCGCGAACCGTTTGCAGACTGTCGGTCACACGATCCTTCAGCGCGCTCGGCTGGTACGCCTCGACTCGCTTGCGAACCGAGCGCCGCGCGGCCACCGTCGCCCCGATGCCGAGACCGAACCCGACGGAGAGCCAGCGCACCCGCTTCAACATCAGGAGACCCGCCGCGCCCGGCGGTCCCGAGCCTTGTCGCCGGTCAGGCGCTGCACCACCCGGCGCGTGCCCGCACCGGCGGCCATCGCCTTGACGACGGGGCTCGTGAAGGTGCGGTACGCGAGGTCGGACGCGGCGTCGACCCGTCCGCTCACCCGCTCGGCTCCGGTCACGATCGCGTCGACGCGGTCCAGCTCGAAGTCCGCGGCCTGCACCACCTCGCGCAGATCGGCGAGCAGGGGCTCCGCCTCGGCCCGGAAGGCGGTCGCCGACTGACGGAGGTCGCGCGCGGCGCGATCGAGACGCGCCAACGCCACCAGCAGCACGAGGAAGACGACGAGGCACACCTGGATCGCCACCACCGCGGCCCATTCGCTCGCGCTCATCGTCTCCCGCTCTCGGCGCCAGACGCCGGGCCGCTCGGGCCCCGCTCCGCTGCTCGCCGGGATACCCGGCTCGCGGCCGCTTCGCTCATCTGCTACTCCTCCGCGTCACGAGGGTCGACGTCGCGGCCCCGGCCCGTGGGGCGCCAGTACCGCTCGGCGCGGTCGTCGGGTCGGTACTGCTGCGCCACCCAGCCCTCGGGCTCGTCGTGCGGATACCGGTATCCCTCCCCGTGCCCCAACCGCGCGGCGCCAGGGTAATGGGAGTCCCGCAGGTGGACGGGGACCGCCCCCGCCGGACGGTCGCGAATCTCGGCGTGGGCGGCGCCCAGCGCGAGCGTCACCGAGTTCGACTTCGGCGCGGTGGCAAGGTACACGACCGCGTGCGCGAGGTTGAGTTGCACCTCGGGGAGCCCGACGACCTCGACAGCCCGCGCCGCCGCGTCGGCGACGAGAAGGCCCTGCGGATCGGCCATGCCGACGTCCTCCGACGCGAGGATGACGAGCCGGCGGGCAATCAGCCGCGCGTCCTCGCCTGCCGCGAGCATGCGGGCCAGCCAGTACAGACCGGCGTCGACGTCGGAGCCGCGGATGCTCTTGATGAACGCGGACAGGACGTCGTAGTGCTCGTCGTCGCCGTAGCGCAGCGCGCGCATCGCGAGGGCCGCCTCGGTGTCCGTCAGGGTGACGAAGCCCCGTCCGGCCTCGACCGCGAGCGCAGCCGCCACTTCGAGCGAGGTCAAGGCGTGACGGGCGTCGCCGTCGGCGCGGTCGGCGAGGTGCGCGAGCGCGTCGTCGTCGATGGTGAGGTGGTCCTCGCCGAGCCCTCGTTCCTCGTCGACGAGCGCGAGGCGGAGCACGCGCGCCAGGTCGTCGGGGTCGAGCGGCTCGAGCCGGAACAGCGTCGAACGCGAGAGCAGCGGGCCGGTGAGGGAGAAGAACGGGTTCTCGGTGGTCGCGGCCACGAGGACGAACAGCCCCTCCTCGACGTGGGGGAGCAGCGCGTCCTGTTGGGTGCGGCTGAACCGGTGCACCTCGTCCAGGAACAGGATCGTGCCCCGGCCGTGCTCTCCCAGCCGGGCCCGGGCGCGTTCGGCCACCTCGCGCACGTCCTTCACCCCCGCGCTCACGGCCGACAGGGGCTCGAACGCCTTCGCCGTCTCGCCCGCGACGAGCCGCGCCAGCGTGGTCTTGCCCGTACCGGGTGGCCCCCAGAACACCACCGATGACAGCCGGTCGGATTCGATGAGCACGCGCAGGGGCCGGCCGGGCGCCAGGAGGGCCTGTTGGCCGACCACCTCGTCGAGCGATCGAGGGCGCAGGCGGGCGGCGAGCGGCGCCCGCCCGGCGAGACGCTGCTCCACCGCTACGGTGAAGAGGTCGTCTGGCATCCGTCGATCGTACGGCCACTCCACCTTTCTGTCCCGGGCATGTCAACCTGGCGGGCCCCCGAAACGTATGGTGAGTGTGGGCGTGGTGCTGGGAGAACGGCCAGGGGCCGGGAACATCGCCGTCGACGGGACTGCGGGTTCGGTCGTCACGACCGTGCCGGTCACGATCGACCTGAGCTTCGAAGAGCGCTTCGAAGAGCTGTATCAGCGCGCGTACGGCGTCGCGTACCAGCTGTTGGGCCGGCGCCCCGAAGCCGAAGATGTCGCCCAGGAGATCCTTGCCCGGGCATACGTGCGTTGGCGGAGCATCCGTGAGTACGCCGAGGCGTGGGTGGTGCGGGCTGCGGGCAACCTCGCGATCGACCATTGGCGCAAGGTTCGGCGCCAGGACCACCAGCCGGCGCCCGAACGCTCGATCGCGGGCCCCGACGCCTCGCGCCTCGATCTGCACCGGGCCCTGCGGGGCATCTCGCGCCGCCAACGCGAGGTGCTCGTGCTGCGCTTCCTCGCGGACCTGCCCGAAGCCGAGGTGGCACGCGCGCTGGGGTGCTCGGTCGGCTCGGTGAAGCAGCACGCGTCCCGAGGGCTCGCGGCGCTCCGCGTCTCGATGGGCCCGTCCGAGGAAGGTTCAGCCGAGGAGCGCTCGGTCGAGGAGCGCTCAGCCGAGGAGCGCTCAGCCGAGGAGCGCTCAGCCGAGGAGCGCTCAGCCGAGGAGCAGGCCTGATGCCGATGATCTCCCCCGAGGCCCTGTCCGACCCGACTCCCCCGGTGCCGGGGCCCGCCGAGCGGGCGGCGGTGGCCGGCCGCGCCCGGCAGCTCGGCCGCCGCCGCCGCCTGGTCCAGGGCGCGTCGGTCCTCGGCGTCGTCGCACTCCTGGGAATCGCCACCGCGGCGGTCCTCGACGCGAACGGGTCCGATCCTTCGATCACCGTCACCGCGCCGGCGGACACCGCGCCCGCCGCCGACGTCGCGTCGGTTCTCGGTCGGGCGACGAACCTCCCCGCGGGCACCACCCTCACCGTGACCCTGCGCAACGACGAAGGACACGCTGACACGGTGCAGGGCGCGCCGGTCACCGCCGGCGGCGTGAGCACGTTCTCGTTCGACGCGATCCCGCCCGGGAGCTACGACGCGGTGTACAGCGTAGAGTCGGAGACGTCGCAGTCGGTCGAACGCGTCGCGGTGACGATCACCGCCGGATCGAACGAGCTCAGGTACCGCTTGGGGTAGCGCCGTCGGCGCCCGCCGGGCGAGCCGACGGCGGCGCTCACGCGGAGCCCGAGCTCGCGCAGCTGCTCCGCGGAGATGGGTGTCGGCGCGCCGGTGAGTGGGTCGGCGCCCGACTGCGTCTTGGGGAACGCGATGACCTCGCGGATGTTGTCCTCACCCGCGAGGATCGCGGTGAGCCGGTCGATCCCGAACGCGAAGCCGGCGTGGGGCGGAGCGCCGTAGCGGAACGCGTCGAGCAGGAACCCGAATCGTGCGTTCGCCTCCTCCGGCGCGATGCCGAGCAGCCCGAAGATCTGCTGCTGCACGTCGGGGCGATGGATCCGCACGCTGCCCGACCCGAGCTCCCAGCCGTTGAGGACGAGGTCGTACGCGAGCGACCGCACCGCGAGCAGATCTTCGCCGCGCCCGTCCGCGAGCAGCTCGAGGTCGTCGGGGTGCGGCATCGTGAACGGATGGTGCGCGGGGATGGGGTTGCCGTCGTCGTCGAGACCTTCGAACAGTGGGAAGTCGACCACCCACAGGAAGTGCAGGCCACCGCGGTGGACGGGCGGCCGCGCGAGCTCGATGCGCAGCGTGCCCAGGACGTGGTGGACGAGCCTCGCGTCGCCCGCCGCGACGAGCACGAGGTCGCCGGCCGCGGCCCGGGTCGCGTCGACGAGTCCGAGCTGCTCGGCCTCCGACAGGAACTTGAGGATCGGCGCCTCGAGCGCGCCGCCGTCGAGCACGCGCAGCCAGACGAGCCCCGGCGCGCCGAGCTGCTTCGCCCGATCCACGAGCCGGTCGACAGCGGCCCGGGACATCGCGCCCTCACCCGGCACCCGGATGCCTTTGACCGTGGGTGCCTGGAACGCCCGGAACTCGGTCGATGCGAACACCTCGCCCAGGTCGACGAGCTCGAGTCCGAACCGGACGTCAGGCTTGTCCGATCCGTAGCGGTCCATCGCGTCGCGCCACGTCATCCGCGCGACCGGGTCGGGACGGGCACCCGTGACCGCTTCGGCCACGTCGAGGACCGCGCTGCCGATGACCGCCATGACGTCGTCGGCGTCGGCGAAGCTCATCTCCGCATCGAGCTGCATGAACTCGAACTGGCGGTCAGCCCGGAGGTCCTCGTCGCGGAGGCAGCGCGCGATCTGGAAGTAGCGGTCGAGCCCACCCACCATGAGCAGCTGCTTGAAGAGCTGGGGACTCTGCGGGAGGGCGTAGAACTCGCCCGCCGACAGACGGGACGGGACCACGAAGTCGCGCGCACCCTCCGGCGTCGACGCGATGAGCATCGGGGTCTCGACCTCGACGAATCCCTCGGCGGTGAGCGAAGCACGCAGGGTCGCGTTCACCCGGGCGCGCACCCGTAGGTTGCGCTGCATGCGGGCGCGGCGCAGGTCGACGTAGCGGTGTCGGAGGCGAAGGATCTCGTCGGTCTCGGTGCGGTCGTCGAGCGGGAACGGCGGCGTCTCGGACTCGTTGAGCACCTCGATCGATGCCGCCGCGATCTCGACCTCGCCCGAGGGAAGCGTGTCGTTGACGGTCCCCTCGGGCCGGTGCCGAACCGTGCCCGTGGCGCGCACCACGAACTCGCTGCGCAACCGGTGCGCGTCGGGGAGGGCCTCCGGGTCGGCGACGACCTGCACGATCCCCGCGGTGTCGCGCACGTCGAGGAACACAACCCCGCCGTGGTCGCGGCGGCTGTCGACCCACCCGCAGACGGCGACCTCCCGGCCGATGTCGTCGCGGCGGAGATCGCCGGCGCGGTCGGTGCGCATCATGGTCGTCTCTCACCCTCGCATCGTGCCTGCAGCCAGCCGGCCAGCAGGCCCTCCCGGACTTCGACCTGTTCTCCCGAACGGAGATCCTTCACCGCGACCGCGTTGCGTTCGGCCTCCGCGCGACCGAGCATCACGGCGTACCGCGCGCCCGACCGGTCGGCGAGCTTCCACTGTGCTTTCACCGACCGGTCGCCGTACGAGCGGTCCGTGCGCATGCCGAGCTCGCGCAGCTCGGCGACGATCGAGGTGGCGGTGTCGCCACCACCAGCGCCGAGGCCGTTCACGACGAACACGTCGACGCGGGCGCTCTCGGGGGGCAGCACGCCCTCGGCGTCGCACGCGAGGAGCACCCGCTCGATGCCGATGCCGAAGCCGATGCCCGACGTCGGGGGGCCGCCCATCTCCTCCGCGAGCCGCCCGTAGCGGCCCCCGCCGCCGATCGCGTCCTGGGCGGCGTCGAGGCCGGCCGACCGGAACTCGAAGGTCGTGCCGGTGTAGTAGTCGAAGCCACGGACCAGCCGGGGCACGATCTCGAACTCGATGCCGAGCGTGCGCAGCCCGCGTTGCACGGCCTCGAAATCGGCCTGCGCCTCGTCGCTCAGGTGCTCGGTGAGTTGCGGCGCGCGCTCGATGACGTCGAGCCAGTCGGCACGCTTGGAGTCGAGAACGCGGAGCGGGTTCGCCTCCACGCGCCCACGGAAGTCGGCGCCGAGCCCGGCGGCATGGTCGAGGAAGTACTCGCGAAGCTGCGCCACGAAGGCAGGGCGGCTCTGCTCGTCGCCCATGGAGTTGAGCGCGAGGGTGAACGTACGCAGCCCCAGCTCGCGGTAGAAGCCGTGCGCGAGCGCGATGACCTCGACGTCGACGTCGGGGTCATCGACTCCGATCACCTCTGCGCCGACCTGCCAGTGCTGGCGGAACCTGCCCTTCTGGGGGCGCTCGTAGCGGAAATGGGGCGCGACGTACCAGACCTTCCACGGCACCGCGGGCCGGTGCTGGACGAACGCACGGACGACGGGCGCCGTGCCCTCCGGCCGCAACGCGATGGAGCGGCCGCCCTTGTCCTCGAAGTCGTACATCTCCTTGCGCACGACGTCGGTTGACTCCCCCACCCGCTGGAAGACCTCGCGGTGCTCGAACACCGGCGTGAGCACCAGACCGAAGCCGAACAGCTCGGCCCGGGCCGCGAACGTTCCCACCGCCGAGATCCACCGGCTCGACTCCGGCGGGAGCACGTCGTGGGTCCCGGCCGGCGCGCGGAACCGCGCCCGCGCTTCTTCGGGGACCATCGGCTCGTCGGACACCGGCGCATGGTACCGGCGTGGGCACCCGCATCCCGGGTGCGTTCGGAGCGTCCGACGCCCCTACGGCGTACTTGCGCGCGCGTGACCGAGCAACACCCGGTACGCGGCGTACACGCTGTCGACCCGCTTGATCGCACCGAGGATCGTCTGGAGATGGCTCGGGTCGGCAAGCTCGAAGTCGAAGCGGAAGCGAGCGACCCGTTCGTTCGACGTCTGCGAGGTGCACGACAGGATGTTCACGTGGTGCTCGGAGAGCACCTGTGCCACGTCGCGCAGGAGCCTCGACCGGTCGAGCGCCTCGACGTCGACGGACACGACGTAGGTGGCGGGTTGATCGTGGCCCCACTCCACCTCGATGAGGCGTTCCACGTGGTTCACCAGACCCGCCGCGTTCGCGCAGTCGGTGCGGTGCACCGACACTCCCCGGCCCCGGGTGACGAACCCCATGATCTCGTCCCCGGGCACGGGCGTGCAGCAACGCGACAGCCGGACCATGACGTCGTCGAGACCCTCCACGTGCACTCCCGGCGCCCGGCGGGCCTCCCGGCGGACGCGCTGGGGCGGACGGGTGATGGTGACCGGGAGCTGCTCCTCACCGCCTCGGAGCTCGCGCTGCAAACGCTGCACCACGGCCTTCGCCGAGACGCGGTGCTCGCCGATCGACGCGTAGAGCACGTCGAAGTCCTCGTAGTGGAACGAGTCGGCGACCGCGCGCAACGCGTCGGAGTGTGCGAGCTTCTCGACCGGGAGACCCTCCCGCCGGAGCGCCTTCGCCAGCTCCTCCCGTCCGGTGTCGATCGCGTCGACCCGACGCTCACGTGAGAACCACTGGCGGATCTTCGTGCGAGCCTTCGGCGTGCGCACGAACTGCAACCAGTCCCGGCTCGGGCCCGCACCCTCCACCTTGCTCGTGAAGATCTCGACGGTGTCGCCGGACACGAGCGCCGAGTCGAGAGGAACCAGGCGCCCGTTCACGCGCGCGCCGATGCAGCGGTGGCCGACGTCGGTGTGGATCGCGTACGCGAAGTCGACCGGCGTCGCGCCCACCGCGAGCGCGATCACCTTGCCCTTGGGGGTGAAGACGAAGACCTCGTCGTACTCGAGGTCGATCTTCAGCGTCTCCATGAACTCGCCGGGGTCGTCCGCCTCCTGTTGCCAGTCGACCATCCGCTGCAGCCACAGCAGGTCGTCGGACGGGCCGCTCTCCTTGTAGCCCCAATGGGCGGCGATGCCGAACTCGGCGCGACGGTGCATCTCCTGGGTGCGGATCTGCACCTCGACCGCCTTGCCGGACGGGCCCACGACCGTGGTGTGCAACGACTGGTAGAGGTTGAACTTGGGCATTGCGATGTAGTCCTTGAACCGGCCCTGCACCGGCTTCCACATCGCGTGGATCGACCCGAGCGCCGCGTAGCAGTCCTTGACGGACTCCACGACGACCCGCACTCCGACGAGGTCCTGCACGTCGTCGAACTGCTTGCCGCGGGTGATCATCTTCTCGTAGATCGACCAGTAGTGCTTCGGGCGCCCGGTGACCTCCGCGTCGATCCGCAGCTCGTTGAGGCGGACGCGGAGCTCCGCGAGCACCGTCTGGAGGAACTCCTCCCGCTCCGGCGCCTGGAGCGCGACCATCTGCTCGATCTCGGCGTAGCGCGGCGGGTACAAGACCGCGAAGGCGGTGTCTTCGAGCTGCCACTTCATGTCGGCGATGCCCAGCCGGTGCGCGAGGGGCGCGTAGATGTCGAGCGTCTCCTGCGCGATGCGCCGCTGTTTGAATTCCGGGAGCGATGCGATCGTTCGCATGTTGTGCAACCGGTCGGCCAGCTTGATCAGCAGGACACGGATGTCCTTGGCCATCGCCACGAGCATCTTGCGCAACGTCGCGGCCTGCTGGGCCTCCTTGGAGTCGAACTGCAGCCGATCCAGCTTGGTGACGCCGTCGACGATGGCCGAGACCTCGGGGCCCAGCTCACGCTCGATGTCGGCGGGCGTGACCGTGGTGTCCTCGACCGCGTCGTGCAGGAGCGCGGCCGCGATCGTGACGTCGTCGAGCCCGAGGTCGGCCAGCACGAGGGCCACCCCGAGCGGGTGGGTGATGTAGGGCTCACCCGACCGCCGCACCTGATCCTGGTGGGCCCGCCGGGCGAGCTCGTAGGCCGCCTCGATGCGCGTGGTGTCGGTGCGCTTATGGCGTTCGCGGTACGCAGCAACCAGCGGTGCCACGTCACCGTCGAGCTGGTGGCGGCGCCAGGGCAGCACCGAACGCCGGTCGGTCCTGACTTCGATCCGGGGCTCGGTGGTGCTCATTGTCCCATCAAGTCTATGGCCGACGCCGGGCGAAACGGGTTGCCCCTATCTCTCCTCGACGCTCCGGCGCGCGACGAGCAACACCGACTGTCCGAACCGAGGGGGGCGGTTGCGCTCGAGCCGTTCCAGAGTCGGAACGATCACGCGGTCGTAGAGCATCACGTTCGGCGAGGTCGTGGGCGTGCGCCGCAGTTGGCGAGCGTAGAGCCACCAGAGCACTGCGCCGACCGAGCTGACATAGCGCGCCTCGCTGATCTCGAAGCCCGCCTCGTGCGCCACCTCGACCAGTTGCGACAGGCGATAGCGGCGCCGGTGTCCGATCCGTCGATCGAACTCGCTGTAGAGGCCCATGAAGGCGGGCGCGAACACGACGACCCGGCCACCCGGACGCAGGACCCGCCGCAGGTCGCGGAGCGCGCCTCGGTCATCGTCGATGTGTTCCAGGACGTTCACCAGCACCGCCGAATCGAACGCCTCGTCAGCGTCGAGCTCCGAGATCTCCGACATGCAGACCCGGACGTTCCCGGAGTCAGCGAACTCCTGCTCGAGCACGTCCACGCACCGGCGCGAGAGCTCCGTCGCGGTCACGTTGCGGTCTTCGGCGAGGAGGCGAGTGAGCGCACCGTGCCCTGCACCGACCTCGAGCACGTCCTTGCCCAAGTGCGGCTCGCACATCGACACGATCCATCGCGCGTAGTTGGGCGCATTGGAGAGGGAGTCGAGCGTCGACTCGAGCTCGGAGTCCGCCATGTCGAAACTCACGGTCTCTGCCTTGCGATCGACGACCCGATCCTCCATGCGGTCGGCGAGGCGCGAGTATCGGACGACGCTGTAGACCGCACGAACTCCGTCGGTCCAGCCGATCTTCTTGCCCTCGGCGTACGTCCGGCCCGCGTAGGTGACGCCGACCTCGTACACGCGCCATCCGCCCTTGGCGATCTTCGCGGTGATCTCCGGCTCGAAGCCGAAACGGTCCTCCTCGATCTCGATCGATTGGATCACCTCGCGCCGAAACGCCTTGTAGCAGGTCTCCATATCCGTGAGATTCAGGTTGGTGAACATGTTCGACGCGAGCGTGAGGAGCTTGTTGCCGACTTCGTGCCAGAAATAGAGGACTCGCCGCTCGCGCCCACCCGAGAAGCGTGACCCGTACACCACGTCCGCCCGGCCCCCCAAGAGGGGCGCGAGCATCTGCTCGTAGTCGGCCGGGTCGTACTCGAGGTCTGCGTCCTGCACGATCACATAGTCCGCGGACGCCTCGCGGAAACCGCGACGCAGCGCGGCACCCTTGCCGCAGTTCATCGGCTGTTCGAGCACGCGTACCCGAGCGTCGCGAACGTTGCCGAGGATCTCGCGCGTCCCGTCAGTCGACCCGTCGTCGACGACGATGAGCTCCGCGACGTACGGCGAAGCCAGCACCTGCTCCGTCATTGCTGCCACGGTCTCGGCCTCGTTGTAGCAAGGCATCACGACCGAGAGGCAGGGGCGTACACCCATGTCCATGGATCGGGCACGGTACTCGTCTCTCGGTGCGGAAGGAGGATTTCACCCAACCGCTCGAAACGGGCTCCCCCGCTCACTGGAGTCCGCTACCGGCTGTTATTCTCCATCCCCCAAGCCCCGCGCGTTGCGTGCCGCCACCGCAACCACAGGATGCCGTGAGCTCGAGAGTCGAGGCCGAACAGGGCGAGCCGACGCGGATGCCTATCGTCGACGGGGCAAGTCGCCGCCCGCGCCGCGAAGTCGTCACGCAGTGGTGGGAGGTGCTCGTCGTCGCCGCGTTGGCCCTCGGCGTCTTCGCGGTCCACGACGTGGGCTACGCGCTGCGCCATCCGTTCTGGCTCGACGAGGCTTGGGTCGCGGCTTCCGTCAGGGCTCCCGTCGGTCAGGTCCTCCAGTTCGTCCATGCGGCCGCACCCGTTGGGTTCTCGGTGGCGCTGCGCTTCGAGCCGTTCGGGTTCGAGCAGGGCCTCCGCATGCTGCCGTTGCTCTTCGCGGCTGGGGCTGTGGTCGCGGGCTACCTCCTGGGCAAGGAGCTTCGGCTCCACGGTGTGCTCGGCGGCGTGCTCGTGGGAGGAACCGTCCTCTTCCTCCCGGCCATGCTCGTTCGGAACGACCTGAAGCAGTACACGGCGGAGGCGTTCTTCGCCCTCCTGCTCGTGTACCTGCTGGCACGGCTCGAATCGAGCTGGAGCCGGCACCGTCTCGCGGCCATCACGCTGGCATCGGCGATCGGGATGCTCTTCGCCAACGCGATGCCGTTCACCGCGTTGGCCGTGTTCGGGTCGCTCGCCGTCGTGGCCACGTCGCAACGCCGGTGGGACAGACTCCGCGAGATCGCGGTCGCCGGGTCCGTCGCGGCCGCGGCGATGGTCGCGATCTACATCGCCACACTCAGCACCGTCCGCGGCGATGACGTGGTCGCGTACTGGGAGCCGTTCTACCTACCTACGGACCACGGGATCTCAGGTGCCTGGGGCTTCGTGCGCGCCCGCGGCGTCGCACTCGCCCCGTCCCTCGGCACTTCGAACGTCGCGCTGATCATCGGGATGGTCCTCGTCGGCCTCGCAACGCTCGTCTGGCTCAAGCGGACAGCGCTCGCGCTCTGCGTTCCGCTGCTCATCGTCGGTGTCGCCACGGCGAGCGCGCTGCGCCTCTATCCATTCCTCGACCTTCGCACGTCGACCTTCTGGCTGGTTCTCCTGGCGGCGCTGATGGCAGTCGGGTTCGCGGGCATCGTCACCGCTCTGGCCCGGCACCAGCGCTTGGTCGCACTCGCAGTCCTCGTAGCGGGTGTCGCCACCTACGTCTACGCCGCCTCGCCACAGTTTCGTGCCCACACGATCCCGGACGAGGACGTGCGGGCGCAGGTTCGCTACGTGGAGCGCCACCGGAAGCCTGACGACGTCGTACTCGTCAGCTATCCCGCGACCTTCGGGACCGCGTACTACGCAAAAGAGTGGGAACCGGTGTTCCGTCGCGGCCCGGGAACTCTCTACGAGGTCACCTTCCCCGGGAGAGAGCACGTGATCGCGGTGCAGGGTCGCGAACAGCACAACATCGATCGCTCGTTCTTGCGTGCACGGCGTGAGGCCGAATCAACCGGAGCCTCGGCAATCTGGATCATTCGATCCCACGTTTCGTCCGCCGAGGAGCTCGCGTGGCAGGAGGCGCTGGGCGCACGCGTGGGTATCGTCAACGTGGGTCCCGAACCGCTCGTGATCTACCGCCCTGGCCCGCCGTAGCACTATGGGCTCTCCGCTGCCCTCGGTCGAACGCGATCACACGCCACCGGTTCGAGCCGCCGGGCGGCGAACCATACGCGTGGTGCACCTCACGATAACCGTCAGGGCCGATGGATGAACGGAGCTACTAGCGCCGCGTGCGTCGGCCAGCCGGAAGTGTCAACCAGTCAACGAGATCTGCCATCAGCATCTGTGCACACGTATCGAGGCGGACTCCGCGTCTCAACGCCTCGCGGTGCGGTGGGTTGCACTGTAGCGATCCATAGGTAGGTCGGCGCCACAGCGAGCCCAACGCGAAACATCCAAGGTGGGGCGTGCCGTGCCCACTTCGGTACGACTTCGGTGGCCTTGAAGCGAACGGGATCGGCGATGACAGTCAGTGTGTAGTCCCAGACATAGAGGTGAGCACAGAGCCGACGGAGCCCGCGTCTGGTCGTAAGCGCTTCGTGGTAATGGTCCGCCCGCCGGAACAGGCGAACATATCTGTGCGCCAACCGCCGCGGAAGCCAAGAGAGAAAGAGGAGCCTGTAGTGCGGTTCGAGAATCCCGAGCCGGCTCGCCAGACCCAGATAGATCACGCCCTCCGGCCTCACGACGCGTCGAAGCTCGCGAAACAACGCCACCGGGGACACGACGTGCTCATAGACGTGATTGCAGATCACCACGTCGACCGAGGCTCCCGCGAGTGGAAGCTCGGCTGAGTCACCACAGGCGAATCCGACTTCCTCGCCGTACGCGGCGGCCGCCTTTGCGAGCCCCGGCCGATCAATGTCGAGTCCCACGACTTGGGCTCCGCATCGTCGGAGCTCGGAAGCGATAGTTCCCCCCGAGCAGCCGACATCGGCAACAGTGAGCCCGACGAAGTCGTCGCGCCCGAGGAAATGCTTGAGGACGGCCACGAGCTTCGCTGCTTTAGCGCGTCTGCTCTTCTCGTCGAGCATCAGGCCTTGTGATTCCGAATACGCGAGTTGCTGCTTGCGGGTCTCCGGCACGCGTGGCCCCTAACCAACCGCCGACAGCACCGCGAGATCCACACCCGCCGCGCTCACGAAGGCTCCACCTTGAAGATGAACTGGTACTGCATGCGCGGTACCAGAGCGAGCACTTTGGCCGCAGCCCGAAATGCGATGCGCAAGGGCCTGCGATCCCGGAAGATGGCAGGACCCTGGTCAGCGCAGACTGCCGTGACACGCAGCCCAGCAGCACTGAAGAGCTCGCGCCATGAGGCGAAGCTCAGTCGAAGTTCATTCGGCTGTTCCGTACGGACGTAGAAGTTCGGAACCACCAACACGGCAACGGCGCCTTCCCCGAGTACCCGAGCCACCTCCGACAACGCCACGTTGACATCGGGAAAATGCTCGAGCGAGCCGAACGACAGGAGGCGGTCAACCGAGTTGTCGCGGATTGGCAGCCTGCAGCCGTCGGCCTGCAGCCGAACGACACCCGGGACATGGGCCTGTCCGAGCTCCAATGCCCGGAGCGCGAAATCCACGCCAAGCGAAATGCGTGCCCCATCATTTGCGACGAGGTGCGCCGCCCAACCAACTCCTGAACCAAGATCAAGGAATGTCAGGCCCCGAGTCGGTGACAACAGGTCGGTCGCACGACGCAGTCGCGATTCGCCCGCGTCCAACACGTCGGCGCCGAAGTGGTACTCAGATTCGTAGAAGCTCCGGTCGAGCTTTGGCGAACCCATCGTTCTCCTCAAAGAGCCTCGCAAGCTAGCGTACGATCGATTCCGAACGACCTCGCGTATCCGCCCGTCCTGATCCCTTGAGCGATTCGAACCGCGCCGACTCACAGCTTCCGCGAGCGCTGTTTGTGACGCGGAAGTTTCCTCCATCAGTCGGCGGGATGGAGACGTTCGCTTCCGCGGTCTGGACAGCTCTCGAGACCGTTCCGGGTTCGTTGCTCGTCGCGCATACTGGGTCAAACCGTGGGCTGCCAAGGTTCCTTTTGACGGCCTGGTGGCGAACCATGCTCGCGGTTGTCCGCCGTCGGTGCGACGTGGTGATCACGGGCGATGCTCTCACGTTCGTGGCCCTGTGGCCGCTGCTCGCCGTGACGCGCACGCAAAACATGACGTTGGTCATGGGCCTTGACATCACTTGGCCTCGCGCGTTGTACCGCGCCGCGGTCCGTGCGGTTCTCCCGCGAGCAGGACGCGTCCTCGCGATCAGTGGAGCAACGGCGCAGTCAGCCCGCGATGTGGGCGTTGCCAGCGGCAACTGCGTCGTACTGCCGCTAGGGGTTGCGGTACCGCCGGTTTCAACGCTCAAGCGAGCAACCGCGCGGGCGCAGATCCATCAAGCACTCGGCCTCGCGGATGACGTACTGGTCATGCTCACCGTTGGACGGCTTGTAGCGAGAAAGGGCGTCTCATGGTTCATCAGGGAGGTGCTGCCCGGCCTTCCGGCCAACGTGCACTACGCGGTGCTTGGAGCAGGCCCAGACGGCGAGGGCATTCGCCGAGCGGCAGCCAACGCTGAGGAAACGCACCGAGTGCACATGCTTGGTCAAGTTGACGACGCCACGCGCGAACGATTCATGCTCGGGTCGGACATCTTCATCCAGCCGAACGTGCCCATACCTGGCGACATGGAAGGGTTCGGTCTCGTTGTCATCGAGGCCGCGCGGCGTGGTACTCCGGTCGTGGCCAGCGCTCTCGAGGGAATCCTCGACGCCGTTGTCGACAACCAGACGGGCGTCTTGTGCCCGCCGCTGGACGCTGCTGCCTGGCGGTCCACCCTGCTGAATCTCCTGGTCGATCGCGATGCCCTTGCGATCGTCGGGACTCAGTTCCGGTTGGAAGCGGACAGGCGGTTCAGTCCGTCGGCGCTCAGGTGTGGGCTTGTCCACGAGCTCACGCTGCTGCGGAAGAGCTAGCCAGAGGACCCGCGTTCACGGAGAAACGCGTGACGGATTTCCGGGATGCCTCACGGTCGATCTAGGCCGTCCACTTGGGTGCCGGTGCCAAGTGATCGGTCGACCCGCCTCCACGCGAGGGCAGCGAGAGCAAACGTTCCCTCCACGATCATGATGACCAAACGCAGATAGACGCTCGTGGCGACGATCAAACTGGACCGATATGTCGAACCGAGAATCGCGACCAGCACCAGTTCCCGAACACCGAGACCGGCCGGGATTGGCACGACCAGGAAGCCGGCCGTCCACGCGGCAATCTGCGCCAGGACTACGAGTTCCACGTCGTCGACATGCGTCGCGGAGCCCAAGAGCACTGCATAGGCACAGCCGAGCAGGAGCAGGGACACCAAAGCTGCGCCAAACGCGCGAAGGATCCGCGGCTGAGCGGGCACCTCCTCAGCGTGTGCCTCCGACGCCCGGGGAATACGGCGAACGACCCACACCATCCACCGGCGGTCGAGAATTACTACTGCGCCAACTCCACAAGCGAGTGCGATCCGTACCAGAAGCGGGGCACTCGACCAGAAGATGGCAAGACCCGAGGAGAGGACTGCGCCCGCTACAACCTGCGTCACTGCCACGCTCGCGAACGCGGTCGTGGCACGGGAGACGGACACACCGGCCTCCCGCGCAAAGCTCACCTGGCCCATTGCCTGCCATATTCCTCCAGGCACGTACTTCCCGAGCTGCGCGATCAAGAATCCCGGTGAATGCGCTCGTCTACGGACCGTGCCGAGCAGGATGATCCACGCCTCGCAGGCCGCAACCAACACAACGGCACACAACACTCCAGCGACAGCGAATGCGAGCACGCTTGGCACTGCCGCCCCATTCGCATCGCCCCACGTGTCAACGAGCGCAACGGCGAAGAATGCGATCGCGGCGACGACAAAGACCGCGCTCGCGACCCTGCGCCAAGGCACTCGCCGCATTATGAGTGCAGCGCTTTCGCTGCCGTCGGCACGCGGCGCATGTCGTCTCCACGGTTATCCGGCGTCACTGCCACTCCCCGCCTCACGTACGACCGTGAACAGTTGATGACGTCGCAGGCTGAAGCGCGGGTCCTGCTCGAGCGCGAGCGAAGACGCCTTGGCGCGGTACGAGTCGATCGAAGCCGACGAGGGCGGCCATGCAAAGGAGCTCGCGCGCAGGTTGAAGTCGAGCAGAACAACCGCGTCGACGAGGTCGCGATCGAACAGCACGGCGAGGTCGTCAGCACTCATCATGCCGGTGTTGTACGCGGCAATCGCCGCGACAACCTGCGGGGGTTGCCCGGCGCGTACGCGCGGCAGCTCCTTGTCGAAGTCAGCGTTGTACGTGGTGATTCCGATGGGGGCAGCCAATGAAGGAATCAGGTAGTCATTCTCGGCGGGGAGAAACAGCACGCGCTCTCCGTCCCTTGTCGCCCTGTCGATCGGCTGCACCGCGTCATGGCGAAAGTCGCGGATGTACTCTGCCGACTTCTGGCCCGCTGAACCGCCCTGCGCGACTGCGGTTCCAAGTGTCTCCACAGCAACGAGCCCGAGTATCACAGCGAGGATCGCGTAGCGCCGCTTTCCGAGCAACGCGGCGGCAACCACCGCCACACCCAGCGCACCAATCAAGCGTGCGCCGACCTGCCACCGATACACGCCTCGCATGTTCTTGACGATGGGCGCGCGAAACACATCGTCCCAAGGCAGGGTAAGCCGCGCGTCATGCTCTGTCATGAAGTAGCTCGCATGGCTCAACGGGCCCGCGACCGCCGCCCGGCGGTCATCGATCTTCAGAGAAGGCCCCAGGGCGAGGATCGCGCAAACGAGGCCGCCCACCACCAACCCGACGCGCAGGGCCCGGCCTTCGCCGCTACGCCGAAGCAGGAGATAGAGGCCCACGCACGCCGATCCGAACGTGACGATGCCGACGAAGTTCCACGCCACGTTGGAGCCATCGCCGAAGAAGCTGGACGGTAACCACTGCCCGACGGGAGCCCAGATCAACTTTCCAGCGAACTGTGCCCTCGTTGGTACGAAGACACTGACGAGGTCGACCCCCTGGCCGCGGAAGAAGTCCAGGCTCGTCTCTGCTTGATCTGCCCCCGGACCGAACTTCGACGAGTACAGCGCTGCGGGGGTCAGAATCGCCGCGGCAGTGAGTGCTAGCGATCCACACCCCAGCCAGTCGCGTCGCCACAGTTGTTGCACGGCGAGCGCTGCGAGCACACACGCAGACAGGACGACGCCAACCACATATGGGTAAGCACTCAGAAACACGAGCATGCCGTTTGCCCCAAAGCACACCAGGAGCCGCAGTGCGAACGTCCATCGACCTTTGCGCGGATCTGCGAGAGCGACCGCGAGACTGCTGTAGACCGCGAACGGAAGGAGGAGGAAGCCGAAGAACATGTCGAAGTAGAAGCGGTGGCCCACGATGAAGGGCGCCAGGAAGTACACGCCGACCGCGACCGGCGCCGCGACGCGTGAGCGGGTCAGAAGGAGTGCCAACCGATACAGACCGGCCACTCCGAGGGCGAGCAGCGCGATCCCGAATAGGGCCATGCTGGCTGAAGCGCCAATCCCGAGGATCGCGGTCATCCTGGCGAAGACGAACACCGGAAGGGCAAGCAGCGGTCGCACCCCGACGGGTGTGCCGAATGCCAGGCAGTTTCCGCCGATCAGCTGACCCTGTTCGCGGAAGCACGCGGCAAAGCCGTTGGTCTGTGCCCAGGCATTCATCGGGAGCGACTGGAGGCCGGGGAACAACCCGTACGGCCACACCAGCACAGCTGTCATGGCAGCGATAATCAGCGCATCGACGCGCCGAACAGGCCCCGTTGACACGGCCGCGAGCGGAGAGTGCTCCTGTTGTGGCGACTGGACCTCAGGGACACCCAACTCGACGGTCAGCGTTGCTCCGTTCACCCGGATGTGACGCCAGCAGAAGGTACCCTTGCCCGCGCGGAAACTCGGGTCAGGGCGCAAAACGAACTATAGGGAGCAGGAAGCACACCTTGGCGGAGCCTCTTTTCGATTCGTCGCCCACAAACGCGGTGGACCCAGCGCTCGAAGTCAGCGTGGTGCTTCCGGTGTACAACGAGCGCGGTCACCTCGGAGCGGAGGTTGAGCGCATCCGAGCGGCTCTGGCGAGCTCTCGCTACACGTTCGAGATCATCGTCGTCGACGACGGCTCTGACGACGGCTCGAGCGAGGCCATCCTCGAGATTCCAGACGTTCGGGTGATCCGATTCGCTCAGAACAGAGGGTCTGGATCCGCCCGCAAGGCAGGTACACGTGCTGCACGCGGTCACGTGGTTGTGTGGACTGATGCCGACATGACCTACCCGAACGATGAGATACCCCGCCTCGTCGAAGCTCTCGACGGTTACGACCAAGTCGTCGGGGCGCGGACCAGCGAACAGGGGACGCAACGAGCCGTTCGCGTCCCCGCGAAGTGGCTCATCCGGCGGCTCGCGAGCTATCTCATGCACACACGGATTCCCGACCTCAACTCAGGCTTCCGGGCATTCCGCCGAGACGTGGCGATGCAATACCTGTTCATGCTGCCGCGCGGTTTCTCATGCGTGACCACAATGACGATGAGCTTCATGGCGAACGGGTATTCGGTCCACTACATCCCGATCACGTACAGCCCGCGAGCAGGCGAGTCAAAGTTCCACTGGTGGACCGACACAAGGCGCTATCTCGTGCAGGTTGTCCGCATGATCCTTTCGTACGAGCCGCTCCGCGTCTTCATGCCCGTCGGCCTTGGACTCGCGGCGCTCGGCGCGGGAAAGCTCGCGTACGACCTCGTTGACAGCGACTTCCGAGTGGCGTCCAACACACTGCTCATCCTGTTCGCTGCGCTGCAGATACTCGTGGTCGGGCTGCTCGCCGACCTTGTGGTCCGGTTGAACCGGCCCCGCGACGAGGTGCCTCCGGCTTCCGTCTCTGGCGGTCCCGAATCATGAACCCGGCACCCCCAGGCTGAAGCCGAACCGCGCTCGGAGGTTGCCGGGTTGACGGCCCCGTCAGCGCCCCATCCGAAGGATCCGGCGCATCGCGCCGTAGAACCCACGGATGCTCGCCGTGTAGCGCAGCGTGCGCGTCTCGTGCAGCGCGTGGAGCTCATCCTGCGCGTGCTTGGCCTCCGCCAGCGCGCGGGCCGCACGAACCTCTGCCGCCGCGAGGTCGTCGGCGAGCCGCGCCGCCATCTCACGGGCAACTGCGGCATCGTCGGCCCATCGCCGTGCGTGGGCGGCGACCTCGGCGAGTCGTGCTTCGGACGTGGCCAGGGCGGCCCGATTCTCCTCCGCCGATTCCCTCGCCGCCTCGTATCGGTTCTTCCATTCGTAGGGAACGAAGTGGTCGACCACATTCGCGGGCGCGGCGAGGGCCGCGAGCAGGGCCGGCTCCTCGGCACGGGCGTAGAACCGGTTGACACCGTCGAAGAGCGCGCACGTGTACCCCGCGCGCACGAGGAGTGGCTCCCACTGCTCGTGGTTCTGCTCGTTGCTGTTCGGCACCGTTGCTTCGACGACGACGACGCGCGGCCGGAACCACGACCAGTCCGCTCCCGCCAGCACGTCCCGCTCCGACCCTTCGGCGTCGACCTTCAGGAAATCGACCTGTCCCGACACGTGCTCGTCGACGATCTGCGCGAGTGTGCGGACCCGCACCTCGATGGCGCCGAACTCGTGGCCGTCGGCGCGGTAACCGTCCGCCAGCTCGGGAACCATCGTCGACCACCCCCGATGTTCGTCAGGCCCTTCGTAGAGCTTCCCCACCCCCGCCGTCTCGCCGACGGCCACATTCAGGTTGACGTCACGCGGCCGAAGCTCGCGGAGGCGCGTGTGCTCGCGTGGCAACGGCTCGATGTTGACACCGACCCACCCGCGTTCGGCGAACGCTGCGGTCACAGAGTCGAGGAGCGGATCACCTGCTCCGACGTCGATCCAGAAGCCCGTTCGGTCGTCCGGGCACAGTGCTCTCGCGAGCACGACGTCCTCCCGATTCTGTGCGTACGACACGAACGGGCGGGGTCCGATGCTCGGAGCGCTCATGCGGCCCGGCCTGTCAGCGCCGAGTACCGCTCCCAGAACCAGTCCGCGGCGACCGCTCGACCATGGCGCAACACGTCGGTTCGCCCACGCTTGCCGAGCTCGCGTGCGGCGGATGGATCGTCGAACATCGCCCGCATCGCCTCGGCCGCGGCGTGCTCGTCGGGGTCGGCCCAGCTCGCGTCACTCGGGTACGGCTCCGAACCAAGCCCGACTTCCACGAGGTCGCACGGTACGAGCACCGAGTTCTGCCTCGTCATGAACTCCAAGTTCCCGGACCAGCCCGTGGCGATCACGGGCTTGCCGGCTCCCATCGCGGTGGCGAGCGTGAGCCCGAGGCCCTCGCTCCGATGCAGCGACGCGTAGCAGTCGATGTGCTGGAACCAAGCCGACATCTCGACGGCGTCGAGGTGCCCGTCGACGAAGTAGATGTCGGGGCGATCGCCGGCAACCTCGCGTAGCTCGGCCGCGTCGCGGGCGCGGGCAGCCGCGTTGATCGACTTGATCACGAGACATGCGCCGTCATCGGGTCCGAATGCGGCCGAGTACGCCCGCACCACGGCGTGGGGATTCTTGCGGCGCATGACACTCAGATGATCGAACGCAAAGGCGAAGAGGAACCGATCTTCGGGGAGCCCCAGGTCACTTCGCAGCAGAGCGGTCGGAGGCGCAGGGTCGATCACGATCGGGTGCACCCGAACCGGCTTGTCGGTGCAGGGGGCAAGCGCCGACCGAACGTAGTCGGTCGAGCACCACACTTCGTCGACCAGATCGAACGCACGATGCATCTCATCGGGCAGGAGCCCGACCTCCCAGTACCAGATGCCGACGCGAGGATGGACCCGGTGCGGCGCGAACGCGGACGTCTTGGCCCATCCGATGAGCGCGTCAGCGTTCACCGCCAGCAGGCTCAGATCGAACGGCACGCCTTCCAGCTCGGCACGGAGGGGTTTGCCGTTCCGGTGAACGTCGGCCGAGAGCACCGACACGGCGAGGGGCACACCGGCCGCGTGGACCATGTCGAGCACCATCCGCGAGGCGTCCGCGACACCGAACTCGCCCTTGAGGTACCCGACGAGGTTGACCCCCGCGAGCGGCAGATCCCCCGACGGCGTGACGGAGACGAGCGCGGCCGCCGTACCCGGCACGTGCGCGGCCTCGTAACGTGACCAGGCCTCGAGGTCGACCGCACTCGGACCGAAGGGCTCAGGGAACACGTATTGGAGATCGGGGCGAGCCTTCCAGATTGCGAGGAGATGGCGGCTCACCGGGTTGTCCGGGAGGATCGGACCCCGGATCCACTCGAGGAATGCCTGCCCGCCGTCGCGCGCGAAGGCGGCGGGCGGCAATAGCTCGCCCCGTTCCTCCGCGCCGACGAGGGTCTCCCAGTACAGGCGCCGCATCCAGGGATGCAGCATGACACCGCTCGGCGTGCGTTCGAATCGGTACGGCGCGGGCGCTCGACCACCTCTGCGCTGGCTCATCCGCTGCGCCCGCTCGAGGAGCAGGCGTCGGAGCGCCGGCTGTGTGTACGCCACCACTCGCGGTCGCTGACCGACGTGTTTCGAGACGTCGAGGGGATCGTCGGCGTCGTGCCCGCTGAAGTGGAAGAAGCGCAGCGGCACGCCGCCGGCGGTCCACGCGTCGCCCTCGTCGACCGCGAGGGTTCGCTCGTGCAGGTTCCAGTACGCGACGTTGCATCCGAGGTCGCGGACCACCTCGTGCTCGTAGAACACGGGAACGGCGTCGACCCAGCGCTGGTCGGTGAAGTATCCGGCCTCGACCTTGCGGAGCGCGTGGCGTGTGGTGCGCTCCGTCCAGTACTCGAGGAACTCGTGGGCGCGGCGGCTCACGACGATGAACCCCAGGTTGAACTGCCCGCTGAGGAAGATCGCTTCCTCACGGGCGTGGAGACCGTCGCGTGGCATCGGCTGGGTCACGTGCGGGCTGAGCACGATCGGGACACGATCGCCGAGCGCGAACAGGTCGTCCAGGGATGCGAAGACTTCGATGTCGGGATCGAGATACATCACGACGTCGGCGCCTTCGGCCAGCAGGTACCGCAGGAAGAACGGCTTCAGTGCGGTCGAGAGCTCGGTGGCGTCGTAGTAGGTAGCCATCTCCGCGAAGGTGCCGTCGGGGAGCCCCAGGGCAGCGGGAAGCACGACATCGAAGGGAAGCCCGTCGAAGACGTCGCCCGGATGCCCGTCGACCACGAGCACCGACAGGACGAGCTCCGGGTGATGCTGTCGAAGCGATTCCGCGAGCAGCTCGACCGAAGCCAGGTAGTTGACGGCCGCGACCGTGCCGATGCGGTGGTGCATTTCAGGACAGCATGGTTGACGCAATCAACCTCAATGACGTTCGTGTCGACGCAGGCTCTCGTACACGCGGCGTGCCGAAGCCGTCCAGCGCATCAACTTCGTCGCATGAATCGAGGCGATGTACTCCTGCAACCGCACAACCTCTTGCTGCAGTCCATCGATCTCGCAATCAGCCTTGGACAGGCTCGCGCCAAGGGATGCCGCTCGATCCTCCAAGACCCGAACAAGCTCGACGCCAGGGTCTGTCAGTACGCTGAGGGAGACCAAAGACGGCAACGGGGAGTTCGACGCCAGGGCGACAAAGTAGGTGGGCTCCGGCGTCGGGACCAGGCCCCAGTCCCCATCGCCCCGCTCGAGCGTCACGGTCGTCGAACAACCAAGTTCCTGTTTCTTGTACGGCTGTATGAGCGATCCGACCGACACCGACTGGCCGAGTACGACCACGTTCGCGAAACGCCCTCTTAGCAGGCCGCACAACTCTTCGTGGTCGAGCTCGTGAACATGAAACGGGTTGTCGCTGTGCAACACGTCTTGGTACATGCGGCGGTTGGGGGTACTGATGACGAACACTCCATCATCGGCCAACACCCGATCGGCCTGCTCGATCACCACTTCCTGGCGATCCACATGCTCGATGACTTCGAAGCACGTCACAACGTCGAATGCATCGTTGGCAAAATCAGAGAGATCGTGAACGGTGCCTTGGCGTACGTCAACGCCTTTGTACGCCGAACGGCTGTGTTCGACCGCCGCGGGATCAACCTCTACCCCTACCGCAGATTCCGCAACTGCGGCCAAGAGCGCCAGTCCATAACCTTCGCCGCAACCGAGATCCAGCACACGTTTGCCAACCGCAATGTCACGCGCTGAGCGCGTAGCGGTGATAGTGCTCGTAGATCACTTGAAAACTGTCCGCCCATGGAACGCACCGCTCACCGGTCCAGTCAATGAGATTTCGGCCGGTCATCGTTGCTTCCACGCGGACTTCAGGCGTTCAGTGAATCTGCGGCATCTCGTGGTTCGACAAGATGATGAAGCGTCCCCGTGCATAGCTGCGGAGACTATCCCCCGCAGGCTGCTGAGGAGCTGACCACGCTACCGTCGCTTGCGGCGGCGCTGCTGGCGCGGCCGCGGGTTCGCCGCGCCGCGCGCCGGTGCACTCGGCGGGCGCGGGACCGGGGCGTTCGCGGCGGCAGGCGCGGTGGCAGGCGTGAGGTCATCGCTCGAGGCGCCGGCGGTGAGGGCCTCGCCTTCAGCGGCGACGACCTCGACCTTCGCCGCCGGGGCGGCGACCCGGTCGCGCGCGAGCTCGATCTGCGACCGCTCCCGGAGCGCACGGTAGCGAGGCTCCCGCTCCTTCAGCCAGGCCAGGATCGGCGTGGCGACGAAGATCGACGAGTACGCGCCCGTCAGCAGACCGACGAACAACGCGAGTGCGAAGTCGCGCAGGACGATCCCGCCGAGCACGAAGCTCCCGACGAACAGGAGCGAGGCGACCGGGAGCAGCGCTACGAACGAGGTGTTGATCGACCGCATCAACACCTGGTTGAGGGAGCGGTTCACCATCTCGGAGTATGTGTCGCCCCTCACCGAGCCGAGGCGGGCGGTGTTCTCGCCCACCTTGTCGAACACGACAACGGTGTCGTAGAGGGAGAAGCCGAGGATCGTCAGGAACGCCACGACGGTGGCCGGCGTGACCTCGAAGCCGAAGATCGAGTACACGCCGACGGTGACGATGATGTCGTGAATGACCGCCAGGATCGCGGCGAGCGCCATTCGCCACTCGAAGCGGAACGTGAGGTAGAGCGCGATCACGAAGAAGAACACGATCAGCGCGACGAGCGCCTTCTGGCTGACCTTGTCCCCCCAGGTGGGACCGACGTCGGTGATGCTCACGTCGGCTCGAGGAATGCCCGCGTAGTCCGCGAGCGCCGCGCTCACCTGCTGCCGCTTCCCCGCGGCGAGGTCTTCGGACTGGACCCGCACCGAGTCCTGCCCGACGATCAGGACCTTGGCGTCGTTCAGCCCGAGGGAATCGAGGCGGGTGCGCACGTCGTCGATCGAAGCGCTGTGGCCTTGCACGGTGAACTGCCATTGCGTCCCGCCCTCGAAGTCGATACCGAGGTTGAGGCCGTTGATCGCGAAGCTGGCGAGCGACACCGCGATGACGATCCCCGACAGCAACGCCCAGCGCCACGGCCGGTCCATGAACCGAAAGGTCGTCCGCTCGTGGTAGAGGTCCCGCAACGTGTTGCGCCGACGGGGGGCGGTCGCTGTGCGCTCGTCGACGGTGGTCATGCCACCGCTCCCGGGACGTCGAGCCCCGCGGCGATGCCCACTCCCGGCAGGCGGACGAGCTCGGAGCGCCGAGCGAGGAGCGACACGACCGGGTGCATGTAGAAGTACGAGATGAACAGGTCGAGCAGCGTCGACAGTCCGAGATAGAACGCGAACCCGCGGACGCCGCCGATCGCCAGCCAGTACAGCACTCCAGCGCCGATCAACGAAACGATGTCGGCGGCGAGGATCGTGCGGAACGAGCGGTGGAACGCTCGGTCCACCGACGACCGGACGGTGGCACCACCCCGCACCTCGTCCTTCAGCCGCTCGAAGTACACGACGTACGAGTCGACGGTGACGCCGACCGACACGATGATGCCGGTCACGCCGGCGAGTGTGAGCGTCAGACCGATCGCGTCCCCGAGGTACGCGACGAGCGTGTAGATCGCCATCCCGACCAGGATCAGCCCGCTGATGACGACGAGTCCGAGCAACCGGTAGAAGACGAGCATGTACACGGCAACGAGCGCGAGCCCGATCACGCCCGCGACGATGCCCGCGTGCAGCTGGTCGTCACCGAGCGACGGCGACACGTTGGCGACGTTGACCTTCTTCAATTGCACGGGGAGCGCGCCGTAGTTGATCAGCTTCGCGAGGTCGGATGCTTCACCCTGCGTGAAGCTGCCCGAGATCGTCACCCCGTTGGGATAGGACGCAGCGTTGAAGCGCGGATCGGACTGCACGACCCCGTCGAGCACGATCGCGACCCGACCACCTTTCGGAAACTCCTCGGCGGCCAGCGCGTTGAACGCCGACAGGCCGTCGCCGCTCAGGTCGAGATTGACCCGCCAGCCCTCCGTCGACGCAAACTCCGACTTCGCCGAGTCGACCTTCCTCCCGGTGAATTTCGTCGGACCGAGGAACACCCGCCGCGGGTTGTCGCCGTCCGAGCGCACCGGGAGCACCACGCAGGCGTCGCGCGTGTCGTCGGCACGCGCGGTCGTCGGAACGGACGGCATCGACGACACGTCGGTCACGCTGCACGCGGCGACCGCCGCCTTCGCCGCCTCGTCGCCCGCCGGGACAGTCGTCGTGGTGGTCGGGGCGGTCGTGGTTGAACCCGTACCGGACGTGGTCGTCGTCGACGACGGCTTCGTCGACTCCCCCGCCGGCGGCACATCGGCGAGCACCGGCCGGAACCGCAGCTCCGCGGTCTGACCCACGAGGCGCTCGGCCTTCGCTCGGTCCTTCACGCCCGGCAGGTCGACGACGATATCGTTCCCCTGGCGGCTGATCTCGGGTTCGGCGACACCCAGGGCGTCGACTCGCTCGCGAATCACGTCGACGGCGACGTCGAGGGAATCCGCCTTGTAGTTGCCCACCGGAGACAGAACGACCGACACCCCGCCCTGCAGGTCGAGCCCGAGGATCGGCTTGTTTCCGCTCATGATCGTCGCGACGAACGTGCCGACGATCACGAGGACCGTGACGGTGAGGAAGACGACGTTGCGGCGCACGGATCAGGCGGTAGGAGGCTCGGGGTCGGAGTCGTCGAGCTCGGATTCGTCGAGCGCGAGCTCGGGGGTCGCGGCACCGGCTGCGCGATCGCCGCCCGGGCGACGCGGATCACCGTGGCGGGGGCGATCTCGAGCTCCACTGCCTCGTCGCGCAGCGCCCGGATCGTGCCGTACACGCCACCGGAGGTGATCACCTCGTCACCGAGCCGCAACGTCGACAGGAACGCCCGGTGCGCGGCCAGCCGGCGGCGCTGCGGGCGGACCACCAGCAGGAAGAAGGCAACGACCAGCAGCGCGAAGTAGACGAGAGCGATTTCCATGGCGTCCTGACGCCGGCGAGCCGGGTGGCGGTAGCCGTCGAGGGATGGGTCGGCTCCGGCAGTGGGGCCGGCGCGGCATGCTAGCCCTGCGTCACGCGGAATCCGTGTCGACGGCGCCCGATGACACCTCAGGTGTCGACAGTTCACCGAAGAGGCTCGCCGTCGACGCCGCGGCCACGACCGGCGGGAGTCCCAGGTGGGAGAACGCCGCGCCCGACGCGACCCGGCCCCGCGGCGTCCGTTGGAGGAGGCCGCACTTGAGGAGGTAGGGCTCGTACACCTCCTCGACCGTCTCGGGCTCCTCGGCGACCGCGACTGCCAGCGTGTGCAATCCCACGGGCTGGCCGGCGAACGTGACGCACAGGGCGCGGAGGATCGCGCGGTCGACCTTGTCGAGCCCGAGCCCGTCGACTTCGAACAGCACCAGAGCGTCCCGCGCGGTCTCCGCACGCACGGCGCCGTCCGCCCGCACCTCGGCAAAGTCGCGGACGCGCCGGAGCAGCCGGTTAGCGATCCGGGGCGTGCCCCGGGAGCGGCACGCGATCTCCCGTGCACCCTCGGGCTCGAGGGGGACGCCGAGGATCGTGGCCGCCCGCGCGAGGATCGCTTCGAGCTCCTCGGCGCCGTAGTAGTCGAGCCGGGCGACGAAGCCGAAGCGATCGCGCAGAGGCCCGGTGATGAGCCCGGTACGGGTCGTCGCCCCGACGAGGGTGAAGCGAGGCAGATCGAGCCGGATGGAGCGCGCCGCCGGGCCCTTGCCGATCACGATGTCGAGCTGGAAGTCCTCCATCGCGGGGTAGAGGACCTCCTCGACGGTGCGGGCGAGGCGGTGGATCTCGTCGATGAAGAGCACGTCGCCGTCGTCGAGGTTCGTGAGGATCGCGGCGAGGTCCCCCGCCCGCTCCAGTGCCGGGCCGCTCGTGACCCGCAGACCGGCGTCCATCTCCGCCGCCACGATCCCCGCGAGCGTGGTCTTGCCGAGGCCCGGTGGACCGGCGAACAGCAGGTGGTCGGCGGCCTGCCCGCGGCCGCGGGCGGCGCCGAGCACGATCTCGAGGTGCTCCTTCAGGCGGGGCTGGCCGACGAACTCGTCGAGCTGACGCGGACGGAGCGTGATCTCCTCGCTGGTGTCCACCTCGTCGGCAACGGACTGGAGGATCTCGTCACGCACGGCTCATCGCCAATCGTTGGAGCGCGTCGCGGAGCAGCTCCTCCACGGGCGCGTCGTCGGTGAGCTCACCGACGACCTCGCGGATCTCGTCGGGCGCGTACCCGAGCCCGACCAGCGCTTCGCGGACCTCGGCCCGCGGCGAGGGGCCCGCGTCCGTGCTCGTGAGGTCGAGGTCGGGTACCGCGAGACGGGACTTGAGCTCGATCAGCAACCGTTGGGCCGTGCGCTTCCCCACACCGGGTACGAGCGTCAGCGCGGCGACATCGTCGTCGAGCAGGCTGCGCCGAAGCGATATCGGCGAGTGGACCGACAGGATCGCGAGCGCGAGCTTCGGACCCACGCCGGTCGCGCCCAACAGCGACTCGAAGGTGTCGCGCTCGTCGCGGGTCGCGAACCCGAACAGGACGAGTGCGTCCTCGCGCACATGGAGGTGCGTGAACAGGAACGTCGCCGTGCCGGGCCCCAGCTCGGCGGCTGTCGCCGTCGGGACAAAGGCCCGGTACCCGACCCCTCCGACCTCGACGAGCACCTCGCCCGCCACCGTCCGATCGACGACGGTGCCGCGCAGCGATCCGATCATCTCGCCGCCTCCCGCGCCAACGCGGCACCGATCGCGGCGTCGAGACGCGAGCCGCCCGCCGCCGGCTCGGGCGCGGCCGCCTCGACCGCCCGTCGCATCGGCGCCCGCCACCAATGGCACAGCGCGAGGGCGAGGGCGTCGGCGGCGTCGGGCGGGCGCGGGGCGCGGGAAGCCCGAGGATGCGGGTGACCATCTGCTGCACCTCTCCCTTCTTTGCGCCACCGTGGCCGGCGACCGCGAGCTTCACCTCGTTCGGGCTGTAATCGGTCACCGGGATGCCGGCTCGGCCTGCGATCGAGAGGGCGAGCCCGCTCGCCTGGCCGACTGACATTGCCGTGCGCGTGTTGACCTGGAACAGCACGCGCTCCACCGCGATCGCCTCCGGCGCCACCTCGCGCATCAATGACTCGAGCTCGACCGCCAGCAACCCGAGCCGCTCCGGGAGCGGCGCCGCGCGCGACGTGCGGATCACGCCGTAGGCGGTCGCCACGAAACCCGTGGTCTCGCGGCGCACCGCGCCGTAACCCAGGCACGACACGCCCGGGTCGATACCGAGCACGACAGGCACGACGGACGCGTCGTCGGGGTGATCGAACACGAGTTCGATCCTAGAGGGACCGGCCGCGACGGGCGCGGACCCCGCGCCTCAGGGTCCGGTCTTGGCATCACCGGTGAGGGCGCGGGCGGAGCGCCAGACGTCCGCGCGAGCAGCACCGGGTTGCCCCGCTCCCCGGCGTAGGTGGCGACCCGCGGCGTGCGCCGCCACGGGACGGGCGACGACCGCTACGCGTAGACCGACTGCAGGACGTCGTCGGGGATGTCGAAGTTCGCGTACACGTTCTGCACGTCGTCGTGCTCCTCGAGCGCGTCGATCACCCGCAGGACCGACTTCGCCGACGACGCATCGCGCAGCGCAACCGTCGTCGTGGGGAGCATCGTGAGGTCCGCGCTCGCGACCGCGATGCCCGCGTCGTCGAGCGCGGCCCGTACCGCATGGAGGTCGGTCGGAGGCGTCGTGACCTGCCAGCTGTCACCCAGGTCGGCGATGTCGTCCGCGCCCGCCTCGAGGACCAACAGCATGAGGTCGTCCTCGGCGGCGCTCGCCTTGTCGAGGACGACCACGCCCGTGCGCTCGAACTGCCATGCCACCGCGCCCGGCTCGGCGAGCGAACCACCGTTGCGCGTGAAGATGTTCTTGATCTCCGCGCCCGTGCGATTCCGGTTGTCGGTGAGGCACTCCGCGTACACGGCGACGCCATTCGTCGCGTAGCCCTCGTAGGTGACGCTCTCGTAGGTGACGCCTTCGAGCTCGCCCGTTCCCCGTTTGATCGCGCGCTCGATGTTGTCCTTGGGCATGGACGCGTCCCGCGCCTTCTGCACCATCGTGCGCAGTGTCGGGTTGCCCTCGATGTCGCCGCCACCGTCGCGGGCCGCGACCTCGATCTGGCGCGCCAGTCGCGCGAACAACTTGCCGCGGGCCGCGTCAGCGGCACCCTTGGCGTGCTTGATGGAGTGCCACTTGCTGTGTCCGCTCATATCTCCCCGCTCTCGGCGCTGCGCGCCGGGCCGCTCGGGCCACGCTCCGCTGCTCGCCGGGATACCCGGCTCGCTCCCGCTCCGCTCATGTCTCCCCGCTCTCGGCGCTCTCTCGATGGCTCGCTCGCTTCGAGTCGGGATACCCGCCTCGCGGGCGCTCACTCGCGTGCGCCGGGCCGCTCGGGCCACGCTCCGCTGCTCGCCGGGATACCCGGCTCGCTCCCGCTCCGCTCATGAGACTCCCTCGAGAAATGCCTGGTGCAGCCGGAAGTCCCCCGACAGCTCGGGATGGAACGTCGACGCCCAGACCTGACCCTGCCGCACGAGCACCGGATGACCGTCGTGGGTGCCGAGGACCTCCACCGTAGGACCCGCGGCCTCGATGCGGGGCGCCCGGATGAACACGCCCGGGAACGGGGCACCCCCGAGGGAGGGGACACCGAGCGCGGCCTCGAAGGAGTCGCGCTGGCGGCCATAGGCGTTCCGGCGGATCGTCACGTCGAGGAGCCGGAATCCCTGCTGGTCGGGCCGCCCGTCGAGCACCTCGCGGGCGAGGAGGATCGCGCCTGCGCACGTGCCCAACACCGGAACTTCCTCGGCGAGCATGCGAGCGATCGGCTCGCGCAGCCCCGACGAGTCGAGCAGCTGGCTCATGGTCGTGGACTCGCCGCCCGGCAGCACCAACGCGCCGACGCCGCCGAGGTCCTCACGCGTACGCACCTGCACTGGGTCGGCGCCGAGCGCGGCGAGCACCTCGCAGTGCTCGCGGAACGCGCCCTGGAGCGCGAGGACTGCCGTCTTCAATTGCTGGCTCGCTGCGCCGCAGGGTACCTACGCCGCGGGCGCTCGCTCGCGGAGACCTTCACCAGCCGCGGTCGGCGAGCTTGACCTCGGGTATCTCCTCGCCTCGCATCGCCTCGCCGAGGCCACGCGACACTTTGGCGACGAGGGCCGGGTCCCGAAAGTGGGTGGTCGCTTCCACGATCGCCTTGGCCCGCACCGGCGGGTCCGTGCTCTTGAAGATGCCACTCCCGACGAACACCGCCTGTGCGCCGAGTTGCATCACGAGCGCGGCGTCGGCCGGCGTGGCGATGCCGCCCGCGGAGAAGAGCGGCACCGGGAGCTCCCCCGTGACGGCCACTTCTCGGACCAAGTCGAAGGGCGCCCTGAGCTCCTTCGCCCACCCGAACCGCTCCGCATCGTCCGCGACGGTGAGCTTGCGGATGTCGCCGAGAATCGACCGCAGGTGGCGAACGGCCTCCACGATGTTGCCGGTTCCGGCCTCGCCCTTTGACCTGATCAGGCAGGCGCCCTCGGCCACGCGGCGCAGCGCCTCGCCGAGATTGGTGGCGCCGCAGACGAACGGCACCGTGAATCCCCACTTGTCGACGTGGTGGGCCTCGTCGGCGGGCGTGAGCACCTCGCTCTCGTCGATGTAATCGACACCCAGCGCTTCGAGCACCTGCGCCTCGGCGAAGTGCCCGATCCGGCACTTCGCCATCACCGGTACCGAGACGGCGGCCTGGATTCCTTCGATCATCGCCGGATCGCTCATGCGCGCCACGCCGCCGTCGCGACGGATGTCGGCCGGCACCCGCTCGAGCGCCATCACCGCGACGGCACCCGCGTCTTCCGCGATCTTCGCCTGGTCGGCGGTGACAACATCCATGATCACGCCGCCGCGGAGCATCTCGGCGAGCCCGCGCTTGACCCGCGCGCTCCCCGTGTTGGCGCTCGTCGGCTCACCCATGCGGCCAACTCTACCGGCACCCCCACCCGAGCATGCGAGAGTTCGAGCTGTCATAGCCCCCGCAACTCTCGCATGCTCGTTGAAGGGTCGGTTTCGGAAGTCGGACGCGAATCGGTGTCGCAGGGCTGCGGCACGCTCTGCGCATGGCAGACCGTCGTCTCGCCCCGGTAGCCCGTCGACAACACGGGCTCGTCACACGCGGCCAAGCGCTCGACGTCATCTCCCCTGACGCCCTGCGTCATCTGCTCGCGACCCGCCGTCTCGAGCCGGTCCGCCGCGGCGTCTACCGGTCCGCGGGAACGCCCGTCTCCTGGAATCAGCAGCTGCTCGCAGCGTGCCTCGCGGCCGGACCGACGGCATTCGCGTCCTTCCGATCCGCGGCCCGCTTGTGGCAGCTCGAGGGATTCGACGACGACGGACTCGAGATCACCGTTCCCCGGCGCCACCGACTGACGCTCGACGGAGTCGTGCTCCACGAGACGCGATGCATCGGGCCCGGCCATACCGCTCGGCTGGGGGGCATCCCAGTGAGCTCTGCGGAGCGGACCCTCTTCGACCTGACGGCGTTCGCCCCCGCGCGAGTCGTGGAACGCGCGCTCGACGAGGCGCTGCGGCGGAAACTCGTGACAATGCGCCGGCTCCAACGCGTGGCGGCCCAGCTCGAGCAACCCGGGCGCCGGCGCTCGACCGTCATGCGTGCAGCGCTGGCCGCGCGCGGGCTTGGCTTCCATCCGGGCGACAGTGCGCCCGAGGCGCGGCTCGTCCGGTTGCTGGTCGCGGCCGGGCTCCCACGCCCGAGCCAGCAGCATCGCATCCGTGTGTTCGGCCGCACGGTGCGCGCCGATCTCGCGTACCCGGATGCGAAGCTCTTGATCGAGTACGACGGGTGGGAGGTGCACCGCACCCGCAGCGCGTTCGACGCCGACCGGTCACGCGGCAACGAGCTGATCATGCTCGGCTGGAACGTCCTGCGTTTCACGTCGCGCTCCAGTGACGCGAGCATCGTGCGCACGGTCCGAGCCGCGCTCGATTGTGAATTCCCGCCAGCATGCGAGAGTTGAGGGGGCCATTACCGCTCGAACTCTCGCATGCTCGGGGGTTGGCAGGCCTCCGCGGGCCCACCGCTACTTGTTCTTGTTCTTCTTCGCCTTCGTGGTCGTGGGCGGCGGCGCGGTGGTCGTCGGCGCGACCGGCGCGCGCTGGACCACCACCAGGCGGCCGACGGGCAACAGCTCGACCCACGTACGTCCGGGACGCAGCAGGATCGGGAGGCCGTTGGCGTCGACGTAGCGCGCGGGCTGGCTGCGGTCGGGCCGGACCCACCGTCCGACGCGGAGCGTGCCGTCGCTGAAGATCCACGCGTCACCCTCACCCACGCTGATGCCCTGGGACGCAGCCGGGTACTGCGTGAACTGGATCACCACGTTGTTCGGAGCGATCTGGGCGCCGCTCACCGCGTTGAAGGGCTGCCCCTGGAGGAACCGCTTCCAGGTGCCCAAGCCCGCATCCCACACCCAGGTGGGATCGAAGCCGGCGTCGAAGCCCACCCGGAACGACAGCACACCCGGCGCCAGGTCGGACGGGACCAATCGCGGGTTGTCGGCAGCGAGGTACTGGAACAGCGGTGGCGGCGGGACGGGCTGCCCGCCCATGGCGAACAGCGCGGGGCCGATCCCGTACAGGTTGTGGGGCCCCGCGCGCGGGGGCTGCCCGGGCGCGTTCCGGATGAGCGCACCGGTTGGTTTCCCCGCCGTCTCGTCCACGGTGTGGACGGGCGCCGCGTTGATGGCGGCCACCGGCCCGGGGGCGCCACCCGAGTAGGCGAAGATCCCGCCGAGCGGCCACACGAGATCGGGGTCCATGAAGCGAACCGAGCGCACCGGGCCGACGACGTCGGGCACGGTCGAGTTGAAGATCGCGAGGAAGCGGGTGATCCCGCCCTCGACCTCCTCCTCGTAGACAACGTCCGCCTGGTCGAGCGCGGCCTGGGGCCGTGCCTCCGGGTGGTTCTCCACCTTGACCGACAGCGCGGGTCGCTGGAGCGACGTCCCGCTCGGGTCCGGGAGTCCGGTCAGCGGCGCGTTCGGGGGCGGTGCCGTGGTGGTGGTCGGGGGGACGGTCGTGGTCGTCGTGGTCTTCTTCGTCGCCTCGTCGGTTCCGCCCCCGCCCGAGGCAGCCACGATCCCGACCGCCACGCCGAGCACCACGACCAGTCCCACGGCGCTGCCGACAAGGATCCGAGAACGTCTGGTCACTTACATCTCCTTGAGCCGCGCGATCCGATCCTCGAGCGGCGGGTGGGTGTCGAACAGGCGGTTGAGCTTCGTGCCGCGCCGCTCCGTGTCGGTGTCGAGCGGCTGCTCGATCCACATCTGCGCGGTCGCCTTCGTCGCGTAGTGGACGACGGCCTGGTCGTCGCGAAGCTTCTCCAGTGCCGAGATCAGCCCGGGAGGGTAACGGGTGAGCTGCACTCCGCTGGCGTCGGCGAGATATTCGCGGTTGCGGCTCATCGCGAACTGCATGAGGTACCCCGCGAACGGGGCGAGAACCAGCAGCGCGAGCGCGAGGATCGCGAGGATCGCGCCGATTGGTCCCGCGTTGGCGTTGTCACGACGGTCGTCGCGCAACCCGCCCCAGAACATGAACCGCAGGCCGATGTCCGACAGAAGTGCGACGACCCCGACGGCAATGACCGCGACGGTCGTGACCAGGATGTCGTAGTTCTTGACGTGCGAAAGCTCGTGGGCGAGCACGGCCTCGAGCTCGACGCGGTTCATCTTCTCGAGCAGACCGGTCGTCACGGCGAGCGCGGCGTGCTTCGGGTTCCGGCCGGTGGCGAACGCGTTCGGTGCGGGATCGTCGACGACGTAGAGCCGGGGCTTCGGCAGACCCGCGGCGATGCAGAGGCCTTCGACGAGGTTGTGGTAGCGGCGGTACTCCTGCTCGTCGGCGGGCTTGGCGCGACTGGCCGCGATCGCGACCTTGTCGGAGTTGTAGTACGAGAAGAGCGCGAGCGCGAGCGCGATCACGACCGCGACCACGAGGCCGGTGACGCCCCCGCCGAGCAGCAAGTTGAACGCCGCGGCGACCAGGCCCACGAGCAGCACGAAAGCCGCGAGCATCACGAACGTCCGCCGTTTGTTGCGCGCGATCTGCTCGTACAAGCGACCTACTCTGGCGGCGCCTCAGGCCCGGTCCGTGCTCAGGCGGACCCTGGCTCGGCGCCTAGAACTGGACCTGGACCGGCTCGGTCTCGCCCGGCGCCGCGTCGAAGTACTCACGCGCCTCGAAATGGAACATGCCGGCGAGGACGACCGTGGGGAACTGCTGGATCTTCGTGTTGTAGCTCAACACGCTGTCGTTGTAGAACTGCCGCGCGTACGCGATCCGATCCTCCGTCGAGGTGAGCTCCTCCTGGAGGTTCAAGAAGTTCTCGTTCGCCTTGAGGTCGGGATAGGCCTCCGCCACCGCGAAGAGGCTCTTCAGGGCGCCGGTGAGCGCGTTCTCCGCCTGCGCCTGCTGCACCGGCCCCTGCGCACCGAGCGCTGCCGTGCGCGCGTTCGTGACCGACTCGAGCGTCTGGCGTTCGTGCGCCGCGTATCCCTTGACCGTCTCCACGAGGTTCGGGATGAGGTCGTGGCGTCGCTTGAGCTGCACATCGATCTGCGACCACGCGTTGTCGACCCGGTTCCGCCGCCGGACGAGGCCGTTGTAGGCGAAGACGAGCCCGAGCACCGCGACGACGACGATGACCACGATGACGATGGCAACCCACATAGGCGCCCATCATACGGGAGGGGTCAGCCCGCGGCCCGGAGCCGCTCGATCCCGGCCGCCACCTCGTCGAGGAGCACGCCGTGCAGCTCCCGGCTGGCGGCGCCGAGCACCGCCAGCCCTACGGCACGGGACGAACCCACCGCGGGATGATCGTCCAGGGAGCGGCCGTCGGCGTGCGTCACGATCCCTCCCGCCTCCTCGACGATCAGCGCGGCGGCGGCGACGTCGTAGGGGAAGTTGGTGCACACCGAGCCCTCCCCCGCGGCCAGAAAGGCGGCTTCCGTGCGCGGCACCTCGTCGAGGACGCGGCGACCGACGTCGACGTAGGCGTCGAGCTGGCCAGTCACGAGCCGGGTGAGGTTGAACGCCGCCGATCCGAGATCGAAGAACCCGCCGCCCATCCCGCACCCGTCGATGAGGGACTCGAGGACGATCGTCACCGGGAGGACGGGGCGCCCGCGCAGGCCCGCGGTCCAATAGAGGGACCGGAGATCAGTGTTGGCCGAGAGCGCGACCGGTACCGCCGCGCCCCGCGCCGTTCGCACGCGCACGCCCTCGCCACGGGCCGAGACGAAGCGGGTGCCCGTCTTCAGCTCCTGGACCACCCCGAAGCTGACGTCACCGAGGGTCGCGTCGGCGGACGGCGGCACCACTGCCACCGAGACGCAACAGGACTCGAGGCCCGCCGCAGCCGGTCGGGTTCCGTCGACCGGATCGATCACGAAGTACGCGGCCGGGCGCCCGAACACGACCAGGCCGCGGTCCTCCGAGTAGAAGCCCACGTCGCCGGCGCTGCGCAGGCACTCCTCGACCACCTCCTCGGCGACTTCGTCGATCGCGAGCGTCAGATCGCCGCCCGGCGCCCGTCCCAAGTGCGCTCGCGCCTGCGGACGACCGAGCATCGGCGCCACCGCGTCGCGGACGCGGGCGGCGACTTCGACCGCGAGCGCCGCCATGGCGCCCGGGCTCGTCACGCGAGAGTGCCCGCGGTGCGCAGTCGGGCGGCGCGGCGGTACACGCCGGTGAACCGCCGGGCGAGGTCGTCGAGCGCGAATTCGGACGCCCGCGCCCGTCCGGCCGCGGCGACGCGTTCCCGCAGGCCCTGGTCGTCGAGGATCCGGCGCAACGCATCGGCCAGCGCCCCCGCGTCTCCCGGTGCCACGAGGAGCGCTTCCCGGTCGTCGCGGGACACCGTGCGGTATCCCTCGATGTCCGACGCCACGACCGGCGTGCCCGCTGCCATCGCCTCGAGCAGGACGACGCCGAACGACTCGCCCTCGATCGCGGGGAAGCACGCGACCGCCGCGCCCCGCAGGCGCGCCTCCTTCTCCCGCTCGGTGATCCGGCCCAGCCAGCGCACCCGATCCGACGTGGTGCCGTCGCGGCGCGCGCGGAGCGCCGGCGTGTGCTGCCCCTCCCCCGCCACCCAGAGCTCGGCGTCACGGCCGATCCTGGAGAAGGCCTGCAGGAGCACGTCGAGACCCTTGCGGGGCTCGTGCCGGCCGATGAAGAACACCGCGGGTCGATCAGAGGGCGTCGCGGGCCCCGCGGAGAACCGCTCCACGTCGATGCCGTTCGCCATGATCTCGCATTCCGCTCCGAACGTCTGCTCCACCTGACGCTGCGCCTCCTCCGATACCGCGGTCCGGACGTCGAGACGCCGCAGCATCGGGAGCAGGCCACTGCGGAACGTCTCGTACCAGCCGTTGCGGCCCTGGCGGGCGGAGTGGAACGTGCCGACCGCAGGGATGCTCGTCCCCACCAGGAGGGCATGGTTCGCGCCCGGGGCGAGCGGCTCGTGGAGATGGAGGACGTGGGGCGCGAAGGTGCGGGCGGCTTCGAGCGTGCGGCGTGCGACCGCCCGACCGACCGCGATCGGTGCCACCGAGCCGTTGCTCGGCATCCGCGTGCTCGCGCCGACGCTCGTGATCCCCGGCTCGGGTGGCGGGCCGTCGCAGGGCGCCACGACGCGGGCATCGACGCCGAAGCCGCGCAGTGCCCGGGCCAAGCCGAGCACCTGGCCCTGGACCCCACCGACGGTGGAGAGCGAGTAAGGACACGAGAGGAGGACCCGCATCCGAAGCGGTGCCTCGTCGGCGGCGACCGGGTCGGCGGTCATGTGCCGACCGCCACGCGGTCGCTGGGCCAGTTCGGCTGCAACACCTTCAAGGCGAGGCGGAGCAACGGACCGCGTGGGGAGACAATGACTGGCCTGCCCCCGTGCCTCTCGAACGTGCTCGTCACTACTCGCGGTTTCCCGGCGTGCTTGGGGCTAACGGAGCAAGGGCCCCCCCATCTGCGCATGGTCCGAGAGTAGAGGAGGGCCACGACGAGGGCGGCTTAGCTCTCCGCGAGAAAACGGACATCGGCGACGGTTGACCTCTTCACTCGGGGACTGCCTGCCCCCAGGGCTCGCTAATCATCAATCCGCCACCCCGCGCGGCGTAGATTCCTGCCTGCCGAGCAGACAATTGGCGCGGCGGTGTCATCTCCATCGAACCTGGAGCGATCCACGTTTTCCGATCCTCCTAACCAAAGCGCTCTCGCGGGTGCCTCCGTCAACCAGCGCGCGGCTTCACATCAAAGGTCTTCGCATCGAAGCTCTTCCGGCCGCTTCAGAGTCCGGAGCGGTGCGATCGGACTTCTCGTCGCGGCTGCCGTCTTCGTTGCCTACGTGGCAGTCATGCGTGGCTATCTGCGGAGTTGGGATGACCAATCGGTAGCGAGCGTTGGTCGCAACCTCTGGTTCCATCAGTCACTCAAAGAGTGTTGCAACGGATTCAACAGCTTTCCATTGGACAGCTCGCAATACTCAATGTACGGAATCGGGATGAGCCTCGTGACAGCACCCCTGTGGGGGCTCGCCCCGAACCAGATCGTGAGCAACGCCCCGTGGATATCGCTCGCGAACCCGCTCCTTCTCGCCGCCACGTCCGCCGTGATCGTGTGGACGGCGCTGATCGTCGGTTGGCGCCGCTCGACCGCCGTGCTGTGCGGTTTCTTGTTCGGCTTCGGCACGATGGCGGCGCCTTACAGCCAAACTCTCTTCTCGGAATCAGGTGTAGCCCTGGGCGCGGCCCTTGCCCTCCTCGGGTACGTCGCTTGGTGGCGCGGCGAGGTCCGCGCAGGCGCCTGGCTGCTTGGCGCTGGTGTCGCGGTGGCAGTGCTGTTCAGGCCGGATTCCGCTGTCCTCATCGGCCTGATGGCGGCGTGCATCATATTTGTCTCCGCGCCTCGACGACTATGGGAAACGAGGGCCACGTGGCTCCCCGCGATGGGCACGCCGATCGCGATCGTCGCAGTGTGGACATTGCTCTACAACGGGATCCGGTACGGCTCGGTGCTCGACTTCGGCTATGCGGGGCCGTATAGCACCAAGGGCTTCTCGACCCCGCTGATCGACGGCGTTGGACTCCAACTCTGGAGCCCCGGGAAGTCTTTCTTCCTCTACTCGCCGATTCTTGTGCTCGCGATACCAGGCCTCGTGCTCATGTGGCGGAGGCAGCGCCCCGTGGGTGCCATGATCATCTTGGTATGCGTCGCCCGTGTGCTGTTCTACGCGCGTTGGTTCGCCACGGTCGGGGGGGCGTCGTGGGGACCCCGCTTCCTGCTCCCACTCTGCGTTCTCCTCATTCTTCCAGTCGGTGCTGTGATCGAGCGCCTACACGGCCAAGCAACGATTCGCAAGAACGTTGGCATCTTGCTGGTGACGGTGCTCGCGCTCTGCACGGTGGCCGTGCAAGCCGCGGCGGTCGTAACCGACTGGAAGATCATCGAACACCACGCCGGAGCTGGCGCCTGGCGTCCCAGCAGGCCAACAGGTCAAGGCCGTCGCCGAGCAGGTTCATCGACTGGAATGGACATTTGACGGAAGTCCGCTGCGGCTCGCGCTTGCTGGCGACAGCTGGACCAGAACGTACTTCTTCAGTCAGGGGAGGACTGCCGCCGGGATCGCCTTCGTTTCTCTCGCAGCTGTCCTTTGTCTCGCGGCGAGCGTCCCGCTACTGCGCAGCCGTCGGACAGGACCAGCGGTCTCAGCCCTGCGCGCCGATGCCTCACGCGAGAACAAGCGGAGCCCCAACCAATCAACGCACGCCACGGCAGGCGAGAGCACAAACGGCTAACGGCGGTTCCCATTCCGATCGCTGGGCCAGTTCGGCTGCATGAGGTGCCAATGCTCCGGTTCAGCTGCGATGAGCTCCTCGAAGCGGTGCGCGAGCTCCTGAGTGAGCCGGGTGACGTCTTCTCGGATCGTGCCGACGCGCCGGGTGTCGAGGGGCGGCCCGATGACGCACTGCTGGCACCCGTCCGGGCGGAAGTAACAGCCGACAGGGACGAGCGGTGCGCCGCTGCGCAGTGCGAGCATCGCCGGGCCCCCGGGCATGGTCGTCCACTCGCCGAAGAACTCGACGGCCACGCCGTCACCCGTCAGGTCGCGGTCGCACAGCAGGCAGACGACCTCGTTCCGAGCGAGCGCGCGCAGCAGTTCGCGGCCCGCGTCGTTCGAGAGCGTCACGACGCGCATCCCCAGCCGGTTCCGGGTCGCGACGAACCAGTCGAAGAGCTCGGGCGGATCGAGCGGCTCCGCGACCACCGTCACGGAGAAACCCCGCCCGGCGAGCCACGCGCCGGCAAGGTCCCAGTTGCCGAGGTGCGGCAGTGCAGCGACCACACCGGTCCCGGCTGCGACGCCCCGCTCGATGTGCTCCAGCCCGACCGAGTCGAAGTGGCGCTCGATCCACGCCGGAGACTGGTGCGGCAAGCGGAACAGCTCGTAGAAGTAGCGGCCGTACGAGTCGAAGGTCTCGGTGACGCTGCGCCGAATCGCCGCGTCGTCGAGATCGCTCCCGTGCACGCGCCGCAGGTTCCGGGCCACCTGCTCGCGGCGCGACGTCATCACCGCCGGCGCGGCGCGCGACACACGGCGCGCGAGGCGCCGGCCGACCGGCGGCGGGATCACACGGACGACATCGGCGGCGGCGCGGTATGCCAGATAGCTCGCGCGCCCGGGCGCGGTGACCACCGTCAGCGGCGACGCGGACCGGTTCGCGACCGATCGCGGGCCGGGCGGGCAGCCGGCCGACGCGAGGCCCACCAGGTGGCGAGGCTGGGACGATCCGGGGCGCCGTGGTCGACGGTCGAGCGGTCCGACTCGCTGTCGCCGCGGCGGGGGTGACGCGTCCGGCGGACGCGATCGGGGGATGCCTGTCGCCACACCATCACGAACCGCTGCACCGCGGTGACGGCGGTGAGGACGAGCATGATCCAGAGGATCGGCACCAGGATGTCGAACGCCAAACCGACGCCGAGGAGCACGAGGCGCTCGGCCCGTTCCATGATCCCGCCCCGGGCCGAGAACCCGAGCGACTCCGCCTTCGCCCGCTCGTAGGTGACGAGCATCGACAGCGCAAGCACCGCGAGCACCAGCACGGGGAGGTAGCGGCCTTGGTCGGCCAGGTACCAGGCCACCCCGCCCAGCAGGACCGCGTCCGACACGCGATCGCAGACGGAGTCGAGGAAGCTGCCGCGCGGCCCCGCGCGTCCACTGCTCCGAGCGACCGAGCCGTCGAGGATATCGGGCAGCCCGCTCAAGGTCACACCGACGACCCCGAGGACGAGGTGCCCGTCGGCTATGAGCACTCCCGTGACGATCGCGAGGGACAGCCCGATGAGCGTGAGACCGTCGGCGCTGATGCCGATGCGATGCAGACCGCTCCCGACGGGTTCGAGCCGTCGCTCGACTGTCGCTCGCCAGCGTCCGTCGAGCATGTGCGTGCAAGCTCCTACGAGAAGATGGCCGAGGAGATGGTGCACCCAGAGTACCACCGGTCTCCCCGCGCGGCCTGGCTTGCCGGCCTCGGGCGGCGCCCCTGGTGACGGGCCCGGCCGAATTCGTAGACTCCGAGGGCAGTCGCGACCAGGGGGGTAGCGGTGGCCAAGACGTACCCGACCGACAAGGTCCGCAACGTGGCGCTCGTGGGCCACGGCGGCGCAGGCAAGACATCTCTCACCGAGGCGCTGCTCTTCACGACCGGCGCCATCACCCGCCTCGGACGCGTGGAGGACGGCGCGACGGTCACCGACTTCGACCCCGAGGAAGCGAGACGCGGGATCTCGGTCTCGCTCGCGATCGCGCCCTTCGAACACGAGGGATGCAAGGTCAACATCCTCGACACGCCCGGGTACGCGGACTTCGTCAACGAGGTCGCGGCTGCGCTCCGGGTCGCGGACCTGGCGATCTTCGTGGTCTCGGCGGTGGAAGGCGTCGAGGTGCAGACCGAGATCGCCTGGCGGACCGCCGCCGCGCTCGGCGTGCCCCGCGCGTTCTTCGTCAACAAGCTCGACCGCGAGCGCGCGTCCTTCGCTCGCACGGTCGACGAGCTGAAGGCGAAGTTCGGGCAGGGTGTCGCGCCGCTCCAGCTCCCGATCGGCGAGGAAGCGGAGCTCCGCGGGATCGTCGAGCTGCTCGACGACAGCGCGGTGCTCTACGAAGACGGCGCCGCGACGCCAGGGCCGATCCCCTCGGAGATGGAATCCGAGGAGCACTCGATCCACGAAGCGCTGATCGAGGGCATCGTCGTCGGTGACGACGGCCTCATGGAGCGCTACCTCGCCGACGAGACCATCGGACTCGACGAGCTCGCGCACGCGCTGGCGGACGGCGTCGCGGCGGGCATCGTCTTCCCCGTCCTCTGCGGGAGCGCCACCAGGCTCATCGGGATCGACCGCCTCGCGCACTTCATCACCGAGGAGGGTCCCGCTCCGCAGGCGCTCGACGGCCCGCCCGTCGCGTTCGTGTTCAAGACGATCGTCGACCCCTATGTCGGGCACGTGAACCTCTTCAAGGTGCTCCAGGGCTCCATCAAGGCCGACGCGATGCTCGTCAACGGACGCACCATGCAGGAGGAACGCCTGCACCAACTGTCGGTGATGCGCGGCAAGGAGCAGGAGCACGTCAGCGAGATCACCGCCGGCGACATCGGCGCGGTGGCGAAGCTGGCCACGACGACGACCGGGGACGTCTTGGGCGCCCGCGGCGCGGAGCTCGCGGTGGACGAGTTCACCGCGCCCGAGCCCGTGCTCACGGTCGCCATCCACGCCAAGTCGAAGGGCGACGAGGACAAGCTCGCCAACGCGCTCCACCGCCTCCTCGACGAGGACCCGGCACTCCGACTCGAACGGAACGCGGAAACGCACCAGACGCTGCTCTGGGGCATGGGCGAGACCCATCTCGGCATCGCGCTCGAGCGCCTGCACCGCAAGCTCGGTGTCGAGGTCGAGACCGAGGAGGTGCAGGTCGCGTACCGGGAGACCATCACGGCGCCGGCGGAGGCCGAGGGCAAGTACAAGAAGCAGACCGGCGGACACGGCCAGTTCGGGATCGCGTTCCTCCGGGTCGAGCCGCTCGAGCGCGGCACCGGCTTCGAGTTCGTGGACCAGATCGTCGGCGGGGCGATCCCCCGCCAGTTCATCCCCGCGGTCGAGAAGGGCGTCCACGAGACCATGGAGCACGGCGGCATGTTCGGCTTCCCCGTCGTCGACGTCCGCGTCACGTGCTTCGACGGCAAGTACCACTCCGTCGACTCGTCCGAGATGAGCTTCAAGATGGCAGGTTCGCTCGGGTTCAAGGAAGCCATGGCCAAGGCGTCGCCCATCCTCCTCGAGCCGATCAGCGAGCTGGTCGTGACGGCGCCCGAGACCAGCCAGGGCGACATCATGGGTGACCTCAATTCCAAGCGCGGCCGTATCCAGGCTTCGAGCTCGGTCGGGAACGGCGAGGTCGAGGTGGTGGCGCTCGTTCCCACCTCCGAGGTGCTGCGCTACGCGATCGACCTGCGATCGCTGACGGGTGGCCGCGGACGCTTCGCCCGCACCCACTCGCACTACGACCCCGTCCCCGCCCACCTCGTCGGGAAGATCCGCGCGGACGCTCCCGAGCCGGCACGGGCCGGCTGATCACCCGGCGGCGGGCGAGCGCCTTCTCCTCAACTCGGGCTCGGCTTCCGCCGATGACTTGGCTCGATGGACGGGACCCTGGCGGCGAGCGCGGGTAACACCGGTGTCTTCGCGCTGGCATTCGTCGTGGGCATCGCCCTGTTCGCCTGCTGGACCCGCTGGATGATCCACCAGGACCGGCGCGAAGAGGCCGCTCGTCCCCAGGCCGTGTCGAGCCTGCCGCGGCGCCATCGGGCGGAACCGGTGCTCCAGCCGGTGCAGGCAGCGGCACCAGCGCCTCTCCCGCGGCGCGTCCGCCGGACGCTCGAGCCTCTGAGGCCCGCGGCGGCTGCGCTGCCCGCCGCCTACCTCGCCGCGGCGCCCGGAGGACCGGACCGGCCGCGTCCGGCTCGACGCACCACTGCTCCCGCGGCGGTCGTGACGGCAGGGGCGTTCTGCAGGGTCGAGGGAGCCCTCGGCGTGACACGGACCGGCACCCCGATGGTGTGCTCGGTTCCGCGTCCTGGCGCGCGGCCCCGTTGGCGGAAGGCCACGCGCCTCCGCGCGACCGCCTGACCTCTCGGTCGCTCACTGCGGGCGGGGATACCCCGCCCGCGGGCGTTCGCTCCCTGGCGAGCAACTCGGCTCACTCCGCTCGCCTCGTCGCCGCATCTCTCCGTCGCCGCGGTCGTGACGGCGGGAGCGTAGTGTGCATCGCCGTGACGGCACCGCGGGAGAGCAACTCGGAGGTGGGGCAGCCACTGGACCGGTTGCGTCAGTGGCTCCGCGACGCAGTACCGACGTCGATTCGCGTCCGGATCATCCGGGCCATGAACAAGGCAGGAGGGAACCGTCTTTCCCGGCCCCTCTACGGCAAGGCAACGTACAACCAAGACGGTTTGGTCACGGCCCACAACGCCGACTTCATGAGAGAGCTCCCGCTTCGCAGCGGCCTACCGCGCCGGCCTGGTCGACCGGCTCGTGGACGTTCGGCGACCTGCATTGGCGCGCGTACGTCGTCTGCTGGGCCGCGGCGCGGGGAGTGGACCTCGACGGCGACTTCGTCGAGTGCGGCGTGAACCGCGGCGGCTATGCGCTCAGCGTGATCAACTACGTCGACTTCGAGCGGCTCGACAAGAAGTTCTATCTGCTCGACACCTACGAGGGCCTCGTCGAGCGCCTACATCTCGCCCGAGGAGCGCGCGCTCGGCGTGCGCGGCGGAGAGTACGAGCCGTGCTACGACGCGGTGGTGAACACCTTTGGCACTTACTCCGAACGTCGAGATCATCAAGGGTGCCGTACCGGACACGCTGGGGCTGGTGGACACCGAACGTGTGGCCTTTCTCTCGCTCGACATGAACACGCGCGACCCTGAGATCGCGGCAGCCGAGTTCTTCTGGGACCGGATGACGAGCGGAGCGGCCATCGTGCTCGACGACTACGGGTGGCGAAAGCACCTCGAACAAAAACAGCGCGTTCGATGACTTCGCGCGGCGTCGCAGCACGTACAGGTGTTGGCGCTGCCGACCTGTCAGGGCCTCATCTTCAAGCCGTAGCCACGAGAGCAACCCGGAGCCAACACGATGACGCAGTCCGAGGGGATCCACGTGCGGGTACCCCTGCGCACGGCCGTGGGTGACTACATCACCGAGCTCTTCATGGCCCTCGCTCCTCACGACGCCTTCTCGAACAGAGTCAAGCGCGCGCTCATGCGCTGGCGGGGAGCGACCGTCGGGCGCAATCCGAAGATCTGGCGCGACGTCTGGGTCGACGACTACCGCAAGCTCGTGATCGGCGACGACGTGTCGATCGGAAAGTCGGCGATGCTGCTGTGCATCGGCAGCCTCACCGATCGGCGATCAGGTGATGGTCGCGCACGGCGCGCAGATCATCACCGCCGGCCACGTCGTTCCCCCCGCGGGCTCGTCGATGCGCTTCTCCGGGTTGGACGGTCGCGCCGGTGGCGATCGAGAGCGGAGCCTGGATCGGTGGAGGTGCGATCATCCTGCCGGGTGTCACCGTCGGCGCGGGCGCGGTGATCGCGGCCGGCGCAGTCGTCACGAAGGACGTCCCGCCGCATGCCGTCGTCGCGGGCGTTCCGGGCGTCGTCGTCAGCTCCCGCCCCGAAGAGCGGCCGGACGCCTAGGGAGTCGTGACCTCCGTCGTGTCGCCGTCACCGCGCACGACCGCTTCACGGAAGTCGCGCAGGTCGATCACCTCGCCGGTGCGAATGCTCTCCTGGGCGGCGAAGACGCTCAGAGTCGCGACCGACGCTTCCTCCCACGAGAGCAACCCGCTCGGTTCGCCGCGGAGCGCCGACACGAACGCAGCCAGCTGTTCCTTGTGTCCCATGGCCGCGCCACGGCCACCCCCGAACTTGCGAACCCGTCGGCCGTGCACCGTCAGACGAGCGAAGTCGTCGAGCGTCGCCACCTGACCCTTGGCTAGCACCGTGAGCCGCTCCTGCGGGTAGTCGGCCGCGCCGCTCTCGTCGAACGTGATGTTGGCAACCGCGTGGCCGTAATGGATCGTGGCTGCGTAGTTGCACAGCGTCCGCGGATCCTCGGGAGCACGCCCGAGCGCACTGCGCGTACACCGACACCGGCGTCTGCCCGACGAGGAGATTGCACAGGTCGAAGAAGTGCTCGCCCTCGCTGATCAGCCGGCCTCCCCCGTCGACGGGGTCGAGCGACCAGTGATCCGCCGGGAGGAACGGGACGAGTGATCGTGTAGCTCACCGAGTCGACCTCACTCTCGAGCGCCTCCTGGAGCTGGCGAACGATCGGCGAGTACCGCCGATTCAAGCCGACGGTGAGGAGCAGGTCACGGTCGTCCATGCGTTGGAGCACGTCGCGGAAGTGATCCAGTCGGGTGACGAGTGGCTTCTCGACGAGCGCGGCACGTTCGCGTCGAGGGCCAGACAGACATGCTCGTAGTGATCGGGCTGACTGGAGCAGATCACGACGCCGTCGGTCCCGGGATCGCTCAGCACCGCCGCGACGTCGGTGGTGACCATGGACGCTCCGGCTCTCGCCGCCACGACCGCCGCGTTGCGACCCGTCGCCGACGCGATCCCCCTGATCTCGACACCACGCATCGAGCGCAGATTGGGGAGGTGCTGGGCGAGGGCATGGTTGCCGAATCCGATCAGCGAGATGCCAACTGTGCCGTCCTTCCGCGGCCGCGAGTGGAGCCGACCGCGTGCGGATCCGGTGCGGTGCCTCCACGTCGTAACGGATGAGCGCGGCGACGCCCGGCAAAGTTCCGCTCCTGCACCGCGTCGAACGCGGCCTGGGCGTCATCGAGCTCGTACACGCCGCCGATCAGTGGCTCGAGATCTATGGCACCCGTGGCAACGAGCCGTACGAGCTCTGCAAGATTCCGCCGCTCGGTCCACCGTACGTAGCCGAACGGATAGTCGAGACGGCCCTTCTCGTAGCCGGCGTGGTAGCTTCCCGGGCCCGTACGCCCGTGAGTACCGGAGGTCGATCTCCCGGTACAGAAAGTGCTTCGGGTGGATGTCGAGCTTCACGTACCCGACGAGCACGACGCGTCCCTGGCGGCGCGTGATCTCCATCGATGCGTTGATGATCTCGGACGAATCGGAGCTGGCGCAGATGATCGTGGCGTCCGCGCCGTTCTTGTCCGTGAAGTCGAGGATCCGCCGCTTCCACTCGGGATCACGCGGGTCGACCGCGAGCGAGACACCCGCCGATCGAGCGAGCTCGTTGGCCTGCGGACTGATGTCGACGCCGATGACGACGCATCCGGCCGCCAGCGCGATGCGTGCGCACAGTTGACCGACGAGCCCCAAGCCCGTAGACCACCACCACTTCGCCGAACTGGAGGTCGGCACGGCGAAGCGCCTGTACCGCGATGCCCCCGACCGTCACGAACGCCGCGTGCCGCGGATCGACGGAATCCGGAACCGCCACAACGTGATTGATCGTGGGTGCCGCCAGCTCCGCATGACCGGTCGCCGCGTACGCGACCGTCTGCCCGATCTTGAATCCGTCGACGTCCGCGCCGAGCTCGAGAACCGTTCCGGCGCCGCTGTAGCCGATCTCGCGGGGCGTGATCATCTCGTGCCACACGCGACGGGCGGTTTGGGTGACCCCCGCCGCGAAGACCGTCTGCTTCACGACGTTTCGCATCCAGGGATCGGCCACCGTCTGCTTCACGAGCTCCATCGGCGTCTTCGACAGCGTGGTGGTTTCCGTGCCGGAGCTGATGAGGGAGAACTGGCTCTGGACGAGGACTTGATCGGGGCCCAGGTGCGGTTCCGGCAGTTCCACGACGACGACCCGACCACGCCGGTCGATCACACGACGAAAGACCTGCTTCATGAGGAATTCCTTTGAGTAGGGGCCTCGCAGCCCCTGAGGACGAGCAGGATGCTAGGCCCTCCATATGCACGGTCGTCGATCAATCTCGATCCATCAGAGCCGGCGCCACCGAAGAAAACATTCCGCTCGATGAGGACCGTTGCGATCAGACGGTTTGTCGCGATCTGCGTGTCGGTCGTGTCGGCGCTCTGCCTGGGCATCGCGTCGTTCGCGACCCTCCGTCAGACCCACGACCAGCTCGAGCACGTCGCGCAGGGCAACCCGCCCTACACGCTCCGGCGGTGTCTCATCATCCGGATCACCGACGAGCTTGCTCCGGACTCTCGGGTCGCAGTAGTGGACACGAGCCCGCCCTGGGCAGCCTTCTTCAGGGTCAATCTGGTCCCGCCGTTCCATGTCGTCGAGGAATCACGTGACGCGGACTACACGGTGCGGGTGACGGTCGTCCCGGGGGGAACGTGCTCGGACGCATCAGTCGAGGTCGAGCGAGTCACGTGATCATCCTCATCACGACCGGGGCATTCCTCGTCGGTCTCGGCTTCCTGCCCGCCCTCGCCCTCGTCAGACGTCCGATTCTGGCCACCCTGATCGCGCCCCTGACAACAGCCGTGCTCGCGTCCGCGCTCGGCACCGGCATCGCTCTCCTGCGGTGTTCCATGGCCTTCGGCTTCTGGGGGCTCGTCGCAGTCGCGGCCTTCGCCGGCGTGTTCGTTCTTCGTCAGCCCGAGCTCTGGGCACAGCGGGACCGCTCGTTCGTTCCCTTGCTCTTTCCGGTCGTCGGCCTGGTCCCGTTCTCCACGATCCGGGTCGCACCACTCGGCTACGACTCGAGCGTCATCTGGTGGTCCCACGCCCGGTGGTTCGCGGCGGGGGGCGGAGTGCTCGCGGATGCCGTTCGAAACCCCGTGTTCGCGATCACACATCCCGACTACCCGCCCTTTTCCGCGGCCCCCACCGGCGCGCTCTGGTGGTTGGTGGGCAACGACAACCTCCGCTACGCGCAGTGCGTGACCGCGATTCTCACGCTGAGCGCGGTCTGCGCGCTGGCGTACGCGATCTGGACACTTTCTCGACGAGTGCTCAGCGCGGGGGTCTCAGCTGCGGTGGGCGCGAGCGTGGTGCTCGCGGCCTACGGCGTCTTCACAGCGGCGCCGGGCGCCGCGGGCACGAACGGGTACGTCGACGCACTTGGCGCCGCTTTGATCGCGACCGCGGTGGTCCTGCTGCTCGCCTCGCCGCAGGAACGCGGCGCTCTGCATCTCGGCGCGCTCATGGTCGCGTGCGCCGCGCTCGACCAAGAACGAGTCGCTGGTGGCCGCGCTGATCGTCAGCGGCGTGGCGGTGTGGCGGTATCGGCCGCACCGATCGTGTGCAGTGGTATTGGCCGTTGCGCTCGCCCCCGCCCTCTTCTGGGAGTTCTCCTCCCGGCTCGTGCTGGACGCCATCTCCGACTATCAGAACGGGGCGAGAGTGGGCTCACTCCTGCGGCTCGAACCGAGCACGCTGGGCAGGCTGGAACCGGCGGCGCGGGGAGTGGCCGAGCAAGTGTGGTTGCCCACGATGGTGACCCTCGCAGTTGCACTCGCGGGCTGGATCGTGGCACGACGCGCCAACGAGCGGTTGCGGGGAGATCGCCGGCCGTGGTTCTGGTGTGCATGGTGCGCGATTGCAGTCGCGACCTGGCTCGCGTACGTCGTCAGCCCGTACGACTTGGCGACGCACCTCGGGTCATCCGTCGATCGCGTCACCATCACCCTCAATCTGCTCCTGCTCGCTGAGGTCGTGATCTGCGGCCTCGCCGCAGCCGCGTCGCTGGGAGGCGACAGAGAAGAAGTCGACTCCGGGGCGCCGGAGGTTGTCCCCCGCGCGCCTCGGGTCGGTTGCCCGCGATCGGCGCCTAACCCGTCAGCGTGGGCTGCGCCACGACCGCGGCTGCGGGCGTCGCCACCGGCGTCGGAACGGGATCACAACTCGGTCGCGGAACTTGGGAGGCCGGCGCGGTCGTCAGGCACGCGTCGACACCGGTTGCACCCGCCTGCACCGTTGTCGCGCCCGCGGACACCGCGAACGCGAACGGGTCCATGCCCAGCTCCGGCGCGGTCAGATCGAGGAAGACGTCGTCGAACCAGACGGGCTGCAGCTCGCCAGGCCCGGGCGCCGGCGGTGGGCCGTCCGACGTGCTGCAGGGCCCGTCGGGCCCGACGAACGGCGGGACGAACCCCACCGTGATGTCGGTGCCGTCCGGAATCGTGTCGAGCACATAGGTGCCGTCGGCGCCCGTCAGCGTGAAGCCCACCAGCACGTTCACGTCGGGGCCCGCTGCTTGGAGCGCGTACACGCAGGCCTGCGCCACCGGCACCAGGCCGGTCGTGACGACGACGCCGGAGACCGGCGGACCGGGCTCGGGCAGCTGCTGGGCCGCACCTGGACTTGCGGCGAGGCCGATCGCGCTCGTGACCGCAAGCACAACGCAACCGATGGTCGCCCTGATTCGCATCCCGGCACGCTACGGGATGTTGAGCCAAACCGGTGGAGTACCTCGAACGCGCCACTGGAGCCGTTCCCCTAGGGTGCCACCAATGTCGGTGCCGATGTCATTGGTCGTGGCGACGGCGAAGCCCTGGCCACGCCTCGCCCCACTTCTCGACGCGGTCCGCTCCCAGGCACGAGCGGCCGGAGCGGAGGTCCTCGTTGCCGACGGGGACGGCGACGGTGTGCCGGACGACATCGGGGAGCCGTTCGTCGTCGTCCGACGCCCGGGGGCCGACGTCTTCCTGCTTCGAGCCGAGGCGATCACCCATGCTCGCGGTGCAGTGGTTGCCTTGCTCGAGGACCACAGCTATCCCGATCCCGACTACTGCAGCCGGGTCGTCAAGGCCTTCGAGGAGCACCCCGACATGCTCGGCATCGTGGGAACCGCACGCAACGGCGCGCCCAAGCCCCTCGACGACGCGAGTTTCCTCCTCACGTGGGCGCCGTTCCTGGCGCCGCTCACGGAGGTGCCCTCCGATCGCTGCGCGCCGCCTGGAGTGGTGGCCTTCCGCCGCTCGGCTCTGCCGGCGGCCCCGCCGCCGCCCGGCTGGCTCGAGTACGAGCTGAGTGCCCAGCTCCGGCGGGACGGCCGGCTCGTCGCTGACGACCGCGTACGCGTGAACCACGTGCAGCACCTCGGCGCGCGAGCCTTCCCGATCCAGTTCCACGCGGGGCGCGGATACGGCGGCCTCACCCACGAGCCGCGAGCGTCGATACCACGCGGTCGTCGTGTCCGGGAAGCCCTCGGCATCCCGGCGACGCTCATGCGCCAGACCGCCGAGGGCACCCGGCGGAGCAATTGGCCGCACCGGCGACGTTCGCTCGCCCTCGTCGCGGTGCTCGCCGCGTGCAACTCCGCCGGTCAGGTGGTCGGTGTTCTCACGGGGCCCGGGAAGAGCACCTCGCACCTCGAGTAGCGGATCACCGCGGCCCCAGCTCGCTCTCACCCCCGTCAAATCCGACGTTCGCCCCCACGTGTCACTCGACGACGAATGTGGTGTACATCCCTAGGCCATAGTGGACGAGCGGCGGGTCGTCGGAGTCGTCGACCACGTTGCAGAAGAGTGTGTAGGTCCCAGGCTCGAGCCCCGTTGCCTCGAGCTTCCCGGAGTCCTTCGGACCAAGGTCTTCGACTTCTCCTATCTGGGCGGCTGCTGCGATCTGCTCTTCATCGACCGAGCCGTCCGGCGCCGTCGGAAGGGCCTCTCCATCCGTCCGCACGACGACGAACTCATGATCAATCGTTCCCACGTTCTTGACCTTGAACGTCACATCTCCCGAGTTCACAGTCTTCGGTTTGGGACGCACCTTGAACTCCTGGAGCTTCACCTTGACCGGCTTGGGCTTCGCCGCGCTCGCATCCGATGCCAACGTGAACGGCACGACCACTCCCGCCAGGGCGGCCGTGACCAGTACTGCCTTGACCTGATTCCTTGCGTTCATCGGGTTGCCTCCCAGCTGCCCTCCTAAACTCCGGCGCCCCCGAGGGGACGACGGCATTCTCCATCTACTCCGCTGCTCCGGCAAGGCCGTACTTCGACCAGTCTTCGGGGTATGCAAGCCCGTTGCGCTGTAGCCCGTCGTGAAGCCGTTGCAGCGTAGATAGAGAGGCGAAGCGCTATAGCCGGGGACTTGTCCACGTACTCAACCTTGGAGGTTTCCTGACATGACCACGACAACGACCAAACCGATCACGAAAGACACCTGGGAACGGCTCCTCGCGGAGCTTCTCGCACACCTTGAAGCCGTTCATGCCCAGCAGCATGATGTCGAGCACGATGACGTCGTACGACCCCTCGCTCGCCATCCAGAGTCCGTCGGGGCCGTTCAACGCGATGTCCACGCCGAAGCCTTCGGACTCGAGCCCGCGGCGCACGACGCCGGCGACCTTCTTGTCGTCCTCGAGGATCAGCACGCGCACGGTGTTCGCCTTCGTTGTCGGCCGGTTGCAAGCAGTGTCGGTCGTGAAACTGAAACAGAACTGAAGATGCCTCGACGCGGGTCTTCAGGTGAACTTCAGCAGGCGTCCCTACGGTCCCGCCGATGATCCTGGCCGCAACCGACACGTTGTCCTATCTCCAGGCGATCGTCATCGGGATCCTGCAGGGCATCACCGAGCTCTTCCCGATCTCGAGTCTGGGGCACTCCGTGCTGGTGCCGGAGCTGCTGGGCTGGCACTCGCTGGTCGCCGGCCAGTCCGCGGACGAGTCGTTCTACCTCGCGTTTCTGGTCGGACTGCACGTTGCCACCGCGATCGCGTTGGTGGTGTTCTACCGGCACGACTGGGTCGCGGTGATCAGGGGATTCTTCACCTCCATCGCGCACCGACGCATCGACACGCCCGCGCAGCGGATGGCGTGGTTGCTGGTGCTGGGCACCATTCCCGTGGGCATCGTCGGGCTGGTCTTCGAGCACAGCCTGCGCACCGTGTTCGCGAAGCCCACCGCAGCGGCGATCTTCTTGACCATCAACGGGCTGATCCTGTTCGCCGGTGAGCGTCTCCGGCGCAACGCCGCCACGCGTGAGCTCGTGACCGAGCACGCCCACCACGAGGATCCCGGTCACGACGTCGGACGCGACCTCGACACGCTCGAGCTCAAGGAGGGCGTGTTCGTCGGGAGCGCCCAGATCCTCGCCCTCTTCGCCGGGATCAGCCGCTCCGGCGTCACGATGGTCGCGGGACTGCTGCGCGGTCTCGATCACGAGGACGCGGCGCGCCTCTCGTTCATGCTGGCGACGCCGGTGATCTTCGCGGCGGGCGTCTACAAGCTGCCTGATCTGCTCGGCCACAACGGCGACCACGTGCGCGGCCAGGTGCTCGTCGGCAGCCTTGCTGCGGGCATCGCCGCGTACCTGTCCGTGCGCTTCCTGACCAAGTGGTTCGCGACCCGGACCTTGACGCCGTTCGCGATCTACAGCCTCGTGTTCGGCGTGGCGATGATCATCTACACGACCGTCTGATCGAGCGTGCGTCGGCTGTTGCTAGGTATGGTGAACCTAAGTACTCTGGGCTGACCAAATCCATCCCGTAGCGAGGAGCAGCTCCGATGTCCGATGGGGAAGTCCTGGTTCTGGGCGCCATTGCCGGTTTCACCATCTTCCTCGGGCTTCCGATCGGACGCATTCGCAATCCGTCGGTGGCACTGAAGGCCTTCCTCAACGCGGTCGCCGTCGGCATCCTGCTCTTCCTGTTCTGGGACGTTTTGACCGGCGCGTTCGACACGGTGGAGACCGCGCTGAACAACGCCAACGACCACGGCGCCTCGTGGTGGCGCTTCCTCGGCCTCGCCGCGCTGTTCTCCGTCGCCATCGCGGTCGGCTTGCTCAGCCTCGTCTACTACGACCGGTGGCTCTCCCGACGCCGAGCCGGCGGGCCCGGTGCGGCGTCGGCATCCGAGATGACCGCTGGACGGATCGCCCGCCTCACGGAACCGCAGCGCCTCGCGTTCTTCATCGCGCTCGGGATCGGCTTCCACAACTTCTCGGAGGGCTTAGCCATCGGCCAATCCGCCGCGGCGGGCGAGGTCAGCCTGGCGCTCTTGCTGATCATCGGGTTCGGTCTTCACAACGCAACCGAAGGATTTGGCATCGTGGCGCCGATGGCCGCCGAGGGCGAGATGCCGTCATGGTCGTTCCTGCTGCTTCTCGGCGTCGTCGGCGGTGGGCCCACGTTCGTCGGGACCCTCATCGGCCAGTCGTTCGTGAACGACACGATCTTCATGGCCTGCCTCGCCCTCGCGGCCGGTTCGATCCTCTACGTCGTGATCGAGCTCCTCGGGGTTGCCCGCAAACTCGGCCACAAGGAGCTCGCGACTTGGGGCATCGTCATCGGACTCTTCGCGGGATTCGCGACCGACCTGGTCCTCGTCGCCGCCGGCGCGTGAACCGCACCAAGTCCGGTGTTCCTTCCAGCTGCGGTACACGCCGGCTCGTGGGTCTGATCACCCATCGGATGCCGGGTCGGGCGTGTCAAGTCCTTTGTGTAGGCGCTGTAGGTGGTGCCATCCTAGGCTTGACCTGCGGTTTCACCTTGTAGTCCATACTTCGACCAGTCTTCGGGGTTGGGCTCCGTGTACTCGCCCATCACGTGACCGTCGACGGCGTCGAGCTCGACGAGGCCGCGCATCGACGGGGGCGAGTCGGCGCTGTAGAGCAGGATCCGCCATGCCGGCCGCGCTCGCAGCCCTCTCCACGCGAGCTGGGCGCTCGCGTGTCCCACCGGGAACCCGACCGTCCGGCTCGAGATGAGCAGGGCTTCGGTCTGGTCGACTTCGAGCGGCCAGGCACACGCGTAGTGGTACAGCGCGACAAGACCCAAGAAGATCGCGGCGGCGAGCAACCCGCCGTTGTCGCTCCCCAGCCAGCCGAGCAGGCATCCGAGCGCGATGACCGCGTACATCGTCGCGGGGATCCGCCGACGCCGCATCGACGGGAACAGGTACGGCCCGACGTACGCGGTGACGTCGAGGTCCGCGGGGAGGACGTCACCCTCGGGCTGGGGTTCCGCCGACTCGTCGTCCACGGGTTGCACCGTAGCGGGCGGGTCGCAGCGACCCGGAGCCGGCACTACTTCGGCCAGGCGCCCGCCAACTTCTCGTAGCTCAACAACAACGGCTCGGGCAGCACCCTCGTCTCGGCGACGGTCGTCATGAAATTGGTGTCGCCGTCCCAGCGCGGAACGACGTGGAAGTGCAGGTGCTCCGCCACGCTGGCTCCCGCGGCACCGCCGATGTTGGCACCGATGTTCATGCCACCGGGGTGGTAGGCGTCCTCGACCGCGACGGTCGCGAGACGGACGAGCTCCATGAAAGCCGCCGCCTCCTCGGGCGAGAGCGCACTCAGGGTGGCCTCGTGCCGGAGGGGGGCAACCATGAGATGGCCCGACGTGTACGGGTACGCATTCATCAGCGCGAACGCGTGCTCGTTGCGGCCCAGCACAAGCATCTCGGCCGGGTCACCGTCGGCCAGGGAGCAGAACAGGCACCGTCCGGCGTCTGCCGGCCCCTCCCCCGCGACCACCTGCTCGATGTAGGTCGCACGCCAGCCTGCCCACAGGCGCTCGAGGCTCATCCGCGAGCAGTGACGACACCGGCGAGGCGAGCAACGAACGCGTCGAGCGGCACGCCCCGCTCGGGCCGATCCGCGCCCCGGGTGTTGACCCCGACCGAGCCCCCTTCGACGTCGTCGTCTCCCACCACGAGCACGTACGGCACCTTCTCCAACTTCGCCCGCCGGACGCGGGCACCGAGCGAGTCGGCGTGGGCATCGACCATCTCGACGCGGAATCCCTCCGAGCGGAGACGGCTCGACACCGACGACGCGTACTCGTCGTGCCGGTCGGCCACCGGCAGCACGGTGGCCTGGACGGGCGCGAGCCACGCAGGGAAGGCACCCGCGTAGTGCTCGACGAGGATGCCGAAGAAGCGCTCGACCGAGCCGAACAGCGCGCGGTGAATCACGTGGGGGCGTCGCCGGGTGTTGTCGGGGGCCACGTACTCGAGGTCGAAGCGCTCGGGGAACTGGAAGTCGACCTGGAGCGTCGAGAGCTGCCAACGCCGACCGATCGCGTCGCGCACGTGCACGTCGACCTTCGGCGCATAGAACGCGCCCTCCCCCTCCGCGACCACGTAGGGGATCTGCGAGCGCTCCAGCGCCGCGCGCAGCGCGTCGGTGGCACGGTCCCAGTCTTCGGGCTCACCAACAAACTTGTCGGGTCGCGTCGAGAGCTCGGCCTCGAACTCCGTGAGCCCGAACGTGCGCAGCACTTCCAGCACGAACGCGAGCAGTGACGCGAGCTCGTCGTCGAGCTGCTCCGGGGTGCAGAAGATGTGGCTGTCGTCCTGGGTGATCCCGCGCACGCGGGTGAGCCCGTGCACCACCCCCGAACGCTCGAACCGGTAGACGGTGCCGAACTCGAAGAGCCGGAGCGGCAGGTCGCGGTAACTGCGCTGGCGCGACAGGTAGATCAGCATGTGCCCGGGACAGTTCATGGGCTTCGGGTAGTAGGTCGCGCCCTCCATCTCCATGGGGGGATACATGCCCTCCGCGTACCAACTGAGATGGCCGGACTTCTCGAACAGCGCCGACTTCGCGATGTGGGGCGTCCACACGAACTGGTACCCGGCGGCTTCGTGCACGGCGCGCGAGTAGTCCTCCATGAGCTTGCGGACCATCGCGCCCTTCGGGTGGAACACCGGGAGCCCGCCCCCGAGTTCGGGGGGGAACGAGAACAGGTCGAGCTCGGCGCCGAGCCGCCGGTGGTCACGGCGCTCCGCCTCCTCCAGGCGGCGGAGATGCTCCTCGAGCGCGGCCTTCGACTCCCATGCGGTCCCGTAGATCCGCTGGAGCATCGGGCGGTGCTCGTCACCCCGCCAGTAGGCACCCGCCACCGTCGTGAGCTTGAAGGCTCCGAGCTTCTTCGTCGACGGCACGTGCGGCCCGCGGCACAGGTCGACGAAGGTGGTCCCATCCGGGCGAGGATTGCGGTAGACGGAGATGACCGGCCCTTCGCCCACCTCCGCGGAATCGTCGGGATCGACACGCTCGATGATCTCGACCTTGTAGGGCTGGTCCGCGAAGAGCCGGATCGCGGACTCGCGGTCGAGCTCGTCGCGTTCGAAGGGCTCGTCGGCGGCGACGATCTCCCGCATGCGCGCCTCGATGCGCACGAGGTCGTCGTCGGAGAAATGCTCCGCGCCCGGCAGCTCGAAGTCATAGTAGAAGCCGTCGGCAATCGCCGGCCCGATCGCGTACTTCGCCCCGGGGAAGAGGTCCGTGACCGCCTGCGCCATCACGTGCGCGGTGGAGTGGCGGAGGACCTCGCGTCCGTCGTCAGTGTCGGGCGTGACGATGGCGAGGGTCGCGTCGTGTTCGATCGGGCGTGTGAGGTCGTACCAGTCACCGTCGACGCGTGCGCTGATCGCGGCCTTGGCGAGCCCGCGACCGATCGACGCCGCGACGTCGCCGGCCGTGACACCCGGGTCGTAGGCCCGCGACGAGCCGTCGGGCAGCGTGATCGTGACCTGGTCGCCCATCGACGGGCGACGTTACCAGTGGCCCCTGCGGGGTCGGCCCGAGTTGGCGGCTCGGTCGGGAACGGTCAGTCCGAAAGCGGTCGGCCGAGGTCGACGCCGAGCAGGTCGCCAAGCTCGCGCAACACCGTCGGTGCGGTGGGATCGTCGCCACCCGACAGGACCGCGCTCGCGAGGTCGTCGAGTGCCTCGAGCGCGGTGGGCGCGTCGAGGTCGTCGTCGAGGGCGGCGCGGACGCGCGCCGCGAACGGCGCCGGGTCGGCGCCGTCGGTGCACCCGGCGGCGGCCGCCAGCCGATGGAGCAACGCAGTCCCCTCGTCGAGATCGGTGTCGTGCCACTCGAATCCCGAGCGGTAGTGATGGCGCATGAGCGCGAGGCGCACGGCGCGTGAGTCCGCGAACTTCAGCAGGTCGCTCACGAAGACCAGGTTCCCGAGCGACTTCGACATCTTCTCGCCCTCGTAGCTGACCATTGCCGAGTGCACCCAGTAGCGGGCGAACGGCCTGCCCGTGAGGGACTCGCTCTGTGCAACCTCGCACTCATGGTGCGGGAAGATGAGGTCGGTCCCGCCGCCGTGTAGGTCGATGGTGCTGCCGAGCTCCGCCATCGCCATCACCGAGCACTCGACGTGCCACCCGGGGCGGCCGAAACCGAACGGCGCCGGCCACGACGGCTCGTCGGGAAGCGACGGCTGCCACAGCACGAAGTCGAGCGGATCCCGCCGGTGGGGATCGTCGGGATTCCCGCCGCGGACACGCGCGAGGCGCACCATGTGCTCACGGGGGTAGTGCGAGACGTCGCCGAAACGAGGGAACGTCGCCACGTCGAAGTACACGGTGCCGTGCGCCAGGTACGCGTGGCCAGAGTCGAGGAGCCCGGTGACGGCATCGATGATCCCGCCGATCGACTCGGTGGCCCTCGGCTCGGCGATCGGCGGCCGCATCGCGAGGGCCTCCATGTCGGAGCGGAAGCGCGCCAGCTCGGACTCGGCAAGATCGAGGAAGGGAACGCCCAGCTCCCGCGCTTTCGGCAGGATGGAATCATCGACGTCGGTGACGTTGCGGACCATGCGGACCTCGTGTCCGAGCTCCTCGAGGCGCCGGATCAGAAGGTCGTACGTGAGGTAGGTGGCCGCATGGCCGAGATGCGTCGAGTCGTACGGCGTGATCCCGCACACGTACATCGTCACGACGGGGCCGGCGTCGAAGGGCACCACGGCGCGCTGGGCGGTGTCGAACAGGCGGATGGTCACGGTTCCTCCGTTGCCGGCTTGAGCCGTTCGCCGCGTTCGAGGCCGCGTCCACCGAGCTGCAGCGTGGCCTCCACGCGGTGCCGGAGGTTCACGGTGAGCAACGCGGCCGCGAACGTCTCCACGCCGGCGGCGTTCGCCAGCGGCCCGCCGTCGAACGCGCGGAGGCCGGCGACTTGCTCAACGAGGCCCCGGACGACGGCGCACGCCTCCACGTCGTCGCCGACGACGAGCACGTCGCTCTCGAGCTCCCGGTCGAGATCGCCGAGCGCGGCGGCTGCGACGTGCTGGAGGGCCGCGACGACCCGGGCACCGGGCGCCACCCGCTGCACCTCGGCGGCCAGGGAGCCCACGGCCGGCGGGTCCGCCAGGAACTGCTTGCCGTCTTTGCGCAGGGCGCTGCCCATGGACAACGTGATCGTGCCGTCGAGCTGCTCGGCATGCGTCACCGCGGTCTCCACGAGCGCCGATGCGTTCGTCGCCAGCACGACGAGCTCGGCGTCGGCGGCGTCACCGTTCGAGACCGCTTCGAGCCCGCCGACCCGGTTGCCCCAACGCCGCCTGAGCTCGTCGACGGTGGCGGCGGCCCGTCGAGGATCCCGCGACCCCAGCAGCACCGAGTGTCCCGCCGCCGCCAGGCGCACGGAGAAGCCTTGACCCGCCGCGCCGGTACCCCCCACCATTCCGATCTGCATCGGTGCAGCTTGTCACGCGACGCTGCGACGCTCCGAACCTGCGCCCCGCGCCCGGTCAGGCGATGCAGTCGCTGCCGAGGAGCACTCGGAGCTCCGCGAAGAGCCCGTTGCCCGGATCGACGAGGTGGTCGTCGCCGAGGCGCAGGACGGTCGTCTTCTGCGGGCTCTCGAGGTGGACGAACACGGGGCTGTCCCCGGGGTGGTCGGCGAGGATGCCCTTGAGCCGGCCGACCTTGTCGTCGGACAGCGCCCCGAGCTTCACTTTCACCCGCACCGGAGGCCCACCGTCGAGCGCGAGCTCCGGACGGACGAGCTCCATCGCGATCACCTTCGGCATGTCCTCGCGCTGGTCGAGCCGGCCCCTCACGCAGACGATCGCGTCGTCGTCGAGCAGATGCCCGTACTGCGCCATCGTCTTGGGGAAGACCATCACCTCGAGCGCGGCCGCGAGATCCTCCAAGACAAACGTTGCCATCAGGTCGCCGCGTCTCGTGTACTTGCGGTTCAGGCCGGTCACGATGCCACCCACCGTGCGCATCTCCCCTTCGCGCCCGCCATCGCGGAGCTCGGACAGCGAGCAGTCGACGTGGCGCCGCAGCGCCCGCTCCGCCTCCAGCATCGGGTGCTCGCTCACGTAGAGCCCGAGCATCTCCTTCTCGAACGCGAGGCGTTGCGACTTGGGGAACTCGACGTCGGTGACGGGCGTGCGGTGCCCGGCGATCAGCTCGGGGTTGACGTCGTCGGCCGACGAGAACAGGTCGAACTGGCCCTCGGCCTCGTTGCGACGCCGGTCGATCACCGTGTCGATGATCGTCTCGAACGCGAGGAGCAGGCCCTGGCGCGGATGGCCGAGAGAGTCGAAGCCGCCCGCCTTGACCAGCGACTCGATGGTCCGCTTGTTGAGGACCGACGGGTCCACCCGGTCACAGAAGTCGTAGAAGTCGGTGAACGGACCACCCGCCTCGCGAGCGGCCACGACATGGGCCACGACCCCCTCGCCCACGTTGCGCACCGCCGACATCCCGAAGCGGATGGCGGCGCCGTGGACCGAGAAGTCCGAGTCGGACTCGTTCACGTCAGGGACGAGCACCGGGATGCCCAGCTGTCGACACTCGTTGAGGAAGATCGCAGTCTGGTCCTTGTTGGACTTGACGCTCGTGAGCAGCGCGGCGAGGTACTCGATCGGATGGTGTGCCTTGAGATAGGCGGTCTGGTACGCGAGGTAGCCGTACCCCACGGAGTGCGACTTGTTGAACGAGTAGTCGGCAAACGGCTCGACGGTGTCGAAGATGGCTTCGCCGAAGTCCTCGGAATGGCCCTGCGTGACGCAGCCGGCAACGAACTTGGACCGCTCCTTGGCGATCATGGCGCGGATCTTCTTGCCCGTCGCCTTGCGGAGATTGTCGGCCTCTTCGAGCGTGTAGCCGGCCAGCCGCTGCGCGACGCGCATCAGCTGCTCCTGGTAGATCATGAGCCCATACGTGGGGGCCAACGCCTCCTCGAGGTCGGGGTGCGGGTACGTGACCGGCTTGCGCCCGTTCTTCCGGTCGGCGTACTCGTTGTGCCAGTTCTGGGCCATGGGGCCCGGTCGGTAGAGCGCCACGAGCGCGGCGATGTCCTCGAAACGCGTCGGCGCCAGTGACCGCAGGAGCGCCCGCACAGGACCGCCCTCGAGCTGGAACACCCCGATGGTGTCCCCCCGCCGGAGCATCTCGAACGTCGAGGGATCGTCGAGGGGGACGTTGTCGATGTCGGGGCGGACGCCGGTCGAGCGCTCGACGAGCTCGAGCGTGATCTCGAGCACGTCGAGGTTGCGCAGGCCCAGGAAGTCCATCTTGAGGAGCCCGAGGTCTTCGACGCCGTGCATCTCGTACTGCGTGACGATCGGGGCGTCTTCGACCAATCCTCCCGACTCCGGCTTGCGCTGGATCGGGAGGTACTCGGTGAGCGGTTCGCGTGTGATCACCACGGCGGCAGCGTGGATGCCGTCCTGGCGGCGAAGCCCTTCGAGCCCCCGGGCGACGTCGAGGACGCGGCGCGCGTCGGGGTCGGCCTCGTAGAGCGTGCGCAGCTCGGAGGCCATCTTGTAGCCGTCTTCGTGGCCCTTGACCTTGTCGAAGCACGCGCGCAACGGAGTGTCGCGACCCATGATGAGCGGGGGCATGAGCTTGGCGATCTTGTCGCCCACCGCGTACGGGTACCCCAGCACGCGGGCCGCGTCCCTGACCGCCGCGCGCGCCTTGATCGTGGAGAACGTCACGATCTGCGCGACGTGATCCCATCCATAGCGCTCGGCCGCGTACTTGATCATGTCGCTGCGGTAGCGGGAGTCGAAGTCCATGTCGATGTCGGGCATCTGCTTGCGACCCGGGTTGAGGAACCGCTCGAAGAGGAGGTCGTAGCGGATCGGGTCGATGTCGACGATGCGCAGGCAGTACGCGACGCACGAGCCCGCCGCGCTCCCCCGCCCCGGGCCGACCCGGATGCCCTGCGTCCGGGCCCACCGGACGAGGTCCCACACCACGAGGAAGTAGGCGGAGAACCCCATCGTCTTGATCACGCCGAGCTCGTACTCGATCCGTTCGAGCACCTCGGGCCCCGGGGACGGGCCGTAGCGGTCCTTGGCGCCTTCGACCGTCAGCTCCCGGAGGTAGGAGTCCTCGTCGTGACCGGGCGGCGTCGGGAACGACGGCAGGACCGCGCTCCCGAACTCGATCTCGACCTGCGCCCGCTCGGCGATGAGCAACGTGTTGTCACACGCCTCCGGGTAGTCGGAGAACAGTGCCCGCATCTCGGCCGCGGTCTTGAGGTAGAACTCGTCGCCCTCGAACTTGAGCCGCTTCGGGTCGTCGCGCATCGAGCCCGTCTGCACACAGAGCAGGGCGTCGTGCGCCTCGGCGTCCTCGCGGTGCGTGTAGTGGCTGTCGTTCGTGGCCAGCAGTGGCGCGCGCAGCTCACGAGCGACGCGCAACAGCTCGGTGTTCACGCGGTGCTGGTCGGCGAGCCCGTGGTCTTGAAGCTCGACAAAGAACGAGTCGCGCCCAAAGATGCTCTGGAAGCGATCGACCAGTGCCCGTGCGCCGGCCGTGTCGTCCTGCAGGAGCGCTTGGCACACGGCGCCCCCGATGCATCCGGTGGTGGCGATGAGGCCTTCGTGGTGCTCCGCGAGGAGCTCGAAGTCGATGCGCGGCTTCTGGTAGTAGCCCTCGAGGTACGCGCGCGACGCCAGCTTCATGAGGTTGCGGTAGCCGGCGTCGTTCTCGGCGAGCAGCGTGACGTGGTAGCGCGTGTTGTCTTCGCGCCGCGGCCGGTCGTGCCGGTTGCCCGTCACCATGTAGGCCTCGATGCCGATCACCGGCGTGACGTCGGCGGCGCGCGCCGCGCGGTAGAAGTCGAGGACGCCGTACATGTTCCCGTGGTCGGTGATCCCCACTGCGGGCTGCCCGTCCGCCACCGCGGTCGCGACGACGTCGTTGATCCGCGCCGCACCGTCGAGCATCGAGAACTCGGTGTGCAGATGCAGGTGGACGAAGGACTTGGGCACTCGGGGGCCTCTCGTCCACAGGCCTGTGCACAGACCTGTGGAGAATCACAAGGGTGTAACTCGACGAAATGTAGCGCGTGCGGCTGCGCCGTGCAGGGGGCTCAACCGGCGCCGCGGCCCCGGCCCGCCACGAGGGGGACGAGCATCTCCGATTCGGTGAGCGACCCGTGCGCACCCATCAGCTCCGCCTCCCGCAGCAGCGTCGGATCCACGAATCCCACCGGGGCTCGGGCGGCCAGGACCACGTCACCGACCCTCCGACGCGCCGCCGCCGACACCACGGGACCGAGCCAGCCCTCGTCGAGCAACCGGTCGCGCGAGAGGACCCAGGCGACCTCTCCGAACTGCCCGACCGCGTCCTCCTCGAGCGCGCCCGCGGCTCCTTTCCGCGCATGCAGATAGCGGAAGCGCCCGTCGCCGGAGTACGCGTCGACCATCGGGTCGAGCATGCCGAGCCCGAGCCAACCGTCGGGGCCAACCTGCACCTGTCCGTGGTCGGCGGTGACGAGGAGCGCGACGTCGGACGGCAGGGCGTCGAGGAGGCCGCCGACGATCCGGTCCGCCCCCGCGAGCTCAGCGGGGAACCATGGCTCGCCCAGCCCGAAATGGTGTGCGATCTCGTCGACGCCCGGGTAGTACGCGTACACGAACGGCACGCCCTCGGCGATCGCGGCTCGCACCTGCTCGATGAGGATCGCGGTCGTCTGCCAGCCCCGGAAGTCGGCGCCCCGCAAGTGGGCCTGGGTGAAGCCGGTCGTCCGAAATTCCGCTTTCGTGACGACGGGCACCGCCCGCCCGCCGAACGGATCGCGCCGTTGGAACACCGACGGATCGGGAGGACGCCGACCGTCGGCCTGCTGCCAGCGGACCGCGTTGAGCACGGAGCGCTCGGTACGGACGCGGAACCCCACGATCCCGTGCTCACCGGGGGCCACTCCCACGGTCAGGGAGGTCAGCGCCGCAGGCGTGGTGGAGGGCACCACCGTCGGAATCGGCCCTCCCTCCATCGCGCAGAGCTCGGGGACGCGCGCGGGATGATCGCGGATCGCGTGCCATCCCAGGCCGTCGAGCAGGAGGAGCACCACCGCACGGGCCTCCCGAACCGCGGTCGGCAGCCACGGGGCGGTGCCGCCACGCAGGAGCGCGGGCACGATCCCCGCGACGCCGGCTCCGGCGTAGTCGGGTCGCACGGGATCCATCCCTGCCGAGGTTAGGCACCTCACCACGCCTCCCCACGCGCGACCATGGTGGTAATGCCTCGATTCCACGCAGCTCCGGCGCCCACCACCACGCGCCGACAAGGCGAGCGCAGCGAGCCGAGTCGCTCGCCAGCGAGGGAGCGCCCGCGTGCCGGGTACCCCGGCCCGCAGCGAGCGAGCGAGAAATGAAGGTCTCGACTCGCGGGGACTACGCGGCGCGGGCGTTGCTGTCGCTCGCGCTCCACGGCTCCGAGCGACCGACATCGGTCAAGGAGATCGCGGAACGCACCGGACTCCCCCAGCCGTACCTCGAGCAGATCCTCCTCGCGGTGAAGGGCGCGGGCCTCGTGCGGTCAAAACGCGGGGTCGGTGGGGGTTACGTCCTCGCGCGCGAGCCTGACCAGATCACGCTCGCGGAGATCGTCGCCGCGGTCGACGGCCCGCTCGAGACGCCGCTCGGCGAACACGACCACTGCGAGGGGCACTGCGTGCTCCAGGAGGTGTGGGTGAAGCTCTCGGACGAGACCCGGGGCTACTTGGAGCGCTTCACTCTCGCGGACCTCGTCACGCAGACGCGGATCGGTCACCCGACGCCGACGGGCTTCTGAAGCGGCCGGGGCTCGGCGACTCCGCGGCGCATCCGCACGATCACCTCGAGGCCCCCGCTCGGCGACGGCACCAGTTCGACCTGACCGCCGTCGCTCGTGACGAGCTCGCGCACGATTGCGAGGCCGAGGCCGAAGTGGCCGTTGGGTCGGCCCTCGCGTCGCGCGGGGCCGGACTGCCAGAAGCGGTCGAACGCGCGCACGCGCTCCTCCGCGCTCATGCCCGGGCCGTCATCGCTCACCCGCAGCTCGACCCACCCGGCGCGGCCCGCGGCCGACAGCCGCACCGCGGTCCCCGGCGGCGCGACCTCGAGTGCGTTGTTCAGCAGGTTGTCAACGACCTGCTCGAGGCGTCCGGGAGTCGCGCGAGCCACCGGCGAACCGGCCACGATCGGCTCGATCCGCACGTGGCGCTCGACGGCGAACGCGTCCCACGCGTCACAGCGGCCCTCGACCAGCTCGTCCAGCGGCACCGCGGTCACCGACGAGCTGGCCTGCTCCGCCCGCGCCAACGCGAGGAGACCATCGACGAGGCGCGAGAGGCGGCGCACCTCGGTCAACGCCCCGTCGAGGTCGTCAGCGGCGGGCCCCACAGCGTCGGCTTCGAGATTCTCGAGCCGGAGCCGGAGCGCGGCCAGGGGCGTGCGGAGTTGGTGCGACGCGTCGGCCACGAAGGCGCGTTGGGACCCGACGAGCTGCTCCAGGCGAGCCGCGGTCGTGTTGAACGACTCCGCGAGCACCGCGAGCTCGGCCGGACCTCGTGGCACCTCGGCGCGGACCGACAGGTCACCACGGCCGAGGTCGACCGCGGCGTCGCGTAGCTCTGCCAGTGGTCGCGTCATTGAGCGCGCGAGCAGGAGGCTCACCAGGAACACGATGCCCAGCACCACGCCCCCCGTCGCGAGGAGGAGTACCCAGATGTCCCGGATCCGGTCGTGCACCAGGCTCGCCGGATACGTCACGCGCACCGCGCCGTCGATCCCCGACGACGAACCCACCGGGAGCGCCACGTACAGGATCTCGTAGCCCAGGGTTCGGGAGTAACGGGTCCCGCTCACCTGCCGACCGTCGAGCGCGCGGCGGATCTCCGGACGGGTCGAGAAGTCACGCAACGGATCGTTCTCGCCCGCGTTGGAGTCTGCGATCGCGATGCCATCGCCGTTCACGATGATGACGCGGCCTCCGGCGTTGATCCGGTACTGGTCGACCACCCGCTGGAGGTCGGCGTCGCGCGTCGTCTGCTCGGAGACCGGCGTCCGGAGCCTCCGCTGCGAGCGGTCGGCCGCGGCGAACGCGTCATGTTGGATGTCGCTCGCAAGCCTCCGCTCGACCGAGTTCGCGTAGGTCACGCCGAGCGGGATCTCGAGCACGAGCAGGACGAACGCGGTGATCGAGAGGTAACTGAAGAGCAGTCGCCGCTTCATGACTCGTCCGGCACGCGCAGGCGAAAGCCCACGCCGCGCACGGTCTCGATCCACGCCGGGTCGTCCAGCTTCTTGCGCAGCGACGCGACGTGGACGTCGAGCGTTTTCGTCGGCCCGTACCAGTGCGGGTCCCACACCTCTTCGAGTAGCTGCTGGCGACTGCGCACCGCGCCGGGATCCTCGGCGAGATACGCGAGGACGTCGAACTCCTTGGGCGTGAGTGCGATCTCGTGGTCGCCGATCGACACGCGTCGTGTGCGCCGGTCCACCACGAGGCGGCCGAGCTCGGTCGGCGTGTGCTCCGCACGGGGCGCCCGACGCCGCGCGACGGCGCGGATCCGCGCGACCAGCTCGCGGAACCCGAAGGGCTTCACGATGTAGTCGTCCGCGCCCAGCTCGAGGCCGACCACCCGGTCCACCTCGTCGGAACGCGCGGTCACGACGATGATCGGCACGTCGGACTGCGCACGCAGCTCGCGGCAGACGTCGAACCCATCGAGGTCCGGCAGCCCGAGGTCGAGCAGCACCACATCGAAGGGGGACGCCGCCACGCTTGCGAGCGCGCCGGTGCCATTGTCGACCCGGTCGACGTCGAGGCCCTCTCGCTCAAGACCTTTCGCGAGAGGCGCGGCAATCGCCTCGTCGTCCTCGACGATCAGGACACGCATGGGCACCACCCCACAAGAACGTCGTCACGCCGGGCCCCCGACTTGAGCCCCCGGTCAAGACCCGGGAAGCAGCTGCCGATGACTGGCGGGTGCAGCGCCGCAAAGGCCTCGTGGTCGCATCGGCCTCGGTCGTCACGGCATTCGCGGTGACGACCGCCCTGGGGGCGAACTTCGGACTCTTCGGGCTCACCCAGCGAACGTCGGACGTCGGCAGCCTCCGGCCCGCCGCCCAGACGGTGCCGGCGCCTTCGACGGTGCCGACGACGACCGCTCCGCCCACGAGCGTCCCCGCGGCGGCGACGGAACCGCACACTCCCGACGGCCGCACCGCCGACGACTGATCGGCACCGGGCGCGTCTTGTTCACCTCCCGCTCGAGCGGGGACTCGGCCCGCTCAGCGCCGTCAGCACCTCCGCCAGCTCGGGCGGCAGCTCCTCGCGTACCTCGACCATCTGGCCGCCGATGGGGTGCGTGAAATCGAGCTCGGACGCGTGGAGGAAGGGCCGGTCCATCCGGGGCGTGCTCCCCCCGCCGCCGTAGGCGGTGTCGCCGACGACGGGGTGGCCTACGGCTTGCAGGTGGACGCGGATCTGGTGGGTCCGACCGGTCTCCAGCTCGCAGCGGAGCAGTGACACCGGCGGATCGGCGAAATCGGTGAGCACCAGATAGCGGGTCCGAGCCTCCCGACCACCCTCTCGCACCGCCATGCGCGTCGGCCGACGAACCGAACGGCCGATGGGGGCGTCGACCAGCCCGGCGGTCGCCTCCGGATGGCCCCGGACCAGCGCGAGATACCGGCGGGCCACCTCGTGGCCGGCGAGCATCGCGACCAGCGCGTCGTACGCACGGGCCGTCCGGGCGACGATGAGCAGACCGCTCGTGTCACGGTCGAGGCGGTGCACGATGCCCGGTCGCCCCGGATCGCCCACGACCCCGAGCTCGGGGTAGTGCGCGAGCAGACCGTTGACCAGCGTGCCGCCGGCGTGACCCGCGCCGGGGTGCACGACCAGGCCGGCAGGCTTCGCGACAACGAGCACGTCGTCGTCCTCGTGGCGGACGGTGACCGGTACCGCGGGGTCCGGCGTCGCGGGTCCGGACGGCTCCGGCTCGGACAGCAACTCGATGATCGCATCGCGCTCGAGGCGGCGGCTCTTCGCGACTGGTTGCCCGTCCACGAGCACCTGCTCCCGCTCGATGAGCTCCTGCACCTCGTTCCTGCTCCATCCCGTCAGCAGCGCCACCGCACGGTCGACGCGCTCACCGGCGAGCACACCCGGCACCGGGAGTCGGTCCGCGGGTTCGCGCGCACCGGAGCGGCCGGGCCACGCCGAGTCAGGCACGGCGCTCACGCACTTCCGTGCGGAGGGCCCAGACCACGAGCAGGATCCCCCCGACCGTGATCGCGGAGTCGGCGACGTTGAACGTCGGGAACTCGCTCACACCGACGAAGTCGACTACGGCCCCGCGGAGAAACCCGGGAGCCCGGAAGACGCGGTCGACCAGGTTCCCGATCGCGCCACCGAGGACGAGCGAGAGCGCGACCACGAGCAAGCCATCGCGAGCTTGGCGCACCGCCCGCACGAGGAGCACCGCCACGACAACCGCGACGATGGCCAACAGCGGCGTGAACGACCCGAACAGGCTGAACGCGCCGCCCGTGTTGCGAGCGAGCCGCAGCTCGATCGTGTCCCCGATCACCGACCGGGGGCCGGCGGCGAGGTTCTCGACCGCCCAGACCTTGGTGAGCTGGTCGACCAGCACCACCACCACGACGATCGCGGTCGCGACCTTCCGCCGCGTGGGCGGGAGTGCCGGCGGGTCAGCGGCGTCGTTCGGCACGCGCCTTGCAGTCGACGCAGGTCTCCGCGTAGGGAAGCGCCTCGAGACGTTCGAGGCTGATGCGCCGCCCGGCCGGCATGCAGAGACCGTAGGTCTTGGCGGCGATCCGCTCGAGCGCGCCATCGATCTCGTCGACGATCTGGCGGGCGGACGCGGACAGCAGCAGGTCGCGTTCGCGCTCGATGTTGACCGTGTCGCCCTCGCCGGACTCCTCGTCGAACTGCGTGTCGCCTCCTTCACGCTCGCTCGCGAGCGCCTCCGCCTCGGCAAGCAGCTCTTCGGCTTGCTGCACGTGGCGCGCCCGCTCCTCGACCAGCTTCATCCGGAGCCGTTCGATCGTCCGCGGCGAGAGGTTGGGCTTGTCCGGCTTGACCTCGAATCCCGACAGCGGACAGATGACGGTCGTCGGCTTCTTCGGCGGCTTCACCGCCGGCGGCTTCGCAGCCTGCTTCCCCACCCGTGCCGCTGGTGTCTTCGCCGCGGGCTTCTTGACCGTCTTCTCTACCTGCTTCGCAGGCCTCTTCGCCGGAACCTTCGCGGCGGGCTTCTTCGCGGCCACCTTGGACGGCGCCTGCTTCCCGGGCGTCTTCCCCGTCTGCTTCGGAGGCGCCTTCGCCGGAGCCTTTGCCGCGGGCTTCTTGACCGCCTTCGCGGGCTTCTTCGCGGCCACCTTGGACGGCGGCTTCTCCGGCCGTTTCGCAGCCGGCTTCTCCGGCCGCTTCGCGGCCGCCGCCTTCGCGGCGGGCGCCGGCTTTGACGGCTTGCGGGGGGTTCCAGGGGCCATGACAGCGCTTTCCGGTGAGCGGAGGCGCCGATCGTAGTGCGCACCCGAGCGCGGATCGCACTGCATGACACGGCGCCGAATCGACCGCAACGATCTCGTCGCGCGCCCGTAGAGTACGGCCGATGTCGTTCGAACCCGTCGGTCCGCTGGATCTCGTCGCGCTCGAAGCCGAGGTGCTCGAGCACTGGCGCGCCGACGACGTGTTCGCGGAGAGTCTCCGGCGGCGCCGCGACTCGCCCGAATGGGTCTTCTACGAAGGGCCGCCGACGGCCAACGGGCGCCCGGGCATCCACCACGTGTGGGGCCGACTGTTCAAGGACCTCTACCCCCGTTTCCACACGATGCGGGGCCGCTACGTCGCCCGCCGGGCGGGCTGGGACTGCCACGGGCTGCCGGTCGAGGTCGAGGTCGAGAAGGAGCTCGGCTTCAAGGGCAAACACGACATCGAGGCGTACGGCATCGCCGCGTTCAACGAGCGGTGCCGCGAGTCCGTGCAGCGCTACGTCTCGGACTGGGAGTCCCTCACCGAGCGTGTCGGCATGTGGCTCGACACCACGGACGCCTACTGGACGCTCGACAACTCGTACATCGAGAGCGTGTGGTGGCTCTTCCGCCAGATGTGGAACGCGAGCGACATCTACGAGGGGCAGAAGGTCGTCCCTTACTGCGGGCGCTGCGGCACCGCGCTCTCGAGCCACGAGCTCGCCCAGCCCGGCGCGTACCACGACGTCACCGAGCCCTCGATCTACGTCCGGTTCCCCCTCGTCGGACGCGACTACGACCTCCTCGTCTGGACGACCACGCCGTGGACGCTCATCTCGAACGTGGCGGCCGCAGTGGGTCCCGACATCGAGTACGTGCGCGTCCGCGCCCCCGAAGGCGGGCGCGATCTCGTGCTCGCCGCCGCGCGTGTCGAGGGCGTGCTCGGTGACCACGTCGAGACGATCGGCCCGGTTCCGGTCGCCGAGCTCGTCGGCGCGCACTACGAGCGGCCGTTCGACTTCCTTCTTCTCGACCCGGACGCGGCGCGAGTGGTCGCTGCCGAGTTCGTGACCCTCGACGACGGGTCCGGCGTCGTCCACCTCGCGCCCGCGTTCGGCGAAATCGACCGCGAGGTCGGCGAGAGAGAAAGGCTCCCGACCCTGAACCCCGTCGGGCCGGCCGCCGAATTCGTGGTGTCCCCGCTGGGCGCGACCCCGTGGACCGGCCAATTCGTCAAGGACGCCGATCCCGCGATCATCGACACGCTGGGCGCCGCGGGGCGGCTGGTCACTGTCGTGGACTACACGCACTCGTACCCCCACTGCTGGCGGTGCGGCACCCCACTCGTCTACTGGGCAAAGCCCACCTGGTTCGCACGCACGTCCGCTCACAAGGCCGACCTGCTGCGCGAGAACGAGGCAATCGGCTGGCACCCCGAGCACATCAAGCACGGGCGCTTCGGCGACTGGCTCGAGCACAACGTCGACTGGGCGCTGTCACGGGACCGCTTCTGGGGCACGCCCCTCCCGGTCTGGCGTTGCGACGACTGCGGCCACGACACCTGCGTCGGCTCGGTGGCGGAGCTCGCCGACCTCGCCGGCCGCGACCTGGTCGGCCTCGACCTCCACCGCCCCGCCGTGGACGAGATCGAACTCGAATGCCCGGCCTGCGAGACGGGCCGAGCTCGCCGGGTGGAGCCCGTCCTCGACGCCTGGTTCGACTCGGGCTCCATGCCCGCGGCGCAGTTCCACGCGCCCTTCGAGCACCAGGACGTCTTCGAGCGTCGCTTTCCGGCCGACTTCATCTGCGAGGCGATCGACCAGACCCGCGGCTGGTTCTACTCGCTGCTCGCCGTGAACACGCTCGTGTTCGGCCGTGCGCCGTACCGCAATGTCGTCTGCCACGCACTGGTCCTCGACGAGGACGGCCAGAAGATGTCGAAGTCGAAAGGCAACGTCGTCGATCCATGGTCGGTGTTCGACACCCGCGGCGCCGACGCCCTGCGGTGGAACTTCTTCTCGTCGGGCTCGCCGTGGACCCCTCGCCGCGTGTCCTTCGACGCGATCGACGAGTCCACCCGCAGGTTCCTCTTCACCCTGTGGAACACCTACTCGTTCTTCGTCACGTACGCGAACCTCGACGGCTGGACGCCGACCGACGCACCGCCCGCCACCACCCATGTCCTCGACCGGTGGATCCGCTCGCGCGTCCACGCAACCGTCGACACGGTGACCGCCGCCCTCGACCAGTTCGACGCGCTGCGCGGCGCGCAGGCGATCGAGGAGCTCGTCGACGATCTCTCGAACTGGTACGTCCGGCGCTCCCGCCCGCGCTTCTGGAACGCGAACGACCCGGTCGCGCACGCCACCCTGCACGAGGCGCTCACGACGATCGCACGGCTGCTCGCCCCCTATACGCCGTTCGTCGCCGACGTGCTGTACCGCAACCTGACGGGGTCCGCCGAGTCCGTCCACCTCTCCGACTGGCCCGTTGCCGACCGCGCCGCCGTCGATCCGGTTCTCGAAGCCGACATGGCTCGCGCGCGAGCGATCGTCTCGCTCGGTCTCTCCGCCCGCGGCGACGCCAAGACCAAGGTGCGCCAACCCCTCCGGCGCGCGCTCGTGCTGCTCCCCGACGGCGAGGCTCTCTCGCCCGAGGTCACGGACGAGGTCGCGGGCGCGCTCAACGTGAAGTTCGTGGAGCCGGTCACGGATCTCGAGGGACTGCTCGCCTACGCGGTGGTGCCCAACTTCCGAGCGCTCGGACCCAAGCTCGGGAAGCGCGCGCCGCTCGTGGCGGCCGCGCTCGAGGCGATCGACGGCGGTGCGGTCCATCGCGCCTTCGACGCGAGCGGGGCGTTCGAGCTCGCGCTCGCCGACGGATCCGTCGTGACCCTCGGGCCCGACGACGTCGACGTCCGCGCGGAGTCGCACGCCGAGCTCGCGCTCGCGCGAGGAGGGTGGCACGGCGGTCGCGCTCGACCTCGCGCTCGACGACGAGCTCCGCGCCGAAGGAACGGCACGGGAGCTCATCCGTCTCCTCAACGAGGAGCGCAAGGCACTGGGCCTCGAGCTCGCCGACCGGGTGCGGGTGCAGCTCGGCGCCGACGGCGCCACGGGCGCGGCCGCACACCTCCACCGCGACTGGATCGCGGCCGAGGTGCTCGCGGTCGAACTCTCGGTCGCGGCGCCCTCGGGCGACCACGAGACGAACGGGGAACGCGTGCTCGAGGTCGACGGTGCAGCCGTCACCGTCCTGATCGAGCGGGCGCCTCGCGCGTAACGACTACCGGCGGCGGCGGAACCGGCGGCGGTCGTCAAGATCGACGTCTTCGACCTCGACGTAGGGCTGTTCCTCGCGTGGACCGAGCGCAGAGTCGTCGCGCACCGCGTCACGCAGCGACGCGAAGAACTCGTCGTCGTCCAGGGACTCCGAGTCAACCGCCTTCGCCTCCATCGGCGCCTCGGCCGAGAACGCCTCGTGCTCCGCGGTCGCGTGCTGCCACGGCCCGGGCGCTTCCCACGAGTCGGCTCTCGCCCAGTCGTCGTTGCCCTGTAGCCATGCCGGTGGGTCGTCCTGCGCCGCTGAGCTCGCCGCAGCCTGCGCCGACGGGGGAGGCCACGCCGCCGTCTCGCCCGACGCCTCGGGCGGGGCTGCCCCCTCGGCCGGCTCGGGCTCGGAGGCGGCAAACACCGCGGGGGTCGGCTCGGGCGGTTCCCGCTGCGCGGGTGAAGGCTCGGACTGCGCGGGTGCGACCTCGACCGCGTGCAGCTCCGGGCGCGGTCCGGGCGCGTCGACTGCGGAGCCGAGCGACGCGAGATCGGCTTCGATCGCAGCACGCAACCGATCGCGGTAGCCGGCTGCGTACGTTTCGAGAGCGTCGGCGTCGATGCTCAGCTTCGAGCGACGATCGGCGAGCTCTTCGATCTCGACCTCGAGCCGGCGGCGCTCACCCTCGGCGATCCGGCGCGCGTTCGCCTCCGCGTCGCTCACGAGCGCCTGCGCCTTCACCTCGGCCTCGTCGACCATCTGGCGGGCTCGCGCCTGCGCCTCGTTCACCGCGTCGTCGGCCGCGCGCTGCGCGAGCATGAGCGTCCGCTGCAGCATGTCGGCGTCGTCTCGGCTTGGCGTCGGCAACGGCGCGGGGCCGCCGGCCGCCGCTCCACCCGCCTGCAGCTGGTGCTCGAGGGTCTCGATGGCGGCCGCGGCGCGCTCGAGCAAGTCGTCGACCTCGTCCTTCGAGTATCCGCGGAACGCTTCCTTGATCTCGGTGCTGCGGAGCTCTTCAGGTGTGACGTCCATGAACGCCCACTCTAATTCGCTCGCTCACCGAGAGCGGGGTTCCCTCTTCAATTCGCTCGCTCACTGCGAGCCGGGATACCCGGCCCGCGGCCGTTCGCTCGCTGGCGAGCGGCTCAGCTCCTCCGCTCGCCTCGCCACCGCTCAATTCGCTCGCTCACTGCGAGCCGGGATACCCGGCCCGCGGCCGTTCGCTCGCTGGCGAGCGGCTCAGCTCCTCCGCTCGCCTCGCCACCGCTCAATTCGCTCGCTCACTGCGAGCCGGGATACCCGGCTCAGCCGGCGAGCACCACGGACCGCGCGATGACGACCATGAAGAAGACGACCATGAAGGACACATCGAACATGCCGATCGGCGGGATCAGGCGGCGGACGGGCCGGAGCAACCACTCGGTGAGCTCGAAGACGAGCGAATTGACCGAGGCCAGGAACGTCCCCTGGCGCACAGGGAACCACGAGAGAATCGCCCGGATCGCGAGGATGATGAGGAAGACGAGGAGGATCGTCGCGATGAAGTCTCGCACGATCAGGCCTGGAACAGGCCGCGCGCCTGCAGCCGCTCCTTCTCCTCTTGGGAGACCTCGACGTTGCTCGGCGTGAGCAGGAAGACCTGGTCCGCCACGCGGGTCATCGACCCGCCGACCGCGTACGCCAACCCGCTCGAGAAGTCGATCAGTCGGCGCTGGAGCTCCCGGCCCAGGCCCTGCAGGTTCAGGACCACCGGCTGGTTGGCCTTGAGGCGGTCCCCCACCTCCTGCGCGTCGTTGAACCCTTGGGGGTCGACGACGTGGACCCTCGCCGCGGTCGTCGGCCCGATCGTCCGCACGACCGCCGGTCGCGACACCGTGACACCGGACGGGTCCTCGCGGTTCGCCATCCGCGGCGGATCGGCGGCGACGTACTCGGACGGAACCTCGCGGGCCCTCCGAACGGACCCCGACGACTGCTCCCGCGGCGCGGCCCGCGGCTCGTAGTCGTCCTCGTGGCGGTCACCGGATTCGCGACCGGGCTCACGCTCGTCGGGATACTCCATGTAGTTGTCGTACTCACCGGCGTAGTCGAGCTCATCGTCGTCCTGGAGTCCCAGGTAGACCATCGCGCGTCGCCACAACGAAGCCATCCGAACCGCCTCCCTCGGGGGGTCAGCCTATCCCTGGACACCCTGCGAAGGGCTCATCACGGGCGTTCACCGAACAGGGACCGCCCGACGCGCAGGATCGTCGCGCCTTCCTCCACGGCGATCTCGAAGTCCTCGCTCATGCCCATCGAGAGCCCGTCGACCCCGGTTCGCCCCGCGAGGTCACGCAGCGCGGCGAACCAGCGGCGCGGATCCCCGTCGTGTGGAGGCACGGTCATCAAGCCGTCGACCGCGAGCCCAATGCCCCGCAGCCCATCCGCGAGGGCCGCGGCGCCCGACGGGTCGCAACCTCCCTTCTGTGGCTCTCCCGCCAGGTTCACCTGTACGAACACCGACGCACCCGGCGCCCGCCCCGCGATCTCCCGGCCGAGCGCGAGACGGTCGACCGACTGCCAACAGGCCACCCGGGGCGCCAAGGCGCGCACCTTGTTGGTTTGCAGCTGACCGAGGAAGTGCCACCGGCACTCGAGGCCCGCCGCGACCAGCGCCCCCGCTTTCGCGACCAGCTCCTGTGCGCGGTTCTCCCCCACGTCGGTCACCCCGGCCTCCACCACCGCCCGGACACGCTCGGGCTCGACGGTCTTCGTCGCCGCCACCAGCCGGATCGTCGCGAGGTCGCGCCCGGACCGGCGCGCCGCCGCTGCGATGCGCTCGCGAACGTCCGTGACAGCCGCCACGATCGCCGAGTCGGTGCTCACGGCACTCGGCCCCCGGTCCGGACGACCACCATCCCCTGTCGGCCGGTGCGCCCGTCGCGCCGGTACGAGAAGTGTTCGGACGACGACGCCGTGCAGACGGCGACATCGTCGATCTCCTCGACGCCGGCGGCCGTCAATGCGTGGCGTACCGCGGCCGGCAGGTCGAAGGCGGGGCGCCCGTCGTCAGTCTCCGCGACCACGTGGGGGCCGAGCGTGCGGGCGAGTCGCGTGAGATCCGCTGAGGCGAACTCGTAACGAGCGGGCCGGATGCAGGGCCCGAGCACAGCGCGGATCGGCCCCGCCGTCCGCGCGCGGACCGCGTCGACTGCAGCCCGCACCACGCCGGCTTCCACCCCGCGCCAGCCGGCGTGCACGATGCCGACGGCATCGCCGGCGACGAGCGCGATCGGGGCGCAGTCCGCCACCAGCACCACGAGCGGGATCGCGGCGCGAGTCGTCACGGCCGCGTCCGCATCGGGAAGGGCGGATCGCGGCGCGTCGAACACCTCGACGTTCGCCCCGTGCACCTGGCGCAACCAGGCCCACGACTCGGGAGACGCGACGTCGACCCCGATCTGGTGGCGCAACGCGTCCGCGAGGCGCTCCCGGTTGCTCGCGACGTCGTGCGCGCGGTCACCGACGTGGTCGGCGAGGTTCGCGTGCTCGTAGGGCGCGGCCGACACACCCTCCGAGCGATCCGTGCACACGACCACGCCGCCGGGAAGCTCGCGCACGATCATGGTCGAGTCGCGTACCCGGCCGCCCCGGGCGACCCCCGGCTCAGCGCAGGAATTCGGGGACGTCGAAGTCGTCGTCGCCGTCACCGTCTCCCGACGTCCCCGAGGTGACACCGAAGTCGATCCCGGCGTCGAGATCGTCGTCGAGGCCGAGCGATGCGAGCGCTCGATCGGGGCGCCGCTCACCCTCGTAGCGATCGAAGCCCGCGGCAATGACCGTGATCCGCACCTCGTCACCGAGCGAGTCGTCGATAACGGCACCGAAGATGATGTTGGCGTCGGGGTGCGCCGCCTTCGCCACGATCTCGGCCGCCTCGTTGACCTCGAAGAGGCCGAGATCGGACGGACCGGAGACGTTGAGGAGCATCCCCCGCGCCCCCTCGACGCTCGCCTCGAGCATCGGGCTCGAGATCGCCCCGCGCGCCGCGTTGACGGCCCGGCCGTCGCCCGAGGCGTAGCCGATGCCCATCAGCGCGCTCCCGGCGTTGCTCATGATCATGCGGACGTCAGCGAAGTCGGTGTTGATGAGGCCGGGCGTGGTGATCAGATCGGTGATCCCCTGGACACCCTGGAGCAGCACCTCGTCACACGTCTTGAACGCGTTGAGCATCGACGTGCGCTCGTCCGCGACCGAGAGGAGACGGTCGTTGGGAATGACGATGAGCGTATCGACCTTCTCGCGCATCATCTGGATGCCGCTCTCGGCCTGCACCCCGCGTCGGCGACCTTCGAAGCTGAACGGACGGGTCGCGATACCGATGGTGAGCGCGCCGGCCGCCTTCGCGACCTCCGCAACCACCGGCCCGCCGCCGGTGCCGGTGCCACCGCCTTCGCCGAGCGTGATGAACACCATGTCGGAGCCCTTGAGGACTTCCTCGATCTCGTCGCGGTGGTCCTCCGCGGCCTGGCGACCGATCTCGGGATCGGACCCCGCACCGAGACCGCGCGTGATCTGGCGGCCGATATCGAGCTTCACGTCGGCGTCGCTCATGAGGAGGGACTGGGCATCGGTGTTCACCGCGATGAACTCCACGCCCTTCAGCCCGGCGTCGATCATGCGGTTGACGGCATTGCAGCCGCCGCCGCCGACACCGATCACCTTGATCACGGCCAGGTAGTTCTGTGGCTCGCCCAGCATGTCGGTTCCCCTGTGACTTCGCCTTGCACGGATTGACGGACGAACGGACGGAGTGCACGGCCCACGCCCGGGCCAAGCTCGAGCCAATTGTCGCCGCTCACGCGACCGGTGTTGCGGATGGTGAGCGCGGTGTCACCGGCTCCGTCATCGGCTCCGTCACCGCCCCCGCCACCGACTACCCCGAACGCAGATCCCTGTCTCGACGTCGACCTGAGGTCGAGCGATCTCAACCTCCTCCAGAGCTTCACATCGTACTCCTCTTCGGCCGTCAGCCAATTCAACCGCTCACCGGCGTCGCCGGCACGCTCACGTCGATGTACGCCGTCGGGCGGGCCCCGAGCGCCGCCACCACGGCCAGGGCGGCGCGGACCTTCTGGACGAGGGCCGTCGGGTATCCGAACCGCACCTCGATCCCGTCCGCGAGGTGGGCCGTCGCCGAGCCGTCCCGCACGGTCACCGCGGCGACGCCCGCGGCGTTGGGCCCGAACGCCGCCGCGACCCGGGCGGCGGCACGCGGCCGGACGTGGGCGCCTTCCGGCGCGCTCTCCGCCCCCACCAGCTGGGGGAACGCAGGCGGTGCGGCCGCGACCGTGTCGAGCACCCGCCCCTGGCGGTCGACGAGCACGACCGGGTCTGCATCCACCCACGCGACCGGCTTCCGCTCAACCACGACGATGCGGACGGTACCGGGGAACTCCCGTTCCACCCGGGCGTCGGCAACCCACGACAGGCTCTCCACGCGAGCCGCGGCCGTCGACGTGCCGAGCCACACGAGCGCATCGCCGGTGTGCACACCGGCTGCCTTGGTGACCGTGTTGGCATCGAGTCGGTCGACACCGCGCACCACGACCTGGTTGACGTCGAGGATGGGCGAGACGGTCACGCCCCACGCGAACGCGCCCAGCGTGACGACTGCGAGGACGACGACGAAGATGCGAAGACGGCGGCGGCCTTCGGCGCGGCGGGCCGAGATCCAACGCGCCCGCACACGCGGATCGATCGGCGGGCGCGGGTCGTTCGGCCGCTCGGCGCGGACACGGGTGTCGGTCATGCGGGATCCTCGAACCCCACCATGCGCAGCTCTGGCACCAGCTCGATCCCGATCTGCGCCCGAACCCTCGCCTGTACCGCCTCGACCAGCCCGCGCACGTCGGACGCGCTCGCGCCCGGATCGGCCTGGAAGAAGTTGGCGTGCTTCGAAGAGACCTCGGCCCCGCCCACCCGCAGCCCCTTGCACCCGGCCGCCTCGATCACCCGACCGGCGGCATCGCCGGGCGGGTTCCGGAACACCGAACCCGCGTTCGCCCCGCCTGGCTGGTTGTCCCGGCGCCAGCGCACGATCTCGTCGATCAGGCTCTCGGCGTCGGCTGACTCGGCCTCGCTGACACGAAAGCGAGCGCGACACACGACGCCGCCGGCACCGAGTCGAGAGCTTCGGTACCCGAGCCCGAGGGCTTCGACCTCGCAGGTCTCGAGCGCCGGAGTCGACGCGAACAGATCGACGACGTCGGCCGTCACGAGGACGTCGACGGTTTCGCGACCGTGGCCACCGGCGTTCATCCGCACGGCACCGCCCACGCTGCCGGGGATCCCGACGAAGAACTCCAGGCCGCCCTTCCCCGCGGCGGCCGCCCGCCGGGCCAAGATCGGGAGCGCCACCCCACCGCCCGCCGTCACCGCGCCGCCGCCCGACTCCACTTCGATCGTCTCGAACTCTCCCGACAGCACGATGCCGACACCATCGAATCCCTCGTCGGCGACGAGAAGGTTCGAGCCGCGCCCGATGACGAGCACCGGCGCATGCTGGTCGGCCAGGACGTCCGCGACCGCCAAGAGGTCCTCCACCGAGCGGGGCCGGACCAGGACCGCGAGCGGGCCGCCGAGACGGTAGGTGGTGAGGTCCGCCACCGGCACGCGCTCGGTGACGCGGGAGGGGAGCCGCTCCCGGAGCCGCCGCACGGTATCCGACACCGGCACGGCGGTCATGCGCGCGCCAGCCAGTCGTCGGGCAGGGTGGTCAGATCGCCCGCGCCGAGTGTCAGGACCAGGTCGCCGGGGCGGGCCAGCGGCGGGACGTGGGCCACGAGATCGACTCGGCGCGGCAGGTAGACGATCTCCTGCTCGGGATGGGCATCGAGCACCGCCTGGAGGAGCAGTCGACCCGAGACACCCGGGCGCGGCTGCTCCCCCGCCGCGTAGACGTCGGTGAGCACCACGGTGTCGGCGCCACGGAACGCGTCGGCGAAGTCGCGCCACAGCGACGCCGTGCGGGAGAACCGGTGGGGCTGGAACACCGCGACGATCCGGCGCCACCCTCCCTCGCGCGCGGCCTCGATCATCGCCTCGACGTCGCCGGGAAGGTGCGCGTAGTCGTCCACGAACGTGACCCCATCGCGCTCCCCCCGATGCTGGAAACGTCGAGCCACGCCGCCGAACCCCGCCAGCGCGTCCTGCACCGCCGCGAAGGGCACACCCAGCTCGAGCGCGATGGCCGTCGCCCCCACCGCATTGACCGCGTTGTGACGCCCGGGCGCGGCGAGCTCCACCGTGCCGAGCTCCTCGCCGCGCGCCGCGAGCACGAGATGCGAACCCGTGCGCGCGCCGCGATACTCGACGATCCGGTACGCGGACTCCGGCGCGAAGCCGTAGGTCACCGCATCGACGCGCACAGCGAGCGCGGCGGCGCCCGGATCGTCCGAGCCGAGGACGCGCACACCCGGCGCGGCTCGCACGAACTGCTCGAACGCGTCCACGAGCCCCCCGAGCGAGCCGTAGTGGTCGAGATGGTCGGGCAACACGCTGGTGACCACGATGTGGCGCGGCGCCAACTCGAGAAACGTCCCGTCGCTCTCGTCGGCTTCCACCACCAACAGGTCGCCGTCGTCCCAGCGAGCGTTGGTACCGACCTCGTTGAGGTCGCCGCCGATGACAAAGCTCGGCCGACGTCCCGCCGCTCGCAGGATCAACGCGAGCATGGACGACGTCGTGGTCTTGCCGTGGCTGCCGGCGACGGCGACCGTCGGGCGGCTCCTCACGATCGCCGCGAGCGCGTCGGCTCGCCGGAGCACCGGAGCCCCCCGATCGTCAGCCACGCGGACCTCCGGATTCGCGGCACCGATCGCGCTCGAGACGATCACCGCGTCGACCGGCATCGGCACGTTGTCGGGCCGGTGCCCCACCGAGACCGTGATGCCCAGGGAGCGCAGTCGCTCCACCATCGCCGACTCGCGGAGATCGCTGCCGCTCACGTCGTGGCCCATCGCCACGAGCACCGTTGCGATCGCGCTCATGCCGGCACCGCCGATCCCGACGATGTGCAGCCGTTGCGGGACGCCGAGGTCGAGGTCAACGGTCACCACGCGACGCCCTTTCCACGACATCCGCGAGCCGGGCCGCGGCGTCCGGCCGCCCGAGGCTCCGCGCGCCCGCGCTCATCGCGGCAAGCGCCTCGGGGTCCGACAGCAAGCGGTCGAGCTCACGCGCGAGTCCCTTCCCCGACAACGCGCTGTCGGCGACGACTACCGCGCCGCCGCCGGCCGCGAGCGCACCGGCGTTGGCTCCCTGGTGGTCGCCCGGAGAACCCGGTAGCGGGACGAGCACCGCCGGCACTCCGGCGACGGCCAGCTCGGCGACAGTCACGGCACCCGCGCGGCCGACGAAGACCGTGGCAGCCGAGTACAGGCGCTCCATGTGGTCTTCGTAGGCGGTGAGGTCGAACGTGAGCGCGTCCGACGCCGATCGCAGCGCTGCCAGTCGCTCCACACAGTCTTGGTAGTCGCGGCGCCCGCTGACGTGGTGGATCGTGACGTCGCGGCGCGCGCGCCAGGAGTCGTAGAGCTCCAACGCGGCACGATTCAGCGTCCGTGCCCCGAGGCTGCCGCCGGCGATCACCACGAGCGGAGGGACAGCCGGACGGCGCACGACCGCGGCCACGGACGGTCGTATCGGCGTGCCGGTGGTCACCGAATTTCCGAGCGCGGTCCCGGGGAGCGACACCGCTGCTTGCGCGCCGAAGCGCACGCCGATCCGGTTCGCGAGTCCGGCTCGGGCGTTCTGCTCGTGCACGACCCGAGGGATCCCGAAGAACGTCCCGGCGAGGACGACGGGGAGGGATGCGTAGCCGCCGACGCCGACGACGACCCGTGGGCGGTGGCGCCGCACGAGCCGCAGCGCACGCAGGACCGCGACCGCGAGCTCGGCGAGCGCCAGCACATTGGCGAGCAAGGCCGCGGGACGGAACGAGCGCCGGAGCCCACGACCAGGGAGCAGATCGATCGCAAAGCCGGCCGCCGGTACCGCGGTCGCTTCGAGTCCCCGTCGGGCGCCCACGAAGCGGACGCGTTCCGGCGCGTGCCCGCGGCGAACGAGCTCTTCGGCGAGCGCGAGTGCCGGGTTCACGTGGCCACCGGTACCGCCGCCGCCGATCAGGGCGTCGACGCCCACGACGCTCGCCTTCCTCACACGCGCGCAGGGCTCGACCGGCCCTGTCGGGCGACGTTGATCAACAACCCGCTGGCGAACATCGTCACCACCAGAGCAGAGCCCCCGAACGACACGAACGGGAGCGGGATGCCGGTCACCGGGAGCAGCCCGACCACCGCCCCGACGTTGATGGCGGCCTGACCGACGACCCACATCGTGATGCCTCCCGCCAGCAACGCTCCGTAACGGTCGGGCGCTCGGAGCGCGGCGCGAGTGCCGAGCACCGCGAACGCGACGAACAGGCTCAGCACGAGGAACCCGCCGATCAAACCGAGCTCCTCGCCGATGATGGCGAAGATGAAGTCCGTGTGCGCGTTCGGCAGGAAGTTCCACTTGGCCCGCCCGGCGCCGAGGCCGGCACCGAACGGACCGTTCTCCCCCAGGGCGATGAGCGACTGCGCGACCTGGTACCCGGCGTTGCCCGCGTGCTCGAACGGATGCAGGAACGTGAGCAGGCGGACTCGACGGTAGGGCTCGGCGACGGCGAGGAACAGCACGCCCGACACGGTGAGCATCCCGAGCACGCCAAGGTGCTGGCGGGGCACACCGCCCGCCACGAACAGCGCGCCGACGATGAGGAGGAGCATGACGGTCGAGCCGAGATCAGGCTCCTTCATGACGAGCGCGGCGAAGATCGTCGTCACGATCGCAACCGGTTTGACGACGCGCCGCCAGTCCTTCAGCTCCCGGGCCCGGCGCGCCAGGAGGTCGGCGGCGAAGAAGAGGAGGGCGAGCTTGGCGATCTCGCTCGGCTGCACCCGGATGAACCCGATACCCAGCCAGCGGCGTGAACCCGCCACGTAGATGCCGATCCCGGGCACGAGCACCAGGAGGAGCAGCGCGGCGCTGACGACCAGCAAGGGACCGGTGAGCCTCCGCCACTTCTTGTAGTCGCCACGGACCGCGATCACCAGGGCGACGACCCCGAGCACCGTCCACATCAGCTGGCGCAGGAAGAAGTACCACGGAGACCCGTAGTCGGTCAGCGAGAAGACCGACGACGCCGACAGCACCATGACGACCCCGACGACGTTGAGCACCGCGACGGTCGCGGCCAAGAGCAACGCGGTCGACGACGCGCCCGTCCTGGTTCGATCCGACGAGCGCTCGACGGCGGGCCGACGAGCATGCAGGCGCGTCGTCCCGGTCGTCATGTCCGTACCTCCGTCAGCTTGCGCACCTCGGCCGCGAAGTCGTCGCCACGTTCGGCGTAGCCGTCGTACCAGTCGAGCGAGGCGCACGCCGGCGACAGGAGCACGACATCGCCGTCGACCGCGCGCGACGCTGCGCATCGCACCGCCTCGGCCATCGAGTCGGCTCGGTCCACCGGGACGAGCCCGGCGAACACGGCTTCCACGTCGCTCGCCGACTCACCGATCGCCACGACGCTGCGCACCCGCGTCGCGTGCTCGCGCAGGACGCCGAGGTCGAGCGCCTTGTTGCGCCCGCCCGCGATCAGCACCACCTGGTCGAAGGCCGCGAGCGCGCCCGCGGTGGCATGAGGGTTCGTGGCCTTGGAGTCGTCGAAGAAGCGCACGCCCGCGACCTCCGCCACGAGCTCGCTGCGGTGCGACAGGCCACGCAACGACTCGGGAGCGCTCGTCAGCGCAGTGGCGGCCGCGCCCGCCTCGACGGCCGCCGCGACGCTTGCGAGCACGTCGATCACCTCGTACGCGGGACGATCTGCCCGGCCGAACGACGACGACGGCCCGTGCAGGTCGCCCTCGCGTACGCCGTAGCTACCTGGACTCGGTTCGCCGCCGGTCACCGCGATCACGTGCCCGGGGGCGCTCGCCGCCAACCGCCGGACGACGGGATCGTCGACGACGGCAACCAGCGCGCCGTCGGCAGATTGATGCTGGAACACCTTCGCCTTCGCTCGTTCGTACGCCTCGGGCGATCCGTGCCAGTCGAGGTGATCAGCGGCCACGTTGAGCAGGACCGCGACATCGGGAGCGAAGGCGGCCGTGGTGAGGTCGAGCTGGAAGGAGGACACCTCGGCCACGACGACGTCGACGTCGTCGGAGACGGCGTCGAGCAGCGGCCGCCCGATGTTGCCGGCCGTACTGGCACGCACGCCCGCGGCCTCGAGCAGCTGCGCCGTCCACGTGGTCACCGTGGTCTTCCCGTTGGTGCCCGTGACCGCGACGAGCTTCGGCGCTCGCGCACGGCCGGCCAGCGCGTCGGCCGCGAGATCGATTTCGGAACGGATCGGCACCCCGGCGGCACGCGCGCCCACGACGGCCGGATGGGCGGGCGGGACTCCCGGGCTCGGCACCAGGAGCTCTGCCCGGGCGATCGCGTCGGCGATCGCGGCGGCGTCCGGGGAGGCCACGACCTCGCCGCCGAGCGCTCGGACCCGCTTGGCCCGAGCTCGAGTCACGGGAGCATCGGGGCGGTCCTCGAGGACCAGGATCCGGCGACCACGCGCGCGCTCGTGCTCCACGACCGCGATCCCGGTGACGGCGAGGCCGACCACGACGGTCGTCATCAGTCGAGCACCCCGGGGATGCGGATGAAGTCGGCGTAGAAGATGCCGAGGCCGAGCGCGACGATCAGACCCGCCAGAAGCCAGAACCGCACGATCACCGTGAATTCCGGCCAGCCGCCGACCTCGAAGTGATGATGGATCGGCGCCATTCGCAGCACGCGCCGATGGAACACGCGGTACGAGACCACCTGCGCGATCACACTCAGCGTCTCGAAGACGTACAGCCCTCCGAGGATCGGGAGCAGGAGGATCGTCTGGGTCAGGAGCGCGAGGCCCGCCATCGCGGCGCCCAGCGCGAGCGAGCCGACGTCACCCATGAACACCTGCGCGGGCGCGGCGTTCCACCAGAGGAAGCCGAGGCACGCCCCCATCAACGCCGCCGCGATCACCGCGAGGTCGAGGGCGCCCGCAGGCAGCACGTGGTACACCTCGGGATGCCGGAACTGCCAGAACGCGATGATCACGAAGGCCGCGAAGACCATCGCGGCCGATCCCGCGGCGAGGCCGTCCATGCCGTCGGTCAGGTTCACCCCGTTCGCGGTGCCGTAGACGACGACTACCGCGAGCACGAACCACACCCACGAGCCGAGCTGGAGGTCGAGCACCCTCGTGAACGAGAGGTGCGTCGACACGTTCACCCAGTTGAGGGCCAGCAGGGCGAAGCCGATCCCGACGAGCAGCTGGCCCGCGGTCTTGCCCCGCTTGCGCAGGCCGAGGTTGCGGCCGCGGCGCACTCCGAGGTAGTCGTCGAGGAACCCGACGATCGCCATCGCGATCACGAGCGCCATCAGCGTGATGCCCGCCCGTGCGAACCGGATCTGCTCGGTCCGGAAGTGCGCGACGAGGTAACCCACCGCAGCCGCGCCGACGATCGCGATCCCGCCCATGGTGGGCGTGCCGGCCTTGCTCTCGTGCGGGTGCGCGAAGGGCCCGTCATCGCGAATGAGCTGCCCGATGCCCTTCCGTCGCAGGACGCGGATCAAGACGGGGGTTCCGAGAATGCTCAGCGCGAACGCGACACCCATGCCGACGAGCAGGGCGATCATGTGCGCATCTCGCCCCGGATCAGGCCGGCGGCGACGAGCTCCAGACCCACCGCGCGGCTCGCCTTCACGAGGACGACGTCACCGGGGCCGACCAGATCCCGGACCCGCTCGAGCGCTTCCGGTGCGTCCGCCGCCTCGAACACCTCGAGCGGGCGGCCCACCTCGCGCGCGGCTCCGCGCCCCCGATGCCAGCGCCGCGGTATCGGACCCCACGGCCACGAGGACGTCGACAAGCGCGTCTGCCACCTGACGGCCGACGCGGGCGTGCTCCTGCTCGCTCCACTCGCCGAGCTCCCGCATCGCGCCCAGCACCGCGATCCGTCGACGGGCGGATGGAGAGGCGGCGAGCGCGTCGATGGCCGCCGCCATCGACGCGGGATTGGCATTGTACGCGTCGTTCAGCACGACCGGACCACCCCGTGCACGGACGACCTCCATGCGCATGGCGCCGCCGCGAACCGCCGCGAGTCCGGCCGCGACTTCGTCGGGTTCGACTCCGGCCCACAGCGCCACCGCGGCCGCGAGCAGTGCGTTCGTGACCTGGTGGGCGCCGTGGACTCCGAGCGCAACCGACGTGCGTCCCCACGACGACTCCAGTAGGAAACGCGCCCGGAGCTCGGCGTCGAGCTCGACGCGCGATCCACGCACGTCGGCACCGCGGTCGGTCACCGCCGCAGTGACGAGGTCGGCTCGTGTCCGCGCCCGGAGCCCCCGCGTGCTCGGGTCGTCGCCGTTGAGCACCGCGAGGCTGCCGGGCGCGAGCGCTTCCAGAAGCTCACCCTTCGCCCGCGCGACACCCTCGACGCCGCCGAGCAGGCCGGCGTGCGCCAGACCGACGTTCGTGACGACACCCACAGTCGGCCGGGCGATCTCGCAGAGCGCCGCGATGTTGCCCGGGAACCGCGCGCCGAGCTCGAGGACGACATTCTCGGAGTCGGGCGGAGCCGCCAGCAGCGACAGCGGCACGCCCGCCTCGTTGTTGAAGGAGAGTGGGCTCGCATGGACCCGATGCCGGGCGGCCAGCGCACCGGCGACGAGGTCCTTCGTGCCGGTCTTGCCGGTCGAGCCGGTGACTCCGACGACACGGGCATCCGGAAGCGCCCGCCGCGCCGCCCCCCCCAGCCGACCAAGTGCAGCAAGCGGATCGTCCACCCGAACGACCGCGGCGGACGCGGGCACGTCGAAGGCGGGTCGCCGCGAGACAATCGCGGTCGTGGCTCCACGAGTGAACGCGTCGCCGACGAAGTCGTGACCGTCGCGCGCCGCGGTCAGCGCCACGAAGCACCCGCCGGGCTCGACGACGCGAGAGTCGATGGCGAACGACGACGCCACCACATGGCCGTTGCCGACCAGAACGTCGCCCTCGGTCAGGCGCGCCACTTCGGAGGCGGTCAGCTCCACCGCGACCGTTCCAACTCGGCCCGCGCGACGACCCGGTCGTCGAACGGGAAGGTCTGCTCGCCGATCGTCTGCCCCGACTCGTGACCTTTCCCGGCGATGACGACCACGTCGCCGGGCGCTGCGTCCTCGATCGCAGATTCGATCGCGACGCGGCGGTCGAGCTCGACGAAGACCCGCGCGGACCCGCCGGCCATGCCGTCGAGCACGGCCGCCGCAATCGCGTCGGGTCGCTCCGACCGGGGATTGTCGGAGGTGAGAATGGCGAGATCGGCCCGTGATGCGACCGCAGCGCCCATGAGCGGGCGCTTCTCCCGATCGCGGTCGCCGCCGCAGCCGAACACCACGATCAGCCGACCCGCGGTGAGCTCACGCGCCGCATCGAGCACGCTCGAGAGCGCGTCGGGCGTGTGCGCGTAGTCGACCAGCACCTCGAATGGCTGGCCGACGTCGACGCGCTCCATGCGACCGGGCACGATCACCGGCGTGGAGAGACCTGCAACCACCGCGTCGCTCGCGATTCCGGCGGCGCGCGCGGTGGCGGCGGCCGCGAGCGCGTTGCTCACGTTGTGCACACCCGCCAACGACAACGTCACGACCGCGTCGGTGTCCGCACGAACGTCGTGCAAACGCAGCGCAGTGCCGCGTGCCTGCGGCACGATGTCGCGGGCGCTCAGATCCGCGCCCGGCGTCGCGATGCCGAACGTCCACACGTCGAGGCCACGCTCGCGCGCCATGGCGGCGAGTCGCCGACCGTGCTCGTCGTCGAGGTTGATCGCGGCAGCCGGCGTCCGGACCGGATCGAACAACGACGCCTTCGCCGCGAAGTACGCCTCGAGCGTCCCGTGGAAGTCGAGGTGTTCGTGGCTCACGTTGGTGAAGCACGCCGCCGCAAAGGCGACGCCGTCGACCCGACCCTGCGCGAGCGCGTGGGACGAGACTTCGACGGCGACCGTGGTGACGCCGCGATCGCGCATGTCGGCGAGCAGCGCCTGGAGGTCGCTCGCCTCGGGCGTGGTGAACCCGGTCGGCAGGGTCGTGCGCCCCACCCGTGCCCCGATCGTGCCGATCACGCCGGCCTGCTCGCCGAGCGCGCCGGCGATCGACTCGAGGAGATAGGTGACCGTCGTCTTGCCGTTCGTGCCGGTGACTCCCAGGCATCGCAACGTCCGGGACGGGTCGCCGTGCAGGCGAGCAGCCAGCGGGCCGAGCACGGCGCGGACGTCGCCGACCTGGGCTTGGGGCACACCCAGCGGGAGCGGTCGCTCGACCAGCAATGCGACGGCCCCCTGGGCCACGGCGGCGGCGGCGTGGTCGTGCCCGTCCACTCGGGCGCCGGGGATGCACGCGAAGCAGACCCCGGGGCGGGCCCGGCGGCTGTCGTGGACGATGTCGAGCACCTCGACGAGGCGGTCCTCCACGGGCCGGTCGCCGCGGGGCTCCTCCGGAGCGATCCCGGCGATCAGGTCGTGCCACTGCACGCGTGCGATGCCCTTCCTGCGCTCCCTCGAGCTGCCCCGGCGCGTTTCAGGGTACCGGCCCGGCCTGCCCCGGCCGGCCCCGTGAGGGCCCGAACGTGAGGCGACCGCACCCGTGGTGGCGTCCGTCACGATGACGGAGGCACCTGCATGACCCGCAGTGCCTCCTGCAGGATCTGGGAGAACGCCGGTGCCGCCACGTCTCCGCCGTAGTAGAGGTCGGCCGGCTCGTCGATCACAACGATGGCCGCGATCCGCGGTGAGGCCGCGGGCGCAAATCCCGCGAACGACGCGACGTACTTGTAGGGCGGCTTGTCGTAGGGCGGCTTGCGGGCGGTGCCCGTCTTGCCGGCCACCTGGTAGCCGTTGACCGAAGCCTTCGTTCCCGTGCCACCGCTCACGACCTGCTCGAGCATGCCGGTGACGGCACGCGCCGCCGCCGGCGACACGACCGCGTGGGTCGCGGGCGTCGGTTCATCGACCCGGCGCCCGTCGGCATCGATGGTCGCCTCGACCAGACGAGGCGGCCGCGCCATGCCACCGTTGGCGATCGTCATGTACACGTCGAGCATCTGCATCGCCGTGACGGCAAGCCCGTAGCCGACCGGGATCGCGCCCATGCTCGTGTCGTTGTACTGATCGAGCGGCAGGAGGATCCCGTCGGCCTCACCGGGGAAATTGAGCGCGGTCCGCGTCCCGAAGCCGAACGCCCGGAGGTAGTGATCGAGCCGCTCGGCACCCAGCTGGGCGGCGATCCTGATCGTGCCCACGTTCGACGAGTGCTGCAGGATCTGCGCAACCGTCATCGCGGTCGGATGGTCCTCGGCGTCCTCGAACACGGTGTCGCCGACCGGGATCGACGGGCCGACGTCCGTCAACACCGTGTCCGGCGTGACGAGTCCCTCCTCGACGGCCGCCGCCATCGTGATCACCTTGTTCGTCGAGCCAGGCTCGTAGACGTCGGTCACGGCACGATTGGGGGTGCTCGCAGGCGCGCTCTGCGCGGGTGCGCCGTCCGTCGGCCCTACGACGTTCGCCATCGCGAGGATGTCGCCGGTCTGGACGTCGGCAAGAATGGCCGTACCGCCCACGGCGTCGGCCTTCGTCACCTCCGATGTCAGCACCTGCTCGGTCTTCCACTGGAGGTAGCGGTCGATCGTGAGCACGAGGTCGGCGCCGGGCTTCGCGGGCGAGCCCTGGCGGGCGCCGCCCGGAATGTCGTGGCCTTCGGGGTCCTGCTCGACGCGTGCCTCACCCGCGCGTCCGGCGAGGGTCGACTCGAACGCGGACTCGAGCCCGGCCAATCCGGTGTTGTCGGTCCCGGTGAAGCCGAGCAGCGGCCCGGCCAGTGCGCCGGCCGGGTAGAAGCGCTTCGACTCGGTGACGCTCGAGATCCCCGGCAAGGCGAGCTGCTTCACCTTCGCCGCGGTGGCGTCGTCGACCTTGCGCGCGACGTAGGCGAACGCGGAGTTCCGGTCCGCGAGTCGGGTGGCCAAGTCGGCTTCGTCGACACCCACGATCGGCGCGAGCTTCGCGGCGTACCCGACCGGATCGTCGATGACACGAGGGTCGGCCGTGATCGTCGCCTGCGGAATCGACAGCGCCAGGTCGGCACCCGAACGGTCGAAGATCCCGCCCCGCTCGGCCGGAACGTCGACAGTACGGATCCGTTGGCCCAAACCCATCGACCGCAGCTCGTCACGATCACTGGCCTGGAGCTGGAAGAGCCGAACGCCAATGCCTGCGAACACCACGCACACCCCGACCAGCATCGCCAGCAGCCTCGTCCGGACGGGCGGCGCCGTGTGCCGCCCACTCTTCCTCGGCGCGGTGGCGACCACTCGCAGGTGAGGCGCCGCGCTCCGCGCTCCACTCGAAACCGGACGCGTCGCGACCCGTGCACGCGGCGCGGGATCCCGTCCGGGACGCGAGCGGTGCGGGGGCCGTCCGCCGGGGCGACCGGCGCCGCTACGGCTGCTCGTCGCCAAGGTGCCGCTTCACCTTGTCCCAGCCCGACAGGGTCGACGGCGTAGCGCCGGACGCACCGGCCTTCGGGGACTTGGCCCCCTGCACCAGGAGGTACTGGGGAGGCTCGTTCGGCTCCACGAGGCCGAGGTACGCAGCCGCGCTGATGATGCGCTCCGGGGCAGAGCGCTCCGCCACCTCGAGGCGACGGCGGTCGTACTCGCGCTGCTCGCGGGTGGTGGCCTCGCCGATGCGGTCGAGCGCGAGTTGGCTCTGGGCGAGGATCACGTGGAAGACGACGGCCAGGACGACTGCGGCGACGGCCCCCAGCACCACCAGCGTGGTCACGCGCGATCGGCTCGGGCGCGTAACTGCACGGAGCGAGGGCTTCCGAACGGCGGGCTTCGACACCACCGGGCGAGCGCGTGGCGCGGGAGTGGTGCTGGGAGCACGCACCGGCGCGTGTGCGCGCTCCAGCGTCGCCGTCTGTGTCATCGCGGCAGCTTCTCAGCGACGCGGAGCCGGGCGCTCGACGCGCGCGGGTTCGCGTCGACCTCATCGGCCGACGGTCGCAGCGCCCGCCGGGTGACCAGGCGGGTCAGTGGTGAGCGCGTCCGGCGGGGCAGACCGGTCGGCACGTACCCGGGCTCCTCGGTGCGCGACCAGTCCGCGAACCGCTCCTTCACAGCTCGGTCTTCGAGGGAGTGGTACGCGAGGACGAGCATCCTGCCTCCCGGCTTGAGCAAGTGAACCGACTCGTCGAGACCGGCCTCGAGGCTCGGCAGCTCCCGGTTGACCTCCATCCGGATGGCCTGAAATGTCCGGCGGGCGGGGTGGCCACCACGCCGGCGCGCCGGCGCCGGAATGGCCCGCTTCACCGCCTCGACGAGGTCCCCGGTCATCCGCAGCGGACGCGTGGCCACGATCTCCGCCGCGATGCGGCGGGCGTAGCGCTCCTCGCCGTTCCGCGCGATGAGCGCCGCGAGCTCCTGCTCGGAGTACTCGTTGACTACGACTTCGGCGGTGAGCGCCTGCGCGCTGTCCATGCGCATGTCGAGCGGTGCGTTGTCGGCCCAGTACGAGAACCCGCGCACTGGTTGGTCGAGCTGCGGGCTGCTGACGCCCAGGTCGAACAGGATTCCCACGATGGTCCCTCCGCTTCCGGTTCCCACGACTTGTTCCACGATCCCGGCCATCTGCTCGAACCCGCCGGCCACCACGCGGGCTCGGTCTCCGAATTCCTCGAGCACTCGGCTCGCGGCGTCGACCGCCACCGGGTCCCTGTCGATGCCGAGGAGACGGAGATCGGCTCGAGCTCGGAGGATTCGGCCTGCGTGTCCGCCGCCGCCGACGGTCGCATCGACGACCCAGCCCGGCGGAACCGACATGAGGTGCGCCACCACCTCGTGCACCATCACCGGCTGGTGACGGAACTCCACACTTCTCGGCACGCGCTCCTCCCGGGTGGTCCCACCCTCGTCTCCCCGAGACCGTCATCAGCCCTCCGGACAGAATCGACGGAAGCAAAGCGGGCGGAAGGGGCGCTTGCGCCGCTTGCCCGGAGGGCTGATGACGGGCCCAAGGCCCGCGTCTGTCAATGTGCGCTTGCTTAGATCGCGAACTCCGGCAGCTCGTCCGACTCGGTCAGCGCCTGCGCGCCGGCCAGGTCGAGCTCGAGCCATCGCTCGCGGTTCCAGATCTCGATGCGGGAGTACAGCCCCGCGACCACGACGTCGCGCTCGAGGCCGGCGTACTCACGCAGGCTCGGCGGGATGGCGACGCGACCCTGCTTGTCGGGGCTGACCTCCGTCGCTCCGGCGAAGAAGGTGCGCGCGGCGTTGAGCTCCCGTGGGCCCCGCTTCGACTGCTCCCGCACCTGCGTCGCCACCTGCTCGAACTCCTCCGGCGTGTACACCGCGAGACAGCCCCCGCGGCCCTTGGCGATGAACGCGCCCTCGGCGAGGTGCTCTCGATACCTCGCCGGCAGGATCACCCGTCCCTTGGCGTCCAGCGCGTGCTGGAACTCCCCCAGGAACATCCGGCTCCCCTGCTCGGTCGTCGTTTACCACTGCGAGCCCGGAAGTGGTCCCGCTGCCACGAAACCGACCCTCCAGCCACCACTCCTCACCACTTCATGGCACTGTACACCCCTCCCCCCCACCTTTCAACCACTTCATGTTTCGCTCGCTCCCTGCGAGGCGGGATACCCGCCTCGCAGACGTTCGCTCGCTGGCGAGCAACTCGGTGCCCCTCGGGCACCTCGTCGCCGCATGTGTCGGACGGTTCGCTCGCCTCGTCGCCCAATGGTGGAGTGGCGCTACCCTCCGCCCGATGAGGCGAGGGAACCGCGGCGAACCTGCTCGGAGCGGTCCCCGGATCCGGCCGGCCTACTGGCTGAGGGCAACGGCCCTGGTCGCGGCGCGGCCGCGCCTCTGGCGATCGGCGTTCCGCCAGGCCCGGCGAGTCGTCCGACCGGGATGGGCACGGCGCGTGCCCTTCCTGCCGCTTCCCGACCGGGGCTACCTTCGCTTCCGGGTCGAGACGCAGTACGGCGCCGACGGCACGCCCGATCCGCGTGACGTCGTCACCTACCTCGAGTGGTGCCGCAACATGGAGTCGGAGCTTCCGGCATCCCGGTAAGCTCGCCGCCGAGCCGGGTGCCGGTCGCCGCACCCGGTGCGCGTGCCAGAGGTCACGGCATCTTGGGAAGGGCCCTCCTGCTCAATGCGAGCCACGAGCCGCTGTGCGTCGTCCCGATGCGGCGTGCCGTCGTGCTGGTGCTCAAGGAGAAGGCCGAGATCGTCGCGCGCAACGGCGCCGAGCTGCACTCGGAGCGCACCACGATCCCCGTCCCGACGGTGATCCGCCTCCACAACTATGTGCGCGTCCCGTACCGCAACCGGGTGCCGCTCTCACGGCGGGCGATCTTCGCCCGTGACGGCCACCGCTGCCAGTACTGCAACCGCTCCGCGGAGAACATCGACCACGTCGTCCCCCGGTCTCGCGGCGGGACCCACGCCTGGGACAACGTGGTCGCGTCGTGCCGTGCGTGCAACTCGCGCAAGGAGGACCGGCTGCTGTCGGAGGTCGGGCTCACCCTCCGGCGCGCTCCCCGCGAGCCGAAGGCCGACTTGTGGATCGTGGCCACCGCGGGGTCCATCGACCCGGACTGGACGCCTTATCTCTGAGCTCGCTCGCTGCGGCGCAGGGTACCTGCGCCGCGGACGCTCACTCGCTGCTGTCAGGTCGCGCGAGGTGCGCCCTGGTACGGTCGCCCGACGTCGCCCTGACGTTCTGGAGGTCGTTCGTGGTCCAGCCCGCCACCGCGCCGAGCCGCGACTCCTCGTTCGGTCGGATGTTCGGTGCCCTGCTCACCAACGTCGAACACGTCATCCAGGGCAAGCGCGAGCAGGTGCACCTCGCGCTGGTCTGCCTCCTCGCGGAGGGCCATCTGCTGATCGAGGACGTGCCCGGCGTGGGCAAGACCACCCTCGCCAAAGCGATCGCCCGCTCGATCGGCGGCACCTGTAACCGGATCCAATTCACCCCCGACCTGCTGCCGTCGGACGTGACCGGCGTGTCCGTGTGGAACCGGTCGACGAGCGACTTCGAGTTCCGCCCCGGCGCCACCTTCGCCAACATCGTCCTCGCCGACGAGATCAACCGCGCGTCACCCAAGACGCAGTCCGCGCTGCTCGAAGCGATGGAAGAGCGACAGGTCACGGTCGACGCCCGCACCTACCGGCTCGCGCGGCCGTTCATGGTGATCGCGACCCAGAACCCGATCGAGCTCGAAGGGACGTACCCGCTCCCCGAGGCACAGCTCGACCGCTTCCTGATGCGCATCCCGATGGGCTATCCGAACCGTGACGCAGAGCTCGCGATCCTCGAAGGGCGCCACGCGGGCGCGCGCGGGGTCGACGACATCAAACCGGTCGTCGGCGCCGCGGAGATCGAGGAGGCGGCCCAGATCGTCGACACGGTGCACGTCGCACCGGAAGTCCGCAGCTACATCCTCGACGTCGCGTCCGCCTCTCGACGGCACCCCGACGTCGTGCTCGGGGCGAGCCCGCGCGCGTCCCTCGCCCTCCAACGCTCCGCCCGCGCCCTCGCCGCCAGCTTCGGACGTGGCTATGTGATCCCCGACGACGTGAAGCGGGTACTCCCCGTCGTGCTCGAGCACCGCCTCATGCTGTCTCCCGACGCGCAGCTCCGCGGCGCCACCCCCGCCGAACTGGTCGACACGATCATGTCGTCCGTCCCGGTGCCCGGCGCCGGCGGCTAGTGCCTCAGATCTCGCTCACACACCGAGGTTGGACGCTCGTCGGCGCGACAGTCGGCCTTGCGACGGGCTCGTACCTGCTGGGCGCGCTCGAGCTCCTGGTCATCGCGGTTACGGCGGCCGTCCTCCTCGTCGGCTCGGCCACCTGGCTCAACCTCGTGCGTGCCCCCGAGCTCGAGCTGGCGCGGCACGTGCATCCGAGCCGACTTCACGTCGGTTCCGACGGTCGGGTCGATCTCCAGGTGGTCAACCGCGGCCCCGGCACGAGCCCGTCGCTCATCCTCACGGACTGGTTCGACGGGCAGCGGCGCGCCGCTCGGTTCGTCGTGCCCGCGTTGCGTCGGGATGCGTCCGCACGCGCCGCGTACCGCGTTCCCACACGACGCCGAGGTCGGTACCGAGTGGGTCCGCTCACGCTCGCCGTCGGCGATCCGTTCGGGCTCGCGCGCCGGGCACTCCCCGGCCTCGACGACCTCGACCTCGTCGTGCGCCCCCGGGTCCACGACATCCTCGCTCCGGTCGCGCCGGGAAGCCGCATCATGGTCGATACCGACGCACCGGCAACGCGCGCCATCGTCAGCGACCTCGGCACCGAGCTGCTGAGTGTTCGTGAGTACGTCGTGGGCGACGACCTGCGCCGAGTGCACTGGCGGGCGACAGCCCGCTCGGCTGACCTCATGATCCGCCAGGACGAAGCCCGGTGGCGCTCCCGGGCGGCGATCGTGCTCGACACCCACGTCTCACACCACGACGACGCGTCGCTCGAAACGTCGGTCGAGGCAACCGCGTCCATCGTGGCGCGCCTGGTGCGCCTGCGGCGCCGGGTCGAGGTGATCACCAGCGCAGGCACGCCACTCGGAACCGGTGGTGATCCTCGGCACGACCTCATCGACCGGCTCGCCTCCGTCGGCCCAGAACCCGACGACCATCTCCCCCGCGTGCTCGAGCGGCTCCGAGAGCACCGGGGTCTCGACCTCGTCGTGATCGTGCTGGGCGACGTCACGCCCGCGGCCCGGCGCGCCGTCGCGAACCTGAGCGCCCTCGGCGCGGCCACGACCGTCGCGGTGCTCACCCGCACCGCACGACTGGCGCCGACGCCGTCGTTGGTCGTTGTCGACGCGTCCGTCGAGACGTTCCCCACCGCCTGGAACCAGGCCTTCGCCCGATGGCATCCCGCCCGCGTCTCCTGAGCTCGCTCGCGCCTCCCGCCGCGCTGGCGCTCGTGTCCGTGGCCGCGGCACTCTCGCTGGCGCGCGTGTTCTCGTCGGCGGATTTCGTCGTCGCGGTGCTCGGTGCCGCGGTCCTTCCCCACGCGATCGGCGTCGTCGTCCGCGCGCGGCGCGGCGCGCTCCCGATCGGCTTGGCGGCGACGCTCTTGGGCCTCGTCGCCTACGCGACCTGGGCGCTCGAGCTCTCCACCACCCGGCTCGGGCTCCCCACCACCGACACCTTGGACGCGGTGTCTCGCCACCTCGAGCACGGATGGCACGTGTTGCGCACCGTCGAAGCACCCGCTCCCGTGAGCGACGGGGCGCTCCTGCTCGCGGTCCTCGTCGTGTGGACGATGGCGTCCCTCGCCGATCTGCTCGCGTTCCGTCGCGACTCGACGCTGGGCGCCCTGGCTCCGGGCCTGGTGTTCTTCGTGTGGACATCCACGCTCGGCACGTCGGACTGGTTGCTCGCGTGCACCGCCGCCTTCGTCGCGGCGTCGCTGGTGTTCCTGGTCGTGCAGCACCAGGCGGTGCTCCACCAGACTCGCAATTGGCTGGTCGCGGGCGGGACCGCGGGGACGGCCCGCCTCGCTCCCACACTCGGGATCGCCGCGGTCGCCCTGATCGTGGGAGTCCTCGTCGCCCCGACACTCCCCGGCGCGGACGCCGACCCGATCCTCAACGTCGCCGATCGCTCCGGCAGTGTGGGAAACCAGAGCTATCGGACCTCGATCGCGCCACTCGTCGACATCGGCGCCAAGCTGAGCGACACCGCCGACGAGCAGCTGTTCACGGTCGACGCGGGCTCGGCCGACTACTGGCGGATCACCGCCCTGGACGAGTACTCGAGCGTGGGCGGTGGCCAATGGACACTCAGCGCGAGCGGGTCGGACGCAGTGTCCGAGGGGCTCCGCGCCGATGTGCCCCCCGGCGCGCTCCACCAGACGTTCAGAATCGGACCGCTCGGCGAGCGGTGGGTCCCCGCGGCCTTCGAGCCCGTCCGCACGAGCCTGGACGACGTGCTCGTCGTCGAGTCGTCCAAGACGCTGGTCACGCGAGCAAACTCGGTGAGCGGCCTCCGCTACACGGTCGACTCCGCCCAGCAACCGACCGAATCGGCCATCACCACCGCACAACAGGCGGCGACGGCCCGTCCCGTCCCCGCCGAGCTCGAGCAGTTCGTCGAGCTCCCCCCCGACATCCCCACTTCGATTCACGAGCTCTCGACGCGCGTCGTGGAGGCTGCGGGAGCGACGACGCCGTACGCCCAGGCGGCGGCGCTGCGCAACTACTTCCGGAGCGACGCGTTCGTGTACGACCCCACCGTCGACCTCCACGACGACATCGGCGCGGTCGAAGAGTTCCTGAATACAAAACGCGGGTTCTGTGTGCAGTTCGCGGGCACCTATGCGTTGATGGCGCGCTCCCTCGGCATCCCGACGCGGGTCGCCGTCGGCTTCACCCCGGGCGAGCACGTCGACGGGCGGTACGCGGTCAGCAGCCACGATGCTCATGCCTGGCCCGAGGTCTGGCTCGCGGGTCTCGGGTGGACCCACCTGTTCGATCCCACGCCGCCGGCCCGGGCCGCAACCGCGGGAGGGAGCGACCTGCCGGGTGAGCCGGTGGTGCCCGCTCCACCCGCCGTGGTCGAGACTCCCTCGGGCACCGCCGCGCCGACGAGCCCGCAACCGACTCCGACCGCGCCCGGCTCCGTCGCGCCCGCGGCGCCCACAAGCCTCCCCAGCACGGAGACACCGTCGGTCACCCTCCGGGATGACGGCGTCTCACCGTGGGTCACCGTGCTCGTCGCGCTGATCGTCCTCGTCGGCCTCGCGCTCATCGCCGGAGCGACGATCCTCGTCGCCAAAGGGCGCCGGCGCGCCCGTCGGCGGGACACGCCCGATCCCGGCGAGGCCGTACAGGGCGCGTGGGACGAGGCGCTCGACCTGCTGCGCGACGCCCGCGCGCCCGTCGACCCGACCGCCACCCCGCTCGAGCTCGCGGCACGCGCGGCGCCGAGCGCCACCGAGGCGCTCGGACGCGTCGCCGGGATCTTCACCTCCGCCCGCTACGGAACCGACGCCGTCGAGCCGGCCGATGCCACGACGGCGTGGACCTCGGTCGCCGACCTCGAGCACGCGCTCGACGCCAGCTCGACGCGGCGTGCCCGCTGGCGCCGCCGACTCGACCCGTCGACGCTCCGCCGCTCGGGGTCACGCCGCGACGCCGTCGTGCGCTAGAGGCGCCGACCGCGACTGGGGTGCGCGTCGCGTGCTGACGCGTCGACGCCGAGATCCGCGACGAACGCGCTGCGTTCCGCGTCGAACACCTTGACCTCTTCGGCAACTTGATCGGCGAGGCGGTCGACCGCGACGAACAGCGCGAGCTGCCCGTGGCGCAACGCGTCGAGGATCTGGCCGTCGTCGCGGCACGCGAACACCGCGTCCCCGTCGGTCACGAGTGCCAACGCCGAGAGATCCTCGCCGGTCCGGACAAGCTCGCCGATCGCCCGCTTGATGCGCGTCATCGGCAGACCGGCGTCGAGCAGCGACGCCACCATTCGCAGCGCGACGAGGTCGCGGAACGAGTACTGGACCTCGGCTCCCGGAGCTGACGGTTCCACCAGACCCAACTCCCGCCATGCGTCGAGCTGGCGGGGGGTGCACCCGCAGAGCCGCGCGGCCTGCGCGGTGGAGTAGCTCACGGATTCAGGCTACGGAGACGGCGGTGGCTCGTCACGGCCCCACCGTTCGCGCCACCGGCGGCCCGCGGTCCCGAGGGCTTCCTTGAGCGTCCCGGCGCGCATCGAGCTGGTGAGGTTCTCGAGACCCGCCTTACCCAGTTTGCGAGCGTGGTGCTCGATGGAGAGCGCACAGCCCAGCATGACGACGAAGCCGAGGACCCCGAGCAGGAGGGTCTGGGTGAAGGTGAGGATCATCAGCGTCAGACCGGCGACGAAGCCCACCACGGACCACTTGATCATCCGGGCCGCGTGCCGGTACAGCGTGGTGTCAGAGACCTGCTGCACCAACTTGGGGTCGGTGGCAGAAAGGTTCTCCTCGATCTCTCGGAGAATCCGTTGCTCGTCCTCGCTGAGCGGCATCGCTTCGAGTGTATGACGCCCTTCTGGGTGCCTCAACGCGCCGGGCCCCGGACTGACCGGTCGGGGCGGCAGGCGGCCTCGAACGCTCTCCCGCGTCAGCGGCGCGTCAGCCGCCGGATGCGGTCCCGCACGCCCCACCAGGTGACGAGCACGAGGGCCTCGACGACGATCCGGCCCGACATCTTCGACCGGCCGAGCGTGCGATCGCGAAACACGATCGGGACCTCGACGATGCGAGCGCTCCGGCGGGCAGCCAGGTAGGTCATCTCGACCTGGAATCCGTAGCCGTCCGCGCGGACCCGGTCGAAGTCGATCGCGGTCAGCAGCCGCCGGTGGTAGGCGCGAAAGCCCGCGGTGGCGTCCTGGACGGGCAGGCGCAACATGACGTGCGCGTAGAAACAGCCGAACCGGGAGATCGCCCGCCGAGCCCACTTCCAGTCCGGGATCGTGCCGCCCCGCACGTACCGCGAGCCGATCGCGAGATCGGCACCCCCTTCGACCGCGGCGACGAGCTCGGGCAACGCGCCCGGGTCGTGCGACAGGTCCGCGTCCATCTCGATCATCGTGTCGTAGCCCCGGGCGAGACCGACCCGGAAACCGGCCCGGTACGCCGACCCGAGCCCGCGCTTGGCAGGCCGGCGGAGCACGTCGACCTGCCCGAGCTCGTGCCCGAGCTTCTCGGCGCGTTCGGCCGTGCCGTCGGGGCTGCCGTCGTCGATCACGAGCACGTCGGCCGCCGGTACGGCCTGACGGATGCGCCCCAACACGTCTTCGATGTTCTCGATCTCGTTGTACGTGGGCAGCATCACGAGGACGCGCATGGCGGGCGAGCCTATCGGCCAGGTCGGAGCGAGCTCAGCCACGGACATACCATCGACCGATGCCGGACCGGGCTGAACTCCATGATCCGCACGGCCCGCGGGAGGGCGCTGACGGCGACGCCGTGCCCCCCATGCTGCCGTCCCGCACGGCATACCTGCTCGCCTTCGCGGCCGTGGTGCTCGCAGGCCTGTTCGGGGCCGTCATCGGATACGGGGTCACCGACACCGGGTCGGACAGCGACACCGCCAAGCTCGTCGGCACCCTGGTCGGCGCGGTGCTCGGGGCGGGTGGAGTGGGCATCGTCGCCGTCCTGGTGCTCCGGGCACTGTCGGAATGGCGGAGGCGTGCGTCCTGAGTCGCCTCCCGCGCACCCGGCCTCAGTCGGTGCCGAACGTCAACCGACGGAACGCTTCGGCGTAGCGCACGCCGGCCGCCGCGCCCTCTTCCTCGGCTCGTTGCCGGAGGAATTGCCGAAACCACTCTCCCGCCTCCACGAGTTGGCTCGCGTGGCAGAACAGCGCGTCGATCTTGCGCTCGAGCGTGTCCGAGATGTCGAACCAGGCGTCGGGCGCCAGCGTTCCCGAGAGGTATACGGACCGGACCTCGTGGACCTCGAGGCCGTCCGCGAGGTGCTCGGGGAAGTAGTGGGGGTTGCCGGCCGCGGGCGCGACCGCGTCGAGGGTCGCCCAACCGGTCACCCGGTGGTCGCGGTGGTTGAAGTAGCGATCGCCGAAGAACACCGCCGTCGGATCGGGGCACAACACGACCTCGGGACGCAGCGATCGGACGGCCCGCACGAGCGCGCCCCGCACCTCCGGCGTGTCATCGAGCTCGCCGTCGCGGTAGCCGAGGTGGAAGTGGTCCTCGAACCCGAGGAGCGCGCACGCCTTCGCGGTCTCCTCGACGCGGAGGGCCGCGAGCGCGTCGAGGTCGGCGTCGGGGTCGTTGCTTCCCTTCTCCCCGCGCGTCGTGACGAGCACCCAGACGGTCGTGCCCCGCGCCGCCCAACGCGCGAGCGTGCCGCCGGCCGAGATCTCGGGGTCGTCAGGATGGGCGTAGACCGCGAGTGCGCTGCGCGGTACCTCGTCGACGACCATCCTCGGAGCGTAGCGCCGCGCGATGCGAACGCTGCCGGCGACACCGTTCGACGGTGCAGTCCAGAGTTGTCAGGACAACGGTCGCAGAAGCCCCTCCTGGGCGATGCTCACCGCGAGATGACCATCCGGCGTGAAGATCGAGCCGTTGGCGAAGCCGCGCGCTCCACCCGCCGACGGACTGTGCACGCGGAACAGCAACCACACATCCGCGCGGAGCGGACGATGGAACCACATCACGTGGTCGAGGCTCGCGATCATGTACTCCCCACCCTGGAACGTCGCCCGGTGCGGCAGCGTGGCCGTGCTCAAGAGCGTCATGTCCGACGCGTACGCGACCATGGCCGCGTGGAGCAGCGGGTCGTCGGGGAGATCGCCGTTCGTGCGAATCCAGACATCCTGGTCGGGTGGGCGCGCCACGACGGCCTGCCCTTCCGACTCGGTGCCCCCGAGCGAGCCGCCCACGACGAGGATCTCGACCGGCCGCTCGTGCTCCATCGCCGCTCCGCCCACCGGACGCAACCGCCCCGACGCACCTCCGGACGCGTCGGGCGGCGGCCCCAACTCCTCGGGACCGGGCACATCGGGCATCGGGTCCTCGTGCTCGGGGCCCCGCTCCGTCCGGTGGAACGACGTGGCCATGTTGAAGATCGCTTCGCCGTGCTGGATCGCGACGACACGACGGGTCGTGAAGCTGCCACCGTCGCGGATGCGGTCGACCTCGAACACGATCGGGATCGCCGGATCGCCCAGCCGGAGGAAGTAGCAGTGCATCGAGTGCACGTGGCGGTCGTCGGCGACCGTCCGGCCGGCCGCGATCAGCGCCTGCGCGAGCACGAGCCCGCCGAACACGTGGTTCCGTGGCCCGCCGCCCGCGCTGGCACCCCGGAAGAGGTTGACCTCGAGCTGCTCGAGGTCGAGCATCCCCAGCACCTTGTCGAGCGCGGTCCCCATGTCAGGCGAAGAATACGCCTGCCACCTCGAGCAGCGCGGCGTCGACAGTCTTCAACTCCCTGACCCCTTCCTCGATCCGCACGCAGACGACGTCGGGACCCCGCAGCGCGGTCATGGTCCCGAAGGCGCCTGCGTGCACCGCGTCGATTGCTGCGATGCCGAAGCGCGTCGCCACCACGCGGTCGTACGCGGTCGGCGTACCTCCCCGCAGGACGTGGCCGAGCACGGTGACGCGCGTCTCGAATCCGGTGCGCTTCCGGATCTCGTCCTGGATGACCGAGCTGATGCCGCCCAGCCGAACGTGGCCGAACTCGTCGACCTGGCCGCTCTGCACCGCCAACGTGCCTTTCGTCGGCACCGCGCCCTCGGCGACGACCACGATCGAGAAGTTCGCGCCCTGACGGTGACGGTGCTCGAGCCGGGCGCACACCTCGGCGATGTCGAACGGGACCTCGGGGACCAGCACGATGTCGGCGCCGCCCGCAATGCCCGAGTACACGGCGATCCATCCCGCGTGACGACCCATCACCTCCACGATCATCACTCGGTCGTGACTCTCCGCCGTGGTGTGGAGCCGGTCGATCGCGTCGGTCGCGATCTGCACCGCGGTGTGGAAACCGAACGTGAAATCGGTCGCGGACAGGTCGTTGTCGATCGTCTTCGGGACACCCACCACGTCGATCCCGTCGTGCGCGAGCCGGTTGGCCACTCCGAGCGTGTCCTCGCCGCCGATCGCGATCACGGCGTCAATGCGCTCGCGCGTCAGGGTGTCGTGGACGCGCGCGAGCCCGTCCTTCGACTGGTAGGGGTTCGTCCGCGACGTGCCGAGGATCGTGCCGCCGCGGTGGATCAGGCCACGGGTCGATGCGATCGTGAGTGGCATCGTCTCGCCCTCGATGACGCCTCGCCACCCGTGACGGAAGCCCACCAACTCGTGGCCGTAGATGCCCTCCCCCTTGCGCACGACCGCGCGGATCACGGCGTTGAGCCCCGGGCAGTCGCCGCCACCGGTCAGCATTCCGATCCTCATGGTCGCCATCCTTGCGCACACCGACGCACACCGGGGTGATCGGTAACCTGCCGCTCACGTGCGCGCAGGTGTTTTCCCGAGTCGCCGCCGGCCCCCGCGAGCCGGCCGAACCGGCAGTGTTGCTCGCGATCGACGCCGGCACCACGAGGGTCCGCACGATCGCATTCGACGCCGAGGGCAGGCCGGTCGGTCACGCGGCGCGTGAGCTGACGCAGCACTACCCGCACCCAGGGTGGGTCGAGCACGACGCCACCGAGATCCTGGCTGCGACCGCCGCCACCGTGGCTTCCGTGGCATCCGGCCTCGGCGAGCGGCCGATCGCGGCCGTCGGCATCACCAACCAGCGGGAGACGACGGTCGTCTGGGACCGGGCGACCGGCCAGCCCACCGGTCCGGCCATCGTGTGGCAGGACCGGCGCACCGCCCCGGTCACGGCCGACCTCCGCGCCGCCGGCCACGAACCCTTCGTGCGCGCGCGGACGGGGCTGTTGCTCGACCCCTACTTCTCGGCGACGAAGCTCGCCTGGATCCTGCGCCAGCACGACGGCCCGGCACGATCGCTCGCGTTCGGCACCGTCGACTGCTGGATCCTCTGGAACCTCACGGGTGGTGCACGCGGCGGCGTCCACGCGACTGAGCCGTCGAACGCCTCGCGCACCCTGCTCTACGACCTCACCACCAGCGCCTGGTCGGACGAGCTGCTCGCGTTGTTCGACCTGCCCGGCCACCTCCTGCCCGACGTGCGCCCGAGCAGCGGACGCTTCGGCATGACCGACCCCGAGTGTGCAGCCGGGCTCCGCGTCCCGGTCAGCGGTATCGCGGGAGATCAACAAGCGGCGCTCTTCGGTCAGGCGTGCGTCGAGCCGGGCATGACCAAGAACACGTACGGCACCGGGTCATTCGTGCTCACCAACGTCGGCACGAGTCGACCGGATCCCGTCGACGGACTGCTCACCACGGTGGCGTGGCAGCTCGGCGAAGAGACGACGTACGCGCTCGAGGGATCGATCTTCGTGACCGGCGCCGCGCTGCAGTGGCTGCGCGAGGGCCTCGGCCTGCTTTCGACATCCGGCGAGGCGGCAGCGATCGCGGCCGGCGTCCCGGACACGGGGGGTGTGGTGTTCGTGCCCGCGCTCACCGGCCTCGGCTCACCGTGGTGGGATCCCGGCGCCCGTGGTGCCCTGGTCGGACTCACCCGCGGTACCACCCGTGCGCATGTGGTGCGGGCGGCGGTCGAAGCCATGGCCTGGCAGACGGCGGATGTACTGGACGCGGTGCGGGCGGCAGGCCGTCGAGTCACGGAGCTGCGGGTCGACGGCGGCGCGAGCGTCATGGATCTTCTGTGCCAGTTCCAAGCCGACGTTAGCGGCGTCCCCGTCCGCCGACCGGTCGACCACGAGGCAACGGCACGCGGGGTGGCGTTCCTCGCAGGCATCGCCGAGGGCCTCTGGGATTCGCCCGCGGACACGGCGCGCGCATGGCACGAAGACGCGTCGTTCGCGCCGCGGCCGCTCGCAGACCTCACCGCCCGCCGAGCCGCGTGGCATCGAGGCGTCGATCGCGCCCGCGGGTGGGTCGAGCGGGGCGAGGACGACGCGGGCTGGAGCTCGGCTACCCCAGCTTCGTGAGGGCGCGACGGATGCCGCGGACGGCCTGGTTGATGCGGTGCTCGTTTTCGACCAGCGCGAAGCGCACGAAGCCTTCGCCGCCGGGACCGAAGCCCATCCCCGGCGAGACCGCGACCTTCGCCTCGCGGAGCAGCATCTTGGCGAACTCGAGGCTCCCCATGTCGAAGTACGGCTCGGGAATCGGCGCCCACACGAACATCGTCCCGCGGGGTCGTTCGATGTCCCACCCAGCCCGGCCGAGGCCCTCGATCAGCGCGTTGCGGCGACCGAGGTACACCGCCTCCACCTCGTTCGGGTAGTCGGGCGCCTCATTCATCGCGACGGTCGCGGCGATCTGGATCGGCTGGAACATGCCGTAGTCGAGGTAGCTCTTGATCTTGGCCAGGGCGGCCACCGCGTCGGCGTTGCCGAGGAGGAAGCCCACCCGCCAGCCGGCCATCGAGAACGACTTCGTGAGGGTGTAGAGCTCGACCGCGACGTCAGTCGCGCCGGGGACCTGGAGGATCGACGGCGGCCGGTAGCCGTCGAAGCCGAGATCGGCGTAGGCGAAGTCGTGCACGAGCAACACGTCGTGCTCGCGCCCGAAGGCCACCATGCGCGTCATGAAGTCGAGATCGACGCACGCCGTGGTCGGGTTGTGCGGGAACGAGAGCACGATGACCCGCGGACGCGGCCACGACTCCTCCCACGCGTCAAGCAGGTTGGCGAAGAAGTCCTGCTCCGGCCCCAGCCGGACGTGCCGCACCTCGGCGCCGGCGAGGATGGGCCCCCAGATGTGGATCGGATAGGACGGGCTCGGCACGAGCGCGGCGTCGCCCGGCCCGAGCAACACCCACATCAGATGGGAGAAGCCCTCCTTCGCGCCGATCGTGGAGCACGCCTGCGTCTCGGGGTCGAGCTCGACGCCGAATTTTCGCCGGTAGAGATCGGTGACGGCCAGTCGAAGCTTCGGGATGCCGCGGCTCGTCGAGTACCGGTGGTTGCGCGGGTTCTCGACCGCCTCGGCCAGCTTCTTCACCGCCACGTCGGGCGACGGGATGTCGGGGTTCCCGAACGCGAGATCGATCACGTCGACCCCCGCGCGGCGTGACTCCATCTTCAACGCGTCGATCGTCGCGAACACGTACGGGGGCAGCGCGTTGATCCTGCGGAACTCCATCGCGCGCACGGTACCAGCGGCCCGTCGGCCGACCGGCGCACTTCCCGATCGACCGCTCAGCCGCCCCGCAGGCGGGGGGCGACCTCTTCGCCGAGCACCCGGGCGTTGTCGGGGTCGGCCGAATCGAGCGGGCCGATCATGAGCCACTGGGCGCCCCCCTCGACGTAGGGGCGCAGCGCGTCGGCCACCCGGGCCGGCCCTCCCACGATCACGCCCTCCCCTGCGCGCAGTCGGCGGGCCTTCTCGGCCGCCTCGGCATCGGTACCGGCCAGCACCACGAGGCCGCCCCACGACGCCACGAACGGCTGCCGGGCCGCCGCCGCGCACAGGGACTCGACCTGCGCGCCGAACTCGTCCGCTCCCCCACCCCAGCGGTTCCAACCGTCGGCATGCGCCGCGGCTACCTCCCGAACAGGGGGGTGGATGCCACCGACCCAGACGGGAAATCCGCGATCCCGACAGGCGTCGACCGCGTCGCGCAAGGCAGCGACACGATCCGCGACGCTGCCGAACACGTAGCCGAACGTCTCCATCTCTTCGCGGCTCTCCTGGTCTCCCGCGCCGATCCCGACGCGGAGCCGTTCGCGGCCCGCGATCCGGGCCAGGGTGGCGAAGCCGTGTGCGAGCATCGCCGGGGGCCGGAGGGTCGCGCGAGCGACGAGTGAACCGATCACGACCTCGCGGGTTTCGGCCGCCACCGCACCCAGCAGCGTGAACATCTCGAGCGCGGGCCGCCGCTCGCCGTCCGGACGTCGCCGGAACAGGTGGTCGTACGCGAACACGCCGTCGACCCCTGCCCGCTCGGCCGCGCGCGCGACGTCGAGGGCGGCGTCGGGTGTGCCCCGGAAGGAAGGCAGTGTGATCCCGACGCGCACGGTCTCGCTCATCGGTGCCTGATCACGCGACGTCCGGGGCCACGCCCGCCGACCGCGCCGCGAGCAACGCGGCGCCGACCACTCCGGCACGCGAACCCAGCTCCGCGGCGACGATCGGAACCGCCGGGCGCCGGGTAGCACCTTCGAGCCGTCCGGCAAACGCGGCCCGCACGGGCTCGAGCAACCGATCGCCGAGCTCGACGAGGCCACCACCCACGACGATCATCTCGGGATCGAAGATGTTGGCCAGGCCGGCGAGCCCGATCGCGACCGCGACCGCGAATTCCTCCACGACCTCGAGCGCCACCGGCTCCCCGGCGAGCGCGGCATCGCCGATCACGGTGCCAGTGATCCCGTCGGCGGTGCCCCCGCCGGCCGCCACAAGCGCGGGTGCTCGCCCCGCCCGGGCGCGGGCCCGGCCCAGTGCGCCGAGCGCCGTGCCCGAGGCCACGGCTTCCCAGTGCCCGCGCTCACCGCACGCGCAGAGCGGGCCGTCGGGATCGACCTGGAAGTGGCCGATCTCGCCCGCGAAACCGTGCGCGCCGCGCAGGACCCGTCCGCCGCACACGATCCCGCCGCCGGTCCCCGTTCCGATGGTGACGAGCAGCATGTCGTCACAGCCGCGGGCCGCGCCGTACGTCAGCTCGGCGAGCGCGGCGACATTGGCATCGTTGTCGACCGCGACGGGCGTGCCGAGTACCCCCTCGAGCAACGACGCGAGCTTCGCTCCGACCAACGGCGTGACGTTCGGCGCGTAGTGAATCGTGCCCTCGGGATCCACCATCCCCGCCGCTCCCACCCCGACCAGGGGTGGCGACACGTGTCCCGGGGTTGCGCCGCGGGTGAGCTCGGTCACGTGATCGACGATCGTCGCGAGGATGGCTTCGAGGGAGTCGGGCGTCGCGCGGCTCCGCTCCGCGACCACCACCCCGTCCGCATCGACCAGGGCAGCGCGCACGTGGGTCCCGCCCAGGTCAACGCCGACGGCGTTCGTCACGACGGGTCGCGCTGGTCGCGCACCACCCGGTCGACGGACTCGAGCACCGTTCTCGCCGCCTCGAGCAGCTCACCCGCCGCGGCGAGCAGGTGGTCTCGGACCTCGGGGACCGCGCCGAGGAGCTCGCCCACCACCACGTCGAGCACCGACGGCGCCGGAAGCTCGCGGTGCTCGCGTCCGGGCTCCTCGAACGGCACGGATCCGGGGGCGCCACCGGCAGCGTCGGTGGCGTCCGGGTCGTGGTCATCGTCGGGGACGACCCACATGACCGGGTCGCGATCGGCGCCCGGCGGAGGATCAGGTGGGGAAGTCATGGTCGACAGGCTCGCGCGTTCCGCGGCCTCACGAAACTGACGCAGGGCGGCGGTCACGATCCGGCCGGCCACGCGTCGCTTGATGACCCCCGGCAGCGGCGCGACGAGGTCGAGCTCGAGGTCGTAGGTGACGCGGGTGCCGCCACCGTTCGGCGCGAACCGGTAGTGACCGTCCAGCGCACGGAGCCGATCCCCCTCGACCAGGACCCAGCTGAACCCGTCGGGTGCTTCGGTGAAGTCGTAGTCGAGGACGTAGCGCAGCGGCCGACCGAGCGCGACGAGCTCGTAGGCGACCCGGGTCGGACGACCATCGGCGTCGCGGGTGAGCACGTCCGCGCTGCGCAGATCGGTCGCCCAGTCGGGATACGCCGCGAAGTCCGTTGCGACGGTGAAGCAGATGTCGGGGCTCGCGTCGACGTCGATCAGGTCGTGCGTGTGGTCGGCCATTCCTGCCCGTTCAGTTCCGGCGGTTGCGCGCGGCGGATGCCGACATGCCGGGCCGCGGAGGGAACGTCCCGTGGCGCGCCGCCCACACCCCGGCCAGCCCGATCGGCAACATGGGCACGAGCACCCCGAACGGCTCCCACGCGGCGGTCGTCGCCGTGATCACGAGGCACACCACGAACTGCGCCAGGAACGCGCGCTGCACGCGGCGCGGCGCCGAACCCTGCAGGAAGAAGAGGTTCGCGACTGCCACGTCGTCACCACGCGCGCTGCGCCCGATCCCGACTCCGAACGCGTAGAGGAACGCGCCGATCGCGAGGAGGAACAGGACGAGCGCCGTGCCGATCGCGACCGCCGACACGGCGTCCTTCCCGAGCACAGCCGCGGGAACGGCCGTGACCGCGAACCCCGCGTTGGCCCACCACCCGAGCAACAGGATGCGGTCACCGGGCACCCTGGACGCCTGCGCCGTCGCGTTGTCCACCGGCCGACACGCTACCGATGGCCGCCCTGCACGCGGCGACCCGGGTCACGAGAGCCGCCCGAGCCCCGAGAGATCGCCCGTCGCCAATGCCGCCAGGGGCTCCACGAGGTGCTCGTAGGAGAATTCGCGCACGGCACGCGCCCGAGCCGCGGCGGCCATCCTGCTCCTCGTGGTGCCGCTCGTGCCGAGACGGCGGAGCGCTCCGGCGACCGCCTCGGTGCCGCCGTCGACGACGACGCCCGTCACACCCTCGGCCACGGCCTCCGAGGATCCACCGCTCCGGCCGGCGAGCGCGGCGACCCCGGCCGCCGCCGCCTCCAGGAACACGATGCCGAACCCCTCTGCCTCCCAGCCGCCCCAGCGACTTCGGCACGGCATCGCGAAGACGTCCGCCGCCGCGTACAAAGCGGGCAGGTCGTCGTCGGGAACCCGCCCGAGGAACTGGACGCGCTCACCGAGCCGGGCTCGGGCGGCTCGACGCTCGAGACGACGCCGGTCGCGCCCAGTCCCCGCGATCGCGAGCTGGAAGTCGAGATCAGCCGTCGCGGCGACCGCGTCGATCAGCACGTCGAACCCCTTGCGCGGCACGAGGCGGCTGACGCCGAGCACCAACAGGCGCTCGAGGTCGAGGCCGAATCGCCGCCGGGTGCCCTCACGAGTTCGGGCGTCGTGCGGCACGAAGCGATCCACGTCGACTCCCGGCGGGACGACCAGTCCGGGAAGCGCACCGCCCGCCGCGAGCACAGCCTGGCGAGCGGGATACGCGCCGGCGGCGACGACCGCGCACGCCCCGCGCAGGGAGCGCGCGCCGTCGCGGGCGAGGAGCGGGACCCGGCGCGGCACGGTGACCTCCGAGCCGTGCACGATCACCGCGTACGGCGCCGCCCGGAGTCGCGGGCCGAGCGCACCCATCGGCCACCAGGGGTCGAGGAAGATGATGTCGGCCCGCACCTCGCGCGCGAGGGAGTCGATCGACCGCGCGAGTCGGGCGGTCGGCCAGAGCTGGCGGGCGGCGGTGCGGTCGACGCGAAACGGTTGGCGCGCGTCCCACGCGACCGCCTCCGGATGCGCGGCGGCAAGCACGGTCGTCTCCTCCGCGGGGAGGCGGCGCCACAGCTCGTACAGGTAGGACTGGATCCCTCCTACCTTCGGAGGGAAGTCGTTGGTGACGAGGAGAGACGGCACGCCGCGTCAGCCCGCGGCGCGTGCGTCTTCGACGACCTGGTCGAACGAGGCTCGTGCCGCGATCATCCGAGAGAGGCCCATCACCTTGGGAGGCATCGAGAAGCCGAGCGCGCCCACCAGTCGTCCCGCCCGCCCGAACGCCGCCACGAAGCGACGCTCCTCGAGCGAACCGTGCACGATCTCCATCCGGTCGTCGCCGCGGAAGCTCCCCACACTCTGGATCTTCCGGTCGTACTGATCCGACCACACGAAGGGCACCGGCGCGAAGGCCTCGGGGTCGGGGGCGTCACCGTGCAGGAGGCGTCGGGCCGCCGCAACGCCCTGCTCCGTCGCATTGGTCCAGTGCTCGAGTCGGACGAGCGCGCCGTCGAAGAGCGCATGCGGCCAGCGCACGACGTCTCCCGCGGCCACGACGCCGGGGGCGGCGAGCAGCGTCTCGTCGCACACCACGCCGTCGTCGAGCGTCAGACCGGATCCCTCCAGCCAGTCGATCGCGGGCCGCACGCCCACTCCGACCACGACGACCTCCGCGTCCACGGTCGACCCGTCGCTCAGGCGGAGCCGCTCGGCTCGACCGTCGCCCTCGATGGCGGCGACGCCCACCCCGAGGCGGAGATCGACACCGTGGTCGCGGTGCAAGTCGGCACACACCCCGCCGAGGACCTCGCCGACACCCCGCACCATCGGTGCGGGAAGCGCCTCGACGACTGTCACCTCGAGTCCCGCGGCGCGACACGTCGCCGCGACTTCGGAACCGATGAATCCCGCGCCGACCACGGCGACCCGCGGGCGGTCCGCGAGGCGGGCGCGAATGGCGAGCGCGTCATCGAGCGTCCGCAGCATGAAGACGCCGTCGATCTCCTCGGTGCCGGGCACTGTCCTCGGCACCGAACCGGTCGCGATCACCGCCCCGTCGAACGTGATCCGCTCACCGTCATCGAGGACGACCGCGTGCTCAGCGAGCTCCATTGCCACCGCGCGCCGACCGAGGCGCAGGTCGAGCCCGAGATCGTCGTAGGGCTGTGCGCGCAGCTCGACGTCGTGCGCCTCCAGCACGCCCGCGAGGAACTTCTTCGACAGCGGCGGACGATCGTACGGGAAGTGTGGCTCCTCCCCCACGAGGACGAGTCGGCCGTCGTAACCCTCGCGGCGGAGCGTCTCCACCGCCCGCAAGCCCGCAAGCGACGCACCGACGACGACCACGCTGCCGAGCACCACGTGCATCTCCTCGCCGTCAGACGGGCCGGGACCCTCTTGTCCACCGACCGGCGGACGACCTTATCTGTCGTCGACCCTGCGACGTCAGCTTTCGACACGCCCTCGCGGCGCGCGTCGACCCCTGCCCGGGGGGTGGGTGGGCAAGGGTCGGCGCCGACGAACCTGCGGTGTTGCCCGCGGCCGCCGTGTGTCGCCAAGCCTGAGCCTGGCTGGGATCGCCGTGCCCCCGGTCGTGCGCCGCATGGACCAGTCGGCGGGACGCTAGCGTCCACCGGGAACACGACGACGTTGCGAGTATGTACTCTCACAGTAACTGCTGTCAAACGGAGCGGGACCCGTGACGACCTATCGGATCGACGAGCTGGCTCGGGTTGCCGACGTCACCGTCGACACCATCCGCTACTACCAACGGGAAGGGCTCCTCCACCGGGGCGAGCGCTGCGGTCGGTTCGCACGTTACGACGAATCCCACCTCGACCGCCTCCGGCAGATCCGCACGCTGCAGGGCCGCCGCTTCTCCCTCGCTGCGATCGCCGCGCTCCTCGACGAGCAGACGATCGGTGTGTTCACCGATCCGGGCACAGCCCGCTACTCCGCCGAGGAGCTCGCCGGCGCGTCGGGACTCACGCCCGGCTTCCTCGACCGCCTGATCGCCGTGGGCTCGCTCGCGGATCCACGCACGATCGGCCAGGAGGCATTCGACGAGGCCGACCTCGCGGCGGCGCGGGCATTCGCCGACCTCCTCGCCCTGGGCATGCCCGAGGACGCGCTCGTGGAGCTCAGCGGCTTGTACGCGCAGCGTTTCCTGGCGCTCCAGGGCGAGCTCATGGAGAGGTTCGCCATGGCCCACGAGTCGCGTTGGGGCGCCGACACGCGCGACCGGTTCCTCGAACAGATGCCGAGGCACCGCGGGCAGCTGTCACAGGACGTGCGCAACATCATCACCTACGCCCACGAGCGCGGCATGCAACGCTACGTGTTCAGTCTGCTCCGCGAGGGAGCCGAGCACGACGCCGAGGCGCCTACGCCTTGAGCACCAGGTAGAACAGGGCGTAGTAGACGACCACCAGCACGCCGCTCGCGATGAGCGCGTTCTTGTGGGACTCGTACATCCAGTTGGTCGCGTTCTTCCCGGTGCCGCCGATCACCCCGAGGGCGCTCAGCTCGAGCACCGCCCAGATCACGACTGCGATGATCCAGTAGGTCGCGCGGTCGCCGCCGCTGGGGTCGATCGTGAACCCCGCCCCACCCCCGAAGAAGTGGGCCGTGCCGACCATGAACATCAGCATCGCGAACGAGAAGATCGTGTTCATACGAGAGGCGAGCCCGGCTCTGCGCCCCGCCGCCGCCGCGGCAGGATCGGCTTCGCCACCCGCCTGCACGTTCCGAGCGTTCGCGATGACCTTCTTCTGGTTGGGCCAGATCACACCCCACACGTTGAGGAACATCGTGACCGCGAGCAGGATGCCCGTCGCGATGCTCATCCCGCTCACCGACTTCCAGTAGTCGCCGTCGGTGAGCTGGATCTTGCCGCCGTCGCCGCCCTGGAAGAGCAGGATCATGAGACCGGTGGCCACCGTGGCCGCGGCAGCCCAGCGGAACCACCACAGGGCACGCGAGGCGATCTTGTCGATGGCGCTGTTCCGAGCAGCAGGCTCCATCTCCGCGAACGCGGGGACCTGCACGAAGTTGAAGTAGTACAGCAGGCCGATCCACGTGATGCCGACAACGACATGGCCCCACCGGGAGGCGAACGCGCCTCCGTTGCGGCTGATGATGTTCAATGCGTCTGCCAGAACCATCCCACAACCCCCATCGATCCTGCTGCGTGCGGCGCGCAACGTATCACCAACCACACCGACGGGCACGGACTGTCGAACCGGCCTCGGCACCCACCTCGAGGCGGGGTCGACAGAACCCTTGAGTTGCTGGCGATTCAGACATATTGTGTGCTATGCCAGTTGCGCGACGCTTCGCCCGAACCGCGGGTTGGCTCGCCGCCGAAGGGGCGGTCGTGGTCGCCCTGGTGCGCCTCGGGCGGCGTCCCCCCTTCGTCATCCCGCTCGACGATCTCGACGGCTGGGCATCCCACACGGCGCCGGTCGAGGCGTGCGCGGCCCTTGCACGCGTCCTTGCGCTGGCCGGGATGACTTGGATGCTCGCGTCGACCCTCGCCTACCTCGCGCTGGCGCTCGTGCGTGGCGCTGCCGTTCCCGGGCGCTGGACCCTCCTCGTCCTCCCCGGCGTCCGCCGCGCCGTCGACCGATCGCTCGCCGCGGCGGTGTTGGCAGGCGCCGCGGTGATTGCTGCCCCCGCGGGCGCTCCCGTGCGGGCGGCAGGCGCCGCGACCATCGCCTCCCGAACGACGGCGCCGTCCGCAGACCTCGTCCGAACCGTCCGCGACGGTCGCGCGGCTCCCTATGCCGCGGTGCCCACCACGGCCCCGCTCACCGCCGGCACGCCAACCGCGGCGCAGGCTGCGGCGCCGACCACGAGCGCAGCCCACGCGCCGACACCCCTCGTCGAGGTCGTCGTCCGCCCCGGCGACAGTCTCTGGACCCTCGCGGCCGGCCGTCTCGCCGACGACACCGGTACACCCGCGGCGCGGCTCGACGAGGCGGCGCTCACCCGGTACTGGATGCGCGTCTGCACCGAGAACCGCTCGCGGTTGCAGTCGGGTGATCCGAACGTCATCTTCCCGGGCGAGCGGGTCGTGCTGCCCGCCCCGTGACCGGGATCAGGTCCGCAGCGCTGCCAGGACCGCTTCGTGGAGCAACCCGTTGGTGCTCACGGCATCACCGCCGTCCGCCCGCGCGGCACCCCCGAGGTCGGTGAACCGCCCACCGGCTTCCTCCACGAGAACGAGCAGGGGAGACAGGTCCCACACGGCGAGGCCCCCGACCTCGATCGCGACGTCGATCGATCCGTCGGCGACGAGCACGTGGCTCCAGAAGTCGCCGAACCCGCGCGAGCGCCGGCACGTGCGGGCGAGCGAGAGGAATTGCTCGCCCAGACCGGCCACTTCGAAGTCGCGTACCGAGTCGTACGCCAGGTGCGCGTCACGGAGGTCACCGACACCCGACACCGAGACGGAGGCGCCGTCCCGCCACGCGCCCTCCCCCCGAGCCGCCCACCACCGACTCCCCAGCGCGGGCGCCGACACGACTCCCACCGTCGGCACCCCCCCGCACTCGAGTGACACGAGCGTCGCCCACACGGGGATGCCCCTCGCGTACCCCTTGGTGCCATCGATCGGGTCGATCACCCACCGGCGATCCGCCACCCCCGGCGGGTCGCCCGACGAGGTGCCCGAGACGCCGGCTTCCTCCCCGAGCACCGCATCGGCCGGACGGGCGAGTGCGAGTCGATCCCGCAGCCGCGATTCCACGGCGTGGTCGGCCTCGGTGACCGGCGTGCGGTCGGGCTTCGTGTCGACGCGGAGATCGCGCGCGCGGAAGCGCTCCATGGTGATCTGGTCAGCCTCGTCGGCAAGATCCAACGCGAGCGAGAGGTCGGCGTCGATGACGGGAATGTAGCCAACCCGGGTCGAGCGCCGAGCCACCGCACCTCGTCGCGGCGCACTGAGCAGATCGGCGCGGTCGACTTGACTGGACGGCGTGACCCGCCGCTGGATCGTCATCGCGTTGGTGGTCGTTGCTGCCGCGGCGATCGGTGGCGCGCTGGCGCTGGCGCTGAATGACGACGGCCGCTCCGACGATGCGCGCTCGTCGTCGACGACGGCCAGCACCCGCGCGGTGGCATCGACCGTCGGGTCCACCACGCCCACCACGTCCACCGCGACCACTGCTTCCACCACCACCGCTGCGACGACTGCACCCGCGCGGAGTCGGGATTCGGCCCCGGACCTCTGCGGCGCGGAGCAGGCGGCGATCAGCGCCGCGATCGCCGCCTCGGTCGGGTCCGCATCACCGACGGTGATCGCGCAGTGCCGGTTCGCGGCGTCGGATCGGCGCTGGGTCGCGGCGCTGCTGGACGATCAGGCCACCGGCGGGGCCACGGTGCTCCTCGTGCAGGAGAACGGCGCTTGGCGAGTCGTCGCGCGCGGGACGGACAACGTCGGGTGCGGGCTCGCTCCCCAGGGCGTTCTCGTCGACCTCGGACTCCTGTGCATCGGCAGCGGCGGCGGGTGACCCCGGATTCGTGCCAGGCCGATCAGTCGAGCAGGTCGGGCTGCTCGCGGACGATGCGCTCGTAGAGCGACTGGAACGACAGGTAGCCGGTAATCGGCCCGCCGACCTGGTCGCGCGTCCGGCGTGCCATCTCGCCGTCGATCGGGCGCGGGTCGCCCGCGGCTTCCGCGAGCAGCTGGGCCTGACAGGTGCGCTCGAGGCTGATGAACCACCACACCGCCTCGTCGACCGATCCACCCACCGTCAGGAGACCGTGGTTGCGCAGGATCAGCGCCTTGTGCTCGGCGAGCGCAAGCGCAATGCGGCGACCTTCGGCCGGGTCGACGACCACCCCGGTGTAGTCGTCGAACAGCGAGTGGTCCTCGAAGAACGCGCACGAGTCCTGCGTGAGCGGATCGAGGAGCCGGCCGAGGGTCGCCCAGGTCTTGCCGAACATCGAGTGCGCGTGGGCCGCCGCGACGACGTCGGGGCGCGCTGCGTGCACGCTCGAATGGATCGCGAACGCGGCGCGGTTCACCCCCGCGTCGCCTTCCACGACGGTGCCCGCGGCGTCGACGAGGAGCAGATCGGACACCCGGATCCGACCGAAGTCCATGCCGAACGGATTCACCCAGAAGTGGTCCGGCCGTTCGGGATCTCGGGCCGTGATGTGGCCCGCCACGCCCTCGTCGAAGCCGAATGCGCCGAACAGCCGGAAGCCCGCCGCCAACCGCTCCTGTCGATGCCGGCGCTCTTCGGCGACGGTCTCGAACTTCGGGAGGAAGGAGAAGAGGTCTGCCGTGGCCACGACCACCACGGTAGCCACCGAACCCCTGCGGGCGTCCGGACCACCGACGAGCGGCGCGCGTAGCCTCGAACGGTGCGCGTCGCCGCCATGGACCTCGGGACGAACTCCTTCCACCTCCTCGTGGCGGATGTTCACCCTGACGGCCACATCGCGCCGATCGTCCGGGAGAAGGAGATGCTGCGGCTGGGCGACGTCGTGAGCCGCTACGGGGCCATTCCCGCACCCGCCGCCGACTCGGTCGTGCGGACCATTCACCGGTTCCGTCTCCTGGCGGAGGCCGCGGGCGCCACCGAGATCCACGCGCGCGCGACCAGCGCGATCCGGCGCGCGACGAACGGCGGCGCGGTCGTCGACCGGGTGAGCCAGGAGACCGGCGTGCGAATCGAGGTGATCGGTGGACTCGAGGAAGCCCGGCTGATCTTCGGCGCGATCCGGGCGGCGGTCGTGCTCGACCCACCTCCGGCCGTGTGCTTCGACCTGGGCGGCGGAAGCCTGGAGGTCATGGTCGGCGACGCGAGCGGGATGCAGTGGGCGAGCAGCCTGCCGCTCGGCGTCGCGCGCCTCACGACCGAGCTCGTCCACTCGGACCCGCTGTCGAAGGCCGACCGACGTGCGCTGCGCGCCCGCATCCGGGAGGAGCTCGAACCGGTCGCCGCGCACGTCCGCACCCTGGCACCCAAGCTCGCGGTCGGGAGTAGCGGCACGCTCGAGACGCTCGCCGCGATGGTCGCGACCCGACGCGGCGACGAAGCACCGTCGTCGTTGAACCAGCTCACGGTCGAGCGCGACGAGGTCATGGTCCTGCACAAGGAGCTGCTCGGGTCGAGCGCGGCCGACCGGCTCCGCATGGAGGGGCTCGAAGCGCGGCGCGTCGACCTGATCGTCGCAGGCTCGACCCTGCTCGCGACCGCGCTCGAGCTGTTCGAGCTCGACCGCCTCACCATCAGCGAATGGGCGCTGCGCGAAGGCATCGTGCTCGACGCCGCCGGCCATCACGACCCTGCGGACTGGTCCGAGGATCCGCGCGCGATCCGTCGTGCGTCGGTGCTCAACCTCGCCCGCCGGTGCAACTGGGCGCAGGCCCATGCCCGCCAGGTCGCCATGCTCAGCACCGCGTTGTTCGACGAGACCGCGGCGCTCCACGGACTGTCGCCCAACGACCGGGAGTTGCTCGAGCACAGTGCGCTCCTCCACGACATCGGCGAGCACGTCGCCAGCTCGGGACACCACAAGCACGGCGCCTATCTCATCCGAAACGGACAGCTCCGAGGCTTCTCCCCCGAGGAGATCGAGCTCATCGCCGCGGTTGTCCGCTGGCACCGCCGGGGCGAGCCCCGTACGACGGACGAGTTCCCACTCCTCGACGCGGACGCGATCGCGCGCGTCCGCGTGCTCGACGCTCTCCTGCGCGTCGCCGACGGACTCGATCGCAGCCGCAACCAGGTGGTCCAACGTGTCGACACGATGACGACTCCCTCCATGATCCTCCTCCGGATCGCGTCGGCCGGCGACACCGAGCTGGAGATCTGGGGCGCGCGTCGCAAGGCGGGCTTGTTCGAGAAGGTGTTCGACCGCGAGCTCGAGCTCACCGCGCATCCGGCGCTGGGGTGAACGGGCGTGCGCCTTCGGGAGGTCACATGAGCGATCACCATGCCGAGAGCGGCGGGCTGCTGCCGCCGCGGGCCCCGCGGTCGCTGACGACCCACTGGCTGGTGTCGAGCGCGGTGTGCTTCCTGGTCGTGGTGGTCGTCGGTCTCTTCTTCGGTTTGTCGTTGCTCACGATCGCGGTGATCTCGATCATCGTGGGTGCGGTCGCCGCGCCCTTCACTCGCCGCGCCGAGATCCGAGCACTCGCGGCACGCGACGATCGGTGACGACCGCGCCAACTAGGAGTCGTCGCGCGCGCAGACCGCCCCGTCCGCCGGGAGGACGCGGCTCACGAACGCGCGCACGATGGCGTCGTCGACGCAACGATTTCCGCTCGCGAACGACGTGTGCTGCGACCCTCCCGCGATCAACAGCTCGCCGCGCTCGAGCGATGCCGCAAGCGCGCGCGCACCGGCCAGCGGCGTCGCGGGGTCGTGCTCGGTCCCGATCACGAGGATGGGCGGCGCGCCGCTTGCCGTGAGCGGAAACGGCGGGAACGCAGCCGACTCCGGCCAGCGTGCACAGGCCAGACTGTTGTTGACGATGAAGGCCCCGAGGCGTGGCGCCCGCGCCGACGCGACGGCCTGCAGCGCCCACGCGGCGGTCACGTTCGGGACCCGCGGTCCGTCGAGGCAGCCGATCGCCCAGAAGGCCTCCAGCGAGCCGTCGTCGCGGCCATCCGGGCGGCGTCCCACGAACTGGTCGGCTGCGTCGAGCAGGGCAGACGGATGACCGGCGCCTGCCTCGTCGAGACCGGCGGCGAGCGCCGACCAGCCCGGACGCCCGGAGTAGAGCAACATCACCACCGCCGCGTCGAACCGCGTCGCGTTGAGCAGGGGTTCCCCAGCCCTGCCTGCGAGCGGTCGGGCCTGGAGGCGCGCGCGGAGCTCGTCGTACGCCTCGGCGCTCCGTCCCGATCGGTGGAACTCGCACGAGAGGTCCACCGCGCAGTCGTCGAGGAATTCGTCCAACGACTGCTCGAATCCCACCGCCTGCACGAGCGCGCTGTCGACCGCGTTCAGGCTCGGATCGACGGCGCCGTCGAGGACGAAGGTGCGCACTCGATTCGGGAAGCGGGAGGCGTACACCGCTCCGAGGAACGTGCCGTACGACCCACCGAGGAAGTTGAGCCGCCGCTCCTTGAGTGCGGTCCGCAATCGCTCCAGGTCGCGCGCGGTGTCGTCGGTCGAGACCCGAGCCAGCAACGACCCGCTCCGTTCGTCACAGCCGGCGACAAGCGCGTCCACCGTGCGGAGGAGGCCCGCCTGTTCGGCGGCGGTGATCGGCGAGAACGCCTCGTCGAAGAGCGGGTCGAGGGACTCGACGCAATCGACCGGCGCGCTCGACCCCGAGCCCCGGGGGTCGAACGACACCACGTCGAAGCGTTCCCGGAGCTCGGCCGGAAACGAGTCGGCCGCCGCACGCAGGTAGGCCACGCCCGATGCACCGGGCCCGCCGGGATTCACGACCAATGAGCCGAGGCGGCGCGCCGGATCGCGTGCAGGCGCCCGGACCACGGCGAGGTCGATCGAGGGACTCCCGGGGTCGTCGTGATCGAGCGGTACGGGGAGCGTCGCGCACTCGAAGTCGTTTCCACACGAGTGCCATGCCAACGAAGGCGTGTTACGGCCACGGGAGGTGCCCGGGGCCGCACCGGCCGGGGCGGACGCGCCGAGCACCACGAGCGTGCCGACCGCGAGCGCGCCGATGCGGCGGAATCTCACAGCATCTTCCCCGCGACCGCGACGAGCCAGACGGCTTCGAACGGGACGAGCACGAGCGCGAGCGGCACCCGCGCCGAGGCCAGCCGGGCCGCGAGCCTCCCGCGGGGAAGGCTCAGCGCGAGCGGCACGAGCGCGAGCAGTGGCAGGAAGAGTCGCGCGTGCGGCTTCAGGGTGACTTCCAACGGCGGCGCCTCGCAATAGATGACCCACCCTGCGATGACGGCCATGTACGTGACGGCTGCTACCCCGAGCAAGCTGCCCCGTCGGCCCCACGACAAGTCGAATCGCTCACGCGAATCTCGCTGCACCGCGAGGAACATGAACACCACCAACACGACGAGCGACACACCCGTCGACCACCCGACGACGCGGTCGCCCACGCCCGCCAGATCCTTCGTCCAGCCGCCCCCGAAGTCCGCGATCGCACGGCAGCTCGCGCCCACGAGCCGCCACGGTTCGGTCAGTGCGGCATGACGCTGCGCCGCCGGGTCGGGCGTGATGTCGAAGAACGCCGAGTCGCAGATGAACAGGTGCTCGGTCGCGGACTGCCACCGCGCGGAGACGCCGAGACCCGCGAGAACGGGAAGGCCGAGGGCCCACCAGGTCCGATGGCGGCGGGCGCCGATCACCGGCAGGAGGTAACAGAGCGCGACGAAGGCATACGACGGCTTGCACAGGCCCAGCGCGACGCTCAGGGCCCCCGCCTCGAGGAGGTACGCGCGGCGGCAGGCGCACGGGGAAGCGCTCGTCGAGGAGCGCTCGGTCGAGGAGCGCTCGGTCGAGGAGAAGGTCATGCGGAGCGCCGACGAGATGACGAGCAGCGACAGCGCAATCGTCATCGCATCGGGTGACAGGGAGGTCGCCGCCTCGAACATCGCGGCGGGCAGCAACGCGGTGATCGCAAGCGCCCACCGCCCCACCGGCGAACGGCGGATCGCGACGTACACAATCCCGAGATACACCGCGAGCGTGAGCACCCGTCCGGTCAGCAGCATCACGCCGGTCGATCCGCCCAATCCGTTCGCGAGTCCCACGCCCACCGCAGCCGGAAGATACGGAATGGGCGAGTACCAGGCGAACGACGCAAACCTGAAGAAGCGCTCCCCCCCGCCACATGGCGGGAGCCCAACGACCAGTTCCGCGTCCGAATTGCGCGTCGCCGCCTCCGTCGCGGCGACCAGCGACGGCGCCGCACCCTGGTCGGCCAGTTGGTGGGCGCCGTACCGGGCGAGATCGCGGTTCATGTCCGCGATCACCTCGACCGGCAGGCACGCGCCACCACCCTGCGCCGGCTCGCCGAACCGGCCCGCCTCGCGTCCGGACGGCACGCTCCACTCGACGGGAACTAGCCGGCCGGTCTGCAGCTGGTAGGCCCGAGCGAAGTGCCCGGACTCGTCGATCCCCGCGAAACGCGGGACGAGGAAGCACAGCACGAAGCCGACGACGGCGCCGACGACAAGAAACGTCGAGGCCGGATCGCGAAACAGATCGAGGAACGCTCGAGGCCTGGACCCGAGCGACCTGCTCTCGGGCGGCGCCGGCGCGTGCACTCCGGCAGCGTAGGCGGGGCCCTTCGCCGATCGACGCGTCGTCAGCCGGGATCGAGACCCCGAACCAGGCCGAGCGACAGCGGCGGCGCGTCGCCGTATGCGTTGGCCGGGCGGGCCGGGCCGAACAAATGCCCCTGCGCGAGCTCACAACCCAACGCGCGGAGCACGGCAAACTGCTCGAGGCGCTCCACGCCCTCCGCGATCGCGCACAAGCCGAGCGAGTGGGCCAGGTCGACGATGGCGCCGCAGATGGCGTCGCTGTCCCTGTTGCGACCGAGATCGGCCACGAACGCACCATCGATCTTGATCGCGTCGAGAGGAAAGTGCTTCAGCGACGCGAGCGACGACGCACCCGTGCCGAAGTCGTCGATCACGAGCTGCACGCCCAGGTCGTGGAGCTGGTCGAGCGTCCGGGCGGACGTCTCGCGATCATGCAGCAGCGTGGCTTCGGTGATCTCCAGCCAGAGCACACCCGGAGTGAGTCCCGCGTCGGCGACGATCCGCTCGAGATCCGCTGACAGCGTCGGTTCCGTGAACTGGCGAGCCGACAGGTTGATGTTGAGCTTCAGCACCGATCCCGAGTGCTCGTGCCAGACCGCCACCTGACGACACGCCTCCTCGATGGCCCACCTCCCGATCGGGACGATCGCTCCCGAGCGCTCGGCGAGCGGCAGGAACTCCGCCGGGCGCAGCAGCCCTCGTTCGGGGTGTTCCCAGCGAAGCAACGTCTCGAAGCCGGCGACGCGCCCGGTCGCGGCGCTCACGATCGGCAGGTAGTGGAGTCGCAACTCGTGGTGATGGAGCGCGGCCGGCAGCTCGTCGGCCAAGAGCGCGGCGGTGGGGGCCGCAGGACTTAGCTCGATCCGCCCGCCGCCGGACTCGCGCGCTCGCGTTCCCGCCTCGATGGCACGTCGTAAGGTTGCCTCGGGCGGCTCGTCGGCATCGTGCGCGAGCGCGACACCGATGCTGGCCGTGACCTCGGCAACTCCGGTGACGAGTACCGACGGGTGCGCGACGCCCATCGCGACGCGCTCCCCCACCGCCTCGGCCGCCGACAGGTCGGGAACGTCACGGCAGACGAGCACGAACCGATCCTGACCGATGTGCGCAACGACGTCGCGCGGTCGCGTGACCGTGCGGAGGCGCTGCGTGATGGCTTCGAGCAAGTGAGCGCCGGCACGGACACCCAGGCGCTCCTGCACGTGCTCGAGGTTGTCGAGCTCGACCGAGACGATCGCCAGCCGGCCGAACTCGAGGTTCGAACCGGTGAGCCAAATCCGCAGGCGGTCGAGGTCGAGGACGGGGATCCGCGTCGAGCTGTCGCTGCGCTCGATCGGAGCGTCGTGGACCTGCCCCGCGACGGGCGGAGTCGCTCGACGGCTCGGGAGCGGCGCCGAGGACTGCTCCGGCACCTTTGCCGCGCTCGGCTCGGACGCGGTAAGAGTCGCGGCGCGCGGTGCGGCGACGTCGGGCTCCAACAGCGTGGCCACCAGCTCCGCGGCAATGCGCGCCTTCCGTCCGGCACGGAACGCGGTAACGATCGCCCCGATCGCAACCCCGAGCGCGACCAGCGCGCCGATGGCAAGGGTCTCCACGATCACTTGTCGGAGAGCCCGCTCGAAACCTTGAGTCGGGGCAGTTTCCGCCGAGTTGACCAGCCGTTGATCGTCCCCGAAGCAGCCGGCGATCTCCAGTCGCGACCATCGACACGTCCGGGGCTGCACTGGGGTTTCCAGTCGCGCGTTCCGGCACGTTCCGACCCCGAGCTCGAGGAGTCCCATGCCGCGACGCCCACGCCTGCAGGCACGACTGGCCCTCGCAAGCCTCGGACTGCTCGCGCTCGTCACTGTCGCTGCGTGCGCGCCACCGAGCGGCGGATCGGGCAATCCGGCGAACGCGGTCGTGGGCGCCATCAACGCCGACCGGCGAGCCGCCGGCATGGGCCCGGTCGCCGGCAACGCGCAGCTCGGCATGTCGGCCCAGGCGTGGGCCAACCACCTGGCGGCGACCGGGACCCTCGTGCACCGCAACATGGGAACGCTCATCGGGCAGCTCGGCGGCTTTCGCGCGCTCGGCGAGAACCTCCTGATGGCCGGCAGCGCCACGTCCGCCGATTCACTCGAGAACATGTGGATGGCCTCGTTCGGACACCGGGCGAACATCCTGGGCGCGTCCTACACCGACGTCGGCGTCGGCACAGCGCCGGACGGTCGCGGGCGAGTGTTCGTAGTTGCGTTGTTCGGCGCACGGTGGTGACGACCGCCCTGCCGAGCGCCGACGCGGGGGTGTAGTCCCAGCCTTGCCCCCGCCGCGGTGAGCGGGCCCTCTCCCCGCCCTGGGGCCCGCTCACCGCACGACCTGCTCCCGCGCCGGCGCCGGCGCCCCTCGCGGTACGCTCCTCCTTGCTCGATGTTCGGGCGACCGGGGCGGAGCCCGAACGACGAGCGAGGATCTCGCGGAGGAGCGTTTTGGCACAGGCGCTGGCGCGTCGCCGCGCTCGCACGATCACCACGCTGGGCGCGGTCGCCGGTGGTGTCGCGCTCACAACCGCCGCGGTGGCGGGGTGGCAAGCGTGGCTCGGCACCGGTCCGCTCGTCGGGCTCGCGGTGCTGCCCGTCACCGGCGTGGCACTGGCCGCGCAGTTGGTGGTGCACCGGGGCGAGCGGCTGGCGGCGAGCATCGGGACCGTGGCGGGCGTGCTCCTCGTCGCAGCGCTCGACGGGATGCAGGCCGCGAGCGCGGTCGGGCTCTCGCTCGCGATCGCCATCCCGGCTGGCGCCGCGGGTGTCGTGCTTCGTCGATACGCGCGGGGCCGGTTCTCGCTGACCACCTTGCGCGATCTCGCCGTGCTCACGCTCGTCGCGGCCCTCGTCGCGGTGACCGGTGCGGCGCTGGCCTGGGCGGCGGTGGCCATCGACACCTCGATCGTCGACCCCTGGGCGACGTTGGCGCGCTACACGCTCGCCGAGACGCTCGGCGCGCTCGTGGTCGTCCCGGCGGTGCTCGCCTGGTTGACCCCCGCGGGATGCGACGGCACACAGGCGAGCAGTTCGAAGCGGCGGCCCTCGCGGTGGCCGTGGTCGGAGGCGGGCTCGCGGCCTTCCGGTCGACCGACGCCGCCGTCACTGCGCTCGTCCTCTTGCCCCTGTTGTGGGGAGCGATCCGATTCGGTCTGCGGGGAGCCGCCACGAGTGCATTCGCCATCGTCGCGGTCGCGGAGTGGTCGACCGCTCGGGGACACGGTCCCTTCTCCGTCGTGACGCCATCCACCCACGCCGTGCTCGAGCTGCAAGTGCTGACGTCCGTGGTGCTGCTCTCGGTCCTCGCACTCGCACTCGCCCTCACCGAGCGGGACGCCGCCGAGGCTCGCGAGTGGACCGCCACCGAGCGCCTGCGCCGGACATTCGACGCGGCACCGATCGGCATGGCGATCGCGACACTCGAGGGCAAGCTGATCGAGGTGAACCGTGCCTTCTCGACGATGCTTGGCTCCCGGGACGACGAGCTCGTCGGCGTGTATCTCCGCGACCTGAAAGACCGGCTCGCGGATGACGCGAGCGCGCGTTCCTGGCCGACGGGATCCGAGGTCGTGGACTCCCGTGAACAGCAGTGGTCCAGCGCCCAGGGCGAACCCGTGTGGGTCGAGCTCTACGAGGCGCGATTCCGCGAGGTCGACGGCAAACCCGAGCACAAGATCGTCATGGCCAAGGACATCACCCCCCGCAAGGAGCTGCAGCGCCAGCTCGTGCAGGCGCAGAAGATGGAGGCGGTCGGAAGGCTGGCGGGTGGCATCGCACACGACTTCAACAACGTCCTCGCGGTGATGCGCGGGCAGGTCGAGTTGCTGCAGGAGGATCTCGCGATCGTCGACCAGGCGCGCGCGCGGATCGAGTCTGTTCAGCGCGCCACGCGACGCGCGGCCGCACTGACGGACGACCTCATGTCGTTCAGCCGACGGCGAACGGACAGCCCCGAAGTGATCGATCTCAACGAGGTCGTGCGCTCCCTCGAGGAGCTCTTGCAACAAGTCGTCAGCGACGACATCACCCTCGAGCTCGCGCTCGACGCAACCGAGACCGCGATCCTCGCCGATCCCAACCGAATCGACCAAGCGGTCCTCAACCTCGTGGTGAACGCGCGGGACGCGATGCCCCGCGGTGGGCGAATCACCGTCGCGACCCGCAACGTCGAACGGGAGTTCCCCGGGTCTCGTCACGACGAGCTGACGCGGACGACGATCACGCTCACCGTGGCCGACACCGGCCACGGAATGGACGCCGAGACCCGACGGCAGGTGTTCGAGCCGTTCTTCACCACGAAGCCGGACGGCATGGGCACGGGCCTGGGCTTGTCCACCACGCACGACATCGTGAAGTCGAGCAACGGCACCATCGACGTCGAGAGCGCGCTCGGCGAGGGCACGACGTTCCTCCTGACATTTCCCGTCGTGGACCGCGAGCTGCCCGAAGCGGCACCGGAACCGTGGACGGACGGCCAGCCGGCGCTGGACTCGCCCGACGTCCGCCGCGCCGCCGACACCCTCGTGAGGCCCGACGACCCACCCACCGTGCTGGTCGTGGACGACGAGCCGGACGTGCGGGCACTCGTCGCCGAGGTTCTCCGGGCTTCCGGCTACGACGTGCTCACCGCCGAGGACGGCGTCGCGGCCCTCGAGTTGATGGCCGACCGGCCACCGGTCGACCTCCTCGTCACCGACGTCTTGATGCCGAGGCTCGGCGGCCCTGAGCTCGCCGACGAGATGACGCAGCGCGACCCCGGGACGCGAGTCCTGTTCGTCTCCGGCGACGCGGTGCTCGACGAGGGCCGCGAGCGCCTCCGGGGCGCTCGGCTCCTGAGCAAGCCGCTGGGTCGCGCCGAACTGCTCGACGCGGTGCACGCCGCGCTGGTCGGCGTCCGGTAGCGGCTACGGCTCGAACCGGTACCCGACCCCGCGAACCGTGACGATGCGGCAGGGTCGCGACGGATCGGGTTCGATCTTGGCGCGGAGCCGGTGGACGTGCTCGCTCACCGTGCCACCGCTCTGCCAGTCCGGCTCGGAGTCCCATACGTGCAGGAGGAGCTGCTCGCGCGTGAACACCTGTCGCGGCGACAGGCACAGGAAGGCCAGGAGATCGAACTCCCGCCGCCGAAGCTCGACGGGTTCGCCCGCCATGGTGACGTCGCGCGTCGCGGGATCGACCACGAGATCGCCGAACACCAACGGCTCGATCGCCGTGGCGTCGGTACCGGGCACATGCTTTGCCCGGCGCAGCACCGACCGCACGCGCGCGACGAGCTCACGTGGGGAGAACGGCTTGACGACGTAGTCGTCGGCTCCGAGCTCGAGCCCAACCACCCGGTCGGCTTCGTCCGACAACCCGCTCAGGACGATCACCGGAACCGAATCGTTGACCCTGACACGCCGCAGCACCTCGAGCCCCTGCATCGTGGGGAGCCCGAGATCGAGGACGACGAGGTCAGGCGAGCCGTCGGCGATCTTCGTGAGCGCGGCTTCACCATCGCCGGCCGCGTCGACATCGAATCCGTCGCGCTCCAACGCGGTCCGCACGATGTCGACCAATTCCGTGTCGTCGTCCACGACCAGGATCAAGGAGCTCACCTCCGTGCCGCAATCCTACGCAGGCGAGAGTCGTCCCCTCGTGTGGGCCGCTCGGGGCCACCTGGCGCTGTGCCAGAATCGCCTCGATGCGCGCCGAAGCCGTCATCTTCGATTTCTACGGCACCCTGGCCCGGAACACCGAGACCTTCGACATGGCGGAGCTGGTCGCGGCCCACGGGTGCTCGCTGCCGCCCGACGTCAGGTCAGCCTGGTGGAACGGCGACCAGGACGGGATCGAACACCTCGAGCATTCGCGCAGCGCCGAGCACTACCGGGCCTGGCAGCGGGCCCGCCTGGACGGGTTCCTCGAGCGGGTCACCGGATCACGGTCCACGCGATCATCGATCCGGGCCGCCATCGAGGCGCATCGTTCCGAGCGACGATTGCGGGCCTACCCGGAGGTGAAGGCGACACTGCGCTCGTTCCGCGAGCTGGGCCTCCGCGTGGTGGTCTGCTCGAACTGGGACTGGGAGCTCGACGCAGCCCTCGACGAGGCGGGACTCACGCCGCTCGTCGACACGATGGTGTCGTCAGCCTGGGCGGGCGCGCGCAAACCACACCCGCGGATCTACGAGCACACCCTGCGCGACGCCGGAACCACTGCGGCGGCGGCCGTCTTCGTCGGCGACTCGTGGGGTCCGGACGTCGAGGGCCCGCGCGCCGCGGGCATACGGCCGGCATACCTCGCGCGCGAGGACCACTGGCCCGACCCGACGCGTCCCCCGGAGCTGCCCGCGGGGATCGCCGTCCTCGACGATCTCACCGGTGTGCTCACCCTCGTCGCCGACGACGTGCCGATCTCGCCGACGGCCTGAACGTCGCCGCGGCTGCGGCGGGTGCGTGCGCCGCCGTCAGGCGACGCGGACGTTCTGAGCCTCTTCGCCCTTGCGGCCGGGGCCGACGTCGAATTCGACGCGCTGACCCTCTTCGAGGGTCCGGTAGCCGGTCCCCTGGATCGCAGAGAAGTGGACGAACACGTCGGGTCCGTCCTCACGAGAGATGAAGCCGTAGCCCTTCTCTGCGTTGAACCATTTCACGGTGCCTGTCGCCAACGCCTTGCTCCCTTTGTTTCCTGAGGCTCTGCTGACGCTCTCGAACCCTGTGTGCTCGCTGAAACGGCGGGGGAAACACTGCGTCGACCCACCTGTCGGGAGCACCGTAGCAGCCTCCCGTACGGCCCCGGTACCGCCGGCGACGGTGACCGGCCGCGCGTGCGGATCGTCGACCGCGGTCATGCAGACTCGTCGGGAGGGCGGCGCTCGCGCTTGCGCTCGGCGTTGCGACGCTTCGCGCGCAACCGCTCTTCGCGGGCTGACCGTGACGGCCGCGTCGCCACACGGGGCCGCTCCACCCGCAGCCCCTCGGCGAGTCGGGACCGCAGTCGCTCGAGCGCCAGCTCGCGATTGCGCGCCTGCGAACGTGTGTCGGACGCCGATGCGCGCACGACCTGACCGAACCGGGCGCGGAGCCGTTCGCGTTGCCGCGGACCCAGGCTCGCGGCGCCGTCGATGCGCAAGGTCACCTCGACGCTCGTGTCCGAGGTGTTCGCGTGCTGGCCCCCGGGCCCCCCCGACGAGGTTGCGCGCCATTCGATCTCGTCCATGCGGATCGCACACGTCGGCGTCACCCGCAGTACCCCTTCCATGCACCGAACGTAACGGACGCGAGGTCGCGGGCGACGCTGCGACCGTGCCGCTTCAGCACCCGCCGTGCGGGGTACGCTCCCCTTTCATCGGCTCGACGCCAGGGGGGCCTCGAGATGAGGGCACGCTTCGTGCACGTCCTGATCGTCGCCATCGCGCTCTGCTCGGGTGCGCTGGCCTGGGGACCCGCTGCGTTCGCTCCCGCCGCGGGTGCCGCGTCGGGCGGCGGGGGTGGCCCGCGATCGGGAGGCAGCGTCACCTACGGCGTGGAATCTGAGACGGGTAGCGGCTGGTGCATCCCGACCGCACGTCTCGCCATCTCCGGCATCGAAGTCGCGTCGGCGATCTACGACACCCTCACGGTTCCGAACACCAAGGGAGAGACCAAGCCCTACCTCGCGGAGTCGGTCACGCACGACGACACCTACACGCAGTGGACGATCACGCTCCGCCCGGGCGTCAAGTTCCACGACGGCACCGACCTCACGGCCGACGCGGTGCGACAGAACATCGAGGCGTGGAAGCGCGGCACGATCCTCGGCGTCGCGTTCGCCGACGTGACCGCAGTGACGGTGGTCGACCCCTTGACCGTGCGGGTGACGACAGCCAAGCCCTGGGTGGACTTCGACTCGTACCTCTACTTCGACGGACGCTCGGGCATCGCCGCACCCGCGCAGCTCGCGAACCCCACGACGTGTGCGACGAACCTCATCGGCACGGGGCCATTCGTGCTCGACCACTGGACGCCCAACCAGGAGTTCGTGGCCAACCGCAATCCCGACTACTGGCAGCATGACGCTGACGGCACCCAGCTCCCCTACCTCGACTCGATCACCTTCCGCCCGGTGCGCGAGGCCGCGCAGCGGACCAACCAGCTCCAGGGCGGTCAGCTCGACGTCATCCACACCTACATCGGATCCCAGATCCAGGCGCTGCGCGATCTCGGGAACCAGGTCAACCTGCTCCAGCAGAAGGCCGGAAGACGGGAGGTGCGCTACTACCTCCTCAACACAACCAAACCGCCCCTGGACGACCTCGACGCGCGACGAGCGGTCGCGATGGCGATCGACCGCAAGGCGATCAACGAGATCCGCAACCTCGGCCTGTTCACCGTCGCGAACGGGCCATTCGACACCCAGGTACCGGGCTACCTCAAGAAGACGGGCTTCCCGGGCAAGAACCTCAGTGAGGCCCGGCAGCTCGTCGAGCAGTACAAAGCCACGCACGGTGGCCAGTTCTCCGTCGTCCTCGAGCACACGGACGATCCCGAGAACAGCGACGAGGCGCAGCTCATCCAACAGCAGCTTTCCGAAGTCGGCATCGACGCGCGCCTCCAGCAGGACGACCAGACCGCGTTCATCAACCAGGCCCTCCTCGGGAACTTCAGCGTGCTGCTGTTCCGCTCACCCACGGCCGGAGACCCCGGCACGTGGTACCCGTTCTGGCAGCAGGGCGGTCTCCTGAACTTCGGGAACTTCTCCGACCCGACGCTGCAGAGCCTCCTCGACCGAGCTCGCTCCGAGCCCGATCCCAAGGCCCGCGAGCAGCTCTATGAGCAGGTGAACCAACGCTTCGGTGAACAGGTGTACAACGTCTGGAGCTACTTCGTGACCTGGGTCATCGCCTCACAACCGAACGTCCAGGGCCTCGCGGGGCCACCACTGCCCGACGGCGGCGGCAAGCCGGCATTCCTCTACGGGCGGCACCCCGTCCTCGGGCTCTGGCTCGAGGGGTGAGACCGGGCCGAACCGCGGCGTTGGCAGCGTGAGCGGCGCGGCGTCCACGCTGTCTCGACGGCTGCTCCGGCTCGTCGTGGTCGTCGTGCTCTCGACGCTCTTCGCGTTCAGCCTGTTGCGACTCTTCCCGGGCGACGCGGCGGTGGCCGCGATCCCCTTCGGCACCGAGCAGCAGCGGGACGCATTCCGTGAGGAGAACGGCCTCGATCGGTCCTTCTTCCCACAGTACGGGACGTGGCTCTGGCACCTCGTCCACGGCGACCTCGGGAAGGACTACCAGAACGGCCTGGAGGTGAGGGACAAGCTGCAAACGGCGCTGCCGGTGTCGATCGCACTCGTGCTCTACGCGCAGATCTTGGCACTCGCCGTCGCAATCCCGCTCGGCGTCCTTGCCGGCTCCCGGGCCCATACCAAGACGGACACCGCGCTGAACGCCGGCGCGTTCGCGCTGCTCTCGCTCCCCGCGTTCGTGCTGGCGCTCGCGCTCGCGTACTTCGTCGGTGCGCAATGGCAACCCCACGTGCCACTCATCGGCCAGATTCCGGCAGGGGGGTACGAACCGGGATGGCTCGAGGCCGTGTTCGGCGCGCCGACCGGGAACCTCGGTGACCACATCGCCAGCATGATCCTCCCCACGATCTCCCTCGCGGCCGGCCTCGTCGCGGTGTACATGCGCCTCCTCCGCAGCGACATGATCGCCACGCTGCGCGAGAGCTTCATCACGATGGCGCGCGCCAAGGGCCTCTCCGATCGGCGAATCCTGTGGCGCCACGCGTTCCGGCCGTCGAGCCTCACGCTGCTGACAGTCGTGGGCGTCCAACTCGGCACGTTGATCGGCGGCGCCCTCGCCGTCGAGGTGATCTTCTCTCTGCCCGGCATCGGCACGTTGATCTACCAGGCCATCAATGCACGGCAGATCGTCGAACTGCAGAGCTACATCGCGATCATCGCGGTGTTCTATGTCGTCGTGAATTTCGTCGTCGATTCCCTCTACGCCGTGCTCGACCCGAGGATTCGGCGTGTCGGCGCCTGAGCGAGACCGCCGCGACCCGGCATCCGCGCCGGTGTTCGGGACCGATCCGTTCGAGGAGGCGGTCCTCCAAGGACCCGAGGCCGAGGGTGGACGAAGCCGGCACTTCCGAATCGGTGAATGGCTCGCCGGCGGGTGGCTCGTCGTGCTGGTCGGATCGGCGCTGCTCGCGCCCGTGCTCCCCCTCGACGACCCGCACCGCAGCATCGCGTCGATCGCCCGCCGCGGTCCCCTCGCAGACGCCGGGTCCGCCCCCGGTCACCTCCTCGGCGGTGACGGCATCGGTCGCGACATGCTGTCCCGGCTCGTCTGGGGCAGCCGGACCACCCTCCTCGTCGCCACCAGCGCGGTGCTCCTGGGGCTCGCCGTCGGCGGCACCCTCGGCATCCTCGCGGGCTACTTCCGAGGGCGAACAGACCAGATCGTCAGCGTCATCTTCGACGTGCTCCTGTCGATTCCCGCAGTGATCCTCGCGGTCGCGCTCGTGACAGTTTTACGCTCACAACCGAGCTCGGGCTCGGCGAGCGGGCCTGGGCTCGATCCCGAGCTCGCGATCATCATCGCCCTGGGCATCGTCGCGGTCCCGCTCCTCGGCCGCATCACGCGCGCGAGCACGCTCTCGTGGGCCGAGCGTGACTTCGTGCTCGCGTCGCGCGCGCTCGGCGCGACGCAACGGCGCATCATCTGGCGCGAGATCTTCCCGAATGTGCTCCCCGCGATGCAGTCGATCACCTTGCTCGCAATCGCGGTCGCGATCGTGACCGAAGGCACCCTCAGCATCCTGGGAGCGAGCGTAGAACCGGACACGCCCACCTGGGGCAACATCATCGCCGCCGGTCGTACTCAACTCGCCCAAGCGCCCCACATCGTGCTCGAACCCGCGCTCATGATCTTCTTCACCGTGCTCGCGCTGAACTTCCTGGGCGACGCCGCGCTCCGGCGCGCCGACGATCGGGAGCGCGCGCTGTGATCGGGGCGATCAGCGAGGGGGACAACGGACCGCGGCACGCCACCGAGGCTGTGCTCGTCGTGACCGGACTCACGACGACGTTCGCGACGGAACGCGGCCCGGTGCGCGTCGTCGACAACGCTTCCTTCACATTGGGCGTGGCGCGCACGCTCGGCGTCGTGGGCGAATCGGGATCAGGCAAGACGATGCTTGCCCGCTCGGTGATGGGCTTGCTCCCCCGCTCGGGCGTCACCCGAGAGGGATCGGTCCGATTCGACGGGACCGAGCTCACGACGCTGGCGCCCAAGGCGATGCGAACGCTGTGGGGTGCCCGCCTGGCGATGGTCTTCCAGGACCCGATGACGTCGCTCAACCCGGTGCTCCGGGTCGGCACGCAGATCACCGAGACGATCCGCGTGCATGCCAACGTGAGCGCGCGGTTCGCCGAAGCGAAGGCGATCGACCTGCTGCACCAGGTCCGAGTACCCGATCCCGAGGGCCGCATGCGCGCCTACCCCCACGAGCTGTCCGGCGGCATGCGCCAGCGCGTCTGCCTGGCCGTGGCCCTGGCCGCGGATCCCGTCCTCCTCTTCGCCGACGAGCCGACGACCGCGCTCGACGTGACCGTGCAGGCCCAGGTGCTCGATGTGCTCGCCCAGTCGCAGCAGGACCGACACATGTCCATCGTGCTCGTCACCCACGACCTCGGGGTCGTCGCGGGGCGCACCGACGAGCTCCTGGTGCTGTATGCAGGCCAGGTGGTGGAGCACGGTCCCACCGCGTCGGTGTTCGCCCGTCCGCGCATGCCCTATACCGCGGCGTTGCTCGACTCGATTCCGGATCCCGACGGCCCTTCTCACCGGCGGCTGGCGGCCATCCCGGGAACACCACCCGACCTGGCCCGGCTACCCCGCGGGTGCCGTTTCGCGCCCCGATGCCGCTACGTGCAGGCGCGCTGTCGAGCGGAGGAGCCGCCGCTGCAGACCGGCGAGGACGTTTCCCACGCCTTCCGTTGCTGGTTCCCCCTGGCAGGACCCTGATGGCCGGCACCGGCACCGCGCATCTCCGCCCCCCCGACGAGACCCTGCTGCGCGTCGAGGGCCTCGTCGTCGAGCATCGATCGCCCGACGGCATCGTGCACGCCGTCTCCGGCATCAGCTTCGACGTGGCACGGGGAGAGACGCTGGGGGTGGTCGGCGAGTCGGGATGCGGCAAATCCAGTGCCGGCCGTGCCGTCATCCAACTCCCCCGCCCCGGCGCCGGGAGCGTCCTGTTCGACGGCGTGGAGCTCACCGAGCTCCGGGGGGAGGCGCTTCGGCGGGTCCGGCCCCGCCTGCAGACCGTGTTCCAGGACCCCATCTCGTCGCTCAACCCGCGGCGCCGGGTCCACGACATCGTCGCCGAGGGTCTCGAGATCGCAGGGACCATGAACCGGGGCGAGCGCGCCGCCCGCGTGGACGAGGTGCTCGACGCGGTCGGGCTCGAACCCGCGCGCATCGGCAACCGCCGACCCCACGAGTTCTCGGGTGGGCAGTGCCAGCGGATCTCGATCGCGCGGGCACTCGCCCCGAGCCCGGAGCTGTTGATCTGCGACGAACCCGTGTCGGCGCTCGACGTGTCGGTGCAAGCGCAGATCCTCAACCTGCTCGAGGACATGAAGGAGCGCTACGGGCTGACGATGATCTTCATCGCCCACGACCTCGGCGTGGTCCGCAACGTGAGCGATCGCGTCGCGGTCATGTACCTGGGCAAGCTCTGCGAGGTCGCCCCGCCCTCGACCCTCTTCTCGCAGCCGGCGCACCCGTACACCGCGGCCCTGCTCGCGGCGATCCCCATTGCCGATCCGGCCGTTCGGCCCGATCCGGCGAAGGTCCTCGGGGGCGACGTGCCTTCCCCCATCAACCCACCCTCGGGTTGTCGGTTCCGGACGCGGTGCCCCCGCGCCGACGAGCGGTGCGCATTGGAGGAGCCGCGCCTCACCGCCGCCGGTCACGCGCAGTTCGTCGCATGCCATCACCCGCTCGGCCCCGGCGACGAGCTGCACTTCGCCGCGCCACGTGCCGCGGCCGGGTGACGTCAGGCGGCGCGGGCGAGCGACTCCTCCAACGCGACCGCGAGGACGTCGTCCACCTCGTCGGCGAGGAGGAACGTCATAGCCTCGCGCACCGCCTCGGGCAGATCGTCGAGGTCCGGGCCGTTGCGCCGAGGCAGGATCACCGTCGTCAGCCCGGCACGCTGCGCCGCCAGCACCTTCTGCTTCACACCGCCGATCGGCAACACCCGTCCCTGGAGCGTCACCTCGCCGGTCATCCCGACGTCAGCGCGCACCGGTCGCCCGGTCAACAAGCTGACCAGCGCAGTCGTGATGGTGACGCCCGCGGAGGGGCCGTCTTTCGGTACCGCGCCTGCCGGGACATGGACGTGCAGGTGCCGATCCAGCATCGCCGGATCGATCCCGAGGCGTTCGGCGTTGGCGCGCACGAACGAGCGCGCGATGTGGGCGGACTCCTTCATGACATCACCGAGCTGCCCGGTGAGGGTCAGGCCCGGCTCGCCGTCCATGGCGGTCGTCTCCACGAAGAGCACGTCCCCGCCGGCGCCGGTCACTGCGAGACCTGTCGCCACACCGGCCCGCCCCGAGCGCTCCGCGACCTCGGCGAAGAACCGCGGCCGCCCGAGCAGGGCAGCAACATCGTCGGCATCGACGACGACGGGGTCACCACCGTCTTCGTCGCGCTCCGCGATCTGAGCTGCCGTCTTGCGGAGCAGCGTCGCGATCTGTCGTTCGAGCCCGCGAACGCCCGCCTCGCGCGTGTAGTCCTCGACGACGCGGCGGAGCGCGTCGTCCGTGATCGACACGTCGCCGGGCAGCAGCCCGTTCCGCTCCCGCTGCCGAGCCAACAGGTGCTCACGTGCGATCACGACCTTCTCGTCTTCGGAGTACCCGTCCAGCCGGAGCACTTCCAGCCGGTCGAGCAGCGGTCCGGGGATGGTCTCCAGCACGTTGGCGGTGGCGAGGAACAAGACGTCGGAGAGGTCGAGGTCGACCTCCAGGTAGTGGTCGCGGAAGGTGTGGTTCTGCGCGGGGTCGAGGATCTCGAGGAGCGCGGAGGACGGGTCACCGCGCCAGTCCGCACCGACCTTGTCGACCTCGTCGAGGAGCAGGACCGGGTTCATGGTCCCCGCCTCCGCGAGCGCCCGGGCGATGCGCCCAGGCCGCGCCCCGACGTAGGTGCGGCGGTGCCCGCGCAGCTCGGCCTCGTCGTGGACGCCGCCCAGCGCGACGCGGACGAACGTGCGACCGAGCGCGCGAGCGACCGACTCACCCAGGGAGGTCTTTCCCGTGCCGGGAGGACCCACGAGCGCGAGGATCGCGCCGTCACCGCGGGTGGCACGCCGGGTACCTTCGGCTTCGCGCCCTTCGACGTCGACTGTCTCGGCGCGCGCGGCAGTGCGGATGGCCCGGAGCTTGCGAACCGCGAGATGCTCGACGATCCGATCCTTCACGTCGTCCAAGCCGGTGTGGTCGGCGTCGAGAACGGCGCGTGCCCCCACGACGTCGAGCTGATCCTCGGAGCGCTCACCCCACGGCAGCTCGAAGACCGTGTCGATCCACGTGCGGATCCATCCATGCTCGGGGTTCTGCTCGGACGTGCGCTCCAGACGCCCGATCTCCCGCTCGACGGCGGTGCGGACGGCATCGGGCAGGACCCGGGCGTCGAGACGCGACCGGTAGTCGTCGACTCCGTCGTCGTCAGCTTCACCGAGCTCGGCGCGGATCGCCGCGAGCTGCTGGCGGAGCAGGAACTCGCGCTGGGTCTTGTCGACGTTGTCCGTGATCCGGGTGCGTAGCTCCTCGCCGAGCTCGAGCTCGGCCAGGGCCTCACGTGCCCACTCGAGTGCGAGTCCGAGGCGCGCCTCGGCGTCGAGGGTCTCGAGGAGGACGATCCGGCGCTCGATCGACAACTCAGGCGACGCCCCGGCGGTGTCGGCGAGCGCACCGATGTCCTCGACACCGGCGACGATCTCGGCGACCCGCGGCGAACCGAGCTGGCGGGCGATCGCCCGCACGACGGCCTTGTACTCGGTCGCCAGCTCGCGGGCGCGCCCCGTGTGCTCACTGTCGTCGGCGACGACCGACGCCGACACCCAGACGCCGGCACGCTCGTCGGGCACGACGGTGCCGACGACGGCGCGGCCGGTACCGCGGAGGACGAGCCCACGGCTGCCGTTGGGGAGCTCGCCGGCGTGCTCGATCCGGGCGATGGTCCCGACCGTGGCGTAGCCGGTCGCGGTCCGGGGGACGAGCAGCAACCGCCCGTCCGCGGCTTGGGCCCCGTCGGCCGCCGCGGTCGCCTCAGCAGACTCGAGCGCCAGCGTGACGACCATGTGGGGAAACACGACTCCCGACGGAAGCGGGAGCAGGGGCAGCGTGAGGGTCTCGGTGTCCATGGGCCATCCTCGAGGTGATTACACGATTACGAGGATGCAACCTCACCCACCGACCTCTTGTTCCGGCCCGCGCCGAATTCTCCTCCCGGTTCTCCCGCCGGATTCTCCCCCCGGCGAGTGGCCGGCAAAGGCGAGGCGGGCGATGCCGCTTCGCCCGAGAGGGTCAGACGAGGTGCTGCTCGATGGCGGAGATGACCGCCGGGTCGTCGGGCGCCACCTGCGGGCGGAAGCGTGCGACGACCTCACCCGACGGCGAGACGAGGAACTTCTCGAAGTTCCACTTCACATCGCCGGCTTCGCCATCGGCGTCTGCCGCCTGCGTGAGCTCCTCGTAGACCGGGTGGCGGTGTGCGCCGTTCACGTCGATCTTCTCGAACAACGGGAACGTCACCTGATAGTTCGTGTCGCAGAACTCCCGGATCTCTTCCGGCGTCCCCGGCTCCTGGCCCATGAACTGGTTGCACGGGAAGCCGAGCACCTCGAAGCCCTTGTCGCCGTAGCTCTCGTGGAGCTGCTGCAACGCGGTGTACTGCGGCGTCAGGCCGCACTTCGACGCCACGTTGACGACGAGCAGCGCCTTGCCCTCGTAGTCCCGCAGATCGATCGGACTCCCGTCGAGAGCGTTGATCTTCGTGTCGTACAGCGACATGGGCCAATCTCCTGTGTGGTTCCGTGAGAAATCTGGCGACGCGACGAGCCTAGGTCGGGAGAACGACCTCGTGCTCGGCCCGGTCAGCCGCCGGGAGAGGTCATCCGGTCGGGGCGGACGAGCCGGTCGAACTCCTCGCCCGTGAGGTGGCCCAGCTCGACGGCGGCCTCCTTGAGGGTCCGACCATGGTGGTGCGCATGCTTCGCGATCGCCGCGGCGTTGTCGTAGCCGATGTGCGGGTTCAGCGCGGTGACGAGCATGAGCGAATTGGCGACGTGCTCGGCGATGCGCTCCTCGTCCGCCTGCACGCCCTCGATCGCGAATTGGCGGAACGAGTCGCACGCGTCGGTGAGCAGGTCGACCGAGTGGAGGAAGTTGAAGATCATGACCGGTTTGAACACGTTGAGCTCGAAGTTGCCCTGCGACCCGGCGATGCCAATGGTGGTGTCGTTGCCGAGCACCTGCACGCACACCATCGTCATCGCCTCGCTCTGGGTGGGATTCACCTTCCCGGGCATGATCGAGGATCCCGGCTCGTTCTCCGGGAGCACGAGCTCCCCGAGCCCGGCGCGCGGGCCCGATGCCAACCATCGGATGTCGTTGGCGATCTTCATGAGGGAGACCGCGAGCGTACGGACGGCGCCGCTCGCCATCACGACCGCGTCGTGCGCCGCCAGCGCGGCGAACTTGTTCGGCGCCGACACGAAGGGAAGCTCGGTCAGCTCGGCGATCGTGGCGGCACAACGATCGGCGAACTCGGGGTGCGTGTTGAGGCCGGTCCCGACGGCAGTGCCGCCGATGGCCAGCTCGTAGAGGCCGGGAAGGACCAGTTCGAGGCGCGTCAGGTCGGCGTCGAGCTGGGCGACGTAGCCCCCGAACTCCTGGCCCAGCGTGAGGGGAACGGCGTCCTGGAGGTGGGTACGACCGATCTTCACGATGTCGGCGAATTCGGCGGCCTTCACCGCGAGCGCGTCGCGTAGACGTCGTACGGACGGGATCAGTCGACCGACGAGCTCCTGCGCCGCCGCGATGTGCATGGCGGTCGGGAACGTGTCGTTCGAGGACTGCGACATGTTGACGTCGTCGTTGGGGTGGACCGGCTGCTTCGAGCCCATCTCGCCGCCCGCGAGCTCGATGGCGCGGTTCGAGATCACCTCGTTCACGTTCATGTTCGTCTGCGTCCCGCTGCCGGTCTGCCAGACGAACAACGGGAACTCGTCGGGGAGCTTCCCCGCCACGATCTCGTCGGCCGCGGTGACGAGGAGCCGCGCCTTGTCGGCCGGCAGCTTTCCGAGCCCCTCGTTGACGAGCGCGGCCGCCTTCTTCAGCACCGCCATGGCGCTGATCACGGCGGTGGGCATCCGGTCCCCCGCGATGGAGAAGTGGTGCAAGGACCGCTGCGTCTGCGCACCCCAATAGTGATCGGCCGGCACCTCGATCGGGCCCATGCTGTCGGTCTCGGTGCGCGTCGCCATGACGACTCCTCGGTCGTTCGTCCGTCTCGCGGAAGGTAGCGCGGCCGGGGCGGCGGTCCTGATTCGAAGCGCTCAGGTGTTGCGGGCGCGACGGACCTGGCGGTCCATGACCCGACGCACCACCGGCGCGACCATGCTTCCAACCCGGGCCAACGCTGCCGTCTGGGGGTCGGCTGTGATCACGAGCCGGTCACGAGTGATCCCCTTCACGATCGCGCGTGCGACGTCGTCGGGGTCACGCGGCGTGATCGCCGCCGAGACGCGCGCGCTCTCGGGCGGTTTCAGCTCGTTCTCGCGCTCGAAACCGGGAGTGCGGGTGTCGGGCGGGTACGCGCACGAGACCACGACGCCGTGGGGTGCCAACTCCGGGCGCAGCGTCTCGACGAGACCTCGGACGGCGTACTTCGCCGGTGCGTACGCCGAGTACCCGAAGACGCCGACGAGGGCGGCGGTCGACGCGATCGCCACGACGTGCCCCCGCCCGCGGTCCACCATCCCGGGAACGGCCAGGCGGATCGCGTGCAACGTGCCGAAGTAGTCGGTCTCCATCTGCGAACGGAACACGGCGTCGTCGAGCGCCGTGAAGTAGCCGGGGTGCGCGGAGCCCGCTGCGGTCACGAGGATGTCGCACGGCCCCAGCTGCGAGCAGCACCCGGCGAACGCGTCGGCCAGCTCGCTCGGGCGGGTCACGTCGGCGCACCCGGCAACCACCGACGCCTCGGGAGCGGAGCCGCGGACCTGCTCGACCGCTCGCGCCAGACGGTCCTCCGTGCGCGCGACGACCGACACGGACGCGCCCTGCCGCGCGAGGAGCTTCGCGGCGGCGAGGCCGATGCCACTCGACCCGCCCGTCACGAGCGCGTGCGCACCGCGGATCGTCGACATCGCGCCATCGTGCCACGATCGCTCCGGCGAGGCGCTCCGGGGCGCAATGTGGAAGTCTGCGGGTCGACCCGCGAGCCCACTGGAGCAGCCCATGACCGCCGTGTACGACCTCGCCGACGCCTACGTCGAGCGTTACGCGTCGCTCGATCCGCTTGCGGCCACGTTCGAGGGGATCGTCGGGCACGACCACGAGATGACGGACCTGTCACCCGACGGCGCGGCCGAGCGGGCCGAGCACGACCGTGCCACGATGCGCGCGCTCGCCGCCGCGCACCTCGAGAACGACGCCGATCGGATTGCAGCCGAGGTGCTGCACGAGCGTCTCGACCTCGCCGCCGAGCAGTTCGACGCGGGCGAGCACCTGCGAGACGTTCGGGTGCTCGGCAGTGCGGTGCAGTCGGTGCGCATGGCCTTTGATCTCATGCCGCGCGCCACAGAATCCGACTGGGTCACCATCGCCGAGCGGATGGCGCTCGTGCCGCAAGGTCTGGCCGACCTGGAGGCGTCGCTCACCGAAGGCGTCGGGCAGGGCATCGTGGCGGCCCGCCGACAGGCCGTGGCGTGCGCGCAGCAAGCCGACACGTGGGGTGGGTTCGACGGGTCGACCCGGCCGTTCTTCCTGTCGCTGGTCGACGAGTACGAGGCGACGGGCCCGGACGACGCCGCGCTCGGCGCTCGGCTCGCGGAGCTCGCCGACCGGGCGACGCGTGCCTACGGCGCACTCGGTCGCTACCTCGTCAGCGAGTACGCGCCCCATGCGACCGAGTCGGACGCGGTGGGACGCGAGCGCTACCAGCGGTATGCGCGTGACTTCAACGGCATGGCGCTCGACCTCGACGAGACGTACGCCTGGGGATGGGACGAGCTCCACCGGATCGAGCATGCGATGCAACAGGTCGCGGAGCGGATCATTCCCGGCTCCGACGTCGACGCGGTGATCGAGCACCTCGAGCACGATCCGACCCGCAGCATCGAAGGCGTCGACGAGTTCCGGCGCTGGAACCAGGACCTGCTCGACCGCACCGTCGCGGCGCTCGACGGCGCTCACTTCGACATCCCGGAGCCGGTGCGGCGCGTCGAGGCGATGATCGCTCCGCCGGGGGGCGCGGCCGCGATGTACTACACGGGCCCTTCGGAGGACTTCAGCCGACCCGGCCGCACCTGGTATCCGACGCTCGGTCGGACCACGTTCCCGCTCTGGGGCGAGGTCTCGATCTGTTACCACGAGGGTGTCCCCGGGCACCATCTCCAGATCGGTCAGGTGCGCTACCTCTCCGACCGGCTCAGCCGTTACCAGCGCACGCTCGCGGGCACGTCGGGGCACGCGGAGGGCTGGGCGCTCTACGCCGAGCGCCTGATGGGCGAGCTCGGCTACCTCGACGATCCCGCGTTCGAGCTCGGGATGCTGCGCGCCCAGGCACTACGCGCCGTGCGAGTCGTCGTCGACATCGGCATGCACCTCGCATTGACGATCCCCGCAGGAGAGCGCTTCCACCCGCGCGAGCCGTGGACGCCCGAGCTGGCGAACCAGTTCGTCGCCGAACGCAGCAAGTTCCCCACCGCGTTCGTCGCCAGCGAGGTGGACCGCTATCTCGGACTCCCCGGCCAGGCGATCAGCTACAAGGTCGGGGAACGGGTCTGGCTCCGGAGCCGCGACGAAGCCCGCGCCCGTGCGGGCGCGGGGTTCGAGCTCAAGGCGTTCCACCGCGAAGCCCTCGACCTCGGGCCGATGGGATTGGACCAACTCGCCCGCGAGCTGGGCCGGATCGGCAGCTGAGGGTCAGAGCCGTCCCGCGTCGCGCGCCGCGGCCTCCGCCGCGTCGAGCTGCTCCCCCACGATCGCCAGCCCCCCGTCCCAGAACGCCGGGTCGGTGAGATCGAGCCCGACCATCCGGCCGAGCTCCTCCGGAGAGCGTGAGCCGCCGCTCCCGAGCATCTCCAGATAACGCGGCACGAACGCTGCTCCCTCACGTTCGTACGCCCGGTACACGGACAGCGCGAGGAGCTGACCGTACGAGTACGCGTACACGTAGCCGGGCATGCCGATGAAGTGCGGGATGTACGACCACCAGGTGCGGTAGCCCTCGGTGATCTCGACCGCCTCACCCAGCATCGCCGTCTGCGTTTCGGCCCAACAGTCGTTGAACCGCTCCACGGAGAGCTCGCCGACCTCCCGTCGCTCACGGTGCACGACGTCTTCGAACCGGTTCATCGCGACCTGACGGAAGACCGTCGCGATCTGACCTTCGAGGCTCTCGGCGAGCAGCGCGAGACGGACCGCGGGATCGTCGGTGGCGGTGAGCATGCGGCCGAAGGTGACCGTCTCCCCGAACACGGACGCGGTCTCGGCCAGGGTGAGGGGCGTGGACTGATGGAAGATGCCCTGGCTCCGGGCGAGATAGGCGTGGAGTCCGTGACCGAGCTCGTGGGACAGCGTGAGCACGTCGCGCCGCCGCGCCGTCCAGTTGAGCAGCAGGTAGGGATGCCGGCTCGGCACCGTGTACGCGCAGAATGCGCCCGGGCGCTTACCCGGTCTGACCGGGGCGTCGATCCAGCCCTCCTCGAAGAATCGCTCAGCGATCCGGGCGAGCTCGGGCGAGAAGGACTCGTACGCGTCGAGCACGAGTCGGCGCGCGTCGTTCCAGCCGAACTCCTCGTCGGCCGTCGCGACCGTCGCCATGCGGTCGTAGTCGGCGAGCCGGTCGACGCCGAGCAACCGGGCCTTCAGCGCGTACCAGCGCTGCGGGATGTCGTAACGCGCCTGGACCGCGTCGACGAGCGCCTGCACCGACTCGTCGCTCGCCTCGTTGCCGAGATTTCGCGCCGCGATCCACGAGGAGTAGTTGCGGAGCCGGTCGTCCACGGACTTGTCGGCGAGCAACGTGTTGAAGATGAACGCGCGGGTACGCAAGCCCGGCGCCAGGGCCTCGGTGACCGCACCCGCCGCGGTGGCGCGAGCATCGCGGTCCGGTGACGCGAGCCGGGACAACCCCTCCTCCAGGCTCGCGGTGGCACCGTCGAGCTCGACCGTGATCGCAGACGTGAGGTCCGAGAAGAGGCGGACCCACGCGTTCGTCGCGGTGAGGGACTTCTCGGCGAGGATCCGCTCCTCGGGCTCGGACAGCAGGTACGGCCGGTACCGCCGAACCGCCTCGAGGTGGTGCCGACAGAACGCCAGCGCGGCGTCCTCGAGCAACGCGGCAGCCTGCTCGTCGTCCACCGCCGCCCATTCGAGATCGACGAACAACAGCTCGTTGCTGATCGCCGTGCTCCGTTCCTCCGTGCGGGCCATCAGCGCACCCAGCTCCGGATCGGCGGTGTCGACCGAGTAGCGAAGCCCCGCATACGACCCGGCCCGCCCGACGAGGTCGCCGATCACGGCGAGCTGCTCCATCAACTCGGCCAGCTCGGTCGCGTCGAGGGCCGCGATCCGGCCCCGAAACCCGGCGAGGGCGCCGGCCCTCGACTCGGCATCGTCGAGGAGCGCGTCGACGCCCGGCGCGCCGCGGCCGTCGACCAGCGGCTCGAGGTCCCAGGCGACGTCGGCAGCAGTGCGGTCGGCATCGAGCAACGTCATGGCGACCCAGCCTAGGTGGACCTGCGATCGGCATCTGCCCCGGCCCACTCGAGGTGCGCCAACGACGCGTCGGGCCGCGCGTCCGTCCGGGGCGCCTGCGCGAGCGCCTCGGGGAGGGCGGACGAATGCACGACCACGAGGTCGCGTGTGGCGCGCGTCAGCACGACGTACAGGAGTCGCAATCCGGCCGCATCGCGCGTGACGAGGTCGGCGGGCTCGACGACCACGACGTGGTCGAACTCGAGGCCCTTCGAGTCGGCCGCTTCCAAGATCGCGATCGGGGCATCGATCGCATCGTCGGCGTCGGCGACCGCCCCCCGATCTCGCAGCTCGGCGGCCAGCGGGTCGTGCAGTGCGGCCGGGGCCAACACCGCCACGGTGCCCCCACGGCGCGAGGCTCCGCGGGCCGCGGCGGCCGCCGCCTCGACCACCTCGCCCGTCTCGGCTGTCACCACCTGCGGGTCGACGCCTCCGTCGCGCACCGCGCGAGCCGGCGCGATGCCGGGCGCCGCCACCGGGAGCAGCCGGTTCGCGAAGTCCATGATCTCCCTCGGCGTGCGGTAATTCACCGAGAGCGTGACGACGCGCGGTGGGACGCGCTCGGGGAGCTGGGCCAACACGTCGTCCCACCCCGGGAGCGCACCTGGCTTCGTCGCCTGGGCGAAGTCGCCGACCAGAGTCATCGACCCCGACGGGCACCGCCGGGCGAGCATGCGCCACTGCATCGCGGAGAGGTCCTGGGCCTCGTCGACCAGGACGTGGCCGAACGTGCGCGTCTCGCCGTCGTCGTCGGAACGTGCCGGAGCCGAACCTGCATACCGGTCGAGCATCTCTTCGGCCGTCGTGAACGCTGAGACGCCGAGCTCTTCGACCGTGCGCCGCGCCTGTTCCAACTCGGCGGCCGAACGACGCGCTCTCCCTCGACGGGGGCGGGAGGCGCTCGGCGGACCGAGCAGCGCGTCCGCCTCGTCGATCAGCGCAAGATCGGCCTCGGTCCACGGCACCGTCGCCACATCGACCACTCGCGGGCGAAACAGGGTGCGCTGCTCGTCGGCGCTCAGGGCGTCGGCGGCAGCCGAGCGAATCAATCCCTCGAACCCCAGCAAGTCGTGCACGAGCGCCGCGCCGGTCAAGACGGGCCACATGCGCTCGAGCGCGGCGACGATCTCCGGCGCCCGCCGGAGGCGGCGGGTGAGCTCCTCGTTCCACTCCGGGGGCGCCGGCTCCCCGCGCGCCAGGAGCGCGCCGATCTGCACGTCGAACGCCGGCACTCGGTGCGATCCTCCTGCACCCGCGTCGCGTCCACCCTCGAGTCGGCGGTGATCGGCTCGATAGGCATCGACCAAGCGTCGTCGGTAGTCACGACGAAAGTGCTCGAGCACCGCACTCACGACGAACGGGCGCCTCGAGTTGTGCGTCCCGCGGCGTGCGTGGGCCCGGCCGACGATCTGCGCCGAGTCGCGTCGGCGCATCCGGAGGCGGAAGCCGTCGAGGACGACGACCACTTCGCGGGGCATGGGCCGTTCGCGGTCGCGCACCGCCCGGGCGATCACCGACGCCATCCGCGCGGACCCCTTCAACGCTGCCACGTCGGCGGCGTCGACACCGGTGACGCGCAGGCGCGGCTTCAGCGCGCGGGCCGTGGCGAGGACGACCTCGTCCTCGCCGAGCGAGGGCAGCACCTCGTCGATGTAACGCAGGAACATCGCGCTCGGGCCCACCAGCAACACACCCTGCGAGGCGAGACGGCGGCGGTGCGTGTAGAGCAGGTACGCCGCGCGGTGCAGCGCGACGGCGGTTTTGCCCGTTCCCGGCCCGCCGGACACCACCAGGACGCCCGTGATCGGCGCGCGAATGGCCTCGTCTTGCTCGGCTTGGATCGTCGCCACGATGTCGTGCATGCGGCCCGTGCGTTCGCGCCGCAACGCCGAGAGCAGCGCCGCCTCACCCACGACGGTGAGTCCGGACGCCTCCGAGACGGCGGCGTCGAAAACCTCGTCGTCGATGCCGAGGATCCGCCGGCCCCGGGTCTGGAAATGACGACGCCGTCCCACTCCCATCGGCTCGATGGCGGTCGCGCGGTAGAACGGCTCGGCGACGGGCGCACGCCAATCGACGACCAGGGGCGAGAGCTCGTCGTCGGTGACGGAGAGCCGGCCGACGTGGAAGGGACCGGGGTCCGCCGGATCGGTCGCGTCGGCGAGCATGTCGAGACGACCGAAGCACAGGGGGGCGTCGCCGAGCTCGAGCGCCGCCAGCCGACGACGGGTGTGCGCAGCGGCAACGTCGCGCTCGAGCCGGGCCTGATGCGTCCCGCCCCTGCTCACGTCGTCGAATCCGCGTGCCACCTGCTCGGCCGCGTGGCGCATCCGGTCGAGCTGGGCGTACGCCCGGTCGACATGGCGTTGCTCGGCGGCGAGCTCCGGATTCGCGCCGGGCTCGGGGGGTGCAACGCCGGCGACGTCGTTCGTCAAGCGGAGCCTCGGTCGGTCGTGGCCGCGGGGCGCGGCAGGATTCGGGGAACTGGACAGTTTACTCCCAGGAGGCCCCGAAACCGATGGACGCGGCCGCGGTGGTCGAGCGTCAGATCTGTCGGGGCACCGTGGTCTCGCCCTCGGTGAGCAGCGCCACGCGCTCACCCAGGGTCAACACGCCGCGTTCGACCGTCGCCCACAACCCGCTCAGGTTCGGCAGGAGCAGCGCGGCGCGGGGGTCGTCCGGAGCAAGGTGGTGTTCGAGGTTCCGGATCACACCGCCGTGTGTCACCACGAGGACGGGTCCCGGGCCGGAACCGCTCGCGATCTCGTCGAGCGCAGCGCAGGACCGTTCGACGACCGCGACATCGGGCTCCCACCCATCCGGGCGGTGACCGTTGGAGAGGTATCCCGGCCAACCCGCTTCGATCTCGGCGCGGGTCAGGCCCTCCCAGGCGCCCGCCGCTCGCTCGCGGAGGCGACGATCGACGAGGACGGGAAGGCCCCAACGGGCGGCGATCCGCTCCGCCGTGTCGCGCGCGCGATGGAGATCGGAGGCCCAGACCGCCGCGCACTGTTCGACGCGGGTGGCGGCGAGCTCCGCCTGCCGCACGCCGAATGCGGTCAGCGGCGGATCGGCTTGGCCCTGCCAACGGCCCTCCTCGTTCCACGCCGACTGGGCGTGGCGAACGAGCAGCAGGGCGGTCACCGGCGGACGGTAGCGCAGCGGTCGGCGGAAGCCGGAAGGTCAATTGGTGGAGACGTCGAGCGGCTGGTTGGCCACGCCGGCCAACGCTCCCCCTTGGCGACGCAGCACCCGGCGCCAGAGCGAGTCGGGGGCGGCGTCGAGCAGGTCCCCCGGCTCGGCATCGACCACGTGCCAGTCGCCCCGCGCGATCTCGTCGTCGAGTTGGCCCGGACCCCAGCCGGCGTACCCTGCGAACACTCGGATCTCCTCGACATCTGGACGCGTCGTTCCCGCGTCGAGGTCGAAGCTTCCCACCCGCCCGAGCAGTGGCTGCCACGCGTCCGAGACGTCCGGCCGGGCAACCTGGGCGAGCGCGATCGCCGCGGCGTCGCGCTGCACCGGGCCGCCGTCGAAGACCACCGCCGGGTGGACTGCCAACGACGTCCAGTGCGGCAACACGTCGTCGATCGGCACCGAGCCGGCCCGGTTGACGACGAAGCCCAGCGCCCCGTCGGGATCGTGATCGACCACGAAGACCACCGACCGGGCGAAATTGGGGTCGAGCAGGACGGGCGCGGCGACGAGCAGCCGAAGAGTGGCGAACGACATCCCCGTCATCCTTCCAGACGGCTACCGGAGGCGGGCAAACGGGAACCGCAGACCCGCGGGCGCGCGCCTGAAATGCTGGGGGCGTGCTCAGCGACGGCGACCTGCGGGCTCTGCTCGAACGCACGAGGACCATCGCCGTCGTCGGCGCCTCGCGCGCGTCCGGCAAGGCCGCCTACAGCATCCCGCAGGTCCTGCTCGCGTCCGGCTTCGACGTGATACCGGTGAACCCGAACACCGCGGAGCTGTACGGGCGCCCGTGCTTCCCGTCCCTCCTTGACCTCCCCCATCGCCCCGACATCGTCGACGTGTTCCGCCCTCCCTCCGACGCGCCCGAGATCGCCCGCCAGACCGTGGAGGTCGGCGCGCCCGTGCTGTGGCTCCAACTCGGCATTGTCTCCGGACCGGCACGCGAACGTGCCGAGCAGGCCGGGCTCATCTACGTCGAGAACCGGTGTCTCGGGGCCGAAGTCGCACGACTCGGCATACCCAAGCGGTGACCCTTCCGCGAGCCGAGCCCGCGCCCGCTGATTGCCGCCCGGCTCCTACGAACAGCCGCTGGTCGCGCCGCAGCTCGGGCACGCATGGCAACTCCCGGCCCGTTGCATGATGTCGCCGCACACGTGGCAGAGCACGACCTCGTGCTTCGAGCCGGTGGGCTGCTTCATCAGCGCGTCCGATGGCGCTCGGTCGTCGGGCGGCAAGCCCGTGCTCGTCGGCTCGTCGACGACGACCGCCTCCTCGACACCGGGCAGCGTCGGCTGCATCCGCTCCCCCGTGGTGAGCACGCCGATCTCGACCCGCTCGTCGTAGGGCAGGTACTCGATCGCGAGCTTCCGGAAGATGTAGTCGACGAGGCTCGTGGCGATCCGGATGTCGGGGTCGTCGGTCATGCCGGCCGGCTCGAACCGCCGATTGGTGAAGGTCTCCACGAACGCACGCAGTGGCACGCCGTACTGCAGGCCGTGACTCACCGAGATCGCGAACGAGTCCATGATTCCCGCGAGGGTGGAACCCTGCTTCGACACGTTGAGGAACAGCTCACCGGGCCGGCCGTCCTCGTACTCGGAGACGGTCGCGAACCCCCGGCAGTCGGCGACGCGGAACGAGAACGTCTTCGAGTTGCGGGTGCGCGGCAGCTTCTGGCGTACGGGCTCCTGCACGATGACGTGCTCGACGATCCGCTCCACGACCTGGGCGGGCGCTCCCGCATCCGCCGAGGAGCCGGCCTTCTTCTGCGTCGCGAGCGGTTGCGCGACCTTGCAGTTGTCGCGGTAGATGGCAACGGCCTTCAGGCCCAGTTTCCACGCCTCGATGTGGAGCCCTTCGACGTCCTCGACCGTCACGTCCTCGGGCATGTTGACGGTCTTCGAGATGGCACCCGAGATGAAGGGCTGCACCGCTCCCATCATCTTCACGTGACCCATGTAGTGGATCGTGTTGTCGCCCATCGAGCACGCGAACACCGGGAGGTGCTCGGGATCGAACTCGGGCGCCCCGAGGATCGTCTTGTGCTCGTCGATGTGTCGGACGATCGCGGCGACCTGCTCCTCGGTGTACCCGAGACGCGTCAACGCGCGCGGGATGGACTGGTTGACGATCAGCATCGTGCCCCCGCCCACGAGCTTCTTCGCCTTCGTGAGAGCGAGGTCGGGTTCGACGCCGGTGGTGTCGCAGTCCATCATCAGGCCGATGGTCCCGGTCGGCGCGAGCACGGTGGCCTGGGCGTTGCGAACGCCAAAGCGCTCACCGGTCTCGACCGCGTCGTCCCACGCTCGCTGGGCTGCGCTCAGCAGCTCGGGGGGTACCAGCTCCTCGTCGATCTTCGCGACCTCCGCCCGGTGCATCCGCAGCACGTTGCCCATCGCGTCGGCGTTCTCGGCGTAGCCGGCGAACGGGCCCATACGACCAGCGGTGCGCCCACTCGTCGCGTAGGCGTGACCGGTCATCAGCGCGGTGAGCGCCGCCGCCCACGCCCGCCCGGCATCCGAGTCGTAGGGCATGCCTTCGGCCATCAGCAGGGCGCCCAGGTTCGCGTAGCCGAGGCCGAGCTGACGGAACCTCCGGCTGTTGTCAGCGATCTTCTCCGTCGGATAGTCGGCGTTGCCGACGAGGATCTCCTGCGCGGTGAACATGACCTCGACCGTGTGGCGGTATCCGTCGACGTCGAAGACCCCGTCGTCGGTGAGGTACTTCAGGAGGTTGATGCTCGCGAGGTTGCAAGCGGAGTTGTCGAGATGCATGTACTCCGAGCACGGGTTGCTGGCGTTGATGCGGCCGGTGTTGGGCGCGGTGTGCCAACGGTTGATGGTGCTGTCGAACTGCATGCCCGGGTCGGCGCACTCCCATGAGGCTTGGGAGACCTGGCGCATCAGGTCGCGTGCGGCCACCGTGCGGATCGGGTCGCCGGTCTTGACCGCCCGCAGCGCCCACTCGCGGTCCTCCAACACCGCCTGCATGAACTCGTCGGTGACGCGCACCGAGTTGTTCGCGTTCTGGTACTGGATCGAGTGGGAGTCCTTGCCGTCGAGATCCATATCGAACCCGGCGTCGCGGAGCGCTCGCGCCTTGCGCTCCTCCGATGCCTTGCACCACACGAATTCCTCGATGTCGGGATGGTCGGCGTTGAGGATGACCATCTTCGCGGCGCGGCGAGTCTTGCCGCCCGACTTGATCGTGCCGGCGGAGGCGTCGGCGCCGCGCATGAAGCTCACGGGGCCGCTGGCGGTCCCACCGCCCTTCAGGAATTCCTGCGACGACCGGATCGTCGACAAGTTGATGCCCGAACCGGAGCCGCCCTTGAAGATGACGCCTTCCTCCCGGTACCAGTTGAGGATCGCGTCCATCGTGTCGTCGACCGCGAGGATGAAGCACGCGCTCGCCTGTTGGCGCTCACCCTTCACGCCGATGTTGAACCACACCGGAGAGTTGAACGCGGCGCGCTGCGTGAGCAGGATGTACTTGAGCTCGTTGCGGAACGCGGCGCCCTCTTCGTCGTCGACGAAGTAGCCGTCGCGCATACCCCACGCGGTGATCGTGTCCGCCACCCGGTCGATCACCTGCCGCAGCGATGTCTCCCGTTCCTCGGTGCCGAGGGTGCCGCGGAAGTACTTCTGGGCGACGATGTTCGTCGCGTTCTGCGACCAGGTCGTCGGGAACTCGACGTCGGGCTGGAGGAAGGCGTCGGTCCCGTCCTTGAAGTTCGGGATCCGAGCCTCGCGGCGCTCCCAGGCCACCATGTCGTATGGGTGCGTGCCCGGTTCGGTGAAGTAACGGCCGATCCCGATCCCGATCTGCTCCGGCGCCACTGCCATTCGGACGATCCCCTCTCTCGACGGTCGCTCTCGGCTCGCTGGACTCTCCGATGGTCTTCCCTTGCCGCCCTTGCCGCCGTTCCACACCCGGGATCACGGCGAAACCACTACATGTGGTAGCTGGTGGGCGATTCGACCCCACAGGTGGTGCGGACGCCCACGATAGAACTACACGGGTGTCATTGCAAGGCTTGTCGCGGCAATCGGGGAAATTTCTACGAGCGCCGATTTCGCCGCTTGGGCGCGGTGGACTTCTGGAGCTCGACGAGCTCGCGCTCGAAATCGCCGAGGTCCTCGAAGCCCTTGTAGACGGACGCGAAGCGAACCGCCGACACCGGATCGAGCAGCCGCAACTGTTCGAGCACTGCCAGCCCTACCCACTCGGTCGTGACCTCGTGGTCTGCCCGCGCCCGCTCCTCGATCCCGGCAACGACCGCGTCGACGGTCGATGGATCGATCGCGCTGCCGGCGATCGCGCGCTCGATGCCGGCCGCCACCTTCGCATGGTCGAAGGGCTCGCGTGCACCCGAGCGTTTCACGACGATGAGTGGCAGCTCCTCGATTCGCTCGTAGGTCGTGTAACGACGTCCGCACGTCAGACACTCGCGGCGCCGACGGACGGACGAGTTGTCGTCCGAAGGACGCGAGTCGACGACCTTGTCGTCGTCCGCCGAGCAGAAGGGGCACCGCACCCGGCCCACGGTACCGCTCTCGATTGGCCCCGTCGCGCCCATCGTCGCGGCGCGGGCAGGGCGCGGTCATGTCCCTCCGCCCCACTCGACAGTCTCGCCCGGCACGAGCGGCGCGCCATCGCGTGCGTCGTCGAGGGCATCGACCAACGGGCGCGGATCCTCGCCCGGCGCAAGTCGCTGCGCGATAGACCAGAGCGAGTCACCCTGTCGCACCGTCACGCTCGCGAGCTCGTCACCTCCGGCGGCTGGGCGGCGCTCGGGGGTTGCGGGGGTCAACCCGCCGAGCGCGGCGCCCGCCTGCGCCGTCACGACCACGATGCCCACGACCGCAACCCCCGCGAGGGCGCGCCGCCACCAATAGACGGCGCGCGGCAGCCCGCGGCGGGCGGGAACGGGAGCACGGCCGGTGGCAGCGGCCGGCGCGAACGGGCGGCTCATGGGTACCACCCACCGCTCGTCTCCCGGTGTCGTGGTGACAACGGTGGTCATGACAGCGGCCATCGGACTCCCTCGTCTCCTGTCGAACGCTGGTCGAAACGCCTGGTCACGGACTGGGTCGTTCCGCTCGACCGAGTGGAACACCGGGGTGTGACACTCATTCGTCGATGTCATTCGTCGATGTCATTCGTCGATGTCATTCGTCGATGTCGTTCGTCGCTACCTGCACCGAACAACTGTTCGATCCAACCACGAACACCCGTTCGACGTCAAGTCCCAACCGGCACGTGTCTTTCGGACCGCCGAACAGGTGTTTGCCCCGAACGCACGATCGTGGTACCGTCACGCCATGACTGAGCTCACCCCCCGCCAGCGTCAGGTGCTCGAGTTCATCGACGCCGAAGTCCGCCGACGCGGCTACCCGCCGAGCGTCCGCGAGATCGGGGAGGCGGTGGGCCTGTCCTCCAGCTCGACCGTCCACGCCCACCTCGCCGCCCTGCAAGACAAGGGGTATCTCACGCGCGACCCCACGAAGCCCCGCGCCATCGAGATCCACCTCGACGCGGTGTCGGGGGCCGCCGTCGACCGTCGTCCCGTACGCCACGTCCCGCTCGTCGGCGACGTCGCGGCCGGTACCGGCGTCCTCGCGGCCGAGAACATCGAGGAGACCCTCCCCGTCCCGGAGGATCTCACCGGTGACGGCCCGTTGTTCATGCTGCGCGTGCGGGGCGACTCCATGATCGACGCCGGGATCTTCGACGGCGACTATGTGGTGGTCCACCAGCAGCCGACGGCCGATCCCGGCGACACCGTCGTTGCCGGCATCCCCGGGGGCGAGGGCACCGTGAAGACGTTTCTCCGACGTCGCAACAAGATCGTGCTCCGACCCGAGAACCCGACCATGGACGAGATGGTCTTCGATCCCGACGAAGTGACGATCTACGGGCGTGTCGTCACGGTGATGCGCCGCTTGTAGCGGCGCGACTCGTCACTCGAGGCCAACGAACCGGGCTAACACCCGGTGGCATCCCTCGACCGACTCACGGGTGACGAATTCGTTCGCCGTGTGGGCGATCGCGGGATCACCGGACCCGAAGTTCACTGCCGGAACCCCACGCGCCGCGAACCGCGCCACGTCGGTCCACCCGAGCTTCGGACGCACCGGCAGGTCGAGTCCGCCGACGAATTCCTGCACCAGGACGTTCGACAAGTTCGGCAGCGCGCCGGGCTGCGCCTGGAGGACGATCGCCGAGTCTGCGCCCGCCAGTAGCTCGCGCACCTGTCGTTCGGCCTCTTCCGCCGTGTAGCACGGGGCGAACCGGCGATTCACCACGAGGACCGCCCGATCAGGCACCACGTTGTTGCGTCCCGGGAGACCCCCCTCGATTCGCACGACTTGGAGCGACTCCTGGAATTCGAGACCGTCGACCACGACCACATCAGACGCGTGCCCGGCCACTCGCTGCAGTACCTCGGCGGCGCCGTGAATCGCGTTCTTTCCCATCCACGGCCGGGCAGTGTGCGCCCGCACGCCATGGAACTCTGCTTCGACGATGAGGAAGCCCTGGCACCCTGCCTCCACCCAACCGTCCGTCGGCTCCAGCAGCACCGCGAAGTCCCCCGTCAGCAGCTCGGGTGCCTCGGCGAACACGTGGCGCAGGCCATTGTGCTCGTCCGCCACCTCCTCGCACGCGTAGAAGGCGAGCGTCACATCGTGGGCCACCCGTTCCGGTGCGGCGGCGATCTCCTCGGCCAGCCGGAGCAGGACCGCCAGACCACCCTTCATGTCCGCTGCTCCGAGTCCGTGCAGCACATCGCCCGCGATCCGCGCCTCCGCGTTCTCGTTGGCAGAAACCGTGTCGAGGTGACCGCCCAGCACGACGCGGCGTTCGCGTGCGAGGCGCGTACGCGCGATCACGTTGTCGCCGATCCGCTCGACGGCCAAGCTCGGCGCCCTCGCGCGCATGCGGGCCTCGATCGCGTCAGCCAGCTCGACCTCGTGGTGGCTCTCGGACGGCACCGACACCAACGCGGCCGTCAAGGCAAGCAGGTCGTCGGTGCCGACGTCGGCGAGTGCAGCGTCCGTCACGTGGCCGCCCCGTGGTCCCGGAGGATCTCGTTCAGGCGCGCCTTGTCGTGGCGCTCGCCCTCGCTCAGGCGCTTCACCACGAGCACGCACGGCAACGCGAACTCGCCGCCCGGGTAGGTCCGCGATCGCGTCGCCGAGATCGCCACGCACCAATCGGGCACGGCGCCGCGCCCCAACTCGTCGCCGGACTCCGCGTCGATCACGGGAATCGAGCCCGTGAGGATGCAGCCCGCCCCGAGGACGACGCCGCTGCCCACACGGGCCCCCTCGGCGACGATGCACCGGGAACCGATCATCGAGTCGTCGCCCACCATGACCGGCGCCGCCTGGGGCGGCTCGAGCACGCCGCCGATCCCGACCCCGCCCGACAGGTGCACCCGTTCGCCGATCTGCGCGCACGACCCCACGGTTGCCCAGGTATCGACCATCGTGTCAGCCCCCACCCGGGCCCCGATGTTGACGTAGCTCGGCATCAGGACCACACCGGGAGCGAGGTAGGCACCCCATCGGGCTGAGCCTCCCGGCACCACCCGAACGCCTGCATGCTGATAGTCGCGCTTCAGCGGGATCTTGTCGGCGTACTCGAACGGACCCAGTTCGATGGTGTCCATCTTCGAGAGCCGGAACAGCAGGAGGACCGCGTACTTCAACCACTCGTGCACCACGACTTCGCCGTCGACCATTTCGGCAACCCGGGCGTCGCCGTGGTCGAGCAGCTCGACCGCCTCGTGCACCGCCGCTCGAGCGTCCTGCTCGCTCATCACCGCGCCCAGATCGTCCCGCCCCTGCCACAACGCGGTGATGGTGTGTTCGAGATCCACGTGCTCCCTGCTTCCTTCCCTCGTACCGAGCGCGCCGGCCCTATCGATCCAGACGTTCGCACACGCGAGCGAGCGCAGCATCGCTGATGGTGAGCGACACCCGAACGTGTGCAACGCCCGCGTCGCCGTACAGCTCACCGGGCGCGACGAGCAAGCCCTCCCGGGCAAGCTCCTCCGTAATCGCCCACCCGTCCCGCTGCCCCTCGGCGTCGCGCAGCCAGAGATAGAACGCCGCCGGGCCCCCGTCGTGCACGAGCCCGCGCCCCGCGAACACGGGAATGGCCTCGGCCCGACGTCTCGCGTAGACCGCACGCTGACGCTCCACGTGCGCGTCGTCTCGCAGTGCCGCCGCCGCAGCAACCTGCACCGGCGATGGCGTCATCAGACCCCCGTGCTTACGGAGCTCCCCCAGGTACTGCACGAGGGCAGGATCACCCACCACGAACCCCGCCCGCAGACCCGCCATGTTCGACCGCTTCGAGAGCGAGTGGACGGCCAACACCCGTTCATGCCCGCTCATCAACGCCGTCACCGGCGCCGCGGGCTTCCCGTCGGGCGCGTACGTGAACTCCGCGTAGCACTCGTCACTCGCAACGACGATGCCGCGCACGCGCGCCCACTCGACCGCATCGTGCAACTGTTCGCGTGACGACACCGCGCCCGTCGGGTTGCTCGGGTCGTTGCACCAGAGCACGAGCGCGCGCCGGGCGTCCTTCTCGGCGACCGCGTCGAGGTCGAGGTGCCACGCCGAGTCGACGGGCACCGGCACCGCGCGGAGACCGGCGAGGACTGCCCCCATCGCATAAGTGGGGTACGACACCGCCGGGAAGAGCACCGTGTCGCGGGATGGCTCTCGCAGCGAGAGCGCCCGCGGAAGCGATGCCACCAGTTCCTTCGTCCCGACGCACGCCACAACGTCGGTTGGTTGGGCGGTGCATCCGAACCGTCGTTCGACCCACTCGGCCGCGGCGCTCCGGTAGTCGAGACTCCCGATCGTTGTCGGGTAGCCGGTGGCGCTGCTTGCCGCGTCCGCCAACGCGCGCACCACCAGATCCGGCATCGGGTCGACGGGCGTTCCGACCGACGCGTCCACCACGCCACCCGGCACCGATGCCGCGACGGTGCGGAACGATTCGAGCTGATCGTGGGGATAGGGAGGGAGCACGAGACCCACCTCGCCGCGTGCCACCATCGGGCGAGACTAATCCGACTGCGCGGCGCGGCTTCCGCTGTCGGACGGAGCTTCGTACCACTCAGCGCGGGCTCGCCCGAGGTCCTTGGCGCGATACATCGCGACGTCGGCGCGGCGGAGGAGCTCCGCCGGGCTCGCGTCCGGCTCCGTCGCGGTCACGACGCCGATGCTCGCCGTCGTGACGAGCTCGCTGTCGACGAGGTCGACGGGCTCGGCGACGTCCTCCAGGAGACGCGCGGCAATCATCCCGGCTTCGCGCCAGGAGCCGAGGCCGACGAGCACCACTGCGAACTCGTCACCGCCGAGGCGGGCGACACTGTCGGACGGGCGCATCGCTCGCTCCAGACGGCGAGCGATCGCGACGAGCAGTCGGTCGCCCGCCTCGTGGCCCAGGTTGTCGTTCACGGTCTTGAACCGGTCGAGGTCGAGGTAGAGGACGCCGAGGACTCCCGGCCCGCGTTCGAGCGACGCGAGGGCGTGCTGCAGCCGGTCGAGCAGCAAGCTGCGGTTCGGCAGCCCGGTCAGGGCGTCGTGGAGCGCCTGGCGGCTCAAGTCCTCCTCGAGTGCCTTCCGGGCGCTGACGTCGCGAGCGATTCCCTCCACGGCGACCGTCGCGCCGTCGGCGCCGTGCACAGGAACGAGATGATGCTCGACCCACACCATCCGCCCGTCGCGGTGGCGCATGCGCGCAAGCACCTGCATCGGGCGATCGATCGAGCCCTCCCGCAACACCTCGGGAGGGATGTCGCCTGCCTCCGTCAGCTGGATCAGCAACTGCAGGTCTTCGTACCACTCGGCCGGTTCGACTCCGAGCAGCGTCTGCAGCGCGGGATTCACGTACTCGACGTGTGGGTGAGGCCGCAACGCCACGCGGTAGATGAGGTCGGCCGCATTCTCGGCGAGGAGCCGGAACCGCTGCTCCGACTCCCGCAAGGCCACTTCCGTCGCGCGCTGTGACGTGAGGTCGATGAAGGTGCAGACGACCCCGTGACCCACCGCGCTGTCACCGGCGAGTGGCACGCTCGACGTCAAGTACCACGTCACAGGGCCACCGTCGCGTCGCGCACCAATCACACGGGTCGCCTGGGCCGTTCCTTCTCGCAAGGTGGTTGCGATCGGCAACGAATCGCGCGCGATCGGTTCGCCATCCTGGTCGACGTAGTCGACGGTGGAGCCGTCGCGGGAACGAACGCCCGCCGCCTCGGGAGCCATTTCCAAAACAGCACGCGCGTGCTCGTTCGCGAACGCGATCGTGCCGTCGCCGTCGACCACCAGCACGCCGACTCCCAACGCGTCGAAGGCCGCATCGAAGCGAGGGTCGACGAGCGCACCACCTTCGTTCATCGCATGCTCATAGTTCCGCGGACGCGCCCTGCTCGACGAGGAACTCGTCGTAGCGCTTGTGGTCGAAACGGGGCAGGCGTGCCCGAACCCGCGTGCCGTGCTCGCCGTGCACCTCGACGAGCACCTCACCGTCTCGGTGCAGCGACGCCACCACATCACCCCGGTCGTAGGGCACCACCAGCTCCGTGATGGGAGTGAGTGCGCGCACCCGATCAGCGACCCGGTCGACGAGCTTGTCGACACCCTCGCCGGTGGCAGCCGAGACCACGACCGCGCCCGGATGCCGACCCCGAAAGCCCATGACGGAGTCGACCGGAGCGACGTCGATCTTGTTGAGGACAAGCTGCTCGGGAACCGAGTCGGCGCCGATCTCACGCAGCACGACCCGAACGGCTTCGACCTGCGCGTCGGCGTCGGGGGACGCGGCGTCGACGATGTGCAGGAGGAGGCCGGCATCGGCGACCTCCTCGAGCGTTGACCGGAACGACTCGACGAGCTCGTGGGGCAGCCGCTGCACGAACCCGACAGTGTCGGTCAGGAGCACCACGTCTCCCCCGGACAGCCGGAACCGGCGAGTGGCGGGGTCGAGCGTGGAGAACAGGCGATCTTCGACGAGCACGTTCGTCGACGTCAACCGGTTCAACAGGGTGGACTTTCCCGCATTCGTGTAGCCGACCAGTGCGACGGTGACGAACGCCCGCCGACTCCTCGCCTTTCGCTGGACTGCGCGCGTACGGGCCAGCCGGTCGAGGTCGCGTTCGAGCCTCGAGACCCGGGCCAGGATGCGGCGGCGGTCGACCTCCAGCTGGGTCTCGCCCGGACCCCGGCGGGTGCCGATACCGCCCCCCTGCCGGCTCAGCTCGTGGCCTCGGCCACGGAGTCGCGGGAGGCGGTACCTGAGCTGCGCCAGCTCCACCTGCACCATGCCCTCCTGACTCTTCGCGTGCTGGGCAAAGATGTCGAGGATCAGGGCAACCCGGTCGACAACGTCGCGGCCGAGCACCTTCTCCAGGTTGCGCTGCTGCGCGGGTGACAACTCGTCGTCGAACACGACGACGTCGACGTCGAGAGCGTCAGCGAGGAGCCGCAATTCCTCCGCCTTCCCCTTGCCGATGTACGTAGCCGGGTCGGGGACGTTGCGGCGCTGCAGCTCCAGGTGCACGGGATCTGCGCCAGCGGTGTCGGTCAGAAGAGCGAGCTCGTCGAGTGACGCGAGGGCGGCGTCGAGATCGCGAGATCCCACCCCGGTACCCACCAGCAATGCGCGCTGGCGGACGACCGTGAGATCGACCTCGGTCGCGCTGAGCCGCCGACGACCGCGGGCCGCGTGCTCGGTCGTCACCGTTCCGGTGTCCGGCCGAAGGCGTCCAGGTCAAGTTCGACGTCGAAGACGTGGACGACCGGGCCACCGAGTCGAATCGTCGAACCGAGCTCGACGGTGAGATCGCCACCCGGAACATGGACGCACACTCGATCACCCACGAGACCGCGGCGGTGGGCGACCGCGACCGCCGCGCACGCACCCGTCCCGCAACTCAGCGTCTCCCCGACTCCACGCTCCCAGACGCGCATCGTGAGCTCGTCCGACGTGCCCGGAGTAGGGGCGACGAACTCGACGTTCGCTCCGCGCGGGAAACGCTGATCGCGCTCGAAGTGCGGACCGTGTTGCACGACGCGCGTGGCCGCGGGGTCGTCGACGAGCAGGACCAGGTGTGGGTTCCCCATGCCCGCCGCGTCTCCCTGGTAACGCACACCGTGGTACTCGGCTTGGAGGTCGAAGGGCGACGCGGCATCGAGCGGGATCTCGTCCGGCACGAAGGTGACGGAACCCATGTCGACGGTTGCGACACGCACCTCACCACCGGTTCCACGGACGAGATCGACAACTCGACGCCCCGCCGCGGTGTCGACGGTGATCGTTCCCGACCCGCCGACACCGGCTCTCGCCGCCGCCCAGGCCAAGCACCGGAGACCGTTGCCGCTCATCTCCGCGATTCCGCCGTCCGCGTTCGCGAGCAGCATCGTGGTGTCGGCGCCGTCGGTTCCGGGGGTAACCACGATCAGGCCGTCGGCACCGACACCCCGGTGCCGGTCACAGAGCGCCCGCGCGAGCCGCGTGACCTCCACCTCGGGATCCGCGCCCGGCGCCTCGAGCAGCGACCACACGAGGAAGTCGTTGCCGGTCGCGTGCAACTTCGAAAGGCGCGTGCTCATTTGCGCCAGTTTGCCAGGAGTGGCGCCAGGAGGACATGGGGGTTTGCGCTCGTCGCCAGCCACCGGACGCGCGGGTCCCGCCGGAACCACATTCGCTGACGCCGCGCCAACGCTCGGGTCCGTCGAGCCGTGAGCCCGAAGGCGATGTCCTCGGAGAGCGAGCCTTCCACCAGGCAGGAGAGCAGCTCCCGGTAGCCGATCGCCTGCCGAGCCGTCATCGACAACGGGCCGGATGCTTCGAGGTTACGGACCTCCTCGAGAAACCCTGCCTCGCGCATGCCACCGACGCGGGCGTAGATCCGCTCCGTGAGCACGGCCCGCGGGAGCCAGACCCCCAGGATGCGCACCGGGACGAGCGGCGCCGGATATCGGCGGAGCCCCTCGCCGAACGAAGAGAACGGGCGCCCGGTCAGCTCGGCGACCTCCAGCGCCCGGACCACCCTCCGGACGTTCCCGGGATCGATGCGTGACGCCGCGGCGGGATCGAGTCGCCGCAGATCCTGGTAGGCGGCTGCGAGGCCCCCGGGGACCGCGACCTCACCCAGGAGTCGGGCCCTGACGTCCGGGTCCGTCGGCGGAAACTCGAGGTCGTCGAGCACGGCCCGCACGTAGAGGCCCGTACCGCCGACCAAGAGGGCCCGGCGACCGCGCGCTTCGATGTCGGCGATCGCAGCCCGGGCGGCGTCCCGAAAGCGCACGACCGACCAATCCTCGGCGGGATCCACGATGTCGAGCAGGTGATGCGGCACGCGCGTACGCTCGGCAATCGCCGGCTTCGCCGTGCCGATGTCGAGGCCCCGGTACACCTGCATCGAATCGGCCGACACGATCTCGACGTCGCCGAGCATCTCGGCGGCCGCCAGCGCGAGCGACGACTTGCCCGATGCGGTCGCCCCCACGAGGGCAAGGTGCTCCGTATCGGTCAAACGCGGGCCGCGGTGACCGGGATGCGAAGCCGAGCGGCGTCGGCGCGGTGCTCCACCGACTCCACCCTGCCGAGCAGCCAGTGTGGCGCGGCCCGCACGACCTCGACGGTCGCGAGATCGCCCGCTCGTATCGGCAGGTCGCCCGGCTCGAAGTGCACCAGCTTGCTCTGGCGCGTGCGGCCGGACCATCGGGTGTCGTCGTGCCTCGACAGCCCCTCGACCAGCACCTGCTCGCGCCGCCCGACACGCGCCTCGTGGCGGGTGAGCGCGTGTCGTTCGACGACATCCACCAGTCGCGCCATCCGCTCCTGCACGACCTCGGGCGGCACGAACATGTCTTCCATGCGTGCTGCTGTCGTTCCCTCGCGGGGCGAGAACACGAACGTGTAGGCCGCGTCGTAGGCAGCCTCCTCGACGACCTCGAGGGTGCGCGCAAAGTCGTCTTCTGTCTCGCCGGGGAAGCCCACGATGATGTCGGTGGTGACCGCCAGGTCTGCGATGGCCTCGCCGCGGCGGCGAGACGCTCCAGGTAGCGGGCCGCGGTGTAACCGCGGTGCATCCGCGCGAGCGTTCGATCGCTCCCCGCCTGCAGGGGAAGGTGGAGGTGCTCGCAGACCGCCCGGCACTCGGCCATGGCGGCGATGGTCTCAGGGCGGAGATCCTTCGGGTGCGGCGAGGTGAACCGGATACGCTCGATCCCCTCTACCGCGTCCAAGGTACGGAGGAGGTCCGCGAAGCGCGGCCGGTACTGACCGGCCCCGAGATCTCGGCCGTACGAATTGACGTTCTGGCCGAGCAAGGTGATCTCCCGTACGCCATCGACCACCAGCGCTTCGACTTCCCGGACGACGTCGCCCAGGCGCCGGCTCACCTCGGGTCCCCGCACCGACGGGACTATGCAGAACGCGCACGAGTTGTCACATCCCACCTGGATCGTGACCCACGCCGAGTGGAGGGAATCGCGTCGGACGGGGAGCGCCGACGGATAGGCCTCGTGCTCCTCCATGATCTCGACGATTGCGCCCTCTCGCCGCGAGCGCTCGAGCAGGTCAGGCGCGTCGGCCAGGTTGTGCGTACCGAAGACCACGTCGACGTGGGCGGCTCGCTCGAGGATGCGCTCGCGGTCCTTCTGCGCGAGACAACCACCCACTGCTATCTGAACGTCGGGCCGCGTGGTCTTGAGCGCCTTGAGGCGCCCGAGCTGCCCGTACAGCTTGTTGTCGGCGTTCTCGCGAATGCAACACGTGTTGAGCACGATCACGTCGGCGGCCTCGATGTCGTCGACCGCGGTCATGCCCTCTGCCTGCAACAAGCCCGCGATGCGTTCCGAGTCGTGCTCGTTCATCTGGCAGCCAAACGTGCGCACGTAGAAGCTGCGAGCCCGGGTCACAGCGGCCGAGTGTAGAGGCGGGGCCCGTCGACCCCGCCTCTGACGATCACTCCCGTGGGATCAGCTCTCGGCGTCGACCGCGTCCTCGCGGGCGTCGATCTCGGTCTCGCCCTCGAGCCCGCCCTCCGAAATCTCGGCGGCGTCGAGCCCGCTCTCACGCCTGACCTTCTCGCTGATCTCCACCATGAGGTCGAGGTTCTCGGCCAGGAACTGCTTCGCGTTCTCCCTGCCCTGCCCCAACTGCTCACCCTCGTAGGTGAACCAGGCGCCCGACTTCTTGACGATGCCAAGATCGACACCGACGTCGAGCAGCGAGCCCTCACGGCTGATGCCCTTGCCGTACATGATGTCGAACTCCGCCTGGCGGAACGGCGACGCACACTTGTTCTTGACCACCTTCACGCGCGTGCGGTTGCCCGTGACTTCCGCTCCGTCTTTGATGGACTCGATGCGGCGGATGTCGAGACGGACCGAGGAATAGAACTTCAACGCTCGGCCACCCGGCGTCGTCTCCGGGGACCCCCACATCACACCGATCTTCTCGCGCAGCTGGTTGATGAAGACGCAGATCGTGCGCGAGCGATTGAGGTTGGCCGTGAGCTTGCGCAACGCTTGGCTCATGAGGCGGGCCTGGAGGCCGACGTGAGTGTCACCCATCTCGCCTTCGATCTCGGCCCGAGGCACGAGGGCCGCGACCGAATCGATCGCGATCACGTCGAGCGCGCCGGAGCGAATCAGCATGTCGGCGATCTCGAGCGCCTGCTCGCCGGTGTCGGGTTGGGAGATGAGCAGGTCGTCGACGTTGACGCCGATCGCCGACGCGTAGACGGGATCCATGGCGTGCTCGGCATCGATGTAGGCACACACTCCCCCGTTGCGTTGCGCCTCGGCGACGACGTGCATCGCGAGCGTCGACTTCCCCGAGGACTCCGGCCCGAAGATCTCCACGACGCGACCGCGAGGGAGACCGCCGATGCCGAGGGCAAGGTCGAGCGCCAGCGCGCCGGTCGGGATGGCGGCGACGCCGACGTTGGCGTGATCGCCGAGCCGCATGATCGAGCCTTTGCCGTATTGCTTCTCGATCTGGCCGATGGCCATCTCGAGCGCCTGGTCACGTTCCACTGGAGCCCTCCTGGACGGGTCTGACGGGTTGGGGGGGAAGCGTCGAGGGTGAAGCTACGACCGGGGTGTGACGGTCATGACCGTCGAATCACACGCTTGGAATCTAGTCGAACGCGTGTTCGGAAGCAAGGATGGTCGGGCAGCCGGCTCGGCCGTCGACGGCCGACGGGAACGAGCGCCGTCGGCGCAGGACGGGATGAGTGTCACATTCCGATGCCATGCTCGCGGCACGCCTCGAGCGGCCCGGCAGGGGCCCTCCGACCGTGCAGCGACGTCACGCAGTGACGTCACGGAGGAGGAGGTACGTGGTGGCGGACTCCGTCGGCACGGTGCGTCGACTCGCAGCCGAGCTGCGAACCGTGCTCGCCGGCCTCGAGCCCGGCTCGTGGACCGCGGAGGATGCTGCCACCATGGCCGAGGAGCTTGCCACCACGGAGAACGCCTGCGCGGCAGCAAAGGTCCGCATGGCGCAGCGCGCGGCGCACGCGGGAGCCCACCGTGCACGCGGGTACGCCGACACGTCGGACTGGGTCGCGAGCTCGACGGGCACGACGATGCGAGAGGCGCGCCGTCAGCTCGACGCGTTGGCAGCCGTGGACGCCTGCCCCGAGACTCGGGACGCGATGGTGTCGGGACAGGTTTCCATCGCGCAGGCTCTCGAGATTGCGCATGCAGTGGCTGCATCTCCGGGTTGCGAGGAGGAATTGCTCGACCTGGCGAGGCGGAGGAGCCTCGGCGCGGTTCGTGAACGAGCGCGTAGCCGCCGACTCGAGGGGATCGACCCTGACGAGCTGTACGCACGGCAATACCGAGCTCGGGAGTTCAGATCTTGGAACAACGACCTCGGCATGGTGTGCGGGTCGTTCGCGCTGACACCCGACGTGGGTGTGGCGTTCCTCAATCGAATCCGAGCCGAGACGGACCGGCGGTGGCAACAGGCGGCACGCGACGGTGGGTTGGTTGGTCGCGCCGCGTACGCCGCGGACGCGCTGGTCGCCCTGACCGACGGGCCGGCCCGGACGACACCGGGCGTGTCCACCCTCAACGTGGTGATCGACTGGCCCGCGCTCGCTCGGGGTCACGCGCACCCCGACGAGCGCTCACACGTCATCGGCAGCGGGCCGGTCCCGCCGCGAGTCGTGCGGGAGCTGTGCTCGAACGCCTTCGTGAAGGCGATCATGACCGACGGAGTCGAAGTGTCCCGCGTGCTGCACCTCGGTCGACGCATCCCCGCCGAGGTGCGCACAGCGCTCGATCTCGGGCCACCGCCGGAGTTCGCCGGAGTCACGTGCTCCGAAGCAGGTTGTGAGCGGCGATACGGGCTCGAATGGGATCACGCGCAACCGCTCGCCGACGGCGGTCCGACGTCTCTGGGCAACTTGCAGCCGCTCTGCGCGCCCCACCATCGTGAGAAGACCCGACGCGACCGCGCCGAGGGCTGGCGAGGGTCGTAGGGCCCGACCGGCGTGGGCCCGACCGGCGGACGCGCCGACTCAACCCAGGTCGATCCGCGCCCGGACTCGGTGCACCGCGCCCGACGGGGCGAGCTCGCTTTCGAACAGAACGACTTCCCCTACCCGCCAGCGACGACCCACCGGACCACGGTCGAGCGCACGCGCGACGGCTCGCACGTCCCGCTCGCGCGAGACGCGGGCGATCGTGAGATGCGGGCGGAACGGGCGATCGTCGAGTGCGCCACTCACCGAACGCACGTGTGCGGCGAGCCGGAGGAGCCCGGCGTCGTGGTCCAGCCCCAGCCACAGGGTCGTCGCGCGTCGGGTCGAAGGAAATGCGCCGGATCCACCCAATTCGACACCGAACCCCTCCTGCTCGGCGACACCCGGCCGGAGGTGCCCCAGCAGCACCTCCTCATCGGGGACGGTGCCCAGGAACGCGAGCGTCACGTGCCAGCTCGCACGAGACGACCACCGCAGCGTGGCGTGCTCTCGCCGAATCGGAGCGATGACGGCGTCGACCGCGTCGAGCACGTCGTCGGGTGGCACCACCGCGACGAACGCGCGGCAAAGGGCCGTCACGCGGACGCGAGCTCCAACAGCCGCAGTCGGAGAAGATTCACTGCCGAGATCGTCGAGAACTGGCGGATCCGGTCGCGATCTCCGGGCAACATGCTCGACACTGCGAAGGTCTCGTGGCCCGGCAGCGCAACGCCGAACCACACCGTCCCGACCCGACTGTCGTCCTGCTCCGCGGGCCCGGCCACGCCGGTCACCGAGATCGCGACGTCCGCCCCGAGTACGCGGCGGGCGCCGTCCGCCATCTCGATTGCGCACTCCCGACTCACCGCGTGCTCCGCGGTCACCCCGAGCACCGAGCGCTTCACCGAGGTCGCATACGACGCGATCGAACCGAGATACGCGTCACTCGACCCCGGCGCATTCGACAGCCGTGCCCCGATCAACCCTCCCGTGAGGGACTCCGCCACGCCGAGTGTCCACCCGCGCATGCGACACAGGTCGATGACACTCGACTCCATCGTGTCATCGTCGACGGCGAACACGAGCTCGCCGAGAACCGATCGCAATTCGACGTCCTCGGCATCGAGGAGCGCGCGCGCCTCCGCCGCGGTCGCCGCCTTCGCGGTCATGCGCACGCAGATGCCCTCCATCCCGCGCGAGAAACGCGATCGTCGGATTCGTCTGTGCATCGACACGCGCCGCGATCATCTCGGCGAGGCCGGACTCGGACGCGCCCCACGTCTTGAGCGTCCGCGACACGATGACCGAACGTTCGCCCGACCGCTCCAGCAGATCGGGGATCACGAAATCGGTGACCATCTGCTGCATCTCGTACGGGACGCCAGGCACGGCGTACACGACCTTTGTTCCCCCATGGCCGTCGGAAACCTCGCAAAACAGGCCGGGCGCAGTACCGATCGGGTTCGGGATTTCGTCGCCGCCTTTGGGAACCTCGGCCTGTCGGAGATTGTTGGCGGTCATCTCGCGGCCCGTCGCGTCGAACAGCCGCCGTACGTGCGCGACGAGGTGGTCGCGCCGCTCGAGCTCGACCCCCATGACCGCGGCGACCGCTTCGCGGGTCACATCGTCAGGTGTCGGTCCGAGACCACCACAGACGATCACCGCGTCGGCACGCTCCAACAGCTCCCGGAGACAGTCGACAATCCGGGGGAGGTTGTCTCCCACCCGTCGGTGTTCGAACGTGTCGATCCCGGCGTCCGCCAACTGCTCGCCCAGCCAGGCGCCGTTCGTGTCGACAATCTGACCGAGCAGGAGCTCAGTACCGACCGCGAGGACGTCACACCGCATGCGCGCCCCGGCTCTGGTCACGTTCGGTGGTCTCACGCCAGCCCCGACGGAGGATGTCGAAGGCAGACAGCAGGGACAGCGCGACGGCCGCCCACAGGACGACGACGTGGAAGGAAGACCAGCTGTCCGTGGGTGGGAACAGGACGATCCCCACGGCAAAGAATTGGAGCACCGCCTTCCACTTGCCCAGCTGGCGCGCCGGCAGCGAGATGCCCCGGCGGCCGGCGAACGACCGGTAGGCGGAGATCCCGACTTCCCGCGCGGTGACCAGCGCAACCGCGATCCACGAGAAGTCCCCACGTGCCCCGAGCGCGAAGAAGCCGCCGAGCACCAGGAGCTTGTCGGCCAGCGGATCGAGAAAGGCGCCCGACCGGGTGGTGCCGTCGCGTCGCGCGAGCCACCCGTCCAGCCCGTCGGTCGCAGCGAGAACGAACCAGAGCCCCACGGTCAGCCACGATGCGCCCTGGTCTCGGATCAGCAGAACGGTCGGGACCGCCAACACGAGACGCGCGGCCGTCACGAAGTTGGCCGGCGTTGCGATCGCACCCGGTCCGAAGCGCCGGGCGGACGCCGCCGGCGCGGTCATCGGGGCTCCTCCTTGGCCATCACGTCGGTACCAAGGGCGTCGGTCACGCGCGCTCGCACGGTGTCGCCCACCCTCGCGCGGGGCGCGTCGAGCAACACCACGCCGTCGATCTCTGGAGCTTCACGATGCGTCCGGCCCACCCAGCCGCCGGGGACGACACCTTCCTCGTCGCGCCCCTCGACGAGCACGTCGACCACCTCGCCGACGAGCGCCTCCCGAGCCGACCGCGTGATGGGCTCCTGGGTCTCCTCGCACTCCCGCACCCACTCGCCGACCAGCTCGGCCGCCGGAGCATCGGAGCGATCCGCTGCGGGAGTGCCGTCCTCCGAGGAGAACGCGAAGAACGCCGCCCAGTCGAGCCGGGCAGCCTCGAGAAACGCACAGAGCGACTCGTGCTCGCGCTCCCCAGCGCCGGGGTACCCGACGATGAAGGAGGAGCGGAACGCCACCGACGGGTCCTCCGAGCGGATGCGTCCGATGATCGACAGGAACTGCTCACCGCTCCCCCATCGCTTCATCGAGCGGAGATGAGCCCGATCGGAATGTTGGAGCGACAGGTCGAAATACGCGGCGACGCTCGGGAGCTCGAGCATGGTGGCCACCAACGGATCACGCACTTCGCTGGGATACAAATAGAGGAGCCGGATCCGCGTGAGACCGTCGGTGGTGAGGCGGTCGAGCCGCCGGAGCAGAGGCGCCAACGCGCCCGACTCACTAGCGTCACGTCCGTACCACGCGAGGTCTTGCGCGACCAGCACGATCTCCCGCACGCCGCCCTCGACGAGGCTGCGGGCCTCGGCCTCGATCGACTCGGGTCGACGCGATCGCTGCTTTCCACGGAATGAAGGGATCGCGCAGAACGCGCACGCGCGGTCACAACCCTCCGCGACCTTGAGGTACGCCCACGGCATCTGGGCATCGGGTCGAGCGAGCTCGAGGAGGTCACGGACCCCGCTCGGCTTGCGCTTCGGGATGCCGAGGTGCACGACGTCGGCAATGGAGGCTTCACCGTCGAAGCCCACGACCGCGTCGGCCTCGGGAAGCGCGGCGCTGAGCTCGTCGCCGTACCGCTCGGCCATGCAGCCGGTGACGACGAGCCGGGCGCCGGCGCGCTTCTCGGCGGCGAGGGCAAGGATCGTCTCGACCGACTCCTGACGCGCTGCCTCGATGAACGCACAGGTGTTGACGACGATCAGATCCGCATCGGCGATGCCCGATGATCGGGTCAGGCCGTCGGCTAGCAAGCCGCCCGCAACCTTGTCGGAATCGACTGCGTTCTTCGGGCAGCCGAGTGTCTCGACATGGAACCGCGGCATCCGGCAAGCGTACCCGGGCCCACTAGATCGGGCTTCGAAGCGCGCGACCTGGACCGGATCAGACTCCGGCCGTCTGCGCGCGTCGGAGCGCGCCTTCCACGAGCAGAACGAGCGTCTCCTTCACATGCAGACGGTTCCGCGCGTCGCACAGGACGACAGGGACGTCCGCCGGAACCGCCAGGGCGTCGCGCACCTCACGGGGGTGGTGGCGGTACACGCCGTTGAAGAGGTTGACCGCGACGACGAAGGGGATGTTGAGATGTTCGAAGTAGTCCACGGCTGGGAAGCAGTCCTCCATCCGGCGCGTGTCCACCAGAACGATGCCCCCGACCGCGCCCCGCACCAGCTCGTCCCAGAGGAACAGGAAGCGATCCTGGCCGGGCGTTCCGAACAGGTACAGGATCATGTCCCGACCCAGCGTGATGCGGCCGAAGTCCATTGCCACCGTCGTGCCGGTCTTCGGCACGTCGCCCGAGAAGTCGACTCCGATGCTCTCCACCGTGATGTCCGCCTCCGTCGTGAGCGGCTCGATCTCGGAGATGGTTCCGACCAGCGTGGTCTTGCCGACCGCGTAGCCGCCCGCGACCACGATCTTCATCGAGACGGGGATGTCGGGGCCCAACGCCGTCGCTTCCGGAGGCTCGGGTGCCGGCTCAGAGCGCACGGATTCCCTCCAACAGCCGTTCCAGCAGTCGGACGTCGTGGTGTTCGGCGCGTTCCTCGGACTGTCGCACTGTCACGATCCCGGCGTCGACGAGATCACCCACGAGGACGCGCAGGACTCCGATCGGCTCGCCGAGGCGGGCGGCGAGCTCCGCGGTCGACATCGGCGTCTGGCAGAGGTCGACGATGCCGCGCGCTTCTGGGGTCGAGTTGCGAGGCAGCTGATCGGTTCCGACCAGTGCCAGCACCGGCGCGTGCATCTCGAGCGCAGCCACGGAGGAGGCGGTCCGGCCGCGCGTGAGGACGTACGGTCGGACCACGCTGCGCCGCGCGAGGTGTCCGTCGCTCACCATTCGTGTTCGACCCCGTTCCCGCATCCCGGGCGTCCGCATCCGCCCGCGCCGCTGCCCCGCCTCATCGGATCGCCGAGCGCGGGAGGGCGGTCTGGAGCTCGGAGATCAATCCCGGCGTCAACGCGGCGGCGCACTTCTCGACGAGGACGGCCATCTCGTAACCGACGAGCCCGACGTCGCAGGGCCGCCCGGTCGTCACGGCCAAGACCGAGGTGTCGCTGACCCGCATGACGAACAGCATCGCCTGGTCCATCTCGACGATGACCTCGTGCACGCGACCACCACCGATGGGCGTCGACGCCCCCTTGGCGATGCTGAGGAGACCAGCCGACACGGCGGCGAGGCGATCCCCCGAGCTGCGATCCAGGCCGTCCGACAGCGCGACGAGGAGGCCGTCGGACGAGACGACCGTGGCCTCGTGAACCCCGGGGACCCGTTCGACGAAGTTCGAGACGAGCCAGTTGAGGTTCCGCGCCTCTGCGCTGAGCTGCATCATCGCTGACCTCCGTTCGCGAGACCGTCTTCGGCGCCTTCCCTCGAATCGGCGATTCCACCGTCGAAGCTCGGACCGTCGACGCGATCGCTGCCGGGTTGTGACGCGGCCCGGCCTCGGCGCTTCCCCATCGCATGGCGTGACAGCAACTCGTGCACGCGGTACGGACGCATCGGGTCAACACTGTCGGCCGGCGCGTCGGGAAGGATCCCGGGGACCGGTGCAGGGTCTGTGGGGACCGCCGCCGACGCAGGCTCGTGGCGGAGGTGGCTGCCCGGCATCCTGGTCGGGAGCTGGTACTCCGTCGCACCGATCGGATCGTCCGCATCCGCCGTCGAGTCGCCGCCCGCGTGCGCATTCGGGTGCACACTGGCAGGAGGCACGGTTTCGGCTCCGCGCCGTCGCTCCTCGCGGCGCCACTGCTCCACCGGCGGCTCGTCGGTGGGACGCCACTCGACGCGCGGCGACTCGAGCCCGGGGCTGGGTTCGCTCGCAGGCGGTCGTGGCGCCGGCGGCTCCGATGCTGTGGTCTTGCGCACGGGCGGCACGGTCACCGCGCGTTCCGAGGTGGCTGGCTCCGCGCCCTGATCGCTCGACGCGTCTGGCACCGGTTCCGGCGGGGTGGCATGGAGTAAGGGCGCCGAAGGAGCCGGAGCTGCGGCAACCGGCTCGCCGGCGGGGGTGGTCTGCGGCCGCTCGAGGATGGAGCTCGGGAGCATCACCAACGCGACGGTTCCGACCGGCGCGCCTGGGCGGAGCTCGACGTGGATGCCGTGCCGGACGGCGAGCGCTCCGACGACGTGCAGCCCCAGCGCCCGACTGAGCGCGAGGCCGACGAGCGGGGGACGAGCCAGCAACCGGTTCGCCTCCGCCATCCGCTCGGGTGGCATTCCGATCCCTCGGTCCGAGACCGCGAGGACGAAGCCCCGCGGAGTCGGCGCGCCGGACACCACGACGGGAGCATCGGGGGGAGAGAACGCGGTCGCGTTCTCGAGCAGCTCGGCGAGAAGGTGCGCGAGGTCTGCGACGGCCCGACCCTGGATGGCGAGCTCGCCGTCGACGCCGACCAGCTCGACCCTGGGGAAGTCGGCGATCTCGGCCGCCGCGGCACGCACGACGTCGATGAGCGCGATCGGGTGCTGCCACTGACGCGGCTGCTCGGCGCCCGAGAGCACGAGCAGGCTCTCCGCGTTCCGACGCATGCGGGTCGACATGTGATCGAGCTTGAAGAGCGCATCGAGTGCGGCGGGGTCGTGTTCGTTGCGCTCGAGCTCGTCGAGCAGCTCCAGCTGGCGCTCGAGCAGGCTCTGGTTGCGACGCGCCAGGTTCACGAACAGGTCGCCCGTGCCCTTGCGCAACAGCTTCACCTGTTGGCGGGCCACGTCGGTGGCGACCGCCTCGACGTCGTTAAAGGCGCGGGCGAGGTCACCGATCTCGTCCTTGCTCGTTACCACGATGGGTTCGGGCGTCACGGACTCCATGTCCGTTCCGCTGCGGAGGGACTCGACAAGACGCGGGAGGCGCCGCTCCGACATGTCTCGAGCGGCATTCGTGAGCTTGCGGATCGGTCGAACAACGGCACGGGAGACGAACCAGATCAGACCGAGGGTCAGGAGCATCGCCAGCACGGCACCACCGCCGTACAGCCACACGTCGCGTCGTGCGTCCGCAGCGCGCGCGTCCGCCGCACGCGTCGTCTGCTTTCGCACTTTCGTTATGGCCTGCTCCACCTGCTCGGACCGGTCGCCGTAGGCGTCCACGTAGTCGGCGGCGTTCGTCCGAGGCGCCGGGTAGGCGGTGGGGAGGGGCACGACCGGGCCGGGCGCCACGCCGAGCTCGGGCGCGGGCGCGTCCTTCATGGCCGACGAGTAGGCGTCGCGCTCGGCGCTCGTCGCCTGCGTCAGGTAGTCAGCCTCGTAGCTGGTCTGTCCGGCGATCCCACCAACCCATTGGTCGAGGTCAGCTGGTGGATCGCCGGCCGTGATGCGAACGAAACGCGATGATTCGACTGCGAGCTCGTGCTGGGATTGCTCGAGCAGGTACGTGCGGGTGAGGGCCGCGGCCGCATCCCCGTCGTTCAGGTCACGCGCGACGATCGTGCCCAGGTCGAGGAGCTGTTGGTCGAGTTCGAGGAGCTCCGGGACGCCGGAGACACCCGGCTCGAGCTTGTTGACGGTCTCGCGCCCCGAGAGGCGGCCTTCGAGCTCGCGATCGGTCGAGCGGAGCGCGTCGAGGGCGTCGGATCCGAAGCCCGCGTCCACGAACGCCTGGATGGACTCGCGGAACAGCAGGGCCGAGTTGTTCGTGACGACTTGTGCAGTCCGCAGGTCGCCGGTCGGTGCCCCGCCACTCGCTTCGTACCAGGCCGACACGACGGCCTCGTTCTCGAGGCTGCGGGACAACCCGCCGAGGGCGGTGAGCGCAGGTGCGAGCGAGCCGTACTGCTCCTGTGCACGCACTCGGGAGAATCGGTCGCTCAGCCCGGCCGCGGCCACCGTCATGAGCGCGAAGAAGGGCACGAACAGGACCAGCAGGAGCTTGGCCCGAAAGCTCAGCCGCTTGAGCACCTGGTTCCTCCCGTGCCGTCTCCGCGCCGGGGCTTCGCGCGTCGGAGACGCGCGAGCCATTCCGCAACGGTGTCGGCACGCGGCCTGCCCCGCTTGAGCAGCCGCGCCCGGTCCTCCCGGTGGGTCAGTCGTCGGCGCGCGCGTGGAGCGCGTCGAGCTCCTCGACGCTCATCAGGACGGCCCGTGCCTTGGAGCCCTCCGAGGGGCCGACCACGCCCCGCCGCTCGAGGAGGTCCATGAGACGACCGGCACGGGCGAAACCGACCCGAAGCTTGCGCTGGAGCATGCTCGTCGACCCCAGCCCACTCCGAACGACGAGGTCCATCGCCTCCGCGAGGAGGTCGTCGCTGTCGGCGGGGTCGTCTCCGCCGGCACCGCCTGCGCGGTGCTCGTCGCCGGCGATCCCCTCGACGTAGCTCGGCGTCGTCACCTGCCGACGCCAGTGTGCGACGACACGCCGCACACAGGCCTCGTCGACCCACGATCCCTGGATGCGCTGGGTCCGGCTGGAGCTCGCGGTGAGGAGCAGCATGTCGCCCTGTCCGATCAGCTTCTCGGCGCCGGCCTGATCGAGGATCACGCGCGAGTCGGCCAGACTGCTCACCGAGAACGCCATCCGGCTCGGCACGTTCGCCTTGATCACCCCGGTGATCACATCGACCGACGGTCGCTGGGTGGCGATCACCAGATGAATGCCGACCGCGCGGGCCATCTGTGCGATGCGACAGATGCTCGCCTCGACGTCGCGGGCCGCGACCATCATCAGGTCGTTCAGCTCGTCGACGACGATCACGATGTACGGCAGGCGCTCGTAGCCGCGTCCGGTCGCAGGGTCGGGATCGTCGCGCGTCGGGAGCTCATCGCGATCGAAGGCGGAGTTGTATCCGATCACGTCGCGTACTCCGACCTCGGCGAGCAGCTCATACCGCAGGTCCATCTCGCGGACGGCCCAGTCGAGCGCGTTGGCCGCCTTCTTCGGATTGGTGACGACTTCGGTGAGCAGGTGCGGCAGATCGTTGTACGCACCGAGCTCCACCCGCTTGGGGTCGACCAGGATGAGCCGCACCTGGTCAGGCGTGCAGCGCATCAGCAGCGACGTCACGAGCGAGTTGATGCAACTCGACTTCCCGGCGCCGGTCGCGCCCGCGATGAGCACGTGGGGCAGCGTCGCGAGGTCGAGCATGCACGACTTCCCCGAGATGTCGCGCCCAAGCCCGACGGCCAATGGGGGAAGCGGACCCGCGGTGACTTCCGGGGCCGCGAGGACGTCGCCCAGCGTCACGAGCTCGCGTTGACGATTCGGCACTTCGACACCGATCGCACTGCGGCCCGGGATCGGTGCGAGGATCCGCACGTCGGGCGATGCCATCGCGTACGCGATGTCGTGGCTCAGCCCCGTGACCCGGTTCACCTTCACTCCCGCGCCGAGCTCGAGCTCGTACCGAGTCACGGTCGGGCCCACCGTCATGCCGATCAGGCGCGCGTCGACTCCGTGTTGGGCCAATGTCTCCTCGAGCACCTGCCCGCCGGCTTCGACCGCCCGTTGATCGGCCTGCTTGCCGCTCCCCCGCTCGAGCAGGTCGGCCGCAGGGAGCTGCCAGGACCCGGGATGCGCGACGGGGAGCTCCACCGCCACGGCACCGGCCGCCGCGGCGAGAGGCTCGCGTTCCGCCGGCTCACCGGGATCGTGTGCAGCGAGCGGCGGCTCGGGCTCCAGCGACACGAGGTCGATGACACCCTCGGACTCTTCGTCAGCGACGGGGTCACCCACGTCGACATCGACGTCCGTCGAGGGCGGCGACGCGGGCGGCGCGCCGCGCAGTCGATCGCGGGTTGCCGCAACGAGACCGGCAGCAGCGTGGAAGAGCCCGTCGATCGTCCCGCCGAGCGCGACGAGCAGCCCCACGACCGCGACCCCCGCTAGCACCACGGTGGCGCCGACGACGCCGGCCGCGCCTACCAGGGGTGCGGCGACCACCGCGCCCAGAAGACCCCCGGCGCCGCGAAGCTCGGCGATCGGGCCATCGATGGCGGGGCGCCCGTACGCGACGTGGAGGATCGCCACGTCGGCCAGTAGGAGCAGCATCGCGCCGATCGCGACGCGAAGTGTCGGCCGCGGACGCGTCGACGCGGCCTCGGGCACGTCGACGGCCTCGGTGTCGGCGTCGGGTGCTGCGACCCGGGGCGCGGGCCAGAGCAGCAGGGCCGCGAACACGAAGCAGCCGATCGGCACGACCACCCGCGCCCGACCGAGGAGGGCGCCGGTGGCGTCCGCCAGCGCCTCGCCGAGGCCTCCGGCCAGGTCGGAGACGAGACCGAGCACGCAGAGCACGCCCAACACCACGAGCGCGATCGCACCCACGTCCCCCCAGTGCCCGCGGAGCTGTTCACCGGCGGCCGCCCGCCCACGGGTGAGGAGGGTCGGGTCGCGGGGGGTCGACCGCCGGCCGCGAGCGTTCCGTCGGATCGGGCGGTTCCGGGTGTTGTTGCGGCGGGAACGACGTGCTGGCGCGCGGCGCCGACGCCGCGTGGTCGTCGCGGGCATGGCAGCACGGTAACACCAGCATCACCGCCACCAGCAGCAATCTCGAGCCACTCCAGCGACGCCGGAGGTCAGACCTCGATCACCACCGGGATCACGGCCGGCCGGCGCCGGGTGCGCTCGTTGATGAATTTGCCCAACGACCGGCGGGCGTGCCGCCTGATCGTCTCGAAGTCCGTCGCCCCCTCGTCGGCGGCCTCCTGGAGGGACGCCCGTACGGCCGCCTTCGCGTCCTCGAGGAGCTCGTCGGCCTCGGGCGCGTAGACCCAACCCCTCGTCACGATCTCGGGGCCGGTGACGAGCTCACCCGTGCCGGCGTCCACGGTCACGATCACCGCGACGAATCCCTCTTCGGCGAGGTTGCGCCGGTCGCGCAGCACCCCGAGCCCCACGTCGCCCACGATGCCGTCGACGTACTGGTATCCGGCGGGGACGGCCCGGCGTTCCACCTCGACATCGCCCCCCGTCGCGGGGTCGATGGTGAGCATGTCGCCGTCCTCGCAGACGAGGACATGGTCGGCGGGAACACCGACCGAACACGCGAGCCGGGCGTGATGCACGAGGTGGCGGTACTCGCCGTGCACGGGCACAAACCACTCCGGCTGCACCAGGTCGAGGAGGAACTTCAGCTCCTCTTGCGACGCATGGCCCGAGACGTGGACGCCCGCGTTGCCTCCGTGGATCACCTCGGCCCCGGCCCGGTGCAACGAGTCGATAACGCGCGACACACTCGACTCGTTTCCGGGAATCGCGTGGGCGGAGATGACGACGACGTCGTCCTCGCTCACCTTCAGGTACTTGTGCTCGTGAGCGGCCATCAGGCTCAGCGCGCTCATCGGTTCTCCCTGGGATCCGGTGCAGATCACGCACACCTCGCCGGGTGCGTAGCGACTGACCTCCTCGATGTCGATGACGCGCTCGCTCGGAATGTCGAGGATGCCCATCTCCCGACCGAGCGCCACGTTCTGGACCATCGAGCGCCCCAGGAACGCTACGCGGCGCCCCGCGACGACCGCCGCCTCGGCGACCTGGCGCACCCGGTGGAGGTGTGACGCGAACGAGGTGACCACGATCCGGCGGTCCGGGTGGTCACGGAACACCGTGCGCATCGTCAGGCCAACCGTGGACTCCGACGGGGTGAACCCGGGTCGCTCGGCGTTCGTCGAGTCCGAGAGCAGCAGCTTGACGCCGTCACCACGTCGCGCGATCTCGCCCAGCAGGGCCAGGTCCGTCTTGCGACCGTCGACGGGCGTGAGGTCGAGCTTGAAGTCGCCGCTGTGGAGAATGGTTCCCACCGGTGTGTGGTACGCGGTGGCGAAGGCGTGCGGCACGGAGTGCGTCACGGGAATGAACTCGCAGTCGAACGGGCCGATCTGACGGCGCTCACCGTCGCGCACCGGGACCAACTCGGTCCGCCCGAGGAGTCCGGCTTCCTCGATGCGGTTCCGCGCGAGGCCGAGCGACAAGGGCGACCCGTAGATCGGGAACGAGATGTCACGCAGGAGGAAGGAGAGACCGCCCGCATGGTCTTCATGGGCGTGGGTGAGAAAGACGCCCTCGACCCGATCGGCGTTCTCGCGCAGGTACGTGAAGTCGGGCAGGATCAGATCGATGCCCGGCATCTCGGCATCCGGGAACATCAGGCCGCAATCGACGACGAGGATCCGGTTTTCGACCTCGAGACAGAAGCAGTTCCGCCCGATCTCCCCGACCCCGCCGAGGAACACGATCCGGACCGGCGCCATACGGGTGCAGGCTATCCGGGGCCGGAGAACCCGTCGCGTCAGCTCGGCGGAGCGATCGGCTCGAGGTAGTCGTCACGAGCTGATGCTGCACTTCGATGCGAACGTCCGACATCATGCCGGAGACTTCCGCGAAGAGCTGCCGGAGCCGTTCCTCAGCTCACAGGCCGAGGAGCGCGTCGAGCCCGACTGTCAGACCCGGCCGTTCGATGACGGCACGGATCGCGAGCAGCACGCCCGGCATGAACGACGTGCGGTCGTACGAGTCGTGGCGCAGGGTCAGCGACTGCCCAGCGGTACCGAGCAGAACCTCCTGGTGGGCGACCAGGCCCCGGAGCCGAACGGCGTGGATGGGGATGCCGCCGGCGCCGCGGGCGCCGCGGGCGCCGGGCAGGACCGTCCGCTCGGTCGGGTCGGCGGCCCAATCGGACGACGCCTGCGCCATGCGCTCTGCCGTCGCGATCGCCGTACCCGACGGGGCGTCGATCTTATCGTCGTGGTGCAGCTCGATCAGCTCCGCGGTCTCGAAGTAGGGGGCGGCCATCTCGGCGAACCGCATCATGAGCACGGCCCCGATCGCGAAGTTCGGCACGATCACGGCATTGGCCGAGGAATCGTCGAACCGGCTACGGAGCGCGACCAGCTCCTCCGCGTCGAACCCGCTCGTGCCGACCACGGCGTGCACCCCGTGGCTGGCGCACCAGTCGAGGTTCTCGCGGGCGGCGTCGAGCACCGTGAAGTCGACGGCTACCTGGGCGCCCGAGTCGAGGAGCGCGTCCGCTGACGGCGACACGTGCAACGCGCTGCCGCCCAGTCCGACCTGGCGCAGATCGATCCCGGCGTGGAGGGGATCGATCGCCGCCACGAGCTCGAGCCCTGGGTCGTCGAGCACCGCCCGGCACACCGTCGAGCCCATGCGCCCACACGCCCCGAACACGCCCACGGTGATCGCCTCGGACCCGGTGGACTCCCCCACGGCCCGTTCGTCCGCCATGCCGGCACACTACCGGCGTGTGATACGCGGCCGCGGTGGATCAGGCGGGGATCGGAACCGGCTTGCTCGATACCGGATGGGCAATCGGTCCGACCAGGGCCAACGAACGCCCGCCGCTGCCGAAGACGCGCTCGATCACACGTCCGACGGCGTCGGGCGAGACGGCTTCGACGTCGGCCACCACCGCGTCGATGCTGGGGAGCTCGCCGGTCATGAGTTCGGCGCGCCCGATCCTGTGCATCCGGCTCGACGAGCTCTCCAAGGAGATGGCGAGCGAGCCGGCCAGGTGACCTTTGGCGCGCTCCATCTCGTTCGGCGCGATCCCACCTTCCGCGAGGAGACGGTCGAGCTCCCCGTTGACCACACCGAGCACGTCGGGGACCCGCTCAGGCGCGGTGCCGCAGTAGATCCCCAACGAGCCCGTGTCCTGGTACGCACTGCGAAAGGAGTAGACGGAGTACGCGAGGCCTCGACGCTCCCGGATCTCCTGGAAGAGCCGCGAGCTCATCCCACCCCCGAGGACCAGATCGAGGACGGCCAGCGCGAAGCGGTCGGGATCGTCGCGCGGCAAGGCGCGCGCGCCCATCACCATGTGGGCCTGCTCGAGCGGCCGCTCGAGCACCGCCTCGTCCCCCGCGGGATCGAGCGCCATGAGAGAGCGGACCCGACGGGTTCCCGCGGCTGTCGGCTCGGCCGCCGCGACCAGCCGGACCATCTCCTCATGGTCGACGTTGCCCGCGGCGGCGACAACCACGTTCGACGGCCGGTAGTGCTCGTGGTGATAGCGGGCCAACATGTCGCGAGTCAGACCGGCGACCGTCGTCTTCGTTCCGGCGACCCCACGCCCGAGCGCGTGCCCGGGGAACAGCGTCGCCGCGAACACATCGTGCACCAGCTCGTCCGGCGTGTCGTCTCGCATACGGATCTCCTCGAGGATCACCTGGCGCTCCGACTCGATGTCCTCGGGCGCGAGCCGCGGGCGCCACACGATGCCGGCGAGGATCTCGAGCGCGAGCGGCACGTGCTGGTCCGGCACCCGCACGAAGAAGGCGGTGGCTTCGTGCCCGGTGACGGCGTTCATGTCGCCGCCCACTCGTTCGACCGCCGCCGAGATGTCTGCCGCCGTTTGCCCGTCGGCTCCCTTGAACAAGAGGTGCTCCAGGAAGTGGCTGACGCCGGCCTCTTCCGGCGCTTCGTCGCGCGCACCGCTGCCGACCCAGAATCCGACCGCGACCGATCGCAGGCCAGGCAGTCGTTCCGTCACGACGCGCAGACCGGAGTCGAGGCGCGTCCGCCGGATCCCGGGGGTGGTGTCCAGTCGTGATCCGGTCATGGCGGAGCCGTCATCGACGGATCGCGTGGGCGAGTTGAGCGCGCGCGTCTATCGACGTCCGCCGCGGCGTCGGGCGCCACCGCGGCGTTCGCCGCTCGGGCCACCACCGCCACGGCCCGCATCGGCAGGACCGAGGTCGCCGAACTCTTCGCGTGCCACAGTGTCGAAGAACGCGTCGAACGAGGCGACCTCGCTCGATCCGCCCCCGGACTCGCCGTTGGGGCCGTCGGGCTTGGCGCGCCCCGAGGAGCTCGGACGTTCGGAGGTCGCAGCGCGCTCGGAGGTGCTCGCCGTAGCGCCGCCACCGCTGGACTCGGCATCAGCCTCGTCGCCCGCGAGTGACAACGAGAGCTTCCCGCTGTTGTCGATGTCGTCCACCCGAACGGTCACCTCGTCGCCGAGGTTGAGAACGTCCTCCACCCGGTCGATGCGCTTGCCGCGCCCGATCTTGGAGATGTGGAGCAGGCCGTCGCGACCCGGGAGGATGTTGACGAAAGCTCCGAACTTCGTGACGTTCACCACCTTGCCCGTGTACTCGGCACCGAGCTCGGCCGTGGGGGGATCGAGGATGAGCTCGATCCGGCGCCTGGCCTCCTCGACCGCAGCTCCGTCCTTCGAGCCGATGCTGACGGTCCCGACGATGCCGTCGTCGCTCACCGACACGTCGGCGCCCGTCTCCTGGGTGATCGTGTTGATGACCTTCCCCTTCGGCCCGATCACCTCGCCGATCTTGTCGAGTGGGATCTCGAAGCTGATGATCTTCGGTGCCGTGCTCCGAACGTCGGCGCGCGGCTCCGCGATCGCGCCCTCCATGACGTCGAGGATCTTCAGGCGCGCGTCCTTCGCCTGCGTCAGCGCGCGGGCGAGCACGTCGGCGGGGAGCCCGTCGATCTTCGTGTCGAGCTGCAACGCGGTCACGAAGTCGCGGGTCCCCGCGACTTTGAAGTCCATGTCACCGAACGCGTCCTCGGTGCCGAGGATGTCGGTGAGCGTCGTGTACTTGCCTTCCGCGTACACGAGACCCATCGCGATCCCTGCGACCGGCGCCTTCAACGGCACACCGGCGTCCATGAGCGCGAGCGTCGACCCGCACACCGACGCCATCGACGTCGAGCCGTTCGACGAGAGGACGTCAGAGACCACCCTGAGCGTGTAGGGCCATTCGGTGGCGTCGGGCACCACCGGGACGAGGGCACGTTCGGCCAGCGCCCCGTGGCCGATCTCACGACGCTTGGGCGAGCCCACTCTGCCCGTCTCCCCGGTGGAGAAGGGCGGGAAGTTGTAGTGGTGCATGTACCGCTTGCGGTCGTCGATGCCGATCGTGTCGAGCATCTGCTCCATGCGGGGCATGCCGAGGGTCGCGACCGTCAGCACCTGCGTCTCGCCCCGTTGGAAGAGGCCCGTTCCGTGCGCCGTCGGGATGATCCCGACTTCTGCGGACAGCGGACGGATGTCGGCTGTCCCCCGCCCGTCGATGCGGACGCCCTCGTTGACGATCCGGCTGCGGACCACCTGCTTCTGGAGCGAGCGGAACGCCTTCTTGACCTGGCCGACGCGGTCGACGAACGGACCGGGCTCGGTCTCGGTGCCACCGAGGGCGAGCAGGAGCCCTTCGAGGATCTCGTCGAGCCGGTTGTTGCGCTCGGTCTTGTCGGCGATCGCCATCGCCTCCGCCGTGTTCGGCGTCGCCTGTCCCGCCACCGCCTCGAACACATCGTCGTCGTAGTCCGAGTGGACGTCGTACCGAATCGGCGGGATTTCACCGCGAGCAAGGATCGCCGCAGCACGCAGCTCCTTCTGGAGGTCGATCGACGCGCCGATCCAACGCTTCGCCTCCTCCAGGCCCTCGACGATCACCTCCTCGGTGACCTTCGTCGCGCCGTCTTCGTAGAGCGCCCACGACGCCTCGGTGCCGCCGGCCTCGACCATCATGATCGCGATGTCGCCACCCTCGACGCGGCGGCCCGCCACGACGAGCTCGAAGGTGGACTCGTCTCCCTCCTGATACGTCGGGTGCGCGACCCATTGGCCGTCTTTGTGCGCGAGTCGCACCGCGCCGATCGGGCCGTCGAAGGGAATTCCCGACACGGTGAGAGCAGCAGAGGCGCCGTTGATGGAGGCGATGTCGTGCGGGTTCTCCTGGTCGGCACCGAGGATGGTGGCGATCACCTGCACCTCGTTGCGGAAGCCCTCGGGGAACGACGGGCGGAGGGGCCGGTCGGTGAGACGGCACGTGAGGATCGCCTGTTCGCCGGGGCGACCCTCCCGGCGGAAGAACGAGCCGGGGATCTTGCCGGCCGCGTACATCCGCTCCTCGACGTCGACGGTGAGGGGGAAGAAGTCGATTCCCTCCCGAGGCTTCGACGTGACCACCGTGCTGAGCACCGTGGTGTCGCCCACCTGGACGAGCACGGCGCCGTCCGCTTGGGGCGCGAGACGACCCGTCTCGAGGGTCATGGTGAGGCCCGACTCGTTGATCGGACCACTGACACGGATCGGTGAACTCGTCACGAGGACCCGCTCCTCTCTCGCCCGCTCGGGCGATCAGGCGAGCGGCGGCGGTTCCCAGTTGTCGCCGTCCGAGGGCGGTCCCGCTGTATCGGGGTCCCGGGCGGTGGCGACTGACAACCGACGTCGCGCTCGGTTGTTATCGGCGCAGGCCGAGCTTCGCGATCAGTGCCCGATACCTCTCGACAGCGGTCCCGCGGAGATAGTCGAGCAGGCGGCGGCGACGACCCACGAGCATCAGCAGTCCCCGGCGCGAGTGATGGTCCTTCTGGTGGGCCTTCAGATGCTCGGTCAGGTGGTTGATGCGCTCGGTGAGCAGCGCGACCTGAACCTCGGTGGAGCCGGTGTCGGAATCGTGAAGCCGGTGTTCGGCAATCGTTGCGGCGGTATCGGGCATGCGCGAAGAGAACCTCAGTCGTACGTGGAAGCCACGGATTCTACCAGAGGCCGGCTCAGGCGACGATCCGGCGAACTTCGGCCACGTCGCGCCCGATCTGCTCCACCAACGCTTCCACGCCGTCGAAGCGTTGCTCCCCCCGGAGGCGCTCCACGAACGAGACCTCGACCGCCTCGTCGTAGACATCCTCGTCGAAGTCGAGGACATGGGCCTCGAGCAGCGATTCGGGAGCATGGTCGTAGAACGTCGGTCGGCGGCCGAGCGACACCGCGGCCGCCAGGGCGCGCCGGGCGGACGCACCGTCGCGGAGCCTCGTGAGGCTCCCCGCGTAGATGCCGTCCGCGGGAAGCATCGTCCGCGCGGACACGACGACGTTCGCGGTCGGGAAGCCGAGATCGCGGCCTCGCCCGTCCCCGGCGCGGACGACGCCCCGCACGGCGAACGGCCGCCCGAGAAGCTGCGCCGCGCCGCCGACGTCTCCTGCCGTCAGCAGACCGCGAATGGTGGTCGATGAGTACGCCGTCCCCTCGCCCGTCGCTTCGAGCCCGAGGCCCACGACCTCGAAGCCGAGCTCGGCCCCGAGCCGATCGAGGAGGGCTACGTTGCCTCCCCGGTCGAGACCGAAGTGGAAGTCGGCGCCGACGACGACCATGCGGGCGTCCAGTCCGACGACCAGGACGTCGCGCACAAAGGATTCGGCGAGCTCGCGGCGTCGTTGCTCGTCGAACGGGAGGATGACGCAGCTGTCCAGCAAACCAGTGGCGTCGAGCAGCTCGAGCTTCTGCTCCAGGTCCGTGAGGAGACGCGGCGCGGATCCGGGGCGGACGAGCTCGGCGGGATGGCGGTCGAAGGTCACACACACCGCCTGACGATCGCGGGCGTCAGCCAGCTCGCGCACGAGCCGCAGAACGGCGACGTGCCCGAGGTGAACTCCGTCGTACACACCGATGGTGACGACCGAGCCGCGTGGGTCGCGGGGAAATCGCTCGAGCCGGTCGACGATCTGCACGTCAGGAGTGTGCCTCACCCGTTACCACGACTGCGGGCTTGAGACCGGCGCCGCGGCGCTCGTAGACGGCCAACAGGTCGCCGCCCGCCGCGACGAGCGCGAAGGGACCCGGACCGTTCGCGCCGAGCGCGCCGGCGGGGAAGAGAACCCCATGGCGCACCCCCGCGGCGGTCGCGTCGTCGACCGTCACGGACTCGAGATCGCGCATACCCTCCGCCATCGTGAGCAGGGCGCCGGGAGGATCCTCGGCGATGGCGGCGAACGGGCGCGCCTCGCCCAAGGTGAACGATCCCACCCGGAGTCGACGGAGCTCGGCGATGTGGGCACAACCGCCCAGCGCGGCCCCGAGATCAGCCGCCAGGGTGCGCACATACGTGCCACTCCCGCACTCGACGATGACTCCCGCTTCCGGATACGGACCGGGCGTGAAGCCCTCGACGTCGAATCGATCGACGTGCACCCGGCGGGGCGAGCGCTCGACGACCTCACCGGCGCGGGCGATCTCGTGCAAACGGCGCCCCCCGACCTTCACTGCCGACACCATCGGGGGGAGCTGCTCGATGTCGCCGAGGAATCTGCCCGTCGCCTCCTCGACTTCGTCGCGGTGGAGCGCCATGGGTCGTTGCTCGACAACCTCGCCCGCCGCGTCCAGGGTCGTCGTCGCGATGCCGAAGACGATCCGAGCTCGGTACGCCTTGCCGGTCTCCTGCAGGAACCGGAGCAGCCGGGTCGCCCGACCCATGCCGACGAGCAGGACGCCCGTCGCGTCCGGGTCGAGGGTGCCCGCGTGCCCCACTCGCCGCTGCCCGTAGAGCTTCCGCAGCTTCGCCACCACGTCGTGGGAGGTCCAGCCCGGTGGCTTGTCGACGACGAGGAAGCCGTCACGCATCGAACACGGGCGACGCCGACTCGGGCGTGCTCAGAGTGCGGACCGGATCAACGCGACGACCTCCGCTACGGGCCGGGTCGACTCGAAGCCGGCGGCGAACCGATGCCCCCCACCGCCGTGGGCCTCGGCGATCGCGCACACATCGACCTCGCCCAGCGAGCGCAGGCTCACCCGGACCGAGCCGTTGACCTCCTCCTTCAACACGCAGGTGACATCGGCCTCGCTCGTGCGACGCAGGATGTCGATCAGTCCCTCGATCTCCTCGACCGTGACGCCGTGTCGCTCGAGCATGTCGCGCGTGACCGCCGTCCATACGAAGCTCCGGTCCGTGTCCAGTTCGGCTTCGGCCAGCGCCTCCCCCAGCAGCTTCAGGTATGCGAAGCGGTGCTCTTCGAACAACTGCCGCGACAGCCGCTCGACCGGCACGTCGAACGCGACGAGCTCACGAGCGAGCCCGAAGACGGACTCGGTCGTGCTCGCGTACTGGAAGCGACCGGTGTCGCAGGCCAGGGCGGCGTAGAGGGCGACCGCGGCATCGCGATTGAGCGGAAGCCCGAGCTCCTCGATCAGCTGCCGGACGACCACCCCGCTCGCGGCGGCATCGGGATCGACCACGTTGATCGTGCCGTACCGCCGGTTGGAGACGTGGTGGTCGACCACGATGAGCTCACGCGCGGCCCGTACGAACGGCTCGAGCTCGCCCAGGCGGCCGAACGAACCACTGTCGAAGGTGACCACGACGTCGGGCTCGCGCGGGAAGTCGTCGGGCTTGGTCAGCAGGTCGAGGCCCGGGAGCTCGCGGTAGTGGGGCCCCACGACGAAGGGTGGAGGGAAGGATCCGACCACCGGCCGACCGGCGGCGCGCAGCACGTGGAAGAGCCCGAGGAGCGACCCGAGCGCGTCGCCGTCGGGGTTGACATGACAGACCAGCGCGATCTCGCGCGCTTCGTCGATGACGCGGGCCGCTCGGCGCAGCTCCTCCTCGACGCCGCTCATGGCGTTCCTCCGCCCGAGTCCGCGCCCCGCGGCGGACCAGCGTCCGGATCTGCGGATTCGCGGTGGAGGTCGCGAATGATCTGCTCGATACGCTGGCCCTGCACGATCGCGGGATCCTCCCGGAAGTGCAGCTCCGGCAAGTACTTGAGCCGCACCTGGCGGCCGAGCTCCGCACGCAGATGGGGCGCCGCCGCGTCGAGCGCGGCCCGGGTCGACTCCCGAGGACTCACCACCTGGCCCTCCTGTGCGGTATCGAGCGATGAATAATAGACCGTCGCGCTCCTGAGGTCGGGGTTCACCTCGACGCCGGTGATGGTCACGAGACCGAGCCGCGGGTCAGACAGTCGTTCGAGCTCGTCCGCGACGGCCTCACGCACGACCTCGTTCACGCGTGCCATACGCGGATAGCGACGCGGTGCCGGCCGCCTCATCGCGCACCGGCCTCGTCGAGCTCGAGCCAGGCCCTCGACACGTCGATCAGCTCGACGTCGGGGGCGGCCGCCACGAAGCGTTCGACCGCCGCGAGGATCTCGTCGGTGCGGGTCGAGCTCCCCGAGACGACGGCCACCCCGATCGCGGCACGCTGGCGACGATCCAGGTGGCCCACCTCCGCGGCCGACACCGGGAAGCGATGACGCACCGAGTCGACGATCGGTCGGACGGCGGCGCGCTTCTCCTTGAGAGAGCGGCTCAGCGGAATATGCAGGTCGAATCGGACAGCGGCGGCGTGCACTCCGCCCATTCTCGTCGTTCGAGCCCACCCGGTGGGCACCGCGACCCGGCGTGCCCCGTAGCATCTCTCCCCGTGGTTCAAGCGCCCGAGGCAAGCACCGCGGTCGAAGCCGCCTCGCCACCTCCGCTCCCGGCGGTGACCGGGTCGGAGCGCGCCAGCGGCGCCGCGCCCTCCGGCGGTCGCTTCCCCTACCAGCCGGCCCTCGACGGGATCCGCGCCTTCGCCGTGCTCGGAGTGCTCGCCTATCACGGCAACCAGTCGTGGGCATCCGGTGGGTTCCTCGGCGTCGACGCGTTCTTCGTGCTGTCGGGCTACCTGATCACCTCGCTGCTCGTCACGGAATTCGGGAGCCGCGGGACCATCGCCCTGAGTGCGTTCTACGCCCGCCGAGCCCGGCGTCTCCTCCCCGCGCTCTTTCTCGTCCTCGCGTTCGTGTTGGTGTTCGGCGCGATCGCTGCGACCGCCGACCAGCTCGACAATCTGCGCGCCGACGTGGCAAGCGGGTTGGGATACGTCGCCAATTGGCGCTTGCTGTTCTCCGGTCAGTCCTACTTCGACCAGTTCGGCGCGCCGTCGCCGCTCCGACATCTGTGGTCGCTCGGCATCGAGGAGCAGTGGTACTTCATCTGGCCTGCCGTCCTGTTCGTGATGCTGCGCTGGTGGCGGTCACTCCGTGCGGTCCTCGCCGTGACCGTCGTGCTGGCGCTCAGCTCCGCAGTCCTGATGCTCCTGCTCTTCGAGCCCGGCACCGATCCCGCGCGTGTACTACGGAACCGACACGCGCGCGCAGTCGCTCCTTGTCGGCGCGGCCCTGGCCCTGCTCCTGGTGTTGCACGGACCCCTTCGCTCGAAGCTCGCCCGGCGCGCGCTCGCAGGGGCGGCAATCGTGGCTGCCGCCGGCACGCTGTGGACGTGGTCGGCGACCAACGACGTGGCGACCGAGCTGTACCAGGGTGGCTTCCTCGTTCGCGCGATCGCGGTCGCGGTGGTGATCGCCGCCGTCGTCCAACCCGGCACGTGGCCGATGAAGCGCGCGCTCGCGTGGGCGCCGCTGCGCTGGATCGGCATGATCTCCTACGGGCTCTACCTGTTTCACTGGCCCATCTACTTGTGGCTCACGGGTTCCCGCACCGGTCTCCACGGCCCGGCGCTCCTGGCCGTCAGGGTGACGGTCACCTTCGCCGCCGCCATCGCGAGCTACTACCTCGTCGAACGACCCGTTCGAATCGGAGCACTCACCACCCGCCGGCTGTGGGTGCTGGGCGGAGTCTGCGTGGTGACGATCGCGGGTTGTACGACGCTCGTGACCGCCGGTGCGCCCCAGGGAGTCGGTATCGACCCCCGGGTCGCGAGCTCCGCCGACTCCTTCAAGCCGCACGCTCCGGTGCAGGCCGCGGCCGCACCGCCCGAAACGACGCGCATTCTCGTGCTCGGCGATTCCGTGGCTTGGAGTCTGCGGTCGCTCACCGACCCACAGTTCCAGTCTTCGCACAACGTCGTGATCGACGACGAGTCGTACTGGATGTGCTCACTCGGGCTCGCGCCGTACCGGTGGAACAACGGGCGGGTGCTCTCCGACTGGGGACCCGCGTGTGATTGGCAAGCTCGCATGCCCGCGATCGTGAACTCGTTCCAGCCCCAGGTCGCGGTGGCGATGTTCGGGCCCTGGGAGGTCTTTGACAAGGTCGTCGACGGGCACCTCCTCGAAGTGGGAACACCCCAGCACGACGCCTGGTACCAGGGTGTCCTGAGCCGCGCGGCCGAGGTGCTCGGGAGTCGAGGGGCTCTCGTAGTGTTCGTCACCTCGCCGTCGTTCGAACGAGACGAGAGCGTCCACATGAACGAACCCTGGGGACCCAGCAACAAGTGGCGGGTCGACCACATCAACGATCTCGTGCGCGCGTTCGTTGCCGCGCACCCAGTGACGACGCGCCTGATCGAGTTCGGCCAGTACGTGTGCCCGTCGAGCCCGTGCCGTCAGGAGATCGACGGCGTGACGCTCCGCTCCGACGGCGTCCATTTCGACCAGGCGTCACAACGCCAGATCGCCGATTGGCTGGTGCCGCAGTTCGTGGCGGAAACGAGGTCCGTCATCGCCCCCTAGCTCTCCACCCACGCGTCACGTTCGGGCGATTTCCCTCAGCTCGTAGGTCTCGATCACGTCTCCGGGCTTGAGGTCCTGGTAGTTCTCCAGACCAATGCCGCACTCGAATCCGGACTGCACCTCGCGCACGTCGTCCTTGAATCGCTTCAGCGAGGAGATCGCGCCGTTCCAGATCACGACGCCGTCGCGGAGGAAGCGCACGCGGGAGCCCCGGGTGATCGTGCCGTTGCGGACGAAGCACCCCGCGACCTTCCCGACGCGCGGCACCGAGAACACCTCGCGCACTTCCGCGTCACCAGTGACCACTTCCTCGAACTCGGGCTTGAGCATGCCGAGCAGCGCCGACTGCACGTCTTCGAGCACCTGGTAGATGACCTCGTAGAGGCGCATCTCCACTTTCTCGGTGTCGGCGAGCTCGCGCGCCTTGCGGTCGGGTCGCACGTTGAAGCCGATCACCGTCGCGTTCGACACCGCGGCCAAGTTCACGTCCGACTCGGTGATACCGCCGACGCCCCGGAGGACGAACGACAGTCGCACTTCCTCGTGTTGCTGGTCGAGCCGCCGCAAGGCGTCGGTCAGCGCTTCGAGCGAACCCTGCACGTCGGACTTCAACACGAGGTTGAGCGTCGCCACCTCGCCGCGTTGGACCATCGCGAAGATGTCCTCGAGCCGCGCACCGCCGGCGAGGCTCATGGGGTGCTTCAGGCTCGCGGCGCGTCGACGCCGAGCGCGCGCTTCCGCCACGGTGCGCGCCGTCTTCTCCTCCGGCGCAACGCGCAGCTCGTCGCCTGCGAGCGGCACGTCGTCGAGACCGAGCACCTCCACCGGCACTGACGGCCCGGCTTCGAGCACCTGCTGGCCGTGCTCGTCGAACATCGCGCGGACCTTGCCCCACGCACCGCCCGCTACCACCGGGTCGCCGACCCGTAGGGTTCCGCGGTCGATCAACGCGGTGACGACCGGGCCTCGACCCTGGTCGAGGTTCGACTCGAGGACGAGCGCGCGCGCGGGCACCTTCGGGTTCGCCGTGAGCTCTTCGACCTCCGCCACGAGGAGCAGGCTCTCGAGGAGCTCGTCGACCCCCACACCCGCGGGAGGCGCCACGTCGACGACGATGGTGTCGCCACCCCAGGGCTCCGGCACGAGCTCGTGCTCGACGAGCTGCTGGCGCACGCGGGTGGGATCGGCGTCCTCGCGGTCGACCTTGGTGATCGCCACCACGATCGGAACCTCTGCCGCGCGTGCGTGGTTGATCGCTTCCACGGTCTGTGGCATCACGCCGTCGTCCGCCGCGACCACGAGCACGGCGATGTCGGTCGCCCGTGCCCCGCGAGCCCGCATGGCGGTGAACGCCTCGTGACCGGGGGTGTCGATGAACGTGAGCGTGTGCCCGTTGTGGGCGGCCTGGTACGCGCCGATGTGCTGCGTGATGCCGCCGGCCTCGCCGGCCACGACGTTCGCGTGCCGGATCGCGTCGAGCAGCGTGGTCTTGCCGTGGTCGACGTGCCCCATCACGGTCACGATGGGCGCCCGCGGCTCCTCGAGCGCGTCGTCGTACTCGTCGTCGTCTCCCAGCAAGGCCTGGAGCTCGAGCTCCGCCTCCTGCCCGGGCTCGACGAGGAGAACCTCGGCGCCGAGCGACTCCGAGATGAGCTCCACCATCTCGTCGGCTAGGGACTGCGTACCGGTGACCATCTCGCCCGCATCGAAGAGCAGCCGCACGAGGTCGGCGGTCGTGCGATTCAGCTTGGGTGCGAGCTCCTGGATGGTGATGCCACGTTCGACGACGATCTCACCCTCGGGAACCGGCGCGTCGGCCGGTGTGAGCTGCGGCATCGACGCCGGCCCGAGATCTTCGAAGTCGCGACGACGACGCTTCTTTCGCCGCGGGCGTTGACCCTGCGGTCCGGGACGCCCCCGACTACCGGGACCGCCGCCCGGACCACCCCCCGGCCCGCCGCCGGGTCGACCTTGCGTGAACCCGCCAGGTCCACCACCGGGACCGCCGCCCGGGCCGCTACCGCGGAAGCCACCCCCGGGACGAGGGCCGCTGAATCCTCCCCCGCCGGTCGGGCGCGGACCGCCACCCCCCTGACGCGGGCCACTGCCACCAGGGGTGACGCGGGGCCCGGGCGGTGGGGGGATCCGTCGTCCACCCGGGGGCGGCGGGATCGGACGGCCGGTGACGCTGCGCGGGGGGCTGGCGGGAGGTGCCGGCTCCGACGGCGCGGCGGGGACTGCGGGCGCTTCCGCGGCGGGTGCCGCCGTCTCGGATGCCGCGGGCGCGAGCGGGCGCTCGGGTGCAGCTGGCGCCGGACGCGGGGCGGGGCCGACATCGGCGATGACGCCGGTCGAACGCACGACCCGGTGCGGCGCGGCCGCGGGCTCCTCGGCTGCAACCTCTTCGGAGGCCGGTTCGTCCGCGATCGGAGGTGTGGGCACCTTCTCGGGCGCGGGCTCGGGTTCGGGCTCGGGCTCGGGCTCCTCGACCTTCTCCTGGCGCAGGCCCTCGGCGTCGGCGAGGCGACGCACGCGGTCCGCGAGCGGATCGTCGATGCTCGAGGAGTGGCTCTTGACGCCGATCTTCAGTCGCTCACACAGGTCGATAACGACCTGGTTGTCGACGCCCAGCTCCCTCGCCAGCTCGTAGACCCGGATCTTCTTGGTGGCCAAGCTTGCTTCCCTTGTTCCTGTTCTGGCTCTCGTGATGCTCTATCCGCCGGGTTGCCCGTCCCGGACGGCTTCCAGTCTCGCGCGCAGCAGCTGTACTTCGTCGAAGCCGATCTCGCAGCGGAGTGCACGGGCGAGCGAGCGTCGGCTCATCGCCGACTCCAGGCACCGCACCGGATCGTTCGCGCAGATCCATGCGCCCCGGCCCGGTCCCGGGCCGATCTCGAGCACTCCTGCCCGGCGGCGGAGCCGAATCAGCTCGGTGCTCGGCGCACGGTTCCGACAGCCCACACAGGTGCGGACCGGCGTCGACTCGCCGCTCACCCGGGGCTTAGTCGTTGCCCCCCTCCGTCTCGGCGGACGTCGCATCGTCGTCGGCGCCGACCGCCACCGCCTCCGGACTCGGGGCCGCCTCGGCATCAGCGGCAGGCTCCGGCCCCGCCGCCGCCTCCGCGCCCGGCTCGGTTTCCGCACCCGCTGCCGTCGCGACCACTGCGCCCTCCGGCGCGGCATACCCGGCTTCTGCCGCCGAGATCGCCTCGCCGCCCTCGGCGGGCTGCCAGACGAGCTCACCGGTCTCGTTGGTCACCCACTCGCCCTCGGCGTACTCGACGCCACCACCCGACTCTTCCTCCGCGAGCTGTGTTTCGCTCTTGATGTCGACGCGCCAGCCGGACAGTCGGGCCGCGAGTCGCGCGTTCTGGCCTTCCTTGCCGATCGCGAGTGACAGCTGGAAATCGGGGACGATGACCTCGGCGGTGCCGGTCTCGGGATGGATCCGCACCTCGCGCACGCGCGCCGGCGCCAGTGCCTTCATCACGAAGTCCGACGGGTTGTCGTTGTAGGGGACGATGTCGACCTTCTCACCGCGCAGCTCGGTCACCACCATGCGGACGCGCGACCCGCGGGCGCCGACGCACGCCCCCACCGGGTCGACGTTGGAGTCGTTGGACGCGACCGCAAGCTTGGTGCGGTGACCGGGCTCGCGTGCGATGGCCTTCAGCTCGACGACGCCGTCGACGATCTCGGGCACTTCGAGCTCGAAGAGCCGCTTCACGAGGCCCGGGTGTGTGCGTGACACGACAATCTGGGGACCCTTGGCGGTCTTGCGGACCTCGACGATGTAGGCCTTCAGACGACTGCCGTGGTCGTAGTGCTCGTTTTGGACCTGCTCGGCCTGCGGGAGCAGCGCCTCGACCTTGCCGAGGTCGAGGAGTGTGTAGCGGGCGTCCGTCTGTTGGATTATCCCGGTCACGATGTCGCCCTCGCGCCCGGCGTACTCCTCGTACTTCATCTCGCGCTCCGCTTCGCGGATGCGCTGGAAGATCACCTGCTTGGCGGTTTGCGCGGCGATGCGCCCGAAGTCGTTCGGCGTGTCGTCCCACTCTCGAGTGACGTTGCCGTCCTCGTCGAGCTCCTGCGCGATGACCTTGATCGCGCCGGTCTCCATGTCGATCTCGACCAGCGCTTCCTCGGCGGCGTCCGGCATCCGCTTGTATGCCGTCAGCAGCGCGTTCGCCAACGCTTCGAGCATGATCTCGATGGAGATGCCCTTCTCGCGCTCGATGTTCTCGAGCGCCTCCATCATCTCGGAATTCATCGCCGTGCCACTTCCTTCGTCGCGCCGCGTGCAGGCTTCCGGGGGCGGGCGTCCCTTTTGCGCTGCGGACCCCACTCGAACACCGTGCGCGCCTGGACCACGTCGTCGTACGACAGCTGCAGCGTCGTCCCGTCCTCGAGCGCCAACTCGAACGTCTCGTCGCCGGCTGTAGCCAGCGCGCCGCGAACCCTTCGGGCCGGCTCCTCGGTCGACGGGGCGATCTTGACCGACACCGTCTCCCCCACCGCGCCCCGGTAGTGCTCGCGCCGACGCAGCGGGCGCTCCAAGCCGGGGCTGCTCACCTCGAGCCCGTACCGCGAGCTCGGGACGACATCCGTCGGCAGCTCATCGAGCACACGGGAGATCTGATCGCTCGCCGACGAGATCGCCTCGAGGTCGACACCGCCTTCTCGGTCGACGAGCACGCGCACGACCGCCGCGCGGCCGTCGCCGGTGACCTCGACGTCGTAGAGCTCGAGGCCGAGCGCAGAGGTCACCGGGCGGACGGCGTCGGCAAGTTGTTCGAGCCGGTGGCTCGTTATGCGCTCCTCAGCCATCTGCTGCACCTCCTCCGCTCCCTCTGTTGCGACCTCAGTCGTGGTGCAGTGCTCCTGCGCCCGGATGTCGTGGGCGCAGCGCCCCTACACCCCGCTGCCGTCGCAACAAAAAACGTGGGCGTAACGCCCACGTCTGCCAAGACATGTGGGTCGAGTCGATCCGACCGAACCTCGAGATCATACCCGATGCGGCCTCTCAGGGCCGGTGCCGCAAGCGCGCCACGGCTCGACTCGGGGAACCGCGGACGCGTCCTAGCCTGGCCCCATGGCGACGCCGGCCGTCGAGCTCGAAACGGACGGCCGCACCGTCCGGCTGTCGAATCCCGACAAGGTCTTCTTCCCCGCGCGGGGAGACCAAGCTCGATCTCGCCCGTTACTACCTGGCCGTCGGCGAAGGCGCGCTCCGGGGCGTGTACGAGCGGCCGACCGTGCTGAAGCGGTTTCCCGACGGTGCCCTCGGCGAGCCGTTCTTCCAGAAGCGGGTCCCCGAGAAGCGCCCCGAGTGGCTGGAGACGGTTCGGGTCACCTTCCCGAGCGGTCGGAGCGCCGACGAGCTCTGCCCCGTCGATGTCGCCCACCTCGTGTGGGCCGTGAACCTGGGCTGTCTCGACCTCAACCCGTGGGCGGTCCGGCGCACCGACGTCGACCATCCCGACGAGCTCCGGGTCGACCTGGATCCCCAGCCGGGCGTGCCGTTCTCGGTCGTCCGTGCCGTGACCTTGATCGTGCGCTCCGTCTTGGACACCCACGGGCTGTGCGGATTCCCCAAGACGTCGGGTTCGAGAGGGATCCACGTGAACGTGCGCATCCAACCGCGGTGGGACTTCACCGAAGTCCGCCGCGCCGCGCTCGCACTCGCACGAGCCGTGGAGCGTGAGGCACCCGGCCTCGCGACCTCGAGGTGGTGGAAGGAGGAACGCGGCGAGCGGGTCTTCGTCGACTACAACCAGAACGCGCGCGACCGAACGGTGGCCTCCGCCTACTCGGTGCGCAACAACGCCGAGGGCCGGGTCTCGTGCCCGATCGAATGGGACGAGGTGGCCGACGTCGACCCGGCCGATCTCACCATCGCCACCGTCCCGGCGCGCTACGAGTCCGTGGGCGATCCCTCCGCCGCTATCGACGACGACGAACAGTCGCTCGACGGGTTGCTCGAGCTCGCAGCTCGCGACGAGACGGAGGGCCTCGGTGACGAGCCCTGGCCGCCGCACTTCCCGAAGGCCAAGGGCGAGCCCACGCGGGTCGCCCCCAGCCGCGCCAAGAAGCGCGCCTAAGGACGGCCGACCTGCTCCAACGCCGCGGCGACGCCCTCGGCGGTGACGCGGCCCTCGAATTCCGGGAGCCGTGCGACGATCTCGGTGTCGTTGTCGTTCGGAAAGCGGGCCCGGGCGCGGGCGTACCGGTCGTCGTGGTCGAGCCGGGCACGCAGCTCCTCGACCGACGCCTCGCGGAGCTCGGGCTGCTCGTCGAAGAGGTAGCTGAGCTGACCCACCAGTCGTCCGACCGACACGCCCACCGCGTCGCTCGGCTTCACGTCGAGCGGTCCAGCGCGAACAGCTCGCGGAGCTCCACGGGCACCGGCGTCTCCAGCTGCGCGTACGTGCAGGAAGCGGGCTCGCGGTCGGGGCGCCACCGCGCGAACCGGGCGGTGTGGCGGAACCGGTCCCCTTGGAGGTGCTCGTAGGCGACCTCGGCGACGCGCTCGATCCGCAGCGGCGTCCAACTCAGGTCCTTCGCCGCATTCCACCGGCTGGGCGCGCCCGGCCGCCGCTGCCCCGAGCCCTCGTCGCCGTCGGCCCAGCCCGACCACGGGTGGTCGTCGCCCACTCCGGCGGCAAGCGGGGCGACGTCCTCGGCGAGCTGGCGGCGCAGCGGCGCGGCGAAGCTGCTGGCAACGCCGACGTGGTGGAGGACGCCGTCGTCGTCGTACAAGCCCAACAACAGTGAGCCGACGCCACCGTCCTTGTGCTCCCGGTACCCCGCGACCACGCAGTCGGTCGTGCGCTGGTGCTTCACCTTCCGCATGGCCCGCTCGCCCTCGCGGTAGGGCTCGTCGACCGGCTTGGCGATCACCCCGTCGAGGCCGGCGCCCTCGAACCGCTCGAACCACGCCGCCGCCACCTCGACGTCACGCGTGGCGGGCGTGATGTGCACGTGCGCCTGGTCGTGTCCGACCGCGCGAACGAGTCGCGTCCGGCGCTCGGAGAACGGGACGGCGCGCAGGTCGTCGTCCCCCTCCGCCAGGAGATCGAACGCGACGAACGATGCGGGCGTCTCCGCCGCGAGCATCGCCACGCGGCTCGCCGCCGGGTGGATCCGCAGCGACAGGAGATCGAAGTCGAGCCCGCGCTCGGTCGCGATCACGATCTCGCCGTCGACCACGCAGCGCGCCGGGAGGGCGGCCCGCAGGACATCGGGCAGCTCGGGGAAGTACCGCGTGAGCGGTCGCTCGTTGCGGCTGCCGATCTCGACGTCGTCGCCGTCGCGAAAGACGACCGCCCGGAAGCCGTCCCACTTGGGCTCGTAGAGGTACTCGCCGACGGGCAGGTCACGGGTGAGCTTGGCGAGCATCGGCGAGACGGGCGGGCGAACGGGCAGCGTCATTCGACACCCCGATCGGGCCGCAGCCTCCGCAAGCGCGCCAAGCTCCACAAGCCGAACGAGCTCCCGAACGCCAGGACCGCGAACGTGAACACGACGCCCGCCCATGCCGCACGGCTCGTCGCCCCGCTGGCGAGGGCCTGCCAGACGTCGTGCGGCTGCTGCAGCGCGTCCCAACTGTTCAGACGGTGCACCCGGCCGAGATAGATGCCGAGTGCCGAGAGCGCGTGGAGCCCGCAGTAAGCGGCCGCGACCGCGCCGCGCGTCCAGCCGTTCGCGCCCAGGGCTCGACCCGCGCGCCACAGCGCAACGACGTACGCCGCGAAGCCCAGTGCGAAGAAGACCGAGTAACGCGCGAGCACCAACGGACGCGCGTCGGTCACCGCCAGATCCCCGTGGAGATGGACCACGTCCGTCAAGACGTACGGGGCGTTGGGGAGGAACAACACGAAGGCACAGACGCCCGCCCACCAGCCGGCGGTATGGCGAGCACCTCGACGGAACAGCACGAGCGAGAGGAGCAACGGGACGCACGCGAGCGCGAGGTTCCAGTACATCCAGAACCAGGTTCCGTGGTACAAGCCCATGCCACCCCCTACCGAGCGCTGTTGTATCTGGTCAGTACGCGCGCGCCACCGAGCGCGAAGAGATCCGGTTCGTCATCCGCGTCGGGCACGCTGCCGTCCTCGCGCACGAGGCAGCGCACCGTCACGCCTCCGGTCGCGAGCTCGTGCTCGCCGTCGGCACCCACGACTTCCCAAGGGACCCGCGCCCAGCCGGCCGCCGCAGCGTCGCGCGCGTCGGCGAGGGTACCGACGTCGGCGGTATTGGCGTCGCGGCGCGCCGTCGCCTCGCGCAACAACGTGCGCTGCTCCTCGTCGAGCAGACCACGCACCAGCTCGCCGACCCGGCCGAGCGCGACCCGCTCCTTGGAGCCGTCCCGTCGTCGCACGAGCACCGCCTCGCCGTCGGCGAGATCACGCGGACCGATCTCCACGCGCACGGGGATGCCCTTCAGTTCCCAGTCGACCGCGCGGCGCCCCAGGGAGAGATCGGCGCGGTCGTCCACGTGGACCCGCACGCCCGCCTTGGTCAGGTCGTCCCCCACCGCGCGACATGTGGCGACCACGTCGCCTTCGTCGCGCACCGCGAGCATGACGACTTGGATCGGCGCGAGTGCCGGTGGCACCCGCAGGCCCGCGTCGTCGCCGTGGGCCATCACCAACCCGCCGACCATCCGCGTGGTCGCGCCCCACGAGGTCGTCCATGCGGTGCGACGCTCGCCCGACTCGTCGAGGAACTCGATCTCGAACACCCGCGCGAAGTTCTGGCCGAGCGCGTGGCTGGTACCCATCTGCAGCGCCTTGCCGTCGCCCATCATCGCCTCGAGCGTGAACGTGTTGTCGGCGCCCGGAAACCGTTCCTTCGGCGTCTTCATGCCGACGACGACCGGCATCGCGAGGACGCGCACCATGAAGTCCTCGTACACCTCGTGGAGGATGCGCAGTGCGTACGCGTGGGCATCTGCCTCCGTGGCGTGGGCAGTGTGTCCCTCCTGCCACAGGAACTCGGTCGTCCGCAGGAACGTGCGCGGGCGCAGCTCCCAGCGCACCACGTTGGCCCACTGATTGAGGAGCAGCGGGAGGTCCCGGTAGCTCTGGATCCACTTGGCCATGAACTCGCCGATGACGGTCTCACTGGTCGGACGCACGACGATCGGCTCGTCGAGCTCCTTTCCTCCCGCGATGGTCACGACGGCGAGCTCGGGGCTGAACCCCTCGACGTGTTCCGCCTCCCGCTGCAGGTACGACTCCGGGATGAACAACGGGAAGTAGGCGTTCTGCGCCCCACACGCCTTGATGCGGTCGTCGACCTCGGCCTGCATCCGCTCCCACAGGGAGTAGCCGTACGGGCGGATCACCATCGTCCCGCGGACGGGCCCGTTGTCGGCGAGCTCGGCCTTGGCGACCACTTCCTGGTACCAGCGGGGGAAGTCGTCGGCGCGCGGGGTCAGGACGGGCGGCTTGGCCATGCTGACCAGAGGGTAGCCAGCCCGAGTACCCGACCAACTTGGTCGGAAACATTTCCGACCCAATCATTGGTATTTCGGGTCGCGACTCGTTACGCTTCACGCATGGCCATCGACGTGCGAGAGCTCGCAGCCCTCCCCCTCGAGCCCGAGATCGAGGCCGAGCTCGCCAACTTCGAGGACGGCGTCCGGCGGTTCCTGGCCGGCGAGATCGACGAGGACGCCTTCCGGGTCTTCCGCCTGAACCAGGGCATCTACGGCCAGCGGCAAGGCGGCCACAACCAGATGGTCCGCGTCAAGATCCCGTACGGCAAGGTGGAGCCGCAGCAGCTCGAGATGCTCGCCCACGTCGCCGAGACGCACTCGCGCGGCTGGGGTCACCTCACCACCCGCCAGAACGTCCAATTCCACTTCGTCCAGCTCGAGACCACCCCCGAGGTGCTCCGGCTCCTCGCATCGGTGGGCCTCACGAGCCGGGAAGCCTGCGGCGACACCGTCCGCAACGTCTCCGGCTGCCACCTTGCGGGCGCGTGCCCCTACGAGGTGCTCGACATCAGCCCGTGGGCCGAGGCGGCGAAAGACCTGTTCCTCCGCAACCCCATCGCCCAACGCCTGCCCCGGAAGTTCAAGATCAACTTCTCGGGCTGCGCGACCGACTGCGGGCAGGCGATGTTCAATGACGTCGGCGTGGTCGCCGTCAGCCGTCCCCTCCCCGACGGGACGACGGAGCCGGGCTTTCGGGTCTTCCTGGCCGGTGGCCTCGGCGCCAACCCCCACCCCGCGCTCGCGCTCGAGGAGTTCACGTCCCGAGAGGACCTGCTGCCCACCATCGAGGCCATCCTTCGGGTTCAGGACCACCACGGCAACCGCGACAACAAGCTGCGCGCCCGCCTGAAGTGGCTCGTCGACACCATGGGGATCGACGAGCTGCGCGAGCGCATCGTGAAGGAGCGCAAGTTCCTCCCCGCCTCGGCGACGTACCCAGGCGGCATCCCGCGTGTGGTCGAGGAGCACGGCGACGCTCCCGCCGGCATCGGCACCGCCATCTCCGCCGACGGCGGTCTCCGTCGCGACGGTGCGCCCGTGGAGCTGGGTGGCCTCAACGCCGTCCAACGCTGGGACGTCGCCAACGTCGTGCGGGGACGCGCCAACGGCACCGTCAGCGCCTACGCCTACGCACGCCTCGGCGACATCACGGCGGAGCAGTTCCGTGGTCTCGCCGACATCCAGCGCGACTTCGGGGTCGAGGTGCGCATCACGAACCGCCAGAACTTCGTCCTCCGCGGTCTCGACGAGTCGCAGCTCGCCGACCTCTACGCCCGACTCGACACTCTGGGCATGGCCGAGGCAGGCGCCGAGCTCGCCCGCGACGTCGTGTCGTGCCCCGGCGCCGACACCTGCAACCTCGCGGTCACGCAGTCTCGCGGGCTCGCGTCCGCGATCGGGGAGGCGCTCGAAGACGCCGGACTCGCGGAAGTCGGCGGCATCCGGGTCAACATCTCCGGCTGCACCAACTCGTGCGGTCAGCACCACATCGCCGACATCGGCTTCCTCGGCATCGAGCGCCGTTCCCACGGTCGCGCCGCCCCCGGCTACCACATGCTGCTCGGTGGTCGCGTCGGTGACATGCAGATCGACTTCGGCGAGAAGGCGGTGAAGCTGCCCGCGCGCCGCGCGCCGGAGGCCACCGTCCGGGTCGTCGCGGCGTTTGCCGGCGAGCGCGAGGCGGGCGAGACGTTCGGCCAGTGGCTCGCCCGGCGCGGCGGTGCCGCCGCGGTCGGTACCACCCTGCGCGACCTCGACGTGTTCCCGGCGCCCGACGAGGCACCCGACCACTACGTCGACTACGACGAGACCGGCCCCTACGTCGCCGAAGTCGGCGACTCCGAGTGCGCGACATGACTCTTCGCTCGGCTCGCTCCGCTCGCCTCGTCGCCGCGCGCGCCAACGGGGGTCGCGCATGAGCTCGTCGTTTGCCACCGAGGAGGCGGTCGAACCGAGCCGGGAGCTCCTCGATCTCGGGGAGCTCGCCGCAGCGTCCGAGAAGCTGGAGGCCCTTCCCGCTTCGGAAGCCGTGCTCTGGGCGTGGGACCAGTTCGGCGAGGATGCCGTGCTGGCGGCGTCGTTCCAGGACTGCGTGCTCATCGACGTCGCGATGCAGGTGGTTCCCGAGATCGAAGTCGTGTTCCTCGACACGCAATACCACTTCGCCGAGACCCTCTGGTACGTCGAGCAGGTCCGTCGCCGCTACGACCTCAACCTGCGGGTGATGACGCCACAGATCCCACCCGACGACCTCTGGCAGGTCGACCCCGACTCGTGCTGCGAGATGCGCAAGGTCGAGCCGCTCGCGAGAGCGCTGGACGGGAAGGACGCGTGGCTCACCGGTCTCCGCCGCGACGAGGCGTCCACCCGCACCACCGCGCCCATCGTCGGGTACGACGTCGGCCGGGGCATCGTGAAGGTCAACCCGATCGCGTCGTGGACCCACGACGACATCGACGGCTACATCCGTGACCGCGAGCTGCCGGTGCACCCGCTGCGCGACAAGGGGTACCCGTCGGTCGGCTGCTGGCCGTGCACCCAGCCGGTCCGTGACGGCGAGGATCCCCGCTCGGGCCGCTGGGCCGGCACCGGCAAGCTCGAGTGCGGGCTCCACGGCTGGACGCCGTCGCTCGCGCAGTAGATCGGCCTGGTCAACGCCCCACGCGTTGGGCGGCGGTCCATTTGAGCTGACGTCGAACGCGTCCCGACGCTCGACGAGGGGCGCTCGTCAGATCCGACTCGACGAGCCGAAGCCGCGGTCATCGGAGAGATGCGCGACGTTCGCCCGCTTGCACGCCGGGTCGTAATAGCTCGTGAATGCGTCGACCCCGCGCACCGTCGCGCCGTCAGCGAGCAGTGCGTCGCAGAGATGCGAGCCGATGAAGCCGGCCGCGCCGGTGACCAGGACGCGCAACTACTCAGCGATCTCTCGGATCCGCGCCACCCGCGCGTCACTGTGGTTCGCGTCGAGACCCTGTATTCCGAGCAGCTCCTCACGAGTCGCCGCCGCGATCGCCTCGGCGTTCGCGTCGGCAGCCGCGAGACGGGCGTCGATCCCCTCCACGACGATGCGTTCCGCTTCGTCGACCAGCGCCGCCACCATCTCCGACTCCGGCACCACTCGCACGACCTTGCCCCGCACGAACAGGTGGCCCTTGCCACGCCCCGCCGCGATGCCGAGGTCGGCGTCGCGCGCCTCTCCCGGACCGTTCACGACGCAGCCCATCACCGCCACCTGGAGCGGGATCTTGCGGTCCTCCAGCGCCGCCTGGGCCTCGCTCGCCACCTTGATCACGTCGACCTCGGCTCGACCACACGAGGGGCAGGCGATGAGGTCGAGGCCCTTGCGCTCGCGCAGACCCATGGCCTCGAGGAGTTGGCGGCCTGCCTTCGCCTCCTCCACCGGATCGGCGGTGAGCGAGAACCGGATGGTGTCGCCGATGCCCTCGGCCAGCAGGGTGGCGATCCCGGCGGTCGACTTCACGAGCCCGCCCGGGAGGGGTCCGGCTTCGGTCACGCCGAGGTGCAACGGGTAGTCGACGGTGTCGGCGAGCAGTCGGTACGCGTCGATCATCACCGGGACGTTCGACGACTTCACGGAGATCTTCACGTCGAAGAAGTCCACCTCGGCGAAGTACGCGAGCTCGCGCTGCGCCGATGCGACGAGAGCCTCGGGCGTGGCACCGCCATGCGCCTTCGCGATGTCGGGGTCGAGGCTGCCCGCATTCACGCCGATGCGGACGGGAACGCCGCGATCCTTCGCCTCGCGCGCGACCAACCGGATGTGCTCGGGCTTGCGGATGTTGCCCGGGTTCAGGCGGAGGGCCTGCACCCCGGCCTCGAGCGCCGCGAGCGCGAGCTTGTGCTGGAAATGGACGTCGGCGACGATCGGCACCGGCGAGCGCGGCACGATGTGGGCGAGTCCCTCGGCCGCCTCCTCCTCGTTGCACGTGCAGCGGACGATGTCGCATCCCGCCGCCGCCAGCGCGTACACCTGCGCCAGCGTGCCGTCGACGTCGGCAGTCTTGGTCGTGGTCATCGACTGCACCGAGATCGGCGCGCCCCCGCCCACGGGCACGCCGCCGACGTCGATCCGCCGGGTGATCCGACGTTCCATCAGCGGCCGAGGTCGCGCACGTCGAGGATCATGGCCGGCAACGCGATCATCACCAGCAGGAGCAGCGTCACCACCGCCACGGGGGTGAGTTTGCGGTAGTCGGCCTGTACGCGGCGGCCGCGGATGCGGCTCGCGATCGATTCGTACACGACCACCGCCGCGTGCCCGCCGTCGAGCGGGATCAGTGGGATGAGGTTGAAGATGGCGAGCGCGAAGCTGACGACGCCGAGGAGGAACAGGAGACCCCAGAGGTCACCCTCGACCGCGGTGCCGCCCACGTGGACGATGCCGATGACCGACATCGGGCGATTCTCATCGACCGCGCCCTTCGGGCTGTCGTTCGCGAGGTCGTCGGCCAGCTTCTCGACCCCCGAGGGGCTGAAGCGGTTGCCGAGACTGCTCGCCGTGCCCTTCAGCACCAGACCGACCTGCGAGAACGTCTCGGGCACTGCGTCCAAGGCGCCGACCGGCGTCGTGGCGACCTCCGGACTCACACCGAGGAAGCCGGCCCCCGCCCGCGTACCCAAGGTCGCGTCGAGGTCAACGGTCCGACCATCCCGAACGACCGTGATGGTGGTTGGCTCGCCCGGCCTCGGGACGACGGCGCGCTTGATCTCGTTCCATCCGCCGACCGGCACGCCGCCGATGGCGACGATGCGGTCCCCGGATCGGAGCCCGGCATCGGATGCCGCGGAACCGCCCACGATGCTCGCGATCGTCGCGGTCGGTCGCTCGGGTTGATCGATCACCCACCCCCGTCCCGCGAGTGCCGCCCAGATCAGCGCGAACGCGAGCACGAGGTTGACCGCCACCCCCGCGAGGATGACGATCATGCGCTTCGAAGGTGGGCCGTTCCGGAACGCCCGCGGCTCGTCGACGGGATCGATCTGGTCGAGGTTGGTCATCCCGACGATCTTCACGTAGCCGCCGAGCGGCAACGCCTTCACGCCGTATTCGGTCTCGCCCCGTCGGAACGACCAGAGCCGCGGCCCGAATCCGACGAAGAATTCGGTGGCCTTCATCCCGCAGCGGCGCGCCGCGATGAAGTGACCGGCCTCGTGCAGCATCACGAGCCCGAAGATCCCGAGGATCACCCAGAGGAACGTGCGGCTGTGCGGCGAGAAGACCGCCAGCCCGACCAGCCCCGCGAGCACCGCGACGAAGATCCCCGTCGCGACGGGGCGACTCGTCTCGACGCCCGCCTCCTCCAGGGGATCCCTCACCGTTGCTCGCTCCCGTTCATGCCGCCACACCGATCGACGACACGGCGCGTGCCGCTCGCTCCCGTGCCCGGCGGTCTGCCTCGAGAACGTCGGCGACGTCCGAGACGTTCCCGGTCCCCTCGTCGAGCGCGGCGGACACCACCGTCGCGATCGCCTGCCACGGGATCCGTCCGTCGAGGAACGCCCCCACCGCGACCTCGTTGGCGCCGCTCAGCACAGCCGGGGCACTGCCACCGGAGCGACCGGCCGCGTAGGCAAGCGAGAGGCACGGGAACCCATCGACGTCGGGCGGCTCGAACGTGAGCTGCCCGAGGGCGGTCCAGTCGATGGCGCCGAAGGGCTCGGCGAGGCGGGCGGGGGCACCGAGGGCGAGGCCGATCGGGAGGCGCATGTCGGGCATCGAGAGCTGCGCGATGGTCGCCCCGTCGGAGAATTCCACCATGCCGTGCACCACCGACTGCGGGTGCACGACGACGTCGATCCGGTCGAACGGCACGCCGAACAGCTCGTGCGCCTCGATGACTTCGAGGCCCTTGTTCATCAGCGTCGACGAGTCGATGGTGATCTTGGCCCCCATGTCCCACGTCGGGTGCGCAAGTGCGTCGGCGATGGTGACCTGCTCGAGCTGGAAGGGCGTGTACCCGCGGAACGGGCCACCGCTCGCGGTGAGCACGACCCGGGCGACCTCGGCGGGCTCGCCCGCCCGGAGCGCCTGGTAGACGGCGGAGTGCTCGCTGTCGACGGGCACGATCTCGCCGTTCCCCCGTTCGCGCGCGCGGGCCACGACCGGGCCACCGGCGATGAGGCTCTCCTTGTTCGCGAGCGCGAGCCGCTTGCCCGCCTCCAGCGCGCCGATGGTCGCTGGCAGACCCGCGAAGCCGACGACCGCGTTGAGCACGACGTCGGCTTCGGGCAGGGAGGCGAGCTCCGCGAGTCGGTCGGGATCATCGGCGCAGAGCAGCGCCCGGTCGCGATCGACTCCGAGCTCGGCGGCCTGCTCCTGGAGCAGCTCGGCGTTTCGCCCGGCAGCCAGCGCGATGACCTCGAATTCGGCGCGGTGGGCGCGGATCACGTCCAGCGCCTGGGTGCCGACCGAGCCGGTCGAGCCGAGAACGACCACTCGGCGAGGCATCAGACGAGGTTCAGCGCGACCACGAGGTAGTAGACGGCCGGGAGGCAGAAGAGGATCGCGTCGAAGCGGTCGAGGACACCACCGTGGCCCGGCAGGATCGTGCCGAGATCCTTGACCCCCAGGTCGCGCTTGAGCATCGACTCGCACAGGTCGCCCAGCGGGGCGAAGATCGCCACGACGAGGCCGAGCAGCAGGCCGTGCCCGAAGGTGCCCCACGGCGTGAGGCCGACGATCTGCGACACGACCACGCCCGCGAGCACCGCGGCGATCATCCCGCCGACGAGACCCTCGACCGTCTTGTTCGGCGACACGTCGGGGGCGAGGGGCCGGCGCCCCATCCGCGACCCGACGAAGAAGCCCACCACGTCGTACGCGATCGCGCACAACGCGAGCCCGATGACCATGCCCACGCCGTCGGGGAACGCGAGCAGGAGGCCCGCGAAACCACCGAGCACACCGACGTAGACGAAGCCGAGCACCGTGACCGCGGCGTTCGCCATGGGCCGGGCGTGAACCACCTTCGCGAGGTACCAGAACAGTGTGAACGCCGCGACGAGGGCGGTGACGAGCGGGAATGCCGACTCGCCGTGGTTGTACGCGATGCCGACCATCGACGCTGCACCGAGCAGGCCGATCACCGTCGCGGGCTGGAACCCGGCCCGGCGGAACCCGTCGAAGAGCTCGAAGGCAGCGGCGGTGACGATCACGGTGGCGAGAACGGCGGTGGCCGCCCGGCCGAGCGAGAAGGCGACGATCGCGACGACCGCGATCGCGACGGCCGTCACAATGCGGGTCGTGAGGTCGTTCGCCGGCACGCGACGAGCCGGCGCGGGACGCTCGGGTGCGGCGCCGTAGCCCGACCGGCCGGCCGCCGCTTCGGCGCGCCGAGGCGGCGCGGGGCGCGGCTCGCGCTTGCGGGGCCCGCGGGTCCCGCGACGGGCGGCGACCTCCGCCGCGAACAGCTCGTCTTCGTCGACCACTTCGTCGGGGATCTCGACGAGGGCGCCGAGCGCAGTCGAGTCGTCGTGGAGGTCTTCCTCGCCGAAGTCGCTTTCCGACCAGTCACTCACGTCCGAGCGGAATCGAGGGATCCCCCCCGTCGACGACCAGGGATCTTCCTCGTCGAGGTCGTCACGAGGGATTTGCGGTACCTCGCCGGTCGGGGGCTCGGTCCAGTGCGGGAGTGGCACCGGGCCGCTCGGCTCGCCGGCGGGCGCCGTCGCAGGTTTCGGCGTCACGGGGGGCGTCGACGGCCGATCGGCCGGTAGCGGGAACCGCGCCGCTGGGGTGACGTCAGGCGGGGGTTCGCGACGACGACGACGCGCCCGCGGGCGGGCGCGCTCGGCACCTGATTCTGCTGCTTCCTGCGCTTCGTCGGCCCCGAGGATCCGCACGCCTTCGCTGGGAGCGCTCGGCGCGCTCTCCGGCGGTGAAGGAGGCTGATCGTCGCCTTCGTCGAACTCGCCCACCACGGCCCTCCGCACTCGTGAACAACCCAGGCTAGACCCATACCCCCGGCGAACCGCGGCCCACGCCCGGCCCGTCCGAATCGCCGGGAGGATCAGATTTCGAGCAGTTCTGCTTCCTTGTGCTTCAGCAGCTCGTCGATCTCGGCCACGACTTCGTGCGTGCGCTTCTCGAGGTCCTTCTCCGCGCGGTCGAGGTCGTCCTTCCCGATCTCCCCGTCATTCGCGAGCGCCTCGAGGTCGTGGCGTGCGTGCCGGCGGGAGTTCCGGACCGCGACCCTGCTCTCCTCCGCCCGGTGCCGCACGACCTTCACGAGGTCCTTGCGTCGCTCCTCGGTGAGCTCGGGGAACGACAGGCGGATGATCTGTCCGTCGTTCGACGGGTTGATGCCGAGATCGCTTCCCTGGATCGCCTTCTCGATGTCTTTCATCGCGCCCTTGTCGTAGGGCGAGATGACGAGCACGCGCGGCTCCGGCACCGAGAAGCCCGCGAGCTGCTGGAGGGGGACCTCGCTGCCGTAGTAGTCGACGCGGAGTTTCTCGACGAGCGCGGGTGTCGCGCGGCCGGTGCGGACCGCGGCGAACTCGCCCTGCAGGTGCGCGACGGCCTTGCGCATGCTGTCGGCGCACTCGTCCAGCACCATGGTGCGCATCGCCTGGCCGTCGTCGCTCACGCTCGCTCCCCCGGGCTGACCAGCGTCCCGATCGGCTCGCCCTGCAGCGCGCGCCAGATGTTCCCGGGCGCAGTCACGTCGAACACGATGATGGGCAGCTCGTTGTCCATGCAGAAGGTGATCGCGGTCGAGTCCATCACCTTCAGCCCACGGTTGAGCACCTCGAAGTGACTCACCTCCGTAAGCTTGACCGCGTTCGGATCGACCCGTGGATCCGCGCTGTAGATGCCGTCCACCCCGGAGTGCGTTCCCTTCAGGATCGCCTCCGCACCGATCTCCGCGGCCCGGAGCGCGGCGGTGGTGTCGGTGGTGAAGTACGGGTTGCCGGTCCCGGCCGCGAACACCACGACCCGTCCCTTCTCGAGGTGACGGATGGCGCGTCGTGGGATGAACGGCTCTGCCACCTGGGCCATCGCGATCGCGGTCTGGACCCGGGTCGGCTGTCCGACCGCCTCCAGAGAGTCCTGGAGCGCGAGTGCGTTGATCACGGTGGCAAGCATGCCCATGTAATCGGCGCGGGCGCGGTCCATGCCGCGGGTCGCACCCACCATGCCGCGCCAGATGTTGCCGCCGCCGACCACGATCGCGACGTCGACGCTCAGCTCGGCACGCGCCTTGGCGATCTCCTCGGCGATCCGCTGCACGACCGCGGCGTCGATGCCGAACCCCGTGTCCGGCGCAGCGAACGCCTCCCCGGACAGCTTCAAGACCACCCGGGCGTACCGGCTCTCGGGCATCCTCGACTCTCCTCCGACCGTCGTCAGTCCCGTGCGCGTGCGCTTGCTGGAGAGATTGTCGCCGATTCCGGCGACGCGTGCCGCGACTGCTCGCTCAGCCCTCGCCGACCTTCACCCGAGCGAAGCGCCGCAGCGTCGCGCCGGGCCCGAGCCCGTCGACGAGCTTACCGATCGACACCTTGGGGTCCTTGACGGATCCCTGCTCGAGGAGCACGACGTCCTTGTAGAAGGCGTTCAGCCGACCCTGCACCGCGCCCGTGAGCTTCGCTTCGGGCACACCCTCGTTGCGGCTCTTCTCCTCGATGACGGCGCGCTCACGCTCGAGCACGTCGCCGGGCACCTCGTCGCGCGTGAGGTACTCGGGCGCCGCGAACGACACGTGGAGCGCGATCTCGTGTGCCACGTCGCGGGCTCGGGCGTCGCCTGGATCCACACCACCGATCTCGACGAGCACGCCGATCGTGCCGCGCTCGTTCTGGGTGTGCTGGTAGGCGTCGAGCAGGCCGTCCGGTGCCTCGAATCGGACGACGCGGCCGAGCACGATGTTCTCACCGAGGGTCCCCGCGAGCTGCTGGAGCGTCTCCGCCACCGTCGACCCGTCGAACGGCAGCGACGCGACGTCGTCGGTGTCGTTCGCCGCGACGAGCTTGGCCAACGACCGGAGCGTCGCGTTGAAGTCGGCGCCCTTGGCGACGAAGTCGGTGTTGCAGTTCAGCTCGACGATCACACCGACGGTGCCGTCGACCACCGCCTCGACCGCGCCTTCGGTGGCCTCGCGTTCGTCGAGCTTGCCGGCCTTGCCGAGATTGCGCGCCCGCAGCCAGTCCATCGCGGCCTCGGGGTCGCCACCTGCTTCCTCGAGCGCGTTCTTGCAGTCCATCATTCCGGCGCCGGTTGCCTTGCGCAGCGCGGCCACGTCCTTGGCCGAGATCTCAGCCATCGGTGCCCGTCTCCTCCGTCCCTTGGGTCTCGGCGTTTGCCGCGTCGGTCGGCGGCTCCGCGGCTGCGTCTTCGGCTCTCGTCGCCGCCAGCCGGGCTTCACGCTCGCGCTGGGCCGCGGCCGCTGCGTCGCGGGCCTTGCGCTGGTCTTCGGCCTTCTGGGCCTGCTCTTCGGGCGTGACCTGCGGCGGCGCCGGCTTTGCAGGAGCGACCGCCTCGTCCGACTTCGCGCCCGGGCGGCCGCCCTTGCGCGACGCGAGATAGCGGCCCTCGATGATCGCGTCCGCGAGGATGCGACACATCAGGTTCGCCGATCGGATGGCGTCGTCATTACCCGGAATGACGAAATCGATGACGTCGGGGTCGCAGTTGGTGTCGACCACTGCGATCACGGGGATCCCGAGGCGGTTGGCCTCGGTGACGGCGATGTGCTCCTTCTTCGTGTCGATCACGAAGACCGCGTCCGGGGCCCGCTCCAGCCTGCGGATGCCCCCGAGGTTGCGTTCCAACTTCGCGACCTCCCGCTTGACCTTGAGACCTTCCTTCTTGATCATCTGCTCGGTCTCGCCCGTCGACACGAGCCGCTCCAGCTCGTGGAGCTTCGCGACACGCGCGTGCACGGTCTGGAAGTTGGTCAGCATGCCGCCCAGCCAGCGGTAGTTCACATAGGGCGAATTCGCCCGCTCGGCCTGCTTCTGGACCGGCTCCTGGGTCTGCTTCTTGGTCCCAACGAAGAGCACGGTGCCGCCCTGCTCGGAGGTCCGGCGCACGAATCGGTAGGCGGTGTCGATACGCTCCAGGGTTTGCTGGAGGTCGATGATGTAGATGCCGTTGCGCTCCCCGAAGATGAAACGCTTCATCTTCGGGTTCCAACGCCGGGTCTGGTGGCCGAAGTGCACCCCAGCCTCGAGCAGCTGCTTCATCGTGACGACAGCGGTTGCTTCTGCCACGGTCTGTCCTTTTCGTTCGCGCGACCCGCGCCGCACCGGGGTCCACCCCCGGCGCCGTGCCGACCGCTCCTCGGTTGATCCGCCGCCCGCTGGCGACCGGACTGCGCCGGACGACCTCGGATGTGCGGGCGTGTGTGATCCCGGTCCGGGGACCGAGTCGGAAGCAAGTGTAGCGATCGGCCTCCTCAGGGCACCCGCCGCAGCTCGACGGCGTGGGGGTCCCCCAGCCGGAGCGCGACGAGCAACGCCGGTGACCTCGCCCAGGGGGCGACCGCGGCGCTGATCAGCGAGCCGCCCATCTCCTGCTCCGTGGTAGACGACACCAGCCGTCCGGTTCCGCCGTCCAACACCACCACCCGTGCGTCGAACGTCCACGAGACGACTCGGCCGCCGACGAACAAGATCTTCGTGCGGACGACAGCACCGCCGAGCTGAGCCCGCCAGAGGATCTGCCCCGTGGCGCTGTCGAGCATCGCGACGTTGCCGAAGTGATCGACCACACCGACACGACCGGCGTCGGACGCGCCTTCGAGGGCGGACTCGAACGACCCCGGCATCGCCAACGCCCAGCGCTCCGCGCCGGTTGCGAGATCCAGCCCGCGAGCGCGGGCATGGAAATCGCCGTCGCCCTCCGCCACCACCACGATGTCGCGGGCGACGACCGCGGCCGCGGTGAATCGCCCGATCGGAGCCTCCCAACGCAGGTTGCCGGTCGCGAGGTCGAAGGTGCGGAGCGCGGGCGTGTAGCTCCAGTGCCAGCTCGCGACCACGAACCGGCTCTCGGCATCGATCCGCGGCGCGACGACGAGTGCACCCGGAAACGTCGCGGTCCAGCGCACGGCACCGCTCTGCGGATCGAAGGCCTGGAGTCTGCCGTGCTGATCGCCCGCGAACGCCCAACCGTCCGTCAGCGCCACCGATGTGACCTCGCCTCCCATCGGTTGGGTCCAGCGAGTAGCGCCCGTTGCGCGGTCGAGCGCCACCACGGCGGTCGTCGTGCCGGCCAGCACGGTCCCACCGCCGATCGCCGGGTCCCCGATCGTCGGGTCGGCGATCGACGAGTCCCAGAGGGTTCGCCCGCGCCGGTCGACCGCCCGGACGCCACCGTCCTGGCCGACGATCACCGCGCCGCGCGCGTCCGCGGCGAGTCCCCAGGGTGGGTCCACCATCACCGTCGACCACCTCGGGGCGGACAAGCCCGGGAGGCCCTTCGTCGCTACCGCCTCCGGCGTCTGGACGCACACCGTCGAGCGCGACGGCAACCACGATGCCCACCCGGAAGCGCCGACGGCCGGTCACCTCGTGCTCCCGAGCGCACCGCCTCGAACCGGTCCTGCGAGCGCACCGCGCACGACCTCACCGGCCGCATGTTCGAACCGACTGATGACAATCGGGGAGATTGCGCTGCGCAACGCGGTGTCGACGCCGACGCAGGGGGGCGCGCGGCCCTCCAGCGCCGCGCGCACCGCGCGCAGCGCGTCGGGATCGCGCACGATCGCGCTGTGGGCGTTGGGGCTGTTCACTGCAACGACCGTCTCCGAGGCGCCCGGCACCGAAATGTGGTCGGCCGGCACCACGTAGTCCTCGCTCGCGCCGATCGTCGTGAGGTCGACATGATCGGGAACGCCGGCGCTCCACAGGTCGTCGATGGTCGACGAGTCCTCCGCGAGCTGGCGGACCGCGACACTGCCCGGAGGCGGGACCGCCGGCACCCGCGACAGGACGTCGTCGAGGAGCACACGCCCGACCGGCGCGGACCTGATCGCGCTGCCCGCGGTCGACAGCGGCGCTCCCTCGTGCGGTGACGACAGAGTGACGACGTTCCCGAGGGGCGGCAACGTCGCATCCTCCGGCTTGTAGAAGTAGCGCAGGAAGAGCGCGGTGACGATCCCGCCCTGCGAGTGCGCGAGCAGATCGACCTCGCGTCCGGGCTGCTCGAGCTGCATCGCCCGGAGCTGCTCACGCAGCCGGTACGCGGCGGTGAGAAGATCACCGTGCGTGTCGTCACGCTCGTAGGGACCGCCGTCGGCCGCGTACGAGTAGTAGCGGATCTCGCCTTCGCGCTCGTGGTAGCCCAGGGCGTCGACGTCGACGTCCACCGTCGGCCCGCGGTCCCCGGCGTTGCCCTCGCTGTTGATGCCGGCCACGACCATCACCCGGTGCGCCGACCCGCCCGAGCCGTCGGCATCGGGTGCATCGGTGCTGCATTCCGCCGCGAGTGTCCCGACGAAGCGGCGGCCCATCTCGACGAGGTCGATCACCAACGCCCCGGTCGTTGTTCGGGCAAGCTCCCGCGCCAGGGCGCTCGGGAGCTCGCGGAGCTGCCGGAGCGTCTCTCCCAGTGGCCCGCGAAGGCGGTCCAGCACGCTGTCGGCGACGCCGGTCAACCCGTCGAGAACGTCGAGCCCTGCCCCGAGCGCGTCGTCCGCTCCGCTCCCCACCCATCCACCGAGGTCGCAGGCCGCGTCGAGCGCACCCCCGACGATGGGCACACCGTCGCCGCAACCACCACCCTCGTCGGCACCGGTCGTCGTCGCCGCTCCGGGGACGGGGAGCTGGAGCGACTGCTGGAGGTCCCGCGCCTCGGCGGCGGCAGACCAAGACCCCTCGTGAGGATCCTCCGTCGGCGCGAGGTGGACCAGCGCGGTGAGGTCGGTCGGGCGAAAGAGTTGCAGGGGGTCGACGTAGCGGTCGCCGATGCGCAGTCCGTAGTGCAAGACCGACGCGCCGTGGTCCGGTCCCGCCCCGCCGCTCATGCCGAGGACGTCGCCGCGACGCACCGCTTGTCCCTGATGCACGGCAACCGATGCGAGGAACGACGACGAGGTGCGCAGATTGCCGGCATGCCCGACGACGACGTGGAGACTGCCCGCGACCGCACCGGCGAAGCGCACGATCCCGTCGTTCGCGGCCCTGACGGGCGTGCCCGGCGCTGCCGCGAAGTCGACGCCGCGATGGCCGGCTGCGTACTGGTGGACCGGCTCGTCGAACGGGGCGACGACCGCTCCATCGACGGGTCGGAGCCAGCCCGCGGCTGCCTCGTCGTTGGGCGACACCGCGCCCCGCGCGACACTCGGCGCCCAGAGCAGGGTTGCGATCAGGAGAGCTGCGACACTTCGCGCCGGTGGCGCGTGACGGCGCACGCGACGAGCAGGTGTGGTTCCCATGGGCATCCCCGAGGTCGATCACGACGCCGGGGAAGGTCGGGAGGAGCTGCGGCGCACAATATCGCCGCGTCTGCAGTTTGGGAAGGGCGACCGTCAGTACCGAACGGGACCGGTCTCCCGTTCGGGTTCGGCCATGCGCCCGCGGAGCTGGAGGATCGACTTCGTGTGGATCTGGCAGACGCGACTCTCGGTAACGCCGAGCACGTCGCCGATCTCGGCCAACGTGAGCCCTTCGTAGTAGTAGAGCGTGAGCACCAGACGTTCACGGTCGGGCATGCGGTTGATCGCATCGGCGAGAAGGTGCTTCGTCTCGTCGACCTCGTACGCCTCCATCGGGCTGTGGTTGCGGTCCGCGATGGTGTCGCCGACCGTCGTCGAGCCGCCACGCTCGCTCCCGCTGGCCGCGAGGAGGTCGTCGAGCGCGACCAGCCCGGTGAACGACACCTGCGACAGCACCTGCGCGAGCTCGCCTTCCGTCATCTCGAGCTCGGCCGCGACCTCCGCCTCCTCGGGACTTCGCCGCAGCTCGTTCTCGAGCTTCGAGTACGCGCGCTCGATCGAGCGCGCCTTGGCGCGCACCGAGCGGGGCACCCAGTCGATCGAGCGCAGCTCGTCGATGATCGCGCCTTTGATGCGCGAGATCGCATAGGTCTCGAACTTGAACCCGCGGCCCGGGTCGAACTTGTCGATGGCGTCGATCAGCCCGAAGATCCCGTAGCTCACGAGGTCGCTCTGGTCGATGTTCTGCGGGAGCCCGGCGGCGACTCGGCCTCCCACGAACTTCACGAGCGGCGAGTAGTGCAGGATCAGCCGCTCGCGAGCTTCGCGAGTCCCGTCGGACTTGTACTCGCGCCAGAGCTCGGCGACGGCGGCGTGAGGATCGTCAGGCACGGGGATGAGTGGTGTCGTAGACCGCGCGGAGACGGTCGCGGGTGACGTGGGTGTAGATCTGCGTCGTCGAGAGGTCGGCGTGTCCCAGCAGCTCTTGGACCGCCCGGAGATCCGCCCCACCCTCGAGCAGGTGCGTAGCGTACGCGTGGCGCAGCGCGTGCGGGTGGATCGCACGGCCGTCGGGCAGTGGATGGCGATCGAGAACTCGGCGGGCGTCGCGCGGCGTGAGCGCGCGACCACGACGGTTCAGGAAGACGAGGGTCGCGGGCGAGTCGGGCTTCACGAGCTCACCTCGTCCCCGCGTGAGCCACGCCGCCACCGCTTCGCATGCCGGTTCACCGAGCGGCACGCGTCTGACCTTGGAGCCCTTCCCGAGCACCGTCACGTGACCGCGCAGGGGATCGCAGTCCTCGACGCGCAGGCCACAGCACTCCGCGATGCGGAGGCCCGCGCCGTAGAGCACTTCGAGCAGCGCGAGGTCACGCAGGATGACCGCCCGTTCCGTCGGATCGGCCTCGGCGCCGGCGTCGACATCGGTGGCCGCCGCTGCCTGGGCGGCGTCGAGGACCTCGATCACCTCCTCGGAGTGGACGACGCGCGGCAGGCGTTGGACGCCCTTCGGCGCGCGGAGCCCGGTGCTCGGATCGCCCGCGATTGCACCGTGTCGATGGAGGTAGCGGACGTACGAGCGCACGGCCGCGGCTTTGCGGGCAATCGAGCTGCGGGCGAAACTCCGCGTGTCGAGGTAAGCGAGATAGCGGCGCAGGACGCGGCGATCGAGCCAGGCCGGGTCTGCACATCCACCCCGCTCGGCCCACGCCCGGAACTCCGCGACGTCGTGGACATAGGCACTGCGCGTATGGGCGCTCAAGGCGGCTAGCGACGCGGCGTAGGCGTCGGCCAGCCAGCTCGGGGAGGAAGCGGGCTCGGCGCGATCCGAAACGGCATCGGGCGCGTCCGTCGCTTGGGGCATCGTGGGGGCCTCTCCGTTCCACCTATCCGGCAAAGGCTGCGCAAACGTTAGCGCCGGCGGCCCGGCGATCGCGCCGGTCCGCTGAGCCATTCCCCTGGAACCCATGCCTGCGGCATTTGGAGACTCGTGACGTTCCTGGTCATCCCACGACAAGCCCCGCCAGTCTGCGGGCGATCGCCTATCCGGGCCGCCCGGCCTCGTTCGCGTGACGCCCAGGGAGCAGTCCGTACACCTCACATGCGTTGCCGGCGAGGATCCGATCGGCGTCTTGGTCGGGAACCCCGGCGAACTGTCGCTCGACCCAGTCCCGCGAGTTCGGGAAGGCTCCCTCGGGGTGCGGATAGTCGTTGCCCCACATGAGGCAGTCGACGCCGGTCCAGTCCCGCAGCTCGAGGGCGATCGGATCCCACATGAACGTCACCTTGACCTGGCGACGGAGATAGTCGCTGGGGAGGTCCGGGCCCCCGGCCTTCCCGACCGGCCCTACCCCGGTGCGCGCCATGCGGTCGAAGAACGCCATCGCCCAGGCGAGCCAGCCCGCCATCGTCTCGGTCATCACGAACGTGAGGCCGGGGTGTCGCTCGAGCACGCCCCCGTACAGCAGCCAACCGATCGTCTCGACATAGCCCACGTTGCCGGCGCCCCAGCCGATCGCCAGCGCCTCCGGTGGCATCGTGATGGGCCCTCCTCTGGGGCGCCACGGCGCCAGCGGACCCCGGCTCGACGCCTGGTGCACGCAGATCGGGATACCGAGTCCCTCCGCGGCCTCCCAGAACGGTTCCCACTCCGCCGCGCTGTACGGGAGCTCCCAGAGCACGTCGGGAACCTGGGCCGGCCGCAACCCGAGGCCCGCCGCCCGCTCCAGCTCTGCGGTCGCGGCCTCCACCGTCGAGAACGGCAGCACCGCGCTCGGCGCGAACTGGTCGTAGTGGTCACGGTACGTGTCGGCGAGCCAGTCGTTCGAGACCTGTGCGTACGCGACCTCCGCTTCGGGAGCGAGGCCGGCGTGACGTCCGAACACCTGGCCGATGAGCACTTCCGCCGCGATGCCGTCGCGCGCCATCTCCACGAGGCGCCCTTCGGGTCGACACTTCGGGTCCGCCTCGGCGCACACGAGCCCGCCGAACGCTGCCCGTTCGATCATCTCCTCGGGCAGCTTCACTTCGGTTCGCCTCGGGACCGTGGGATTGAACGCACCTGCATCGCCCGCATCCGCGTTCATCGAGCCCATCCCCATCGAGCCCGACGCCATCATCATGAGCATGTCCTGGGCCGGGCTCACCAAGTAGGTGCCGTCAGCCCGTCGCTCGAGATGAGGCACCTGCACGCGGAGCTCCGGAGGAAGGTCGTCGGCGACGGACCACGGAACCACGATGTGGGAATCGGTCGTCACGAGCGTGCGATTCATGTCGACTCCTGCAGTCGGAACAGCTGGGCTGCGTTCGCGCGGGTGATCCGGTCGACGTCGTCGGCGGCCACACCGTCGAACTGCTCGGCGACCCATTCCTGGGACCGGAGGAAGGAGCCTTCCTCGTACGGGTACATCGAGCTCCACAACAGCGACTCGACGCCCGTCCTGTGCCGCTGCCTGATCGCCGGTGGGTCGTAGACGAAGGTGGCACGCAGATTGCGACGCACGTAATGAGCCGGCTTCTCGGCGAGCGGTGGCCCCGGCATCGGACGGAGCCGGCTCGTCGAGACGGCGTAGTCGAAGAACTCGGCTGCCCACGCGAGCAATCCGGCGCCGCCGGAGACGACGACCTTGAGGTCGGGGTGGCGGTCGAACACCGCGCTGAAGATCAGCCAGCCGATCGTCTCGACGACGCTCCCCTCGGCGAGCGCCCGACCTGCGGGGATCAGCGGCGCAGCATCGGGCACCGCGCCGTTCGCGTAGTGCGCCATCCGACCATCGCGCACATCGAGGAACACGGGCATGTCGAGCGCTTCCGATGCCTCCCAGAGCGGTTCCCACGACGGATCATGCCACTGCCGCTCCCACAGCACCTCGGGGAGCACCGCGGGGCGCAACCCCAGCGCTGCCGACCGCTCGAGCTCGTGCACGGCGGCCCCGACCTCGCGCGTCGGGAGGATTGCGCCGGGCGCGAAGGTGTTGAAGAAAGGCCGATACGTGTCCGCGAGCCAGTCGTTGGCCACGCGAGCCCACGCGGCGTCGACGTTCACGTCGGCGGCAGCCGAGATGCCCGACTCGGCGATCAGGACCTCGGCCACCACACCGTCGCGCGCCATCTCCGCTCGCCGACCCTCCGGCATCCACGACGGGGCGGCGTCGACCAGGCAGTTTCCGAACGTCACCCGCTCGAGATCGCGCACGGCGATCGCAGACTGGCTAGAGACCCGCCTGACACCGGCAAATTCCTGACCGGGACGCACGAGCAGCGCCTCACGGTCGACTCGCTCGATGTGCGGCACGAGATGGCGCCAGCGCCCGGGAAACTCGTCCGAGAGGTACGGCGGGAGCACGAGACGGGAGTTCGCGGAGATGAGCGGACGGTCAGGCACGCAGGGTCCCGTGATCGCGCGCCGCTACGATGCACCCCCCGAGCCGTGTTCGTCGGAGAGATGCACTGCTATGCAGGCAATGGTCAACCCGATGGTCTGTCAGGGCCACGCCATGTGCGTCGGGCTGGTGGCTGACGTGTTCGCGCTCGCTGGGAACCACCGCGCGTACACCACCGTCGACGAGGTTCCCGAGCACCTGCGCGAGGCGGTGCGTCACGCGGCCAGCTCGTGTCCCGAGGGCGCGATCATCGTGGTCGATTGACGGAGACGGCGAAGGGCGCATCGGCAGCAGCTTACGCACGGCCCTTCGCCGCACCTCGGCTCGTCACCGAGCGCGCGACCGCTCCCTGAGCGTCACACCCCCCTGCCAGGATGCACGCACCGTCGAGGTCGCCGCGGGTCGGCCCTCCCGAAGTCGTCGTCTCGGGAGGTCACCGTGCTCGCCTCGGTCGCCAGTGCCACGCTCGTCGGTGTCGACGGCCAGCCCGTCACAGTCGAGGTCCACGTCTCGTCCGGCCTGCCGGCCTACCAGGTCGTCGGACTTCCCGACGCCGCTGTTCGCGAGTCGCGCGAGCGCGTCCGCGCCGCGATCCTTTCGTCGGGCAGCACCTGGCCGATGAAGCGTGTCACGGTCAACCTCGCACCCGGCGGCGTGCGGAAGACCGGCTCGGGCCTCGAGCTCGCGGTCGCGCTCGGTGTGCTCGGTGCCACCGACGAGCTGCCGGCGGGCGTGCTCGACGGGCTGGCGGTGCTCGGCGAGCTCGGCCTCGACGGCTCCGTGCGGCCCGTCCCGGGCACGCTCGCCCTCGTCGACTCGCTCCACCGGGCCGGGATCGACACGATCGTCGTGCCCATCGCGAACGCGGCGGAGGCCTCGCTCGTGCAGGGGGTTCACGTGAGGGCCGCGCGCACCCTTGCCGAGCTGCGCGCCTGCCTCAAGCATGAGGAGCCGTGGCCCGACTGGGACGCTAACGCGAGCGCGGCCGACGATTCCACGGCTGACGACGAGCCGCTCGACCTCACCGACGTACGCGGGCTCGCGTTTGCCCGACGCGCGCTCGAAGTCGCGGCCGCCGGGTCGCACCACCTCCTGTTCGTGGGACCGCCCGGCACCGGCAAGACCCTGCTTGCCCGCCGACTCGCGACGATTCTGCCGCCCCTTGCCCACCACGAGGCCCTGGAGGTCACCCGCATCCACTCGGCGGCGGGCGAACCGTTCCGGGGACGACTCGTCGCCACTCGGCCCGTTCGCGCGCCGCACCACACCGCGTCCACTCCCGCGCTCGTGGGCGGTGGCAGCGGGCGGCCACGACCGGGCGAGGTCACGATGGCGCATTGTGGTGTGCTCTTCCTCGACGAGCTCGGTGAGTTCGCGCCGTCGTCGCTCGACGCGCTCCGTCAGCCGATCGAGGAGCGCTCGGTACGGATCTGCCGTCAGCCCGTCTCGATCGAGTTCCCGGCCGCGTTCCAGCTCGTCGCCTGCACCAATCCGTGCCCGTGCGGTCTCGGCCCGCCCGCCTGCCGATGCACCGAAGCGTTGCGCCAGCGGTACCGACGTCGGCTCAGCGCACCACTCCTCGACCGCTTCGACCTGCGGGTCAGGGTCACCGCGCCCGAGCCGCGAGACGAGCCTGGTGAATCCTCGGCTGTCGTCCGCGCACGGGTGATCGCGGCCGTACAACGCCAGGAACGCCGCTACGCCGACTGGCCCTGGACCCGGAACGCCCACGTACCCGCCGGAGCGGTGAGCCGGTTGCTTCCCTTGGTGGACGAGGCCGACGACGCCTGGCGCGACCTCGTCGACGCCAAGGAGCTGACCGGCCGGGGCGCAGCACGGGTCCGGCGGGTCGCTCGAACCCTCGCCGACCTCGACGACGGCCGCGACGTCACAACCGCGCACGTCCACAGCGCCGCGACGTTGCGCGGCGAAGTGCTGTGACCGGACTCAGCGATCACGAGGCGGCCGCGGGGACGCTCGCTTGTCTCCCCGAGATGACGCCCCGCCGCTTGCGCGCGCTCGTCGAACGGTTTGGCGGGCCGGTCAACGCCCTCGCGCGCATCGGCGACGGTGCCGCGATGGCGGTGTTGCGCGAGCGTGCGCGCGTCGAAGACCTGCCGGCCCGCGGTGCGCTCGCCGCCCGCTGGCAGGTGGTGGCGCGCTCGGGCGGCACCCCCGCGCTCCTCGCCGCTCGAGGCACACGCGTCTACGTCGAGCGCGCGGCCGGCTATCCGATCGGGGACGACGTGCCCGGTCGGCCGGCCGTGCTCCTCGCCGAGGGTGACCGGCCCGACGCCCTGGAGCAGCCCCGCGTCGCAGTGGTGGGGACGCGGGCCGCAACGCCTCACGGGCTGGCCGACGCCCACGAGATCGGTGCCGTGCTCGCCGACGCCGGGGTCGCGGTCGTCAGCGGACTCGCGATCGGCATCGACGCCGCCGCCCACGTCGGCGCGCTCGACGCAGGCGGTGTCGTGGTCGGCGTCGTCGCGACCGGGCTCGACGTCGTGTACCCGCGGCGACACGCATCGCTGTTCGAACGCGTTCGCCGCTCGGGGCTGCTGGTCAGCGAGCTGGGCTACGGAGTGCAACCCTTGCGAGAGCACTTCCCCGTGCGGAACCGGATCATCGCCGCGCTGGCCGAGGTCACCGTCGTTGTCGAGGCGACCCTGCGCGGGGGCGCCCGGATCACCGCGGAACACGCGCTCGATTACGGGCGACCCGTGCTGGCCATGCCCGGCTCGCGACGAAACCCCGCCGCGGCGGGTACCAACGCGTTGATCGCCGACGGCGCGCATCCGCTGCTCGAGCCGGCCGACGTGCTCGTCGCACTCGGGCTGACCGCGGCAAGTCGCCGGGTGAGCCCGGCCGTCGTCGGCGGGGACGCCGGCGCGGTGCTGCGTGCATGCGGCGGCGAGGCCGCGACGCTCGACCAGCTCGCCAGCCGCACCCGCCTGGAGCCCGATCGCGTCGCCACGCTGGCGCGGGAGCTCGAACGCAGCGGCCACCTCGAGCGTGCGCAAGGCATGTGGTGGCCCCGGTGAACGAGAGCGGTCCCGCTACCGTGAGCGCGTGGGCTTCAACCCCTTCCGGCAACAGGCACGGCGCGGAAGCGACCTCGCGATCGTCACGGTCGCGCTCGTCGTGATCGCCGCGCTGGTGCTCTGGGCGATCTTCGGATGAGCCACCGGTTCCCCGACAATCTCGACGGGCACGACGACCCGCCCGAGGTACGACACGTCCAGCCCTACCAAGCGGTCAAGACGTACCGCTGCCCGGGGTGCGACCACGAGATCCCGCCGGGCGTCGGCCACGAGGTGGTGGTGCCGCGCCGCGCCCCCGCCGATCGACGCCACTGGCACAGCGGTTGCTGGACCCGCTACACCCGCCAGCAGGAAAGAACTCGACGACCGCCGCTTCCCTGAGATGTGTCCCGGACGAGAACGGCGTTGACGAATGCCCCATGGCAGAGCGCCCTGGTCGGGAGTCGGCCATTTCGACGCCCGGGCCGGCTTCAGCAAGCCGGTCGACGAGTTGACCGCTGAAGCCCTCGACCCCCTGATCGACGAAGGGCTCGCGGCCACGGCGACGAGATGATCAGAACGCAGCTTCGATCACCTCGATGACGGGCCGTGCGCCCCGCACGGCGAGCACCGACGCGACGTCGAACCGGAGGTCGTCTGCCCGACCATCGGGGTGCTCATCGAGCCATTTGAGCGCGAGCCCGCGGATGCGCCGTTGTTTCGACCACGTCACCGCCTCGGCCGGCAGCCCGAATCCCGCGCCGCGACGCGTCTTCACCTCGCAGAACACCAACTCGGGGCCCCGAGTCACCACGAGGTCGAGCTCGCCGTCGCGGCACCGCCAGTTGCGATCGACGACCTCGTAGCCGGCCGATCGGTACCACTCGGCGACGAGCTGCTCACCATCCGCCCCGAGCGCGCGACGAGCGTCGGGCACGCTCAGAGGTCCTTCGGGCGTTCCTCGATGTTGACGTCCTTGAACGTGACCACGCGCACGTTCGAGACGAAGCGCGCCGGGCGGTACATGTCCCACACCCAGGCGTCTTGGAGCTGGAGCTCGAAGTAGACCTGGCCCTGCTCGCTGCGCACGTCGAGCTTGACCTGGTTCGTGAGGTAGAAGCGCCGTTCGGTCTCGACGACGTACGTGAACATCGGCAAGACGTCGCGATACTCCTTGTAGAGCTGGAGCTCGATCTCCGTCTCGTACCGCTCGAGGTCTTCTGCGCTCACCGCACTCCCCTCCGCCTCGTCCGAGTGTACGACCGGGCCGGGGCTACCGGGCAGGGATCAGTCGCGCTTCTCCTTGATCTTCGCCGACTTCCCGACCCGGTCCCGCAGGTAGTAGAGCTTGGCGCGCCGGACGTCGCCGCGGGTCACCCGCTCGATCTTGGCGATGATCGGCGAATGCACCGGGAACGTGCGCTCGACTCCCACCCCGAAGCTGACCTTGCGGACGGTGAACGTCTCGCGGATGCCGCTGCCCTTGCGTCGGGTCACGACGCCTTGGAACACTTGGACGCGTTCCCGGTTACCTTCCACGACGCGAACGTGCACCTTCAGCGTGTCGCCGGGCGCGAACTCGGGGATTCCCTCACGTACCTGTGAACGGTCGACGAGATCGGTGGCATTCATCGTGCAGGCTCCGCGGTCGGGGATTGGTCATGCTACCGGGACCGCGGCTCCTCGGGGAACTCCCGGAGCAGCGCCTCGTCGTCGGGGCCGAGCGGACGATCGCCGAGGAGGTCGGGACGGCGCGCCCGGGTGCGGTGCAGCGCCTGGGCCCGCCGCCATCGCGCGATCCGCCCGTGGTCACCGGACAACAACACCTCGGGGACCTTCCATCCCCGGAAGTCAGCCGGGCGCGTGTACTGCGGATACTCGATCAGCACCTCAGGGTTGCGGTCGCCCCGAGCGAACGACTCCTCCGCTCCGGACTGCTGGTTGCCCATCACGCCCGGGAGGAGGCGCGCCACCGCGTCGATCACCACGAGGGCGGCGGCTTCGCCGCCCGCGAGCACGAAGTCCCCGATCGACAACTCGCCGTCGCAGAGGTGGTCGCCAACTCGCTGGTCGACCCCCTCGTACCGCCCGCACACGAGCGAAAAGCCCGACCCGTCCGCCAGCGAGTGCGCCGTGGCCTGGTCGAACGGGGCGCCGGCCGCCGACAGCAGGTACAGGGGCCGTGACGGCTCGACCGCTTCCACCGCCGCGAAGAGCGGCGCCGGGGCCATCACCATCCCCACCCCCCCACCGAACGGCGAGTCGTCCACGCTGCGGTGGCGATCGGTCGTGAACGTCCGGGGATCGTGGACGCGCACATCCAGCGTGCCCGCCTCGCGCGCCCGCCCGAGCAGCGACGCGTCGAGCGGGCCGGCGAAGTACTCGGGAAAGATGGAGAACACGTCGACGCGCATCAGCGCCCCTCGAGCAGCCCGTCAGGCACGTCGACCACCACGTAGCCGTCGCCCTGGTCGCGCACGAACACCACGGGCACGAGCGCGCCGTCTTCGAGAACGAGGAGATCGTGCGCGGGGTTCGCCTCCACGGTCGCCACCACCCCGAGGACAGAGCCGTCGAGATCGCGAACTTCCGATCCGATCAGCTCGTGGACCCAGAGCTCGCCGTCTTCCCCACTGAGCGGCTCCGCGAACAGGCGCACGCCGAGCAGACGCTCCGCGGTGGTGCGGTCGTCGACGCCCTCGAAGCGAATGAGCCACCGACCCTGGTGAGGGCGGGCCGCGGTGACGACGAGGTGCCGATCGTCGGCGTAGAGCACCGAGCCCGGCGCGGCGCGCTCCGGCCGGTTGGTCAAGAGCGTGACTGCCACCTCGCCGGCCAGACCGTGCGCACGACCGACCCTGCCGACCTCGAGCCGCGGGCTCACCGCCGCGCCGTCACGTCCCGACGCTCACTCGACAATGTCGACGTTGGCCTTCACGCCGTCGGCGGTACCCGCCGCCCGAGTCAGCTGGCGGAGCGCCTGGATGACCCGGCCGCGCCGACCGATGAGGCGGCCCATGTCGTCGGGATTGGCGTGGACCAGCAGCGCGACTTCGTCACGGCGCTCCTCGACCTGCACCTCGATCGCGTCGGGATCGCCCGCGAGGCTCCGGGCCACGTGCTCGACGACGTTGCGCGCGGGCACCGACGATCCGATTCCCTTCGGGCGCGATCTCGTCCTCGTAGTCGTCGTCGAACTCGTCGTCGTCGACGGCGTCGTCGAAGTCGTCGCTCATTCGAACGCCTCGGCGGCTGGCGCCTCGGTCTCGGGCACCTCGGCCGTTTCCGTATCCGGGCCGGCAGCGGCGTCGACCGACGGGTCGGGCTCGGTGGGGGCCTCGGCGCCACCCTCGTCCTCCGCGGGTTCCGCGGCGGCGGGCGGCGCAACGTCCTTCGGCGCCTTCACCCCCGGAGCGACCTTGCCGGTGAGATACCCGCGGCGCGCGAGCTTCGTCCGCGCCGGCTTCGAACGTTCGGCCTCGTACTGGGCCCACACCCCGGTGACGGCCAGGAGCTTCTGCACCTGCTCCGTCGGTTGCGCGCCCTTGCGCAACCACGCGAGCGCGGAATCCGCGTCGATCTGGGTGACCGACGGCTCATTGCGAGGCGAGTACTGGCCGATGATCTCGATGAAGCGCCCGTCGCGGGGCGAGCGGCCGTCGGCGACGACCACGCGGTAGCTCGGTTGCTTCTTCTTTCCTACCCGCATCAGGCGGATCTTGACGGCCACGGAGCGGACTTCCTTCTGTCAGGAGCTGTCAGGAGGCATCTCGTCGAGGGTATCGGCCCCACCTGGGTTTCGGGCCGAGCGCGATCGGGCAGCGTACTCGATCCCACCGCCTCTCGACCCTTCCGGCGGGCCACACGTCGGCCCCGGAACGGCGCGAGAATGAACGGGCGGCGCCGACGGCTGCGTGGCAACCAGACCCCCACACACAGGTGAAGCCATCGTGACGAACCCCACGCTCGCCATGGAGCTCTCTACCGCCGTCCTGATCGGCGTCGGGATCCTGTCGGTGATCATCCTCGTCGTGATCATCGTCGCCCCCTGGCAACAGGTTCGCGACGAGCCGCCGCTCGATCCGAACGTGGAGACGAAGCTGCTCCTCAACCGCAATCCCGACGAGCCCACCGGGGAGGTGCCGCGCGTCCGGAACCTCCCCCTCGAGCACGACGACGAGGTCGACGAGCCGTCGATCGATCTCACCGAAATCGCGGACCTCGACGAGCCCGAATCTCGGTCCTGACCGGAATCCCGGTCCGCAGAACGTCTCGCGGGCCGCGGGTCAGCCGATCGCGAAGAACAGGCGCCCTCCGCACGCCAGCTCGTCGTTCACCGTCAGCCGCCCCTGCGCCCACCCCCCGCGGGCGCTGAGGCGCTCGATCCCGACGTCGAGCACGAGCTCGTCGCCGGGGCGGACGATCCGGCGGAACCGGACCTTCTCAATTCCACCGAACAGCGGAAGCTTCCCCGAGTAGCGCTCGTCGGGCAACAGGGCGATCGCTCCCGCCTGTGCGAGCGCCTCGAGCTGGAGGACGCCCGGAAACACCGGGTTGCCCGGGAAATGACCGGCGAGGAACGCTTCCTCACCCGTCACCCGATAGCTCGCGCGGATGTGGACCGCGATTTCGAGCTCCTCGACCGCGTCCACGAAGCGAAAGGGCGGACGGTGCGGGAGCAGGGCCACGAGCGCGTCGGAGTCGGGTCGAGGCATGCAAGCTCCCGGGATCGGCGAACGGCTCACGTTACCGGCCGGTAGTCCTGCACACTGAGAGCTCGAGTCGGGATCGTCCACCCGCGGTTCATCCACCGTCCACCGATGTAACCAATCGATGGACGGTGGGGTCCCAACACTTCCGCACCGCTCGGCCATGGCGCCGGGCCCCCAGCGCCAGCAGGCGGGACACACCAACTTGAGCATCGCGGTCGTCTTCCCCGGACAGGGCACCCAACAGGCGGGCATGGCCACGCCCTGGCGAGACCACCCCGCGTGGTCCGTCGTCGAGGAGGCCGAGGCCGCGCTCGGGGAGCCGCTCGGGTGGCTCGTCACGGACGCGCCACCGGAAGCACTGGCCCGAACCCGCGAGGCACAGCTCGCCGTGCTGCTCACCTCACTCGTGGCATGGACGGCGCTGGAGCCGCTGCCCGAGACCCCCGTCGCGTTCGCCGGTCACTCGCTCGGCCAAGTCACCGCGCTGATCGCGGCCGGCGCGTTGTCGCTCGCCGAGGGTGTGCGTTTTGCCGCTCGTCGCGCCGAGCTGACGCAGGCCGCCGCCGACGCGCATCCCGGCCGCATGGCTGCATTGCTGGGCGCATCCATCGAACAGGCCGAAGCTGCCTGCGCTGCCGCGCCCGATGCCTGCTGGATCGCCAACGACAACGCTCCCGGACAAGTCGTGATCGCGGGAACGCCGCGCGGCGTCGAAACGGCCGGTGCGGCGGCACCGTCGCTCGGCGTGCGGCGCGTGACGCCCCTCAATGTCGGGGGAGCCTTCCACACGCCGTTGATGCTCGACGCCTCGCTCGCGCTCGCCGCCGACCTCGCTCACGTCATGCTCAGCGATCCTGCTGCTCCGGTCGTCTCGAACCACGATGCGCAGCCCTACGAAGACGCCGCGGGCTGGCACGACCGGCTGTCCGACCACGTCTCGGTGCCGGTCCGGTGGCGCACCACGATGACCACGCTCGTCGACCTCGGCGCCGACACCTGGCTCGAAGTCGGTCACGGCTCGATGCTCTCGGCGCTCGCCAAGCGGGGAGCGCCCGAGGTCACCGTTCACAACATCGCCGCTCCCGACGACGTCGTCCTGGAGGTCGCGTAAACCATGGAGGCACTGCTCACGCACGGCGAGGGTCTCCTCGTACCCGAGCGGATGATCGTCGCGCCGTCCGTCGGCGTGTTCCGCCCGCTCGCGGATGTGGACGTCGGCGACTCCGTGGATGCCGGACAGACGGTGGGCCACCTCGAGGGTCCGGGTACCTCGACGCCGGTGTGCAGCCCGTTCTCGGGCGAGCTGATCGGCATGCTCGTGCACGCGGGCGAACGTCTCCGCGAAGGTCAGCCCGTCGCGTGGATGCGAGTCGCCTGAGCGATGCGGGCCTGCATCTCCGGCTGGGGCTTCGCCGTCCCCGAACAACGGCTCACCAACGCCGATCTCGAGACCCGCATCGACACCAGCGACGCGTGGATCGTCGAGCGCACCGGGATCCGGGAACGCCGGGTCGTCGCCGACGGTGAGACGACCGCGAGCTTGTCGGTGGAGGCCGGCGCGGCCGCGATCAAGCAGGCCGGCCTTTCGTCGGACCAGATCGGCCTGCTGATCGTCGCGACGTCGACGCCCGAGCAGCCGATCCCCCACACCGCGGCATTCGTCGCTGACGGCCTCGGCATCCAGTGCGGGACGTTCGACATCAGCGCAGGCTGCGCCGGGTTCGCGTACGCGCTGGTCGTGGGCGCATCGATGCTCACCGCCGCGGGATTCGAGCACGTGCTCGTGATCGGGGCCGAGACGCTGTCGCGCGTCATGGATCCCGGCGACCGTGGCACCTACATCCTGTTCGCCGACGGCGCCGGTGCAGTCGTACTGTCGAAGTCCTCCGACGACGGGCCGGGGCTCCTCGGATGGGAGTTCGGCTGCGACGGGTCGGCATCGGGGCTGCTCGGCATCCCCGCGGGTGGAAGCCGCCTTCCGGTGACGGCCGCGCTGCTCGACGAAGGCCAGCACTACATCAAGATGGCGGGCCGCGAAATCTACCGCCGCGCGGTTCGCATCGTCGTCGACTCCGCACTGAACGCCCTGCGTTTCGCCGGCGTCTCCGTCGAAGACGTCGACTGGTTCGCGCCGCACCAGGCGAACGCGCGGATCATCGAAGCGGCGGCCGCTCGGCTGGGCATCCCACCCGAGCGCACCCTCGTCAACATCGACCGGTACGGAAACACGAGCGCGGCGTCGATCCCGATCATCCTCGCGGAGGCGGCCGACGACGGCCGGCTCACTGACGGCGACCTCGTCCTGCTCTCCGGTTTCGGCGCGGGCCTGACGTGGGGCAGCGTGCTGTTGCGCTGGGGAACGCCGTGAGCGGCTCCTCCGCGCAGGGGCGGGTCGCGTTCGTCACGGGGGGCTCGCGAGGAATCGGCCGCGCCGCTGCGGTGGCGCTCGCAGAAGCCGGGCACTCCGTCGCGGTCTGCTACTCGAACGATCACGACGGGGCAAAGGAGACACAAGCGTCGATCGAGGCCGCGGGCGCCGCCGCGCTCGCAATCCAGGCCGACGTGGCGGATGCCGCGTCGGTTGACGCCGCCTTCGCGGAGATCGAGAGCGCCTGGGGGCCGGTCGAGCTGCTCGTGAACAACGCCGGGATCACGCGCGACGGGCTCGTGATGCGGATGCCCGACGAGCACTGGAACGACGTGCTGAGCACGAACCTCACCGGTTCCTTCCATACGATTCGCCGCGCCAGCGCCAAGATGATGCGAGGTCGTTTCGGTCGCATCGTCAACGTCTCGTCGGTGAGCGGCCTCAGTGGCCAACCGGGCCAAGCGAACTACTCGGCCGCGAAGGCGGGCCTCGTGGGCCTCACCCGCTCCACGGCGCGTGAGCTGGCGAGCCGGGGGATCACCTGCAACGTCGTCGCACCCGGGCCTATCGTGACGGCGATGACCGAGCAGCTACCCGACGCGTGGCACTCCTGGGTCGAGGAGACCGTGCCGCTCGGTCGCCTCGGCACTGTCGACGAGGTCGCCGCCGTCGTAGCGTTCCTGTGCACCGATGCTGCCGGGTACATCACCGGCGCGGTCGTGCCCGTCGACGGCGGGCTCGGAATGGGTCACTGACGTCGTCACCTCACGATGTCTTCGAACATGTCACAACCAGGAGGAACCATGGAACGTCCAGAAGCAGTCTCCGCGCTGCGTGAGGTCGCAGTGGAGGTGCTCAGTGTTGAGCCCGACCAGGTGGTCGAGGAAGCGCGCTTCAAGGAAGACCTCGACGCCGACAGCCTCGACCTCGTCGAGCTGGTCATGGGACTAGAGGAGCGCTTCGACATCTCCGTCCCCGAAGAGGACCTCGAGAACGTCGGCACCGTCGGGCAGGCCGTCGACCTGGTGATGGCGAAGGTCGCCGCCAAAGCATGACGGATTCCGGGTTTCTCGACGCGCGGGGCCGGCCTCGAGTGGCCGTCACCGGCATCGGCGTGAAGACGCCGGCCGGCGCCGACGTCGCGACGATGTGGGACACCGTGCGCGCAGGTCGTGGCACCGCCGGACCGATCCGCCGGTGGGACCCCGAAGGGCTCCCGGTACGCATCGCCGGCGAGGTGCTCGACTTCGAGCCTGAGCAGTACTTCGGGCCGAAAGAGGTGCGCCGCCAGGACCGCGTGACGCTCCTCGGCTTCGGCGCTGCCGCCGACGCGCTCGCCGACGCCGGCGAGCTCGGTGCCGACCCGAGCCGCTGCGCGGTGATCGCCGCGACCGGCGTCGGTGGGCTCGAGTCGATGGAAGCCAACGAGTCGACATTCCTGGCGCGCGGGCCGAGCCGGGTGAGCCCGTTCTTCGTCACGATGATGATGCCCAACGCCACTGCCGGCACCATCGCCATCAACTTCGGCTGGACCGGACCGAACCTCTGCATCTCGACCGCGTGCGCGGCCGGATCACACGCAATCGGGGAAGCCGCCCGCATGATCCGCGACGGCAGCGCGGACGTCATCGTCGCGGGTGGCGCCGAGGCGGGCGTCACTCCCCTCACGGTGTCGGCGTTCGCGCGGATGGGCGCTCTGAGCACGCGTAACGACGATCCCGAGCACGCGTCGAGGCCGTTCGACGCCGACCGTGACGGCTTCGTGATGGCCGAGGGTGCTGCCTTCGTGATCATGGAGTCGCTCGAACGCGCGATCGGTCGCGGAGCGCACATCTACGGCGAGCTGGTCGGCTACGGCCGCAACGACGACGCGCACCACATCACCGCGCCCACACCTGGCGGCGAGGGCGCGGCAGCATGCATGCAGCTCGCCCTGGATGACGCCGGTCTCGAGCCACGCGACATCGGTCACATCAACGCGCACGGGACGTCGACGCCGTTGAACGACGCCGCCGAGGCCTCCGCGATCCGCAAGGCCTTCGGCGACGCCGCGCCGCCAATCACGTCGACCAAGGGCTGCACGGGACACATGGTGGGCGGGGCGGGAGCGGCCGAGGCCGTCATCTCCCTGCTGTCCATCCGCGACAGCATCGTCCCCCCCACCGCCAACCTGTCGCGGATCGGGGACGACATCGGCCTCGACGTGGTGTTCGGCTCCGTTCGTGAGATCGGGGCGAAACCCGTGCTGTCGAACTCGTTCGGCTTCGGTGGCCACAACTCGACGTTGATCCTCACCCCGTTCGAGTGACCGGGATCGGGTCGCGCACGCCCATCACGGGGCACCGCAGCGACGCGGCCGAGGCCTGCCTCGTCGACTTCGACGACCGGACGGTGAGCTGGTTCAGCATCGACGGCGGCAAACACCGGGGCGCCATCGGCACGGCCGAGGGAGAGGCGCTCGAGCGGGCAGTCCGCCTCGCCGTCGAGCTCGGTGTGCCGATCGTCGGGCGGATCGCCAGCTCCGGCGCCGACGTGAACGAGGGGATCGCGTCGCTCCACGCATGGGGTCGGGTTGCCAAGGCCCTGGCCGATGCCTCGGGCGTCGTACCGATCGTCCTCCTCGCGGTCGGGCCGGCCGTGTCAGGCCCGGCGCTCCTGCTCGGGCTCGCCGACCACGTGATCATGACGGCCGACGCGTTCGCCTACGTGAGCGGCCCCGAGGTGGTGACCGCGTTCACCGGCGTACCGATCGACCGCGATCGGCTCGGCGGTGCCGGGGTCCACGACCGCCAGAGCGGCGTCGCCGCGTTGGTGGTCGCCGACGAAAACGAGGCCGTGCTCGCGGCGCGCGTCCTGCTCGCGTTCCTGCCCGCCAACCATCTCGAGGACCCTCCCGTCGACGACGTCGGCGACCCCGTCGACCGCGACTGCCCCCGGGCCGCGAGCGCGGTGCCGGCTCGGGCCACTGCCTCCTACGACGTGCGCACGGTCGTGACCGACGTGCTCGACCACGAGTCGTTCTTCGAATTGCGTCCTGCATACGCGCCGAATCTCCTCACCGGTCTCGCGCGGCTCGACGGCGCCACCGTCGGCGTGATCGCAAATCAACCCCTGTACCGGGCCGGCACGCTCGACATCGAGGCCTCCCGGAAGGCGGCGCGCTTCGTACAGTGGTGCGACGCCTTCAACGTCCCGCTCGTGACGTTCGTCGACACGCCCGGCTTCGAACCGGGCCGCGATCTGGAATGGCGCGGAATGATCCGCCACGGTGCCGAGCTCGTGCACGCGTACGCCGCCGCGACGGTCCCCCGTCTCTGCGTCGTGCTCCGGAAGGCTTACGGCGGGGCCTACATCGTGATGGACTCCAAGCGCCTCGGCAACGACTGGTGCATCGCGTGGCCAACTGCGGAGATCGCGGTGATGGGTGCGCCCGGCGCGGTCCAGATCCTCCACCGCCGCGCACTCGGAGCGATCGAAGATCCCGAGCGCCGTCTCGCCGAGCAACACGCGCTCGAGGAGGAATACGCCGACCGCTTCGCGAACCCGTACGTGGCGGCCGAGCGCGGGTTCGTCGACGACGTGGTCCACCCCGGCGACACTCGTCGTGCGCTCGCCGGTGCGTTGGCGCGCCTTGCCACCAAGCGCGAGCTTCGTTCCGGTCGCCGTCACTCGAACACTCCCCTCTAGGAGGAACCGTGCTCGCGGGCAAGCGCATACTCGTCACCGGCGTGCTCAACGATGCGTCGATCGCGTTCTCGATCGCCCGCCTCGCGCAGGAACAGGGCGCGGAGGTCATCCTCACTTCGTTCGGACGGGCGATGCGCCTCACGGAGCGGGTGGCGCGTCGGCTCCCCGTCGAGCCGCGCGTCGTCGAGCTCGACGTCCAGGATCAGGCGCATCTGGACGGCCTCGCCGCCGAGGTGGGCGGAACCCTCGACGGCGTCGTCCACTCCATCGGATACGCGCCCGAGTCCTGCCTCGGTGGCGGGTTCCTCGACGCGCCCTGGCAGGACGTTGCCGTCGCGCTCGAGATCTCCGCCTACTCGCTCAAGGCGCTGGCCACCGCGACACTCCCGCTCATGGAGTCCGGCGGGTCGATCGTCGGTATCGATTTCGACAACGACGACGCCGCCTGGCCCTTCTACGACTGGATGGGCGTCGCCAAGGCGGCGTTCGAGTCGGTCGCCCGCTATCTCGCCCGCGATCTCGGCCCGAAGGGCGTACGCGTCAACCTGGTAAGCGCCGGGCCGATCCGGTCGATCGCGGCGAAGAGCATCCCCGGCTTCGAAGCCTTCGAGGGAGTCTGGGCGGCACGGGCACCGCTCGGATGGGACGTCAAAAACGCCGAGCCCGTCGCGAAGGCGACCGTGGCACTGCTCTCCGACTGGTTCCCCGCCACCACCGGTGAGCGCGTGCACGTCGACGGGGGCTTCCACGCCGTCGGGGCGTGACCCCGGACGGTCGATCGATCAGGCGGCCTCCGCGATGAGCTCCTCGCTCACGGTCCACAGGCGCCGCGCAGCGTCATCGTCCTCGGCGGCCGGCACGGGCGCCTTCGGCGCGCACTTGTACCAGTAACCACCCGTCACGCCGTCGACGGACGCGTCGGAGGCGAGGAACACCGACGTCGCTGCGCCTTTCTCCGGTGAGATCGCGATCAGCTTCGATATCGGAGCCATGAGCGCGCTCATGACTCCGACGTCGCCGTCCCGGCCGAAGCGCGTGGCGACGATGCCCGGATGCAGGGCGTTCGCGGTTACTCCCGTAGCGGTCAGGCGGCGCGCCAGCTCCCGGGTGAAGAGGATGTTCTCCAGCTTCGAGGCGCCGTAGGCCCGGAAGCTCGAGTACTTCTTCTCGCCTTGGAGGTTGTCGAAGTCCAAACCCTTCCTTGCCCCACGGTGCGCGTCGGACGAGACCACGACGATCCGTCCTGCGGGCGCCGCCTTGATCGAGTCTTCGAGCAGCTTCGTGAGGAGGAAGGGACCGAGGTGGTTCACCTGGAACGTCCGCTCGTTGCCGTCGACGGTGAGTTTGCGCTCGCTCAGCACCACGCCGGCGTTGTTGACGAGCACGTCGACCGGCGCGTACCGCTCGACGATCTGTTGTGCCGCTGAGCGCACCGACGCGAAATCGGCGAGATCGAGGAGGACGAGCTCGACGTTGCCGTTCCCGGTCCGCGCCTTGACCTGGCCGAGGGCGACAGCTCCCCGCTCCGGGTCGCGAGAGGTCATCACGACCCGCGCGCCCGCCTCTGCCAGTGCCGCCGCGGTTTCGAGGCCTATGCCGCAGTTGGCACCGGTCACGACGACGGTCTTGCCGTCCATGGAAGCAGTCATGCCCGCATCCTACGACGCCGTCGGACCGTGATGCGCGTGTCGCGCTCGTGTCAACCCAACGCTTCGAGCGCGTTCGTGGCCTTCGGGACCGTGTCCTTCGGGCTCACCTTGTAGAACGAGGCCGCGATCTTGCCCTGCGCGTCGACGACGAATGCCGAGCGGATGATGCCCATGTACTCCTTGCCGTAGAGCTTCTTCTTGCCCCACACGCCCCACTTGTCGGCGACGGCGTGGTCCTCGTCGGCCAGCAACGTGAACCCAAGCGAGTACTTGTCGTCGAACTTGGCGAGACGCTCCGGAACGTCCGGACTGATGCCCACGACCACCGCGTCGAGCCCGGCGAGGTCGGGCTCGGCGTCACGAAGCGCACAGGACTGGGTCGTGCATCCCGGCGTGTCGGCCTTCGGATAGAAGTAGACGACCATGTTCGAGCCTTTGAAGTCGGCGAGCTTGACCTTCTTCCCCGTCTGGTCGACGAGTGTGAACGCGGGTGCGCGGTCGCCGGGGGCAAGCGTGGGCATCCTGGAGCTCCTCTGTGAGGTCGGTCGAGCGCCGTAGCATGCCGCACGTGCGGCGCGGGATGCTCGTCACGGTCGACGCGCCGCCCACCGAGGTCCGGCGAGCGCTCTCCGAGCTGGAATTCCGGCCGAACAAGGCAGCCGGTCAACGGGCCGAGACGTTTTTCGCCCCGACTGACCGATTGCCCGACGCGAACGCCCGATTCACCGTCGAGCTCATCGATGCTCCCATCACCGGGCCGACCGTGGTCCGACTCACGGCCACGGCCCGTCTCCGCGTCCCGTTCTTCGGCTGGTTCGTCGCGCTCCAGTGCGCCCTCGCAACCCGCAGCCAGCTCCCCCACCTCGGTGGTCGCATCGCGGCCGCCAGCACCAACGCTCCCCCGCCACCACCGGCCCGGCGTTGGCCCATCGTGCCGCCGGTCCCGTTCACCGCCGATCAGGCGGAGCGGCTCGCCGCGCTCGCCGCCGTCGCCCTCATCGCCCAGTTCAGCGGATCTCTGCTCACCCAGAACGGCGACGCGGTGACCCGGGCGTTCGACCGCTCCGACGAGGCACTCGGCACTGCGCTGGCCGTCGCGCGCGCCGGCGTGCTGGTGTCATTGGTGGCGGTCGCGCTCGCCGACCGCATGGGCCGCCGCCGACTCATCATCCTGGCGCTCGTCGGCTCGTGCGCGGCCAACGCGGTGACCGCCGTCGCGCCATCCTTCGAGGTGTTCACAGGCGCCCAGATGATGACACGCGCACTGGTGAACACGGTGCTCGTCGTGGCCGGCATCGCCGCGGTCGAGGAGGCCCCGGAAGGGGCACGGGCCTTCGCCACCGCGATGTTCGCGCTCGCGCTCGGCGCCGGCTTCGGGCTCGCGGTCGTGCTCCTGCCGACCGCGGATCTCGGCGACCACGGCTGGCGGCTCTCGTTCGCGATCAGCGCAGCGGCGGTGCTCCTCGTCCCGCTCCTCGGGCGGCACCTGAACGAGACCCGCCGGTTCGAGCGCTTGTCCGAGCGGCGCGTGCGGCTCGGTCGGCTCCGCGAGGTATTCGACCGCCAATACGGGCGCCGCTTCATGCTGCTCGGGCTCGCGGCATTCCTCACGAACGTGTTCAGCGCTCCGTCGTCACAACTCGCCAACCGTTATCTCACGGACGCGCACGACTTCTCCAACTCCGACGTCGCGTTCTTCCGGGTCGTCACCGCCGGCCTGCCCGGAGTGATCGGCGTGCTGCTAGCCGGTCGGCTGGCCGAGTCCCGCGGTCGGCGTCCAGTTGCCGTCGTCGGTCTGCTTGTCGCCACGGTCACGCAGGCGGCGTTCTTCCTCGCCGACAACGACCTCGTGCTCTGGCTCACGCCGGCGATCGCGATCGTGGCGGCGGCCTGCGGTGGCCTCGCGCTCGGCACCCTCGATGCCGAGCTGTTCCCCACCGAGGTCCGGGGGACGTCGAACGGCTTCCTCCTCGTCGCCGGCGTCAGCGGCTCGGCTACTGGACTGGTGCTCGCCACCCAGCTCAAGGGTTTCGCGGGTGGCCTCGGCCCCGCGATCGCGCTCTGCGGACTCGCGTCGCTGGCGGCCGCGGTGCTCGTGGCTCCTCGGCTCCCCGAGACCGCGACTCGACGCCTCGACGACGTCAGCCCGTCCGAGGTCTGACCGGCTCGCCCTAGCACTTCCGCGACACGTACGTCGAGTAAGTCACCAGCGACTTCGTGAATCGCTTCACCACGTTCCCGGCGTCGGACAAGTCGCCGGAGGAGAGATCACCCGATGACAGGTCACCGACGGCGTCGAAGTAGTCGACGATCCGGCTCAGGGCCTTCTTGACCTTCTTCGGCGCGTACTGGGCGGTGTCCTCGAGCTGGTTTTTCAGCTGGTCGACGTTGTCACTCAGGTCGCCCAGGTTGCCCGGGTTGACGTTGTCCAGGTCATCACCGACGGAGTTGGCCGCGTCGCAGAACCTCGCGACGTCTGTGGTCGGCGCCACGGCTCCGGCTGGACCGGAGAACACCGCGAGCGCACCGGCCGCCAGCATCGTCGCGAGCAGCATTCGGATCAAACGCATCGGGCTTCCCTTCGCTGGGCGTTGCCCCGAATCGTACGGGGTCACGCCAGGGTTCCTCGGCATACCTCCGCGCCCCCTTGATCGACGAGGGTCAGCACACCGCCGTGCGGGATACGCACCGGGCTCCGGCCTGTCCACGATCCGCGACCCTCGGGGCCAACGCGCATGGTGCCCAACCTCGTCGACACCCCGGGGTTGTCGCCCAGCTGCACGAGGTAGGTGCCGGCGTCCATGGCATAGCTCACCGAGACCGCGATCGAGCGTCGGTCGGTCACGTACGCCCATCCCACGGGAACTGCACCCGAGCTGCGCATCATCGTGACCTCGACCGGCGCGGACGCCACGTGGGGCGCGGCGACAGGCCCGGCGTCGCTGCCGGACTCGATCACGCGCACCGCGGTGATGCTCACGATCGTGGCGAATGCGACCGCGGCGGCGATCGACGCAACCCACCGTCGACGGGCGCGACGGAACGGCTCCCGCAGCCGCGCGACGACACCCGCCTCGAAACCCGGAGGAGGTTCGACCTCCGGCGCGAGCGTCGGCAGCGCGTCGGCCGCTTCGGCCAGCTCGGCCACCAACAGCTGGCAGGAGGCGCAGCCGGTGACGTGCAGCACCGCGTCCGCCCGTTCGGCACCTCCGAGGATCCCGAGCGCAAGCTCGGGCGCCACCTCACGAAGCTGCGCGCAGCCGAGCACCGTCATTCCGCACGCTCGCTGACCATCGCCGCCCGAAGGCGCAACAGCGCGGCGCGAATACGGGTCTTGGCGGTGCCGAGCGGGATGTCCTCGATCTCGCTCACCTCGCGCGCGGTGTACCCGAGGAGGCCCGCGAGCGCGATCGCTCGCCGCTGCTCCACGGGGAGCCGGGCAAGCGCCAGGCGCAGTCGCGTGGCGTCGTCTCCGAGCTGGACGAGCTCGAATGCCTCGCGATCGTCGGCGACGAGGTCGAGGCGGAGCATGGCGTCGGGGTCGAACGCGATCGGCTTCTTCGCGCGCAAGGTGTCGATCGACAGGTTGCGTGTGATCGTGAGCAACCACGTCGCCACGCTTCCCCGCCGAGCGTCGAACGCACCGGCGTGACGCCAGGCGCGCAGGAATGCCTCCTGTGCGATGTCCTCGGCGGCGCGGCGGTCACCCACGATCGTCAGCGCCAGTCCGAACACGCGTCGCTGAAAGCGACGCACGAACGCGGACGCGGCCTCCTCGTCGCCCGAGGCGAGACCTGCCACCAATGCTTCGTCGGACACCGACCACACGCGGATGTACGACCTGCTCCCTGCGGTGGATTGCCGCACCGCGACAGTATCGCCGAGGCAATCCGTTCCAGCACTTGACCCGTAGAACCCCACAGAGCGTAAGGAACCGCGCTCGCGCCCGACCGATCACGCGGTCACGACCGCCCGCCCGATCAGAAGGGGAAGCCGGATGCGCAGAGTGCTGGCCGGAGTGTCCGCCGTCGTCGCAATCGTCGCCCTGGGTGCGAGCCCGGCCTTCGCGGCGAAGGCACCCGTGAAGCTGGACGGAACCGTGAACAACCACGGCACCAAGAACGTCAGCAAGAAGACGGCACCCGCGGTGAAGGTCGAGCTCGACGACTTCTACATCGCCCCGACGTTTCTCAAGGTCAAGCCCGGCGAACAGGTCACCTTCGACGTGGAGAACGAGGGCAACACCCGCCACACGTTCACGTCGGACGCGCTCGGCTTCGACCAGGCGCTCAATCCGGGCAAGTCGGCCACCGTCACGGTGACCGTTCCCGACGATGCCTCGGTGTTCCGTGTGTTCTGCTCGATTCACGAGGGCATCGGCATGCAGGGCGCCCTGTTCACGAAGGCGAAGGCCAAGGCACCGCCGGCGTCGGCCGCCTCGACTGCCGCGAGCCTGAACTCGGGCTCGGGCTCCTACGGATACTGACCCGCGGCTGCGACGGCGCGCCGGACTCCCCCACGCGACCCTGCGACCACGAGATACTCACGGTTGTGGAGATGGGACACCTCACCCACCCGCTCGCCGCTCGGGCTGTGGATGCCGATCTGCGCGCCGACGTAGCGGCGTGACTCGAACGCCAGCACCTCGACGGCGCCTCTCACCGCGCACCGGTCGACCAGCTCCTCCACGGTGAGCCACGCCTCGTCGTTGTAGGACAGCACGAGCAGATCGGCGTCGACCGAGCTCAGCAAGGAAGCGACGGCATCCGCGATCGTCCGGCGCGAGTTGAACACGCTCCTCGTCGCGGCGTCCCTCGCGTCGACGCGCTTGCAGGCCACTCCGTAGTGCTCGGGCGCGTCCCACGCGGTCAGCGTCTCCCAGACGTGGTAGTTCGTGAAATACCGGTGCTGGTTGTAGGGAGGATCCAGGTACGCCAGATCGAAGGACCCGAGGCGAGGAGCGAGCTCCACCGCATCGCCGCGACGTGCCGCCCCCGGCCCGGGCAACAGCTCGGGAACGCGTAGCTCGAGCGGGCGGTAGGAGCGAGGCGCCCACTGCTTCAGGTACGCCATCTGCACGCCGGTGGTGGAGTCGACCCGGTCGGCCGCCTCGACCAGGCTGGTGAGGAGCAGCGGGGCGAGCGGCGACCCGCGGAAGTCGCGCTCGATCGCGTCGCGGATGGCGTCGATGCGCGCGCCGTTGCTCGGCTGGAAGAACCGAGACCGGACGCAGAAGGTCTGGGTGAAGTAGCCCGGTTCACCGGGCAGCGCGTCCAGCATGCGGAGCGCGTCGAGGAGGTCGTCCTTGTCGATCGTCGTCGAGTCGGTCGCCACGTAGCACTGTGCGAACACCTCGGCGTACCGTGCGCTGTCGACGGCGGTCACGTGCGCGCCACTTGCCTTGAACGCCTGGGCGACGCGTGTCGTACCCGTGAAGAGATCGAGTGCACGACGAGCGTCCACCGACGCCGCGATCCGGGCGAGCACGGGCACGAGCCGGCGCTTCGAGCCCAGGTACTTGATCATCCGGTGGGTGCCGGGTGCGGTGCGGCGGCATCGAGCGCCCTCCGCAGCTCGGCAACGAAGTCGTACGCCGCGTCCGGTCCGCCCCCGCGGAGCAGACGGGCGACGAGCGCGCTGCCGACGATCACACCGTCAGCACTCCGGGCCGCTTCGATCGCCTGCTCACCGGTGGAGATCCCGAGCCCCAGCAGCACCGGCTTGTCGGTCGCGGCGCGCAAGCGGCGACCCATCTCCGCGGCCTGGGTCGCAAGGTGCTCCCGTGCTCCGGTGACGCCCATCAGGGAGACGCCGTACACGAACCCACGCGAGCGATCGCAGATTGCCCGCAAGCGGTCGTCGGGCGTCGTCGGCGCCGCGAGCAGGACCGTCTCGACGCCGGCGGCGTCGGCCGCCTCGCCCCAGCCGCCGAGCTCGTCGAGGGGGAGGTCCGGCACGATCGCGCCCGCGATCCCGGCGTCGACGAGCGCCGCCGCGAAGCGTCGGAATCCCATGTGCGCGACCGGGTTGGCATAGGTCATGACCACGAGGGGGACGTCGACGTCGATCGTGGCGACGGCGGCGACCACGTTGGCCGGCGTGGCACCCGACTCGAGGGCGCGGGCCGACGCCTCCTGGATGGTGAGGCCGTCCATGACGGGGTCCGAGAACGGGATCCCGATCTCGATCGCGTCGGCGCCCGCGGCCGCGACGGCTTGGAGCACCTCGAGCCAGTCGTCGCCCAAACCCCCCGTCAGGTACGGCACGAGGAGCTTGGCGCCGCCGTCGCGGCGGGCCCGGAGCGTGGATTCGAGGCTCACGCGAGCTGCTCGCCGGTGAGGCGCTCCGCGACCTGGGCGGCGTCCTTGTCGCCTCGGCCCGACAACGTGACCAACACCGTCGATCCCGCCGGGACGGCACGTCCCGCTTCGCGGGCGAGCCAGCCGATCGCGTGGGCAGGTTCGAGCGCGGGCACGATGCCCTCGGTACGCGACAGGAGCTGGAAGCCTTCGAGCGCCTCGTCGTCGGTGGCGAAGCCGTACTCGGCGCGGCCGGACGCGGCGAGCTGGGCGTGTTCGGGGCCGACTCCCGGATAGTCGAGGCCGGCGCTGATCGAATGCGCCTCGAGGATCTGGCCGTGCTCGTCCTGGAGGAACATCGAGCGTGATCCGTGGAGCACGCCGGGAACGCCGCGCTCCAGGGACGCGCCGTGGCGCCCCGACTCGAGGCCGTGACCACCAGCCTCCACCCCGACGAGGCGGGCGCGCGTCTCGAGGAAGCCCGCGAACGTGCCGATCGCGTTCGAACCGCCGCCCACGCACGCGATCACCACGTCGGGATCGCCGCCGAGGATGGCGCGGCACTGCTCGCGCGCCTCGTCGCCGACGACCCGTTGGAACTCCCGGACCATCCACGGGTACGGATGCGGGCCGACCACCGAGCCGATGCAGTAGTGCGTCGTGTCGACGGTCGCGACCCAATCGCGCAAGGCTTCGTTGATCGCGTCCTTGAGGGTTGCGCTTCCGGATCGCACGGGCACGACGTCGGCGCCGAGCGACTCCATCCGAAACACGTTGAGGGCCTGTCGCTCGACGTCGACCGCGCCCATGAACACGAGGCAGTCGAACCCGAAGAGGGCGGCCGCGGTCGCGGTCGCGACCCCGTGCTGGCCGGCGCCAGTCTCCGCGATGACCCGCCGCTTCCCCATCCGGCGCGTGAGGAGGGCCTGGCCGAGCACGTTGTTGATCTTGTGCGAACCGGTGTGGGTGAGGTCCTCGCGCTTGAGGAGGACGCGGACGCCGAGTCGTTCCGAGAGCCGCCTGCACTCCGTGACCGGCGTGGGACGTCCTCCGTACGAACCGAGCAGGTCGGCGAGCTCGGCGCGGAATTCGTCGGAGGACCAGGCAGCGCGGAACTCGTCCTCGAGCTCGATCAGCGCGGGCACGAGCGTCTCGGGCACGAAACGACCGCCGTACTCGCCGAAGCGACCGAGGCCCTCCGGGGGAGAACCCGGCGGACCGAGCTGCACCGGCTCGCCTCGCGCCGGGGTGCTCATCGGACTGGTGCGCTCATCGCAGCATCGTACGAGGGCTTCACGCCTCGTCGGCCATCCAGTCGTAGGGCGCCGGGGGCTCGTGGGACGCCGGCTCCCGACGAGTGAGTTGCTCCCCCGCCCCGCGTGCCGCCTCCACGAATCGCCGGAGCTTGCGCGCGTCCTTGTGGCCCGAACCCGGGAGCGTCTCGACACCACTCGACACGTCGACGCCCCACGGACGGACGCGCCGGATCGCCTGCGCGACGTTCTCGGCGGTCAAGCCGCCCGCGAGGAGGAGACGCACGCCGGCCGGAACCGAGTCGGCGAGCGCCCAGTCGAACGCGACTCCGGAGCCCGGCTCGTCCGCGTCGACCAGCACGATGTCGACGGGGCCGTTCGCCACCGCCGCGATCGCCGGATCGCCGGCGGTGAAGCCCTGGATGACGAAAGGCACCCGCTGGCGGATCCAGCGGACGTCGGAGAGCGGCTCGCGGCCGTGCAGCTGGACGCCTCCGAGTCCGAGCGTGTTCACGACCTCGGAGACCCGCTCCTTCCGCTCGTTGCGGAAGACGCCGACCGTCACGATCCCCGGGGGGAGCCGGTGGAGGATCTCCCCCACGAGGTCGGTGGTCACCTGTCGCGAGCTGCCGGGCGCGAACACGAAACCCAGCGCGTCGGCACCGAGGGCGACCGCGAGCAGCGCGTCCTCCTCGTTGGTGATGCCACACACCTTGATCCACATCGCAATTCGAGGGTACCGGAGGGTCCCGTGCCCGAGGCGTACATTCGCGGCCCGATGAAGGGGGGAGCCGCGCCGCCTGCCACGCCTGTGTCCCGAGCCGCGCTCGAGCGGCCGGCCGTGCCGCTCCCGGCGCGCACGTTCGTGCGCGGTGTCCGCGACTGGCTCCCCCTCGCCGCGATCCTCCTCGCGTACGTGATCCTGCACGCGCTCGGCGACAACCTCGCCCCCCTCGCGCACGTCGATCCCCAGCTCGCGTTCGACAAGGCCGTGTTCGGTGGCGTCGTGCCGACCGTTCGGCTGCAGCGAGAGCTGTGGCACGACGGCGACCCTCACTGGTGGGATTACGCGACGTGGCTGGTATACCTCAGCCACTTCCTCGTGACGCTCACCATCGCGATCGTGTTGTGGGTGGTCGCGTACCCACGATTTCGCAAGTTCCGCGCACTGATCCTCTCGATCACGTTCGCGGGTTTCATCACCTACTTCGTCTATCCCGCACTTCCTCCGTGGCTCGCCAGCGTCCGGGGCGACATGCCGTCGTCGGTCCGGATCGTTCGGGAGGTGTGGATGCACCTCGGTCTCGACAACGTCGCAGCGGTCTTCGGCGAGAAGAGCAACTACGCGTTCCCGGTCGGTGCGTTACCCTCGCTCCACGCGGCGTGGCCTTTCGCGGTGATGCTGTTCTTCTGGTCACGCGCGGGGCGCTGGCGTGTTTTCCTCGTCGCGTACGCGCTCGCGATGGCCTTCACCCTCGTCTACACCGCCGACCACTTCGTGTTCGACATCCTGCTCGGATGGTTCTACGCGACCGTGGCGTTCGTCGTCGTCTCCAAGATCTGGCAGGCGCGGGAGCGGCGCGCGACCGCGGCCGTGCCGCCGCCGCCCAACCGCTCTTAACGGGGACGGCGCGGGAGCGAGACGAGCGCGTGCACCGTCGCGGCAGGATCGGCCGACTTCACGAGCATCTCGCCGACGAGCACCGCGTCGAAGCCTGCCGATGCCAACCGCTCGGCATCGCCCGGGGAACGGATGGCGCTCTCGGCGACCGCGACGACCTCGGGTGGGAGCTGTGCCACCAGGCGCTCACCGACGCCCAGGTCCTCGGCGAAGGTTCCCAGGTCGCGGGCGTTGATGCCGATGATCTGCGCCTCGATCGCGAATGCCCGCTCCAGCTCCGACTCATCGTGCGCTTCGATGACCACCGCGAGCCCGAGGCCGACCGCGAGCGCGTGCAAGTCCGCGAGCAAAGCGTCGTCGGTGACCGCCGCCGCGATGAGGAGCATGGCGTCGGCGCCGATGGCGCGGGTCTCGAACACCTGCACCTCGTCGAGCACGAAGTCCTTGCGGAGCACCGGGAGCTCCACCGACCTGCGCGCGGCGCGGAGATCCTCGATCGTGCCCCCGAAGTACTCGGCATCCGTGAGCACCGACAAGCACGACGCACCACCGGACTCGTAGCTCGTGGCGGTGACCACCGGGTCGAGATCGGGCGCGAGCGCACCCTTCGAAGGCGAACGACGTTTGATCTCCGCGATCACTCCGAGCCGCTCCCCACCGGCACGGAGGGCCCCGAGGAAGTCGCGCGGCCTCGGACCTTCGAGGGCCTCCCGCGACAGCAGGTCGCGCACCTCCGGCCGACGGAGCATCGTGACCTCGTCGCGCTTGGTCGCGAGGATCTCGTCGAGCACGGTCATGGGGCCGAAAGGAGGGTCTCGACCATGGCGGTCGCCCGTCCACCGTCCCACTCCAGCTCGACCGGCGTCGGCGGCTGCACCTCGCGACGCACGTAGCCCAGCGCGTGGCCCGTGGCCACCGGTGGCGAGACACTGGTCACGGAGCCCACCGTCTTGCCCTCGAACACGATTGCCGCGCCCGGTGGGGGAACGTCGCCGGCCACGCACGTCAACCGACGGAGGAACCGGTTGACGTGTCCGCGCGTGTCGATGCGGCACACGAGCTCCTGGCCGAGAAAACAACCCTTCGTGAACGACACTGCGTCGCGCTCGAGGAACGCTTCCTGGGGAATGGTTCCCTCGGGCAGGTCTGCCGGCTGCTGCGCGACACCGCACTCGATGCGGAACGCGTCGAACGCCGCCGGCCCCGCCTGATCGAACGCGCTCGGCACCGAACCTGCGGCACCTTCACGCTCGAGCTCCGCCGAGAGGCCGACGAGGTCGGCGCCCGGCACTCCCGCCCACTCGGTCCGCACGACGCGGGTCGAGCCCCAACCGACATGGTGGTGGAGCTGCTCGGGAACGCGGATCCCCGCCGCCGCCTCGAACGCCGGAACCGCGTCGGGACCGATAAGCGACCAGAGGCCCATCACGTCGCTGCGATCGATGACGTCGACCTTCACGCGGATCTTGAATCGCACCAACATGGCGGCCAGCTCGGCGGCCATGCCGGGATCGCAATCCAACCAAGCGTCGTCGCCCACGCGGAGCACCCGGAAGCGCACGCCCAGCTTGCCCTGCGGCGTGAGCAGCAACGAGAGCGCCCCGTCGCCGTCCGCGAGCGCGTCGAGGTCCGCGGAGACGAGGGCCTGGAGGAACGACCACGTGTCGGGCCCGCTGACCAGTACCAAACCCTGGTCTCGGCGATCGACCGCCGCCGCGCCTGCATGCAACGCAGCCAGCTCCTCGACCGGTGTCACTGCACGCGCCCGATCGACGACAGCGAGCGCGACGCGCCCGCGGCGTCGAGCAGCGCGTGAGCCTTGTTCCTGCACTCGAGGTCCTCGTCCGCGGGGTCGGAGTCCGCCACGATGCCGGCGCCGGCCTGCACGCTCGCATGCCCGTGGCGCCACACCATCGTGCGGATCGCGATCGCGGTGTCGAGGTTTCCGGAGAAGTCCAAATAGCCGACGACCCCTGCGTACGGGCCGCGCTTCGTCGGCTCGAGCTCGTCGATGATCTCCATCGCACGGACTTTCGGCGCGCCACTGACGGTGCCGGCAGGGAACGTCGCGCGCAGCACGTCGACGGCGTGCTTGCCGGAACGGAGGTCGCCCGCCACCTGGCTCGTGAGATGCATCACGTGGGAGTAACGCTCCAGGACCATCAGCTCTTCCATCCGCTCGGTCCCGAACTCGACCACGCGCCCCACGTCGTTGCGGGCGAGGTCGACGAGCATCACGTGCTCGGCGCGCTCCTTGGGATGCTCGGAGAGCTCTGCGGCCATCCGGCGGTCGTCCGCATCGGTGCGGCCCCGCCGGCGGGTGCCCGCGATCGGGCGGGAGATCACGCGCCCGTCGAGTAGCTGCACCATCGGCTCGGGCGACGAGCCCACCAGGGTCGCCTCGGGGTGCCGGACGAAATACATGTACGGCGACGGGTTCACCTGGCGCAGCACGCGGTAGACGTCGAACGGATCGTACTGGCCCTCGAGGTCGAAACGCTGCGACAGCACGACCTGGAAGATGTCGCCCGCGAGGATGTGCTCGCGGGCGACTTCGACGGCGTCGCCGAATCGCGCGGTGGGCAGGGTCGACGAGTGCGCGGGGAGCTCGGCGGTGCCGCCCGGGGGGGGCGGCGACGGGCGATACGGGAGGGGCCGAGCCAACTCGTCCACTCGGGCGGCGAGGCGGTCCGCGGCGGCGTCGTATGCGGCGCCCGCAACTGCTTGCGTGGCGCCGGGCTCGAGGAACACGTTCTCGATCAGATACAGCCGTTGGCGGAAGTGATCGAACGCGGTGACATGTCCCGTGACGGACAGAACCGCGTCGGGGAGGCCCTGATCGTCGGGCGGCACGTGTGGAAGGCGCTCGATCTCGCGCACCGTGTCGTAGCCGAGGTAGCCCACCACCCCGCCGTGGAACGGCGGGAGCTCGTCGAGTACGGGGGCGCGGTACGCGGCGAGCACGGCTTCGAGCGCCGCGAGCGTACCCTCACCGGTCGGCATGCCCGGCGGTGCATGCCCTTCGACTTCGACGGATCGGCCGCGAACGACCATGGTCATCGCCGGATCGCGGCCGAGGAACGAGAAGCGACCCCACCGCTCGGCGTGTTCCACCGACTCGAGGAGGAAGCCCGCCGGATCGTCGTCGTGCGCGCCGACCAGCTTCACGAAGGCCGACACCGGAGTCTCGAGGTCGGCGAGGATCTCGCACCACACCGGGACGACCGTGTGAGCCCGCGCGAGCGACTCGAACTCGTCGCGCGACGGCCGGAACCGGGTACCCTCCGCGCCCACCGCTAGACGGGCCCGGGCGTGGCGCCGCTGCCGAACGCGCGGAAGAAGCAGCTCCGCTCCCCCGTGTGGCATGCGCCGCGGCCTTCCTGCTCGACAACGAACAGCAGCACGTCGACATCGCAGTCGTAGCGGGCATCGCGCACCCATTGGCGGTCACCGGAGCTCTCGCCCTTGCACCAGTACTCCTGGCGGCTCCGGCTCCAGAACCACGTCCGCCCTGTGGCGAGCGTCCGCCGGAGCGCCTCGTCGTTCATCCAGCCCACCATGAGAACCTCGTTGGTTCCCTGCTCCTGGATGATGGCCGGCACGAGGCCGGCGGCGTCGTAGCGAACCGATGCCAGCTCCTCTTCCGTCGCGGCGATCGGGGTCGCAACCGGCGACGAGACGGGTGCGCGGTCCATCGCGCCGAGCGTACTCGCGGCGTTCGCGGCGACCCGTCCACAAAACCAGCGCGACACTGCAGGTGAGAGCACGATTCGGCGCACTCTTGGACGCGCCGGTGACGTCTCGCACGCCGATGGCGGATCGCCCAGCACGTCCTGCAAGACTTCGCCAGATGCCCGAATCGCCCCCGATCGCGCCTCCGCGCCCCACGGTCCTCCGCCATGGCGGTGATGAGCGCACCGACCCGTACTACTGGCTGCGCGAACGCGACGATCCCGCGGTCCGGGCGTACCTCGAAGCCGAGAACGCGTACACGGAAGCCGCGCTCTCGCATCACCAGCCGTTGCGAAAGGCCATCTACGAGGAGATCGTCGGTCGTGTCCAGGAGACCGACGCGTCAGCCCCGAGTCGCCTGGGACCCTACGAGTACTACGCCCGCACGGTCGAAGGCCGCCAGTACGCCATCCACTGTCGTCGCCCCGCCGGCACTCCCGGGTTGCCCGATCCCTTCGCGGCACCCGGCACCGGCGTCGACGAAGACGTGATCCTCGACGAGAACGCCCTCGCGGCGGGGAACGACTACTTCGCTGTCGGTGACCTCACGGTGAGCCCCGACCACGCGCTGCTCGCGTTCAGCACCGACGTCACCGGCGCCGAGCGTTACCTGCTCCAGATCCGCGCGGTGGAGCAGTCCGAACCTCTCCCCGATCGCATCGAGGATGTGTACTACGGCGTCGCGTGGGCAAGCGACAACCGCACCCTCTTCTACGTCCGGCCCGACGCCGCCATGCGCCCCTGGCAGGTGTGGCGTCACGTCCTCGGAAGCGACGCACGCGAAGACGTACTCGTGTTCGAGGAGCCCGACGAGCACTTCTACGTGGCGGTCGGACGGACCCGAAGCGACGAATACGTCGTGATCACGTCGGCGTCGAAGACCACGACCGAGGTCTGGCTCGTTCCCGCCGTCGACCCGCAGCAGCCACCGAGGGTCGTCGAACCGCGCACCCAGGACCACGAGTACCACGTCGACCACCATCGCGGGCCGGCCGGCGACCGGCTGTTCGTGGTCACGAATGCCGACGGGGCGTTCAACTTCAAGGTGATGGTGACGCCCGCCGAGCAGCCCGACCGTTCCAACTGGACCGACTTCCTCGCACATCGTCCCGACGTACGGGTCGACGACATCGACGCGCACGCCGGCCATCTGGTGGTCTCCGAGCGCGCCGACGGGCTCGAGCGCCTCCGGGTCCTGATCCTGGGAGACGACGGCACCGTGTCCGACGATCGGGTGCTCGACCATCCGGACGAGGTGTTCTCGGTGTGGAGCGGCGCGAATGCCGAATTCGAGACGCCGTCCGTTCGCTACGGCTACACCTCGCTGGCAACCCCGGTGTCGTCGTTCGACTACGACGTCGCGACCGGCACTTCGACCCTCGTCAAGCGCCAGCCCGTGCTCGGCTTCGACCCGGCCGGCTACGAGGTCCGGCGCCTCTGGGCGGACGCGCCCGACGGCGTCCGGGTCCCTGTCTCACTCGTCGCGCGGCGCGACGCACTCGGTCACGGCCCCGTCCCGCTGCTGCTGTACGGCTACGGATCGTACGAGGTGTCCATCGATCCCGCGTTCTCGTCGTCGAGGATCAGCCTGCTCGACCGCGGCGTCGCGTTCGCGATCGCGCACGTTCGCGGGGGCGGCGAGCTCGGCCGGCGCTGGTACGACGACGGCAAGCTGCTCAACAAGCGGAACACGTTCACCGACTTCCTCGCCTGCGCGGAGCACCTGGTCTCGGAGGGCTACACGACCCCCGAGCTCCTCGCCGCGCGCGGTGGGAGCGCCGGCGGTCTCCTGATGGGCGCGATCGCGAACCTCCGACCCGATCTGTTTCGTGTCATCGTCGCCGAGGTGCCGTTCGTCGACTGCCTCACCACCATCCTCGACGAGTCGCTGCCGCTGACCGTCACCGAATGGGACGAGTGGGGCGACCCGGTGCACGACCCCACCATCTACGAGTACATGAAGTCGTATTCGCCCTACGACAACGTGGCGGCGGTCGACTACCCCGCGTTGCTGGTGACCGGAGGACTGAACGACCCCCGGGTGCAGTACTGGGAACCGGCGAAGTGGGTCGCGAAGCTTCGCGCCACCCGCACCGACTCACGCCAACTCGTGCTGAAGATGGAGATGGGCGCCGGCCACTCCGGACCATCCGGTCGCTACGACGCCTGGCAGGACGAGGCGTTCGTGCTCGCGTTCGTCCTCGAACAGCTCGGCATCGACGGCTGACCGTCGTGTTCGAAGCCGTCACCCTCGTCACGTCCGACGGCGTCACGCTCGAGGGCGAGCTCGCGCGGGCGGCGGGCACCGCGCGCGCCGCCACGGTGCTCTGCCACCCGCACCCGCTTCACGGCGGTTCCATGCGTTCCATCGTGATCGGTGCACTGTTCCGCGAGCTCCCGGGCCACGGCGTGACGTGCCTACGCATGAACTTCCGCGGCGTCGGCGCCAGCGAAGGAAGCTGGGACGAGGGCGACGGTGAGCGCATCGACGCGCGGGCGGCGCTCGCGCAGCTTCGAGCTCTCGTGCGGCCGGGTACGCCACTGGTGATGACCGGCTGGTCGTTCGGTGGCGACATCGCGCTCGGAACCGTCGACGACGACGTCGCGGGCTGGATCGCAATCGCACCCCCGCTCCGGTGGGGAGACTTTACGACGGTCGCGTCCAGCTCCCGTCCGAAGCTGCTCGTGCTGGGCGAACGCGACCAGATCACGGAGCCGCAATCGACCGCGGCGACGGCGTCGTCGTGGACCTCGACCACGGTGGACCTCGTCCCCGGCGCCGACCACTACTTCGTGGGACGAACCGATCGCGTCGTCGTGCTGGCGACGAGCTTCCTCGACGGCCTCGTCTGAGAGAACGAGAAGGGCGGCTACGCGCTCGTCAGCTGCGCGAGACCGTGACGCTCGAGGAACGCCGCGCGCCGTTCGAGCACCGCTCGCCATGCGGTCATGTCGACGTCCCATTGGCGACGATCGCCGTCCTCGTAGGCGTGTTCGAGCTCGTCGAAGGCGGCATCCTCCGCGTCCAGCAGTTCGCGGTACCGCCGAAAGAATCCCTCGTCGATCAGCTCGCCTTGGTTCATGCGCAGCCTCCCTCGATCGGGTCACACCCCGGTCCGGCGGCCGGGGTTCCGCGCGACCGTAGCCTGCTCCGAGGATTCACGAAATCGACGGTCACTCGGCACCGGCCGACGCGATCGCCGGAAGTACCTCGGCGGCAAGAAGCCGTAGGTGATCGTGGTCGCGGAGGTCGAGCAGCTGCAGGTAGACGGTCTCGGCACCGGCCTCGCCGTAGGCGAGCAGCTTGTCCGCGACCCGCTCCGGGGTACCCGCCACCCCGAATTCCTCGAGCTGGCCGAGCTCGCGGTCGACCGCCGCCGCCCGGCGCGCCACCGTCGCGTCGTCCTCGCCGCACACCACGGTGCACGCGACACTGGCGCGCAGCGTCGTCGGTACGCGCCCGATCGCATCGCAGGCTCTTCGTGCGCCCTGCACGAGCGAACGGTACGAGTCGACCGGTGCGAACGGCACGTTGAACTCGTCAGCGAAGCGCGCCGCGAGCATCGGAGTGCGCGTGGCGCCGAATCCCCCCATCACGATCGGTGGGCGCGGCGACTGCACCGGCTTCGGCAGCGCGGGTGAGTCGGCGATCGAGTAGTAGCGGCCCGCGAACGAGAACCGCTCTCCCACGGACGTCGACCACAGGCCGGTGATCACCGCGAGCTGTTCCTCCAGGCGGTCGAAGCGCTCCTTCGTGGGTGGGAACGGGATGCCGTACGCGTCGTGCTCTCGTCGATTCCATCCGGCGCCGAGCCCGAGCTCCACCCGTCCCCCGCTCATCGCATCCACTTGCGCGACCGTGATGGCCAGCGGCCCCGGCAGCCGGAACGTCGCCGGCGACACGAGCGTGCCGAGTCGAATGGTCGACGTATCGCGGGCGAGGCCGGCGAGCGTGGTCCATGCGTCGGTCGGCCCGGGCAGGCCGTCACCGAACGTGAAGCTCACGTAGTGGTCGGACCGGAAGTACGCGTCGAACCCCAGCCCCTCGGCGAGCGTCGCGAACGCGAGCTGGTCGTCGTAGGTGGCGCCTTCCTGCGGCTCAGTGAAGACCCGGCATCGCATTCCCGGATCCTACGGCGGCGAGATCAATCGTCCGAGGGAACGCTCGCGGCCGCGACCGCATCCGCGAGCGACACGCGGCCCTCGTAAAGCGCCCGCCCGATGATCACCCCTGCCAGCCCGCGGCCGCCGGCACGGAGGCGGGCGAGCGTGCGGACGTGGCTGATCGAACCCACCCCTCCACTGGCGACCACCGGGACGGTGACGACCGCGAGCACCCCCGCCAGCTGCGCCTCGGCGGGACCGGCCATCGTGCCGTCGCGACCGATCTCGGTCACGACGAGCGCCGCGACGCCGCGATCCTCGAAGCGGCGAGCCAGGTCCTCGAGGTCGGTTCCGCTCCCCTTGGACCATCCCCGGATCGCGACTTCCGCTCCCCGGGCGTCGAGCCCGACCGCGATCCGCCCCGGGTACTCACGGCAGAGCTCGTCGACGAGCTCGGGCATCTCGACCGCGGCAGTGCCCACCACGACGCGCGCCACTCCGGCTTCGAGCAGCTCGGCGGCCGCCGAGACGCTGCGGACGCCGCCGCCGACCTCGAGTCGGCACTCGACAGCTGCGACCACCGCGCGGATCTCGTCGAGGTGCTCCCGCTGGCCGCTCCGTGCGGCATCCAGATCGACCAGGTGGATCCACCGCGCACCGGCCGCTTCGAACTCCTGGGCGACGCGCACGGGATCGTCGTCGTAGACGGTCTCGCTCTCGAAGTCGCCCTGGTGGAGGCGGACGCATCGCCCGCCCCTGAGGTCGATGGCGGGCAGTACGTCGAAGGTTGGTCCGTCGGTGACGATGGACTCCTCGGAGCCGTTCAGAGGGTGCCCTTGGTCGAAGGGATGCTCGTGCCCTCCACGCGCACCGCGTCCCGCAACGCCCGCGCGACACCCTTGCAGGAAGCCTCGATCACGTGGTGGCCGTTCTTGCCCGACAACGACCGGATGTGCAGCGTGATGCCGGCCGCGAGGCTCAACGCCCGCCAGAACTCCTCCATGAGCTGCGGATCGAACGTGCCGATCCACTCGGAGACCGGGTCGACGTCGTAGACGAGGTACGGCCGGCCCGAAAGATCGAGCGCGACCTGCACCAGCGCCTCGTCGAGCGGCACCAGCGCCGACGCGAAACGCCGCACGCCGGCCTTGTCGCCGAGCGCGTCGGCGAGCGCGGTGCCTAGCACGATGCCCACGTCTTCGATGGTGTGGTGGAGGTCGACCTCGAGGTCCCCGGAAGCGACGATCGCGAGGTCGAACCCACCGTGCTTGCCGATCTGCTCCAGCATGTGGTCGAAGAACGGGATGCCGGTACGGGCGGATGCCTGGCCAGAGCCGTCCAGCTCGAGGTCGAGGTCGACGGACGTCTCGTTGGTCGCCCGTCGCTGGTGCGACGATCTCGACATCAGGCGGCAACCTCCTGGAGCGACGCCAGCAGGGCGCCGAGGAACGCGTCGTTCTCGGTCGGGGTGCCAACCGTGACGCGAAGGCACTCCTCGAGTCGAGGCCAGCGCGAGAAGTCGCGCACGAGGACTCCCCGATCGACGAGATCTTGCCAGAGCGCGCGCCCGTCGCCGTGGACCCGGAACAGCACGAAGTTCGCGCCCGAGGGAACCACGGTGATCCGGTCGATCGCCTCGAGCTCGCCGACGAGCCGCTCACGTTCCGCCACCAGGCGCTCGACGCGCTCGCGCATCTCGTCGGCGAGATCGACCGCAACCGTGCCCGCGGCCTGCGTCGCGGCATCGAGGTGGTACGGGAGCACGACCTTCTCGAGCTCCTCGACCACCCACCGCGGGCCGACGGCGAAGCCGAGGCGGAGCGCGGCCATCGACCACACCTTGGAATAGGTGCGCACCACGACGAGCCGTCCGTCGTCCCGTACCTGCCCGAGCAGCGACTCGGGCGCGAACTCGCCGTACGCCTCGTCGACGACCACGAGGCCATCGGTCGCGTCGAGCAGCGCATCGACGGTCGATCGCGACTCGACAGTACCGGTCGGGTTGTTGGGGCTGCACACGAACACGACCGCTGGCCGACACTCGGCGACGAGCGCGGCCGCCGCCTCCGGATCGATGCAGTAGTCGGCCCGCCGCTCCCCCGTCACCACCTCAGTGCCCGTGATGCGCGCGATGTGGGAATGCAGTGCATAGGTCGGCTCGAACAGGAGCGCGCGCCGACCGACGCCCCCGTACGTGAGCAGCAGCGTCTGGAGCACCTCGTTGGAACCGTTGGCGCAGAAGATGCGCTCGGGCGGCTGGCCGAGCGTCGAGCCCAGGGCGGTCCGGAGCTCACGCGCCGAACGGTCGGGATAGCGGTTGAGCGGGATCGCGCGCAGCGCGTCGAGCCATCGCTCGACGAACGCCTCCGGCGGCGGGAACGGACTCTCGTTGGTGTTCAACCGGACCGACACGTCGAGCTGTGGCGAGTGGTAACCCTCGAGCGCGCGGAGATCGTCGCGCGGCGGCACCGGCATGCTCATCGGGTCGATCCCTCGACGGCCGCGGGCTCGCCGGCTCGGGCGGCGACCGAGGCCGCGTGGGCATCGAGGCCCTCGGCGGCCGCGATCGCTTCGATGTGTGGCGCCAGCCTGCGGAGTCCTTGCGCCGTCGCGTCGACAACGTGCACGTGCTTGCGGAACGTGTCGACGCGCAACGCGCTCGCGAAACGGGCGGTGCGGGCGGTGGGGAGGACGTGGTTCGCGCCTGCGACGTAGTCGCCGAGCGCCGCCGGGGCGAACGCACCGCAGAAGATCGCACCCGCGTTCCGAATCGCGGGGAGCAGCGCCTGGGGGTCGTCGACGAGCAGCTCGAGGTGCTCGGGTGCGATCGCGTTCACCGCCGCGGCGGCCGCGGCGGCGTCGTCGACGAGCAGGGTGCGACCCCCGTCGCGCAGGGTGGCGCGGATCTCGTCTCGGCGCGTCGCAGATTCGAGCAGCCGGTCGACCTCGTCGTCGACGAGATCGGCAACCGACGGATCCCACGTGACGAGCACGGCAGCACCCCCCGGCCCGTGCTCCGCCTGCGCGAGCAGATCGGCAGCGGCGTAGCTCGGCGGAACCGAGCCGTCGGCCACCACCAGCACCTCCGACGGCCCCGCGAAGCTGTCGATGCCCACCATCCCCGCGACCTCACGTTTCGCGAGCGCGACGTAGACGTTCCCCGGGCCGACGATGACATCGACGGGCTGGATCGACTCGGTGCCGTACGCGAGCGCCGCGATCGCCTGCGCGCCGCCCACCCGGTACACCTCCTCGACACCGGTGAGTGCGGCCGCGGCCAACGTCGCCGGCGCGATGCGGCCGTCGGGACCGGGGGGAACGCACAGCGCGCGTGCTCGGACGCCGGCGACCGCCGCGGGAATGGCCGTCATCAGCACGGTCGATGGGTACGCGGCGCGGCCGCCCGGCACGTAGAGGCCGGCGCGCTCAACCGGGATGACCAGCTCGCGGACCGTGACGCCGTTACGTTCGACGACCACGTCGGCGGCCACGGCCTGCGCGTCGTGGTAGGCCCGGATGCGGTCGGCCGCCACCTTCAGGGCGGCGCGGAGGTCGGGTGGCGTGGCGGCGAGCGCAGCCTGGAGATCTCCCTCCGGCACCTGGAGCTCGTCGATCGCACAACCGTCGAACCGCTGGGTGAGGGCTCGGAGCGCGGCGTCCCCGCGATCGCGGACCTCCGCCACGATCGCCCGAACGGCCTCGACGGAGGCGTCGTCGGTGGTCACGGGGCGCGGGAGCGCGCTCGCCACGGCCGGATTGCCGCGCAGATCAACCCGTTCCAGCACGTTCGCATCGTAAGCGAGCCGCTCGGACATCCCTTCCGCGTTCCGTGTTCTCGCTCGGGAGTTGCCTCTCGCCCGTCACGCCCGCGAGGCTGCCCGCCATGTCCAGCACCTCCGACGTCGCCGAGCTCTCCAGTGTCCGCGCCCAGCTGGACGAGCTGAGGGAGCGGATCGTCGCCGTGTGCGACCGCTACCGGTCGGGGCCCGACTCCGCCGTCACCAACGATCTCGACCAGGTCGAGCGCTCGCTCCTCGCCGCCGCCCGCGCCCTCATGAAGGCCCAGTCCGTCCTCACGGAGACGGGCTGAGATCGGGCCGACCGCCGACCGCTACTTGGGGGGGTCGGCGACGCCGGCCGACGGGCAGATGTCGGCGAGCATGCAGGCGGGACAGTTTGGTCGGCGCGCGAAGCACACCCGGCGGCCGTGGAGGATCAGTCGCAACGAGAAGCGCCCCCGTTCCTCGGGGGGAACCAGCCCGTTGAGGTCGAGCTCCGCCTTCACGGGGTCGGTCTCGGTCGTGAGCTTCAGGCGTCGCGAGAGACGCCCGACGTGCGTGTCGACCGGCAGCCCGGGGAGATCGAACGCGACCGACCGCACGACGTTCGCCGTCTTGCGGCCCACGCCCGGGAGCCGCACGAGATCCTCGAGCTCCGTGGGCACCTCGCCGTCGAACTCGTCGTCGAGCAGGCGTGCCATGCCCAACAGGTTGCGCGTCTTCGACTTGTAGAAGCCGGTCTGGTAGACGAGCTTCTCGACCTCGTCGGGGTCGGCGTGCGCGAGGTCGCGCGCCGACGGGTACCGCGCGAACAGCGCCGGTGTGACCTTGTTGACGTTCTCGTCGGTGGTCTGCGCAGAGAGGATCGTCGCGACGAGGAGCTGGTACGCGTCGTCGTGGACCAGCGCGCACTCCGCGCCCGGATACTCGTCCGCCAGGCGCGCGGCGACCTCGGAGGCGCGCGCCCGGGCGCCACGGGGGCGAGTCAGCGTTAACCCCCGCGCTCGGCCTTGAGCTTGATGATGTTGAAGGTGGCACCCCCGGGATCGCGGACGACCGCGAGCCGACCCGGCTCCATGTCCATCGGACCCATCACGAGACTCCCGCCGAGCTCCTTGATCTTGTCGATCGTGGCGTCGGCGTCTTCGACGGAGAAGTACACACCCCAGTTGGGCGGCACCTCGGCCGGGATCATCGGGGGCTTCTTCATCATTCCCGCGATCGATCGCCCGGCGAGCTGGAACTCGGTGTACGCCATCATCCCGCCCTCGTGGGTGACGGCGTCCCAGCCGAACACCGCGTTGTAGAAGGTCTTCGACGCGTCGACGTCGGTGGTCATCAGCTCGTTCCACGACCAGGTGTCCGGTTCGTCGACGAGCCCGGCACCGATGTGCTGGCCCGGCTGCCACACCGAGATGGCCGCCCCCACGTTGTCGAAGAAGACCGCCATACGGCCGACGTCGAGCACGTCCATGGGCGGGACCAGGACCGTGCCGCCGTTCGCCTCGATCTTCGCCGCCGCGTCGTCGGCGCTGTCGACCGCCACGTAGGACGTCCAGTACGGCGGCCCCGGGCTCTGCTGCGGCCCCAGGCCGGCGACCGCGGCGTCGGCCTTCATCGCGACGCGGTACCCGCCCGCCTCGGGCATGCCCGGTGGTACCTCCCACCCGAACAGAGCGGAGTAGAAGGCCGCAGCCGCATCGACATCGGGCGCGCCGAGGTCGATCCAGCACGGAGTTCCGGGGGCGTACTGCTCGACTCGCATCGGCGTGCTCCAATCGTCGGGGCAACCTCGGGGCGCCGAGCCCGACTCTAGCGAGAGCGGCGCGTGAGCTCCTCGGGCCCAATCGCCGGTCCTCGCTACCCTCGGCGCGTGATCCGAACGCTGCGGCGCTTCGCCGCGCCCGATGTCGAGGCGATCCACGAGCTCGCGGATTCCGTGGCGCGCGCCGCCGCCGAGCCCCTCAACGACGCCACGTGGGAGGGCATCCGGCGCGACGACGGGACGGCGGTGGGCTTCATGGCTTCGGGCGCCGACGGCTCGGATGCCGCCTATGCGCACCTCGCCCGCCACGGCGACGGGTGGTTCCTGGAGCTCGCCGTACGACCCGGTGACGACGGCGACCCAAGCCCTCTGGTCGAGGCCGCGCTCGGCGAGGTCGCCGCGCAGGGCGGCGGCCACCTCACGTTCTGGGTGCACGGCGACGACGAGCACCTCGACGGCGTCGCGCGCGAGATCGGCTTCGCCGTCGAACGCGAGCTCCTCCAGCTGCGGGTGCCCTTGCCGCTTTCGAACGGCGTACCACCACAGCCGCCCGGGATCACGATCCGGACGTTCGAGCGCGGTCGGGACGAGGCCGACTGGGTAGTCGTCAACAACCGCGCCTTCGCCGATCACGCCGAACAGGGAGCGTGGACCGTCGAGGGCCTCGTCGCCCGGGAGGAAGAGCCGTGGTTCGCCGCCGACGGCTTCCTGCTCGCCCACGACGACGGGGGTCTCGCCGGCTTCTGCTGGACCAAGCTGCACGAGGCACGACCGCCGGCCGAGCCCGACGTGCTCGGGGAGATCTACGTCGTCGGCGTCGACCCCGGCCGCCAGGGCATCGGCCTCGGCCGCTCGCTCACCGCCGCGGGGCTCGCGTCGCTCCACGACCGTGGTGCGCCGACGGGGATGCTCTTCGTCGACGGCGACAACACCGCGGCGCGCGGCCTGTACGCCTCGATGGGCTTTCGCCCGCACCGCACTGACCGCGCGTACGGTCAGATCGTCACGGCCCGCCCGTGAGCGCGCCGTCCCGCTACGCGATCGCGCACCTCGACCTGGACGCCCTCCTCGCCGAGATGGGGCCAGCCCCGCTACCGCAGCGACCAGGTCTGGCGTGCGCTCTACACCGAGCGCGTGCCGCTCGCCGACGCCACCACCCTCCCCCGCGCGCTCCGGGATCGCTTGGAGACCGCTCTCCCCGTCGCCCTCGACGTCCGGACCGAGCAGACGTCGACCGACGGCATGACCACGAAATGGCTCTTCGCGACCCGGGACGGCGCGCAGGTCGAGACCGTGCTCATGCGATCGCCGACGCGCGCGACGGTGTGCGTGTCGTCCCAAGCGGGCTGTGCGATGGCGTGCACTTTCTGTGCGACCGGTCAGGAGGGCTTCGAGCGTCACCTGGACGAGGGCGAGATCGTGGAACAGGTGCTTCGGGCGTCGCACTCGTCGCCGCAGCCCGTCACGAACGTGGTGTTCATGGGGATGGGCGAGCCGCTCGCCAACTTCGATCCGGTGTGGGCGGCCGTGCACCGGCTGCGCGACGACGTCGGCATCTCGGCTCGGCGCATCACGATCAGCACGGTGGGCGTCGTGCCGGGAATCCAGCGTCTCGCGCAGGAGGACTTGCCCGTCACGCTGGCCGTGTCGCTCCACGCGGCGACCGACACGGTGCGCAGCGAGCTCGTCCCCCTGAACCGGCGCTACCCCATCGCGGCGGTGCTCGACGCGGCGGCAACGTATGCGGGTGCGCACGGACGCCGGGTCACGTTCGAGTACGCGTGCATCGGCGGCGTCAACGACGGGCTGCCCGCGGCGGACGCGCTCGCCCGGCTGCTGGCGAAGTTCCCCGGCGTGGGCGGCGCGCACGTGAACCTGATCCCGCTCAATCCCACCGACGGATTCTCGGGTGGAGCCCCTGACGGCATTCGCCTCCGGGCGTTCGCGAAGCGGCTGCGCGCCCACGGCCTCCACGCCACGGTGCGGCGCAACCGGGGCGTCGACATCGCGGCCGCGTGCGGCCAGCTCCGGGCGCGAGAGCCGATCCCCGAAGGGGTGGTGCCGTGGGGCAGAATGGTGCCGTGAACAACGAGACCAAGTGGGTCAACCAGTTCCAGCCGCAGACGTTGGTGATCGCGACCTTCCTGCTCTACATCAACGCGTTCTTCTGGGTGATCAACCTGATCCAGGGATTCCCGCCCGAGATCGCGGTGCTCGCGGCCGTCTCGATGGGGTTCGGCGGCTGGGGTATCGCCAACGAGAAGCGGTGGGCCTATTTCCTCGCCATCTTCGGCGCCGTGCTCAACGTCGGGTGGCCGTACATCTACGGACAGGGCACCGACATCATCTCGCTCATGTTCGGGATCGCGCTCGTCGTGCTGCTCGTCCACCCCATGAGCCGCGACTACCAACGCATCTGGTTCAAGTAAGCGCCGCTAATCCCCAGCGTTTCCGCAGGTCAGACGCAACATCCCTTTAGCGTTGCGCTTTGAGAGCGTTTACGTTCGTGTGGGGCGTGTCCGGATCCAGTGTCGAGGCCGACATCAAAGTCGGTGACATCTACGCGCTCGACAATGCGCTCCCGTCGCGGTACTACTCGAACGCGTCGTGGGTCGCGCACCGCACGATCATCAACAAGGTCAGGCGGTTCGGTGAAGGATCGACGGGTAGTAACTCGGCGTTCTGGACGGATCTCGGTGGCGGTCAACCGCCGTCGCTGATCGGCCATCCCGTCTACCAGTCCTCGGCGATGGATGGCACGGTCACCAGCGGCAGCGATGACAACGTGTTGATCCTCGGTGACTTCCGTCAGGGGTACTGCATCGTGGATCGCGTGGGCACAACCTTGGCGCATAACCCGGTCGTGCTCGGGTCGAACCGACGCCCGACGGGTGAGGTCGGCTGGCTCGGATATTGGCGGACGGGTGCGGACGTGTTGGATTCCGCGACGTGTGACCAGTTCCGAATCTTGCATCTCTAGTTCTGGGGGCGGGGGTCGGATCGGGGCCCCAGACGCGGACTTGAGACCGCGGAGGTAACTCGACCGACAGGAGCGCCCGGAACCATGTTCAGACGGCGGTTCCGGGCGCCTCCGCTTCTCCCCTGACGTGACTCGGGGCGCACCGCTAGGACGCGCCCCGGCCGGCTCACCAGCGCACAGGAGCCTAGAGCCAGAGGTACGTCGTGAACGTCGCACTGCTTCATGCAACCGGGCAGCGTGGAACCCGTTTCGCTCGTCGAGGCGCTCAGAGCCTCCCAGGAACCGTGGCGCCGACAGGCAGCGTGCGCTGGACATCCCCGTCGAGGTGTTCTTCCCGGAGCGTGGTGGGAGCACCAAGGAGGCCCGGGCTCTCTGCCTCGCGTGTCCCGTCCAAGCCGCCCGCTAGCGAGGCTCTCCCGCACGGGGAGGCGGCGGGGAGCATGTCGATCGAGGTCGCTCGAGCGGGACCCCCCTAGACCGCGGGGGACTGCTGCACGGTTGGTGAATCAAGCCGTGCGCTGGCGGATCCACCAGAAGCAGAAGATGGTGAGAACGACTGCGAGGACAACGAAGCTCGCTGCTTCCCATGCCTGCAATGACCAGAACTGGTTCGCCGGGTGCGTGCGCACAATGTCGTGCAAGCCGAGCCGGTCGGCGCAGCGGCCCAAGTCGCCGCTGGTGGTCTGGCGTGTGACGTGGCACGACCGTCGGATGATTTGGTCGATCTGCGAGTTGCTGAGGGTGTGGCCGGCCGCGTCGGTTGTCTTGCTCGACAGGACCCAGCCGCCGTTCGTAGCGCCGCTGTTGTCGCGTTGGCCGAAGAGGTTGTTGGGGAGAGTAGCGGTGACGGTGGTCAGCAGGTGGGGACGAACAGCGACCTGGAAAACGTAGCGAGCGGTCAGGAAGCCAACCAGGGTGACAGCCATGGCGGGAAGAGTGCGGCGGAGTATCGCGCCCGCGAGGGTGCCGAGCGCGAGCGCGAAAAGTGCGTATGCGATCGGGACGATGCCGCGCTGGCCAAAGGTCGCGGTGCCGATGCGGTTGCCGAAGTGGTCGAGCGGGATCGACCACCAGGTGAAGATGAGGCTGAAGGTGGCGGTGACCGCGACTGCGGCCAGGCTGGTGACGCCGAGCTTGGTTGCGAGCCAGCGCTGGCGTGTGACGGTCTGGGTCCACGCGAGCCGGAATGTGCCAGTTTCGAGTTCTCGGGCAAGTAGTGGCGCACCCCAGAAGGCACCGATGAGTGCGGGTACACCGATGAGCACGGTTCCGAGAAGCCGAAGCGATTTGTAGCTCGTCGACAGCTTGTCTGGGTCTGCCATGTGCGCGATGTGACCGCGCGTCGCGACTAGCACGACAACAACCCCGAGTGTCGAGATGCCTGCGAGCACGGCGTTGCCTCGAAACTGCCGCCACGCGAGCCACGTCATGACGGAACCTGTTGGAGGGCACCCGTGCGCGTATATGGCGTTTCGCTCGAGAGGTACGCGAGCACGAGGTCCTCGAGGCTGACCGGCGCGACGATCCAGCGCGGGTCGAGTATGGGGTCGGTGGTGCGCACCAACATCGTGGTTTGCCGATCGGTATGACTGGCCTCGACGAGTGTTTGACCGCGCGGCAGGGAGTACGAGTCGAGTCGGGGTCCGGTGAGGATCTTGTGTGTCGCGAGGAGGTCGTCGACAGCGCCTTCGAGGCGGACACGTCCGGCGGCGAGGATGAGGAGGTGATCACACACTCGCTCGATGTCGGAGAGCGAGTGTGATGACAAGACGACTGTCGGCCCGTGCTCGGCGACGAGTTCCATCACGTCAGCGAGGAATTCGCGGCGCGCGAGCGGATCGAGGCTGGATAGCGGTTCGTCGAGCACGAGCAGTTCCGGGCGTTTGGCCATCGCCAACGTCAACGCGAGCTGCGAACGTTGACCGCCCGAAAGGCGCGCGGCGCGCTGGCCGGTATCCAGACCGAGCATTGCGATGCGACGAATCGCGAAATCGCGATCCCAACGCGGGTTGCATCGCTCACCGAGACGAAGATGGTCCGCGACAGTGAACGCCGAATACAGGGGTACGTCCTGTGCGAGGAACCCGACACGAGCGAGCTGATCGCCACCCGCGCCAGGACGACCACCGAGGACGCTGATCGACCCTTCCGTCGGCTCGAGAAGCCCAACCGCGAGGTGCAGCAACGTCGTCTTCCCTGCACCGTTGGTGCCCACGAGACCGACGACGCGGCCGGCCGGGACCTCGACGGTGCACTCGCGAAGCGCCCACCGCCGCCCGTACCGCTTCCCGAGGCCCTCCGTCGCGAGGGCGTTCACGCGACTCCCTCGTCGGACGTGGCGCGAAACGTGGCTTCGAACAACGCCGCGATGCTGTCGTCGTCGAGCCCCGCACGGCGGGCTTTCGCCAACCAGCGGAGCAGGTCCGCGCGCAACGCCTTGTGCGCCGCAAGCGACGGATTCGCCAGCGAGCGAGTGACGAAGGTCCCCAGACCCGGCCTGCCCTCGGCCAGCCCCTCGTACTCGAGCTCGCGATACGCCTTCAACACGGTGTTGGGATTGATCGCGACCTGGGCAACGACTTCTTTCACCGTCGGCAGCTGATCACCCTCGAGCAGCACGCCGAGGCGCAAAGCCTGGCGGACCTGCTGGACCAGTTGCCGGTACGGCGCGACCCCTGAGCGAGAGTCCATCCGGAACTCGATCATCCCGGCCTCGGGAACTTGGCGTATTTACCTAGCTGCATAGAGCAACAGTGTAATACGGCGGGCGAACCGTCAAGCCGGTGCGGCGGGCGGCTTCCTGCACCACGCTCCTGGCAGACCCGCGGGCAGCCCGCCCGACCCGTGGCCAGGTTGCGTTGACTGGGGCTCCGCTGCTGTCGGCCTGGCCGCGTCGATCACGACTCGTTCAAGGTGCGCACGAGCTCACGTCGGGAATGTTCCGCGGGAAGGGCACCGACTGGCCGCCTCCTCCGTCTCGCCAGTCGTGGCGACGAAAGCACCAAGGATGGCGGCGCCGATTCCTGACGGCCGGCCCAAAGAGCAACGGGCTACGTGAACACGGCGACGCGCCGGAGCCGGTCAGCCATCCAGCGGAGCGCTTCGCCGCGAGTCCGGTAACACGGCCAGCGATCATCGTCCCCGCGATGCCAGCCGTGCACCCACCGGTCTTCGAGGACGCGCTCCTCGAGCTCGAACCCGTCCGCGAGGGCAGCAGCGAGGATCTCGTCATCAGTCATAATTGGAGTGTCGCAGGGCCGTGATGCCTGCTGGGTCGACACCCCAACTCTGTTCCGCGTCATGCGATGTCCAGGACTGGCAGAACACGGATGCGCCCTCGCCGAGCAATCGCTTAGCGATAGCAAAGCCAATCCCGGCTTGGCGACTCACGCCGGTGACCACCGCCACTTGTCCCGCTACGCCCTCCGACCGCTGCATCCACCCAGCCTTGCACTACGAGGCAACGCTCCGAGCGGCAGATATGCATTGTCTACTCGGACCGAACGATGTCGACCGAGACCTCCACCGCCGGAACTGTTCCTCTGTTCTCCAGCCAGTGCGAAGTGTTCCGATCCTCGGGCCAACCCACTCCCGGTCCATAGTCCGTGGCATTGCCGTCGCGGTGGTCAGTGATCGTTCCTTGCAAGATGAAAACGATGCCCGGCCTGTCCTTGTGGTCGTGAAGCGGGCCGAACACGGCTCCCGGCTCGAACGTGAACATACGCATACGGAACTGGCGTCCCTCCATGCCCTCGATCTCCGCGCCGAGGTCCACGGTCGCGAGTAGCTCCGCCGTAACCCCTCGCGTCTCCGGCACGACCTCGTCATTGCCCATCGCGTCCACCTCTCTGTCTTCCGAGACGCCAGATTGCCCGTTCTGGAGCGGCGGTGCCTGTACTGAGTGTGCGTCGATCGGGTCTCAGGCTTCCGGAGCGATGCTGTAACTCCAGGTTCGTGTCGACGATCTTGGCGATGTCGGGCCGTTCGGGGCGGTGAGCTTGGTCGGTTCGGTCGTCGTGGTCACGTCGTGCTCCCTCGTTTCATGAGCGGATAACTGGACGTTCTCCGCTCTTGGCTGGTCGTTACAGACCAACAGAAACCGGGGAACCGCTTTGCGCTTGGCCGGTTGTACGGTTCAAGTAGCCGCTGCTCGTTCCCAGCGTTTCTGCGGGTGGTCGAACCCTCGAAGGCATCGCGATTCCGTACGGGGAGACGGTCCGTATCGGCGGCGACTACGGCTTCGATGAACGGTTCGTGCACGGCGCGTTCGAGCGTTCGATCCGCGAGCGGGTCAATGTCCGGCAAGGTCGGCTTCTACGGTCAGCACGGCCGCGGCTCGGGGCATCTCCCGATCGGGAAGGTGTTGAGCGCCCGCGAGGAACGTTCCGGGATGCACATCAACGTCAGCCTCGCGGACACGCAAGCCGCGCATGATGTCGTCACCCTGATCCGTGGCGGGTTCCTCGGCGGCCTGTCTGTCGGGTTCTCAAACCCGCAAGGAACGCGTCGTGGCGGACGGTGTCCACGAAATCGAAGAAGCCGTCCTCCTCGAAGTGAGCGCAGTTGATGAGCCCGCCTATCCAGGCGCGGTGATCACCGCGTTGCGTTCCCGTGCCGCCGAGCTCGATCGGCTGGCCGGCGTTACGTCCCTGTCGCGTCTCCTGGTGACGCTCGCAAGTCCGTACAACTCCGCATTCGCGAGCTTGACCTCATGGAGATGAACACCCAATGGATCTGAACCAGCTTCACGAACAGAAGCGCCGCACGATCGAACAAGCCCGAACGATTCTCGAGCGTGCCACTGAGGAACGCCGCGAGACCACCGCGGAGGAAGACACCGCGTACGAGCGAGCAATGGAAGACATCCGCGGCATCGACGCCCAGGTCGAAGCCGAGAAACGCCAACGCGAGCTGGAGCAGACCAGCGAGCATCGAGACGCTCTACGGTCCCCCAGTCGAGTCCCGCCAGCTGCGTTCCAGCGTCGCGGAGTTTTTCAACACAGTCGGGAACGGCGTGATGGAGTTCGACTTCTCGGGCCTGCACGCCAACACGCGTGGCGGGATGATCGACGTCGAGACCCGCGAAGTCGGCGGCTACGTCGGTCAGGGCCCCTCTCTTCGGAGGGGCTCACTGCTGTCGAGGGTCGACTTCTAACCTTTCTTCTAACCTCCGGTCGGAATCGCGTTGTGCGGACCCGGTTCATGATGGACACCATGCGTGGTGGCGCGCCGGGTGTCGGGACCTCGGCTTGGGGCTTGATCCCGCCGAGGAGATCGATCAGGAGTCGTCACCCGCTCTCCCGCGGGGCGCTGGTCCGCGCTGGAGACGAGGGGGGATCGCGCGAGGGAGACCACTCCGCCGATGACGGCAACCACGGCCAAGAGGGTGACGAGGAGCGCGACGACGCCGGGCGGGTGGAGGCGCTCGCTCAGGACCGCGGCTCCGATGCCGCACGCGAGTAGTGGGCCGGTGGCGGCGATGGCTGGGAGCGACGCCATGGGGTGTCCGGCCTGGAAGGCGCTCTGATTCACGACGAGGGCGAGGGCCGACACGCCGACGAGGGCGTATACGGGCCAGTGACCGAGGAGCCCTACGACTGAGCCAGGGAAAGCGTCGGCGGTCACTTTGGTGAGGGGCCCGGAGAGTCCGTAGAGGGTGCCGGTGGCCAGCCCGAGCCAGAGCGCCCGGGTACTGCCCGAGGTGGCGCGCGCCCTGCCGACCGCGATGAGGGTCACGGTGATCGCGAGCGCGGCCGCTGCGAGCCAAGCGCGAGGCGCGCCGGGTGAACTCGCGGCGGAGGGTCGGCCCGCGACCTGGAACGCGGCGAGGCCCCCAACCAGCACGCAGGCGGACGTCCATTCCCGGCGACCGGCGCGAAGGCCGGTTCCGATTGTCGAGAGCGGGAGTGCGAACAGCAGGCCAGTCGTGAGCAACGGGCCCACGATTACGACACTGCCGAGGTGCAGTGCGAGCGCTTCCACGCCGAACGCGCCCGCGTCGAGTCCGATGCCCGCGAGCCAGACCGGCTGGCGGGCCAGACGGAACACGAGCCCGGCTCGAAGCGCGTTCTCGGGTGGCTGTTTCGCGGCGACGCGTTGTTGGAGGACCGACGCCGCCGCGTAGCCGAGCCCGGCGAGCAGCGCCAGCGTGACTGCCATCTTCAGCGAGGCCAATTCGGGTTCGGATCCGAGCCATGGTCGCCGAGGCACCCGAATTCGAGGCCCCGCGCCATCGCGTGGTCGGCCAGCAGGGGCAGGGCGCCGAGGGTGGAGCGCCACGCCCCCGCGGCTGACGTGCAGTCGGAATCGTGGAGCAGCAACGTGGCTCCGGAGAGCGATCGGCGGGTGGCGTGGGCTGCGACCGACGCCGCGGTCGCGTGCGATGTCCAGTCGCGTCCGCATGCCGTCCACAGGACAGTGCTGAGGCGCGCGTCACCGGCGGCTCGGAGCGCGCTGCGCGACAACGCCCCGAAGGGGGGACGGTAGAAGGCGGGGGAGCATCGTGTCGCCTCCGCGATGGAGTCCCCCGCCCGCTCGAGGTCGTCACGCACCTCCTGGGCGCGTCGGAGCAGGGTGCTGCGGTGGATGTCGCCGTGGACGGCGATCTCGTGGCCCGCGGCGGCGACCTCGCGGGCCAGGCCGGGGTTTCGCCGGGCCATGCACCCGAGCATGAAGAAGGTGGCGTGCCAGCCGAGGCGGTCGAGTTCGACGAGGAACAAGGGGGTGGTGGCGGGGTCGGGCCCGTCGTCGAAGGTGAGCGCCACGTGGCCGGCGCGTCCGCGTCCGAACAAGCGTGGCGCGAGCGTCTCGCCGAGTGGTGTGATCGCGAGGATCGTCGGCGCGGCGTGGACCGCGGCCACGACGCCGAGCCCACCCGCGGCGGCTGCCACGAGGGTGGTGGCGGGTCTCACCGGAGGTCCCGCAACGGCCGGACGACGAGGCGCGCTCGGGTCGCTCGGTCGCGGAATCGCGCGACTGTGGATTCGACCTGGGTGGGACCGGCGGAGCGTCCGTCGAAGAGGTAGACGCGGCGCTCGATGAGCTGTGCGGGCGGCGCCGCAGCGTCGAACGTCGTGTGGACTCGGACGATGCGTTGGCGGTAGGGCCCGGTGTGGCAGTAGAGCTGGTGGAAAGCGTTGACGTCTCCCACTACCAGCTCGTGAGGTCTTGCGCGGGTCGAGTTCGCGATCGCGTGGGCCGCCGATCGGCAGTCGTCGTGTGCTTGGCTCCACGGAAAGGTGTGGTGTTGGCCCGCGCCCGCGCTGCCGACATCGACGTTCCCGGCGACCGTTCCGGAATTCGGCCGTGTCCTCGTCGCGGTGGTGCCATCGACCACCAGGGTGGCTCGAGCCCGCCGGATGGCCGACACCACGGATGGGTTGGCGAGCTCGGCCGCGTTCACCCGGACTCCCAGGTAGACCGAGTCGCGCTGCCCGGCGGGGGCCTTGGCGATGCCGATGCCCGCCGCGGCGACCGCATCGGTTCCCGCGGTGGCGCCGGCGTAGAGGACGGCGACCGCGCAGGCGGCGAGCGCAACCCGCCTCCGGCCCTTGAGCCGCCCGGGCGCACGGACCGGACCGGGGCAGTTGGCGGTCGCGAGCGCGACGATCTCGTCGGTGGGGTCTCCGCAGAAGATGGCCCGGCCCTTGGCGATCATCCTCTGTCGCGCCAGCCCGACCGGCGTCACCTCGGTGAGAGCGTCGTACAGCTCGGATCGGGACCGCGCGTAGCGACTCACCCCGGCGCGGGCCATCTGGCGCGCATTGTCGCGGCCGTGGCCGGGAATGGGAGCGAAGCTCACCACCGGGACGCCGGCCGCGAAGGCCTCCAGTGCAGTCAGGCCTCCCGCGTTCTCGACGAGCGCATCGGCGGCGGCCATGAGCGCTGGCATCTCGTCGGTCCAGCCGAGAATGGTCCCAGGTTTCCCAGAGGCGCGCAGGGCGGCCTCGAACCTGGGGTTGCATCCGCACACCACGACGGGGTGAAACGTGCCGGAGGCGCGCAGGGCGGCGACCGTCGCTTCGATATGCCCGACGCCCCAGGACCCCGCGACCACGAGGACGACTCGCGCACCTTCCTCGATCCCGAGTCGGCGCCGGGTCTCGGTCCGGATGCGGCTGTCCGGGCGGAATCGATCGGCCACCAACGGTCCGGGGCATAGGGCGCTTCGGGCGCCATGTCGTGTCGCGAGGGCGGCCGACGTCGCGCTCACCGCGAGGTGCAGGTCGACCGCTGGGTGGACCCACAGGGGGTGGACCCCGAAGTCGGTGAGAAATGTCACCACCGGAGCGGATAGGCGCCGACGCCGACGCAACGATCCCAACGCAAGCGAAGCGAGCGGGTAGGTCGACACGACGACGTCGGGCTGGGTCAAGTCGATGGTGCGGCAGAGTCGGCGTCGGCTCAGCACGGTGACCAGCGCAGTGATGCCCGCTCGCGTGAGCCGCTTCGTCACCTGCAGCACCGCGAACGAGACCGCGTAGGTCCAGGGACAGGTGCGCAGCTGCGCGAGGTAGGAGCGCCGGAGGAACGGACCGACGCGGCCGGGGAGCTGGTCGAGGAAATCAACCCTCTCGATGGCGTGACCTCGCGCCATGAGCCGTCGGGCAAGCTCGCGTGCCGCGCCGTCGTGGCCTGCACCCATCGACGCGGAAACAATCAGGAACCGCAGCGACGGGTCGGAGGTTCCGACTTCGTCTCCGGCGCACGGCTGCGCCCACTGCCTCGCCGTCCGCCCCAATTGTGCTCCTGGTGCTCAGCCCGCCATTCCCCGCGGCTGGCGTGAGGGTCGCCAAGGCGTGCTGAAAGAACGCTGAATCGACGCCGTGGCCACGACCATCCTGTTGAATGGGCGGCGTCTCCCGTCGAGGACGTGTGGTCGCGGCTTGGGGCCGACCATGAGTCCGGGCTGCGAAGACGGCGGGCGACGTGCCGGCTGCTGACGCCTCGACGCCGCGGTGGCGACACGCGCTCCACTGACTCGCGGTTGTGTGCGCGGCGACCATTTCGTAAGCATGGTCATCGTCGGCGGCGTGCTCGTCGACTTGGTCGCCGTCCTCCGCGACCTGAGCAGCCGATCTCGTTGAAGTCTTCGTCGCGCGGCGCGACGGCGCCCTCCCGGCCTTATCCGGTGCGCAGGATGTCGATTGGGGAACGCCGCGCATCCGAGCCCGGCGACGAGGACGAGCCCACCCACCGCTCGCATCGTGCGCATCGGAACACTCCTCAGCCAGCGCGACTCTTCGCGCGTCGTCACCGCGGACATTCGTCCTCTGGGCTCTCGGCGCTACTCGCCGTGCTAACAAGTTCAGTGGCTGTTCAGGCCCTCGGCGGGAATCCTGTACCTTCGCCAAGAAGGGGCCCGATATGCGCGTGTTGGTCGTCGAAGACGAACAAGGGGTCGCCGCCGCGGTCCAGCGTGGCCTGGAAGCCGAAGGCTTCGCGGTCGACGTCGCCTCGACCGGCACCGACGGGTTGTGGATGGCGACCGAGCACGGCTACGACGCGATCGTGCTCGACATCATGTTGGGCGGTCTCAACGGCTACAAGGTCTGCGAGACCCTGCGCAATGCGGGGAACTGGACGCCGATCCTGATGCTCACCGCCAAGGACGGCGAGTACGACCAGGCCGAGGCGCTCGACACCGGCGCCGATGACTATCTCACCAAGCCGTTCTCGTTCGTGGTGCTCCTCGCGCGGCTCCGGGCATTGTTGCGTCGCACGGGCCGGACCGCGCCGGTGACCTACGAAGCCGGGGATTTGCGCGTCGATCCGGTTGCGCACCGCGCGTCACGGGGTGGCATGGATCTGGGTTTGACCGCCACCGAGTTCGCGATCCTCGAGCTGTTGATGCGGCGGGCGGGCGAAGCGATCCCCAAGCTCGAGATTCTCGACAATGTCTGGGATTTCGCGTTCGAAGGCGACCCGAACATCGTCGAGGTGTACATCCGTCGCCTCCGCAAGAAGATCGACGAGCCGTTTGACCGTCACGCGATCGAAACGGTGCGGCGCGGCGGGTACCGGCTCGACCCGGCGGGTGGCTGATGGTCCCCCGCCGGGCGTCGATGCGCGTCCGGATCACCTCCGCGGCCGTCGTCGTTGTCGGTGTCGCGTTCGCGGTCGGTGGCGTACTGCTCGTCCGATCGCACCGGTCCGCGCTGGTTGGTGGGGTCGAAGACGCGGCGCGGCTGCGTTCCCGCGACATCGCCGCGTCGATCACGGCTGGCAATCTCACGCAGAGCCTTGCCGCCCCGGGCGGTGACGAGAACCTCGTCCAAGTCGTCGACCAGACCGGGCAGGTGATCGCGGCGTCACCCAACGTCGAGGGGGAAGCTCGGATCAGTCGCCTCAGCCCCGGCCCGAGCGGGTATGTCGCGCGGACCGTGTCGCGCCCGCCGATCGGTGACTCACCGTTCCGAGTCGTCGCCCGCCGCGTCACGAGCGACGCCGGCCGCTACACGGTCTATGTCGCCGGCGGCCTCGAAGCGGTGAACGACAGCACCACTGAGCTCACGCGGCTCCTGGTGGTCGGACTGCCGGCTCTGTTCCTGCTCATCGGGGTGACGACCTGGGTTCTCACCGGACGGGCGTTGCGACCGGTCGAGTCGATCCGTAGCGAAGTCGAGGCGATCGGGGCTCAGGATCTGCACCGTCGGGTTCCCGAACCCGACACCGGCGACGAGATCGAACGGCTTGCACACACCATGAATGGCATGTTGACCCGCCTCGAAGAATCCAACGATCGCCAGCGCCGTTTCGTGGCCGACGCGAGCCACGAGCTGCGCAGCCCCCTCGCCGGCATCCGCGCCCAACTCGAGGTCAGTCTCGCCTACCCCGACCGGGGTGACCGCCACCAGATCGACCAAGACATGTTGGCCGACACGGTCCGGCTGCAACGTCTCGTCGAGGACCTCCTCATCCTCTCGAAGATGGATGAGCATGCCCGCGAAGACCGGCGTATTCCTGTTGACCTTGACGCCATCGCGCTACGCGAGGCGCGCCGGCTACGGAGCCATACGGCCCATCGGGTCGATACGACGGCGGTCTCGGGGGCGCAGGTTGTCGGGGACCCGGACCAGCTGACGCAGGTGGTGCGCAACCTGTTGGACAACGCGGCCCGTCATGCCACCTCCACGATCACGGTGACCCTCGCGGAGACCGATCCGGGTGCCTGCTTGACGGTGGCGGACGACGGGCCTGGGATCGCACCCGAAGATCAGGAACAGATCTTCGAACGGTTCGCTCGGCTCGACGATGCGCGTGTCCGCGACACCGGTGGCGCAGGACTGGGGTTGGCGATCAGCCGCGCCATTGTCGTCGCGCACGGGGGGAGCATCACCGTGGAGAACACGCCCGGCGCGCGGTTCACGGTCACGTTGACTTGATCGAAGCCTCCGCTTCGCAGCAACCCGGCGGCTCGCGTCGAACTACCCCCCGATTCTTCACATGGCCCGATCGAATGGGACGGGGCCGCGTAGCGATCGTCGAGCATCTCGTGGTTGGAACGAGCGAAGAGAACGCTTGCCAACCCGAGGGTGATCGCGGTAGCGAGCAACCAGCCCCCGACGACATCCGCGGCGTGGTGGGCGCCGACGACGACGCGGCTGAGGCCGATCACGGTCGCGTAGACCACTGCCGTCGTGGTGACCAGGACGCGGGCACGACCGTGTCGCACGAGCAGCCATGCGACGACGATCAGCGCCGTTGCAAAGGCGGTGGATCCGCTGGTGTGTCCCGACGGGAACCCGAAACCGGACACGCCGGTCCGCGCGCCGGTCGCCGGAAGACTCCTGCCGACGATCTGCTTCAACGCGATCTCGCACAAGGCGGAGTTCGCGGGTGCGCCGACACACAGCAGGGCCAAGCGCCACGCACGTGTGCGCAGCCACACTCCGAGGCCGAGGCCCGCCGCGGCGGCGGCGACGTAGCCCGACCCGGTGGTGGTGACGATGCGGGCGACGTCGAACGTCTCGCTCGGATCCGCGGCCAGCAATGCATGATCGACGCTGCGCTCCAGGGCGCTTACGTGCGACTGGGTTCCGACGAAGATGGCGAGCGCGACGAGACACCCAGCAGCGTGATCGCGGCGAGGCGCGAGGCGGCGATCTGGTGTGGTGTCACGAGGGTGTCACGCGTATGGCGCTCGGCGGCGCGTGGCGATGGGTGATCCGATCGCGGAGTGCCCACCGAGTCACGAGGAGGAGCGCCTCGACCGCGATCGCCACTGACATCTTCGAGTGGCCGAGTGTCCGGTCCTGGAACGTGATCGGAATCTCGACGATGCGGGCGCCCCGTCGCCGGGCGTGGCGGACCATCTCGATCTGAAACGCGTACCCGCCCGCTCGGGTTGCCTCGAGCTCCATCGCACCGACGAGGTTGGCGCGATAGGCACGAAAGCCGGAGGTTGCGTCGCGCACCCCAAGAGCGAGCACTCGACCGGCGTACCAGCAGCCCAGCCCCGAGACCACACGGCGGGTGGCCGACCAGTCCCGGGTGCCACCCCCGGGGGCATACCGAGAGCCGATCGCCAGGTCAGCTCCGCCGGCGATGGCCTCCAGCAACGCCGGGATGTCTGCCGGGTCGTGGGAAAGGTCGGCGTCCATCTCGAGCAGCACGTCGTATCCAGCCGCGATCCCGACCGCGAAGCCGGCGCGATACGTGTGACCCAGCCCACGCGGTCCCGACCGACGCAACACGGTGAGGCAGCCGAGCTCGTCGGCGAGCGTGTCGGCGAGATCAGCGGTCCCGTCGGTACTGGCGTCGTCGACGACTAATATGTCGACGAAGGGCACCACGCGCCGGACAGCTCCCAACACCGCCTCGATGTTGTCGGCCTCGTTGAGCGTGGGCAGAACCAGGAGTGCGTGCACCATCTCACCACGCTCAGCGGAGCGCGCTGAACATCTCCTGAAGTGGGACAGCCACCGCGCGAGGATGGCGGCCACGTCTGGCCTGACCGTCGCCCGACGCTGCAGGGGCCCAGCGCGTCGTCCTCCGCAGCCCGTGGGTCGATTCAGGGGACTGTCAGGTCACTCATTGGAGCGTCGCAGCGGACGTGCAGCGAACCCCGGACTCGACGACAAGCCCGCGTCGCTCAAGTAGCACTCGGCGCAGATCGTGGCAGACGCACCGGCGGGCACGCGCGCTCGGTGTCGTGTGTCTCGTCGGAACCGTCGTTTGCGATGCCGCCGCGATCATCGCCGGCGAGGGTCCGCCTGCGGTCGTCCGGTTCACGCTCGTATTCGTCGCGTTCGCGACGTTCGGCGGGCTGTTCGTCGGGCCCATCCGCGACGCGATCCTCACGAAGAGCCGCATCGTCGTCGCTGCTGGAGCGTTGCTGGTCGTGGCGGTGGTCATCGCCCCCGTCGGTCACGACATTTGGTCGTACGCGATATACGGACGGATCGTCTCTGCGCATCACGCCAGCCCGTACACGCACATTCCCGCCGACTTTCCCCATGATCCGTTGTTGCATCTCGTCGGCTGGCGTCGCACACCGTCGGTCTACGGGCCGGTGTTCGTTGGGATCGCCGCGCTCGGGACGAGCGTTACCGGCTCCTCTGTGGTCGCGACCCGCCTGTTCTTTCAAGGTTTGGAGGCGCTCGCGCTCGTTGGGGCGATGGTGATTGTGTGGCGTCGGACCCGAGATCCAGCCGCGTTGGCGTTCGTCGGTCTCAACCCCGCGTTGATGGCGGTCGTGAGCGATGGGCACAACGACCTGTTAGTTGGTCTTGCGGTCCTCGGCGGCGCTGTGCTCATCTCGCAGCGGCCGCGGCCAGCCGCGGCAGGAGCCGCATTGGCAGCGGGTGCCCTCGTCAAGATCGTGGCCATGCTCCCGCTCGGTGCGCTCGTGCTCTGGACATGGCATCGGTGGGGACGCACGAAGGCGCTCGTCATGGCGGCGACCGCCGCCGGCTGTGTGGCCGCTGCCTACGGCGTCGCCGGAGGGGTCCGTGCGCTGCAGCCGGTCCTCAACGCGGGCTGGGGCACGCGGCAGTCGCGCCTCGATCTGGCGTCTGTTCGGTCTTCCTGTCGAGGCGACCGGACGCTTCTCCTTCGTCGTCATCGCCGGCCTGGTGTTCGTTGTGCTGCTCCTCGGCCTGCGCAACGCCTCGGCCTTCTGGCTCGCCGGCGCGGTCGTCGTCGGCTACTTACTCGGGGCGCAGTACGTGTTGCCGTGGTACGTGGCGTGGGGCCTCCCCGTGCTCGCACTCATGTGGCGTTCCGGGCTTACCGCGCTCGCGGCCGTCCAGGCCGCGCTGCTCGAGCTCGCGTACGCTGCCGATCGGGGCACGGCCGGGCTGTTCCACGTGTACTACGCGTGGCTGGTGCCGCTGTGTTCTCTCGCAGGAATCGTGGTCCTCGTCAGCCTCGCCGCACGGACGCGACGACCTGGCGAGCCTCTGCCCGCGTCGGGTGTGGGGTCAACAACACCGGCGAGCGAGGTGCCTGGGTGAAGTCGAAGTCCTTGACGAGATTGCCGAGCACCTTGCTGTTCTCCCGTACGGTCGGGCGTCGATCGGGCCGTCCGTCGGTCGTGGGGTCGAGGCGGGCTCCGCCGAGGAAGTCGTCCTCGATGAACTTGACGTACGCGTCGTGACTGAGGATCTGATGGTCGACGTACCCGCGTTTCGCGTACGGGCTGATCACGAGCCCCGGTACGCGTAGTCCGTACCCGTTCTGGTCGACGACGGGCGGTGGGACGTGGTCGTAGAAGCCACCCCAGTCGTCCCACGACACGAAGATGGCAGTGGAATCCCAGTTCGGGCCCCGCATGACCGCGTTGATCAGGTTGGTCACGTATGCCTGGCCAGCCGCGATCGACGCTGGGGGATGTTCGCTGACATCACCGCTGGGTGTGACCCATGACACCGCGGGAAGCGTCCCTTGGGCGGCAGCGGCGAGGAAGTGCTCGACGGGCTGGATATTGGCGAGCTGAGCGTCGGTCTTGACGGTGTCGAAGTACGGCAACGGGTTCCAGATCCCCGGTGTCGACGCGTCTTGTGCTCGCAGCGTGCAGGTGCGCTCGGTGCTGTCGGCACAGTCGGGTTCCTGGCCCGCAACGACGTAATAGCCCCATGAGACCTGGTGGGCGTGGAGCAGGTAGGTGAGATCGGTCCACGCGTAGTCGGGGGGTTTCAAGGCGCGCGAGTGCGTCGCCCGGCGACGCGCTGCCGTCTTGAAATCTGGTGGCAGCACCGGCTTGCTCGCCTCGTTCGTGCAGCTCATCGCGTCGCCCGGTTCGCGGCAGATCGCGGACCACTCCGAGACCATGAACAGATGCTGGGGCAGGCTCCACGATGTGGTCGGCGCGAACAGATGGTCTTGGAGCACGAACTGACTCGCGTAGGTCCAGTAGTTGGGGATCTCCCGCCCGTCGTGATACCCGAGCACTTCGCGTGCTCCCGACGGACTGCACCGAGGAGCGTTGACGTCGCGGCAATGATGCGGGGTCGAAACCGCCTGGGCGAGGAAGCCGTCCATCCGGCCACCATCGACGTCGGCCGACGCGTTGACGGCACCGTGGGGACCCCCGCCGTTCACATCGGATGCATCATGGTAGGGACGACGGCATCCACCGTTGCGCGGGTCGGGGAGACATGCTGTGGGCACCCCGCGGCGCATGCGGATACCGTCAGCACCGGGATACGTCCCGAAGTAGGAGTCGAAAGACCGGTTCTCCTGCATGATCACCACGACATGGTGGATCTTGTGGATTCCTCCCGGCGAGGGCGGTGCGGTCGCGGCGCGCCCGGTCCCCGAGAGACCGACGAGTGCACTACTCAGCAATGCGGCGGCAAGGGGCAGGGCGACGCGTCTCACGGGCTGATCGCAAGCTCGAGGCAGATGACCCGCGCCTTGTCGTGGGACCAATCGGGCGCGCAGCGCGGTAGCCCGTCGGCGAGGGTGCTTCGCCGTCGCCACTCGAGCATCCAGACCCGCCCACTCGGCGTGCCCGCCCCGAGCTCGATCGCCGCCACCAACGGTTCTTGCGGGACGCGGACAGCTCGGGTGGGTTCGGCGAGGGTTACCGCGAAAGGCCACACGATCTCCGGTCGGCGGCGCGCCGGATGCACCCCGATGACGTCGCCTGGTGCGGCGATTGCTTCGAGATGTCGGAGCACCACATCGGGTGTGGAACGCCTCGTGATGGACCCTAGGAGCGACGGGACGCTCAATGCAACGACCACGACGGCGGCGACCACGCCGACCCATCGCACGCGGCGCACGACCACATCGATGACCACGGCGATCGAGAACAACGCCCCCCAGGACACGACCGTCAAGGTGCGGTCGAGCAGCACCGGCGCGAAGCAGCCAGCCCCGGCCGCGAGCACGACCGGCACCGCAAAACACGCCGTCCACACTTTCGCGATCACCCGATCGTGTCGCCAAAGCAGGACGCCGCCGACAGCAATCACGCACAGCGCCGCGAGGTGCAAGGCGCCGAGGGGCGTGGCGAGTTGACCGACCGCGTGGACGAATCCCGAGAACGACGTGCGCGGGATCCAGTCGGAATGCCCGGCCTGCGCTTGAGCGAGAAACGACGGACCCCACAGAAGCGCCCATGCCACCAAGGCGGCGGCGAGCGCGACACGCCAACGCCACGCGTCACGATCGGTCCGTCTCCCCGCGAGGACGAGCAGACCCGCGCCGAGGAGGAACATCGACACGTGCGTCAAGAGCCCGACCAGCATGAGCACCCCGATCGCGGGGGCGTGCCAGCGTCGAGGACGCCGCACCCAGGATTCGGCAACGAGCGCCGCCGCTACGCCGATGAGCTCCAACTCGGCGTACATGCGGACGTGACGCCCGTTCAGCACCTGGAACGCACTCACCGCGAACAACGCCGTACCGATCAGACCCACGGTGCCATGGCGTCGCATCCAGCACGCGAACAGGACTAGCGCGGCGATCGAACAGACCACCGACGGGAACCTGATCCAGAAGTCGCTCACCCCCGTCACCGCGAACGGGGCCCGCCACAGATAGCTCAACGGGGGATGCGAATCCGCCACGCGCAAGAACGCGAACATCGAGCCTGGTGAGCGCCGCGCCGTCATCGCGGTGAACGCTTCGTCGAACCCCAACCGTTGCGCGCCAAGCCGCCACACGCGCAGCGCCGCGCCGACGATCAGGAGTGTCCCGAACGCCGCGGTCCGTGCCCGCGTTCGCCTCCTGTCAACAACTTCAACCGGCAGTCTCTCGATCGACGCGGCGGGAGTGGACCCAACGTCGACCCGAGCCTGGGTCACCGACACGCGCCGACCGTATCCGACGGCTTCTGAACAACTACTGAACCAGCAGCCGCGTGATCAGCACCGCAGTGTCGTCTGCCCTTGCCTCACCTCCTTCTTGCAAAAGGAGCTGCGCTACACGCCAGCGACGTCCTTGCTTCCCCTCCTTGTCGCGCTGATGCTCCACGACAACGCGCGGCACATCGAAATCCTCCGCTTCATCCGCACCTACACCGGCTGACCACACAGCCCTCGACCCGGCTTCACGAGGGTGCTGCACCGCTGAAACGTGCCAGGGGGCCCCAACGCCATACGCGAGGTGTCCTTGCCCGAGATCGTCGCTGAGCCCATGAGATCGGCCACCAGTGCGGTGCGCGACATCGGTTCAGCGGATCGTCAGGTCTCCGACGAGAGCCTTTCGACGTGAGAATCGCTCACGTCTCGGACTTCTACCTGCCGCGCCTCGGCGGCATCGAGCTCCACATCGCCGAACTCGCGGCCCGTCAGCGTCAGCTGGGCCATCATGTCGACGTCGTCACCGCGACCGGTGGCGCTGCTGACCTGTCCCGCTCCGGAGCACTGATCGCAGCCGCCGCTGACAACACGCGAGCCGCCCGCTTCCGTCCGAGGACCATCGCCGCGGCCTCACGGATCATCAAGCATGGCGGATACGACGTCGTCCACGTGCACGCCGGGGTTGTCACCCCACTCTCGTTCACGGTCGCGGCGCAAGCGAGCCGCGCAGGACTGCCGACCGTCGTCACAGCGCACTCGCTCATCTCGCATCTCCAGTCTGCCTACCGAGGCATCGACGTTGTGACACAGTGGACGAAGTGGCCCGTCGCGTGGACGGCGGTGAGCGCGCTCGCTGCCGCGCCGCTGCAACGTCTTGTGGGCTGGGGCACGGCGGTGTCGGTGCTTCCCAACGCGATCAATGTCGACGTGTGGCGGATCGATCCGACACCACGTGCCGCTGACCATGTCCTTGTCGCCGCGGTTGGACGGCTCGCCGCGCGCAAGCGTCCGTTACAGCTGCTGCGCGCCCTCCGGCGGGTGCGTCGCATGCTTCCTGATGGGCTGCGCCTCTCGGCCGTGCTCGTCGGGGACGGCCAACAGCGAGGCACCCTCGAGCGCTATCTCACGCACCATGGGATGCACGGATGGGTGAGCCTGCCCGGGTGGTCCACGCACGACCAGATTCGCGACCTGTTCCGCCGCGCTGACCTGTTCGTCGCACCTGCCCACCTGGAGTCGTTCGGTATCGCCGCGCTCGAAGCACGCGCCGCGGGCTTACCGGTCGTCGCGATGGCACGGGCCGGCATCGGGGAGTTCATCGAGCACGGCCGTTCCGGCCTTCTGGTCGACGACGACGCCGCGATGGTCGACGCTTTGGCAAGGCTCATCTCCGACGCTCCAGCGCGGGCACGCATCGCGGCACATAACGCCACCGTCCCACCCCCGTTCGGCTGGCACGAAGCCTTGCAGCGAACCGCCGCCGCCTACCAACACGCGGCATCCATCCAGGGACGTCTCCTCCCTCACCTCTTCGAGACTCAACTCGAGATGGGACGGGTGGCGCAGGCCGCGTCACGCTCCGAGCGAGGCGGACCGTGACGGCCGACGCGCCCGGACCGGTGGCGGGATGTTCACGCCTGTACACGCTCGTCGCGTTCCATGCCCACCCCGACGACGAGGCGATCCTCACGGGTGGAACACTGGCGAAGGCAGCCACGGACGGTCATCGGGTCGTGATCGTCGTCGCGACGCTCGGAGAGGCCGGCCTCACCGGGGACGCCTTGCCTGATGCCGATTCCTTGGCCGCGCGCCGCCTCGACGAACTTCGACGCTCGGCCGCGGCGCTCGGCTGTGTACACGTCGAGTGGCTTGGCTTCGCCGACTCCGGCTTGGGCCGCGACACGCTCTCGGAGCCGGCCTTCGCCGCCGCGCCAACCGAAGCCGCCGCCGAGGCCCTCGCGGACGTGCTGCGCCGCGAACGCGCCGACGCCCTCACCATCTATGACCCGGCTGGCGGGTACGGGCATCCGGACCATGTGCAGGTCCATCACGTCGGACGGCGAGCCGCTGCGCTGGCGGGCACGCCGGTCGTCTTGGAGGCCACGGTCGACCGCCAGGCGCTCCTCCGACTCACACGGACCCTATCGATGATCCCGGGTCTGCCTCCTGGGTTCAGGACACGGCGGCTTCGCGGGTCGTTCTCTGCGCATTCGCGCATCACCCATCGTGTGGACGTGCGCGACCATCTCATCGCAAAACGTGCCGCGGTAGCAGCCCACGGATCGCAACACACCGGTGGACCGACTGCCCGTTCGTTGTCGGTGTTCCTGGGTCTGCCGAAGCCTGTTTTCAGGTGGCTCTTCGGTTACGAATGGTACGTCGAGCACGGTCGGGACCCCGAGCGCGCGCGTCTCGATGACGTCTTCGCGACGTTGCGCGCGGATTCGCCGTGACCCTGCACACCGCCGGCCCAAATGTCCTCGCTCGGGGACGCCGCGCTTGGATCGTCCTCGCCGGTGTGGCGGCGCTGTGTCTGCCGCTGGTGGTTGTTCCAGTGGCCACAGGCACCGCGTGGTCGGGTATCCGCGATCGAGTGTCGGGTCTATCGCCGGTCGAGCTCGCCGTGCTCGTGGTGATCTGGTTGGTTGGCCTGTTCGCCCACACGTACGTGATGACCGGCGCGCTGCCTGATCTGACGCACCGCAAGGCGATGATGTTGAACTTCACGGGCAGCGCGGTATCGCAGTTGGCTCCCTTCGGAGGTGTGCTCGGCATGGGCTTGAACTACTCCATGCTTCGCTCCTGGGGCTTCACCCGGAGGCATTTCACGCACCTGACCCTTCTGACGACCATCTTCAACACGGCGATCAAGCTGCTGCTGCCGTCAGTTGCTCTCGCCGCGCTCGTCGTCTCAGGTCATGTCACCAGTCGGCCTCTCATGGTTGCGGCCATTGGCGGCCTCGCGGCCCTCTTCGGGATCGCCGTTGTCACGAGACTCGCTCTGCTCCGCCGCGCTCGCCGACCGGCCGGCGAAATGAACAGCAGAGTTCTCACGATCCTGGGCCGGCTCACCGGCCACCCTGTCCACGAGTTCATGGCGGCCATACGCAGCGATTTGCACACCGCGCTGCGCCGCTCGTGGCGGCGCATGACGTTCGGCGCGGTCGGCTACGCGTTCCTCCAAGCTGGTCTCCTCTACCTGTGCGTCGCGATGCTGGGCAGCCGTCCGTCACTGCTGAGTGTCTTCGCCGCTTATGCCACAGGCAGTGCGCTCACGCTCGTGCCGATCACACCGGGCGGTGTCGGCTTCTCGGAGGCGGGCAGCGCGACACTGCTCGTCGCGTTGGGTGTCACACCGTCCGCGGCAGCAGCTGGTGTCGTGCTCTACGCCACGTTCACGCGGTTGTTCGAGATCCCTGTCGGTATCGCCGGCACTGCCATGTGGTGGTTCCGGCGTCCACGCTGGACGAGTCTGCGAGCTGAGAACGAAGAATCTGAGGCGACCTCGCGTGCTCCGGTGGGGCCCATCTACGTGGGTGTCCCGTAATGTCGGGCAGGTCGGTCCTGAGCCTCCGCTCGCCACCGGCCACCGCGGCAAGGGCTCTGCGCATGTGGACAAGGCTGGTTGTGGGTCCGTTGCCATGGCCCGCAGCATGCGCCGTTCGCGACACGACGAGCGGTAGGGCGCGCCGAGGAGCCACGGCTCGGCAGAACGGAGCACCTGCATGATCGAGGCTCGAGGGCTCGTCAAGCATTACGGCGCAACGGACGCGGTCGACGACCTCTCGTTCCAGGTGCCACCGGGACGAGTGACCGGATTTCTCGGGCCGAACGGGGCGGGCAAGAGCACGACGATGCGTCTCATCCTGGGCTTGGATGCCCCGACCGGAGGGATCGTCAGGATCGACGGCCAACCGTACGGATCGCATCGCTTCCCTGCCCGCAAGGTCGGCGCATTGCTCGACGCACTGGCGCTACATCCCGGCCGCAGCGCCCGCAATCACCTCCGCGCTCTGGTCCAGAGCAACCGGATCCCATCCGGCCCTTGTACCGGGCGTCCCTCATCGACGGATGGATCGGCGCGCCGGACGGCGTGAGCGACCGGCTGCGGGCCGGCGTGCGGGTCGCAGCCGGCGTCGAGGTACTCGCGTAGGGGGACGGGGGCGTGCAGTTCGTTCGTCGTGGTCATGGCGTGCTCCTCGTTTCATGAGCGGATAACTGGACGTCTTCCGCTCTTGGCTGGTCGTTACAGACCAACAGGAACACGGGAATCGCATTGCGCTCAGCCGGTTGTACGGTTCAAGTAGCGACTGCTGGTTATCAGCGTTGCCGCGGGTCAGGCGCGCCATCCAAGACCCGGACATCCAGGCCGCGCGCACGACTCTCTCGTTGACGCCCTCGGGTTCGCCTCCGTCGGCTGGTGCGCGCCGCTAGTCGGACGGGAGATACGGCTCGAGCGAGTCGTCGATGAGCTTGGCGAGCGCGACCTTGCCCGGGTCGGTCAGATGAACCTGGTCCGCGATGTTGAGCTCGGGTCGATCCTCGAAGTCGCCGTTGAAGTCGACGATCTTCATCTTCGGCCACCGTCCCTGCGCTTCGTCGAGCTGCGCGTTGACGTACTGCGCGTTGTCCGACGACGGCACGTCCTCCTGCACGTTCAACCACAACACCGTGTCGGTCTCGTCGAGGACCTGCATAACCGTGTCGATGCGAGCCTGGAGGTCTGTGCAGCCACCACCGATCGAGCAGTTGTTCGTACCCAGCTCGACGACCGCGATCGCCGGTTTCTGCCGAGCGACGAGACCGCCGGTGACGACCGGCCAGTCCTCGATCCGGCTCCCCGGTACCGCTGCCACCACGGGCTGCCACCCGGAGTCGCGCACCGCGGCATCGATCTGGCTTCGCGCCTGCGACATGATGGAGTCACCGATCAACAGCGCGCGGGGATTGCTGACCGCAGAGGGTCCACACCCCGCGACGACGGCAAGCGACATCGCAACAAGCAGGGAGACGAGAAGGGCCGCGCAACGACGCATGACCGAACGTACCCAGAAGCGCCGCCGACGATGCGGCCGCGTCAGCTGGACGTCTTGCTCGTCGACCAGGGACTCTCAGGCCGGGCCTCGGGGCGACCGTCGATCGTGACGTCCACCCGCTCGTCGTAGAAGCACACGAGCCCCGCGATGCGTTCCATGCCCTCGATCGGCTGCGCGTAGCTCCACGCGAGGTCGCGGTGTTCGCTGTCGCCGACCCGGATCGCCCAGTAGCTCGCCTGACCCTTGAACGGACACACGGTCTCCGTCAGCGTGGCCTCCAGGAGCTCCATCCGTACGTCGTCACGTGGGAAGTAGTGGCGCGCCGGCAGACCCGTCTCCTGCAACGTGACGGTGCGTTCAGAGTCTGCGATCGTGACGCCGTCGAGATCGACAGCGATGCGCCGCGGCTCGTCGTGCAGGTCGATGTGGTGACCTTCCATGCGCCGACTGTACGCCCTCGAAACCCAGTGCGCCTCGCGACACGGGAATCGGGCTACCCGGTGCTGACGGGGAGGCCCAGGTTCCGGGCGATGACGAGCCGCTGGATTTCGCTCGTGCCCTCGCCGATCTCGAGGATCTTGGCGTCACGGTAGAAGCGGGAGACGGGCGTCTCGTCGATGAAGCCGTAGCCCCCGAAGATCTGGGTCGCCTCGCGCGTCGCGGTGACCGCAGCTTCCGTCGCGTAGAGCTTGGCGGTGGCCGCCTCGGTCGTGAAGGGGCGGCCCTGGTCGTGGAGCCACGCCGCCCGGTAGGTGAGCAGGCTGGCGTTCTCCGCCATCACCGCGAGGTCGGCGCACTTGAAGGCGACGGCCTCGTAGCGCCCGATCGGCCCCCCGAACGCCAAGCGGTCGTTCGCGTACTGAAGCGACTGCTCGAGGCATGCACGGATCACGCCGACCGCGAGCGCGGCGATGGCGATGCGCCCTTCGTCGAGGATCTCCAGGAACTGCCGGAGGCCTCGCCCGCGCGCTCCGAGCAGGTTCTCCTCGGGTACCCGGCAACCGTCGAACGACAGGGGATGCGTGTCGGACGCGCGCCATCCCATCTTCCGGTAGGCGGGCTCGACGGTGAGCCCCGGCGTCCCCGCCGGCAACAGGATGGCGCTGATCTCGTCGGGGCCGGTCCGCGCGGTGATCGTGATGACGGAGGTGAGCTCGGTGCCGGAGTTGGTGATGAACTCCTTGCGCCCGTCGATCACCCACTCCCCACCGTCGAGCGTCGCGGTGGTGCGGGTCGCACCGGCATCGCTCCCGCCGTCGGGCTCCGTCAGCCCGAACGCACCGAGCGCGGCACCGGAACACAGGTCGGGCAGCCACGTCTTGCGCTGCTCCTCGCTGCCGAACTTGTAGATCGGGTTGGCGCCGAGACCCACGCCGGCCTCGAGGGTGACCGCCACCGACGAGTCGACCCGGGCGATCTCCTCGATCGCGATGCACAGCGTCGAGAAGTCGGCGCCCGAGCCGCCGTACTCCTCGGGGAACGGCAGTCCGAACAGGCCGAGCTCGCCCATCGCCCGGACCGTCGCGGTCGGGAACGTGTGCTCACGGTCCCACTCCTCCGCGTGCGGCGCGATCTCCGCGGCGGCGAAGTCCCGGACCACCTTGCGGAACGCGTCGTGCTCATCGGTGAAGTCGAAATCCACGCCGCGACGATACCGGTGGGCCGTTTGAGCCGCCGCCTCGTGCCGGCGTCACGGTCGGCTCAGCCCGCGATGACGGGTACGGGCTCGCTCGTCACCGAGAGCGGCGGCTCGGTCTTCTCGCGTACTTCGTCGACGGAAACGCCCGGCGCCACCTCGACGAGCACCAATCCGTCGGGCGTGACGTCGATCACCGCGAGGTCGGTGATGATCCGTTGCACGACCGACAGGCCGGTGTACGGAAGCGAGCACTCGTTGACGATCTTGAAGCTGCCGTCCTTCGCGACATGCTCCATGAGAACGAGCACGCGCTTCGCTCCGTACACGAGGTCCATTGCGCCGCCCATCCCCTTGATCATCTTGCCGGGGATCGTCCAGTTGGCGAGGTGGCCCTCCACCGAGACCTGCATCGCGCCCAGGATCGCGGCGTCGACGTGGCCGCCGCGGATCATCCCGAACGACAGCGACGAGTCGAAGAAGGCCGCGCCGGGAAGCACCGTCACGGTCTCCTTGCCGGCGTTGATGAGATCAGGATCGACGTCCTCCTCGTACGGGTACGGCCCGACACCGAGGATGCCGTTCTCGCTCTGGAGCACGACGTGGACGTCCGCGGGGAGGAAGTTCGGCACGAGTGTCGGGAGGCCGATGCCGAGGTTGACGTACTGGCCGTCCTGGAGCTCGGCCGCGGCCCGGGCCGCCATCTCGTCACGGGTCAGCGGCATCACGCACCCTCCTCGCCCCGTTGGCTCACCGTCCGGCGCTCGATGCGCTTCTCGGCGGCGGCCCCGACCTCGACGACGCGTTGCACGAACACGCCGGGGAGGTGGATCTGATCGGGGTCGAGCTCGCCCGGCTCGACCAGCTGCTCGACCTGGGCGATCGTCACCCGGCCCGCCATCGCGCAGAGCGGATTGAAGTTGCGGGCACTCTCGCGGAAGACGAGGTTGCCCTGCCGGTCGCCCCTCGAGGCGTGCACCAGTGCGAAGTCGCACACGATGCCCTCCTCGAGGACGTAGACGCGGGTCTCGCCGCGCATCGTGAACTCGCGCGTCTCCTTCGCGGGCGAAGCGATCGCGACGGACCCGTCGGCGTCGTAGCACCACGGCAGCCCTCCGTCGGCGATCTGAGTGCCGACACCCGCGGGCGTGAAGAAGGCCGGGATCCCGCAACCCCCGGCACGCATCCGTTCGGCGAGGGTGCCCTGGGGCACGAGCTCGACCTCGAGCTCACCGGACAGGTACTGGCGGGCGAACTCCTTGTTCTCGCCGACGTACGACGACGTCATGCGCGCGATGCGCTTGTCGAGCAGCAGCACGCCGAGGCCCCAGTCGTCGACGCCGCAGTTGTTGGACACGACCGAGAATTTGTCGCGGCCCGTGTCGTGCAGGGCCTGGATCAGCTCCGAGGGGATGCCGCAGAGTCCGAAGCCACCCACGGCGAGCGTCGCACCACTCGGAATGTCCGCGACCGCCTCCGCCACGCTCCCGACGACCTTGTCCAGACCACCGTTGCCCATGGGTCCGAACCTACCAGGGAGCCCCAGGAGGATTCAGCGCCGCGCGGTGACGAGCGAGCGGAGCGAGTGAGCCACTCGCCAGCGAGCGAGCGCATCAAACAGGCGGGACGCCGTGGATGCGTTCGCTGAAGTGGCGGTCTTTGGTGACGGCGGCCGAGAACCGACGGACGAGCTCGTCGCGCAGCTGTTCGAGCTCGACCACGCCGTCGATGACCAGCTCAGACGCGAGCCGCAACAAGTCGACGTCGGCAACGTACTCGGCGCGCTTCTCGGCCACGAACGCGTCACGTTCCGTCGGGTCGTCGATCTTGGCGATGTGGTTGGCGTACACCGCGTTCACGGCCGCCTCGGGCCCCATCACGGCGATCTTCGCGGTGGGCAGGGCGATGCAGGCATCCGGTTCGAATGCCGGCCCGGCCATCGCGTAGAGGCCTGCGCCGTACGCCTTGCGCACGATCACCGACACCTTCGGCACCGTCGCTTCCGAGATGGCGGTCACCATCTTGGCGCCGTGGCGGATGATGCCCTGATGCTCCACCTCGGTGCCGACCATGAAGCCGGGCACGTCGGCGAGGAACAAGAGCGGGATCCCGAAGGCGTCGCAGCACCAGACGAATCGTGCGGCTTTGTCGGACGAGTCGATGAAGAGCACGCCCCCCTTGTGCATGGGGTTGTTCGCCACGATCCCGAGCGGCCGACCTTCGAGCAGCCCGAATCCGACGATGAGCTCGGGGGCGAAGAGGGGCTTCACCTCGAAGAAGCTCTCCGCGTCGACGATGCCGTCGATCACCGCGTGCATGTCGAACGCGACGTGCTCCTCCTCCGGCACCATGCTGGCGACGAGCTCCACGCGCGGCGCTTCGGCCGCGAACTCGGGGAGGGGCGACCGGAAGCTCTGCGGCATGTAGGAGAAGTACGCCTTCGCCTGCTCGATGGCGTCGGTGTCGTCGACGGCGAGGTTGTCGCCGCACCCGGACACGGTCGCGTGCATCCGCGCGCCGCCGAGCTCCTCGAGCGTGGATTTCTCGCCGATGACCATCTCCACCATTCGCGGCGAGCCCAGGTACATCGACGCGTTCTGCTCCACCATGATGACGACGTCGGTGAAGGCGGGAATGTACGCGCCCCCGGCCGCCGAGGGACCGAACAGGCAACAGATCTGCGGGACCCTCCCCGAGAGTCGGATCTGGTTGTAGAAGATGCGCCCGGCGCCGCGCCGCCCGGGGAACAGCTCGACCTGGTCGGTGATGCGCGCGCCGGCCGAGTCGACGAGCCAGAAGACGGGCAGCTCATGCTTGAGCGCGTACTCGGTGAGGCGCACGATCTTCTCGACCGTGCGGGCCCCCCAGGATCCGGCCTTCACGGTGGGGTCGTTGGCCATCACGCAGACGGGCCGTCCGTCGATGGTGCCGATCCCGGTTACCACGCCGTCGGCAGGGAGATCACCGGCCACTGCGTTGGCGAGGAGGGCGTCCTCTGCGAACGAGCCCTCGTCGAGCAGGAGCGCGAGTCGGTCGCGGACGAACAGTTTGTTCTGGCGCTGGAGCTTCTCGGCGCCCTTGGCGAGATTGCCCTCGAGGGCGCGCTCGCGGGCGGCGCGGAACTCTCCCTTCACCGGTGCATCATGCCCCAGCACCAGCCGACCGCACAGCATCGTCACCGGACCCGTCCTCGGCGACCGGCGTTATGCTCGCTCGTCCGCCCGACCACCCGTTGCGATCAGGAGTGCGCGTTGGCACCGCCCGTCCACGGCAAGTGGTTCGAGGAGCTCACACCGGGTCTCGTCATCGAGCACGCGCTCACGCGCACCGTAACCGAGGGCGACAACGTCCTCTTCACTACGATGACGCTCAATCCGGCCCGGCTGCACCTCGACGCGGAGTACATGTCGGGAACCGAGTTCGGACAGCCGCTGGTGAACAGCATGTTCACGGTCGGGCTCCTCGTCGGCATGTCGGTGCTCGAGACCACCCATGGCACCGCCGTCGCGAACCTCGGCTTCGAGGAGATCACCTTTCCCGTGCCCGTGTTCTACGGCGACACGATCCGCGCCGAGTCCGAGGTCGTATCGGCCCGGGAGTCGAAGTCGCGTCCCGACGCAGGCATCGTCACCTTCGAACACCGCGCGTACAACCAGCACGGCAAGCTGGTGTGCAGCGCGCGGCGCAACGCGCTGATGTCGCGTCGTCCCACGTGAGACCAGCGTGAGACCAGCGTGAGCGCCGCCCCCGCGCCTGCGAAGCCTGCTCTTCGCGCCTGCAAGCCGGCCCGACGTCTTGGCGAAACTCCCCCAGAAGGACCCGGACGGTGTCGTCATCGACCTCGAAGACGCCGTGCCCGCCTCGGCGAAGGCCGACGCCCGCCCCCACGCGCGGAACGTCGGCGCCGAGCTCGCCGACGAGCACCCCGGCCTCGCGGTGTACGTACGGGTCAACGGCGTGCTCACCGAGTGGTTCGATGATGACATCGCGTCCGGGCTCGCGCCGAGCATCACGGGCGTCGTCGTCCCGAAGCTCGAGTCCGCCGACCAGCTCGACGTCGTCGTCGAAGCGCTCGAAGCCGCCGAGCTCGCGCACCTCCACGTCGTGGCGGGCGTCGAGACGGCCGCTGGCGTGGAAGCCGTCCGCGACGTTTTCCGGCCGCCGGTGACGGTCGGATACTTCGGGGCCGAGGATTTCGTCGCCGACATGGGCGGCGTCCGGACGCCCGGGGGCGAGGAAGTGCTCTACGCGCGCTCACGCGTCGCGCTGGCGGCACGGCTCGCCGGCGTCCATGCCCTCGACCAAATCATCCCGGCATTCCGGGACGACGAGCGGTTCCTCGCCGACGCGGAGCGCGGACGCAGCATCGGGTACCGAGGCAAGCTCTGCATCCATCCCGCGCAGGTGGCGCTCGCCAATCGGGTCTTCTCCGCGTCACCCGAGGAGGTCGATCGCGCTCGCCGCCTGCTCGCGGCCTACGAGGAGGCTCGCGCACGGGGCGAGGCTGCGATCGCGTTCGAGGGCCAGATGATCGACGAGCCACTCGCGCAGCAGGCGCGCACCGTGCTCGCCAACGCCCCCGACGCCACGCCAAGGGCTCCTGAGCCGCCCGCCGCACCTTCGTAGACTCCCGCCGATGCCTCCCGCCGCCCGCCCCACACCCAGCTCTTTCGCCGAGGTGTCCGACCTCCTCGCCGACGTCGAGCAACGCCTTCGCCCGCTCGAGGTCGAGCTCGCGGAAGCCTGGTGGGAGGCGAGCACCCGGTCGTCGCCGGCCGCGGACACCCGCCGCGCCCAGGCCGAGCTCTCGCGACGCGCGTTCCTCGCCGACCGCGACCTCTTCTCGCATCTCCGTACCGCGCGGGGAACCACCGACGACCCGGCCCTCGGGCGCCAGCTCGCCGTGCTGCACGACGCCTTCGTGCCCCATCAAGTCGACGACGACCTGCGAGCGGCGATCGTCGCGATCGAGACCAGGGTCGATTCGACGTTCAACAACTTCCGCGGTGAGATCGCCGGTCGGCGCGTCGACGACAACGCGATCCTCGACGTCCTTCGCACCAGTGACGACGTCGCCGAACGCCGCGCCGCCTGGGAAGCCTCGAAGCAGATCGGCGCGGAGGTGGCGGAGGACGTCCGCGAGCTCGCGCGCCTGCGCAACCGCGCGGCGCGGTCGCTCGGCGCGCGGGATCACTTCGCGCTGGCGCTCGCGACCAACGAGCTCGACGAGGGCCGCCTGCTCGCCACCCTTGTCGACGTCGACCGCGTCACGCGGGAGCCGTTCACTCGGTGGAAGAACAAGCTCGACACCCAGCTCGCCGCCCACTTCGCATGCAGCGTCGACGAGCTGCGACCGTGGCACCTCGACGACCCGTTCTTCCAGGAGCCACCCGCGGCGGGAGCCATCTCGCTCGACGATCTCTTTGCCGGACTCGACCTCGAGGGTCTCACGCTGCGCACCTACGACGGGTTGGGCATCGATGTCCGTCCGGTGCTCGGCGCCAGCGACCTCTACGCCCGGCCGGGGAAGAGCCAGCATGCGTTTTGCATCGACATCGATCGCGCGGGCGACGTGCGCGTGCTCTGCAACGTGGAGCCCAGCGAACGCTGGATGGACACGATGCTCCACGAGTTCGGGCACGCCAGCTACGACTGCGAGGTTTCCCGCGACCTCCCCTGGCTCGTCCGCGGACCGGCCCATGCACTCACCACCGAGGGGATCGCGATGCTGTTCGGCCGGCTCCCCCGTGACCCGGAATGGCTCCGCGACGTCGCCGATATCGACGCGGCGACCGTGGGAGAGCTCGCGCCGCGCCTCGCGCACGCCCGCCGCGCCGCGCTCTTGACCTTCGCCCGGTGGGTCCTCGTCATGACGAGCTTCGAGCGCGCCCTCTACGCCGACCCCGATGGCGATCTCGACACGTTGTGGTGGGATCTCGTCGAGCAGCACCAGCAGGTCCGTCGCCCCGACGGTCGCGCCGCGCCCGACTGGGCGGCAAAGATCCATCTCGCGTCGGCGCCCGTCTACTACCAGAACTACCTCTACGGCGAGCTCTTCGCGTCGCAGCTCGACGCGACTCTCCGCGACCGCGCCGGCGGACTGGTCGAGTGCCCGGCTGCCGGCACGTTGCTCGTGCGCGAGGTCTTCGCACCCGGCGCCTCGCTGCGGTGGGACGACCTCGTGGTCCGCGCGACCGGCGCACCGCTCGACGCAACGTCGCTGGCCCGCCAGCTCGCGTCGTGAAGTTCGACCTCGGGTTGCGCGGGCGCGCGGTCGTCGTCGCGGGCGGTACCCGGGGCGTGGGCCGCGCCACCGCGGACATGCTGGCGGTGGAGGGTTGCCGGATCGCTCTGTTGGCGCGGAGCCCGTCCGACCTCCACACCGCCGAGGGTGATCTCCTCGCGGCCGGAGCGACCGACGCGATCGGGCTCCAGTGCGACCTCCGCGACACCGGTGAGGTCGAGGCCGCGTTCACCTTCCTCGACGAGCGCTGGGGCGAGTGCCACGCGCTCGTCAACACGGTGGGCCCGGCGCACGTCGGCGGCCTCGACGACCTCACCGACAACGAGTGGCTCGACGAGTTCGACCTCGGCGTGCTGACGATGGTCCGAACGACCCGGGCCGCGCTACCGCTCCTGCGGAAGGCCACCTTCGCCCGGGTCGTCAACGTCGCGGCGTCGTCGATCCGGCATCAGAGCCCCGGGCTCATCGGCTTCACCGCCGCGAAGGCCGCGATGGCGAGCGCGTCGAAGAACCTGTCGCGGGCGCTCGCCCCGGAAGGCATCGTCGTCAACACCGTCGCGCCGGGCACCGTGATGTCACCCACCCTCGAGTCCTACCTCGAGGGCACCGAGCTCGAGGGGCTGCCCGAGGGCCCCCTCGAGGCGGCGTACGCGGCGATCGCGCGCGACTACCGCGCTGAGAACGACATCGGACGCGTCGGTGTGCCCGAGGAGGTTGCGGCCGTCGTGGTCTTCCTCTGCTCCGAGCTCGCCAGCTTCGTGGTCGGCGCGACGATTCCGGTGGACGGCGGAACGGATTTCTTCTAGCCGCCGTGTCCTGCAACCACCCGTGGGCCTGCGGCACTGCCATCGAGGTGCTCGGCGCCGTCAGAATGGCAGCGTGAACCGACTCCAGCACGAGACGAGCCCCTACCTCCGCCAGCACGCCGACAACCCCGTCGACTGGTATCCGTGGGGTGAGGAGGCGTTCACCCATGCGCGCGCGGACGACAAGGCGATCCTGCTGTCGGTGGGCTACTCGTCGTGCCACTGGTGCCACGTGATGGCGCACGAGTCGTTCGAGAACGAGCAGGTCGCGTCGGTGATGAATCGCCTGTTCGTCAACGTCAAGGTCGACCGGGAGGAACGGCCCGACGTCGACGCCGTCTACATGGAGGCGGTGCAGGCGCTGACCGGACACGGCGGCTGGCCGATGACCGTGTTCCTCGACCACGACGGTCGTCCCTTCTACGGGGGCACGTACTTCCCCGCCGAAGATCGCCAGGGCATGCCCGGGCTCGTTCGAGTCCTCGAGGCGGTCCACAACGCGTGGGTGGAGCGGCGCGACGAGGTACTCGACCAGGCCGAGCAGATGCGCGACTCGATCGCCCGCACCACTCGACTCGGTGCGGGCGGGGGTTTCGCCGCCACCGACCGGCCGGCCCACGAGCTGCTGGCGCGGGCGGTCACCACGATCGGGCACCAGTTCGACGACGCCCACGGCGGTTTCGGGAGCGCACCGAAGTTTCCCCAGGCGATGACGCTCACGTTCCTCGCCGACATGGCCGTTCGCGATCCGGCTCCCGTGGCCGGCGAGCCCGAGATCGTGCGCATGATCACACGCTCGCTCGACGCGATGGCCGCGGGCGGCCTGTACGACCAGGTCGGTGGTGGCTTCCACCGCTACTCGGTGGACGATCGCTGGCTCGTGCCCCACTTCGAGAAGATGCTCTACGACCAAGCCCTGCTCGTTCGAGCCTACCTCCGGGGCTGGCTCCTCACGCGCGACGAGCGCTACCGCGCGGTCGTCGAGGAAACCATCGGGTACGTGCTCCGCGACCTGCGCGTCGGCGAGGGATTCGCCTCCGCCGAAGACGCTGACTCAGAAGGCGTCGAAGGCAAGTTCTACCTGTGGTCGCCCGACGAGATCGAGGCGGTGTGCGGCGCGGACGCTCCCGCCGTCGTCGAGCACTTCGGCGTGACCCCGAACGGCAACTTCCAGGATCCGCACACCGGGTACCGCGGGAGCATCCTGTTCGTAGACGAGCGCCGGCGGGTCCGCCCCGAAGCGGTGGCGCGCTCGATCCCGCGCCTGCTCGAAGCGCGCGCCCGAAGGGTGCGACCCGCGCTCGACGACAAGGTTCTCCTCGGCTGGAACGCGCTGTTCCTTCGCTCGCTCGCCGAAGCCGCGGGCGCGCTCGAGCGTGACGACTGGCTGGATCTCGCGCGGGAACACCCGCTTTCTGCTCCGCGAGCTCCGGCGAGACGACGGCCGCCTCCTTCGTTCGTGGCAGGACGGGCGCGCCAACCTGCGCGCCTACGCGGAGGACTACGCCGCGCTCCTCGAGGCGCTGCTCACCATGGCGGAGGTGGACGACGTCGGGTGGCTCGTCGACGCCCGCGTGGTCGCCGACGACCTGGTTCGCCTCTTCGGCGACGACGAGCGCGGCGGGTTCTTCACGACGGGGGTCGACGCCGAGCAGCTCATCGTCCGACCGAAGGACGTGCAAGACAACGCCACGCCCGCAGCGAGCTCGATGGCCGCGTCGGCCCTGCTCCGGCTCGCCGCGCTGACCGGCGACGACGCCCCGGCGGAGCTCGGACATCGCTGGGCACTGGCACTCGCACCGGTCGCGGCCGACCATGCACCCGCGTTCGCGTACCTTCTCGGCGCCTTCGAACGAGCGACCAGCCCGTCCCTCGAAGTCGCCGTCATCGGCGACCCCGACGACGACGCCACGCTCGCGCTCCGGCGCGAGGTGCAGGGTCGGCTGTTGCCGGCGGCGGTGTCGGTCGCGGGCGCGGGCGACGAGCGTGCTGGCGAGCTCACGCCGCTGCTCCATGGGCGCGAACTCCTCGACGGTCGGCCGACGGCGTTCGTGTGCGAGCGGTACTCCTGCCGCCTGCCGGTGACCGACGCGGCAGACCTTCGCGCCCAGCTCGACGATGCGCTCGCCGTGCGCAGACGCTGAACGGGCCGCGGTCGTCGTCAGCGAGCGGAGAGGCCGTCGGCGAGCGCCTCGGCCATGGCCCAGCCGTACGCGATGAGCGCCTCGCCCTCTGACGGGTTGGCCTCACCGACGATCTCGACCGCGACCCGGCCACCGGCCTTCACCGCACGGGCGTCGAGCACCAGCTCGGGGGCCCCGTGGGCCGACACGCGGAAGCTGCGGTCGTCGTAGCGAGCGTCACAGCCGAATCGCCGGGCGAGCCGCCGGCCCCAGGCCCGCTCCTCGCCGTTGGGGCTGTACTTCGCACGTGGGCACACGTCGGTGAGCACCCCGAACAACGCGTACGCGCCCGGATGGGCGACGCGGCCGGCCACGAGGACGTCCTCGTCGGGAAAGGAGATCGCGGCCCGCCGGTAGAGCTCGGTGACGAGTGCGTCCAGGCCCGCCCGGGCGGTGCGCCCGCGGCGCACCCCACCGAGGCCCCACAGGATGCACGGGGTCCCGCCGATGCGCTCGAGCGAGCCGAACAGGAAGCCGTGCATCTCGTCGTCGACGACAACCGTGGCGACGAGGGGGAACTGCTCGACGTGACGGTCCAGCTGCTCGTCCTGGAGCACCAATCCGACGTCGGACATGAGCTGGCCGAGCTCATCGAGCTCGGCTGGCTTCAACGAGACGGAATCACGCGACTCGACGTCCATCTGCGCACCATTCTGGCCGATGGGCACGCGAGGACACCAATCACAGCCCTTTCTCAGGGAACGATGAGCCCCTCGAGCCCCGGCTCCGGCGCCGGCACCTGGGGATCCATCCGCTCCAGGGCGTCCACCAGCAGGGTCGAGACCAGCAGGTCACGCACCCATTTCCGGTCGGCCGGCACCACCTGCCAGGGTGCCCAGCCCGTCGAGGTGGCGGCCAGTGTCTCCTCGTAGGCCGCCCGATATTCGCCCCAGCGCTCCCGAGCTTCGAGGTCCATGCGGTCGAACTTCCAGTTCTTCGCCGGATCGTCGATCCGCTCCTGGAGACGCCGACGCTGCTCGTCCTTCGAGATGTGGAGGTACACCTTGACGATCGTCGTGCCCTCGTCGCACAGCATGCGTTCGAACTCGCGGAGGTGCCGGTACCGCAGCCGGCAGCGATCGTCGTCGACGGTCCCGGCGATCCGTGCCGCGAGCACGTCCTCGTAGTGGGAGCGGTTCATCACGCCGAGGAGGCCGCGAGCGGGCATGTGGCGGTGCACCCGCCACAGGTAGTCATGGGCCAGCTCGTCGCCGACAGGGGCCTTGAAGCTCACCACCGAGCATCCCTGCGGGTTGAGCCCACTCAACACCCGCCGGATCGTGCCGTCCTTGCCGGACGCGTCGAGGCCCTGGAGCACCAGGACCACGCTGCGCTTCGCTTCCGCCCAGAGCCGGTTGTGGAGACCGTCGAGGCGGGCGCGTAGGTCCTCGGCCAGCTCGGCGGTGTCACGCTTGCCGTCGAAGCCGAAGGTGTCATCGGTCGGGCGGGCATCGAGGTCGACCGTCGAGTGCGGCCGCACCTGGATGTGATCGAGCTCAATCCCGGTCTTTCCGTCCGCCACGACTGCGGACACTACGCGAGCCGGTCGGTCGGGGCTGTGCGCACGCTGTGAAGTCGACCGTCCTCTCAGGCACTTCGCAGCCGGGAAGCGCTCTGATCACCGTATGACCTACGACTCCCCCGCCAACCCCCCGCTCCCCCACTCGCACCACCCGACGGTCGACGGCGGCTCCGTCTCGCGCGTTCCGCCGCGCCCACGGCGAGAACATCGCCGCTCGCGCGCGGCCGGCCTCACGGTCGGAGCCGTCGTGATCGCCTTGAGCGCGGGCGCGGCCGGTGGCCTCGCCAACCACGCCTGGTTCGACGACAAGCCCGCGACCATCAGGGTGCCGACCGCGGTCGCGAGCTCTGCTCGCGCGACCGACACCCTCTCGGGAACCGATCTCGACATCGCCGGCGTCCTCTCACGGGTGGAGCCCGCGGTGGTGTCGATCCAGACCGAGGTCACGGTTCGCCAGGGCCCGTACGAGCAGACAGGCCAGGCCGCGGGCACGGGCATCGTGCTCACGAGCGACGGTGAGGTGCTGACCAACGCGCACGTCATCGAGAACGCAACGTCGATCCAGGTCACGCTCGCTGGGACTGACAAGACCTACCGGGCAGACCTCGTCGCCGCCGACTCGAGCGAAGACCTCGCACTGTTGCAGCTGCGCAATGCGTCGGGGCTCACCGCCGCAACGCTCGGCGACTCCTCGACGCTGCAAGTCGGCGACGACGTCGTCGCGATCGGGAACGCGCTCGCCCTCGAAGGCGGCCCCACAGTCACCAAGGGCATCGTCTCCGCGCTGAACCGCCAGATCAGCACCAGCGAAAGCGAGTCGCTCGACGGACTGATCCAGACGGACGCCGCGATCAGCTCCGGCAACTCGGGCGGACCGCTCGTGAACGCGCACGGCGAGGTGGTCGGCATCAACACCGCGGTCGCGGCGAGTGGCGACACGACGACCGCCGAGAACATCGGTTTCGCGATCTCGATCGACAAGGCGAAGCAGGTGCTCGAGCACCTGCGCAGCAGCGCCACGATGTCAGTGAGCCTGACCACCAGCTAGGAGCCAACCGCAGTTCGCGAGCAGGCCCCCGGTGCCGGCACACCGCGGGCCTGTTCGCCGCCTCTCCCGCGGCATCGCTTCAGGCAGACGGGGCCTGCTCCGGCCGGTGTCGGCGGTTGAACATGATCGAGGCCACCAACCCGGCCGGCAGCGTCAACCAGTACTGGAACAGCCGGTAGAGGAGCGTCGCCAGCACGGCTTCCTCGGGCGCGACGCCCGCCAGCGTGAGCACTCCCGTGAGGCCGGCTTCGACGAAGCCCAGCCCGCCGGGGGTGATCGGGATCATCGCAAGCGCGGCGGCCGCCACGTAGGCAAGCAGCACCCCGACGACATCAACGTTCTGGCCGACCGCGAGGAGGCTCGCCTCCAGCGCGAGGAAGTCGAAGATCTGGTTCCCGAACGCCGCGGGAACCGCCCGCTTCCACTGGTCGGCGAGCGCCTGGCGGACGTAGTTGCGTGACTCGACCAGGCGGTGGGCGAACTGGCGCGCCTCGGGCTGGGGTCCGCGGAACCGCCGGACGAACCAGTCCAGCAAGCGACCCGCGCCGCGCACGACCCGATCGGAGGTGAGGAAGATCGACGCGCCACCGAGCAACACCACCGCAAGGAGCCCGGCGAGGATCGCGCCGCTCACGAGCTGGGAGTTGATCGCGAGCCCGAACACAATCGGGGGGAGCGCCACGATCGGGAGCACGAACAGCGACGCGGTCGAGAGCAGGCCGGTGGCGGTGAGCGCGGTCGTCGTGCGCGCGGGGTCGAATCCGGCCTTGGTGAGCATCTGGTACTGCAGTGCGCCACCGGTCGCCGCGCCACCCGGCAGGACCCGGCTGAGCGCGTTCCCTGCCAACTGCGAGCAGGCGACGTCGAACCAGGAGCGGGTTCCCAACGCGATGCGCAGCAGCTCCCAGATGCAGACAAACGCGGCCACTTCCAGCACGAACACCAGTGCGAACCAGGCGGGGAACACGTCGGCGAGCTGAGGTACCGAGCCGAACGCCGCGATGAGACCCGGGCCGACGACGTAGAACGACACGCCGGCGATCAGGACCGCGATGCTGCGACCGACCAGCTTGCGCCGGCCGGTCGTCTCGCGTACGACCCCGTCGGAGCTCACGCCCTCCAGCCTTGCACGCGGTCGGCCGCGTGCGGTCAGTGTCGCAGCGCGAGGCGGGCCGCGTGCCAACCCCCCATCCCGTGCACGCCCCCGCCGGGAGGTGTGGACGACGAGCACATGTAAACACCACGCAACGGGAGAGCCCACGGTCGCAGCGACGCCACGGGACGGGCAAACGCCTGGACGAGGTCGCCGGCCCCACCGTTGATGTCGCCACCGACGTAGTTGGCGTTGTGGGACTCGACGGCGGGGGCCGTCATCACGTGGCGCTCGAGCACACGGTCCCGAAACCCCGGCGCGAACCGCTCGAGCTGCCCTTCGATCTCGCGGGTGCAGTCGTGCGACGACCCGTTGGGCACGTGGCAGTACGCCCACGCCGTGTGTCCCCCCGCGGCGCGCGGGACGAGTCGCACTGCGAGGCCTGGACGACGATCACGTACGGACGATCGGGGACGCGACCGGCCGCGACCTCGGCTTCGGCGGCCACGATCTCCTCCGCCGTGCCGCCGAGATGGACGGTGGCGGCACGCGAGACGGCAGCATTCGTCCACGGAATCGGACCGTCGAGCGCCCAGTCGAGCTTGCAGACACCCGATCCGTAGCGGAAGCGCGACAACGCCCGGGCGCGCCGCGCCGGCATGCGCTCCCCCACGACCCGCAACACCTGGCGCGGGGTGAGATCGAGCAGCACGGTCTGTGCGGGAGGCAGTGCGGACAGCGACGTCACCTCGTGCCCCGTGACGATCTCACCACCGGCCGTCCGGAGGATCGCCGCCAGCGCGTCGGCGAGACGCTGGGATCCACCGGCGACGACAGGCCAACCGACGGAGTGGGCGAGCACCGTGAGGAACATGCCGTAACCCGCCGTGGCGGCGCGGTCGAGTCCCAGGATGCTGTGCGCCGCCGAGCCCGTGAACAGCGCTCGCGCCTCCTCGGTGCGGAACCGCGCGCGACCCAACGCCTGCGCGGAACGGATCGCCACGCTCCCGAAGCGCGCCATCGTCAGCGGTGCGTGCGGCACGCTGAGCGGCGACAGCAGGTTGCGGGTGATGACGTCGGCGTGCTCGACGAAGGGGCCATACAGCTTCCGGTACGCGGGTGCGTCGTCGCCCAGTCCCCGGGCCGTTTCGACGATCGACCGGTCGAGCAGGGCCGCGCGACCCCCGTCGAGCGGATGCGCGAGAGGTAGGTCGGGGTGGATCCACTCGACGCCGTAATCGGCGAGCGGCAACGCGGCGAGCGCTGGTGACGCGACCCCGAGCGGGTGCACGGCCGAACAGACATCGTGGACGAAGCCCGGCCGGGTGAGCTCGGACGAACGCAACCCACCGCCGATCGTCGACTGGGCTTCGAACAGCACGACCCGCCGTCCCGCGCGCGCAAGTGTGATGGCGCCGACCAGCCCGTTGGGCCCTGCACCGACGACGACGGCGTCGAACTCAGACACGGTGCTCGATCCGGCGGGCAGCAGGACCCGCGCGCACCCAGTCCACGACTCGGGGCCAGTCGACGAGCAGCACCGTGACGGTGGCGGGCCACACCACGTAGTCGAGGCCGAGGAGGAGCAACGTGCCGAGATGGAACATCCACGCCAGGACGACGTAGACGGGTCGGGCGCGTCGCACGAAGAACACCAGGGGAAACGTCACTTCGAAGAGCAGGATCATCGCTGCGAACACTTGCGACAGCCACAGGTGATCGGCGATGAACACGCCGAGATCCTGCCAGGGCGGTGGCGCACCTCGCACACGGCCCACGCGAGCGACCACTTCATGTTGTCGCTGAACACCCAGTCGAAACCCGAGTTGCGCAGCTTCCACACCCCGGTGAGGCAGTAGATCGTCGACATCTACACCGATCGCCGTGCGGATCGGCCATCCCGTGCGGCGACTCGGGCGTCGGTCGGACCACCGCGCGTACCCCGGCGCGAACACGAGGGGCAGCGAGGACCACCGACGGGCGCGCGGACCACCGACCCCTGGTGCGCGAGGACGTGCCCGTCCTCGGTGACGTGCGCGACGCGTTCGACTTCTCCCAGCCGCCGAGGGCCCCGATGATCCTGGACCCCTATCCCGACCGAACGGAATGACGTCGCGGCGTCAGCTCCAGAACGAGTCGACCGTGTCCAGGTCTTCGAAGCGCTCGTCGATGCGGGTGACCTTTCCGTCCTCGATGGTGAACACCATCGTCGTGGTCACGTCGATCGACTTCTCTCCCCGGGTGGCCGTTCCGCGGTGCTGCGTGACGACCCGGTTCTCACCCTGCACGTCGACCTCCTGGAGCTCGACCTTCACGGTGCCGTCAGAGAGCTCGTAGAGCTTGCCGTAGAGCGCGAACACCGCCTCCCGGCCCTTGTGCTCACCCGACACCAGGTTGTCCCCGGCAACGTCGTGGACCACGTCCTCCGACAGCAGCTCCGACAGCGTTGCCAGATCGGCATTGCCGAAGGCCTCGAAGCCACGCCGCACCATCGTCTCGTTGGGATGGGTCATGGATCCTCCTGTCGTCGCGACGGCAAGGCAGTCTCGCCCGGGCCCGGCGAACGACGCAACACAGCCGCCTCCATCCGAGGACGGCTCGGCAGTACCTTCCGTTGGTGCGCGCCCTCGGAGTCGACCCGTGAGCGCAGCGCGCATCCCCGTCACCCGGCGGCACCGTCTCGTCATCCTCGGTGCGGCGCTCGTCGGGCTGCTCGTGGCCGGCGCGCTGGTCGTCGTCACCTCGACCGGTGACGAGTCCCGCCCCGGCCCCTATCCCGACGACTCGGAGCTCAGGCTCCAGGACGTGCAGATGCTCGGGACGCACAACAGCTACCACCGCCGCCCGAGCCGCCCGCTACTTCCCGGGGAGGGCGCCGACTACGAGCACCCGTCGATCACCGCCCAGCTCGACGCCGGCATCCGGAGCCTCGAGCTCGACGCCCACAACGGGCCGGGGTTCCCCGTGTTCCACACGCCGCTCCTCGACGAACGATCCAACTGCCCGACGCTGCAGGGGTGTCTGCGGATGGTCGACCGGTGGTCCGACACGCACCCCGGGCATCTGCCCGTGGTCGTGCTCATCGAGCCCAAGCCGCTGCCCGCCAATTCGAACCCGGTGTTCCAGGCGCTCCTCGACCGAGCGGCGGCGCGCCAGCACCTCGCCAACTGGGACGCGCCCGCGCTCGCACACCTCGACTCGACCGTGCGGCACACGTTCGGTCGCAGCCTCGTCACGCCCGACGAGGTCAGGGGCCGGCACCCGACCCTGCGCCGCGCGATCCGCACCCGAGGATGGCCCACGCTCGCGAAGCTGCGCGGGCGGGTGCTCGTCGTCCTGAACACCGCGGGCCCGACCCACGACCGCTACCTCGCCGACACTCCGTCGCTCGAACGCCGGGCGATGTTCCTCCGGTCGCGTCCCCAGGAGCCCTCGGCCGCCGTGATCGTCCGCGACACGCCTCGGGCCGACACCATCCGCCAGTTGGTGCGGCAGCACTTCCTCGTGCGTACGCGAAGCGACGCCGACCTCGTGGAGGTGCGGGCAGACGACCTCACGAGGGCCAACACCGCCATCCGTAATGGCGCGACGATCGTGTCGACGGACGTCTCCGTCGCCGACCCGAAGCTCGGGAACTACGTCGTCGTGCTGCCCGGACACGCGATCGCGCGCTGCAATCCCGTCACGAGCCCGCCGTCGTGTCGCGACCGGGACCTCGAGAACCCGCTCGGGCTGCGCCGCCCCTGATCGCGGGACACGCCGCTCACCCCCCAATCGGTAGACGCGAGCCGCGTTCCCATAGACCACACGCCCGAGCACCGCGTGCACGCCAGCACCGCGAGGGAGCCGCCAGGACCGCTCACGACAACGCCAGGGCAGTCGCCGCGAGCCGCGCCCTCGTCGCGTGGTACTCGCCCTCGATCTCCTTCCACAGCCATTGGTCAAGGATCCGCGGCCACACCGTGGGATCGACGTGGACGAGATCCGGGCGGAGGATCCGCGCGTCGGGCGCCGGAAGCGCGTTGACGTACTGGGCCCAGGGCAGGCGCGAGACGTCCGGTCGCGCCCGCACCAGCTCGTCGAGCAGCGCGTTGAATCGATCGACGCGTGCGTCGACGTCCCATCCCGGCCGGTCGCTGTAGGGCACGTCGAACCAGAGGACCGGCTTCCCGGTGCTCCCGAGGATGTCGATGCTGCGGCTCATCTCGGCTCGGAGTTGCTCGTCGACGACGGGGTCTCCGATAGCCCGCCACTGGCTGTCGCCGTACGGCCGGTACGGGAGCACGTTGAAGGGTCCCGAGCTCATGAGCACCAGGTCGGGCTGGAACTCGGCGATGTCGCGGGCCCATCGCTCGGGCTCGTGGTCGCATTCGGCCGGGTCGCGCTTGAGTACGCCGTCGAGCGCGCCACCTCGGAATTCCCCGAAGCGCAGGAGGCCACAGCCGATCCCCGCGGCGCTGCGGAGGACGACCTGGCCCGACCCGCTTCCCAGGGTCCAGTTGAACATTCCCCCCGCGAGCATGACCCCCGTGGAATCGCCCGCGACGTAGACGCGAAGCGGTCTGACCGCCGACTCCACGCCCGGAGGTGGCGCGGCGTCCGGAATCTTGTCGGCGACGTGGAAGTCCTCGGCGGTGATCACGGTCCCTGCATCCGGGGTCGGCACCGCGACGATCGTGAGCGCGGTAACCACCACGAGCACGCCCGCCACCGCCGGCACGACGCGCGTGAGACGCAGGCGGTGGCGCGACATGCGGATCGGCCACTCGACGAAGTGGAACGACGCCACCGCGAGGGCAAAGGTGACCGCGAGGCGGACGAACAGCAGCGCCGTACCGTCGAGTCCGGTGCGTGCTCCGTCGAGCCACAGGTACACCGGCCAGTGGTACAGGTAGATGCCGTAGCTGATGCGGCCCACATACCGGATCGGCGAGAGCGAGCAGACCCACCGCAACGGCCCGGGAACCATCGTGCCGAGGATCACCACCACGTTCATGCACGCCACGACCGCGAAGCCGCCGTCGTAGAGCCACCCGCTGGTCTGCGGGGCGCTCGACCACCACCACAACGTCACGCCGGCCGCGGCGAGACCGACGGGAGCCCACGCGACCGAAGGCTCTCGAGCGCGGGGGCGCTGCTGCATCCATCGGGCCAGCGCGACCGCCAGCAGCGCTCCACTCAGGAGCTCGAACGCGCGTGCGTCGGTCCCGTAATAGATGCGATCGGGATTGTCGCTCATGAGCTGGACGGCGAGCGACATCGCCGCCACGCCCACCAACACACAGCCGAGGAAGCGGACGGATCGCCGACCCCACACCAGCACCGCGGTGATGACGACCGGCAGGACCAGGTAGAACTGCTCTTCGATCGAGAGCGACCAGTAGTGCTGGACCAACGAAGGATCCCGGAACAGGTCGCTGTACGAGTGGCCGGTCGACAGGAAGTGCCAGTTCGAGAAGTCGAACAGCGCGGACCGGATGTCGCCGCTGAGACCGATCTGCTGCCCCGCCGTCGCCGCGACCTGCGCGTAGAGCACGACCAGCACGAGCGTGATGAGCGCCGCGGGCAGGAGCCGCCGGAGCCGGCGTTCCCAGAAGCTGCGGAGCCTGACCTGCCCCGTCTCTGCCCGCTCCGCGAGGAGGAGGCTGCAGATCAGGAACCCGGAGAGGGTGAAGAACAGGCTGACCCCGAGATAGCCGCCCACTGCCCACGAGATGCCGCCGTGGAACAGCAGCACGCCCAAGACCGCGAAACCCCGCAAGCCGTCGAGGCCGGGCAGGTGGCGGATCCCGGCCGAGCGCGCCGCGACGGGACGCGGCGAAGGAGGAGCGGGGCGCATGAGCAACGGTAAATCCTACTGTCGCGGCTCCCCCGATCCCATCAGCGGGGCGGGAGAAGCGGTGTGCTAGACCCTGCCCCCGTAGCCGCGCCCACCAACTCCCTGCCCCCCAGCGTCCGTGTCATGCGCTCATGGCATTGGTGGGCGCTCGCCGCGGTGCCCGTGGTGATCGTCGCCGTCGCCGCCTGGCAACGCCGCTGGCTCGACGACGACGCGTTCATCAACCTGCGCATCGTCGACCAGATCAAGGCGGGCCACGGGCCCGTCTTCAACGCGGGCGAACGCGTCGAAGCGGGCACGAGCCCACTGTGGCTGCTCACCCTCCTCGTCGGCGATCTCGTCCTCCCGGTGCGCCTGGAATGGGTCGCCGCGCTGCTGGGCATCACTGGCGTGCTGAGCGGCATGGCGCTCGCGATGCTCGGATCGCGCCGGCTCCTGCACGCGACGGGCTCCACGGACGCACTGATCCCGTTCGGCATGCTCGTGTTCGCGGCGGTGCCGGTCGTGTGGGACTTCACGACGTCGGGGCTCGAGGTGGGCCTGTCGGTGGCCTGGCTCGGGGCCTGCACGGCGGCGCTCGCGTACGGACTGCTCGCCGAGCCGCGCGCGGGATGGCGGCCGCTCGTCCCCGTTGCCGTGCTGCTCGGCCTCGGACCGCTCGTGCGCCCCGACTTCGTGACGTTCTCTGCGGTCTTCGTGATCGTGTGGTGCCTACGCTTCGAGAGCTGGAGACGCCGCACCCTCGCGCTCCTCGCAGCGATCGCCCTCCCCGTCGCGTACGAGCTGTTCCGCATGGGCTACTACGGCTTGCTCGTCCCGAACACCGCGCTCGCCAAGGAGGGGACGTCGTCGTACTGGTCACAGGGCTGGCACTACCTCGCGGACTTCGTGGGTCCATACTTCCTGTGGATCCCGGTAGTGCTGGTGGTCGCCTTCGGCATCGTCCCCCTGGTGCGCGCCGGTGCGCGTCGCGACCGGTGGATCGCGGTGGCGGCGCTCGTCCCCGTAGGGGCCGCGCTCGTCGAGACGCTGTACGTCGTGCGCGTCGGCGGAGACTTCATGCATGGCCGCATGCTCATCCCGCCGTTCTTCGCCTTCCTCGCCCCGGTGGCTCTCGCACCCGCGCGCCGTTCGGTGCTGCTCGGGGCAGGCGCCGTGGTCGTCTGGGCGATCGTGAGCTCCGGCTGGCTCCGAGTGGATTACGCCGGGCCGAGCGCGATCGGACCCCACGGGATCGCCGACGAGCGAACCCTCCTCCTGACGCTCGCGGACTCCGACCATCCGGTGGCCGTCGGCCACTACCCGCTCCTCGTCAACTCGGTGCGTGCCTTCCGGGCGCAGGTCGAACAGGACGGCGGTGGCTACTTCCTCCCGGACGTCGACGCGCTCGACGTCGGGCGGCTACCCCTGCGCTCCGGCGCCGACTTCCGAGCCGCGACTCCTGCGCTGATCCTGGGCGCCTTCAGCTACGCGGCCGGGCCCGACATCGGGGTCGCCGACCGCCTCGGGCTCGCCAACCCGATCGACTCCCACTTCCGCCTCGACGAACGCGGACGCCCGGGGCACGAGAAGCTGAGCCCACCCGCTTGGATCCTCGCTGCGTACACACGTGCGGGCGTCCCCGAACACGCGAATGTGCGCGCCGCCCGCGCCGCGCTCCGGTGCGGGACCCTGCGTGACGTGTGGCAGGCGACGACCGATCACCTCGACGCCGGCCGCTTCTTCACCAACCTCGTGAACGCTCCCCGACTGACGTTCGCGCGCGTCTCGAAGGATCCCCAGACCGCCGTACGGGAGCTCTGCGCGAGGAGCTGACCGCGCGAGCGTCACAATGGAGCGGCGTCACGATTCAGGAGACCGAGCATGAGGCGGAGTTGGACGCAGGTCAGCTGCGTGGTGATTTCGATGCTGGTCGTGGGTTCGGGCGTGGTATGCGTCCGGGGCGACGCTCCCGCAGGCGCCGCGACTCGCTGCCCTCTCGGAGCGTTGAAGAAGGCCGCGAAGCCCGTCGCGATCACCGTGTGGCACTCGATGCCTCGTGCGAACGAAGAGGCGCTGCAAGCACTCACCGACGCGTTCAACTCGTCGCAGTCAGCCGTCGAGGTCACGCTCGTGAACCAGGTGACCTACGAAGACACCTTCGCGAAGTACAAGGCAGGCCTTTCGAGCGGCGACCTTCCCGATGTCGTGCAGCTCCAGGGCAGCGACCAGCAGCAGATGATCGACACCCGCACCGCACTGCCCGCCGGCGAGTGCGCCAAGGCCGACGGCTACACCTTCTCGGACTTCCTCCCGCGCGTGGTCAGCTACTTCTCGGTGCAGGGCACCGTCGTTGCGATGCCCTTCAACATCTCCGGTCCCGTGTTCCTCTACAACAGAGCCGCCTTCCAGAAGGCGGGTCTCGATCCGGACAAGCCGCCGGCCACGCTCGACGACGTACGTGCCGACGCCGAGCAGTTGAAGGAGAGCAGCGTCGTCACGGGTGCGCCCATGGCCCTGAAGATGGAGCCCGGATTACTTCTCGCACTGGCGGGCCATCGCGAACAAGGGCTTCGTGAACAACGACAACGGGCGCGCGGCGCGCGCCACGAAAGCCGTGTTCGACGACGCGACGGGGCGCGAGATCTTCGCATGGATGTCGGAGATGGTGAAGGACGGATTGGCGGAGCCGATCCCCGATACCGGCACCAGCCAGTACGACAACTTGGTCGGCATCGGGAACGGCCGTCACGCCATGACGATCGACACCAGTGCTTCGCTCGGAACGATCACCCAGTTCCTCGCGAGCGGCCAGTATCGCGATGTCACGCTCGGTGTCGGGCCGATGCCCGGACCCCCGGGGGACGGAGGGGTGACAGTGCAGGGCGGCGCGCTGTTCATGGTGAGCAAGTCGCGGGCAGCGAAGCAGGCGGCGGCATGGGAGTACCTGAAGTTCCTCGACACGCCAGAGTCGCAGGCGGCGTGGGCGGTGAGCACCGGGTATCTGCCAATCGTCGAGGGGGCGGCGGCGAACGGGCAGGTGCAGGACCTGTGGGCGAGGAACCCGGGCTACCGGGTCGCGTACGACCAGTTACTCGCGGGCGTGAACTCCCCCGCGACCGCAGGCTCCGTGATTGGTGCGTACACGGAGGTGAACGACGTGATCCGGGATGCGGAGAACAGCATGTACTTGAACGGGAAGCGCCCGCGTGCCGCGGTGAAGGCGGCGGCGTCCGACGCGACGGCGGCGATCAACGCCTACAACGAGCGCGTCCCCGCCGACTAGTCCCATGCTTCGTCAGAGGCAATACCGATCCGATCGCGCCTGCCAAGAGCATGCTTAGCGCGGCTCCCCCTTGGGTACGAGGACAGCCTCGATACTGACAGGGGAGGGTGTCGTGGATACCTGGCTGTGGGTCGTCATCATCGTCGCGATTGTCGTCGTAGCGTTGGCAGTGGTGATTGGTTTGTCCATGCGACGCCGGCGTCGGCTCCAAAGAACGTTCGGCTCGGAATACGAGCGGACCGTGGCGGGATCGAAGAGCCGGCGCACCGGGGAACGCGATCTTGAGCAGCGGTACGAGGAGCACGACGCGCTGGACATCCGTTCGCTGAGCGAGGCGTCGCGGACGCGCTACGTCGAGCGCTGGAATGTTCTCCAGAGTCGCTTCGTCGACACGCCCCCGTTGGCCGTTGCCGAAGCGGACGGCCTCGTGACGGAAGTCATGCGGGAATGCGGGTACCCGGTCGACGACTTCGACGTCCAGTCCAGGATCGTGTCCGTCGACCACCCCGAGGTGGTGGAGAACTATCGGCGAGGCCACGCGATTTACGTCAGGAATGTCGAAGGCAGCGCGTCGACCGAAGACCTCCGGCAGGCCGTGACGAGTTACCGGGCCCTCTTCGAGGACCTGGTACAGGAGCCAATAGGAGCCTCGCCGGCGGACGTACCGCATCGCTCCATGTCGTGATCACGGCCACCGAGCGGGGCTGAGCGCGAACGGGCCCATGCCGAAGTCCCAGAAGTCTCCGTCGAGATCGGCGACGCCGTGTTGCGGGTCCGGGAGCGGCGTCGCGAAGGTGTCGACCGCCCAGTACACGCCGGTCGTCGCCGGTCAGAGCCAGCCGTTCCTCCGCTGAGCGCCGGGTGGAGCCCCGGCGAAGTACTTGCCGGAACGCAGGTCTGCGTATATGGGAAACCGGATTCGACCCGGTAATGGGAGCGCATCGACCGTCTGTCCTTGTCGCGAGAGGCCGTACGCTGAGGAGGACGCGCGCGTCCGTCGCGGATCCGGCGACCACACCCTGTTTGCCGGGCGACACCAAGATGGGAATCGTGCTCGAGTCCGAATCAGCTAGGACCCCGCTGATCCCGGTTCTCGAAGTGATCCTGTCTCTTCGAAAGAATTCGGCGCAACCGAGAACGGGGCGATATGGCGACGGAGACCACGAACGAGTCTGACGGCCGCATACGCGGCAGACGCGGAGTGCAGCTCCTGCTCGCACTGGAGCCACCCGCAACACCTGTGCACCACGATGCTCTCGCTGCTCGCATCGACCAGGTCGCTCGCATCGACCAGGTCGGATGGGCGATCGAGGCGAACGGAACAGCGACTCCGCCAGTGACCTTGAACTCGGCCGGATCGCCGGAAACCCCGACCGCGATGTGCACACAGTGAACGCACTTTCTCTGGGGCCGACGCTGCCGTCCCCGCGTGGTGCGCTCTCATGCCACGTCACCCGTCTCCTGCAAGGGCAGCGCACGTGGGCACCACGGATCGATCCGATCGCGGATCCCCTAGTCGACGACGACCTCCAGCTCGCGCTGTACCTCTGCTACGAACTCCACTACCGGTCGTTCGCAGGGGTCCCCGACGAGATGGAGTGGGACGTTTCGCTCCTCGCGTTCCGCGCCGAACTCGAGCGCGCCTTTGAGATGCGCTTGCTCGAGGAGTCAGCCGTCGACGCGGACCCGCCGGCTGGTCAATCGATCGAGCTCGAAATCTCCGAGCTGATCGCGTCCGACGAAGGGCCCTCGCTCTCGAAGTATCTCGAGCACGAGGGGTCGCTGGCGCACATGCGCGAATTCGCGATACACCGCTCGGCATACCAACGGAAGGAGGCGGACCCGCACACCTGGGCGATTCCTCGCCTCGAAGGGCCGGCAAAGGCGGCGCTGGTGCGCATCCAAGCCGACGAGTACGGGTTCGGGCGCTACGAAGACATGCATCACCACCGCTATGGAATCACCATGCGCGAGCTCGGCCTCGATCCGAGCTACGGCGTCTACGTGGAATGCCTGCCCGGGAGCACGTTGGCATCTGGGAACGTCATCTCGTTCTTCGGTCTCCACCGTCGTTGGCGGGGCGCGCTGGTCGGGCACCTCACCGTGTACGAGATGACGTCGGTCGTGCCGATGGCCAGGTACTCCGCCGCGCTCGCCCGGCTCGGGATCAGCGAGTTGGCACGGCGGTTCTACGACGTGCACGTTGCGGCCGACGCCGAGCACCAGGTAGTCGCGCTGCACGACATGGCGAGCTCGCTCGCCTGTCAGGAGCCGTCGCTCCGAGAGGACATCGTGTTCGGAGCACGCGCGGCGCTGGCGGTGGAGGCCCGACAGGCCCAACATCTGCTCGACAGCTGGACCGAAGGCGTGTCGTCCTTGCGACCGGGCGCACCCCTCCTCGGCTGCGGCCTGCTCGAGAACACGGTAGGGGTGAGCAGTGGCTAAGCACGACGTGAGCGAATACGGCACCTGGATCGCGGATGCCTATGACGACATCTACGGCCAAGCGTTCGACACCGACGGCGCCGTGGATTGCCTCACCAATCTCGCCGACGGTGGCCCGGTGCTCGAACTCGGCATCGGGACCGGGAGGCTCGCCATCCCACTCGCGCGTCGCGGTCTGGAGGTGCACGGGGTCGACGGCTCGCGCGAGATGCTGGACCGGATGGCGGCTCAATGCAACGGCGCAGTCGTCCAAGCGACGCTCGGCGACTTCTCGACGGTGCGGGTCGGCCCGGCCGGCCACTTCAGCCTCGTCGTCCTTGCGCTCAACACGATCTTTGCGCTCCCGGACCAGGACGCCAAGATCCGCTGCTTCGAAACCGCGGCATGGCACCTTCGCTCCGGAGGGCGCTTCGTCGTGGAGGCCTGGGTCCCAGAAGCGCTGCCACCGGGACCAAGCCTCCGGCCGCGGAGGCTCTCCCCGGGGTACATCGGGCTGGTCGCCGCTGACCACGACCCCTCCACACAGACGCTCGCGACAACCCAGATCGTCCTCGGCGACGGCACCGTCAGGGTGTTCCCGGTCGTCCACCGGTACGCGTGGCCATCAGAGCTCGACCTGATGGCGCGTATCACCGGGCTATCGCTGGAGGCACGCTGGACGAACTGGCAGAGTGAGCCGTTCGAGGCGACATCGACCGACCACGTATCGGTCTACCGCGCTCCCTAGTGGAATCGTCCGCGTTCGTGTGGCTCCACAAGAAGCGGTGGACCTAATGAGACAGCTCTCAAACCCTCACGACACGGCACAAGACTGAACCCACGGGCCGACTTTCCCTCCGTCGAGGAGCGCGTACGTGCCGTTCGGGCGGCCTGCTCCCGCGATCGCGTGAACGTTCAGGGCGCACGTTCTGGACGCGGCGGTGTGCGCGAGGGTAGCCGGTTGCGCGCTACGTGTTGTGGCCGCGAAGCGAGGGTTGGGGCTGCCGCCGTGTGCGCGAGATCCGAAACTCGGAACGGCCTTGAAGAAGTCAGCCGGTGCGTCGTGGCGTCGTGCATAGGCAAAACCATGGGCCGAACTGGCACGATGGCGGTTCTGCTCAGCGACATCGACCGATCTCCTCACACGGCTCGGTGAGCACCACTGGGACGACGTGCGGAAGTCGGCGAGCGCGTCTGGTGGCGTCGGCACTGCAACCGCTCGCGCACTTCGAGACCGTGATCGGCGGGGCTCGGCTCGGGGATCGGTGCGCGCCGAGCGGAAGAGCGTCGCGGAGTCGGGGCGTGGGGCATCGCGGGCATTGCGCGGCGCAGTCGCGTTCACTTGGGTGAGAACGGGAGTGGTTGGTGGTGGCTCCAGCGGGCGGCGAGGCGGTGCACGCGGTGGGCATGCCGCGCCGGAGCGGCTGGGCCTTCGTGGTGCGTGGACCTTGTAGAAGAAGTACTTCGCCACCTCGACGCACGACCAGGTACGCGACGACGAAGGCGACGAGCACAGCGAAGAACGCCGGGGTAGCGGCGCGAAGCCCGAGGGTGTCGTTGAGAGGACTCTGAGGGATGAGCGGCGCCGATCGGTCACGACGGCGAACACCGAGACGAGCAGCGGGCGCGATGGCCGGCTCCGCAAGAACGGCACTCGCCGGGTGCGGATCACGAACACGATGAGCGTCTGGGTGGCGAGCGACTCGACGAACCAGCCGGAGCGGAACTGCGGTGCGGTGGCGTCGAAGCACCCAGAGCATCACGGCGAAGGTGGCGAAGTCGAAGATCGAGCTGATCGGGCCCGAAGCGGACCATGAACCGGCGGATGAACCCGATGTCCCAGTGCGAGGGGCGGGCGAGCTGCTCCTCGTCGACACGGTCGGTCGGGATCGTCATCTGGCTGGTGTCGTAGAGCAGGTTGTTGAGCAGGATCTGGAACGGGAGCATCGGCAGGAACGGCAGGAACGCAGCGGCGACCGTGACGCTGAACATGTTCCCGAAGTTCGACGAGGTGCCCATGAGCACGTACTTGATGGTGTTGGCGAAGATGCGGCGTCCTTCGGCGACGCCGTCAGCCAGCACGTCGAGGTCACGTCTCGAGCAGGATGATGTCGGCGGCGTCCTTGGCGACGTCGGTGGCCGAGTCGACCGAGATGCCCGACGTCGGCGTGGTGCAGGGCGAGCGCGTCGTTCACGCCGTCGCCGAGGAACGCGACCGCCGAGCCGGCGCGCGCGTTGGGCGCGCAGGATGCGGGCCTTCTGCTCGGGGCTGACCCGGGCGAAGATCGTCGCGTGCGTTCGACGGCCGCGGCGAGCTGCGTCTTCGTCGAGGGCGTCGAGGTCGGTGCCGGTGAGCGTGCCCGCCGAGGCGACGCCGAGCGTCGCGGCACACCGTCTCGGCGACGACGGGGTTGTCGCCGGTGACGATCTTGACGGTGATGCCGAGATCGGCGAGGCGGGCGATCGACGCGGCGGCGGACGGCTTGGGTTGGTCGAGGAACACGAGGAAGCCGGCGAGGTTCAGGTCGTGCTCGTCGTCGCGGCGTGACGCGTGGTCAGCTCCGGGGCCGGCCGGGTGGCGACCGCGACGACGCGGTTGCCGGCGCGCGAACTCAGCTGTCGAGCACACGGCGAGCGTCGTCGGGGACGTCTGTGCAGCGGTCGAGGACGCGCTTCGGGGCGCCCTTCGTGACGAGGAGCCGTTGCCGTCGGTCCGGTCGACGAGCACCGACGACGCAGCCGGCGGTCGTGGTCGAACGGGCGCGACGGCGACCCGGTGGAACGCCGGTCGATGGGCTACCGCGTCGCGCCGGGTGCTTCCCAGAGCGCGACGTCGAGCGGGTTGCCGCCGACGGCGGTGTCGTCGGTCGGCGGTGGCTTCGTTGCACACCAGGCCGAGCGTGAGGACCTCGGCGCTGTCGGCGCCCGTCGCGGTCGATCGTCTCGCTCGAAGCTGATGTGCCCGTCGGTGAGCGTGCCGGTCTTGTCGGTGAACAGCACGTCGATGTCGCCGAGATCCTCGATGCACACCAGCCGCTTGACCAGCACCTTCTTCTGCGGCGAGCCGGCGTGATCCGGTGGCGAGGCTGGTCGAGACGACCGCCGGCAGCAGCTGCGGGGTGATGCCCACCGCCACAGCCAGCGAGAACAGCACGGCCTCGATGACGGGTCGTCCGAGCAGCGACGTTGATCACGAAGATCGTGACGCTCAGCACCCCGCCGACCTTGGCCAGCAGGCCCGAGAAGCGGGTGCAGGCCGAGCTGGAACTCGGTCTGGGGGTGTCGTTCGCCGAGCCCGACGGCGATCCGCCCGAACTGCGGTCGAGGCGACCGGTCGCGACCACGACACCTTCGGCCGTCGCCCTCGTGCACGACCGTGCCCATGAACAGGCATGACGACAGCTCGGCCAGCGGCGGAGCCGCCGGCACCGGGCTCGGGCGACTTCTCGGCCGGGACCGACTCGCCGGTGAGGATCGACTCGTCACACTCGAGGCTGCTAGGCGCTCGAGCAGACGCACGTCGGCCGGGACGATCGAGCCGACGTCGAGGTGCACGATGTCACCCGGCACCAGGTCGGTCACCTCGACGCTCTCCGGCGCGCCGTCACGGACGACGGTCGACCTCGTGGCGGATCTCGGAGTGCATCGCCTCCGCGGCCCGCTCGGCCCGGTACTCGTTGACGAACCCGAGACCGATCGACGCCACGACGATCACCCCGATGATGAGGGCGTCGAGCCCCTCGCCGACGAACGCCGACACCGCGGCCGCAGCGACCAGCAGCCACAGCAACGCGCTGTGCCACTGGCGAAGAGGACCGACCACGCGCTCGCATGGTGGGAACGCACCGCGTTCGGACCGAACAGTTCGTCCAGTGCCGTAACCTCTGCCACGGTGAGTCCTGATGGTCGACTCCCGGCCGCGTCGAGGACCTCATCGGGTGTCGAGGCCGCGGCCGACTCGATGGACAGTCCAGAAGTGGAATCCACCACGGACGCGATCTCGGTCACACCTCAGTATAGCGCCGTCGGTGGACGCCAAGCGGCGAGCGCTCGAGGAGCAGCAAGGTCGCACGAGCCGCCCAGACCAACGCCTCCAAGGGGCGCAATAAGTGGGCTCAACCGGCGTTTTGCATGCAGGTACGCCCTTCAATGGCGCGCTTCACCTCTTCTATGCGTTCTATGCGGCGGCCGCCGAGTGCGACCAAGCGCCCCAAGCCACGAGTTCGAGCGATCGGAACGCCGACTCTGCGGTCTCGAGACTATCTAACTCGAGCTCATCCCACCTATCAGATCGCCAGCGAGCCGGAGCCGCAAGTGTGCAAATCACAACAACGTAGACCTAAGAGACAGCTCTCAAACCCCTCGCAATCGACGAGATGAAAACGTCCAGACCAGCACAACTAGGTGCTGACACGCTCCCACTACTCGCGCCGCGTCATCTGTGGTTGCGATCGCAGCGACGATCTGGTCGAGATCGACTGGTCGGGCATCAGCGGGGTCACTCAGAGCCGCGTACCCTGCGAAGCAGCCGATGATCGCCCTCGATCACCGGGTGTGACACGCCGCATCGTCTTGATATCGAGGCTTATGCACGCCGTCGACGTATCTTACCGTACTTCACCTCGTCGACCATCGACAGCCAGGGCTCACCGCGCCGATCGCGAACAGTGCCATGGCGAAGTCCCAGAACTCGCCGTCGAGATCCGCGACGCCCCTGCTGCGGGTCCGCCAGCGGCGTCGCGAAGGTGTCGACCGCCCAGTACACGCCCGTCTTCGGTCGAAGAGACCACGAGTGGTCGGCGAGTCGTAACACCGGACGGTCGCATCACGAGCAACGTGCGGTCGCCGACGTCGAGCGAGTCACCGTCCACGATCCACTGGCAGCGCTCGAGCGGGAAGTCGAAGCAGTTCGCGTGACGTTCCATCATCGCCCAGTTGCACACGAGCTCGCGTTCGGGCACGCGGTCAGTATCTCGTCGAGGTTTCCCTCTGTGTCGACGTCGTCGTGCGACAAGAAGATCCAGCGCACGTCCTCTGGCTCCACCAGCTCGAACACTTCCTCCAGCCATTGTTCCACGGTTCGGCGACGGTCCCCGTGTCGACGACCATCGGCTCCGCACCGAGGATGACCATCGAGTTGAGGTAGATGAAGAGCGGCTCACCAGCGCGAGCTGCACCGAGTGGATGATCCAGGTGTCATCAGCGATCCGACTCGGAGGAACGCGCGTGGTGGGTGCGAGTGGCGTGAACGTCATGGCAACGACCCCATTGGTAGCCCCGGGCGCCCGGTTCCGAGTGCCCGGCGCATCATGGTCGACGCGTCCCGGTGAGGCAATCACAGCGCATTACCGGCGGCGCGTTGATAGTGCGAACGTTGCTGAAGGCCGGCTCGAGCAGACATTCGGGCTCTATGGCGGGCACCTGGAGACGATGTTTCAAGCATTGAGGATCCATGACGTGCCGTTCCTGGACTGTCGCCACGAGGTCTCCGGGGCACGCTCCGAGGGCTACGCACACGCTACGGGCAAGCTCGGCGTCTCGCTCTCGACTGCAGGCCAGGATTCACCCGTTCTCGCGGCCACCCGGAATGGCACATCGCCGACGGCCTGCACTTCAACGCCGCCGGAAACGCCCAGCTCGCCGACCTCATCACCACAGCGGTGGCGGAGCACAAGCCGGCGAGATAGAGGTTCCGTACAGGTTGTCTCCAGGCGGCGTCATGCGTTGCGTGGCAGGGTGGCCCCGATGGCGGTACGAGCGGCCCGGGTGCTGGTGGTCGACGACGAGCCCAATATCGCCTTCCTCGTCTCGTCGGCGCTGCGCCTCGAGGGGTTCGACGTGGCGACCGCCGCATCGACGACCGAGGCCTTGGAGCAGGCCCGGTCGTACCGGCCCGACCTCCTCGTCCTGGACGTGCTGCTGCCCGATGGCGACGGGTTCGAGCTCCTGGAGCGCCTGCGCGCGCACGGCAACACTGCGGCCGTCATCTTCCTCACCGCACGGGACGCGCCCGAAGACCGTGTGCGCGGCCTCACGATCGGCGGCGACGACTACGTGGTCAAGCCGTTCTCCGTCGAGGAGCTGTTGGCTCGGGTTCGGATCATCCTCCGTCGGTCGGGCCTCGCCGGCGACGCGACGTTGCGCTGCGCCGACCTCGAGTTGGACGACGAACGGCATCTCGTCACGCGGGCCGGCCGCGAGGTGCACTTGTCGCCGACCGAGTTCAAGTTGCTCCGCTATCTGTTGAGCAACGTCGGGCTCGTGCTGAGCAAGGCGCAGATCCTCGACCACGTCTGGGAGTACGACTTCGGTGGTGACGGCTCGGCGGTCGAGACGTACATCAGCCATCTGCGTCGCAAGGTCGACGACGTTGAGCCGCGCCTGATTCGCACGATCCGCGGTGTCGGCTACACGATCCGCGAGCCGGACGACTTGCCGTGAGTCTCGGCCGGCGCCTGATCGTGGCGCTGATCGTGATCGTGGTGCTACTCGTGACCGCCGGTGTGATCATCGTCCGCACCCAACGCAACTACCTGGTCGACCAGATCGATCGCCAGCTGGTCGCGGCCGCAGCCCCCGCCCGCGTACTGTCGATCCGACTGCCGACCGCGCCGCCGCGGTCGTTCCCGGCGCCGCCCGACCTCTTCGACCTTTACATCGCGCGCGTCTCGACCACCGGCGTGCTCCAGACCATCGTGCCGGGTCAGAGCAACGGCCGCCCCGACCTGCACGGGCAGAACCTCGAGCATCTCGCACGCACCGCGCACCCGGTGACGGTCGCCGCCACGAACGGCGACGGCGAGCTCCGCTCCATCGTCGTGCCGATCACCGACGGCTTCATCGTGCTGGCCTTTCCACTCGACCGTGTGCATTCCGCCACAGACCGTCTCGTGGTCGTCGCCGCGATCGCGGGCTTCGGGATCGCGCTCGTTCTCTCACTCCTGGCCTGGTGGGTCCGCCGGCTCGGCCTTCAACCGATCCGGCAGGTGACTGACACCGCCGACGCCATCGCTCGCGGCGAGCTCGACCGCCGGGTGGAGCCCCGTTCGCCTTCAACCGAGGCCGGGCGCCTGGCTCGCGCATTCAACGTGATGCTCGACGAGCGCCAAGAGGCCGACCTGCGCTTGCGCCGTTTCCTCGCCGACGCGAGCCACGAGCTGCGCACGCCGCTCACGTCGATCCGGGGCTACCTCGAGCTCTACCAGCGCGGCGCGCTCGCGGAGCGTCCCGCGCTCGACGATGCCATGCGCCGAGTGGGCCAGGAGTCGATGCGGATGACGGATCTCGTCGAGGACCTCCTGTTGCTCGCTCGCCTCGACGAGGGACGCCCGCTCCGTCGCACGACGGTCGACGTCACCCAGCTGCTCCGCGACGCGGCGGCCGACGCCTCTGCCGTGCAACCCGATAGGCCACTCACGGTCGACGTGGCCGACGACTTGATAGCCGATGTCGACGAGGACCGCATCCGCCAGGTGATCGCGGCACTGCTGTCCAACGCCCTCGTGTACACGGAGCCGAGCGTCGTCATCACCCTCCGCGGTCGCCAGGAACAATCGGTGTGCGTCTTCGAGGTCGACGACCAGGGCCCCGGGATGGAGCCCGAGCTCGCGGCGAACGCGTTCGGCCGGTTCGCGCGGGGCGCCGACGCCGCGGCGCGGCACCACGACGGCACCGGCCTCGGGTTATCGATCGTGGAAGCCGTCGTGCAGGCCCACGACGGTCGAGTGACGCTCGAGACGGCGCCGGGCCACGGCACGTGCGTCCGGGTGGTGCTCCCTCTTCGAGACGACGACCAGGAAACTTCCAGGGAAGGCTGAGGCCGGCGTCCAGGTACGGCGCGCAAACTGCCGTCGATGAGCACGAAGCGGGGCGGGCACACCACGGTCGTCCCGCGCATCGCCAGCGCGTCGGGAGCGACCGCCTCGCCCGTGCTCGACCTCGTGGTGCCCGTCTTCAACGAGTCGGCCACGCTCACGCCGAGCATCGAGCGCCTGCACGCGTTCCTCATCGCGCGATTTCCCCTTCAGCTGGCGGATCACCATCGCCGACAACGCCTCGACCGACGACACGAGTGCGATCGCGACTCGATTGGCCGCCGCCCTCCCCCGGGTGCGCATCGTCCACCTCGAGGCGAAAGGTCGCGGGAGGGCGCTACGAGAGGCATGGCGAACGAGCAACGCCGACATCGTCGCCTACACCGACGTCGACCTCTCCACCGATCTCAACGCCCTGCTCCCGCTCGTCGCTCCCCTCGTCTCCGGCCACTCCGACATCTCCATCGGCTCCCGCCTCACGCGAAACGCCGTCGTCGCCCGCGGCCCGAGACGAGAACTGATCTCGCGCACCTACAACTTGCTGCTGCGCGCCCTGTTCGCCACGCAGGTGCGCGACGCCCAGTGCGGGTTCAAGGCCCTCCGAGCCGACATCGCCCGAGGGTTGCTCCCCGCGATTGAGGACAACGGGTGGTTCTTCGACACCGAGCTGCTCCTCTTGGCCGAACGCAACGGGCTACGCATCCACGAGGTACCCGTCGACTGGACGGAGGACACCGACAGTCGAGTCAACATCCTCACCACAGCGTGGGCTGACCTCCGCGGCATTGCGCGGATGCTTCGGCGCTTCCTGACGCGTTCCGCCATGGTCACGCTCCCCGGCGAGCGGGCACCCCTCGCGGACGACTTCGGCCGACGCCTGGTGACGTTCGCGGTCATCGGCACGGTGAGCACGGCTGTCTCGATCGCGCTGTTCCTCCTGACGCGCAACGAGCTCGGGCCCATCGGCGCCAACGCCGTCGCCGTGACGACCACGTTCCTCGGCAACACGTGGGCCAACCGGCGATTCACCGTCGGCGCCGCAGTTCCCCGCCGGCATTGGCTCGATGCACTCGCCGTCTACGTCGGCTCGCTGCTGCTCACGAGTGGCGCACTCGCGCTCGTCGCCGCGGTCGGGGGCGGGGTCGCCATGGAGGTGCTCGCGCTCGTGATCACCTGGACGGCCGCCACGATCGGGCGCCTTGCCATGGTGTGGTCGTGGAGCCACCGTCGCATCGACACAAGCGAGCGCGTGTGACCGCTACCACCGAAGAGCTCACGCCGTCGACCCCGGCACCACCGTCTTCACCGCCCGCTACGCGCCGATCACGGGTGATCGGGAGCGTGCGCGCGTGGCACGACTGGGTGCCCGAGGCCGCCATCGTCGTCGGCGCGCTCGTCCTCTTTTCGTGGGGCCTGTCGAAGAACGGTCCCGGGAACACCTACTACGCCGCCGCAGTCCGCTCGATGGAGCAGCTCCTGGAAGAACTTCTTCTACGGCGCGTTCGACCCTGGTGGCTGGATCACCGTCGACAAGCCGCCGCTGGCGGTGTGGCTCCAGGCCGGCACGGTCAAGGTGTTCGGGTTCTCGTCGTGGTCGCTGCTCCTGCCGTCGGTGGTGTCGGGCGCCGGTGCCGTGTGGCTGTTGATGCTCACCGTGCGACGCCCGTGGGGACGCATAGCCGGGCTCACCGCGGGGACCGCGCTCGCGCTCACGCCCATGGTCCTCGCCGTCAGCCGATCGAATAATCCCGACGCCACGCTGCTGTTGTGCATGGTGGGCGCGGCATGCGCAACCAGCGCGCCATCAGCGAGCGCAAACCTGTGTGGATGGCAGTGGCCGGCCTCCTGTGTGGTGTCGCGTTCCTGGCCAAGCTGCTCGTGGCTTGCGTGATGATGCCGGGCCTCTGGCTGGCGTACTTCGTGACCGGGCCGCACGACTGGAAGCGGCGGCTCCGGGATCTCGCGATCGCGACCGGGCTCTTCGCGCTCGTTGCCGCCGCGTGGGTCGCGTCGTTCGACCTCGTGTCGCCGTCGAGCCGCCCGTTCGTCGGCGGGAGCACCGACGGCACGGCGTGGGACCTCGTGTTCGGGTACAACGGCTTCGGGCGCATCACCGGCGCCAGCGCCGGACCCGGCGGCAACGCCATCTTCGGAGGGCTCACCGGCGGTAACGGCATCGACCAGTTCGGCGGCCCAACCGGCATCGCCCGGCTGTTCAACAACGGCATGGGCGATCAGGTGATGTGGCTCGCGGTGTTCGCCGCCGTCGCGATGGCCGCCGGCGTGGTGCTCGTCATCCGACGCAAGGGCACGGCCGGCGAACGCGGCTCGATCATCATCTGGACGCTCTGGGCGATCATCACCTACTTCCTGTTCGCATACGCGAAGGGCATCTATCACAACTACTACGTCGCGACGCTTGCCCCCGCGGTCGCCGCCTTCTGCGGCATCGGGCTCGAGCTCGTGCGTCGCCACAAGCGCACGGGGTACTTCGTAGCCGCGACGGCGCTCGGCTCCGCCGGACTCTCACTCGTCCTGTTGAACCGGGTCGACGCGTACGAGTCGCTACGCGTCCTCGTACCCGTTCTACTCGGAGTCGTGGCACTCATCGCGCTCGTGATCGGCGTCCGCGGTCGCGCCGGGCCGATCCGCGCCGTGCACGTAGGTGCGGCAGCACTCGCGATCGCACTCGTGCCATCGGCGATCTGGGCGGTCAGCGGTGTCCGCCACGCGCAGAGCGGTGTGTTCCCCGACGCGCGGCCGGTGGCGGCCGATGGCCTGCTCGGTTCGATCGGCGTCCCGGGCGCCACGGGCGCGGGCGGCGCCGGCGGTGCAGCCGGCCCGGGCGGTACGGCCAGCCCAGGCGCTGCGGGTGCCGTGGGCGCGACCGGAGGCGCGGGTGGATTCCCCGGCATCGGCACCTCACTCAGCAACCCCGAGCTCGAATGGCTGAAGGGCCAACGCAACCACGAGAAATGGATCCTTGCCGTCCAGAGCGCGCTCGAAGCTGCCCCGCCGATCATCGACGGCTACTCGGTGATGTCCATGGGCGGCTTCACCGGGAGCGACCCGTCCATGACGCGTACCCAGCTGAGCGACCTCGTGCGCGACGGCGACCTCCGCTTCGTGAGCGGTGGCGGAGGATTCGGCGGCGTGCCTGGCGCGACGACGGGCGTGAACATCGGCGCCCTCGTCGCGCAGGTGTGCCCGGCCGTGCCGGCCACCAACTGGGGCGGCACCGGCACGAGCACCGTCTACGACTGCAAGGGCAAGGCGAGGGAACTGAGGACCGCCAAGGCCGAGGCGTCGAGCACGCCGACCAGTCCTGGCGGCAGCGCGTATCCCGACGGCCCGTTCTCCGGCGGGAACGGCCCGGGCGGCGGCCCCGGCGGCTTCGCAGACATCGATGCCGCGACGCTCGAAAAGTTCACGAAGTGCTTCGCGAAGCACGGCGTCACGCTCACCCGGGGTATCCCCGACTTCACGAGCACCAAATTCCAGCTGGCCATCGAGGCGTGCAGCGCGTTGCTCCCCGAAAGCCTCCGCAACCTCCCGATCCCCGGCGCGCCCGGCGGCAACCAGAACGGCGGCCGACCCACCGCCCCGTAACGAGCGAGCGCGGAGCTACTGTTGCCCGGAAGAGAGTCAACGCGGCGGACGGCAGTGTTCCCTCTGCCTCGATCAGGCACTTCCCTGGACCCTTCTGGGACGGCTTTCAAACCCTCCCGAAACTCCCGCAACCGTTGCAGGACAAGGGGTCGTGAGCTCGAGTGGGCCTCACGAGAAGCCCTCGAGGCAGCCGATCTGCTCCCCCACCGCCTCTGAGGGGGTTGAGGGAGGGAGAAGAAAAAGTATTATTATATAACAAGGGAGAGTTGAAGGGGAATGATCAGACCGCGGCCCGGGGTGGGGCTACTGACCGCTCGGCGGCCCGCCCGAGCGACAGGTCGGCCGGCGCTGCGTCGCACGCCGCTGAGTACCGAACGCGCGCACCGAGCGCACGCTGCTTCGCGGTCGCGGCATAACGGCACGAAGGCGTGCGCTCACAAAGACGACCAAGTGCTCGCCGACCGGTGGCGGAACGAGCGCAGTGCGGGCACTCTGTGTTCTCGCGATGTCAGGAAGGAGGGTGTTCGTGGCTGATATTCGGCAAGGGCGGTGGACCGCGGAGATCGACGGGGATTTCGTTGTTTTCATCATCGGAGCTCGTCTCAACTCGAAACTCGAAGCCCTGAAAGCACTCACCGACCTCGGCGGCCGCCGAGGCATGAACCACATGCTCAAGTACCTGACGCAGCACCCAGAGAAGGGACTGCTCGGCTACGAACCGCGGGCTTGACCATCATCCAGTACTGGCGATCCTTTGAGCACCTCGAGGCTTTCGCCAAAGACACGAACGACCCGCATCTGGAGGTGTGGCGCAACTACTGGCGACGTGTCGGCAAGACCACACGCACCGGCATCTGGCACGAGACGTACCTCGTCCGCGACGGGCGCGTACGAAGCGATTTACAACAACATGCCTCCGCACGGCCTTGCCAAGGCGGGAAAGCTCGTTCCACTCGCCGAATCCCTGGGCGCTCGCCAGCGAATCAAGACCGCGCAGAGCTGAGATCGATTGCGCGCCACGCCATAGCTGCCGATCTCGCGCTTCGGTCCGAGCACAGATCGGCGCACAGAATATTCACGCGAGCGCCAGTGCAGGCCGCCCAGAACGGCACATCTCGCTCACTCGCCCCGGCGCTGGGACGGCCCCAAGTTCGGCTGCAATCGGGGATTGAAAGAAGCGACGAACTGATTCGAGCGATCGGACACGCGAAATGCCGTGTGACCTGCGCAAACGTTGTGATTTTGGCAACGACCTGTGGGCGATACGGGACGCGAACCCATGATCTCTGCCGCGTGAAAGCCTCTGGGCCGGATTCTGGTGGACACGAGCGACGCGTAATGGCTGGTCAGATTGCAGGGCCGCACAATGGCGGACGATCGCGATCGAGTGCGTTTCGCGGGATGGACAGCGGGATTGAACGCCACTCCTGCGCTCGCGCTGGGCGAGCTTGGTCCCACAGTCATCTGCACCTTGGACCCCAGCGCAGCGGGTGCGACAACCGATAGAACTTGTCTCCCAGCGACAGGCTGTCTTTGACCGGTCGTCTGCCGAAGGCACCACACCCGGGAGAGTGAAGGTGACGAAGGAGGACGATCGCAGCTCTACGTTCGCGCTCACCAGAGGCAGCATCAGCACTCGGCTCCGGGCGATCTGACAGCACCGACCGACTTGACAACGCTGCGCCACAGCACGAATCTCCTGGACTTTAGTATGGGCTATAGGACCGAGGAGATCGACCATGTGTTGTTCTTCACGTGTTGGTCACGCCGCCGAGCGCAGCTGCTCGAAATGCACAAGAAACTCCTACAACGTTGAACCCGAAAGGCCCGAACTTATGGCCGAACAACCGTTGATGTCACCGGTCCACGGCACCTACGAAGAGAGCGCCGAGTTTCACGAAGACCAAGCGGCCGGCAATACAACGGGGCACAGCCTGGACCGCCGCTGATTGGGTCGCGGATCTCGGCCGGGTCGTTCGAACAGAGTGGGTGACCCCACGCATGCGACGGATCACGGTCGCCAGCCCGGAGCTCGGCCGGCTCGGGCCCATCGGCTATTACCGCTCCTTTGCCGCCTACTTCTCCAAGACGCCCGGAGGCAAGATCGACGTCCCCGTCGTCGGAGAAGATGGCGTGTTTACTTGGTGCTCGACCCCTGCACACCGACAACACAGCGGTACACGCCTACACGATCCGCCGGTTCGACGGCGACGCGTGCGAGTTCGACGTCGACATGGTCGTTCACAGTCATGGTGGGGTCGGCGGGATGTGGGCACGTTCGGCTGTCGAGGGCGACGTCTTCGGCTTCCTGGTGTTCAACTTCCCCGACCCCGTGATTCCCGCATGTGACACGTTGATGCTGATCGGGGACGAGACCTCGATCCCTCACTTCGCCTGCGTCGTCGAAGACCCCACGCTTCCTCCGGGGCAGAAGGTGATCATGCTGCTCGAGGTCGAGGACGAGGAGGAACAGCAGTCCTTCGACACCGATCTCGACCTCAACGTCATCTGGGCGTACCGCAAGGGCGAGGCGGCACGGGTGCCGGGGTGCTGCAGCGTGCGCTGCGGGACCTGGACTGGCCGGAAGGTCGGGTGCACGCCAGCGGCACCGGCGAGAGCAAGATGGTCGACGAGATCCGCGGCGTCCTGCGACACGAGCGAGGGCTGGCCCGCCAGGACTTCTGGGACCCGCCCGTCGACGGGAGCAGCTACATGGTGCACGCCTACTGGCGGTGCGCGGGCGCAACGCCACCCGACGAGGAGCAGCTGCCCGGATGAAGACGATCCCGCCCGCGAGTTAGCGCAGCGGGACAACATGATGGACATCCTGGAGGACGACCTCGGTTCCTCGAGGCCCTCTGAAGCCGACGCTGGCTGAGCACTGAAGGTCACTAGGGTCGAACTCGCTCGGTGCCCGAGTGGATCCCGGGTTGTCGCTGGCGCCGAGACGCGTTGGACGCCTACCGGCATGAGACCTACTGGGACGGCTTTCAAACCCTCCCCGAAACCCTCACAACCGTTGCGGAACAAGGGGTCATGAGTTCGAGTGTCCCTAGGGAAAGGCCCTCGAAGCAGGCGATCTGCTCCCCCACCGCCTCCGAATCCGACGTTCAAGAGACTCCGGGACGGCTTTCAAAACCCCCGCGCCGACGACCGCCACGCCACCGACAGGCCCAGGAGTACCCAGGCCGGTGCAGCGGCGACTTTCGGCTGGCGACGTCAGCGACATCTACACGAGCTACATCGACGGGAGCTCGATCGACGAGCTGGCCCGCTCGTACGGGGTCAACCGGACCACGATCATCACCCATCTCGATACACGAAGGGGTTCCCCGCCGACCAGTGGTCAGGAAGATGACCGACACTCTGGTTGCCGACGCGGCAGCGATGTACCGCGACGGCCACTCCCTGGCGACCGTGGCCGACGAGTTCAAGGTCGACACCAGGACCCTGGGTCGAGAGTTCCGCAAGGGCCCGGAATCCCCATCAGGCCGCGGCAAGGATGGACCTACTGACCCCAAGGGGCCCGCTCACCCTACCGTCGAGGACACTCCCGAATAGACGAATGAGAGGTGCGCCGAAGGCGACAGATCGCCGGCTCTGTGAGGGCTGAAGCGCCAGATGCGGGTGTCAGTTCTGTGCGGCCCCGAGGGTGGGAGCGGCTCGCTCGGTCTAGTTGACTGAGGCGACGATTCGGGCGGCCAAGTCGCTGGGCAAGACGCCGTCGACGTCGAGCGCGAGGTCGGCTGCCTTGAGGTCGAGGGACTCGCGTCCTTCGTAGAGCCGCTCGAGCGTGGCCGCGGGATCGTCGCTGAACCAGGGACGCCAGGCGCTACCGTCCACACGCGCCGTCAGCCTCCCTAGCGACGCACGCAGGTAGACGACGAAGGCGTCAGCAGGCGCATGCATCGAGGAACAGCGCCTCGGGATCGAGCACCGCTCCGGCTGCGACTGATGCGACGACGGGAAGCGCGGCGCTCAGCGCGGCGTCAAGAGCCGCGGCTTCGACCCGGCGCAACGTCGGCTCATCAGAGACGGCGAGCACTTCCAGGCGTCGGCCGACCGGTGGCGCGTTCCACCAGCTCGTCGTTGTCCAGGTACGGCCAGCCGGTCTGTGCGGCGATCAGCCCAGGCCGACGGTCGTCTTTACCGGCGCCCATCATCCCGACCGAGCAGTACACGTCAGGCGTCGCGACATGTGCCTTCACCTGACGGTCGCCCACCAGTGAGGGTCGGGATGGAAGGGTGTGGCTGGACGGCCGGTCGCGTCGGTGTCGAACCGGTAGACGAGTCCGGCGGCGGGCTCGGCGCGCCGCTGGTCGTCGCTCCAGCCCTCGGTCGCAGTCGTGACGTAGAGCCGGTGCAGCCCGGGCCCGGCGAACGCGCAGCAGGTGCTCTGTTCGGCGGGGACGGGCAGCACCTCGCGCAGCGCGCCGTCGGGGCGGTAGCGGTGGACGCGGCCGCCGCCGTAGATCGCCACCCAGAGGTCGCCGGCGGCGTCGACGGTCATCCCGTCGGGTGCTCCGACCTCCTCGGGGACGGTGACCAGGACCCGTCCCTCGGAGATCGTGCCCCGGTCGGGGTCGAACGCGAACGCGTGGACGACTCGGGGGCCGCTGTCCACCAGGTACATCGTGCGGCCGTCGGGGCTCCAGCCCAGCCCGTTGGAGATGGTCAGGCCGCTCGAGCATCAGCTCGGTCCGTCCGTCCGGTCGAGCCGGTAGAGCGCGCCGCCTCCCTCGTGGTGGTCGTCGGCCAGGGTGCCGGCCCAGAACCGGCCCTGCGGGTCGCAGGCGGCGTCGTTCATCCGGGTCCCGGCCGGGGCGACCTCGGCGATCGGCCGGAGCGAGCCGTCGGGGCTCAGGTGGACGAAGCCCCGCCCGGCGGCGAGCAGCCAGCCGTCGTCGCCGTGCACGGGCGCGATCGCACCGACCGTTCCGGGCACCTGGTAGGTGCGGACGGGACGAGACCGCCGGTCGTCGTCGACCCGTCGCGGTAGACGCGTCCCGGCCAGGATGTCGACGCGCAGCAGCTCGCCGCGGCGGGCGTCCCAGCGGAGCGCCTTCGCCGAGCAGGGTCTGCTCGGTCGTGCAGGCAACGGCGAGCCGGGCGCTGCGTTCGTCGGTCCCATGGTCGAGCATCGGTCGATGATGGCGTTCGGGTCATGTCGCCGCGAGGATCGCGTGCGACAGCATGCCGCCGGAGACGACCCGGGCGTCGAAGCCGTTCTGCAGCAGCAGCGCGTGTCGCGTTGTAGGCGCGCTGGCCGGAGCGGCAGATGACGAGGATCTCGCGGTCGCGGGGGAGCTCGTCGAGGCGGGCGCGCAGCTCGCCGAGCGGGATGTTGACCGCTTCCGGGCACGTGCTCCACGGCGAGCTCGAGCTTCTCGCGCACGTCGAGGAGGAAGCGTCGCCGGTGGAGTCCCAGTGGCTCAGCGGCATGTCGCCGCGCAGGACGCCGGCGGCGACCATCCCGGCGAAGTTGATCGGATCCTTGGCGCTCCCGAACGGCGGCGAGTAGCAGAGCTCGACCTGCTTCGAGGTCGTACACGGTGGCGCCCAGCTGGATCGCCAGCGCGAGGTCGCTGATCCGCTTGTCGACGCCGTCCTCGCCGACGGCCTGGGCTCCGAGCACGCGCCCGTCGGACTTGCGGAAGATGACCTTCATCGCGATCGGCTTGGCGCCCGGGTAGTAGCCGGCGTGGGAGTTCGGGTAGAGGTAGATCTTCTCGAAGTCGGTGTCGCCGAGCCGCTCGAGCGTCTTCTCGTTGGCGCCGGTCCAGGCGACGGCGGCGCCGAACAGCTCGACGACCGAGGTGCCCTGGGTGCCGCGGAAGCGCGAGTCGCGCCCGGCGATCACGTCGGCCGCGATGCGGGCCTGACGGTTCGCCGGCCCGGCGAGCGCGATGAGGCTCCACTCGCCGGTGACGAAGTCCCTGACCTCGACGGCGTCGCCGACGGCGAAGATGTCGGGGTCGCTCGTGCGCATCTGCTCGTCGACGCGGATCCCGCCGCGCTCGCCGATCTCGATGCCCGGCCATCTTCGCGAGCGTGGTGTCGGGTCGCACGCCGAGCGCGAGGATCACGATGTCGGCCGGATACGAGTCGCCGGACTGCGTCGACACGGTGAGCGAGTCGTCGTCGGACTGCTCGAATCCGGCGACGCCGTCGCCGACGACGACGTGGACGCCGTGGAGCTCGAGGAAGTCCTGCGACGAGGCGCCCGTACTCCCGATCGAGCGGGGTGAGGACCTGGTCCGCCATCTCGACCACCGTCACGTCGAACCCGCGACGGATCAGGTTCTCCGCCATCTCGAGGCCGATGAACCCGCCGCCGACGACGACGGCGCGCATCGGCGGCCGCACCGTCTGGAACCCCGAGTACTTCTCCATCCCGGCGAGGAAGCTCGTCCCTCGCTCGATCCACTCGCGGATCTCCCTCGCGTCCGGCACGGTCCGCACCTGGAAGATCCCCGGCAGGTCGATGCCGGGCAGCGGCGGCCGGATCGAGCGGCGCCCCCGGGGACAGCACGAGCTTGTCGTAGGACTCGGTCGTCACCTCGCCGGTCGCGACGTCCCGCAGCTGCACGGTCTTGTCCTGCGGCGAGATCCCGATCGCCTCGCAGCCGGTCCGGCAATCGACCGCGAACTGCTCGCGGAACACCCGCTCGTTCGCGACCAGCAGGTCGGACTCGTGCTCGATCACGCCGCCGACGTGGTACGGCAGCCCGCAGTTCGCGTACGAGACGTACGGCCCGCGTTCCACCATCAGGATCTCGGCCTCCTCGTCGAGCCGGCGCAGGCGCGCCGCGCACGACGCGCCGCCGGCGACGCCACCGACGATGATCACCTTCATCGTGCTACCTCACTGTTCTCTGGAAACCCTCGGCCTGTTCGACGAAGCAGCGCACGGCGCTGCCACGCGGCGAGGTCTGCGGGCGTCCATCCTCAGGCGCCGAAGTCCACGACGACCTTGATGTCGTCGGGTCCGCGCTGGAGCGCGTCGGCGATGTGCTCGGGTGGAACCCGTCGCGAGATCAGTCGGCCGAGCCACCCCCGGTCCGTGGCTGCGAGGGCCTGGGCCGCCCGGTAGGTGCCTCCGGTTCGTGTTGACCGAGCCGACGATCACGTTGTTGTGCAAGACCACTGCTTTGGCCATGTCGGCCGGAGCGAGGCCGCTCGGCGGGCCTCCGCCGCCCGCACCCGTGAGGCAGACCACACCGCCCGCGCCGATCTTTTGGATCGAGTCGACGATCACCGGGCCGACCCCGGTGCACTCGATGACGACATCGGGTTCGAAGTCCAGGTCGGGCACTGGCCCCGGAGTGGTAGGTGGCGCCGAGGTCGCCGACGAGCTGCGGCTTGGGCCCTCGGTGACCCGGTCGAGAACGTGGACCTCGAGTCCTCGCTGGACCCCGACGAGGCCGCGAGAATGCCGATGGTCCCGCACCGGTCACCAGCACCTGTCGGGGCTCCCAGAAGGCTCGCGCCCGCATGGCTCCCGACCAACTCCCAAGCCTTGGTGACCACGGTGGTCGGTTCGAGCAGTACCCCTAGGATGCCGAGCGAGGGGTCGAGCTTGTTGAAGTACCCGGCTCGATCCGCCAGCGTTCGGACATGAAGCCGTCGATCTCTTTGATGCCTCGCTCGGTGTACTGCCCGTTTCGGCACATGTCCCACTCACCGACCGCGCAGTCGGGACAAGGCACCGGGTCGGGGCGCCGGACGATCCCCACGATCAGGTCGCCGATCTCCAGGCCGCTGCTCGGCCCGGGATCTACGACGCGACCGAGCGACTCGTGGCCGAGGATCAGCCGGTCCCGCCCTGGGGGCGACCAGCCGTACTTGCCCGACGTGATTTCGACGTCGGTTCCGCACACGCCGACTCCGACCGCCTCGACGAGGATCGACCCGCTGCTCTCGTCGGGTTCGGGAACGTCCTCGTAGCGCACCGATCCCGCGACGCCCGGGCTGACCGTGATCGCCTTCATGGCTTCTCCTTCGGGACCGAGGGTGAAACGCGCCTACGACCGTGCACACTCGGCTCGAATCTGGATCGTGTCCGAGGGTGCAGGGCGAAGATGTACGTCGCAGATCACGTCGAGCGTCGACCCTTGCTCAGCACCGGATCCACGTACCCAGAGCCGTGGTCGAGCTGGTAGTCGAGGTTCACCGCTGCGTTGATCAGCGCGAGATGACTGAAGGCCTGCGGGAAGTTTCCGAGCTGCTCGCCGGTGAGCCCGATCTCCTCGGCGTAGAGCCCGAGATGATTCCCGTACGTCAGCATCTTCTCGAACGTGAGGCGGGCGTCATCGACCGGCCGGAGCGAGCGAGCGGTCGACGTACCAGAAGGAGCAGATCGTAAAGGTACCTTCCGATCCCTGGAGGCCGTCGGGCGAGGCGCTCGGGTTGTAGCGGTACACGAGACTGTCGGAGACGAGCTCCTCATCCATGGCGGTGAGCGTCGATATCCACATCGGGTCACGTGGAGCGACGAAGCCCATGAGTGGCATCAACAGGAGGGAGGCGTCGAGCACGTCGGTGTTGTAGTGCTGGACGAACGCTTGGCGTCCGGAGTGCCAGCCCTTCGCCATGATCTGCTCGTAGATCCGGTCTCGTTCTTCGGTCCAGCGCGACGTCGATGCCGGTCGGCCGTGTGACTGTGCGAGCCGGATGGCGCGGTCGAAGGCGACCCAGCACTGGAATCGGCCATACGTGAACTTCTCCTGGCCGCCGCGGGTCTCCCAGATGCCTTCCTCGGGCCGGTCCCAGTTGTCACAGACCCAGTCGAGCATGTTGCTGCACCTGGGTCCAGCCGACGTGTGGGAGCTGCAACCCGTGGCTGTCGGCGAGGTAGATCGAATCCATCGCCTCGCCGTAGATGTCGAGCTGAAGCTGATCGGCAGCGCCGTTGCCGATGCGCACCGGCCGTGACCCGCGATAGCCGTCGAGGTGGTCGAGCGTCACCTCGGTGATGTCGGAGGAGCCGTCGACGCGGTACATGATCTTCAGCGGTCCCGAAGCCTCGCCGGCGCTCTCGGCGATACGGTCCATCAGCCAACACACGAACGCTTCGGCTTCATCCGTGTAGCCGAGCCCAAGCAGCGCGTACACCGAGAACGACGCGTCGCGAACCCACGTGTAGCGGTAGTCCCAGTTGCGCTCGCCGCCACCTGTTCGGGCAGGCGCACGTCGGCGCGGCGACGATCGCCCCCGTGGGGGCGTAGGTCAACAGCTTCAGCGTCATCGCGGAGCGGTGACGATCTCGCGCCAGCGCCCCGTGTACGTCGACCGGTCGAGCCATTGGCGCCAGTACCGCCTCGTGTCGAGGAACATCTCGATCAGCTCGTCGCGGGAGATCTGCTTGGCGTCGCGCCGCCCACTCGAGCATCATGCCGGTGATCTCACCGGCATGGAGGGTCGTGGCGATGCGAACGCCGGTGCCGGTTTGCTCGACCGTGCTGGCCCGTTCCGCGCCTCGCAGGATCGGGTCGCCCACGCGGTGCAGCGTCAGGGTGAGGGCATCGGACGCGAAGACCGCACCCTCGCTCGTGACGTCGGTCGTGTGCGGCTTCCGGGCGTAGTCGAAACGCGGCTCGATCTCAACCACGAACCGCATCGTGCCCCGCACGACGCGCACCAGTCGCACGAGGCGGTGACGGTCGGTCGCCGATCCGTCGGCCACCGGCATGAAATCGATCACCTCTCCGACGCCCGCTTCGGTCATGAAGCGCGTCACCAGGATCGCGGTACCCGGGAGGTAGAGCTGGCGCGTCACCACGCCCTCCATATCGGGGGCGATCCTGCAGAAGCCACCACGATCTGCATCGAGCAGCGACGCGAACACACTCGGCGAATCGAAACGAGGACAACAGAACCAGTCGATCGTCCCGTTGATGTCGACCAACGCCGCGGTTTGCAGGTCGCCGATCAACCCGTGGTCGCTGATGCTCGGATAGTCAACCATGCTTGAACGCCTTTCGATCGTCCAGCGCCCAGCAATCCTCTCCCCCGTCGCGGTGTGCCCGCCAGCGGAAAGACGACCAATCGCGCGTGCCGTCAGTCTCGGCCACACGAGAGGACTGCAGGAAGGGCCATTCGTCCCGAGTACTGACCGCAGCGGTCGGACCGTCAGATCAGAGCGGGTGAGCGCCCGCGCTACCGGCAGCGCGGGGTTGATCCGGTCCTCCGACCACAGAGCTGGGGATTGTTGATCAGACGTCGTCCATTGGTGATGCCGCGGAGCCAGCCGGCCCGCGACTGGATTACAGATCAGCGCACAGAACGCTCACGCGCTCGCCCCGCTGCGCACGCATATCGGCAGGTGGACTCACGTCGTCATCGCATCATTGAGCTGGTTGGGCTCGGGGTTCGGGGAGGGCGTGAGTGGAACGACTGTCGGAGCGAAAGAACGGGAACGGATTGCAAGAGTTGTTGGCGGAGGGAGCGCCAGCGTGGCGGATGCAGGAAGAGATCACATCTTCGAGGTTCGCGATCCGCCGGGCGGTGAAGGCGTTGCAGCGGCCGACGCGGCCGGAACGGAAGCGTTCGCCGTTGCGGTTGTCGCTCGTGGAGCGAGAAGAGATCTCGTGTGGACTCGCCGGCGGGAGTGTCAGCGAGTCGTGAGGCGGCTGGGTCGTTTCTCTCGTCCACGGTGTCGCGGGAAGTTGCGGTGAACGGCGGCCGGCGCGGATATTGCGTGTGTCGAGCTGATCGGGCGGCGTTGCGTCGGGCACGCCGGCCACGGGCGGCGAAGCTGGCGCGGTGTCCTCGGCTCCGGTCGGTCGTGGAAGCGAAGCTCGAGTTGCGTGGTCTCCGAGCAGATCTCGGGTTGGCTGGTCCGCGCGTTCCCCGATGATCCGGAGATGCGCGTGTCGCACGAGACGATCTATCAGTCGTTGTTCGTCCAGTCCCGCGGCGCGTTACGCAAGGAACTCACCCGCTATCTCCGCACCCGCGTTCCCGCGCCGCCCGGCCGCACACCCGAAGCGGTCCGCAACGGTCAAGGCCAGATCCGTGCCGCGTCCACATCAGTCAACGGCCTGCCGAAGCCGAAGATCGTGCCGTTCCTGGACATTGGGAAGGCGACCTGGTCTTCGGCCGGGGCATCGGCACCGTCGCGACGCTCGTTGAACGGCACAGCCGCTTCGTGATGCTCGTCGGACTCCCGACCGGTCACACCGCCGACGTTGTCGCTGACGCGCTCGCGACGAAGATCGGCGAGTTGCCGGCCCAGTTCCGACGTTCGCTGACTTGGCATCAGGGCAAGGAGATGGCGGCACACTCGAAGTTCACCGTCGCGAGTGGTGTGTCCATCGCTGCCGAACTCAACGGACGACCCCGCAAGACCCTCGAATTCATGACCCCAGCCCAAGCACTCGAGGCCGCGTTGCCTTGACAGACTGAGACCACCGGGACGGCTTTCAAACCCTCCCGAAACCCTCGCAACCGTTGCAGGACCAGGGGTCGAGAACTGCCGGGAGGCTCACGATGAGGCCACGAAGCAGGCGATCTGCTCCCCCACCGGCTCCGAAACCGACGCTAAAGAGGTTCCGGGACGGCTTTCAAACCCTTCGCCTCGCCCGGTGCAGCGACGGCTCTCGATTGCCGATGTCGAGGACATCTGCGCGAGCTATGTCAGCGGGACCTCGATCGACGCGCTGGCCCGGTCGCACGGAGTCAACCGAACCACGATCATCAAGCACCTCGACCAGCACGGTGTTCCGCGCCGCGGCGTGGTCAGAAAGATGACCGACGCCCTCGTCGCCGAGGCCGCAGTCGAATACCTCAGCGGCCACTCCTTGGCGATCGTGGCCAACAGGTTCAACGTCGCGATCAGGACCCTGCGCCGCGAGTTCAGCAAGGCCGGTATCGCCACCAGGCCGCGCCAAGGATGGACCTACTGACCTCCAAGGGGCCCGCTCACCCGGCAGCCGAGGACGCTCCCAAATAGAGAGGTGAGCCGGGCACAGAACGCCGGTTTCGGTACCTGTCTACTGACACGGTGGGGTGTTCCGTGCGTTGACGAGATGTGTGGCTCGACCCCGGACGGGTTCTTCTAGAGCGCGCGTTCTGGCCCTGGTGTCGGTTCGGCTTCGCGTCGAGTCAAGCCGGGCGTGAGGCGTGAAGCTCATCGGCGATCCGGGTGAGTTGATCGCGGAGCGCAGAAAGCTCGCGGGCGAGCCGGTCGAGTCGGGCGTTGGGGGTGGCTCGTCCGGCCCGGTTTCCTGGCCCGTCCCTGCTCGCGGTCGACGTGTCGATACGGAAGAAGCTGGCGAGCGAACCGGCGAGGAGGCCGAGCACAGCGACGCCGGTGAACATGATCATGATGCCGGCGACCCGGCCCGTGGTCGTCTTGGGCACGATGTCGCCGTAGCCGACGGTGGTCAGGGTGACGATCCCCCACCAGAGGCGTCGCCGTAGGTCTTGAACCCGGGGTTTGTCGAGTGTTCCGCGCCGTACGCGACGGCGGCGCCGCACACGACGACGAGCGCGGCAACCATTGCAACCCGCCCGAGTCGCTCGAAGAGGCGACGAGGCCCTTTGGTGGCCATGACCAGGCGGGCAACGCGGCGAGGCGGACCACCAGCACGAACTTCGCCTCGCCGGGACCGAACAACAGGAACCACGGCGCGGTGAGCACCACCACGCTGAGGTCGAAGCGACCGAGCCAGGTACTCAAGTACTGCTGCAGGCGTCGTTCGTGCACGACGAAGTCGACCGTGAACACCCCACGCCATGACGTTGACGATCGCCGCCAGGACGGATCGCGTGCTTCCCGGCGACAGCACGAGGGGCAAGATCGCCGAGAGGACGAGCGGCAAACGAACCGCTGTCGAACGCTCAAGCGCCTCGGCGTCTACTGTGGTCGCGGCTGTCCCCGGCCCTGTTCCTCCGTCGTCGCTCATCGCTCGCATCATGAGCCATTCCCGGATCCCCACGCGGATCCACCGACCGCGCGAGCGCCTAGGCGTCAGCCCACGGAGCACGTGCGTACTCGGAGGGGGAGCCGGGCTTAGAGTCCCCGCCATGCCTTCATCCAGCTCTTCGCCGAACATCCTGCTGATCATGACGGATCAGGAGCGTTACCCGCCGCCGTATGAGGACGAGGCGCTGGCGAAGTTCCGCAAGGAGCAGCTCGTGCCGCGCGAGTCGCTGCGCGACGGAGGCCTGGAGTTCCACCGGCACTACGCGGGATCGACCGCGTGTACGCCGAGTCGCGCGACGTTGTTCACCGGCCAGTACCCGTCGCTGCACGGCGTGTCGCAGACCGACGGGTCGGCCAAGAAGAACGACGACCCGGCCATGATGTGGCTGGATCCCGATTCGGTGCCGACGCTCGGCGACTGGTTCCGCGCCGGCGGGTATCAGACGCACTACCGCGGGAAGTGGCACGTCTCCCTCGCCGACCTGCTCATCCCCGGAAGCCACGAGGGCCTGATGGCCTCCGACGTCGACGGCACACCGATCCCGGAGGCGGTGGCGGCCTATCGCAAGGCCGACCGCCTCGACCCGTTCGGGTTCTCCGGGTGGATCGGCCGTGAGCCCCACGGCGCGACCCGGGCCGAGTGCGGCGCGGTGCGCGACGGAGTGTTCGCGGAGCAGGTGGTGGAGCTCTTCGGTGAGCTCGCGCAGGCGCGCGACGACGGACCGTGGCTCGCGGTCTCGTCGTTCGTGAATCCCCACGACATCGCGGCGTATGGCATCGTCGCGGATCAAGTCTGGATGTTGCCGCCGCCCGATGACACGGTGCCAGCGATTCCCGAAGCGCCGTCGCAGTCCGACTCGTTCGCAGGCCGCCCGGCCTGTCAGGAGCAATGGGCCGATCGCTGGTGGCGAGGTGATCTACGAGCAACAGCCCGACGAGGGGTACCGGCGGCTCTACTACTCGCTGCAGAAGCTCGTCGATCAAGCGATCGGGCGCATCCTCGACGCGCTCGACTCGTCGGGCATGGCCGACGACACCATCGTGGTGTTCACCTCCGACCACGGCGACATGCTCGGCGCGCACGGCGGGATGCAGCAGAAGTGGTGCAACGCCTACGACGAGTCCGTGCGGGTCCCGATGATCGTGAAAGGTCCCGGCGTCGCGACCAAGGACGGCGGGATCGCCACGCCGACCAGCCACGTGGACCTGATCCCGACGCTCATGGGACTGGCGGGCATCGATGTCGAACGCGCCGCGGCCGGCGTGGCCGAGCACCACGACGAAGCGCAGGCGCTCCCGGGTCGTGACCTCAGCGGTCTGATCGTCGGGTCCGCGACTCCGGAATCGGTTGCGTCGCCGCTGTACTTCATGACCGAGGACGACATCTCCCGCGGGCTCTCGACGACAGAACATCCTCACCGGCGAGCCGTATCCCCCGGTCGACGCCCCGTGCTACATCGAATCGACGATCGCGACGCTCCCGACCGGTCCGGACGGCACCGACGAGTTGTGGAAGCTCAACCACTACTACGAACGGCTCGACGACTGGAACGAAGCACACGGCATCCCCAAGAACCCGTTCGCGCCTCCCGCCGCGGACCCGGCCTTCGAGCTGCACAACCTCACCACAGACCCGAAGAGCGACGCAACCGCGTCGACGATGCGCACGAGACCCTGCACCAGATGCAGGCGGTGCTCGACGCGCAGCGTGACGCCAAGCGCAACCTCCCGAGACTCCGCAACCCGGTCGGCTGACACCGTCGGTTCGACGCACAGAGAGGTTCACCATGGACAAGATCGAGCACCTGAGTGTCGAGGAGCGGCGAGCGATCGGGAAGGCTGCGCGGGAGCAGGCGCGACCAGGTCGCTCATGCGGGTTGGGTGCCGGCCCGGATCGGCCCGACCCGGTGGCGCTGCTCGAGGAGCAGAACGCCACCCGTGAGCCGGACCTGGTGCCGGTGCGGCACGGGCGCATGATGGTCTCGCCGTTCACGTTCTACCGGGGCGCAGCGAAGATCATGGCCGCCGACCTGAAGGACACGCCCACGGCGGGTCTGAACGTCCAGCTCTGCGGCGACGCGCACCTGTCGAACTTCGGCGTGTTCGCGTCACCCGAGCGAGCGCTGGTGTTCGACCTGAACGACTTCGACGAGACCCTGCCCGGGCCGTTCGAGTACGACGTGAAGCGCATGGCCGCGAGCTTCACGATCGCGGCGCGCAACAACGGCTTCACCGAAGCCCAGGCCCGTGCCGCGACGCTCGCGTCGGTCACGGGCCTATCGCGAGGCGATGGCCGGATTCGCCGAGATGCGCACGATGGACATCTGGTACGCGCACCACTCCGAAGCAGACCTGCTCGACCGCCATCGACGGCGATGACCGCCTCGCTCGAAGGGTGCGGAGAAGAAGGCAGCGAAGACCGCCGAGAAGAACGCCCGGAAGAGCGCCCAGAAGGCACGCACCCGCGACAGCATGCAGGCGCTGTCGAAGCTCGCCGAGCTCGTCGATGGCCAGTACCGGATCGTCAGCCAACCGCCGGTCGTCGTCCCGGCCCGTGACCTGGCCCCGAGCATCGGCATGTCCGCCGATGAGCTCGAGGACGCGGTCCACGAGCAGTTCCGCGCCTATCGAGCGACGTTGCAGGACGATCGACGCCACCTGCTCGAACGATTCCAGGTCGTCGACGTCGCCCGCAAGGTCGTCGGCGTCGGCAGCGTCGGCACGCGGGCGTTCATCGTGTTGCTGCAGGGCCGCGACCAGCAGGACCCGTTGTTCCTGCAGGTCAAGGAAGCGACCCGGTCGGTGCTCGAGGACCACCTGCCCAAGAGCCGCTACCGCCAGCCCGGCGAGCGAGTCGTGCAGGGCCAGCGGATGATGCAGGCCGCGAGCGACATCTACCTCGGCTGGACCAAAGGCGTCGAGGAGAGACCGCTACCTCTACTGGCGCCAGCTGCGCGACATGAAGGGCTCCGCGGTCGTCGAGGCGATGGCGCCGATCACCCTCTCGCATGTACGCGCGCGATTCTGCGGCGAGACCCTCGCTCGGGCACACGCCCGATCCGGAGACCCGATCGCGCTCGCCGCGTATCTCGGCACGAAAGACCGCTTCGACCAGTCGATCGCCGACTTCTCCGAGCGATACGCAGACCAGAACGAGCAGGACTACGAAGCGTTCTGCGCCGCGATCCGCTCCGGCCGGCTCGAAGCACTCAGGGACGTCTGACGGCTCGAGTGCACCAACTCGGGTCTGGCTCCTACTCTTGGTCTTCCAAATAGCGAACCGATCAAGGGCAAGAGCACATACCGCCACCGGGCGCTGGTCCTCGTGCGCGGCACATGGCTCGGTACCGGGCTCACCGGAGCGCTCGGCTAGCTGGTTCAGAGTCGGGGTAGTCGCACCACGGAGAAGATGGCGTAGCCGGCGAGGATCAAGGCGATGAGGTTCACGCTCGCGCGGAGGGTCTTGTCCTTCATGCGCTGGGCGATCGCCACGAGGAAGAGCACCATGGCGAACAACACGGTGTCGCGGACGTATTTCTCGCCGGTTTCGCGAGCCGTGGTGCCTTCGTCGAAGGCTGGCAGTCGCGGTGGCGTTCAGTTTGGCGGCCTGTTCGAGGTCTGGGTTCTTGTACTGCGGCATGACGCCGGGTCCCGACGGTGCCGCAGGGTTGGCGAACGGGTCGGTCTGGAGCCAGGCGTCGAAGGCGACCTTGTACTCGGGGGTCATTCGCTTGAGGAGTGTTGCCTCCAGGTCGGAGTTGCCGGCCGAATGCGCCTGCAGCCAGGCGGTGAAGATCCCAGCATCGAACGCGAGGCGCTGATCGCCGGTTGTCGTGGCCGCCTCGGCTTCGAATCGGTCGCGACTGGAATGCCCGTAGAGCACGGACTGGCGTCCATCCCATTTGGCTGCCTGGAAGCCGCTCCACGCGGTGACGATGGCGACGATCGCCAAGCAGACCTACCTCGAGGATCTCAAGAACGCGGTGCCAGCCATCGTGGTGGTCTCCACCCTGCTCACTGTGCTCGTCTTGCTCGGTGAGCGAATGAGCGATCTCAACGTTGGCCCCTTCGGGCATGCGGGCTCCTCCCTAGTTCAGGACACGCATCATGGTCGGTCCAACTCGCTCAGCACGGAAGAACCGATAGAGCGTTCAGTCCAGGCGTCGAGCCGCACCGAACGGCATAGCTTGCGCACTCGCCCCGGCGCCAGGGACGACATCAGGCTCGGCTGCAATCGGGGTTTGAAAGACGCGACGAACTGATTTGAGCGATCGGACACGCGAAATGGCCCCTGACCAGCCAAGACGTTGTGATTATGGCAACGGAGTGGGCGATACGGGACTCGAACCCATGGCCTCTGCCGTGTGAAAGCGACCGAGCCGGAGTCACAGTCAGGCGAGATTCGCGAAACCGCAGGACAACAGGGGTGCACGGTGCCGGCCGATGACGCCTCGTGACGCCTGGTTACGGACCGCCCGCGGGTTTTTCGCGGGGCGCGAGGGCGGTTGAGAGTGTGCGGTTCCGGTTCATGGTTGCAGCGCGGCTCCGGTACGTGGGTGACACTTCGTGGACGCGGGTCCGGTAGCTGTGCGACAGTGGGTCCGGTTGCTTGGGCGCGGTCGAGCGAGGCGCAACGGCACCCTTGACACCAACCCTTGAAGCTGGGGGCCGCCGCCCCCTTGCGCCACGGCCCTGGTGGGGTCGGCTTCAGTTCGGAGGGGCGGCACAAGCGCCGTCAGGACGTTTCGAGGATGCCCTTGAGGTTGGTGAGGTCTTTTGTGTTGGCGCGGCGCATCGCTCCGGCGATGAAGGGCGCGGCCAACTTCGAAAAGCCGGCGGGTTCACCCCGGTTGCGCAACGTCATGCGCGTCGCGCCATCGCTGGTGGTGTTCCAGGTGTAGGTGGTCTCCGTCGGGAAGGGCCCTTGCGCGGTGCGCATGACCACGCGAGTCGGGGTCAGCTCGACGAATTCGTAGGTGCACGCGAGATGACGACCGAGGAATCGGGCGACGAACGCTGCCCGAGATCCGACGGCAACGGGCGGCGCGGTCTCCCAATCGACCGAAGCGATGTTCACGTACCACTCGGGAGCATTCGTTCGGTCCGCCGCGCAGGCGGCGACCAACTCGATCGGGCGGTCGATCGTCACCTCGGTCGTTACGTCTAGTGCCACACCGGCCCCCCGAGATGAACGTTCGAACGCGAACACGATACGGGCGACGCCCTGACCCTGGACCCGCGACAACTGCTCTGCCCGCCCGTCCACTGACCGACGATCGCACACCAGGCCTACGTGTGTCGCCTCATAGCTATTCAGCCGACCCGATCATCCTTCCTTACCCAACTTATAACTTACACTCTCATCTCGGTCCCTCCAAACTCATCGTTTACCAGTCGTACGTGGGTATCCCAGTGGAGCCTGCGGAGTTGAACCCGCGGCTGCGTGGAGGTTCCCAACGTGTACACGGTTAGCGACTTCGTCATCGATCGTCTGATCGAGTGGGATCTGCACCGATTCTACGGGTATCCCGGCGATGCATCGGTGGGTTCGATGGTGCGCTCGGCCGCGGAGGAGCGGCAAGGACTTCCGCTACCTCCGTCCTACCCACGAAGAGATGGCGGCATTGATGGCGGCGCGCACGCCAAGTTCACGGGGAGGTCGGCGTGTGCATCGCCACCTGGGACCCGGCGCGGTCCACCTGATGAATGGGTTGTACGACGCATCATGCGACAACCAACCGGTCGTCGCGTCGTGGGCCAGCGCCCGTGCCGTGGGCAGCGACTTCCAGCAAGAGCTCAACATGGAGCGCCTGTTCGGTGACGTCGCGGTAGTAGTCGGTCACGACTCCCATGCAGACCCAGGCCGTGGTTGATCGCGCAGTGCGCATCGCCCAGGCGTACCGCAGCCGACGGTGATCATCTTGCCAGCCGACATCCAGGACCTGGAGATGGAGGCGCCGGCGTCGGAACATTGGGTGTCCCGCACCGGCGTGGGCCACCGTCGACGGCATCGTCCCCCGCTCGACGAGTTGGCGCGCGCGCCGCAGTGTTGAACGACGGCGAGGGTGGCGATGCTCGTGGGTCAGGGTGCGCTCGACGCCACCGACGAGGTGCTTGCAGTCGGCGAACGGCTCGGTGCGGGCATCGTCACTGCACTTCTCGGGAAGGCGCCGTGCCGGGTGACGTCCCGTACCACACGCAGCAGCTCGGGCTCCTCGGGTCGAGGCCTAGCTACGACATGATGCAGGACTGCGACACGCTCCTGATGGTGGGTACGAACTTTCCATACGCGAGTTCCGCCGCCGACGGTCGAGCTCGTGGCGTGCAGATCGATCTGCTGCCGCGTCACCTCAGTCTCCGCTACCCGATGGAGGTGAATCTCTGGGGCGACGCGAAGACGACGCTCGCTGCGCTCCTTCCGCTCCTCGAGCTGCAGAGCGACCGTAGTTGGCAACACGACATCGCCGAGGGCATGTCCAAATGGAAGGACGTCCTCGCGGCGGCGGCGCAGACTCCAGCCGACCCGATCAACCCGCGCCTGGCGTTCCACTTGCTCAACGAGCGTCTGCCGGAAGATGCCATCGTCACCGCTGATGCCGGCACTACCGCTGACTGGTACGGCAACCACATCTCGCTGGGTCGCAACATGATGGGCAATCTGTCGGGTCGGCTGGCCACGATGCTGGCGTCGATGCCGTACGCAATCGCGGCCAAGTTCGCATTCCCCGAACGTCCGGTCGTCTGCACGATCGGCGACGGGCGTTCCAGATGCTGGGCATGAACGGCCTGATCACCGTGAAGCGTCACTGGAGGGAATGGACGAACCCGACGCTTCATCGTCCTCATCCTGCACAACAACGACCTCAACCAGGTCACCTGGGAGATGCGCGAAGCCGGAGACCCCCGTTACGACACCAGCCAGCTTCTCGAAGAAGTCGACTACGCCGCGTACGCGGACCTGATGGGCCTGCAGGGCATCCGCGTCGATCGTCCTGAAGACCTCGCCGCCGCATGGGACGCCGCCTTCGCCGCCGATCGTCCAGTCGTTCTCGATGTCGTGACTGACAAGAACGTGCCGCCGCTGCCTGCACATGTCACGTTCGAACAAGCGAAGGGCGTCGCGAACGCTCTGCTCGAGCGGCGATCCCGACGCCGGCGCGGTGATCACGACACAGCGCCCGGTGCCGTCGCATCGCGCATCTTCGCCAAGCTGCATCTCCGGGGCGACGACGAGTGACCCGCTGCCCTGCGCACCGACCTGATCGAGCGGATCGACGTCGGCGCGTACACCGTCCCGACTCCGCAACCGCAGAGCGATGGGACGCTGGAGTGGGACGCGACCACGATCGTGGTCGTCGAGCTCCGGCGCGGCGGACGCAGTCCGGGGTCGGCTACACATACTCCGGCGTCGGCCGCCGCCTCGGTCGTGCGCGACACGTACTCACCGAGGTCGTGACTCGGCACCGACGTGCTGGCGAACGGGTCGACGTGGTTGGCCATGCTCACGCAGTCAGGAACCTCGGACGCCCCGGCATCGCGAGCTCGGCGATCGCCGCCGTCGACGTCGCGCTGTGGGATCTCAAGGCGAGGATGCTCGGCATCTCCGCTCGCCGACGCTGCTCGGGCGCTTCCACGTGCGCGATCCCGGCCTACGGCAGCGGCGGCTTCACCAGCCTCAGCGACGCTGCAGCTCGTCGAGCAGCTTGGAAGGCTGGGCGGCGCACGGGATGCCCGCGGTGAAGATGAAGGTCGGCCGCGAGCCGGCGCGCGATCCCGCACCGGGTGCGCGTCGGCGCGCGCACGCGATCGGTGACGACGTCGGCGCTGTTCGTCGACGCCAACGGCGCGTACACCCGCAAGCAGGCGCTCGCACTTCGCCGAGCGAGTTCGCCGGAGCGCGGCGTCGACCTGGTTCGAGGAGCCGGTGAGCTCCGACGACCTCGAAGGTCTCCGCCTCGTCCGCGACACCGCGCCGCCCGGCGTGGACATCACCGCCGGTGAGTACGGCTACGACCTCCCGTACTTCCGCCGCATGCTCGAGGCGGGGCGGTCGACTGCCTCCAGGCCGACGTCACCCGCTGCGGCGGCATCACGCGGCTTCCTCCAGGTCGGGTGCGCTGCGCCGACGCGCGTTCGCTCGACCTTTCGGCGCACACCGCGCCGCTCGTCAGCGCCCACGCGTGCTGCGGCCTCTGCCGAGGTGCGGCATCTCGAGTGGTTCGCCGACCACGTGCGCATCGAATCGCATGCTGTTCGACGGCGTGCTCGACGCCGTCGTGCGGGCGTGCTGCGAGCCCGATCCGTCGGCCGCCGGGTCTCGGGCTCGAGTTCAAGCGCACCGGACGCCGAGCGGTTCCGCGATGGCTGAGCGAAGCAGCGGCCGTGACCAACGCCCCGCCGGTACGCGCGGCCTCGAGACCGTCAGCCCGGTCCGGCTGGCGAGCGCCGACGACGAAGCCTACGTGCGACTGGCGGTCTGACGCTCGCCGAGGCGATCGACGGCGAGGTGCGCTTCGATGCCGGAAGCCGGGCGGCGTACTCGACCGACGCGTCCAACTACCGCCAGGTGCCCATCGGCGTGGTCGTCCCGAAGTCGGTCGAGGACGTCGTCGCCACCGTTGTCGCTCTGCCGTGCGTACGGCGCGCCGATCACGACGCGTGGCGGCGGCACCAGCCTCGCGGGGCAGGGCACGCAACGTCGCCGTCGTGATCGACTGCTCGAAGTACCTCGACCGCGTGTGCTCGATCGATCCGGTGCAGCGCCTCGCGCGTGGTCGAGCCCGGCTGCGACCTCGACGCGCTGCGCGATGCGGCCGAAGGAGCACGGCCTCACGTTCGGGCCCGATCCCGCCACGCACGATCGCAACACGCTCGGCGGCATGATCGGCAACAACTCCTGCGGCGTGCACTCGGTGATGTCCGAGTTCTACGGTCCCGGTCCGCTCACCGTCGATCAGGTCGTCGAGCTCGACATCCTCACCTACGACGGCACGCGCATGACCGTCGGTGCGACGACCGAGGACGAGCTCGAGCGGATCATCGCCGGCGGCGACGCACGTGCTCGCATCTACCGCGGACTCCGCGGATCTCCGCGACCGCCACGAGCACGCTGATCCGCGACGCGCTTCCCGACATCCCGCGGCGCGTGTCCGGCTTCAACCTCGACCGCCTGCTCCCCGAGCACGGCTTCGACGTCGCGCAGGCGCTCGTGGGAACCGAGGGCACCTGCGTCGTCGTGCTCGCACGCCACCCTGCGTCTCATCGACGCCCAGCCGGCCCGCACGCTCGTCGTGCTCGGCTATCCCGACGTCTACGCCGCCGGCCGACGACGTGCCGAAGGTCACGGAGCACCGGCCGGTCGGGCTCGAAGGCATCGATCGCAAGCTGATCGAGTTCATGCGCCGCAAGGGCCTGCACCCCGACGACGTCGACCTGCTGCCCGAGGGCGACGCGTTGCCTCCTCGTGGAGTTCGGCGGCGACGACCAAGACCGAGACCGACGCGCAGGCCACGCGGCTCGATCGACGCGACTTCGCGCGGCGACGAGTCGGGCCCGACGACGAAGCTGTTCGACGACCGCTGGGAGGAGCAGAAGCTCTGGCAGGTCCGCGAGTCGGGCCTCGGCGCCACGGCCCACGTTCCCGGGCATGCCGCGAAGCCATCCCGGGTGGGAGGACGCCGCGGTGCCGCCCGAACGCGTCGGCGACTACCTGCGCGACTTCCGCGCGCTCCTCGACGAGTTCGGCTACGACGCCGCGCTCGTACGGCCACTTCGGCCAGGGTTGCATCCACTGCCGCATCGACTTCGACCTCGACACCGTCGCACGGGCGTCGCGCCAGTGGCGCGAGTTCCTCGACCGGGCCGCCGACCTCGTCGTCTCCTACGGCGGATCGCTGTCCGGCGAGCACGGCGACGGCCAGGCCCGCGCCGAGCTGCTGCCGAAGATGTACGGCGAAGAGCTGGTCGGCGCGTTCGCGCGACTTCAAGGACTGCTGGGACCCGGACGGGCAAGATGAATCCCGGCAAGGTGGTGCGACCCGTACCCGCTCGACGAGGACCTCCGCTTCGGGCCCGAGCTACGACTCCGCCGGCCCGTCGACGCACTTCGCGTTCCCCGACGACGGCTTCGACTTCGCCAACGCGACCCCGACGCTGCGTCGGCGTCGGCAAGTGCCGCGACGTCGAGTCGGCGGCACGATGTGCCCGAGCTACATGGCGACGCGCGAGGAGGAGGACTCGACCCGTGGCCGGGCGCGCATGCTCTTCGAGATGTTGCGCGGCGACGTGAGCTCGACGGTTGGCGCGACGACGCCGTCGCCGATGCCCTCGACCTGTGCCTCGCGTGCAAGGGCTGCAAGACCGAATGCCCGGTGAACGTCGACATGGCCACCTACAAGGCCGAGTTCCTCGTCCCACTATTACGCCGCGCCGCTTGCGCCCTCGCGTCGCCTACTCCATGGGGCTGATCTACTGGTGGGCGCGCGTCGGCGACCCGGCCCGCGCGTGGTGAACGTGCTTCGCGCACGCGCCCGGATTCTCGACGCTCTTGAAGACGTGCCGGCGGCGTCGCCGTCGAGCGCGACATCCCTCGCTTCGCGACCCCGAGCTTCACCGCTCGTTTCCGGATCGCGATCGGAGCGTCCACCAGGGCCCTCGTCCCTCGACCGCACGACGGTTCGCCGATCATCGGTCAGCAGAGCTGCCCCGTTCGTCGCCGAGACCTACGCACCCTTCGTCGCGGCGCCCCTCGACGAGAACCGGGCACATCCGCACGGCTCTCGCGCGCCGTTCGAGACCGATCGGGTGCTGCTGTGGCCCGACACCTTCAACAACTACCTCGATCCACGGTGCTCGATGCCGCCGTCGACGTGCTCGAAGCCGCCGGGTACGCAGTCGAGATCCCACCTCGGCCGTTGTGCTGCGGACGTCCGCTCTACGACTTCGGCATGCTCGACACCGCCGAACGTCTCTGGCGCCAGACGCTACAAACCCTGCGGCCCTGGGTTCGTGCCGGGGTTCCCATCGTCGGTCTCGAACCGAGCTGCGTCGCGGCGTTCCGCGACGAGCTCGTGAACCTGTTCCCGCACGACGAGGACGCGGCGCGCCTGTCCGACCAGACCCTGCTGCTCTCTGAGTTCCTCGAGCGTCAACGTTACGAGCCGCCCCCGCTCCCGGTGCGCGCGCTCGTTCACGGTCATTGTCATCACAAGACCGTCCTCGGGATGGACGCCGAGCTCGCGTTGCTCAAACGGATGCACGTCGAGACCGAGACGATCGACAGCGGTTGTTGCGGCATGGCCGGCTCCCTTCGGCTTCGCTGCCGATCACTACGAAGTCTCGATGCGAGTTGCTGACCGGGTGCTCCTTCCCGCGGTGCGCGCCCAGGACCCGCAGACGCTCGTCGTCACCGACGGGTTCAGCTGCCGGGAGCAGATCGAACAGGGCACCCTACGGACTCCGGTCCACATCGCCGAGTTGCTCGAACGCGCGCTGCGGGAATCACGTGGCTGACAGACGCGCCGCGCACTCAAGCATTCCGGCATGCACGAATGCCTGGGGCAGGTTGCCGCGCAGTTGGCGCTCGCCCACGTCGAACTCCTCCGAGTAGAGGCCCGGCGAGCCGCACGCGGCGCGATTACGTTCGAACCAGTGCGTGGCGCCGACCAAGTCGCCACGTTCGAGGCATGCCGTCGACGCCCAGAACCCGCACAGCAGGAACGCCCCTTCCGCCGTTTCGAGCGGTCGGTCGTCGTGGTGGAATCGGTAGAGGTAGCCGTCACGGCCCAGTGACTGCACGACGGCGTCATGCGTCGCCACTGACCGCGGGTCGTCGCTCGGCAGCGCGCCGTGGATCGCTGCCAGCAACAGCGAAGCGTCGACGCGATCATCGTCGGGTGCCCGTTGCCAGCGTCCCGACCGGTGGAGACACGACCGCGAGACCTCGAACAGGATGGCATCGGCGAGCCCAAAGCAGTCAGCGCGATGCTCGGACGGGAACCCTGGCGCTGCACCGATCGCCCTGAGTCCGGCCACGCACTCGAGGCTCGAGTGCGTCCAGTGCTTCGGCGCGAGTTCCCAGATGCCGGCGTCGGCCTCAGAGCAGCGCGCGGCGATTGCGCTGACGGCCACGGCGACGGCGCGCCATGCGTCGGCGCCCATGCGTTCGTGACGAGCAGCAGCCGCGAAAAGCAGCAGGGCCTGGCCGAACGTGTCGAGCTGGAACTGGTCGTTCACATGGTTTCCGATGATGTCGGAGCCACCTGGGTAGCCCGGCAACGAAAGCGACCGCTGATCCGGGATGCGGTCCCCGCCGGCGCGGTAGGCCGGCATCAAGGACGGACCGTCGGCGAGCAGCCGCTCGGCGACGAAGCCGACGGCACCCTCGAGCAGCGGGTACGGCCCGCTCGCCGCCGCGAGGCCGGCGAAGCACTGGTCGCGGATCCACACGTAGCGGTAGTCGTAGTTGCGTCCTGCCTCGGCACGCTCCGGCAACGACGTGGTGGCGGCTGCGACCATGCCTCCGCCTGAGGTCGTCAGCCCGCGGAGCAGCGCGTACGCGTGCCGGGCGTCGCGACGCGCCAGGAGGTCTTGCATCGCGGGTACCTCGGAACGCCAGTGGCGGTCAGTGGCTTCCCAGAGCTCGTCCGGTGAGGGGGCGGCGACGAGGAACGGACCGCGCGCGATTTCGAGGACCACGTCGTGCGCGTCGCCCTCCCCGAGGGTGACGCGATCCTCCCATCCATCTCCATCGCGCACAGTCGCCTGCGGCGCACCGGACCACCGGACGTAGAGTTCCCCGGCCCTTGCGGTCCACGATCGATCGTCTTCGCGGTGGAAGTCGCGCACTCGCTCGTTGCCGTAGTCGGCACGTGGCCGGAGCGACACCTCGAGCGTCGCCGCGCCTTCGACCGCGACGACTCGACGCAGTAGGACCGCCACATCGGACCGGCCCGGAAAGGCCAAGGCCTCCCGGCACTCGACGATCGACTCCCGCGTCACCCAGCGACTGCGCCAGATGAGCGTGCCCTCCTCGTAGTAGCCGCCCCACACGAACTGACCCGACGGCACCACGCGGTAGAAACCCGAACCACCGATGAGCGATGCGAACACCGCGGGGTCGTCCCACCGCGGGAAACACATCCACACGATGGCGCCATCGGGACCAAGAACCGCGCCACGTTCCCCGTCTGCGAGCACCGCATACTCGCGCAGCGTGTACGGCCGGGGCGAACCCCCACCGGGTTCGCGCCACGCCGTCGATCGCGATGACCGGCCCGCAGTGTTCACGGTCGTTCCGACCCGTCGCTGTCGTGAGCTTCCGCCCAGCCCTCGCCGTCGTCCACCGTGTCCGTGCGTTCGCGGCGCGGTCGCCGCAGGTCACGCTGAGCGATCCGTCGGTCTCGAGGACGACGGCGAACACGTGAGACACCGACGAATTCCCTGCCCCGCGACCGCCCCCCAGACTTCGCCGAGCCGCAGGCGTTGGCGGTGTAACTGGGATTCGTCGCGGCGGCCGCGGCACACCACCTGCGTCGGCCGTGCAGTGACGAACCGTGCGATGGATCGCGAACGCGTCGATTCTCACGCGACCGCCCGCTCGAATGCTGCAAGCCGAACGCGAGCACACCGTCTGCGAGTGGCACCCGAGCGGCCGACGAAGACGGTGGCGAGCAGCGAGCCGAAGCCGACAGGGACAGTGAGGCCGTAGGCGTCGGTGAGCTTGGAGAGGGGCGCTTGCCGGACTTGCGCACCACCGCGTACAGACGGACGCGCGCGTGGAAGCAGATTCACCGAGCCCGTACCTCGCCGAAGTGTCGGGCGTAGATCTCTTCGACCCGTTGATGGTCGCGGCGGGCGAGATCGGCCCGTTTGGTCGTGTCGAGGATGAGTTGTGCGTGCTCGACGAGGAGGCGCCGAACCGATTCCTGCCCTGGAGGTAGTGACTGACGAAGGAGACTCACGCTCTCCAGCAGGTAGATCGACACGGTGGGGAGTGATGCGGCGGCCAGTCGGATTTCGTCGTACGCGAGACCGACGATCTGTTCGTGGTCTTCGGCTTGGGCGAGCACGAGCCGACGATGGTCGTGGGTGAGGTCTCGCGCCGGTTCCTCGTGCTGAAGGAATTCGCGCAGGACTGCGCCGAGGTGGAAGATGGCGTCCTGTGCTGTCGTCGGGTCGTTGACGCCGGGCGAGAGCGCTTTGAGTGCAACGTCGGCGAGTTGGCGGATGCCGTAGGACGCGTCCTGTTGGAGGGTCCGGGTCTCCCCGGTGTGCACCGCGTTGAGCGCGACTCGTGTTACCTGGTCGCCGTCGGTGGGGGTCGGCCAGATCGTGCACATCGGTGAGTCGTGGATGGCGAATCGGCCGACCGCGGTATCGAGGCGGATCGTGCCGCCCTCAGGTACTGCTTCGAGGAGTGCCTTCGCGTCGAGGAGTTGCACCCAGCCGTTGCGTTGGAAGCGGACGACGAATCCCGGTTGGGAGGGCAGAATGTCGGGCTGGTGGGGAGTCGAGGTTTCGAGGACGTCGACCGACCAGTGCCGGTCGACCGCGCTGACGGCGTCGCGGGTGACAACGTCGAGGATCTTGCTGATTTCCATGGCGTGCGCGTTGTGGTCAATGAACGCGATGATCACCAGGATCGAGGTGATTCCCAGGACGACGGCGATCGCGACCGAAACGTTCGGGATGACTGGTTCGCCATGCTGCTCGAGCGGTGAGCGCACGGATCGCAGCACGATCAGGCAGTACGAGAACGTGCCGACCACGATACCGATGACCCGCTTGTTGAACGGATCCCGGAACAAGCCGCTCACCACGCGTGGCGAGTACTGACTCGAAGCGAGCTGGATGGTGAGCAGCGACACCGAGAACGCGATCCCGGCGAACGTGATGGTCGCGCCCGCGACCGTGCTGAGCACAGCGCGTGCGCTCTCGACGGTCGAGGTCAGGCCGAGGGGCAGCTTGTTCGCGCCAGCCGCGATGGAGCTGTCGAGGAGAATCCCGAGCTCGGCCGCCACGATCGCGACGATGACGAACACCATCGGGACCACGAAAAGACTCCCACGCACTCGTTCGACGAACGCCGACGCACCGAGCCTCATCGGGAAGCTCCATCGGAGCTTGATCGAGCTCCATTGTCGTCCACCCTCACCGAACCACCGGGAGTCACCGCAGTTCCGTGCAGGCCGGCCGCGAAGCTGGTTGTGGCCTGCAGCGCCACGATGTCGCACGGCATCTCGATGTGCTCGGCGTCGAAGGCGGATTTCACTGCGGCGATAGCGTGATCAAGCACGACGCGACGGTCGCCTTCGCGGGGCACGGACCAGAAGCGGATGTCGACGTTGACGGTCGACGGAGCGAGCTCGATGAGCAGCGCTTGCGCCGGGGGATCTTCGAGGATGCCGTCCACGGTCGCGAGCGCGTCGATCGCGACCGCGCGGGCGTAGTCGAGATCTGTCTCGTAGGCCACCCCGACAACGAAGTTAGTCCGCCGGAGCGGCTGGGCGGTGTAGATGTGCACCGCGCTCTTGTAGACGTCGGCGTTCGGGATCAGGATGCGCTCACCTGCGAAGGTGGTAAGCACCGTCTCCCGGATTGTGATGCGCTCCACGATGCCTTCTTCGTCTCCGACGCGGATCTGGTCGCCACCGGCGAACGGCTGGCGGAACAGGAGCAGGATGCCTGCAAGCAGGTTCTCGAGGATGTCCTGAAACGCGAACCCGATCGCCACCGAGAAGAACCCCAGACTGGCGAGCAGGTCGACCGGCTTGACCGACGGGAAGGTGACGGCCAGCGCGAGCATCACTCCGATGGCGGTGATCGCCCAACCGCTGAGCTTCGCCATCACGGTGGCAAAGCTGGGCGTGTGACGACGACCGAGGAGTCGTTCCAGAGCCGCGCGGACAACGCGACCGACACCCCACGCCGCGACGATGACGAGTAGAGCGACGCCCACCCGTGGGAGTCCCCGCACCGCCGAGTGCCAGATCTCCGACGTCGAGCGCGCGATGTCGTCAGTACTGTCGGCGGCGAGCAGCGCGATCAACGTGTGGGCCACGCGCAGAAGATCCGGCGTGCACTCCGGAACCGATCGTACGCCAGGGCGGCTCCATGCACGCCGCCCCCCGGGTGAGCGGACGCAGAGCCGAGGTAGCGGCGCTGCCCCGGGGTTCCGAGCTGCTGGTACGACTCCGCGGTGCCATGGTTGATGGAACCGCGCCACATGTTCTGGTCCTGTTCTTCGAATGAGCGCGGCGTCAAGACGTGCCGTCGGCGTACGAGCTGCCGGAACCCAGGTGCAAGTGCCTCGGTCCGCGTCTCGACCCTCTCGGAGAACGTCTCAACATCGTGGGCATCGCACTCGCCGCGGACAGCACCATCGCCGTCGTCGCCACGCACGAGCCGCAACACGTGCGTGTGCGCCCACGGTGTCGCCTTGCCCGGTGGTTGCCGCGTCTCATCGGCGAGGTGCGGCTGTCCCACGATGAGGAACAGATCTCGGGCAATCCTCCCGCGGGCCAACGAGCTGGTAGTACCCGTCAACTCGTCGACGTCCGCAGCTACGTGCACTGTGCCGGCACGCGCCGCGGCATCGCTCGACCAAGGGATCGGGCGGTCAAGCGTCCAATCGATCTTGACCGTCGTGTGATCCGATGAAAAGCGAGTGAGTATGGCCCGGAACTCGGGAGCGAACCCGCCTTCAGGAACAAGCCGCTAGTCCTCGAGTGAGAGCGATCGCATCGCGGGTGACGCCGGGATGGAATCACGGCGAAAACGCTCTCGATCTGCTCGCGACTCGGGCGCGTGTCACGCCCACGCTCTGACCAAGGTGCCGGCTGAGGGTACGAGACATACCCATGTCTCCTACCCCCTGATGCCCAGCGCGAACCTCGACAGGTCACGACGGAGATGGCCGGGCAGCGTCGCGAAGAGTGACCCGCTGCCCGTGTCCTGACGATGAGCTGGTCGGCCGCCCCGGAGTGACGACGGTACTGATCGACGAGAACCCCATGCCCGTGCACCTGATAGCGCCTCTGCGTCAAGCAATGTCTTGCGTGACGGTCGGCGGCGGCATCGGTTCGGCCATCGACTCTCTGATTGCCGTCGCCACGCGCCCTCGCCACGCGATCGAGTGAGCGACCGAGCGTCTGCGCCGGAGGGGACCGTTGTTTCGGAGACGAAGACACGGGAAAGACACCGTGGTACAGGCGTCTTGGAGGAGCCGGGATGAAGTCGCGTGGTGTCGCTGTCGTCACGGGCGCATCTGCCGGTGTTGGCCGCGCGACTGCGGTCGAGTGTGGCGCACGAGGGTTTGATGTCGCGCTGCTCGCCCGGGGCGAGACCGGTCTCGAGCATGCCGCACAAGACGTGGAACGACACGGTGCGCGTGCGCTCTGTGTGCCGACAGATGTTTCGCAGTACGACGCGGTGGATCACGCCGCCACGACGATCGAGGCGGAGCTGGGACCCATCGCGGTGTGGGTCAACAACGCGATGACCACGATCTTCGCGCCGGTCAGTGACATCGAACCGGACGACTTCCGGCGAGCCATGGACGTCACGTTCCTCGGTCAGGTGTGGGGAACGATGGCCGCGTTGCAGCGAATGCGTCCACGCGATGCAGGAACGATCGTGAACGTCGGATCGGCGCTCGCGTTTATCGGGATTCCGCTGCAATCGGCGCACTGCTCGGCCAAGTTCGCGTCTCGTGGGTTTGTCGAATCGACACGCGCCGAGCTTTTGCACGAGGGCAGCAACATCCGGCTCTGCATGGTCCACCTGCCCGCTGTGAACACACCGCAGTTCGACTGGTGCAAGACCACGATGGGGGATCATCCCCAGCCCGTCGCGCCCATTTACCAGCCCGAGACCCCCGCGGGTTCATCGTCGATGTCGCGCTCGACGGTCGTCGGAGCAAGATCGTCGGATCGTGGAACAAGCTTCTGGTCGGCGCCGCGAACGTCTGGCCGAGCCTCGACAATCAGTACGCCAGATCGGCGCACAGAATATTCACGCGAGCGCCAGTGCAGGCCGCCCAGAACGGCACATCTCGCTCACTCGCCCCGGCGCTGGGACGGCCCAAGTTCGGCTGCAATCGGGGATTGAAAGAAGCGACGAACTGATTCGAGCGATCGGACACGCGAAATGCCGTGTGACCTGCGCAAACGTTGTGATTTTGGCAACGACCTGTGGGCGATACGGGACTCGAACCCATGACCTCTGCCGTGTGAAGGCAGCGCTCTAACCAACTGAGCCAATCGCCCTGGAGCGGTCGAGGATAGCCTCGCATCGCATGAGGACCCGTGCGTGCGCAGGGGTCGCGAGCGTGGCACTCGTCGCAGTCGCGCTCGTCGGCCTCACCGCCTGCGGCGACGACGACTCCCCCGCGAAGGGCGCCAAGTCCGGCTCGGCCGCGCGCACCACGACGACGACGACCACGGCGGTGCCGGGCACCGCTGACGCCTCGGCGTTCGAGGGCCTGACGAAGGCCGACGCGATCGCCGAGGCCGAGGCGCAGAACCGGCCGTGGCGCATCGGTCGCGAGGACGACGAGCAGTTCCCCGTGACCCTCGACTTCAACGAGAACCGCGTCACGTTCGAGATCGACGACGGGACGGTCACCACCGCCACGTTCGGCTGAGACCTGTCCGCACCGATCGGGATAGCCTCACCGCCGCGAGCAGCCGGGACTCGCCACGTCGGGAGGCGCGGGGTGACGAAGGTCGAGACGGGGATCGACGCGGGCGCGGGGCTCGACATGGCGCTGGCCAACGCGATGCGGACGCAGCGCGCGATCCGTCGTCTGCGCCCCGACCCTGTCGAGGATGCCACGATCCTCCAACTCCTCGAGCTCGCGCTCAAGGCACCGACCAGCGGGAACCGCCAACCCGTGGAGTTCGTCGTCGTGCGCGATCCCGACGTCCTCCACCAGCTCGCGCGCCTCAACCGCCAGGCGTGGGCGGTGTACCGGCGGCTCGGGATCAACCGGCGACGACGAAACGACGAGCGGGCCCGAAGGATCGTCGATGCCGTGAAGTGGCAGGCCGACCACTTCGAGGAGACGCCCGCCGTCGTCGTGGTCTGCCTGCGGGGCCGGTCACCCTGGGGACTTCCCCCGTTCGTCGCTGCGTCGTACTACGGCTCCGGCTACCCCGCCACTCAGAACCTCCTGTTGGCGGCGCGGGCCGTCGGCCTCGGCGCGACCCTCGCGACCCTCCCGCTCTGGTCGACCTCCCTGGCCCGGCGCACCCTCGGGCTGCCCCGCCACGTCACTCCGATCGCGGTTGTGCCGCTGGGCTGGCCGGCGGAGCCGTACGGGCCGACCACCCGCCGTCCAACCGGAGAAGTGGTGCATCTCGACCGATATGGGAACCAACCGTTCCGATAGCGGGAGGCATCAACCCGTCGCCGTGCGGCATCATGGTGGGGTACCCGCACACGCGTGGGCGGCGCGCCGGTGGAAGTCGAGTGACAGGCGGGTGACAGCCAGTGACATTCCGGTCGGCCCGCCCGACCGGCGACGAGGGCCAGCCCTCACTGCAGGGCCATCAGAGCAAGGCAGGTGACACGTGCCGAGAAAAGGACGCGCCCGACGGTTCCGTGAGGCACGCGAGCTCAAGCAGGGATTCGATGATGGGCTGTTCCGCGAAGGAAGCGGAACCCTCGCAGACGTCGAGCTCGACGCCGAAGCCAGCGACGACGAGTGGGACGACGACGAAGAGTGGGGCGACGACCCCCTCGACGACGACCCGCTCCTGGAAGACTCCGACGACCGCCAGGTGAGCTGACGCGTCGCGGACCAGGAATCACGCGAGACGCGGGTCAATTCGCTCAGGATCGAGATCGAAGCGCGCGATCGCTTCGTGCACGGTCTCGGCTTTGACGACCTCGTCGAGCGCGAGGCTGTGCAGCACCGCGACCACGATGTTCGGAGCGTCGACTTCGAAGTGGCGTCTGAGCGCCACTCGCGTATCCGAGAATCCGTAGCCGTCGGTACCGAGCGGCACGAAAGAGCCCTCGACGAATCGCGCGACCTGATCCGGCACCGCCTTCAGGAAGTCGGTCACCGCGACGACCGGGCCTTCTCCGTCGCGCAGGCGCTCGGTGACGTACGGCACACGCGCCGGTTCCGTCGGGTGCAGCCGGTTCCAGCGCTCGACGCTCAGCGCGTCCTCGCGCAGGAGCTTGTAACTCGTGGCGCTCCACACGTCGGCCGCGACGTCGTACTCGGCCGCGAGGAGCTGCTGAGCGTCGAGCGCAGCGAGCATGGCGGTGCCCGACGCAAGGATCCGCGCGCGGTGCTTGCGGCTTGACGGCGCGGCGCGGAACCGGTAGAGCCCGCGCACGATGCCCTCTTCGAGGCCCTCGGCCATCGCCGGCATCGAGTAGTTCTCGTTGTAGAGCGTGAGGTAGTAGAAGCAGTCCTCGGGCTCGGGTCCGTACATGCGCTCGATGCCGTCGCGGACGATCACCGCGACCTCGTACGCGAACGCGGGGTCGTACGCGCGGCAGTTGGGATACACCGACGCGAGCAGTTGGCTGTGGCCGTCGGCGTGCTGGAGGCCCTCGCCGACGAGCGTGGTCCGGCCCGCGGTAGCGCCGAGGAGGAAGCCTCTCCCCCGCTGATCGCCGAACGACCAGATCAGGTCACCCACTCGCTGGAATCCGAACATCGAATAGAAGATGAAGAACGGGATCATGGGCTCGCTCCACGTCGCGTACGACGTACCGGCGGCAGTGAGCGACGCCATCGAACCCGCTTCGGTGATGCCCTCCTCGAGGATCCGGCCCGTGCGCGCCTCGCGGTACGAGAGCAGCAGCTCGGCGTCGACGGGCTCGTAGAGCTGGCCGAACGGCGCGTAGATCTTGTAGTCGCGGAAGAGCGCGTCGAGCCCGAACGTCCGGGCCTCGTCGGGGATGATGGGCACGACGCGGGAGCCGACATCGGGGTCGCGGAGCAAGTTGCGCAACATCCTGGCGAACGCAGTCGTCGTGCTGGCCTTCACCTTCTCGCCCGTCCCGGCGAGCATGTCCGAGAACGGCCCCTCGCCGGGCACGGCGAACGTGCGCCGACGGACCACCCGCTCGGGCACCGGGCCGTCGAGCGTGCGCCGCCGGGCCATCATGTACTCGAACTCGACGGAGTCCGTCGCGGGACGCCAATAGGGCGGGTCGCCGTCCTCGAGCTCGGCGTCGGGGATCGGGAGCTGCAGGCGGTCGCGGAACACCTTGAGCTCGGCGCCGGTCAGCTTCTTGATCTGGTGCGTGGCGTTGCGGCTCTCGATGCTCTCGCCGAGCGTCCAGCCCTTGACCGTCTTGGCAAGGATCACCGTGGGGCTGCCCTCGTGCTCCACGGCCATCTTGTACGCGGCGTAGAGCTTGCGGTAGTCGTGCCCGCCGCGGGGCAGCGTGCGCAGCTCGTCGTCCGAGAGGTGCTCGACCATCCGCCGCAGGCGCGGATCGGGCCCGAAGAAGTGCTCGCGGATGTACGCGCCGCTCTCGACCGCGTACTTCTGGAACTCACCGTCGACCGTGCTGTTCATCTTGTTGAGGAGCACGCCGTCGACGTCGCGGGCGAGGAGCTCGTCCCAGCCCCGACCCCAAACCACTTTGATCACGTTCCAGCCGGCGCCTCGGAAGATCGCCTCGAGCTCCTGGATCACCTTGCCGTTGCCGCGCACGGGCCCGTCAAGTCGCTGCAGGTTGCAGTTGACGACGAAGATCAAGTTGTCGAGCTGCTCGCGGGCCGCGATCGACAGCCCGGCCGTGCTCTCGGGCTCGTCCATCTCGCCGTCACCGACGAATGCCCACACCCGTGCTGTGCTTGTGTCCGCGAGCTCGTGGTGCAGGAGGTACCGGTTGAACCGGGCCTGGTACACGGCATTGAGCGGCCCCAGTCCCATCGAGACGGTCGGAAACTCCCAGAACTCCGGCATGCGGCGCGGATGCGGGTAGCTCGGCAGTCCCCCACCGTCGACCTCTCGCCGGAAGCGGTCGAGCTGGTCGTCGGAGAGGCGACCCTCGAGGAATGCGCGCGCGTACACTCCCGGCGCGGCATGGCCCTGGAAGTAGACCTGGTCGCCCGCTCCGCCGTCGCGCTTGCCCCGGAAGAAGTGGTTGAACCCGACCTCGTAGAGGGCAGCCGCGGACGCGAAGGTCGAGAGGTGGCCGCCGAGTGCCTCAAACCGGTGGTTCGACCGGTCGACCATCGCCATCGCGTTCCAACGGATGTACGCGCGGATGCGGCGTTCGATGGCCTCGTCGCCCGGGAACCACGGCTCCTGCTCGGGCGGGATGGTGTTGATGTAGTCGGTGGTCACCATCGCGGGGACGCCGACGCCCTGGTCGCGCGCGCGCTCCATCAGTCGGGCGAGCAGGTACCGCGCCCGGGAGCGGCCGCCGATCTCGACCACTGCATCGAGCGAGTCGAGCCACTCCGTGGTCTCCTGCGGATCTACGTCGGGAAGCTGGCGGACGTTGCCGTCCATGAACATGGCATCGCACCTTTCCGCGCAGGCGGGGGCACCCACGCGTCCTCTCAGGTTAGGGCGACGATTCGGAACTCCGACGCGTGGTCGTGCGCGGGGTCGCGACGGTCAGAGCGGGTCGCGCTGGGCGTCGAGCGCTTTGGAGATCGATGCCGCGATCCCGGGTCCGTCGAGCCCGAGCTCGGCGAGCAGCGCGTCGGGCTTTCCGTGCGGCAAGAACGCGAGGGGCGCGCCGAGATGGCGCACCGCCGGTGGCGGGGTGGGCGCGTCCCGCGAAGCGAGCGCCGCGCCAAGGTGCGAGCCGGCACCACCATCGGCGATGCCGTCCTCCACCGTCACCACGAGGCCGTGCCCGCGGGCGTCGGCCACGAGCGCCGGGTCGAACGGAACGACCCGGGCGTCCCAGACCGTGGCGTGGACGTCACGGGCGGCAAGCAGCTCGGCGGCCTCCTCGGCCGCGGCCACCATCTTGCCGATGGCCACGATGCACACGTCGCGACCCTCGGCGACCAAACGCGCGGTCCGTCCGTGACCGACCGCGTCGGCATCGACGTGGCGCGCCGCCGTCTTCGGCCACCGCAACGCGGCCGGACCGTCGTCGTGGGCGACCGCGTCGCCCAGCATCACGCCCAGCTCCTCGTACGACGACGGTGCGTACACCGTCATGCCGGGCACCTTCGTGAGCAGCGCGAGGTCGAAGAGGCCGTGATGGCTCGGGCCGTCGTCACCGGTGATGCCGGCGCGGTCGACACACAGGATGACGGGTACCCGGTGGAGCCCGACGTCGTAGACGAGCTGGTCCCAGGCGCGGTTGAGGAACGTCGAGTAGATCGCCACGACCGGCCGCAGCCCGCGGAGCGCCATCCCTGCGGCGGCGGTCACGGCGTGCTGCTCCGCGATTCCCACGTCGAAGCAGCGGTCGGGGTAGCGCGCCGCGAACGGCAGCAGCCCCGTCGAGCCGGGCATCCCGGCCGTGATGGCGACGACCTCGGGGTGGTGTTCCGCCAGCTCCAAGAGCGCGTTCGTGAATGCGTCGGTGTACGAGGACGTGACGCGTGCGGGTGCGATACCCGTCGAGCGGTCGAACGCGCCGATGTCGTGCAGCCGCTTCTCGTCGTCGTCTTCGGCGGGCGGGTAGCCGTGCCCCTTCTGGGTGACGACGTGCACGACGACGGGCCCCGCCTCTGCCGCCGCGTCGGCGAACGCGGCCTCCAGCGCGGCGACGTCGTGACCGTCGACCGGACCGGTGTACCCGAGCCCGAGCGAGGCGAAGAAGGGCGCGGGCTCCGCGTCGCGGTGCAGCACCGCGCTCAACCGGGAGACCGTCGGCGCGTAGCAGCGGCCGTTGTCGTTGAGGACGATCACCACGCGCCGACCGCTGTGCCCCAGGTTGTTGAGCGCCTCGTACGCGAGGCCGCCGGTGAGGGCGCCGTCGCCGATCACCGCGACGACCGCGGCGTCGCTCGCCGCGGCGTCGCGGGCGACGGCGAGGCCGTACGCGTAGCTGAGTGCCGTCGACGCGTGGCTGTTCTCGACGAGGTCGTGCTCGGACTCGCTTCGCGACGGGTAGCCCGACAACCCGCCCGCACGGCGGAGCCGGGCGAAGCCCTCCTGCCGCCCCGTGACGAGCTTGTGGACGTAGCTCTGATGGCCCGTGTCCCAGACGATCGAGTCACTCGGGGAGTCAAAGAGCCGATGGAGGGCCAGGGTCAGCTCGACGGCACCGAGATTCGAGCCGAGGTGGCCACCGTTGGCGGCCACTGCGTCGACGAGCGCAACGCGGATCTCGGCTGCCAGCTGGTCGATCTCGGCAGGGCCGAGGCGCCGAAGGTCAGCAGGCCCGGTGATGGAGTCCAGCAACACTGGGTGCACGGTACTTCGTACGCCCCATCGTGGACATTCTCGCCGCCGACCAAACCCGGGTGCGCCTGCGGACATGTCTTCATGGGCAAGACTGTGCCGACGTCGAGGAGGCCCCCATGCGCGCTCGAGTGCTCGTTCCGTGCTGCGCGGTGTTCGCGCTCGCGCTCACCCTCGCCGCATGCTCGCCCGCGCCCCCGCCCGGCCGGGGGCCCAATCCCGTGCTCGCGTCGACGAAGCTCGTCGGCGGCCTCCACAACCCCTGGGACATCGCCTTCACCCCGGGCGGCCAGTGGATGCTGTTCACCCAGCGCAACGGCATCGCTGGCCGCGGGCACATGGCGAGTGGGGGGATCAGCGTGCTCGGCGCCGCGGCGTTCGGACAGATCCCGGGCACCGGCCAGCCCCCGTTTCAGGGCAACGGTGAGGGCGGCCTGCTGGGCATGGCGATCGACCCACAGTGGCCGACACGCAATTTCGTCTACTTGTGCATGGACGACCACGGCCGACGTGCGACTGGTTCGCTACACCGTGAACACGTCGTTCCGCGTCGGGAACGGCCTTCGTCACCCGTTCCGCTCGTCACCGGCATCCCGGTGAATCCGAGTGGGCGGCACTCCGGGTGCCGCCCACGCTTCCAACCGGGGACGATGCGGTTGTTCGTCGGCACTGGAGACGCGGCCATGGGAGGCAACTCGCAGAGCACAGCGACCCTCGGCGGGAAAGTGCTGTGCGTCAGCGCCGACGCACCCAACATGGGATGCGGCCTGCCCGGAATGACCGGCACGAACACTCAGATCTACTCCTACGGGCATCGCAACGTGCAGGGCATCGCCTTCAATCCCACCAACGGGCTGGGCTACAGCGTCGAGCACGGCCCGAGCCGCGACGACGAGGTCAATCTCATCGGCACCGGCGACTACGGCTGGCACCCACCCCCCGGCCCGTACAACGAAAACGTCCCCATGACCGCCTTCGGCAGCAAGCCGGCGATCTGGACGTCGGGCCCGTCGACCATCGCGCCGTCGGGGATGACGATCCTGAGCGGCGCGCAGTGGAAGGCGTGGAACGGTGCCCTCGCGATGGCGGTGCTGAAGAACAAGGAGCTGCGGGTGCTGTTCGTCGACGGATCCGGCACGGTGGTCGTCGGGCAAACTTGGGCGGTGCGCAGCGGCTTGCGGCTCCGCACCGCGGTGCAGGGGCCAGACGGGAACCTCTACATCAGCACCGACGCGGTGTCCGGCGGCGACAGCATCTGGCGCCTGGTCCCTCGCTGACCGTCTCGCCGCGACGACGTGGTCGCCGCCTACGGGGCCGCTCGCACCGTCGAGCTCACGGTCGGCGCGAGCTGAACCGTCAGGCCTGAGCGACCTGCTCCATGTGCGCTGCCGGCTCGGACTGCGGAGGCACGCCGTTCGTCGCGGTGCGGGCGGTCGGCAGGCTTCGCACCTGGCGTCGCGGGCGAGCGGCCGCGCGTCCCGTCTTGGCGACACGAGCTTGCGACGCCCGCCGCTTCAGCACCACCTGACCCTGCCGGTCGTGCACGACGATCCGGTCGCGACCCTCGCGCTTGGCCTGGAACAGCGCGGCGTCTGCTCGGGCGAGAATCGTGGGGAGATCCTCGTCCTCTCCGGCCTCGACCACGCCGAAGCTCGCCGTGTAGTTGGGCAGGCCCGCGCCCGCGCGGCACCGTCGAGCTGCGCGCGTACGTTCTCGAACGCGGCCCGCGCCTGCGAGGCGGTGCAGCTCGGCATCACCACCGCGAATTCCTCACCGCCCTGCCGGCTCACGATGTCGTGGGAACGAAGCGAGCCGCGTAGCGTCTCCGCGAACAGACGGAGCGCGCGGTCACCGGTCTCGTGCCCGTAGGTGTCGTTCAGCTCCTTGAACCGGTCGAGATCGGCCATTGCGATCGCGAACGACGTATGTTCGGCCCGCAACGACCGCACCTTGCTCTCCAGGGAGCGGCGGTTGAGGAGCCCGGTGAGACTGTCGGTCGATGCCTGCAGCTGGGTCTCGGCGACCATGCGCAGGAGCCCGATGCGGTTGCCCGCGAGGTTCGAGAGCGTCTCGAGGTCCTGGACCTGTGCCTCGCCGGCCTCGTTGTCCGGTTCGCCGGTCGCGTGGATCACGCCGACGGTCCGTCCCATGATCGCAACCGGCACGCAGACTGCGGAGCACCGGCCTTGCGGCCGGTCGCGCAGCTTCGGGCACGCAGCGAGGTCTTCGCTGTCCGCGAAGCGCTGCACCTGGGCGCGCCGGGCAGCCGGGCAGTGGTCGGGTGAATCCACACCGCACTGGGGTGGTTCGCCGGTCGGCGACCAGGTGCCCATGCGCGCGAGGTGCGCGTGGCTGTTGTCGGCCAGCAGGATCTCCACCGGGGAGTCGGGGAGGATCAGCGCGAGGGCGCGCTCCACCGCCGCGATCACCTCGGCCTCCCCGTCGGCCATCTCGAGCGCGTTGGCGAGGCGGCTCTCGAACTCCTGGCGCCGCACCTGCACCTCGCGCTGGTGCGCCTCGGACTTCGCGACCTCGAGCGCGCCGGCCAGGCGATCTTCGAGCGCGTGCGCGAGCTCGAAGGTCGCGCGCTGCATCTTGTGGTTCTGGTACCACATCGCGAACACCGCGGGCGCGAAGAACACCAGGAGAATCCCTGCCGTCGCCGGGTAGCGCACCCAACCCGATGCCACGAGGTCGCCCAGCAAGATCGCGGGGACGGTGAGGAGGGTTACGAGGCCGAGGCCGGCGACGACGTACGCACCGGACAGCTTCTCCACGTCGGCTCGGGCACTCCGCCACTCCGACTCGGCCGCCCTGATGTCCTTTACTTCGATCACGATCGCCTCCGCTGGCCGCCCGCCGGCCGCGATGAAAGCCCCTGACCCTGAAATTGTCGGCACCCGTCGGAGCGCCCTGAAGACCCAGCCGCCACCGGATCGGCTCGAAGGGTCCGAATTCGGTCGTAGGGCGCCACCGTCGCCCAAGGTTCGGCGCGCGTCCAACGACCCGCCACCGCCGACGACGAGCTCGTCGTGCACATGGCGGTCGGGTACTGGCGGTCGGCATGAACGTTTCACGAGCGCATCGCCCACATGGGCCGGCGCAGGCAGGAGCTGGTCGCCGGCAGGCGCATCGATGCAAGATGTCATCGAGTGGCCGAAGAGGAGTAACGCCGCCCGCCAAGACCCGAAGGAGAACGCGTGAAGCGCAGCGAAGACCTGACGCACGGCAAGTATGTCTCGGTCACCACGTTCCGCCGCGACGGCACGCCCGTCCCAACTGCGTTGTGGGTGGTGCGTTACGGCGACGCAGTCGGTATCCTGACGACGCCGGAACGCGGCAAGGTCAAGCGGATCCGCGCCAATTCCGCAGTGACCGTGGCGCCGTGCACACTACGAGGAAAGGTTCTCGGCGATGCAGTCCCCGGCCACGCCACGCTCCTCGATCCCGAGGAGACCGTACGCATCCGCGACCTCATGAAGGCGAAGTACGGGCTGCTGGGACGCGTGCTCCTCCGTCGCTACGAGCGCCGCCCCGAGATGGCCCTGGGCATCTCGATCACGTTGGACTGACGGCCTCTCCCCGACGCGACACGGTCCTCGCGCCGATGCGCGAGGGCCCCGTCGCTTCGAGCGGTGGGCTCAGTAGTAGTGGCGCCGACCGCCGATCTCATGCCCCGCCGAGCCCGCGATCCAGAGTGCGGCGCCGACGATGACGAGCACCAGGCCGACCACCCACAGGATGGGCACGCTCAACAGCAAACCGACAAGCAACACGATCAATCCGACGACGATCATCGTTCCTCCTTGGTTGGACCGATGTGGTCGTACCCGAGCGAGCCGTGTTCTACTCGCAACCGCGCGTCTCGCCTCGCGCTGACGTTTCGCACGGCCCGGTCACGGGAACACCTCTGCACCACACATCCACGCTTCAGGGGGAAGGAGTCACAAACAATGCCTGACGTTGTCGATCGGATCGAACACGACCACCGCGAAGTCGAGCTGATGTTCGGCGAGTTCAAGGATTCGCCGGTCAAGACAAAGGCCATCGAAATCTGCGACGAGCTCGACAAGCACACCAAGGCCGAAGACGCGGCCGTGTACCCGGTATTCGGGGAAGAGCTCTCGAACGAAAAGGACAAGATTCGCGAGGCCGGCGACGAGCACCAGGAAGCGCGTCAGCTGATCGGGCGGATCCGCAACACCGATGACGTGGCCCACCTCACCGAGCTCATGGACGAGCTAGAGCACGCAATCCAGCACCACGTGGACGAGGAAGAGACCGAAATGCTGCCGAAGGCGCGCCGGGAACTTCCCGCCCAGGAGCTCAACGACCTCGGCTCGAAGTTCGAAGCCGCAAAGGAAGCCGCCGGCTAGGTGTAGTTCCCAGTGACGTTGGTCAGTCGGCGTGGAGCCGGCTGGCGGGTGTCTTGTGTCCGAGGGCGCCGTGGGGTCGTTGGTGGTTGTAGTAGTCGATCCAGGCGGGCAGTGCACGAGCTCGATGTTCTGAGGTGCGATACGTCGCGGCGTAGGCCCACTCGCGCAGCATCGTCTGGATGAACCGTTCGGCTTTGCCGTTGGTGCGGGGCCGGTAAGGGCGGGTGCGGATGTGTTCGACGCGATGTGTTGCGCACCATGTCGCCCAGAGCGCGGAGACGTAGGGCGCGCCGTTGTCGCTCATGACTTGTCGGACGCGCACGCCGCGTTCGGCGAACCAGGCAACCGCTCGTTCGAAGAACCCGATCGTGGTTACCGCGCGTTCGTCGGCGAGGACCTCGACGTAGGCGAGGCGGGTCGCGTCGTCGACACAGACATGCACGGCTTCCCATCCGGCGTGGCCGGTGTAGGTGCGCCCTGGGCCGCGGCCCAGCACTCGGTGACCAGGACGACGGAACCGTCCCAGTTTCTTGACGTCGACGTGGACGAGCTCGCCGGCGTGGCGACGGCAATATCGGTTCGGCGGTTCCGGTGGTCCCAGCTTCCAGAGCCGGTTCAACCCGAGCCGGCTCAACACCGCGCAGACCGTCGAGGTCGGCAGCTCGAGCACCGCCGCGATCCGAGTGCTGGTCCAACGCAACCTGCGCAGCCGTTCGATCTCTGCTTCAACACTCGAGGGAGTCCGGGTTGGCCGTCGATGCGGCGCCGAGGAACGATCCGTCAGTGCCTCACCCGCCAACCGCCGGGCCAACCACCGATACGCGGTGCGTTCCGAACAACCAGCAGCCGTGGCAGCTGCCTCGACCGTCCAGCCTTCCTCACGCACACGATCACACAACAGGGCTCGCTGGAACGGAGTCAGCTTGGCGTTACCGTGCAGTCGCATCGGGCTCCTTGAGGTGAGAGTGGGTCGCACCCTCAAGTCTCAAGGAGCCCGTCCTGACGAACGTGCATGGGAACTACAGCTAGCCATCGCCCCCGGCCCGGAAAGGGGTAGGTCCGCCCGTGGCGACAGCGCGGCGGTTCAGAGTCCTGCCCGCTGACGTGCGGCTTCTCGGTGGGCGGTAGGCGATTTGAACGCCTGACCCCTTCCGTGTCGAGGAAGTGCTCTACCGCTGAGCTAACCGCCCGAGCAGGTCGGCAACTCTAGCAGTGGGGCTCGCGGCCGGTCGGTCCCGCGCCGCGCGCATCACTCGGTCGCGATCGCCTCCAACACGTCGAGACGACCGGCTCGCCACGCGGGAACGACTGCCGCGACCACACCCGCGAGCACCGATCCGATCAAGAAGACGACGAGCTCGACCCACGGCACCTTGAACACGCTGATTCCCTGCGCGCGGAGCGCGTACGAGAAGACCCAGCCGATCAGGAGCCCGAGCGCGAGGCCCACCACTCCCCCGATCACGGCGATCACCACCGACTCACCACGCACCATGCTCCGCACCTGCGGTCGTGACATGCCGACCGTGCGGAGCAGTCCGAGCTCGCGGGTGCGCTCGAACACCGAGAGCGCCAACGTATTCACGATCCCGAGGACCGCTATCAGCGCGGACAGCGCCAGGATCGCCACGAGCACGGCGAGGAACTGATTCACCTGGTCCCGTTGGTCGGCCTGGAACTCGGCCTTCGTGAGCACGTCGACGTTGGGAAAGTCGTTCCCGAGCTCGCGCGCGATCGCACGGCGGGCCGCGGGCACGTCGTCCGTCCGCACGAGGACCAACGAGTCGAGGTTGTCGGTCGAGCCGAGCGCGACCGCGTCACGCGGCACGATCATCGGGATGGTCTGGCCGAACAACCCGACGAAGTTCTGACGCCGGTAGATCCCCTCCACCTCGGCGTTCACGGTGCCGTATGCGAAGTCGACCGGTACCGAATCACCGACGCGCAGCCCGAGCTCATCGGCGAGCTCGTCCGACAGGAGCACACCCCCGCCTGTGGTCGGCCCGCGGGGCCCTCCGTCCACGAAGTCGAGGTGTACCACCGCATCGAGGCCGTTCGAGTCCGCGCTCCCCACCGTCTTCACTTTGCCGTCGACGCGCGCGTTCGCAAATCGGAACGGCACGACGGCGCGCAGCTCGGGGAGCGACTCGAGTCGAGCAGCCACGCCGCTCGAGAACCCCGCGAACCCATCGCTCTTCACCACCAGATCGGCGCGGAGTCCCTCGCCGGTGTCGTGCTGCACCGATGCCTTCGCCGATTCGCCGAACGTTGCCGTGAAGCCCACGAGCATGAGACCGATGACGAGCGCCGACGCCGTGACCGCCGTACGGCGCGGGTTGCGCATGGCATTCGCGCGAGCGAGCACGCCGCTGACTCCGACCCACCGAAGGGGACGCCCGAGCGCGCCGGCGAGCGGGCGCGCCACTGTGGCGAGCAGCATCATCACGCCGACGACCACGCCGAACGCGCCGATCGCCACGACCTGGATCTGATCGAGCAGCCCGGTCACGTTTCGCGCCCTGGCCATGCCGACCACCGTCACCGCTCCGCCCACCACGAGTACCGCGGCACCGGCGACAACTCGGCGGCGCGACGCGACTCGCACGTTCGATCCCGGTCCCTCGATCGCCGCCATCGGCGGAACACGGGCCGCTCGCATCGCCGGCACCAGAGCCGCGAGCACGGTCACGACGACGCCCACCAGACCGGAGACGATGACAGTGCGCGCCAGGAGGATCGTGCCCGTGCCGGGCGGGCCCAACTCGAGTCCGTCGAGCAGCGCCAGCAGGCCCGCACCCAGCGCGACGCCGACGGCGATGCCCAGCACGCTCGCGACCAGTCCGACCACCAGCGCCTCCAGCACCACGGAGCGGACCACCTGATCACCCGTGGCGCCCAACGCGCGCAGCAACCCCAGCTCACGCGTTCTCTGGGCGACCAGGATCGTGAACGTGTTGAAGATGATGAGCGCGGCGACGACCACACTGATTGCCGCGAACCCGAGCAACGCCGTCGTGAAGAAATCGAGGAACTGGCGGACGGGACGTCCCACCTCGAGGCGGGCTTCGGCCTGAGTCAACACCTCGTACGGTGGACCGAGCTCGTTCACCAACCGTTGCTGGAGCACCTCGGGCGGCACGCCCGGCTCGCCGTCGACGTACACACGGTCGAGCAGACCTTCCGACTCGAGTACCCGTTGCGCGGTGGGAAGATCGAACGCGGCGAAGCTCACTCTTCCGAAGTCGTCGCGCGTCCCGAAGCCGAACAGTCCGACGATGCGGAACTCCTGCGCCGGCCCGTCGAGCAGCACACGGACCCGATCACCGACCGCGAACCCTTCCGCCCGGGCCGTGCCGGCATCCATCAGCACCTCGTGCGGGCCCCGCGGGGGTCGACTCACACCGTCGTCGACGAGTTGCATGGGTCCCGGTGCCCATGACACGCCGAGCGTGGGTGGCCCACCCCCCTTGACGTCGTCGCCGTCATGGCCGACGAATTGCGCCTGGCCCAGCACGAAGCCCCGGGCGCGAGCGACACCGGGCACGGAGCGCACGTGGTCGAGTGTCGCGTCGGGAATCCGTTCGGGCTCGCCGGTGCCACCCAGCTGCTTGGGACCCTGCACGACCAGGTCGACACCCGAGATCGTCTGCGCGAACGCCTCGTCGAAGGAGTGCTTGACGCTGTCGGTCAGCACGTAGGTGGCGGTCATGAAGCCGACGCCGATCACGATGGCGAACGCCGTCAGCACCAGGCGCAACCGACGAGCGAGGAGGCCCCTGATCGTCGCCTTCCACATGGTCTGGGTTTCGTCCCTTCAACGTGAGCTCATTTCCATGATGGTCGAGCCGCAGCCGTTTGCCCTGCACCCCTCAAAGGCAGCTTGTGAAGCTCAAGGACCGGACCCCCAGCGGCCGATGAAGCAGCACAGCCTGTTGTCGGTGCGCGGGAGGGGCAATGCGGAGAACGACTACCCGGAGGCGTATCACCCTCGTGGTCGTTGCCCTCGCTCTGGGCCTCGCAACCACGGCGTGCTTCCCGAACACCGGTCCCCCGCCCACCGATCCCACCATCGGGGGGATCTACCAGGCGATGAACCACGACCGCGCTGCGGCCGGCTTGGCGCCGCTCACGTGGAGCCCGAAGCTCGCGAACCTGGCCGGGAGCTGGTCGGCCAACATGGCCGCACAGCATCGGATGTACCACCGTGACCTCGGCTCGACGCTCTACTCGCCCGACTTCAACGGGTACTACACCCTGGGTGAGAACGTGCTCGTCGGGCCGGGCAACATGTCGGCCGGCGGGATGGAAGCGGCATGGATGGGATCGCCGCCACACAAGGCCAACATCCTGTCGACGCACTTCAATGTCGTCGGCGTCGGCGTGGTGTGGGGCAACGACGGGAAGGCCTACGCCACCGTGAACTTCGGCGGCATCTGACCACCGTCAGACAAGCGGGGCAACGCTCTCGACGCGGACGTGAGTAGCCGGATGGATCCGCCACGCGCCCCATCTGGGCCTTCGGCGCCGCTCGGGCGGGGTGTTAGGGTTCCCGCCGCTATGGACCCAGCCCACCACTGGAGCTACGGAGAACAAGACACCGTCGTCGCGGCGCTGCGCCGGGCGGTGGCCGTCGTTCCCGATCGCATGCTGCTCGACTGCTCCGGAGACCGCTACACCTACGCCGAGATCGACCTCCTCACCAACCGTCTCGCCCGCTCGCTCGCGTCGCTGGGAGTCGAGCGGGGCCAGACCGTGGTCACGATGCTCGACAACAACGCCGACGCCGCCCTCGTCTGGCTCTCGATCAACAAGCTGGCGGGCGTGAGCGTCCCGGTCAACACGGCACTCCGGGGCGAGTTCCTCCACCACCAGGTCGACAACGCCCACCCCAGCCTCGTGATCTGCGAGGCCGACTACCTCGAACGAATCGTCGGCCTGATCGACCGTCTGCCGTCCCTGCAGTTGATCCTGTACAGGGGAGAACTGGCCTCGGTTCCCGACTGTCCCGTCCGCATCGAACGGCTGGACGACCACCGCGGCACGGACGAATCCCCCCTCGACATCGAGCCGCTGCCCTCGGAGCTCGCGTGCCTCATCTACACGTCGGGAACGACCGGTCCGTCCAAGGGTTGCATGCTGAGTTTCAACTACATGTGCAACCTGGCCCGCCTGAAGCTGCGCGGTGCGCCCGCAGGGCCCGACGACATCACGTTCACGCCGCTCCCGCTCTTCCACTTCAACGCGGTGGCGACGGGGATCACCGCCACGATCCTCACCCTGGGGGGCATCTCCATCGCCCCACGGTTCTCCGTGTCGAATTTCTGGCCCGAGATCGAGCGATCCGGCGCCACGATCGCGTCGATCCTCGGCTCGATGGCGATCCTGCTCGCGCAAGCGCCCGACAACGACTCCATGAAGCGCTGCTTCGGCCAGGTCCACACCGTCCGCGGCAATCCGTTCACCCAGGAGCTGAAGGACGCCTGGCGGCAGCGCTTCGGGTGCCGCCACGTCGGCTCGAACGACTACGGGCTCACGGAAGCCGCCACCGTCACTTCGCTCGCCCCCGGGGAGTACGAGCATGCCGCGCCCGGCTCCTCCGGGAAGCGCAACGATGACTTCGACGTGTTGATCGTCGACGACGAAGACCGTGAACTGCCGCCCGGCACCGCCGGCGAGATCATCATCCGACCCCGGAAGCCGCACGTCATGTTCGAGGGCTACTGGCGGCGGCCCGAAGAGACGCTGAAGATCATGACGAACCTATGGCTGCACTCCGGCGACATCGGCAAGTTCGATGAGGACGGCTACTTCTACTTCGTCGACCGGAAGAAGGACTACCTCCGACGCCGGGGTGAGAACATCTCGAGCTTCGAGATGGAGGCGACGTTCGTGCTGCACCCCGACATCGACGAGGTGGCCGTCCACGCCGTCTTCTCCCCCATGGGCGAGGACGACGTGAAAGTCACCGCGGTGCTCCGCGACGGTGCCTCCCTCACGGAGGAAGAGCTGTTCCACTGGAGCGTCAACGAGGTGCCGTATTACGCGCTCCCCCGTTTCATCGAGTTCCGCGCCGAGCTCCCGAAGAATCCCCAGGGCCGCGTCCTCAAGTATCAGCTGCGCGACGAGGGCTGCACGGACGCCACGTGGGATCTCGAGAAATCAGAGATCCAGGTCACCAAGCGGTAGCGCTCACTTCTCTGAGTGCCGTGTGTCACCCTTGGGGCGCCCCCTTCCTCGGTGGTCAAAGTCGGTGATCCTTAAGGGTGGCAATACAGCAGCTCGTCGCGCCGGCGAGGACCGGCGGGCGAAACGTTGCGTTCACAGTCCGTGTACACGCGAGTTACCCTGGACTCGTACGTTTTCGTGCAGGTGAGCCGGGAAGCCTGGTCGGCCTGTCGCCGCTGAGTCGGTGGCAGAACATCCGTCGAGTGATGATGGAGACGCTGCCCAATGCCGGCCTCTGCTGCCCGTGGCGACGTGGCGCAATCGCGCGCTCGCCGGGGCTTCTCTGCACTTCGTGAGTTCCTGACGGTCGAGGCGTGGGGCGGGCTGATCCTGGCGCTCGCCGTGCTCGGCGCCCTGGTGTGGGCCAACACGTGGCCGAGCTCCTATACGAGCTTCTGGGCGCGGGAGATCAGCGTCGGAGTCTCGCAGCTGGCAGTCACTGAGAGCTTGGCGCACTGGGTGACCGATGGGCTGATGGCGATCTTTTTCTTCGTCGCCGGCCTCGAGATCAAGCGGGAGCTCGTCGTCGGAGAGCTCAGGAACCCGCGATCTGCCGCGCTTCCCGCCATCGCCGCGCTGGGTGGGATGGCCGTGCCAGCGCTGATCTTCATCGCTCTGAATGCCGGGGGCACAGGGGCACGCGGCTGGGGCGTTCCGATGGCGACCGACATCGCGTTCGCGGTGGCGGTGCTCGCTTTACTCGGGCGTCGGGTTCCGCGTGCGCTGAAGCTCTTCTTGCTCACGCTTGCGATCGTTGACGATGTGGGCGCGATCGTGGTGATCGCGGTCTTCTACTCGAAGAGCGTCTCGGTGGCGTGGCTCCTCGGCGGCGTGCTGGCGGTGCTGGGTATCGCGGTGCTGCGGCGGATCGGTGTGGCATCACCCGTGGCGTATGTGCTCCCGGGCGCCGTGTTGTGGCTCTGCGTCTTGGAGTCTGGCGTGCACGCGACGATCGCGGGTGTCGTCCTCGGGCTCTTGACTCCGGTCAACGACATTCGTGGACGCCCACTCATCGAACGCCTCGAACATCGGCTCCACCCATGGTCCACGCTCGTCATCGTTCCGTTGTTCGCGCTCGCCAGCGCCGGCGTGCTGCTCCACGGCGAATCGCTGCGCCATGCCCTCGACAGCAGCGTCACCTGGGGGATCGTGCTCGGGCTCGTGGTCGGCAAGCCGGTCGGCATCTTGCTCGCAACGATCATCGCGGTACGCCTCCGAGTTGCCGAGCTTCCCGCGACCTTGAGCTTCGGCCTCGTGCTCGGCGCGGGTGCCCTCGCCGGGATCGGCTTCACGGTGTCGCTGTTCGTCGCCGATCTCTCGTTCGCTGGTCTGCAGCTGACGGACGCGAAGATCGGGATTCTCGCCGCGTCGCTTGTCAGCGCCGTGGCCGGATCGCTGTCGATCTGGTTCCTAGGTAGTCGTCAGTCGCCCCGCGAGATGCGGGTGAGCGCGGCGGGACCTCGATGACCCTCGGCCGGATGGTCACGATCGAGGAGCTCGACGCAGGCGTCGGCGCCATGCGCTTCGAGCCGGTCGCCCCTGCTCATCAGGCTCTGCAGGGTCCCGTGATCGATGAGGACGGTCTGCTGCGATTTCGTGGGCGTTGGGTTGCCATCACCGATTCGCAGCTCCCGCTCGCGCGCCTGCTCGTCGATCGCTTCGAAGAGACCGTGATGGACTGCGACCTTGCCGCGGCGTACGCGAGCGGCGGGCGCGTCCTCACCGGAGCCCTGGTCCGTCTGCGCCATCGTGTGTCGAGCTGCGAACTCGTGCTGTACCGCGTACGCCGGCGCGGGTATTTGCTCGGCCGCTCGGAATTCGCGCCGACAGAATGCCGTCAGAAGACCGGCGCCGAGCCGTCAGAATCCGCGGGCTCGGCCCTCAGCGACCTGACGCTGTCCTGACACCTGGACGAGACGCGGCGGCAACCTGCCGTCCGTAGGTTGCCCCTTCGTCAGGCGCGGAATCGCTGCACGCGATTTGCGCGCTTGCGGGTCCTGCTCCCGACACGAGGGGAACTGCACGTGAAACTCAAACTCCTGATGGTGCCGATGATCGCACTTGGTGCGATCGGCGTAGGCGCGTCGCCCGCGTTCGCCCAGAGCGGCTCCGCGGCGCACGTGCAGGCGATCCTCGACAACGTCTGGATCCTCCTCGCGGCCGTCCTGGTGATCTTCATGCAGGCCGGCTTCGCCCTTGTCGAGGCCGGACTCACGCGCGGCAAGAACGTCAGCAACATCATGATGAAGAACCTCATGGACTTCTGTTGCGGCGTGCTCGCGTTCGGGCTCGTTGGCTTCACCATCGCGTTCGGTGAGGGCAACGACTTCTTCGGTCACACGGGATGGGCGCTCGATTCATCCCGATTCGACTTCGGAACCCTCACCCTGCCGACCTACTTCATCTTCCAGGTCGCGTTCGCGGCGACGGCGGCAACGATCGTCTCGGGCGCGATGGCCGAGCGCACGAAGTTCAAGAGCTACATCATCTACTCGGTGTTCATCACCGCGCTCGTCTACCCGGTCGTGGTGCACTGGTTCTGGGGCGGCGGGTGGCTCGCGCAACTCGACACGCCGTTCATCGACTTCGCCGGATCGACGATCGTCCACAGCGTCGGGGGTTGGGCCGCGTTGATGGGCGCGCTGATCCTCGGGCCACGAATCGGAAAGTACGGCGCGGACGGCAAGCCGCGGGCGCTGCCGGGTCACTCTGTTCCGTTCGCGATCATCGGCGTCTTCATCCTGCTGGTGGGTTGGTTCGGGTTCAACCCGGGATCACAGCTCGCCGCCGACGTCGTCGTCACGGCGATCGCGGTCACCACGGTGCTCGCCGCGGCCGCAGGCGCCGTCACGTCCATGATCACGATCTGGTTGCTGAGCGGGAAGCCCGACGTCGCCATGACCGGCAATGGCGTCCTCGCCGGCCTCGTTGGGATCACCGCCGGTTGCGCGAACGTGAGCAACTGGGGTGCGGTCGTCATCGGCGGCATCGCCGGCATCATCGTCGTGTTCGCCGTGCTGTTCTTCGACCGGATCAAGATCGACGACCCGGTCGGTGCTGTATCGGTGCATGGCGTGTGCGGCGCATGGGGCACCCTGGCGGTCGGACTGTTCGCCGTCGACGGCGGTCTGCTCTATGGCGATGGAGCCGACCAGCTCGTGGCGCAGCTCATCGGTGTCGTTGCAGTGTTCGCGTTCGTCGCCGTCACCACCGGAGCCCTCTTCCTGGTGCTGAAGCACACGATCGGGCTCCGCGTCACCGCGGAGGAAGAGCTCGAGGGCCTCGACGTCCACGAGCACGGTTCGGCCGGATACGGGATCGACGCCCTTGCCGGCAGTGCCGGCCGGTCGGCCTGACGCGTAGGAGGAACCATGCAATTGATCACAGCCATCATCAAGCCCTTCAAGGTCGACGACGTGAGGGAAGCGCTCAAGCAGGCCGGGGTCCTCGGGATCACTTTCAGCGACGTTCAGGGCTTCGGGCGCCAGGGCGGTCACACCGAGACATATCGTGGTGCGGAGTACACCGTGGACCTCATCCCAAAGACGAAGCTCGAGGTGCTCGTCCAAGACGCCGAAGTTGACGTGATCGTCGGCGTCATCGTGCAGGCTGCGCGCACCGACAAGATCGGCGACGGCAAAGTCTGGATCACTCCGGTCGGTCGCGTCGTCCGAGTCCGCACGGGCGAGGAAGGCGGGGACGCGATCTAGGACGCGCGCACACGGCGAGCGGGACGAACCATGACGACAACGGCAGACGCACAGGCGACGACGCTCGACGAACGGGTCGAGGCGTGGGAGATGTTCGCCCGGGACGTCTTGGATCCGCTCCGGGTGGGCGGTCAGGCGGGCAGTGGCTGATGGCCGGCGGGTAGTGGCGGCACTCGGCGCCAACGCGAGATCATGCACCCATGAGGGGTGACCGGGTCGAGGTGGTCGTCGACGTCGGGGGCGGCGACGTGCGCGTCTACGACATCGTCGCGTCGCGGGCGGGTCGGCGCATCGAGACCATCACCGCGCGTGGCGTCGTCGAAGTGGCCGAGGTCACGCGCACCGGCCAGGTCGTCCGGACCGCCCGATTCATGCAGTCGCGCGTGGTCGCAGTCGTTGAGCATCCCGCGGCGGACGACCTCCTGCCGGGCGAGCGTCCCGCCCCGCCCAACGTCGGCCCGTCGCTCGATCTCGATCTCGACTGAGCCGTTCCCGAAGCATCGCCGACCGGACCGGCTAGCGTCCTCCCGTTCGCCGACCCCGAGCCCGGAGCCCCAGATGAGCATCGTCGTGATCGCGACCCTGACGCCGCTCGAAGGAGCACGCGACGAGGTCGCGGCGGCATACGTGGAAGGCGCAGCCCTCGTCCACGCCGAGCCAGGCTGTGAGCTCTACGCGGTGCACACGACCAAGAACGAGGTCGTGCTCGTCGAGAAGTGGGAGAGCGGCGACGATCTGCGCGCCCACGCAGAGGGCGAGCCGCTCACCGCGATCCGAGCAAAGGTCGGGCACCTCTTCGCCAAGCCCAGCGAGGCGGTCATCCTCCGCCCCCACCCGGACGCCACGGGCGAGAAGGGCGTCGTCTGAGCGAACCCGCTCCGGTCGCCGGGCCCGGGAACCGGGTCGGCTCCTCGCGTCGTCCAACCTCCGAACCTTGATCGGAGGGAGCTGTGATGCGTCGACCCCTGGTGTTCCGTCTTGGCCTCGGCCTCGCGGCCGTGCTGGTCCCGAGTGCCGCGCTGGCCGCGCCCGCGTCCGCGTGTGGGGGCCTCGTCGGCGAGAACGGCACCATCCAGCTGCTCCGCACGACCACGCTGGCCGCCCACCACGACGGCGTCGAGCGGTACGTCACGAACTTCGATTTCACGGGCGAGGGCGAGGAGGTCGGCTCGATCGTCCCGCTGCCGGCCGTCCCGACCAAGGTGGAACGGGGTGGGGACTGGACCCTCCAGCGCCTGGCGCGTGAGGTCGCTCCCCCCGCTCGCGAACTGCAAGCCGCGGCGGCGAGCCGAGTCGACGACGCCGAGGTGCTCCTCGAGACGCGCATCGATGCACTCGACATCACGATCCTCCGCGGAGGCGGCGACGCGGTCGGTACGTGGGCGATCGAGCATGGATTCTTGCTCACGCCGGACGCGCCGGAGGTTCTCGACTTCTACGCAGCGCGCAGCCCCGTGTTCATGGCCGCGCGCTTCGACGCCTCGCGAGCACGCGACCTCGGCCAGCGCCAGGGTGACGGCACTCCGATCATGTTGACCATCCCGACCGAGGAGCCGTGGGTGCCGCTCCGCATCCTTGCCCTCGGTCTCGACCGGACGCAGGTCGTCCAAGCCGACGTCTTCCTTCTCACCGACCGCGAACCCACGCTCACCACCGGTCCCGGGCTCACCGTCGCACGTTCGGCGCCGGCCTCGAACGGCCTCCTTGCCGACCTGCGCGCCGACGGCGGGATGGAATGGGTATCCCGAGACATGTGGCTCACCTACGTGCAGGTCGGCGCGCCGGCCGCCGACCTCAGCTACGACCTCGCGGTGTCGACGCGTCCCGGCGTCCTGCCCTCCGCGCGACTCGCGGGCTTCGCCGCCTCGCCGGGTCCGCTGGGCGTCGTCGGCGCGGACGGGACCGGCGGGTCTGACTGGCCGGGGATCGCCGCGCTCGGCGCGGCCGCGGGATTCGTCGGGCTGTGGCTCGCGTTGCGTGCTCGGAACGCTCGACCTTCCGATGGCGCCGGCGGGGCTGCGTCGTGAGCACACGCCTCGGGCGCCGGCTGGCCGCGGCAACCGCCGCGCTCCTCGGCCTGTCAGGACTCGGCTACGCGGCCGCGCTCGTGGGCACGCCAACCAGTCCGTCGCCGGTGGGAGCGCTCGGACCGGGTCGGGTGACTGTCCGGCTCGACATCGAGCACAGCCGGTTCTCCCCCGCTCGCGTCCGGGTGCGGCCGCACACGATCGTGGAGTTCCGGGTCGTCAATCACGACCCCATCGGACACGAGCTGATCATCGGTGACGCCACCGTCCACGCCCTGCACGAGTCCGGCACGCACGCGACACATCCGCCGCTGCCGGGCGAGGTGTCGGTGGCACCGAACACCACCGCGACGACGAGCTACGGGTTCCACGAGCCCGGCACCGTCTTGTTCGCGTGCCACCTCCCCGGTCATTTCGCCTACGGGATGGTGGGCGAGGTCGTCGTCGCGCGCTCGTAGTCAGGCCGCGAGCCGGACGACGACACCCGCCAGCGCCAGGTCGCATACCAGCGCCACCGCTGCCACCACGGGATTCCACCGGTGTTGGAGCCGGATCACCTCGCGGCGCGGGAGCCCGACCCGCCGAGCGAGGCGACCGAAGCTCCACGGCACAGCGGCCAGCCACGCGACGAGCGCGATCTGCCCGATCGCGAGGGGCGCGGCCGACCGGGACGAGACCGCCACCGCGGCCGCGATCGCGAGCAGGAACACCGGGGCCAGCGCTTGACTCAGCACGAGCGCGAGCCGGTTGAGCCGTGGTGCGGGTGGCGCCTCGCGCGGCGCGAACCGCACGGGGACTCCCAACGCGACACCGACCTCTTCGAGACTCATCACGTGTCGTCGCGCGCAGCGCCGACACGCGGGGACCAGGGCGCCGAACACCCGTTGGTGGAGTACTTCCGCGGTCTTGCCGCACCGAACACAGGCGCCGTGCAACTCCACGGCCCGTGCGCGCTGATGGCTGGCTCGGAAGCCGTGCTCGTGCTCGATCACCCGGCCCGCGAGCTCGACGTCGAGCACCGCGAGGTCGGGTTCGTCGGCACCCAGCCGCCCGAGCTCACCGTCGGTCGTCACTGCATAGAAGCCGCAACTGCAGTCGGCCTGGGGAGCCTCGTGGGGATGGAACGGGCACGACGCGCGACTGGCGGCGCCGTACGACGCGCCGAGCGGGCGGAAGAACGCCGGTCGGAGTACGACCTCGCCTCGCTCGACGCCCAGGCGCGCGAGCTTGCGAGCTTCGATCGGTGTGGCGAGCACGTCCCAGGGCAGGGCCACGATCGCCTCCGGTCAGGATCCGACCGGTGTCAGGTCGGGCTGGTCCGGTCTCGGTGCCGGCTCCGGCTCGCGTTCCGGCGCCCGCACCGGTTCGGTCGGCTCCGGGACGGTCACCGGAATGTGGATCTCACGCCTCGGCTCGCCGATCGCGCCCATCGCGGCACCTCCGGGTTCCGTTCGACCTCCTGAATACACCCCGCGAGGGGTGGTGCGCCAACAGGTCCGAAGGTGTTCGCCCTGGCCGGGGCGGCGGAGGCGCCGCAGGTTGGCGCCGGCTCAGCCGGCTACCACCACGGACCCATCGTCCGGTACGCGAGGACCCGCCGTCGGGATCCCCCTCGACCGGCTTGATCAGCTCGTCGAGTGTCGGCGCGCGGCTCGATCCGCGACCTTCTGCAGCACCGCCTCGTCCGGCCCGAACGCGCGAACCGCGTTGCCACCGAGCATCGCGGCGAGCGTTCCGCTTCATGTAGTAGCTCGGCGGATCGGGTACCTGGTCGGCGTACATGAACCGGTGGTGGAGAAGATTCTCGGGTACTCCTCGATTCGGGTCACTCCGACACCTACGGGCACCCTCTTCGAGGGCCACGCCGACGAGCTGATGAAGGGGCTCGATGCACGCCGAGCGCTGGGTTGGCGCGGGGTACGGACGTGTCGGAGCTGCCCGAGCGGGCGGCACGGTGGGGCCGAGTCGACCCCTGACCTGGGGCGATGCGTGGAGCGGACGACGGGATTCGAACCCGCGACCCTCACCTTGGCAAGGTGTCCGACGGGCGTGGCGGGGTAAGCGACTCTGGTGACACACACTCTCTGACCTGCGATTCCAACTCCCAGTAGTTCGCACTGTCCTTCGACGCTTCTCCGCATATCGCGGACTTTCCGCGGACGAGCGTGCTTGACCGCGGGTGGTGCGACAACCGATAGAACTTGTCTCCCCAGCAGCAGACGGCTTTGACCGGCCGTCTGCCGAAGGCACCAGACCCGGGAGAGTGAAGGTAGGCAGCTCTCGGAATCGGCACGCGTGACCCCCCATCCAGAGCGGGTCCACATCCGATAGCCCAGGCGGAGCAGCTCGTCCTCGAAGCGATCGCTGCCGGCATACAGTACGCGGCCGGCGGCCGTGCACGTTGCGCCGCTCGACGTCGTCAAGGGTGTAGATCGCACGCTCGCCTCCTTTCACCGCAAGTCGAGATTCGGCGTCTGTGAATGTGCCTTCGGCGATTGATCGCGCCCGAGCCACTGTCCAGTTATAGATCTAGGACGTGCTGCCGTTGTTGGGCAGCGAGGTCGGCAATCCCGCATTGAGCTGTGGGAGGGGCATGCGTCGCGTCGCGTGCGCCGGTGGCTTCCTTCGGGCGACCCCGCGGATGGCGCTGATCGGACTCGAAGAGAGCTGGTGCAGGAACTGGATCGCGACGGACCCGTCGCCGACCGCCGCGGCGACCCGCTTTACCGAGCCGTGGCGCACGTCACCCGCGGCGAAGACGCCGGGCAGGCTCGTCTCGAGCAGGAAGGGATCGCGTACTGGTCGATCAATCCCAGATCCGCCAAGGCCAGCGGGAGGGTCACGCCGCCCACGTACGGGCTGTCTCGGGGCTATCCGGTGAACGTGGGGACGACAACCACCGCGACCGCGGGTGTCACCCCGAGTGGTCCCGGGGTTGGAGGCGCGGTTGGAGGCGGGGTGACGGCTGCAGTCGTCGTGTTCGATACGACGCCTGCACCACCCGCGACGGCGTCGGTTCCGACACCCGTCGACGTTCCTGCCGATCCGCCGAGCACGTTCGTCGAGAACGCAGATCCTGGGGCGAGCGTGCCGGTGAGCTTGATGCGTCCTCCACCGCCGCCACCGCCGCCTTCGGCGTAGATCTGAGGAGACGCGTCGCCACCATTGCCTCCGTGAGCGGACAACGTGCCGGAGATCGTGAGCACACCGTTGAGCAGGATGCCGCCACCTGAGCCGCCGCCACCGGCGGAGTCGCCGTACTGGACGGACATGTTGCCGTCGACGCCGTCAGCGCCATCAGCGAGGATGGAGCCGGTCAGGGTGATCTCGCCACTGAGCGTGATGGCGGCACCGCCCGCACCGCCGGCGGATCCTTGGAAAGCACCGAACCCGTCGCAGTGGTTCCCGCCTGATCCTCCGCCGGAACCTGCCGCGATGTCGGGTCCGCTGTCGGTCCCGTAGGTGGGTCCACCGGCGCCGACCGTCACGCCACCAGCATCGCTAAGTGCGCTGTCACCACCTGGGCCGCCGTAGCCTGCTCCGCCGCCGCCCGCCGAGTGCACGCACGCGCCGAACCCACCTCCCCCGCCCGCGCCGGGACCCGAGCCCGGATTGCCGGGGTCCTGCGCGTTCGGGCCTGGCTGGCCGCCCGCGTCGCCGGCACCCGTGCCGTCGAGAGTGCCAGCGATCACGATGTGTACCGCGGTGATCGACAGCGGCACACCCGGATCGACAGTGGCGGTCACACCTGCGGGAATGGTGAACGTCCCGACGTTGGTCAACGCGCCCGAGAGCACGTCGCCATTCGCGACCGTGATGTCAGCGCCACCCTTATCGCCCCCGGTGATCGTGGCCGCGCCCGCAGACGAGGCGCCCACCGCGACGAAACCGGCGACCGCGACCAGCACGACCGCCACGCTCCCCGCCAAGGATCTCACTCGACTCATGGCCCGAAGTTCTACTACACACACCCCACACCGGGAGTGGTTGGGACTGCTGCACGTTGAGGTGACATCTTGAGCTGCCCCCCAGGTTGGTTTCCAGGTGTGGTGATGAGTTGAGAGCTTGAGTGAAAGGCTCTGCCCGTGCCTCGTCCCTATGTCGTTCCGCGAGACGGCTCCGGTCGGGAAGCGCTAACCACGGCAGAACGCGTCCTTCTAGGGCGATGACCTATCGGCACATCGGTGGCGAGCCCGAGGTTCGACATACACGCGCATTCGGAGACATGCCGACCGCGCGGTTGCTCCTTCCGTATCCGTCGTTCGGTCGCGGCCACCTCCGCACGAGGGATCGCGTCATCATGTGGCGATGCCAAGGCCAGAGGTCCAGGATCCGCGGGGCGGCCACGCTGACGAACGGGAGCTCTACCTCAACTGGCTTCGCTACCTGCGTGGCGCCGTGCTGCGCAATACCGAGGGACTCTCCGACGAGCAGGCTCGCTGGACACCGGACGGCGCGCTCATCCCGATCATCGGGATCGTCAACCACCTCACCCGCGCGAGCGGCGGTCGATCGAGGGTGGCATGCGAGGCGAAGAAGTCGACCGAAGCGAAGAGGAGTTCCGGCCGGGCCGGGAGCTGTCCGTGGAAGAAGCGATCGCGGCCTACGGAGAACGTGCCGCCGCGACCGATGCTGCTGCTCCTCGCTCCATGCCGGTGGGGTGTCCGCACCGACCTTCGCTTCGTGCTGTTGCACTTGATCAACGAGACGGCGCGACACGCCGGCCACCCCGACTCCACCCGGGAGCTGCTCGACGGAACCACCGGCGAGTAGGCGATCGACGCTGCCGCGAGCCTCCCCTAATGCGAGGGCCCGCCCACAATCGCTGCCTGCCACGCCGACTCTTACTGGCAGGTGCGCGCCTGGCAAGCAGGCTCGATCGCCTCACGCTCCTACGCGAATGGCTTACCATTGACCGGCACTACGTACCCGGTCTGAGCCTCCATCAGGCAAAGGGCCGCGAGCGGGGTCGCGTCGACGTCGCGTTCGACGCCACCGCCGTGCCACGGTCGCGTCAGGTCTTGACGGGACGAAGGAGGACGATCGCAAGCTCTACGTCGCGCTCACCAGAGGCAGCATCAGCACTCGGCTCCGGGCGATCTGACAGCACCGACCGACTTGACAACGCTGCGCCGCGACCCGATTGTCGAGGACTTAGTATCGGCTGTCGGACCGAGGAGATCGACCATGTGTTGTTCTTCACGTGTTGGTCACGCCGCCGAGCGCAGCTGCTCGAAATGCACAAGAAACTCCTACAACGTTGAACCCGAGAGGCGAGAACTTATGGCCGAACAACCGTTGATGTCACCGGTCCACGGCACCTACGAAGAGAGCGCCGAGTTCGCGAAGACCAAGCGGCCGGAAATACAACGGGGCACAGCCTGGACCGCCGCTGATTCGGTCGCGGATCTCGGCCGGGTCGTTCGAACAGAGTGGGTGACCCCACGCATGCGACGGATCACGGTCGCCAGCCCGGAGCTCGGCCGGCTCGGGCCCATCGGCTATTACCGCTCCTTTGCCGCCTACTTCTCCAAGACGCCCGGAGGCAAGATCGACGTCCCCGTCGTCGGAGAAGATGGCGTGTTTCTCGGTGCTCGACCCCTGCACACCGACAACACAGCGGTGCGCGCCTACACGATCCGCCGGTTCGACGGCGACGCGTGCGAGTTCGACGTCGACATGGTCGTTCACAGTCATGGTGGGGTCGGCGGGATGTGGGCGCGTTCGGCTGTCGAGGGCGACGTCTTCGGCTTCATGGTGTTCAACTTCCCCGACCCCGTGATTCCCGCATGTGACACGTTGATGCTGATCGGGGACGAGACCTCGATCCCTCACTTCGCCTGCATCGTCGAAGACGCGCCGCTTCCTCCGGGGCAGAAGGTGATCATGCTGCTCGAGGTCGAGGACGAGGAGGAACAGCAGTCCTTCGACACCGATCTCGATCTCACCGTCATCTGGGCGTACCGCAAGGGCGCGGCGCCGGGTGCCGGGGTGCTGCAGCGTGCGCTGCGGGACCTGGACTGGCCGGAAGGTCGGGTGCACGCCAGCGGCACCGGCGAGAGCAAGATGGTCAACGAGATCCGCAGCATCCTGCGACACGAGCGAGGGCTGGCCCGCCAGGACTTCTGGGACCCGCCCGTCGACGGGAGCAGCTACATGGTGCACGCCTACTGGCGTCGCGGGCGCAACGCCACCGACGAGGAGCGGCTCCAGATGAAGCGGATCCAGCCGCGAGTGGCCGCAGGGGACAACATGATGGACATCCTGGAGGACGACCTCGGTTCCTGAGGCCCCTCTGAAGCCGACGCTCGTGGAGCCGTGAAGGTCCTAGGGTCGAACTCGCTCGGTGCGCCAGTGCGATACCAGGAGTTGTCGCTGGCGCAACACGTGACGGGCCAGAGGGCATGGATTCCTGTGAGTACGCGCCAGAGGTCGCGCAGCCAGACGCTCGCGTTCGTCCTTCGCATCCACGGCGCCGGCCTCCCCCAGGCCAAGCATCGAGTGCGGCTCATGCGATGCCAGATCCGGTTCGCCTCGAGGTCGACCTCCCAGCCGTCCGGTTGGCCGAGCTCGGTCCAGAAGGAGAACCCGTCAGCGACGAGGCCGACTGACGTCAGCCACGCCGTCATCACCGTCGCGTGCGTGACGACCACGACATCGTCGTCGCGCGAGTGTTCCTCGAGGGCACGCTGGAACCGCGAGATCGCGGCCGCAATGGGCTCCCACCCAGAGAGTGACTGCGCGCTGAGATACGCCTGGGTCGCGCCGCGGTGCTCCGTCGGGTCGTCGAACCACGGCTTCGTGACCCCACGGAGATCGACCGCCGTGCGCACCTGAGTGCTGACACCGAGAGCCTCCGCAGTGTCGACCGCCCGTTGCTCAGTGCTGGTCCCGACGACGGCGGAGGTCGATGCAGCCAGTCGAGCGCCGAGCCGGGCGACGTCGGCTCGGCATTCCGGGTCAAGAGGCCAGGCGGACGGAAGCTCGCCGCGCCGGACGACCGGCCGGCCATGACGGACGAGCACGAGCCGGGACACCGGGGGTCGAATCAAGGACCACGACCATCACCGAACGCCGGCCGAGGGCGGCCGTTGTGTTGATCGGGCGCGGTCCGGCGTCGATCCGGCTCGTAGCCTTGGCGGTGGTGGAGCCAGCGATGGAGGAGATCGTCGACGGGCAAACGACCTGGCGTTTCGACAAGTCGTTCCTCGCCTCGAACTGGACGTGCATCTGGGGCCGCGGTTGCATGGGCATCCTGGCGGAGCCGGCAGAGAGCCTTGGACATGGCTGCTGCTCGATCGGTGCCGACCTCGATGGTGCAGATGAGGCGAGGCTCCTCAGTGCCCTCGCGGCGACGCGGCGTTTTGACGGCGTCTTCGTTCCGGCGTTACCACGCGAGGTGACCGGTCATGCCGAGCGGGAGCTGTACGGCCTCGGTGATGTGGTCGCGGTGCGGGTCATGCGGCTGCTGCTCGGCGCGGGAGTGGAGCTGCCATGTACGTCGCGCGAGTTCCATCGCGCACAGCGCGCGCCGAAGTGGCGGCGGAGCTCAACCTGAGCTCTTCTTCGGGTGGGGGCGCTACTGCTCGAAGCGCGCAAGCGCGAACTTCTCACTCGGCCGCAGGCTCGGCGAACCGGCGGAGAGCTAACAGACAGGGCCCGCGACCTTCACGCGCATCCGGAGGGAACTTGACATGGCAAGCATCAAGAGACGCAACGACGGCGTTTGGCGGGCGCGGTACCGGGCGCCTGATGGCAAGGAACACGCGCATCACGCCCCCACGAAGGCGAAGGCGCAGACCTGGCTCGACCGGCAGACATCGAACATCGTCACCGGCACCTGGACCGATCCGAAGGCCGGCAAGGTGACGTTCTCGACGTACGTCGAAGACTGGCTGACGACGAAGGCGGGCGTGAGCGCGCGAACGCGCGTCACGTCGAAGGTCGCATCGAGAACAACGCGGATCCGCACTTCGGGAAGATGCAGCTCGCCAACGTCCGCCCGACGCACGCGCGAGCATTCGTCGCGAACCTCACCGCGAAGGAGCTTGCCCCAGCCACGATCAAGGCGATCGTCCTCACGACGCGGCAGGTATTCCACCAGGCATTGCTCGACGGCATCATCGCCCGGTCACCGTTCCTTGGCGTGGAACTCCCGCCGGATCGCCACCGAGAGGAGATGTGCTTCCTCGACGCCGATCGGGTGAACGTGCTCGCAGCCGCGATCAAGGATCCGCGGTACCGCACCGCGGTCTATGTCGCCGCGTACGGCGGCCTGCGAGCTGGTGAGCTGTGGGCGCTCCGACCGGAGCGGGTGAACATCCTCGGTCGCACGATTGAGGTCGCGGAGTCCCTGTCCGAGTTCGGCGGCGGCGTCGTCGCGGGCCCGACGAAGACGGGCCGGGTACGCACAATCACGGTACCGCGGTTCCTCGCTGAGATGCTCGGCGAGCACATCGGCCGGTACTCATCCGAGGGCTTCGTTTTCACCGCGCTTCATGGCGGGGCGATCCGTCACCGCAACTTCATGCGTCGGCACTTCAAGCCCGCCGTCGAAGACGCCGAGGCGTTGCCTGACGGGCTCCGATGGCATGACCTGCGCCACACCTGCGCGGCGTTGCTCATCGCCAACGGTCGACACCTCGAAGAGGTCAAGGACTACCTCGGCCACTCGTCCATCCGAGTCACGTCCGACCGCTACGGGCACCTGTTCCCGAAGGCTCGCGCTGAGCTAGCGGATGCACTCGACAACACCTTCGCCGGAGCCAAGCCCACAACTTCCGCGGACTTTTCGCGGACTTCGGCGGACTTGCGGGTGCTTCCCACCGCTGCCGAGGGTCGTAGACACCCTCTGACCTGCACACTCGTTGGAGCGGACGACGGGATTCGAACCCGCGACCCTCACCTTGGCAAGGTGATGCTCTACCAGCTGAGCCACGTCCGCGTGGACCAGACACGTTAGCAAGGGGCCGCGACGCAGTCACCGCCGTCCGAGAGCCGCCGCGGCGCCTACCGGCCGGTGCTCCCGAAGCCGAACGCGTCGCGCTCGGTGGCGTCGAGGCCGTTCACGGCCCTCCATTCCACGAGCTCGACCCGCTGGAGCACGAGCTGGGCGATCCGATCGCCGCGGTGAACGGTGTAGTCGTCGGTGGGATCCGTGTTGACGAGGAGCACCTTGATCTCGCCGCGATACAGCGGGTCGATGAGACCCGGGCTGTTCAAGCACGTGACCCCGTGGCGCAACGCGAGGCCGGATCGCGGCAGGACGAGTCCTGCGCATCCCGACGGCACCGCCAAGGCGATCCCCGTCGGCACGAGTGCCCGGCCTCCGCCGGCGGCGATCGTCGCGTCCTCGCGGGCGTGGAGGTCGTAGCCGGCGTCGTCAGGATGCTGTTGGCTCGGCAACGGCAGCTCGGGATCCAATCGCTGCACACGCAGGTGCACGGCTACTCCTCGAAGTCGTGTGCCAGCTCGCGGCGCTGGTCGTCGGTCAGCTCGACGACAGCGCGGTAGCTGGGGTGGTCGAGCACGAGACGGGTTGGGCCGTCGGCGAACTGCAAGCGCTCGTCCGGTGAGAACCGGAACTTGAGGTAGTGGACGGTCGCCGTCGTGCCCTCGCGTGTGAGACGTTCCTCGTCCGCGGGGATTCCCGCCACCGCGGCGCCGCCGGCGAGCTCGAAGCGCAGCTCGCGTTGCACGCCGACGAGCTTGGGAAGCCACTCCCGCAGCGACGCGTCGTCGGTTAGCTCCACGAACAACGTGCCCGAGAGCTCCCCGTCTTCGGGGATCAGCTCGTTGTACGTCTCGACCTCGTGCGCGATCGCGTCGTCGGTGAGCATGCGCTCGGCACGCGCCATCTCCTGCACCTGGAAGCGCATCGTGTCGGTGTTCTCGAACACGATGGTGACGAGACCACCGAGCGGAATCCGGCGGCGGCGCTTCATCTCGATGATGGTGCGGCGGAACTCGTCACGCTCGCGCTCGTACGCGCGGTGGTCGACGATGTCGTCGACGGTGAGTTTGCGCATCGTCACTCCCAGTCGATCCCGTAGGCGCGGGCAAGCACCTGGAGGGGGTGCGACGGCGTCTTGTCCGTCGCTTCCCTGATCGCAGTGTTGGCGAGGTGGCAGTCGCCCGCCACGAGTTGCGCGTCCGACTCGCGCACCTTCTCCATCAACGGCTTGGCGACCCGGTGAGCCATCTCGAGGTTCTCGCTCCGCAGGCCCCAGGTCCCGTCGATGGCGGAGCAGCGCTCGATCATCTGCACGTCGGCACCGGTGAGCTCCATGAGCTGCCTGCTCTTGGGGCCGATCTGCTGCGCGCGGTAGTGGCATGCCGCCTGCCAGAGAATCGAGTCGTACGTGGATCCGCCGAACTCCGTGTCGAGCGGCGCCTCCCGGTGTCGCGCGAGGAGGTATTCGGAGGTGTCGAAGGTGTGCTCGGCGACTAGCACGGCATCGCCGGTGCCGAGGAAGTCGCGGTACTCGTTCTTCAGCACGTACGCGCACGTCGGTTGGGGCACCACGATGTCGCGACCGGCCTTCACCGCGGGCGCGAGCACGTCCACGTTGCGCTGGGCCAGCGATCGGAACTTGTCGACGTCGCCCGCGTCGAGCCACGGCATCCCGCAGCAGACCTGTCCGTCGGGCAGCTCACACGTGATGCCGTTGCGCTCGTAGACGCCGACCAGCGCCTTGCCGATCGAGGGATCCTGGTACTCGACGAGACAGCTCGGGAACAGCACCACCGGGGAACGACGTTCGGTGGTGGCAGGCGATGGCGTCGGCGGGCGCCTGGCGAACCACTTGGAGAACCGGGTTCGTGCGTAGCTCGGGAGCAGGCGGTCCTTGGCGATACCGGTCGTCTTCTCCATCAGGAAACGCACCGGTTTCACGTCGCTCACCCGGTTGACGATCGGCGCGAACGTCGTGGCGACCCTGCCCTGGAGGTCGGTCCGCGCGAGGAGCTTGGCGCTCCCCGAGACCTTGCCCTGCTGCTCCTCGATCGCGAGGGATCGCAGCATCAGGCGGGGAAAGTCGATCACCCACTCCTGCTGTCGCTCGGGCGTGTAGGGGCACACGACGAAGCAGAGCTTGCACTGGTAGCACTCGTCGACCACCCGCTCGTGCTCGGCGTCGGTGAGCACCTTCACGTCGTGGGCGCCGTCCTCATTGGCGTCGATCATCGAGAACAGCGACTTGAAGCTGGGGCACAGCCGCACGCAGATCCGGCAATCGCTGCACACCTGGAACGTGCGGTCGCGCTCCACGCGTGTCGCAGCCGGATCGAGGTAGGCGGGGGCGAGGGGGTCGTACAGCGACATCGACATCCTCCGAGACGCGAGGGCGAGGGGTCAGATCGCAGAGCGCCGATGGCCCCGGGGAACGCCCCCGGGGCCATCGCACGAGAACACGGCGTCGTGTGTCAGCTGACCGACTCGAGGCCCTGGGTGAACCGGCCGGCGTGGCTCTTCTCGGCGCGGGCGAGCGTCTCGAGCCACTCGGCGACCTCGTCGAAGCTCTCGTCGCGAGCGGTACGGGCGAACCCGGGGTACATCTCGGTGTACTCGTAGGTCTCACCCTCGATCGCCGACTTGAGGTTGTCGGTGGTGGCTCCGACCTTCACGCCCGTGACCGGGTCGCCGACCTCGGAGAGGAAGTCGAAGTGGCCGAACGCGTGGCCCGTCTCACCCTCCGCGACGGACCGGAACAGCGCCGCGACGTCCGGGTACCCCTCGACGTCTGCCTTCTGGGCGAAGTACAGGTATCGGCGGTTCGCCTGGCTCTCTCCCGCGAACGCCTCCTTCAGGTTGTCGTGGGTCTTCGTGCCGTTCAGCTCTGGCATGCCGTGCTCCTTTTTGGTTTCGGTTGATGGTTTGCGATGTCGTGGAACGCACGTCGGGCGACTCGGTCGCACCGGCTCTCAGGAGGCCTCGTCTCCCCCGTCGCGGGCTGCGCAGCGGTCGCAGACTCCCCGGAAGACGACTTCGACCGCGTCGACCGAGAAGTCGCGCCGCTCGGTCGGCGGGAGCCGGAGGTCGGCGACGTCGAGCAGGACGTCGCGGACAGTCCCGCACCGCGTGCACACGGTGTGATGATGCGCGGCTTCGACGTTGGGATCGACCCTGATCGCGCCGGTGCCCACGTTCAGCAGCGTGACGTCGCCCATCTGCTCGAGATCGTGGACCGTCTGGTACACGGTTTTGCGCGAGATGGTGGGCATCTCGTCCCGCGCCGCGTCGTAGAGCGAGTCGACGGTGGGGTGCGTATCTGCCCCGTGCAACAGCCGGAAGATCGCCTGGCGCTGGGGCGTGACCCGCAGGCCGGCCTGCCGGAACTTGGCGGTGAGCTCGTCGGCGGTCTGCACGAGCACCACACTATCAACATCAATTGTCAATTGATAACTAATGAAGAGTAAACGCCAGGAGCGCCGGCCGGCTCAGCGCTTGCGAACGAACGTGACGCCGTCCCCCAGGGTGAGGATCGTCGATTCCACCCGCGGATCGGCCGCCACCATGTCGTTGAAGGCGCGGATCGCGAGCGTTGCCTCGTCACGCTCCCCCGGGTCCGCGATCCGCCCGCCCCACAAGGTGTTGTCGACGAGGATCACGCCGTTGGGCCGGAGCCGCCGGAGGATCTCCTCGTAGTAGACGGGATACGCCGGCTTGTCGGCGTCGATGAACGCGAGGTCGAAGAGCTCCTCGTCGGGCAGGGCCTGCAACGTCTCGGTCGCGGGCGCGAGCCGCAGGTCGATCTTGCCGGCCACGCCCGCTGCCTCCCAGTACCGCCGCCCGATCGACGTCCACTCCTCGCTCACGTCGCAGCAGAGCAGCGTGCCGTCGTCCGGCAGACCCCGGGCGATGGCGAGGGCGGAGTACCCCGTGAACGTGCCGACCTCGACGGCCCGCTTCGCTCCGATGAGCCGGGTCAGGATCTCCATGAACGCGCCCTGCTCGGGCGAGATCTGCATCATCGACATCGGAAGCTCGGACGTCTCGTCGATGAGCTCCTGCTGCACCTCGTCGATCGGTTGCGTGTGCGCGAGCAGGTAGCCGTGGATCTCGGAATTCAGGAAGAAGGACTTCGGAGCGTCAGCCATGTCGCGGAGCTTACGGCACCCCGTCACGCCGCTTCATGTGCCGTCAGCTCGGGCTGAGCTCGAGCGTCACGCGGTCCGCCGTGATGGGATCGTCTTCCCGGCGCGAGAGATCTCGGTCGAAGACGCGGGCGACCGAGTTCCCTGCCAGATCTTCGAGCATCGCGTCGACGGCGAGCTCGTAGCGTTCCGCGCGCCACGCCGCCTCCGGCACGAACGACCACGACAACTCGCCCGGCGGGACCTCGGCCGAGCCCGCGACCCGCCGGCCCTGCGCGTCGACGACCTGGATGCAGTGACCCAAGAGGGCATGGTCGAGCGGCCGGTCGAATCTCACGACAAGCTGATCGTGCGAGCCGGCCGCGGGCACGTGCACCTCCCACCGCGCGGGATCGACCCGCTCGCGCACGTCGGGCCCCACCTCGAAGCCACGGACGGCTTCACACACCAGGTGCTGGCCGCGCGCGTCGCGGAAGCGGGCATCGACGACGACGTCGACGGCGCAGCCTTCCTCCAGTGGATAGCCGACCTCCCGATGAGTCGCGAGGCCCCGTTTGATGCGCGCCGGATCGAGGAGCACCGTCAGCCGCCGGCGCTCGCCGTCCCACAGCTCGGGGTCGATGGGCAACAGCACATCGGCGAGCTCGACACCCGTCTCGGCACGGCGAATGTGCACGTGGGCGGCCTCTCCCTCGCTCATCGGCGCCGAGAAGTAGACGTAACAGCGGAGCAGATTACGCGGGACCACCGGCGCGCTCGGAAGGATCGCGACGACCGTCGCAGTCGGGACGCTCGCCGGGGCCGCACGCTCGATCGTGAGCTCCGTAGGTTCGGAGTCCTCGTCCCTCCCCGTGAGCTCCGGATCCACGAAGACGGTGTACGACGTCCCGTCGGCGAAAGGAAAGCGCGGAGCGAAACAGACGGTGTCACCCTCGACGACGTAGCTCCCGGCGACGGGTTGCAGCTCGGTCACGGTGGCGCGCGACCGCACGACCGCCGTGGGGAACACCGGCACGCGCCGAGCGAAGTTCCCCTTCGTCTGCAATTTCGTGAGGGCGCGCGGGGACAGCCCCGTCAGGCGGAGACAGCGGACGCCTCCGTGCTGGCCCCAGTCGAGCTCCAAGCCGCCCGACTAGAGCGACGCGGTCTTGAGAGACCGCAGATGCCTCGTACCCGATTCGTCGCGCTGCATCGCGAGCACGAAGTCACCGTTGAGGTTGGCCAGCCGGGTCACGCCGGGCAGGTCGATCTCCTCGCGGGGAACGCCGACCGGTTCGTGCGGCTCGGTCAACGCCTCCTGCGCGTCGATGTCGTTCGTGTTGATCTTCATGAGGGGATGGCTGGTGTTGGCGACCAACAAGAACTCGTCACCCCCCTGCTCGAACGCGACGATGTCGAGCGGCTGGTTCATCGCACCCAGGTCCGCGACCGTGCGTCCGGTGGCATGCGTTCCCGGGACGAGATCGGCGAGCGGGAAGTGGACCACCGGCGTGCACGTGTAGCTGGCCAGGATGCTCCGTCCCTCGTCGTAAGGCACGAACGTTCGGATCGGCGACGCCGTCTCCCACATACCGTGGGACACGTGGAAGATCTCCAGGCTGTTGTCGGCAAGCTCGCCGGTGAACGGGAACGGGATGCGGCGCAGGTTCGACGAGAACTCCTCGTTCGACATCCCGGCGACGAGCAGCGTGCCGTCGACGTACGCCAGGTCGGTCACCGTCGATTGACGGGCCGGCGCTCGCGCGATGCGGAGCTTCTTGCCCGCGATCTCCATCTCCTCACCTTCGGGCGCCTCGGCAAGCTGCATGTCGACGCGCTCGTCCTCCTCGGTCGGAGCATTCGAGATCGCGACGCTCGAGAACGCCACGTCGTCGAGCGCCACGTCCGACATCGACGCGTCGCGCCGGTCGATCCTGACGACCAACGGCAGCGCCGCATCGCCACGCCCGCGCACCACCGAGAGGTAGACATTGTGGGTACGCGGGTGGACCGCGAGGTCGCGGATCGCCACATCGTCGACGTCGACGCCGAGGTAGGACGCGAGCTTGGCGTCGAGATCGTCGAGGTCGAACGCCTCGGATGCGCCTTCGGGCCCGTCGTCCGCGACGTCGATCGCGAACACGGTCGCTCGCGCGTTGTCCGCGACGAACAGCACGTCGTCGGGGCCGAACGCCAGCGGGCCGACCGATTCGATCTTCGGGTTACCTGCCTGCAGACCGTGCTCCGCCATGGGGAACCTCCTCGGATTCGTCGCGCGGCGGAGCGTACACGGACGCGCCGGATGCCTCCAGATGGCCCGACCGCCCTACTGGCGGGACCGGGCCGGACCCTCCACACCCGTCGCGGCGACGACCTCGTCCATCACAGAGCATCTCGGCGTGCGCGCCCCCGCATCCGCCGTGACCCGACGGGTCCTCCAGTGGATTGAGTTCAAGGTGCTGCCCGTCATGTGCGGCACCGCTACGCCGAGTGGATACACGTCGCCCGTGAGGTCCGCCTCGCCCGCGCCGCATGACGGCGCCCTACTAGACCTCCGCGCGCGTCGTGAGACGACCGGAGAGCCGTTCGAACAACGAACCGCTCCCGCGCAACGCGGACGTCCATTCGAGCCACTCGAGGCGGCGGCGCCAGGTGACCTGGGCCAGGCGCCAACCGATCGAGCGTCGGAGCGGCAGGTAGCCCAGCTCCCAGGGGACGAGCAAGCCCCAGAACGTGATGTCGTCACCCGCTCCCCCCGGACGAAGATGCACCTGGATGCGCATCGATCCGTGTACGACGTGCACCAGTCGCTTCTCGATCGCGTCGACCAGCACGCCCTCGTTGATGCGGACGATGCTCGCGGCGTCGGGGGGCGGCGCGCTCAACTGGTAGACGGACCGGCGGCGGAAGTCGATCACCCAGGATGGCAGCGGCGAGGAGGGAACCTCGAACACCACCGGGCGCCGCAGTGCGAAGCGTCCGAGCACGCCGGCGGGAAACGAGTGCAGGAAGCCCTCGAAGTACGCGGCAAACGCGGCGAAGTCGGCGGTGACACCTTCTTCGGCGGCGGTCTGCTCGGCGATCTTCGGCGCGACCGCCTCGGCGATGTCGTCAAGGCGCGCGGAGCGATCCGTGTACCAGTCGGTGCCCGCGAGGTCGAACCCCGTCTCGGTGCTCCAGCTGTCGCCCGGGTCCATCTGGACCGCCTCGGTGAGCGCATCGGGACACCGGCGCAGGAACGCGTCCACCACCTCGCCCGGAGCGATCAGAGCCGAATTGACGTGGCGACTCTCCGGATGGAGGAACGCGACCATGCTGCCGAACGGCACGCCGTACCGCGGGGCGAAGTCCGAGACGATCCGGATCCAGTCGTCGAGATAGGTGTCGCGGTCGATCAGCTCGAGATCGGCGTGGTCGTCGGCGGTGTAACAATTCGGGTAGGCCTGCGCGAACGAGTAGCTCTTGAACACGAACGTCGGCCGCCCGAACTTCGCGACGATCGCGTCGAGCGTCCGACCGCGGATCTTCCCGTCGTTCACGTCGACCAACACGTGTTCACCGTCGGCGACGACGAACACCGAGTCGTCCGGTCCGTTCTGGTAGGACGCAATCCGTACGTCCGGCGTGAGCTGGACGACCTGCGCGTGGGGAAGCTCCATCACCTCCGGAAACCCGAGGTTGCGCACTTCCCCGGCGAGGACGTCGACACCGAACTTCGGGACCAGAACGTGTGCGCGGCGGTCGATCCTGCGCATGGAGGGAAAGTGGAAATGGTCGAAGTGGTGATGGGTGAGCGCGACATAGTCGGGCGCGAGCAACCGTGCAGTCGGCTCGGGTGTCGGCGGGTAGTGCCACCACGACCGCCAGTAGCACGAGCCGCCGAGCCACGGGTCGACGAGGATCGTCGGCCCGCTCGTTTCGATGTGGAGGCAGCTGTGACCGATGACGGTGAATCGCATGCCAGCTCAGACAGGCTCGGGTGTCGACGCGGCGTCCCTCGGCAACGCGGGCTCACGCGCCGGCACCGAGTCGGCCGATGGTACAGACGGCGGGCGCGCCCAGCCCGTGCGGACAAGCTCCACGATCGCGTCGGATGCGAGGAGGATGACCGCCAACCACGCAAGGTAGTGGACGCGCTCGAAGTTCGTCGGCCAGCCGAAGTCGCTCACGTACTCGTAGCGGAATTGCTGCACCGCGACGTAGAGGCCGGAGAGGGCAAGCGCGGCCGGCGCCCCGAACGTGAGCAGGAAGCGGAAGCGGGGACGGAGCGCCACGAGCAGCACCGCCGCCGCCGCGACCAGACCGACCCACCACCGGACGAGGAACGCGCCCAGCACTCCGGCCGTCAGCGTCCCGGCGACGAGCGCTGACACCGACGGTCGGTCGCCGGCGGCGACGAGCGGGCTCGTGAGCTCGGGCAGCTCGGCGGCCGCCACCGACTCCCTCGTGCCACGGCGATGGCGCAGCCCGCGGAGCGCGAGCACGAGGCACAGAAGCAGCGCGACTGCCGAGATCCCGAGCGCGATCCACACGCGGCGCTGAGGCGTCCACGTGAGCGTGACGTCGAAATGGGCCGATGTCGGCGTCACCCGCCAGCCGTTCGCGTAACCGTCGACGAGGGTGGAGCCGCCCAGGTCGACGCCGTCCGCCGTAGCTTGCCAGCCGGCGTTCTGACTCTGGCCGAGCGTCAGCCAGAACGGATCGCCCGGCGTCGCCCCCGTCACGTCGAGCTCGAGCTTGGTCCTCCCGTTGTGGACGACACGCACCGAGGGACCCTTCCCCGCGGAGGGCGGCGCGGGCGTAAAGGAGCCGTTGGCGCCGAGCACCAGCGGCTCGCCCCCGGCGTCGGATCCCAGTGTGAGGCCGTCGACGTCGACGCCCAGGTCGCGCCCGCGCGCCGAGCGCACGACGTGGTTCCCCGCCGCGAGGTCGACGGCGGTGGGCGCGCCATCGCACGCGCGCAGGTCGACCGGCTGCAGCGCCTGCGCGTCGGCGGGTGACCCGTCGAGACGCACCGGCAGCGGTTCGCCGTCGAGCGCGACGAGATCGGTGCGACACGTATCGGGCAGTGCCGCGGGGAGGGGGCCCCGCCGGACGCCCGGAATGCCCAGCTCGGCAATCCCGACGGGCATCACAATGGGCTGCAGCTCGTGGTACTCCGTCGTGACGATCGGCCGGAGGCCCGTGACCGTGACCCGCACGTCGTCGCCGGTGAGCGGCGCGAACGTCACCGGCACCGTCGCCGTGGCGTTCTCCTGAGTCGAGTCGGACACCGTGGGCACGTCGACCGTCCGCGACTCTCCACCGGCGTCGATGCGCAGCTGCGTCGGCACGGAATGGCGGCCGTCGGCGACGACCTGGAGGTCGAGACGATCGAAGGTCACGGGCGCGGGCGTTCGGACGTCCACCCACTGACCGGCCGGCGCGCCGAACTTCGTGTTCCATGCGGTCGCCGGATCGCCATCGAGCGCCGCCGATCCGCGCGCCGCGACCGAGCCGTCGAGGTGCTGCGACGCAGTGACCGTGATGCCACCGGTCTCGGCGTCGGGAAACCCGAGCAACGAGTCCAGCACGTCGTCGGGCGCGTCGGTCGCGAGGCGGGCCCGTCCCCGGTACGAGAACGCACGGTCGTTCGGCACGAGAAACTTGCGCACGAGCGCCATCTCGTCCTGGGAGTCACGGGGCGGGATCACGACGTTGCGGGAGCGGGTCATCACGTAGACGAGCGGGCGCTCAGCCACCGTGCTCCGAGGCGCGTGCCGGACGAGGTCGGTGGGCATGCGGACGATCTCGTCGACCCGCACGTCCGTGGCTCCGGGGGCGTCGTCGCGGACCCGGATCTGGGCGAAGCCGACGTTGTTCACCGGACCGTCGAGCACGTCGTGGTCGCTCGTGTCGGCGATCGTCACTTCGAAGCGGCGGAACGTGCGCCTCGGGAACGTGACCGTCTGGCCGTCGGGCGTCCGAGACGAATCGTCCAGTGGCACGGTGACCGGATCTCCACCGTCGAACGCGAGCGTCACCGCCGTCACGGAGCGCCGCGTGTCCCCCACCTGGCGCTGCACCAGGTTCACGTGGTCGGTGGTGATCGGCTCGTCGAGATCGAGGCGGAGCTTCTCGCCGATCGCCTTCGCGTGCGTACCGACCTGCCACGCGGTCGAGACGTCGCCGTCGAAGGCGCGCGCACCGCGCTGCTCGGGCCAGTAGGTGATGCGGTTGCCGTAGCGCGTGGTGCTCACGCGCGCGCCCGGACTCTCGACCACCGTGTTTGCGTCCGTGGATGCGTCGGGGAACACGTCAAGCCGGTTGTCGGCTTCGTCCTTCGTGAGCGCCGTCTCCCCCGCGCGTTCGGTGGCACCCTCGACGTCCTTGATCGCGCCCCACCGCCGGCCGCGCTTGCGATTGGAGTCGGTGACGACGAGCGTCGACTCTGGTGCATCCACCTGCTTCCGCAATGCGGCCCCGTCGCCTGCGAAGCTCGCCGAGTAGAGCACCGGCCGGCTCCCGTCGAGCGCGCCCAGCACTGCCAGATCGACGAGCCCCTCACCGTCGCCCGACACCAGGAGCGGCGCGCCCGCGGCGACGGTGCGCACGATCGACGGCGCGTCCTCGACCGGGAACACCACGACCGGCGCCGGCTCGGGGGAACTCGGGGGCAGCGCCAGCGCCACTTCGTCCTGCTGGGCGAAGGTCAGGGGCGGTCCGAGGCTGTCGCCGTACGGCTTCGGGGTTCCCAGGCCGGCGGGTACGGGATCCGAGAGCAGTAGCCAAGTCGGGCGGGAGCGCGGGAGGTCGAAGCGGTCGGTCTGGAGGTCGGCCCGGTACACGACGTCGCCGACGCCCAACAAGCGGGCGACGGGAGCGATCGCGGACGGGTCGAGCACCCCTTCCTGCAGGCGACGGTCGAGCGCGTTCAGCAGATCGGCCGACGCGGGCGATCCCCACGGGATGAGCTCACGGGCGACGTAGGGACGATCCATCAACCCGGGCGTGATCGGGTCGACCGTGTTTCCCCAGCGGTACGCCGCGAAGTCGGCGCCCGGGATCTCGAGCACCCGGGTGTCGTGGGGCCCTGCGTCGAGGTCGCCGATCGCCTGGGTCCAGTAGGCGGGGACGTCCTCGTCGCGCTGCAGGTTCTTGCCGTAGAACGTGCCGTTCCACAGCGCCGGGAGGTTGGCGATGGCAAGAGCACCGATCACACCCGCCAGTACGAGACCGCGCGCACGCCCTCGCCCGATCCGGGCACCGTCGCGCGACGACGCCTGGTCGCGGGCCCCCCACCGCTCGGCCACGACGTTGACGGCGGCGCCGAGGAGCACCGCCAGCCCGAGCACCAGAAGCGGCACCGCCCGTCCGGTGCTGCGGAGCGCCAAGCCGAAGCTCGAGTCCGCCGCGAACGACTTGAAGAGCGCGCCGAACGGCGACGGGTCGTCGTAGGGATGTGCGCCGACTGCCACGGTCACACCCACGAGCACGAGGGCCACGAAGAAGACGCGATGCTTCCAGCGCACGAGCGCCGCGCCCGCGATGGCGAGGACCGGGACCGCGTATCCGACGAGGATCAGCCAGATGTGCTGCGTGTAGCCCACGCTCGACTCGGTCCAGGGCCCGAGCTTGTCGCGCCCGTAGAAGAACCAGTAGCCGAGACCGCGGAGCACCTCGTTCGCGAGCGACGCGGTGGAGACGGTCTCGAGCGTCTCGGTGTAGCGCAGCACGTTCAGCCCGTAGCCGCTCTGGATCGACAGCCCTGCGAGCCACCACAACGAGGCGAGGAATGTGAGCAGCCCCACCTTGGCGAGCACCGCGAATGCCCGCCGAACGCGGATCTCGCGGGTGACGTAGACCGCGTGCAGCACCCACAGCGCGGGTGCGATCCCGGCGAAGATCAGCGCGGTCGCGTTCACCCCCCCGACGACCTGCACGACGATCGCGAAGATCGCGGGATATCGCCAGCCACGATCGTCGCGGAGGGCGCGCACCATGATCGCGACCATCCACGGCAGCGCCGCCCAGGGCAGGAGGATCACCGAGATGCGGGACGCGAAGTCGAGCGAATAGGGCGTGAGCATGAACACGAGCGCGGCCACGGGCACGCCTGGTCCGCGCACCGCCAACGTGCGCATCAGGTAGAGCACGCCGAGGCCGGCCGCCAGCAGGATGGTTCCGAGCCAAAGCCGCTGGGACACCCACGCGGGGAAGCCCAACGCGTCCATGAGCCAGTAGTACGGGCCCATCGGGAACAGGTAGCCGATGTTCTGGTGCGTGACGGTGCCGAGCCCGATGTTCGGGTCCCACATCGAGGGTGCCCGCTCGAGCAGGCGACTGGGGTCCAGGTAGAGGTAGCTCTTGGTGTCGGCGACGACCCGGCCCGGCGAGGTCAGCATGACCGGTACGTACGCGAGCGCGGCGAGCAGCGCGTAACCGAGCGCGCGCAGGCGCGCGGAGACGAGCAGCGCGGCCGCGGGCGTCGGCGTCGCGGGTATCGACGGTGCGGTCGTCGTCACGAGCGGACGCGTCGGTGCCGACGCGCCGCGTCCGCGAGCACCTCCAGGGTGCCCCGCGCCGTCGCTTCCCAGGTGAACCGGGCGGCACCGTCGCGCGCGCCTGCTCCGAGTCGGGCCCGGAGGTCGGGATCGCGCAACACGGCGTCGAGCGCGGCGACGGTCTCCTCCCGGCCCGTGACGAGCAGCCCCGTCTCGCCGTCGACGACCGCGTCCTCGTGGCCGGCGACTCGCGACGCGACGGCGGGCGTGCCGCACGCGGCCGCTTCGGTCACCGTCATCCCCCACCCTTCACGCGCCGAGGTGCTCGCGAGCACCCACGCGCGCCGGTACAGGTCGACGAGCTCGGCGTCGTCGACCCGCCCCGGCAGTCGGAACCACTGCTCGGCGCGCGCCTCGCGGACCTGGGCCTCCAGCTCGTCGCGCCGGTATCCTTCACCGACGATCACCGCCTCGAGCTGCGGGTGAGACGCCCGCAGCTGCACGAGTGCTTCGACAAGCACCTCGAACTGCTTCACCGGGACGAGGCGGCCCACCGCCACGACGAGCGGGGTCGGCGACTTCGCGCCCCCGGGCGAGAACTGGGGGTCGATGCCCGGCGGGACCACCGTCACCCGATCCGCCTTGAACTTGAGATCGTGCACGAGCTCGCGCTTGCTCGACTCCGACAGGGTCACGGTCGGGGTTCGTCGGTAGAAAGGTGGCGCGATGCGCGACTCGATCGTGCTCCCGAGCGCGGCCAGGCGCGGCGGCAGCGTCATCTGCCACATCTCGGCGTGGACATGGTGCAACCAGGTGACGTGCGGGGTGCGCGCCCACAAGGGCGAGAAGAACGGCATGCCGTTCCAGATCTCGACCAGCCCGTCACGGCCGCCGTGCCACCCCATCATCTCGCTGAACGCCGCGCGCGGGAACACGAGGTAGCGACCGGCCTTACGGATGACGCGATAGCCGTCGCGCCACGAGACCTGCGAGTGCCCGGCGGCGTGCGACGTGCGCATCGTCACTTCGATGCCGGCCTCAGCCCAGAGCGCCGCCACGTTCGACGCGTGGAGCTCCGAACCGCCCGCCTCGGGGTCGTCCAGATCCCGCCACGCCAGGATGCTGACGCGTTCGAGACCCGCGTCGCCGGCGATGTCACCCAACTTGGCGATGATCTCGCCGTGACCCGCCGCGGGCCCGGGCTTCGTGTATCCCGGCTCGCGCCGGCCGGCTCGGCCGGGCGCGCCTCGTCCTGGCCAGATCATGGTCCGCCGATGTTACGCGGGTCCCCCTCTCCGAGAACGGCAGCGGAGCCGACGGCTCGGGCCACGCCGTCGACGATGTGGACCCGGCGATCGGCGACGGCGGCCACCCCGAGGTCGTGGGTCACCAGGATCACAGTCAGGCCGCGATCCTCCCGGATCGACGCGAACAGGTCCATCACCTGGATCACGGCCTCCGAGTCGAGGCTGCCGGTGGGCTCGTCCGCGAGGAGGACGGCGGGGTCGTTGGCGAGCGCGCGTGCGATCGCCACCCGCTGGCGCTCACCGCCCGAGAGCTCGGGCGGATAGCGGCGGAGCTTGCCTCCGAGCCCGACCGACGCAAGGAGATCACGGGCGGCCTCTTCGCGTTCCCGCCGGCGACGACCGCTACCGAACATCGCGATCTGCACGTTCTGGCTGGCGTCGAGATGGGGCAGGAGGTCGTGGAGCTGGAAGACGATACCCACCTCGTCACGCCGATAGCGACTTGCGTTCCGCAGTCTCCTCACGTCGAAGCCGTCGACCACGATCTCGCCGTCGTCGGCCACGTCGAGAGCTGCGATGAGATGCAGCAGCGTCGACTTGCCGGAGCCCGAATTGCCGGTGACGGCCACGAACTCCCCCGCCGCGACATCGAGGTCGACGCCGCGCAGGGCCGGGACGCGCCCGCGGTCGAAGGACTTGGTCACCCCCCGCAGGCGGATGAAGGGGGCGCGCGCGGCTGCCGGCGCGTGCGTGTCACTCATGGCGCAACGCCTTCAGCGGTTGGAGGAACGCTGCACGCATGCCCGGGTACAGCGCGCCGATGAAGCCGATGCCCGCGGCGATGCCGAGCGCGCGGAAGAACACGTCGGCGTTGTAATCCGCCTCGAAGATGCCCGCGATGCTTGACACCCGTTCGATGAGAGTGGTGGCGAGGAACGAGAAGCCCACTCCGATCGCCGCCCCGAGGATGCTGATGAGCAGCGCCTCGCCGACGACCAGCAGCATGATCCGTCGGCGGGGCCACCCCACCGCGCGGAGGATCCCGAACTCCCGCGTGCGCTCGAAGAACGAGAGCAGCATCGTGTTGGTGACGATCACGGCCCCGATGGTGAGCGCAAGGACCGTCGCTCCGGTGTTGGCGGCCGACAGCAGACGGAACGTGCGATCGATCCGCCCGAACTCGGAGACCAACCGCACCGTCGCCAGCTCCGGATGGTCGTGCTCGATCTGGCGCCGCAGCGCCTCCCGCTCGCTCGCCGTCGTACCGGGCGTCGTACGGACGAACGCCAGCGTGTACTGATCGGGCTGCCGCTCCTGCGCCTGGACGGTCTCGAGCGGGAGCATCGCCGCCGCATCACCCTGGGCGAGGCCCACGCGGAAGATGCCCGTGACGGTGTAGCGGATCTCGTCGATCACCACCTCGTCGCCCACGTCCTTGCCGGAGTCGCTCGCCAGGCGCCAGCCCAGCATGATCTGATTGCGTGCGCCCTCGGCGAAGGGCTGACCGCGCAGCATGCGCACGCCGATCGGCGCCAGGTCCTCGGGCCGGATCCCGATCTCGATGAGGATCGGATTGTCCCCGAACTGTTGGATCGAGATCATCGTGCCGACCACGAGATCGACTTGCGGGTAGCTCCGCAGGGATTCGAGTTGGCCGTCGTCGAGCACGCTGTTCAACGGGTCGGAGACGCCACGCTGCGCGACCGTGAAGTCGGCACGCGCGACACGGATGATGCCCGCCGCCTTGTCCCGCAGGCTCTCGGTGACGATGCCGAGGCTCACCACGGTCATAACGCCGAAGGCCACGGCCAGCGCGGTCAGGATCGTTCTGACCTTGCGAGTCCAGAGATTGTGGATGAGTAGGCCCAAGCCGGACACGCCGGGTCATGCTAGGGAGTTGCCACTCCGGCCCGCAGGAGCCTCGAACGGTCGCCCTAAGCTCCGCCGGTGGCCAAGCTCACCGGGGAGCGACCGATGCAGGGCAGCACGCCCGATTCCCTGCTCGCGTTCCACGACGCCGGCTACCGCGAGATCGCCGCTCGCCTCGGCCCCGGCATCGTGCTCGATGTCGGCTGCGGCGTCGGCGATGAGACCGCTCGACTCGCAGCTCCTGAGCGGCACGTCGTCGGCATCGACTACCACGCCGCGACGGCGCAAGCGGCGGCGCTCGAGCTGGGGCCGCGCGGCGTCCGGTTCGCCGCGATGGACGGGGCACAGCTGGGCTTCCGCGACGACACGATCGACTGGGTGTGCTCGTCCCACATCATCGAGCACTTCGTCGCGCCCGAACGCCACGTCGCCGAGCTCGCGCGCGTCTGCGCGACGGGCGGCACCACGTTCGTGATCACGCCCAATCGGCCGGCCGACTTCGAGAATCCGTTCCACGTGTACCTGTTCGAGGCGGACGAGCTCGCCTCACTGCTCCGGTTGTTCTTCGACGACGTCACCGTCCACGGGCTCGAGGGCACCGAAGCGCTCCACGCCGACTTCGCCCAGCGCCGCGCCAGTGGGGAGCGCCTCCTCCGACTCGATCCGCTCGGCCTGCGCCACCGTGTTCCGCGCCGTTGGTACGTGTACGGCTACGAGCGGGTGCTCCCGCTCGCGTACCGGGCGCTCGGGTCGGCACGCACCGGCATCGGCTCGGGCATCGGCGAGGACGAGCTGTTCCTCGCCGACCGCATCAACGACCTGACGCCCGGGCTGTTCGCGGTCGCCCGCGGCCCCAGGGTCTGAACGTCAGGACGAGCGGGTCTGAACGTCAGGACGAGCGGGTCTGAACGTCAGGACCAGCGCAGGCCGCGCGAGTCGTACTGCTCCGTGTTCGACGCCGGGTCGGGATCCTCGCCCCGGGCGACGGCCTGGATCTTCGGCGCGAGCCACTGCGCGACCATGTCGGCACCCGCCTTCGTGAAATGCACACCGTCGTCGCGGATGAGCTGGCCGCGCAGCGTGTCGGTGAAGCGGCCCTGCGGGGAGACGAAGCGATTGAGGTCGAGCAGCGTGTACCGACCGGGATTACGCACCGAGAAGTCCCGGAACAACGCGTTGATCCGGTCGACACGCGAGGGTTGGTACTCGTTGTACGCGTCGGGAGTCGATCCGACCAGCTCTGGCCGGGCGAAGTACGGCGTGGTCAGGATGACGACCTTCGCGCCCTGCGCCGCGAGCATCGACGAGGCTTGGTCGAGCTCGGAGAGGAAGTAGCGGTCGTATTCGACGGTCCCCAATCGCAGCCACTCGCCGTTGATCTGGCGGTCGAACACGTCCCACGCGCCGACGAGCAGCACGACGACGTCGGGGTCGAACGCGCGCACGAAGCTGCCCCATCGCACGTCCCAGTTGTCACACGTCGAGCTCTGGGCGACGACCTGGCCGGCCGCGAACACGTCGCCACCGCGCAGCAACCCGCAGCCGAGCTGGCCCCGGTCCCACACCACCAAGTTGTCTCGGTCCTGCACGTCGAGCAGGCCGACGCCCATCGTCGCCGCGACCGAATCGCCGAGCACGAGCACCTTCGTCGGCGCCGCGGCCGCCGCTCCCGCCGACGTCGGAGGCACGGTCGGTGCGGCCGAATGCTCGAGCGCGGCCAGCGTGGCGGCGCGCGACGACGGGCCGCCGCCGGTCGTCGAGATGACGAGACCCGCCACCAGGAGCGCCACGGCGACCGGCACGGCGACGGACGGACGGCGCAGGTGCAGCCGGCCCCGCCGGATCGGCATCTCGATCAGGTAGTACGAAGCGGTTGCGAACGCGAACGTGACGCCGAGCCGCAGCGCGAGGAGCGCATCGCCGTCGACGCCGGTCCTGGCCCTGGTCAGCACCAGGTAGATCGGCCAGTGCCAGAGGTACAGGCCATAGGAGATCGCACCGATCCAGCGGATCGGCCGCCACGACAACGCGGCGCCCAAGGCACCGCGCCGGGGCTGGCTCACCGAGACGATGACCGCGACGACGGAGCACGCGGCGAGGAGGAAGCCCCCGCGATAGAGCAGGCTGCTCCGTTCGGACGCGGTCGACCACAACCACAGCGTGCACACCGCACCGGCGAACGCGAGTACCCGGAGGAGCGCGCGACCGGGAAGCGTACGGATCGGCCCGTGGCGCAGGAGCAGGACACCCGCCACCGCGCCGATGAGCAGGGACTGCACCCGCGTGTCGGTGCCGTAGTACACGCGCGAGGGGTCTCGGCCCGGGTCGAACAGCACGGCCATCAGCACTGCGGAGCCCACGATCAACGCGACGCACGTCGTAAGGAGCGCGCGGACCGATCGCCGCCATCGCAGCACGCCGAACACGATCAACGGCCACACCAGGTAGAACTGCTCCTCGATCGCGAGCGACCACATGTGCCGGAACGGCGAGGGCTGCGTGAACTGGTCGAAGTACGACTGTCCCGAGAAGACGAACCGCCAGTTCGCGACGTACCCGATCGTCGCGAGTCCATCCGCTCTGATGCGAGCGAGTTGATCGGACGGCGCGAACACCGCGGCGTACACCGCTATGCCCACCAGCACGAGACCGAGGGCCGGGAGCAAGCGCCGGGCCCGCCGGATCCAGAACGCCTTCAGGTCGATGGTCCCGGACCGGCTCCACTCGGTCACGAGCAACGACGTGATGAGGAAGCCGCTCAACACGAAGAAGGCGTCGACACCGAGGTATCCACCGCGCGCCCAGGGCTCGCCGGCGTGGTAGAGGAGCACGGCGCCGACAGCGAAGGCGCGCACGCCGTCGAGCGCCGGTCGGTACTCGAAGCGCGACGGGATCCCGCGGGCCCCTCGCCGTCGGCGAAGGTCGGCGCGCGCGACCGGCGTCGTCACGCGCACAGAGTCGTCGAGGGTACGGGCCAGCATGCCTCCCGGGGTCGGGCGCGAGCGCACGCGAGCACGAGCACACGTGCTGGGATCCCGAGTGAGAGATGGTAGCCAGCCGACCCCTGCGGGTCCCCTCCATGCAGACGTGCGCAGGAAGCCCACTGGTAGCGTGCCCCCGATGGAAGCCGTCTCCCGTCGCTTCCTGGCGAGCCTTGGGCTCATCACCGCCGCCGCGGCCGCCTGGCGCATCTGGTACGTCGTCGACGTCGTCAATCCGAGGATCCGCAAGCTCGGATTGAGCGACGAGCTCTTCTACCACCTCCAGGCGCGCTTCGTCGCCGACGGCTTGGGCTTCGTCAACCCGTTCGCGCAGTTCTTCGAGCATCGCAGCATCCCGACGGCGATCCATCCGCCCCTGTACACCGTGTTCCTGTCGTTTCCGGCCAAGCTCGGACTCGACACCATCCTCGAGCAGCGCATCTTCACCGCGCTCCTCGGAGCGGGCACCGTCTTTCTCATCGGCATCCTGGGCCGTCGCCTCGTCAGCCCGCGCGTGGGCTTGATCGCGGCGGGGATCGCCGCCGTCTCGCCAGCGCTCTGGGTGAACGACGCCGTCATCGGCCTAGAGACGCTCTACGCCTTCCTGGTGGTCCTCGCGCTCCTTGCGACGTACCGCTTCTGGGACCGTCCGACCCTGCCGAACGCGCTCCTATTGGGACTGTGGCTCGCGCTCGCGACGATCACGCGCTCCGAAGGCCTCATCCTCGCCGTGCTCATCGCCATCCCGACGGTCGTGCTCGTGCGAGGGGTCGACACGAGGCGGAAGTTGCAGTTCCTCGGTGCGATCGCCGCGGTGGGTCTCGTCGTCGTCGGTCCGTGGGTCATCCGCAACCTCACGACGTTCGAGCGCACGACGACGCTCGGCACCGGATTCGGCGGCGTCCTCGCGTACGGCAACTGCGACGCGACGTACGGAGGGCCGATGCTCGGCTTCTGGGACGACTCGTGCTCGCTCAAGGGCTACCCGAAGTTCCAGGAGGAATCGGTCGTCGACGGGCACGCCCGCCAGAAGGGATGGGACTACGTCTCGAACCACCTCCGCCGGCTGCCAGTCGTCGTCGCGGCACGGGTCGGGCGCGTCTGGGGCCTCTTCCGACCGGTGCAGGACGTCGAGTTCAACGAGGTCTTCGAACGTCGTGGCCACGACGCGAGCTGGGCGGTGATGATCGGCTACTTCGCCCTGCTCCCGTTCTCGATCGGTGGCCTGGTCGTGATGCGGCGGCGGCGGATCCCGATCTTCCCGATGCTGGCGGTGGCGGCCTCGATCACGATCACCGTCGCCCTCAGCTTCTCGATCACCCGCTACCGCGCCGCGTTCGACGCCGTGATGCCGGTGCTCGCGGCGATCGCGATCGACGCGCTGCTCCGGTGGCGCGCACAGCATCGGCACGCCGACGAGCCCGCGCCTGCAGTTGCCGCCCATGAGCGGAAGGCTCCCGAGATCGTCCCCTTGTGAACGTGTTGGCGTCCCCACCGTCTGAGACCACCGCGACGACCGCGACCCGCCGCGATCGCATCCGCGCGACCATGACGACCACGTTCGCCCTCCGGCTCGGGGGCATCACGTTGCTCGCGTTGGCCGTGCGCGTCATGAACGTGCTGTGGTGGCGGCCGACCACGGACGCACCCGGCTATCACGGGTACCGGCTCGGCGGCGACGCGTTCTACTACCACTTCCAGGCGAACGCGCTCGCCAAGGGCGCGTGGTGGGTGGAGCCGTACGCGTTCCAGGTGCTGGGCGTGGAGCGTCCGAGCGCCGCGCACCCACCGCTGTACTCGACGTACCTGTCGATCTGGTCGCGTCTGGGATTCGACGGCGTCACCGACCACCGGTTGGCCTCCTGCCTCCTCGGGGCAGCCGCGGTCCTCGTGATCGGCGTGCTCGCGTACCGACTGATGGGTCCGACGGCCGGCCTCGTCGCGGCGGGCATCGCCGCGATCTATCCGGAGCTCTGGATCAACGACGGCATGCTCCTCTCGGAGTCGATCGCGGTGCTGATGACCGCGCTCGCGCTGCTGTGCGCGTACGAGTTCTGGCGTTCACCCACGCTCGGGCGCGTCGCGCTGCTCGGTGGCGTGTGCGGCGTGACCGCGCTGAGCCGCAACGAGCTGCTGGCGTTGTTCCCGCTCGTCGTGATCCCCCTCGCCCTGCTCGTGAAGGAGACGAGTTGGCGCGACCGGCTCCGGCTCGCGCTCGTCGCCTGCCTCGTCGGGGCCGCGGTCATGCTGCCGTGGGTGGTGTTCAACTTGAGCCGGTTCGAGGAGACGACGACGCTCACCAGCGGAGGGGGCAGCGCGCTCTCCGCGGCGAGCTGCGACGGGACGTACTACGGCAAGTACATCGGCTACTACGCGAATTGCTTCCAGGGCCACTGGCCCAAGGAGGGCCTCGACGAGTCGCAGCGCGACCGAGCGCCCCGCGAGGAAGCTCTCGACTACATCGGCGACCACCTCGGTCGGCTGCCGGTCGTGGTCGGGGCGCGTGTGGGCCGACTCTGGGGCGTGTTCGAGCCCGGACAGACCACCTGGCTGGACTGGTGGCTCGAGGGTCGCGGGCGGGCACCGTCGTGGATCGGCCTGTTCTCCTACTACGCGCTCCTGCCGATCGCCGCGATCGGACTCGTCTCCATGCGACGCCGCAAGATCCCGATCTTCCCGCTGCTTGCGATCGCCGTCATCGCCACGTTCGCCGCCGCGGCCACGTTCGGCGTGACCCGCTACCGCGCACCGGCCGAGGTCGCGCTCGTCGTCGCCGCTGGTATCGGCCTGACGTCGCTTCCCTCGATGATCCGCGCCCGTCGGTCGGCACGAGCGACGGAATGACGGTTCCCGCCGACGTCGCCGGCGTCGCCGACGATCCGTCGGCCGACCTGCCACAGGCGCGGTCGAACGTCGACCGCACGCTGCTCGTCGCCACCGTCGCCGCGGTCGTGATGTTCGCGCTCGTCGGGCTCGTCTTCGTGCTGCGCGGCCGTCTCAACGCGGACGAAGGGTGGTACCTCGACGCCAGCCGCCTCGTCTTCCACGGCCAGATCCCGTTCCGCGACTTCGGCTTCACGCAGATGCCGCTGAGTCCGTACGTGTACGGGCTCCCTCAGCTGCTCGGACCCAGCATCGTCCTGGGCAGGTTGACGTCACTGCTCTTCGCGGTCGCCGCGGTCGGACTCGCCGTTCGCGTCACGTGGCGCGCGGTCGGACGGTACGCGGCGCTGGCGGTGGCAGTTCTCTGTCTCGCGTTCCCGACGGGCATCTACAACCTCACGCTCGTCAAGACCTACGCGCTGAGCGCGTTCCTGCTCGTCGCGGTGCTCGCCGCACTGACGTCGCCGGCGCCGCCGAAGCGCGCGCTGCCGTGGGCGGTCGCGGCAGCCGTCGCGCTGACGCTCACGCGCACGACCGGCATCGTGCTGACGATCCTGGTGGTCGCATGGGCATTCGTGCACGCTCCGGAGGCTCGACGCCGCGTGCTCGGTGTGGCCGCCGCGGGGGTGGCCATCGGAGGTGCCTTCGTACTCACGGATCCGGCCAGCGCGCGGTACGGACTCGTGACCTTCCACGGCCTGCTCTGGCACGGCGCCGACATCGGGACGCGGCTCGACGTCATCGTCACCGATCGCATCCCGGACTGGCTCGGCGAGTACCCGGGCTACTTCGTTGCGATCGCGTTGGCGATGCTCGCCATCGCGACCCTCCCGGCCGTACGCGAGTCGCTCCGGCGTCAACCGGCGCCCGTGATCGTGCTGCTCGGGATCGCGGGCGGTCTGGTCTCGCAGCTGCTCGCCGGTCAGTGGGCGCCGGTCGAGTACTTCACCCCCAACGTCCCCGCGTTGCTCGCTTCGCTCGCGATGATCCTCGGGCCGGCGTGGGCAACCCTGCCGGCTGCGCGCCGACGGCTCGGCGGTGTGATGGCCGCCGTCGGGGTCGCCGCGCTCGCGCTCAGCACCACCTTCCACCCGAGCGCGCGTGAGTACTACGCCTCCCCCGACGATCCCGACGCGGTTGCCGCAGCGGAAGATCTGGGTGACTTCGTGCGCGGCCACGTCAGCCCTGGTGATCCGGTGCTCGCCCTGTGGGCGCAGCCCGTCCAGCTCGAGTCGGGTCGCGGCAACGTCGACGGCGTCTCCGTCGGCCTGTTTTCCTACGAGGACGTGTCGACCACCCGTGCCCGCGACGTCCACTTCGTCAACAAGCGGCTCCTCGCCGACCTGCTCGAGGACTCGGTGCCGGCGGCGGTCGTCCTCACCGACGTCGACCGGGCGTTCCTGAACCTGCGGGGAACCTTGTCGGTCCGTCGCAGCGACCCAACGCGGATCCTCGCCGCCCTCGAACGCAACTACCGACCCGTCCACCGCTCCGAAGGGCTGGGCGTGAACGGTACGTCGCCGTTCGACGTGTACATGCGCCGCGAGGGGGCCTCGGTGACCGCGCCTCAGCGAGCGGTAGGGGACGGGTCGCCCGACCCCGTGTCGACGCGCTGAGCGACCACGAACATCTGCTTGCCGAGGAACCGCCACACCCACGGCATCCGCATGTAGAGGCGCACGAGCGGCAGCGCCCTCGGCACCCGCGAGTGCTTGATCGTGTACGGCAGGAACTTGGGGATCACGACCTCCGCTCGGAACCCCGTGAGCAACAGGGCCTCGACCAGGCTGTAGTGCGTGAGCGCGAGGTGGTGGTCGAAGTAGTCCCAGTAGCGCCCGGGCAGGTAGCGGATGTTCGGCATCACCACGATGATCCGACCGTCAGGTCGCAGGATCCGATGGCACTCGCCCAGCGTGGCGACGAGCTCGGCCTTGTTGGGCAGGTGCTCGAAGAAGTTCGACGTGAAGACGACGTCGACGCTGCCGGACGCAAGCTCCGGCATCGAGCTGCTCGCGGCGATCAACGCCTTGCCGCCGTCGATGTGCTGCTCCACGTCGGGGTTGAGGTCGACGGCGATCTTCTCGCCGCATGTGATCGCGTTGATGAACTCGCAGGTGCCCGCACCGAGGTCGACCACGGTGTCGGTGGGCTCGACGAAGCGTTGGAAGTACTCCTCGCAGAAGATCTTCCACATCTCGACCTTGAACGCGAGCTCCTCGGGCGTGAACCGCTCCTGGTAGAGCACCGAGAGCTGTTCGCCACTGAATCCCGAGGTTTCCGGCATCGCGAGGAGCGTACCTGCCACCCCGGAACCTCACCGGGCCACGGGTACGCTCGGATCCCGTGGCCTCGATGACATCACCAGGTCGTGCGCGCTCCGATCGTGAGCGCGAAAACGAGCGCAACACGGAGCTGCTCGCGGCCGAGCTGCCGGACCCCCGGTTCGCCGACACGCGCTATCTGTCGTGGCTGTACGACGAGTCGCCGTTCGGCCCCGCCATCCAACGCGGGGTCGACGAGAACGGGCGCCGGATCGCGCACTACGCCCTGATCCCGCAGCGCTACCGCGGGCCTTCCGGTGTCGTGCCGGCGGCGTTCTCGCTCAATGCGGTCGTCCGCCGCGGCACGCAGCGGCAGGGTTGGTTCCGCAAGCTCGGGCCCGAGATCTACGAGGAGGCGGCGGCGGCCGGGTGGCTGTTCTCGACCGGAGTGTGCAACGAGAAGTCGATCGGGGCGGTCGTCAAGTACATGGGATGGCGCACCCCCGGTCCGCTCCCCGTGCGCATGTGTCCACCGGTCGCGTTCGGGCGCGCGCGTGGCGCGGTCGAGAGTGTCGACGTCACGCCCGAGCTGCTCGAGTCGACGCGGTTCACGTCGCTGACCGCCGACCTCGACGACGCGCCCGTGCGGGGCTGGGTCAACGCCCACACGCCCGAGTACCTCCGATGGCGCCTCGTCCGACCGCACGGCGCGTACACCCTCCATGTCGGTGACGACCTCGTCGGCATCTCGACTCGCGACACGAGGTTCGGGGTGCGCGCCGCGGTGATCCTCAAGCTGCTCCCGCGCGGCCGCCCCGACGCCGCGTTGGACGCACGCTCGGTCGTCGCCGCTGCCTGTCGCCACCACCGCGCGCCGTACGCGGTGTACGCCGGCTTCAACGCGCACGTCCGGGTCCGGGGGATCCGTCCGCCCCGGCGCCTCCAACCGTCACCACTCCACCTCATCCTGCGCAGCCTCTCCCCCACGATCGATCACGACACGCTGGCGCTCGACACCTTCGAGCTCCTCGACATGGACTCGTACTGATGGAGCCGCCGTCCGACGACGTCTCCTTCACCCTCGACCTCGAAGACCACCGCGCCTCCGAGGACCAGGCGGAGCGCTACCCGGCCCTCGTGGCCCGCGTGCTGGCGTTCCTCGACGAGCGCCGGGCACGCGGGACGTTCTTCGTCGTGGGCGAGGTAGCCGATGCGCACCCCGAGCTCGTGCGCGACGTGGCGGCGGCCGGCCACGAGCTCGCGCTCCACGGCTGGTCGCACGCGCCGCTGACCGAGCTCGGACCCGAGCGGCTTCGCGACGACGTCGCGCGCGGCAAGGTGCTCCTGGAGACACTCGGGGGACGACCCGTCACCGGGTTCCGCGCGCCAACATTCTCGCTGGTGCCCGAGTCCCGCTGGGCGGTCGACGCCCTGCTCGACGCGGGCTTCACCTACTCGTCCAGCGTGCTGCCCGCTCGCAACCCGCTGTTCGGCGACCCCTCCGCGCCGACGACGCCGTTCCGCTGGCCGAACGGACTGGTCGAGCTCCCGTGCCCCGTCGCTCGTGTGGGGTCGTGGGGCCTTCCCTACCTCGGCGGTGTCTATCTCCGGGCGCTCCCGCGGATGGCCTCGACTGCCGCGTCGCGCACCGTCAGGCGCGAGCAACTCCGCTGGGTCTACTGCCATCCCTATGACTTCGACGCCGACGAGCCCTTCTGGGTCGTGCCCGAGGCGGGTCGGCTTGGGAGCCGCCTGCTCTGGTACAACCGCCGTCACATGTTCGCCAAGGTCGCCGCCGCGCTCGGGGACCGACCCGCGCCACCACTCGGCGAGCGCGTCGCCGCGCTGGCCGACGTCCCTGTTCTGGAGTCCCGGTGAACGAGTACACCCAGATCGAGATGGTGCACCACCTGCCGCCGGCGCAGCTCGTCGACCGCTTCGAGTATCTCCGGATGCTCGCGACGGGCAAGCGTGTGATCCACGTCGGCTTCGTGGACGCCGGCTGTCATGCGCTCAACTCCGAGTCGGGCGCGTGGTTGCACGACCACCTTGCGACCGCCGCCCGGGAGCTGGTGGGGATCGACCTCGACCAGTCCGGCGTCGACGCGGCACGCGCGCGGGGATACGAGGCGTACGCGGTCGACTGCCGGGACGCCCGGGCACTCGCCACACTTGGCCTCGCCCCGGCCGACGTCGTCGTGGCCGGCGAGGTGATCGAGCACCTCGACGACCCCGGTTCCTTCCTCGACGGGCTCCACGGGCTGGTCGCACCCCACGGCTCACTCGTCGTCACCACGCCGAACGCCAACGGGTGGGTCAACTCGTTCGCGGCCCTCGCCAACATCGAGGTGAACCACCCCGATCACGTGGCGATGTTCACGTGCCGCACGCTGGATGCGCTCCTGGAACGACACGCGTGGACGCCCGTCGAGCACTCCGTGTTCGTCCAGTCGGTGAAGCCCGGCGGAGACCGGACACTCCGGGTCCGGGTCCTCGGAGCCGGCGCACGCGCCGTGCTCGGGATCGAGCGTGTGCTCGCGCGGCTCGGCCGGCCCTACGCGGCGGACGGCCTCATCGTCGTGGCCCGCCCTGCTCCGACGGCCGAAGCTCAGGGCTCTCGGGGGCCGAGTCGCTCGTCGAGCTCCTGACGCAGGAGCGCGTGCTCCTCGGCCAGCGCCCGCGTGCGGTCCTCGAGACGCGACAGCTCCCACGAGAAGTGGAGCACGAGCACCAGCAGGAAGCTCAGCGCGAGCAGCAGGAAGGTGGCGGGCGGGTATGTGATCCCGAACCAGTCCGACACCTCCACCAGCAGATCCGGGAACACGGCGAGCACGGCCAGCCCGATCCCAATCGAGAACCACAGCACCGAGTACTTCGCGCGGAGCTTTCGGCTCCGCACGAGATGGAAGATGAACGCGATCACCGCGGCGGCGAGCACGATGACCAGCACGTGCGCCTGGGTGCTCATGGCTTCTCGCCTCCGTCAGGCGGCGTCTCCCGGTCGGCGCTGCGGCGGGCGCGCTGCCCGCGGCTGGTCGTCGACACCACGAGCACGACGAGCAGGCGAACGTAGTAGTAGACGAGCTTGACACGGCGCGTCGACGGCGCCCCGCCCGTGCGGCCCCGCATGTTGACGGCGACCTCTTCGACGCGGAAGCCCGCGTTGCACGCCTGCACGAGCGCCTCGACCGAGTCCATGTACTCGACCGGATAGGTGTGGGCGAAGTGCTCGATCATCGGCCGCGAGAAGGCGCGAAAGCCGGAGCTGGTGTCGGTGAAGCCCTGGCCGACGAGCAAACGGACCAGCCACTGGAGCAGCCGCATCGCCCGTCGGCGGACTGCGCTGACCTCGTAGGTGACCGCGCCGCCCTCGGCGAAGCGGCTCCCGATCACGAGGTCGGCTCCGTGCTCGAGCCGGTCGAACAGCACCTCGACCGCATGGGGGTCGTGCTGGCCGTCGGCGTCGAACTGGACCGCACGGTCGTAGCCGCGCCGAGTGGCGAACGCGAAGCCCGTTCGCAACGCCCCACCGATTCCGATGTTGAACGGCAGCTCCGCGACGAACGCACCCGCGCGGCGGGCGATCTCGGCCGTGGCATCGGTCGAGCCGTCCGACACCACGAGCACGTCAAACTGGGGCGTCTCCGCCTTGAGCTCCTCGAGCACGGCGGCGAGCGACGCCTCTTCGTTGAAGGCGGGGATGATCACGAGGGTCTGACTCATCGTGGGGTGATTCTCCCTCGCCGGGCACCGTTCCACGCGGAGGCCCACGACGCGCGCTTCATCCGCAGGAAGGGTCGCTCAACGACGTAGTAGCTGATGGCGGCAGCCGCCACGCTCAGCGGGAAGGCGACCAGGAGCAGGCGGGAGAAGCTCGCCTCGAACGGCCGGTACCCGAACCACTCCTGGACCTGCTCGATGATCGCGACGTGGAAGAGGTAGAAGCCGAGCGAGATCGTCCCGAGCCAGACGGCGACCTTCGATCGCAGCATGCGCCGGAGGCGCCCAGCCTGCTGATCGCCGAACATCCCGGGCGCGAGGAACAGCACCGCGACGAGCGCGTAGACGAGGTAGCGCGTGACGTATTCGGCGCCCTGTGGCTCGAGTGGCTGGGCGCCGGGTCGGAATTGACTCACGCCGAAGAACGCCGCCCCTGCCATCGCCCACGACCACGCCGGGTGCCGGCCGAGCCAGGAGAACACCGACACGTCGCGACCGGTGTGCTCCGTCCACGCGCTGATGGCCGCGAGTGCGAGACCGATCGCGAAGAAGTCGAGCCACGCGGGGAGCGACAGGATGCCGGACTCCTGCCACGACGGGCTCGCCACCATCAGGAAGATCCGGAATGCGACACCGACCGCGGCGACCGCCGCACAGGCGATCAACACGAAGCGGAGCTGCTCGTGCGGTTCTCGCGCCGCGGTCCGCCTGCGCACCCACAGCGCGAACAGCGGCAGGAGCGCGTAGAACGCGAGCTCGGTCGCCAGGCTCCATGCCTGCGAGATCATCTGGTACTGCGGGTCGAAGACCTTCCCGGCGTAGGGCTGCAGGATGAAGAGGAAGATCGCGAAGTCACCGAAGCTGCCGAACCGCAAGCCCATGAGCACGACCATCGCCAGGAGCGCGAACCAGTAGGCGGGGAATATGCGCAGCACCCGGCGCCGGTAGAACCGGCCGGTGGATGCGCGGGGGCGGCCCGCCAGCTGCGCGGCCACGTAGGGCCGATAGAGCAGGAACGCGGACAGCACGAAGAAGAACGCGACCGAGATGTCGAACCGCCGGAAGAAGTCTCCGAAGATGCCCTTGTCGTGCGCCAGGCTTGCGAAGTCCGCGTGGAGCAGGAAGATCATCGTCATCGCGATGGCGCGGTAGGCGTCGAGGCACGGGAAGCGGGATCGGGCGGGAGATGACGGCTCGACCGCCGCGCCGGGCGTGGTGGCAGGCTCGGCCATCGCGGCCTACACGCCGGACTCGGTGCCCTCGGCGGCGTGGGTCTGCTCCTCGTGGTATTCGGCTTCGACGTTGACGTTCCAGACGTCGTGGTCGGCGCCGAAGATGTTCTCCACGGTGAGCATCGCGGTGAGCATCGAGTGGTCCTGGTTGTTGTATCGGTGCATGCCGTTCCGCCCCACGGGATGCACGTTGGGGGCGTGTCGCTCGAGCCAGCTCGCGAGGATCCCGACGTTCTCCTTGTAGTGGGCGTCGTAGAAGGGGTACGCCTTCGGCATCCGCACCACGTAGCCCGCCTCGACCTTCGACGCCTCGAGCAGGCCGATCGCCTCGAGCTCACGCTTGCCGTTCTCGATGAGCTCGCCGTCGGGCCTCGTCCACCACTCGTCCCCCTCCTGCACGAACAGCTCGAGGCCGAGGCAGGTGCGCCCATCCTTGACGAGGTACGGAGACCACCGGCCGAAGTTCTGGATCCGCCCCACCTTCACCGCGGGGTCGTTGATGTAGATCCAGTTGTCGGGGAATCCGAGCTCCTCGGGCACCACGAGCGCGACCGTCATGAAGTCCCTGTATCGCAACGATTCGGCCGCCGCGAGCACTGCGGCGGGAACCGGAGGGTCCATGGCCCGCAACAACGCGCTGATCGGCATCGACGAGATCACCTCGGTGCACTCGTACCGGTTGCTGGCGCCCGCACTCGCGGCGACGACCGCGACCGCCCGCCCGTCGACGTGCTCGATCCGGTTCACGATCGAGTCGAACACCACCTTCGTCCCCCGCTCGATCACCAGCTCGGTGGCCCGCTCCCACATCTGCCCCGGCCCGTACTTCGGGTAGTTGAACTCCTCGATGAGGCTCGTCACCTGCTTGGTCTTCCCCTGCCGGCGACGCAAGCCCTTGGGCTTGAGCGCTTCCCACACCGCCCGGAACAGCGAGAGGTCCTTGATGCGCTGGGCTCCCCAGTCGGCTTGGATCTCGGTGCACGGGACGCCCCACACCTTCTCGCTCTGCGTCTTGAAGAAGTGCTCGTAGAGACGCCACCCGAACCGGCCGGCGACGAAGCCTTCGAGCGTCGACTGGTCCTTGGGAGGCTTGATCCGCACCCACAGGTAGGACGCTGCGCACCGGACCGCCTCGACGAGGCCGAGGTTCCGGAGCGCGTTCATCGGCGAGATCGGGTAGTCGTAGAACTTGCCCCGGTAGTACACGCGGCTCAGCCGGGGGCGCCGGAGGAACTCGTCGGCACCGAGGATCTCGAACCACAGGTCTTCCACCGGCTTCACCTTGGTGAAGAACCGGTGGCCGCCGATGTCGAAGCGCCAGCCGTCTCGGGTGGTCGTGCGGCTGATCCCCCCGACCACGGAGTCCGCTTCGAGCACCGTCGACGCGACGCCCCGCTTGACGAGCATGTACGCGGCCGTGAGCCCGGCGGGCCCGGCTCCGATGATCACCACCTCGGGCATAGTTTCGGATGGCGACGCGTGCTCGCTCAAGGAAGCTCCGGAGGTCTCCGGTCGTACCGGATCGGCGGCTGAGTCGGGGCCCGCGCCGACCTCCGCGGACCGTGGCGGCGTGGGACGGCGTGGGATGCGGAGGCGCAGGCTGGCCGTTCCGGGAGTCTACGGGTCCGGAGGGTCCGATCCTGAGATGTCGGCCTGCTCTGATGGGTCGCTCACTGCGGGCCGGGATACCCGGCCCGCGGCCGTTCGCTCCAACTTGGATGGGTCACTCACTGCGGGCCGGGATACCCGGCCCGCGGCCGTTCGCTCCAACTTGGATGGGTCACTCACTGCGGGCCGGGATACCCGGCCCGCGGCCGTTCGCTCCCGGTCAGGGCCCCGAGACCCCGAGGAACGCGAGGACGGCGTACCCCACGAGGCCGGCGCCGGCAAGGACGACGGCGGGGCGTTCGACGTCTTCCCGGCGCGTCACGACCGCGAGCGCGATCAGGAGGGGAAAGGTGCTCATGCAGTACCGCTCGAACGAGTCCAGGTTGCTGGCGGACAGCCCGAGCAGCAGCGTCACGCCGGCGTACGCGGAGTAGGAGGCGGGGAGACGCCGGACGAGCACCACCAGCAGCGCCGCGAATCCGATCGCCCACACGATGTGGAGACCGCTGCCGAATCGATCGCCGCCGAACAGGTCGCCGAACGCGTCGATCGTCCGCGTCACCGGGTCCTGGAAGCCCCCGCGGAGGGTGTTGCGGTTCTGGAGCGAAATCGGGAGCCAGGGGTCGTCGAACTTGAGGCCCACCCACGCGAGATAGATCCCCGCGCCCGCCACGGGGCTCACGACGGCGGCGATCCGGGCGACGCGTCCCGATGGCGGCGCCGACCGCCAGCCCCGCGCGGCTTCGATCGCCGCGGGTACGACGAGCAGCACACCCACCGGACGGCACAGCCCGGCGAGGAGTCCCGCACCCGCGGCGGCGCCGAAGCGGTTCGTCCGGAGCGCCAGGAACATCAGGACGGAGAGCAGCATCGCGGTGGCTTCCGCGTAGCCGAGCACGAGCACCGTGGCCGCCGGGAAGATCGCGCCGAACCAGACGGCGCGTCGGGCGGTGCCCGGGTCATCGGTCTCGAGCAGCACGAGCCGGTGCAAGCACGCACAGAACAGGAGGGCCGAGGCGTTCGCGAGGACGATGAGCGCCACGTCTCGGTGGCCGAGGAACAGCCACCCCAAGCCACGGGCGAGCAGGGGCACGAGGGGGAAGAAGCGCAACGAGGCCTCTCCCACCGCCCTGTACCCGTGCTCGGCGATGTCGCGGTAGAAGGCGGCATCCCATGCGAAGAGACCCTGGCCCAGCTGGATCGGGCGCGGAGGCGCGCCGATCTCGGTGTAGAGGAGGCGCGAGAGGGCGAGGGCGCCGACGACGAGGACGCGCGCGACGATCCACGGCACGACGGCAGTGGCGAGGTCGCGGCGGACGAACGGGTTCGAACCCACCCGGGCGACGACACCCGTCGGCGCCGCGCTCATGAGGACGGATACTCGATGAGGCCGTCCGGCTCGAAAAACGTGTCCTCGTCGGGAGTCACGTGGGCCACCGCACCGCGGCGCTCCGCGCCGATGGTCGCTCCGACGGCCTCGCACTTGCCCTCGATGTTGTACCGGGTCGCGGCCACGTACCAGATGGTGTGACCATTGGCCTCGTCGAGGACCCGCCGACCGAACGCGGTCGGATCGGTCCGGTTGATCCGGTCGATGTAGTCGACCCAGTCGACGAGCTCCGGCGGGTCGCCCCGGGGGAACGTGAGCTGAACGAGGTCACGGTCGCCGAGCAGTCGGCTGACCGCCGGACCGAGCTGGTCAGCGCAGTAGACGACGACGTCGCCGGGCCGGGCGCGGGCCAGGATCACGTCGGCGACCTGCCCCGCCTGGGTCCGGTCGTCGATGACGTTCCGCACGGCGCCCGCCCACGAGAATCCGATGAGGACGGCCAGCACCCCGAGGAGCACCGCCCGGGCCGCGAACGCCGTGAAGGCCCAGGCGACCACGAGGACGAGCAGCGGGTACACCATCGACGCGTACCGACCGTCGAACGCGCCGTCGGTCACGAACGCGACGACGAGGCCGAGCAGAAGCGCGGCGCCCGCGACGAGGGCCTCCGTGCGAACCGCCGGCCGGGTGCGGACGTCGATGTCGACGTGGCGGGGCCCCGCCGCCCGACCGAACAGGGCGAGCGGAACGAGGAGCAACAGCAGGACGACCGCCACCGCGGATTCGCCGTGGGTGACGCTCGTCCCGCCGGCGAACTGGTCGAACGCCTGCGCCGCCGCCGACCACGGAACCCGCCCGTCCCCCCACGGCGTGCCGGTGTGCCCGTTCTGGTACAGGAAGGTGTCGACCCAGGGCGCGAACACGATCACCCCCGCGACCATCGCCACGACGATCCCCCGCGCGGCGTGGCGAGCGTCGGCGGTCGGTGCGCGGACCGCCCGCCACAGGACCCCGACGCCGACGACCACGAGCAGGTAGATGCACCAGTACTGGGTGTAGAGGAGGGCGGCCACGACCAGCGCGACGACGGCGAGTCGCCCCAGCGTGGGCCGCTCGGCCGCCCGGCGCAGGGAGAGGTAGCCGCCGGTCACCAGCAGCATGACGAGGGAGTACATCCGGGCTTCCGTCGCGTAGCGGATCGCGAAGGGCGACGCGGCCAGGATCACGACCACCAGGGCGGCGACGAGGCGCACCTCCGGCGGGTCGTCACACACCGGTCCGGGGGGTCCGGTCCGACCGAGCCGCCGCCCGGCGAACCAGGCGAGCGGCAGGGTCGCGACCGACAGCACGCCCGAGAGTGCCCGCACTGCGACGTCGCTCGTGCCGAAGAGGTCGATCCAGCCGTGGAGCAGCACGTAATAGAGAGGTGGCGCGCCGTCGTGGCGCAGCGCCTCGCGGAGGTCACCGAGCGGCAGCTTCGCGATGTTGACGGTGAGGGCCTCGTCGAGCCAGAGGTCCGAGCGGGTGACGAACCGCAGCACCGTGCTCACCACCACGACGGCGATGCCGACGCCGATGACGAGCCGGGAGCCGAGGATCGCCGCCGCCGCCGGGCCCTGAGGCGGCGCCGGGATACCGGCCGAGTCCTCCGTCGACGCCGGTCCCTCCGGGTCGGTCGACGATGTGTGCGTCGTGTGCGTCATGTGGTCTGCCACTCTCGCATGGCGGGCATCCCCTCCGCGGAACCAGGTGCCCGGGTGCGTCGCCGGTCGAGGAGGTCGTCGAGGGCAACCGCGGCGAGCACGACAAGCGCCACCTCGGCCGGCACGCGGAACCGCACGAGCCCGTAGATGAGGGCGGCGGTGAGGGTGACGACGATGAACTGTGCGACGAGCGGCGTGAGCGGGACGCGGCGGCGGCGCAACGTCACACCCCCGGCGACGGCGAACGGGACCGTGAGCCAGAAGCTCACGAACCCGAGCCACGAGACCCACTCCTCGCGGCCCTCATTCAGGTTGTACGTCGCCATGAACCCGGGGGCGTACAGGCTCCACACCCGGGCGACCCGCACGCCCATCACCGCTGGCAGTCGGCCGAGGTGGTCGCCCATGAACTCGAAGCCGCGGTCGCGCAACGCGTTGGAGACCACGGACCGGTCGCCCGGCGGCGTGTGGAAGTTGGCGCAGTCGAGTGCCCAGAGACCAGTCCCCTGGCCGTAGTAGGTGCGGTGGAGGTTGGCCCCGCAGAGCGTGAGCCCGTCGTTGGTGGAGAAGAACACCGGCTCGTCGAACCGGACGAGGTTGGCGACGACCCACGGGCTCACGAGCAGCAACGCGGCCAGGCACGCGACGAGGAATCGAGTCGCCACACCTCCCACGCCGAATCCCGCCCGGGTGGCGCCGGGCTCGCCGTCGCGCCGTCGGTGGGCGAACCAGGCCATCGGCAGCACCATGAGCGGAAGGAGCAGGCCGAGCTCCGCGCGCACGAGCATCGCAAGGCCGATGCAGGCGCCCACTAAGGCCGCGTTGGCCACCGTGGGATCTCGGGCGAACCGGTAGGCGAACAGGATCGCGAGGGCCACCGCCAGCGCGGCCAACGTCTCCGACATCACGAGGGCGTCGTTGACCCACAAGTTGGGTGCGATGGCCGCCAGGCCGGCTGCGAGCAAGCCGGCGCGGTCCCCCGCGACGGCCCGCCCGATCAGGCCGATGACGAGCACAACGGCCGCGCCGAACACGGTCATCGTGAGCCGTTGCGCGAGGAGGTGGTCGCCCCCCTCGTCGAAGCGCTCCATGACCCACGACGTGGGGGTCAGCGCGAGCGCAGTGAGGGGAGGGTGCTCGGCGGTCTGGCTCCCGTCGCGCGGGTCGGTGAAACCCTCCCCGCGGGCCAGGGTGTTCGCCTGGGCCCGGTAGTAGATCTGGTCGCCGAGGGCCGGCTCGTGGCGCTTGGCCACGACCACGTACCCAACCCGCACCGCCAGCGCGGCCAGGACGATGAGCAGGAGGACGCGCCAGAACCTGCGCTCCCGATCCTGTGTCGCTGCGGCGAGCGGCCCCGGGGGTGTCTTGACGTCGGCGGCCATCGAGCCGCCGACGCTACCGCCGAGTCGACGCCGGATCAGGGACGCGGTCGCCCGTCAGCCGGCGGTTCGCGGTTGAACCGTCACTGGTGGTGGTGCCTGCGCGCGCACCACCACGAAGCCGCCTGGGGGGCTGACCGGATGGGATGGCGGCTCGACGTGCGGCGGCTGGGTCGTGGTAGTGGTGCTCGTCGTCGTCGTAGTCGTTGTGCTGGTGGTGGTGGTCGTCGTCGACGGCGGCGGGCACGGCTTCTCGTAGCCCCCCCACGTCTTCTCGTCGTTCTGCGTCGTGGTGCACCCGCCGTAGTCACCCGGGGGTTTGCACTGGGAGTGTTCACTCCCGCCGGCGGCAACGCTCGCCGTCGCGGGCGTGACGGGCAGCAGCGCCAACGCAAACGCGACGAACGCGAGGACGAGCAGGTGCTTGTGCGAAGTCATCGGTCCCTCATGGTGTGGAGGCGCGAGCATCCAGGCCCCGGAACGTGGTTCCAGGAAGTGGGGGCAGCGCTGGGTGAGCGGGGACGAGGCCGGCTCGGGGCGCGCGCATCACCGAGGGTGTGCAACTCGGTGGCCCGCCCACAGGCCGTGACACCGGCTCGATCGAAGACCAGTCTCGGAGATCTGCTCTCGAAGAGGGCCCTCGAGACCACGAGCGGTGGCCTCTCGCTTCGCTGGGCTTGTTTCTAACCGATGTCGGAGCAAATTGGAAGCACTCAGCGTGGTTGCGCGCGAGTTTCTTCGTCGTCGAGATCGATGCGGCTCGAACGCAAGAGCGCGCGCACCTCAGCGACGTGGTACGGCACCGACACCGAGAGGGTGACGGTCCCGAGGTCCATCGCGCCGAACGCGCCCCCACCGCCGGGAATCCCCACCAGCGCCGCGCCCTCCCACACCACCGAGAGCCGCACCGACGGGTCGCCGCGGCGGCGGAACGTCACCCGCACCGGTGCCTCGGGCCGACCCGGGTCGGCAGCTGCCCACGTGCCGTCCGGCCACCCCCAGCCGTACCCGATCGGGCGCGCGGTCGCGATCACGGCGAAGCCGCGGATCTCGACGGCGGCGGTGGCGGGGGCGGGCTCGTCACCCCAGAAGTGCGACTCCAATCCGGTGATCCCCGGCCACACCCTGGTGCCGGGCGGGCTCGCGTGCACGACCGCTCGCGGGAGCGGCACCTCCTGCCACACGTCCGCCGCCGTCGGTGGTGCGGGAGGCCCCGGCGACCCGGGGTTGCGGCACTCCCGGGCGAGGAGCAGGGCCACACCGCCGGCGCGCGCGCTCAGCACGTCGAAGACGAGCTCGCCGAGACCCTCCACCCCGGCGGGCAGCAGTGCCGGATCGTCGATCGCGATCGCGCCGTCGGGAGCGCCCAGGATCTGGTCGAGCTGGACGGGCACGCCGAGGAACGCCGAGCCCGTGAGCGGCAGCAGGCGGACCGAGAGCACATGGCCCGCGAGCTCCGGCGGAACGGGACCGGTCAGCGCGGCGCACGTCCAGCCGGTCGCGATCGATTCCCACACGAACGGCGATTCCGGTGCCGGCCGGCGCGTGGGCAGGCCAACATTCGGGAACCGGCCCGCCCCGAGGTCGCGAGCGGTGGCGCGGACGGCGTCGGGCGACAGCTCTGCACCCCCCGTCGCCTGGGCCCGTATCCCGTTCGCGCGGACGGCCGGCACCGCGGGGCCGGCGAGGACCAGCGCCGCCAGTACCAACCCGGTCACCGCGCCGGCGAGCACTCTCGAACGGCGTATCTGCCTCACGGTGACCTCCGCGGCACGGCGGTCGCAGTCACGCGAACGTCGAGATCGCCGGCGCCGAACAGGGAGAGGAGCGTGACGCCCACTTGGCCCCGCGCGACCACGGTCACCGAGCTCGGCGAGGCCCGGACCTCCGCCCCCTGGAGCGACGCACGGTCGAGCTGGCTCGCCAGGCCGGCGCGAGCACGCTGCTCGGCCTCCTCAGGAACGAGCACGAGCGCACCCGACGATCGGTAATCGTCCTCGTCCAGCGCCGATGCACCTGCCAACGCCGACGCGTCGGCCGCCGCGGCAAGAGCGCGCCGTTCGGAGAACGAGCGCCAGAGATCGAGACTGATGCCCCCCAGTCCGAGCAGCATCAGGCACAGGCCGAGGAGCCACACCGTGATCGTGCCCCGCTCCCCGGTACCCTCGGCCGTCCTCACGGCTGGCTCCCGTAGCGATCAACCGGCTCGCGATGCCGGGCTGTCCACGCCCACGCCCTGACCGCCCCGATGCCAGGGATCTCGACCGCGGGCATGACCACCGACACGTCGGCTTCGAGCTCGCTGCCCGCCGGGAGCGGGTCGCCCGCGCACCGGAGACGCACCCGCACGTCGGCGGGGCCAAGCCCGTAGTTGGGTGCCATCTCTTCCGCGAGTCGGTCGGCCACCTGCTGCGAGCAACGCCCGTGGAGCACGACCGTGCGCGCCGTCTCGCGGGCGATCGAGCGGGCAGCCATCTGCCGGTCGAACCACCCTGGCATGGTGAGCACGAGCAAGGCGACGGGCACGACGAGCAGTCCCACACCGAGCGCCAGCTCCGTGCTCACGAGCCCCGCCTCACCGAACCTCGCGGGCTTCACGGTTCCCGTTCCTTCGTGGCCCGGCCCGTCAGCGTGAAAGACCAGTCCGGCACCACGCCCGGGAGCCAGCTCCCGAGCACGACGTCCGCGCGGGCCTCCACCGCTTCGCCCGCGGCAGACAAGGCGCATGAGACTCGCACCCCTCGCCGGAGTTGCCCGCCGAGGAGACCTCGCACCACCTCGCGGGTCCGAGCCGCGCAGTTACCGGCGGTGGCGTCGAACGGCGCGCCGGCCCGCACCCCCTCGTCGAGCGCCGCACGAACGACGCCCCGCGCATAGAGATCCACGACGACATTGGCCATCGCGACGAACACGACCAGCGAGAGGGCAGTCGCGAGCACGAATTGGACGGTCGTCATGGCACATTCGCCCCCGCGCGACGCCACCACGGGATCCCTCACATCTGGAGTTGGCCGCGGATCCAGTCCACGATGTCGAGGCCGAGCGTCTGGAGCACCGCCCAGATCGCGACCAGTGCGGCGATGCCGAGGGCCGCGTTGCCGAGCAGCTCTGCGGTCGTCATCCCGGAGTCGTCGTCGCAGCGGTGACGGAACCGCCGGTAGAGGGAGAGCACATGCGTCACTGGCGTTGCTCCTTGGTTGGGCCGGCACAACGGCGGCGCGGGTCTGTACGGGCACGGCGGATTCCACGGATCACTGGCCGCCGAACACGATGGAGGGCAGGGGCGCGGCCACGAACAGCAGCATCACGGGGGCGAGCACCGCGATCGTGGGTACGAGCATCGCGGCGCGCCGCGCCGTGGCCGTCCGTCGGATCTCCTCCCGGCGTGAGTCGCGCAGGTCCTCGGTCAGCGCCCGCAGTCCCGACGCGAGGTCGACACCTCGTTCCGAGCCCGCCGCGACGAGGTTGTAGGTGCGCGCCGCGCTGGCCTCGGGCGTGAGATCGGCCGCCCGGCGGAAGGCGTCCGGTTCGGGCGTGCCGGCGCGCACCGCTCGCAGCACGGCGGACAGCTCTTCTACCACCAGTCCTCGACCACGATCGACGATTCGCTGCGTGGCCTGGATGGTGCCGGAGCCGGCCCGGATATGCATGGCCAGCAGGAGATTCACCGTGGCAAGCTCGAGGCGGATCCGCTCTCGACGCTGCGCAATCGCCCGATCTAGCCGGGAGCGCGTCCGAGTCGCACCGAGGAACGCACCACAGCACAGGAGCACCAGCGTCGCCGGGGTCGAGCGGGCAGCCGCCGCGCCGAGGACAGCTCCCCCTCCCCCGAACAGCAGGATCTCGAGCGCGAGACGGCTGCGGTACTCCTCGGGAGTGACATCGGGCAGCCCGGCGTGCGCCAGCGTTGAACGGACCGAGTCGTCGCTCCGGCGTTCGGCGACGCGCGCCAAGGCACGGACCATCGCACGGAGTGGAGGAGCGAGCATCCGGCGGACGGGATGTTGCCCGTCGTGATCGACCAGGGCACGGACGACCGCATCGGGCGTGGTTCGTGCACCCTCATTGACGAGATAGGGACGCAGGCGGGGCCCGAGTCGAGCAGTTGGTGGCACGACCACGCCGACCACCCCCGCGGCACCCAGTCCCGTCGCGAGCGCGGCCGCCAGCGCGATCGGCGTCATCGGTCCTCCCACCTCGGAACCCGCGCACCGAGTCGGTCCGCAGCGTCGAAGACGCGTCGCTCGTCCTGGCTGCGCCCCAGGCGACTGATCCAGAGGTAGCCCAGCGCGCTCAAGACGACCCCGACCAGCACGACCGCGAGCCCGGCACTCGACCGGTAGAACTCGCGGAATGCCCCGTCTCGAATCGTCAGCGCGACGAGGACGAGCCAAGGAAGCACGAGCACCGCCCGCGCATTGATTCGCGACTCGAGACCCTCGGTCTCCACCTCTTCGCGAACCTTGAGATCGCGGCTCGTCGCCACGACGAGGTCCTCGAGGATCCCCTGCACGACGCGACCGCCTCGCTCGTGGGCGAGCACGAGCACTTCGACCACGCGATCACTGGTCGGGTCGGCCAACTCTTCCTTGACCACCTCGAGCGCCGCGCTCGTTCCCAACAGGCGAGACAGGAGGGGGAATCGCGCGAATGCCACTCGGAGAGCGGGTGGACCAGTCAACGCCAGCGCCTCGAGCGCTTGCGTGAGCGACTGCCCGGACGCAATGCACGAGAGCAGTTCGCGAAGGCCGTCCGGCCACGCAGCCTGCACGGACCGGAGACGATCCGCCCGGCGACGCCCGTAGTACAGACGCGGCAACATCGTCAGAGCCATCGCCGGCACGAGTGCGACCAGCAACGTCCTGGTCGTCGCCCAGACCGCGAGCAGCCCCGCGATCCCCACGCCGCCCGAGCAAGTCCAGAATTGGACGGGCGACAACCGCAGTCCGGCCTGCGCCAGCCAGACGCGCCCACGGTCGCGGCGAGCCTCCTGCGTGAGCAGGCCGCGCCACGCGAGGGCGCGGGGCATGCGCCCCTGGAGCGCCCCCGCGCCCAACGCGCAGCAGATGCCGAACGACAGCGCGGCCACGAGCGCCATCTACGCGCCACCCACCCTCGCTGCTTGTTCCACCGGCAGCGCGCGGACGCCGTCCCCGAGACGCGCCTCGAGACGGGCGGGAAGCGCGCCGGTCCAGCGGAGCGCGTGGCCCGGCGACTCGCGCACGAAGAGCGGCTCGACCGTGAAGTCGTCCCGCAACGAAGGTACGACTGCGACGATCTCCGCGACGCGGCGATCGGCTCTCGCAGCGTCGATGGACGGGCGCGTATCCCGCTCCAGATGGACGACGATGTCGAGGGCCGAGGAGAAGACGTTCCGAACGATTCGTTCAGTGACGTTCTCCCCCGCCATCAGCGCGGCATTGACCAGCGCGTCGAGGGCCTCACCCGCGCTGTTGGCATGGACGGTGCACAGGAACCCGCACCCCGCGTTGACGGCACGGCTCAGCTCGAAGGCCTCGGCGCCGCGAACCTCTCCCACCACGATCCGGTCAGGTCGCATCGCCAAGACGAACTTGACGAGGTCGCGGAGGCTGATCTCACCGGTTCCGTCGAGCGCCGCCGGTCTCACCTCGTAGTAGCCGCCGTGCGTGATCGGAACGGACAGCTCGCGAACCTCTTCGCAGCACCGGACGCAGTGCGCTGTCGGGGCGGCAGAGAGCAATGCCGCGGCAAGTGTCGTCTTTCCGGCTCCGGGCTCGCCAGACACTGCAATCCGACTTCGAGTCTGCATGACGGCGCGCAGGAACTCGGCGGCCTCCCCGGTCAGCGAGTCGCGTTCGACGAGGTCGTCGAGCGTGACGTCGCGCACCACGTATCGGCGCAGCGTCGCAGACAGGCGGTCACCGACGGGAGGAATCGCGACGGTCAGCCGCGCGGTGCCGTTCAGGACCCGCGCCTGCACCATCGGGTGCTTGGTGTTGAGCTGTCGACCGACAGGGGCGAGGAGACGGTCGACGATCTGCCGGTTCTCGTCTTCACTCGTCGGCTGCGCCAGTCCCCGCAAGCGCCCGGCATCGTCCAAATACGAGACGCGTGCGCCTTCGACGAAGATCTCCTCGACATCACGGCGACTGATCAGTTCGGACAACGCCCCGTAGTCAGTGATCGACCGCAACACGCGCGCGGCCATGGCACGCGGCTCGACCAGCGGAACCTCCGTGCCCAGCGCGGATCGCCGTTGGTACTCGCTGATGGCCCGCTCCACCTCGGCCCGAATTGCGGGCAGGTCGTGGTCAGGCCGGAGGCGCTCGCGCTCGATGCCACCGAGCACCTCCCGCCGGATGGCGTCGTAGGCGTCGCCGCTCATGCAGCTTCCGACCCCGAGCGATGACGAACATCCCGACGACGATCCGCACGCCGTTCGTGCTGAGGCACCGAGGCATCGACGATCGCGCGCACCTGCTCAACGAACGCGCCGCGCTCCACCGAGCGTGCGTCCCAGGCCGCCCGGACGACGCGTTCGTCGAACGGGAGCAGCGCGAGCACGGGCGCCGCCACCGCGCGCCCCAACTCGTCAACCACCTCACCTCGTCGGTACGCGTCCTTCGGCGCTCGGTTGATCACCAGCGACAGCCGAGCCGCGAATGACGGCGCGGCATCCGTCGTCCACGAGACCAGTCGGGAAAGCTCAACAGGACCCGCCGCACTGATCCCCAGCGCGACGTTCGCAGCGCCAAGAAGCGCTCGTCCCAGCGGCTCGCCAGGCACGCCCGACGTGTCGATCACGATGTGGTCGTACCGGTGATGCAGCTCCGACAAGACGGAGAGCACTTCGGCGGGCTCGAAGTGGGCGTGACCCGAAGTGACGCTCCCCGGGAGGACAGCGACGCGCCCAAACGAGACAAGCGAGCGGGCAACATCGCCACCCGCCTGGAGGGTGGCGACTGCCGTACGCAGGTTGGCGTGGAGAGGGAGGCGAAGCCGGATCGCGATCGCGGCAGCGTGCACGTCGGCGTCGAGCAGAACGACGGAACAACCGCGGTCGGCCAACGCCATCGCGATCGCGACGGAGAGCTCCGTCTTGCCGCCCCCGCACGGTCCGCCGACCGCGACGATTCCGACACCTGCGGTCGGTTCGTCGAAGTGATCGCGGACGACGGTCCGCCGAGTGCGCTCGCCGTGCTCTGGTCCCACTGCTCGGATGGCCTCGACGAAGGACCGGAGGGCGACATCTGCCCCGACGATCGCGTCCACGCCGATCCGTGCAAGGTGCTCACGCGCCGCCGGCTCGTCCCGATCGAAGACTCCCAGCACTCGCGCACCGGCTTCCTGCACCCTCCGGACGAGGACTGGGGTCAGCGCGGGCCACCGATGGCTCACCACGAGCACGTCGAACTCCTCGTCACGAAGGGTGGAAGGTTCGACGACGATCTGGCGGATGCGCGCGCCCCCATGATCGGCCAAGTGCCGATGGAGCTGCTCGACCCAGCCCTCGGGCGAGAAGACCAGTGCGACGGTCGGTTCGGCGATGCTCACCGAGCCTCCTCCTCGGGCGTGGGAACCGAGAGATCACGTTCCGCGCGCTGGGCTCCCGTCGTTCTCGCGATCGAGATCCCGCCGTCGGCGATCGCAGCCGCGAGGTCCCGGGATGCCTCGACGTCGACCGCGATCGTGACCGTGAACGGGCTCGACGATTCGCCGATCCCGCCTCGTGCGCGCTCGTCGACCGCGAGCACCTCCGCGTCCGCGACGACCATGGAGACATCGCCGCTCCCGGCGACGAGCACATCGATCCGGTCGCCGACCGCGAGCCTGCCGGCGACGGCGTGGGACGGCTCGACGGGGATGCTCATCGCCCGCAGACCGTGCGGAGCAGCGTGGCGACGCAGGGCGCTCCGCACGACCGGTTCCCCGGGGTGGATCGGGGCGACGACGACGCGATTGCGAAGGCCATTCGCTTCCCGCGCCAGCACGAAGGCGTGGAGGAGTCTCGCCGGCGCGTTGATCCGCTCGGCGCGGGCTGCTGACGGGTCGAAACGCTCGCCGGCGCCGATCTCCTGGGCAGCGACCAGGACAGCACGGCCGTCCCCGTCGGAAGGCAACGCGGCGAGCGACGCGACGGCCCCGACGAGGCCGGCGACGATCATGGCCACGTGCCCCGACGACAGTCTGATCCGGCCCCGAACCCCGGGAGGGCGGACTGGCCCCCGGGCCGAGCTCGTGACGCCCGTCACATCCTGCACACGCCGCTCCCCGTAGCCGTTCCGACTTATCCTTTTCGAACCGTTTGCATATTGCACGTTCTGCCGCGAACGGTCAAGAGGTTCTTTTCTTCGTAATCCGGGCGCTCTACGCTGGCTCGGTGAGCGATGCCGAAGCGCCGACGCCCGCCGGCTTCCCACCAGTGCTGACCGCAGCGATGGCCGCCGAGCTCCTGCAGGTGCACGTGGAATCGCTGCGCAAGATGGTCCGAGAAGGTCGGGTGCCCTGCCACCGCTTCCCGGGCGGGCGCGAGCTCCGGTTCCTGCGCGACGAGCTCCTGGCCTGGCTGGCAGCGTTGCCGGGAGGGCCGCTCGACGAGGCTGTCCCCTACGGGGCGGAGGTCCGAACCCAGGCGACGTGAGCGAGCGGGACGTACACGGTTCGTACCTGCCGATCATCATCGCCGGAGAGCACGGCAACGTGGTCGGATCCGACCTCGACGCTCCCTTGGCACAGATCGTCGAGCAGCGGGGACGCGATCTCGACGCGCGTCCCGACCGCCTCGTGCTCGAGAAGTCGGTGCCGCAGCGTCGTCACCCCCGCGTCACCGCGCGTTCCGCCGGCCTCCGCATGCGAGACGACCCGCACCGCGACGGAAGCATCCGCACCTACCCGGATGTCGAAGCGACCTCCCGCGGTCTCGAGGCGCGCGACGTCGACGCCAACACCCACGAGCTCCCCGGTGAGCACGACGCCGAGCGCGTGGACCGCGACCGTGTCGCCTCGATGCATGCAGTCGCGCAAAACGTCCGCGAGCGTGCGGCCGTGGTGCCAAGTGGTGAGCGCGTTCTTCGTCCAGCCCGCTTCCTCGGCTTGCCAGTCCGCGCGCACGGCCGCCGCGCGCTCGGCCAGCTCGGGATCGCGGAGCGGATCGGTCACGCGGCCCATTTGAGCAGATCGCGCTCGTGCGCGGCCATGCGCGTGACCACGCCCGCGCGGTCGGTACCGTGGACGCCGTGAACTCCCACGCGTCCGCGCGTTCGCGCGCGCTCTCGCTCGCCGGCGTGGTTGCGATCGCGACCCTGGTCGTGGGCCTCACGAGCGCGGCGCCATCTGGTGCCGAGTCGACCCGTCGACCGAGCGCACGGACCGCCACGGCCGAGCGGAGCGGCGTCGAGCATCTGCATTTCGCGTACGGACCGCTCGACATCACGCCGGGCCAGAACCTGATCCAGACGAACCAGACCCGGATCCCGCAGCCCGACGTCGACGGGTGGATCGTCGGCTTCCGGCCCAACCTCGTGCTCGCCACCGGGCCCCGCACCGGCAAGGTGGCGCCGACCGACCAGCTCCACCTCCACCACGCCGTGTGGGCGACCGCGGCGCGCTTCGACGCCACCGCGCCTCCCCTACCCGAGCGCTTCTTCGCCGCGGGCGAGGAGAAGACGACCCTCGCGCTCCCGAACGGCTACGGGTACCCCTACTCCGCGGCCGAGACGTGGTTCCTCAACTCGATGGTCCACAACCTCACCGACCGCCCGTTCACCGTGTCGATCACCTACGACGTCGACTTCGTTTCGCTCACCCGCCCGCGGGCAGCGACGATGCATGACGTCCGGCCCGTCTGGCTCGACGTGCAGAACGGCAGCATCTACCCGGTGTTCGACGTGCTTCGCAACGCCGGTGACAACGGGCGTTACACCTATCCCGACGACGATCCCAACGCCTACGCGAACGGGCGGATCAAGAACGAGTGGACCGTCGACCGCCCCGGCGTGCTGGTGGCTGCGGTGGGCCACCTCCATCCCGGTGGGCTTGCGGTCGACCTGGGGGTGCGGCGCGGCACGCAGTCGGTCCGCGCGTTCAGCGCGACTGCGAAGTACTTCGAACCCGCGGGCGCAGTGTCGTGGGACGTCGCGATGACCGTTCCGCGGCGCAATTGGCGTGTGCAGATCGAGCCGGGCGACATGCTGAGCGTCAGCGCGACCTACGACACGTCGCGCGCGTCGTGGTATGAGTCGATGGGCCTGATGGTGTTGTGGATCGCCGACGGCACCGGCGGGCCGGACCCGTTCACGACGAAAGTCGACCGGCCCGGACGGACCACCCACGGCGAGCTTCCCGAGAACCGCAACCACGGGGGCGAGCCGTCCCATCTGGAGGACGCCCGTCGCGCCGCGGGCGTGCCGGCCACCGCCGTGGACGTCGCCGACTTCTTTTACGAGGTGGGCGACCTGAACGACGACGGGCCGATCCCGACGGTGGCCGCGGGCTCGTCGCTGACGTTCACGAACCTCGACGCGCCGGGCAACGTGTGGCACTCGATCACCGGATGTAAGGCGCCGTGCGACGGCGCGCCCGGTATCGCGTATCCCCTTGCCGACGCGACCGTTCCGTTCGATTCCGGTCAGCTCGGCGCCGCGGGCGCACCCACTGCCGGCCGTGACTCCTGGAACACGCCGGCCGACCTCGACCCGGGGACCTACACGTACTTCTGTCGGATCCACCCCTTCATGCGAGGCGCGTTCCGGGTGATCGGGTAGAACGCACGTCGTGGCGACGAGACGGGAGCAACGACGGGGGCGGAGCATCTCGATGTCCGCCGATGAGCTCGACGAATTCCTCTCCCAGGAGCGGGTGTGCCGGGTAGCCACGGTGTCGCACGACGGACCCCACGTCAGCCCGCTGTGGTTCGTGTGGGACGGCACCGCGTTGTGGCTCTACTCCATCCTGAAGAGCCAGCGATTATCCGACCTGCGCCGCGATCCTCGCGTCAGCGTGATCGTCGACTGCGGTCACGACTACCGGGAGCTGCGCGGCGCCGAGCTCATCGGTCGTGCGGCCCTCGTGGGTGAGAGTCCGCGCGTGGGCGATCCCTGCCCCGAGCTTGCGGAACCCGAGCGCCTCTTCGCGACCAAGTACGCCGGCGGCGAGCTCGTGCTCGACGGGCGCCACGCCTGGCTCCGGCTCACACCGGACAAGGTCGTGTCGTGGGACTTCCGCAAGCTGCCCGACGAGCGCCAACGGCTCGGCAGCTGACGACCGGCTCCGAGCCTGGCTACGGGCAATTCTCTCGTCCGCGTGGCAAGCTGGCGGCAGGAACCGGAGATCCGGACCGCTCGTTCTCCAACAACCAACGCCCCGCACCCGAAGGGGGGAACCCGATGGACATCCTCGGAATCGCGTATCTCGGCTTCGAGTCGCCGGCGTACAAGGCATGGATCGACTACGGACCCGAGGTCCTCGGCTTCGGCCTCGCCGAGCCCCGCGACGACGACGAGACGGTCTACCTGCGCATGGACGACCGGCGCTGGCGCATCGCCGTCCACCCCGGGGAGCAGGACGATCTCAAGTACATCGGTTGGGAATGCCGCCACCGCCCGGCGTTCCGCAAGGCCGTCAAGAAACTCCAGGACAACGGCTACGACGTGGAGATCGGCGACGCGGACCTGGTCGACCAGCGGGCCGTGAAGGAGGTCGCCATTTTCCACGACCCCGCGGGCTACCGACACGAGCTCTGCTACGGGCAGAAATACCACCCCAACTCGTTCCACCCGGGTCGAGACCATCACGGGTTCGAGGCCGAGAGCGACGGCGTCGGTCACATCGTGTTGATCACCCCCGAACTCAGCGATGAGCTCGTCCACTTCTTCGACGACGTGATGGAATTCCAGTGGTTCAGCCAAGGTCTCGGTGCTGAGGCGGCGTTCTACAGCGCCAAGCTCAACACCCTCAGCCACAACATCGGCTACGTCGAGTTACCCGGGCTCCGGGGCATTCACCACATCGGCATCGGGTGCAAGGAGCTCGACGACGTCGGCATCGCCTACGACCGGGTGCAGGAGCGCGAGCTCCAGATCACGATGACGCTGGGCCGTCACACCCAGGATCCGGTGGTGTCGTTCTACAGCGCCACACCCTCGGGCTTCGGCATCGAGTACCAGACCGCGGGTGGTCGGTTCTTCGGACCCGACCACCACGAGGTGAACCCCGAGGTGCTGAGCGTCTGGGGCCACAAGTCGGTGGGCCCACCTTTGTTCGCCACCGTGCGTCCGGTCGAAGGCTGACCGCGCGGCCGACACGCTCGATCGATCGCGTATGGGTCAGACGATCCTGCGGTATTTGCGGATTGCGATCGGCGCGCGCACCAGGACGAGTCCGACGATCCACGACCGTGCCTCGCCGCAATTCGCATTACCATCCGCGGCTCAACCCAATCACGTCGTCCGAGGGGGAGAGATGAGGAGCATCGCCGACCGCCAGCCGAGGATCGGACGGGCGGGCTGTTCACCTATGACGCACGGTCCGAGGACATTGTCCTCCGGACCAGACGCCGTCCGTTCTTTGCAGGAGGACGAATGACGCACGCGGTCGTCACAGGGGCGACCAACGGGATCGGGGAGGCGATCGCACGACGACTCGCCGAGGAGGGCCTGACGGTCACGGTGGTGGGCCGCAGCGACGAGCGCCTCATGGCGACGCAGCGGCGGATTGATGACGCCGCACCAGGCGCTGACGTGAAACTGGAGCGCGCCGACCTGGCCGAGTTGAAGGAGGTTCGAGCGCTGGCCGAGCGGATCTTGGCTGGGCCGCTCCCGGAGGTCGTCATCAGCAACGCTGCCCTCGTGACGGGCCTGGACCGCAAGAACTCGGAGGGCTTGCCGAGGGTGCTGGCAGTCAACCATTTAGCGCCCTATGTCCTGCTTCGCACCCTGGCGGCCAACCTGGAGCGAGCCCGCTTGATCGTCGTGGGTGCCGATCCGGTGTTCCTGGCACAGATGCCGGTCGACCTCGACGACATCCTGTTGAACCACCCCGAACGGCTGGGAGAACCAGCTGGGGTGCGGCCCTTCTTCGCCTACTGCCAGACCAAGAACATGAACGCCATGTTCGTCTTTGAGCTCGCCCGCAGGATGGGCGGCACCGGCATCACCGTCAACGGCGTGCACCCCGGCTTCATCGGCGGAACTGGTCTCGGCGGTGAGGTGCCCACCCTCGCTGCCGCGATGGGGGAGGCGCTCCAGAGCGGCGCCTTGTCCCAGCCCGGCCCGCAGCCCGGCGAGCGGGGCCCCCAGGCTTGGACAGACCCCGACAATGCGCCCTCCCCCGACGACGGAGCCGACACTCCGGTCTGGCTGGCCACCGCGGCTGAGGTCGAAGGGGTAACCGGGCGCTTCTATGTCGATCGCGCCGTGGTCCAGACCGCACCACACACCACCGACGTCGAGCGCTGCGGACGCTTGTGGAATGAGAGCGCCCGACTCGTCGGGCTCCCTGCATGAGCAACGATTAGGTTCACTCCGCCCGCTTGACTCGCCTCCGGCCGACGCGCTCCGGACGCGATCGAGCCGCGAGCATGGGTTGGTGACGAGCGGTGACGACGCCGAGATCCTCCTCGACGGACCGTCGCCGCCATCGGACGCAGCCGGCGGCTGAGCCGCGCTCGCGATCTGCTACGAGACGTTCGAGCGGCGCGTCGCCGAGCCTGTGCGTCCGCTCATCGACCAGATGGACTTCCACCACCTCGCGAACCGCTTGGCTCCCCTCGACACCCACGTCACCACAGGGTTGTAGGGAGGAGCCTTCGCCCTGAACGCGCGCTCGCGAACCCACTTGGCTCGATGACCAAGACCGAGCCGAACGGCGCGTCTGGTGCGTCTGCGAGCCGGCGTTGGCGCGCACACCATCGCGGCGGTGGGCCGGCGAGTTGGGGACGCGGCACTCGATCTGCACGGTCGATACCGGGCTCTATTGGTCGATCCTCGCCGAGGAGGATCCGCCGTGACGCGGCTCGCACGATGCGAGGCGCTGCATAACAAGAGACGTGTTAGACATGCTGGTCATGAGTGCCTATCTCGTCTTTAGCTACACGAAGACCGACCCTGACGCCTACGAGGCATATCCGCCGGCAGCCATTCCAACGTTCGCAGGACACGATGTTGAGGTACTCGTCGCTGACTTCGCGTCGGAGGCGAAGGAGGGCTCGCCGGCGCCGGTCGTCACCGTCGTTATGCGGTTCGAGTCGAAGGACGCGGCCAACGCTTGGTACGAGTCCGAGTCCTACCAGGCCATCAAGCACCTGCGGACCGACAGTACCGAGGGATCGGTCGTCCTCTGTGAGGGGTTCATCATGCCGGACATGCGCGGCACCTGAACCTGCAATCCGTTGAGCTCCGGCGGAAGGCTCCACCGGTTCACCCGCTCATCGCTGGCGTCGTCGTAGTAACGACAAATCAGGTGCGCCTTCTCGGCGTAGGTAGGCGACCTAAGGTCGCCCGACAGCGAACGGAATTCCGACACCCGTGCCTCTTGTTGGCACGACGTTTGCAAGTGGACTCGCCACGGCGTAGCGGCGGCCCCGCGTGTATTGCAAACGTTGGAGGCGGCGGCGGGAATCGAACCCGCGTCCAGGGTTTTGCAGACCCTTGCCTGAGCCACTCGGCTACGCCGCCACGACTGCGCTCACGCGCAGGCGGGGTAGCAGGCTACCCGGTGCTCTGCGCGGCATACTCGGGCAATGGACGCGAGCTTCGCGACGATCTGGGACGCCATCGCGCGCGCGATTCCTGATCACCTGGCAGTGGTTCGCGGCGATCGCCGGGTCTCCTGGCGCGAGCACGAGGAACGAGCAGCGCGGCTCGCCGCGGGATTCGCCGCGTCGGGCCTGCAACCTGGAGGCCGGGTCGTCCTCTTTCTCCCCAACGTCGTCGAGCTACTGGAGTGCGTCTACGCGTGCTCGAAGCTCGGCGCAGTAGCGGCCGGGATCAACCACCGCCTGCTCGCCGCCGACCTGGCCGAGCTCGCGACCCGGGCGCGCGCCGAGGTGGTCGTGTACTCCGCCTCGGCGACGCAGACGGTCGCCGAAGCTCGCGACGAGCTCCCCGAGCTCCGTGCGCTCGTCACGGTGGGCGATGCCCCCGAACCACCGGTGCGGGGGGCGACCGCCTACGACGACCTCGTCCGCGCGCACGAACCACTGCCCCGGCGCACTCGGCCCGGCGACGACCTCCTGCTCTGGCACACGGGTGGCACCACGGGGCGGCCCAAGGGCGTGTGCTGGCGCCAGGACACGTTGGCGACTGCGGCGATCGAGTCGGCCGCCACCGTCGTCGGCATCGACCCTCCGGCCACGCCCGAGGCGGCGGCACGCACCGCACAGACCCTCGGGAAAGATGGGAATGCCCCGATCTGTCTCGTCACGACGCCGCTCGTCCACGCCAGCGCTGCGCACCAAGCCCAAAGCGCCCATCTGCTCGGCGGCACCGTTGTGCTCCTCGCGGGACGTCGGACCGACGGCGAGGAGATCTGCGCGGCGGTGGAGCGGGAGCGTGTGACGGTCTTGGGCGTGATCGGTGACACCGTTGCCGGAAGGATCGTCGGCTCCCTCGATGCCGGCCGCCAACGCGGCGTCTCCTACGACCTCTCGTCGATTCGCAGGGTGCACAACTCCGGCGCCGTCCTCAGCCCCCCTCTCAAGGATGCGTTGCTCGGGTACGGGGTGCAGAGCGTGTACGACTCCGTCGGTTCGAGCGAAGGCACCGGCTACGCGTTCGCGCTCGCCACGAAGCCGGGACAGAGCGCCGATGCACGCTTCACGCTCGGACCACGCGCCCGAGTGGTGGACGAGCGTGGCCTCGACGTCTCCGCGGGCGACGCAGGCCTCCTCGCCGTCTCGCAGACGATCGCCGAGGGATACGACGGCGATCCGGACGGGACCGCGGCGACCTTCCGCACGATCGACGGCGTACGGCACGCGGTTCCCGGCGATTGGGCGATCCCCGACGGAACCGGCGGAGTCGTCCTGCTCGGGCGCGGCACGTCCTGCATCAGTACGGGCGGCGAGAAGGTCTGGCCCGACGAGGTGGAGCATCTGCTCACGTCCCACCCCGACATCGACGACGCGGTCGTGGTCGGCTATCCGCACGAAGATTGGGGAGAAGCGGTGGCGGCGGTGGTCGCCGTGCATGCCGGCACGAAGCTCTCCGCGGGCCAGCTCACATCGTGGCTCCACGGGCGTCTCGCCGGATTCAAGCGTCCACGCCGCATCGTGTTCGTGGACCACCTCGAGCGGACCGCGCTCGGAAAGCACGATCGCGAGTGGGCGCGCTCCGTCGCGCGTTGAGCCGCCCGCGCTCGGCTCAGTCGAGCAGGGCGCGGTCGACGAGCGCGGCGAGCGCAGCCACATCCTCGTAGACGAAGAAGTGGGTCCCGGCAACGACGAGCGCCGTCGTCGACAGACACCGGGCCTGCGCCTCGAACATGGCGGCGGGCAGCTCCGTCGCATCGCCGCGCACGATCGTCGCGCGACCGGCCATCGCGGGAAGGTGTGCGAACGCGCGTGGCGCACCGTCCGTCGCCGCGCCCGCTTCGAAGACGGCCGCCTCGACCTCGGGTTCGCACGCGAGCTCCACTTGGCCGTCGGGCCGATCGTGGAACCCCCACCGCAGGTAGGCGTCGAGTGACTCGGGCGCGAAGCTGGAGAGCGGCGGGCGGCCCGCGTAGGACGCCCGCGCCTCGTCGCGATCCGGCCACACCGCGCGGCGGCGACGGGCGCGCTCAGCTTGACGCTGGGCGACCTGGCCGATTCCGCTCGCGTGTGCTTCGTCCACGGCCACCGCCTCGCACAACAGCGCTCGTTCCACGACACCCGCGCGGAGCTCGTCGAGGATCATGGCGACCGACCCGCCCAGCGAATGGCCCACCACGAGCACGTCGGGGAGCTCCAACCGATCGAGCACCGCGAGCACGTCGTGCGCCATGAGGCTCCACGAGCACGCGTCGAGCTCGGGCCGATCGCTCCCACCGTGCCCACGGAGATCGATCGTGATCGGTCGCGAGCGGGAACGGAGCAGCGCGCACAGCGGTTCGAAGGCACCGCCGCAGAAGCCGTTGGCGTGGAGGAACAGGAGAGGCGGACCGTCGCCACCCCAATCGAGCGCGACGACACGCAGACCCTCGCCTTCGACGAGATGCCGCCGGGGATGCACGTCAGGGCTGGTGGTCACCTCGACGAGGCGGGTTCATTCCTCGATGCTGATCGCCTGCTTGGGGCAGCCGCGCACCGCGTCCTCGACCTTGGGGCGAAGCTCGTCGGGTGGATTCTCCTGGAGGATGTACAAGAAGTTGTCGTCGCGCACCTCGAAGACCTCAGGCGCCACGCCCATGCACACCGCGTTGCTCTCGCACTTGTCGAAGTCGACGACGACCTTCCACGCCATCCGCACCACCTCGATCGTGTCGGTTCCGCTCCCTACCCGGAGCGAAAGGCACGCGCAGGCTATCGGACCCTACGAGTTCGAGTGGATGCTGCGCCGACGGGCGAGGAACAGCAGGACGAGTCCTGCGAGTAACGCGGCCGCGCCCACGATCACGTAGGTCGAGGTGTTCGACGATCCCGTAAACGCGAGCTGTGCCCCCGCGGCCTGCACGGCCACCGGGTCGACGATCACGCGCTCGACGCTCACGCCCCCGGCACCGGAGCAGTCGTGCGTGTACGCGTTCCCGTCACCGTCGGAGTAGTTCGCGGACAGGTTCGCGCCCGGCTTCACGTCGGGGACGGCCAGCGACCACGAACCGTTCACGGTGGGCGTTGTACCGACGTCGTGACCATCCACGTACACGGTGACCTGGGAGGGCTCCGGGGCGGTGCCGGTGATGGTGACAGTGCCCACTGCGGACAGTGTCGAGGGATCGATCGAGAAACTGCACGTGCTGGGAGACTGCGTCGCGACCTCCTGCGCGCCCGCGAACGCGGGTGACACAGCAGCGACGGCGAGCACGGCCCCGACGATGACTCCGAGTGCTCTTCGCACGAAACTTCCTCTCAGCGCCTCGATAACTCCGCCACTCTCTGCGGTGAGCCGCCACTGTACACGCGAAATCTGGGGGTGATCGGTCACGAGGAGTGGGCCAGCGCTCGATCCAGGGCTTGCCAACGGCCGCGGAGCGCCTTCGCAAGGCACCGAATATACGACAAATCCCTTTAGCACGATCTCACGCTCCGTAGTGCGCCGACTCCAGCACGGCGTCGGCGAGGCGTCCATGGCGGGGCGTACGCTCCGAGCAGTGATCGACCTGCGCCGCGCCTCCGAGCGGTTCCACACCGAGCTCGACTGGCTCGACTCGTGGCACAGCTTCAGCTTCTCCCGGCACTACGACCCCGAGAACACCCACCACGGCCTCCTGCTCGTCAACAACGACGACGTCATCCGCGGTGGGGGCGGATTCGGCACGCACGCGCACCGGGACATGGAGATCGTCACCTGGGTCCTCCACGGCGAGCTCGAGCACCGCGACAGCATCGGGACGGTCGGGGTGATCTATCCGGGCCTCGCACAACGCATGAGCGCCGGCCACGGCATCACGCACTCCGAGGTCAACGCCAGCGCGTCTGCGGACGTCCACCTCGTGCAGATGTGGGTCCCGCCCGACGCGAACGGTCTCGAGCCCGGGTACGAGCAGCGCGATCTCGGTGACGCGCTCGCCGGCGGTGGGCTCGTCGCGATCGCGTCCGGCCAGGGCCATGAGGGCGCGGTCACCATCCACCAGCGCGACGCGGTGCTCTGGGGCGGGCGGCTCGGGACTGCGGAGCAGGTGACGGTCCCGCAAGCCACTCACGTGCACGTCTTCGTCCCGATCGGGACCGCGACGGTGCACAACGGGCGGGACACCACCACGTTGACGCCGGGCGACGCGATCCGACTCACCGACGAGGGACCGCTCGAGCTCACCGCCGGCAACGTGGGCGCCGAGATCCTCGTCTGGGCGACCGCGTAGCGCGTGCGAGTCGTCGCGGTCGACTGGTCGGGCGCGAAGCACGGCGCACAGCGCTCCATCTGGCTCGCGGACGTCGGCGGCGGCGAAGTGCAACGACTCGAGTGCGGTCGCACACGGGAAGAGCTGACGGACCACCTCATCGAGCTCGCGGCTGAAGACCCCGAGCTCGCGGTCGGCATCGACTTCTCCTTCTCCCTGCCCACCTGGTACCTCGACGCACAGGGGTTGGGCACGGCCGACGAGCTGTGGGCGCATCTGCGAAGCGACGGCGAGGCGATCCTCGCTGCGTGCGCGCCTCCCTTCTGGGGTCGACCCGGCACGCGTCGGCCCGGCGACACATCCGCCGCGCTCCGGGTCACCGAATCGGAGATGCCTGCCGTCGGCGGCGTCCGACCCAAGTCGACGTTCCAGATCGGAGGCGTCGGGTCGGTGGGAACCGGTTCGCTGCGAGGCATGCCTTTGCTCGCCCGGCTGCGAGACCACGGCTTTCGCATCTGGCCGTTCCACGACACGCCGGCCCTTCCCGTGATCGTGGAGATCTACCCGCGCGTGTTGACCGGGCCCGTCGTCAAGTCCGACCGGACGGCGCGGGTCGCCTACCTGGATCGCGAGCTGCCGGGCCTCGAGCCCGCCCTCGCGACGCGGGCGATCGCCAGCGAGGACGCGTTCGACGCGCTCCTCTCCGCGCGCGCCATGGCAGAGCATTCGGACGAGCTGGCGCAGCTCCCCCAGTGCGGCGACACCATCGCGCGCCGCGAAGGAGCGATCTGGCTTCCGGGCCCTTCCACCCATCCGGAGAGCCTGCGAGCCGTACCATTCGCGGCAAGGGCCGTTCGGCCCGAGAGGAGAGCATGATGGGCGGTCTGATCGTGGGCGTGGTCGTCGCGGCGATCATCGTGTTCGCGGTATACAAGTCGGTTCACCTCATCGGAGCCGCGGAAGTGGGGCTCGTCTCGAAGCGGCTCAGCCTCCGCAAGCTCGGCGAGGACAACCCGATCGCGTTCCATGGCGAGGCCGGCTATCAGGGGACACTCCTCATGCCGGGCCTGCGCGTCAAGCTCTGGCCGATCTTCACGGTGCGGAAGTTCCCCTGGGTGCAAGTGCCAGCCGGTGAGATCGGGGTCGTGATCGCACAAGTCGGCGCTCCGCTGCCGATCGGTGCGAAGAGCGCCCACTACCGGCCGGGCTTCGGAAACTTCTCGACCCTCGAGCGCTTCGTTGAGCAAGGCGGCGAGAAGGGTGTGCAGCGTCCGGTGCTCCCGCCCGGCACGCTGCTCCCGATCCACCCCGTCGCGTTCCTCGTGATCACGGCGCAGAGCGTGTATGGGCTCCCCGTGTCACCCGACCTCGTCGACCAGTCCGGTGCAGGCACGCTGACGCCCGAGTCGTTCGGGCTGTCGTCGGACCAGCTCCGAGTCGTCGTGATCGCGCCCGATGGAGAGATCGACATCATCGGCGTCGTGACTGCCCTCGAGGGCGAGCCATTGTCGTCCGGCGACATCGCGAGCCGGCTCGGAGGCTTCGACGACATTTCGGCGATCGAAGCGGGCGAGGCCGCGGGTGCCGAGCCCGTGAGCGACGCCGAGCTGATCGACCGCCTGCTCGGCAGCAAGAACACGCTGCACAACAACTACCAGGACTATCAGGCGTTTCTCGACGCCGGGGGTCGGATCGGGCTGCAGCACGACCCGCTGCTCTACGGCGCGTACCTGCTGAACCCGTTCCTCGTCCGCGTGGACATCGTGCCGATGCTGGTGGTGAACCAGGGTGAGGTCGCAGTGATCAAGGGGTTCGTGGGTCTTCCCACCGCCGACACGTCGGGGACCGAGTTCAAGTTCGGCTCCATCGTCCGGCCCGGTCACCGGGGTATCTGGACTGAGCCGCTCCGCACCGGGAAGTACCCGATCAACCCGCGCGTGTACGACGCGGAGATCGTACCCACGTTCATCCTCACCCTGAACTGGGCCGCGGCGACGTCAGAGGCCCACGACCTCGACGCCCAGCTGTCGTCGATCGTGGGGAAGAGCCGCGAGGGCTTCATCTTCCAGATCGACCTGCAGGTGCAGATCCACGTGCCCGACACACGCGCCCCCAAGGTGATCTCGATGGTCGGCACGATGCGCAACCTCGTGAGCGAGGTGCTCCAGTCCGCGGTGGGCAACCACTTCCGAAACACGCTGCAGGGTCTCGAAGCGGTCAAGTTCATCGAGACACGCGAGGAGGTGCAGCACTCCGCGTTCGAGGCGATCACGCGATATCTGAGCCAGTACGAGGTGGAGACCAAGGGCGTCTACATCCAAGACGTCGCGTTCCCCGACTCGCTGGTGCTGGTGCTCACGCAGCGCGAGATCGCCAACCAGGAGAAGGCGACCTTCGAGGAACAGCAGCGCGCGCAGACCTCGCGCATCGAGATGGAGAAGGCGAAGGGTACGGCCGACATGCAAGCGCAGCTGGCGGGGGCGCAGGTCGGCGTCCAGATCAAGAGCAACGAGGCGGAGGCACGCGAAGCCGAGGGGCGGGGCGAGGCGGCGTTCGTCGAGCTCACCGGACACGCGGAGGCGACGCGTGTCGAAGCAATCGGGTTGGCGGAGGCGAAGGCCGCCGAGGCGCTCGGCCTGGCGCGAGCGATCGGATTCGAGGCGCAAAAGGACGCGCTGGGCGGCGCCGCGACCGCAGTCGTGGCGGTCGCCAACGCGGTCGCCGAGGGCCACGTGACGATCGTGCCGGAGGTGCTCGTCACCGGCGGGGGCGGCGGAGGCCCGGTCGACGGCCTGGCGGCGACCTTGATGCGATACCTCGGCAACGGAGCCAATCGCGGCAACGGCGCGAGCAGCGACGCTGCGCCTCACGACACCGCGCCGGCGCGTGCCGCCGAGATCATCGCGAGGCATGACGCGCCCGGCGCGGACGACGAGGCGGTCGAAGGCCCTGAGCCCGACGCCAGCTGAGCCTCGGGATGGGTGTCACACCCCCACGCGACCATGCGAATCGGCCGGAACACCGGCCGGTGGACGCGTGAAAGGGCATGAATCGCATGGCTGGCACGGTTTCGATGGACAGGACGAGCACTCTGGTCGGCATGCGCTTCGAGGCGTGTAGCGGGTTCGTACCCTCGGCGGGCGACACGCTCGTGTGCAGCTGCGGCTGGCTCGAAGATGATCACCCCATCGAGGTCAGCCATGCGTCCAAGACGATCGTGCTCCCCCGTCGGCCCCGCGTCGAGGTCCCCGCTCGTCGCGCGTCGTAGCAGCCCTGCCCGTGGTGTGCGGGCCGCGAGAGCTCAGGCGGACTTGCGCGCCCGCTTTCCGGGGGCCTTGCGCGCGGACTTCGTGTCCGGCTTGGCGGCGGCCTTCGCTGACTTGCCCGACCCGGACGCGCGGCGAGACCCTGAGCCCTTGGACGGCGCCGACTCGGCCGAGGTCGACTCCGATTCGTCGCTACCGCGCGCCAGGCTGGCTTCGAGGGCAGCCATGAGATCGAGCACCTTGCCCTCCTCGGGAGGCTCGATTCCGGTGACCACCTCCTCGCCGGCCGCTTTCCGGTCGATGAGGCCGAGCAGCTCGTCGCGGTACTCGTCGCGGTACTTCTCGGGGTCGAACGGCGCCGCCAACGTCTCGACGAGCTGGCGGGCCATCGCCATCTCGCGTTCACTCGGCTCGGAACCCCGCTCGTCGAGCGTGCGGTCGATCGCCGGCTCGAGCACTTCATCCGAGTAGCGCATGGTCTCGAGGCACAGCATCCCGTCCACGGGGCGGATCGCGACGAGCGCCTCCTTCGAGCGCAGCACGAATCGCCCGATTGCAACCTTGCCCTCCTCCTCCATCACCTGGGCGAGCAACCGGTAGGCCTTCGACGAGTCCTTGTCGGGCAGCAAGTAGTAGGGCTGCTCGAAGAAGACCGGATCGATCTCCTCGAGGTCGACGAAGTCCTCGATCCCGATCTCGCGACTCGACTTCGGTGCGAGGGTGGCCAGCTCGTCGGCTTCCACCACGACGTAGCGGCCGGGCTCGATCTCGTAGCCCTTGACGATGCGTTCGTTGGGCACTTCGTCACCCGTCGCCTCCGAGACCCGGCGGTACCGGATGCGCGCGCCGGTACCCTCCTCGAGCTGGTGGAAGCGCACGTCACGTGAACGCGTGGCCGAGACGAGGCGCACCGGCACCGTCACCAACCCGAAGCTGATCGACCCCGTCCAGATCGCATTGGGCACCGCGATGACTCCTTCGGTCGGAGACCACTACCTTCGCAGGTCGTGGCGGCTCGATCCAAAAACCCGCAGAACGCGACGACCGCCACCGTCGACGGGCGCCATCTGCGGCTCACGAACCTGGCGAAGATCCTCTACCCCACCACCGGCTTCACCAAAGGCCAGGTGATCGACTACTACGCCCAAGTGGCGCCGGCGATGCTTCCGCACCTCGAGGATCGGCCGCTCACAATGGTGCGTCTGCCTGACGGCGTCACGGGCGAGCGGTTCTTCGAGAAGCGGTGTCCTGGACACCGGCCGGAGTGGCTCGAGACCGTCGCACTCTCCCACGATTCAGACATCCAGGCCTGTTCCGTCGCGGACCTCCCCGGGCTCGTCTGGGTCGCGAACCTGGCCGCCCTCGAGCTCCACACACCCCAGGCGTGCGCGGCCGATCCGACCCACCCGACCGCGGTCGTCTTCGATCTTGATCCCGGCGCGCCCGCGGGGATCCTCGATTGTGGTCGGGTCGCGCTCGAGCTCCGTGGCCTCCTCGAACAGCTCGGTCTGGATGCGGCCGTCAAGACGTCAGGCGGAAAGGGCCTGCATCTGTCGGTACCGATCGCGGCGACGGTCGATGCCGACGCGACCAAGGCGTTCGCCCTTGCGCTCGCGGGGTTGCTGGCGGCACGGGACCCCGGCAGGGTGACGGTGGCGATGGCTCGCACCCAACGCGAGGGCCGGGTGTTCGTCGACTGGAGCCAGAACGACGAGCACAAGACGACCGTGTGCGCGTACTCGCTACGGGCGACCGACCAACCGAGCGCATCCACCCCCGTGTCCTGGGACGAGCTGGACGACGCGGTTCGAGGCCGCGACGAGTCGGCGCTGCGTTTCACACCGAGCATGGTCGTGGAGCGCGTCCGACGCCTCGGAGACCTGTATGCCACCAGCCTCGCCGGGCGCCAGGTACTCCCCGCCCTCGGGTAGCGCGCGGATCGCCCGAGCGAAGTGCCACCGCGCGTAGCGTGCCGGTGATGCCGACCGCCTCCCCGCCGCGCCGGCCTCGTGACTCCCAGCGCGCGCGCGTCTATCGCGCCGAGACCGAGGTGCCGTCGAGCCCCCTTCCGGGTCTCGACGCCTGCGCCCGTTTCGCCGAACGGGTCGTCGGCTCACTGTGGTGGCACGCGCGATTCCCCGAGCGTGAGCTTGGTTCGACACCACGCATGCGGCCCGGGAACGGCGCTCGGCAGGCGTTCTTTCGGGAGGAGCCCGACGGACCGACGATCACATTGCCCCGTCGCTATCGCACCAAGGGTGTCGTGCTCCACGAGCTCGTCCATTGGGGCCTCGGCATCGAGTGCGGACTCCCCCACCACGGCAGCACGTTCGCGCGCGTGCTCCTCGATGCCACCAGCGAGTTCGTCGGTGCGGCGTCCGCCGATCGCCTCGCTGCCACGTTCGCGACGCACCGAGTTGCGATCGGGCAATCGCCGTTGGAGGGGCCCGACGGACGGCTCCGCTACGGGCAGGACGAGTGCCTGCGCGTGGGCGTGGGGCAGCAGTTCGAGATCGCGTACTCGAGCGCCGACGAGTGCGACGAGCGATTCACCGCTCGCTTCGTCGGCTACGAGCGGCGCCGATCGGTGCTGCGGTTCGAGACCCCTGACGGCGCGCCGGTCCGCGTGCCCATCCGCGCGGTCTGGGACGTCGCGCGCGTCTGACAGTCTCGTTCCGCCGCGCGCCGCTCGACAGGCCCGCGGGAGTGTGGGAGTCTCCGTGGACGTGGGGCGGAGGTCGAAATGAGCGACGCGCGGGTCACCGGGACGGAAACGTTGGAAGCGGTCGACCGCTTCAACACCGCGTTCAATGCACACGACGTCGACGCGGTCATGGACGCGATGACGAGTGATTGCGTGTTCGAAAACACCTCGCCACCCAACGGTGCCCGCTTCGAGGGCGCAGACGCGGTGCGCGCCGCATGGCAGGAGTTCTTCGCGTCGTCGCCCACCGCGAACTTCGAGGCCGAAGAGGTCATCACGGCCGGTGATCGGTGCGTCGTGCGGTGGCGCTACACCTGGCAGGACGACGAAGGCAACACGGGCGCCATCCGCGGCGTCGACGTCATCCGCGTGCGCGACGGCAAGGTGTCGGAGAAGTTCGCGTACGTGAAGGGCTGAACCGGGATCAGTCGACCCGTCGAAGATCGGCGCGGTAGCGCGCGCCATTGGCCACGTATTGCGCGGCGAGCCGCCGGATCTCCGCGGTGTCGACGGAATCGGGTCGCAGCCGCGCCGGCACGCCCAGCGCCATCGAACCCGACGGCACCACCATGCCGTTGGGGACGACCGCGCCCGCCCCGACCAGCGCGCCCGATTCGACGACCGCGCGGTGCAGCACGATCGATCCGGTGCCGACAAGCGCGCCGTCCTGCACGACGCAGCACTCGAGATGCGCGAGGTGCCCGACCACACAATCGGAGCCGACGAGGGTCGGGAGCTCGGCGGTGCAGTGGATCACCGTGCCGTCTTGGATCGAGGTACGCGCGCCGACCTCGATGAAGCCGTAGTCGCCGCGCAGCACCGCGTGGGGCCAGATGGTCGAGTCCGCGCCGACGGTGACGTTACCGATCACCGTCGCATCGGGATGGACGAACGCATCGGGATGCACCGTCGGCGCCGCGTCCCCGAGCGCGTAGCAGGCCATGCAGGGAACCTACCGCGGGCCGGGAACCCGGCCTGCGTCCCCGGCCCTCGGCCCCCGCGGGAGCAGGACTGCCGCCCGCCGAGGTGGCTCTTCAGGGAGCTCCCCTGCACGCCGATACGAAGGGGCATGACGCAGACGTTCTCGCCGCCCGAAGTTTCCCCGAAGGAGATGGGGAAGCATCTCCGCGAGGTCCGCCGCAAGAAGGGCCTTTCGCTCTCCGAAGTGGCGCGCGGTGCGGGACTCAGTCGGCGCGAGCTGGTCGCGTACGAACGAGGCAAGACGCCCATCCCCGAGAGCGATCTCTGGGTCCTGGCCGGCTCGTGCGGCGTCGACGTGGCGGAACTCCGTCCGATTGCCGCCCCACGCGCGATCGAGGCCGGACCCGAATCCATCACCGACAGCATCACGCAGCTCCGCCGGACGCACGATGGCGCCGAGGCTCCCTCGTCGTCGGCCACCGCGATCGAGGCGCCTCCCGAGCCGATCGCCGACGTGCCCACCGGTCTGCTCCAGATGCCCGAGACGGAATCCGCGTTGGGTGGGGTCGACATCTTCGAGGAGCTCGCCAGTCTCCCGGAGCCGGCTCCACTCCCGGCGCGTGGGGATCCGCCTCCGGACTTCCTCGCACCACCGTCGGACTTGGAGGATCTAGCCTTTCCCGTCTCGAGCGCCGAGATCATCGAGGAGCGAGTGGCCGCGGATTCGGACACACCTCCCAACGACGGATACGTCGCCCGGGCCGACATGCCAACGGTCGACCTCGTCAACGTGCTCGCCACCAGGGGTTCGTCGACCATCAGCGCGACGGATGCACCACCGCTCGATGTTCCGCTCCGCAGCGAGTCCGTCGTTTTGCCTCCGAAGGAACCGACCCCCGCGCCGGACTTCTCGGACCCGGGCTTCGCCACACCGAGCGAGGACGCTGACGCGGGCGACCCGTTCGACGATCCCACAGGACCCGTCGACGACTTCGAAGGCTTCGACGCGGACGACGTCGACCCGACGCCGCCGGTCTTCGCACCGCTGCCCGCCCCGGACCTCGAAGAGATGATCGACCCCGAGCCCCTCCCTGGTCCGTGGGACGTATCGCCGTGGGCGATGAGCGACGCGTTCGACTGCTTCACCACGTCGGACCTGCTGACCGATCCCCCCGCGAGCAACGGAAACAGGGATCACGGCAGCGACTCGACGATCGAACACGAGCCGCGTCCCATCGACGACACGAACGCATGGTCGGCTCGGACGCCAGACCCCGCGGCAACCGATTCGGGATTCTTCGTCGACTGGGGCGCGCAAGACGGCGACGCCGAGGGCGGGCCCAACTTCGAGCCTGGCGCCGGGGAGCTCCCGTCTCGCGCACCGGGCGCGTCGGACTGGCTGCGCGAGCTCACCGAGACCGCGTCCGGCCCGCTCACCCCGGCCGAGGCGCTGGCGGAGGAGCTCCGTTCCTTCGACGCTGCGTTCGGGTCGGTCACCCTCGAGCCCACCGAGGCCGAGGCCGAGGCCGCGGCGAACGGCGACCCGGCTGCGGACAACGAGCCGGCCCCCGCCGACCGACCGCCGGTGGACGACACCCTGTCCGACGAGCCCGCGGGAGACCACCCGCTCATGGCCGACCCATTCGTGAGCGACACCTTCGCCGACGACCCGGGGCCGCTCGACGTCGACGAGGTCGTGGCACCGGAATCCATGGAGGTTGCCGACCTCGAGCCTGAGCCAGAGCCCGGGGACGCGCCGAGTGACGACGATCCGGCACCCATCTCGTGGCACCCCGAGCTCGACGCACTGCTGGTCGAGATCGAATCGGAGCCGACCCCGGCCCCGAGCGTCGCGGTCGACGAAGTGTTCGTCACCGCGGGCACGGAGTGGGAGCTCGGAAACGCGTTGCCCCTGGTGGAGGTGCGCGCCCAGGGCGCGCTGGTGATGCGGCGAGCAGACGAGCGCTGGGCGCTCGCCGATCTCCGTTGCAGCGACGACTTCGCAGTGGAGGTCGTGCTCGAGTTTCGCTCCGGACCCGGCTTCGGTGTGCTGTTCCGCGCCGACGTCGCCGACGGGCGCATGTCGGGGTACTCCTTCGACCTCGACCCCATCTACGACGGCGGAAGCTTCCTGGTTCGCCAGTGGCTCGGTGACCGCGAGCTCTGGAACCCGATCGCGCACGTCGCGGCACCCGACCCGGCGGCTCTCTACGGACACCTCACCGTGCGTCTGGAAGTTGCCGGTGCACGCGTCGTCGCCCTGGTGAACGGCGTCCCCGTGCTCTCGGTCGAAGACCTCGGGGAGGCATCGGCCGAGCGCGGTCGAGACGCAGCGACGGGCGATCGCGTGGGCGTGCAGGCGTGGTCGTCGTCCGATCTCGTCATCGAGACGCTGCGCGTCGCCGATCACACGCGGTAGCGGCCACTCCGAGCGGTGCCTGCGCCATCGGGCGCGACGGTTCCGAGACGGGCGGTCATGCACAGCTCGCCGTCGGCGAGCAGCCACACCAGGAGCTCGACGTCGTCTCCCACTTCGCGCACCTCGCTGAGCAGCTCGACCGCCGCGTCGCGTTCGATGGCACCGCGGAATTCCATCTCGGCCCGTTCCACGGGTCGGCCCGGGAGTTTCGACGCCATCTCGTCTTCGACGGCCTCCCAGTAGCGCGCGTTGTTGACGTGGGCGAGCACGTCGAAGTCGCTCTCGCGAAGGGGCCAGGGGCGGCCACGTAGGTCGCCGGGAACCCCGTGGTGCCGGAGCCGGCTCGACACCTTTCGCTGCTTCGGCGATAGCCCGTAGATCGCGAAGAACGGCTCGCGCAAGGGAAGCGGCCTCCGCCCCGCGTCGTCGACGAACACCCACAGCGCCGCCGACTCCACCCGCGGAACCCCGTCGACGAAGACGGTCGTCCGCCGCTCGGCCCAGCACGGACCGGTCCCGCTGCAGAACGTCTGCAGGTCGACCCGGTCGTGGAAGAGCGGCAGCTCGTCGACCCGAAACGCGAGCCGGCGAACCACCCAGAGCCCACCGAGCTCCCGGAGGCCCGAGTCGTCGGCATCGTCGGTGGCGATGTCTTGGAGGTAGCGGACGAGGGGCTCCATCCGCAGGCGCGCCTCGCCGTCGATCTCACCGAGATGGACGCGCCGGCTCATCGAGAAGCACCGCGCGCCTGCGGCCGGCGCGACGTACTCCTCGGCATCCCAGTGGTCCGAAGCTCCGGCACCCGATCGCTCGGTCAGAACGTCCACGCGCTCACCGATCCCGGTCGATACGTCAGTCGAGCAACTCTCGCACGCGCTCACTCGGTCGGCAGATGAGCGCACGTTCACCGCGGAACACGACCGGCCGCTCCATCAACTCAGGGTGCTCCGCCAACAGGTCCGTCACCTGCTCCGCGGTGCGATAGTCAGCCGCTTGGAGCCCGAGCTCCGCGAAGCGCTTGTCGTTGCGGACGAGCGCGGACGGCTCGTCGGGAATCGCGGTGACGATCCGCTCGAGTTCCTCGCGCGACAAGGGCTGCTTCAGGTACTCGACTACTTCCGCGTCGACGCCCGCTTCGCGCAAGATGTCCAGCGCGCCGCGCGACTTGCTGCAGCTCGGGTTGTGGTACACGAGGAACGGCGCCGGATCGCTCACGGAACCGAGACTAGTGATCGGAACCGTCGGGATCGCCGCTGGGCGTTCGGCCGACGTACCGCTTGACTGCCCGCGTGGCCTCCGATCTGGGACGACGAGGTCAACCGTGCACGGTCGGGCCCATCCCGCTAGCGTTGATGAATCCCCGATCCGCACTCAATCCGCGCGCGCCCGCGTCCAGAGGGCTTCGAGGCAGGACGCTCGACGATCCTGGCGGCTCGCGTCGTCCTCGTGCGCACGTCGCGTCGAGCGCTCTGGGCATCGGTGGCGCTCCTCGTCGCAGTGTTGGTCGCCGTCAGCTCGGGTGGCACGCACGCGGCCGGTGCTGTCGAGGCAGCGCCGACGCCCGCCGCGCTCCGCGCTGACGCCGACGCGATCGCAGATCGGTACTTCGCCGCGCTGGAGCGAACCCAGCAGCTGGACGCGCGGATTGCCGAGCACACCCGCATGGTGGAAGTCCTCGCTGCGCGCGCCAGGGACGCGCGCGCAGCCGCGCGTGCGCGCGCGGTGATCGCGTACCGCACCTCGGGGCGAGAGTTTTCGGCGTTCGTCGGCAGCGAGGACACGCTCGCGAGCTCACGCCGGATCCGCCTCATCAACCGAGTCAACGAAGTCGACCAGGCAGCGTTCGCTGCGCTGCGAGCCTCGGTCCGCGACCTGCGCGAGGAGCGCCAGGCCCTCGAAGTTGCACAAGCCGCGCAAGGCGAGGCCCTCGACGCGCTCAGGAACGAGGGCGCGGCGATGGACGCCAAGCTCGCGGTCGCCGCGCGGGAGGAGCAGAGCCTCGTAGCGGAACCGCGAGGATCGTCGAGCCCGACGCCCTCGTCCCCGTCGACGTCTTCGACCCCGCGGTCGTCCGCGGGCTCGACCGCGGCGGCACCGACGTCCCCTTCCGTGCCACCTTCGACGCCGCCGGCCCCTCCCTCGTACATCGGCAGACCCGGCGTGCATCCCCAACACAACGACGTCTTCCTGTCGTGCCTGCGAGCACGCGAGAGCGGCGGGAACTACGCGGCTGTGGACCCGACCGGGCTGTACCGCGGGGCGTATCAGTTCCATCAGACGACATGGAACGGCGCTGCGAACCACGCCGGACGACGCGAGCTCATCGGTGTCCCGCCAAATGTGGCGTCCACATACGACCAGGACGACCTCGCGTGGGCGCTGTACCAGTGGCAAGGTGCCGGACCGTGGGGCGGCGGCTGCTCCTGACGCCGCGTGAAGGCTCCGACGTCAGCTCGGCTCACGTGTCGCGACACCGTCCACGGGTGCCCCGGTCGGACCGATCGTCCGGGTGATCCACACCTGCTCGAGCAGGCGACGATCGTGGGTCACGAGCAACAAGGTGCCCTCGTAACGGTCGAGCGCCACTTCGACCTGTTCGATGGCGGGAAGGTCGAGGTGGTTCGTCGGTTCGTCGAGCACCAGGCAGTTCACGCCCTGAAGGGAGAACTGCGCTAGACACGCACGGGTCCGTTCTCCCGGCGACAACGAAGACGCACGTCGGTCCACGTGGTCGGCACCGAGCCCGAACTTGGCCAGCGTCGATCGTGCCGATTCCACCGTCGCGCCGGTGACGTCGACAAATTCGTCGACGAGGGGACGCGCCGACTCGTAGGTCCGGCGGGCCTGGTCCATCTCACCGACCACGACGCTCGGCCCTTGCCGGCGTGATCCGGCCACGAGCGGCAAGCGTCCGAGCAGGGCCAGGAGGAGGGTTGTCTTGCCGGCACCATTCGGCCCCACGATGGCAACGCGTTCGCCCCATGCGATCTCGACGTCCAAGGGGCCGAGCCGGAATGCGCCGCGGTCCACGACCGCGCCGGCGAGCTCCATCACGACGTCGCCGCTCCGCGGTGCGACTGCGAGCTCCAACCGCAACTCCCATCCCTGCCAGGGCTTCTCGACGGCCTCGAGCCGTTCCACGGCACGCTCCGTTGCCCGGGCCTTGGCGGCGACACGTTCCGAGCTCGCCGTCCGGAACTCGCGGACGAATTTGTCGCCGTCGGTGGCGCCGCGTTGGGCTCGACGGACCCCCTGCACGGCCCAACTCCGCTGGGTCCGGGCGCGCTCCTCCAGAGCGGACCGTTGTGCCTGGTACTCCGCGTACCGCTCGCCGGCGTGACGACGCGCCGTCTCCCGCGCCTCGAGATACCCGACCCAGCCGCCTCCGTACTCGGTCCCCGTTCGGCTGTGTTCGTCGAGCTCGAGCACCCGGGTGACCGACCGTTCGAGGAATGCTCGATCATGGCTGACGACCACGAACCCGCCCGCGCGCTCGTCGACGAATCGTTCGATCCGTTCGAGGCCTGCGAAGTCGAGGTCGTTGGTCGGCTCGTCGAGCAGCATCACGTCGAACCGCGCGAGCAGCACCGCCGCCAACGCCACTCGCGCCGCCTGACCACCGGACAGCGACGCCGTCGGTGCATCGAGCGCGGACGAGGGCAGGCCGAGCTCGGAGCAGGTCGTTCGGATCCGGGCATCGAGATCCCCGCCCCCCGAGGCGAGGAAACCCTCGAGCGCGTCCGCATAGGCCTCGTCGGCGCCGGCCTGACCGCCCGCGAGGAGCGCCGCGGACCGCTCGAGGTCGGCTTGCGCCCGAGCAACTCCCGTGCGGCGCGCGAGCCACTGACGAACCGTCTCCTCGGCGCTGCGATCCGCGTCCTGGGGCAGGTAGCCGACGCGGAGCGACGGTGGCGACCGGTGCACCACTCCCGAGTCGGGCTGCTCGAGCCCCGCCAGCACGCGGAGGAGCGTGGACTTCCCCACGCCGTTCGGCCCGACGACACCGAGGCGCGTCCCGGGCGTGACACCCACGTCGACACCGTCGAGCACGACGACACCGCCGAGCGCGACACGAACATCGCGCGCAGTGAGGGAGAAGGAAGGAGCAGACCACTCAGCCATGGCATCCCGGACGGAGGGGAAGGACGGTTCGCGGAGCCTGGGGTGTCTACACGGGCGCGAGCCTAATCTCGCCGGAATGGCGCGTGACCCCGCATTGCGGGCGGAGCTACTGGCGATGTGCGACGCGCAACGTCGCGATCCCGCGGCTGCGCACGCGTGCGCCGACCGCCTCTGGGAGATCTTCGACGACTACGAGGCCTGGCCCGGACGCACGCTCGTCGGCGCCGACGGCTCCGAGGCCGCGTGGCGCCTCGCCCAGGAGGCGATCGACGACGTCGGGCTGCAACGCCGGGCCGAAAAGCTCCTCGACCTAGCGATCGAAGCCGGCGACGCGGACCCGGTGCACCACGCGTACCTCGTCGACCGTCTTCGCATGGCGGACGGTCAGGACCAGCTCTACGGCTCGCAATTCGTCATCGGCGCGGCTGGCGAGCTGGAGCCGTGGCCCCTCGACGATCCTGCCGCGGTCGACGAGCGTCGGCGCCGACTCGGACTCCCCCCGCTCGCGGAGCACGCGCGAGTCATGCGGGAGCGGTGGCGGGAACGACGCGACCGCGTCTGACGTCACCCACGCTCAGGAGGGCACCATCGTGTCGACGGCACGCCAGCAGTACCACGCCGCGACGGAGCGGTACGGCCGCAGCTCGTCGCCGAGCGGCTCGAGCGCGCGAGGCGAAGGCGGCTGGTCGAGACCGAAGAGCAATCCGTAGCCCTTGCGGACACCGAGGTCGTCGACCGGCCAGACGTCGAGGCGGCCGAGCTGGAACATGAGGAACATCTCGGCGGTCCACCGACCGATCCCCCGTACCTGGACCAGTTGCCGCACGACCTCGTCGTCCTCGTAGTGGCCGAGCCGCCCGAGGCGAACCTCTCCGGCGACCACGCGGGCCGCTAGGTCGCGGATCGACGCGACTTTCGCCGAGGACAGCCCGACGCCTCGCAGCAGATCGTCGGGAAGCAAGAGGACCGCCTCGGGAGTGGGGGAGCCGTCGAAGAGACCTTCGAAGCGCCCGTGGATCGCGCGGGCCGCAGCGCCGGCGAGCTGTTGGTAGCAGACGGCGCGGGCGAGGTACGCGAAGTGGGAGCGATTGCGACGCCCTCGTCCGAGATCACACGGAATCGCCGCAACGAGCGGCGCGAAGCGAGGTGCCTGCGACGCGAGCGCAGCGCTAGCGACGTCGGTCGGCGTGGTGGGCACGGCCGGCACGGTACTCGGCAACCTCCGCCGATAGTCTCGCCGCCGTGGTCCGCATCCCCCGCTCGTGCCTCGCGGCGTGCGCTGCCCTCGTCATCGCCGTCGGGGCCGCGGGCTGCGGCGGCGGCGACAACGCCGTAGCCGAGGGCTCGCAAACGAGCACCACGACGCTGCCCGCTCCTACCACCACCACGCTCCCCGCGTACATGTCGCTCGTGGCGACGGCCAAGGTGCCCGTCGTGTCCATCTACGACGACCCTACGTCGGCGGCACCCAGCCGGCAGCTCGAGAATCCCTGGTTGGTCGACCCGACCGAGCCCGCGACCGCGGTGCCTCAGGTCTTCCTCGCCAAGGAGACGCGTCCGGACGGTTGGGTCCGGGTGCTGCTCCCCCTCCGACCGAACGGCAGCAGCGGCTGGGTTCGGTCGACTGAGGTCTCGCTCGCGCCCAATCCGTACAGCATCCGGGTGGAACGGGGCGCGCACCAGATCACGGTCACCAATGCGGATGCGGTCGTGTACCAGGGCGCGGTGGCGGTGGGACTCCCCGAGACGCCAACCCCGCTGGGCGAGTACTACCTACGCGTGCTGATCCAGGCGCCCGACCCCAACCAGGTGTACGGCCCGTTCGCCTACGGGCTCTCGAGCCATTCGGACGTCCTCGAGACGTTCAACGGTGGAGACGGTGAGATCGGGATCCACGGCAACAACGACGCCTCGGTGCTCGGGCACGACGCGTCGCACGGTTGCATCCGCATGGACAACGCCGCGATCGCGATGCTGTCGGCGCTGCTGCCGCTCGGCACGCCGGTCGAGATCGTCGCGTGATGTTCACCGACCTGGCTGACAGCACCGAACCACCGAGGGATACGATCCAGACGGTATCCCAGTCAGGAAGGTCAGCATGATCGAAGCGACCGCGAGCGAGCAGGAATGAGCGAGCAGCTCGCCATCCTCCGCACCGGCGACCGCGAGCTCGAGCTCCCGGTCATTGTCGGGACCGAAGGCGAACGCGGCATCGACATCTCGAAGCTGCGGGCGCAGAGCGGCGCCGTGACCCTCGACAACGGGTTCATGAACACCGCATCGTGCGAGTCGGCGATCACCTTCATCGACGGCGAAGCAGGCATTCTCCGCTACCGAGGCATCCCGATCGAGGAGCTCGTGTCGGTCCAGAGCCCCTCGTTCCTCGAGACCTCGTACCTCCTGATCTACGGCGAGCTCCCCAATCGCCGCCAGCTCGACGAGTTTCGCCTCGGGATCCGGAAGCACACCCTTCTCCACGAGGACGTGAAGCGATTCTTCGACGGGTTCCCCCGCGACGCCCACCCGATGGCGATCCTGTCGTCGGTGGTCACCGCCTTGTCGACCTTCTACCAGGGCAGTCACGATCCCCGCGACCCCGAGCAGGTGCAGCTCTCCGTGCTGCGCCTCATGGCGAAGCTCCCGACGATCGCGGCGTACGCGCACAAGAAGTCGATCGGCCAGCCTTTCCTCTATCCGGACAACAGCCTCGACCTCATCGAGAACTTCCTCACGATGATGTTCGCGGTCCCGTCCGAGCGCTACGAGGTGAGCCACGCCGAGGTCGTGGCCATGAAGCAGCTGCTGATCCTCCACGCGGACCACGAGCAGAACTGCTCGACGTCGACCGTGCGGTTGGTCGGCTCGAGCGAGGTGAACATCTACGCGGCGATCGCCGCCGGCATCAACGCCTTGTGGGGCCCGCTCCACGGCGGCGCGAACCAGGCCGTGATCGAGATGCTGCAGAACATCCGCGCCGACGGCGGCGACATCTCCCGCTATGTAAAGAAGGCCAAGGACCCTGACGATCCATTCCGGCTCTCGGGATTCGGGCACCGGGTCTACAAGAACTACGACCCCCGCGCCCGCATCCTCAAGGAGGCGTGCAACCGCGTGCTCCCCGAGGTCACCGCGAGCGACCACCTCCTCGAGCTCGCCCTCCAGCTCGAAGAGGTTGCACTTTCCGACGACTACTTCGTCGAGCGCAAGCTGTATCCGAACGTCGACTTCTACTCGGGTCTCCTCTACCGCGCCATGGGCTTCCCTACCCAGATGTTCACGGTGCTGTTCGCGATGGGCCGGCTGCCCGGCTGGATCGCGCACTGGAAGGAGATGATGGAGAGCCCGGCGACGAAGATCGGTCGGCCCCGGCAGATCTACGTCGGACCGACGAAGCGTCCCTACGTACCGGTCGACGAGCGCACCTGACCCACCGCTCTAGTCAGGCACGCGTTCGTTGTAGCTCTGCATCGCGTCGGTGATCGCCTGTGCGGTCGCGCGGACCGCGGCGGAAGGTTCCTTCCCCTGGAGGAACATCGAGTTCAATCCGTCGCGGACGGCGTCGCGGACGCTGCGGTAGTCACCGATGAGGGAACCCGCGGTCGCGGGCGAGTCGACCCCGTCGACCAGTTGGTCGTACGCGACCTTGAACTCGGGGTTCTGCTTCCAGTACGCCTGCATCTCGGTGCTGGACGCGGCCGCCTCCCGGATCGGGAGATATCCGGTACCGATCGCCCACGTCGTCAGCTGATCGGGCTCGTCGAGGAACTCGAGGAAGCGCCAGGCTGCCGCCTGCTTCTCGGGTGCGGATCGGTTCACCATGTAAAGAGCGCCCCCACTGACTGCCACGCCGCCCTTGCCCGGTGGGCCCGGGAACGGCGCCACGCCGAGCGTGACGTTGGGGTACTGCGGGAGCAGGTCGAGGATGGTGCCGAGCGACGCGCTGGTGTCGATCGCCATCGCGTACTGCCCGTTCCCGATTCCGACGAGATCCGAGAAGGTGTCGGGCCCCGCATCGGGAGTCGGGGCCGCGAGGCCGTCCTTCACCATTCCACCCATCCACCTGAAGATCTCGCGGCCCGTCTTGCTGGCCAGCTTCGACTCGTTCGCGCGCGCGGCCCGCCCGTTCTTTTCGTCGACAAAAAGCTTGTTGGCCAGGGCGAGCATGTGCTCCACGAACCCGGGCTCGGTCTTGAGGCCGAGCGGCGCGCCCGACACGGCGCCGGCGCTCTTGATCTTCTCCGCTGCTGCGCGCACCTCGTCCAAGTTGGTCGGGGGCTGCGCCGGATCAAGTCCCGCGGCCCGCCACGCCTGCTGGTTGTAGTAGAAGACCGGGCCCGACACGTTGAACGGCATCGCGTAGAGCTGCCCGTCGACCGTGTAGTAGCTCACGACGCGCGGGAGAAAGTCGGCGAAGCTGTAGTGCGCGGCTTTGGCGCAGACACTCGCCGGGAGCACCGTTCCGCTGTCGATCAGTTGCTGCTGCGCCGTCTCCTCCACCTGGACGATGTCGGGAAGGTCGCCGCTGGTGAGACCGGCCCGATACTTCGTCAGCGTCTCGGCGTAGTCGACCTGGCTCACGAGCCGCACCCGGACGTCACCCTGCGAGGCGTTGAACTGGTCGGCGAGCTGCTGGAGCGTCTCCTCGTTGGCCCGGGGCATCGAATGCCACATGGTGATCTCGACCGGCTTCGACGCCCGATCGAGCGCCTCGAGCGGGCACTTCGTGCCGGCCGCCGCCCGCGGCGCCGCACCGGCGCCCACGCCGACTCCGGGCCCGGCGGCGAGCGTCACGGCCAGGGCGGCCGAGCCCGCCAGGATCCTCCACCCCCGCATGCCGACCCCTCCGGAGCACGTCGTGCCGGCGCGTCGCCGACGGCCGACAGCATGCCTCATGCGGGCACGCCCAGGACCTCACCCGGACAAAGTACGGGCCTCGCCGGCCTATCCCTTCACCGCGCCGGCCGTGAGCCCGCGCACGAGGTGCCGTTGGAAGAACAAGAGCAGGATGGCGAGCGGCACCACCGCGATCACCGCGCCGGCGAAGACCACGTTCGGCTGGCCCAGCGCGAGCCCCGAGAGCTGGCGCAAGCCAATCTGCACGGTTCGGAGACGCTCGTCCTTCGTGATGAGCAGCGGCCACAGATACTGGTTCCACGCGCCCAGGAAGGCGAACACGGTGAGCGCGGCGATCGCCGGACGGGCGAGCGGCACCGCGACCCGCGTCAGGAAGCGCCAGTGCCCGTAACCGTCGAGAGCGGCCGCGTCCCGGAGATCGCGCGGGAGGACGAGGAACGCCTGGCGGACGAGGAACGCGCCGAAGCCGGTCGCGAGGAACGGCACCGCGAGGCCGGCGTAGGTGTCGTACAGGCCCAGGTCGCTGACGGTCGTGACGTTGGTGACGATCGTGACCTCGAAGGGCACCATCAGCGTCGCAAGGAAGACGACGAACAGCGTGCGCTTGAGCGGGAAGTCGAGAAAGGCGAACGCGTAGCCCGCGAGAACCGCGGTGACCACTTGGCCGACGGTGATGATCGCAGTCACGACGAAGCTGTTGCGAAGGTAGGTGGCAAGGTGTCCGGCGTTCCACGCCACTTCGTACGCGTTCCACTGCGGGTCGGTCGGGAAGAGCGTGGGGGGCTGGCTCCCGATCTGGCGCGGGGTGAGCAACGAGCTGACCACGGTGACGTAAATGGGAAAGAAGACAACGGCCGCGAGCACTGTCAGCAGCGCGTAGCGCCCGACCCGACGCCACGCGCGCCGTCGCCGCGCCCCCCGTGCCGCGACGGCCGTGTCCGCGCCCGACGCCACCGGCTCAACGTTCATACGACACCCGTCGCTCGAGGATCCGGACCTGCGACAGCGTGAGGAGCAACGTGAGCAGGAACAGGGCGACCGCCAACACCGCGGCCTTGCCCTGGTCGCTCTGGTTGTGCAGCGTCGTGTACACGAAGTAGGTGAGCACGTTCGTCTTCTTTAACGGCCCACCCTGGGTCAGCAAATCGATCTGGCCGAACGACTGGAAGGCGAGGATCGAGCCGACGACCACGGCGAAGAAGATCGTCGGTGACATCATCGGCAGCGTGACGTGACGGAATCGCGACCACGCCCCGGCCCCGTCGACCTTCGCGGCCTCGAACAGATCGTCGGGAACCGCCTGCATGCCCGCCGCCATGAGGATGAACGTGAGGCCGAGCGTCTGCCACACCGTGGTAACGGCCACGGCCACGAGAGCCCACGTCGGGTTCTGCAGGATGGGCGGGTCGGTCGAGATACCGAGCCAGGGCAGCAGCCCCACCGTCGGGCTCATCAGCGTCCCGAAGATCACGGCCGCCACCGCGACCGACGTCGCCACGGTCGACGAGAAGATCGTGCGGTAGATCCCCATGCCCCGCAGTTGCTTGTGCGCGAGCACCGCCAGCCCCAGTCCGGCCGCGATGCCGACGGGCACGGTCATCACCGCGAACAGCACCGTCGTCCGGAGGCTGTCGAGGAAGTCGCTCGACGTCAGCACGTCGCGGTACTGGTCGAAGCCCACGTACTTCGAGGGCAAGCCGGGGAACGGCGGGCTCCGAAAGAACCCGAGGTAGACGTTGTGCACCAGCGGATAGAAGAGGAACACTCCGAACACGACGAGAGAGGGGGCCAGCAGGAGGAGCGCGAGCCCCGTCTCGCGCCGACGACGCGATCGGCGCAGGGTGGTGATCACGGCTGGAGCCGCTCGCCCGAGTCGGGGTGGAACAGGTGGACGGCGTCCCGATCGGGAACGAGGTGCACCACCGAACCGATGCCGGGCCCCGGCGACCGAGGATCCTGGCGCACGACGACGAGCTCGGAGTTCGCGAGCCGGCACACCACGAGCCGCTCGTGCCCGAGTGACTCGACGACCGACACGGTGGCAGGGAGTGTCCCGCCGTCCGCGTGCACGGCGTCGATGAGCTCCAGCGCTTCGGGGCGTAAACCGACGACGACCTCCCGGACACCTGCCGCGGTGACCGTCCGACCCGCCGCCGGGGAAAGCAGCACGGCGGTACCCGCCACGTCGACCACGAGGTCGGCTCCCGAGACCCCGATGACTCCCGGCAACGTGTTCATCGGTGGGCTGCCGATGAACCGCGCGACGAACAAGTTCGCCGGCCGGTCGTAGACCTCGGCAGGAGCACCGACCTGCTGCAGGACCCCTCCGTCGAGCACGGCGATCCGGTGCCCCATCGTCAACGCCTCCACCTGGTCGTGGGTGACGTAGAGCACGGTGGCCGCGAGGCGCTGCTGGAGCTCGACCAGCTCGGTGCGCGTCCGCATCCGCAGCTTCGCATCGAGGTTCGACAACGGTTCGTCCATCAGGAACACCTGCGGGCGGCGCACGATGGCGCGCGCGAGCGCCACTCGTTGCCGCTGGCCCCCGGAGAGCTTGGCGGGCTTGCGCTCGAGCAAGTCGGTCAGTGCCAGGGCTTCGGCCGCCTCCGCCACGAGCCGGGCCCGCTCGGGCGCAGGCAGACCCCGCGAGCGAAGCGGAAACTCGATGTTGCGACGCACCGTCATGTGGGGATAGAGCGCGTAGCTCTGGAACACCATCGCGACGTCGCGGTCCTTCGCCTCGACATCGTTGACGACGCGGTCCCCGATGCGGATCACCCCCGCGGTGGGCTCATCGAGACCGGCGATCATGCGCAACGCCGTCGACTTGCCGCAGCCCGACGGGCCCACCAGCACGAGGAGCTCCTCGTCGGCGATCTCCAGGGACAGGTCGTCGACCGCGACCACGCCGTCGAACTCCTTCCTGACGTGCTCCAGCTCGACGCGGCCCACGGCACTCCGCCCGTGTGGGTCGATCAGGCCGCGTCAGTCGGCCGCGGCGGACGCCAGAAGAGCGCGAGGAACAGCGCCGCGCCGCCGATCCCGACGATTGCCGTGATCGGGAGCGCCTGGTCGGGATCGAACGGGAACGACAGACCGAAGGCGTTATCGAGGGACCACTGGCCCGGACCGAGCGTGCCCAGGCTGATCGCGACCACCGCGGTCGTGACGACGTATTCCCACCCTTGACCGGGGTTGTTGATGAAGAAGCCGTTCGACCGGTGGGCGGTCGCGACCGCCACGATCATGAGCGCGGCAAGCCCCGCGTACGCAAGGGGCGTGAGCAGTCCGACGACCAACAGCACGCCCACGACGAACTCGACCACCGTGACGTTCCAGGCGTGGAACGGGCCGGGCTTGAGGCCCAGGCTCTCGAACCAATTCGCGATGCCGGGGCCGGTCTGGATCGACTTCAGGTGGCGCCATCCGTGGGCGAAGATCATGATTCCGAGCCAGACCCGCGCCAGCGCCAACGCCAGGTTGACCGCGTCGTTCGTGTCCACTCGGCTTCCTCCTCCTGGCTGCCCGATCGCGGCGCGACGCTACTGCCGCGGGAGGCCAGTGCGAGGGACCGAGTGGGCCCGGTCAGCGGGCGAGCCGGTGACGAAGGGCCGGTACCAGGCCCGCGTCGGCGAGGAGTCGAACCGCCCGCTCCTCCTCGACGTCGATCACGATCGCCTCGCCCGGGCACCGGTTGACCACGAAGCTCACCACACAGTCGTCACAGGCGGACGTGTGGTGCATCACGCACTCCTGGCAATCGATCCGGGTCGGCTCGGGCATGGGGGCTCCTGTCGTCGGTCCGCCGCCCGGGCACCATCGCGCCGACCTGTGACGCTCACTCGTCCTCGACCACGACCTCTTCGATGCTGGAGCCCGAGGCACCGCACCACCGACACGACACGGCCTCGACGCTGGCGTCGAGCACTTCCTCCTCTTCGACCGTGAGCGCCCCTCCCACGCTGAAGTGGTGAAACGCACGGGTCCGGCGCGTCGAGACGACGTCAAAACGCGTGAGGTTGCCACAGGCCGTGCACCGGTAGCGGGTGATCATTGCGGCACTCTACCGTTCGCCCGTGGCCCAGGGCGAACGTATGTTCGTGTAGGGTGTCACCCGCATGGCTTCCCCGGGCCGCGCCGCCCAGCGCACGATCGAGCAGGCCTCGTTCGACGACCTCGGCACCCCGCTGTCGGACGTCACCTTCGTGGTGGTCGACCTCGAGACCACGGGTGGGTCGCCGGCGACGGACGCGATCACTGAGGTCGGAGCGGTCAAGGTCCGCGGGGGTCTCCTCGAAGGCACGTTCCAGACGATCGTCAACCCGGGAGTGGCGATCCCCCCGATGATCACCGTCCTGACCGGCATCACCGATGCGCTCGTCGGCCCGGCGCCCCGGATCGCCGAGGTGCTCCCCTCGTTCCTCGAGTTCGTCGGATCGGCGGAGGCGGGAACCGTTCTCGTCGGACACAACGTCCGGTTCGACATCGGCTTTCTCGACGCCGCGCTGCGCGCCCACGGCCACCCGCGGCTCTCCCACCGCCGGGTCGACACGGTGGCGCTCGCCCGCCGGCTGGTCCGCGACGAAGTCCCCAACCTGAAGCTCGCCACCCTGGCGCGCCACCTGCGCGCGACGACCGAACCGTGCCATCGTGCCCTCGCCGACGCCCGGGCGACGGTCGAGGTGCTGCACGCACTCTTGGAACGGGCGGGCACGTTCGGGGTGTTCGGTCTCGACGACCTCATCGCCCTGCCGACCATGCGCATGCATCCCTCCTCCGGGAAGCTCGCGCTCACCGCCCGCCTGCCCCGCGCGCCGGGCGTGTACCTGTTCCGGGACCGTGCCGACCGGGTGCTCTACGTCGGCAAGGCAGCCAACCTGCGATCCCGCGTGCGCAGCTATTTCGGTGGTGACGATCGGCGCAAGGTTCCCCAGCTCCTGCGGGAAACGGAGCGCATCGACCACGTCGTCTGTGCCGACACGTTGGAGGCCGAGGTCCGCGAGGTACGGCTCATCCAGCGCCACCAACCGCGGTTCAACCGGCGAGCGAAGGCGTGGCGCGCATACGCCTACCTCGAGCTCACGCTGACCGAGCGGTTCCCCCGCCTCGCCGTGGTCCGAGAGGCGCGGCGCGAGGGCAGTCGCTACGTCGGTCCGTTCCACTCGGCGGCCGCCGCGCACGCGGTCCGCGAGGCGATCGAGTCGGCGGTCCCGCTCCGGCGTTGCCCACGCCGGGTCGGTCGTCGAGCAGTCATCGGCTCGGACGGCGCGGCACCGTGCGTTCCTGCGCAGCTCGGCGTCGCTGCGTGCCCGTGCTCGGGTCACACCGACGAGGGGACCTACGCGGCGATCGTCGACATCGTGGCCCGGGGTCTCGGTGCCGAGCCCGACCTGCTGCTCCGGCCCCTCGAAGGACGCATGGTCGCGCTCGCCGAGGCGGAGCGGTACGAGGAAGCAGCGCTCGCACGCGACCGACTCCGTGCGCTCGTTCGGGCGTTCCGTCGGACTCGGACGGTCGAATCGCTCCGGGTAGTGCCCCGGGTCGAGGTGTCGACCGGAGGGCGCACTTACGAGATCAACTACGGCCGCCTCGCGCTCGACGGTGACGCCGCGGCCGAACCCCCCCTCGAACATGGCGCGCTGCCGCCGCGCCGCGACGAGATCGACGAGCTGCTCGTCGTCGGCCGCTGGCTCGCGAGGCGCGCCGGGCGGTTGCGACTCGACGACGCCGACGGCACGCTCGCGTCGGCGCTGCCGATGCTGCGTGACTACGAGCCGGTCGGGGGCCTGCGTTCGCTGCCCGCCTGAGCGCTCCGGCGAGGAGGCGCCTGACGGGCGGGGGTCGCTTCGGCCGCCGAGCCACCGCTCGTGACCCCGTTGTCCCGTCGGCTCGCCGACGCGGAGCCACGCGCGGGCCCGGGCCCGGCCGAGGGGCGAGACGCGCGCGCGGCCCGTCGGCTCGCCCACCACCTCCCGCCTTCCACGAACACCTGCACGAGCACCGCGGTGACAAGCGCCCACAGGAGCGTGACAACCGCGAGCCGGAAGTACCGACTGATGCCCTCCCCTACGAACACGTCGAGGACGTCGTCCTTCCGGAGGAAGCCCAGCTTGTAGGCAGGCCACACACTCAGCACGAACCCCAACGGGACCGCAAGCACCCAGGCGACCAAGCGCCAGTACGGACGCACCCTGTGTCGGTCGGGGGGCGAGCTCGCACGCTTGGTAGCAGCTCCCGCGGTGGCGCCGCTCGCCACGGCAGCGGGCACGGCCGTCGCGGTGGCAGTGGGCGCGACGTCGCGTGGCGGCACCCCCCGGGCCGGCAAGGTCGCGCTGACCCCGACTCCCTCCCGTGGCGGTGCCGACCCCGGCGGGCGTCGACGTGGAGGCGGCCGCACGGGAGCACCGTCGCCGGCGGCCCGACGCGCACCATCGGTCGGCGGTGAGTCCTTCGGCGTCGTCGGCGTAGGCAACTTCAGCTTCTGCCCGCAACGCTCGCAGCGGAACGTGCCCGCGGTCACCCGGTCGAGCGGATGGCGCGCTCCGCACGCGGGACACTCGAGCGCCTGCGCCATCAGCCTTCCCCGCTCTCGCGGGCCGCCACACTCACGCGGACGAAGGATTCGAGGATCGCCGCCGCCGAGCCGTCGTCGAGCACCATGCCCGCACGCTCGACGCCACCGGCGAGATCGGGCTCGAGGTCGGCGGCGACGAGCGCGGCAGCGGCGTTGAGCACGACGATGTCGCGAATAGGACCGCTCGCCCCGGCAAGGACCTTGTGGATGGCGTCCGCATTCCCGGCCGCGTCGCCGCCGGCCAGGGCCCCGGAGTCGGCGCGGACGAATCCGAAGTCCTCGGGCGCCACGTCGTAGGTCCGGACGGCTCCCTCGCGCAGCTCGTGGATCGTCGAGGTGGTAGTGACCGTCAGCTCGTCGAGCCCGTCGTGACCGAAGAAGACGAGGGCGCGCTCGGCGCCCAGCTCGGCGAGCGCCGCCACGACCCGCTCCGCCATCGACGGGTCCGAGACGCCGATCGCCTGCCGCCGCACCCCGGCAGGGTTGGCCAGCGGACCTAGGAAGTTGAACGTTGTGGGCACGCCGACTTCGCGGCGCGGCCCGGCCGCGAACCGGAGCGCCGAGTGGTAGCGCGGCGCGAAGCAGAAGCCGATGCCCGCCTCGCGGATGCAACGTGCGACGCCGGCCGGCCCGAGATCGACGACGACGCCGAGCGCTTCGAGCACGTCGGCGGAACCGCACTGCGACGACGCCGCTCGGTTTCCATGCTTGGCGACCCGAGCACCCGCGGCTGCGGCCACCAGCGCGGCCATGGTCGACACGTTGACGGTGCCGGACCGATCGCCCCCGGAGCCACACGTGTCGACGAGCGGGCCTCCCTCGGCTTCGACCTCCACGCGCTCCGCGAACTCGAGCATGGTGCGGACCAGCGCCGCGAGCTCGCTCGCGGTCTCGCCCTTGGCGCGCAGCGTGAGCGCGAATCCCGCGATCTGCGCGTCGGTCGCTTCGCCTCCGAGGATGGCGCTCATCGCGTCCCGGACGAGCGTCGGAGGAAGGTCTTCCCTGCGGAGGAGACGGCCGAGCACCTCGGGCCACAGCTCGTCGCTCATTGGCCGGATGCTACCGGCGAGCATGCGCCTCCCGGGGGTCTCCCGGGTGTCGTGTCGCCGGGTCAGGCGGTACGGCGGCGTTGTCGCACGAGCCGGCGACGCTCACGCTCGTTGAAGCCACCCCACACGCCCTGCTTCTCGCGAGCGGTGATCGCGTGCTCCAGGCATGCTTCCCGCACCGGGCAGATCGCGCAGATCGCCTTGGCCGCGTCACCCTCGTCTTCGGGCGGCGGGTGGAAGATGTCCGGATCGGCCCCGAGACACCGGGCGAACTGTCTCCAGCTGACCACCATCGAACTCGTGCCCCTCGTGCTGTGCATCCGTGCCGCCAGCCCCGGCGGCATGTTGTTCTTTCGGCAGGTGTTCGCCCCGGCCTGAGGGCCGCTTCGCTGATCTCGTACGCTGGCCGGGACGGAGCCGCGACGGGGAGGTCGCATGCACGGTGCGGCGGAGCACGGCAGTCCGGACATCGACGGCGACCGGGTCGTCGTGGGGGCCGCGGTCCGGAGGGGAGCCCTCGCCACCCTCTCCCTGCTCGTCCTCACGAGTGCCGCGCAAGCCGTCGTCGACCACAACGTGACCGACTTCCGAGACACCGGATGGGTGTACCCGTTCTTCGTCGCGGTCCTCGTCAGCTACACCGTCGGTGGTTGGGTCGCCGGTCGGGAAGCACCCGACGGCGCCCTGACCAACGGCGCGCTCGCGGGCGTGCTGGGGTTCGCCGCGTGGATCCCCATCCGCATCCTGATCTGGCTCGTCCGCGACGAGCACAAGGGCTTGTTCACCGGGCACGAGCCGGTGCTGCGGCCCGGGCAGCTGTTCGGCCACCTCCTCATCGCCTCGGCACTCGGCATGCTCGGAGGGTTCCTCGGCACGAGCGAGCTCAGGCGGAGATCGCGTCCCACGTCGAGCTGAGCACGCGGCGCAACACGCCTCGATCACATTGAGCTCGTCGGATCCCGCGATCAGCGGCGACCGTGGTGTCGCCGGAGTGGTCGCGTCGCGTCGCACGTGATCGCCTCGGCACCGAACCCGTCGAATTGCCAGGCGCGCACTCCCGTTCCTCACCCGCCCGCGTGCGCTGGCCCAGCTCCTCGTGGACCTGGCCGGGAGTCATCCGGCCACGGGCGGGACCGCCCGGCCGTAACATCGGTGGTGGCAGCGAGTTGGCCAGGCGGCCGCGTACGGGATCGCAGCGCGATCCGGTCCGAGGAACGTCCGGACTCCACAGGGCACGATGCTGGGTAACACCCAGTCGGGGCGACCCGCAGGACAGTGCAACAGAAAGCAGACCGCCGATGGCCGCCGATGGCGGCACAGGTGAGGGTGAAACGGTGCGGTAAGAGCGCACCAGCGCCCGGGGTGACCCGGGCGGCTCGGCAAACCCCATCGGGAGCAAGGCCAAACAGGGGGAGGGTGGCCCGCCCATCGACCCCCGGGTGGGCCGCTAGAGCCTGCGGGCAACCGCCGGCCGAGAGGGATGGCCGCCCCGGGAGCTTCGCTCCCGGACAGAATCCGGCGTACAGGCCGACTCGCTGCCAACCCTTACCGCACTAGGGCTGTGAGGGAGCGGGGACCAGGATTGAGGGGTTGGGGACCACAACCACCACCTGGAAGGAACCCGAATGACCACGACGAACGAAACGAAGCTCACCGCCCCCGCGTGGCTCGAGCTCGCGAAGATCATCGACGAGAAGACGCGGACCTGATCGAGTCGGCCACCGAATGCCTCGAAAAGCTGCTCGAGGACAGCCTCGGCTTCGCACTCAGGACCGCATGGGAAGCCGGTACCCGCGCCGATGCTGAGATGACCCGAGCGAACGTACCGGAAGAACTGTGCGAGCAGGTGCGGGACGCTGGGGGCCTGTCGCGCCTTCGTGATGACCTCTGCGACGGCATCGAACGCCGTTTGACATGTACAGCATGGCTCGCGTAGTCCATGTTCCGGCCGCGTGAGGAGGGAAGCTCAGCCTGACCGGGAGGGACCTCGCTAGCGAATAGCGACGGCCCCCATGCCCTCAGGTGTGTGGGGGCCTCGTCGCGCTTCGTGATGAACCGGCAGGCCACAGAGTTTCGTGCGCCGCCGCGCCCGGGTAGTCCATCTCCGGCCGGGTGACGACTTGGGACCCCCCGTCAGCGAGCCTGGCCCCGAACGAGACCCCGCTTCGGTAGGCGTCGACGAACGCGTCTGCCAAGACCGGTGGGTGCACGGCTGCCATCGCGGTGACGATGACCGGTGGCCGTGCTAACGGACCCGCGGGGAGGCGCTCCGTTGAATGGCCAACCGGCTCAGGCGCCAAGGGGTATTTGGTCAGGGGATGCCGCGGGGATCGCGCACGGGCGATCCCGCACGCGGCGCGGGCATTTGGTGCCCTGCCGAGATGGCAAGGTACGTCCACGATGGTGCGGTTTGGCGTAGTGGCGGAGGGGTAGTAGCCAGACCTCGACGAGCCTCTGAAGCAGTCCGGAGGTAACTGGGCGGAGCGGTTCATTGAGGAGGTCACATGACCATCGTGCTCGGTCTCGACAAGCGATCGCTGCTCGCCATGTCGCTCGATGAGCGCCTGGCCTACGCGGTCTCGTTTCTCCTGGGCGGTAGCGAGGAGTTCGTACAACCCAGCCGTGTAGCGGCGGCCCTCGACGATGCGTACCTCAGGCGGCGTGCCGAGAGCATCCTGGTCGACGCGGGCTGCGCGCCTGAACTCGGCGCCGCTCCTCAGAGTCCAGCCAACTAGTCGCCTGCGAATCCGTTGTGTCTTGAAACGGGGGTCTGGCTCCTCAGCGGGGAGGCCGGGCATCGCATCCTCCCGGAAGCCCGGCCGGTGAGCTTCGACACAGTCGTCGGAGCTGCTCGTAGATCGGGCAACAACTGACGACGGTTTCGACGACGGAATCACGACCTTACGTTTCCCTGCCAGGCGTGATAGCTGAGGCGGCACACGGGGTATGTCGAACCGACACAGGAGGTCAGATGCCAGCGAAGCTGTCGCCCGAGCAGACCGAGCTTCTTCGCCGACCAGTGTTTGTCCATGTGGCCACAGTGATGCCAGACGGCACCCCGCAGTCCACGCCTACCTGGGTCGACACCGACGGCGAGCATGTCCTATTGAACACCGCGAAGGGCCGCACGAAGTACGAGAACCTGCGACGCGTTCCCGAGATTGCCATCTCACTCGTGGATCCGCAGGACCCATACAAGATGCTGGAGATTCGCGGCCATGCTGAACTCATCGACGAAGGTGCCGACGAACACATCGACGCGCTTGCGAAGAAGTATCTCGGCAAGGATCATTACCCGTTCCGGCAACCCGGCGAAGAACGAGTGATCGTGCGAGTGACGCCTTCACGGGTTGCGGCCTACTAGGGATCCGAGAACGCCCCACAGGGTTGCGGGTCCACCACCGATCCCGTTCGTGTCGGCACGTTCTCGGCCTGTCGCGATGATCTGGGCGCCCGACGGATGGGTCGATCGCTCGTTCCCGTGTCCATCGACTCCGTCGAGGCGTCGGCGGAACCGGCAAGATCATCAACACTCTCGATCGAACCTGGCGACCCGTCGAACGCCTGCCAGCAATGCCCGCCGCGGGATCCCTCTTGACCGAGGATGAGATCAAGACAGCCGTGCGTCAACGCCTCATGTCGGAGGGCTATCACGTGCGCGTGGCGCGGGGCCGCGAGCGCGGCATCGACATCGAAGCCACGCGAGCGGAACCAGCCGACCGACTCGTCATCGAGGCCAAGGGCGAGGCTGCGCTCCAGCCGCAACAGGTCAACTACTTCCTCGGCGCCCTCGGCGAACTGCTCCAGCGGATGAATGACCCAACCGCGCGCTACGGACTCGCGCTGCCCGACAACCGCCAGTATCGAGGTCTCGCGCAGCGCCTGCCAGGGCTCGTCTGGACGCGGCTCAACCTGAATCTGTTCTTCGTACGACGTCTTCCCGACGGATACATCGTCGACGTGATCACGCGCGGCGGCGCCGAGTCACTCGCGACGGCGGCAACCTCCAAAGGCCGTTTCGACGGTCGGCCGCGCTGCGCGGCGTGCGGCGAGCCGATCGTGCTTGACGATCCGAAGGACCCCGAGAGCTGGATCCACGCGCCGGACGCCAACGACAGGGCTGACCACACTGCGTGGATCGACATCGAGCGCACGTCCGCTGAGGATGGCCAACTGCGGTCGCGCCAGCAGAAGGACCGCCGGAGGGCTTGAAGCAAAGGTGCAAGGGCAGCACCGAGAACCTTGAACAACGTCCCTCCTTATTCAAGGATATCTGATAACCTTGAATAAGGAGGGCGCCATGTCCAAGCTTGTGAGGCGCAGGTGGATGGCCGACGACACGTCGGGCCTGCCCCGGCGCGACCGCGCCTCCTGCGACTACGAAGCGTACGTCCCGGACCTGCTCGTGGGCAGGCCGGTGCGCCTCGACGGCGACGTGGCCGCCGATGTGGCCGACGCCGAGGCGGCCGTGACACGGTTCGACACGAAGGCGGTCGCGCTCGCCGACACCGAGGCGCTCGCACGGCTACTCCTCCGGGCGGAGTCCGTCGCGTCGTCCAAGATCGAGGGGCTGGAGGTCGGTGGCCGCCGCCTGCTGCGCGCCGAGGCCGCGGCCGCGCTCGGCGAGGACTCGCGCGACGTGACTGCGACCGAGGTGCTCGGGAACATCCAGGCGATGACGTGGGCGCTCGGCGCAGTCGGCCAGGGCGACGACATCACGGTCGACTATCTCCTGGAGGCGCACCGCCGGCTCCTCGACGGCACACGCCTGCAAGCGTTCGGCGGGAAGATCCGCGACGACCAGAACTGGATCGGCGGGAGCAGCTTCAACCCCTGCTCGGCGGAGTTCGTGTCGCCGCCGCCCGAGATGGTGCGCGATCTCATCGATGACCTGTGCGCGTTCTGCAATGCCGACAACCTGCCGACGATCGTGCAGGCCGCGATGGCGCACGCGCAGTTCGAAACGATCCACCCGTTCGTCGACGGCAATGGGCGAATCGGGCGCGCGCTCATCCATCTCGTGCTCCGTCGGCGCGGGCTCGCGGTACGCGTGCTGCCGCCGATCTCGTTGATCCTGGCGACCTGGTCTCAGGACTACATCGCGGGCCTGACCGCGACCCGCTACATCGGCAAGCCGACATCCGACGCGGCGAGCGCCGGCGCGAACCGATGGGTCGCGCTGTTCGCCACCGCGTGCCGCCGGGCGATCGAAGATGCAAAGACGTTCGAGCGGCGAGTCTCGGCGCTGCAAGGCCGCTGGCGCGACCGGCTCGGAAAGGTCCGCGCCAAATCCGCCGCCGACCTGTTGATCAACGCGCTGCCCGGTGCGCCGATCGTGACCGTGAACGGCGCCGCCGACTTGATCGGCCGGACGTACCAGGCGACGAACCAAGCCATCGACCGCCTCGTCGAGGCGAAGATCTTGCGGCAGGTCAACGTCGGCGGACGCAACCGCGCCTTCGAGGCGCCCGAACTCATCAGAACGTTCACTGATCTGGAACGCCAGCTTGCGAGCCCGACAGGAGACACGCGGTCCGCGGCGCCGACGCGGCGCGTCCCGCAGCATCCGTAGCGAAGAGCCAATGACGCAGCGCTGCGGTGTCCGATTCGCGGAGACAGTTCGGAACCTAAAGGCCGGCCTTCCCGCACGAACGCGGGAGACCTCAAGGTCGACATGAAGATCCGCTTTGCACGAACCGAGTACTGGGTGGTTGAGGCGCCGATACCCGACAGACAAGTTCGTATGGAGCCCGCCCGGAGGCGCCGAGCGGGTGGGAGAGGCTCAGCTCGCCGTCGTGGTCATGCGTTCAGTGGCCTCGTCGGCGGCGTCCCGCGCTGCCGCACGAAGCTCGTCAGCCTTCTGGCGGGCCGTGTCGGCGACACTGCGCCCGGCGTCGGCAGCCTGGCTGGCCACGTCGTTGGCCGCGCCCCGGGCGGTGTCGGCGAACTCCGAGCCGACCGGCTCCAACGACCGGACCCGGTCGCCGTAGCGGTCCCAGAGGGACTTCACGCCGTAGCCCGCCAACGCGAGCAGGATCAATCGGAACAGGATGCGCATCCGGGTACCTCCCTAGGAAGTCTCGGACGCGCTCCTACCCCGGAACGGGCGCCTGCAATCTCGCGGGGGCGTGAGCTCGCGCTTTCACTCCTCGTCCGCGGTCGTCACGACCATCCAGATCCCCGCGGCGACGAGGGCACCGACGATCGGGAAGACGATGAACACCCAGAGCTGCTCGAAGGCCCAGCCCTCGGCGAAGATCGCGGTCGCAAAGCTCCGGGCCGGGTTCACCGACGTGTTGTCGATCGGGATGCTGATCAGGTGGACGAGCGCCAGCATGAGCCCGATCGGGATCCCCGCGAATCCGGCGATCGCAGACGAGCGGGTGGTGCCTGCGATCACGAGCACGAAGAGCGCGGTGAACAGGATCTCCGCGATGATGACCGCCCCGAGGTGGAAGCCGCCCGGCGAGTCGGAGCCATACCCGTTCGAGGCCTTGCTGAAGAGGGCATTGCGCACCAGCTGCTGACCGCCGCCGTTGTCGCCCGTCTCCAGGATCGCCCAGATCGCGACGCTGCCGAGCGCGGCACCCACGATCTGGCCGATCAGGTAGAAGGGCACCTCGCGTCCCGGGGTACGGCGGAGTGCCCACATGCCCACCGTCACCGCGGGGTTGATGTGGCACCCCGAGATGTGCCCGAACAGGTACGCGGCACAGAGCAGGCTCAAACCGAAGGCGAGCGCGACACCGAGCGTCCCGATGTCGAACCCGATGAACTGGGCGAAGATCACGGTGCCGGGGCCACCCAGGATGAGGATCATGGTCCCGATCATCTCGGCGACGAAGATCCGGCCCGCGCGGGATCCGGAGCCGCCTTCGGTGCCGGTGCCGGTGACGGTGACGGTCGGCTCGCTCATCGCTGCCTCCTGAGGTCGGATCCTGTCGGAAATATTGCACCGACGCCCCGGCGGACACGCGGATACCGAGGCGAGCACCCCGCAAGCCCCGGTGCGGCCTTAGGGACCTCTCAGGCTCGCTGGTCCACCATTGGCACCAGATACCCGAAACCGAGGAGCACGCACCCGTGACCGACGACGCGTCGTCCGAGCCCACGCCCGAGCCGGCGGCCACCTCCGAATCCCCGGCCCCCGACGCCAACCCGCCTGGGCGCTCCGCCCGCCGACGACTCCGGTGAGGAACCCCCCTCCGCGCCGGAGTCGTCGGGTGCGGCGGCCGGTGAGCCCACGACCGGCGAAGCCCCCACCGTCGCCGACCCCGGCGAACCGCCTACTACGGCGACGGAGCCGACGGGGACCCATCCCGCCCCTGTCGAGCCCGAGACCGCGGCAACCACGAGCAGGCACTCGAGCACCGTGGCGGTCCCCAAGTGGCTCGTCGGTGCGCTCGCGTTGCTCATTGCAGTGGGTGCCGGTTTCGGGATCGGCCGCTGGACCGATTCGAACGACAGCGTCGAGGCCGCGTCGACGACCCGGACCCTCCCCGGCTTCGGCAACGGCAACGGAAACGGCAACGGCAACGGCGGCAACGCGCTGCCTGCTCCCAGCACTCGGTCGACGGCGTTCCTCGGTGTCTCCGCCGAGACCGCGTCGAACGGCGCGCGCGTGACGACGGTCGCGGACGGCACTCCCGCCGACGATGCGGGCCTGCGCGTCGGCGACGTGATCACCAAAGTCGACGGCGACTCCGTCACGAGCCTCCGCAGCCTCGCCACCGCGGTCGGTGCACACGACCCCGGGGACGAGGTCACGGTGACCTATATACGCAACGGTGACGACCACACGGTCGACGTCGTGCTCGCCAGCCGTTCCGCGGTCCAGCAACGCGGTTGAGCGGCCGCGCACGCGAAGCCGTGCAGCGCCTAGTGCTGCGCGCCTGTCGAGCCCGATCGCGCCCGTAACTCCCGATCGATCGCTTCTCGGAGGGAGTCGAGATCGTAGGCGCCATGGTGGCGACGTCCGTTGACGAAGAACGTCGGAGTGCCGGCCACCCCGTTGTCGTCGGCGCTCTCCACGTCGCGCGCGACACGTAACGCGTACTTGCGCGACCGCAAGGCGTCGGCGAACTGGTCGACGTCGAGGTCGAGCTCCCCCGCGTACCGGAGAAGGTCGTCGAAGCCCAAGGCATCGCTCCCCGCGAAGAGGCGGTCGTGCATCTCCCAGAACTTCCCGGCCGCGCCGGCTGCCTCCGCCGCCTCGGCCGCGAGCTCCGCGTGCTCGTGGACGTCGGTCAACGGCAGGTGACGGAACACGTACCGAAGGTCGGTTCCGTACGAGGCGACCAGGTCGCGGACCAGCGGCTCCGTCCTGCCACAGTACGGACACTCGAAGTCCGCGTATTCGACGAGCGTGACCGGCGCGTCGTCGCCGCCGCGGACGTGGTCACGGCCACGGTCCACCGGGTCGGAGAGGTCGACGATCGGCGGCGCGACCCGAGGTGCGCCACTCGCGGCGACTCGTTCGGGCAGCCGCCCGATCACCCGGAAGACGACGAAGCTCAGCGCGGTGGCCACGATCGACGCGCCCAGGATCCCGAGCTTCGCCTCCTCGAGCTCGACGCCGTGGAACGAGAGATCGGCGATGAGGAGCGCCACGGTGAAGCCGATGCCCGCGACCGTCGCGGCGCCCACCAGGGGCGGCCAGGCGATCGTGAGCGGGAATCGACCGAGCCATCGTCGGCTCCCCAACCACGTCGCGGCCGTGATCCCGACCAGCTTGCCCACGACCAGCCCCACGATGATGCCGAGCGTGATGGACGACGACAGGCTGCGCTCGAGCACATCGCCGTTCAGCTCGATCCCCGCGTTGGCCAACGCGAACAGGGGAACGACCAGGAAGCTCACCCACGGGTCGATGAGGTGCTGGAGCCGCTCGTTGGGTGAGACGGAGAGGCGCAGGCCCGCGCTCGTCGAGCGCGCGTACTCCGGCGTGGGCTGCTCGCGGAATCGACGCCACAGCGTGCCGGCACGGTCGAGATCCGCGCGCGACGGCGGGTATGCGGTCGCGAGCAGGCCGAGCGCGATTCCGGCGATGGTGGGGTGCACCCCCGACTCGACCATCGCGACCCAGAGACCGACGGAGACCACGAAGTAGGCCACACCGTTGTGGATGCCCCACCGCCGCATCACCACCGCGACGCCGAACAGCGCGAACGCGACCACGAGTGCGACGATCGAGACGTCGTCGGTATAGACGAGCGCGATCACGGTGAGAGCGATGATGTCGTCGACGATCACCAGGGTGAGCAGGAACACTCGGATGCGCGGCGGGCAACCCCGTCCGACGAGCGCTAGCACGCCGAGCGCAAACGCGGTGTCGGTCCCCATCACGATCCCCCACCCGCGCGCCCCGTCCGTCCCGCCGGTGAACGCCAGGTAAAGGAGTGCGGGCGCCACCATGCCCCCGATCGCGGCGACGACAGGCGTCGCGAGCCGGCGACGCTCCCGCAGCTCGCCCATGTCGAACTCACGGCGGATCTCGAGGCCGACGACGAAGAAGAAGAAGGTCATGAGGCCGTCGTTGACCCAATGGCGGAGATCGAGCGACAGCACCGAGTCGCCGAGCCTGATCGACAGATCGGTCGTCCAGAAGTTCTCGTACGTCGAGCCCCAGGGGACATTCGCCCACACCAGCGCCACGACGGTCGCGCCGAGGAGTACCACCGCGCTGGCGTTCTGGGTTGCGGCGAACGTCCGGAAGGGGGCCGCGGCGCGGGACCGCACCGTCTGAGCCACGCCCGTGGAGTCTAAGGTGACGGCAGGCAACGGGCACGCGTCGCACGCGGAGCGATGCAGCCCGCGAGCTGAACCCGGACCAACCGGGAGCAGCCGGGAACAGGCGGGAGAAGGCAGCGAGGTGGCCGACGGGCCCGTGACGGCGATCATCGCGGGAGTCAACAAGGCGGGCACGACGTCGCTGTTCGTCTCGCTCGCGTCACATCCCGACGTCGCGCCGTCGGCCGTGAAGGAGACCCGGTACTTTCTCCCGGCGCGGTACGGGCGGCCGATCGAGCCGGCACGCGTCTATGAGTCCTACTTCAACGGGTTGGAACATCGTTCCGTCCGGCTCGAAGCGACGCCGTCGTATCTCTACGGCGCCGATGCGGTTGCTCGGGCGATCGACGAGCAGCTCCCACGGGCGATGATCCTCGTGATCCTGCGGGAGCCGGTCGCCCGCGCCCTCTCGTTCTTCAGCTACCAGAAGGTGCGTCTGCGGCTGCCGGTCGACCAGGAGTTCGCCGAGTACCTCTCGATCTGCGAGCAGCTCACACCCGCCGACTTCCAGGATTCCGCGAACGAGCGGTACATGGGCATCCGGGGCGGCCGCTACGCCGACTTCCTCCCCGCCTGGTTCGACCGGTTCGCGCCCGACCGGATCCGAGTGCTGTCGTTCGAACGCCTCGTCACCGACCCGAGGGCGGTTCTCACCGGCACCGCTCGCTGGCTCGGACTCGATCCCGAGACCCTCCCCGCCGACGTGCTGAGCTCCGAGAACCGCACCACCGGCTTCAAGAGTCGTGCCTTCCAGCGCGCCGCGCTGTTCGGCAACGATCGACTGGAGCGTCTCCTCCGGCGCCATCCCTCAGCCAAGCGCCACCTGCGCGCGCTCTACTACCGGCTCAACAGCGCGCCGCTCGATGACGCCATCTCGGGCGACCTACGCGCCGAGCTCACCGCGCGCTACGCCGAGCCGAACGCGCGTCTGGCGCGCCAGCTCGTAGCTGCCAGCCTCGAGCTGCCACCGTGGCTCGACAAGCCGCGCTGAGCGCCGGTCCGCGGGTCAGGGTTCCACGGCGAGGTCGGGATCGGCGGGTTCGAACGCGGCCTCACGGCGCGAGGCCGGCTCCGGCAGCAGGTGCAGCATCAACGCGTACAGGCCGCCACCGATCACCGCGATGGCCGAGACCACCACCACGAGCGCCAGCCGACCGTCGGGATGGATCAGCCGCTGCGCCCCCCACGCGGCCGCCCCCAACAACACCGAGAGGGTCAACGCCCGCCACAGGGCATGCGGGAACAAGGGGTGTCCGAGGCGTCGACGAAGCACACCGCCGAGCACGATCGCACCCACGAGGTACGCCAGGGTGTGACCGACGCCCAGGGCGGCGACCCGTGCCGAAGGGTCGTCGAACGCGGCACTCCCCCCGATCATCACCGCAGCACCGATCACCGCGCTGCCCGCGGCGATCAGGGCCGGCGTGCGGCTGTCGCCGAGCGCGTACGACGCGCGCGCGAAGAGGAGGAACGCGCTGTAGGTGAACAGGCCGAGGCCGAGTGACGCGAGCGCGGCCGCGAGCAGGTCCGAGCCGTCCTTGCTGGCACCAAACGAGATCGCACGCATGGCCGGCTCGGCCAGCGCGAGGTAGGCGGCGGACACCGGGAGCATCAGCATCGCCATGCCGTCGAGGGCCCAGCGCAGCCGCCGCGCCAGCGACGCCGTGTCCCCGCGGTCGGCATCGAGCGCAAGCTCCGGGAGCGTCGTCGTGTGCAGGGGTTGTGCCAGCACTGCATACGGGGCGAGGAACAGCACCCACGCGAACTGGTAGGCGACGGTCCCTCCTGCGACGTGGTTGCCCATGACGATCGCCGTACCCAGCAGCACCGCCACGTCGGGTTGGATCGCAACCCACGCCGAGATCCACAGCAGGCGGCGCAGCTTCTGGTCAATGGCACCGAGCCGTGGCCGCAAGCGGAACCCGGTCCGGAGCAGCGTCATCGTGGGCACGGCGACGAACGCGAGCACACCCAACGTCCCCGCCAAGGCGAGCAGGAGCTGCTCTCCGGTGGAGAGGTCGAGCGTCGGGTCGGGACCGTTCACCACTCGGAACACGAGCAGCAGCGCGACGAGGACCACGGTGTTCGCGATCGGCGCGAGCGCGGGCACGACGAACCGGCGCTTGGCGTACAACACCGCGGTGGCGATGGTCCCGACGGTGTAGAGCAGCACCTGGGGAACGAAGAACCGGAGGAGAAACGTCGACACCTCGACCTGTTGCGCGCGCACGTCAGGATTCGGCACCTCGCTGGCGAGCAGGCGCGCGATGGCCGGAGCGAACACGATGCCGAGCACCGAGACTGCGCCCATCACCATCAGCGCGAGGCCCAGCACCCCGCCGGCAAGACGTTCGGCCTCCGCGTCCTCGCCCGACGAGAGATGGCGGGCGAACGTCGGAACCAGCGCCGCCGACAACGCCCCCGCGGCCAGGAGCTCGAACAGCACGTTCGAGACGGAGTTCGACGACTGGTACGCGTTCCCGAGGAAGCTCGTACCGAGGACGGTTGTGATCACCCAGACGCGGACGAAGCCGATGGAGCGGGACGTGAAGGTCGCCACCCCCATCCGGCGGGCGGCCTCCTGGTGCGTTCGCGGGCCGGACGCCGGTGACGAGGACCGGCTCCCGCCGTCGCGCGTGAAGCGATGGAGCGCTGCTCGACCCTCCACATTCCTCCCGCGCCCGATGCCCCGAGATCGCGCGCCCCGGGGACGACTGCCGGCCCGTCAGCCTACGGGAATGCCTGCCGCCCGATCTGCCCCGCACGCGCGGGTCCCCCGCCCGGCGGGCGTGCCTCTAGGCTGCCGACCCGTGAGCGCCCCTCTCGCGAGCCGCCCGGATCCGACCCGATCTGCCCTCGAGCACGCCGAGGAGGCGCTGCTCAGGAGGCGGCGACTCCTGACCCGAGACGAGGTCATGGCTGTGGCCCGGGTCCCGCTCGAGGACCTCCCGGCACTCGTGGCACTCGCCCACCGGGTGCGTCTCGCATATTGCGGCCCCGAGGTGGAGCTCGAGAGCCTCGTCAACGCCAAGTCGGGCGCGTGCCCGGAGGACTGCGCGTTCTGTTCGCAGTCGGTCCGCTACTCCACCGACGTCGACGTGTATCCCTTTCTCGATCTCGACGAGATCCTCGCCGCCGCCCGTGCCACTCGCGCTGCCGGAGCGACCCAGTTCTGCATCGTGGTGGCCGTGCGCGGCCCGGAGGAGCGCCTGCTCACGAAGGTGATCGACGCGGTGGGCGCGGTGCACGCCGAGACCGGGCTGGAGGTCGCGTGCTCCCTGGGTCTCCTCACTCCGAAGCAGGCCGAGCGGCTCGCGGTTGCGGGCGTCCGTCGCTACAACCACAACCTCGAAGCGTGCCGGGCCGTGTTCCCGAGCATCTGCACGACGCACACCTACGACGACCGGGTCGCGACCGCACGGCTGGCCGTCGACGCGGGCATGGAGCTGTGCAGCGGCGGGATCCTGGGGATGGGCGAGACGCTCGAGCAACGAGTCGACTTCGCGTTCGAGTTGGCCGAGCTCGACCCGTGCGAAGTTCCGATCAACTTCCTGCTCCCGAGCGGCACACCGCTCGGTGACCGGCGCATGATCACCGCCCGCGAGGCGATCCAGGCGATCGCGCTGTTCCGGCTCGTGATGCCGTCCGCGTGGCTCCGCCTTGCCGGCGGACGCGAGTACGTGCTCGGCGAGCTGCAGGCGATGGGCCTCCTCGCCGGCGCCAACGCATTGATCATCGGCAACTACCTCACGACGGACGGCCGTCCTCCCGACGAAGACCTGGCCCTGCTCGAGGCGCTCGGCATGCCGGCCGCCGACGGGCCGGGCGACGGCCGTTTTGTCGTCGACGCCGGCGGCGGGCACGCCCTGCCCCCGCAGCCAGAGCGCGTGACCATCCCCGTGCGCGCCGAGTAGTCGGCGCGGTTACTTCATCCTCCCCGTCCGGAGAAGCTCCCGCCGGGGCCCGGGCAGGTAGAGGTCGTAGCGACCGACCACCCACCAGCACGCGACCAGCCCCGCGAGCTCTTCGAGCACGACGATCCAGACAGCGGGGAGGAGCGCGTCGTGCGGGAACGAGGTGCCCAGCGCGGGCCACCAGAAGAGCTTGTCGTTCGTGAACGCGCCCGAGAGGATCAGCCCGCAGAGCACCCCGATGGGCACACAGAGCAGTCGGCGTCGCACGAGCCGCGAACCCCCGATCGTCGCCAGCATGACGACGGTCAGGAGACCGACCGCGAACAACAAGGCGTAGCTGTAGGCGCGATACCCGAAGGGCAGACCGAGGAGCAGGGGCAGCATCGCTCCCAACGCGATCAGGCGGTAGTCGACCCCCGCGCTCCGGAAGACCGTCGCCACGCCGAGGATCGACAGCCCCATGTACCAGAAGAACACCGGCTACCCCGCGTCGAGCGCCGCGTTCACGAGGAGGTCAGCGTCTGTGTTCTGCTCCCGCGGCACGTGCGCAAGGTCGACGGAGGTGTAGGTCTGTAGCAGCGCTCGCGCGGGCGTGCAGCGGACGCAGATGCTCCTGCTTCACGCGCCACCGCCCGGCGAGCTGCTCGATCACGAGCTTCGAGTCGGCCCGGACCTGCACCTCGTGGGCCGGGAACTCCCGAGCCGCCTCGAGGCCGGCGATAACCGCGCGGTACTCCGCCACGTTGTTGGTGGTGGAGCCGATCCGCTCACTGACGGTGGCGAGGCGTGCCGGCGGAGCCGTGGACGGATCGAGCACGACGGCACCGATCGCGGCGGGCCCGGGATTTCCCCGTGATCCACCGTCGGCGAAGATCAGGACGCGGTCGAGCACGGGCGGGTCTCCTTCACGGGACGAGGATGCAGCCGCAATTGTCGCAGTGCTCGACCCGTGCGCCGTCGGCTCGCTTGATGCGTTCGGCCTCGGTGCTCGGAATCGTGAGATGGCAACCCTGACAGGTCGTGCCGACGAGGCGGGCCGCCCCGACGCCGTTGGCACGGGCCCGGCAGCGCTCGTACTCGGCGAGGAGCGCACCTTCGAGGCCGGCCGCGATCTCGTCGCGCGCGCCCTGCTCGGTCGCGACCTCGGCGTCGATGTCTCCGACGGCGGCCTCGAGCTCCTGTCGGATCGAGTCGACCTCGGTCACGAGCGCCCGCCGTTGCTCCTCGAGTCCGGCGAGCTCGGCGTCGACCGGCTCGCGCTGCTCCATCAGGGCCAGCTCGCGGTTCTCGAGCTCGCGCTGGTGATGCCGGAGCTGGTCGACGTCGGCCTGGAGCGCCTGGAGCTCCCGGGGAGACGCCACTTCACCCGAGTACAGGCGCGACTCTTCCTGCGCGGCCCGCGCCTGGAGCGCCTGCACCTCGTCGTCGAGGCGCTGCTCGTCGCGCGCGAGCTCGTCGCGGCGGGTGCCGAGCTCGCCGATCCGCGCCGCGAGCGCCGCCGCCCGGGTCAGGCAACCCTCGAGCGCGGTCCGGGCGGGAACGTTCGCCCGCCGGTGGTGGAGCACGTCGAGCGCAACGTCACGCTCCTGGAGCGCGATCAGTGGCTCGAGCGTGCTCATGGTGCGGGCGGGGCCGTCGCGGCGGGCGTCGACGGCTTGGTCGGCGCCGCCGGGGCCTTGGTCGTCGGCGGCGTGACGGTCACCTCGGGCTCGGGGAGGAGCACCGTCGGTCGCACGGTCCGGCCGCCGTCCTCGTTGACCGACATCCCCGAGCGGGCGCACACCGGACCCGGGTCGGGCAGCGGAATGTTGGGCTTGCCCGCGAGGGCCTGGCTCATGAACGCGGAGAAGATCGGTGCTGCCGAAACACCGCCGAAGCCGGCGCCCGGCACGTACCCGAAGCGGTTTCCGAACCACACCGCGGTCGCGAGCTGGGGCGTGGCACCGAGGAACCAGGCGTCGGAGCGGTTATCGGTGGTGCCCGTCTTGCCGTAGACGTCGTGGCCCGAGACCTGGGCGTTCGTCCCCGTGCCTCCGGTCACCACCCGGCGCAGCATGTTCTGCTCGCAGGCTGCCACGTCCGGGCTGAGGACCGGCTCACCCGTGGCGCCGGACTCGTCGACGAGCACCTCGCCTTCGGGCGTCGTCACCTTTTGCACGAAGTAGGGGGTGTGGTGCACCCCGCCGCTCGCCACCGTGGCGATCACGGTCGCCATCTCGAGGGGCGTCGCCTCGATCGTACCCAGCGTGAGCGTGAGGATCTGCTGGAGGGTCTGTTGCGTGATGCCCATCTTGTGGGCCATGTCGATGACCTTGTCCTGGCCCACGCTGGTGGAGAGCCGTACGAAGGCGCAGTTCACCGACCCCTGGGTCGCGGCCCACAACGACATCGTGCCGCCACCGCCTTCGGCGTTGCGGGTGGAGTTCTGCGGGCCGAAACGCTTCACCGAGCAGGGGCTGTTGCCGCTCACCGTGTCGTTGGGCGAGTAGCCGTTGGCGAGCGCGGTGGCGAGCGTGATGACCTTCCAGGTGGAGCCGGCCTGTCGTCCGATCGGGTGGGTCGCGATGTTGTACTCGCTATCGGCGAAGTCCGGACCACCCACCATTGCCTTGACTGCGCCCGTGGCGGGATCGATCGCCACCAGTGAAGCGGTCCAGTCCGGCCCCTTCTGGGGCATGGCTGTCCGGACCGACTCTTTCGCCATCCCCTGAAGGTTGAGGTCGAACGTCGTGTAGATCTTCAGCCCGCCCTTCAGCAGGGCGTCGTTGCGTTCCTTCAGCGTGGCCCCGAGGCGGGGGTCGGCGAGCAGGCGGTCCTGCACCTCGGCTACGAGGTAGTTCGTCGGCCGGAGCTCGGCGAGCGGGGCGACCTTCGGCACGTCCTCGAGGTTGGCGGCGTCGGCCTGCTCCTGGGTGATCTGGCCCAGGTCGACCTGCGCGCGCAACACGTCGGCGCGCCGACGGATGGCGCGCTCGGGGAACCGGAAGGGGTTGTAGCCCTCGGGGTTCTGGATGAGGCCGGCCAACAACGCGTCCTCGCCGAGCGTGAGCTCGTCGAGGTGCTTGCCCCTCGGATAGGGCGAGCCGGGATCGATCGTGAGGAAGTAGCCCTTGGCCGCGGTCTTGATGCCGTAGAGGTTGGCGCCGAGGTACACGGTGTTGAGGTACTCGGTGAGGACCTTCTCTTTCGTGTACTTCTCGTTCAGGCGCAACGCGTCCTGGATCTCCCGGATCTTGCGGTTCACGTCGCGCTTGGGCGTGAGCACCCGGTTCTTGACGAGCTGCTGGGTGATGGTCGAGCCGCCCTGCGCGATCTCGCCGGACGTGAGGTTGGTGATGAACGCCCTCGCGACTGCGCCGAGGTCGATGCCGTCGTTCGTCCAGAAGCTCTGGTCCTCGATCGCGATCACCGCCTTGATCAGCGGCTTCGGGATCTCGTCGAACGTGACGACCTCGCGCTGTTGCAAGCCGAGGTACCCCATCACGCTGCCGTCGGCCGCGTAGACCGTCGACTGCTGGTCGAGTTTGCGGAGATTGACTTCGGAGTCCGCGGTGTAGTGGTGGGCGGTGGCAAGCTCGACCGTGCCGGGAATGAGCGCCGCGAGGCAGACGCCGACGGCGACGCCGCCGGCGACGATCGTGACGAACAGCGTACGGAACGAGCGGGAGACGGTGCCCATGGGGAACAACCAGTCTCGCGCGTCGACCCCCGTCGGCACTGGTCAGGCGCCGTCGCCGAGCGGGTCGTCGCCCGGCGCTAGATCGCTCCCAGCACCAGCTGGGTGTAGTACTGAGCGCCCGCCGGCTGGAGGTGGATCCCGTCGTCCCAGAACACGTCCGGGCGGGCTCCCGCCAGGTTGTGCCAGTCGAGCAGCACGACGTTGCGGTACCGGCGCGCGCCGTCGGCGAGGACGCCGTTGACCTGGGCCTCCCACCCACGTGGCACCTTGGCGTTGACGAGTACCACCCGCCGCGCGTCGCGCATCATCCCCATCGCCGCGTCGAGGTCTCCGGGATTGATCGTGCCGTTGGTTCCCAGCTGGATCACGACCTCCTGACCCAGGAGGCCCTTGGCCCGAAGGTCGCGCACCTTGGGCACCAACGCGGAGAACTGGCGACTCTCGAGCGCGTCGAAGTAGAGCCGATCGCCCAGCGCGGCGTGCAGGGCACTGCTCGCACCCAGCATCACGGAGTCGCCGATCATCGTCACGCGGCCCGCGACGAGGGGCGGGACGGCCGGAGCGGTCGTGGCGGGCGGGGTCGTCACGCCCGTGCCCAGGCTCGTGGTGGTCGGAGCCGTCATGGTCGACGGCGGCACGATCACGCGTGCATCCGCGTTCACCGGGAATCCGGGCGGGCGCGCCGCCGACTCACCCCCACCCGCCAGGCCCGCCGCGATGACCACGACGCCCAGCATGATCGCGGCGGTGCTCATCGCGAAGCCGGTCGTCAGGCGGCGTCGCTCCTCACCCGTGGAATTACGGACCGCGGCCATCCACCGACCGATCGCGCCGTGCCGGATCGGCTCTTCGACGAACCGGAACGACAGCTCGGCCAGCCCGACCGTGATCGCGAGTCGCATCACGAGTAGCGGCACCCCGGTGATCGGCACGTCGAGATGGGGCCGCGTGACCATGTAGACGGGCCAGTGCCAGAGGTAGATGCCGTAGGAACGGATCCCGATCCAGCGCAAGGGAGCCAGGCCCAGGATCAACGGCGCGACGCGGCCCGCGGGGTGGACCGTGCTCGCGATCGCGACGGCACTGAGCAGCGCGACGACCAGGAACCCACCGCGGTAGAGCCCGGAATCGAACTCGCCTCGGTTGAGGAAGAACCAGCAGAGCCCGGCGAGCGACCCGGCCGCGAGGAGGTCGAGCACGATGGGTGCGGTGTGGGCGGTGCGGCGAGTCAACCGCCACGGCGCCCACACGAACGCGAGTGCCGCGCCGACGAGGAGCGGCGCCGCGCGCGTGTCGGTCCCGTAGTACACGCGTGACGGATCCTCGTACGGGGTGTAGAGGACGGCCATCAGGACCGTCGACGCGATGATCCCGAGGAGGATCGCGAAGAACAGACGACGCCGGTAACCCCAAATCGCGAGCCCGCCCGCGATGAGCAACGGCCAGAGCAGGTAGAACTGCTCTTCCACCGCTAGCGACCACACGTGCTTGAGCAGCGAAGGCCGGCCCGCGTTCTCGAAGTACGACACGTTGCGGAAGACGAGATACCAGTTCTCGACGTAGCCGACCGCGGCAGCAACCTCCCCGCGGAGCTTGTCGATCTCCCGTGGCAGGAACAGCAGCGCGTAGACGCTGACGGTCGCGAGCATGAGGAACAGCGCCGGGAGGAGGCGCCGCGCCCGGCGCGTCCAGAACCGCTTGAGGTCGACTTTCCCGTTGTTGTGAAAATCGGAGAGCAGTAGGCACGTGATCAGGTATCCGCTGATGACCAAGAAGACGTCGACGCCGAGGAATCCGCCCGGCAGCCAGCCCTGGTCGCCGTGGTACAGCAGCACGGCGACGACCGCGACGGCCCGGAGGCCGTCGAGGGCAGGGACGTAACCGAGGCGCCACGGGCGGGGAGGAGCGGCTCGGTCCGCCGTGACAACGCCGGACGCGGGCATGGATCCATCGTCGCGCATCACGGCGGGCGACCGGGGGGACGGTGGGGCGTCGCCCGTGCGCGAAACTGCCCCCGGCCTGGCGGGGCCGCCTCGATCGACACGGGAGCATGCATGGACCTCACCGGGAAGGTGGCGCTCGTCACGGGCGCATCACGGGGGATCGGGCGGGCGGTCGCGACGGCCTTCGCCGGCGCCGGAGCCTCCGTCGTGATCTCCTCCCGGAAGCAGGAGGCGCTGGACGAGGCTGCGCTCGCGATCGAGGGCGCCGTCCCGGGCGCCGCCATCCTCGGGATCGCCGCCAACGTGGGCGACCCCGAGGCGGCGGCGGCGTGCGTCGAAGGCACCATGGAGCGCTTCGGCGCGGTCGACGTGCTCGTGAACAACGCGGCGACGAACCCGCAGATGGGGCCGATCATCGAGATGGAGCTCGCGGCGTGGGACAAGACCTATCAGGTCAACGTCCGCGGTGCGGTCGTGTGGTCCCAGCTGGTCTGGAGGGCGTGGATGCGCGAGCACGGCGGCGCGATCGTGAACATGGTGTCGGTCGGTGGCCTCCAACCGGTCGGGGACCTCGGCGCCTACAACTCGACCAAGGCCGCCCTGGTCCACGTGACCAAGCACCTGGCACGCGAGCTCGCGCCCGGTGTCCGCGTCAACGCGATCGCGCCCGGTCTCGTTCGCACCGACATGGCGCGCGTGCTCATCGAGCGTCTCTCTCCCGAGGAGATCGCCGCACGCTTTCCCCTGGGGCGCATCGGGGAGCCGGACGACGTCGCGAACGCGGCGCTGTTCCTGGCGAGCGAACGCGCGTCGTGGATCACGGGCCACACGCTTGCGGTCGACGGTGGTCAGTTGATCAGCAACGCGCCCGCCGACCTCTGAGTTCGCCCGCTCGGCGTTACTTCCCGGCGAGCCGATCGATGGCACCGAAGCGAAATGGTTTGGCCATGGCGCCGAACATTACGCACGTCCCCCGCCGGGGCCAGCAGGGAGGCCGTAGGATCAGGCGGACGGCGATTCATCCTGGTCGGGTGATGCCGGTCGTCTTCGTCAAATGAAGAATGACCCCGAAACCCGACACGACCAAGACGGCGGTGCGCATGGGACCAGTGGAGCTTTTCGTCATTGCCTTTCCCGAGAACCGGTTCACCGGTGAGATCGCACCCGCGCTCGCCGACCTCGTGGAGAGCAGGACCATCCGCGTGGTCGACCTCGTCTTCGTCACCAAGGACGCCGCCGGCGACGTGCTCGGATTCGAGCTGAGCACGCTCGACGACGAGGTGCGTGCCGCGTTCGACCCGCTGCTCGACGAGCCCTCCGGTCTTGTGTCCGACGAGGACATCGAGGACCTCGGGGTCGAGCTCGAGCCCGACTCGTCGGCCGCGCTGCTCCTGGTCGAGCACGTCTGGGCGACGGGGCTGCGCGACGCGATCGCCGACGCCGGTGGAGAGCTCGTCGCGTCCGTGCACATCCCGAAAGAGACAGTCGACGAGGTGCTGGCCCTGCGGGCCGGCGTCTGACCCGGCCGTCCGAACCCGAGAGGAGAACCCGATGCTGAGACGAGGACCAGGGCTCGTGCGCACCGTGGGGCGCACGGCGGTGATCGCGGGCACGGCATCCGCGGTGGGTGGGCGCGTCTCGCGCCACCAGCAGCAGAAGTACGACCAGCAGGATCAGGCGCAGTACGAGCAGCAGGCTCCCCCGCCCCCGGCTCCGGCCCCTGCACCCGCGGGCGGCGACGACATCGTGTCGAAGCTGCAGGAGCTGTCGAACCTGAAGGATTCCGGCGTGCTCAGCGAGGACGAATTCGAAGCCGCCAAGGCCAAACTCCTCGCCTGATCGCCGCCGGTCGAGATGCGCGATGCAATCAGCGAGTGCTGCGGTACGGAAGTCGAGGGAGGGTGAAATGGCTGGGATCGCCAAGAAGAGCTTCGACACCCCCGATGAGAGTCGGGCTCCGGACAAGACCAAGGTCGAGGTGGTCGACCTCGGATCGGTGAAGGCAGCACGGATGACGCTGCAGCCGGGCTGGCGGTGGTCGGAGTGCATCAAGCCGGTGGCAGGAACCGACAGTTGTCAGGTGCATCATGTCGGCACCGTGATGGCGGGCCGCCTGCACGTCGAGCACGAGGACGGTTCGACCGACGAGATCGGTCCCGGCGACGCCTACGTCATCGAACCGGGCCACGACGCATGGGTGATGGGCTCCGAGCCGTTCGTGGGCTACGAGTTCGACAGCCAGGCAGCGGAGACCTACGCCGAGAGCTGATCGGCGTTTCATCGCCGTCGCATCTCTCGAGCCGCTCCCGAAGCGCGGACGTCAGCTCGCGCGATGAGTTCGTAGGCGAGCACGACTTCGACGAGTCCGACGACGGAGCCGACGACCATTCCGAGCAATCCGTTCAGCAGGAGGGCGGGTAGGACCGGGTGGTCGAAGATCTCGGTGTAGTGGATCGCGTGCAACACGGCCTGTTCGACCCCGAGCGGCAGGGTGACGAGGCACAGGGTCAGCAAGGCATGGGGACGCACCAGCTGCCACGAGCGCCCGAAGGCCGAAGCGACCGGGCGATTCTCGATCGTGATGACCGGTCCGACGAGCGACCACATGGTGAAGACGACGATGCCCGGGATCAAGAACAGGGCCGCGCCGGCGAGCGTCGTCAACGCCAGCAGCAGGTCCGCAGCGACGAGTCGCCCGAGTGGGAGCACAGCCCATACTCCCCGAACGCTCAGATCGGGGTGTCCGTGGAGATGCGCGCCGACGACCTTGTCGATGATGCCCGCGTACACGACGACACCGGCCATCGCGAAGACCGCAGCCGCGGCCGAGGTGATCGCGTCGCCGACCGGGCTGGAGACGTGATCGACGACGAGAACGGTGGCGATTGCATCGATGGCCGCGACCGTCCCGAAGACCACGAACGCGGTCCCCGCGACTCGCCAGAACCGTTCGCGATAGGTGCGCAGTGCGGCGCCGATCACTTCCAGCGGGCGCATCACGCGCGCTCCACGCGTCGCGCCCGGAGGAGCATTGTCTCTCTTCTTGCTCTCTCCTCGCCGATTGTCCCCTCCTCGCGTTCGTCCGGCTTTCCTCTGCGCCGGCCCCCACCTCGCGCCAGGGCGCTCGCCCGGTGCGCGCGCTCTCGGCCACCGCATCGCGACATCTGCGCCATCGCGGGCTCTCCACGCTGCCCGATCTCACGGGGTCTTCGTTCACAATTGAGTGGTGAGCCTTGATCGATTCGAAAGTCAGTCGATGATCCCGAGCGCGCGGGCTCGGGCGACGGCTTCGGCGCGGCTGTGTACCCCGAGCTTCTTGTAGGCGCGCTCGGCTCGTTCCTTCGCCGCGGCGCGGGAGATCCCCAGCTTGTCGGCGATGACCGCGAAGCTCAACTGCGTGGGCAAGTAACGGAGGACCCTTGCCTGAGCCATCGTGATCGATGCGGCCTTGATCGTGGCCGCGGCTTCCGCGACAGCCTCCGTCGCGGCTTCGTCGGCTGCCGCGACGATGATCCCAGCGGCGGTCAAGGCCTCGACGGCCTCGACGGCGGCTGCCTCCTCCACGATGCCTGCGGTGATCAGCGCTCGGATCGCGTCTGCCGCGGCGGCGGTGCGGATCGCTTCCGAGGTCGCGATCGCCTCGACCGCTCGGGCTTCTGCGGCCATGGCCAGGAGCATCGTGTCGGCTTCGTCGGCCTGCGCGGCCGCGATCACCCGAGCTGCCTCCTCCATCGCCGCGACCTCGGCCCCGACCAGCAACCCGGCCTCGGGCGTGAGGAAACCCTCGCCCACCAACACGCCCCCGCTCTCGGCGATCGCGTCGAAGAGCGGCTGCGCCCAGCCGTGCTCGACGAGCAAGAACGCGAGCGCCGTCCCAGGCGCCAGGACCCTGCCAATGCCCATGCGTCAGCCGGATCGAACCCTGACGAGCCGTCGCCCACGAGGCCAGCGCCGTCAAACGGGACGATGCTCGCCAGGAGTGCGCCGAAGTCCTCGTCATCACCCACGACGAGCCGCTCGACCACGCCGTCCTCGCTCTTCGCGACGAACAGCACGTCGAGCAGCCGCAGCACTCCTCGGCCCTGGAGGCGATCGACTTCAGCGAGAACCCGACCCTCGAAGTCGGCACCCGGACCGAAGCTCACCGCAATCACCTGCAACGGACCCGGCATCGACCGACCTCCAAATCGCGCTCCGGTACAGACCCTCAGGCGCGCACGGGCCTCTAGTCGTTGTCTGAGCCCTGAACCTTGTCCTTGATGTCGTCAACAACGTCCTTGGCCTTCTCGCCAAGCGTGCTCGATCACGTCCTTCGCCTTGCCGCTCTGCACGGTCGGCCTTACCTTCGCTCTTCAGCGTCGTCGTTGTCGGTGAGATCGCCGACAGCTTCCTTCGCCCGGCCTTTGAGAGTCATCAGATTTTGAGCCCATGTTCTCCCCTAGCTGCGGCGGATGAAGTAGATGATCAACACGATGATCAGGATCACGACGAGAGTGCCGACGCCGATGTACATCGAGTACCCCCTCCTCTCCCTCGGTAAAGCGGGCGGCACTTCGTCCTCGCCCGGTGGCCCAATAGCACGAAGCTGACCGATTGACGATCTCTGCCGCCATTGTGCACAGCGAGTACATCGACACGCCAGGGCCGAATGGCCCTCGGGACAGTTCGTGGGGATCGTCTCGCCGGCCCACCAGTTCCCGACGAGGCCACCGCGCTCTGCCTCGTCACGGTCGCCACAGCCGTGACGGTCCGGTTCCCGCAAACGAGCGGAAAGTGACACACTCGCTCATGATGAAGCCCGACCGGTGAACTGCGCCGACCCACGTCTGGTCCTCGGCGTCGTGCTCGGGGTGCTGGTCCTTGTTTTCGTCGTCGAGAACACGAGGGAAACGTGATCCGATTCTTCATCCCCCAGGTGACAGCACCGCTTTGGATCGGTCTGATGGTGGCGGCCCTGCTCGGTGCAGTGGCGGCGGGCTGATCGTCCGACACATGGCTGCACCCGAACTCCGCCGACTCCGAGAGCACCAAGACCGCAACGAGCACCCACCTCGGACTCGCCGAGCTCGCATAGTCGAACTGGAAGGGAAAGACGTTCGCGAGGTCAGCATTGACACGCACGCCAGCGAGCACAACGGCTCCCCGAACGTACGCCTGGTCGGGGAGCGCCGATCAGCACAAGTGGGCCTCTAGCGCCGGAGACTGTCCCAATCGGCCGCAACCGTGAAAGGAGCAACGAACATGCCTGAGCGACCGGACACGCGAAATGCCTCGACCTGCGGAAACGTTGTGATTCTCGGTGGGCGTTGAGGGTCTCGAACCCCCGACCTCCGCCTTGTAAGGGCGGCGCTCTCGCCAGCTGAGCTAAACGCCCGAGCGCGAGACACGGTACCGGACCGGGTCGGCGCGCCCCGCGGGGGCTTGACCGCGGCGGATCGGGGCTCGTGGGGCACCGGGGGGAGCAGTGCCCCTCCGTCGCCCCGACCCGCCGTATGCGGTGATCGTGGGCGGGCTCGGCTCGGGGGACGAAGCCGAGCCCGCCACGGCTCAGGCGGAGCGCTCGACTCGATACGCCGGTACGAGCTCCTCGAGCTCGGGCTCGGGCACCCGCACCTTCGGCGGTCGGCCCCGGGCGCGCTTCTGCGCGAGGACCTTGCCGTTGGCGAACAGCTCACCACCCCACACGCCCCACGGCTCCCTTCGGGCGATCGCGGCGTCGAGGCAGGCCTCGCGCACCGAGCAACCCCCGCAGAATTCCTTGGCGCGCCGGATGTCGTCGAGCTGCTCCGAGAAGAACAGGTCGACGAGGGCCGACGAGCTGTCGGCACATCGGGCGTCTCGACGCCACACTTCCTGCTCGATCGATTCCAAGGCGAACATCGGGATCTCCCTGTTCGGTGCTGCGATGCCGTTGGGTCAGAGGGGTCGGGGGACGGGGAACACGGCCCAGAACGCGAGAAAGGCCGCCGGGGGTGCCCCGGCGGCCTGGTCGCTTGTCCCGTGTGGAGCGTTACGAGAGGGTCACCAGGAGCCGGGGCTGGGGCTTGACGTGGGTCGTGCACGGAATCGGCCACGAGCCGTTGCCCATCACGTCGTTCCCCATGAGGAAACCGACCCGGGCGCGCGCGGCCGCCGCGGATGCGAATCCGTAGCTCTGCGTCGCGTGCTCGATCATCAGGCTTCCTGTCCTGCGTCCGGGTGCTGTGCTGCTACCGGCAGGATACCGGGTCGCGACCAGGCAACCATCCCACGATCGACCGCGTCAACTCATTTTCTCGCGGTCGCTCCGGGCGGGTCGCTAGTAGTTCGGCCCCTCGCCCAGCCGGGAGGCCGAGACGAGCGCCGCCATCGCCGAGCCGGTCATCACGAGGAGACCTAGGCCGATGTGGACGTCGGTCGCATGCGAGAGGTTCAGCGTCCTCACCGCGTCGTGCGTGTGGATGAGCTCACGGACGATGAACGCGGACAAACCGAACGCAACCGCGAAGCTCGCCCACCGCATGAGGTGGTAGCGGACGCCCAGCAGTGCGGAGGCTGCGAGCAGCAGCGCACCCAGGGTGAACGGCCATCCCTTGCTCAGGTCGAACCCGGTCTGACTGAACGAATTCCCGCTGAGGGTCCCCGACAGCCAGGGCAGCGACGCGCCGAGCGCGATCCCTCCCGCCGCCAGCGAAACGAGGCCGGCGCGGCCATAGCTCGGGGGCGCCTTGACCGCCGAAACCGCTCGATCCTCGTCGGGGAGCTCGACGGCGTGCGGCGAGTGGTACGACTCGGGCTGGTCTGCGAACGAGCGCAACAGCGAACGGAGCCGATCGAACAGGCTCCGCTTCGGCTGGACGTCGGCGTCGGGCTCCGTGGTGGCGATTGCCCTCGGTTCGCTCGGTTCGACGAAATTCACCGTCGACCAGTCGATCGACTCGCGCTCGGCGCGCGGCGACGGCTCGGGTTGGGGCTCGAAGTCCACGGTCGCGTCGGAGTGAGCGGCGACGGCCACGCCCAGCGAAGACGAGGCCCCGGGACCCGGAAGGGGTTCCGGCGGCGGAGCAGCCGCCGATGCGGGCGACGCCCGGAACGGCGACGGCGACGGGGCGGCGTCCGCCGGAGCCTGGGCTGCAGACGCTGAGCGCTCCGCGGCAGGCTTCGACGACGCGACGCGGTTCGTCCAGCCGTTGTCCCAGTATCGCCACTCGTAGCGTCCAGTCGGATCCGGCCGCCAACCGGCCTCGGCCACCTCTGCGACGTCGCCCATCGACGCCTCCTCCACGAGCTCGGCACCCGGCGTTGCCCAGCACTTCGGCACCTTTCGACCCCGACTTGACCGGTGCGTCCAATCCCGCCCGCGGCGTGACGGGTCCGCCCTCAGGCAGGCTCCGAGGCGAGCTCCAGGATCCGGGCGTGGACGGCGGGCGACCCCGCCACGACATCGCCCCCGAGCCATGCCCGGTCGTCGCCGTGCCAATCGGTGACGACCCCTCCGGCCTCACGGACGATCACGCCCCCGGCGGCGACGTCCCAGGTGCCGAGCCGCTGCTCGAAGTAGCCGTCGAACACTCCACACGCCGTCCAGGCGAGATCGAGGCTGGCCGCACCGGCCCGACGGAGGTCTTCAAAGACCCACAGGGCACGCTCCATGGTCGGCAAATAGGAGTCGAGCGCGTCGCGCTTCGACCGGAAGGGGAATCCGGTCGCGCAGACTGCACGGTCAGGCGGCCGGTTCGACACGGCGACCGGGGCGCCGTTGCGGAACGCCCCACTCCCCCGCCGGGCCGCGAACACGTCACCGAGCATCGGAGCCTGGACCACCCCCACCACGGGCTCGCCCTCCGCGACGAGCGCGATCGACACACCGACCACGGGAAAACCTCGGAGATAGTTCGTGGTGCCATCGAGCGGGTCGACGAACCAACCCACGTCGGCGCGCTCACCGCCGCTTTCTTCACCGAAGAACGCGATCCCGGGCGCCGCGGCCCGCAGCACGTCGCGGATCGCGAGCTCGCTGGCATGGTCGGCGTCGCTGACCCAGTCCCCCGGCGCCTTCTCCCCGACGTTCGTCGCGCGCCCGAACGACTCGCGCACGACGTCGCTCCCGGCCGCGGCCGCGTCCAGTGCGGCGGCGAGGAGGGCGTCGAGATCGAGGGTCGTGCTCACACCACCACGATCCCGCGCACGTGCTCGAGCAGCTCGGGCGTCGCGGCGGCCACGATCTGGCGCCGCGCGTCGGGATCGAGCGCGACGAGCGGGCGCTGCTCCGCATCCACGACGTCCGCACCCGCCTCGCGGCAGACGAGGAGCGCGCCGAGGTAGTCCCACGGCGAGAGCTGGTCGACGATGCAGTCCGCGTACGCGTCGAGGTGTCCCGCGGCGACATCACACAGGGCGAGCGCGGACGAACCGAGGGCGCGGAATTGCCGCCACCCGGGCGCGCTCGGCGGCAGACCGGAGATGGCCACGACGGCGCGCCCCAGCTCCGTCGTCGCGCTCGGGCCGATCCGGCGACCGTTCAGGCACGCACCGAGCCCACGCGTCGCCGTGTACCGGTCGCCCGTCGCGCCGTTGGCGACCAACGCGCACAGCAATCCGTCGGCATCGACCGCGCAGAGCGAGATCGCCCAGTACGGGAGCCTCCGCGCGCAATTCGTCGAGCCGTCGACTGGATCCACCACGATCGTCACGCGCGCGTCGCTCGGGCCGGTCCAGCCCGACTCCTCGCTCAACACCCGGGTTTCGGCGCCCGCGACGACGGAGAGCACGGCCGCGTCGGCGATCGCGTCGAGGTGATACTGACCCGGCCGCTCGGTGCGCCGGCGTCGTTCGTCGTCGCCCAGGTGCCCGAGCGCTTCCTGCTGCGCGATGAAGGCGCGCTCGAAACGGTCGAGCAGCTCGCCGGCGGTCACCGCCCGTCCGACAGCTCGATGCGCTCCGCATGCGTGTAGATGTTGGCGTGATCGCCACGGAGGAAGCCGACGAGGGTCTGCCCGAACCGGTCGGCCGCCTCGACCGCCAGGCTCGATGGCGCAGAGACGGCGCAGACGATGGGGATGCCGGCGACGGCCGCCTTCTGCACGATCTCGAAGCTGACTCGCCCCGAGACCAGCAGCACCCGATCGGAGAGCGGGAGCCACCGCTCCAGCGCCGCGTGGCCGACCAGCTTGTCGAGAGCGTTGTGGCGCCCGACGTCTTCGCGGAGCGCCAGGAGCGAGCCCTCCGGATCGAAGAGCCCCGCGGCGTGCAGGCCGCCCGTCGTATCGAACACCTGCTGACCTGCCCGCAATCGGTCCGGCAGCTCGGTCAGCACCGGGCGGGCCACCGTCGGCCCGACCCCGACGGGCGCGGACTCCAGCTCGACCTGGTCGATCGACACCTTGCCGCAGAGCCCGCAGCTCGCGTTGGCTACGAAATTGCGCACCTTGCCGGCGAGATCGACTCGCCGGCGCAGCCGCACGGTGACGACGTTGTACTCCTGCGCTCCGTCACCCGCCAAGCAGTACGCCACCGACTCGAGCTCGTCGGGGCGGATGATGATCCCTTCCGTCACGCAGAATCCCACCGCGAGCTCGAAGTCGTTGCCGGGGGTTCGCATGGTCACCGCCAGTGCGGCGGGTTGCTGACCCGGGCCGTGGACCCGGATCTCCATGGGCTCCTCGGTGACGATCTTGTCCGGCCGCTCCCCGACCTGCTCACCGTCGAGGACGCGCACCCGCACCGGCGTGACCGACTTCCGGGCGACCGAGGTGCTCACATCGGTCACGCTACTTGGCAATCCGGATGCCCAGGCGCGCCGCGTCCGCAGGCGTGTCGACATCGACAAAGGCGTTCGCCGTCGCGACGGTGCCCCAGTGCGCGTCGTCGAGCGCGTCCCAGGGGACCGCGTCGAGCAGTGCACGCAGCGAGCGGACTCCGGCGTCGAGGAGTGATGGAGCTGCTGCGCACGCATCGGCGCCGTACCGCGCGCACGCGGTCTGCGGGTGCCCGTCGACGAGGGGGACTGCGGTCGCCGCGCCCTCCCAGTCGGCCAGGAGCCGAACGAGCTCCCCGGTAACGAACGGATGATCGACTCCGAGCAGGACGACGGGACCGTCGTATCCGTGCTTCCTGAGCGCGTCGGAACCGGCGACCAAGCCCGCGAGCGGGCCGAGACCGGGTACGGGGTCCGCGACGTGCGGCAGTGAGCTCGCGCCGACACCCACCTCGAGGACCGGATCACACACACTCACGAGCGTGCGCGCACCGCGGTTCGCGAGCGTCTCCCCGTCGAGCACGAGGCCGCTCTTCTCCGCTCCGAGCCGCCGCCCGGCACCGCCCGTGAGGAGCAGGGCCGCGACGCTCACGAAGGGTGCGACGTGGTGTCGTCGGCGAGCCCGTACGCGACGACCTGCCATCGCGAATTCCGACGCGCAAGCCGGATGCGGTTGCGGACGCTCGATCCGTCGCGCAACTCGACGCGCGTACACACCGACCGCGTCGTCACCACGCGCCGCGGCATCCTCCACGAGAACGTTCGTGGCAAGGCCGGCGAGCGCGTGCTGCGTTGCGTACGCGGCGCGCTTCGCTGCGATGAAGGTCCGGCGGTCTCGCCGGTCCCGGAGTTCCGCACCCGACAGGTTCCACAGCGACTCGAAGTCGAGCCGGTCCCACGCGTGCTCGTACGACACCGCGACGTCGTCAGGAGCCGGACCCCGATCGCGGGCGATCGCAACGACGACCGCGAGGCACAGCGCGAGGATGACGACGCCGACGACGACCGCGATCACGAAGCTCCTGCCGCGGCCGCGAGAGCGGCGATCTCGTGGGCGAGGTCGAAGTCTTTCTCGGTGATCCCGCCCTCACTGTGGGTGCTGAGCGCGACTTTGACCTTGCGGTAACGGATGTCGAGATCGGGATGGTGGTCCGCGGCTTCCGCGCGCTCGGCTAACCCGTCGACGAACTCGATCGCAGACGGGAAGCTGGGGAGCTCGAACGTCGCCACGATCTCGTCGCCGATGCGTTCCCAGCCGGGCAGTCTCGCCAGGCGTTCGGTCACGTCCGGGTCGGCAAGGGCAGGCATACAGCTCCGGGGGAGGGACTCGAACCCTCAACCTATTGATTAACAGTCAACCGCTCTGCCGATTGAGCTACCCCGGAAGGCAGCATCGGAGGCTAGCAGTGGCCCGTTCGGCAGATTGGCGCCACTTTGCGTGGCAGTGGCGCCCGAGATCGGGCATGCTCTTCAGTGACATGTTGGACCGACTCAACGCGCTCCGTGACTGGTTCCTGATCCGTTGGGACGTATTTCGCGACTGGCTCGACTTCCGCTTCCTCGAGGTCGCCGCCGGGACCGCGATCGTCCTCATCGGCCTGGGCGCGCTGCTCATCGCCAATCTGGCCGATTCACCGGGCGGAGGACCGCAGATCTTCGCGCAAGCCAGTCCGTCGGCGTCCACGACCACTGTGTCGACCACGAGCCCCGCCCGGGCACCCCACTCGGCCGGCGCGCCCGCGTCGACCACGAAGCCGCGACAGACGCTGACGAAGAAGGAACGGCGGGCGGCTCGCAGGGAAGCTCGAAGCTCAGTGGGAGCAGCACCGTTCTCGTTCCTCCTCAATCCGGCACCGGTCACTCCGCTGGCCATTCCCCCCAGCGGCACGGTGCCACCGCCGACCACGACGACGACCACCACCACGACGACAACGACGACGACCACGACCACGACGACAACGGAACCGCCGCCGACGACAACAGAACCACGCGACGACAACGGAACCACCGCCGTGATCTTTGGGCAAGCTGGGAGTAGGGGAAGGGATCGAACCTTCGACTGAGGGATTATGAGTCGCTTCCGGCAGTGCGCACGCGTAACGACAAGTGCGCGTCCGTGCAGGTCAGAGGGCGTTTCCGGTGTGCTCGGAGTGCATCGCGTAACAACGAATAACAGCGTTTGGTAGCAAGGATTGCTACCAAACTGCTACCAGCCCGCAGAGTCGTGCGGTTGCGTAGCGTTGGCCCGCACGCCGCATTGAACAATCGCCGACTTGGGGACGCAGATCACGCGCGCGTCCATGGGCGCGGCGAGCCCCACCACGGTGCGACGGACGCGTGGCACTCGTGGCGGACCATGACGGCAAGCCGTACCGCGAGACATTGGAGCCCGGATGCTTCCGGGAAGCGCTGCGGATGCGCCCGGAACGACTCCGGGTGCACTTGGAGCACACGGGCCAGTGGGTGGGGCGTGGTGAGCAGTTGAGCGAGCAACCGGACGGGCTCCACGTCGTGCTCCGCTTGGACGACACCGAAGCCGGGCGCACCGCGGGCTACAAGATTCGCGACGGCCAGACTCCGGGGTTCTCCATCGGGTTCACGCCCGGCAAGTCTTGCGAGGTCATGCACGATGACGGACCCGTGGTGCACCGCGAGGTCATCGCCCGGCTTGGCCACGTGGCGCTCGTGCCCGCGAACGCGTACTCGGACGCGCAAATGCACAGGTGCGAGCGCGCTAGAGGGCCGTGGGCAGAACGCCACGCCGGAGCGCTCCAAGCGCTGCGGGCGTTGGCAGCTAACTAGGTGATCTTCACGCAGAACTTTCGAGCGCTTGGGCACACGATGTCCACGTAGCCCGTAACGCGATGGTCCACACGCCAAAGCATCCATACTCGGCCTGGTGGCGATACCTCGAATCCTTGGTGAAGAAGCTCTCGTTCCCCACGGTCAGACTCGCCATAGCCGGGATCGCGGCCATGTCCACCGTTCCGTCGGCGCGGGTCGCGTCTTCAATAATCTGTCTTGGGTTCTCGTCAAGCCGCCGAGATACACCCCGTCCGCGCGGCGGATAGATGCAGTGGCCTTGCAGTCCCCCCAGGCAACCCGTTACGTGGCGACGGACTTCGTTGGCAAAGCCGGTTGGATTCTCGATCACGAAGTAGCCGTCGGAACCGAAATCTGACAGGAGGTCGGTGGATTCCAGAATGGAACCGCAAAGCACGTAGAAGCTCTGTCCGGTTCCCGTCACCATCGCGACGGTGGAGGCGTCGTCCGGATCGTGAGGAGAGCGATACTCGCCGAAGTGCACTCCCTCGCCCTCGTTCGCATCGAGTCGTTCCACGTCGGTATGGGACTTGAAATGGTCGAACGACGAGAGACGGAGATGGCCGCTCTCGAAGAAGTCATCGATGTACGTTTTGATCGAGGTATCGGAACACTCGTGGCAGTACGACGCTCCACTGCTCACCAAGACCGACGTTCAATTCGAACGGCGCGTGCGCATACCAAACAGGCGACTGAGCCACGGTTGATTCTCGCATTCGCCGCCGCTGGAATTGTGGACCCGAAGAATCATTCGAACGGTCCGGGACTCGCCCTCGGAGCAAACACGGCGACGCGTCGGAGACGGTCCCGCAAGTAGTTGCTCGCTTCCCGCTCGGAGTGGAAGCACGGAGCCCGCGTCTCGCCGGGCCGACGCCAAGACCAACACTCCACGCCGCGCACCCGGACGCGGCAAGACTCGTAGCCGGGGAAGTCGTCCACGCGCCGGACGGTATCGGAGCCCTACGACAGGGGCCCCGGAGTCGCGGGTGCCTCAGTCGTCATCGCGTTCGAACTGGATGAGCACCCAGACGATGGTGAAACCCACGGTAAGGCCCAACGCCGTCTCCCAGCCGGACGATGGTGGGTCCGTCCACGAATCTAGGTCCGGGACGTAGGTCCCCAGGAGCCAGCCGATTGGTGCCAGCACCGCGACCCCAGCGAGCCAAAGCACGAATGGATGGGGGTCAAGCCTTTCCAGTCCCAGGCGGCTCAGCACGCGGTACCACCGAGGCGGCTTGAAGTCCTCCACGGGGAAACGCTACTCACGCGAAATGTCCGGGTGCGCGCCTACAACAAGACGACGCCAACTAGGACCGCGCCAATCGCCATCAACGCGACCCCACGCCGTTGAGCAGTCTTGATGCGTCGCGGTTCGTACGGCCAGAACGGCAACCACTTCCCAAGGCCGTAGCTGTCCCCTGCCACCGGGAAAAACAGTCCGCCTACAAGAAAGAGCACGATTCCGAGGGTCGCGGATGCTGTTTCCATGCCGTGAGCAAGCTAGGCCGAACTCCGCGGTGAACGCGACGGAAACGCTTGGGCTCACCGCGACCACGTTGTCGCCCCGTGGGTGGCGTTGGCCGAGGCGGGGCCCATCGGGGGGGAATGGATGCGAGGGCGCAGGGCATCCGGGCGCGTGGGCCCTACAAAACACTGGGGATGAGCCCGCACCGTTGTTACAAGCGTCTTATCGAGGTGCAGTCATCGAACCGCTCGGAGTCCATGGTCCACGCCCACTTGTTCTTCACCCAGAAGACGTGGAAGGTGTCGGTTGCAGTGTCCTCTAGCTGTCCTTGTTGAGCGGTGATCTTGGCGGTGAGAGCCATCGACTTGGCCTTCACGTCCGTGCCGGGGATCGTCACCTTCTCCTTGTAGTGGTCGATGAAATCGACGTCGGTGACCGAGGCCCCATCAGGCACACCCCTATCGAAACAGGCCATGAACACTTCCTTGGACACGAGTGCCTGCTGCGCTGGATGAAGGAACGCGTAGTAGGGCCCCCACTGGCGGTTGTTGATGTACTCGAAGAAGCGCTCGATGGCGTCTTCGGCTCCTTCCGTCGTCTTCGAGTCCTTGGCCCATGCTGACGAGGACGTTCCACCGAGCAGGAAACACGCCAGAACTACGGTCGTTCCGAGTCTCCGCATGGCGAGACACTAACCCGGCACCTTCAACCGCGTTGGTGGGGTTAGCGGCCCGTGGCCTCGGCATCGGCTTCATCAGATATCACGAGGAACGACGCGAACTTCCCGGTGATGATGGCGAACGTCGAGATGCCGACGACCATCGTGAAACCGCCGACGATGCGTCCGGCCGCAGTGATGGGGAACACGTCGCCATAGCCGACGGTGGTGATCGTCGCGATCGACCACCACAGCGCGTCGAAGAACGAGTTGACGCGCTCACCGGAGCCCACCTCCTCGACCATCGTGACAGCACCGCTGAAGTAATCCATGTGAACCCGGCGAGGCCGAGAGCGAACCCCACCGTGTGACGCCGAAGCACGGCGCGCCCCTCTCGTGCGCTAACACCACCGATCGCGACGACTCGCAGCGCCACTGCGATGAAGCGCAAGGCACGGCCGCCCCGGAACACGCGCGTGACGCCGAACGCTGAGAGGAACGGGATCAGGACGAGGGCCTGCGTGACGACGATCAGCAAGGAGGTCCACTCGTGTCGGGCGAAGGAGCGTCGGTCGCTGGCGAGCCAAAGTTCGACCAGGTAGCCGATCGCGAAACGCGGCGAGTACGAACACGTTCATGACGTCGAGGAAGACCCGATCGATGTAGATGAGGTCGCCGCGCATCACTTCCAGCAGCAGAAGGGGCAGCGACCCGATTGCCAGGATGAGGAGCGGAAGGTCGGTCCAGTGGCGCCACGCGGCTAGGCGGGGCGTCATGTAGTCGGGCGGGTCGTGCAGGATGATCGTGGTCATGCGGGACAATCATTCCGCGCCGGGCTGCGTGAGATGGGGATTGGTTCGTCTGCCACTGGCCCCCGTGTTCCGTGTTCACCAGTCGCGCGTGGGCGTGGGCTGCTGAACCTGCCGGTTGCCCCGTCGCTGTTCGGCGGTGCGGTTCCGGTGGCAGGCTCCGCATAGGCCGACCAGATTGGCCACGTTCAGCGCCAGCTGGGGGTGGTCCCGCACGCTGTGCACGTGGTGCACTTCGGTGGCTTTGCGTCGTCCGCAGTCGGCGCACTTCCCGCCGTTGCGGGCAAGCACGACGGCGCGTGCCTGTCGCCATCGTCGGGTGGTCCCACCGCGACTCACGTGGCCAAGGCTCACGTCGTGAGTGTGTCACCGGGATACGTGTGGGCACCGGCTAGTGGTCCGTCAGCCGGGGATCGTCGTGCCTGGCGTCACAGACAATCCTGCGACTCCTCATAGCCATCGTCGGCGATCGTCATGTCGGCCACGTCCTCGCCGTGTTCCCAGTCCGAGAACTCGTGAGCCATGCCACCCACTGAATAGACCACTGGCAGCGGGCGCGCCGGGCTCGGCCTGAACCGGTTCATCGCCCACGTCGCGACCTCGCCGTCCTCTTCAAGGCCCGGACCACCGAGCTCGGTCGAGACGAAGTAGATGTGCTTGAAGTCTCCCGATCGCACTGCACGTACCTTCGGCCCGAGCCTCGCCCCACTCGTGAGATGGTTGCTCAGCACGCCTTGCGCGCCGACCGGCACCTTCTTGCAGCGGGATGCGGCGACTGCGTCGTGCCCCGCGAAGCCGACAACGAGCGCGACACTGAGTGCGGCGGTGGCGACTACTCGGCGCAGCATTCGTAACCTCCGTCAGACGGTCCAACGGCCCCGCGCGACTCGGTAGAGCAGTCGGCAGGTGGTGGGGCGGGAAGGGATCGAACCTTCGACCGAGGGATTATGAGTCCCCTGCTCTGACCACTGAGCTACCGCCCCGGGCGCGCACAGACTACGAAGCGGACGCCGCGTCGTCAGGGAGTCACACCTGCCGGCCTACGGCTCTTCGAGGTAGTCGCGCAACCGTTGGGAACGAGTGGGGTGGCGCAGCTTGGCGAGGGTCTTCGACTCGATCTGGCGGATGCGCTCCCGGGTGACACCGAACTCCTTGCCGACCTCTTCCAGCGTGCGGACCTGCCCGTCGTCGAGGCCGAAACGCAGGCGCACCACCGCCCGCTCGCGCTCGTTCAGCTCCTCGAGGGCCTCCTCGATCGCATCAGTCAGCAACGCTCGTGCCGCCGCGGTGGCGGGGGCAATGGCAGACGGGTCTTCGACGAAGTCGCCGAGGGAGCTGTCGTCCTCCTCGCCGACCGGCGTCTCGAGCGACACGGGCTCGAGTGAGATGCGCTGGATGTCGCGCACGCGGTCGGGCGTCAGCTCCACCTTGGCGGCGATCTCCTCGACCGTGGGCTCGCGTCCGAGCTCCTGGAGCATCTGGCGCTGCACGCGCAGCACCTTGTTCATCGTCTCGACCATGTGCACCGGAATGCGGATGGTGCGTGCCTGGTCGGCTATGGAGCGCGTGATCGCCTGGCGGATCCACCACGTTGCGTACGTGGAGAACTTGAAGCCCTTCGTGTAGTCGAACTTCTCGACGGCTCGGATCAGTCCGAGGTTGCCCTCTTGCACGAGGTCGAGCAGTGCCATCCCGCGACCGACGTAGCGCTTCGCGATCGAGACGACAAGCCGAAGGTTGGCTTCGGTGAGCTGCTTCTTCGCCATCTCGCCGTCGGTGACGACGGCCTCGAGGCTCGCGCACTCCTCGTCGGAGATCGCGACGCCACTCTCGATCCGCTCGGTCGCATGCACGCCCGCTTCGATCCGCTTCGCGAGCGTGACTTCCTGCTCGCCGGACAGGAGCGGCACCTTGCCGATCTCCTTGAGGTACATCCGCACCGGGTCGGAGCTGGATCCCTCGCTGGGCTCGGCCCGAGACCTCGTATGGCGTACCGGCGTCTCGACGTCGGCGACGCGTGGCCGGGTCGGAGCAATCGGGCCCGGCGCGGGGGCCGCGCTCACGGGTCTGCGCGTCGTCGGCGACTCCTCGGGCGCGCCGCGCCCGCGACGTGCGTCCTCCTGCTCGAGCTCCGTCCGGATCTCGTCGAGTACCTCCACCCCTCGCTCTCGAAGGTTGGAGTAGATCGCGGCGAGCTCCGCCGTCTCCGGCTCGAGATCGGGAAGGGCAGAGAAGATCTCTCCCGACGTGAGCCAGGTCCGATTGGGAAACCGCGCGAGCAAATCGTCGATGTCGTGTGACGGGATGTCGGCACGTTGGGAGGATCCGTTCAAGTGCTCGTTCACGCGGCGTGGGGGTCGCCTCGTTCGCGTGTCCCTTCCGCGATCCACCCTAGCAACTGCATCCCGTTCTGCCGGACGGCCTCCCAGTCTCCGGCGGCACGGCTGTCGGTGAGCGCGTCGAGCAGCATCTTCAGGTTGTTCGCGCGCGGATCGTCAGCGCGCACGAGCGACGCGAGGACCCGCTTGGCGACTGGTTCCACCGAGTTCGCGAGGAGACGCGCGGGAAGCGTCTCCGGCTCGGCATCGACGATCGGTTCTTCGACGGCCAGGCGTTCGAGCAACACGCGCGACTCGCCGTCGCATGCATCGAGCGCTTCGTGGAAGTCACGCGCCTCTGCGACGCACTCGAACGCGTGCCGGACCACGGGATCCGTGAAGAGCGGTGCGTTGAGCCAGTCGACGACGAGCTCGGGTTCGTGGATCGCCCATCGCAGGAGGTCGACCTCCCGCCGGTCGGGCGCTTGGACCGGACTCGACGACTCGTCGCGTCCGCGAGACTCCGAGGAGCCCGACACCCGCGGGCGGGTCGCTCGGGGGCCCGCTCCCTCGTCGCTGTCGAGTGGACGAGCGGTGCGCCGCGCCCGGGCCACCGCCTCGCGCAGGCGATCGGCGTCGATGTCGAGATCGCCCGCAAGCTTCATGACGTACTGGTCGCGCACGAGGTCGCTCGGGTGCTCACCGATGATCGCGGCGGCCGCCTCCGCGGCGCGCGCGCGGCCTTCGAGCGTCGAACGCTCTGCGGAGGCGAGCACCCGGTCGAGGCGGAACTGGAGAAACGGGGTGGCCCGCTCGATCGCGACGGGAAGCGCCGCCGCGTCGTCGTGCCAGACGTCCGCGGGGTCGCGCCCGGCCGGGAGGTCCGCAACCTCAACTTGGATCTCGTAGCGCTGCTCCCAGCCGTACCAGCGATCGGCCGCGCCCTGCCCGGCGGAATCGCCGTCGTATGCGAGCACGATCTTCCTCGCCAGGTTCTTGAGGATCTGGAAGTGGTCGTCCGCGAGGGCGGTCCCGCACGTCGCCACTGCGTTCGGCAATCCCGACAGCGCGAACGCCATCACGTCGGTGTATCCCTCGCAGATCACCACCGCGCCGCGCGCCACGATCTCCGCCTTCGCCCAGTTCAGGCCGTAGAGCAGGCGGCTCTTCTGGTAGAGCACAGTCTCGGGTGAGTTCTTGTACTTCGGGCCGTCGTCACCGAGCGTCCGGCCGCCGAAGCCCGCCGGCTCGCCACGCGAGTCGAAGATCGGGAACATCACCCGGGCGCGGAACTGATCCTGGAGCTTGTTCACCCGGTTCACGAATGCGAGCCCGGCGTCGACGACGTCGGCGCGGGCGAACTTGCGTTGCTGGAGGTAGTGGCTCAGCCGGTCGAAATCGTCGGGAGCCCAACCGATTCGGAAGCGACGCGCCGCGTCACCGTCGAAGCCGCGCGCACGGAGGTACTTGCGGGCGACGCCCCCGTCCGGGGCGTGGAGGAGCAGCTCGTGATAGAAGTCGACCGCCGCCTCGACTGCTTCGACGAGCCGTTGCTTCCGACTGCGATCGCGCGCGACGGCCTTGTCGTCGTAACGCAGGGTGATGCCGGCGCGTGACGCCAGCCGTTCGACGGCATCAACGAAGTCGAGGTGCTCGACGTCGCGCACAAAGGTGATCGAGTCGCCACTGGCGCCGCACCCGAAGCAGTGGAACCTGCCCATCTCGGGGTTCACCGAGAATGACGGCGTCTTCTCGGTGTGGAACGGGCACAACCCGACGAACCGACTGCCCACTCGCTTCAGCGCGAGATGCTCGCTTGCCAGCGCCACGAGATCCGTGGCGTCGCGGACCCGAGTGACGTCCTCCTCGAGAATGCCCATAGCCACCCGCAGGGTATCCCGGGCCCCCGGGCGAAACGGCTGTTACGAGAGGCTGTCGAACGCCCAACGTGGCGATCGTTCGGGTCAGCGCCCGTCTACTGGCGCAGCCTCCGCGCCGAGGACCCTCACACGCCCCGCGGGAGGTCGTCGGGGCGCCAGCCGAGCAGCTCGACCCCCAGGCCCAGCGCGAACCGGTCGGTCATGCCACTGACGTAGTGGACGGCCAACGCAGCGGCGGCCTCGGAGCCGGCCGCAGGGGCGGATTCCTCACCGGCCCGCACTGCCGGGATCCGCAGGGGCGCGTCGGCGAAGTGATCGACGAGGCCACCGAGCAGGCGGATCACACGGTCGGCCTGCCGGCGACTCGCGGGTCGCAGGTAGATGCGCTCGAAGTTGAACGCTCGGAACGCGTCGAGCGCGCCCGCGGCAGGTTCCGTCATGCCGACGCACCCGGTGCGATCGATCGCGTCGAGGACGGCCAGCACGAAGGTGCCCACCTGCTCGGAGCGCCGGCTGCCGACCACGTCGCGCACCTCGACCGGGAGGTCTCCCGGCTCGAGGATGCCCGCCCGCACGGCGTCCTCGAAGTCGTGGCACACGTACGCGATCCGATCCGCCCACGCGACGACCTCGCCCTCGGGCGTCAATGGCGCGGGTCGCCGCCAGGAGTGGTTGCGGATTCCGTCGAGCGTCTCGACGCAGAGGTTCAACGGCGCGAGCGTGACGTCCGCCCCGTAGACCGCGTGGTCGTAGCCGGTGCCCGGGAGGTAGGGGGAGAACGCGTTCTCCGACGCGTGCCCGGCCGGGCCGTGCCCGCAGTCGTGGGCAAGGGCGATCGCCTCCACGAGTGGGACGCAGAGGTTCGAGACACGGGCGATCCCGGTGGCGACCTGCGCGACCTCGACCGCGTGGGTGAGGCGGGTGCGCAGATGGTCGTCCTCGGGGGCGATGAAGACCTGGCACTTCCCGGCGAGGCGGCGCCACGGCCGCGAGTGCTTCACGCGATCGAGATCGCGCTCGAAGCACAGGCGGTACGGGTCGGGCTCTTCGTGACGGGTCCGCTCCCCCGCACCGACCGGGCGGGTGGCGCCCGGCGCGAGGGACGCGGCCAGCACGGCTTCCCGCTCCTCCCGCCGGAGCAGCGGGCCTCCCACGAACGCGCGGGCTCCCGCGTGGGCTCGGCGCACCGAGTCCAGCTCCGCTTCTGTGGGATCCAAGTGACGTATGACCGCGTCCACGCCCCAATGAAAGCACTGGGATGAGACAGTGGAGGGAAAGGAACAGGCTCCGACGTCAGGCGGTGGTGCCCGGCCCACCCGCGCCGAGGGCGGCGTGCGCCGCAGCCAGGCGGGCGATGGGCACCCGGTACGGCGAGCACGACACGTAGTCGAGCCCGATCTCGTTGCAGAATTGCACCGACGCGGGGTCCCCACCGTGCTCGCCACAGATGCCCAGCTTGATCGACGGCCGCGCCGCGCGGCCCCCTTCGACCGCGGAGGCGACGAGCATGCCGACACCGGCCCGGTCGATCGTCTCGAACGGGTTGGCCACGAGCAGCTTCGCCTCGAGGTACTCGGACATGAACCGGCCCTCGACGTCGTCGCGCGAGAAGCCGAAGGTCATCTGGGTGAGGTCGTTGGTGCCGAATGAGAAGAACTCGGCCACCTCGGCGATCTCACCGGCCACGAGCGCGGCGCGGGGTGTCTCGATCATGGTGCCGACCAGGTAGTCGATCGACTCGCCCGCGGCGGCGAACGTCACGTCGGCCACCTCACGCACCCAGCCCTCGAGGAGCGCGAGCTCCGGCTCGGTCACGATGAGGGGGATCATGATCTCCACCCGCGGATCGCCGCCCGCGCGCTTGCGCGCGAGCGCGGCTTCGAGGATGGCGCGGGTCTGCATGCGGTAGAGGCCGGGCTTGATGATCCCGAGGCGACACCCGCGGGTACCCAGCATCGGGTTTGCCTCCCGCCAGAGCTGCGCGGCCGCGAGCAGGCGCCGGTCGGCGTCGTCGAGCTGCCCACGGGCCTCGCGAACCAGCAACTCCTCGACGTCGGGAAGGAACTCGTGCAGCGGTGGGTCGAGGAGCCGGATGGTGACGGGCAAGCCATCCATCGCTTCGAAGATGCCCTCGAAGTCGCTCCGCTGGAGCTTCTCGAGCTCGTCGAGCGCAGCGCCCTCCTCCGCCTCGGAGTCGGCGAGGATGAAGCGCTGGACGAGGGCGAGGCGGTCTCCGAGGAACATGTGCTCGGTGCGGCAGAGGCCGATTCCCTCGGCGCCGAACCCGCGCGCCACCTCCGCGTCGTGGGGAAGGTCGGCGTTGGTCCGCACCCGCAGGCGACGAAGGTCGTCGGCCCAACCGAGGATCGTGTGGAACGGACCGGTGGGCTCGGGTGTGATCACCGGCACTGCGCCGAGGACGACCTCGCCGGTCGTCCCGTTGATCGAGATCACCGAGCCCTCGGGCACCGACGCGCCGTTCACCGTGAACACGCCGGCGTCGACGTCGATGTCGAGCTCACTCGCGCCACACACGGCCGGGGTGCCCATCCCGCGGGCGACGACCGCCGCGTGGCTCACCAGGCCGCCCCGGGATGTGAGGATGCCTTCGGCCGCGATCATCCCGTGGAGGTCATCGGGCGAGGTCTCGGGCCGTACGAGGATGACGGCCTCGCCGCCGGCGTGGTGGGCCTCGGCGGCATCGGCGGTGAAGTACACCTTGCCCACCGCCGCACCGGGCGACGCGTTCAGGCCCTTCGCGACCGCGTCGTACTTCGCAGCCGGGTCGAACTGCGGATGGAGCAGCTGGTCGAGCTGCTCGGGAGCGATCCGCAGCACCGCTTCGCGCTTGTCGATCAGCCCCTCGCCTTCCATCTCGACCGCCATGCGCAGCGCGGCGGCCGCGGTGCGCTTGCCGACACGCGTCTGGAGGAGGAACAGGCGGCCCTGCTCGACGGTGAACTCGATGTCGCACATGTCTCGGTAGTGCGACTGGAGGGTCTGCATGAGCGTCAGTAGCTCCCGGTGGCATTCCGGGAAGTCGTGGGCCATCGCGTCGAGCGGCTCGGTGACCCGGATGCCGGCGACGACGTCCTCGCCCTGTGCGTTGGGGAGGAAGTCGCCGTAGGGCTTGTTCTCCCCCGTCGCCGGATCGCGCGTGAAGGCGACGCCCGTACCGGAGTCGTCGCCCTTGTTGCCGAACACCATGGTCTGCACGTTGACGGCGGTCCCCAGGTCGTCGGGGATCTTCTCCATCCGCCGATAGACGCGCGCCCGTTCGCCGTTCCAGCTCTTGAACACCGCCTCGATCGCGTAGCGCAGCTGCTCAGCCGGATCCTGTGGGAACTCGATGCCGGCGTGCGCCGACACGATGCCCTTGAACGTGTCGACGAGCCCGCGCAGGTCGTCAGCCGAGAGCTCAGGATCGGTCTCGACACCGCGCGCGGCGCGCAGCTCGGCGAGCGCGTCTTCGAAGCGCTCGCCTTCGACGTCGAGCACGATCTTGCCGAACATCTGGACGAACCGGCGGTAGGAGTCGTACGCGAAGCGCGAGTTGCCCGTCTGCGTCGCCAGTCCGCCGACCGACACGTCGTTCAGCCCGAGGTTGAGGACGGTGTCCATCATCCCCGGCATCGAGAACGGTGCTCCCGAGCGCACCGACACGAGCAGCGGATCGTCGGCGTCGCCCAGCTGCTTGCCCATCTTGGCTTCGAGGGCGCGGAGCTGCTCCGAGACCTGTTCGAGCAAGCCGTCGGGGAGCTGGTCTCCCGCGGCCATGTACGCGTTGCATGCCTCGGTGCTGATCGTGAACCCGGGCGGCACCGGGAGCCCGAGGTTCGTCATCTCGGCGAGGTTGGCGCCCTTGCCGCCGAGGAGGTACTTCTGCTCCTTCGAGCCTTCCTCGAAGGCGAAGACGTAGCGCATGCGGGGGGATCCTCCGGTGGTGTCGCGGTGGGTGGAGACGGTGCGCTCGCCGGATGCGGCGGCGCGATCGACGCTGCGGCGAGCTTACGCGTCGACGACGAGTGTCCTTGCCATCTTGTCGTGCACTCCCTGGCGGTTGCGGTCGCGGTAACCCCAGAGCACGAGGCCGAGCGCGGCGAAGAACCCGAGTGTGCTGAGCACCGGGAAGAGCGCGACCGCGAGCGCCACCGGCACGAAGAAGCGGATGAACGCGGCGCCCCACGTGACGGGTGAGCCGTCGACGCGCACCACCTTGATGCCGCGGCCGCGCATGCCGAGGGTGTGACCGGAGCGTGCCGTCATCGGAACCAGGTAGAGCAGCGCCAACACGCCGGCGGTACCGAACGCGATCCAGGTCGCCGGCGCGATGTCATCGGAGACGGCATCGGCCTTCCGCTCCAGCGCGTCCACGCTGTAGAACGCGGGCGCGTTGGCGATGTCGCCGGTCGTGTTGGGGGCTTCCCGCACCGATTGGGTGACCGAGTTGCCCAGTTTGACGGCATCGTTGTTCGCGTCGCGCAGGATCTTGTTGATGTCGCGTTGCGCGGTTTGCTTGTCTTCGATCGCCGCACGACGGTCGGCCTGCGCGGCGCGAGCGTCTTGAGTGGTGCCGCTCGCCTGGGCTCGAGATGCGGCCCGTTCCGCGTCCTTGATCGCCGCATTGGCATCGTTGACGTCGGTCTGGGCGGTCTTCAGGTCCCGGAGCACGCCCATCTTGTCGACGTTGTCCCGGTAGTCGCTCTGGACGAGGCCCGGGATGATGTATTGGCACACGGTGGCGATGATGAGGACGATCGCGAAGTCGAACAGCAGGGCCATCCCCCGCGACCGGTTCTCGGCGAGGCGCATGCCGGGAGGCAGCGTCACCGTCGGCTCCGGCCCCGGCCGCGCGCGGCGGCGGCGTGCGACGGTTGTCGGCCTGGTCGCCACCCGAGGACGCGGGACGCGGGGGCGCGGGCGCCAGGAGGCGGCGCCAGCCGGTCAGCTGCGTGCCCGAGTCGGCCGCGTCGTCGACCAGCTCGACCTCGGTTCCCTCGCCGGCGTCCGGGTCACTCAGCGAAGCGTCGTAGCGCTGGCGCTGGAACGGGTCGGAGAGCACGTTCCACGCGGACCGCACACGCGCCATCTCCTCGCGGTTCGCCTCCAGCTGCGCCTCGTTGACCCCTTTGCCCTCGCGACGCGCCTCGAGCTCGGACACCCGATCCCGATACGCGGTACGCAGCTCGTCGCGCGATGCGTCGGCATCGACACCGAGCTCGTCGTAGTGGTTCTCACTCATGAAGTCAGTCGTCCCTTCAACTCGACGAGGAGCTCGTCGATGGGAAGTCGCTTCTGCGCCATCGTGTCGCGGTCGCGAATGGTGACCGCGCGGTCGTCGAGCGTCTCGAAGTCGATCGTGACGCACCAGGGTGTCCCCACCTCGTCCTGCCGGCGGTACCGGCGCCCGATCGAGCCCGCGATGTCGACGTCGATCATCATCTCCGGCCGGAGCAGCCCGGCTACCTCGTCGGCCACCGGAACGAGTCGCTCGTTCTTCGACAGCGGCAGCACCGCGACCTTGATCGGGGCGAGCTGCGGATGCAGGCGCAACAGTGTGCGGGTCTCCGTGCCACCCTTGCCGTTGGGGACCTCCTCCTCGTCGTAGGCGGCGAGGAGGAAGGCGAGCGTGGCCCGGTCCGCGCCGGCGGCCGGCTCGATCACGTACGGCACGTAGCGGCGGTCGTGGTCCTGGTCGAAGTAGGTGAGATCCTGGCCCGAGCGCGCGGCGTGCGCGGTGAGGTCGAAGTCGGTGCGGTTGGCGATGCCCTCGAGCTCTCCCCAACCCCACGGGTAGCGGTACTCGACGTCGGAGGTGCCGGCCGAGTAGTGCGACAGCTCGTCGGGATCGTGCGGTCGCAGCCGCAGCTCGTCGGCAGGGATGCCGAGATCCTGGTACCAGCGGAACCGCTCCCGGCACCAGTACTCGTACCAGCCGGAGGCGTCCTCGGGCGGCACGAAGTACTCCATCTCCATCTGCTCGAACTCGCGGGTGCGAAAGATGAAGTTGCCGGGCGTGATCTCATTCCGGAACGACTTGCCGATCTGCGCGATCCCGAACGGCGGCTTCTTCCGGCTGGTGGTCTGGACGTTGAGGAAGTTGACGAAGATGCCTTGCGCAGTCTCGGGGCGCAGGTACGCGACGGACGCTTCGTCCTCGACGGGACCGACGTAGGTCTTGAACATGAGGTTGAACTGGCGTGCGTCGGTGAACTGGCCCTTGGCCCCACATTTCGGGCACGCGCCCGACTCGGGAAGCTGGTCGGCGCGGAATCGCTCCTTGCACTGCCGGCAGTCGACGAGCGGGTCCGCGAACGTCGCCACGTGGCCACTCGCCTCCCACACCGGTGGCGCCATCAGGATCGCCGAGTCGAGCCCGACGACGTCGTCGCGCAGCTGGACCATGGACCGCCACCACGCGTCCTTCACGTTGCGCTTCAGCAGGACGCCGAGGGGCCCGTAGTCCCAGGTGGAGCGGAAACCGCCGTAGATCTCGCTCGACGGGAAGACGAGCCCGCGTCGCTTGGCGAGGTTGACGACGCGATCCATGAGATCGTTGCTGGCCATACCGGCTTGCGATCGTAGCCGGGCCCCATTTCCGGATTCGGACCGCGACGATCGTGGGCTACAACAGCGCGGCGCTCCGGAGCCGGCGTTCCAGGTGGTGCTCCAGCGCGATCAGCGCGAGCCGCTCGGCATCCACGGTGACGGGACCGGGCGGCTCGGCCAGCGCGGTGCGGAGCTCGCCGCCGAGGATGCGCCGGAGCAGATCGAGCGTCGGGGCGGAGAGGCGGCGTCCCGTCGAGCGCCCGCAGGTGTCACAGAGCACGCCCCCCTCCTCCAGATCGAAGGCGGGGAACGGTCCTCCGTCGTCGCCGCAGCGGGCGCAGGCGTCGAGCATCGGGTGGAAGCCCTCGAGCGACAGCAGCTTCCAGAAGAACGCCGCGCTCACGAGAGGGTTGGGGGATTCCGCCAGGGTGCGGAGCGCGCCGACCAACATCCGATAGAGCGCCGGGTTCGGCTCCCGTTCCTGGGCGACCTGGTCGGTCGCCTCGAGCATCGACACCGCGTGGGTGAGGCTGCCGTAGTGCTCGCGCAGCGCCCGGTTGGCGTCGATCGTCTCCACCTGGGTGACGACGTCGAGCTCGCGGCCGCGATAGCACTGGAGTGCCACGTGGCTGGTCGGCTCGAGGCGCGCCCCGAACCTGCTCCCCGGCTTGCGAACGCCCTTGGCGACGCCCCGGATCTTGCCGTGCCCCTGGGTGAGCACGCTGACGATCCGGTCGGTCTCGCCCAGCTTGATCGTGCGGAGCACGACGCCCTGGTCCCGGTACAAGGCCACGACCGGAGTGTAGTTACACGCCTGTCGTCACGGACTCTTCGCCGCGGGCCGTCACTCCTCGTCGATGGCGCCGAAGCGGCGCTCGCGCCGCTGGAACTCCACGATGGCCTCGAAGAGGTGCTCTCGGCGGAAATCGGGCCAGAGCACGTCGGTGAACACGAACTCGGAGTAGGCCGACTCCCACAGCAGGTAGTTGGAGATCCGGTACTCGCCCGAGGTGCGGATGATGACGTCGGGGTCGGGCATGTCGGGCGCGTAAAGGTGCCGGGCGATGACCTTCTCGGTGATCCGGTCGGGAGAGAGCGTCCCGGCGGCGACGTCTCCCGCGATCGCACGGACGGCGTCGGTGAGCTCGGCTCGTCCGCCGTAGTTGAACGCGAACGTCAGCGTCATGCGCCGGTTGCGGGCGGTGAGCGCCTCGGTGTCGTCGATGTGCCGACGGACGCGCCCCGGGACCCTCCCGCCCCGGCGGCCGATGAAGCGCACCCGCACGCCCCGCTCGTTCAGGTCGTCGCGGCGCGTCAGCAGCAAGCGCTCGTTGAACTGCATGAGGAATCGCACCTCGTCGATGGGGCGCCGCCAGTTCTCCGTGGAGAACGCGTAGACGGTCATCCACGCGAGCCCGATGTCGAGTGCGCCCTCGATCGTGTCGAAGAGCGCCTCCTCCCCCGCGGCGTGACCGTCGGTGCGCTTCAGGCCTCGGCGCTTCGCCCATCGCCCGTTGCCGTCCATCACGATCGCGACGTGGCGGGGTACGCGTTGGCGATCGAGCGGGCGGGGCACCGCCGCACGCTATCCCGCGCCCGCGGGCACGCGAGGGGCCACCGCTACGCTCCCGCCTCATGTGGGATCTCCCCGAGCGGTGGACTGCGATCCTGAACCCGTACGCGGGTCGCGGCGCACGACGCTCCGCGCTGGCGCGGGTCGCCCGCGCCCTCGGCGACGCGGACCTCGACGTTGCCATCTACGAGACCGAGTCCGCGGCAGCAGCCCGGCAGCTCGCCGCCGACGCGTTCGCGAGCGGGCGGGGCGTCGTCGCGTCGGGGGGCGACGGGACGGTGCGCGAGCTGGCGGACGTCGCGCTCGACGCGGAGGGCGTGCTCGGAGTCGTGCCCTCCGGTTCGGGCAACGACTTCGCCCGGCACCTCGGCATCGCACTGCGAGATCCGCCCGCCGCGGTCACGGCGCTGTCGGACGGGTTGGTGCGGGCCGTCGACGTCGGGCGCGCGGAGACCGCGGACGGCGCCACGTCACACTTCACCACCGTCGCCGGCAGCGGATTCGACGCCGCGGCCAACCGGTACGCCAACACGGTCGGGCGGCTGAGCGGTACTCCGCTCTACGTGCTGGCGGTGGCGCGCACGCTCGCCACCTACCGTCCGCAGCCCATGCGGGTGGTCGTCGACGGCGACGAGCACGTCGGCGACGCCTGGATGGTGGCCGCGGCCAACACACGCGCGTACGGCGGGGGGATGGTGGTCGCGCCCGACGCCGCGATCGACGACGGCCTGCTCGACGTGTGCATCGTGGGGGCCATGCCGCGCGTCGAGCTCGCCGCGATGTTTCCGCTGGTGTTCACCGGTGGCCACGTGCGCCATCGGAACGTGACGATGCTGCGGGGCCACACCGTCGAGCTCGACGCTCCGGGCGCGAGTGACGCGGAGCTCTGGGCGAGCGGGGAGCGGGCAGGCGCCCTGCCGGCTCGCATGACGGTGGAGACCCGCCGCTTGCTCGTCGTGACGAACCGCGAGCCGGCGAACTCGCCTACTTGACGGTGATCGTGCCTTCCATGCCCTGCGCACGGTGGCCGGGGATGTCGCAGTAGAAGGTGTAGGTCCCCGGCGTGAGCTCGACCTTCAGCGAGTCGGACTTCGCGCTCGGGCCGACCTCGAGCTGGAAGCCGGGGACCTTGCCGTCGTCGAACACGAAAGTGTGGATGCCCTCCTCCTGGTCGAGCTCGAGATCGACGATGCCCTTCGAGGCATCGACGGCGTCGGGGTGGAAGAAGAAGTTCCCGGCGGCGATCTTGATCGTCTCGGCTGCGGGGCCCTTGGGCTCCTTGAAGCCCTGGTCGCTCCCACCTCCGCCACCGTCACCGCCGCCGCCGCACCCGGCGAGCAGGATCACCAGCGCGACCGGCAGGGCGACGAGCGACCGCAGTGGGCGCTTCATGGCGCGCTCGTCGTCGTGGGAGCACCGGCCGCGGGTGCGCCACCCGGGGCCGGGGCCCCCGCCTCGACGGTGATCGTGCCCACCATCCCCGCGGCGCGGTGGCCCGGGATCGAGCAGTAGAACCCGTACTTCCCGGGCGCGAGGTCGACCTTGCCCGCCTTCTGGCCGGACGGCACGGCGAGCTGGAAGCCCGCGAGCTTGGGGTCGTCGAAGTTGAACGTGTGCGACCCACCGCCGTCGACGAGGTTGATCTCGACGACGCCTGGCGGGATCGTGGCGGTGGAGGGGTTGTAGCGCAGGTTCGACTGGGCGACGAATTCGACCGTCGCGACCGCGGGCCCGGTCGGCGGCACGTAGCCGCCGCTTTCCGGCCTCCTCGCCGCTGTCGAGGCTCGGGCCGAGCGCGAGGAGGCCCCCGGCGGACACCACGAAGAACACCAGCGCCATGAGCATCGCGAGCGAGGACGTGCGGATCCTCGGCGTCGCCGAGAGCCAGGATGCGCCGCCCAGGATGCCGAGCGTCAGGATGATCGCGATCACGAGCGCCGACGTGGAGTCACCCGCCAGGAACACCCGCGAGACGTTGAGCGCCCAGAGGACGACGGCGAACACCGACAGGATCGGCAGCAACAGGGGAAGCGCGAAGCGGCTGACGACCGGATTGTCGGTCTCGGGACCCTCGAGGGCGGCCGCCTCGTCGGACGCGGGCACCTCGACGGCGGCGTCCTCGGCGGCTTCCTCGCCTGGAGTGGAGCCGGCGGTCGGCTGGTCCTCGGTCGTGCTCTCGGTCATCTCCTCAACCCCATCTGGGTCAGCTCACGATCGAGCTCGTCGAGCCCGTGGCGGGGCGTGTTCGCGCGCTCCTCGTCGGACGCCCAGCGGAAGAACACTACGGCGATGATCATCCAGAGCAGGAGTCCGGCGCCGATCTTCATGATCAGCCCCGCGAGCTGCTGGTCTTCGAGCGTGGAGAGCCCGAAGAGGTGCGGCACGGACTCGTAGTACTTGTACAGCGGGTGCGCGCCGAAGGTGAGGAACGACGCGGGCACCGTCGGCACCACGGACCACGTGAAGAGATATGCCATGCGCAACGGCGGCACGAGCCGGGGAATCTCCGGCAAGGGGCTCACGACGGGCAGCCACACGATGAGCGACGACGTGAACAGCACCGTGTGCAACCCGAAGTGCACCAACCCGGAGTGGAGGCTCTCGTTGACCATCGCCGGCCAGTGCGTGAACACGAGCACGACGTTGAAGATCACAAGCGCAGGCACGAACCGGGCTAGCCACTGGACCGACCGCAGGAGCGCGGGCGGGCGAAGCAAGCCCCGCAGGAGCCATGCCGGGAGGCCGAGCAGCAGCAGGGGCGCCGCGACCATGGTGAACAGCAGGTGCTGCACCATGTGGACGCTGTAGTTGTAACGCTCGGCGATGTCGTGCACGGGCCAGTCGGATGCCACCAGGGTCGCGAGGAGACCGAGCGCGAAGCACGTCACCTGGAACCGCGTCACCGGCCGTCGCCCGGGGCTCCAGCGGGGGCCCAGCCGCGCGATCGCGATGGCGTAGCCGGCCCCCAGCATCCCCACGATCAGCCACACGTCGGGATGGGGCGTCCATGCAGGGAACGGGACCGCGCCCACGTCGGACGGGAGCATCAGCGCGCCCTCGACCCCACACGCGGGAGCGGGAACACGGTCACGCGATGGCGTGGAGCGTCGCGAGCACGATCAGGTACAGGACGATCGCGGCTGTCGTGCCCAGGATGAAGAAACGGCGGAAGACGGGCTGGTCGGTGCGCAGGTGCATGTACCACGAGGCGACGAGGACGAACTTCACGAACGCCATGACGAGGAGGAGCACCACGATCAGCCCGTCGGGGATCGACCCCTCCAGGTACGACGTGCCCACCTCGAGGCCGGTGATGACCACGAGCACGACCGCGATCATCACGTACTGCGCCGGGTTGGGGTGCTTGCGCAGCTCCCCCGGCAGGAGCCCGGGCGCGGGAGTCAGCACCGCCGCCGGCAGCACCTCCTCCACCCGCTCGACCACTCCTTCGCTCGTCTCGGTCATCGCGCCTACTTCGGGATCAGGTAGATGACGGTGAAGATCACGATCCAGACCACATCGACGAAGTGCCAGTAGAGGCCGCCGATCTCGACCTTCTCCGCGTGCTCAGTGCCGAGACGCCCCTGCATCGACAGACCCCACAACGACAGGAGCCACACGATCCCGACGGTGACGTGCGCTCCGTGCAACCCCGTCAGCACGAAGAAGCTCGACCCGAACACGCTCGTGTGGAGGTGGAGGCCCTCACGCGCGAATTCGGTGAACTCGAAGATCTGCCCGGCGATGAACGTCGCGCCGAACAGCGCGGTGGCGAGGATCCAGATGCGGAAGCGCCGGTGGTCGCCCCGCTGGATCGCGGCGAGCGCGAGGACCATCGTCAGGCTGCTCATCAACAGGATGAACGACGTCGCCGACGTGAACGGGATGTCGAAGATCTCCGCGGGGGTGGGACCCTTCTGGCCGCCGCGGTCCCGGTAGAGCAGGAAGGTGGAGATGAACGCGCCGAAGAACAGGCAGTCCGTCGAGAGGAACAGCCACATCGCGAGCTTGGTGTTGGCGAGCCCGGTGTGCGTGTCGTGCGCGTCGTGGGTGGTGTGACCGCCGTGGCCCTCGAGGTCGCCGCCGGACGACGCCGGAACGACCTCGCCCGGCCCCGTCGCGCCCGTCTGCTCGATGGTGGCCATCAGGCGGCCTGCTCCGGCTCGGTGGGAGGCTCGATACCCCACGCGTACACCCCGAAGAGGAGGAGCAGCGCGCCGGGGATGGCCAACCAGGGGTTCGTGAACACCGCCGCGTAGCCCAGGATCGGCAGACCCGCGGCGACCACGAGCGGGTAGAAGGACGGCGACGGCATGTGGATGCCGTGTCCGCCTCCGCCTCCGCCGTGCCCGTCCGAGTCCGGGGTGGCGGGCGGACGGTCGCCGGTGGCCACCGCCACCGCGCTTCCGGCCGACTCGTCCGCCCCGCCGGACGGCAACCGCACGAGGCGACCCTCGGCGTCTTCGGTGTACTTGCGGTGCCACCAGTCGTCACGTGCCTCGACGACGGGGATCTCCGCGAAGTTGTACTCGGGAGGCGGCGACGGGATCGACCACTCCAGCGACCGACCGTCCCACGGGTCGGGACCGCTGCGCTCGCCGCGCCGAGCGGTGTAGATGATGTTGACGAGGAAGATCAGGACCGCCAGGGAGATGACGAACCCGCCGATGGTGGCGAGCATGTTCATCGTGTCCCACCCCATGCCCGAGTCGTAACGGTACGTGCGGCGCGGCATGCCGGTGAGCCCGAGGAAGTGCATCGGGAAGAACGTCAGGTTGAAGCCGACGAGCATCGTCCAGAAGTTGATCTTGCCGAGCCGCTCGTCGAGCAACCGGCCGAAGATCTTCGGCCACCAGAAGTAGAAGCCGGAGAAGAGGCCGAACACCAGCCCACCGAACAGCACGTAGTGGAAGTGGGCCACCACGAAGTAGGTGTCGGTCTGTTGCGTGTCGGCCGGGACGACCGAGTGCAGCACGCCGGACAGACCGCCGATGGTGAACATCGCGATGAAGCCCAGCGCGAACAACATCGACGTCGTCAGCCTCGAGCGCGCCGCCGTAGATCGTGCCCAGCCAGTTGAAGATCTTCACGCCGGTGGGGATCGCGATGAGCATGGTGGAGAGCCCGAAGGCCGAGACGGCAACCGGACCGAGGCCGGTCACGAACATGTGGTGCGCCCACACACCCCAGCCCATGAACCCGATCGCGATGCCCGAGAACACGACCACCGAGTACCCGAACAACGGCTTGCGCGAGTACACGGGCAGCACTTCCGAGACGATGCCCATGCCCGGGAGGATGAGGATGTACACCTCGGGATGGCCGAACAACCAGAACAGATGCTGATACAGCAACGGGTCGCCGCCGTTGGTGGCATCGAAGAAGACCGTGCCGAAGTTGCGGTCGAAGAACACCATGATGAGCGCCGAGGTCACGATCGGCATCGCGAACGCGGTGAGGAACGCGGTCACGAGCATCATCCACGTGAACACGGGCATCCGCATGAGGGTCATGCCCGGCGCCCGCATGTTGAAGATCGTGACGATGAGGTTGATCGCGGACGTGGTGGACCCGATGCCCAGCATGATGAGCCCGACCGACCAGAAGTCGGGACCGCGCCCGGGTAGGAACCCCGAGCTGATCGGCGCGCTGTTGAGCGACGCGTACCCGAACCAGCCGCCGTTGGGCGCGCCGCCGAGCAGGAAGCTCGAGTAGATGAACAGCCCGCCGAACAGCACGACCCAGTACCCGAACATGTTGAGGCGGGGGAACGCGACGTCGCGCGCGCCGATCTGGAGCGGTACGAAGTAGTTGCCGAACGCGATCGCGAGCGGCATCCCCATGAGGAACACCATCGTGGTGCCGTGCATCGTGAACATCGTGTTGTACTGGGACGCGGTGAGCAGCGTCCCGTTCGGCCCCGCGAGCTGGAGCCGGATGAGCATCGCTTCGATGCCGCCGATGACGAGGAACATGAGGGCAGTCGCGCCGTACATGATCCCGATCTTCTTGTGGTCGACGGTGGTGAACCAGCTCCAGACGCCGGTGGTCGTCCGCGGCCGCCGCAGCGGCAGCGCCGGCGCGCGCACGCCCGGCAGGACCTCGGGAACGGTCGTCACGTCAGCTCCAACAGGTAGTCGGCGATCTCCCCGGCCTCGGCCTTCGTCATCGCAGGCTGGCTCTTGGGAAGGTTCTCGGTGAACGACGGCATCCCGACGCAAGTGCCTCCGTTACCGATCGGCAGGCAGTCCTGAGACTGCATCGGGATCATGGACGGCGCGTCGAGGAGCCAGTCGACGAGGTTGGCGTGGTTGAGCTGGTACGAACCACTCGCGAACACGGTGCGGCTTGCCAGGTGCGTGAGGTTGGGCCCGTAGGTCGCGGTCGACGCGCTGTCGAACACGTGGCAGTTCACGCACCCGAACTTGTTGGCGACGAGCTCCTGGGCGGGCCCCGCGGGCGTCGTGCCGTCGGCCTCGGTGAACGGTACCGCCGGCCCCTGCTGCTGGCCCGCGAGCCAGTCCGAGAAATCGTTCGGTGACAGCGCGATGACGCGGAGGCGCATGTTGGCGTGGGACAGGCCGCAGTACTCGGCGCACTGGCCGAGGAAGGTGCCCGGCTTGTCGGCGTTGAGCGTGAGACGGTTGTCGTGCCCGGGCATGACGTCCTTCTTGCCCGCGAGCTCGGGCACCCAGAAGCTGTGGATCACGTTGCAGCCGGGAATCGTGTCGGAACAGGCGCTGAGATGCACGTTCACGTCGCGGCCCGTTGGAATGTACAGCTCGTTGGCGGTGACGACCTGGGCGTCGGGATAGTGGAACTCCCACCACCACTGCTTTCCCACCACGTTGACCTGGAGCGCCTGCGGACCGGGATCCTCCGCGAGGTCGAAGATGGTGCCGATCGTCGGCACCGCGACGATCGCGAGGATGAGGGCGGGCAGCACGGTCCACCCGATCTCGAGCCTGGTGTTGCCGTGGACCTGCTTCGGGTTCTCGTCGTGCCCTGGGCGCTGGCGGAACCGCAGCGCGAAGTAGACGGTGGCGGACAGCACCAGCACGCCGACGATGATCGCCACGATCGCGACGGGCACGAACAGGTTGTCGATCGTCTGGGCGGCCGAACCCTTGGGCTGGAGCGAGTTCTGCTTGTTGTCGTCAGTCCCCGCGCACCCGGCGGCGAGGGCCAACGTCGCGACAGCTGCAAGTGCGAGGAGCGGACGGCGTCCTCGAGCGCTGCGTGGCGTCATGTCCCCTTCCACAGTTTCGAATGCGCCGATGCGCGACGAGTGGCAACCTCGATGCGCGGCACTCTACATGGGCGAACTCTCGGCGCGGCAACTCCGCGCGGGCCGCTGGACGGGGTCCGTGAATGCGACAATTCGCCGCCCGGTTCAGAACCCCAGGCGGTCGAGCAGGTGGGCCCGGCGCTGCCAGTCGCGCTCGACCGCGACCGAGGTCTCGAGGTACACCCTGACGCCCAGCAGCGCTTCGAGCTCGAGGCGGGCGGCCGTGCCTGCGTCCCGGATCACCGAGCCGCCCCGGCCGATCACGATGCCCTTCTGCGAGTCGCGCTCGACGAGCACCCGAGCCCGGAAGCGGACGATCTCCGACTCTCCGGCGGCCGGCCCGTCGGCACGAGACCCGTCGTCGCCCGCGGGTTGGACTCCCTCGGGCTCGACCTCCTCGACCACCACCGCGATCGAGTGCGGGAGCTCCTCGCGCGCAACCCGCAACAGCTGCTCGCGGAGCAGCTCCGCGGCGAGGAAGGTCTCGGGCTGGTCGGTCACCACGCCGTCCGGGTAGTAGTGCGGGCCCTCCGGAAGGCGTGTGTGGAGCTCGGCGATCAGTGCATCCGTCCCCTCGCCGCTCCGCCCCGACAGCGGGACGTACGCGTCGAAGGCACCCAGCTCCCCGGCCGCGACCGCGAGGTGCTCGGCGATCGACGCGCGTGACGCGACGTCGACCTTGTTGACGACGAGCACCGGCGGCGTGTCGACCTCGTGCAGCAAGCCTGCGACGAACCGATCGCCTCGCCCGATCGGCCCGGTCGCGTCGACGACCATGCACACGACGTCGACCCCACCGAGGGTCGCACGCGCGCGTTCGTTGGTGCGTACCCCCAGCGGAGTACGCGGCTTGTGGAGGCCCGGCGTGTCGAGGAAGACCATCTGGTGCGAGTCCGTCGTTCGTACGCCGCGAACCTGCGTTCTCGTGGTCTGCGGCCGGTCCGAGACGATCGCGACCTTGCTTCCGACCAGCCGGTTGACGAGGGTCGACTTCCCCACGTTGGGCCGCCCGACCACCGACACGAAGCCGGATCGGAAGACCAACGGACCGGGCTCGCCCGTCACGCCGGAGGCACGTCGAGCGCTCGGGCGTCGGCGCCGTTGGGTGCCTGCGGATCGCCGACGTCGGGGAGGCGCGCGATGCGGACCGAGACGATGCGGCGGCCCTGCACCCGCTCGGTGCGCAACTCGAGGTTCTGAAACCGGACGGTCTCCCCTTCGACCGGGACGTGACCCAGCAGGTTGAACACCAACCCCCCGACGGTGTCCCATTCGGTGTCGGGAAGCTCGACGCCGAGGGCTTCGCTCACTTCGTCGATCGGCGCCCGACCCGGCACCCGCAGCGCGCCGTCCGTAAGGGCCTCGATCCCCGGTGCCTCCACGTCGTACTCGTCGGCGATCTCGCCGACGATCTCCTCGAGCAGATCTTCGAGGGTGACGATCCCCGCCGTACCGCCGTGCTCGTCGATGACGACCGCCATGTGGAACTGGTCGGTCTGCATCTCGCGCAGGAGCTCGGCGACCCGCTTCTGCTCGGGGACGAAGCGCGCGGGGCGTACCGCGGTCTGGATCGGCGCGAGGCCTTCGCCCGCGCGCGCCCGTCGCACCAGATCCTTGAGGTACACCAGGCCGACGATGTTGTCGGTGGAACCTTCGTACGCGGGCAACCGCGAGAATCCGCGCTCGATGGCCCGCTCGATCCCCACCTCGATCGGCGCGTCGACCTCGACCGACACCATGTCGGGACGGGGCTGCATCACCTCGCGGACCACCGTGTCGCCGAACTCGAAGATCGAGTGGATGAGCCGTCGCTCCTCCCGTTCGATCACCTCCTCGTCCGCCGCCACGTCAGCCATGGTCCGGATCTCTTCCTCGGTGACGAACGGGCCCGTCTTCAGGCCCTTGCCGGGGAGCACCGCGTTCGCGACGCCGATGAGGCCGCGCGACAGCAGTCGCAACGGCTTGAGCTGCGTGAGGAACCACAAGAGCGGGGTGACGCGCAGCGCGGCCACTTCGGTGTGCTGGACCGCGTACGTCTTGGGAGCCACTTCGCCGATCACGAAGAAGAGCACGATCTGCAGCACGATGCCGATGGCCACGCCGAGTGCGCCGGCGTTCCCCTCGAGCAGCACGCCGAGCAGCGTCGCGGACGAGAGTTGCGAGACCAGCACCATGAGCAAGACGACGTTGAGCGTCTCCTCCGGACGTTCCAGCATCCTGACGAGCCGTGCCGCGTGCTTGCGTCCCTCTTCCTCGAGCGCGATCGCGCGAATCCGATTCATCCGCACGAAGGCGGTCTCGGCGAGCGCGAGGTAGATCGACCCGAGGAAGAGCACGACGACGACCGCCAGAATCGCCCAGTCGGCGCCGCTCACGACTGCTCGCCCTCGAGCTGACGGAAGCGGTCGAGTAGCTCGCGCTCGCGCCGTCGCATGGTCTCGGCCTCACGCTCCTCTGCGTGGTCGTAGTTCAAGAGGTGGAGCACGCCGTGAATCACGAGCAACGCGAGCTCGTCGTCGACGCTGCAGCCGTGCTCGGTCGCCTGCTGCATCGCGACCGACGGGCACACGACCACGTCACCGAGGACGACGGGTAGGTCCCCAGGGTCGCCGGTCGCGCCCGGCCCGCGCCCGCCCTCGTCGGGCTGGCGACCGCTCGGCACATGGTCGTCGTCGATGGGAAAGGCCAGGACGTCGGTGGGACCCGAGCTCCCCAGGAACCGCCCATTCAGGTCGGCGATGGCAGGCTCGTCCACGAAGATCACCGACACCTCCGCGTCGGTCGGCGCCCGCTCCTCGGCGAGCACAAGCCGCGTGAGCCGCAGCCAACGCGGGAGATCGACGACGACCGAGTCCTGCTCGTCGGACGCGAACACCGACACTATTGCCCGCTCGCTGCGGGTCGGGATACCCGACCCGCGGCCGCTCGCTCCGCCGCTGATGGCTCGCTCGCTGCGGGTCGGGATACCCGACCCGCGGCCGCTCGCTCGCGTGCTCGCTCGACTCCGCTTCGCTTCGCTCGCTCACGCGCGCTCAGGGTCACCGTGCGCCTTCGCTCCGCTCGTAGGCGTTGACGATGTCGGCGACGATGCGGTGGCGCACGACGTCGTCGGCGTCGAGCTCGACGAACACGAGGTCGGGTATGCCGTCGAGGATGTCTCGCACGGCGAGGAGGCCCGAGCGGCCGCGACCCCCCGGTCCGTTGCCGTAGGGCAGGTCGATCTGAGTGACGTCGCCGGTGACGACGATCTTCGAACCGAAGCCGAGACGGGTGAGGAACATCTTCATCTGCTCGGCCGTCGTGTTCTGCGCCTCGTCGAGGATGATGAACGAGTCGTTGAGCGTCCGACCGCGCATGAACGCGAGCGGGGCGACCTCGATCGTGCCGCGATCCATGAGACGGCCGACCGCCTCGGGATCGAGCATGTCGTAGAGGGCGTCGTAGAGAGGCCGGAGGTACGGGTCGACCTTGGCGAGTATGTCACCGGGAAGGAACCCGAGCCGCTCCCCCGCCTCGACCGCGGGACGGGTGAGGATGATCCGGTTCACTTCCTTGGCCTGCAAGGCCTGCACCGCGAGCGCGACCGCGAGGTAGCTCTTGCCCGTACCGGCCGGCCCGATGCCGAACGTCACCGTGTGGGCGCGCACGGCGTCCACGTAGCGTTTCTGCCCCGCGGTCTTCGGGCGAACTGTCTTGCGGCCGCGCACCACCTCGGTGCTCAACACGTCGGTGGGGCGCTGGTCAGACTTCAACATGCGGATGCTCCGTCCGACGCCTTCGGAATCGAGGTCGTGGCCGGCCTCGAGCAGCGCCACCATCTCCTCGAAGAGGCGAGCGACGCGCTCCGCGTCGGGGTCGCCCCCCCGGATCGTGATCTCGTTCCCGCGGACGTGGATCGACACCGGGAACGCGGCCTCGACGAGACGCAGCAGCTCGTCGCGCTGGCCGAGCAGCCCCACCATGAGGTGGTTGCCGGGAACGAGCACCCTGATCTCGCGAGCAGCCTCATACGGCTCGCTCGGCTGGCCCGTGGTCTCGCTCGTGGTCTGGTTCACCGACGGTATTGGCACGTCGACGAGATCGTAGCCGGACGAGCCGGCGCGGAAACTGGAATCAGGCCCTGGTCACGTCGGCCCGGCGCGGAGTCCGAGCTCGACGAGGCGGTTGCCGAGCTCGTCGGGGCTGCGTCCCATCACGGCGGCGAGCACGCGCAGGTCGTCGTGGCGGATCGTGAGCATCTGGCCGTTGAAGTCCTGGCGTTGGAGCTGGATGGTGGCGGCGTACCGCGAGATGACGGCCGCGTCCTCGTCGTCGAGCTCGTGGAGCCGGACGAGGTCGATGGTGAAGCCTTCGCCGACGGTCGACGGGGGCGCTTCGGTCAGATCGATGTCGGCATCGCGCGCCGGCCGGGGCAGGAGCTGGTCGGCGGGCACCCGGTAGAGCTCGGCAAGGCGGAGCAGTCGTGGCACCGAGATCGCCCGCTCCCCGCGCTCGTAGGCGCCGAGGACCGACGCCTTGAACTCGTGACCGGACCGAGCTTCGACGTCGTGGAGCGACAAACCCTTCTGACGGCGAATCGCCCGAAGACGTTCGCCGACAAATCTCACATCCACTGCCACCCCTCCAGCCCTCGAGCCCTCGAGCCCTCCACCCACAGCCCCGGTAGCTCAAACGATGGTACCAGGAAAAACCCGGATTTTCTTACTCTCCGCAGTCACTTGGCGCGGTGAGTGGCAAAGGAAGTGCCCAGAATCGGGGGCGGTCACGCACCGCGGCGGGTCACGAGCGCCGCAGCCAGGGCGATCGCCGCGGTCTCGGACCGGAGGACATGCCGGCCCACGGCGAGCCGGGGGGCGGCCGCGAGCAGGTCGGCCTCGTCGGTCGAGAACCCTCCTTCGGGCCCGACCGCGACGATCCACTCGTCCGCCGTGGGAAGCCCGGCTCGGTCGACGGGATCACCGTCGAGAGCTCCGACGACCAGGCCGGGCTGCGCCCGCAGCTCAACGAGTGCGACCGGACCCTCGACGACGGGGATCCGCGCCCTCCGGCTCTGCGCACCCGCCTCCCGCGCGATCCGGTGCAACCGTTCGAGCTGGGCGACGGCCTTGTACTCGTCCCACTGGACGACTGAGCGCGCCGTTGCGACGAACAAGACACGGTCGACGCCGAGCTCGGTGACCTTCTGGACGACCATCTCGGGACGCTCGCCCTTCGTCAGCGCGCACGCGATCGTGATGCTCGGGACCGGGGAAACGTCGTGGAGGACGTCGGAACCGTACCGTCCCACGACCACTCCGCTCTCGGTGTGTTCGACCACGTACCGCCGCCAGCGGCCCCATCCGTCCGACGCGGTGAAGCACTCGCCCGGACGGAGACGCCGGACGCGTTGGAGGTGGTGGCCGTCGGGTCCGCCGACGCTGAGCAGGTCGTCGAGCCGCTCGACGTACACGTGCGCGCGTGCGTCGGTCACGCCGGCGGGGCCGGGGACACCGTGGCCGGAATCGGCGGTCACGCGGGCGCTCCGCGACCGGCTACTGGAAGGTGGAACGGAGGCGCGAGAACACGCCCTTCTCCTGCGGAGCCGCGACCTCCTCGCCCCGAGACGCCGCGAGCGCGCGGAGCAGCTCCTCGTCTTCGTCGGAGAGCCGCGCCGGCGTCTCGACGTCGACACGCACGAGCAGGTCGCCGCGACCCCGACCCCGGAGCGAACGCACGCCTTGACCCCGGAGTGTGAACACGTGCCCGGGCTGCGTGCCCGGTGGGACGATCAGCTCGACGGCGTCGTCGAGGGTCTCGACCTCGAGCCGCGTGCCGAGCGCCGCCTGCGTGAACGCGATCCTGCGGATGTGGAGGAGATCGTCGCCGTGGCGCTCGAAGCGCGAATCGTGCGCAACTCTGACGGTGACGTAGAGGTCGCCCGGGACCCCACCGCGCGGGCCGGCCGGCCCGCGGCCCGCCAGGCGGAGACGTTGCCCGTCATCGACGCCCGCCGGGACGTCGACGTCAATGGAGCGGGCGGCCCGCACCCGGCCGTCGCCCCGACAGTCACCGCACGGGTTCGGGATGCGACTCCCCGTCGCGCCACAGGCCACGCACGGCGCCGCCGTCATGATCTGGCCCAGGATGGAGCGCCGGACCTCGCGGATCTCGCCCGTGCCGCCGCACACGTCGCAGCGGGTCGGATGCGTTCCGGGCTCACACCCGCTGCCCTCGCAGCGCGAACAGCTCACCGGCAGGCGGACGTCGACGGTGGCCGTCGCCCCGAACGCCGCCTGCCGCAGGTCGAGGTTGACGACGGCCTCGGCATCCGGCGCCCGCGGCGGGCCGGCCGGCCCCCGTGTGTTCGAGAACGGGTCGCCGCCGAAGAACGCGTCGAAGAGGTCGCCGAAGCCGAACCCGTCTGCCGGCGCGCCAGCGCCGGCGCGGGCGCTGTTGGGGCGAGCGCCGTCTTCGCCGAACACGTCGTAGCGTCGACGTCGCTCGGGATCGCGCAGCACCTCGTAGGCGAGCGTGACGTCCTTGAACTGCGCTTCCGCGGCGGCGTCACCGGGATTCCCGTCGGGGTGATACCGGCGCGCGAGCGACCGATACGCGCGTTTGATCTCGTCGTCGGTCGCGTTGCGAGCGACTCCCAGCACCTCGTAGTAGTCAGCCACCGAGCGGTCCGATCATGACAACACGCGGCCGAGCTGCTGTGAGATGGCCTCGACGGCAGCGAGCGCCTGCCGGTAGTCCATGCGGGTGGGGCCGAGCACACCGACCGTCCCGGCCGGCTCGCCGTCGACGCGGTACGGCGCGAGCACGATCGAGCAGTCGCGCAGCTCGTCGATGGAGTTCTCCGAGCCGATGGACACGGTCAGCCCGCTGTCGAGGAGGTCGCGCACGACCGTGACCATCTCGACCTGGTGCTCGAGCATCTCCAACAGGCGGGCGGCGCTGGTCGACGTGGCGAACGACTCCTGATCCGCGGCGAGGCGACTGACACCGCCGACGTAGAGAGGTTCGGACATCTCCTGCTCGACGCGCGCCGCCAAGGCGTCGCGCGCCTGCTCGGCAAGACGGTCGACCATCGGCACACCGGTGGACACCGGGTGCCCGAGCAAGTTCCACCGGCACCCCACGAGTGCGATGTCGAGGGCGGCGGTCGCGGCGGCGGCGGTGGCGTCGTCGACGTCGTCGGGAACGTCGAGCACGCCCTTCTCGACCGCGCCGTTCGAGAGGATCGCAAGCGCGAGCACCACATTGGGTTGGAGCGGCACGAGCTGCACGCTGCGAATGGTGGCGGCCTCGATGTTCGGACCGACGACCACTGCAGTGTGCGTGCTGACCCGCGCGAGCAGCTGACTGGTCTCGTGCAACAGGTCTTCGAGGACCCGGTGGGCGGAGTCGAAGACCGTGAAGAAGTCAGACACGGCGCGTCGCTCGGCAGGCGCCAACCCACCCGGCCTCGTGAAGTGGTCGACGAAGTAGCGGTATCCCAGGTCAGTGGGCACACGCCCGGCCGACGTGTGCGGTGCGACGATGTAGCCCTCGCGCTCCAACACCGTCATCTCGTTGCGCACCGTCGCGCTCGAGACCCCGAGCAGCCCCGAGCGTGCGATCGTCTGGGACCCCACGGGTTGCGCGGTCTGGACGTGCTCCTCGACGATCGCGCGCAGGATCGCCGCCTTCCGGTCGTCGAGCGCCTGGTCGTCGAGCTCCCGGTCGTCGACGTGCGCGTGCACGATGTCGTCGAACTCCATTGGCACTCGATTCTACCGAGTGCCAGCGACGGTCGCGGGACGAGCATCGAGCGAGCGGAGGCAGCGGGCGGTGACGTCGCTCGCGAGCAGTCGCCCCCGACGCGTCAGCACGACACACCCCCCCCGTCGTGTCACGAGTCCGTCGTCACTCAGGCTCTCGATGGTCGCGTGCAGGGGATCCACCCCCGAGTCGTCGGCATCGGGCCTCACGATCTGGAGACCCCGGCGGGTGCGGAGACCCAGCGTCAGCGCCTCGGCCGCGCGCTCCGCACCGGTCAGCTCTTCGTGCCCCGCCTCCACCCCACCGCCGTCGGCAACGGCCGCCACGTAGCGCTCCGGGGTGCGCAGGTTCCACGACCGCCGGCCCTGCCGGTGACCGTGGGCCGAGCAGCCGATGCCCGCGTAGTCCCCTTGCGCCCAGGTGAGCAGGTTGTGCCGGCACTCGTCACGTGGGCGGCACCAGTTGGAGATCTCGTACCAGTCGAAGCCCGCCGCCGCGAGGACGTCGTCGGCGAGCTCGTACTTCGTCGCCTGGTCGTCGTCGTCAGGCGCCGGCCGCACCCCGGCCGCGACCTGGCGACCGAGCGGCGTGCCGGACTCCACGGTCAGCGCGTACGCGCTGACGTGGGTCGGCCCGAGCGCGAGCGCGGCGCGGAGCGTGTGCTCCCAGTCAGCCACCCGTTCACCCGGCGTCCCGTAGATCAGGTCGAGATTGAGGCGCTCGATCCCCGCGGCGAACACGGCGTCGACGGCTCGGGCGACGTTCGCAGGATCGTGGGTACGGCCCAAAGCCGCGAGGACTTCGACCCGCAAGGACTGGACGCCGATCGACACCCGGTTGACCCCGGCAGACGCGTAACCGCGCAGCTTCGGACCGTCGACGGAATCGGGGTTGCACTCGACGGTGACCTCGGCATCGCACGCGGTCGGAACAGCGTCGAGGACGCGCGCGAGATCATGGGGCGCCAACAAGGACGGCGTGCCGCCTCCGAAGAACACGCTCGTCGCCTCGGGCAGATCTCGCCGCTCGATGTCGCGGACGCACGCGTCGATGTACGCCTCGACCAGGTGGGCGCGATCCGTCCAGGTCGCGAAGTCGCAGTAGTCGCAGCGCGACTCGCAGAACGGGATGTGCACGTAGACGCCGAAAGCAGCGGACACGGGCGCTACTCGTCGAGCTTCAACGCGGCCACGAATGCCTCCTGGGGCACCTCGACGCGCCCGATCTGCTTCATGCGCTTCTTGCCCTCCTTCTGGCGCTCGAGCAACTTCCGCTTGCGACTGACGTCGCCGCCGTAGCACTTCGCAATCACGTCCTTGCGCTTCGCCTTGACGGTCTCGCGGGCGATGATCCTTCCGCCCACCGCCGCCTGGATGGGCACGTCGAAGAGCTGGCGGGGAATCAGCTCGCGCAGCTTCTCGGTCATCCGCCGGCCGTAGTCGTAGGCCTTGTCACGGTGCACGATCGTCGAGAAGGCGTCGACGGGGACGCCGTTCAGCAGCACGTCGACTTTGGAGAGCTGGGACGCCCGGTAGCCCGCCGGCTCGTAGTCGAGGCTGGCGTATCCGCGCGTGCGCGACTTCAGCTGGTCGAAGAAGTCCATGACGATCTCGGCCAGTGGGATCGCGTACACCAGCTCGACGCGCTCCTCGGAGATGTATTCCATCCGGCCCATCTCGCCGCGCCGCTGTTGGCAGAGCTCCATGATGGGGCCGATGTACTCGGTCGGCGTGAGCACGGTCACCGTCACGTACGGCTCTCGGATGGTCTCGATCTGGTTGGGCGTGGGAAGCGACGACGGGTTGTCGACGATCTCGACGTCGCCAGTCGTGAGGTCGACCTCGTACTCGACGTTCGGCGCGGTGGCGACGAGCGACAGGTCGTATTCACGCTCGAGCCGCTCGCGCACGATCTCCATGTGCAGCAAGCCGAGGAACCCGCAGCGGAACCCGAAGCCCAGCGCGCTCGACGTCTCCGGTTCGTACGAGAACGAGGAGTCGTTGAGGCGGAGCTTCTCGAGCGCCTCGCGCAGCGCCGCGTACTCGTCGCCTTCGACGGGATAGAGCCCGCAGAACACCATCGCCTTCGGGTCGCGATATCCCGCGAGGGGCGCGGCGGGCCGCGCCGCATTGGTGACCGTCTCGCCGACGCGGGCCTGGCCGACGTCTTTGATGCCCGCGATCAGGTAGCCGACCTCGCCCGGGCCGAGCGCGGCGACGGGCGTGGGCACCGGGAGCCGCACGCCGATCTCCTCGGCGTCGTGGCCCGCTGCCGCCTGGAGGTAGCGGAGCCGCCCCCCGCTCGCCATCGTGCCGTTGAAGACGCGGATCGAGCTGACGACCCCGCGGTACGTGTCGTAGTACGAATCGAAGATCAGTGCCTGGAGGGGGGCGTCCGCGTCACCGCGGGGCGGGGGGATGTGTTCGACGATCGCGTCGAGGAGGGCGGGCACGCCCTCACCGGTCTTGGCCGAGATGCGCAGCACCTCCTCGCCCGGGATGCCGAGGACCTTTTCGATCTCGCCCGCGACGCGCTCGGGCTCGGCGGCCGGAAGGTCGATCTTGTTGAGCGCGGCGACGATCGCGAGGTCGTGCTCGAGCGCGAGATAGCAGTTCGCGAGGGTCTGGGCTTCGATGCCCTGCGACGCGTCGACGATCAGCACGGCTCCCTCACAGGCCGCGAGGCTGCGCGACACCTCGTAGCCGAAGTCGACGTGGCCGGGCGTGTCGATCAGGTGGAGGACGTGATCGGCCCAGGTGAGCCGGACGTTCTGGGCCTTGATCGTGATGCCTCGCTCCCGCTCGAGGTCCATCGAGTCGAGGTACTGCGCCCGCATGTCCCGCGGATCCACCGCGCCCGTGAGCTCGAGGATCCGGTCGGCGAGCGTCGACTTGCCGTGGTCCACATGGGCTACGACTGAAAAGTTACGGATTCGGGCGAGGTCGGTCACGAGCCCATTGTCGTCGCTGCCGCACCGAGACTCGTACCCAGCGTGGGACGCCGGGCGCCCGCGTGGCTAACCTTCGCTGGTTCACGAGCGCCCCGGAGACGGCACGACCCATGGCCAACATCAAGAGCCAGATCAAGCGGAACCGATCGAACGAGCGGCGCCGCCTGCGCAACCAGGGCGTGCGCTCCGAGCTCAAGACCCGCGTGAAGACGGCGAACACGGCGCTCGACGCCGGCAGTGAGGACGCCCCCGAGACGGTCCGCACCGCACAGAAGCGCCTCGACAAGGCGGGCGCCAAGGGCCGCATCCACAAAAATCAGGCGGCCCGCCGCACGTCGCGCCTCATGAGGCGCGCCGCGCGCACCTCCTAGCCAGTCCTCAACGCCCCGGTGGGCGCCGCCTCCCCCGGCGGGGGCTGCCCGACGCGCCCGCGAGGCCTGCCAGCCGCACCACCAGCAGCTCCATCACGGCGTCACCGGGGATCGCGCGCGCGCCCTTGAGGTCGAGATCGGCCTGGTAGAGGAGGTCGAACGCCTGGCGGATCCCGTCCGTTCCGAGGGCGCGCGCCTGATCGAGGGCCTTGCGTGCCGGGTACTCCTTCACTTTGCCGCCGAGCGCGGCAACCGCGGCCGCAGAGTTGTCGACCGCGGGGTCGTCGAGACGGAGGACGCGCCGGTAGTAGCTCGTGAGCACGCCCATGACCTGCAGGGGGTGCATCGGCTTCGGCTGCCGAGGGCTCGAGACGGTCAGCAAGCGCCGAAGCACCGCGAGCGCGCCCGCGGCATCCCCGCCCTCGATCGCGTTCGTCAGCTGGTACGCGGGGACGGCCCCCGCGTCGCCAAGGTAAGGGCTGACCGCGTCGATCCCGAGCGGCGTGGCGGTCACGTCCCCGGCCGCGCCGTACGCGGCGGCAAGCACGTCGATCAGGGCGCCCACCCGCCCGGCATCGTCGCCGAGGTGCGCCACGATCGCGCGCGCCGTGTCGGCCGTGAACGTGAGGCCGGCCTCGTGGGCCGCGGCGACCAGCACGTCGCTGGTCTTCTCGCTGGCCGGACCGTGCTGCGACGCTCCCATCGCGTCGAGCTGCTTGGCGAGGGCGGGCGGAACGCTCCCGCCCCCCGTGACGAGGACGAGCTCGGTCGTCTCGAGAGGACTTTCGAGATAGCGGACGAGCCCGGCGGCGTCACCGGCGGTGAGCGCACCCACCTCGCGGACGACGACGACCCGGCGCTCGGTCATGAACGGTGGGCTCTCGGCGGCGTTCAGCACCGCCGCCAGCACCCCCTCGCGCCCTTCGGCTCCGCTCGGTGCGTCGGGATCGTCCCCTGCGGCGGCGCGCCCCGGGATCGTGAACTCCTCGAGGGCGAACGAGGCATCGTCACCGGCGAGCAGCTCCGTGACCAGCTCGGCGGCCGCACGGTCGCGCAGGACGGGGTCGGTGCCGCGGACGACGTGCACTCCCAGGGTCACGGGTCACCCGCCGTCGCCACCGCCCGCGCCGAGAGGATGGCCTCGATCGTCCGGCACACCTGCACGCTCCCGGCGACGTCGTGCACGCGCACGATCCGGCACCCGTGTGCGACGCCGTAGGCGACGGAGGCGAGCGACGCGCTGCGGCGCTCGTCGATCGCGAGGTCGAGCAACTCACCCAGGTACCGCTTGTTGGACGCGGAGAGCAACAGCGGGTAGCCCAGCTCGGCGAGCCGGTCGCTGTTCCGCAGGAGCACTGCGCTCTGGGGGGGCGTCTTCCCGAGGTCGAGGCCCGCGTCGATCGCGATCTGCTCCGGCCCGAGCCCGGCGGCGAGCGCCTGCGACGCGCGGTCGAGGAGGAACGCGGCGACGTCGCCGACGAGGTCGTCGTAGTGGGGATCGGGGTCGGGCACGCGAGGACGCAGCCGGATGTGGGTCGCGACCACCGACGCGCCGTGCCGGGCGGCGACTCGGAGGTACTTGGGATCGCCGAACCCGCTGATGTCGTTGCCGACGACCGCGCCGACTCGGCAAGCAGCGTCGAGGACTCCGGCTCGCCACGTGTCGCACGAGATGGCGGTGTCGAACCGGCGGTGGAGGGCGTCGATCGGCCCGACGACGCGGTCGAGCTCTTCCGCCTCACCGACCTCGGGCCCCGGGCCGGCCTTCACGCCTCCGACGTCGAGGAGATCGGCCCCGTCGGCAACCAGCGCGTCGGCCCGGCGCAGCAGCGCGTCCAGCTCGAAGGTGGCGCCCGCGTCGTAGAACGAGTCGGGCGTGCGATTCAGGATGCCCATCACGAGCGTCCGGTTCGTGAGGTCGTGGACGCGGTCACCGAGCCGGTACCGGAGGGTCATCGCGGCGGAGCCTACGCGAGCGCCCTGCGATCCGAGCGTGGCCGGAACGCGTGCGAGCGAGTCCCGCCGCGCCCACCAGCGCGGCGAGGGCCGCGAGACCCGCGAGGCCCCGCCCGTCGACCGCCACGGGTGCACGCGCCGCCAGGTCGGCGGTGGCGAGCAAGGCGTGGAGCAACGCCCGCGTCGGGACCTGGAGCATCGCCGCCACCCTCGGAGCGAGCGGATCGAGCACTCCCCCGAGGGCCCCGGCGACGATGCCCCACACGGTGAGCGGACCGGCCAGCGGCACCGCCAGCAGGTTGGCAGGCAAAGCGACGAGCGGGAGCGAGCCGAAGATCGGCACCAGCAACGGCGCCACGCCGATCTGGGCGGCGGTCGTGACGCTCGCGACCTCGCGCAGCCATCGCGGGCCGGGCAGGCGCCGTTCGATGGGGCGCGCCAGCACGACGATGCCGAAGGTCGCCGTGACCGAGAGGAGGAACCCGATGGAGTGGAGCAGGAACGGGTCGGCCAGCAGCAGGCCCGTGGTCACGACGAGCAACACGCGCAGCGCGGGAACGGGGCGCCCGACGTAGCCGGAGAGCAGCACGAGCGCAGCCATTGCCACTGCCCGCAACACGGAGGGCTCCCAGCGCGTCATCGCGCCGAACACGACGAGCACCGCGAGACCGGTCGTGAACCTCCCGAGGAGGCCGAGGCGCCGCAGGAGGGGCGCGGCCAGCGCCAACACGAACGCCACGTTGCCCCCGGAGACCGCCAGGAGGTGGGTGAGCCCGGCGGCCCGAAAGCGCTCCACCACGTCGGTGGGCACTCCCCGCGTGTCTCCGAGAACGAAGCCCGCGAGCAGGGCGCGGTCGCCAGGCGCGAGATAACGGCTCCCACCCATGACCACGCCCCGCGCGTGGTTCGCGAGCGCCGCGAGCGAAGACGGTGCCGGCGCGGCCGCACGCATGTCGAGCGCATGCAGTGTGGCGACGGCATGCTTCCAACGGAAGCGGCGGTCGAAGCCGTCGAGCGGCTCCATCCAGCCGTCGAGCGCGACCGCGTCCCCGGCGCTGAGCACGCCGACCCGCATCGCCACGTCGCCCTCGGCACGAACCACCAGGCGGCGCCCGCCCGCGTCGGTCCAGGGGTCACCCGCCACGCGGACCGCGGACGCCCGCACCAGCACACTCGTCGAGAAGCGGTTCGCTTCGGGATCGTCCACGAGGACGGCTCGCACCGACACCGACGCCCGGGCGTCGACGACCGCGGTCAACGGTGAGCGCGCGAGCCCGTGCATCGCGCGCTGCATCCCCGCGGTGCCCACGAGCCCGCACGCGATCACCACGATCGCGAGGCGCGAGCGGCCTCGCGGCGCGACCAAGGCGGCGAACCAGCAGGCGCCTCCCACGATCATCGTCATCGTCGCCGCGCCCGGCCCGCGGAACTCTCCCAACGCGATACCCGCGACAGTCGCCGCCAGTGCGGCGAGGGGTCCGAGCGTCACACGGCGACGAGCGGCGCGAGATCGGCGAAGCGCTGCTCACCAATCCCCCGCACGCTGCGGAGCTCGTTGACCGAGCGGAAGCCGCCACGGCGGTCACGCTCGGTGAGGATCGCGCTTGCGAGCACCGGTCCGATGCCCGGCAGCTCCTCCAGCTCGGCTTGGGTCGCGGTGTTGAGGTTCACCGGTCCGCCCGCGACGCCGTCCGACGACCCACCCGTCGGCGCGCCGGTCGGCGCCCCCGCCACCGATGCGCCGGTGCCCGCGCCGGGATCGGCCTCGCCGGGGCGCGCCACGAAGACGCGCTGGCCGTCGGCGAGCTTGGCGGCGAGGTTGAGCCGGTCGAGCTGCCCTTCGGGCAGCGCGCCCCCGACAGCCTCGACCGCGTCGATCACCCGCGCGCCGGCCGGGAGCTCCACGACGCCCGGCTTCGTCACCGCCCCCGCGACGTGCACGACGAGCGTTCCGTCAGCGTCGTCCGCGGTCGGTCGCGGCGAGTTGCCGGACGCGTCCGGCGCGACGGAGGACGGCGTCGAGGGGCGCTCCGTGCGATGGTGATCGTGGCGCGGCGGCGCGGTCGCTCCGCCGACACCCACGCGGTACCACACCAACCCTGCCACGACCGCGACGAGGATCAGTGCGGCCACGCCGACCCGCGGGTCGCCCCGATGCGCTCGGAAGTAGTCGGCGACACGCCCGATGGGTCCGGGCGGAGGGGGGAACGCCGGGCGGGGCACCTCGCCCGATCGAGACGCCCGGCGAGGAAGGGGCTGCGACGGAACACGCGAGCGCTGGGAAGGCGTCTCGGGGGGACGTGCCCAGAACTCGTCGCCGAAGCGAGCGTCGTACGCCATGGTGCACCTCCGGGGCGCGTGGGAACCACCGGAGGAAGCGTCGGGGAAGCGCAGTCACCGTACCCGCGAACAGGCGTTCCGGGAAGGGCTACGCGAGGACGAAATTGACGAGGCGGCCCGGCACGACGACGACCTTGCGGATCTCGCGGCTCTCGAGCAGCGCCGCCACGCGCTCGTCGCCTCGGGCAGCAGCTTCCTGCTCGTCCACCGAAGCCCCGGTCGCGACGCGAATCCGCGCTCGCACCTTGCCGTCGATCTGTACCGGGACTTCCACCTCGTCGTCGACGAGCAGTGCAGGGTCGGCGACGGGGAACGGCTCGAACGCGAGCGACTCGTCGTGGCCGAGCCGGGCCCACAGCTCCTCGGCGACGTGCGGAGCGAGGGGCGCCAGCATCAAGACGATCGAGTCGACGGCTTCCCGCGGGGCCGCGCCCTGTTCAGCGACGACCTGCGTGAGCCGGTTGTTCAGCTCGAAGAGCCGCGCGATCGCGGTGTTGAACGACAGCGCGGTCATGTCGGCGGTGACCGCCGCGACGGTGCGGTGCAACGTGCGTCGTGTCTCGTCGTCGGGGGCGGCGTCGGTCACGCGAACGTCACCGGCGTCCTCGTCGACGACGTTTCGCCAGAGCCGCTGGAGGAACCGGTGCACGCCGATGATGTCGGCGGTGCTCCACGGGCGGCTGGCGTCGAGCGGCCCCATGAACATCTCGTACAGCCGGAGCGTGTCGGCGCCGTAGTCGCGATAGATGTCGTCCGGGGAGACGGCGTTCTTCAGGCTCTTACCCATCTTGCCGTCGTGCCGGGTGACCCGCTCGCCGAGGTACCACCACTCGCCGCCGGCTTCCTTCACATCGGACGCTTCGACGTAGGTCCCCCGCTCGTCGGTGAACGCAGGGGCGGTGATCGTTCCCTGGTTGTACAGGCGGTGGAACGGCTCGGGCGTCGAGAGGTGGCCGAGGTCGTACAGGACCTTGTGCCAGAAGCGCGCGTAGAGGAGGTGGAGCACGGCGTGCTCGGCGCCGCCGACGTACAGGTCGAGACCACCCTCGTCGGGCGCTCCGTCGCCGACCATCCAGTAGCGCTCGACCGCGGGGTCGACCAACGCCTCGTCGTTCTCGGGGTCGAGGTACCGCAGGTAGTACCAACACGAGCCGGCCCACTGCGGCATGGTGTTGGTCTCGCGCCGGTACCGCCGTAGGCCGTCGCCGAGGTCGAGCTCCACGTCGACCCAGTCGGTCGCGCGCGCGAGCGGTGGTTCGGGCATCGCGTCGTCGTCGTCGGCGAGGACGACCGGCGCGAAGTCGGTGATCTCGGGGAGCTCGACGGGCAGCATCGACTCCGGGATCGCGTGGGCGCGGCCATCCCGGTCGTAGACGATGGGGAACGGCTCACCCCAGTAGCGCTGCCGGCTGAACAGCCAGTCCCGGAGCTTGTAGGTGACCGCTGGCGCTCCGAACCGGCGCTGCTCCAACCACGCGGTGACCCGGGCCTTCGCGTCCTCCACGCCGAGGCCGTCGAGTGCCAACGACTCGTTCGCGGAGTTCACCGCGACGCCGTCGTCGTGGAACGACTCCGGCCACTCGGAGGCGGGCGTGTCGACGGCGACACCGCGTGCGGTCCGCCACGTCGCGGGCGGCTCGATCACCCCCACGATCGGGAGATCGAATTCCCGAGCGAACTCGAAGTCGCGCTGGTCGTGCGCAGGGACCGCCATGATGGCACCCGTCCCGTATCCCATCAGCACGTAGTCCGCCACGAAAATCGGGATGCTCTCGTCGTTGACGGGATTGCGGGCGTAGGCACCCGTGAAAACGCCGGTCTTCTCGTGCCCTTCGGCCTGCCGCTCGAGCTCGGACTTGCCGGATGCGAACGCGCGGTAGGCGCGGACGGCTTCGGCCGGAAGCACGTCGAGGCCGAACGTGCCCCACCACTCCGTCGGAGTCCATGTGGGCCACTCGGCCGGCACGATCTGGTCGAGGATCGGGTGCTCGGGGGCGAGCACCATGTAAGTGGCGCCGAACAGCGTGTCGGGGCGCGTCGTGAAGACGTCGATCTCCACGTCGTCGTGGGTGTCGACCGGGAACGCGACCATCGCCCCCGTGCTCTTCCCGATCCAGTTCCGCTGCATGAGCTTGATCGACTCGGGCCAGTCGAGCAGATCGAGGTCGTCGAGCAGGCGGTCGGCGTATTCGGTGATGCGCAGCATCCACTGCTCGAGCGGCCGCCTGAAGACGGGATGGTTGCCGCGATCGCTCCTCCCGTCCGCGGTGACCTCTTCGTTCGCGAGCACCGTGCCGAGGGCGGGGCACCAGTTGACCGGCGCTTCCGAGATGTACGCGAGCCGATGTTCGTCGACGACCGCGGCACGCGTCTCGTCGTCGAGGTCGGCCCACGACACGCCGTCGGGATTGGCGTCGGCACGTGGCGCGCGACCGCCGGATGCGAACGCGGTCACGAGGTCGGCGACGGGACGCGCCCGACCCTCGTCGCGGTCGTACCACGACCCGTACAGCTGGAGGAAGATCCACTGCGTCCACCGGTAGTAGGCGACGTCGGTCGTCGACACGCTCCGCCGATCGTCGTGGCCGAGACCCAGCGCACGCAACTGGCGGCGCATCGTCGCGATGTTCGCCTCGGTCGTGGTCCGTGGATGCTGGCCGGTCTGGACCGCATACTGCTCGGCCGGCAGCCCGAAGGCGTCGTAACCCATCGCGTGGAGCACGTTCCGGCCGCGCATGCGCATGAACCGGGCGTAGACGTCGGTGCCGATGTAGCCGAGCGGATGCCCGACGTGCAGCCCCGCACCGCTCGGGTACGGGAACATGTCGTTGACGTAGAGCTTGGGTCGCTCCGCGACCTGCTCGAAGCCTTGCCCCAATGAGCCGGTGGGGTTCGGCGCGTGGAACGTGCCGTCGGACTCCCACCGGTCCTGCCACTTGGCCTCGATCTCGCCGGCCAGGCGTGCGGTGTAGCGCTGGGTCGGCGTGTCCGGCTCGCTCATGACCGCCGAGCGTACCGGTCTCGCTCTCGCTCCCCCTCTCGAACTTGCGTCGATTTTCACCCCCGCGCCGGGGGTACGGGCGACGCACGTCCGGCGGGAGGATGACCGTCCACTGGTAGCGTGATGCGTTCCTCGGGGCTGTAGCTCAGTTGGTAGAGCGCCTCCATGGCATGGAGGAGGCCGTCGGTTCGAGTCCGATCAGCTCCACCCCGCTCAGCGCCCGGCGCGGCCCACGATCGACGAACGAGGTCGAATGCCATGGGCCGTGCCCCGCACCGCCGGTCACTGGCGGTCGCGCGCGAGCATCTGGTCCACCGGGGCGTAGTCGTCGGTCAGCACCTCGGCATCACCGATGAAACGGTCGCGCGCTCGCCCGGCACGTAGCTCCTGGCCGTCCTCGCGCACGAACGCCGCCAACTCGGCGTCGTCGATCGCCCGGTGCGAGGCCACGAGCACGAAGTTGTCGGAGGAGAACCCGTCGAAGGTGTCGGGCGCGGTGATCACGCTCACGTGCTCGAACAGCTCACGGAGCGTGGCGAGCTCCGCCTTCACGAACCGGAACGGCGGGTCGTCGATGACGTTCACCACGTAGAGACCGTCGGGCCGGAGCACCCGATCGACCTCGGCCGCGAATTCACGCGTCGTCAGATGCCACGGGACGGACCGTCCCCCGAACGCGTCACCGACCGCGAGGTCAGCGGAGTCGGCGGTTCGGCCCCGCAGGACGGTCCGGGCGTCGCCGACGTCGACCCGCAACGCGCCGGACGTGTGGAGTCCCAGCTCGTCGCGTGCGAGATCGACCACCGCCGGGTCGATCTCGTACACGGTGCTCTTCGTTCCCGGGTGGGAGACCGCCAGCGCGCGGGGCAGCGTGAAGCCACCGCCCCCGATGTGGACGACGTCCAGAGGCTGTCCCCCCGGAAACGCCACGTCGATCGCATCGGAGAACGCACGCGCGTAGCGGAACTGGATGTACGACGGGTCGTCGAGATCGACATAGCTGTGCTGGAGATCGTCGAGCCACAGGATCCGGCCGCTCGGCCGGAGGACGTCGTGCTCGACCCGCATGCAGAAGTACGCGCTCTCGACCTCGCACGGTTGATCGACGGCGGCACCCGCCACCCCGCCTCCCACCGCCAGCGTCGCGAGCACGATCACGACCGGGACGTCGCGGCGGGCGAGCGCGAGCGTGAGCCCGAGCCCGAGCAGCGTGAGCGCGGCCCCGATTCCGTAGACGAGGGTGCGCGTGGGCGCGGTCGACACGAGGAGGAAGCCCGTCGCGAATGTTCCCACGAGCGCACCGAGCGTCCCGATGGCGCTCACCCGTCCGGCGACCGCGCCGGTGTCGTCCAGCTCGTGCAACTGGACCTTCACCACCATGGGTGAGACGGCGCTCAGCACCGCCGCCGGTAGGAAGAAAGCGGCGACCGCGAGCACCACTGTCGCGCCGACCCCGCCCGCACCACTGTCGTTCCCGAGCGATCGCACGATGGGTACGGTGCAGAGCGCGAGCGCGCCGCCGAGCACCAGGACCGGTCCGATGAACCGGCGCGGCGGGATCCGATCGGCGAGCCTTCCTCCGCCCCACGCGCCGACGGCGATGCCCGCGAGCACGGTGCCGATCACTGCGGTGTAGGTCTCGAGGCTCACGCCGACGTAGGGCGCCAGCATGCGACCGGCAAGGATCTCCAGCATCAACACCGCGGCCGAACACACGAACACGAGTGCGTACGCGAGCAGTGCAGGCATCGCGGCAGTCTCGCACGGCGCGCCTGCCGAGCGTTCTCGCCGACGCCCCCGCGACTCCCGCCGTCAGGCCTCGGGCCGCAGCGTCGGGAAGAGGATCACTTCCCGGATGCTCGTGACGCCCGCGAGGAGCATGGTCAAGCGGTCGATGCCGATGCCGAGGCCGCCCGTCGGCGGCATGCCGTATTCCAGCGCGCGCAGGTAGTCCTCGTCGACGGTTCCGGCCTCCGCGTCGCCTGCCGCACGCGCGGCGGCCTCGGACTCGAAGCGGGCGCGCTGCTCGATCGGGTCGTTGAGCTCGCTGTAGGCGTTCGCGAGCTCGGTGCCTCCCGCCACGACCTCGAAGCGCTCGACCAGGGTGGGGTCGTCACGGTGCGCCCGAGCGAGTGGCGACGTCTCTCGGGGGTAGTCGAGCACGAACGTCGGCCGGACGAGGGTGGGCTCGACGAGCTCGTCGTAGACCTTCAACGTGAGTCGTCCCGCGCCCCAGGCGTCGTCGTATCCGAGCCCGAGCGAGTCGACTACGGAGCGCGCGGCCTCGACCGGCATCGACGGCGCGAGGTCGACGCCGGCATGCTCCCGGATGAGCGCGGTCATCGTCGCCCGGGGCCACGGCTCCGCGAGATCGACGTCCGTGTCGCCGATCCGCACCATCGTCGTTCCCGAGGCGGCACGGGCAGCTTCGACGACAAGCGACTCCGTGAGCTCCATCATGTCGTGGTAGTCGGCCAGGGCCTGGTAGGCCTCGAGCATCGTGAACTCGGGGTTGTGGCTCGTGTCGATCCCCTCGTTGCGGAACACGCGGGCGATCTCGAAGACCCGCTCGAAGCCCCCGACCACGAGGCGCTTCAGCGCGAGCTCGGGCGCGATCCGCAGGTACAGGTCCATGTCGAGCGCGTTGTGGTGCGTCACGAACGGCCGCGCGGTCGCACCGCCGAGCTCGTGCTGCAGGACCGGGGTCTCGACTTCGACGAAGCCTCGGTCCTCGAGGACACGACGCATCGCGGCCACCGCGGCGAACCGCACCTCGAAGACGCGCCGTGCGTCGTCGTTGACCACGAGATCGACGTAGCGCTGGCGAAACCGCGTGTCGACGTCCGACAGGCCGCGCCACTTGTCGGGGAGGGGGCGGAGCGCCTTGGCCAGCAGCGTCCACTGGTGCACGCGCACCGACAGCTCGCCCTTGCGCGTGGTCATCACGGTGCCTTTGACGCCAATCCAGTCGCCGAGATCGAGGCGGTCGAAGGAGTCGTGCTCGTCGTCGCCGACGTCGCCGCGCGACACGAAGAGCTGGAGCGTGCCCGACTGGTCGCGGACGGTCGCGAACGTGAGCTTGCCCTGGCGGCGGAGAAGCAGGATGCGACCGGCGACCCTCACCTCCGCCGGGGTGTCCGTGCCCGCGGCCAGGCCGGCGAACTCCTCGCGTACGGCCGCGAGGGTGTGGTCGCGGTCGAACCGCACCGGATAGGGATCGACCCCTCGCGCCCGCGCGTCGTCGAGATCGACGATCCGCCGGGCTCGCTCGGCCGGGACGTCGGCGGATGGGCTCTCCGTCGGCGACTCGTCGGGACCGGACATCCGCTGGATGGTAGGGGCCCGACCGATCGACCGGACGCACGATCGAACGGACGTCAGGTGCCCTGCGTGCTCGCGAACTCGCCGTTGATGCAGTCGAGGTTGTCCGCGGGCGGCGCGTCGAACGCCGTCGCGAAGGCGAAGTCGGGATCCTCGACTGTGGTCCTCGAGTACACGACGCGCACCACCACGACGTCGCTCCCGCCCGCGACGGGATACGTTCCCACGAGCTGCACGGAATCGGTCTCGAGCTTGTCCAACCGGTTGCGGACGACTCGCAGGATCTGCTTCGCCTCGTAGCGCGCGAGCTGAGACGTGTCGAGGTCGGTCGGCTCCCCCGGGACGGCGGTGGTCGTCGTGGTCGAACTCTCGTCGGTCGGCTCGGTCGTCGTCGTCGTCGTGGTCGTGGTGAGCTCGCCGTCGCCCGGCTCGCTCGTGGTGGTGGTGGTGGGGGTGGGCGGGGGCAGGCAGCTCTCGTCGCCGGACGGGAGCGGGGCCGCGCCGTCGTTGATCGCCCACTGCACGACGAGCGGTTGCCCCGGCTCGTAGCCCACGACGAATCGCTCGTCGTCGGGGACGCCGCGGTTGCTGGGGCCGAGCCGGGGATGCTCGAGGAGGCGCTCCTGCAGGACCGCAGCCTGGCGTTCGGCGGGCGACGTGGTGGGCGGCGGCTCGGTCGTGGGTGGCGGCTCGGTCGTGGGCGGCACGGTCGTGGGCGGCACGGTCGTGGGCGGCTGGGTCGGGGGTGGGTTGGTCGGCGGCGGAACGATCGTCGTCGAGGGCGCGACGGGAGCGAGGGTCGTCACCGGCGGCGTGGTGGTGGTCGGGGGGATTGTCGTCGGGGGAGGTGCCGTCGTGCTCGTCGAGCTGACCGGCGGACGCGTCGGCACCGCGACGTTCCCGTCGTTGGAGTCACCCCCTCCCACCGCGAGGAAGACGATCACCCCCACCGCCCACAGCGCGATCACCACGCCCGCGACGACACGCGCGGCGGTGACGAGCCGCTGCCCCCCGACCGCACCGTTCGAACGTCGGATGTTGTCTGCCGCTCGCGCCGCCAACACGAAGGCCACCACCGTGGCGACGACCGGCAGCACGATGCTGACGACGGCCCAGACCAGCGCCGCTACCGCGAAGGGCTCGGTGGGAGGCGCGGTGCCCCAGCCCCCCTCTCCGGCACCGGCCCCGCCCCCCGTGGGCTCAGGCTCGGGCCCGACCGGCACGTCGCCAGTGGCGCCCGGATCCCACGGCGGCTCGCTGGCGGACATCGGCGTACGTTATCGACACGTCCAGAGCCGAGAGCGGCACCGAACCCGTAATCTGCTCGGGATGGCCCGACTCACGATGCCGGTCACCGGAGATCGCGAAGCCGACGAGCTGCTCGTGACCGACCCGTTCGCGCTGCTCGTCGGCATGTTGCTCGACCAGCAGGTCCCCATGGAGTGGGCCTTTCGCGGACCCGCCACCTTGCGCGACCGGCTCGGCCGCGAGCTCGATCCTGTCGCGATCGCGGCGATGGACGAGGACGACGTCGTCGCCGTCTTCACCGCCAAGCCCGCGCTGCACCGCTATCCCGCGTCGATGGCCAAGCGGACATACGCGCTGAGCCGACACCTCGTTGACGAGTACGGCGGCGACGCGGGTGCGGTCTGGCGGGACGTCGACGATCCCGCGGTCCTGCTCGCGCGACTCCGTGCCCTGCCCGGCTTCGGCGCGGAGAAGGCGAAGATCTTCCTTGCGGTGCTCGGCAAGCGGCTCGGCGCCGCACCGGCGGGCTGGGAGCAGCTCGCGTCACCGTTCGGCGACGGCGAGCCCCGCTCCGTCGCCGACATCGACTCCGCCGAATCGCTCGCTCGCGTCCGGGCCTGGAAACAGGCGCAGAAGGCGAAGGGCAAGTCGAAGGCGGACTGAGCCCCCGGGATCGTTGCCGGGAAGGGTGCCGCCCCTGAGTAGGGTGCGCCGACGATGTCCGCCGACACGCTCTCGTCGCTGTTCCGCGCCGGTCGGCCCGCCAATCCCGACGTCACGCCCCTCGTCGTCGTCCCGGGTGGCCGCATGATCACCTACGCCGACGCCGACCGCGAGACCGCTCGCCTGGCGGGGGCACTGCGCGCGCTCGGTGCCCGCCCCGGCGACCGGGTCGCGGTGCACATCGAGAAGTCCCCTGCTGCGCTCCTCCTCTACCTGGCCGCGCTGCGCGCCGGTCTCGTGTACTTCCCGATGAACCCCGCCTACACGCCGAAGGAGGTCGCGTACCTCACCGGCGACGCGCGCCCCTCCGTCTTCGTAACCGATCCAGGACGGCCCGTGGAGGGCGAGCCGGCGCCGGTGATCGCGACCATCGACGGAGTCGGCGGCGGCACACTCGGCGAGCTCGCACTCGAACAGTCCCACGAGTTCGAGGACGCCGTCCCCGCGCCGAGCGATCTGGTGGCAATGCTCTACACGAGCGGGACCACGGGCCGCCCGAAGGGTGCCGCCCTCACCCAGCGCAATCTCGCTTCGAACGCGGCGGCGCTGCGCGTCGCGTGGGGGTTTCGTCCCGACGACTTCGTCCTCCACGCGCTCCCGATGTTCCACGCGCACGGGCTGTTCGTAGCCGTGAACCTCTCGCTCGCGAACGGAACCGGGATGCTGCTGCTACCCCGCTTCGACGTCGATGCCGTGCTCGAACACCTGCCTCGTTGCACCGTCTTCATGGGCGTGCCGACCTTCTACGCCCGACTGCTCGCAGATCCTCGCCTCGATCGCGCCCGCTGCGCGCACGTGCGTCTGTTCCTCGCGGGCTCGGCGCCCCTGGCCGCGGCGACGCACGACGCATTCCGGGAGCGGACGGGTCACGCCATCCTCGAGCGTTACGGCATGACCGAGACCTTGATGATCACGTCCAATCCCCTCGACGGCGAACGACGGCCGGGCAGCGTCGGCCGTCCCCTTCCGGGGGTGGATCTGCGCGTGCACTCCGCGTCGGGTGCCCCGTGTGGCGTCGACGAGGTGGGCGAGGTCGAGGTGAGGAGCCCGGGCGTGTTCCCCGGCTATTGGGACCGCCCAGACCAGGCGGCGGCGTTCACGCCGGACGGCTGGTTCCGCACCGGCGACCTCGGCGCGCTCGACGCCGACGGCTATCTGCATCTCGCCGGACGCTCGCACGACTTGATCATCTCCGGCGGCATGAACGTGTACCCGAAGGAGATCGAGACCGCGATCGACGCGCTCGACGGCGTCGCGGAGAGTGCGGTGATCGGGGCGCCCGACGAGGATCTCGGCGAGATCGTCGTCGCCATCGTGTGCGTCGAGCCCGGCGCGACCATCGACCCCGAGTCGCTCCGCACCGCGCTGCGCAGCGATCTCGCAGATTTCAAGGTCCCCAAGCGCGTCCACCTCGTCGAGTCACTCCCGCGGAATGCGATCGGAAAGGTCGAGAAGACGACACTCCGGGCGACGTACGAGAGCTGATTCAGTTCAGCAGGCTGGCGAACACGTTGACCATGAGGGCGAGGATGACCGCGCCGAACAGGTACGAGAGCAACGCGTGGCGCAGCACACTGCGGCGCAAGATCCGGTTCCCGATGTCGGTATCGGAGACCTGGAACGTCATGCCGACCGTGAACGCGACGTACGCGAAGTCCATGTAGTCGGGTGCGTACTCCCCACTCTTGAAGTCGATGCCGCCGGGTTCCGACGAGTAGTACTCGTGCGCGTACCGCAACGCGAACACCGTGTGCACCACCGCCCACGAGAACACGATCGTGAGCCCGCTGACAGTGGTCAGCAACACCTCGACGGTGGAGCCGCTCTCGTGCGCCTTGACGAGCCCGAGCGCGGCGCCGACCAAGCTCGCCACGCTCGCGACCACGAGGAGCAGCTCGGCCGACGCTCGGCTGTCGTCCTCCCGGGTCGCAACCGCCCGGGTCTGCTCGGGATCGAGATGCGCGACGCGGAACCAGACCCGGGAGACCACGATGACGGCCGCGACCGTCCAGCCCGTGAGCACGGCGAGCTGCCAGGAGGCCACCAACGCGACGGCAGCGCCGACGAGAAGCCCCACCATGAGGGAGCCGACGACGCGCCGGCGCTGCGACTGACGCTGCAACCACGAGTCCGGACCCGAGACGATTCTCCGCACCCGAGGATTCTGGTCCCGCCGCGCGCCGCGACGGGTGACACTAAAACGTCGGCCGGGTCGGCGGGGATCCGGCCCGGGTAGACCGCGAACGGCAGGCCTTCGACACCGAGGGACCGCGCCACCATCTGCGCTTGACGCTCGAACATGCTCCCGACCAGCGCAACGGTCGGGATGCCGGCCGCTTCCGCCGCCACCGCGGCGCGGACGGTGGCCGGCGTGCAGCTCCGCTGTGCCTGTATCGACGGCTCGCTCCTCCGAGGTCAGGCGTGGCTGGGATACCCGTCGCGGGACTCGTCGGTGCGTCGGCCGCGCGTCCACCAACCGCGACGACGTCGATCCGCTCGCGACACCGGCGCCCTGTCGGTGCTGGCCGCCACCGACTCGGTGGACTCGGCAGGCTGGACGGTGCGGGCCACCGTGCGACGCTGCACCGTCGGCAACAGCGTCGCGGCGAGGAAGGCCACCGCGCCCACGCCGATGTAGACCCATCCGAGGGTTTCATCGCCACGAGCGAAGTCGGTTGCGGTCGCTTGCCACCAGTCCGCGACGATGATCACACCGGCTGCGATCGCCGCTGCACCAAGCACTGCGAACATGGCCCTCCCGACGACGGGCACCAACGTGGAGAACAGGGCCAACAGCCCGAACGCGAGCTCGGCCAGCGCCACTGCCGGCGTCTGGGTCATGCCAAGCACCGTCTCGGTCGGGCGGTACAACTGGTCGGTGTTGACGCCCGTGTCGACGAGCGCCCAGATGCCGAATGCACACGACGCGAGTCCGATGACCCACGCAAACGGCATCCAAGGGTGGAACCTCCGGGAATCGGTCTCCACCGCGGTCGTTCGATATCGACGCCTCATGGGGCCCTCCTTCTCGGAGCGGGCACGCCCGCGTGCCCAGTCCTCGTACCCCAACGACCAGTCGCGCATGCACGACGCGACGACCCGAGCCGGGGTTGACGACCTTTCCCGAGGCACTGGGGCGTGCTGGTCGCGACCCAGACGTTCGGGCCCCGCCTCTATGCCCGGTTCGGCCGCCGACGTACCACTCCGCGTTCCTGACGTCCGCGTCTTTGGCCCGCATCGGAGCGATCATGGCGTTGCGGGTGCATGATGCAGATGCGGCCGCAATGCGGCGACGCGAGGCCCAGGTCGTCCCGCTCGCCGAGTGACGGGAGAGCAATGAAGGACAGGAGAGCAATGAAGAAGGTGCCGGTGCTCGCGCCGGTCGTGGTGGCCCTCCTCGCTGTCCTCGCGTCCTGTTCGGGCTCGAGCACCGACTCGGACGCGAGCCAATCGACGACGAGCAGCACGACCCCGGAGCCGACCCTGACGTTCTACCGGCCGCCGACCGTCCTCGATTCGGGGGCTCCCGGCGACGTCTTGGGCGCCGAACCGCTCGCGCTCGACCCGACCCTGCCCGGGACCGGTCAGCGGATCACCTACGTGTCGACCACTCCGGCCGGCGACCGGGTGCCGGTCACCGGCGTGCTCATCCGACCGCTCACACCTCCGCCATCGGGTGGCTACCCGGTGGTGGTCTGGGCCCACGGAACAACGGGAGTGGGTGATTCGTGCGCGCCGTCGCTCGTCAGCCCGTTCCCCCTCTACGGCGCGGCCGCGCTGCTCCAAGCCGGCTACGCGATCGCGGCGCCCGACTACGAGGGGCTGGGCACCCCTGACGAGATCCACCCGTACCTCGTGGGGGAAGCCGAGGGACACAACGTGCTCGACGCCGCCCGCGCGGCCAAGTCGATCGGTGGCGGCCCCATCACCGTTTCCTGGGGCTGGTCACAAGGAGGGCACGCGGCGCTCTTCGCCGCCGCACTCGCTCACTCCTACGCACCCGAGCTCGACTTCCGCGGCGCCGCGGTGCACGCACCCGTCACCAACGCCGGAACGTTCCTCACGCAGGGCACCACCGATGTCACCGTGTTCCCGTTCACCGCTGAGGCGATCCTCGCCTGGTCGGACGTCTACGAACAGACGTCGCTGACCGACCTCGTCGTCGTCCAGGACGCGGAGCGCGCACGGTTGGCGGAGCAGGCGTGCACCGGCGACATCGCCGACAACACCACGCGACCGCTCGACCAGATCTTCCGCTCCGATCCCCAGAACCTCGCCGTGTGGCGCAGCGCGCTCGAGACCAACTCCGTGCCCGCGAGCCGGATCCGCGCCCCGGTCCTCCTCGCGCACGGCGAAGCGGATGCGCTCGTGCCGATCTCGGGAACCGACGCCTTGAATCAGCAGCTGTGCGCTGAAGGCCGGACCGTTCAGTACCTCCGCGATCCCGCATGGGATCACAACGGCGTCTACCTCTATCCGATGCCGCAGTTCGACGACTGGATCATCTCGCGAATCGAGGGCCGTCCCGCGCCCTCGAGTTGCTGAATCCCGTTCCTCCCGGCGGGCAGGTTCACGCCGCTCGGGTCTCGGGTCCCTCGGCGCGACACGGATCGTTGCAGGGCTGCAGGATGCTCGCCGGCACGGTCGCCTCCGCCACCCGGGCGCGCCGGATCGTCAGCCACGCGGTCGCGGCGCCCGCGACGCACAGTGCGGCCGCGATCCCCATCGCGGTCTGGTAGCCGGGGAGCGAGCCGCCGCCCGTCGCCGTGAGCTCGACACCCGCGAGCGAGGGCAGGACTGCGACCGCGAGCAGTCCGGCGAGGCGCGCGACGGCGTTGTTGGTGCCGGCCCCGACGCCGAGCAGCTGCTCGTCGACCGCGCCGAGCACCGCCGCCGTCAGCGGTGCGACCGTGATCGAGAGGCCCAGACCGAACACCAGCGCCGCGGGGAGCACCGTGGACACATACGAGTCGCCGGGCTCGATCATGCTCAACCACAGCAGTCCCGCGCCCACCACCACCGGCCCGACGGTCATGGGAATCCGCGGCCCGATCCGCTGCGCGAGCGCTCCCATCCGTGCGGACAGCAGGAGCATGACCGCGGTCACGGGCAACAACGCCATTCCTGCTTCGAGCGCCGAGTAGCCGAGCGCGGCCTGCAGGTTGAGAACCACAAGGAAGAACGCGACTCCGAGCCCCGCGTACACGCTGAACGTCACGAGGTTCGCGCCGGTGAACTGCATCGAGCGGAAGAGCCCGAGCGGGAGCATCGGGTGGCGTGACTGCAACTCGATCAACACGAATGCGGTGAGCAGCACGACCCCGACGGCGACGAGTGTGATCGCGCGCGTCGACCACGCCTCGCCGCCATCGATGAGCCCGGCGGTCAACGCCACCAGCCCGCCCGCGACCACGGTCGCGCCCGGGTAGTCGAGCCCCGGTGGCGCGTCGGACGCGCGGCTCTCCGGAACGCCGCGCACGATCACGACGACAGCGACCGCTAGGGGCACGTTGATGAGGAACACCCAGCGCCACGACGAGGCATCCACCAGCCATCCCCCGAGCAGCGGCCCGAGTGCACTGGCGACCCCGGTGAGTCCGGACCAGGCACCGACCGCACGGGATCGGTCGTCTCGGTGCATCGTGACCGACAGCAACGCGAGGCTGCCGGGGACGAGCATCGCGCCGCCGACTCCCTGGAGCGCCCTCGCGGCGACGAGCAGCTCGACGGACGGGGCGACCCCACACAGCACCGACGCGGCCGTGAAGATGCCCACGCCGATCTCGAACACGCGTCGACGACCGAAGCGGTCGCCCAACGCGCCGCCCAGCAACAGGAACGCGGTGAGGGTGACGAGATAGGCGTCCAGCACCCACTGCAGCCCCGCAAGATCGGCGTGCAGGTCCTTGCCGATGCTGGGCAGCGCGACGTTGACGACGGTGCCATCGAGGAAGGCCATGCCCGAGCCCAAGACCGCGGCCACAACCACGCGCCGTGCCGCCGGAGTGCCCCAGCGCACCTGCCCGGCCGCGGTCGGGACGGCCGGGTGCACGCGGGTCGACCGACGATCAGGAATGCGACGGCGCGGACGGCGCGCCCGGAAGCTCGAAGAACAGCTCGTGCGCGTAGCACCACCACCAGTCCTCGCCCGGTTCGAAGCTCCGAATGATCGGATGCCCGGTGGTCAGGAAGTGCTTCGTCGCGTGACGGTTGGGGGAATTGTCACAGCACCCGACGTGCCCACACACCTGACAGATGCGGAGATGGACCCATGGGTCACCGGTGAGGAGACACTCGTGGCAGCCGTCGTCGCTCGGCGTGACCTCGGCGATCGAGTCGAGGTGCCCGCACGCGACCGTGCCCTCGAAGGCACTCATGCGCGCACGATACCTCCGTGGGGCCAGTCCGACACCGGTGGCGTCAGCTGACAGCGTCGCGCACGTTGCCCGTCCAGTGGCCGACTCGGACTCCCGCCACCTGCTCGAGCACCGTGCCCAACACTCCTCGTCCGCCGAGCCGGGGCGATTGGGGTAGCCCGCATCGGGGTCGATACGCTCCGCTGCCCATGGACATCGACGCAACTTCGGCAGTCGTCACCGGTGCAGCTTCCGGGCTCGGCGCAGGCGCCGCCCGCGCCCTCGCGGCGCGCGGGGTTCGGGTCGTCGTCGTCGACCTCGACGACGAACGCGGACCCTTGGTCGCAGAGGAGATCGACGGCGTCTACGCACGCGCCGACGTCACCGACCCCGAGGCGGTGACGGCCGCGGTTGAGTGCGCCGCCGAGCTCGCGCCGCTGCGTGCGCTCGTGAACTGCGCGGGCATCGCGTGGGTGGAGCGAACCGTCGGGCGCGACGGCAGCTACGAGTCGTCCCACGACCTCGCGCACTTCACGAAGATCGTGACGGTGAACGCGATCGGCACGTTCAATTGCATCCGTATCGCCGCCACCGCCATGGGTCGGAACGCTCCGCTGGCCGACGGCGAGCGGGGTGCGATCGTCAACACGGCATCGGTCGCCGCCTTCGACGGGCAGATCGGTCAAGCCGCGTACTCCGCGTCCAAGGGCGCGGTGGTCGGAATGACGCTGCCGATCGCGCGCGACCTGTCGGTGATCGGCGTGCGGGTGAACACGATCGCCCCGGGATTGATCGACACCCCGATCTACGCGGTGGCGCAGGATCCCGAGGCGTTCAAGGTCGGGCTGCGCCGGAACGTCCTGTTCCCGCAACGACTGGGGACGCCCGCCGAGTTCGCGTCGCTCGCGCTGGAACTCGTCACCAACAGCTATCTCAACGGAGAGGTGATCCGTCTCGACGCGGGGGCGCGCCTACCTCCGAAATGACCCGCCCGGACGCGGTCAGAAGTTCATCAGCTCGAGCGCGTTGCTGCTCCTGATCTTCTCGCGGCCAGCGTCGGAGAGGCCGAGTCCCTCCGTGAGGTCGAAGTTGATCCCGTCGGCACCGGCGGCCGCGCGGGTCATCCCGTCTGGGGACCGATCACCACGTGCCGGGGATCGAGGGTGAGAAGGACCCGCCCCCCCTTCGGAGCCGGGAAGGTTGCGGGATCCATGCCGTAGTAGCGCACGATCTTCTCCATGAACGCGAGGTCGGGATCATCGCCGAACGAGACGTCACCCCGGATCTCGAGCGTGCGATACGGGTTGGCGGGGTCGAGCAAGAAGAGCGTCGCCTTCGGGTTGGCGACCATGTTCTTGTACTTCTGGCGCGTGTCGACGAGCGACGCACGGATCACGTCGCCATCCAGCAAGAACCAGATCGCGGTCACTTGCGGGCGGCCGTCCGCACCCACCGTCGCGAGGGTTCCCACGATCGGCTTGTCGACGAGGTCACGGTGCGATTCGGGGATGGCGGCGCGGTCGGTCATGTCTTCCTCGCTCGTGCTCGGGGGCCGTCGAGCCGGGAGCATAGCGAAGCGCCGTGCACGGCAGCCGTGGACCAAACTGTCCCTGCGTCGGCGCGCTGAGCGCTGTGACCCGGAGGACGGAACCCGCGATGGCAAGCGTGTACACCGAGGAACACGAGATCTTCCGCGACACCGTTCGCGCCTTCCTCACCAAGGAGGTGGTCCCGCAGTACGCGGACTGGGAACGCGCGGGGCACCCCCCGCGAGAGCTCTGGTTCCGCGCGGGCGAGCTCGGCATCCTCGGCATCCAGGTCCCCCCGGAATACGGCGGCAGCGGGGTCGCAAGCTTCAAGTTCAATGCGATCATCAGCGAGGAGCTGCAACGCCTCGCGGTGCCGCTCGGTGGGATCCGGGTCCACATGGACATGGTGCTCCCGTACCTCATGCGCTACTGCACGCCCGAGCAGAAGGAACGCTTCCTCCCCGGCGTCGCCACCGGCGCGATCCCACTCGCGATCGCGATGACCGAGCCGGGCGCGGGATCCGACCTGGCCGGAATCTCCACCTCCGCGGTGCGCGACGGCGACGACTACGTGATCAACGGGTCGAAGACGATGATCTCCAACGGCATCACTGCCGAATTGTTCGTCGTCGTCGTCAAGACCGACCCCGTGCAGCGGCACAAGGGGCTCAGCCTCCTGCTCGTCGAAGGAGATCGTCCGGGCCTGGAGCGGGGACGCAACCTGGAGAAGATCGGCCTGCACGCGCAGGAGACGGTCGAGCTGTTCTTCAATGACCTCCGCGTGCCCGCCGTCAACCTCCTCGGCGAGGAGGGGCAGGGGTTCGCCTACCTCACGTCCAACCTGCCGCAGGAGCGCCTGTCGATCGCCGTGTCGTCACAGGCCGCGGCGGCCGCCGCACTCGATGCGACCGTCGAGTACGTGAAGGAGCGGCACGCCTTCGGCACGACGATCTCGGCGTTCCAGAACACCAAGTTCGAGCTCGCGGCATGCGCCACCGACGTTCGCGCGGGTCAGGCACTCGTCGAGTGCGCGCTCGACGCGCACGACCGAGGCGAATTGACCGTGGCCGACTCGGCGATGACGAAGCTCTACTGCACCGAGATGCAGGGTCGGGTCGTCGATCGTTGTCTCCAGCTGTTCGGCGGCTACGGCTACCTGCACGAGTATCCGATCGCCCGGTGGTATGCGGACGCGCGGGTGTCGCGCATCTACGGTGGGTCCAGCGAGGTGATGAAAACGATCGTCGCGAAGTCGCTCGGCTTGTAGCGGAAATCACCTGGTGTACTGCGTCTGGGCCCGCAGCGTCGCCAGCGCACCGCCGACGATCAGAAAGGCCGAGCCGGTGCAGTAGGACGAGTCGTCCGAGGCGAGGAAGAGCACGAGCCGGGCGATCTCCTCGGGGTCGGCCACTCGCGGGATCGGCTGGTGTGCGTAGGCCGCACGGCGCTGTTCCTGTGGCACTGTTCGCGCTCGGCGAGCTCCCGTAAAGCCCGCTGGTGGCGCATCGACTGCCGGAAGTAGCGCCATGCACGCCGGCTATCGCATCCCAGATTGCTGGTTCAGTCGACGAGCTGGTCGAGCAGCCAACTCGGTCCGACGACGTTCGCGTTGACGGCTCGGACCCGCCGGGCCAGTTCACGGTCGGCTGTGACCACGACCACGTCACGATTGGACTGGGCGATGGCGGCGATCGTGTCGTCGCCTTCGCTGGGCGCATGCACAACCTCGACGCCGTCCACATTCGCCTCCTCGGCTCCGGCCCGGCCTTGGCCCTCAAGCACGATGGTCACGGGTGTGCCAAGCCGCCCCTCGGTCACCGTTGCTCGCACACGTTCCGTGAAGGCTCGTGCAGCGCCTGACCGATCGCGCCACCACCCGGTTGGGCGAGACCCGATCACGTTGGCGGCGTCGATCACGAGCATCCGAACAGATTCGCGCAATCCCATATCGCCGGCTCCGAGAGCGTTGATCTGTGTGCGTGCGTTCTCTTGCCGCTCGGTGGTCATCGCGAGCGCGGATCCGCCGTTCGGAGCACTGCGTGGTTTTTACGCTCGCATTGGAGACGCGGGAGGATCGCGTGCTGGCGCGCTGGATAGCGGTCGTGCTCATCGCCTTGGCGCTAGGGGCGAGTGGCCTGCCCGCGCGCGCGTCTTCAGGTTCTGCAGACTGTGCAGCTTTGCGCCGAGCCTCGGAAGACATCGATAGCGCCGGGAGGATTGCACCTTCGATTACACCGGCGCGGGCTGGCCAACTCGCGACCGAGATCGCTGCTGTTGCTCGCTTGTCATGGCCCACCCGTGTTCGTGCAGCCCTCCGCACGATGAAGTCCACCGTCGGCGCGAGTCGACTCTGTTGCGCTGGCAGGCCCCAAGCGCGCACACGTCACCTATGCCGTGCTGCTCGACGGCCAGACGATCTCTAAGGGAGAGACCGGAACCGCGGTCAAGACCAGCGACGGTTGGAAGGTCAGTCGCGACACCTACTGCGCGCTCGTCGCGCGGTGGAGGAACTTGTCCGCGCTAGCCACGCGCACTGACTGCCCGGTACGCGCTCGCTCGGCGACTGAAATCAGGGCCGCCAGAACAACGCCGCAAGGCTGCCCATACCGCCGGCTCGGCGCTCGCGATCTGTCTGAGCGACTGGGTGGCGAGTCGCGGTCGTCCGCCGAGCGGATCGGCAGACGTGGCGGAGCAACAGCGGCTATGGCGGTGCAGGAGGGTCGGTGGGTGGTGACGCTGCCGGGATGTTTGACAAGACGGTGACGGTCTCACCGTCGGCTGCTGCGGCCACGGCGCTGTACGTCGAGCTGGAGGTACGAACCCAGCACCAGGCTCCGAAGTCTGGTCCGTGTGCGTTCGGAAACAACGGCGTCGTTGGCGAGACGGGTGGGGGTCCTCCGCCGCGCCGCTCACGAAGCTCCCGCACCGTTGCGGGGATGGACGATGCAACTGTCCGACCGAGGGTCGCAGTGCACAACGCCCGAGCGCGATCCGGTGCAGCCAGGGTGTGACCTTGTGCCGGGGCACTCGATTGCGAACTGGTACTGCCAGACGCTGTGGCCCACGTGAGCAGTCCGGCTACCAGGGCCAGCAGTGCCAAGAGGAGCGCAACTCTCGATCGTTCGTTCATTCGACCAATCCGACGACGCGCGTGGCTGTCTCGTTCCTGCCGAGAGACAGATTGCCCGCGCTGCGCAGCGCTCGACCAACTTGAGACCAGGGCGCCAGAACGGGCGGCGAAGGCTGCCGATAGCGGCGGTAGCGACGGGCGCCATCGCAAACCCGAACCACGGGCGATCTATCAGCTACAGGCTTTTGGGGCCTCAACGTGTGCGACGGCGCGAACGAATCTGAGTGTCTCGTACATCGGCGGCGGCGTTGTTGTGGCGCTGGAGCAACGCTGCCTGAGCACGGACCGTGCCAAGTCTCGATCGGGTGACCTCAGGCTCGTCGCGTTCGATGCAACGACTGGGAATCGGCTTTGGACCCGTCGGGATGCAGCGGTTTCGTATCCGGGGTTCGCGAGTTTCGGGTACCAGTCGGGGGACCGTGTCGTTCCTGTCCAAACGATGAGCGGCAAGCTCTTGGGTGTGAGCCTCCGGACGGGCGAGCTGCAATGGAGCAACGGCGCCGCCAGGCCCGCGACGTCTGCTGAAACCGGAGCGTTCAGTGGTCGATTCGGGATCATGGGCACGATGGGCGACCTGCTTCTCTCGTCGAACGTCGCCACCACCACGACAACGGGCGGCGAGCCTCGACTGCAGGCGTGGCGGCTTCGGAACGGCCGACGTGTGTGGTCCTCCCGTCTCGGACCAGAGTCAGTGGCCGCCTTCGCTTCGAACGGCTCAGCGCTGTTCGCCCTGCGGTCCATTCCATTGCCCGCGATCGCCGGATCCCCACTTCGTGACACCGCGACACGCATCGACACGGTGTCCCTCGTCGACGGCGAGATCGTCAGCGAACTCGATCTCGGCGCGGAACCGTTTCCGTACTATCCGACGAACCTGGCCATCACTGGGAGCGAGTTCGTAGCCGGCGGAGGGGTCAATGCAGGCAGTGTCTTCGCGTTCGACCGGGCCTCCGCCGTAATGCGCTGGCAACGCACCGGATCCCTCCAGTTCGCCGTCGGTGACACGGTCATCGTGCATGACGAGTTTCCGGGGATGGTGGTCGCACTTGACGCATCGACAGGGATCGAGCGTTGGCGCTTCCCCGGCGAGACCGTCACACCGAGCACCAACAACACGGTCGTCGTATCGAACTTCGACCCATACAAGACCGGGAAAGACACCCCCACCACCGCCGTCGACCTGACAACCGGAACAGCGCGCTGGAGCCGGTCACATGAGCCGCTCGGATTCGGCGGCACGACCCGCGGCGTCTCCGTACTTTCCTCCCCAGGGTGTCCTACGACGAGCTTGGACTAGTGGGCACACAGATTGCGCACGGTGCACGCCAGCCGCGGCGACGGACGTCCCGGGATGATGATCGGCCCGTTAGAGACTCTTCCCTTCTCGTGTAAGAACCGCGCGTCGCCAGACACTTACCGATTGGGAGTGTGCGTTGGTCCGCTATCCCGTAGTGGTGTCATAGCTGAACGGCGCGAGGGTGGGTTGGCAGGGACCAAGCGCAAAGGTGGCGGCGTCGGGGATGTCGATGGTGCCCGCGTCGTGTGGGAGAACGACTTGAAGTCCGGAGTACTGCTGGACTTCGAGCTCATCGCCGGGACAGTCCGACGCGGAGGTCTCGAATCCGGGTCCGATCGAGAGCAGCCCAGGGAGCGCACCTCGATCGGGACGACTCGTCTCGGAGGTCGCGCACCAGAAATCGGCGGGCCGCCAGCTGGATCCCGGGCACCTTTGACGTCATCCGGGCCGCGGCAATCCCGCTGGGCGGGACGCGATTCCCGCCGCGCCTCTCGCTCAACGTCGACGAGGTCGCGACGCGGCAAGCCTGTCACGATTTCGGGATTGAGAGAGCGCATCGGGCGCGAGTTCCGAAGCAACTCCGCGGCTCGCGGGCGCGGGCCGTCTGCACCAAAGCGACGCCGAAGAGCGCAACCGCTGGACTGACCGCGGCGACTGCTAGACCGAACTCGATGCTCGGGCCGCCGGACGCTCCGTTGGGCTGATCAACGAACAGCGCGAGTGTCACAAGTCCGCACGCGAGGGCACCCAGTGCAACGACCCACGCGACCACCATGAGTGCACCAAGCGGGCGACCGCGGGACCTCGTGGTAGTTAGCGCCAGGCCGACGGCCGCGAGCAGGACGCCCGCGAGGAGTGCCCAGTCACCTGCGACGACCGCATCCGGAACAAAATTCAGAGCTCAGGCTCTGGTCCTCGAACACGCACTGTCCAGGAAACCTTCGATTCGCACAATCGGTGCTGAGATTCCAACCAGAGAACGACCGTGTCCCCTCGCCGCCATCGACGTACCCGGCGTAGAACGTCGTCCATGGCAGGAAGGTCGCCGCAAGTAACAGGCCGCCAGCAACTGCGACGAGAAGCGCACCAACCCGCCGTTGCCGGTCGAATTTCCGGTCAAGCGGGCGTGTCCCGCGGGGAGCTTCAAGCGTCGCTATCGCTCGATTCTTCCACGCTCGGTCGACTCACAGATCTCACCACGCGCCCTTGCATGGTTACTGTGAGCTCGTGCGTGCGGTAGCGCTCTTCATCGGCTTGGGGGCGCTGTCGTTCCTGATCACGGTGTTCGTGCCTCCGCTCGGAGTGCTCCTCGTCGCGATCCCCGCGGTCGTCTTGGCGGGACTGTGGCTGCGACGGGACACGCTCGAGGACTCCGAATTCGAACGAGCGGCGAGGCGCGCCCTCGTCATATCGGGGGTGGCAGTGGGCTGGGTGGCCTACGCGAGCTTGGCGCTGACCCGGTAGTGCCGCTTGCATCGCCGTTGTGCCGTGAGCGCGACTCGGACGACTCCTCGGTTGAGGACGCGATCGCGTTGGCCGCGCATGCACATCGAGGCCAGCGGTATCCATCCCCGAGGCCGAGCCGTATTTCTTCCACTCCTTGCGGGTCATGCTGTCGTTCGACGGCGTCGTCGAGCAGATCGTGGCGGTTCTGCACGACGCAGTTGAAGACACCGAGTTGCAACTCCACGACTTGGCAGAAGCTGGCTACTCATCCGAAGTCCTCGCTGCGATCCAGCGCTCACCCGACGCGACGGCGAGGGCTACACGGCTTCTGGTACCCGGGAGCCTGCTCTCGCGAGGATGCAACGCTCGGGAGGATGGCCAGGGAGAGAGCAGACGCCACGATCACTGCCGCCCGGCGCATGGCCAGAGATTGGAGCACGCCACCCGCGCTGTGAGACGTCACCCCTACTCAAAGCTGCCGCTCTCGAGGTTGTTGCGCTCTGGGGATGCCCCTCAGTCGCTTCACGGTCGGGGAGGATGCCCTACTCGGTTTCCACGCGGTGGGCTTGGTCGAGTTCGATGAAATGCTCTCCCCAATAGCCGACAAGGTTGCCGTTGTCGTCGATGACGGGGAGCGGCTTCGTGGTGTCTCTCGACGGATCCAGGGTGGCGGCACGGTCGACGGTTCCGCGGACCGTCCCGTTTGAGTCCACGACCGGTACACGATCTCCTTGCAGCACTCCTGTCGGGTCGGAGGTGAGTGCGTCGGTCTTGTTGGCAAGCGACGCAGCGAAGGCTTTGAGTGGTCCTTTGACCTTGGTGACCGGAACGCCGTCGACGGAGAGGGGCGTCACAGGTCCGCAGTCGGGTCCGGGCTCGATGACGACGACCTGGAAGCCGTGAACGGGCACGACCTGGACCTCGCCGTTCACTCGTTGCCAGGCCCATCGGTCCCATCGCGCGAGAAACGCAGGCCTGCTCTGTTCGCGCCCCAACTCGGCGACAGCCTGCTCGGCCGCGGCGCGAGTCACTCCTTCGATGGGGGGAAGCGCGTCGGCTGCCGTGGCAGTGTGCGGGTGCTGAGTGCCGGAGCATTCCAGCCTCTGTGGCGGGTCGGGCAACACGGTCCGCAATTCCATGACCGGATCCCCGATGACGAGTGCTCCAGCCGATGGCTCCTGCGCCAACACGACCGCGGCCTCTAGGTCGGCGTCTCCCTCCCTGACTGACGCGACGAAACCTGCGTGTCGCAGCACTGCTCGTGCATCATCGATGCGCAGCCCTGTCACGTCGGGCACGATGAACTTCCCCACCGCGAGCGCCAGGACTGTTCTCTTCCACGTACAGCGTGTTGAGGATCTCGCGACCCAGGTTCAGAGCGTTTTCGTTGGGTTGTTCGGTGGTGACGACCCGGACCGCGAATGTTCGATCGTGGTCGTAGAAGTAGAAGAGGTCGAACACGTTGGCTGCTTGCCCGTCCACGTATGGGCTGCCGTCGCGGGCACAACGTCCCGTGGGCGGCGGGCGAGATGCTCGAAAGTCGGACGGCCGATTCGTGAAGCCGCCCAGGATGGTCTGGCCGACCGGGTCGACGATCTGGGCCGGCCGTCCGTTGTATTCGTAGATCGATACCCACGTGCCGGTCTGGGTGGGGATCTGCCCCGCGGAGGTACAGGCGGTGATGACTGCGGTTCCTGGCAGGTCAGTTGATCCGACCGTGACGGCGTGTTGCGCACCGGCGGTGTCCCGGTCGGGAAGCTGGTGCCATCCTGGCGGCAGACCCAGTTGGAGACCCGCCGCTGGGATGTTGAGTTTGGTCCAGCCTTGGGGGATCTGGCTCGGGTCTCGTTCGTTGATTGCGACCTGGTGGGTGCCGTTGGAGCTGGTGAGCGCTACGACGATGAGTGCGCTCACCGCGATGATGACTGCACCACCGATCACCGCTTGGGCGCGGTGGACACGCTGGCGGTGTCGAGCGGTGCGGATCAGATTGTCGACCTGGAGCGACGATGTGGGTGTCGACGCGGCGTCGCGCAACAACGCGTGGATGTCAGTGCTCATTCGAGTTCCTCCATGGCCGGGGTCGCCAGGGCTTCGTCGTCGACGAGGCCGCTCCGCCGCAGGCTCTCCAGCGCACGTCGGGCATGGGTCTTGACGGTGTTCTCCGGACAACCCATCGCAGCTGCGGTGTCGCGTACAGACAGATCGGCGAAGTACCGCAAGATCAGCGCCTGTCGCTGAGGCGTGGGCGACGCGTTGATCGCGTGCCGAACGGCGAGCACGCGTTGGCACGGTCATGCTCAACGAGTGCTGGCATTGTGGATGCAACCCGCGGGCGGAGACGCCGCCACGTGGCGCGGCGACGGCCGTCGGATTTCGCCAAGTTGAACGCGACTCGATGCGCCCACGCAGAGGGCGAGTCAGCGCTTCGTACCCGCTCCCAGTGCATACAGACGCGGACGAGCGTCTCTTGCCGCGAGATCCTCAGCTCGGTCCCACGACCCGACATAGAGGCTCAGCGAACCCACCAGGCGAGGCCATTCCTCGCGACAGAAGGCAGCCAAGGCCGGGTCGTCCACTGAGGAAAGACGAACAGCACCCCCCAAACGTTTCACGAACCGTCGAAACCGCCGTGCTCCCAGACAATCGGGGGTGCGCGGCCGTAGACCCGCCTGCGAACCCAGTGGGCGGGTGGCGTGGGAGAATTCGGTCGTGGCGGTACGCGTCGCACGTTTGGCTGCACTGATCGGCGTTGTGATGATGGCCGCGTGGGTGCAGGCGAGCCCGGCCAGTGCCGGCGGCTCGTTCTTCTCCTTCGATCGCGATCACTACCTGCCGGGAGCAACCGCGTTCGCGTGGGCGACGGTGGCTTGGGAGCACAACCCACAGTTGGGGACTCCCGAACAAGGCCCCTACTACACGTACCTCGCGCGAGAAGGCGACCTCCTAGTCGACGGTCAGTTCGTTCCGCCCGGCACGCACGCGTCGCGGAGTTGCAGATCTCGCTGGACTTCTACGAGCAGGGCGGGCTTCGCTTCGGGCCGCATCACGCGACGATCGAGTTCACGGTGCCCGACCTACCCCCCGGGCGTTACTGGATCGCCCACTGCAACGTGGATTGCACCACGACGCTCGGCGACATCACCGGCGGCAACATCACGATCGGTCCCGCAGCGATCCCACCACCGCCGCCCACGACAGTTCCTCCCGTGACAACGACCACATCGCCAGTCACCACGACAACAACCACCATCGCCGATGAACCCGACGACGCCGAGAGCTCGGGTCCACATCCGCTGGTTCTCGGGGGCGCCGCGACCGCGGTGATCGGCGGCATCTCAGCCGGTGCGTACGCACGGCATCGGCGCCGCAGCTAAGCGGCCCGCGAGCTGTCCAGTTCCTCATGGAACTCGGGGCAGCATGCGCCAGTGTGGGCCGCTACTTGCGACGAGCACGTCGAGGTCGTGGTCGCTCAGGACTCTCGGATCGCTCGCCCAATCGCGATGTCGCTCGGTGTCTTGGAGCAGCGGAGCGGCGAGCGGTCCGAACACACGGAACGCGTCGAGAGACAGGCCGGCGGCCTCGGCGATCGGAAGCTCTGCGAGCGTTGCCGCAGTTCGTCCATCGCCCAAGAGGAGCTGCGCCCATCGCCGCCACCGTCGTCGTGCAAGCGCCTCGCCGATCAGCGTGGCTGCTTCGGCGATGCCCGCCGGCTCGAAGGGGCGGGCGTAGGTGCGGCGCGGACCGCACACGACGCACGCAGCGAGGAGCTCGGACTTCCAGAGCGCGACGCCTCCCGCACTGAACGCGCCGCCCCCGGCCGTCGGCCCGAGCGAGAATCCCACCGCTCGTCCGCACTGCGGGCATCTCCGACGATCGAACGCCGCCCGCGACGGCACGCCCGGACCAAACGCGCGCCGAATCGACCAACGCGGAATCCGCTCGCACACCCGCTCAGCGAGAACGGGTGCCTCGTCGTTTGGCATCCTCGGCTCGGCTGCTGGCGTGTCGTCCACCGTTACAGATTGGCCGATCAGCCCACTGGCCGAGCTGCGTCCGATAGCCGCTCGGCGAACCACCAGGTGTTTGATTGTTGTCGTCTCATCAGGTGCATCCGGGCGAGTTGATCAGGTGGCACGTCCCATGAGTGTTGATCGAGCGTGTCGCTCCAGCCAGCGGTTGGGCGCGCTCGGCGCGCTGTCCGCGCTGGCGGTTGCGTTTTGGGCTGCACCTGCGGGTGCCGACGACAGCACCATCCTCCACATCGATCAGCGGCAAGGCACCCACGAGCTCAGCGACGTCGTCACCCAAGTTCGTGACGCATGCCGCTCGGCTGACAGTGTCGCCGTCGCGATCACGCTTCCGAAGGGCAGGTTCTCTGCTGACATCGACTGCCGTCAGGCGCGAGTTGCATCCGATCCGGAGATCGCGAAGCCGCTGTTGGCGGGAGCTGCTCGCCACAACAACGCGGGCGCCAAGGCTGACAAGGTCATCGCGGTGCAGGCGTCCGTGCCCGCGACGCCCGGACTGAGCTGGGACCACGACCTGATGGTCTGGTCCTTCGCGGCCAGACAACCGGATACGTGCAGGCGAGCGAACAGCAAGCAGCAGATCACAACGACCATGGCCTCCGGTGCCCAGAACAGCGGAGAGACACCCGAGCAGTGGGCTCTCATCGAAGCGGTGATGCTCGCAGGTGCCTGCCCCGCGCAGCTCCCGCACCTGTTCCACAATCTCTCGGCCCTCGGACATCGCGTCGCGGCCGACACGGTCAAGCATCTCATCCACGACAAGGCCGCGTCGCTGGCCCTCGGCTCCGTTCCGCAGGGGATCTCCGCTCGCACGATTGCGGAACAGAACGTGTTCCTCCATCGCGAAGGGCACCAGGTTGCGACGCTGCTCACCGACCCTCACGGCACACCAGGACTCCACGTGCTCTGGTGGTGCCCTCAGGAGCAGCTCTTCGTCGAACCCGCCCACGGGGCAGGGTTCGACGCCAACGGCAAGATCATCGGAGGACCGGCTCAGCGTGGCCTCGACCGATTGAAGACAACAGTCGACGGCACCACCGTCACCGTTCACCTCCACCAGGTGATCCCCGGATCGACCACCCGCCACGATCGCACCCCCGCGCCAGGCAGCCAGAGCGTGGGCCCTTGGAACACCACTCCCGCGTCGTTCTGCTTCCAACCAACCAAGGGCGGCTGACAGCACCACACTCTGTGGACGGAACTGCTGGACTAGCTCTGTGGGCCATCCGGGACTGCTGATCCTTGGCGTCGCGTCGCTGTTCCTCGCTGCCCTGGACGCGTATCAGTTCGCAACGGGTCGACGCTTGCTCATTCGCCGACGGTTCTGGAGCGACCGGCAAGCAGGGCTTTGGGCTGTCTACTTCGCGTGTGCTGGCGTGCTGACCATCACGTTGGCCTTGATCTAGAGACCTAGTCCGCTTCGGCGACGGGTTGACCTTGTCAGCAATCACCGTCGCGTTCGTCGAAGCTGACCCTGTTTGGTGGTGGCCCGCTCACGGTGATGACGACGCATCGTTGTTGTCCCGACGCGTCGACTCGGTACGCGGTGACGACGCTCGTGGACGATGGAAAGTGCGCCTGGAAGAGGAACGCATCGTCGGGTTGGGGGAAGAGCGCCAGGCCCCCGGCGGGGTCCGCGGCATTCGCGTAGTCCGTTGAGAGCTGTTCGATGTCCATGGCGGTCCACTGACGCGTCAATGCCGACTCGACGGATGCTGTCTTGTCGTCGAGGCGACCGCGGGAGGTGCGACCCCAGAGGACGGAACCGACGAGCAGCACACCGACAACGACAAGAATGATCACTAGTCGCTTACGACGCTCTCGCTGCTCCACGGCGGAGACTGCCACACGCTCGACGTTACTCAGATTGAACCGCCCCGGGAAAGTTGCAGGCTCCATTCCTTGAGAGGATGGAGTCATGTCAGATCGATCGAAGCGGTACCCGCCGGAGCTGCGTGAGCGGGCGGTGCGGATGGTGTTCGAGCACCAGGGCGAGTACTCGTCGCAGTGGCGTGCGATCTGCGCGATCGGCGAGAAGCTCGGGGTGCATCACGAGAGCTTGCGGATCTGGGTGCGTCGCGCCGAGGTCGATGAGGGGCGTCGGCCTGGGCTCACGACCGACGAACGGGCCCGGCTCAAGGAACTCGAGCGGGAGAACCGCGAGTTGCGCCGCGCGAACGAGATCCTCAAGTCGGCGTCGGTTTTCTTCGCGACCGAGCTCGACGGTCGAACCAGGAAGTGATCGCCTACATCGACGCGCACCGCGCCACGTTCGGGGTCGAGCCGATCTGCAGCGCCCTGCAGTTCGCCCCGCGCACGTACTGGGCCGCGAAGGCGCGACCGGACTCGGCTCGACACGTTCGCGACGAGGTGTTGCGTCACGAGATCGTGCGGGTGCATCGCGAGAACTTCGGGGTCTACGGGGCGGACAAGGTGTGGGCCCAGCTCAATCGCGAAGGCCAGCGGGTCGCGCGTTGCACGGTCGAGCGGCTGATGCGCGACCTGGGCCTGCACGGCGTGGTGCGCGGCAAGAAGCACCGCACCACCGTCGCCGACGACACCGCGGTGCGGCCGCGGGATCTCGTGGATCGGAACTTCACCGCGGCGGCCCCGAACCGGTTGTGGGTCGCGGACCTCACCTACGTGCGGACCTGGTCAGGTTTCGTCTACGTCGCGTTCGTCACCGACGTGTACTCGCGCATGATCGTCGGCTGGCAAGCATCCCGATCGCTACGCACCGACCTCGCGCTCGACGCGCTCGAGCAAGCGATCTGGTCACGTCACCGCGCCGGCCACAACCTCGATGGTCTCGTCCATCACAGCGACAGGGGCGTGCAATATCTCGCGATTCGCTACACCGAACGCCTCGCCGCCAACGGCGTCGTGAACTCGGTCGGCTCACGCGGCGACAGCTACGACAATGCACTCGCCGAGAGCATCAACGGGCTCTACAAGACCGAACTCGTCCGCAACAAAGGTCCCTGGCGCGGCCTCGACGACCTCGAGCTCGCCACCCTCGAATGGGTCGACTGGTTCAACCACCGCCGCCTCTTCGAAGACCACGGCCGCATCCCACCCGGCGGAGTTCGAAGCGATCTTCTACCGTCAGACGAGTTCACGCCGCGAGGCTGAGACTCAAACCCACGAGCCTGCATGAAACCCGGGGCGGTTCATATTGCCGCCAAGCGACACTTGGGTTAGACGGGCGGCGCTTCAGTGGGAACGTGGCGGTGAGGGCGGACCTTTCGCCCAGACTTAGACGCCCAGACCTCGATCTCGGTGCGGAGCCAGAGCTTGCATCGTCCCCGACCCATGTCGACCACGGGCCGGGGCATCTCCGGGTAGCGGCGCTGGTATCCGCTAACCGTGTTTCGCTGGGCCAAGCCGAGGATCTCTGCTACGGCTTCCGCGTCGATGAGGTCCGCAACATCCACTCGTCGAGCCACACGCGCAGCCTACAAGTGTTGACTGGGCGGTTCTAGGAGGCTACACTTGTAGGCACCGAGAGAGGGTGCCCCGGCGGTGCGTAAACACCCCGGGGCCGCGGCCGGCACCTTGATGGAGGTTCCGACGTGGTGGATCGTACCGGCACACGTCGCGCACTCTGCTGGAAGGCAGGGTGGGCTCGATGCTGCCGCCACTGGTCGGCTGTTGGCAGTGTGCGATCGAGAGATGCTCGCACGGGTTCTGCCAAGCAGCATCCGACTTAGCGAGCAGAGTGAGCGGCGCCTGCTGGAGCTAATGCTCCGATTCGCCCGCTACGTGGAGCGCGGCCACAAGGTCACGGCACTGCACGAAGTGACCGCTGAGCATGTGCGGTGCTTTGTGCTGGCCCCGTCGGATCGCAGCAAGGCAGCCACGCCGAGTGTGGCGACCTCGCCTCTTTCGTCGGTCAGCGGTCCGGTTGTTGTTCCGGATGCTGCGCCAGGCGTCGGTGGTCAACCACGATCCGACGCTCGACGTGGTCTTGCCGGCGCGCTCATCGCTCGCCGCTCGGCCACTGACCGACGATGAGATCGCCCTCGGGCGGAGCTTCTCCTTGAAGACTCTCTGGTGAGACACGCCAGCCGGCTGCGTGGGCGCTCGCCGAGGCCACCGCTCGAACTTCGGAGCTTTCCCGATGATCCGGAACCGCGACGTGGACTTCGACGCGGCCGCGTTTGGATTGCCGGGAGCACGAAGACTGAACCTCGCTGGGGTCGCTCACCCACTGGGGCGTCGAGACGGTCGCTCGTCGCCGTCTAGTCCTTCCTCGACGCGCCACCGGAGCGCCGCTCATCTACGAGCGGCGCCGGCAGCGCTGAGAGTCGGCAGGCGTCGTCGTGTCAGGCGATCGGCGAGACGCTCCGCCGCGCCGGGCTCGCCGGCGAACCCGACGTGCGGCCGATCTCGGTCGCGGCGTGGGCCGGGCACGCGCTCCTCGACGAGACGGGTCGGATCGAGGTCGTCGCCGCGCGCGCTCGGCGTGCGCAGCCTCGACCGCTGCGGCGCGCCTGATCGGCTGGGACTGGACGACGCGAGAGCGGTCGAGTCGATGAGGCGCCGCACGGCGGCGTCTCCGCGCTCGAGCGGGTCGAGGCGATCTTCGCGAACCCGGCGCTCTACGAGCTCGCCGACGCTCGTTCCCGACGCCCGACTTCCCGACGGTGGGCGACGCCGCGACTACCCGGCGTTCATGTGGCTCGCTCTTCGACGCGCTGCTCTCGCGTCTACGGCAGCGCCCGCCAGGTCGAAGCCGAGCTCGCGCACCCGCTCGTGTGGGACTTCATCCGCCGACTCGTCCGCGAGCAGCTCCCCGACGGACCCGATCTGCACTGGCTGCCGGAGCGGCCGATGCGCCGCCACCACTACCTCTACGGCCGCAACCGCTACCTCACCGACCCGGACGTCCTCGCCGCGCTCGCGCGACACGCACCGCGAGCTCGCCAGCCGACCAGGCCCGCGAGCTCGGGCTGCTCGACCCGGACGGTCCCGGTTCGTGGACGCACCCCGATCTGAGTCGCGATGCTCCACGCCGACGGCAAAGTCATCACCCCGCTCTTCAAGGCCCAGCCCGGCGACCACACGCGTCGACAAGACCACCGGCGAGATCCGCACCGTCGCGCACGAAGCCGACGCGGCACTCCACTTCCAAGGCGACGGCGAGACGCGCGTGGGGCACCAAGTTCGTCCTCGTCGCCGCCCGCACGCACCGACGTCGCACGGCCGGATCATCCTCGACGTCGAATGGGTCCCGACGGCCGGCGGCGAAGCCCGCACCGCCATGGACTGCTTCACCCGCCTCGCACCCCACATCGCCGGCGCGCAGGGCGTCATCTACGACACCGCACTACGCGGCGTGCACCACCAGCACGCTGCTCCGCGATCTCGGCCTCCTTCCCGATCAACCGGGTCACCGCCGCGAAGGCCAGCCGCGAAGAAGCCGCGCCGCAAGGGCGGCGAGGCGATCGAGAAGAGCGCCTACATCGAAGACAAGACCATCACGCTCGCCGAACGGCACCGACCGACCGTCTCGCCTCTACGCGCGCGGTGGTGCGATCGGCATCGGCGAGCTCACCGACACCGGCGACCTGCACTTCATCGCCGCTCGCGCGCGTCCGGACCCACCGCAACCGCGGACAAGAACGGCAAGTTACCGCTGGTACAACGACTACCGACTCCCCGACACCTACGAAGACAGGCCATCACCGTCCGGCTCCACGGCAACGCCGAAGACGCCGCGCGGAAGCTCAACCGCACCGAGAACGTCCGACCCATCCCGCCGGCCGATCCCGACTTCGAACGGCTCTACCCGCGCCGCAACGACGCCGAGTCGCATCAACCGCGCACCTCGACGACACGCCTCTGGCTCCGCCGCGCCCACAGCCTCGGCCACGCCCGCCAGCACGTCAACCTCCTCGGCTACGCCCTCATGGTCAACGCGCCTCGCCCTGCACCAACACCGCGCAGCGACGCACCCGCCGCTCGCCGCCTGACGACCGCACGCTCGACCGCACCGCTGGCCGACTACGGCGCGCCTCGGCCCGGCGTCGTTCGACGTCAGCGCCGGCACGAGCACGCCGATCGCCGGCCGAGAGCCCGGCATCGCCCTATCCTGAGCAGTCCGGCACCGGGTTTTCTGCCACGTTTTCTCGCATCCCCCGCCCTCGTAGCTCAGGGGATAGAGCATCGGTTTCCTAAAAGACTTCATGCGAGCCGACGCGAAGGTGCAGGTCACGAGCGCGAAGCCCAGGTCATCGCCGTGATCGAGTGACCGCAGTTGACCGTGAGCGACCGCCAGTACCGCTGGTGACGGGCACGCCAAGGGCACGGAGATCAAGGGCGCGATCGGGCACGGCGCCGTGTCCAACCATGCCGGGCGACTCCACTCCAGGCACGCCGCGACGTGCTGCATACGCGTGGGGCACGACGGGTAACGAGATAAAGAGAGAGGTTTCCATTTCGCAGAGACTTCGACGTTGAACCAGACCGGACGCGCATTCGCTCGAGCTGGTCGCCGATCGGTCGGGACAGCGCCCATCCCCCCCGTTATAGGCCCGATCAAAAGGAGGAGTGCTTGCGATGTCAGATGTGCACTACAAGAAGCCCGGTTGGTTCACCCGCCATGTGTTCAATCGCGCCGTCGCGTTGGCAACAAGGATCGGCATCAGTGTCTGGGGCTCCCGCATCCTGCAAGTCCGTGGCCGCACGACCGGCCAGGTCCGCGAGACACCGGTCAATCTGCTGTGTCTCGAGGGGCAGACCTACCTCGTCGCACCGCGCGGCACGACCCAGTGGGTACGCAACCTCCGAATCGCCGGCGACGGCGCCCTCCGCCTCGGCCGAGACGCGGAACGCTTCCGTGCCGAAGAGCTGTCCGACGCAGACAAACCGGAAGTCCTCCGCGCCTACCTCCGACGCTGGAAGATGGAAGTCGGCGCCTTCTTCGGCGGCGTCGACGCCAACTCGACGGAGCATGACCTGCTCCAGATCGCTCCCGACCATCCAGTGTTCCGGGTCACAACCAGCTGCACATAAGTCGGGTCGAGGATCGACCCGTGTGCCAACGGTCGAGGGATGAGCTTCATCACGACCGTCGTGTTGGTGAGTGCATTCGCGCTGGTCGCCCTTCGCCCGCCGATGCCGCACCACTCCAGCCCTTGGAACCTGCAGTTCGGCGTCGGTTACCTGATCAACGAACAGCCGTTCCTCGCCCTCTACTGGTTGGCGGCCGGAACGGTGTCGACGCTGGCCCTGGGTGACGTCGGCGGCCCTCGGTGGTGGCTCTCGGTCGGCGCAGTGGCCCTGCCCGTCACCGTGCTCGTCGCGCTCGCCGTCCGTACGGACACCGCACGGCCCGCCTTGACCGCAGCGCTGCGCAATGGACTCGACGGCAAGTGCCCGCCATCCGAGTTGCCGCGCCGTTCGCGCATTCCGCTGATCCGAGTGCTGCTCCTTCCCTTGATCTCGTATCGGCCCGACGTACGACGCTTCCGCAACTGCCACTACGGCGACGCCGGGCGCGCGCATCTCCTCGACGTCTACACCAACCGACGGCGACCGCAGGGCGCACCCGTGCTGATCTACCTGCACGGCGGCGGGTTCCGGATCGGCAGCAAGATGCTTGGTGCCCGGCCACTCTTGTACCGGCTCGCAAGCCACGGCTGGATGTGTGTGAGCGCAAACTACCGACTCTCTCCGAAGGTCCCCTACGACGGCCGCGTGACCGATGTGAAGCGCGTGATCGCTTGGGTCCGCGAGCACGCCGCCGCGTACGGCGGCGATCCGTCGACGGTGATCCTGGCGGGTGGGTCGGCCGGCGCCCATCTCGCCGCGACTGCGGCACTCACCGCCGGCGACGCGCGTTTCCAGCCCGGATTCGAAGCGACGGACACATCGACGTCGGCGGTCGTCGCGATGTACGGCTACTACGGCCAAACGGACAGCGAGAGCGACGTTCCCTCTTCCCCCTTCGCGTATCTCCAGGCCGACGCGCCTCCGTTCTTCATCATCCACGGGACCCTCGACACGCTCGTCCTGGTCGAGGACGCCCGACGCTTCGCCGACGAGCTGAATAAGGCGTCCAACCAGCCCGTGATCTATGCGGAGCTTCCCGGCACCCAGCACAACTTCGACTTCTTCCACTCGCTGCGCTTCCACGCCGTCACCGACGCAATCGAGTCCTTCGTGACCTGCGTGCACCGGCAGGTCTGACACGTCGCCAACAAGTGTCAGCATCGGTACCAGCATGGCTCGAATGGCCGTACCTCGTCCGATGCCAAGGACGAGATGAACAGCGCGATCGGTCCCGATACCTCGCTCCGCGGGTTCCGGAAGTTCCGACGCCGCCAATGCTCTCGACGTCGCCGCGATAGTCGCGTCCACACGCGGAGATCCGGACACTGCCGCGACCGCAGCGACGGTCGCGGCCGCGGAGCGCGGGACGGCAAGGGGGTCGCAGCACGATGCCGGCAGGTGCTGGCGGATGGTTGAGCACGCCGCCGACGGGTACCAACAACAAATGGACGCGCCCACATTCACGATGACGGCCATCCCGATCGTGATGATCGTGGTCATCGCCCTGTGGTGGGGTCGGAGACGCGGCTCCAAATCACGGTCGACGAGTTCGGACTCAGCCCGGGGCCACCACGAGGGCGGTCGGGCCTGACGGCCGACGAGCGCTCGATACCTGGTCGCCTCGGCGAACCCGTGGAAGAGGGGAACCTCTCGCCCTCGAACGTGACGATGTGACCGCTACTGACCGCGCGTTGACCCAGTGACGCGGTGTGACGGGCATGCGAAGGGCTCAGAGTTCAAGGGTACGAACGGGCACGCTCGACGTACCCGAGGCCTTCGTCGAAGCCGCGGCGATGCCCGATGCCCTGTTACCGCGTGATAGGGAGCTCGTCGGAGCTGACCGGTGCGCGCCGACGGCTTCGGGTGACGGGGGCGATTGGAGGAGCCGACGTTCGGGCATCTTCGAACCGAGTCGCCGGAAAGGACGGCAGAGATGTCACCTCGCCCGCGTGTGGACACGCGGACAGAGCTTCCGTTCCTCACGATGATCGCGCTGCTCGCAACCGCTGCGACCACGGCGACTCGACTCTTCGGTTCTGAGGTTGTTCACGCACTTTGGCGCGACCCTCAGGAACTGCGATCCGGCGAGGTGTGGCGACTGCTCAGCCCGGTACTGGTCCAAAGCGATCGCAGCGTCCTTGTCGTACTCGCAACGTTCGCGCTTTGTGCAGCGATCGGGGTTGTTGGTGAACGCGTCTTCACTCGCCCGCTGTGGATCACGCTCTACGTCATTGGCGCTCTGGTAGGTCATGGAATCGGCGAGGTCTTTCAACCCCGCCAGGGTGGAACATCTGTCGCGTTCGCAGCCATTCTCGGTGGCCTTGCTGCCTGTGCCATCCGACGAGACGTGCGGGTGCCGCAACCCGTCCGGATCGAGGCATTGCTCGCCATCCCACTCGCGATCCTCGACACGGCATTCCGCGACATCCACGGTCTGCCGTTCCTCGCCGGTCTGGTCGTGACTGCACTCTGGTATCAACGAGTGTCGAGCGGTCCTCGGCTGCACCGCATCCGCATCCAAGACCTTGCGCCCGAACAAGGATCATCTGCGGATGCCGGCGCGTGTCGCGACCCCTTCAGCAATCCCAACACGAGGCACCCCCGCGAGGTTCAGGTCAGCGATCTGATCGAATGTCCGCTGTAGACCGTGAGTGACCGCCAGGGCCGCTGGTAGCGGGCAACGTTCCTTTCCCATTCGGGCATCGTCGCGTCACCCCTTCACTCGCTCCTGGCACATGCGCCTGACCGCCCACGCGTCAGCCGTCGTGCTGTGCTCGAGAGCGGGACGCGCGCGCGATCCAGCGTTCGAGGACATCGTTGCGACCGTCGGGGCAAGCTACGTGCCGAGGATTGGCTGTTCGTCCACAAGGCGTTGGAGTAGGTCGCGTGTCCGCTGGGTCATACCGAGACCATCGGTTCGGGGCCACTGTTCGATTTCGCGTTGCGCGAACTCCGACCATTGGATCATGAGCTGGAGCAGGTCCCGGGTGAACGCGGCGACGAGTGCGCTGATGTGCAGTCGCTCGGGGAAGGGTGCTTCGCCGCCGAGCCACGCGTCTGGGAGCAGCATGCCTTCGGCGTAGCGCTGTTCGAGGTCATCCTGTGTGTGCTTGAGCGCGGCGAGCACCGCGTCCTTGTTCGTCGCGTCGGCGTAGAAGAGCCGTAGGGCAGCTTCGAACTCGAGTTGCGGGGGCGCTGGCTCGGTCTCGAGCCAGCGTTTGAGGGCGCGCCGGCCGGCGGCAGTGATTCGGTACACCTGACGGGTCCGCACCGGGCCTGCGGGAGTCTCGGTCATCCGGGCGAAGCCCATGGCGGGTGGCCTCTCAGCCATCTCGGTACGTCACTTGCACACGGTGCTGCACGGTGCGTTGAAGCAGGCCGTGCGGCGAGGCTTGGTCCCGAGAAACGTGACCGAGTTCGTGGATCCGCCCCGGGCTCGCCGCCACGAGATCCACACCCTCAGTGCTGAGGAAACCCGCGCGTTTCTGAGCGCAGCTTCGGAGGATGACTTCGAAGCGCTGTATGTGTTGGCGTTGACGACGGGGATGCGCCAAGGCGAACTCCTGGCGCTTCGCTGGTGCGACATCGACCTGGACGCCGGCTGGCTGCAGGCCCGTGGCACGTTGCAGCGCGGGTTCGACAACACACTCGAGATCCTCGAACCGAAGACAAAGTCGTCGGTGCGGCGCATCCAACTCCCCCGCCTCGCCGTCGATGCTCTGGCCCGCCACGTCGATCGCCAGAGCGCACAGCGCGAAGCGGCCGTTGAAGCATGGGATGAACGAGGCCTCGTGTTCACCAACGAGATCGGTCGACCGGTCAACGCCTCGAACGTGTGGAACCGATCCTTCCAGCCCCTCGTGAAACGGACCGGATTAGAAGGCGTGCGCTTCCATGACCTACGTCACAGCGCCGCCACCTTGCTGTTGGGCCAGAACGTGCACCCGAAGGTGGTGTCGGAGATGCTCGGCCATGCCGACATCGGCATCACCCTCGATCTCTATAGCCACGTCACGCCTACCATGTCGGCCCATGCGGCCAGCGCCTTCGACGACCTGCTCGGGGAACCTCGTGACGATCTCTTGGCTGTCAACTTGGCTGTCAATGGGGTAGCCGAAAGCGCATAACCGCAGGTCAGCCCCCGTAGCTCAGGGGATAGAGCATCGGTTTCCTAAACCGTGTGCGCAGGTTCGAATCCTGCCGGGGGCGCCCTCGAAAAACAGCCTTCACCAGGGAGACGACCTGGTGAAGGCTCGCCAGTGGATGGCCACCAGTGACCGCTGGAGGCCCCCATTCGCCGATGTGATTGGGAAGGCTGTGGGAAGGACGACGTCCGCCAGCGTGGGATGTCTAGGCCGGTGGCAACGCCCGAAGCAGGCTGCGAGCAACGTCGTCGACGCGGCTGCTCGCCTCTCCGCCGGCGGCGACCGTGTGGACTACGGCCTCGAGGTTGCGGGCTCGCAGCTCGGCCGCCACGGGTAGCCCGTGAACCCGAGCGCGGCACCGGCAGCCGTCACGGGTTGCGCCATCCACTTGCCGCCGATGGCATCGACGCGGGCACCGATCCGCGCGACGACGTCAGTCATTGCCGTCCGCCTCGGGGTTGTCCTGCATGGCTGCAGGCACGGGGTGGCGGAACAGTTCAGACGCGTTGCGCCAAGCGATCATGTCGGCCTCCTCCTTCGGGAGTTCGCCGATGAGGCGATGGAGGCGTTGCTGGCTGTCGGGCCATCCGGTGTCGGCGTGCGGGTAGTCGACCTCGTAGGTGATCTTGTCGAGACCGATCCGATGCCGCTGCGACATGGCGGAGGGGTCGTTCAGCGTGCAGAACCAGAAGTTGCGCCGGAAGACGTCGGCGGGCCGCATGTCGTCGGGCCAGATAGTGCGGGAGTCGCGGTGGCCCTCGGCGTGGTCGAGGCGGTCGAACACGCCAGCCACCCAGCCGATACCGCCTTCGCTGAGACAGATCTTCAGGCCTGGGAAGCGCAACGCCATACGCGCGAACAACCAGTCCATTGCCGTCAACATGGCGTAGCCGGCTCCGAAGATCGCGGGGGCGGACCCGGTCTTCTCCGTGAGTGCCGGAAGGCCCGATGAGCCGGTGTGAACGCAGATGATCGTCTCGGTCTCTTCGCAGGCTTCCCAGAATGGGTCCCAGAACGGCGAAGAAAGCGGTTCGAAGCCAAGCTTTCCCGGGAGCTCGGGGAAGGTGACCGCCTTGCAGCCACGAGCGGCGTTCCGTCGGATCTCCGCCGCCGCGACCTCGGCGTTGTTGAGCCACGGGATCTGGCAGGCGATCAGCCGGTCGGGATACGAGCCCGCCCACACCTCGACGTTCCAGTCGTTCCAGGCCTTGACGGTGGCGAGCGCAAACTCCTGGTCAGGGAGGCCCTGGAGGCGGACTCCGGCGAAGCCGACCAGCGAGGGGAAGTTCAACGACGCGTAGACGCCGTCGACCTCCATGTCGGCGATCCGTTCGTGCACGTCGTAGGCGCCGGCACGGATCATTTCGAACCGCGTCGGCTCGACGTAGACGCTGTCCTTCTGCTGCCCGGCGACAGCGTTGATCGCGATCTGAGTCAACACGGTGCCGTCGAGCACCCAGGCGTGATTGCCATCGGCCGTCTCCACAACGCGGGGCGAGCGGTCGGCGAACTTCGCCGGCATACGTCCTTCGAACATGTCGGGTGGCTCAACCAGGTGATCGTCGACCGAGATGATCGTGTACCGCCGGGCCCGACGGGCAGGACGGTCACCGATCTGCGGAACCCTTGACGGGGCGTATGTGGCGGAGGCGGCCGCGCTCGCTGCGTTGGCGAGGACTTCGGGCGACGGTGTGGCGGCGCCGGTCATCGGGTGCTCCGGTTCTTCAACTGAGACGATCTGCGGTTAGATCTGCGGTTAGGAGGCCGAGCGTCGCTCGACGGGACGAGTCCCGGCTGCGGGCCCGGTGAGCTGCTTGAGCTCGTCGAATGCCGCGCCGATGCAGCTCGCCAGGTCGTGACCGCTGGCGGTCGACCACCGTTCGACAGCGAGGCCGAACAGGGCCATGGCGACTCGGGCGACGGCCTGGCCGTGGTCGTCGGGTTCGCCGTGCCGCTGCGCGACGGCGTCGGCCACCCATCGGGTCAGCTCCTGTGTGGCGTCGCCTCGGCGGCCGCGTAGGGCGGCTGAGGTGGCGCAGGCGGCCTCGAGCATGGCGATCCGCTCGCGGAAATCTTCGATGTCGGGTCCGAGTGTCCGTAGGGCGTCACCGATGGCCGTGAGGTCGTCGACGGCGGGGTCACGGGCGAGGACGTTCGACAGGGCCGTCTTGAAGCGGTCGTCGCTGATGAAGAACAGCGGGTGCTCGCGGTTCGGGAACGTAAAGAGCAGCTCTTCCTTCGAGGCGAAGTAGCGGAAGAAGGTGCGTGGTGACACGCCGGCCAGCTCGGCGATCTCCTCGACTGTGGTGCTGTCGTAGCCCTTGTCGGCGAAGAGCTTGAGGGCGGCATCGGCGAGGTCTCGTTCCACACGGGCGCGCTTGCGTTCGCGTAGTCCGGGCTGGGGTGCATCCATCACCACGTGATGCCGGCCTCCTTCAGGCCCTGGCCGATGGTCTTGCGGATCGACTGGCCAGAGAGGTAGCCGAGGTATGTGGACGCCTGGTACACGAGCTCTTCGAGCTCCGGGACGGTGAGCCCGTTGCGGATCGCGACCGCCACATGGTCGCGGAGGGCGTCGTGGTTTGGGAGGGCGGCCATCAGTCCGAGGGTGACCACGCTGCGGTCCCGGCGGGAGAGGACTTCGGTGCGCGCCCAGAGGTCGAAGTACATGTTCTCGAGGATCATGTAGTCGAGCTCCGGCGCGAAGGCGTCCTCGGGCAGTTCGTCGGGGAGGTCGAGGAGCGGGTTGGCGGGGTCCATCTCGCGTAGGACGTCTTTGGCGATCTTGCGCTTCTCGCTGCCGGTGCGCTCCTTGCGGGCGACGTCGGCGTCGGGGAGCGGTTCCTTGATCAGCTCGTGCTTGTTGAGCGCGGCGACGATTCCCACCTGGGCGTGGGCCGCGCATGGCGAACCGACGTAGACGCGGGCGTGCACGATCATCGCCTCGAGCTCGGCGACCGTCGCCCCGTTGTAGATCGCGCCGGGAGCGTGCCACCCGAGCTCGAACTGGTTCGACACGTTGCCCACGCCGATCATCATCGCGACGTTGAACAGGCTCCGGGTGCGGTGATCGATGATGTCGTCGCGTTCCCACATGTCGCAGTAGGAGTCCTCCATCGCCATCAGCGCCATGTCCCCGGAGAACGCCCCGGGCGGGACGTTCCCGCCGTGCATCCCGTTGGCGTTGCCCGGCAGCATCCGCTGGATGTTCAGGATCCCGATCTGACGCTTCTCGCTGCCCTTGCGCTCGCGCTTCGCGAACACGGCCACGCGCCTGCTGTCTCCCATTCTGCGCCCCCTCCGGTCGAGACCACGCTAAGGGAGTGGCAGTCGACTGTCAAATGCGTACACAACGCCAACTGGCAGGAGGCTGTTACCCGAGCCGCTGGAAGCCATCGACCTGCTTGAGGCATGGCTTCTCCGCCGGCAGGCAGGGGCACAGACTCTGCGGCTCGCTCGACACGTCTCTTGGTTCGGATGCGGTCAGCACAACGAAGACCTCTGCGGCAGAGCTCGCCCCATCTGCCCTTATCTCCGGCTGTCGCCCGACACCAAGGCAGGCCGGCAGCGCCTCGTCACGCTACGAGAACTCGGCAACTCCTACGTCCCGTGGCGCTGCTCAGAATGGCACCGCGTCACGGACTGGTACGACTCTCGCTCCGGCGCCGCGCACGGCGACCCCAACGCGGTCGACGAGAAGGAAGCGAGCAGCGCGGAATACTGGATCGCGCATTACCTCGCCGAGCCGATCCTCATGTGGCTCAAGACCCACCCCGAGGACCCCGTAGGGGCACTCGCGCGATAGATCGACGGTGTCGCTGAGCCCACTCGGTGGCAAGAGATGCTCGATGCGCTGGATGCCCGCGACCCACCAGTGCTTCCGCCCGTCGACTGACTTCTCAGCTCTACCGCACCAGCAGACCCCACGGGTTCGGGTTACCAACCGCGCAGCAGCGCGAACGGCGCGTGGGGCCTCTAGCATCTCCACGACCGTCCGACCGAGGAGGACTACGTGAGCCAGCCGACACCCGAGCTTCCGCCCCACGCGCCGGTCATCGACCTGATGATGTCGACCGTGCTCTCCCGGGCCCTGTACGCCGTCACCGAGCGGGGCGTGCCCGACCTGCTGGTCGACGGGCCCCTCACGCCCGAAGAACTGGCCGCCAAGGTCGGCGTCCAGCCGGTACCGCTCCTGCAGGTGCTGCGGGCCCTGGCCGCCGAGGGCCTCTTCACCCAGGGCGACGACGGCCGCTTCGGCCTCACTCCGGCCGGCGAGACGCTGGTGTCGGGTCATCCCACCGCGGCGCGCGACATGGTCGTCACCTTCGGCGGCCCGGCCATCTGGCAGGCGCTGGGGGCCATCAAGGAGATCGTGGAGACCGGCCGGACGGGCTTCGACCTGGCGCACGGGCAGCCGATCTTCGACTACTTCCGCCAGCATCCCGAGCTGGAGGCCAGCCTCAACCGGACGATGATCGCCATGCACGGGGGCGAGCCGGCGGCGGTCGCCGAGGCCTACGACTTCGCCGGTGTCAGCCGGGTCGTCGACGTGGGCGGCGGCCTCGGCACCCTCCTCATCACGCTGCTCCAACGCCACCCCCACCTGACCGGTGTCCTGTACGACGCGCCCTCCGTCGTCGAGCAGGCGGGCACGGCCATCGATGCCGCCCGCCTCGGCGACCGCTGCACGGCGGAGGGCGGCGACTTCTTCGCCTCCGTGCCGGCAGGCGGCGACGCCTATGTCCTGTCGCACGTCATCCACGACTGGGACGAGGCGTCCTGCCACACCATCCTGCGCCACTGCCGCTCGGCGATGGCCCCGGACGGGAGGATCCTCATCGTGGAGATGGTGCTCCCGCCCGGAGCCGAACCGCACCCCGGCAAGGCCCTCGACGTGATCATGCTGGTGGACACGGGCGGCCGGGAGCGGACGGCTGACGAGTATCGCGAGCTCCTGGCCGGGGCGGGCCTGCGGATGACGCGGGTCGTGCCCACCCCCTCGCTGGTCAGCGTCGTCGAAGCGGTGCCCGACGGGGCGTAGCCCCTACGTTCCCCGGAGGCGGAGTTCCCGGCTCCGCCCCAGCCGTTCTGGTCGACCTTGAGGGGTCGGCTGTCGACGCCCGACGGGCCGAGTCGATCTGGATCGTGTTGGAACCGGACTCAGGCGGCGTGTGAACCGGTCCAGCTCAGGAGCCGCTCGGCGTCCCACGCGTTGACGATCGACTCGGGACCGAGGCCGGCCTCCGCGGCCCGTGCGCAGCCGTAGGGCTGCCAGTCGAGCTGGCCAACCGCGTGGGCATCGCTGTCGATCGCGACGACACAACCGAGCTCGACGACCTGCGCGAGCAGCCGGCGTGGCGGATCGAGGCGCTCGGGACGACAGTTGATCTCGACCGCCTTGCCCTGGGCAGCGCAGGTACCGAACACGGCGTCGGGGTCGAACGTCGACTCGGGCCGACCGCGTCCGAGGATCAACCGCCCGGTGCAGTGCCCGAGGATGTCGGCCTGTGGGTTCTCCATCGCGCGCACCATCCGCGCGGTCATCGGCTCGGCCGGCATCCGTAACTTCGAGTGGACGCTCGCCACGACGACATCGAGGCGGGCGAGCACATCGTCGGGATGGTCGAGCGATCCGTCCTCGAGGATGTCGACCTCGACGCCCGTGAGGATCCGGAACGGGGCGAGCTCCTCGTTGAGCGCCGCGATCTCGTCGAGCTGCTCTTCGAGCCGCTCGGCAGTGAGCCCGTGGGCCACCCCCAACGACGGCGAATGGTCGGTCATCGCGAGGTACTCCCGGCCCATCTCTGCTGCTCGCCGTGCCATGTCGGCAATGGTCGCCCCACCGTCGGACCACTCGGAATGCATGTGCAGGTCACCGCGGAGCGCCGCCAGGATCGGCGCGCCCGCGCCGACGTCGGGGGCAGCCTCGGCCTCGAGCCGGCCCAGGTATTCCGGCTCCTCACCTGCGAGGGCCTGCGCGATCACCCTCGCGGTGCTGCTGCCGACCCCCGGCAGTGAGTCCAAGCGACGCTTCGCCGCCAGCGCTCGGAGCTCGTCGACCGGCCGGTCACGTACCGCGTCGGCCGCGCGGCGGAACGCCTGCGCCTTGTAGCGGCTCGCGCGACTGCGCTCCAGCAACGTCGCGATCTGCTCGAGCGCGTCGACGGGGTCCACGCCGTCCAGGGTATTTCGCCCGGCCGATCGCCCCGGCCGGGTTCGCCAATGCTCAGGCGCCGGCAGGCACGCTCCCCGCGAGGGCCTCGCGCATGACGGCGGCGAGGCGGGCTGCCTCGGGCGCGTCGACCAGCTTGCCGGCCTGACCGAGCAGTGCCGGTCCGCGCGCCTCCGGCGGCGTCGACTCGAGCCGCGGGATGAGCAGCAGGTGGACGTGGCGCTCGATCTCGCCGAACAACAGCACATAGACCAGCTCGGAACCGATCGCGTCCCGCACGACGCCGGTGAGCCGCGTGAGCAGCGGACCGAGCTCGGCGGACTCCTCCGGCTCGAGGTTCCAGACACCCTCGATGTGGCGGTGCGTGTAGACGATGACCCAACCCGGGACACCGCGTGTGGTCTGTACACCCCACTGCTTGCCCTGGTAGACCCTCTCCTCGTCGGGCGCATCGACGAAGCCGCAGATGCCGCACCCGTCTTCGTGTGCGTGTGCGTCCGCCACCGGTCCTCCTGGCGCGCTCGTCACCGTCGTCCGCTCCCGGGCGCGCGGCGGGAGAGTACGAGCTCGCCGGACTCACCGCAAGGCGGAGATCATTCTCGCGCAGGGCCCCTCTCGCGCCCCGGCTCCGGAGCGTCCGAGTCGCCTCGCTCCTCCAGGCCCGGGAAGCGATCGACGGCGGCGAGCGACGGAAAAAACCGACTCCAGCCGACCGCGATGACGAGGGTGGCGGCTCCGCCCAACACGACGGCGCCACCCGGTCCGAGCACCTGCCCCGCGACGCCCGATTCGAACGCGCCGAGCTCGTTCGACGCGCCGATGAAGACGGTCTCCACCGCGAGTACCCGTCCCCGCTTCTCCGCCGGTGTGACGAGCGGCACGAGCGTCGCCCGGATGAACACGCTGATCGAGTCCGCAGCCGACAGCACCACCAGCGCGGCGAAGGCAATGACGAAGCTCGTGGTAACGCCGAGCGCGATCGTGCCGACACCGAAGACGGCCACCGAGGCGAACAGCACGCGACCGATATGACGGCGAAGCGGACGAACCGCGAGGAAGATCGTCATCGCGCCCGCGCCGATGCCCGTCGCGGCGCGCAACCAGCCGAGGCCGACCGCGCCCACCCCCAGCCGCTCCTCGGCTATCGCGGGCAGCAGGGCGACCGCGCCCCCGAAGAGCACTGCGAACAGGTCGAGCGAGATCGCGCCGAGGAGCATGGGCTGCGTGCGGATGAACCGCAAGCCCTCGAGGGCCTCCTGCCAGCGCGACAACCCCGCTTCCTCGAGCGGAGCGGGTCCCAGCTCGGTTGACTCCACCGCCGCCTCGAACGTCGCGTCGGCGAGGATCGTCGCCGGCGTCGCCACCGGCACGGGCGGCTCGGGAACGTCGCGGACGCCCTCGACGCGATCCCCCGAGAGTGCAGCCCCGGGGTGCTCGTAGAGTTGGACCATGCGCAAGGCCGCCGCCCCGACGAGCAGGAACGCCGCCGACGCGAGGAACGCGACGACCGGCTCGATGGCGTAGAGGAATCCGCCGACCACCGGGCCGACGATCATCGCGATCTGGACGCTGGCGGCGTAGCGCACGGTGAGCCAGGGCAACCGGTCCGCGGGCACGAGGTCGGGTGGCAGCGCGCGGAGCGGGGGCCAGCCGAACGCGCGCGCCGTCCCGAACGCCAAAACGAGCAGGAAGATGGGCACGACTGAGGTCGGCTCGGTGGTCGAGTACCACGCGAGAACGCAGACGACGGCGGCCTGGACGGCGAACGCCGTCGAAGCCATTCGTCGGCGGTCGAGTCGGTCGGCGAGCGTGCCGGTGACGAGCACCAGGATGGCGGAGGGCGCGAACTCGGCGAGCCCGAGGAGACCGAGATCGAGCTCGCTTCCCGTGAGGTCGAACACCTGCTTGCCGAGCACCGTGGCGAGCGACAACATCGCCGCCGCCACCGAGAACATCGAGATCAACAGGTAGGCGACCGCCCGACGGGTCCGAGGGTCCACAGCCAGGGACCGTATCGCCCCGGCGGGAGGTAAGAATGCTCTTGCATGACCGCAACGATGTTCGAGCCGTGCCGAGGCTGCGCCCCCATCGGACGGTGCCGTCTGGGCGTCGGCCGCTTCACGGTCGATGGGGACGAGCTGCGCGCCGAGGTCGTCTGTGCCGCGTCCTACCAGGCAGGGCCCGACGTAGCCCACGGGGGTTGGATCGCCTACGTCTTCGACGACGTGCTCGGGCGTCTCCCGCGCCTGTCCGGCGCCCGTTCGGTCACGGGATCCCTCGACGTGCGCTTCGTGCGGCCGGTACCCGTGGAGCGACCGCTTGTCGTCGTGGCCCGGATCGTCGAGCGCCGCAGACGACGGCGGGTCATCGAGGGAGTTCTGCGCCTCGAGTCGACCGGCGCAGAGCTCGCGCGGGCACGGGGCGTGTGGGTCGCGCGCCCCGACGACCACTTCGACCGACACCAGCAGTGGCTCGCCGCGCAGGACACCATCGGGATTGGCGACGCGACCGAACCGGACGAGGATGTCGTCGGGCTTGCCTGACCGACGGGATCCCGGAAAGGCTCACGACGTGGCGACGCTGATCCTGCTCCGACACGGGCAGAGCGAGTGGAATCGCCAGAACCTCTTCACGGGGTGGGTCGACGTCGACCTCAGCGAACGGGGTGTGGCGGAGGCCATCGAAGCCGGCCGGCTGCTCGCCGAAGCGGGGCTGGCGCCCGACGTCGTGCACACGTCGCTCCAGCGGCGCGCGATCCGCACCGCCGATCTCGCCCTCGACGCACTCGACCGCCTCTGGATCCCGGTGCGCCGCTCCTGGCGGCTCAACGAACGGCACTACGGCGCGCTCCAGGGCCTCGACAAGGCCGAGACCACCGCCCGGCACGGCGCCGACCAGGTGAAGCGCTGGCGGCGGGCGTACGACGTCCGTCCTCCGGCGCTCGAAGGCGAGGCGCTGGCCACGCAGCGAGCCGACCCGCGTTACGCGGATCTCCCCGACGACCTCCTGCCCTCGTCGGAGTGCCTGGCCGACGTGGTCGAGCGCATGCTCCCGTACTGGTACGACGACATCGTGCCCGACCTCGAGTCCGGACACGTCGTGCTCATCGCCGCGCACGGCAACTCACTCCGTGCACTGGTCAAGCACCTCGACGGCATCTCAGATGCCGCCATCACCGAGCTCAACATCCCGACCGGATTCCCCCTCGTGTACGAGCTGGGTGAGCGCATGTCCGTCGTCGGTGCCGGACGTTATCTCGGCGATCCCGACGCGGTGGCTACGGCCGCCGATGCGGTCGCCCAGCAGGCGGGCTGAGCTCGGACGCTGCGTCGAGGGCGCGCGCTAGTCCCGGCCGATACCGTCAAGGAGCGCGTCGACGGTGTTTCGGACGTCGGCGCGGGTCATGCGGGTGCGGTGAACCAGCTCCCGGTTCCACAACGCGCCCCAGAGGATATCGACGATGAGCTCCGGGTTCGTCCCGGGCTTGATCTCGCCGTGCGCGCGACCGCGCTCGAGCACAGCTCGGGCAAGCGTCTGGCGGGGACTGACGAGGTTGTCGCGCAAGACGCACGCGAGCTCGTGGTCGCTCGCGACCTCGGCGACCAGCCGGAGGAACGGCGCGGTGGGGTTGCGGCGCATTGCTCGCGATGCGTCGAACAGCAGCTCGGCCAAGTCGCCACGCACCGAGCCCGTGCACGGCTCGTGGACCTCGTGCACGAGGTTGCGAACCGACGCCACCACGAGCTCGTTCTTGGTCGGAAAGCGTCGGTAGACCGCCGGTTTGTGGACGCCGGCACGCCGCGCCACCGCCTCTATGGTGAGGCGCGAATATCCCACCTCGCCCAGCAGCTCGATCGTCGCGTTCAGGACGGCTTCGCTGATTCGCGGGTCGAGTCGGCGCCCGGGAGCGGTCGCTTCGATCGGTTCGGGAGCCGGGACGGGCCGAGGAGCCGCGCTCGTCATCCCAGTACTGTGCCACCCCTGCGAATTCCGTGCGAAGCCGCGCCGGTACGCTGCGCGCCATGCCCAACGGCGAGTGGAGCCAGGCGTTCGCCCCCGTCGTCGAGCTGTTGGACGAGATCCAGTCGACGAACGGTGGCGGTGTCGCGACCGCCGTGTACCACCACGGTCGACCGGTGGTGGACGCCTGGGCGGGGGACGCGAACGAGGCGGGCGCTCGGTGGCAGGACCACACGCTCGCGGTCGCATTCTCGACCACCAAGGGACTCACCGCGACCGCGGTGCACTGGTGCGTCGATCGTGGCCTGCTCGAGTACGACCAGCCCGTGGTCGACATGTGGCCGGAGTTCGCGGAGCAGGGCAAGGGATCCATCACGGTCCGCCACGTCCTCAGTCACGAGGCCGGGCTCTTCGCGCTCACCGACTTCGCCTCGCGACCGGGCGACATCGCCGATTGGGAGTTCATGGTCGAGGGGCTGGCTCGCATGCGTCCCGCGCACCCCCCGGGCGCAGCCAGCGCGTACCACGCCGTCACGTTCGGTCATCTCGCCGGGGAGCTGGTGGTGCGCGCCACCAAGATGCCCTTCTCCGAATTCGTCGCGGCGGAGCTGGCCGAGCCGCTCGGCCTCGACGGGTGCTTCGTCGGACTCCCCGCCCCCGAGGTCGTTCGCGTCGCCACACCCACGCTCCCCGCGTCGGCGGAATCCGCGCGCGATCCGGCCAACCTCGTCGACGTCGCCGCAGCGTTCGGGTTCCGCATCGATCCCGACGTCGTCGCCGCAGCCTTTCCGGGCTTCGTCCTCGAGCTCCCGTTCCCCGACGGGCTCCGGGAGCCCATCCCCGCCGCGAACGGCTGCTTCACCGCGCGGTCGCTCGCGCGGCTCTACGCGGCCCTGTGCAACGGCGGGTCGATCGATGGCGTGACGATCCTGACCCCCGAGACGGTGGCGCGCGCAACGGAGCTCCAGAGCTCCCGACCAGACCTCGTCCTCGGCTTCCCGATCCTGTGGCGGCTCGGATACCAGTCGGTGGTCACCATGTCGGGACCGGTCGACGGCGCGTTCGGGCACAACGGCTTCGGCGGCTCGGGCGCATGGGCCGACCCCCGGCGAGAGCTCTCGTTCGCCTTCATCCTCAACCACCTGCGCGACGCCGATCCGCTCAACGCCCCGATGTTTCGCCTCGGTGAGGCCGCACGAACCTGCGCCGACACCGCGGGGTAGGAAATCGCCCGAACGATCACGACCGCGGCGACGAGCAAGCGCGAGCGCTGGCACGCAGCGCAACTCGCCCTCCAAGAGCTCGAGGGGGCCGAACGGTGGAGGAGGAAGGTCAGGGATCGAGCCGAGCGGTGGCGGAGCCCTTGACCACCGCTTCGCCGTCCTGGTTGACGGTGACGATGGAGATGTCGGCGAACACGACACCGCCGTCGTCGCGCACCGCGTCGACCGTGGCCGTCGCGGTGAGCGTGTCCCCTGGCCACACGGGCTTGACGAAGCGCACACCGAAACGGGTGAGCCGTTCCACCCCGAACCACTCCGTGAGCACGCGTCCCGTCATACCCATGGTCAGCATCCCATGAGCGAACACGCCTGGGAACCCGGCGACTTCGCGGGCGAACACCTCGTCGGTGTGGAGGGGATTGAAGTCACCCGACGCCCCCGCGTACTGCACGATCTGGGTCCGCGTGAGGTCGTCGACCAACACGAGCTCGCGGGTCGTGCCCGGAGCCAAATCCGCCGCGCGCACCGATGCCATCAGCCAGCTCCCCCGTCGTCCTTCGCACCCCGGGCCGGCCCCTCGGTGCGCACCGCCACGACCCGCGCCGTCACCACCAACTCACCGCGCTCGTCGCGGTAGTCCATGATCCGCTCCCGGAAGACGAGCGTGCCCGATCGGCCCTGCGTCTCCCAGGTCTCGCCGGGGCGCTCCACTGCCGAGAGCACGTCGCCCACCCGGACCGGCCGGTGGTACTCGAAATGCTGCTCGGCGTGGAGGCCCACGCCGCCGGGACGCTCCTCGGCCGCCACGCCGGAGGGCGTCCCCCCCGAACCCCACCAGGTCTCGCCCGGCCTGGGCCGGAGGTGGTAGTCGGGGTCGAAGTGCGCCCCGGCTTGGACGAAGGTGGGGGGCGCCGGCGTCCCCTCGGCCGGTGCACCTACCTCCTCTGCCGTCGCGTACACGGGGTCGCGGTCACCGATGGCCCGCGCGAATTGCAAGACGTGGCCGGCTTCCACAGGGAACCGCTCAATCGTCACCGCCACTCCTCCGGTCCTGTTCGACGACGCACGTTCTACTGCGCGACGACCCTCGAGACCATGCCGGGGTCGAGTGACCTGTATTCCGGAACGGCATTCGGCGCAGGGAGTAAGTTCGCCCGCCGATGACCGACGCATCGGCGGACCCGGATGTCGACCTCGCGACCCAGCTCGCGACCGATGCCGGTGCGCTCCTCGTCCGGCTGCGGGCATCGCTCGACGCGCCCGGGGCCGAACCGGACGCCGTCCGAGCCGATGGTGACCGCGCCGCGCACCTCTTCCTTCTCGCCGAGCTGGCGCGGCGTCGCCCCGATGATTCCGTGCTGTCCGAGGAGGGCACCGACGACCCGGCGCGAGTCAACGCCGAACGGGTCTGGATCGTCGACCCGCTCGACGGCACGCGCGAATTCGGCGAGTCGGGCCGCACCGACTGGGCCGTGCACGTCGCCCTGGTGTCGGGCGGCGACGTGCTCGCGGCGGCGGTGGCGCTGCCCGCGCGCCGCCTCACGCTCTCGTCGTCGAGCTACCCGACCCTCGAACCGGTCGGCGATCCCCCCCGGGTGATCGTGAGCCGCACCCGGCCGCCCGCGATCGCCGAACGGATCGCAGCCGAGCTCGGCGCGGTGCTCGTCCCTTGCGGATCAGCCGGGGCCAAGGCGACAGCGGTGGTGCTCGGCGACGCCGACGTGTACGCGCACGACGGCGGACAGTATGAATGGGACTCGGCCGCACCGGTGGGAGTGGCGGCCGCCGCCGGCCTGCACACCTCCCGTCTCGACGGTTCGCCGCTCCGCTACAACCGGCCTGATCCCTGGCTGCCGGACCTGCTCATCTGTCGACAGGAGCTGGCCCCCGCGGTCCTCGCGATCACCGCCCGCTGAAAACCTGACCCCGCCTTGACTCTTTCCGCGGGAAAGACTAGCTTGTGCATCGAGTTACTGAACAAGGCCGTCGGGGAGCCCGCCCTCTCCCGAAAGGACGGATCGTTCCCATGCGCAAGCTTCGCCCCGTCGCCGTCCTGGCGATCGTCGCCGTCGCCACGGCAGCCCTGCTGAGCGGCGTGACCGCCGCCGGCGCGGCGAAGAGCTCGGAGCCGGTGACGCTCCGCCTCGGCTACTTCCCGAACATCACGCACGCGTCGGCAATCGTCGGCGTGGAGGAAGGGATCTTCGCCGAGAAGCTCGGATCGAACGTGAGCTTGGAGCTCAGCACGTTCAACTCCGGCACCGAGGCCCTCCAGGCGTTCCAAGCCCAGGCGCTCGACGCGAGCTACGTCGGCCCCACTCCGACCCTCAGCGCCTGGACCAAGCTGAACAAGGGCGTCAAGATCGTGTCCGGCGCGGCCTCGGGCGGCGCGTTCTTCGTGGTGGACCAGTCGATCGATTCCCCCGCCGATCTCAAGGGCAAGGCGGTGGCGTCACCCCAGCTGGGAAACACCCAGGACGTCGCGCTCCGCACCTGGCTCGCGAAGAACGGCCTCAACACCGATACGGCGGGCGGTGGTGACGTACAGGTTCGTCCGCAGGACAACGCGACGACCCTGAACGCCTTCAAGGCCGGCGAGATCGTGGGGGCATGGGTTCCCGAGCCCTGGGCGACACGCCTCGTCGACGAAGGTGGCGGCAAGATCCTCGTCGACGAGGCCGACTTGTGGCCCCGCGGTGAGTACGTCACCACCCAGCTGATCGTCACGACCGATTTCCTCAAGAAGCACGCCGATGTCGTGAAGAAGCTCGTCGCCGGTCAGGTGGCCGCCAACGATTTCATCAAGACCAACCCCATCGACGCACAGACCGACGTTTCGAACAACATCGAGAAGATCACCGGCAAGCCCATCCCAGGAGACCTGGTGATCGCCTCGTTCAAGAACATCGACTTCACGGACAACCCGATCCCGACGTCGCTCGTGAAGAACAACAAGGACGCGAAGGCGATCTCGGGACTCGCCTCGGCCGACAGCTTGAGGGGGATCTACGATCTGTCATTCCTCAACACAGCGCTCAAAGCGGCGGGCGAGCAGATCGTGAAGGTTCCCAAGCTTTGACGGTCTCCGCATCCCCAGCCCTCGAGGAAACCTCGGCAGCAGCTGTCGAGGTTTCCTCGCGCCCGGCCGTCACGCTCGACCACGTCTCCAAGGTGTACGGAACCGCCGGCAACTCACTCCACGCGCTCGACAACATCTCCCTGCGCGTCGCACCGGGCGAGTTCGTGTGCCTGCTCGGCGCATCCGGATGCGGGAAGAGCACCCTGCTCAACATCATCGCCGGTCTCGACCGGCCCACGACCGGCTCGGTCGACGTCGGCGATGCCCACACCACGCTGATGTTCCAGGAGTCGGCGCTCTTCCCGTGGCTCACCGCCCGCGGCAACATCGAGCTCCCACTGAAGATCCAGAAGATCCCCCGCGCCGAGCGTCGCGCGAAGGCGGACCAGCTCCTAGAGCTGGTCAATCTCAGCTCCTTCGGCTCGAAACTCCCCCACGAGCTGTCGGGGGGCATGCGCCAACGAGTGGCGATGGCGCGGGCCCTCGCGCAGGAGGTCGACGTCCTGCTCATGGACGAGCCGTTCGGCGCGCTCGACGCGATGACGCGCGACGTGCTGCACGACGAGCTCGAGCGCCTGTGGCGGGAGTCCGGCCTCTCGGTGGTCTTCGTCACCCACAACGTGCGCGAGGCGGTGCGCCTCGGCGATCGAGTCGTCCTCCTGTCGAGCCGACCGGGCCGCATCGTGGAGGAGTACCCGATCTCCATCCCCCGACCGCGGCGCCTCGATTCGGTCGAGGTCGCGGGGCTTGCGGCGACGATCACTGACCGCCTCAAGGACGAAGTGCGTCGTCATGGCAGTTGAGGACCGCAATCTCGCCCAGCTCTCGTCGGGACTCGACGCGCTCGAGGTGCCGAGGGTGCCCAAGGTCAGCCGGGGACGCAAGATCTGGCGATCGGCGTGGCCGAAGCTGCTCGCGATCGCGATCTTCCTCGCCTTCTGGCAGTTCCTGATCTGGATCGAGTGGAAGCCCTCGTTCGCGTTGGCTTCGCCCGCCGACACGTTCTCCTCCCTGTTCAACAACTGGGACGTCATCTCCGACGCGATGGTCACCACACTCGGACGCGGGATCCAGGGTTACGCGATCGCCATCGTGATCGGGGTCACGATCGGCGCGGCCGTCGCGCGGATCGCGGTACTGCGCGCCGCAATCGGCTCGATGATCACCGGCTTGCAGACGATGCCGTCGGTGGCCTGGTATCCGCTCGCGTTGCTGTTGTTCAAGCTCAGCGAGGGCGCGATCTTCTTCGTGATCGTGATCGGCGCCGCGCCCTCGATCGCCAACGGCCTCATCAACGGTGTCGACAACATCTCGCCGGTTCTCCTCCGAGCCGGCAAGGTGCTCGGCGCGCGGCGGTTCGACTCCTTCCGCTACGTGATCCTGCCGGCGGCGATGCCGTCGTTCGTCGGTGGACTCAAGCAGGGCTGGGCCTTCGCGTGGCGGAGCCTCCTCGCCGGCGAGATCATCGGAGGCATCGCGGGGTACTCGCTCGGCCAACAGCTGGCCGCAAATCGAGACCTGGCTGACGCGGCCGGGGTGCAGTCGGTGATGATCGTCCTCTTCACCATCGGCGTGCTCGTCGATGTTCTCGTCTTCAGCTACGCGGAGCGCCGCATTCGTACGCGCTACGGGCTGGTCGACGCGGCGTCGACCGCCTGACGCCCAGGAGACGCTCTAGGCGCCGACCGCGCTCGTCGGGAGTCCGGCCGCACACCATGCGGCGAAGCCGCCGTCGAGATCGACGCACGACGACCCGTTCCCGTGCCCTTGGCCACGGGCGCGGGCGCGGGTCGCCTAGTCTCTCTCGGCGATGTCGGCGGCACGCGGCGAGGACTTCTGGGAACGACGTAAGGCGTGAGCACCGCGACCGACACCGTCTCCACCACCACGCCGACCGACGCGACACAGTCGCACTCGCGTAACTACATCGTCGAGATCCTGCTCGTCAGCTTCGCGTCGCTGCTCCTGGAGATCGGCTACACGCGGGTCATCTCCTTCAAGCTCTACTACTACTACACCTACCTCGTCATCGGGCTCGCGCTGCTTGGCATCGGCAGCGGCGGCGCGCTGGTAGCGGTGTCCCGGCGGCTGCGCCGCGCGGAGACGGACGCGGTGCTGATGTGGAGCGTCCTGCTCGGCGCGGTCAGCGTCGGCGTGGGCTACTTCATCGTCTCGCTCCTCGCCATCGACACGCTGGCAATCTGGGATTACGGCACGTGGGACTCGTTCAGCAACGTGGCGCGGCTCCTGCTCGTCTGCCTCTGCCTGTTCGGATCGTTCGTCGCCATCGGCGTCGTGATCGCGACGTTGTTCGGGCGCCGGTCGGAGCAGATCAGCCGCTTGTACTTCGCGGACCTGCTCGGCGCAGGGATCGCCTGCGCGATCGTGGTCTCACTGCTCGGCAGCATCGGGCCGCCCGCCACGGTGTTCCTCGCCGGACTCGTCCTCGCGCTCGTCGGCGTGAGAATCGCGGCCCGACGGCGCTCGCGCGCGCTCCCCGCCGGAATCATCGTCGCGGTGCTCCTCGCGGCGCCGATCATCGCGCCCGACCTCCTCCCCGACCCCCGCACCGACGCCACGAAGGGGAACGTGACGGGCGACTCGATCGTCTACTCGTCCTGGAGCCCCCTGTTCCGGGTAGACGTGGCCCAGCTCAGCCCCGACGTGCGGGTGCTGTTCCACGACGGCCTCCTCGGGTCGGGCATCCTCCGCTGGGACGGAAAGCGTGCAAGCCTCGCCGAGAAGGGTTTCGACAAGGATCCGCGCGCCTTCCCCTTCGCCGTGACCGGCGCGGCGCCGAAGGACGTGCTCATCATCGGCGCCGCCGGTGGGCACGAGGTCCTCGCGTCCCTCTATTTCGACGCCGCGCACATCGACGCCATCGAGCTCAATCCCGTGACGTACTCACTGGTCACCGACAAGATGGCCGACTACGGCGGACACATCGCGGAGAATCCCCACGTCAACTTCGTCAAGGGCGAAGGCCGGTCCTACCTCGCGCGGAAGGACACCCACTACAACCTCATCTGGTACCCCGCCCCTGACAGCTACTCGGCTTCGAACGCGGCGAACGCGGGTGCGTTCGTGCTCTCCGAGAGCTACCTCTACACCCGAGAGGCGATCCGCGACAGCCTCGAGCACCTGACTCCCAACGGCGTGATCGCGGCGCAGTTCGGCGAATACGACTATGCGGGTAAGCCCAACCGCACCACGCGTTATGTCGGTACGGCTCGGGATGCACTGCGCAAGCTCGGCGTCGACGACCCGACCAGACACATCGTGGTCGTCACGACGCCGACCGGTGGGCCCGCGGTGCTGTCCACGATCCTCGTCAAGCGGAGCCCGTTCACCGACGCCGAGATCGCGCGCACCTCGGAAGCCATCGGCAACGTCGCGGGATCGACCGTCCGCTACGCGCCCGGTGTGCCCTACGCCGAGGGACCCGTGAGCGACGTGGTGACGACCCGCAGTGCCGACCTCGACGGCTGGTACGACTCGTATCCCTACGACGTCCGGCCGATCACTGACAACGGGCCGTTCTTCTGGAACTTCGCCCCGTTCGGCGATGTCGTCAAGAACTTCGACAATCCGATCGACCGCCGCGACCCCGAGGACTCGGTCGGCGAACGGGTACTCGTGCTGCTCCTCGTGATCTCGATGCTCTTTGCGGCGGCCTTCCTCCTCCTCCCGTTCCTCGCGGTGCGCGACGAGTGGGGCAAGCTCCCCCGCAAGGGACGATCGGCGATCTACTTCGCCGCGCTCGGGTTCGGCTTCATGTTCTTCGAGATCACACTCATCCAACGCCTCACCCTCTTCCTCGGTTATCCCACCTATTCCCTGACCGTGACGCTGGCATCGATTCTGGTGTTCACGGGACTGGGAGCGCTGCTGAGCGGCCGGCTGCGCGCTCCGACCAATCGCGTGACGGGATACCTCGCGGGGGCGATCGCCCTGCTCACCGTCTTCTACCAGTTCGTATTGCCGTCGATCACCGACTCGCTCCTCGGCTGGCCGCTCGCCCCCCGCATCCTCGTCGCGTTCGTGGTGCTCGCGCCGCTCGGACTCTGCCTCGGGATGTTCATGCCGCTCGGGATCCGCGCGGTCGCAGCCCTGACCACCCACAAGCGTGAATACGTGGCGTGGGGTTGGGCGGTCAACGGCTTTGCGTCGGTGATCGGTTCCGTGCTGACCACCATCCTGGCGATCAGCTTCGGGTTCCGGACGGTGTTGTTCCTGGCGCTCGTCCTCTACCTGATCGCGCTCGTCGCGCTCCGGGGCCTCAGTGCCGCTCGAGGCGCCTCGACGCCCGCCTGATCCGGCTGAGCCGTCACCGGATGTGGAGGCCCGAGATCGCCCGCGCGATCACGAGCCGCTGGATCTCGCTCGTTCCCTCGAAGATCGTGTAGATCTTCGCGTCGCGGTGCCAGCGCTCGACCGGGTAGTCGCGTACGTAGCCGTATCCGCCGAGGATCTGGATCGCCTCCTCGGTCACGCGCACGGCGGTCTCGCCCGCCTTGAGCTTGCTCATCGAGCCTTCGCCGTTCTCGAAGTGCTTACCGGACGCGCCCATCCACGCCGCGCGCCAGACCAGCAAGCGGGACGCATCGATCTCCGTCTTCATGTCGGCGAGCTTGAACGCGATCGCCTGGTTTTCGATGATCGGACGCCCGAACTGCACCCGCCCCTTCGCGTAGTCGAGCGCGTACTCGTACGCCGCCCTCGCGATGCCCACCGCCTGCGCCCCCACCGTCGGACGGGTGGCTTCGAACGTGGCCAAGGCCGCCTGGCGCCCGCTGCTCCCGCCTTCTCGAGCCCGCGCCAGGCGTTCGTCGAGCCGGTCCTTGCCGCCGAGGAGGCACCGCCCCGGGACGCGGACGCCGTCGAGCACCACCTCCGCGGTATGGCTGGCGCGGATGCCGTGCTTCTTGAACTTCTGGCCCATGCGCAGGCCGGGAGTGGCCGGTGGAACCACGAAGCTCGCCTGACCGCGCGCCCCGAGCTCGGGATCGACCGAGGCGACGACCACGTGGACATCCGCGATGCCGCCGTTCGTGATCCACGTCTTCGTGCCGTCGAGCAACCATTCGTCGGTGGCCTCGTCGTACACCGCGCGGGTACGCAGCGCGCTCACGTCGCTGCCCGCGTCGGGCTCGCTCACACAGAAGGCGCCCAGCTTGATGTCGCCGGGAGTCCCGAAGCATTCCGGGGTCCACTCCATCACCTGCTCCGGGTGTGCCGTTGTTCGCGATGCCCGACACGGCGAGGGTCGACCCGAAGATCGCCAGCGCGATGCCGGCGTCACCCCAGCTCAGCTCCTCGCTGGCGAGCGGGAACGTGAGACCGGTGGGATCGGCAAAGGCATTGGCGCAGAACTCCCACGAGTACAGCCCGACTTTCGCCGCTTCCTCGATCACCGGCCACGGCGTCTCCTCGCGCTCGTCCCACTCGTGGGCGACCGGGCGGACGACCTGCTCCGCGAACTCGTGCACCCACTCCCGGATCTGCGCCTGGTCCTCGTTCAGTTCGAGGGAGAACTCGGCCATACCTGTTCCTCGCCCCCTCGCCACCCGACGGTGACGTCCGGCCCTAGGTTACCCAGCAGTAACATATTGCGGCGATTCCCCCCGCTTGGGGCGCCGCGCCACACCCATGACCTCCAGGAGGGCGTAACCGCCATGAGCGAACGGCGCCCACCACGGTTGACCGGCACCTGACGCCCCACTTGCATCCGTCATTAGGTTGGCCTAACCTTTGGGTTCTCGGAACTCTCGGGGAGTGGCCGCCATGTACGTCTGCCAATGCCGTGGCATCACCGATCATCAGATCCGTGACGCGGTGGCCGGCGGCGCCCGCTGCCTGGACGAGGCCGTCGGCCCCTCCACCTCCAGCCGTGACTGTGGGAGCTGCCGCGAGCTGCTCGCGGCCCTCTTCGGGCGGGCGACGGGTGAGCTCGTGGGGAGCGGCTCGTCGAGCCCCCGCTCGTAGCGGCGCTCGTGGCGGCAACTTCGACGTTTCCCGGCCGGCTCCGCGCGCCTAGGGTGCCTGATCGACGCCGACGAGTGGAGGCAGTTGCGCGATGGACGGTGACGCGGAGATCATCGAGTTGCTCAACGAGGTGCTCACGGCCGAGCTCACGTCCATCAACCAGTACTTCGTCGACGCCAAGATGCTCGACAACTGGGGCTACGACCGGCTCGCGGAGCACTTCCGCCACGAGTCGATCGAGGAGATGAAGGACGCCGACGAGCTCATCGAGCGGATCCTCTACCTCGACGGCGTGCCCAACCTCCAGCGCCTGGGCACGCTGAGGATCGGCGAGACACCGACCGAGAAGCTGCAGCTCGCGCTCGAGCTTGAGAGCGAATCGATCACGCGCCTGAACCGCGGCATCGACATGTGCACGGGCAAGTCCGACCACGGCTCGCGCAACGTGCTCGAAGACGTGCTCTCGGGCGAGGAGGAACACGCGGACTGGCTCGAGTCCCAGCTCGAGCTCATCAACCAGGTCGGCGAGCCGCACTACCTCTCCCAGCAGATCCACGACTGATCCGCGCCCAACCCACACGTTGATCAGCCGGCGCACCCTCCTCGCGGCCGGGGTCGCGGCCGTGGGCGCCGCGTGCGCTGGCGGCAGCTCGCCGAGCAGCGCCCGAACCCGCGCGGCCCGTCGACCCCGGGCGGCGCGGTTCTACGATCACGGCCCGACGGGCCACGACCGCGTCGCGCTCGACATTCCACACCGACGGCGACCTCGCGATCGCGGCGTCGATCCTCGACACGCTGCGCCGCCGAGACGTCACCATGACGGCGTTCATCGTCGGACAGTGGCTCGACGCCAATCCCAGCTGGGCCACCCGGATCGCCGACGAGGGGCACGAGCTCGCCAACCACACCTACACGCATCCCGCGTTCTCGACGCTGCCACCCGAAGCGATGCGCTCCGAGATCGAGCGCTGCCGCGACCTACTGAAGCGCCTCACAGGCACGCACGGCCGTTGCTTCCGCCCTTCGGGCACGGCCGACGGCACGACCGATCCGGGAGCCGACGTCCTCGCGATCGTGGGCGAGACCGGCTATCCCGTCGTGCTCGGCTTCGACGTCGATCCCCTCGACTACGAGAACCCCGGCGCCGCCGTCATCACCGATCGAGTGCTCGCCGGCGTGGGCCCGGGCTCGATCGTCAGCCTGCACTTCGGGCATCCGGGGACCCTCGAGGCCCTCGACGACATCATCGACGGCATCGAGGCGAGGGGGCTCAAACCGGTGACGGCGTCGAAGCTGCTCGGCCGGCGCGTCACGCACGGGGATTGAGCCGGAGACGACCGTCGGATACGGTCCTGAGCCGACCCGGTCCGATCACTGCATCGGAAGCCATGCCCGCACTCGAGCACATCGACACCCACAGCCATTGGGTGCCCGACTCCTATGTCGCCGTGCTCGAGTCGCGCGCCCGGCGGTCGACGGCATTCGCCCAAGCGAACCGGCTGACGATCAACGCACTCGCCAACCCGGACACCCCTGCCCGTCGGATCGAGATTCGCCTCGAAGAGATGGACGGGTGCGGTGTCGGAATGTCGGTGCTGGCGATTCCGCCTCCCGGCATCACGTTCGTCAGCGAACGCGACGGCGGACGAGTCGCCCGGACCATCAACGACGAATTGCTGGACGCCGCGTGCCGCTACCCGGGCCGGTTCGCGATCGCGGTGAACCTGCCCTTTCCCCACGTCGACGCGTGCATCGCCGAGCTCGACCGAGTCGCGTCGCACCCGTACGCCCAGGGTGTGAGCCTCCTCGCGGTGACGGGCCGCTACACGGTCGACGCCCCCGAGCTCCAACGCGTGTACGCGCGGATCGCGGAGCTCGGGCTCCCCGTGCTCGCACATCCCGCGGGCGAGCCCTGCTCGGCGGCGTACGCGGACTTCATGCTCGCGGCGACCGTCGAGCCGATGGTGAGCTCCACGCTCGGGATCGCGCGCTTGGTGCTCTCGGGGATGCTCGACCGGGTCCCTTCGCTCGAGGTCATCGTTCCCCATCTCGGCGGCACGCTGCCCTACCTCGCACAGCGCCTGGCCGACTTCGGCTCGGGCGCAGCCGAACACGATCTCCTCCACTACCTCCACGAGCGTCTGTACCTCGACACGTGCTCGTACCACCCTCCGGCGTTCCACTGCGCCGCCGACACCGTGGGCTACGACCGGCTGCTCCTCGGCAGCGATTACCCGTTCCGGGGCAAGCTCGCCCGCGCCGTGCAGGACGTCCTCGACAACGCGCCGGACGCGGCGACCGCCGAGAAGATCCTCGGCGGGACAGCAAGCCGGTGGTTCATCAGGCCAGCGGGGTGAGCGCGGCCACTCAGACGCGTTCGGACTGGTAGCGGAGGAGCGGTTCCTGCTTGTCATCGCCCCAGGCGCGGGTGATGTAGGCGAAACGACCGTTGCCCAACATGAGGGCGGAGTACAGGCCCAGCTCGACGATCTCCTCGTTGGAGAAGTGCACGGCAAGCTCGGCGAAGACGTCCTCGCCGATCGCGTCGTGGTCGAGCGCGAACAGCTCGGCGAAACGGATGGCAGCCCGCTCGCGCGCCGAGAACCTAGGATCGTCGGAGGCGAGGCACGCGATCTCCTCCTCGGTGACGTCGTCGGACTTCCGGGCCACGCGACACGCTCGGCAATCGTTCAGCGCGGCGATGCGCAGCCTGACCAGCTCGAGCAGGCGCTTGTCGAGCACACTGTGGTCGAAGATCTCGGCATACAGCCGCAGCTGCGCGGCCGCGAGGCCCGGCCGGTACGCCCAGATCCTCGGGGGGACGTCGGTGCTCAGCATTCGGCTCTCGCGGCCCGCCCAGATCAGCTCGGCGACTTCCGGATCGAGGTCGCCGACGGGTACCGGCTCGATCAGCGGCATCGGGGAACCTGCCAGCTCACACGTCCCATTCGAGGAACAGCTCCTCGACACCCGACACATTGCCGTGGCGCGCCTTCACGACGGTCCCGGGCTTGAGCCGGTACGTCGGGAGACGGCGGTGCATCTCCTCGTGCACGACCTGCAGCTCGATGCGGGCGAGATGGGAGCCGACGCAGCGATGCGGACCGGCCCCGAACGCGATGTTGCGGTTCGGCGTTCGATCGAAATCGACCAGCTCGGGATGGTCGAACTGCCGGGGATCGCGATCCGCGGGACGGTTGATGAAGACGACCTGCTGGCCCTGCTTGAACTGGTGACCCTTGTACTCGAAGTCGCGGGTCACGTTCCGCCCCGCGACCACGATACCGTCCCAGCGCAACAGCTCCTCGGTCGCGTTCGGGATCAACGACGGGTCCTTCACCAGCCGGTCGCGTTGCTCCGGGTGCGTCGCCAGGTAGGCGTACTGGAAGCCCATCGCGCCCTGCACCGTGTCGAGCCCGGCGAGGAACAGCAAGAAGCCGATGTCGAGGAGTTCCTCCTCGTCGAGGCGCTCGCCGTCGACCTCGGAGTCGATCAGGATGGAGATGATGTCGTCGCCACGATGCTTCTTGCGTTCCTCGAGGATGGCGGTCAGCCGCTCGCGCGCCGCGAGTCCGGCCGCGGCCCGCGTCGCGCCGGACGGATCCGCGTGGTGGCCGTGCAGGATGTCGAAGTTCCATTTCTTGAAGTCCTCGGCCTCCGCTTCGGGGATGCCGAGCATCTTCACGAACATCTTCGTCGGGACCGGTTGCGCGATCGCGGAGATGAACTCGCACTCGCCCTTCGCGATAACGGTGTCGATCAGCGCGTTGGTGATGTCTCGGATCTGCGGCTCGAGCGCGGCGATCCGGGCAGGAGAGAAGACCGGCGCGATGAGCGAGCGGTACTTGTTGTGGATCGGCGGGTCGACCTCGAGGGGCAGCAATGGCCGCTTGTTGCCCAGCCCCGCGGGCACGCTGACGGAAGGGTGGGTCGCGAGGAGCTCGTAGTTCTGCCAGCCCCAGTGCACGTCCTCGTAGCCGCTGAAGACCCAGAACCCTCCGTAATTCGGGCTGAACTTGATCGGGCACTCGCGCACCATGCGGTCGTAGACCGGAAAGGGGTCCATCGCGAACTTCGGGTCGTGATGGTCGAAGTTCTCGATGAAGTAGTCGATCTCGTCGGGAGTGAGCTCCCGAGCCACTGGATAGTCACGGGCCATACGGCATCCCCCTGTCGGTACCTACCGGTCGTTTCTGCAAGGTACTCCGTCCCCGAGGCACGGACAACCACCGCCAACCTCGCTCGAGGAGAGCTCGTCAGACCTCAGCGGATGACGCCGGCCGAGCGGTGCTCGGCGATCTCCTCGCTCGAGAGGCCCAGGCCGTCGAGGAGCTCGTCGGTGTCCTCCCCGATCTCCGGGGCGCCCCGCGGGGTCACGGGGGTCTCGTCGAACTGCACCGGGCTCGTCGGCATGCGAAGGTGCTTCCCTTCCCGCGTCGCCACGTCCGCGAGGTATCCGTTCGCCACGACCTGTGGATCGTCGTGGACCTCGCGCGGCGTCGCGAGCGGACCCCAGACCCCGGTCGAGTCCGCGAGGCGTTCCTTCCATTCGGCGAGCGTTCGCTCCTCGAAGATCCTCCGCAGCTCGCCCGTGCACTCCCGACGGTTCTCGCTGCGACGCACGTGGCTCGAGAACCGCTCGTCGTCGACGAGCTCCGGGTGCCCGAGCCGTTGGCAGAGGTCGGCCCAGTAGCGGTCGGATTCCAGCATCGTGAGGTTCACGTGCCGTCCGTCGCTCGTTCGATAGATGCCCACCGTCGGGTTGGCCAAGGCGTCGTTGTCGTAGCGGAGCACCTCGTCGCGGTCGAACACGCCTGCCGACGTGATGTCGACCGAGAGGTTGTAGAGCGCGAGGCTCAGCAGCGACAGGTCGACGATCGACGGCTCGCCGGTGTGTTCCCGCCGGTAGAGCGCGGCCGAGATCGCGCCCGCGATCGTGAGGCCTCCCATGATGTCCCCGAACGCGGAGCGTTGACGGACGGGGTGCTCGAGCTCCGGCGGTGACAGCGCGTAGGCGATGCCACCCCGAGCCCAGTAGGTCGACGAGTCGAAGCCACCGCGCTCCGCCTCGGGGCCGCGTTGGCCGTTCCCCGAGCCACGGGCGTAGATGATCGAGGGATTGTGGGCGCGAATGTGCTCCACGTCGATCCGCGCGCGACGACGGGCCCCGGGCAACCAATTCGTCAGGAAGACGTCCGACGTCGCCGCCATCCGGTACAGCAACTCACGGCCCGCATCCTGCTTCAGGTCGAGCGCGAGGCTCTTCTTCCCGCGGTTGGGCAGCTCCACCATGTAGTCGACGTTGCCGGCCGGCAGGAAGCCCGACCCGATGAGCGCGCGTTGAGGATCGCCGGTCTTCGGGTGCTCCACCTTGATGACTTCCGCACCCCACTCGGCGAGCACGGCTCCCGCCGACGGGACGAACGCCCACGCCGCGACCTCCAGCACGCGAACACCAGCCAGCACCTGCATCCTTCGCTCCTTCGCTGCGGCGCAGGGTACCTGCGCCGCGGTCGCTCAGTCGCTGGCGAGCAACTCGCTCGCACTGCTCGCTCGTCGCCGCATCCCCACCCCGCTGCTCCCCGCCCGTCGCCACACGCCCACTGGCTCTGCGTACGATGCCACACCATGACGAGGGTCAGCCTGCCCGGTGACGACACCGACGACGAACAACTCCACGCAATCTACGAGCGGGTCACCGAATCCGTCGGAGGGATACCCAACATATACCGGGTCTTGGGCAACGCTCCCCGGATGCTCGAGACGTGGATCGACTTCGGTTGGCGCCTGCGCGACGACGCCGACGTCGACCGTGGCCTGCGGGAGCTCGGCGTGATGCGCGTCGCGCAGCTCTCGGGATCCGACTACGTGTGGAAGAGCCACTGGCGACCGGCCCGGGCCGGTGACGTGAGCAGCGACCAGCTCGGCGCCCTCGCGGACTGGCGGGACAGTGAGTCGTTCTCGCCGAGACAACGCGCGGTGCTCGCGGTCGCCGACGAGCTCGCGGTCGATGCGGCCGTGACCGACGGCACGTGGGCCGCGCTCGCCGAGCACTTCGACGAGGGAGCCCTCGTGGAGCTCGTGCTCACGTTCGCGTGGTACACGTGCGTGGCGCGCTTCGCCAACGCGCTGCAAGTGCCCGTCGAGGACGCGAACCGCAAGCTCCCCTCCTACGACGGCACCCCGGGGGCTCCTCGGTGAGCGGGCCTGACGGTTCCCCAGTGTCGGGGGAACCGGACGCCCGTTTCTCCTTCGCGAACGAGCGCACGTTCCTCGCATGGATCCGCACCGCGCTCGGGCTCATCGCCGCGGGCCTGGCAGTCACGCAGCTGCTCCCGGCCTTCGACGTGGCGGGCGGACGACTCGTCATCGGGCTGCCCCTGATCGTCCTCGGCAGCGTGATCGCGCCCGTCAGCTACCGACTCTGGCGTGCCAATGAGCAGGCGATGCGGACCGGTAGCGCACTCCCGTCGTCGTTCCTCCCGTGGCTCACCACCCTCGTCGTGGCGATCGTCGCGATCGTCGCCGCGGTGCTCGTCACGTTCGCCCGGGACTGATGGCACCCGACCGCGGTCCGGAGCGGCCCTCCGAGTCGGCGACCGAGCGGACGGGCCTGGCCTGGAACCGGAGCGGCCTGGCGTTCCTCGCGCTCGGCGCCGTGGTCGCGAAGGGAGTGGCCACGCTCCCCGACCAAGACGGGCGCGCGACGCTCGGCATCACGATAGTGCTGCTCGGGATCGGGCTGTTCGTCCTCGGCGTGTGGCAGGGTCTCCGGCGGTGGGCCCGCGACGCGTCGACCCGCACCGCGCGCCCCTCGGACCTGCTCCCGATCACCATTGGAGTCGTCAGCGTCGGCATCGCCGCAGGAGCATTGGCGGTGCTGCGCTAGTCCCACCAGAGGTCGTGGCGAAGGACGCCCCGACCGATGAGCCCGAGCTGCACCTCGCTGGTTCCCTCCACGATGGTGAGCTGGCGCGCGTCGCGGTAGTAGAGCTCCATCGGGTGGTCCTTCATGTAGCCGGCGGCGCCCAGGAGCTGCAGGCACTCGTTGGAGGCTTCGACGGCGGTCTCCGTCGCGAAGTACTTCGCCATCGACAACAACGGAACGTTCTCGCGCTTGAACTCGCCCTGGTCGACGAGCCACGCGGCGCGGTACGTGAGGAGCCTCGCGGCCTCGATCTTCACCGCGACGCTGGCGATCTTCCACTGCAGTCCCTGGAACTCCGAGATCGGATGCCCGAACGCCTGGCGCTCCTTGGCGTACTCGACCGCGTACATGAGCGCGCCTTCGGCCAGGCCGATGCCGCGCGCGGCAACGATCGGACGCATGGCGTTGAGCCCGAGCATGGCGAGCCGGAAGCCGCCGATCTCGCCGATCACGTTCTCCTTCGGGACCCGAACGTGATCCAGCACGAGCTCGCCGATGTCGACCCCGCGCACGCCCATCTTCCGCTCGATCGTGCCGACGTCCACCCCATCCCATTTTCGCTCGACGATGAACGCGGAGATGCTGTCGTGGTCGCGCGAGTCGACCGCTCCGGTCTTGGCGAACACGCAGTACCAGTCCGCCTCCTTCACCCCCGACATCCAGCACTTGGTCCCCGTCAGCACCCAGTCGCTGCCGTCTCGTTCGGCCCGCGTGCGCATACCCACGACGTCGCTGCCCGCCTGGGACTCCGAAAGCCCGAACGCCGCGCGCTCCTCGCCGAGGGCCACTGCACGCACGTAGCGCTGCTTCTGCTCCTCCGAACCCGCGATGAGGATCGAGCCGAGCGGAAGGCGCGTGAGCAGCAGGAGCAACGCGGCAGTGTTGGAGTACTTCGAGACCTCTTCGATCGCGAGCGTGAGCCCGAGGATGCCGGCACCAGAGCCTCCGTACTCCTCCGGCGTGCACAAGCCCGTGAGCCCAGTCTCGACGAACACGTCGAAGATGTCCTGGGGGTACTCGTTGGTATCGTCGATCTCCCGGGCGCGGGGTTTGATCTTTTCCTGCGAGAGCTTGCGCACCATGCTCTGGAGCTCAGCCATCTCAGGCGACAGGTCGAAGTCCACGACAGTCCTTCCGGTCAGGGTTGGAACTCGACGAGCTCGAAGAGCGCGCCGTCGAGCTCGTCGGGGTGGATGCGCAGCCGGCGTCCCTCGACCGCGCGCGACTCGGGCATCCAATCGAAGCGCACGCCGCGGGTCGCGAGGTCGTCGGCGCGCGCCTCGAGACCGTGCACCGCGAGGCGCACGTGGTACGGCCCCGGCCCCCACGTGGCGAGGTAGCGGCCCGGGGCGCAGTCGTAGTGCGTGGGCTGCAGGATCTCGACGGTCGCGCTGTGCGGCATGGTGAAGCCCATGGTCGCGCGCCGGTATCCCTCCTCGGGAACCGACTCGATCGATCCGAGGGGCTCCCAGTCGAGATTGAGCGAGAGGAGCCGGACGGTCTCCTCCACGTCTTGGACGAGCACGCCGCGTGACTGGACGCGGACATACTCGCCGGGACCGGGATCGCGGGGGAGCGGAGGCGGCTTCGACCAGGTGGCGTCGGGTAGCTGGAGGGGCCAATCCGCCATGACCTCGACGATCAGCCCGCCGTCGACCGAGGGCTCGTAACGGGGGTCGTCGCCGGTCACGCCGAGCCACACGCGGTCCCAGGGCATCGCGTCGTCAAGCGGTGCGACCCGGAAGGGAAGCTTGCGCCGAGCGAGCTTCTCCATCAGCTCCGGCAGCTCCCGGGTGATGAGCACCGTGGCGTGGGTCTTCATAGGACGGGCGCGGCCCTGGTACTCGGCGAGGTGGTCGAGGTACGGAGCGAAGAGCGGGTCTTTCGACGGGCGGTCGATCACCCGATGACCCTGGGGCTCGAGGCGCGTCGGCGCGACCGCGAGCGACTTGTGGACTCGGAGGAACCACGCGACGTATGCGTGGTCCGTGAAGCCCTGACGCCAGGCGGGCTTCTGCTCCGGGAGCCCGAGGCGCTCGACAAACCGTCGTGTCGTGGCGTCCGGGTCCGGCACCATGAAGTCGGCGGAGAGGAGAAGGTCGAACACGGCAGGCCCTTCGTCGCGGCGCAGTCGGCGGTGTGAATCCGGAAGGTTCGATCAGCGGGTCAGGAGGATGCAACCGCCGAGCGGGCCACCGCCCCCGCGGCCACCGCGACCGGCGTCGGAAACCGCGCGTCGGCACGCCTCCACGGTGAGGTCGATGCGGCGCGGCTGCCGGTGGTTCACCGTGTAGCTGGCGGTATCTCGTCGCTCCCCGGCGCCGGTGCCGTCATGGGTCGATCGTGATGGCGTACTCCGGGCAACTGTCGACAGCCTGTCGCGCCAACTCCTCGAGCTCGGGCGGGACTTCCTTGTGCTGCACGAACGAAAAGCCGATGTCGTCGAGCTCGAAGACGTCGGGACAGATGGCCCAACAGCGAGCATGGCCTTGGCACTTCTCGGTATCCACGGTCACACGCATACAGCCGTAACTTAGCGCACCTCCTTGCGTCGACGCTCCCCGAACGGCGCTCCCTGCCGGCCGAACGTGGCTTCCGCTAGGTTCCATCCGCACGCGATTCGAGGAGCACGCGGGTGGACGTCGAGCACATCGCCGAGGGCACGGCAGGCGGAACTGGAGCGTTGGACGGCAGAGTCGCCGCGGTGACGGGAGCGTCGCGCGGGATCGGCAAGACGATCGCGCGCATGCTCGCAGCGGCCGGTGCCCGGGTCGCCCTCCTGGCCCGCAGCGCCGATCAGCTCGCCGATGTGGCCGCCTCGATCGGACCGGCCGCGCTCGCGATTCCCGTCGACATCGGAGATCCCGCGTCGGTAGCGGACGCGTTCGCCACCATCGCGCGCAAGCTCGGGCGCCTGGACGTGCTGGTCAACAACGCCGCGATCGCGTGGCCGCATCGCATCGAAGAGGTGTCTGACGACAACCTGCTCACGGAGATCGCGACCAACCTCACCGGGCCGATCCTCACGTCGCGCTCGGCGATCCCGCTCATGCGGGCCGCGGGCGGCGGCGACATCGTGAACCTCTCGTCGGAGTCGTCCCACGACCCCTTCCCCTTCCTGGTGGTCTATTCGGCGACCAAGGCCGGGCTCGAGGTGTTCACGCAGGGCCTCGCCCACGAAGTGAAGCAGGACGGCATCCGGGTGACGCTCCTGGCCATCGGTCGGACCGGCGACAGCGAGTTCCGTGCGCACTGGGACCCGGCCGTCGAGAAGGCGACGTCCAAATTCTGGGACGAGCACGGCTTCCGCGCCCGGGTGTCGGGCGTGGAGCCACAACCTCCCGAGCGCGTCGGAGACGCCGTGCTCTACGCAGTCACGATGCCCCGCACCTCGGTTGCCAGCACGCTGTCTGTCCGCTCGTTCCGCTGACGCGCCGTGCAACTGACGATGCGCTTCGACTTGCGGGCGCCCGCATTCGGCGCGCCGATCGAAGACCTCTACGCGGCCGCGCTCGACATGGTTGCGTGGGCGGACGAGCATGGCTTCTCGTTGCTGGTGATCGCCGAGCACCACGGGGCCGAGGACGGCTACTGCCCGTCGCCGATCGTGTTCACGTCCGCGATGTCCGCGCGGACGCGACACGCCCGCCTGCGGATCCAGCTGATCCCCGTTCCGTTCCACGATCCGCTCCGGCTCGCCGAAGACCTCGCCGTGCTCGACCTCGTGAGCGGGGGGCGCCTCGAAGTCATGCTGGGCGCGGGATACCGACCCGCAGAGTTCGCCATGTTCGACGTCGACCCTGCCGCGCGTGGACGGTTGGTCGACGAGGGCGTGGCCACACTGCGGTCAGCGTGGACCGGCGAGCCCTTCGAGTTCCGCGGCCGCATCGTCCGCGTGACGCCCCGACCGGCGCAGCGCCCGCACCCCCCGTTGCTCATCGGCGGCTCGTCTCCGGCAGCCGCACGCCGCGCCGCGCGCCTCGACCTGCCGTTCCAGCCCACTGTGCCCGCGCTCTCCGACACGTACGCAGAGGAGCGGGCCCGGCTCGGGCTTCCCCCCGCGAAACCACGGAACGCCCCGCGTCAACTCGTCTACGTGGCCGACGACCCTGACGAGTACTGGGCAGCCCTCGGTCCCCACGCCCTCCACGAGACCAACTCCTACGCGCAGTGGCTGGCCGAAGGGGGGACCACGGCCTCGTTCCGATCTGCCGCCGACGCGGACGCGCTCCGACGCGCCGGTTCATACTCGGTGCTCACCCCCGCCGAGTGTCTCGAGCTCGCACGGTCGCTCGGCGACGACGAACCCCTGGTGCTGCACCCGTTGGTCGGCGGTCTCGACCCGCAGGTGGCGTGGCGAAGCCTGTACGCGCTCGCTCGCGACGTGCTCCCTCACCTCGGCGATTGAACGCCGCGCGGGAGGCGCGCGCTCGCCGGCCGGGCTCGGCATCACTTCCCCTCGCCACTACCCCTTTCGAGGCGTCGGCCCGCGCTCACACGTCGAGCAGCAGGCGCTCGGGCGCTTCGATCGAGTCGCGCAGCGCCGCGAGGAACGCACCCGCGTCGGCGCCGTCACAGACGCGGTGATCGAAGCAGCAGGCGAGGCTCACGAGCGGTCGCGCCACGAGCTCACCTTCGACCACTGCGGGCCGCGGCCGGATCGCGCCGATTCCGAGGATGGCCACCTCGGGATAATTGATCACCGGGTAGCCCTCGTCGAGGCCGAAGACCCCGAAGTTCGACACGGTGAAGGTCGAGCCGACGAGCTCCGCCGGCGCGAGTGTGCCCGTCCGCGCGCCGTCGGCAAGTCGACGCACCTCGGCGGCCATGCCGAGAGTCGACAGCTGTTCGGCGTGGCGCACCACCGGGACGACCAGACCTCGGTCGGTGGCAGCCCCGACGCCGAGGTGGATCGCGTCGTGCACCCGGATCTCCCCGGCCTCGAGGTCGAGACGGGAGTTGAGGATCGGTCGCGCCTGGAGCGCGGTGACCACCAGCCGGAGGATCATCGCGAACGGCGTGAGCACGTCTTCCCCGACTCGTTCCGCAGCTGCCTCTCGGAGCGTGGCACGCAGATCGAGCAGACGGCCACAGTCGACGGTGACCGAGCAGCTCGCGTCGGGAATCTCCCGTCGCGACTGCGATATTCGATCGGCAATGCGAGCGCGGATGCCCTCGACCGGGACCACGGAACCCGGTGCGATCCGGCCCGTCGGCGGTCCGGCGAGCGTGACCGCGGCCATCGGCGCCGCGTCGGGCACGGTGTACGCAAGGGGAGCCGGCTCGGGCGTCGCCCCCGCGGCGCGGCGCACGTCGTCGCGCGTGATCGTGCCGCCCTTCCCCGATCCGGGCGCGAGCGCCGCCAGATCCACTCCCAGGTCGCGAGCAAGCTTGCGCACCGGCGGCTTGGCCAGCACGTCCACTTCGGCCGGCGCACCCTCGACCTCGATTGCCCCCCCGTCGGGCGCGACGGCCGTGCTCGGGCGACGGCGCCGCCGCGCGGGACCGTCGTCAGGTCCATACCCCACCAGGGTGGGTGTGCGCGCGCCGAAGTCGCGCGCCGGCGCGGGCGCCTGGTCGGGTACCGGCTCGGTGGCCAGCTCGCTGGAATCAGCAGCCGGAGGAGCGGCGGCCGGCTCGTCCGACCGCCCCGTGGGCTCCGAGCCCGGCGTCGCCCCCTCCACCTCGATGCGGAAGAGTAGGGAGCCGACGTCGATCGTGTCCCCCGGCGCCCCGGCCCGCTCGGCGAGAACACCTGCGAACGGCGACGGGATCTCGACCGTCGCCTTGGCGGTCTCGACCGTGCAGAGCGGTTGGTTCAGCCCGACCCGCTCACCGATCTCGGCGTGCCACTCGACGAGCACGGCATCCTCGAGGCCTTCGCCGAGGTCGGGGAGCAGGAAGTCCCTCGTCTGCGCCATCAGGCTCTGCCGTACCCGAAGGAGCGCTCGATCGAGTCGAGCAGCCGGTCGACGCCGGGCAGCCATCGGCTTTCGAGTCGGGCGGGTGGGTACGGCGTGTCGAAACCGGTCGCCCGCAGCACCGGCGCCTCGAGATGCCAGAACGCGTGCTCCTGGACGAGCGCGGCAACCTCAGCACCCATGCCGAGCGTACGAGGGCCTTCGTGCATGACGACGCAACGACCGGTCTTGGCGACCGATTCCACGATCGTGTCACGGTCGAGCGGAGCGAGGGAACGAAGGTCGACCACTTCGACGCTCCACCCGAGCTCGCCGGCGGCGACCTCTGCGGCTTCGAGCGCGGTCGCGACGAGCCCCCCGTAGGTGACGACCGTCACGTCGTCGCCCGCACGCCGCACGACCGCTTTGCCGATCGGCTCTCTGATCACCGGGAATTCGAGGTCTTCACGCGACCAGTACCGGCGCTTCGGCTCCAAGAATACGACGGGGTCGTCGAGCTCGATCGACTCACGGAGCAAGGAATAGGCGTCCGCCGGCGTCGAGGGCACGACCACCTTCAGGCCCGCGGTGTGCACGAAATAGGTCTCGGGTGACTCCGAGTGGTGCTCGGGCGAGCCGATCGCACCGAACGACGGGACTCGCACGGTCACGGGCATGCGGAGCATCCCCCGCGACCGGTTGCGATACTTCGCCAAGTGGCTCACGAGCTGGTCGAAGGCCGGGTACGTGAACCCGTCGAACTGGATCTCCGGGACGGGTCGAAAGCCGCGCAGCGCGAGCCCGATCGACACCCCGGCGATCGCCGACTCCGCGAGCGGGGTGTCGAAACAGCGGTTGCGCCCGAACTTCGCGGCAAGTCCGTCAGTGACCCGGAAGACACCCCCGAGCGTGCCGACGTCCTCGCCGAACACGAGCACCTTCTCGTCTTCGGTCATCGCGTCGCGCAGCGCCGCGTTGATCGCCTCGACCATCGTCATCGTCGCCATCAGCGTTCCTCGTGGCTCAGCTCGCGGCGGAGCTCCTCGGCCTGCTCCAGCAGGGCGGGCGTCGGGTGGACGAACACGTGCTCGAACACCTCGAGCGGGTCGCCGTCGGGAGCGTCGTACACGTGCTCACGCAAGTGCGCAGCGGCGGCCGCGGCCTGGGCATCGGCCACGTCTTGCGCGTCGTTGTCGAGAATGCCTTCCCGTCGCAGGTACCGGCGGAACCGCTCGATCGGGTCGAGGCGAGCCCATTTGGCGAGCTCCTCCTCGGTGCGGTAGCGGGTCGGGTCGTCGGAGGTGGTGTGCGCGCCCATGCGGTAGGTCACCGCTTCGACCAACGTCGGCCCCTGGCCGGCCCGCGCCCGAACCGCCGCCTCCTTGACGACTGCGTACGTCGCCAGGACGTCGTTCCCGTCGACGCGAACGCCGGGCATCCCGTAGCCGATCGCCTTGTGCGCGATCGACGGTGCGCGGAGCTGCTCGGTCAGGGGCAAGGAGATCGCCCATTGGTTGTTCTGGACGAAGAAGATGCAGGGCGCGTCGTACACGGCGGCGAAATTCAGCGCCTCATGCACATCTCCTTCGCTGGTTGCACCGTCGCCCACGCACGCGACGGCGACGTCGGACCCGCCATCGAGCGCAATGCCCATCGCGTAGCCCGCCGCGTGCAACGCTTGCGTGCCGATCGGGATCGAGACCGGTGCGCACCCATGTTCGACGAGACCCGTGCACCCGTGCCAGATCCCGCGCCACAGCACCGCGATGCCGACCGGGTCGATGCCCCGCACCACCCACATCCCCATCTCGCGGTACTGGGGGAAGATCCAGTCGGTGGGCTGGAGCGCCCACGCCGCGCCAACCTGGGCGCCCTCCTGGCCCCGCGCCGGTGGATAGAGCGCGAGCTGGCCCTGCCGCTGGAGGTTGACGAACTCGATATCGAGCGCGCGGGTGACGACCATGGCGCCGTACATGCGGATGAGCTCGGCACGCGAGAGATCGACCTCACAGCGGTCGTGCTCGAGGCGGGTCCCGTCCGGTCGGATGAGCTGCACGGGCTCGAGGTCGGGAACCTCACGAGCATCGCCGAGAATCGGCGGCAACGAGCTACACCTCCGCGTTCGAGAACTTGACCGGACGGGGTCGCGGGGCAGCATAACGCCCACCCCCGAGTGCCGGTCCTCCGGTGTCTCGGGTCCGGTAACGGCACGCGCCTGCGGAGTCCACCGGTGACCGTGCCGAGCTAGAGGAAAATCGCCAGGTTGGACGTACCGAGCGTCGACTGATCGACGTAGCGGTCTCGCCGGGCGAGCCGCAAGCCGGCGTCGGAGCGCCGGATCACGTCGTGACGCTCGGCGGAGACGAGGTCGGGCGCCCCGCGATCCCAACGACTGCGCATCCCGACCTCGCGACGCTCGAGGTCGATGAGGTCATCGACGGGCGTTCCGTCGGAGAGGACGGGCCGGATGTCGGAGTCGAGTCCACGTTCGGTCAGCATGGGGTTACCCCCTGAGTGAGCTCCGCCGTTGAGACACTACCGGCGCCCGCCCTGTGTAAGGTCCCAGCCGAAAAGTCCGTGCACGTAGCGGGATCTGCCTTCCCTCGCGGAGATGTACTAGGAAGCGCCAATGGTAGATCTCCGCGCGTTCGCCGACCTCGTGTCCCTCGACCACGGGCTCGTCGTCGTGTCGACGGCTCGAGCCGACGGGTCCATCCAGTCCTCGGTTGTCAATGCCGGCGTCGTCGACCACCCGGTGACTCGGGAGCCCGTCGTGGCGTTCGTCGCCCGCGGGTCGGCACAGCGCCTCGCCAACCTCCGGGCTCGCGACCAGACCACCGTCGTGATCCGCGCCGGATGGCGATGGGCGGGAGTGGAGGGGCATGCCCAGCTCGTCGGCCCCGACGATCCGCTGGACGGCATCGACGACGAGCGACGTCGTGTTCTGCTCCGTGACATCTTCACCGCCGCCGGTGGCACGCACGACGACTGGGACGAGTACGACCGCGCGATGACAGCCGAGCGGCGCGTCGCGGTGCTCGTCGCGCCGACTCGCACCTACGGCAACAGCTGACGAACCGGTACCCGACGGTTCAGCCGCCTGCGACCGTCCAGACGATGGTCTTGGCCTCCAGATACTCCTGCAGGCCGAAGACGCCGAACTCGCGGCCGATCCCACTGTGCTTGTAGCCACCGAAGGGACCGTAGGGATTGATGCCACCACCCGCGCCGTTGACGTAGACGCCACCCGTGCGGAGGCGGGACGCCACGTCGTACGCGTGCCTCGTGTTCGCAGACCACACCGCGCCGCTCAGTCCGAAGCGGGAGTCGTTCGCGATGGCGACCGCCTCGTCGTCGTCATGGAACGGGATGACGACGCCCACGGGGCCGAAGATCTCGTCCTGCGCGACAGTCATCGAAGTCTTCACGTCGACGAAGAGCGTGGGCTCCACGTAGTGGCCCTTGTCGAGCCCGCTCGGACGCCCGCCGCCGAACGCGAGCGTGGCGCCTTCATCCTTCCCGATGCCGGTGTACCGCTCGACGCGCTCACGTTGCGCGGCGCTGATCAGCGGCCCGACGTCGGTAGCGGCATCCTGGGGATCTCCCACCTGGAGTGCCTGCATCGCGGCGACCAGCCGGTCGACCGCTTCGTCGTACAGGCGCTCGTGGACCAGGATGCGGGTCTGCGCCGCGCAGCCCTGGCCGGTATTGCGTACGAAGCCGAGGGACGCGGGCAGTGCCTTGTCGATCGTGGCATCGTCCAGCCAGATGTTGGCCGACTTGCCTCCCAGCTCCAACACGACCCGCTTCAGGTCGGCTGACGCCTGCTGCATGATGTGGCGCCCGGTGACGTCGGAGCCTGTGAACGTGACGACGTCGACCGCCGGGTGGCTCGTGAGCAGCTTGCTCGCTTCGAGGTCGCCGGTCACGAAGTTGACCACGCCCGGCGGGAAGCCGACCTCCTCGCACTGGCGGGCCAGCCAGAGGGCCGACAAGGGCGTCAGTGGCGACGGCTTGAGCACGACGGTGTTCCCACCGGCGAGCGCGGGCCCGAGCTTCGACACATTGATGTAGTGCGGGTAGTTGAAGGGCGTGATCGCGGCGACGACACCCGCCGGCTCGTAGCGGATCACGCCCTGCCCGATGCCCATGCCGTAGACCGGCTCCATCGGGCGCTCGAACTCGAACGTCCGCAGCACACGGTCCGCCATGTCCTCGAGGTGGATCTGCGGGACGGCGTATTGGAGACCGTTCGCCAGCGTGCGCGGGCACCCCACCTCGGCGATGAGGATCTCGACGATCTCGTCCTTGCGCGCGGCGACGAGCTCGGCGAGGCGCGACAGCTTCGCAGCGCGCTCCTTCGGCGTCGTGTGCGGCCACGGACCCTCGTCGAACGCCCGTCGGGCGGCGAGGATCGCCGCCTCGACGTCGGCGACCGACGCGTCGGGGAACGACGCAAGGATCTCTTCGGTAGCGGGGTTCTCGACCTCGAGCACGGTCGTGCTCGTGCCCTCGACCCACTTCCCGTCGATGTACTGCTGTGTCTCCAACGCCAAGCCCATGACGCTCTCCTCACCGAAGGATCGTGCTAACCCAACATGACGCTGCCACCGTCGACCACGACGGTCTGGCCGGTCATCCACCCGCTCAGCCCGCTCACGAGAAACACCAGCGCGCCGACCATGTCTTCGGGCTCGCCGAGCCGTGGGAGGCACATCTGCGCCTTGAGGCGGTCGATCGTCTCGGTGGGGAGCCCGGCGAGCGCGTCGGTGGCAACCGGGCCGGGAGCGATGGCATTGACCCTGATCTTGTCCTTGCCCCACTCCTTGGCCATGGTCTTCGTGAGCGGGATGATGGCCGACTTCGACACCGTGTAGTGGCCGCGAGTCGGCGTGTTGATCCACGCGGCCGTCGACGTCTGGTTCACGATCGCGCCACCGCCACGCGCCCGCATCGAGGGCACGGCGGCCCGAGCCGCGAGCATGACCCCGGTCAGGTTGATCGCGAGGACCTTGTTCCAGAGGTCGAGCGGCATGTCCTCGAGCGAGTACGACGGCAGGCCCTGGAACAGCGCGGCGTTGTTCATCAGGATGTCGATCCCGCCGAACTTCTGGACGGTGGCCGCCGCCATCGCCTTCGTGCTCCCGTCGTCCGACACGTCCGTGGCGACGAAGAGCGCCTCGTGCCCCGCGGCCTGGAGGTCGGCGGCTGTCTCCTTGCCCTTCTCCTCGTTCAGCTCGGCGACGACGACCTTCGCCCCCTGCTCGGCGAGCCCGAAGGCATATCCGCGGCCGATGCCCTGACCCGCACCCGTGACGACTGCAACCTTGCCTTCGAGCAACATCGACGAACCCCCGGTGAGCTTGCGCGGCGCGAGCCGGTCAAGCCCGCGGTGGGGATGCTATCGGGGGACACGCGCGATCTGCCCGCCCCGCGCCGCTTCCGACGGCAGGCTCAGGGACCGGCTATGCGTGACGGCCCGCGAAGGGGACGTGGTCTCCTCGGCCCGCGTCGCCGTCGAGCGCCGCTGCGTTCGCTCCGCCGCCGAGGTCAGCGAGGAGCGTCGTCGCCCCCGTCGCGGTGGTGCTTCGTCGCGCGGAAGCGCACCGACTCGCCCTCGACCGCGATCTCGTGGTCGTCCACGACCGCGGCGACGATTCTGGCCGCCAAGACGTCCTCCCGGGGTGCGCCACCGCGCGTCCGCCCGTCGACGACGATCCGTTCCGGAGCGACGGTGAACGTGAGCTCGAGCGGCGAGTGACCACCCGCCAACAGCATGCTGCACAGCTCGCTGACCCCGATCCGGAAGTCGTCGACCTCCTCGAAGTCGAATCCCGCGCGACTGGCCATGTCGGCGGAAGTCAGTCGAACGAGGCGCAAGAATTCCGGACGTCCCGGTACGGTGATCGTCACGCTCGCCTGCTCGGTCATCGGCCGGGCAGCATACGCAGCGTCGAACGGCTTCGCGCCGAGCAGCCGTTCGCCGTCACGTCTTCACTCCACGCCACGGAACAGACGCGCGAGGCTGTCGAGGTCGGTCGGGCGGCGGAGCTCCGAGGGCCCGCACTGGACGAGGCCCCGGCGCGCGCGGTCCGAGTGGTCGTAGAGCGCCAACCAGACCGCACCGCTGTCGGGGTGGGCGAAGGTCAGCGGCCACGACTCCGAGAAGCCGGTCGAACGCTCGACCGCGAGGAAGGCGCCGGTGGCGCCGCCCAGGAGGGCTCCGCCGGCGCACGGGACCGGCCGCGTTCATCGACGTTCGGAGTCGTCCGCGCTCGTGCTCGTCGGGCGCGCGGCGCCGCTCTCCGCGACCGCGTCCGCCGGTGACAGGGGCGCCGGCTCGCCCACCTGCTCGAGCACGGCGGCATCCTCAAGGGTGGAGTTCGGGCCGTACCCGAGCACGAGCGTGCCCGGCGTGCCGCAGTGTGGGCAGCGCAACGCGAGGACCACCAGGAGGTCGTCGGGATCCGACGCGCCCTCCAGTCGCCGCAGGTGCTCCACAACCGCGTGGCGAGCCGGCACCTGGTGCCTGCACGTCAGACACTCCAGACGGGCGTCCTCGCGTGCGACGAACTGCCCGTGGAAGCCTTCCACCTCGAACGCGGCGAGCAGCTCCGAGATGCTCGTGGCGTCACGTGCGACACCGGAGAGGTCGGGTCCGTCGGTCACCAACAGACGGTGCCCGAGCGAGCACGCCGACAAACACGCTCAGGGGAACGCGGTGGGTTCCCCAGCAGCCCCTCGGGGGTATCAGCTCTCCGACAGAGCGGACCCACGGCCGGGCTCGCACAGCGGGCCGAGCCCAGTGAGCTCGAAGACACGGCGGATCGAGGGTTGGAGTCCGACCACACGCAGCGGGCAGCGCGAGCCGTCGTCGGGCGCGTCGTACGCCGGTGTACCGCCGAGCCGCTTCACGGCCCCGACGATGACCCCCAGGCCCGACGAATCGATGAACGAGACGTCGTGCAGGTCGATCGCGACCTGGGCGGCGCCCCGTTCGGTGACGTCGAGGAGCGCCGCACGCAGTCCTTCGCACGTCGCGGCGTCGACCTCGCCCCGGACGGTGACCACGACCGAACTTCCATCCCAGCGCGCCTCGACACCGAAGGTCTCGCCGTCGTCGACGTCGGACGCGTTGCCGGCGTCCGTCACAGCTCGGTCCCGACGGCGGCGTTGACCTCGAGCGACTGGAGGCTGCGCGTCAGCAACCGCGAGACGTGCATCTGGCTGATCCCGACATGCTCTGCGATCTCGGTCTGGGTCAGGCCCTCGAAGAACCGCAAGTAGACGATCGTGCGCTCGCGGGCAGGGAGCGTCGCGAGGAGCTCCGCGACCTCGACGCGGTCGTCGACCGCGCCCAGCTCCGCATCGTCGGTGCCGAGCGGCAATCCCGACGGAGCACCACCGTTCTCGTCACCCGGTCGCCCGTCGATCGACGACAGCCGGTAGAGGCCTCCGGCTTCCATGCTCTCGAGCACGTCTTCGTCCGAGACGCCCGCCCGCGCCGCGATCTCGCTGATCCGGGGCACGCGGCCCAACTCCTGACTGAGCGTCCCCACCGTTCGCTCGATCTCGAGGTGGAGCTCCTGGAGTCGCCGCGGGATCCGGACCGCCCAGCCCCGATCGCGGAAGTGGCGCTTCAGCTCGCCGACGATCGTCGGCGTCGCGAAGGACGAGAACTGCAACCCGCGGTCGGGTTCGAACCGTTCGACTGCCTTGAGCAGTCCGATCAGTGCCACTTGCCGAAGGTCGTCGGCTGATTCACCACGATGCGCGAAGCGCCGCGCCAGGAAGTCCGCCAGCCGGACGTGCTCCTCGACGAGCTCGTTGCGGAGATCACGGTCGCGCGTGCGGCGGTACTCACGGAACCGAGCATCCAGGGGCGCCGGAGGATCGGGCGCTCTCATGGCACCTGTCGCGCGGCTCGTGCGGTCTTGACCACGACAAATCCCACCGAGTCGTTCAACCACTCGATCTCGTGGTGATCTGACGACGCGCGGACGACAGTCTGCGAGAGCGCGGTCAGTAACGAGCCGTCGTGTCGACGGTTCGCACGCGTCATGCCTCGTGCGACGACCACGCCGCGGCCGATGCGAAACGAGACTGCGAGCCGGTGCTCGGTTGCGGACATGAGTCCGTGGCACAGCTCGTCGACCGCGATCCGAAAGTCCTCGACCTCTCCGCAGTCGAGCCCCGCGCGTTCGGCAGCATCGGCGGCAGTGAGGCGAAGCGTGCGCAGGAACGAGCTGGACGGCGGGACGACGAGATAGACGACATCGCCGCCATCGCCGAGCTCGACCGGGTCCGCGCGGAGCCCGACCGTCGGATCCTCGATCACCGGTTTCCCTCCTGCGGCCACACGCGCTCTCGATCATCGCAGAACTCCGTCCCTCTCATTTACGCCTCCCATGGGGCGGCGGGGTACCGGCGGCGCGGGCCGCACCGTTCAGCGCGACCCGCACGCACCAGAACCGGGAGGGACCGGTCACCTGGGAATACCCGGGGGGGCCGTGACACCAAACATGGGATTCGGCCTTGGTCGGGCTGGGCGACGACGCCACCGTCGTCGTACCCTGTCGGCCGGAACTCGTCTGACGGAGCTCGCTGAGCGGAGGGTCGCCATGTCTGCGCTGGAGCTCGAGCCGGAGGGCTCGGCAACGACGAACGGTCTTGTACGCGTTGCAGTGCGCGGCGAGATCGACGTTGCAACCGCACCTCAGCTCCGCGAGCTGCTCCACGAGCTCGTCCAAGAAGGCGTCGACCGCGTGGTACTCGACTGCCGTGGCCTCGAGTTCCTCGACTCGTCGGGGATCGGCCTGCTCATGGCCGTGCGAAAACGGTTGGGCGACGAGGGCGAGCTCGTCATCGAATCTCCGCCGGCGCACGTCCGAAAGGTGCTCGACCTGACCGGCGTGGGCCAGGAGCTCTCGATCATCCCCTGAGTCAGTGCTGGGATCGCCTAGGTGAAGACGCTGACACCGCCGGGGCCGACCAACAGTCCCACGACGATGAGCACAAGTCCATACGCGATCTGTCCGCGCACGAGCGTCACGATCCCGGCGATGACGAGCACGACCGCAATGATCCACAGCACGAGTTCCACGAGTGCAGCTCCTCCATCTTTGACACGTGCCTCACGTGCCGTTGCCGAACGGGACCACAGCGTCCCCTCCGGGCCGTCCCGCCAAACTGCGACGACACTCGCCCGCGACGCGCTAGAAGAGCGGACCGCTCCACGGTGTGGGTCGCTCACCGCGCGCCTGGCGCTCGAGCTCGTCGGTCATCCAGTGCCGAAGCGCAACGCACTCCGGCGGCGACGCGGTGGCGATCATCCCGCCCGCGCGTGCGAAGTCGTCGATGTCGTCGAGCAGCTCGGCGAGGCGAAGGAGGCTGTCAACAGCCTCGCCGGGTAGCTCGACTTCGATGTCAGCACGCGCGTCACCGCGGCGCTGCGCGTGCGCGAACTCCGATGAAGAGAGCACCATGCCGTCGGTGTCGCGTCGGGAGCGCTCGAGGAACTCCCGGGCGCTGTCCGGAAGGTCCCCCTTCGCCTCGCCGTCCGCGTAGTTCATCAGCGCGAGCTCGCGTCGCATGCCCTCCCAGTGGCGTCGCGATCGCTCTGCCAGCTCGACCGGAATGCCCTGGAATTCGATCTTTGTGCGCCCTCTCATTCCTCCTCCGCAGGCGTGCTCCGGTCGAACGCGAGCTCACACCACACGGTCTTCCCGTCATCGTGGGTGTCGACCCCCCATGCCGTCGCGAGGAGCGAGACCAGCGCGAGGCCTCGGCCCGTCGCGTCGCCAACCTCGTAGTGACGCAGAGTCGGCGCGGCAAGGGAGCCGTCCCTGACTCGTACCTCCACTTTGTCCTGACTCACGTCGACGGCCAGGTGCAGCGGCGTCCCCGCGTGCAACACGGCGTTGGTGACCAGCTCCGTCACGATGAGTGCGACCGTCTCGACGATGTAGTCGGCACACGCGGGCGCGAGGTGAGATCGAACGATGTGGCGGGCGCGCGTGACGCTCGTCGGCTCGGGCTCGAGGTCAACGGCGAGCACGAACGCGGCAGCGTAGCGGCGAGGAGGGTCGCAAGCATGGAGTGTCGAACCTTGGAACTCCCCGTACGCAACGCACAGCGGTCCTTACCCGTGCGATGATGGTCGGAAACTCCGACGACCCTCGTCGCCGGCCACCAGTGCCATCGCCGTGCTAGGAACCGCGGTGGGCGACAGTCTCGCCAGACGCCGCGGCGCCTCGTGGCGCAGCGACCAGGGGGAGCGAAGGCGTGGAGCAGCGGGTGGCACAGCACGGTGAGCCCGTCTCGTTCGCGAGCGGCACCCACCACCTCGTCGGCGAGTGTTTCGTGCCGAGTGCCGACGACCAGCCGCCGCCGTGGGCGGGCGTGGTGGTGCTCCACGAGGCCTTCGGGCTCACCGACGACATCCGGGTGTTCGGCCGGCGCTTCGCCGATCTCGGATACCTGACGCTCGCGCCCGACCTCTACTCCTGGGGGCTGACCGTCCGTTGCATCGTGAGCGCGTTCCGCTCGATGTTCAATCGCTCGGGACCGGCCTTCGACGACATCGACGCCGCGCGCGCGCTGCTGGCGTCCGACCCTCGCTGCACCAGTCGGATCGGGGTCATCGGCTTCTGCCAAGGAGGTGGGTTCGCGCTTGCGGCCGCGACGTCCCTCGACTTCGACGCGGCCTCGGTGAACTACGGCCTCGTTCCGAAGGACGCCGACCGTGCGCTCGCGGGCGCGTGTCCCATCGTGGGCAGTTTCGGTGGCAAGGACAGGATGACGAAGGGGAAGACGGCCGCACTGTCGGGCGCGCTCGCGCGGCTGGGCATCGACCACGACGTGAAGGAATACCCGGACGCGGGCCACAGCTTCTTGAACGACAACACCGGCTGGATGCGCGTCGTCGCCGGCGTTGGAGGCGGCGGCTTCCACGAGCCGTCGGCTGACGACGCGTGGGATCGGATCACCCGGTTCTTCGACCGCCACCTGCGGGACGAAGGCGCGTCGCCTCCACCTCCACCGTCCGACAGCCCGCGCTGACGTTCGGCGCGCAACGCTCGGCTATGCGCTCGGCGCGCCGGTGCTGGTCGCCAACTCGCGCGCACTCGCGCGGTTCGTGCCGGCTCGGTTGGTGTCGGGAAGGGGGGCGGCATGAGGATCGCGGGCCAGGAGGAGTGCGATCAACACGGGTAGCAGCACCCCCAGCATCACTGCCGGGATTGCGACGCCCGAGTCGTTCAGGGCGTACCCCAGCACCGCGAGGATCGAGAAGCCGACGAGGCCCGTTCGGAGCTCCGGTATCCGATCGACGAGCCCGGACACCGGGCGCGTGTGCGTGCGGAACAGGAACAGGAGCGCGATCAGCCCGATGAGCAGCATCGGACGCCAGTCCGAATTCGAGAGGGTCGCGACGTTCTGATCGAGCTTGCGGACGATCACGTCGCCGAAGGGCTTCCATCCCTCCTCGGAGATCCGCTCGACGAGGCGCCCGAGGTGCGTCCGCTGACTCTCGGGTCGGGCGAGGTCGACCACGATCGCGACCGCGACCCCCGTCGCCGTGAGCCCTCCGAGGATCACCGCGGTACGCGCCGTCAGGCGCACCCGCCATCCCTCGAGCTGCGCGGCCACGACGGCGAACGCCGGGATGAGGCTGAGGGCGCCGCCGACGTCCGAGCCCCAGAACGGCGCCACGTCGGCCACGAGGGTGGCCCCGAGGACGACGATCCCCGCCGTCACGCCGCGGGCGCCGAACCGGTGCGCCAGTAACACCGCCAGGAGGATCGCGCTCGCCCCGAGCACGGCGTAGCTGACGTTGCCGAATCCCGCGATCCGGACGCCGATGGTCGCCGAATAGCCGAACGCCGAGCTCAGTTGCAACGGAGCGCCGACGAGCACGTCGACCAGGAGCAGCGCGACGGTCGCGGACAACGCGACGATCACCGGGTCGACGTCCCGCCGGCGACGGCCGACCGTCCGGCACGCGCATGCGAACGCGATCGAAACTGCGAAGAGGAAGAGCCAATAGGCGGGCACACCGAAGCGATGGAACGGCACGAGCCGGGCCAGGAACACCGCCGGCACGAAACCCAGTGTCGCAAGAGCCAGCAGATGGACCGCGCCGCGAGCGCGTCCCCCGGGCGTCGCAGGATCACGAACGCCGCGCTTGCGGCGAGGACCGCTTCGAGCAGCGCGAACACGATCGTCACCGGGCCCCGAACACGGTCCCGGAACTGCGCGGCGTCGACGGCACGGTCGAGCTTGCCAACCCGCGTCCCCGGGCTGATCGACCGGCGCGCCACGGTCATCGGCCGGCCGCTCATCTTCGCGGGCCGCTTGACGCCGACAAGGTTCAGCACGGTGGGCGCAACGTCGGCGAGGAGCACGTATCCCGTGCGACGCGTGCTCGCCGACCGGAGCAGGCCACGGTCGAATCCCGGCGCGCTGATCGCGATCGGGGTCATCGTCGTCCCTGAGAAGGTGCGCACCGGATCAACGAGGATCACCGCGTCTCTCGCGAGGTCGACGTGCTCCAAGAGGGACCCGAGGAGGGCGTCCGAGCGCTCGAGGGCTTCGCGAAACAGCAGTCGACCCTGGGTCGGATCGGTGACGTCACGGTACGCGGCGGCGCGCGCGAGGTCGGAGGCTTCGACCAACACGACCGACTGCCTCGCGAAGGACTCCCGGAACGCGTCGACGGCGGCGTCCGCGTCCGTGACGACTCCGAACGGCGCCGCCGGATCGGCGGCGAGGAGCCCGTCGTCGACCCGACCTTCGGGGAGGACGCCGTGGGTGTCCATCAACGCGGCCACCGCGTACCGCCGGTACGGAGGCAGGTCGAAAGTGGGATCGTTGCCGTCCGCGTTTGCGACAACTGCGCGCGCGAATCCACCTCGGGCGAGCGCCGAACCGAGCCGCCCGGGCTTCGCGTCCACGCGTTCGGCGTCGTTCGCTTCGAGCATCCGCTCGATTCCGAGCTGCACGATGCCCGAATCGACGTTCAGCTCGGTGCGCTCCCGGAACACGCTCTGGGCGGTGCGGGTGCCGAACGTCTCGCCGGCTTCGAGTCCCTCGCCGTCGGTCGGGTCGCCGCCGCCGGTCGCCCGCGTGCCCGCACCCAGGGTGGCGTAGCCGCCGGCAAGCGACCGCGGGCCAATGGTGCGCGTCGTCAAGTTGGCGACTGCCGACCGATCGATCAGCCGCTGGAAGTTGGGGAGGTTCTCGCTCCTGAGGTCGGCCCACGACACGAACGGCGCCGAGAACACGAGGACGCGATGCACTTCCTCGTCGGGTCGCGGCGCGGCGGTCGCTTCACCCACCTCGCTGGTTGCCAGCGCTGCGCCGATCACGAGAACAGCCGTGAGCGCGAGCGCGCCCCGGCCGCGAAGACCGGTCACGCCAGGAGCTCCTGCACCGAGTCCGCCGCCACGTCCCAGCGCAGCGCGGGCGTCTCCTCGACGATCCGACGCCCCGCCGCTCCTACGTCGTCGAGCGCGGGCGGCGTCGCCCAGCACGGCTCCGAGCGCGTCGGCCAGCGCGGTGGCATCGCCGCTCGGGAAGAGCAGGCCGGCGGAGCCGAGCAACTCGCGGTGTGCGTCGATGTCGCTCGCGACGACACAGCACTCGTTCGCCATCGCCTCGAGCAGCGCCAGCGGCTGACCTTCTTGATAGGACGCCGACACGAGCGCTCGTGCGTGCTGGTACAGGACATCGAGGGCCTCGTGGGGCACGAGCCCCAGGAGTCGAACGGGTGCGTCCGGGCGCGATCGAGCCGCCCGCTCCTCCAGCTGTGCGACGAACGCGTCCCGGTGACGCGCGGATCCGGCGATGACGAGCGCGACACCCTCCCGTCTGTGCCTCGGAGAGGGACTCCCACGCGTCGAGAACGAGATCCACGCCCTTCTCCGGGACCAGACGCCCGACGACCAGCACGAACCGATCGGGCTCCAGGTCCCACGCGGCGAGGCGATCCGGAGTGCTTCGAGGCGGGATCGTCACGCCGTTGGCCATGACCTCGATCGGCGCCGCGTCCGGAAATCGCTCGAGGAGGTCGTCGCGGAGCGGTTCCGAGACGGCGACGCGTCGCTGCGCAACGTGCAGCGCGAGCCATTCGCTGGCGCGGAGGTACCACCTCGTCAGGCGACCCCACTTCGCGTCCTGCCACTCGCGCCGGTGGATCGTCACCACGACCTGCTTGCCGGTGAGGCGCGGGACGAACGAGAAGCCACAGACCGCGAACGAGTGGTAGTGCACGACGTCGTACGGGCCGAGCGCAGCGAGGAGCGAGGAGAGGAAGCTGTACGCGAGGCGGTCCCAACCGGCGTGCCGGAGACTCGGGACCCGCCGGACCCCCATGCCCCGGTAGCTCGCGCCGTGCGGACGGTTCACGGCCAGAACCGTGACGTCGATGCCCCGCCCCGCGAGGATCGAATAGATCTCCTCGCAATGACGTGACATCCCCCCCTGCGGGTTGGGAAACGTCAACGGTCCGACGACCGCGACGCGCCGTCCGCTCACGCGAGGTGAGCGAAATCGGGCCAGAGGGCGAGGTCGAGGTCGAGACCCAGGCCTGCCACGCGAGCCACATCCGGCTCGTACGCGCGCACGAGCGACCGCCGGCGTTCCGGGTCCAACGCTCCCTTGCCGCCGGGGATCTCGTTGCGGCGCACCACGAGATCGTCGGGGACGAAGCCCTCGTCGACTGCAAGGAACGTATAGGTGCGCGCCAGCTCGGCCTTCGGGTCGCGGGCACAGCGCTCGTACTGGAGCACGAGCACCTGCTCGCGGGCGACCGAGCGGAACAGCAGATCGAGCTGGTCCCCGTACTGGCCCAGCCGGAAGGCTGCGCTCGTCTGGGCGAACGACGGGCGCCGCGTCTGCGACTGGAGCAGGAGGCCGGAGCGGAACCGCTCGACGGGATCGCGCAGGATCACGAGGAAGCGGGCCTCGGGCGCCGCTCGGGCCAGGAGATCGGGGACCCAGAAGTGCGACAGGTACCCCGGCGACCACTCCCCCGCCAGCCGACCGGGAGGGCGGGGGAAGTACCGGTGGTAGGTCGCGGCGTCGGCCGCAGTGAACGGCCGGTTCGCGTAGCGGTGGAAGTAGTGCAGCTCCTTCTCGTTCCCGCGCACGACATCGGGATGCGCGGTGATCAAGTGGTGCCACCAGGTCGTCCCCGCGCGCTGGACTCCGAGGCCGACGAAGTCCGGGGCCGCCGTCGCCCAGCCGTCGGGACAGGGGGGCGGCCGGCGCACGGCCCACCGCGCGGACGCGCGTCGAAGGAAACCCCGGACTCGCATCCGGGTCAGCGTAGCGACGGTTACTGCCGGCTCGGCGTCGTGCCGTCGACCGGGCCGCGCCGGGTCATCGCCATCAGCGTTCCTGCGCCGACGAGGACGCTGACCAGGGACGCGGCCACGATCCCCACCTTGGCGTCGGCGAGCAAGGGGCCGGCGAACGACAGCTCGGCGACGAACAACGACACCGTGAAGCCGACGCCCGCGACGAGTCCCACCCCGATGACGTGCGACATCGTCATGTCGACCGGGAGCCGGCCGAGACGAGCGCGACGCGCCAGCGCGGTGGCGCCCACGATCCCGATCGGTTTCCCGACGACCAGCCCCGCCACGATTCCCCAGGCCACGGCACTGCTCGACGCGCGCTCGAGCGAGCGGCTGTCGAGCACGACTCCGGCGTTCGCGATCGCGAAGACCGGGACGACGAGGAAGCTCGACCACGGGTGGAGGCGATGCTCCAGTCCCTCGATCGGCTCCTTGCCACCGAACGGGCGCGCCGGCGTCAACAACCCGAGTGCCACGCCCGCGAGCGTCGCGTGCACGCCGGACTGCAAGACGCACACCCACAGGGCTACGGCGGGCAGGACGTAGAGGAGCGGGGAGTGCGCGCCCAGCCGTTGGAGCACCACCACGGCGAGCACGGCGAAGACGGCGCCGCCCAACCAGCCGAACGCGATGCCATGGCTGTAGAAGACAGCGATCACCACGATCGCGCCGATGTCGTCGACGATGGCGAGCGTGAGCAGGAAGAGGCTCACGCTCCGCGGGACACGGTCGCCGAGGAGTGCGAGCACTGCGATCGCGAACGCGAGGTCCGTCGCCATCGGAATTCCCCAACCACGCGCGCCGGATCCTCCGAGATTCACCGTGGCGAAGATCGCCGCGGGAACGATCATCCCGCCGATCGCCGCGACGATCGGCAGCGACGCCGTCCGGGGATCTCGGAGCTCGCCTCGGACCAACTCGCGCTTGACCTCGATCCCGATCACGAAGAAGAAAATGGTCATCAGACCGTCGTTGACCCAGTGCCGCAGGTCCTCCGTGATCGACACGCGCCCGATGCCGAGGGTGAGGTCCGTGCGCCAGACCTCCGCGTACGAGCGAAGGTCGACGTTCGCCCACAGGAGCGCGGCGACCGTCGCCAGCAAGAGGATGATGCCGCCGAGCGCCTCGACGTACACGAACTCCACGCCCATGGGCGGCAGGTAGCGACCGAATGGCATCCGGACGGTACGGCGGGGCATAGGCGCTCTCGCGGGTCACGGATCCTCGCGGATCCTCACTGCCCGTCCCACGAGGAGAGCGGGGCCGACCAGACTTCCCGGCACGCCGTGGCGCAGGCTAGCGGCCCGGATCTCGTGGTGCGGGTGGGGTTACGCTCCCGACGATGCCTCGTTACGCAGCGAACCTCACCATGATGTGGCTCGACGTCGAGCAGCCGCAGGCGAAGTTCGAAGCCGCCGCGGCCGCGGGATTCACGGCCGTCGAGCGCGCGTTCATCGACGACCTCGACGTCGGCTCCCTCAAGCAGTGGCTCGACGACTTCGGGTTACAACTCGTGCTCTTCGACCCGTTCCCCGGGGACTGGGAGGCGGGCGACCGCGGCATGCTGTGCATCGACGGCCGCGAGGAGGAGCTCCTCGGCACCGTGCGGCAAGCGGTCGAGCGTGCACACGTCCTCGGCACCAACCTCACCAACGTGCTCGCGGGTGTCGTCGAGCCGGGCGCGAACCGGGGCGTGGCGTACGACGTGGCGCGCCGAAATCTGCACCTCGTGCTCGACACGGTGGACCTCGGTGACGTGACCATCCTCCTCGAGTCGGTGTGTGACCAGATCTGGAAGGGCTCGTTCCTCGACACCGTCGAGCTCGCCGCGCACATGGTTCGCGAGTTCGACGACCCCCGCCTGCGCCTCCAGTTCGACGCGTACCAGAACTCTCGCGCCGGCATCGACCCCCTGAAGTCGCTCGAGCGGCACGTCGACGTCACCGCCCACGTGCAGATCGCCGACAATCCCGGACGCCATCAACCGGGGTCGGGCACGCTCCCGATCAGCAAGTTCCTCGAGCGACTCGACGAGCTCGGGTACGTGGGCCACGTCGGGCTCGAGTACATCCCGACCGGCAACACCGAGGAGTCGCTCGACGAGTGGCTCCCACGTGAGGCCCGCGCGTAGGGCACTCCGCCTACGGCTCGAATTCCACGAACTCGAAGACCATACCTTCGACATCGTTGGGCTCGACCCGCAAGCGCCGTCCGGCGACCGCGCGACTCTCGGGCATCTCCGACCACCGCGTGCCGCGACCGTCGAGATCGGCCGCCTTGGCGTCGAGCCCGCTCACCGCGATGCGCGTGTGGTAGATCCCCGGCCCCCAGGTGGCGAGGAACCGGCCGGGCAGGCAGTCGTACTTCGTCGGCTGGATCAGCTCGATGGCCGCGCCGTGCGGGAGCTCGAGCTGCATCCGGGCGCGTCGGTATCCCTCCTCGGGGACGTCTTCGATGGGGCCGTCGGGCTCCCAGTCCAGATTGAGCGACAGCCGACGGACGACGTCCTCGAGATCCTCGACGAGGTACCCGCGGGAGACGATGCGGATCGTCTCCCCGGGAGCGGGGTCCGTCGGCGACGGCGGCGGCACGTCCCAGGTCGCCTCGGGAAGCTGCAGCGGACCCGGCTCCATGAACTCGATGCACAGGCCGCCATCGACGCTCGGCTCGTAGTACGGATCGTTGCCCTTGACACCCACCCAGATGCGGTCGAAGGGCAGACCCTCCTCGATCGGTGCCACGCGGAAGGGAAGCTTGCGGCGGGCGAGCTTCTCCTCGAGCTCCGCGAGGCGTCGGGTGATGAGGACCATGGCATGGGTCTTCATGGGCCGGGGCTCGCCCTGGATCTTCGCCATGTGCTGGAGGAAGGGGCCGAACAGCGGGTCGGCCGGGCGGCCGTCGATCTCCTTGTGGCCCTGGGCCATCAGTCGCGTCGGCGCGACGGCCAACGACTTGTGCACTCGCATGTGCCACGTGAGATAGGAGTGCGTCGGCAGATCCTGGCGCCAGGTCGCCTTCTGTTCCGGGAGACCGAGCCGCGACTCGAGCATCTCCTTCGCCGCGTCGGGATCCGGCACCATGAAGTCGGCCGCGAGCAGGAAGTCGTACATCGAGTCTCCTGGTGATCAGTAGGGGCTCTCGGCGCGCGACGGGCCGAGGTCGTGGACCGGGACGGCTTCGACGACCCGGTTCGTGATCTCCCCGAGGTGCTCGACGCGCATCGTCACGACGTCGCCCGGCTGCAGGCTGCGCTGCGACTCGAGACCCTCGCGTCCCCACTTCTCGGCGATGCAGCCGTCACCGCACGTTCCCGAGCCGATGATGTCGCCCGGCCTGAGCACCGTGCCACGCGACGAGTACGCGACGAGCTGGGCGAAGCTCCACGCCATGTTGTCCAAGCGATCGCGACCGAACGTCTCACCGTTCAGCTCGACCTCCATGTCGAGTGAGAACGACGGGCCGTTCGCGAAAGCTGCGAGCTCGTCGGCAGTCACGAGCGACGGACCGATTGTCGTCGCGGTGTCCTTGCCTTTCGCGGGCCCGAGCCGGCCCCGCATCTCCCGCGCCTGGAGGTCGCGGGCCGACCAGTCGTTGAGCACCATGTATCCGACGACGTGGTCCAGCGCCTCCTCGACCGTGAGGTCTGCACCCGCCCTGCCGACGACAGCCGCCACCTCCATCTCGAAGTCGAAGCTCCGGCTGCCCGGCGGCACGGGTACGTCGTCGCCGGTCGCGAACATCGCGGCCGGGTTGCTGAAGTAGAAGATCGGTTGGCGGTACCAGACCTTGGTCGGGAGCTCGTCCGGTCCGTCGAGCAGTGCGGTGCCGGCGACGTGCGCCTCGAAGGTCATGAAGTCGCGCATCGATGGTGGATCGGGAATCGGCGGCCGGAGCCGCACCTCGTCCAAGGCCACGACACTCGCGGGCTCACGGATCGCGGCGTCGCCGGCGGCGCGCAACGTCGAGCCGTCGTCACCCAACAAGTCCAGGATTCGCCGGACGTCCGCGAGCTCGTGGACCTGATCATCGTGCAGCACCCCGACGCGCTCGAGGGAAGGGGCGGCGCTCGAGGTGTAGGTCACGAATCGCATTCGAGGGTGCCTCCGTGGGTGTTGCCGTTTCGAAGGGCAGGAACCCTACGACACCGGCGCATCGCAGGGCCACCGAACATGCGCCGTTCAGCCCAGAGGTCGGCCGCCGTCGATTGCCACCACGGAGCCCGTCGTCATCGTCAACGCGTCGACGACCGCGACCACGGTGTCCGCCACCTCACGAGGGTCCGCGAGGCGCGCGAGGGGCGTGCGCCGGAGCTGCTCGTCGCGCCACGCGGGGTCCAGGGACTTGATGAACTCGGTGTCGACGACGCCGGGAGACACCGACACCACGCGGATGGCCGGAGCGAGCGCGCGCGCCAGCGAGCGCGTCATGCTGTCGAGCGCAGCCTTCGACGCGCAGTACGCGACATTGCTGCCCACGCCCGTGACACCCGCGGCCGAAGAGATGTTCACGACGACGCCTCCCCCGGGCCGCGGGCTCGTCGCGAGCAACGGACGGAATGCACGCACCGAGGCGAACGCACCCCGCACGTTGGTCGTGAAGATCTCGTCGATCAGACCGTCGTCGAGCCCTTCGAGGTCGTCGTGCGGCACGAATCGCGTCATCCCGGCGCAATTAACGAGCACGTCGACGCGCCCGAGCCGCTGCTCGATCTCGTCGGCGGCGGCCGAGAGCGCCGCACTGTCGGTCACGGGCAGCGCGATCGCGAGATGGCCCGCGCCGTCGAGACCGGCCACGAGCTTCTCCGCGGCGTCGCGCGAGCTCCGGTAGCCGACGACCACCCGGTAGCCCACGGCGGCCAGGGCGGCACAGATCGCTCCGCCGATCCCGCCGGTCCCGCCCGTCACCACCGCTACCGGGGCGTCGGGTGCCTCCGGGTCGACCACCTCAGCTCGCCTTCGCGTAGCGGCGGACCCGCAGGTCGGCCTGTTCCTTGTGTCCCGCGAAGCCCTCCAGCTCGCACAGGCGCGAGCAGTACTCGCCGACCATGGCGGATGCCTCGTCGGTGAGCACCCGTTGGTAGGTACACGTCTTGAGGAACTTCCCCACCCAGAGGCCGCCGGTGTACCGCGCCGCCTTCATCGTCGGGAGCGTGTGGTTCGTCCCGATCACCTTGTCACCGAACGCCACGTTCGTGCGCGGGCCGAGGAACAACGCGCCGAAGTTCGTCATGTGCTCGAGGAAGTAGTCGGGATCCTCGGTGATCACCTGCACGTGCTCCGATGCGATGCGATCGGCCTCGGCGACCATCTCGTCCACCGTGTCGCACAGGATGATCTCGCCGCAGTTCTCCCACGCCTGCCGGGCGACGTCCGCGGTGGGCAGCCACGACAGCACCTTCCCGATCGCGTCGGGCAACTCGTCGGCGAGCCGTGACGAGGTGGTGAGGAGCACGGCAGGGCTACCGGGGCCGTGCTCCGCTTGGCCGAGCAGATCGACCGCCGCCATCTCGGCGTCGCAAGTCTCGTCGGCGATGATCAGCGTCTCGGTCGGCCCGGCGAGGAGGTCGATCCCGACGCGACCGAAGAGTTGGCGCTTCGCCTCCGCGACGTATGCGTTGCCCGGCCCCACGATCATGTCGACCGGTGCCAGGTGCTCGGTGCCGAGCGCCATCGCGGCCACCGCCTGCACACCGCCGAGCGCGTAGATCTCGTCCGCTCCACCGAGGTGCATGGCCGTGACGATGGCCGGGTGCGGCTTGCCGTCGAACGGTGGGGCGCAGGCCACGATGCGCCCCACGCCCGCCGCCTTGGCGGTGACGACGCTCATGTGCGCCGATGCGACCATGGGGTACCGGCCACCGGGCACGTAGCACCCGACACTGTTCACCGGCAGGTTCTTGTGGCCCAACACCACTCCCGGCAGCGTCTCGACCTCCACGTCGCGGAGGGCCTCGCGCTGGTGCAGCGCGAAGCTGCGGATCTGGGCCTGGGCGAACTCGATGTCGGTGATCGTCTCGGGGGGGAGCGACGCGACCGCCGCCTCGATCTCCGCGGCGCTGAGCCGGAACGACGCCGGCGCCCACCGGTCGAACCGCTCGGAGCACTCGCGGACCGCCGTGTCGCCCCGCTCGGCGACGTCGGCGAGGATCGCCTCGACGGTCTCGCGGACCTGCGCGCCCGCCGCCAGGCTCTCCTCAGCGCTGCGTCCGGCCTTCAGCCTTCGAATCATCGCGTGAACGATAGCGAGCGCTCGATCACCGGCACCTTCCTCGGCTGAGCGCCGCACGACATGAAGAGGAACGAGTCTCCTCCGGGGGATCGGTGTGCTGGCCGTCCTCTGTGGACATGGGTGGCGCACACCGCGCTGGTGTGGGCGCTCCTCGGCTGGGGAGGTGATCCGCTTCGCGGAGGCCCGCGATCACATCCGCCACGACGACGCGTGACGCGGCTCCCTACGAAACGCGGGCTCTACGAAGCGCGTGCGACGGGCCCCGCCGGTGGATCTTGGGCCGCGCCGGCATACAGCTGACGGAGGACGCGCACCTCGACGACGTCGAGCGCTTGTCGGGCCGAGTCGGCGGATGCACGGAACTGGATGCGCTCGCCGTTGGCGAATTCCAGGATGCAGACCACGGTCGTGAGCGAGCCGTCCTCCGCGGCCAACAACTCGAGCTGCGCGTTCTCCACCGGACGGGTCGCGGCGCGCACCAGGCGGTGCAGCTTCTCGCGACCGTACGAGGCATCCACCGCGTCGAAGCCTCCGGCGAGGCGCAGCGGCAACGCGCCCGCCCCTTCCCCTGCCGGGAAGTCGAGCCGCGTCATGACGCGAGCGTCGCGCGGTTCGGGCGCCCGCGCCAGTGGGGCACGCTCCGTGGCAGCGAGACCGCGCAGAGGTCCCCCACTCGTCGGACGGCCGACGATACGTTGTCCCGGTCGCCCCGGGGCCGTGCCCGCGGCGGGGGGAGGGAAAACCCATGTTCAAGGCACTTCTGGTCGGCATCGTGCTCTTCCTGGTGAGCACGTTTCCGGCAACCTGGCTCCTGATGCTCTTCCTCGGCAACGTCGACGTGAACGTCTCGTACTGGGGCGCGTTGCCGCTCGGCGTCATCATCTCGGTGATCATCGGATCGCTTGCCTCGGCCTCGGCCTACGGGCCCGCGGTCGACTGACGCGGTCCCGGAACCCGAGCCGTCGTCAGGCGTCGACTTCGGGGAACGGCGTCGGCATGATCCGCGTCCGGACACCCTGCGGCGCGCTCGAGGTCGCCGCCGGTGTGACCGACGCTGAACACCCGTTCCACGCGGCTCCTGCCGACCATGGAGCGGGCCCAGCGCCACGCGGTCGCGAACCGGTTCGCGTACCCGTTGAGGAAGGTGAGGTGGATGAAGAACCACACCACCCACGCGGGAAATCCGCTGAGCCGGATCCCCCGAACCTCACAGATCGCGCGGAACCGACCGATCGACGCGACGCTGCCGAGATCGCGGTAGCGAAACGGCTTCGACGAGTCGTCACCCTCGATGCGCCGTGCGATCGTGTCGGCGGCGTGCAGACTGCCCTGCATGGCCACCTCGGCGACGCCCGGCAATCCGTGCAGGCTCGTCATGTCCCCGACCGCGAACACCTCGGGGTGCCCCGGCAGCGTGAGGTCGGGTAGCACCTTCAGGCGCCCGGCGCGGTCCACGTCCGCACCCGACTGCTCGGCGAGCCGTCGCGCCAACGGCGACGCCTCCACGCCCGCCGCCCAGATGACCGTCCGGGCCTCGATGCGCTCGGTCCCCTGTTCCGTGGTCACGTCGACGCCGCCGGCGTCGACGTTCGTGACCCGCGCGCCGAAGCGAAGCTCGACGCCGAGGTCGCGCAGCGCACGTGCCGCGTGTGACGACAAGTCGTGGCCGAAGGTGGCCAGGGGCTCGTCGCCACCATCGACGATGAGCACGCGCACCGACGCCGGGTCGAAGCTGCGGAAGTCGTGACGGAGACTCCGCGTCGCGAGCTCTCGCACCTGGCCCGCCAGCTCCACACCGGTCGGGCCCGCGCCCACCACGACGACGGTCAGCCACCGCGCTTGCTCGGCGGGATCGGCGGTCGTCTCTGCCCGCTCGAACGCGCCGAAGATCCGGCGGCGCAGCTCGAGCGCGTCGTCGATCGTCTTCATGCCGGGCGCGTACAGCGCGAGCTCGTCATTCCCGAAGTACGACTGATTGGCGCCGGCCGCCACGATGAGCGTGTCGTACGGCACTTCGATCGGCTCGCCGGGGGGGCACACGGCGTGGACGACCCTCTGCTCGAGGTCGATGTCGGTCACGTCCGCGAGCTCGACCCGCACGTTGCGGTGCTTCCGGAGGACATGGCGCAGCGGTGGCGCGATCTGCCCGGGCGACAGGATGCCCGTCGCCACCTGATACAGCAGCGGTTGGAACAGGTGGTGGTTGCGACGATCGAGCAGCGTGAGCTCGACCGGCAACCCTCCGAGGAAGCGGCACGCCGGCAGCCCACCGAACCCGCCACCGATGACCACGACGCGGTGCCGCGAATCGGCGCCGTCATCGGCACGCTCGTGGCGCCGATTTCCGAGTCGGAGCCGGAACCCGGCGCGGATCCGCCGCAGCGGCATCGTCATGCCAATCGTCCCGTCACCCGCCCCGTACGCTCCTCACCGTGGGGAGCACGGCGATCGAGGAGCACCGATTCCGCGGCGAGTCCGCGCTGACGCTTCGCGCCGGTGACCTGGCCGCGACGTTCGTCCCCGGACTGGGCATGACCGGCGTGTCGCTGCGATATCAGGGCCGCGAGCACCTGGCCCTGCCGGGTGGCCTCGCTGCACTGCGGGCCGGCAACACGCTGGGGCTGCCACTCCTCGCGCCATGGGCGAACCGGCTCGCGGCACGCCGGTATCGAGCAGCCGGCGTGCCGGTCGACCTCCGCGGGCTGCGTCTCGGCACCGACGACCACGGCCTGCCCATCCATGGCTTGCTCGTGGGTCGGGGCGACTGGCGGGTGGACGCGACATCCGCGCGGTCCGACGCCGCCCGGCTGCGCGCCACCGTCGCCGTCGCCGAGCGAGCCTTCCCCTTCCCGCACACGATCGAGCTCGCCGTTCGCGCGCAAGACGGGACGCTGCGCGTCGACACGACCGTCCGCCCGACCGGGCGGCGGCCGGTACCCGTCGCCTTCGGCTGGCACCCCTACCTGCGGGTACCGGGCACTCCGCGGCGAGAGTGGCGGCTCGCGCTCCCCACGCGCCGGCACGAGGCTCTCGACCGCTTCGGCATCCCGACCGGGCAGACGGCGCCCGAGCCTGCGGAGGACGCGCCGATCGCGCGTCGCACGTTCGACGACCTCTACGCGCTCGGACGCGGTCGCCGCCTCGCCCTGTCCGCCGCAGACGGCTCGTCGGTGACGTTGGTCTGCGGCGCGGGCTACCCGTACGCGCAGGTGTGGGTTCCGCGCGGCCGTCCGTTCGCCGCGCTCGAGCCGATGGCCGCGCCGACCAACGCGTTGAGCGACGGGCGCGCCCCGCTCGTTGCACCCGGCGAGCAGCTCACCGCCCGCTTCACCCTCGTGGTGACGGGCCCCCTCTGATCGCATCACCTATCAGAGGCCCGGGCTGGAGTGCATGAGCCCGCCGTCGGCGAAGATGGTCGTGGCCGCGAGATAGCTCGCTCCGTCTCCGGCGAGGAACACGACGACGCTGCCGATCTCATCCGGTTTCGCCATGCGCCCCAGCGGGATCGCGGCGTCCAACGTCTTCATCTTGGCGGGATCGCTCATCGTCGACAGGTTGATCGGCGTCTCCACCGCGCCGGGCCCGACGCCGACGACGAGGATCCCGTGGGGCGCGAGCTCGACGCCGGCCGTACGGGTGAGCATGCGCATGCCCCCCTTCGACACGCAGTACGGCGTGTTGTCGGGCATCGGCCAGTCCTCGTGCACGGACGTGATGTTGATGATGCGCCCGCCCGAGCCCTGGGCGATCATCTGCTTGGCGGCGAGCTGCGTGCCGAAGAACGCGCTCTTCAGGTTGATCGCGAGGACTCGTTCGTACTGCTCCTCGGTGGTGTCGAGCACCGAGGTCCGCGTCTCGATCCCCGCGTTGTTCACCATGATGTCCAGCTTGCCCATCCGGGTGACCGCTCCGCCGACGAGCTTCTCGAGGCCTTCGAGCGTGCTGACGTCGGCCTCGACGCCCAGCGCCTTGCTGCCGAGGTCCGCGACCTGGCGTTCCAGTTCGACGGTCGAGTCGGGTTTCGACACGTAGTCGATGACGATGCTCGCACCCGCCTCCGCCAAGGCCAGCACGATCGCCTTCCCGATCCCGCTGTTCCCGCCGGTGACGATGGCGACCTTGCCCTCAAGGCTCATGTGACTGCTCCGGTCGTCGTCTTGCTCAGGCATCGCGACTCCCCGTGACGGCGGGAACTCCCGAGAAGGTCGCGGCCGCCCGCACGAAGGCGAGGTGGGTGAACGCCTGCGGCGTGTTGCCGAGCTGGCGCTTCGCCGCCGGGTCGTACTCCTCCGAGAAGAGTCCCACGTCGTTGGCGATCGCGGTCAGCTTGTCGAACAGCATTCTGGCATCGCGCTCGCGACCCTGCTGCAGGTAGTTGCTGACCAGCCAGAACGAACACGGCAGGAACGCGCCCTCACCGGGCGGCAGCCCGTCGTCGGCGTGCTCGCTGCGGTAACGGAGGACGAAGCCGTCCTGTAACAGCTCACGCTCGATGGCGGCGACGGTGCCGACCATGCGCTCGTCGGTCGCGGGCAGGAAGCCCGTGCCCGGGATCTGGAGCAGTGCGGCGTCGAGCTGCTTGGACCCGTAGGCCTGAGTGAACGAGCCGAGGTCGGGATCGAAGCCCTCGGCACACACCTGCTCGTGGATCTCGTCGCCGCGGCACGCCAGCGGTCGATCGGTCCGGGCAGGTCGAATCGCTTCGCCGACTGCACCGCGCTCGCGAAGCCCAACCACGCCATGACCTTGGAATGGGTGAAATGCTGACGGTCACCCCGCATCTCCCACAGGCCGTCGTCGGGGTGTCGCCACGCACCCTCCAGGAAGTCGAGTAGCGCGGTCTCGAGCTTCCACGCCTCGTCGGGGGCCCCGGCCGCGCCGGCCTGGACGGGTGCGACCGCGCGCATGAGCGCGAGCGAGGCGAGCGTCTCCCCGTACACGTCGAGCTGGAACTGGCCGCTTGCCGCGTTGCCGACCCGCACCGGCGCGGAGCCCTCGTAGCCCGGCAGCCAGTCGATGCTGTACTCGTCGAGCCGCCGCTCACCACCGAGGCCGTACATGATCTGGAGCTTGGACGGCTCGCCCGCCGCGGCCCGTAGGAGCCAGTCCCGCCAAGCGAGCGCCTCCTTGTCGTAGCCCCCACTGAGGAGCGCGAACAGTGTGAGCACGGAGTCGCGCAGCCAGCCGTAGCGGTAGTCCCAATTCCGGACGCTGCCGATCCACTCCGGCAACGAGGTCGTCACCGCGGCGACGATCCCGCCGGTCGGCGCATACGTGAGCGCCTTGAGGGTGATCAGCGAACGGCGGACGAGGTCGGCGGCTTCCCCGGTGTAGGTGCACTGCGACGACCAGTGCCGCCACCACGCCTCGGTTCGCCGAACGATTCCGAGCGCGTCGCCGCTGTGCGGCGGATGCTCATGGGACGGATGCCAGGCCAGGACGAACGGCACCGTGTCGCCAGGCCCCACGATGAAGTCGGCCACCGTCGACGGTCCGGCGCCTTCGGTGTGCGCAGGAGTCGTCAGGCACATCGAGTCCGGTCCGGCCGTGGCATGGAGCCGCCCGTCCTGGTCGGTGACCCACGGCATGTAGGAGCCGTAGTCGAAGCGCATGCGCAGATCCATGTGCATCGGCACGCGACCCGACACGCACTCCACCACCCGCACGATGTCGACGGTGCGAGTCCGGATGGGCATGCAGTCCACCACCCTCACCACGCCATCGTCGGTGTAGAACGTCGTCTCCAACACGAGGGTCTCGCCGCGGTATCGGCGCTCCACCCGCTGGATCCCGCCGGCCGGCGCCAGGCGCCAGCGCCCGTGGTCGATCGTGCCGAGCAGCGCCGCGAACACGGCCCCGGAATCGAAGCGCGGCACGCACAGCCAGTCGATCGATCCGTCCTTGCCCACGAGCGCCGCGGTCTGGGTGTCGCCGATCAGCGCGTAGTCCTCGATGCGGCTCGGCACGGCAGCTCCTCGGCGTCGGTCGCGTCGTCCGCGATCATCGCCCGCGTGGAACCCGAGTCCATCATCCGTACCGGATGATTTGCCCGGTCGACATCACGGACCCGACGGCGCCGTAATCCTGGCAGCAACGTCCGCGAGCGCCGTGCCGTCGAGGCGGTACGCGCGGCCGCTTCTCGAGCAGCGAACGCGTAGGCGTCAGCCGACGAGACGCGCCTTGGCCGCTTCGTAGAGGCTGGCGGGCAAGGGTCCCTTGCGGGCCGCGGCCAGATTGTCCTCGAGATGCTCGGGGTTCGACGTCCCGACGATCGTGGTCGTCATGCCGGGATGCGACAACGTGAACCGCAACAAGAATTCCATCGTCGACATGCCGTCGAGCAGGTCGTCGAGGTCGACGGTATCCCACCGGTCGCGGCGATCGCTCAGCATGGTGACGAAGCGCTCCGGGAGGCCCGAGTACAAGGGGTCGGCGGGGTCGGGGATGCCACGCGCGACGCCCCCGCGGATGATCGTTCCGGCCCCCGCGGCCGCAGCGTCGCTGATCGCCTGTTCGTGCTCACGCTCGAGGGCCGAGTAGGGGATCTGGAACGCGTCGAACACGCCCATCGCGATGTGGTCGTCGAGATCGGGCAGCACGCCCGACATGCCGATGAACCGGACCTTTCCCTCGTCGCGTAGTGCGTCGAGCTCTTCCACCGCCCCGTTCTCCTCGAGCACCTTGCGCGACGGACTCATGTGGACCTGCACCAGGTCGAGATGGTCGGTGCGCATCCGTTCGAGGCTCTGTTCCACACCGGCACGGATGTTCTCCCTCGTGAAGGAGTGCGGGAATGGCGGTCCCGACCCCTGCGGCGGCTCTCCGGTCAAACAGCCACACTTGCTCGCGAGGAAGAATTCATCCCGCCGCGGGGCGAGGAATCGACCGATCAGCTCTTCGGACACTCCGTAGTCGGGCGACGTGTCGATGAAGTTGATCCCGGCGTCGAGTACCGCGTTGAGGACGCGATCGGCGGTCGGGACGTCGATCGGGCGCCCGCGGCCGTGCACCAAACCCCGCAGCTCCATCGCGCCGTAGCCCAGCTTCGTCACCTCGAGCCCGGTGCGACCCAACGTCGCAGTCGACAGGTCAGTCATCACAGCCTCCGTGCGGGACGATGCGCGTCATGTTCGAGCGGAGCTTACGACACCCCGAGGCGCTGCCACTGCGGCGCCGATAGGCTCCGGGCCGGAGAGACGAGCTTCATCCGCACAGGTTCAGAGAGCCGACGAGGGAGCCGGCATGACCAACGAAGAGGTCCTCGGGAAACACACGAGGGCGCTCCTCGACGGCGCCCGCGATGCGCTCATCGACGGCTAATGCGACCGGCTGAGAGATCGGCGAGAACACGACAGCACCCGACACAGCAAGGAGAAACAGTGTCAACGTTGGCGACCGACCTGTTGTCCGATGACATGCTCGCTCGCTTCGACGAGCGCGCGCCCGTGTACGACCGCGAGAACCGCTTCTTCGACGAAGATTGGGAGGACCTGCGGAACTCGGGCTACCTCCTGGCCGCGGTACCGACCGAGCTGGGCGGCTCCGGCCTGCTCCTCGACGACTACGTCCGGCTGCAGCAGCGACTCGCGTACGTCGCGCCCGCGACCGCGCTCGCGGTCAACATGCACTGCTACTGGACGGGCCTCGCCGCCGACCTGGTGCGAGCCGGCGACGAGTCTTTCGGGTGGATGCTGGAGCGGGCGGCCGCGGGCGACGTCTTCTGCGCGCTGCACGGCGAGGCCGGCAACGACCTGCCGCTGATGCTCGCGGTCGCGACCGCGGACCGCGTCGACGGTGGGTGGAGGATCTCCGGCCACAAGATCTTCGGGAGCCTCACCCCGGTGTGGACGCTGGGTGGGTTCCATGCGATGGACAGCTCCGATCCCGCAAACCCGAAGATCGTGCACGGGTTCCTGCCGCGGGACGCCGACGGCGTCCAGATCATCGACACTTGGGACACCCTGGGCATGCGCGCCACGCAGAGCCAGGACACGGTGCTCGACAACGTATTCGTCCCGGACGACCTCGTCGCGCTCGTCTGTCCCGCCGGCTTCGCCGGCGCGGGCCCGTTCCAGATCGGCATCTTCGCCTGGGCGCTGATGGGTTTCTCCGCCACTTACCTCGGCGCGGCCCGGCGCGCGTTCGACATCATCGTCGAGCAGATGCCCAAGCGGAGCTCGATCGCCCTGACCCGATCGATGGCACACCATCCCGAGGTCCAGCACAACGTCGCCGAGATGCGCATCGCGCTCGACGCTGCGAGCGCGCTCCTCGAGCAGACCGCCCGCGACTGGGCCACCGGTGCACCACACGAAGACTGGCCGGTCCGCCTGACCGCCACCCGCTACTTCGTGATCTCGCAGTGCTTCGACGTCGTCGACCGCGCGCTCGACCTCACCGGAGGGTCCGGCGCGTTCAAGCGCAACCGCCTCGAGCAGATCTTCCGCGACGTGCGCATGGGCCGGTTCCATCCCGGAAACACGCTCCTCGCGCACGAGCTGATCGGCAAGCTCTGCCTCGGGATCAACCCCGACGAGGCCCCGCGCTGGGGCTGATCGGCACATCGCCCGGCATGGCTGAGGCCGAGAAGCGACGCGCCGCGATCGGCGGGGCTCGCGCACCGCGTGTCGCCGGGTCCGTCGACGAGCTGCTCGCAGCCGCCACGCGTCGCGAGCCACTCACGCACAGCGACGGCAAGTCGGGGGTGACGTTGGAACGCGTCGAGATCGACGGAGAGCGATACGTGCTCAAGCACCTCCATCCCGCTGACGACTGGCTCATGCGCGCGACCGGAGATCTCGGGTGCCGCAACATCACGCTGTGGCGCTCCGGCTGGCTCGAGGAGATGCCCGGCTGCATCGACCACACGCTCGTCGCGGCCGCGTGGGAGGACCGGCCCGAGGGAAGGGGCGGCGCGGTCTTGATGCGCGACGTGGGCGAGTGGCTGCTGCCGGAGGGCGACGACCCGATCCCGCTGGTGCAACACATCCGCTTCCTCGAACACCTGGCCGAGCTACACGCCACCTTCTGGGACCGCGTCGACACGATCGGCCTCCTCGACCTCGCCACGCGCTACGTCTTCTTCGGACCGCAGCTGGCGGAGACGGAGCTCGCCCGCGGTGGCACTCACCCACTCCCCACGCGGCTCGTTCCGGAAGGATGGAGCCGCTTCCCGTCGCGCGCGCCTCGTTCGGCGGCCATCGTGGAATCCCTGCTCGCGGACCCGTCGCCGTTGCTCTGGGTCCTCGAGACGACACCGCGCGCGTTGGTCCACGGTGACTGCAAGGCGGGCAACCTCGGATCACACCCCGACGGGCGCACGATCCTCATCGACTGGGCCTTCCCCGGCGTAGCGCCGCCTTGCAGCGATCTTGCGTGGTACCTGTGCCTGAACCAGGCGCGGCTCCCGCAGCCGAAGGACGATGCGATCGCGGTCTACCGCGGCGCGCTCGAGGGTCACGGCATCGTGACGGAGCCATGGTGGGACCGCCAGCTCGGACTCTGCTTGCTCGGCGCGCTCCTGCAGTTCGGGTGGGAGAAGGCGCTCGGCGACGCCGAGGCCGACGCAATCGAGGTCGAGTGGTGGGACGCACGGGCCGCCCACGCTTGGAGGGACGCCGCGTCGTAATCACGGTGCGCATTTGACGGTCGCGGGGAGGACTTGAACGACCAGGAACGATGCACGAGAGTGTCAAGCGCCACGCCGCGTGATGCTCACACTGCTATCCAGGCAGTCCTGCTGCAGAGGAACCGAACATGCCCAGCGAGGCCGAGCCCGAGTCTCCCTCGAAACTGATCGACGCCAGGATCGAGGAGCTTCCCGACTGGCGGGGCAAGGTGCTCTCCCGGATGCGCCGTCTCATCAGACAGGCCGACCCCGACGTGGTCGAGGAGTGGAAGTGGAGAGGGGTGCCGGTGTGGTCCCACGACGGGATGATCTGCACCGGGGAAACCTATAAGAGCGTCGTGAAGCTCACGTTCGCCAAGGGAGCCTCGCTCGAGGATCCCGCGAGGCTCTTCAACTCCAGCCTCGAAGGCAACGTGCGGCGCGCCATCGACATCCACGAAGGAGACAAGATCGACGAGACGGCCTTCAAAGCTCTCGTCCGCGCCGCGGCGGCCCTGAACACCTCGTCCCGCCGCACGACCGCCAAGGGCAAGCCCAAGGCGCCGGCAAAGGCAGAGACAGAAGACGAACGACCGACCGTGACCACCAGCAAGGGCACCTCGCGGACTGGGAAGCCGGTCCTCCTCGCCGGCGGCAACCCTCAAATCGCGAAGGCCGACGGCGACGCCCCCGTGCAGGCCTACATCAACGCGATGCCGGGTTGGAAACGCGAGGTCGGGCGCCACCTCGACGCGCTCATCGTGCGCAACGTACCCGACGTGTACAAGGCAGTGAAGTGGAACTCCCCCTTCTACGGCATCGAGGGGCAGGGCTGGTTCGCCAGCTTTCACACCTTCACCAACTACGTCAAGGTGACCTTCTTCCAGGGCACGTCGCTGCGACCCGTTCCGCCCGGAGGCACGAGCAAGGACGCGCGCTGGATCAACGTCCACCAGGACGACCTGGACGAGGCGCAGCTGGCAGCGTGGGTGAAGCAAGCGGCCGCGCTCCCCGGCTGGCTCGGCTAGGGGTCGTGTCGCGCTGGGTATGCGCGCCTCATCGTCGATGAGCAGGCCCTGAACCCGAACGCAAAGAGGCTCCGAACCTGTTGGTTCGGAGCCTCTTCATGTGCGTTGCTTCAGATGGTGGCGGGATCAGCCGAGCTACCCGGCTATTCCCGCGGCAACTTAGTTGAGGCCTAGATCGGCCGCGTTTTCACTGGCGATCTGCATACGTTGATCGGTCGTAAGGCCATCAAAGCCGTCGTACTCCTCCATGAAGTGCCTGACCGAGGGATCTCCGGCGTACGGCCAATCACTGCCATAGAGCACGTGGCGCGAATCGGTGAAATTCAGCAAGGCGGATAGCTGCGGTCCACTTGACGCCAGTGCAAGATCAAAGTAGAAGCTCCGGAGGCCCGCCAATATCTCATCTGCGGACATTCTTTCTCGACCGTCGTCGGATGAATTATCAAGCATCTCCGTGAGCCACGCGATGCGGTGGGCGGCATACGGCACGAAGCCGCCAGCATGGGAAAGAATGTAGCGAATACTCGGAAAGCGGACAACCGTTCCGGAAGTCACGAGCCCGATGGCCGCTCTGGTTGTGTCGAGCAAGAAGTCGGCCACAGCTGGGTTAAAGCGGGGATGATGCACGCCCGGCATTATGGTTGGATGCACGAAAACCACGGCGCCTTGGTTGGCCAGCTCTTCCATCAACGGATCGAAAGCTGGGTCGCCCAGATAACTTCCCTGGATGTTCGCAAGCAGAACGACCCCTTTAGCACCGCCGTGCTCCAGAGCAAGCAGGGCCTCCTCGATGGCGCCGTCGACGTCTGGCAAAGGCAAACAGGCGAAATAGCTCAAGCGGTCGGGGTACCGAGCGCCTAGGTCGGCGCAGAATTCATTGGCTCGCCGGGCCTGGTCTCGAGCCTCTTTATCGTCACCAAAGTGGACGCCAGGCGCCGCGACGGACAGTATTGCTCGTTCGATTCCATATTCGTCCATCATCGACAGATGGCTCGCCTCAGCGCTCTTATAGACGGATGGATGCGGGATACCCTTCGACGCCAGGTACTCGAAGTAGAAAGGTGGAATAGTGTGGTGGTGCACGTCAATAAGTCCACGCGCCATGGCAGGCCTCCTTTTATGTTGACGGGTTGGCGAGCAGTTTGTCGCCGGATAGCTCGCCCGACTGGGCTTGAGGTCGCGTTCGGCGATGGTGACAATTCGATGCCGTGACGCCGACGAGGTCGATGGCGCAGAGCTCGCCGACGTCGCGTCCGACGTTGTCTGGCGACCGGGCGTAACAGCCGATCAGCTCGAGGTCAGGATGTGCCACGACCGCTCGAACCGACCGCTTGCCGACGTTTCCGGTGTTCCATCGCACAATCGTTGTCGTCATCTAGTTCAGTTGTCCAGGCCTGCTGGACGACGGTGGCGGAGGACGCCATCGACAACCTTCTCGCGGTTGTGCGAGTAGGCGCGCTGCTCGGCGTCGGCTGCGCCCGTTGGTCTCACCGCCCGGATCTCACGAAGCGCCTAAATGACGTCAGCCGGTCAAACCGGCTTCGTGGAGCGCGTTCCGCATCGCCGCCAGGAAACCGTCGATCTCGGCGGTCGTGATCGCGGCGTTCAACGCGCCGCGGTAGCCGGACATGAGGTAGCCCTGGCTTAGGAGCGAATGGGCGATCGCCCCGCGCAATCCGGGTTGCTCCTTGCGGATGTCGCCGTATCCGAGGACAGGGCCGTCGACGAAGTGCAGACCGAACAAGTGCTGCAAGCCGGTGACCTGGCCGACGACACCCTCCTCGCTCAGGGTCCGTCTCAAACCCTCCCTGACGTAGTCGCCCAGCCGTGCCAGTGTGGCGACCACATCACGGTCGAAAGTGCGCAGCGTCGCAGCGCCAGCCGCCATCGTCACCGGGTGCGCGGTGAACGACGACGAGTGCTGAAGACGAGCGCGGCCCCCGTGCGGAACGCAGAGATCCATGATGTCGGCGCGCCCCCGAACAGACTCACCGGCATGCCGTTAGCGATCGGCTTTCCGGCGATCGTGAGGTCGGGCGACACGCCGTAGAAGCCCTGAGCCGCACCGTCGGAAACGGAGTAGGTGATGGACTCGTCGAACACGAGCAGTGTCCCTTCCCGGTCGCACAGCTCTCGCAGGCCGCGCAAGAACGCGGCATCTGCCGCGATGTTTCCACCCGCGCCCAGCATCGGCTCGACCACGACCGCGGCGAACTCGCCGGGAAACCGAGCCAGGGTGTCGCTGCAGTGCTCGAGGTCGTTGAACTGGCCGAACTCGACGGTCGCGGCGACCGCCGTGTCGACGCCCAGCGCCACTGGCTTGCTCGGATCCGAGTCAGACCGGCACTCGCCGCGGAAGGGGCCGTCGCCGACTGAGCCGACGTCGTGGAAGCCGTGGTAGCAGCCGTCCATCAGCAACAGCCGGGGACGCCCGGTGAACACACGGGCGAGGCGCATGGCAAACATCGTCGCCTCGGTTCCGGAACAGGTGAACCGCATGCGCTCGAGTGACGGTGTTCGTTTCTGCAACAGCTCTGCGAACTCGACCACGTTGTCGCCGGGCAGTTGGAAGGCGAAGCCGCGCTGGACCTGCTCGCAGACCGCGGCGGTGATGGCGGGGTGGTGATGGCCGAGCGTCACGGAGCCGTTGGCGTTCATCAGGTCGATGATCTCGTTGCCGTCGACGTCGTAGAGTCGAGAACCCTCCGCGCGATGTATGTAGAGGGGGTAGATGCTGGACGCTTGGGTCGACGACACCGTTCCCGCCGGAAGCACACGTTCGGCACGTTCATGCATGGCTCGCGAGCCGCTCGACTTGGCGCGGTACCGCTGACGGGCGGCCTCCATGCGTTCGTCGATCATCGAGCCCGTCGCTGCCAACTGGCCGTCCCTAGTCATGGCGACTTCCTCCGTGCACCCAGTCGTGCCATCCAAATCTACGTCCCTGGTGGGCCGTTCGGCGGTGTGCCAGGACGAGCGAAGGAGGCCCCGCTGATCGTCGTCGGGTGTCATCACACGAGGCAGCGGCTGCACGACGGCAGGCTCGGCGTCGACACGAACTTGAGCGATTCGTTAATCGACGAGCGCCAGCCCATCGGCCAGCTCTCGCCATTCGTTGCGAGGGAACGACCTCGAATCTTCCGTCAACACCTGGAGCACGACATGGTCCGCGCCGGCGTCGATGTGCGCTTTGGACCGGGAGACGATCTCGTCGATCTTCCCCCAGACCACCAACGCGTCGACGAGACGATCCGATCCCGGCGGCGCCAGATCTTCGTCGCCGAATCCGAGCCGCCGGAGATTGTTCGTGTAGTTCGGCAGACCGAGATAGATCGCGAGGTACTGGCGTGCGATCGCTCTCGCTGCGCTCGGCGCAGACGACAGAACGATCATCTGGTTGGGGGCCAGGAGCCGGTCATCACCGAGCGCGCCGCGGGCGAGCGCGGTGTGGTCGGGAGTGACCAGATAGGGATGCGCACCCGCCGACCGCGCGCGGGCAAGATCGAGCATCTTCGGTCCGAGCGCCCCCAACACCCGCTCATCGGCAGGGACCGGCGGATCACCTCGGTCGAGCTCATCGAGGTAGCGCATCGTTGTCTCCAGCGGCCGTTCGTAATGCCGACCCTTCCTCTCGACAAGAGGTGCATGGCTGATGCCAAGCCCGAGCAGGAAACGTCGCCCGTGAGCCGTGTTCAGTCGCGCGTGGACAGCTGCCACCTCACCAGGGTCGTGCATCCACACGTTGAGGACACCTGTCGCCACGACGAGCGAGCTGGTCGAACCGAGAAACGCCTCCGCCACCTCGAGCACGTCGCCACCCACGCTTCCGGGAACCCACAGTGCTCGGTACCCGAGCTCTTCGAGCTCAGAAGCGACGTCACAGGCTTCACGTCGGTCGCTGGTCCGAAAGTGCATGCTGAAGATTCCGAATCCCGACAGCGTCATTCTGCGGACCTTATGGGGCGTCGAGGACTGTTGCAGCGTCGGGTCTCGCGGGACGTAGCTTCATGAGAAGGGCCGGCGACTTGCGATCCGCGGCCAGTACAGCTCTCCCTGAACGAGAGAGGTTCAGCAGGCGTCGAACGCGAGGTGGAGTTCGCGTGGACCACGGAAGATCGGGGTCCACTCGTTGGCGAAGTCGTTTTTCCCCGGCGCGAGACGAAGGTTCGCAAGGCGAGCGAACAGACGCTCGAAGGTCACCTTTGCCTCGAGCCTCGCGAGCGGCGCGCCGATGCAGAAATGCATCCCGTAGCCGAAGGCGACGTGCTCTCTGGCGTTCTCGCGCTCGACGTTGAACACCTCGGGCGCCTCGAACGCCTCTTCGTCGTGGTTGGCCGCGCCCCAAAGGAGGAGCACGATCGAACCGGCCGGGATCGTAACTCCGTTCACCTCGGCGTCGTTGACCGCGAGCCGAGGAATCATCTGCACCGGTGAATCAATGCGCAGGGCCTCCTCGACCGCCCGCTGGAGCGACTCGTCGTCGCGCCGGGCCTTGTCCATCTGATCGGGGTTCTGCAAGAACATCATCATCAGGCTTCCGATCAGGTGGGCCGTGGTGATCGTCCCGCCGAGGAAAAGCGATGTTGCGTCCGCGACCAGGTTGGGAAGGTCAAGCGTGGAACGAGTCTCGCCGTAGCGTTGCACGAACAGGGACAGCTCGTCGTCGCTGGGGCGCTCCATCCGTTCGAGCACCTGTTCGCGGATGAAGTTCCCGCAGTCGACGATGGCGTCGCGGGCCGCCTTCTGGTTTTCCGGCGACGCCCAACGGGTGCCGAACCCCTCGTAACGGATCCAGGTCTTTGCGCGGGGAAGGTGCTCGAGCGGCAACCCGAACAGTGTGAGGATCACCGACGCCGGGATCGGCACGGCCACCTCACTCACGAATTCGCATTCGCCTCGACCCGCGATCCGGTCGATTAGCTCGTCGACGAGCTGCCGAACGACCGGCTCCTGACGGCGGATCGCCGCCGGCTTGAACATGTCGAACGCGGCCTTTCGTTTCGAGGTGTGGTCGGGCGCATCCGACGTTGGTATTCCCCACACACCGTGCGGGTTGGCGTAATCCTCCAGCGTTGCCGCACGCATGAACCCATCGTCGTACGTCGAATGGTGGTTCGAGAACTCCGCTGGCCGCCGGGTAATCTCGAGGATGTCCGCCCGTCGGGCGGCCACGAAGTCGCCGGACGGAAGGCGCCTGGGCGGGCCGGCCCGAAGCGCACGGTAGAACTCATACGGAGCCTGCATGGTCTGCGCCGACGGGAAAGGCGTCCCCTGGATGACCTTCTCGACGTCGTCGATCGAAGTCACGAGAAGCCCCCTTGCTCTCGACGGCCGTGACTCGCAGATACTAGAGAGCGAAGGCGACCTGAGGAAACTCGTCGTTGGGCGGGGGGCGCCGTTGAGTCAGCACGAGGCGACGTCCGCTGACCTCAGCTTCAACCCCAGTACGCGGGGTCGGTACGGTCGCGCGTCTCGCGAAGGTGGTTCGGACTGAACTCCCAGTCGTGGACATGGTCATCGATCGTGCTCGGGGAATACACGACTCGGCGGTGGGCGATACGCCACTCCCCATCCCGCCGCTCGAGACGGTCGCAATAGCGAACTCTTACCGTACGGTCGACAGCGGGACTCCCGTCCCGCGGGGGAATGCGGTTCATGGCGAGGCAGTAGGTTTCGGTCCACGCTTGGTCACCGTCGATCTCGATCGTCTGGGTCGTGTTGTGGTGCATCCAGGATTCATCGGCCTGGTGCGTAGATCGCAGCCATTCGACGAAACCTTCGATCGGGCCGTTGTAGACACCGTGCTCGTCGATCGCCTCAGGCCAGAACATCGACAGCAAGACGTCATGATCCATACGATCGATCCCGCGTCCGTAACGTGCGAGCAAATTGCGGATCGCGGACTCGTCGAGCAGCCGCTGGAGGTCTGGATCTCGTGGCGTAGTCGGCACGGCTCACACCTTTCGTCTTGCGAGCCATTCGCGCCAACCTCTCGGGCATCGGCACGGCTCATATGCCAAGTCTCCACGGACGGGGACGCCCGGCCTCAGTACTTCTGAGGTACCAGAGTGGTGCAGTCTTCGCCGGCGATCATCTTCGCGGGCAAGGCGGTGTCCCAATAGTCGGTCCAGCGAACGATCTTCCCCTCGTGGAGCACGAAGGCGCCCATGACCGGAACGCCATGCAGGCTAGCGTCACCACCTCGGATCATGTCGAGGCGCTCGGTTAGTACGACATTGCCGTCGCCGACCAAGTTGATGACCCGGTATTCGTAGGAGTCGGGGAACCTGGCCATCTGCGCGGCCAGATTCTCCACGATCGCATCCACTCCGGCTATCGCCGGCCTACCGGTGTTCTGGTAGATGGCGTCAGAGGCAAGATACGGCCGGAGCCCTTCGGCGTCCCGCTTGGCCATGAGGTCACAGAACTCACGGACCACGGTGGTGTTGTCGCTCATCGCTGTCTCCCGTCGACTATGGCCGATCGAACGACAGGTACTCTACGAGCCGTCGAGTAGCTGCGCTAGGTCAATGGGCCGTTGAGCTTCGCGCCGCCAAGTTGTCGGCCCGCCGGCGGCGCACGCAGAGCTGGCACTCATCGCAGGTCGCGTGGATTCCGTAGTCGACGGGTTCGCCCGCCACCAGCTCGGCGCTCGTCAGGATTGTCATCACCCGGCAGCGGGAGCCGGCTTGCGGGTCAGGATCTGCCCGTTCAGCCCCTGCTTGCCGCCTCGGTACCGCATGACTAGGGTCCGCTGCGTCGCTGACCGGGCGATGGAGGTCGGAGCACACGATGACGCGGCTTATCGGGCCAGTTTCACTCGCGAGGTCGCGTCCCGTCACACCGAGCTTCGAGGACTGATGGTCGCGCCCGGGGCCGAGTCCCCGAGCGGTGACCTGCTGGTCGTCGGCGGCGAGGTCCATGACGGGACGGGTAGCGATCCGTTCCGGGCCGACGTGCGAATCCGCGAGGGGCAGATCGTGGAGATCGGCTCCTCGATTGTCCGCGAGGGCGAGCCCGTGCTGGATGCGTCCGGCGCGATCGTGGCGCCCGGATTCATTGACTCTCATACGCACTTCGATCCCACCTTGTATTGGGATCCGGCGTGTGATCCGATGGCACAGCACGGGGTAACGACGATCCTCATCGGGAATTGTTCGCTTTCGCTTGCGCCCGTGTTGCCGGAGCATCGAGTGGCCGTTGGGCGTACTTTCGGCTTCATCGAGGATTTCCCCCAGGCCGTTTTCGATGAGACGGTGCCGTGGAGTTGGTCGTCCTATCCGGAATATGCCGCCGATCTCGCCCGTCGTCGGTTTGGGGTGCACGTGGCCGCGCTCGTGGGGCATTCGATGCTGCGCCTATTCGTGATCGGGGAGGAGGCGTGGGAGCGGCCTTCGACCGGGACCGAGCGCGTTGCTCTGGCCGGGGCGCTCGATGCCGCTCTCGACGCCGGGGCGTCGGGGCTGTCTTGGTCCTACTTCGACCGGGACGCGGATGGCCGTCCCGTTCCGAGCTCGGTCGCCGACGAAGCCGAGCTCGACGCGTTGGTCGAGGTGCTGGGCCGGCGGCAGGCCCATTTCGAGATGATCCCGCCGCCGGCGTCGATGCCAGCAGAGGCGCTCGAGCGGATCGAGGCGTGCGCCCGCGCTTGTGCAGCGCACGGGGCGGCGATGACGTGGAACGGCTTCGTCGACCGGCCGATCGACCGGTCGATCTGCGAGACTCAGTTGGATCTCGCCCGCAGGTTCCAAGCTGCCGGCTCCGCGGTCATCCCCCAGATCTCACCTCGTCCGATCGAGGTGTTGGTCAACCTCGATCAGACGATGAGCCTGATGTACCTGCCCGCCTGGAACGACTTCGTGCGGTCCGACCACGCCGCGAAGCGGGCCATGCTCACCGATTGCGATTGGCGAGCACGGGCCGCCTTGGAGTGGGACGCCCAGGATCTGTTCATGTTCCCGCACCGCCGGCTCGACCTCGTGCGGATCACGTCGGTTGCACGAGCCGATCTCGAGCAGCATGTCGGTTCGACGTTGCAGTCCTGGGTCGACCAACGTGGGGGACACCCCTCCGACGCGTTCGCCGACTGGATCGCGATCAACGACCTGCGGCCTGGTCTGTTGTATGTAGCCGGCAACGACGACCCGGCGCGTGTCGGAGCGCTCTGCGCCGATCCGGCGACGGTCGTGTCGGCGAGCGATGCGGGCGCCCACGTGCGCATGTTCGCGGCTGCCGGCGATGCCACCCTGCTGCTCACCCGGCACGTGCGGGAACGGGCGGATCTCACGCTGCCGGCCGCCATTCAGGAGCTGACGAGCCGACCGGCGGACGTGTTCGGTTTCGAAGGCCGCGGTCGAATCGCTCGTGGCGCCGCTGGGGATCTCGTCGTGTTCGCGCTCGACGAGCTGGAATGGGCCGAACCGGTTCTGCTCGACGATGGGCCAGCTGGCACACCGCGTCTCCGTCGTCCTGCCGGCGGATACCGCGCCACCATCGTTGCCGGAGTCCCGACGCAGCTCAGCGGCGAGAGCACCGGCGCGCTGCCCGGGCGATGGCTACCCAATCTCCATACCTTCAAGGAGCGACAATGAAGAACGGCCTTCGAGTCATCGACTCCGACATGCACGTCATCGAGCCCCGCGACCTCTGGCTTCGCTACCTGCCGGCCGAGCTGCGCGGCCGCGCCCCCGTCGGACCGGCCAACGCGCCGACTCAACGGAACTTTCACGTGAACATGCCCATCGATGGCGACCCGCCGGTCCGGTCGGGCGTGGACACGCTGCCGACGCAGTGGTGGCCGAGCCTTCACGCGCACATGGTCGACTACGAGCCCGAGTACGAGTTCGCGGAAAGCGTCGAGTTCAACGCTGCGTCGCAAGTCGACGCGATGAACCGGGAAGGCATCGACATCGCCGTGCTCTTCCCGTCCCGAGGGCTCATGGTCATGGGCCATGATCTGCCGCACAACGGCACACGCGGGCTTGAGCCGGGCCTTGCGGCCGGTATCGCCCGGGCGTACAACGACTGGCTGGCGGAGTTCTGCGGCGAGGACCGCGCACGGTTGTTCGGCGCCGCGATGGTCGCTCCTCACGACGTCGATTCCGCGGTCGCGGAGACACGTCGCTGTGTCGAGCAGTTCGACTTCCGGGCGATCTTCTTGCTTCCGGGAATCGTGGGCGGTCGACCCTGGCACCATCCCGACTACGATCCGCTCTGGGCGGTGTGTCAGGAGCTCGACGTCGCCGTGTGCTTCCACGGCGGAGGTCCCGACGACCTCACCGACTTTGCCGCCGGTCACCGCTCCATGCTCATGATGTGGCACACGCTCTCACATTGCGTCGGCCCCATGGGCGCAGTCCTGAGCTTCTGCGGCGGAGGAGTATTCGACCGCTTCCCCTCTCTGCGAGCCGGCTTCCTCGAGGCGAACTGCTCCTGGGCTCCCTGGCTTCTCCACCGCCTCGACGAGCACTACGACGAGTACGTCGGCCGCTTCGAGATCAAACTCGGCCGCAAGCCCTCGGAATACTTCGTCACCAACTGCTACGTCTCCGTCGAGGCCGATGAGGCCCCCGCCACGCTCTACGTACAAACCTATGGCAACGACAACGTCGTGTTCTCGACCGACTACCCGCACCCGGACGCGAAGTTCCCACACGCCGTCGACGCGTTCCTTGCCGGACAACTCGATGACGACAGCAAGCGCAAGATCCTCTGGGACAACTGCGCCCGCCTCTACCGCATCGGGTAGTCGAGCGACTCGGTCGGGCAGCCGTCTGTTCACAATCGCCAGCCGCGGCTACGAGATCGAAGGTGTCGGATCCGAAGTCGCGCTGGGCGAGGGCATCATCGGCACTGTCGCACGGCGATACCGAGCAGCGTCGACGACAGTGCGGAACATGAGCGCAGCATGCCCCGCCGCCGTCTGCCCGATGTGGAAGAAATCCCGCCGAGAGCGCTTTCGTGGTTCAGGCCCGCAACGGGTTTGAGCCGGTGAGCCCGAGCAGCTCGGCGCTCGTGTAGAGGCGACTCGGTCGTCCACGCCCACTTCCCTGCACCGTTCCATGCTCCACGAGGATGCCGGCGTCGACGAGCTCACCCAGTGCCGCGCTGGCCGACTTCAGCGGGATGGCGAGCTCGGTCGCCACGATCGAACCGGTGAGCACGAGGTGACGAGGCAGGAGGTTGAGCACGCGCCACGCCGCGGCATCGCTCCGCACGCGCCTTGACTCGGCTCGAGGTCCGCCGAGTCGCTCACGCCACTCGCGCTGCAGCCGCTCGACCGACGCGACCAACTCCTGTTGCGCGCGGCCGGCGCCCGACACCGCCTCCGCGAACCAGCGGATCCACGCGTTGTGGTCGCTCATGCGGAACAGCACGAGCCCAGAGCCGTAGCCACCGACGTCGGCAGCGATCCGAGCGCTCACCGGTGGCGGCGTCACGAGCGACAGTCGTCGAACGAGGACCCACGCGACGAGCACGCGCCCGACGCGCCCGTTGCCGTCGGCGAAGGGGTGGATGATCTCGAACTGGGCGTGGGCGATCGCTGCCTGGCTCACGGGGTCGATGTCGTCGCGGTTGACGTACGCGCTCAAGTCGTCGACGAGCGCCGGCACCTCGTCGGGTGGCGGAGTCACGAGATGCGCGTCGAGCGGCGATGTCCCGCCGATCCATCCCTGCTCGGACCGAAGGACACCGACGTGCTGCGCAGGCGCCGGGCTGCCGGTCATGAGCGTCCGGTGCCACCCGCACAGGCTCTGGAGCGTGAGGGGACCGGCGTGCGCCTCGGCGATCGCCTCGCTGACGGCGGCGAGGTTCGCCGCCACCCAGGCAGCGGCCGATGGTGATCCGCTCTCGTCGGCCTCGGCGAGGACGATGTCGATAACCGGAGCGGTCACGCCCTCGATGAACGACGACGCGACTCCCTCCGCTCGTAGCAGCAGCCGAGCCAACGCGGCGAAGTCCTCAGGCATCGACTCGGCGCCGTGCTCGACGGCCGCCTGCGCCCGAGCTGCGTCGCCGACGGTCCGGGCGTCAAGCGTGAGGTCCCGGTCAGCCAGCCGGGCGGGGACGAACGCGCGCACTCGCCGCCCTCGCCACACGATCGGGACTTCGCTCCCGGCTGGCCCCATGGCCGCCTTTCGTACGTCTATTGGTGTAAGTGTACGTTATTCGTGGCTGCCGTGGGAGTGGTCCGCTCGCCGTCTCGCCCCTGCGGAGGAACGCGACAGCTCCCCCCAGCCGAGCTAACCGCCCGACGGCTTGGCCGTGTCCCCTCTCGTGGTGTATCTGCCCACGCGCGTGAACGTCTGCGTGTCGGGGTTGAGAGGTGCTTAGGACGCGAGTCTGTTAGGCCAGCTCAGTTACACCGATGATCTGACACTCCCGATTGCCGTGGAACAATGAGTTTGTGTTCCGGCGGCGGTCTCCTCTTCCGATTGCTTGTGTCGTCTCGCTGCTCGTGGTCGCTACCGGGCGTGGATCAATGGCGGCGATCGCTCAACAGCCGGACGGTTTCGTCAGGACGCTTCGTGTGGAGTCGGGCGTTCAGCGATGGGAGATCCACACGACAGGGCAACGTGGCGGACTGTTGGAGACCTGGTTCGGTAACGAGCAGTCTGTGTTCGTGACAAGCACTCGCTGCTTCAGCGAGGACCGCCCTTACCGCCCGGGGGATCAGGTCATCTCGGCGTTGGACGCGAAGACTGGGCATCGCAGATGGGCTCTGCGGGACGTTGCTCCATTTGACGTCAGCGGTAATCCGCGCGGAAAGATCCTGCCAGTCGTTGATCCGCGGTTTTTTCGTAGTCATGGGCACCGTCGCGCCGTGCTGCAAGGCGTTGACGCCTCCTCGGGTCGAGTGACGTGGCGCACGCCGATCAAGGGAATGTTCCCCCTAGCGCTCGACGCGCAGACGATCTTGCTCAGAAGCCCTGAGTTTGTCGGCTACGACTCCCGTGACACCGTACGTATTCGCGCTCTCGCCCGGGCAACCGGGGCCACGCAGTGGACCATGGCCCTACCGCCAGGCCTCGATGCCGTCACGGCCGCCATTGGACCGGACGTCGTGGCGATGGCGGTGATGGGAACCGCGCGCGTGAACCTGCGCGTGAGCGAAGGGATGAGCGTTCAGCTCTTCGACCGCGCCAACGGACACTTCCTCCGCCAGCTACCCCGCGATCCGGCTCCCACCAACTACGACATCACCATCGGCGGGAAACACGTTCTTGTAGGTTCCGGTCTCGAGGTATCCGCCTACGACGCCCTGACAGGCGTACTGGAATGGACGGTCCCGGGACTCAGCGTCATCCCGCCAGATGCCCACCCGAAGCAGGTTCTCGTGGTCAGCCCCGACTTTGCTATCGCCGCGCACGACCTCGGCACCGGCGCGCGCATTTGGAGCGCGCCCGCCCGCAGCGATTTCCTCGGAACAGGGGTGACCCATGACGTCGTTGTCATCGGTGCGGCTGGCAGACTTCGTGGCCTGCAATTTGAAACAGGTACTCTGAAATGGTCAACGGCGAATAAGGCAATGTTCGTCGCAGACGGAGGCAACGTCTACCTCTCCGGCGGCTGCCCAGCGACGAGTATCGACTAACCCAACGAGCCTGAGCCTATCCCACGACCGCGACCAGAAACTTGTGATCAGAGGTGCAGTGCAGCGGGGGTGCCTGGCAAGGCGTAGGATTCCACACCTGCGAAAGTTGTTGGAGCGCGTAACCGCGATAGAAGATATAAGTCAATACGCCGTGAAGAGCCCGGCTCGTTGGGCACGGGAACCGTGTACTGGCTGGGACTTGCAGCAGCGTCCAGCGCACCAGCGGGCGGCGCGCCGACAGTGGAATTATTGGGTGTGGGCAAGTTGTAGTCGCCACTCACGAGCTTATACGAGACCTGTAGCCCATTGATCATGTTGTTGAACTCGGCGTTCTGGGCGATGGCATTTGCAGCGGTTGTGCTCTGGTGGGTTGCACACGCCGATGTCGGAATAATCCAGATGTAGGGATGGGCGCAGGCCCAATGGCGCTTGCCGTCCGGGCCAGTGTTGATGAAGTCGTTGTAGGTGGGAAAGAACCAGGTCGCCGTGCTCGAGTTTGCCCGCGCGATGACGCCCTCACCGCTATATAGGCAAAGGTCGCTGGTCCTTCGCGATGTGGGACCTTGGCCTCTGTTGACCCGGTGCAAGGATCGCGAGAGTCGTCTTGACGATTCGGCGAAGGCATGCCGGGTCGGAGGGATGGGAGCACGCAATGACGACGGTCGACAACTGGGGATGGGCGGGGAGCATGGAGCAGGAGATCAAGTACCTCGACCTCGACGGCGACGGGCTGCCCGACGCCGTACTGACCATCGAGACGCTCGGCACCGATGTCGGCGGTGTGCACCGGTCGATCGAGCACATCGAGACCCTGGAGATGCAGATCGACATCGACGGCACGCCGCACGAGGTCAAGGTCGTCGCATCGCCAGCGTGACCTGCGCGCTCCGAGAGCGGAGCGTCGAGATCAAAACATCACACAACGAGAACGGCCGCGCCCGTCACTCGATCTGCGGCGAGATCCTCGAGCGCACGATCAGCGGCTCCGAGTTCGTATGCGCTCGTCGTCACGCGTATTTGGAGGCGATCGGCCAAGGCCAGGAACTCCTCTCCGTCGGCCCGTGTGTTCGCGGTCACGCTCCGCACCTGTCGCTCCATGAACAGATGTTCCTGGTAGTCCAGCTGTGGAACGTCGCTCAGATGGATGCCGGCGAGCGCGAGCGTTCCGCCCCGTTCCAGACCTGACAACGCAACCGGCACCAGTTCTCCGACAGGCGCGAAGAGGATGGCCGCGTCGACGGGCTCCGGCGGTAGCCCGTTGCCCGGGCCGACCGAGTGGGCCCCGATCGACAAGGCGAGATCGCGCGCGGACTGCGCGCGCGTGAGGACGTGCACCGTCGCCCCTTGTGCGAGGGCCACTTGAGCCGCGAGGTGCGCGGAAGCCCCGAAGCCGTAGATGGCCAGTCGGCCACCGGGTGGAAGCGCAGCCCGCTTGAGTGACCGGTAGCCGATGATGCCGGCGCAGAGCAGTGGAGCGGCGTGCTCGTCGTCGAAGGAGTCCGGGAGCTCGTAGGCGAAGGCCTCGTCAACCACCGCGTATTCGGCAAATCCGCCATCAGCGTCCCATCCCGTGAAGCGTGGCGTGACGCAGAGGTTCTCCGCGCCCCTTCGGCACCAGTGGCACACGCCGCACGTCGCTCCAAGCCATGCGATCCCGACCCGCTGGCCGACCCGGAACCGTCGGCTGTCAGCGCCGAGCTCCTCGACGGTCCCGACCACCTCGTGGCCGGGCACCGTGTGCGGCCGGTGCGGCGAAAGATCACCTTCCGCGAGATGCAGGTCCGTCCGACACACCCCGCACACGGAGACGCGGAGCAGCACCTCGCCTGGAGCCGGCTCGGGACGCGGGAGGTCGACGGACACCAGCGGGTGGGTGCTCATCGGACCGGGCGTCTGCACCGACCATGCTCGCATCGCGCCTCCCTCCGCTCAGATGTGCTGTCCCTCCAGCTGAGCACACGAACCCGACCACGACAGATCCCTTCGGCCATACCAGCCCGCGGCGGCCCATCGAGCGCGTTGGCAAACCGGGGACGCTCGGCCCTGCCTCGCAACACCGTGCCGACTCACAATCGAGGTCGAGATACCCGAAGGGAGCGGTGGCGTAGACGTCACGCATCCTCGCCGCTCATCGTCCGCGAACGGCGCGACGACCGTCCCGATGTGGCCATCATGGAGCCGTGCCCGACATCCGCCGGTTCCTCCCGCCTCCCCCGCAGGTGCCGGGCCTGGCGGCAGTACGTGGTTGGCGAGGGACCGGACGCCGTGATGCTGTAGCCGGCATTGCGGTGGCGGCCTATCTGGTGCCCCAGTGCCTCGCGTACCGCGCGGCTCGCGGGCCTCGAGCCGGTCGCCGGGCTCTGGGCAGCAAACTCGATCCACCGATGGATCGCCGCGATCAGCTGGCGATACCGGCGCAAACCACGGTGATCGCCGACCGACCGCCGCTACCACTGCCGGCGGCCGTGTGCGCGTTGGTCCGCTGCGCGCTCACCACGGTCGTCCTGCTGAGAAGCCACGCGATCTCCCGGCCGCGTGAGCATGTCGGATCCGTCTTCAGCTTCGCGAACGAGACGCGAGCCCGCGTGTACCGAGAAACGATCGTCGCGAGCGCACCATCCGATGCGCCAGTAGTCCTGGTGGTCGCATTCAAGCTGCGGTGGGTGCGCGGATGGGGCCACGCGCTCGTTTCGAGCCGAGAGTCTGCTGAACACGCCTCTGTTCGTCGGCTTCCCCGGTTTCGTCTCCAAACTCTGGATTGCGCACGACAACCACGGTGTCTACCGCGGCTTCTACCAGTGGCACGACGCAGAGCTGGCTGACGCCTACGTCCGTGCCCTCAGGTGGGTGCTCGCGCTCGTAAGCGTCCGCGGCTCCATCCACTACATCGTGCTTCCCGGCTTGCGCCGCGACAACGTCCTGACCAACCCCGCAGTCCTCGACACCTTCGCACCGCAAGAGCCCGATGCTTGGTGGCGACTCCGCAGCGTCACGCCACCAGGCCCGTGAGACGCGATCCGGTCGATGTGCTCGTCGTCGGAGCCGGCTCGACGGGCCTCGCGCTCGCGCTCCAAGCCGTCGATCACGGTGCCAGCGTGAGCGTTGTCGAGCAACGCCCCGACGCGTTCCGGCCCTCACGGGCGCTCATCGTGCACCCCGGACCCTCGAGGTCCTCCGGCCCCTCGGCGTCAGCGATGCGCTCGTCGATCGCGGCGACGCCACACCACGAGCCGACCTTGAACCCACGACCTTCGGGTTATCAGGGAGCACGTTCTCCTTGGCGAAATACGCCACGGCGGCGCGCTTGAGGATCTCGTTCTCCATCGCCAACGTCCGGTTCTCGCGGCGCAGCCGCACGAGCTCACGACGCTCTTCGCTGCTCACGCCCTCACGGCGGCCAGCATCGACATCGGCCTGGGACATCCACCGACGAAGACACGACTCGCTGATCCCCAGATCCCTCGCGATCTGAGCGATCGGCTTCGCTCGCTCAAGCGCAAGCTCGACCACGCGTTGACGGAACTCGGGCGGGTGGGCAGCAGGCATCCGAACTCCTCTCCGGAAGGCCAACAGCCTCCCAGAATCAGTGTCCGGAGAACCGGGGGAAGGTCAGCACCGTAATCAGATCGGGTGAGTATCCACCCTTGACTGTCACCTGGATCTCCTGCGTCCCGCCGCGTAGCTCGAGCGCGCCGCGCCCGCTTCGGCCCGAAGAAGAACCACCACAGCCCTCCCGTGAACACGGCGGCGGCGAGCACGACGACGACGTCAGCCCGTTCCCATCAGACAGCTCCTCTCCTACGAGCGAAGCGCGTTGCGACGACGGTGGTATTCGTCTTCGTCGATTTCGCCGCGGGCAAGGCGATCTGCGAGCACGTCTTCTGCTGTGCTCCGTTGTCGGGTCGAGGTTCCAGAATCAGTGTGGTGGCGGACAACCAAGTAGACGAGGAACCCGATAAACGCGAGGAAGAGCAGCCACCCGACACCCATGACCCACCACCATCCCCCGTCCATGTGGTTGCCGCCGTCCCACATTTGTGCCAACACGATCGCCGTCATCAGCTTCGTTCCCTTCAGCTACCGCAAGTTCTTCATCGCTCGGGAACGGTCGTCGTCCGGAAGGGCTGAACGTCCTCAAGGGTCGTGTCGTGCCAGGTCAGCGGAGTCTTCTCTTCGGATCGATCGGGAGTTGCCGCGACGCGGGTCACCTCAGGCTCTGTGTGCCTTCGTCCTGTTGGGCGCTGACGATGACCTTGAGTGCGCCGGTGTCGGCGGCATTGGTGAAGGCGTCGTAGGCGCTAACGAGATTGTCCATTGCGAAGTGGTGGGTGGCGAACCCACCGACGTCGAGCTGATGGCCGGCCAGGAGCGGCAACAAGGTCGGGATGGAAGACGTGTCGACGAGACCGGTGGTGATGGTCACGTCGGCGCTCCAGAGCGACTCGAGGTGGAGGGTCACGGGTTTGCCGTGGACGCCGATGTTGGCTACGTGGCCGCATGGCCGAATCAGCGTGGTCGCGAGTTCGAACGTGTCGGGCGTGCCGACGGCTTCGATAGCGACGTCGGCGCCGAGACCTCCGGTGAGTTCCCGTACCACTTCGAGGGCGTCTTGGCGGCTGTTGTTGATGATGACGTCGGCGCCGAAGCGTTTCGCGGCGTCGAGGCGGCTGTCGACGAGATCGATCGCGATGACGAGCCTCGGGGTGAACAGCCGTGCACCCATGATCGCGGAGAGGCCGACCGGGCCTGCGCCGACGACCACGACGACGTCTGCGGGCTGCACATGACCATTGAGGACGCCGACCTCGTAACCGGTGGGAACGATGTCGGCCAACATCAAGATCTCTTCGTCAGCGACATCCACGGGGACCGGATACGTCGATGTGTCGGCGAATGGGACGCGTACGTACTCGGCCTGGGTGCCATCGATGAGGTGGCCGAGTATCCAGCCGCCGCCACCGACGCATTGGCCGTAACGAGCTCCGCGGCAGTACCGGCAGCGCCCACACGCCGTGATGCACGAGACGAGCACCCGGTCGCCGGGTTGCATGTTCTTCACCGCGGTGCCCACAGATTCGACGGTGCCGACAGCTTCGTGTCCGAGGATGCGACCGTCGGTCACCTCCGGGACGTCACCCTTCAAGATGTGCAGGTCCGAACCGCAGATCGTGGTGACGTCGACTCGGACGATCGCGTCGGTGTCCTCGATCAAGTCGGGCTTGGGCACTTCCTCCCATGCCTTGGAGTTGGCTCCGTGGTAGACGAGTGCTCGCATGTTGATCCTTCCTCTTCCGGTCCAGCGGGTCAGAGCGTGCCTCGATGGGCACGGTTGTGTCGGGGCTCGCCGCGGTTCTTCGCGTCGGTGATCTGGCGGATGAGTTCGTCGCGGACCTCGACCAGCGCCGCGTCGAAGTCGGTTCTACTCGACGTCGCGACCAGCCGCGGTTGACCTGCGATCCAGGCCTCGAGCGTCGTGTGTTGGCTCGGCGTGTCGCGTTCCTTGACGCTCAACGCCAGCTCCACCGTCCCCGCCGGAAACGAACGGAGCCGGTCGTCGAGCCGTCCGAGCGCGGCGACCACCCGATCCAACTCTGCGGGTGCGACGCCATTGGCCACCTGCAACGTGTCCGCAACTGTTGGTGACGTCAAGCGTTCTCTTCGGCGGGCGGGCTGTGGTCACGTGAGCCACGGGTGGCGACGGACGAGGCTGGTCGCGGTCCACCAGCGACCCAGGCCGAGCGTGTTGCCGGCTCCGACCACCGCAAGGCCGAGCAGCACGAGCGCGTAGATGATGTGGTCGTCCATGAACACGTTGTTCGCCGGTGGGAGCGACGCGCTCCACATCAGGACCAGGAGGACCGCTCCGGAGATCGCGGCGATGCGCATCCCGATGCCGAGCAACAACGCGACACCGATGCAGAGCAAACCGAGCATGAAGCCCCAGTCCGCCCACACCGCACCCGCGAGGCTGTGGTAGATCCCGGCGAACGGACCGACCGCGCCGCTCAGAAAGCCGGTCGTGGGAGAACCACCGTGGATCCAGGCACTGGCCGATGGCGTCTCGTGGCCCAGCCCGAACAGCTTGTCCAGGAAGGGCCACAGGAACGTCCAGCCCAGACAGAGCCGGACCACGGCCCAGAGATATCGGGCGGTGCCGGTCGGGAGCATCTCGGCAGTTGTTGATCGGTCCAGATCCGGCGGCGACACAGATCCTGACGCGCGTTCGAGTGTTGTTGCCACGGCGTTCCTCCTAGAGCTGAGGAGGCGCGGAGCCCGTACAGGGCGACATACCGCGGAGCGGTCGTCCAGCCCGAACAAGGCGTCTCATGGTATCTGCACGTACGTGCGCTACCGGGGTCCGGAGCAACGCTCCCGGAAGGCTGCCTCGATAAGAAGCAGGATCCAACACGCCTACGGGTTCCTCGACGTGTTAAGCCGCACCATACACCGTCAAGTGACCTCCCACGTCGGGCGTCTCCACGATTCTTCCGCTGCCTGCCCTCCACCTTTGTGGAGTGGTGCGCGGACTCGAACCGCCGACATCTCGTTGGAAGGCGAATGACCTCAGCCCGTTGTCAGCACGTGCGGTCGAGGAGGCGGACTCGCGGAGAACCTCGGGCAGCCGCTCGCTGATCGGATCGAGAAGGCCACCCAGCCGTGAATGCTACGACCCAACCCCGAGGTCGAGCGTTGACACGGCCATTGTGCCGTCGATGACTTGGCGGGCGAGTTCGGCCAACCGGAGATTGTGGTTGCGGGCGTGGTTTCGCAACATCGAGAAGGACTGTTCCATGTCGAGGCCTGCGCGCTCGGCGATCATTCCTTTGGCTTGTTCGATGACGATGCGACTGTTGAGCGCGTGGTTGAGTTGCTCGTTCACGACTTGGGCTCTCGCGCGTTGCGCGCTGCTGCAGGATGGCGATGGTGGCGATATCGGCAAACGCTTGGGCCACTTCGACGTCGGCCGGTTCCATCGCGCTCGTGTCGGTGTGGAAGAGGTTGAGCGCGCCGATGACCGTGCCCCGCAGCCGTAACGGCAGCGCCTGCACCGACTGGAACCCAGCCTCGACCGCTTCGGACGCGAACAGGGGCCAGCGACTGGCCGACGGTGGCGAGGTCCTGGTTCAGGACCGGTTGGCCAGTGCGGTAGCAGTCCAGGCACGGGCCTTCCTGCGCTTGCAGCTTCGAAGAGCTCCAGGACCCGCATCGCCTCGCTCGAGGAGGCCATCGCCCGCAGGGCCCCGTCGGGTGCGGCGAGCATGATCCCGGCGGCAGCGACGTCGAGCATTTCGACGCAGCGATCCGCGAGCAGGGTGAGCTGTTCGACGACGTCGAAATCGTCGACCAGCGTGTCGGCCAGTTCGACCAACGTGCGGGCAAGCAGCGTCTCTCTGGGCATCGGTTCTCCAGTCGTCACGGCCTCGACCATGAGCCGTCCCAGGACCGGGGCCGCACTCGCAGGGTACGCCTCCCGGCTCGCCAAGATCGCCGTCACGTCCCGGGATTGTTTCCCGACGGTGGGTCTTTCTCGCCGCTGGCGGCGTCGAAGCGGAGCCTTCGGGCCACCACGTCCTTGGCGACCTCGGTGAGGGGTCGGTCGTTGCCGAAGGCGTACGCCCGGAGCCTGGTGAGGGCCTGGCCGACGCTGACGTCGAGTTGCGCTGCGACCATGCCCGACGCTTGGTGCACGACGTACTGGAAGTCGCTTCCGGCCTCCAACTCGGCGGCGAGCCTGCCCTGCGGTGCGTTGGCCTGCATCACCAGCAGCGCCTGGGCGGCGACGTCGGCCATGACCAGCGCGTCGGCGTGCTGGTCGTCGCTGAGCGGCCCTGGCTGGCTGCGGTACAAGTTGAGCGCACCGAGGCGGACCGCTCCAACCTGGAGGGGGAAGCCAAAGATGGCCCCGCGCGCCGGCCTCCACGGCAGGGCCGGTGAAACCGACCCAGCGCGGCGTCACCGGATCAGCGAGGTCGGGCTCGAACACCGGCTGATCCTGGTCATACGCGTCCACGCAGGGCCCTTCCCCGAGATCGAACTGCAGCACCTCGATCAGCCGCGCTCACCTCGTCGGTACTGCAGGCCGATCCTCGGGGCACATCGCCCGACATCAACATGATCCCGGCGCCGCTCATCCCAGTCACGTCCGCGCACACCTCGCACAGCCGTCTGCTGTCCAGCGCGGAAGCCCCGCGACCGACCAGCTGGGCAAGGATACGCACGCGTCGCTCGGCGCCTGTGCTCACGGTCCTCGACGAACGGCCGGGACCACGACCGTTCCGCCTACTTGTTCACACTGTCCCGGCGCGGCCATCGTCTGACCCACGGCGGGGCCGGCTCCGCCAGCGCGGTGGTCGGCCCGGTCGCTGGCGGGGACCGCCACCCACGAGCCCAACGCGGCCGCGGTCTCTGATCTCGACGACCCGGAATCGATGAGCTCGGCCAGGCCGCACACGTCGAGCACCCGGCGCGCGCACCGCGTCGGAGCTCGCAGTGACAACGACCGTGAACGCGTGAGCAGGAAGTTTCGGGCTTTGACGATGACGCCGATCGTGGAGGCGTCCATGAACTGCACCTCACTCAGGTCGACCACGAGATCAGCGTCGCCCATCGCGATCGCCCAGGCGAGGGCCTCTGACGACTCGGCCGTGGTCGCAATGTCGTGCTCGCCGCGAAGCCAGACGACAATCCGGTCTCCCTCGCGCCGCACGACGGAGGAGCCGTGCGGATCGGCGGACATCGACCGAGGGCCGGTAAAAGCCATAGCTCCTCCTGGCAGCATGCGCGTCACTTGCGCTACCAGGGTCCGGAGCATCGCACCCGAACCAACCGAGGCTGGCCCGACACGTAAGGGCTCTTGTCGTGTCAACCGCACCGTACACCCGTGGCGGTCGCGTCACTCTCCCACGGGCAGAGCCGTCACCGCACTTGGCCGATTGGTAGCGGCGGCGGCGGTGCCGAGCGTCTTCGCGCGCTGACGCGCGTGCTTGCGGAGCTGCAGCTCTCGGTGGCGAGTCACCAGAGCTCGGGTGCGCGCCACGTACCTGGCACGTGGGACTCCCGAGATCACGCCCCGAAATGCAACCGAATCACTTCCGATTGATGTGCAGAACTCCAGGACCGGCGCTGATCGCGGTGAAGGTGACCGCGACGACGTGAGCGCCGTCCTATCGGGACGGTTCCCTCGCCTGCCGAACGCACGAGATCCTGCAACAGGCGGTCTGGGCATCGGGCGATCGCGTCTCAACCGACGCGGCTGAGGGGGTTTGAATCGCCCCTAGTCACGATTCACAGAACTGCAGCTCGAGGAACTGACTCGATCCCACGATCACCGTGAACCGCCACGGCTTTCATGCAGGATGTGCCAGTACTTAGATACGGCGCGCCCTCACCGGCATTACGGGTGGGTGGCGGGTGACATGCGATCGGTCGGACGAGTTCGCATGGCGGTCTACCTGCGTCGGGTTTTGCCGCATGCCGGCGGCGGTTCGTCGGGATCGTGACCCCGCAGGAACGGCGGCTGAGCTGCGGTTCTGCTCCATTTCTTCCGATGTCTTCCACCGGCGGGCACTGAGCCGACCTGAAATGGAGGACGTCATGCGGGGTTACGTCGTGCGAAAGGGTGACCGCTTCTACGCGGTGATCTACGAGGGCATTGATCCGATCACGGGACGGGAACGTCGCCGTTGGCATCCCGCCGGCACGGACCGGGCCCGGCCGAGGAGATCGCCGTGGAGCTCGCCGAGCGTCGACGGACGAGACGGCGGCACGCGCCAGCTCCTCGTGACCTTGGCCGCGTACCTGCCCGGCCGTGGCTGCCGGCCAAGGAGCTGACGCTGGCACCGTCGACGCACGCTCGGCACGTCACCGGCGCGTCGAGCACTACCTGCTCCCTCACCTCGGCGACACCCCACTTCGACGCCTCGACCGATCACTTCGAACGCTTTACCGCCGAGCTGCTCGACCGGCGAGCCGGCGCGGGGGGCGCTCACAGCGAAGACCATCGTCGAACCTCCACCAGATGGTCCTGCGTCGGCGCTCGACGATGCCGTCGACCGCGGGCTCTGCTGGTTGCCAACCCGGCGAAGATCGCGCACGCACCAAAGCGCCGTCACTCGCCGTCGAGCACGACCTCGAGCCCGGTCGTGGACCGCCCACGAGCTCAGGACGTTCCTGACGTCACCGCCGAGAACCGGCTACTCGATGCTGTTCCGGGTCGACCGCCAGCGACCGGGATGCGCCGCGGCGAGGTCCTCGGCCTCCGCTGGAATGACGTCCACTTCGACACCGGCCGCTCGCGGTCACCCAGACCGCTGATCTCGATCGGCTACCAACTCGAGATCTCGCGGCTCAAGACCCGCACCAGCCGGCGCTACGATCACCCTCGACGCCGACGACCGTGGCCGTGCTCGCCGAGTGGCGACGACCAGCAGACACGCGGACCTCGAGTGCGGCCGGCTCGACAACCTCGACGGTCTTGTGTTCTGTCCGCCCGAACGGCGCAGCCACTGCACCCGCACGCTGTGTCCCACGCATTCGAGCAGCTCGTAGCGACGCTCGGTGTCGCCGATCCGGTTCCACGACCTCCGACACACCCACGCCACCCTGCTGCTGCAAAGCCGGGTACCGATCAAGGTCGTCTCCGAGCGGCTCGGTCACTCGAACTCCGGCGTTCACGATGACGACCTACCAACACGTGATCCCTGGCATGCAAGAGGACGCCGCAAGCCGCTTCGGACACTCCTCGCTGGCCATTCTCGACATCGTGCGACGGCTCTACCGGCCGCTAGCCGGTAGAAGTGTCGGTAGACGCCCGGTAGCTGCCCACGACGACGCAAGACCTCCCGAAAGCCTCGGAGGCCCTGCATCACTGCTATTTCGATGGTGGCGGGGGAAGGATTTGAACCTTCGACCTTCGGGTTATGAGCCCGACGAGCTACCAGACTGCTCCACCCCGCGGCGTGGCCCATAGGGTAGCAGCGCGCCTGGGCGAATGCCCCGCACGGCTCGACTCGGCGCCCGTGATCGGAGGCCCCGATCTAGAGTCCCGGTCCGTCCGCGTTCGTACGGAGGTGCGTCGTGGGTCCGTTGACGGGGGTCAAGGTCGTGGAGTTCGAGGGCATCGGGCCCGTCCCGCTCGCCGCGATGCTCCTCGCGGACCTCGGCGCCGACATCATCCGCGTCGAACGTGGCGGTTATCGGGACTCGTGGCCGGTCCTCGACCGCGGGCGACCGTCGCTCGTGCTCGACCTGAAGTCACCGGAGGGCGCCGCGTTCGGCCGGCGTCTCGTCGACGCGGCCGACATCCTTCTGGAGGGCCACCGACCAGGTGTGATGGAACGTCTGGGTCTCGGCCCGGACGCGTGTCGGGCACAGCATCCCGAGTTGGTGTACGCCCGCACGACCGGCTGGGGCCAGGACGGGCCCTGGGCGCTGCGCGCCGGCCACGACATCAACTACCTCGCGTTGGCCGGGGCGCTGCACCAGTTCCGCCGGGCCGGGGAGCGGCCGGTGCCGCCGATGAACCTCGTCGCGGACTACGGCGGCGGCGCGCTCTACCTCGTGCTCGGAGTGCTGGCGGCGCTGCTGCATGCTCGGGCAACCGGCGAGGGCCAGGTCCTCGACGTCGCGATGGTCGACGGCGTCGCGAGCCTGCTGGCGCCGCTGTGCAGTCTCGTGGCATCGGGGCGTTGGGATGGTCCGCCCGGAACCAATTTTCTCGACACCGGGGCCCCGTTCTACGACGTCTACGAGACGAAGGACGGGCAATTCGTCGCGGTCGGCGCGCTCGAGCCGCAGTTCTACTCGCGGCTCCTGGACGGGATGGGCCTCGCCGCCGACGACCTCCCGGCCCAGTACGACGAGGAGTCGTGGCCGGCGATGAAGGAGCGCTTCGCCGCCACCTTTCGGGCGCGCACCCGGGACGAGTGGTCGGAGATCTTCGACGGCACGGACGCCTGCGTCGCGCCGGTGCTGTCCGTGGACGAGGCGGCTCGCCATCCGCACCTCGCCGCCCGCGGCACCTACGTCGAGCGCCACGGCATCCTCCAGCCTGGCGTCGCGCCACGGTTCGGCGCCACCACGGCCGACGTCGGCGAGGCGCCGGATGCCTCCGGCGCCGACGCGGCCCGGGCCCTGCACGCCTGGGGCTTCGACGACCGCGACCTCGCCCAGCTCGCGGCGATGTCGGCCATCACCCCCGGGGTCTGAGGTCACCGGTGCGCCTCTCGATGCCGTTGCCCTACGACGGCAACTCCCAGCGCTCGGTACAACGTGTCCGCGATTTCGAGACCGCGGGCCTCGACCTCGTGTGGGTCGCCGAGGCATACGGCTTCGACGCGGTGAGCCTGTTGGGCTACCTCGCGGCTCGCACCGAGACGATCGGGCTCGGATCCGGAATCTTGCCCATCTATACCCGTACACCAACCCTCCTCGCGATGACCGCGGCGGGTCTCGACGAGCTCTCCGGCGGGCGTTGCGTGCTCGGCCTCGGAGCGTCCGGCCCGCAGGTGATCGAGGGCTTCCATGGCGTGCCGTACGACCGGCCGGTGGTGCGGACTCGTGAGATCGTCGAGATCTGTCGCGTGGTCTGGGCGCGGGATGCACCACTGCACCACGATGGAGACGCCTACCACGTGCCGCTCCCACCTGGCGTGGGCACCGGTCTCGGCAAGCCCCTGAAGATCATCACCCACCCTCGCCGTCCCCGGATCCCGATCTACGTCGCCGCGCTCGGCGAGCGCAACGTCGAGATGGCAGCAGAGCTCGCGGACGGGTGGTTGCCGTTGTTCTTCCTGCCCGAGCGCGCGCGGGACGTGTTCGGACCGTCGCTCGACGAGGGTCGGGCTCGGCGCGGCACCGACCTCGGCCCGATGGAGGTCTGCGCGGGCGGGATCGCGTGCATCGGTGAGCCGGACGCGACCCGAGCCGTGCTCGACGCGTACGCGCGGCCCACCGCCGCGCTCTACATCGGTGGCATGGGTGCGCGCGGGCGAAACTTCTACAACACGTTGGTCCGACGTTACGGCTACGAGTCCGAGGCCACAGAGATCCAGGAGCTCTACCTCGCCGGAAAGAAGGACGCCGCGGCCGCCGCGGTGCCCGACGATCTGCTCGAGCTGACCAATCTCTGCGGGACCGCCGGGTTCGTCGAGGAACGCATCGCCGCATTCGCCGAGGCGGGAGTCACCATCTTGAACGTGACACCGATGGGTCCAGATCCCGCGCGGCTGGTGGAGCGACTCCGGGATTGGACCGGCGGCGTCCAGTCGGCCTCGGGCTAGGAGCGCGCTCGACGCTCACGCCGCGCCGCGACCTCGAACGCCGTCACCAGACGCCGGGCGCCGGGTCGCAAGGCCGGGCAGTCCAGGCGCCGTCCCGATCGATCACTGCGGCCCGAGCTTCACGAGGTGGCTCGGACCGCAGTACAGCTCCTCGCCGCGCATGAGGCCGCCCTCGAACACCATCAACTGTCCCGCGCGTACCGTCTCCAAATAGCCTGCACTCGGATCTTCGACCTCTTGACCCATCGCTTGCAGCACCACGCCGGGCCACAACGTGATCATCTCACCGTCGAAGAAGATGCTGTCGTCGCCGACGACGAAGCGGTCGATCACGATCTCGGCCGGCGGGAAGCCGCCGGGCGCGGCGGCCAGCCCCGCGTACATCGCGCTCACCGCATCTCGACCGCGAATGATCATGACCTCGTCACGAGCGAACCGGCCGCCCCAGACGTGGTACACGGGATCGGGAACGAGCGTGTTCATGATCTTGTCGAGGTCGAAGGCGAGCTCGCCCTCCATGTGTGCGAGGAGGACATCGAGCCGCTCGCGTTGCGGTGCGTCGAGCCGCGCCCCCCGTTCGCGCAGTGTCTCGACCATTCGTGCCGGCTGAGGAAGTTCCATCTGGTGGCGCAGCCTAGAAGGCGGTACCCACACCGTCAACGATCACACCCGGCCGACGCGGTAGCCCCTCGGGTCAGTAGCGCGCCTGACGCTCGCGCCGCGACCTGTGAGCTGGCGACGTGCGTCATGACGTCGGCGACGAACGCGAAGCCCACCAGGAACCAGCCGAAGCCGGTCACGCCCCGGATCGGCGCGTACGCGGCCGCCCAGGCGAGCGTCGTCCACGGGAGGAAGAGGAAGCCCGCGAGGCCGAACCAGAACGAGTCGAACGCGATCGACATCCGGTCGGTGAAGACCCACAGGATGAAGACGGCGAGCCGGGGCGAGACGAACGCAGCCAGTCCCACGAGGCATCCGCACACGGCTCAGGCTTCGATCTCGCGACGATCGACGAGGAACGGGTATCGGGCCCGGGTGTCGGCCACGACCGCAGGGTCGACTTCGACGAGCAGCGTCTGCTCGAGGTCGCGCTCCCCCACAGCGAGCTCCTCCCCGAAGGGGCCGACGATCGCGCTGTCGCCCGAGTACTCGAGCTTCCCGCCGCTGCCGACGCGGTTGACCCCGACCACGTACGCCTGGTTCTCGATCGCGCGAGCGCGCAGCAGCGTGCGCCAGTGGTCACGTCGCGACTCCGGCCAATTCGCAACCAGCACGTAGCAGTCGGTCTGCTGCGCCAGCGGCCAGAACTCGTCGGCGAACCGCAAGTCGTAACAGACGAAGAGACTGCAGCGAACGCCCTCGACGTCCACCGTCACGTGCTCGCCGCCGGCCACGTAGTGCTCGTGCTCGCCCGAGTAGCTGAACGGATGGATCTTCCGGTAGCGGTGCAGCGCGCCGTCCGGCGCCGCGAGGACCAGGCAATTCGCCGGGCGATCATCGCCCGGTGACAGCTGGGCCACCGAGCCGCACACCCACACTCCATGCTCGGCAGCCTGCTCGGCGAGGAAGCGCTCGCTCGGCCCGTCGGCCGGCTCCGCCACGCGCTCGGTGTGCATCGAGAATCCCGTGGCGAACATCTCGGTGAGCACGACCAGCCGCGCGCCGGCGGATGCGGCGTCCGCGATTGCCGGCGCGAGCCGGGCGAAGTTGGCCTCGGGGTCCTCCCACACGATGTCGTGCTGTACCGCCGCGACCAGCATGGGATCCCGGCTACAGCTGCTTCAGCCGGGCGACACCCTCGTCGATCACGTCGAGGCGCTTGCAGAACGCGAATCGCACGAGGGGCAGGCCCGCGGTCTCGTCGTCGTAGAACACGACGTTCGGGATCGCCACCACGCCGCAGCGCTCCGGAAGCGTGCGGCAGAACGCCAGGCCGTCGTGCTCGCCGATGGAGCGGATGTCGACGGTGGCGAAGTAGGTGCCGGCGGTCGGCAGCACATCGAGACCCGCGTCGCGGAGCCCCCCGGTGAGGTGGTCACGCTGCTCACGCAGCCCGTTCGCCAGCGAATGGAACACGTCGTCGCCGAGACCGAGACCGACCGCGATGGCGTGCTGTAAAGGCGTGCTGTTGGTGTAGGTGAGGAACTGCTTGGCAGTGCGCACTGCGGTCACGAGCGCTTCGGGTCCGCACGCCCAGCCGATCTTCCAGCCCGTGCACGAGAACGTCTTGCCGCCCGACGAGATCGTGACCGTGCGGTCCGCCATCCCGGGCAGCGTGCACAGCGGAATGTGTGCACCGTCGAAGACGATGTGCTCGTATACCTCGTCGGTCACTGCCAGGAGGTCGTGCTCCACGCACGCCCGCGCCACGACGTCGAGCTCGGCCCGTGAGAACACCTTGCCGGTGGGGTTGTGCGGCGAGTTCAACAGTACGAGCCGGGTGCGCGGCGTGATCGCCCGCGCCAGGTCGTCGCGATCGAACGAAAAGTCGGGAGTGCGAAGCTGCACCACCTTCCGCTCGGCACCGGCCATCGCGATGGTTGCCGCGTACGAGTCGTAGTACGGCTCGAAGGTCACCACCTCGTCCCCCGGCTCGCACAACGCGAGCATCGCAGCGGCGATCGCCTCGGTCGCTCCCGCGGTGACGAGCACCTCGCGCTCCGGGTCGACGTCGATCCCGTACCACCGACGCTGGTGCTCCGCGACCGCGGCCCGCAGCTCGCGCGTACCCGGGCCGGGTGCGTACTGGTTGTGGCCGGCTCGGATCGCGTCAATCGCGGCGTCGAGCACTGCAGCCGGCCCGTCGGTGTCGGGGAAACCTTGCCCCAGGTTGACCGACGCGGTGCGCAGCGCCAGCGCGGACATCTCGGCGAAGATCGAGGTGCCGAAACCCTGCAGCCGCGAAGCGAGGAACGGGACGCGCTCGGTCATCGACTGCGAGTTTACGGCGTCATCCAGCATCGACGAGCCAGTTGAGGCCGAGGTCGCGCATGCCGTTGATCAGATCCGCGGTCAGCGGCGTGAGCTGGTCGGTGAGCAGCAGAATCCCGAACGCGGCGATCACCGCGGCCGAGAAGAAGGTGATCGCCCTGGCGTGGCGCTTGAACCAGTCGAGCACCGAGGTGAGACGACCGAACGCCAGCCCGACCGCGAGGAACGCGGTGCCGAGCCCGAGCGAGTACGCGAACAGCAACACGCCGGAGCGTGCGACGTTCTCACCGTGCGCCGAGAAGGTCAGCACGGCGCCGAGCACGGGGCCGATGCAGGGCGTCCACGCCAGCCCGAACGCCGCGCCCGCGACCGGCGCCGCCGCGAGCCCGAAGCGGTCGAGGTGGGGATGGAACCGCAGCTCGCGGTACACGCTCGGCATGGTGACGAGCTGCGAGCCCGCGAGGTACGCCGCCATGAGCAACATGAGCCCACCGGCGATGCGCGTCAGCGTCTCCTGGTTGCGCACGAGGGCCTCGCCGGCCGCGGTTGTCACGAGACCCAACGTCACGAACACCACGGTGAACCCGAGCACGAACAGCCCGGTGGTGACCGCGATGCGCCGCAGGTTCCGGCGCCTCCCCTCCTGGAGCTCCCCCACCGAGAGGCCGGTGACGAAGCTGAGGTAGCCGGGGACGATGGGGAGCACGCACGGCGAGAGGAACGAGATCACGCCACCGCCGAACGCGGTGAGGACGTAGAAGTTGCTGGAGACGTCGGTCGCGAGCACACCCATAGCGAGGTTCGTCGATGGTACGACCCGCCTGGGCCGAGCCGTCAGTCGTGCGCGGCGGGAGCAACCCCGTCGGCGAGGCGCGTGGCCGCGAGCTCGATGTAGGCGGCGTCGGTGTCGAATCCCACGTAGCGCCGGTCGTTACGGGCGGCTGCCACCGCGGTGGATCCGGACCCGAGAAACGGGTCGAGCACCACATCGCCCCGGTAGGTGAAGAGGCGCAGGAGGCGCTCGGGCAGCTCGACGGGAAACGGCGCCGGGTGTCGCACCTTCCGCGCGCTCTCGGGCCGGATCTCCCACACGTCGAGCGTCGACGCCAGGAACTCCTCCTTGCTAATGGTGGATTCGTGCGGAAGGCCGAGCTCGGCTCGTCGCTTGATCGAGAGCGCACGGTCGAAGCGTCCCTTCGACGCGATCACGACCCGCTCGCTCACGTCGCGCAGCACCGGATTCGACGCCTTCATGTACGAGCCGAACGCACACGAGCCGGCCGCGCCCTTCGCCTTCACCCACACGACCTCACCGCGGAGCAACAGTCCGAGCTCGTCCTGGAGGATCGTCGTGACGTCACCGGCGAGGGAGCGGTAGGGCTTTCGTCCGAGGTTCGCGATGTTTACCGCGATGCGCCCCCCCGGCTCGAGCACCCGCCGGCACTCCGCGAACACGTCGCGCAGCATGGTGAGGTACTCAAGGTACGACGCGGGGATGTGGCCCTGACCCAGTGCGGTCTCGTACTCCTTGCCCGCGAAGTACGGCGGGGACGTGACGACGAGCGCGACCGAGCACTCGTCGACCTTGCCCATGTCGCGGGCGTCACCGACAATCAGCGAGTCGGCGGCACTGCACGGGTTGACGGTCGAGTCGTTCGACAGCTCGGGTGAGCTGAACCGGGCGTAGAAGTCCGACGCGTCGTGGCTCTCGCGGTTCCCCGCGCCGAACGTACGCGTGCGGGTCGCCATGGCGACGCACCGTATCGGATCAGCCCCTGCCTGCCCCGGAGCGCCGACGGCGCAGCCAGACACCGGTGCCCACGAGGACCGCCAGGACTCCCACGGCCGCGAGCACACCGACCGGCGACCCGCCGTCGTCGCCCCCCGGCCCGCCCGATCCCGCCGCGCCGGCGGCGAGCCTCGTCCCGTCACCGTGCTGACCGTCGTGGCCGTCGCCATCCGCTCCCGGAGCGGTCGTGCTCGTGCCGGTCGAGCCTTCCGTCTGACCTGAGGAACCCGTCCGAAGGTGGGGCCACGGTCGTCGGCGCTCCCGAGCCGTTCCCACCGCCCCGGTTCGCGGTGCCGGGTGCGACCTCGACCGGCGGTGGGCTCGTGCCAGTCGGCGCCGGGACCGGCGCGGCCGTCGACAGCGGCGCGCAGCCCGCGACCGCGCAGAACGACGAGAACGGTGGCGCCTGGCCGGTGCCGTACCGCCAGCCCTCGACGGAGCCGTCGGTGACGGTGGTGCTGCTCGCGCCGGCGCGGGAGTACGAGAAGCCACCCGCGCCCGGCGCGGCGCGGAAGTACACCCAGTACCGGCTCCCGGGGCCGATGAGGCACGACTCCTGAGTTGCCGGATTCCCCACGCCGTACAACGCGCACACCGCGGCTCCCTGGCCCGAGAACCCGTACGTCACCGGGTTCGCCCCTGCCAATTGGAGCGCGGCCAGCCCACTCACACTCCCGCTGAAGCAGATGACGGAGCGGTGGACACCGTTACCGGTGTCGACGATCACGACCGCGCGGGCAGGGCCGGCGCAACCCGCCGCAGGTACCGCGGCCCGCGAGGCTGCTCGTCGTCGCCGCGGACACTACGAGGACGACGAGGAGGCCGCGCGCGGCGCGCGGCACGTGGGTCATCCTGTGAAGTTGGCTTGGGCGACGACCGCCTGGGCCGGTGCAACCGCGCCGGCGGCGAGCACCTGGATCGGGACCGGGGTGGTCGTGCTGACGGTCGGCACCGCGGCGTTGGGCGCCGGGCACGTCTGCGCGGGGGCGACGGTAGTCGGCAGCCACGAACGGAGGAGCCCCTGGACTGCCTGCGCGGTGGCGAAGGTGTTGATCCCGAAGCCGTCGTTCGGGCTCGCGATGCGACCATCACCTTGCTGCCGGGAGATGAGCCACGAGTCGGGGCGGCTGTACGCGGTGCCCGCCTTCGTCGGGGTCGCCGTGTCACGCCAGCACGGCGACGTCACGTCGTACCCGGCCGCGGTGATCCCGAGCATCGCGAGCGCGGTCGAATTCGGGTCGTCCGCGCCGAATGATTGCCACGCTCCAGTCGCCTGCTGGTTGTTCGACAGGAACACGAGGGCCTCGTGCACGTCGGGGTCGGTCGCGCCGGCGCCGCCCGCGACCAGTGCTTGCACCGCCAGCGCACTGGTGTCGATGTCGACGTCGGTACCCGACGGGTCGCCGGTGAAGCTCCAACCGCCGTTGGCTTGCTGGCCGGCGCGCACCGTGGCGACCGCCGCCGGCGGGGCCACGCCGCACACCGACGGCAGCCGCTTGGCGAGGATGGAGTAGAGCGTGTCGTTGAAGGCCGTGCCGAAGCTGGCGGTGTTCGCGCCGCAGCCCGCGTCGAGCATCCCTTCCAGGTTCACCGCGCCACCGTCGCCGGCGGCGTCGAATGCCGCCGGGTCGAGGCCGAGCGGAGCGGCGCTCAGCACGATCGTCTTGGCCGCGCCCCCCGCGGTCGTGACCGTCGCCGCGAAGGCATCCAGCGCGTTCAGGGGCGTCGGTCCCGCGCCCCCACCGAAGTGGATCCCGGCCAAGGTGCTGCGGGCGGTGGTGGTGTTCCAGCCACCCGACTGCGCCGCAGCCGCGATCGCAAGCGAAGCGTCGCGCGTCTCGAACCCGGGAAAGCCCGCGACTTCGAAGCCGCCATCCGCTTCCTGCTGGGTGCGGAGCCAGGCAGCGGCGCTGTCGGCCGCGGACTCCGCGGCGGGATCGGCCGCGCCCGCCGGCGCGGCGAAGGGAACGGTGAGCGAGAGGGCAAGAGCGAGCGCGCCGAGGCACGCGCAGAAACGAGGAACGCGACGAACGCGCAACATGGGGAACCTCCGTCGGCCCCTGGTCCACGAGGGCCTCTGTTCGGCCGCTCCGGGGAGCGACTCCCAACGGGAACACCGGTGGCCCGGTGGACGGCGGCAGGTAGCCTGGCTCACGGAGTGCGGCCGAAGCCGCAGAGCCGCTCACAGTTGCGGGTCAGCGTCGGTCTCGCACCGACTTCCCCTGCCTCCGGGCGGGTGCCCGGAGTTCACACGCCTCCCGTCGCCGGGTTGCGCGCAACCGCTGTCGAGAGAGCACCCTAGGGACGTGACCAGCACCGCGCAAACTCTGGCGAGGTCTCGCTCGACGGGCGCCGGCGAGACGGTTGGCACCGACGCCGGGCTCCACGCCGTCACCGCCACGTGGCATGCGGGCGTCTGGTTCGTGTGGGCGTTGGCGGTCGCGACGTGCGTCGAGCTCGCGCCCAGCCCGGTGTACGTCGCGCTGGCGATCGGGATCGCCGGGCTCGCGGTCGCGGGCCACAGCCGGCAGGGTCTCTACGCGCGCGCCTTTCCACTGCTCGTCGGCGTCGGGGTGCTGTTCTCGCTGGTGCGGGTCGTGCTCACCACCGCGACGACCCACGGTGTGGGGCATGTGCTGTTCACCCTGCCCGAGACGACGCTGCCGCGGTTGCTCGGCGGGTTCACCGTCGGCGGCTCCGTCGAGCTGCCGGTGATCCTCCAGTCGCTCGCCGAGGGGTTCGCGGTCGTCGGTATCATGGCCGCGTTCGGCGCGTTCAACGCGGTCGTCTCCCACGGCGAGCTCGTACAGTCGACGCCGCGTGCGTTCTACGAGGTCGGACTCGTGGTCGTCGTCGCCCTCGCGTTCGTCCCGTCCACGCTCGGCGCCATCCACGACGTGCGCGACGCCGATCGCGCCCGCACGGGTGGACGGGTCGTTCGCCGCGGCCGCCTCCTCCGGCAGCTCGTGCCCGTGCTCGAGCTGGGCATGGAGCGCGCCATCACGCTCTCGGAGTCGATGGACGCCCGCGGCTTCGCGCGCGACGGCCCTGCCCCCGCGAGAAGGTCGCGGGCTGGTGGGGCGTGGGATCGCTGCTCGCGCTGGGTGGCGCCTTCGTCGCGTTGATCGGCCGTGCCGACACCGCGGCGGCCATCCTCGGGTTGGCGGGCGCGTTCGGACTCGGCGCGGCCGTGCTCCTCGCGTCGGCCGGCACCGGTCGCGCGCGGTACCGGCCGCGCCCGATGACACCAGCCGACTGGGCGATGGCACTCGTCGCGTTGCTCGCGCCCGTCGCGATGGCAGTCTGCTCCGTCGCCGGCGACGCCAGCCTCGTGTGGTTCGCGAGCCCGCTGCGGTGGCCCACGTTCCATCTCCTGCCGGCCGCGGCACTGGTCCCGCTCCTCGTGCCGGTGCTGCTCCACCCGAAGGCCAACGGAAGGGGGTGGGTGTCGTGAGTGCGATCTCGTTCCGGGGCGTGACGTTCGAGTATCCCGACTCGGGCCGGCTCGCGCTCGACGCGGTCGACCTCGACGTCGAGCCCGGCGAGCTCCTGCTCGTGATCGGCGCGTCGGGCTCGGGCAAGAGCACGCTGCTCCGCGCCGTCAACGGGCTCGTGCCGCACGCGAGTGGCGGCAAGCTCGCCGGCGACGTCGTGACGTTCGGCCGGTCAACCCGCTCGCACGCGCCCCGCGAGCTCGCCGACGTGGTCGGCTTCGTCGCCCAGGATCCGGAGGCGCAATTCGTCGTCGACCATGTCGAGCGCGACATCGCGTTCGTGCTCGAGAACCTCGGGTACTCGCAGGAAGCCATGCGTCGGCGGGTGGAGGAGACGCTGGATGCGCTCGGCATCGCGGCGCTGCGCAACCGTGACCCAACGTCTCTTTCGGGGGGCGAGCGGCAGCGCTGCGTGATCGCGGGCGCGCTGGCCGCGGCACCTTCGGCCCTCGTGCTCGACGAGCCGACGTCGCAGCTCGACCCCCAGGGCGCCGACGACGTGCTCGCCGCGCTCACGCGTTTGAACCATGACCTCGGCACGACGATCGTGCTGGCGGAACACCGCCTCGAGCGCGCCGCCCCGCTCGCCGACCGGGCGATCCTCGTGACCGACGGCACGATCGACCCGCCGGGATCGCCCGCGGCGGTCGTCGCCGGCTACGCGGGCGCACCGAGCGTGACCCACCTCGGCCGGCTGCTCGGATGGGAGCCGGCGCCGCTGACCGTACGCGACGCGCGCGCGTTCGCCGCGCGCGACACGCCCGATCTGCCGGTCCCCGTCGACGAAGGCCCCGGTCCCGAAGGCGCGCCGCTCGTCACCGGGCGCGGGCTGCACGTCGAGCTCGGCGGCCGGGCGGTCCTGCGGGGCATCGACGTGAGCGTCCCGGCCGGACAGGTGGCGGCGCTGCTGGGGCGGAACGGCTCCGGGAAGACCACCCTGCTCCGCACCCTGGCCGGCTTGACGAAGCCCGCCCGGGGCTCGGTGATCGGCGACGCGCGGGTCGCGTACGTGCCCCAGAACCCCAACGCCATGCTCTTCGCCCCGACCGTGCGGGACGAGATCGACTCGACGTTGCGCTTGCTCGGCCGCCGCGACGACGGCGTCGTCGACCACTGGCTCGATGCGTTGCACCTCGAACCCCTCGCCGGGCGCCACCCGCGCAGCCTGTCCGGCGGTGAGCGCCAGCGGGTGGCGATCGCCGCGGTGGCGGCCGGGGGCGCGCCCGTGCTGCTCCTCGACGAACCGACGCGCGGGATGGATGCGCCGTCGCGCGCTGCGCTCGAGCACGCGATCGCCGCACACGCGGCCGGGGGCGGCGCCGTCGTGCTCGCCACCCACGACGTCGAGCTCGCGGCGCGCTGCGCCACGCGCGCGATCGTGCTCGGCGACGGCGACGTCGTCGCCGACGGACCCGCGCGTTCGGTCCTGTCGGGATCGCTCTTCGCCCCGCAGGTCTTGCGGGTCCTCCCGCCGTTCCTGACGGTGCAGGAAGTGCGCCGTGCCCTCGCGCTCGAGGAGCCGAGTCGATGACCGTGCTCTCGACCCCTCCCCCGCGCGAGCCGGCCGGCGCCGCGCGCCTCCTCGCACGCGTGCGGCCCGGCGTCGTTTACGTGCTGATGGTCGTGGTCGGCGCGGCGGCGTTCCTCTACCCCTTCTGGCTCCCGGCCAGCGCGCTCCCCAGCCAGTCGCACGCGACGGACGCGCCGCTCGTGGCTGCCCTCGTCGGCGCGCTCGTCGTCGCGGCGGTGGTGCTCGAGGTCCGGCGGGGCACCATGAACGGCGCGACCGTCGCGATCCTCGGGATGCTCTCCGCCGCCGGAGGACTCCTGCGCCTCATCGACTTGCCCGGCGGTGGAAGCGGAATCTTCTTCCTCATCGTGCTCGCGGGCGCGGCGTTCGGCGCCCGGTTCGGCATGCTCCTCGGCGTGTGCGCCATGGCCGTCTCGGCGGTGGTGACAGGTGGCATCGGACCCTGGCTGCCGTTCCAGATGCTGGCGCTCGGCTGGATGGGGGGCGCGGCAGGACTCGTCGGGCAGTGGACGGCGCGACTCGCGCCGCGACTCGAGGTGGTGGCGCTCGCCGCGTACGGATGGTGCTGGGGCTTCGTTTACGGCGCCATCATGAACCTGTGGTTCTGGCCCTTCGCGCGCGGGGGCTCGCTCGACTGGGACCCCAGCCTCGGTCTCGTCGACACGCTGCGGCGGTACTGGTCGTTCTACGTCGCCACGTCACTCGGGTGGGATGCCGCGGCCGCGCTCACCAACGCGGTGATCATCCTGCTCGCGGGCGCGACCCTGCTGCGCACGCTCCGCCGCTTCGCGCACCGCCTCGAGCCCCCGGTCGAGTTGGTGGTCTGACGCAGGCGCCGTCAGCCCGCGTCCGCGAAGACTTCGGCGAGGAGCTCGGCGAGGGCGGCGCGGTCGGCAGGCTCGCCCGGATCACCGACGAACACGGCCGCGCGGCCACCGGCGTCGGCGACGACCCGAGCGACCTCACCCAGCTCGGCCGAGTCGGTTCCGACGAGCACGATGACGGCACCCTCGTCGGCCAGCGCGCTCGCCACCGCCACGCTCGGGGACACGACGACGACGACTCGCCCGGCGAGCCCGTCACTCACGAGATTCCGCTATCCAGCGTCGTGCATGCGGCCGTACGTGCCCCGGTAGAACAGGAGCGGGCGACCGTCTTCGCGCACGTCGAGGTCGACGACGCGGCCGACCACGATCGTGTGGTCACCACCCGGATACTCGGCCTCGGCGGTGCAGTCGAGGTACGCGATCGCGTCTTCGAGCACCGGCGAACCGGAGACGCCCTCGCGCCACGGCGTCACCCCGAACCGGTCCGCGCCCTTGGTCGCGAAGACGCGGGAGGTCTCTTCTTGGTGCTCGCCGAGGATGTTGACCGCGAACTTCCCACTCCGGCGCAGGCGCGGCCAGGTCGACGACGACGATCCGACGCAGAAGAGCACGAGCGGAGGGTCGAGCGACAACGAGGTGAACGAGTTCGCTGCGAGACCGACCGGTTCGTCGCCGTCCATCGCGGTGATGATGGTGACACCCGTGGCGAAGCGACCGAGCGCCTCGCGGAATTGGGCATCATCGGGAGTGACGACGATCTCCCGGGCCGGCTCGCTCACTTCCATCCCTCGAGGTGGATCTCGAGCCCTTCGGACGCAGCGACGACCTCAGGTGCCGGCCCTCGCGACGCGAGGTCGCGCGCGTGGTCGAGGATGCGGTCGACGGCTTCGTCGCCGTGCGAAGGGCAGTGGTGGAACAACGACAGCGTGCGGGCGCCCGACTCGCGGGCGACGTGCACCGCGTACTCGATCGAGCTGTGGCCGAAGTGGCGCACCTGCTCGTACTCGCCCACCGTGTGCTGGGCGTCGTGGATCAGGAGGTCGACCCCGTCGCAGAGCTCGAGGACGTCGTCGGGGATGTAGTCGTCGGCGTCGTCGGCCGAGACGCCCGGGCCATGGTCGGAGAGGTAGGCGATGCTGACGCCCTCGATCTCGACTCGGAACCCGAGCGTCGGGTCGGTGTGACGGATCCAGCGCGAGTGCACCTTCGCCCCGTTGACCGCGAAGTCGTCGTTGCCCACCCCCTCGAACGTGACCGAACCTCGGAGCTGCTCCGGTCGGATCGGGAAGTACGGAGGGCGCATCACGTCGCCGAACACCTCGGCGAGCGGGCCGTCCGGTTGACGGGGCCCGAATACGGACAACCGCCCGCCGGCGGCGGACACGGGTCGGAAGAACGGCAGGCCCTGGATGTGGTCCCAGTGCAGGTGCGAGAGGAGCACGGAACCCTCGAAGTCGGACTGCCCGTCGACCGGGAGCGATCCGCCGTAGGCGCGGAGGCCCGTACCGAGATCGAAGATGAGGGGCGGGTGCCCATCGGACGCGAGGACGACGCACGAGGTGTTGCCCCCGTACCGATCGAACTGGCTGCCGTCGCACGGCGTCGAGCCGCGGACCCCCCAGAACGTGACCTGCGCGACGCCGGGCACGCCCTCAGACTAGCCACGGCGCAGCCCGCCGAGGTCAGGAGGCCCCGAGCGGGAGTCGACGAGACGTGAGTGAGGGTCGCCGGTCAGCTGCCGCGCAGCGCCTGAAAGCCAGCCCCGCGCACGGTGCGACGGGCTGACGACGGGCGGCCCTGACCGTCGAGCTCAGGTCACGACTCGGCGTCGGAACCCGCGGATGCCGATCCAGGTGAAGACCACCGAGAACCCGATCATCACGGGGTAGACGGCCCACAGGCTCATGTGGGGCGCAGTGGTGAGCGCGGCGCGGAAACCCTCGCACATGTAGACGAGCGGGTTGAGGAGCACCAGCACCTGCAACCAGCGGATCGGCTCGAGCGCGGACCACGGGTAGTAGAGCGCGCCGAGAAAGGTGAGTGGCACGACGATGATGCCGAACAGCAGCGGCACGGTCCGCGGGTCGAAGATGGTCCCGAACATCAAGCCGAGCGCTCCGCACATGTAGCACGCGAGCGGCAACAGCGTGAGCAGGAGGAGCCAGTCGATGTGCAGGTCGACGGGGTTCGCAGGCACGAGCGCCGCGATGGGAAACACGAGGATGGCCGCGAACAGAGCGTTGAGCGCGCCGGTCGTGACTTTTTGGAGCGCCACCGCCCACAAGGGCAGGGGCGCGAGCACCCGGTCTTCGATCTCGCGGGTGTAGCCGAACTCCTGCACGACCGGCAGCGCGACGGACTGGATGCCTTGGAAGATGATCGCGAGGCCCAACACCCCGGCGACGAGCTGCGTCGAGAACTCGGTCTCCCCCTCGCCTGATCCACCGATTCCCTGCCCGATCTTTGGAAACACGTAGGTGAACACGAACACGAGCAGCAAGGGTTGGAGGAGCGTGCGGGGGATGAACTCCTTCAACGTCTTGCGCAGCACGACGAGGTCGCGTAGCAACAACGCCCGGAACGCGGTCCAGCTCGCCCACGCGGGCGAGCGTTTCGGGACCAGGCGGTCGCGCGCCGCGTGCAGTTCCACCGTCGAAGCACTCATTCCCGCAGCTCCTTCCCGGTCAAGTCGATGAACACGGTCTCGAGTGTCGGCTCCGAGACCGAGAGGTCGGTCAGCGTGAAGCCCTCACGGTCGGCCGCCGCGAAGACACTCGGCAGGACACCGTTGGAGCCGCGGACCGCGAGGCGGACGTGGCCGTCCGATCGGTCGACTTTCGCGGCACCCGGAACCCCGCGAAGCAGCGCCGAGCCCAGCGCGTCGAGATCGCCGGCGGCCGACACGGTCACGACGGTGTCGGCTCCCATCGATGCCTTCAGCTCGCCCGGTGTGCCCAGGGCGAGCAGCTTGCCGTGGTCGATGATGGCGAGGCGGTCGCAGAGCGTGTCGGCCTCCTCCATGTAGTGCGTGGTCAAAAGGATCGTCTGCCCCGCGCGGTGGAGCTCGCCGAGGATCTCCCAGAGCGCGAGCCTGCTCTGCGGGTCGAGCCCCGCGGTCGGCTCGTCGAGGAACAGCACGTCGGGTCGGTGCATGATCGCCCGCGCCACCATCAGACGTTGCGCCATGCCTCCCGACAGCGCCGCGACCGGCACGCCGGCGCGGTCGGCGAGTCGGAACTGCGTGAGCAAGCTCGTGGTCTCGGCTTTCGAGTCGCGGGCGGCCATCCCGAAGAAGCGTCCGTGGAAGTAGAGGTTCTCGTACACCGAGAGCGACCGGTCGAGCGTGTTGGTCTGTGGCACCACGCCGAACACCTGCTTGGCGGCGACCGGGTGGGCGACCACGTCGATGCCCCCGACGAACGCCCGCCCGCCGGTGGGGACGACCCTCGTCGTGAGCATGCCGGCGGTCGTGGTCTTGCCGGCCCCGTTGGGGCCGAGCAGGCCGAAGATCTCGCCCCGCCGGACGGACAGGTCGAGGCGGTCCACCGCAAGCACGTCGCCCGGATAGAGCTTCGTCAATTGCTCGGTGCGGATCACCTCGTCGGGCGGGGCGGCGGCCGCGTCAGCCGTCGGTTCAACGTCGTGGGCCACCGGCGATCTCCTCTCCCTCGGCACGCGGGCCGTCGAGCGCGGCGAAGTGCTCGCGGATCCTCGTGAGCGCCTTGTCCATCACTGCGAGCTCCCGCTCCGTCATCAGCGAACGCAGCTCCGTGTCCATCGCACGGGCGACTTCGTGCAGCTCGGCGAGCCGGGCGATTCCAGCGGGCGTGACCGTCACGCGCACGATCCGACGATCGACCTCGTCACGGCGCCGCTCGACGTACCCCTCGTCGACGAACCGGTCGAGTTGCGGCACGAGCGACGGCGGTTCCACACCGACGCGCTCGGCGAGCTCACGCTGGCTGGCGCCGGACGCGGCCGACGCCTCGCGGAGCAGCACCCAGTTCCACAAGCTCGCGCCGTGAACCGAGAGCCGCCGGTCGAGGACCGACGCGACGGCCCGGTGGGCCATGGCGAGCTTCCGACCCAACGGTTGCCGGTCGGGCGCCAGGGAAGAATCCGTCATGTCCTCATCATTAGTTGACTAATGATGAGGAGTCAACCCCCTTGACGGCTCGGCCCTTCGGTCCGGATCTTCTCGACGTGCACCAATGCGGCCCGGAGCTGGTCGATCCAGTCGCCCTCGTGCTCACGCACCAACCGGACGCACCAGGCCAACGTGTGGCTGCGGCTGCGCGCGACGCCGGCTTCGACCAGGGTGTCGAGCACCGACCGCTCGGAGAGTCGCAGCCGCGTCATCACGGGGATGCTGAGGCTCGTGAACAACTCGTCGGCGTGCCCGCACCGGGCTCCCCACGCGACCTTGCGCCCGAAGCGAGCCTCCGCTTCGTCGGCGATCAGCATCCGCTCCGCGCGGGTGTCCTCGCGGAATCGTTGGATGCGGGCCTCACAGGCCGTGGCCCGGGGCCCGTCCTCGAGATCGCCGAGCCCGTCCGGCTCGGGCAGCGTGCCGACGACCACGATCTCGTCGCGATCGAAAGCCACCTCCAGGGGCTCGGTGTACCACCCGTCGGGAACGCGGCCCGTGAACCAGGCCCGGAGCGTGCTGCGGTCCGTAGACATTGTGATTACACTATTACATGTATGCGAAGTTGGCAAGCGCCACGATCACTCGGCGGCCGTGTCGTAGGGGCGGGTGCGGGGCGGGGCGAACTCGCGTTTGTAGACCATGACCTTGCGCCGGAAGGAGCACACCTCCTCGCCCCGCTGGTTCCACGCCCGGGTCCGCACGCTCACGACGCCCCGATCGGGCCGGCTCGACGACTCACGCTTGTCGAGCACGAGCGTCTCGGCGTAGATCGTGTCGCCGTGGAACGTCGGCATCTGGTGCTTCAGCTCCTCGACTTCGAGGTTCGCGATCGCGGAGCCGCTCACGTCGGGGACGCTCATCCCGAGAACCACCGAGTAGACGAGGTTGCCCACGACCACGTTCTTCCCGAATTGAGTCTGGGTCTCGGCGAACCACGCGTCGGTGTGCAGCGGATGATGGTTCATCGTGATCATGCAGAAGAGATGGTCGTCGTACTCGGTGATGGTCTTGCCGGGCCAGTGCCGGTAGACGTCGCCCGACTCGAAGTCCTCGTAGCAGCGGCCGAACGGGCGCTCGTGGATCGTCATGGCGCGGACATTAGCCACGGTGCCTGCCGCCCGTTCGCTCGGGACTATTCCGCTCCCCCGGTAGGTTGATCGCCGATGCACCTGGGACCCACGCTCCGCGGATTCGGCCGAGACTCCGAGGAGCTGCGCGGCAAACGCATCGATCGCGCACTCGTGCGGCGGGTCCTCGGGTTCGCCCGCCCGTACCGGAAGCTCCTCGGCGCGTTCATCGTCGCGGTCGTCATCGGCGCGGTGATCGGAGCGATCCCACCGCTCTTGTTCAAGGCCCTCATCGACACCGCGGTCCCCGACAAGAACCGGGGCATGGTCGCACTGCTCGCGGGCGTGACGGTCATGCTCGCAGTGGCCAACGCGGTCTTGAGCCTGGTGCAGCGCTACTTCTCGTCCCGCATCGGCGAGGGTCTCATCTTCGACATGCGCGCCGCCCTGTTCGACCACGTCCAGCGGCTGCCGCTCTCGTTCTTCACCCGCACGCAAACGGGCGCGCTCATGTCGCGCATGAACAACGACGTGATCGGCGCGCAGCAGGCGATCACCAACACCCTGGGAACGGTGTTCTCGAACTTCGTCTCGGTCGGCGTCACGCTCGGGTTCATGCTCTGGTTGGACTGGCGCCTCACGATCCTGACGCTGCTCGTCCTGCCGGCCTTCATCATCTCCGCCCGGCAGATGGGCCCTCGCCTCCAGGCGATCACCCGCGAGGGCATGCAGGTGAACGCCACGATGAACAACACGATCGCCGAGCGGTTCAACGTCGCCGGCGCACTGGTGGTGAAGCTGTTCGGTCGCCACGACCTGGAACGCGACGAGTTCGCGGCGCGCGCGGCACGCGTTCGCGACATCGGTATCCAGAGCGCCATGTACCAGCGCCTGCTCTTCACGGCACTCGGGCTGGTCGCCTCGATCGGGACCGCGATCGTCTATGTGGTCGGCGGTAATCTGGCGATCTCCGGCACGATCAGCATCGGCACCATCGGGGCGTTCGTCGTCTACGTGAGCCAGATCTACCAGCCGCTGACGCAACTCTCCAACGCGCGAGTCGACGTGCTCACGGCCCTCGTGTCCTTCGAGCGCGTATTCGAGGTGCTCGATTTCCCCGCGCTCGTGGCTGATCGCGACGGCTCGGTCGCGCTCGAGCATCCGGAGGGCCGCATCGAGCTCGACCATGTCTGGTTCCGCCATCCGCCGGCCGCCCTCACGTCGATCCCGTCGCTCGAGGAGCCCGGGGCCGCCGCGTCGTCGGAAGACAGCGAGTGGATCCTGCGGGACGTGAGCTTCGCGGTGGAGCCGGGCGAGCTCGTCGCGCTGGTCGGGCCGTCCGGTGCCGGCAAGACCACGACCGCGCTCCTCGTGCCCCGCATCTACGACGTGACCGCCGGTGCGGTCCGCGTCGACGGTCACGACGTGCGGGACCTCACGCTCGGATCGCTGCGCGGTGCCGTCGGCATGGTCATGCAGGACCCGCACCTCTTCCACGACTCGATCCGCAACAACCTCCTCTACGCGCGCGACTCGACGCGACCGACGACGAGCTCGTCGAGGCGTGCCGCGCCGCCCGCATCTACGACCTCATCGCGAGCCTCCCCGACGGGTACGACACCGTGGTGGGCGAGCGCGGCTACCGCATGTCCGGCGGCGAGAAGCAACGGTTGGCCATCGCCCGCATGCTCCTCAAGGATCCGTCCGTCGTCATCCTCGACGAGGCCACGTCGCACCTCGACTCCGAGTCGGAGGTCTCGATCCAGCGGGCGCTCGCGACCGCACTCGAGGGCAGGACCGCTCTGGTCATCGCGCACCGGCTGTCGACCATCGTCGCGGCGGACCGGATCCTGGTGCTCGACCAGGGAAAGATCGTGGAGAGCGGTCGTCACGACGAGCTCCTGCTCGCGGGCGGCCTCTACACCGATCTCTACCGGACGCAGCTCGATCAGCATCGCCTCGAGGCGTCGCCTCCACGCGCCACCGGCACCACCGACTTGTCCGGATAGCATCGACCGTTCCCGCCGCTCGTTTCCTCCCCCGGCGGAGTCGCCTGCATGCCCCAACCCGATCCGGTCGACGTCACGCGTGCCTCGCGTCGACACCGGCGCCAGCGGCGCGGTGCCCAGCGCCGTCGCTTGATCCTCACCGTGCTCTCATGCGTCGCCGCCGTCGCGTTCGCCCTGTTGGCGACCGACACTGTCCGGCTCGGCGGCTCGGAACCGCTCGTGGCCAGCACCGGCACCAGCACGACCAGCACCTCGGCCCCGGTCAGCACGACCGGCCCCGAGTCGCGCGTATGCCCCGAGTTCACGGCCGAGGAGCCCTTACGGCTCTGGGTCGGCGGCGACTCGCTCTCCGGGGCGCTGGGGCCCGCGCTCGGCAAGCTCGCCGGCGACACCGGGATCGTCCAGCCCTACCTCGACTCGCGGGTGTCGAGCGGCCTCGCCAATCCCGGGTTCTTCGACTGGCCCGAGCACGCGACCCAGGAGATGGACCGCCTCGCTCCCCAGGTCGTCGTGTTCGTGATCGGCACGAACGACTTTCCGGTACCGACCACGACGACGAGGACGAACACGGACGGCGAGCCGACGTGGCAGGCCGACTACGCACGACGCGTTCGCGAGATGCTCGACATCCTCTCGGCCAACGGGCGCATCGTGTACTGGGTCGGCGCGCCCGTCCTGCGCGACGACGAGCAGAACGAGGCGGTGAAGCAGCTGAACACGGTGGCCCAACAGGTCGTGGCGGGCAATCCCCAGGCGCTCTACGTCGACATGTACGGGCTGTTCGACGACGGAGAAGGGAACTACACCCCGTCGCTCCCCGACGAGAACGGCGACGTGGTCCAGATGCGAGCCGGGGACGGCGTGCATCTCACGACCGCCGGAGCCGACTACTTCGCGCACGCGCTCTTCCCCGTGCTCGACTCCGACTGCGCCGTGACCGCGCGTGCGATCCCGGGACGGCAGCTCTCCTCCATCACGACACGCGGGAGCACCCAGGCGGCGCCCGGGTCGAACCGCTCGGGCACGGTGGAGACGACACCGCCGGCCACGGACCCGCCCGCGACGACGACGCCGCCGACCACCGCGACGCCCGCGCCGGAGCCGCCGGCCACGGACCCGCCCGTGACGACGCAGCCGACCGGCTGATCCCGAGCCGGGCGCTCTGCGGGGCCGTCGGTAGGCTTCTCCTCGCACCATGGCCGACCAGCTCGCTGCCGCCGCCCTCGCGGTCGACCGCGCCGCGGAGGTCGTCGATGCCGGCGCGCGCTTCCTCGCGCGTGTGGCAGACGACGGCGGGCGCATCTCGGTCGAGAAGCTCGATGAGCACCAGGTGCTCGGGTACGACCTTGCGCATGCCGCGAGCGGGATCGAGGGAAGCCGCGTGATGCTGCAGTACGGCGCGCGCGGTGAGGTCGAGTCCGCGCTCGCGCGCGCCTACGTTGCCGACGCGATCTGGGAGCTCGCGACCAAGGTGATGGGACGCGAGGCGACCTGGGGAACCGATGCCGGCTCGCTCGCCGACACGCTCCCGTTCGTGAGCACGCACCGAGCCCCCGAGTTCCTCGGGAAGCTGGGCGAAGGGCTCGACGTCACCGGCACAGGGCCGCGCCACCTCGACGACGAGCTTGAGCTGGCGGCCGACACGTTCCACCAGTTCGCCGACGAGAAGATCCGTCCCGTCGCCGAGCACGTGCACCGCCACGACGACGACATCCCCGAATCCGTCATCTCCGGCCTTGCCGAGCTCGGTGGGTTCGGTCTCTCGGTGCCCGAGGAGCACGGCGGCTTCGCCGCGGGTGGTGAGGCCGACTACCTCGCGATGGTCGTGGCCACCGAGGAGCTGTCGTGGGGCTCGCTCGGCGTTGGGGGTTCGCTGATCACCCGACCCGAGATCGTGACGCGTGCCCTCGTCGCCGGTGGCACACCAGAGCAACGCGAGCGGTGGTTGCCGCGCATCGCGACCGGCGACCTCATGTGCGGGATCATGGTCACCGAGCCCGACTACGGCTCCGACGTCGCCGGTGTCACGACCACCGCCGCGCCCGTCGACGGCGGGTGGCGGCTCAACGGCGTGAAGACGTGGTGCACCTTTGCCGGCCGGGCCGACCTGCTGCTCGTGCTCGCCCGCACCGACCCCGACCGTTCACTCGGGCACCGGGGCCTCTCGCTCTTCGTCGTCGAGAAGGAGCCCACGCCGGGGCACTCGTTCGCGCTGGAGCAAGAGGGCGGCGGGACGCTCGAGGGCCGGGCCATCAGCACGATCGGCTACCGGGGCATGCACAGCTTCGAGGTGTCGTTCTCCGACTGGTTCGTGCCCGCCGAGAACCTCGTGGGTGGCGACGCCGGCCTGGGGCGGGGCTTCTACCTGCAGATGGAGGGCTTCGAGAACGGACGCCTCCAGACCGCGGCGCGCGCCGTCGGTCTCATGCAGGCCGCGTTCGACGCCGGACTCGGCTACGCCCACGAGCGCCGGGTGTTCGGCCGGCCCATCGCCGAGTACCAGCTCACGAAGGTGAAGCTGGCGCGCATGGCGGCGCTGATCCAGGCCGGGCGACAGTTCTCCTACGACGTGGCGCGCCGGATGGGTCGTGGCGAGGGAACGCTCGCGGCGTCGATGGTCAAGGCCTACGTGTGCCGTACCGCGGAATGGGTCACTCGGGAGGCCATGCAGCTCCACGGCGGGATGGGCTACGCCGAGGAGTTCGCGGTGTCCCGGTACTTCGTCGACGCGCGGGTGTTGTCGATCTTCGAAGGGTCCGACGAGACCCTGTGCCTCCGCGTCATCGCCCGGCGACTCGCCGAACAGGCGGGAACGGGCAGGCGAACAGCGGGACACCTAGGCGCCTTGGGAGACGAGCGCAATCGCGACGCGCGCCACATCTGGGGTGTCGTCGTGTCCTTGAACGTCATGAGCGCGACATGTCGAATCACGCGGTGCGGGTCATTCCTGCGCGCTCGCCGCGGGTGACGAACTTGGTGGCCATCTTGCGGCTCGCCTCGTCGATCATCTCGTCGCCGAACATCACCGCGCCCCGCCGGTCCTCCTCGGTAGCCTGTCGGTACGCCTCGAGGATGTCGAACGCACGGTCGTACTGCTCCTGGGTCGGGGTGAACACCTCGTTGATCACCGGGACCTGGCCCGGGTGGAGCGCCCACTTCCCGTCGAAGCCGAGGATCCGCGACCGCATCGAGTAGTCGCGCAGGTCGTCAAGCTCGTGGATCTTGAGGAATGGGCCGTCGATCACCTGGAGACCGTTGGCCCGTCCGGCCATGAGGATCTTCGCGAAGACGTAGTGGAAATGGTCACCTGGGTACTCGGGGATCTCGACGCCGCCGGTGAGCACCGGCATCTCCGCCGACGCCGCGAAGTCGGCCGGACCGAACACGATGGTCTCCATGCGCGGCGACGCGGCGCAGATCTCCTCGACGTTGATGAGGCCACGCGCCGTCTCGATCTGCGCCTCGATGCCAACGGTGGCCGCGCGGCCCGTCGTCTGCTCGATCTGGGTCAGGAGCAGGTCGAGCGCCTCCACGTGCGCTGCATGCTCGACCTTCGGCAGCATGATCTCGTCGAGCCGCTCCGATGCACCTTCCACCACGTGGATCACGTCGCGGTAGGTCCACTGCGTGTCCCACGCGTTCACGCGCACGCACAACACCGTGTCGCCCCAGTCGAGCTCGTTGATCGCCTTGACGACGTTGTCGCGAGCCGACTCCTTCTCCAGCGGTGCCACCGAATCCTCGAGATCGAGGAAGACCATGTCCGCGCCGAGGGCGGTCGCCTTGGCGATCATCTTCTCGCTCGAGCCGGGGACGGCGAGGCAGCTGCGGCGGGGCAAGGTGCGTGAACGTTCGGACATGGGCGGCGAGGGTAGACCGACGTGCCCCCGGGGCGAGAATCCCGCGCCGACCCACACGCATAGCCTCGAACGCGTGCCTACTGCGCAACAACTCACGGAGCTCGCCGACGGCGTGTACGCCTGGGTGCCGTCGGCGCGGGGCGCCTCGTTCGCCAACGCCGGCGTCGTCGTCGACGGCGACGGGATCACGGTGATCGACAGCCTGATGGTGCGCTCCCAGTGGGAACCGTTTGCGGCGGCCGTCGCGGAGCTCGATGCCCTCGTTCGCCGGCTCGTGCTCACGAGCAGCCGGATCGAACACGTCGGCGGCACGCGCGCGTTCTCCCACGCGGCCGTCTACGCGTCGCCGTACACGAGCGAGGTGCTCGACCAACCCTTCCCGCTCGACGCGTACCTCGCGTTCATGCCCACGTTCGCCGACGAGCTCGAAGACCTGGCCGAGGTCGGTACCCGTCCGGCGACACACTTGGTCGACGGAGCGGCGTCGCTCACACCACGGGTCGAGGTGCTCCCCGCCTCGGGCCACACGCCGGGTGACCTGCTCGTGCTCGTGCCCGACGCCGACGTCTGCTTCGCAGGCGACCTCTGTTCGTTCGGCGTCACGCCGCTCGGGTTCCAGGGCGATCTGGTGGCCTGGGTCGACATGCTCGACGCCGTCGTCGAGCTCGCCGACACCATCGTCCCCGGTCACGGACCGGTCGGGGGTGAAGCCGAGGTCCGCGAGCTGCAGGCGTACCTGCGCGCCTGTGTCGCGGCGCGGGGCGACGTCGCCACGCTCGGCGCCGGGCCCTGGGAGCGGTGGGCCGCACGCGAACACGACCCAATCAATGTGCAGCGCGCCGCGATGATGGCGTCCGGCGACGAGCGCATCCCCCCGGCGATGTTGCGCGCGATGGGGCGCGACTGACGCGAGTCCCGCCGTCGACCCGGATCGGCGTCGGACACGGTCAGTCCACGCGGTACCTTCGGGCAGTTCACCGGGAGGATGCCGTGCCGAAGAGTCCTGACCCGAGCATCAAGCTCACGAGCAGCAAGGGCGCGACGCGCACGCTCGACGACTGGACGACCATGTTCCACCTCTGCATGGTCGTGCTGCCGCCGCGTCCCGAAGCCCGGGTGTTCCTCCCGATCGCCCGACGCATCTTCGCCGTGCTCGGCGACGCCGACTGCCGGACGGCGTACTGCGTCGTGGGGAACGAGCACATCGCCCGGGGTGTCCTCGGCGCCGACGAGCAGGCCGCGCTGACGTTCATCGACCCCGATCACGAGCTCGTCGACAGCCTCGGCATCACGCGGCTCCCGGCCTTCGTGCACCTCCGCCAGGACACCACCCTGGTCGCCGCCACCGAGGGCTGGGACCCCGCCGAGTGGCAACGGGTGGCCAACGAGGTGGGTAAGGCGATGCAATGGGCCGTGCCGGAGGTGGCCGGGCCCGGAGACCCGCCACCCACCGCCGGCTGGCCGGTTTGATCAACACACGATCAAATTTCCGACGGGACGCGGCATTCGTCCCCTCACGTCTAGACCTCGCCCTGCCGAATTCGTTAGCGTTACCTCCGAACACCGTGCGGCACCGTGCGGTGTTCTCGTTTTGCAGGGCTGTGCGCTTGTGCTTGGAGGCGCCGCAGTTCAGGTAAGGACCACGACCGACCCACGACCGTGTGCCGGAGGAGTCCCCAGATGAACCGCAGAGCGCTCCGAGTGCTCCCGAGGATGCTCGTCGTCGCGACGATGGCCGCACTGCTCGCGCCGATCGCCGCGCACGCCGCGCCGGTCGACGACCTGCAGGCGAAGGCAGACGCGCTGCAGCAACAGATCGACGCCGGTGCCGAGACGCTGAGCAAGCTCAACGAGCAGATCCACGCCGTGGAGCTGAAGGTCGCGGAGGCGAACGCGACGATCACCGCCGCCGACCAGGCGGTCGCCGCGGCCAAGGCCAAGACCGCGGAGCTCAAGGCACAGGTCAAGGAGCGCGCCGCCGAGGTGTACATGCACTCCGGGTCGGAAGGGCTCGGCGAGCTCGACGCCGCGAACGCGCAGGAGCTCTCGTCGCGCCAGAAGTACACCGCCGTTGCAGCAGAGCGTGACCGCGACGTCGTCAACGAGCTCGCGGACGCACAGGACGAGCTCGCCGTGCGCAAGGCAGACGCAGAGCAGGCGCGCGCCGCGGCATCGTCGGAGCAGGCGTCGCTCTCGGACAAGAAGGCCGAGCTCGACGCGGGTCAGGCCGAGCACCAGGCTCTGCTCGGTCAGGTGAAAGGCGAGATCGCGACCCGTGTGGAGCAAGCTCGTCAGGAGCAGGAGCGCCAGCAGCAGGCTGCCGCCGCCGCCCGTTTCGCAGCGGACGCCAACTCGAACGGCTCGGGCGGTGGCTCCGGTGGGGGCTCGTTCAGCGGTTACATCCCGAACGTGAGCGGGGGGGCGGGCGCGGCGATCGCGTACGCGCAGGCTCAGCTCGGCAAGCCGTACTGCTACGCCGGTGCCGGGCCATCCTGCTTCGACTGCTCGGGGCTCACGATGATGGCGTGGGGCCAGGCAGGCGTGTCGATGTCGCACGGCTCCTACGACCAGATGGCCCAGTTCCCCAACATCCCGCTCAGCCAGATGCAGCCCGGCGACCTCGTGTTCTGGGACGGCCACGTCGGTCTCTACATCGGCGGCGGCCAGATGATCCATGCACCGCATACGGGCGACGTCGTGAAGGTCGCGCCCGTCTACGGCTCACCGATCGGCGCAGCTCGGCCGGGTTGATCCGCTCAGGCGCTCGGCCGGGTTGATCCGCTCAGGCGCTCGGCCGGGTTGATCCGCTCAGGCGCTCGGCCGGGTTGATCCGCTCAGGCGCTCGGCCGGGTTGATCCGCTCAGGGAATCACGAGCATGCCGAGCTCGGCTTCGAGCTGCGGCCGCGCTTTGGCCCCGAGCGACGCGCGCTCCATGCGCCCGTTCCGGAACAACCCGACCAATGGGATGCTCTGAACGTCGTACTCCTGCGCGAGCGCAGGCTCCTCGTCGATGTTCACCTTGACGACCTTGTACGCACCCTCACGCATGCTCGCGATCTGCTCGATGATCGGCCCGACCTGACGACACGGCCCGCACCACGGAGCCCAGAAGTCGACGATGACCGGCAGCTCCGACTGGAGCACTTCCTGCGGGAAGGTGGCGGTGGTCACCGCCTTCACCGGACCTTCCGGCGGCGGTTCTGGGACCGGCTCCGAGGGCAGCTCGCCGGCCCTCACGGCTTCAAGCCAGCTCTTGGCGTCTTCGACGCTCTCGAGCGCGACCTGGTGGCCCATCGGGTACTCGCGGTACACGGTCGGAACGCCCGCTTCGACGAGTTGGCGCGCGAGGTCACGGGTGCGCTGCACCGGGATCAGCTCGTCGAGGGTGCCGTGCTGCAAGAGCACGGGAATCGACACCGCCGCGTCGAAATCGATGTCGAAGAGGTCCGGGGCGACGAACGGGCTCATCGCGAGTACCGCAGCGGGGTGCGGGCGAACGTTCCGCCCGACGCCCAGCGCGAACGCAAGACCGCCACCCTGGGAGAACCCCGCCACGACGGCCGATTCGCGCGGCATCTCGTGCTCCACGCACGCCGCGTCGAGCAAGTCGTCGACCGCGGCGAGCGACGACGCGTACTCCCCCGTCATCGCCTCGGGATCACGACTCTCGAGATCGAACCAGGCGTAGCCGGGTCCGGCCGGGATCGGTCCGCGCGGCAACACCGTGACGAAGCGCCCGTCGGGATCGAGATAGGGCAGAAGGCCGCCGAGGTCGACCTCGTCCGCGCCATAACCGTGGAGGAGCAGCATGACCCGCTCGGCCTGGTCGCCGCGGATCACGTTCGTCACGAGGTCCATCGCGTTGCTCCTTCGGCTGTTAAGAGCTCAGGCGCGCGGCACGCCCGGCGGCTCGACCCCGGCGACCGCTTCGAGGTCATTGGGATCACCGACCAGCGTTGGAACGATCGCGTCCAGGCGATCGCGACCGCAGACGAGTCGGTGGCCCGCAACCCGCTCGAGCCCAGCAGGTGGTGCCGCATGGATCATCCCTCCGTCAGCAATCGCGGGTTCGGCCTCGTCGGTGCGCGGCCATGCGCAGTCTTGCCCATTTCCATCAGGGAGGTGATGAAGACGATCGTCGCGAAGTCACTCGGCTTGTAGGAGCGCCACGCTCAGACGGGTTCGGGCCTCGGCACCTGCAAAGTCGCGAGCGCGCCGCCGTCGATCAGGAAGTCGGATCCCGTGCAGTACGAGGAGTCGTCGGAGGCGAGGAACAGGACGAGTTTGGCGATCTCCACGGGCTCCGCTATCCGCGCGACGGGCTGTTGCGCGTATGCGGCTCGGCGCCTCTCCGGCGAGTACGTGTGACTCGCGGTCATCTCGGTGTCGACCGCGCCGGGAAGCACCGCGTTCACTCGAATGCCGTCGTGCCCCAGCTCTGCGGCAGCCACTCTGGTGATACCCCTGATCGCGAACTTCGAGGCCGCGTACGCGGATATCGACACCGACGGCGTGATCCCTGCCTGCGACGAGACGTTCACGATCGAGCCACCCCCGGACGCACGCATCGCCGGAATGACATGTTTTATTCCGAGCCAACATCCGTGCTGGTTCACGCTCACTACGAGCAGGTAGTCGTCGTACGACATCTCCTCGATCGTCGCGGCGCGGACGATGCCCGCGTTGTTGACGAGGACGTCGATCGCACCGAATCTTGCTCGAGTGAACTCGATCGCGGCCTCCCAGTCGGACGGTTTCGTCACGTCGAGATGACATGGGACCGCACCATCGCCGAGGTCAGAGGCAACCTCGTCGGCGAGGTCGTCGAGGACGTCAGCGACGACGACCCGCGCGCCTGCCTCGACGAACAGGCGCGCCTCGGCCTCGCCCTGTCCTCGCGCCGCGCCGGTGACGATCGCCACCTTGCCTTCGAGCTTGCCCACCTGTTCTGGCTCTCCTCGTGTCATCTCGTCAGGTACAGCTCGGCCGGGCACCGCAGCGTCGACGACGGGTTGTACGGCACATCGTCGGTCGCGAGGTCGAAGCCGTCGAGCGCGTCGAGGATGCGTGGGAACGCGATCTGCGCCTCGAGCCGGGCGAGTGGCGCACCAATGCACAAGTGCGGTCCTCGTCCGAACGAGAGGGCCCTGACGTCGGCGCCCTGGACGTCGAGCTCGTCCGCGCATTCAAACAGGCGTCATCGCGACACGCCGAGCCGATGAGCACCTAGACAGACTCGTCCCGCTCGATGAGCTCGCCCTGATACTCCATTCGCTCCCGCGACCCCATTATCCACTAGTACCGGAGCATCGTATCGGAGCAGCTCCTCGACCGACGATCTCGTCAAGGGTGAGCGCGCCCTCGTCGTCCGGTCCGGTGGTGATCAACCTCGTAAGCAGGTCGTCACCCGGGTGCTCACGGCGGTCCGCGACGAGATCGGCGATCACCGCCTCGAAACGTTCGACGGCCGTGTCGAACTCACGGAGCTCGTCGGCAGCCAGAGGGACGCCCGTCATGGTGCGCCCGAGCGGCTCGAGAAAGCCGTACAGCTAGCCGCGATGCTCGTCGGGGAAGAACACGGCGGTCAGGTCCTTCGGGTTCTTGCCGTCGCGTCCGACCGTTCCCAGCGACGACGTGGGCATCGTGCTCCGCGTGACGCTCGACGGCCCAGGCGCGCGAGGTCAACCCCCGTCCGACGATCGGCCTGCGTCGTTGCTCGGACTCAAGCCGAGTTCCTCGGCGAGCTCCAGCATCGTGCTCTCGAGGAACGATGCACTCGGCCAGCCCATGTACACCGCATAGTGGAAGACGAATTCTTTCATCTCCTCGAACGTGCAGTCACCGCTCTCGAAGGCGGCGCGAATGTGTGAGCGGATGGGTTGCGGCTGTCCTACCGCACCGACGCACGCGAGGGTGATCCAACGCCGCTCCTTGCGCGTGAGCCCGGGCCTCGTCCACATCTCCGAGAATACGAAGTCCAGAATGCCGTGCTCCTTGTACGGCGTGACCGGCGGCGGCGGATCCGAGACCATCACGTCTCGCCACTTGGCCTCGCCACGCCGTCGGCGCTCCGCGGGATCGACCATGGTGCAGCCTTCTTTCGTCAGGTCCGGTCATCGGACGCGATGGTTAGCGTGCCACTCGTGACCGACTTTCTCTACACCGCCGACTTCATGGTCCCCGATCCCGACGGGTTCACCGACATGGTGGTCGCGAAGCTCGGCATCGTCGCGCGGGAGGACTACCGCCAGGCGTTCCCGGAGCACGGCTACATCGCTCACTTCTTGCGGGTGAACACCTCACGGGCGGTTGCACCCACGCTCTTCGAGCCTCAACACCACGTCCACGTGCCGAACCCGGCGGACCCGCTGTTCGAACCTCATCTTGACAGTCTCTACGAGTTCCAGGGGCGCTACCGCCCGCTCGTCACCCACTCGTGCGTGATTGCGACCGACGAGATCCACGAGCTCATCGACAAGCTGCACAGGCGGCGCCTGAAGTTCAGGATCGCACCGATCGACCAGCACCTCGCGTGGGAACGGGTGTGGACGGGCACCAGCCCCGAAGACCCGCGCTACACCCCCGAGGTCGACGGGGGTCTCTGCCTTCGTCACGGGCACGACTCTCGTCGTCGGCGGCGGCGCGACGTCTTGGATGCCGGTCGTCAGCCTCACGAACGCACGCGCGCAAACGGGCGCGCCGGGGAAGCTCTGAGCCGCCGGCGTCGCGCCAGTTGCTTCCCGCGAACACGGCGTAACCCCGTTCGAAATGGACGCGAGCCCAACAGCCGAACACGAAAGCGAGGTCGGGCACGGGCGGCACCGCCACGAATCTCAGGCCGAGGACGACTCGGGCCGGAACGAGACCGGCGGAGCGGATCGACCGGGGTGGTCATGGCGATCTCCGGCCTCGCGGCGGTCGCGCTCTCCGTGTCGGGCGCCGCGCTGCTGTCAAGAGCGTCGTCCGCGATGGAATCGTCGTGTGGCTGATCAGCGCCGCCAACTTCCTAGAGCTCCGACGCTCAGTTTGTACACTCACCCGGCATTGCGCGTTCGTAGTCCCCGGCCCGATGTTCGAACTTCGAGGGGGTAGTCGTCGATGGAGCTCATAGTCGTCGGCGCCGGCGTGGGCCGGACGGGAACGCACTCGCTCAAGCTCGCCCTCGAGCAGCTCCTCGATGCGCCCTGCCACCACATGCTCGAGATCATCAGCGATCCGTCGCAGCGGCCCCGATGGACCGACGCGATCGAGGGCCGCCCCGTGGACTGGTCGGCGATGTTGGCGCCCTACCGGGCAACGATCGACTGGCCGAGCAGCGCGTTCTGGCGCGAGCTCGCGGCGGCCAATCCCGACGCGCTCGTGCTCCTGTCGGTGCGCGATCCCGAGGCCTGGTATCGCAGCGCGTCGAGCACGGTGTTCGCGACGTACGACAACGAGCCTGCGGAGCTCAGACCATGGTTGGACACCTTTCGCAAGCTTCTCCGCGAGCGATTCTGCGACCGCTTCGACGATCCTGCCGCGATGATGGACGCGTTCGTGCGTCACAACGACTCCGTGCGTGCCGAGGTGGCGCCCGATCGGCTGCTCGAATGGACCCCCTCCGACGGTTGGGAGCCCATCTGCGACCGGCTCGGCCTCCCGGTGCCCACCGAGCCGTTCCCAGTCACCAACTGCACGGAGGAGTTCCGGGCGATGAAGGGAATGCAGCCGCTGACCTGAAAACCGCGAGATCTGGATGCGCGGGCTCAAGCCTCTCGTGATCCGCCCTCGGAGCGCCGCGGAGCACGTCGTCGTGCTCAGCGCGCCGACGACCGCGAGTGGCGGCTGGCCGATCGCTTCACACATGGCAGTGCCGTTCCTCGTCTGAGCCGCGCCCCGGAACGCCCGGGGCCGACTGGGCCCGTCGACCGTGCCCGCCGCGACGGAAGCGCCTACCCTTTTTGAGCGATGGTCACGCTGCGTGTCTTCGAGCCGAGGACCATCAGCGTCTTTGTCCCGGTGACCTTGCCGGTTCGGCGGATCTGATCGATGACGCGTTTGAGGTCTTCGACGTCGCGCACCCGGATCCACGCGAGAGCGTCGGGGTCGCCGGCAACCGTGAACAACGCCTCGATCTCGGGGATGGTTCCGACGAGCCCTTCGATCGCGTCGACCGGGGCGTTGCCGCTGAAGCGCAGTTCCGCGAACGCCTCGAGCGGCTGACCCAAGAGCGCGTGGTCGACGACCGTCGTGTACCCCCTGATAACGCAGTCCGCTTCGAGGCGATCGATCCGCCGTTTCACCGCCGGCGCGGACAGCCCCACCTGGCCGCCGATATCGCCCAGCGTTCGGCGGGCGTTCTCACGCAGGAGGTCGAGGATCAATCGGTCGATGTCGTCGATTCGTGTATCACTCACGCCATACAGCTAACGCCACGGCGGCGTTCTGCGCAAGATCCTTTCATCTTTTGTCGCGATTCAGCGCCTTACGTGCGGTGCGGCCCGCATCCACCTAAGTTATTGGGGTGACCGCAACGACAATCCCCGGCGAATCGACTGCCGACGAGCTCGAGCTCCTCGAGCAGATCGAGCGGCGAGTGTTGTGGCTCGCGGTTCGCATGGTCGACGCAGCGAACCACGAGCGGGTGACCACGGACGGCATGAAGGTGGGCGGACACCAGGCGTCGTCAGCGTCGATGGTGTCGCTGACGACGGCACTGTGGTTCGGTCACCTCCGTGCCAGCGACTTCGTGTCGATGAAGCCGCACGCGTCTCCGGTTTTGCACGCAGTCAACTACCTGCTCGGCAATCTCGACCGTTCGTATCTCACGCGCCTACGCGAGTTCGGGGGACTGCAGTCCTACCCGAGCCGCACCAAGGATCCGTATCCGATCGACTACTCCACGGGCTCGGTCGGTCTCGGTGCCGCGGCACCCCTCTTCGGTGCGGTGGTGGCGCGCTACCTGTCGTGTCATTTCGACGCGCCCGACGACCGCCGGTTCATCGCGCTGATCGGCGACGCGGAGCTCGACGAGGGCAACGTATGGGAAGCGATCACAGACCCCATCACGCAGGGCTGCGCCAACGTGATGTGGGTAGTCGACCTGAACCGCCAGAGCCTCGACCGCGTGGTGCCGGGAGTCAAGGCGCATCGACTCGAGCGCATGTTCGAGGCGAACGACTGGCAAGTGATCGAGGCGAAGTACGGGCGCCGCCTCCAGGCGTTGTTCGCGCAGCCGAGCGGCGATGCGGTCCGCTGCCACCTCGACGACATGTCGAATGAGCAGTACCAGTCGCTCTTCGGGCTCCCTGCCGACCAGGTCCGCGAGCGGTTCCTCGAGGGCGCCGACCCCGCGGTCCGTCGTGTCGTCGCCGATCTCAACGACGAGACGCTCCGCGAGACGGTCACGAACCTCGGCGGTCACGACATCGGCGAACTCCTGCGCTGCTACGCGGAAGCCGATGCGGCGGACCGCCCAGCGATCGTATTCGCGTACACCGTCAAGGGTTGGGGTCTGCCGATGGCCGGTGACCGCCTCAATCACGCGAGCCTCCTCACGAGCGAACAGATCGACCAGTTCCGCGACGACCTCGGGTTGGGTCGCGACCAGGAATGGGATCGCTTCAGCCCGGGGACGCCGGAATCCGACTTGTGTGCCCGCGTCGCCGCGCGTCTGCGGCGCACGGCCCAGACGTCGAGCCCGTGGCCCGAGGCTCCCGAGGAGACGGGCGTGCCGACCAGCAAGGCCGGCTCAACCCAAGAGGCCTTCGGTCGTGTCGTCGTGGGTCTGAGCCGCGAGCCCGAGGTGGCACGTCGCATCGTGACGACGGCACCCGATGTGACCGTGTCGACCAACCTCGGCGGATGGGTCAACAAGGTGGGCGTGTTCGCGCCCAACGCGCTGCCGTCGTTTACTGAAGGATCTTCACTGCTCCGGTGGGATGAGGGACCAGGCGGTCAGCATCTCGAGCTCGGGATCTCCGAGATGAACCTGTTCTTGCTCCTCGGCCAACTCGGCCTGGCCGGCGACATGTTCGGCGAACCACTGATCCCTATTGGCACCGTCTACGACCCGTTTGTCCTGCGGGGTCTCGACGCGTTCGTGTACGGCACGTACACGAACTCACGGTTCATTGTGGTCGGCACACCATCGGGCGTGACCCTGAGCTACGAAGGAGGCGCACACCAGTCGATCGTCACACCATCTGTAGGTATGGGCCTCCCCGGGGTCGTCATCATCGAACCCGCATATGCACGCGCGCTCGACTGGCTGCTGTGCGACGCCATCGCGCACCTTCAGGATCCCGAGGGAGAAGCGGCATACTTTCGCCTCAGTACCCGGCCAATCGACCAAGCTCCGTTCGACGCCGCAGCGGCTCGCCTGGGCCCGGCCGAGTTGCGCCGGCAGGTTCTGGCTGGCGGCTACTGCGTACACGAATCAACGCTCGACGGCCCCCTTGTGCACCTCGTCGCCGCGGGGGCTGTGCTTCCCGAAGTGCTTGCGGCTGCTTCGATCCTCGAGGCCGAAGGCGTACGGGCACGCGTCGTTGAACTGACCTCCGCCGACCGGCTGTTCCGCGAGTGGCGCGCCCGGACCCGCGAGGCCATCGAGCGGGCCGTCGTGCCCAATCCCACGCCGCACCTCGACACTCTCTTCCCTCCGACCCACCCCACCGGCCCAGTGGTCACCATCCACGACGCCGCGCCCCAAGCGCTCGCATGGCTCGGCTCCGCGCTCGGCACGACCGCAATCCCCCTCGGAGTGGACCGATATGGACAGGTCGGTGGGCTCGAAGACACCTACCGCTGGCATCAGCTCGACACCGACGCCGTTGTGAACGCGGCGCTCCTCGCGCTCCAGGATTCGTGAGATGAACGACGTCGCGATGCCACAACTCGGCGAGACCGTCACCGAGGCGACGATCACACGCTGGCTCAAGGCGCTCGGCGACAAGGTCGAGGTCGGCGAATCGCTGTTCGAGGTATCGACCGACAAGGTCGATTCTGACGTACCGGCAACCGAGAGCGGTTACCTCGCCGAGATCCTCGCCGACGAAGGCGCGACCATCGAAGTCGGCACGATCGTCGCCCGCATTACCAGCACCCTCCCGTCCTCCATTCCCCCGCCCGACGGGGGGTCCGCCCCAGCGGTGCAGGCCATCGAGGCGACCAGCGGGAAGGCTCGGGCGCCCCAGTCGAAACGGCCTACCGAACCCGCGATGGTGACACCGCCGTCATCCCGGCCAATGGAATCGCCCCACGTTTCGAACGGCACCGCGAGTTCGCCAGCTTCAACTCCGCGTTCTTCGCCTTCCCCCGGCGGAGGGCTGACGGCCGAGCCGGGCCGTCAGCCACTCCTTGCACCGTCAACGCGGGCTCTCCTCGGCCGCTACGGCCTCGACCCAGTCACCGTCGCCGCAACCGGCCCACGAGGTCGCATCACCCTGGCCGACGCGACCAGTGCTACAGCCGGTAGAGCGATTGCGCCGATCTCAATGCCGGCTTCAACAGCCCCTCAAACAAGTCCGATCACATCGCGAAGCGCAGATGGCACGACCGTTCCGTTCACCAACGTGCGACGCCAAATAGCCGCCCGCATGGTCGACTCCAAATTCACGGCACCGCACGCGTGGGTCTCCCTCGACGTCGACTTTTCTGCCGTCGAAGCTGCCCGGCAGCCGGCCAAGGCTGCATTCCTGGCAAGCGAAGGGTTCGCCCTCACGCACCTACCATTCGTCTCCCGCGCCATCGTCGACGCATTGCAGAAGCACCCGAACCTCAATAGTTCGATTAGCGATGACGCGCTCAGACTTCACAACCACGTCAACCTCGGAATCGCCGTAGACCTCGAGCAGGACGGACTCGTCGTCGTCGCGGTCCGTCAGGCTGAAACGATGCGTCTACGCCGTCTCGCGTCCGCGACCAATGACCTCGCGCGACGAGCGCGGGCGCGACAAGCGAGCGTCGACGAGATCACCGGGAGCACCTTCACGATCAGCAACGTCGGCTCTCACGGCGCGCTCTCTGCGATGCCGATCATCAATCAACCCGAAGTGGCGATCCTGGGATTCGGCATGGTTATACGGAAACCGACCGTAATCACGCTCCCCGACAGCTCCGAAGCCATAGCCATCCGGCCACTCGCAACACTCGCGATGTCCTGGGACCATCGCGCCGTTGATGGCGCGTATGCCACTACGTTCCTTCGAACCGTGAAACGCATCCTCGAGACGCGCGATTGGACCGCAGAACTGTCATAACCACAACGCACGACCGGACAGATCTTGGGCAATCAATTGCTCGAGCGCACGGCCTCGTAAATGGCGGCAGCTTCGTCGTCCGTCAAGCACCGTCCGTGTTCCGATCCAGCTTCTTTCACTCGCTCGAGCACCGTTCGGAGGTCGAGATCGTCGTCCGCGGCCCCTTTGATCCCGCTCCAACCGAAGCGCGGCGCCTGCATCCGTATGTTGGCGATCCCACTCGCCTTGCCGAGGCGGACGCGAGCGCGAGTGCCGACGTGCTCGGGAAGGAACGGCCAGACGTGACGCTCGTCCTCTGTGATCATGGCCTCGTAGAGCCCAGTGACGATGCCCGCCTCCATGTCGAACAGTGTCGGTCCCACCACGGGCGCGTTGGGTCGGAGTGCGATGCCGCTCTCCTCCGCGACGAGCATCGACGCCTCGCGCATGGCGTCGAAGTCGGCACCCACGTTCCATCCCCGGAGGAAGCGAGCAGCCGCGGCGAACACAGGCAGGGATGTGTTCCCGGCGCGCTCGCCGATCCCGTTCACCGTGCCTTGAACGACGCTGGCACCGGCGTCGATCGCCGCCAGGCTGTTGGCCGTACCGAGGCCGTAATCCTCGTGACAGTGAACCTGAATCGGCACCGACACACTTGACGTTACGGCCGCGATGATCTCGCTCATCGCCGTGGGGTCGCACACTCCGAAGGAGTCGGCGATGGTCACGTAGTCCGCGTCGGTACTCGTCTCGGCGAAGTACTCACACAGCCAGTCGAGATCGGCGCGGGTTGCGTCGATTGCAAACACGTTGACCTCGAGACCAAGCTCCTTCGAGCGTGTCACCGCGTCCCGCACCCGAGTGATGAGTGCTTCCTTCGGCCACCCGAATCGAAGTTCGGCGAGTGGCGCGTTCACAAGCATCTCCACCGTCACTCCGTCGGCGCCCGCATCGGCGGCCAGTTGGAGGTCGGAGTCGAGGGCGCGGGCCAGGACGAAGATCTTGCTGTCGTGGCCTTCCGCGACGAGGGTCTTGACGACCGAAACCTCGTCGGGGTGAACCGGAAGCATCCCGGTCTCGATGAAGTCCACGCCCCCACGTTCGATCGCGCGGAACATCCTGAGCTTCTGCTCTAACCCGAAGCACAAGTTGCACTGTTGCTCACCGTCGCGGAGCGTCGTGTCGTAAAGCAGGACGGTCCGATCCGGCTCGTAGGGCCGAGCTCGCGACGACTTGCTGCCCCACTCCGTGAGCCATGGGTACGACATCGAAACCTCCGGGGTTCGCCTCGCGCCAAAGTGCCCTACACCTGCATGCCGAACGATATAGCAGATCCAGACGCGTGCGCCCTCGGCGATCGCTGAGCCGATCGTCGGCTTGCAAACGTCGCCGCCGCAACGGACCGATCACGCCTACGAGCCGGTATGAAACCCGGTGCGGTTCATGCGGGGCATGAATGGATGCCGTCGTTGTTCGTAGTCCAGGATTGATGCGTCCAGTCGGAGGGTTGTGCCAATCTCATCGAGTCCTTCGAGCAGCCGATGCCGGTGGTATTCATCGAGCGGGAAGTCGACCGCGAACTCGACGTCGGGGACCGTGACGGTGCGTTCGGCAACGTCGATGATGACGTGCCTCGCCGGGTTCGCTTCGACACAGCGGACGAGGAAGCGCACATGGTCAGCCGGCAGAACGACGGGGACTAGGCCGATCTTGAGGCTGTTGTTGAAAAAGATGTCGGCGAAGCTCGGCGCTATGACGGCCCGAAAGCCGTAGTCCTCGAGCGCCCAGGCTGCGTGCTCTCGTGAGGATCCGCATCCGAAGTTCGGACCGGCAACGAGAATCGACGCGCCCGCGTACACGGGCTGGTTGAGAACGAATTCCGGGTTGACACGCCACTCGGCAAAGAGCCCTTCGCCGAAGCCAGTTCGTTCGACGCGTTTGAGCCAGACACTCGGGATGATCTGGTCGGTGTCAATGTTGGGACGGTCGAGTGGCACGCAACGCCCCGAGATCCGTCGAATCGGCTGCATTCGGAGCCCCTCAGGTTAGGTCTGTCGGCGAGGCAAAGCGTCCCGTGATCGCGGTGGCGGCGGCGATGGGTGGCGAGACGAGATGGGTACGACCGCCAGGGCCTTGGCGTCCTTCGAAGTTGCGGTTGGAGGTCGACGCAGATCGTTGCCCGGGCGCCAGTTGGTCGGGGTTCATACCCAGGCACATCGAGCAGCCCGGCTCTCGCCATTCGAAGCCGGCATCTCGGAAGATCCTGTGAAGGCCTTCGGCCTCTGCTTGCTCCTTGACCCGGCGTGAGCCGGGAACGACCAGCGCCCGGACTCGGGGAGCGACTCGACGGCCCGCCGCGACCGCGGCCGCGGCGCGGAGGTCCTCTATCCGCGAATTGGTGCACGATCCGATGAAAACGACGTCGACCCGAATATCACGGATTGGTGTGCCGGCCTGGAGACCCATGTACTCGAGGGCCCGGGTGGCACTGTCACGGACACCAGCGTCAGCCCACGTATCCGGGTCGGGTACGACACCCTCGAGGTCAACCGATTGTGAAGGGTCGGTTCCCCACGTAATCCGCGGGTGTACGCTGCCCGCCTCGACGATGACCTCACGGTCAAAATCCGCATCGGGATGCGTGACCAGGCTGCGCCACCACTCGAGCGCCCGCTCCCAATGGGTGCCCTTCGGTGCGTGCGGGCGACCTTCCAGGTACGCGAAGGTCGTGTCGTCCGGTGCGACCATCCCGGCCCTGGCGCCGCTTTCGATCGCCATGTTGCACAGCGTCATGCGGCCTTCCATCGTCAGCGCGGTCACTGCTGCTCCGCGGTACTCGATGATGGATCCGACGCCACCAGCCGTTCCCAGACGCTCTACGAGCGTCAACGCGAGATCTTTCGCAGTGACGTCGGGGCTGAGTTCACCTGAAACCGTCACGCCCATGGTCTGGGGACGTTGTTGCGGCAACGTCTGGGTCGCGAGGACGTGTTCGACTTCGGTGGTCCCGATCCCGAACGCGAGCGCCCCAAACGCACCGTGCGTGGAAGTGTGGCTGTCCCCACACACGATCGTCATGCCGGGCTGGGTCAGACCCAGTTCCGGTCCGATGACGTGCACGATTCCTTGGTTCGCGTGACCCATCGGATATAGCACGATCCCCGACTCGAGGCAGTTCTGCCCCAAGACGCTCATCTGGCGGCTGGCGATCGGATCTGCCACCGGCGTGTCGAGGTCTGCGGTCGGGACGTTGTGATCCATCGTCGCCAGTGCAAGTTCTGGGCGTCGGACGCGACGACCTGCGAGCCGCAAGGCGTCGAACGCCTGAGGGGAGGTCACCTCATGAAGCAGATGCAAGTCGATGTAGAGCAGATCCGGCTCTCCATCGGTGCGCCGCACCACATGGTGGTCCCACACTTTCTCGGACAGCGTTTTGACAACATCCGGTCGGGCAGTCGATGCCAGCTGACCGACCGTGCCATCGCCGTATTCGGCATTCAATCGGTCACCCCGAGCTTGCGAGGCGTGCGCTGCGTCGATTTGTACGGTTGCTGGCGTTGATAAACGCCCGTGCGGTTGCCTCGACAACATCCGTTGCAACCCCACGACCAGAAGACCGCGTCGCGTCGAACTCGACCTCGATGACCACATCGGCGAGGGCATCACCGCCGGCCGTAACCGCGGATACCTTCAAGTCACGCACGGTCCCACCGATCCCGGTTGCGATGCTGATCGCCGCGGTCGCGGCGTCGATCATCCCGACACCCTCCGAGGTCGCACAGCACAGACGCGCTTCATCAGCGACGACGACAGTGGCTCGCGGCATTGCCACCGTCCCTCCATGAACTTCCAAGCTGACCAGCTCGTACCGGTCCGGCTCAGCGCGCAGTCGTTCTGTCGCCAACGCCTCGAGATCCCCGTCCGTGACCTGGATCTTGCGATCAGCGAGCGCCTTGAATTGCACGAACGCCTCGTTGAGCGCCTCACCATGGAGGCGATACCCCATACGCGCGAGCACATCCGCGAACGCGTGGCGGCCCGAGTGCTTCCCAAGCACGATGTGTGCAGCTTCCTGTCCAACCGCCGCCGCATCCATGATCTCGTACGTCGATGGGTCGTTCAGCACGCCATGTTGATGAATCCCCGCTTCATGAGCAAACGCGTTCCTGCCCACCACCGCCTTGTTGTACTGCACCGGATAACCGGTCAATCGCGACACCAACCGCGAGGTACGCGCCAACTCCGTCGTTCTAACTCCCGTCTCCAACCCGGCGAACTGCTCACTACGCGTCTTGAGGGCCATCACGACTTCCTCGAGCGCCGCATTCCCTGCACGTTCCCCGAGACCGTTGATAGCGCACTCGACCTGGCGAGCGCCGCCTGCCACGCCAGCCAGCGAATTCGCCACCGCGAGGCCCAGATCGTCATGGCAATGCGTCGAGAGCACGTAGTCGCCGCGGACGTTCTCACGGACATAGCAGATCAACGCCTTGTACTCGTCCGGCACAGCGAACCCGACGGTGTCCGGAATGTTGAGTGTCGTCGCACCTCTATCCACGGCGCCTTGCAGCACCTCGCACAAGAAATCGCGGTCCGACCTGCTCGCGTCCTCTGCCGAGAACTCCACGTCGTCACACCACGACCGTGCCCGTTCGACGCCGGCCTTGGCCTCGGCCAGAACCTGCTCGCGTGTCATCCCAAGCTTCTTTTCCATATGGATCGCCGAAGTCGCGATAAACACATGCAGCCGCGCACGCGGTGCTGCAGAGAGCGCGTCCCAGGCCCGGTCGATGTCCGCGAACGCGGTTCGGGTCAATCCCGCGATCACCGGTCCGGAAACGCCACGAGCGATCGATCGAACCGACTCGAAATCGCCATCACTCGCGGCAGGAAAACCCGCCTCGATGATGTCGACGCCCAAATCCGCAAGATGGGCAGCAAGCTCCAACTTCTCGCCCACATCGAGCGAAATACCGGGAGACTGCTCCCCATCACGCAACGTCGTATCAAAAATCAGTACTCGATCAGCCATCTCGTCGGCTTTCCCTCGGTGCAATCACGGACGTGCTACACGCGGCAGGCACCTCTCGCACGCACCAACCTCTCGACCCCGCTTCGAGCACCCTTCGGGCAATGCGAAACCTCCCCGGCCAAAGGCACGGGGAGGCATCCGCGAGCACCGGCGGCGCTCGCAACTAGGTAAGAAGCAGGTTCGTCGAGACGAGTGTCCTGGACATGTGGAGAACAGCTTAGCAGCGAGCGGATCGCGCGTCAAGGTGTGTCGGTGGCGGGCCTTGCGGTCGGTGTCGCGGCGTAGCTGGGGTTGTTCGACCACCACGTGTTGGTCGCCTCGACGACCCATCGAAGACCCAGTCGCACGGGCTGCTTCTTCACGGCGGGGACCTTGGTGCCGCGTCGTTGGACCTCGAAATCTTCGATGCCGGCGCCGCGGAGCCGGTGGCGCACGGCATCGGATGTTCGGAGGCGCCTGCGACGATCGAAGGAGGCGACGGCGCCACGCGACGGAGTCACGCGACTGCGTCGCGCACCGCTTCCGCAACGACCCCGGTGGCGAGTACGCGGACTTGGTCGATGCCCGCGTCCACCGCGCCCGTCGCGCACACGAACGCGACGTCCCCATCGAACCGCGTGTGCGACGGGTGGATCGCCCGCGCCAACCCGTGCTGTGCGCTCTCCGCCACGAGTCGGCACTCCGATCGGGAGGCACAGGCGTTCGTGACGACAACCACCAGGGTCGTGTTGCCGAACGTCGCACCCGGGAACGGTCGGGTGCCCTCCGGCGCGGTGGTCCCGGCGAGTACCGTACCGTCGGCTCGGAGCACGTCGCCGAGGGAGTTCACCGCGGCGAGCGCGGCCACGACAAGTGGTCCTTCGCGAAGGATCGCCGTACCGATCCCGCCGGGCGCTCCGTGCTCGGTGCCGAGCCACTTTCCGACCCGTGCGCTGCGGCCGGCTCCGACCGCGCCCCGCACGGCACCGCCCGTGCCCGACTCGTCGAGCGCGGCCGCGAGCGCCTGGCGCCCTTCCTCCGGCCCCGGCACCTCCATGACACCCGGAGCGAGATCGAAGAGCGCAGCAGCCGGCACGATCGGCACCGGCCCGGCGGTGGTGGGGAAGCCCCGGCCCAGCTCGGCCAGCGCGCGCATGACGCCGTCGGCAGCGGCCAGCCCGAACGCGGAGCCACCGCTCAGCACGATGGCGTCGACATGCTGGACGAGGCGTCCGACGTCGAGTGCCGCCAGCTCGCGAGTGGCGGGCGCGCCGCCCCGCACCTCGTAAGCCCCGACCGTCCCGGGTGGCAGCACCACGACCGTCACACCGGTGCGCTCGCCCGTCCAGTGGCCCACCCTCACGCCCGCGACCTGCTCGAGCACCGCGCTCACTCTCCTCGTCCGTCGATCGGGGCGATTGGGGCGCCACGAATCGGCGTCGATACGCTCCCCCGCCCATGGACATCGATGCAACTTCGGCGGTCGTGACGGGCGGCGCATCGGGCCTCGGCGCGGGTACCGCCCGTGCTCTCGCCGACCGTGGCGTGCGGGTGGTTGTCGTCGATCTCGACGACGACCGGGGCCCGCTGGTCGCCAAGGAGATCGACGGCGTCTACGCACGCGCCGACGTCACCGACCCCGAGGCGGTGGCCGCCGCGGTCGAGTGCGCCGTGGAGCTGGCTCCGCTTCGGACACTCGTGAACTGTGCCGGCATCGCGTGGGTGGAACGCACCGTGGGGCGCGATGGCACGTACGAGTCCGCTCACGACCTTTCCCACTTCACGCGGATCGTGACCGTGAACGCGATCGGCACGTTCAACTGCATCCGCCTCGCCGCCACCGCGATGAGCCGGAACGAGGCGCTCTCGGACGGTGAGCGGGGCGCGATCGTCAACACCGCCTCCGTTGCTGCCTTCGACGGCCAGGTCGGTCAAGCCGCCTATTCGGCGTCGAAGGGCGCGGTCGTCGGGATGACGCTGCCGATCGCCCGTGATCTCTCGGTGATCGGCGTACGGGTGAACACGATCGCGCCGGGGCTGATCGACACCCCGATCTACGCCGTGGCCCAGGATCCCCAGGCGTTCAAGGACGGGCTCAGCCGCAACGTGCTGTTCCCCGAGCGACTGGGGACGCCCGCCGAGTTCGCTTCGCTCGCGCTGGAACTCGTCACTAACAGCTACCTGAACGGCGAGGTGATCCGCCTCGACGCGGGCACACGGCTGCCGCCCAAGTGATGCGGCCGGTCAGAAGTCCATCAGCTCCAGCGCGTTCCCGTTCCCCGTGGCCCCTCCCGGCGCGGGGAACGTATCATTCGCGGGGAACGTATCATTGAGGCACGGAGGTGCACCCGTGACAGACGTGAAGGACGCCGCCCCCTCGGCCGACCCCGCCGAGCAGGCCCGGATCGAGGAGTTCGTCGAGCACTTCGATCACCAGGATCCTCGCATGGCCGGTGACCCCCGTCCGGTTTACGGGATGATGGCCCGAGAGTGCCCGGTCAAGTGGAGCGACAAGCACGGCGGATACTGGGTGATCTCGGGGTTCGAAGAGGCCCACTACGCGATGCACCACTACGAGCAGTTCAACCGCTATCCGGCGGCGGCGGTGCCGGCGTATCCGCGCGAACGCGTGATGCTCCCGATCGAGGTCGACCCGCCGGTTCATTCCAAGTACCGCGGACTCCTCGCGCCCGTGTTCGCCCCGTCACGCGTCGCCGCCCTCGAGTCTCACATCCGCACCAACGCCGCCGAGCTGATCGACGCGTTCGCGGACCGTGGCCACTGCGAGCTCATCTCCGAGCTCGCCGACCCGCTCCCGACGGTGATCTTCACCGAGATGCTCGGGCTCCCCGGCGAAGAGGCACCGAAGTTCAAGGACTGGAAGAACGCGATCGTGCACGGCGTGCACGACGACCCCACCGGAACCGGCGGCCGGGCGCAGGCGGTCAAGCTGGTCGAGGCCTACCTCGCCGACATGCTCGAAGACCGCAAACGCGAACGCCGCGACGACATCATCAGCGTGCTACTCGACTCCCGCGTCGACGGCGAGCGGCTCACCGACCAGGAACTGATCGACATCGCGTATCTCCTGTTCCTCGCCGGGCTCGACACCGTCACCGCATCGATCGGTCTGCACTTCCTCCACCTGGCCCAGCATCCCGAGCATCGCGACCAGCTCGTCCAGCACCCCGACCTGATCCCCCAGGCGGTCGAGGAACTCCTGCGCTACGAGTCACTCGTCATCGGCGGCTACACGATCGCGGAGGACTTCGAGTTCCACGGCTGCCCCATGAAGAAAGGTCAGCGCGCCGTCGTCAACACCGTGGCCGCAGATCGGGACCCACGCGAGTTCCCGGATCCGGACACTGTGATCTTCGACCGCACACCCAACCGCCACCTCGCATTCGGCGCCGGTCCGCACCGGTGCGTCGGTTCGCACCTGGCTCGCCTCGAGCTCAAAGTCGTGCACGAAGAGATGCATCGGCGGGTCCCCAACTACCGGCTCGAGCCCGGCGGCGAAGTCACCCGGCACGGGAGCAGCGTGCAAGGCATCGACCGCCTCCCCCTGGTCTGGGAGGTCTGAGGCCGACGGTTACGCGCGCTCGGCCGAGGGTTCCGGTCGAGCGCTCGACTTGCAGCGGCACGTCCCGATCTGGTGCAGCTCGACGCGGTTGCCACTCGGGTCGTCGATGAACACCTGCTGGCGCTCGTGCCGCCCGGCATGCCAGTAGTCGACGCCCATCTCGTCGAGCCGGCGACGCGCCTCCAAGATGTCGGGCACACCGAACGCGACATGCTCGGCGAACGGGTCCTTGCCCGGCTCGCGGGCGTACTCGGAGACTCCCTCGACCGCGAACATGTGGATCTGAGTGTCGTTGGTGCAGTCCATCCAGAAGAGCGGCACTCTCGGGATGTCGCGACTCCCCGGATCGATCCCCAGACCCAGCACTTCGTGGTAGAAGGCACGGTGCGCTTCGACCGCGTCCGGGCGCATGCGAATCGCGTGATGATGTAGCTCCAGACCCTCGAGCGCCATCCTCACCTCCTCGTCGCGCTCGTCGCGACGACCGCGGATGAGATCACATGCTACCCGGGTGCCTTCCCCATACTCCGGGGCACGGGCGGTCCGGGCCACGGGGTCGCCGAGAGGCCTCCGTCGACCGTACGACGTCCACTTCCGCGCCGGCCAGTGACGATCGCCACCTTGCCGTCGAGCTTGTCCAGTTGCCGCCTCTCTCTTCTTCTCGTCACCGCATCCCGCGAAGCAAGCGCTTCGCGAGCTTTCCCGTCGGCAGGCGCGGGAGCGCGTCTACGAACACGACCGAGCGCGGGCACTTGAAGTGGGCGAGGCGGTCTCGGCAGTACGCGACCAGCTCCGAGCCGAGCTCCGGACCGGCGACGGCGCCGCCCATCGGCTGCACGTAGGCGGTCACCACCTCTCCCAGATCGGGGTCGGGCATGCCGACGACCGCGACATCGGCAACCGCGGGATGGAGCGCGAGGAGATTCTCGATCTCCTGCGGATACACGTTCACGCCGCCCGACACGATCATGCTGGCCTTGCGACCCGTGAGGAAGAGGTAGCCGTCGGCGTCGAGATAGCCAACGTCGCCGAGCGTGCTCCAGCCCTCCTCCGTGAACGCCGCCGCGGTGGCTCCCGGTTGCCGGTGGTATGCGAACCCTGCGGTTCCCTCGAAGTACACCGTCCCCGTCTCCCCGGGCCCGAGCTCTCGCCCGTCGTCGTCGAGGATGTGGAGCGCACCTTTGAACGGCAGGCCCACCGAGCCTCTGTGGGCGCGCCATTCTTCGGGCGAGATCGTGCAGAACCCATTGGCCTCGGTGCCCGCGTAGTACTCGTGCACGACGTCACCCCACCACGCCAGCATGGCGTCCTTGACCTGCTCGGGGCATGGAGCAGAGGCGTGGATCGCCATGCGCAGGCTCCCCACGTCGTACCGGTCACGGACGCCCGGCGGCAGCCGCAGCATGCGGATGAACATCGTCGGCACCAGCTGCACGTGGGTGACGCGGTACCGCTCGATGAGTGCGAGCGCCTCCTCCGCGTCAAACCGGTCCATCAGCACGACGGTGCCGCCGAGGCGCAGAGCACCCATCGACCAGCTGGTCGGCGCGGCGTGATACAGCGGGGCAGGACACAGGTACACCGTGTTCTCGTCGAAGCCGAATCGGCTCCGTTGCATCGTGTCGAGGGGCACTCCCGTTCCGTACGCCTCCCGTGGCCAGGGGCGCCGGACACCTTTGGGGCGCCCGGTGGTGCCCGACGAGTAGTACATCACCGAGCCCTCGAGCTCGGGAACGGGTGGATCGTTCGGCGCGGCGGCGACGAACCGCTCGTAGGCCTCGAAGCCCGCCGCCGCGCCTCCCGCGACGAGCCGAACCCGGATTGCCGGGTTCAGCGCCTGCTGCGCCAGGGCCGCCAGCGGTGCGGCTGCAACGATCGCGGCGGCGTCGCAGTCATGGATTACGAACCGAACCTCGTCCTCCGTCAGGTGCCAGTTGACGGGGCTCCACGAGAGACCGGAGCGTTGCGCCGCCCAGGCAACCTCGAAGTACGCGGGCCGGTTGTCCATCAGGATCGCGACCGAGTCGCCAGCTTCTATACCCCGGTCGCGAAGTCCTCGCGCCAGCCGCCGCGATCGCTCGTCGAGCTCCGCGCACGTGACGACATCCCCGCTCGGCGCGAACACGACTGCGGGCTTGTCGGGTGTGCGGATCGCGTGCGTGTCGATGCGCACGGCGTCAGGTCTCCGATGTCGTCCCGGCGGCGGATCCGAGACCATCACGTCTCGCCACTTGGCCTCGCCGCGCCGTCGGCCCGGCGGGATCGACCATGGTGCGGCCTTCCCTTCGTCAGGTCCGGTCATCGGACGTTAGCGTGCCACTCGTGACCGACTTTCTCTACACCGCCGACTTCATGGTCCCCGATCCCGACGGGTTCACCGACATGGTGGTCGCGAAGCTCGGCATCGTCGCGCGGGAGGACTACCGCCAGGCGTTCCCGGAGCACGGCTACATCGCTCACTTCTTGCGGGTGAACACCTCACGGGCGGTTGCACCCACGCTCTTCGAGCCTCAGCACCACGTCCACGTGCCGAACCCGGCGGACCCGCTGTTCGAACCTCATCTTGACAGTCTCTACGAGTTCCAGGGGCGCTACCGCCCGCTCGTCACCCACTCGTGCGTGATTGCGACCGACGAGATCCACGAGCTCATCGACAAGCTGCACAGGCGGCGCCTGAAGTTCAGGATCGCACCGATCGACCAGCACCTCGCGTGGGAACGGGTGTGGACGGGCACCAGCCCCGAAGACCCGCGCTACACCCCCGAGGTCGACGGGGGTCTCTGCCTCGAATGGCATCCGATCGCGCCGCTCCGTATGCCCGAGAAGGCGTTCGCGACCCCGCCGCCCGAACCGACCGATCCCGAACCCGGGGCGATGATCAGGATCGTCTCCCGGGCGTTCCTCGTGCGTGATCTCGATGGGACGCTGCAGCGCCTGTCGGACAACCTCGACATAGACCCGGTGGGCCCCGTCGAACGGTTCGACCGAGAGGGCTACCGGCGCGCCCGGATCGAGTTCTCGCTACCGAACAGCGCGTCGATCGACATCATCGAACCGAGCGACGGCCGTTCCGAGACGGGCATGTATCTCAACACGTGGGGGCCGGGGCCCTACTACGTTCGCATAGCGGTGAACGGACTCGATGCCAAGGCAGACGATCTCGAAGCGCGCGGCACGCGGCACCGGCTCATCGAGGACAGGTCGGTACCGGAGGGCCGGCGCCTGCGGGTGAATCCGGACGACGTCGACGGGATCGTGATCGACTTCGTCGACTGGAGATGATGGGAGGCCGGCCGCTCAGCGCCGGACCACTCCTCGCCGACGTGAACCCGACATCGCCCGGTAGATCAGTAGCGCGATGACGGCGCCGACGATCGAGCCGATGATGCCAGAGGCCTGGAGCGCCCCATCATCGAAGTCCTCGCCGAAGAGCAGGTACCCGAGAAACCCGCCGATGAAGGATCCCACCACGCCGAGCAGGACGGTCGCCCAGAAGCCGAGCGGATCCCGCCCCGGGACGAGCAGGCGCGCCACAAAGCCCGCGACGATCCCGATGACCAGGAGGTAGAGCAGGAAACCGATCATGGCGTCCTCCGTATCGGTCGACCCCGCACACGCGGGCTGTCGACGGATATACCCCGACCGGATCGGCTTCCAATCGCTAGGCCTCGTCCAGTCGGAAGCCCACCTTCATGCTCACCTGGAAGTACGCGACCTGCCCTCCCTCGAGGTTCCCCCGGATGTCTGTGAGCTCGAACCAGCCGAGGTTGCGCAACGTCTTCGAGGCGCGCTCGATCCCGCTGCGGACCGCATCGTCGATGCTCGTTGTCGACGATCCCACGATCTCCGTAACCTTGTAGGTGTGGCTCATGGCCCTCCTCGGACACCGCTGCGACGTCTCGTTGCGCCGGAATCTACCCCGCTTTCTCCGCGGTGAAACGCGGCACTACCTCCCGGTCAGCGCACTGATGACCGCGTCGGCGTGCGCGGTCGACTACGCCGAGCATGGCGTCTCTGATCCCGGTCGCGGCCTCACGAACGCACGGGCACAGGCGGGCGCGCCGCGAAAGTCCTGAGCCGCCGACCCCCGGTGGCGGTTGCTCCCCGGCGACGCCGGGTAACACCCGTGTCGAGATGGACAACCCAACAGCCGAGCACGAGAGCGAAGTCGCGCACGGGCGGCTCGGCCCCGGATCTCAGGCCGAGAACGACTCGGGCCGGAACGAGACCGAGCCGGAACGGATCGACCGCAACCTGTCCGAGCTCCTCCAAGAGCTCCGAGTCGCCGGCATCGGGGTGCAGGTCCTCTTCGGATTCCTGCTGTCCCTTCCCTTCACGACTCGCTTCGACACGCTGAGCGACCGGGAGGAAACGCTCTACCTCGCGGATGTCTTGCTCGCCGCGCTCTCGATCGCGCTGCTCACGGGCCCGGTTGCCTACCATCGCATCCGATTCCGCCAGCACGCGAAGGCAAGTGTGCTCCGGGCGTCGAACACCATGGCGATCTCCGGCCTCGGGGCGGGCGCGCTCTCCGTGTCGGGCGCCGTGCTGCTCGTCGTGAGCGTCGTCCGCGACGGAATCGTCGTGTGGCTGATCGGCGCCGCGACCTTTCTCGTCTTCGGTCTCCTCTGGTTCGTCTTCCCCGCGATCCCTCGCGGGAAGGACGTGTACTGACGCCGTCGCCGCCAGTGCCCGGGCAGACGAGCAACAGCGCGTCGGAGGTGAACACGAAGAAGCGCGCCTGCTCGATCGCCCCGGCGATCGCGCGCGCTGCCCCGAGCTGATCCGCGAGCGCGACCGCGACGATTCGCTCCTCGATCGTCACTGTGCGCGTAGGTCCTCGATGTTGAGGGCACCTGGCCGCACACGCGCAAGGTTGTCGACGAGCTCTTCGCCGATGTCGACCAGACCGAACGCGATACGATCCCGGGGCACGTTGGCCAAAGATCTACGGAATCGAAGTCCCGATTGCCCGAACAATCGACCACAACGGGAGAGGCTCGCATGCTCACGGAAGCAACGTTGGCCAACCGCACCGGCCCAGTGCTATCGGATGGCACCACGATGGACGACCTCGTGAAGTTCGACACCCGCGAGGTGTCGCTCCGAGTCCTCTCCGACCCCGAGATCCACCGCTTGGAGCTGCAACGCATCTGGGCGCGGTCATGGATCGGCGTCGGGCATATCGCGGAGATCCCCAATCCCGGAGACTTCGTGCTGCGCCACATCGGTCAAGACCCGGTGATCGTCACGCGCGACCTCGACGGAGAAGTGAGGATTCTGCTCAACGTCTGCGCCCATCGGGGGATGGAGGTGTGCTGGGCCGACGAAGGGAACCAGACCCAGTTCAAGTGCCCGTATCACGGATGGGTGTTCGACAACGCCGGGAGGTTGCTCGGCGCTCCGTTCGAGCATGAGATCTACGGCGACTGGGACAGGTCGAAGTACGGCTTGCGCGCGGCAAAGGTCGCGTTGCATCACGGGCGGATCTTCGGCAACTTCGACCCACAAGCGATGCCACTCGACGAGTGGATGGGCGACGCAGCCTGGTACCTCGACCGCGCCTTCCCGAAGGGCGACCCTGAATGGGAGAACTTCCTCAGCCCACAACGCTTTGTTGTCCACACCAACTGGAAGGTGTCGGCCGACAACAACTCCGGCGACGTTCTACACGGTCAGAGCCTCCACCGATCCGTCGGAGAGCTCGGCATCGGCCCTATGGCCTCCGATGTGGCCGATGGTCCGGGGGCGATCGAGTCGCTCAAGGTGCATACGACCATGGGCCACGGGATCGTGGGATTCAACATGGGCGCGCTCTCCGGAACGAAGGTCCCGGGCGATCCCGACTACTACGACGTCAACGGGTTCACCTTCACGTGTGTGCTGTTCCCGGCGACGTTCGGGATGGGCGGTGCGTGGAACCAAGCGGTCGGCGAGGTCGACGGCCAACCGCTGGTCGTCGCGCATAGCGGCGGGCTCGTGCCGCGTGGACCGGGACAGTTCGAGCTGTGGATGTCGGCCGCGGTCGACAAGCGCGTCCCCGACGACATGCGCGCCTTCATGAGGCGCCCGGGCCTCCTCGACCTCGCTAGCGCGGACGACGTGGAGTCGTGGCCGTCGATACAGCGGGCTTCGGTGGGCGCAGTCGCCCGTGACGAGACCATGAAGTACAACGCGCACCGCGAGCCGAGTCCTCCCGCCAACTGGCCCGGTCCGGGGGTCGTCTACACGGGCCCGAGCACCGACGACGGCCAGTGGAACTTCTGGCTCCGCTGGTACGACCTGATGACCACGCCGTAGGGACCCCCGGCCCGCGTTCGCGTTCGACCGGCGCGGCCGGTCGGACGAGCTGCGAGAGGAAGAGGTTCGCGGACTGCTGTGTCAGTAGGGCCTGGCCGATCAGGACCTTGCGCCTCGAGAGCTTGAGCCCGTCTCCCGTTCGGCGGATCAGGTCCAACTCTTCGCGGCGATGCTGTCGACGACGTCCTGGTCGAAGCGGTGTGCCACCGTCGCCTTTACGAGCGTGCGTACAACTGCGCGGCGAGGGCGGAGCGAGGCAGGTTCGGGCGCGGAGATCGCGATCGTCGCCGACGGCGGTGGGCCGCACAGCGGCGCCATCCTGCACACAGCTCCTTGGCAACTTCACCACGCGGTGGCTTCTCGGTGCCGCGGTAACGTCGGCCGATGGCCGAAGCATGCCGGCGCGGGGTGAATCCATCCTGCGTTCGAGCACACCTGCACGTCGGGAGCATCTCGTGACCGACCCCCTGTTCCGCAGCACTGCCATCGTGGGCGTCGGCTCGACGGAGTACTACGGGCGCGGCAAGTCGCTGCCGCGTACGCAGGTCGAGATGGCTTGCTCGGCGATCATCGCCGCCATGGGCGACGCGGGCCTTCCGCTCGACGACCTCGACGGCTTCGCTCTCTACAGCCACGGTGCCGACGTGGCCCTCATCGCCCAGACGCTCGGTCTCCCCGAGGTTCGATTCAACGCCGGCCTCACCGGTGGAGGCGGCGGTGCCGCCGGAAGCGTCGGCTTGGCCGCGTCGGCGATCGTGGCGGGCCAGGCCGAGGTAGTCGTGTGCCTTCTCACCCTGCAGCAGGCGCATCGGCGCTTGGGTGCCGCGTTCGCTCCCCAGGGGAGTGCGTCGGGCGGCGCCTACGCCTTCGTCCCGACACCCGAGAAGGACTTCCATCTGCCTTATGGGCTCCTGGGGCCCGGCCAGGCATTCGCGCTGCTCGCCCGCCGACACATGCACCTGTACGGCACGCGTCGCGAGCATTTCGCCGAAGTCGCGATCTCGACGCGGGCGAACGCGATCAGGCGGCCAACGTCGCTTCGTACGGAGCCCTTGACGCTCGACGAATACTTCGACGCCCGGATGATAGCGGACCCCCTCTGCCTGTACGACTTCTGCATGGAGAGCGACGGCGCAGTCGCGGTCGTTCTGACGAGCGCAGCACGCGCCCGCGACCTGCGTCATCCGCCGGCGTACGTGTTGGGTAGCGCCCACGGTGGCCAAGGCCGCTGGGGTCAGGCCATCATGTGGATGAACATGCCCGACGACTACTACGCGTCGTCGGGACATCGAACGATCGCCCGCCGGGTCTACGAGGCCGCAGGCGTGGGACCTGAAGACATCGATGTCGCACTCCTCTACGACCACTTCACGCCAATGGTGCTGATGCAAATCGAGGACTACGGCTTTTGCGAGCGAGGGGAAGGCGGACCGTTCGTGGCCGAGGGCAACATTCGATGGCCGCATGGGCGAATTCCGGTCAACACGCACGGCGGCAACCTGTCGGAGGCCTACTTGATCGGCGCTACCCATATTCGCGAGGGAGTCGAACAGATCCGCGGAACGACCGTGAACCAGGTCGAAGGTGCAGAGCTGGCACTGGTGACGGGTGGCCCGGCCGCGATTCCGACGAGTGCTCTGATCCTCGGGAGGTGAGCGTGGAAGAATCCATGCGTGTCGGGTTCGACGCTGACCTGGCGCAACTGTTTCCTGACCAATGGACCCAGCCGTTCTGGGACGCCGCGCGTGATCATCGTCTGATCGCCGCTCGATGCGGCGCGTGCGGCGCGTTTCGCATGCCACCGACGGCGTTCTGCTGGCGCTGCCGTTCTCGCGAGATCGAGTGGGTCGACCTCCCCGGCACCGGGAACATCTACACGTTCACGATCGCCCGCCACGCTCTGACGCCAGCCGCCCAGGCCGCCGTGCCCTATGTGATCGCAGTCGTCTCACTCGACGGAGCCGAAGGAGCGCGCCTGATCACGAACATCGTGGGCGTCGACGTGGACAACGTTGCGATCGACATGCCGGTCCGGGTCGTGTTCGACGACGTCACCACGAGCGTGACGGTCCCCCGGTTCCGTCCAATCGGGTCAAGCGACTGAACCTCTTTGACGCCGTCCGATATTTCGTACGATTGGCAAATGCACATCGATGGACAGACGGCGCCGCGTCAGTCCGCTTCCCAAGAGGCGGCGTCACTCCTTCGAGAAGAGATCCTGGCGCTCCACGAAGACGGCGTGTTCCTCGGCGCCGAGGACAACCTGCTCGTTCGTCTGGGCGTCAGTCGCCCGACCCTCCGGCAGGCGGCGCGGATCCTCGAGCACGAGAATCTCCTCGTCGTTCGCCGCGGCGCGGCGGGAGGATTCTTCTCAAGCGTACCCACCGCCGACGCGGTCGCGCGTGTGGCCTCGGTGTATCTCCGGTATCGATCTACGAACCTCACCGACCTCAACCGCGCCGCGGGACTGGTGGTCCCGGAGGTCGCCCGCTTGGCGGCCGCAAATCCATCCTCGAACGCACGCGTGGATCTCGCGGCATTCGCGTGCCGTCCCGAACACGAAGACCTCATCGGGACACCGCGGTTCGTGCGTGACGTCGTGCGCGAGTTCGGCTTGCGTCTCGTCTCCCTCATCGACAACCCACCGATTGCACTCTTCTACGAGATGCTTCTCGACCTCGCGGTTTCGCCGTTCGAGGCTCGCGTCCTCGACGAGCCGGGGCGTGGGCAGCGCGTGTTGCAGTACCACCGAGAGCTCGGCAACGTGGTCAACGAGGGCGATTCCGCCGCGGCTTCGGACGTCACTTCCCGCTATCTCATCGACGTCGACACGTGGCTCCAGGCCGACCTGGTGAGCATTCGCCACCCAGATGCCCCAACTTGCGAACAGAACGACGACGTGAGCACGCCGACCGCGACGTCACCAACGTGGTGATAGGGGCAACCTCGGGAATGGGTAACGCGGTGTGCCCGGAAGAGGAGTCGAACCTCTACGTCCCTTGCGGGACCGGCGGGTTTAAGCCGCCTGCGTCTACCGTTCCGCCACCCGGGCCGGTGCGGCGAGGCTAGGCGGCGCGTGCGACTACCGCCGCGCCGGATTCGGACACGGAGCACTCGATCTCCCCTCGGAACACCGACCGGAAGGCGGGTCGATCGTCTTCGGCGACCCGATTCGCGGCGAGGACGCCTTCGATCATGTCGCCCACCACCTCGTCGAACCGGCGGCCCTCCAGCCGCACCGACACGACCACACCACCGGGGTAGCGCCGGAGCGTGCGCCGCACACCCGCCAGCCGGGGCGGGCAGCGGAACGCGGGCACGACCAGACCCGCGGCGCGGGTGGCGCCGCCGAGCCGACGGGCCGCGTCGGCAAAGCGGAGCGCACCGATCCGGGGCGCGGGAGTGGCGGCGGAGGGGGGCACGGCCACACTCTCGCGCCCGGGTGAGACGTTCATTCAGGATCCTCGTGGCCGAGACCCCGAGACCCGGAGACCACGCCCGGTACGATCCCGGCGTGCGCGCCGCCCGCGGTCACGCCGAGCTGGTGGGCGAAGCCCAGGCCGTCCTCGACCGCAACCAGCGAGGTGCGTGGACGTGCCCGTCGGCACGGCTGTACCCGCACCAGTGGTTGTGGGACTCATGCTTCACCGCCATCGGGATCGCCCGGTACGACCCCCGACGAGCCGCCGGCGAGCTGCGCGCGCTATTCCGCGGCCAGTGGGCGAACGGCATGTTGCCGCACATGATCTTCGCCGAGGCCTCCCACGACGTCGGCAGCCGACGCGTGTGGCAGTCGAGGCGGCACCTGGGCGCGCCGGCCGACGTGGAGACGTCGTGCATCACCCAGCCGCCCCTCGCCGCGATCGCCACCGAGCGCGTCGCACAGGCGCTCTCGGTACCGGAGCGCCGCGCGCTGCTCGATGAGCTGTTCCCGAAGCTCGTGGCCTACCACCAGTGGCTGTACCGGGAGCGGGTGCTCGGCGACTCGGGCCTCGTCACGCTCATCCACCCGTGGGAGTGCGGGCTCGATTCGACCCCACCGTGGATGCAGGCCCTCCGCCGCTGGAGGATGCCGTGGTGGCTGCGCATCGCGGAGCGGCTCCACCTGGCGCGAGTGCTGCGCTCGTTGCGGTACGACACGCGCTATCTCCCGGCGACCGAGCGGGCGACCGACGATGACGGGCTCCGCATGCTCGCCCTCGCGGTTCACGCGAAGCGGTACGGCTTCGAGCTGCACCGCATGCCCCGGGATCGTTCCGTGCTCGTCGAGGACATCGCATTCAACGCGATGCTCGCCGCCGCCAACCGCTCGCTGGAGTCGATCGCGCAGGAGGTCTCCCGCCCGCTGCCCGCGGAGCTCGCGGAGGCGATCTCCCGCACCCCGACGGCGATCGAGAACTTGTGGGACGAGGAGGCTGGCCACTACTGCTCACGGAATGCGGCCACAGGTCAGCCCCTCCGGCAACCGAGCGTCGCCACCTTCCTGCCGTTGTGGGCGGGCTCCGTGCCCCCCGAGCGTGTGGAACGTCTCGTGGCGCTGCTGCGCCGGCCGACCTCGTACTGGCCCGCGTTCCCGGTGCCGAGCGTGCCCGTCGACGCGCCAGAGTTCTCGGAAACCCGGTACTGGAAGGGCCCGGCGTGGGTGAATATGAACTGGGCGATCGTGGAGGGATTACGGGAGTGCGGGGAGGACGCCCTCGCCGGGGAGTTACGGCGACGCACGCTCGCGCTCGTCGAGCGCGGCGGGATTCTCGGAGTACTTCTCGCCGCTGACGGGCGAGGGCCACGGCGCCGACGAATTCTCCTGGACCGCCGCGTTGGCGATCGACCTCGCCGCCGATCACCCCAGGTAGGCGACGGCGAGCTCCGGCTTGCGCTCCTGCCACTCCTCGCTCGTCATCGCGTAGCGAACGTGGTCCTCCCAGACGCCGCGGATCTGGAGGAACCGCGACGCGGTCCCTTCCTCGCGCAGGCCGAGCTTCTCGGCGACTCGGCGGCTCTTCGTGTTGCGGGGAACGATTGCGGCCTCGATGCGATGGAGCCCGAGATCCTCGAAGCCGAAACGCATCACGACCGCCACACCCTCGGGCACGAGACCCATGCCGGCGTGGCCGACGTCGACCCAGTAGCCCATGAAGCACGACTGGAACGGCCCGCGCAAGACGCTCCCCAAGCTGACCTCCCCCACCAACGTGCCGTCGGTCAGGAGGAGGCCGAACCCGTAGGCGGTGTCGAATTGGCGCTGACGGTCCCACGCGCCGCAGCGCTGGCGGAATGCCTCCCGATCCACGACGGGATCGGGCATCCCCGGCTCGGCGAGCGGCTCCCACGGCTCCACCCAGTCACGGCTGCGGATCCGGACCGACCGCCATGCCTCCCAATCGCCCGGCTCGAGCGGTCGCAGCAGGACCCGCCGCCCACGCAGCACCGGTTCACGCTTGCTCCTCACGTGCGCCCTCTCACGTGGGGAACCTTATTCATCTGCGGGACGGAGTTGCGGGCCGCTCGATAGCGTGCAGCAGATGACCGACCCGGTGACCTCCCCCAGCGAAGCGCTCGTGTGGCTGGACCTCGAGATGACGGGGCTCGACGTCAACCATCACGTGATCGTCGAGATCGCAGTGCTCGCCACCGACACGGAGCTCACACCCCTCGACGAGGGCCTCGACATCGTCGTGCACCAACCACCGGCCGCGCTGGCGGCGATGGACGACTTCGTGCGTGCGATGCACACGAAGTCGGGACTCCTTCCCGAGATCAAGGCCGCGACGATCTCGCTCGAAGCGGCCGGCCGCCGGGCACTGGCGTACGTTCGCACGCACGTCGCCGAGCCGGGGACCGTCCCGCTGTGCGGCAACTCGATCGGGGTCGACCGCAGGTTCCTCGTCACGCAGCTCCCCGAGCTCGACCGCTTCCTGCACTATCGCAGCATCGACGTGTCGAGCCTGAAGGAGCTGTGCCGACGGTGGTACCCCGAGGTGTACAAGAAGCGGCCGCGCAAGACCGAGAGCCACCGCGCGCTCGCTGACATCCACGACTCGCTCGCGGAGCTCCGCTACTACCGCGAGCACATGCTCGCGAGCAGGTGACGCGCACGTTCCCACTCGGGACGCGGGCTCAGAACTCGGCGGCCTCGAGGTCGAGCACGTCCGCGAGCTTCCTGCGCGCGTCGTCACGCTTCGAGGGAAGGTGCTCGGTCGGCCACGGCCCCGTGGCCGACGAATAACCCTTCAGCACCTCGCGCGCGAGCGTGACCTTGTGCACCTCGGTGGGGCCATCGACGATGCCCATCACGGCGGCCCGCACCCACAGCTCGGTGAACGGCATCTCGTTCGACACGCCGAGCGCGCCGTGCAGGTGCATCGCCCGATAGACCGCGTCGACGAATACTTTCGGCATGGCCGCCTTCACCGCCGCGATGTCACCCCGGACCTTGCGGTAGTCCTGGTGCTTGTCGATGAGCCACGCAGTCCGAAGCACGAGGAGGCGGAACTGCTCGAGCTCGAGCCAAGCGTCGGCGATCTGCTCCTGCACCATCTGCTTGCGAGCCAGCAGCTCGCCCTGCGTCTCCCGCGACAGCACCCGCTCGCACAGCATGTCGAGGACCTTGCGCACCTGGGCGATCGTGCGCATCGCGTGGTGGATGCGCCCACCCCCCAACCGGACCTGCGCGATCGCGAACGCGTCCCCACGCTCCCCCAGCAGCGCGTCGGCTGGAATCCGCACGCCGTCGTAGCGCAGGTAGGCGTGCTCGCCCTCGTCGCCCCGTTCCGTGCCGACCCCGACGTTGCGGATGATCTCGATGCCGGGAGTCTCGGCGGGCACCAGGAACATGGACATGCGCCCGTAGCGCTCGGCATCGGGATCGGTGACCGCCATCACGATGAAGAACGCGGCGTAGCGAGCATTCGAGGAGAACCACTTCTCACCGCTGATGACCCACTCGTTGCCGTCGCGCACCGCCCGCGTCGCGAAGACCTTCGGGTCGGAGCCACCCTGCGGCTCCGTCATCGAGTAGCAGGAGAAGATCGCGCCGTCGAGCAGGGGCTGCAGGAAGCGCGCCTTCTGCTCGGGGGTCCCGAAGCGCGCCAGGATCTCGGCGTTCCCCGAGTCGGGCGCCTGGCACCCGAACACGACCGGCGCGAACCGCGAGCGGCCGAGGACTTCGTTGAGGAGCGCCAGCTGCACCTGCCCAAAGCCGGGACCACCGAGCTCCGGGCCGAGGTGGCACGCCCACAAGCCACGATCTTTCACCTGCCGGCGGAGGGTGTCGACGAGGGCGTTGACCGCGGGATCGCTCCGATCGAGGGGGTTGCCGAGCGCGTGGTCGAGGGCCTCGACCTCCTCGCGGACAAAGCGATCCGCCCAGTCGAGCTCCGACTGGTACGCGGGGTCCGTCTCGAAGTCCCAGCCCATGTGTCAGTCCCCCGTCTCGCCACCGTGCTCCGCGACGATCCGCTGCGCGCGCCGCACCACCGCAACCGCGCGGTCGTGGGCATAGCGGCCCGCGGCGCCAGGCACCATGCCTGCGCACGCACGCGCGTGGGTGCCCTCGAGGATGATCCCGAGGCGGTAGCACGCGAGCACACGGTAGAAGGAGAGCGCGGAGAGATCGCGGCCGGACCGGGCGGCGTAGCGCGCGACCACCTCGTCGCCGGATGGCAAGCCCCTGAAGTCGACGATGGTCGCGCCGTCATCTTCGCCACTCGGCCAGAGCGCGAGCAGGTGGCCGAGGTCGAGGAGCGGGTCGCCGATCGTCGCGAGCTCCCAGTCGATGATCGCGGCGAGACGGCCCTCGTCACGCCGGAACATCACGTTGGCGAGGTGGTAGTCGCCGTGCATGATCCCGGGGCGCCACCGCGCGGGCGGTGCGCTTCCAGCCAGGGCGCGAGCGCGGTGACGTCGCCGAGCGCGTCGCGGGGATAGCCGACCGTGTCGTGGTACGACGCATACTGCGACCCCCAGCGGTCCACCTGCCGCTCCAGCCAGCCGTCGGGCTTTCCGAAGTCGCCGAGGCCGACCGCGGCGTGGTCGACGGAGCCGAGCGCGGCGATGCCGTCCGCCATCGCCAAGCCCATGTCGCGCACAAGCTCCGGTGCGGCGAGGTAGGCGTCGGGCAGCCCGTCGGCGCGGGGGTTGAAGCCGTCGACCGGCTCCATGAGGTAGAACGCGGCGCCGATCACGTCGACGTCGGGGCACGCGGCGATCAGGGCGGGGTGCGGCACGTCCGTCCCCGCGAGCGCCCCGAGGATCCGTGCCTCGCGGCGCATGGTCTCGTCGCTGCTGGGCCGCTTGTGTTCCGGTGGCCGGCGCAGGACGAACTGGGCCGAACCCCGCCGGAATCGCAGCAACACGTTCTGGGTGCCGCCGCCCATGACGACGACATCACGCACGGGTCCGCCCTCGAGGCCCTCGTCGTCCATCCAGCCGGCGAGCCGGTCGAGGTCGACCACGTCGCGGCGGACGGTGGCGACCTCAGAGCTGCTCACGGAGCGCCCCCAGGAGGGCGGTCACCGACCGGTCCCGTGCCGAGTGGCCCATGAGCCCGACGCGCCACGCCCGGCCCGCGAATGCACCCAGCCCGCCGCCGACCTCGATCCCGTAGGTGTCGAGGAGCACGCCGCGCAGCTTCGCGTCGTCGACACCGTCCGGCAGCCAGGCGGTCGTGAGCTGGGGCAGCCGATGGCCCGCGTCGACGACGAGGCGAAATCCCAAGTCGGGCAATGCTTCCTGGAGGCGGGTGCCCACGGCGCGATGGCGCGCCCACGCTCCGTCGAGCCGCTCGTCGAGCAGAGCGCCGAGTGCGGCGTGGAGGCTGAACACCATGGCCACCGGCGCGGTGTGGTGGTACACCCGTCGCTCGCCCTGGACATAGCCCGCGATGAGCGAGAGGTCGAGGTACCACGACGCGGGAGGCGCCGTACGGGATGCGAGCCGCGCCGTCGACCGTGCGGAGAACGTGACCGGCGAGAGGCCGGGCGGCACGCCTAGGCACTTCTGGGTCCCCGAGTAGCAGGCGTCGATGCCCCATGCGTCGACCTCGAGCGGAATGCCGCCGAGCGACGTCACCGCGTCGACGACGAGCAGCGTGTCGGTCGCCTGCAGCGCGGCGAGTGGCGCGACGTCGTTCTCGACACCGGTCGAGGTCTCCGCGTGCACGACCGCGACGAGCCGGGCGCTCGGATGGGCCCGCTGCGCGTCGAGCAGGCGCTGCGGGTCGAGTGGACGGCCCCACTCTTCCTCGACGCGCACGACCTCGGCGCCACACCGGCGGGCGACCTCGCACATGCGATCGCCGAACACGCCGTTCGCGCCGACGATGGCGGTGTCGCCGGGCTCGAGCAGGTTCACGAAGCAGGTCTCCATCCCCGCCGAGCCCGTCCCGCTCATCGGGAGGGTGAGCCGGTTCTCCGTGCGGAACGCCGTTCGCAGCCGCGCCATCGTCTCGTCCATGAGGTCGAGGAACTCGGGATCCATATGGCCGAGCATCGGGCGACCCAGTGCCTCGGTGGCCTCCGGGTAGGGGTTGGACGGGCCGGGCCCGAGCAGGAGCCGATCGGTGACAACCATGCCCGGATGCTAGGTGGGCACGCCGTCTCCTCCACTTCCGACGCTGCGTGGCAGGCTCTCGGGCGTGGCCGACACCGTCGAAGATCTGTTCGACGTGCCCCTCGACGAGTTCGTCGCGGCTCGCGAGGATCTCGCCAAGCGGTTGAAGGCCGAGGGCAGAACCGACGAGGCGGCCGACATTGGGTCGCCGAGCAGGTGCGCCGTCGGCACCCCGACGCGGTGGAAGCTCCGAGCCGGCGCGTCAGGGCACAACGAGCACTGGGCAGTCGGATCGCCGGATGATCGTCTCCGACGTCGAGCCCTGGAGCAGTCGTGACCACCACCCCTTCTCGGTCGCGCCGATCACAACGAGATCGACGCCATGCTCAGAGGCGGCAGCCTGGATCGTCTCGACCGGATCGCCGAACTCGACCAAGCTCTCGTCGTTGGCAATGCCTGAGTCCTCGATGATGCGACGTCCTCGGATCTCCGCTTTGTCGACCAGCTCCTCTTCGGCGGCCGGGTCCAGGGGTGGGAAGGGATACGGCATCACTGCTCCCGTTCCGATGCCGGGGTACCAGGGAATGACGACATCGGCCACGTTCAGGGCCAATACCTCGACGTCCACGTCGCGAAGGAAGTTGTTCACGAACTGCGCCGCGCGACGAGAAGCTTCCGACTCGTCAAGCGCGACAAGAATGCGGTGGCGCATGTCGCGGGCGTACCCATGCGTTCCATCCACGAAACGCGAGCTCAGCGGGGGTGCTGGGCACGCCGGCATGTCGTCGGGTGAATCGTCATCGCTCGGCTGCATCACATCAAGCCGCGCGGGGTACGGGTCAAGGCGTGGAGCGACTCGTCGGCCTGATGTGCATCGTGGTGCTCGCTATATCCGCGTGTGGAGGTGGCGAATCGAGCACGCAGACGCCCAACGTGGATCGCGCGACCCGTGTTGTGCAGCGTGCACTTCAAGGCATCCCCCGATATCCACAGAGCGTGCTCTCACAGCCGAGCGTGGGCAAGGACGGCGAGGTGTACGTGGCGACGTACATCGCACCACACACCACACCCGAGGCTGTGCTGGAGTTCTTTGCCACGAGGCTTCCGAACGCGGGTTGGGTAGCCGTGGCCGCGCCGACGGCCTCTGCTGATTCGGTTCGCAGTCGTTGGGAACGGGGCACCAGCAGCTTGCTGATCTCCGCGGCGCCCGCACCGACGGCGCGGGGGACGGTGCAGTACAGCGTCACGCTCCACCGTCAGGCCACGAGCGACGCACCGCCACCGCCCGCGTGACACGAGGGCCGCAACGAGCCGTTCTGCCTTGGGGGCAGCGGGCAGACGCCAGGCGGGCGCCACCGGTCAGCTAACCGTCAGACCTGTGTGCATCCCTGCGCCGTAGTGACCGGGGAGATTGCAGATCAGCACATACATGCCTGGTTCGAGATCCACGGCAAGCTTCCGCGTGCTGCCGGCCGGCACTTTGGACAACTCGGCGATCTTTTCGTCTCCCTGGCCGTTCTCGATCGCCCCCGTCGAGTTGGTTGGGAGGTGAGCGGGGTCGTTGTCTGTCTTGATCACGACGAGTTCGTGGCGTGCCTTCCCGACGTTCGAGACCTTGAGCGTGAGCCTTCCGGCGGGCACAACGGCCGGGTTGGCGATGATCGAGAACTCCTTCTCGGTGACGAGCACCATTCCAGGACTTGGTGCCACGCTGCTCGTGGGGGTGGTTCCGGGCTCGGTCGACGGTGCTTGAGATGCCGGTACGGCAGGGGGAGCAACGGATCCTGCGTTTTGCGCCACGGCTTCGGCGTCGTCGGCGGTCGATCGCGCGTCGGAGGCGACGAACACCGCGGCGACCGCGAACACGACCGCGATGAGGGCCAGTACCGTGGCAGAAATCATCCAGGCTTCGGAACGAGTGGGCTCACCCGGAGGCGCAGACCGAGGGTCGTCTGACGGCGAGACTTCGCTCCCGCTCATCGCGGCACGGGCTTCGCGGTGACGGTGAACTGGGTGTGCATGCCCTGCGCGTAGTGGCTCACGGTGGTGCCGTCAGCTTGGACCACGTTGCAGAACAGGGTGTAGCTCCCAGGTTCGAGCGGATCGGTGTGGAGGGTCTTGGAGTCACCCGGCTCGAGGTCCTCGACCTCGCCAACCTGATTCGCTTCAGGGATCTGATCCTCGTCGACGGAACCGTCAGCTTTGATCGGGAGCGGAGCACCGTCGGTCTTCACCACGACCATCTCGTGAGTCACACTGCCCTTGTTCTTCACTTTGAAGTCAACGGGACCCGCGGGAACCGACGACGGGTCGGTCTTCACCGTGAACTCCTGCAACCTCACCTTGACTGGCACGGGCTTCGCGGTGACGGTGAACTGGGTGTGCATGCCCTGCGCGTAGTGGCTCACGGTGGTGCCGTCAGCTTGGACCACGTTGCAGAACAGGGTGTAGCTCCCAGGTTCGAGCGGATCGGTGTGGAGGGTCTTGGAGTCACCCGGCTCGAGGTCCTCGACCTCGCCAACCTGATTCGCTTCAGGGATCTGATCCTCGTCGACGGAACCGTCAGCGTTGATCGGGAGCGGAGCACCGTCGGTCTTCACCACGACCATCTCGTGAGTCACACTGCCCTTGTTCTTCACTTTGAAGTCAACAGGCCCCGCGGGAACCGACGACGGGTCGGTCTTCACCGTGAACTCCTGCAACCTCACCTTGACGTTGGCAGTCTTCTGATCAGAAGTCGACGGTGTCGATGCGCGTGCGGCGCCGGCGCCGAGCGCCAGCGACGCGGCACTCATGACAACCGCGAGGTGGAACATCGTCGGGCGTCTCATCGCGCTCCTTCCTGCGGTTCGTTGTTTCCACCCGTTACTCTTCCGGTCGCGACGTTGATGTACCCCTCGGTGCCGGTAAAGACACACCGCGTCCGCGATTCCGTCGCTCGATGGGTGACCGGCCTGCGGCTCTGGCTCGGATTCCCGCTCCTTCACCGTCGTGGCGACACGTACTGAGTCCGTCCGGACGTGGCGTCCCCGAGATCGCGAGCTGCACCACGACGCGGTCGCCGTCCTCACAGCGTGGTTCGCTTCGGGCGGTTCGCTCCTCGACGCTTTCGTGGCCGTGTCCCCTCCACATCGGATTCTCGGCGTAGTGGCCGATCAGCTCGCTGACGAGCCGGCCTCGCCACTGTGGCTTGCGATCTACGACCACCACGCCCATCTGCCTGCTTCGGTCACCGCGACGTGTCCCGAGGAGATCGTTGAGGGGTCAAGAGCCCAGATCACACATCCGACCTACCGCTCGGCATGGCGCGCGGGTAGTGACAACCAGCGCTCCACCTGCCTGGAAAGACCACCGCTGGCGCGCCGCGAAGTCGCGGACGCTCGTCAGTCACCGGTCACGGGTATTCGCCAACACCGGCACCGCGACGACTGGACGCGCCGCGTCACGCAGGATGTGGTGCGACGTGTTCGTGTGCACGAGCTCGCCAAGTATGCCGCGTGATGTCATACCGATCACGATCATCAACGCGTCCTGATCACAGGCGTATTCGAGTATCGCCTCGGCTGGGCGGCCCGAGAGGAGGCGGGTCCGATAGGCGACACCCTCGTCGCGCAGTGGTTGGCTCCAATCTGAATACAACCGGCGCTCGGATTCGACCCGCAAGGCGTCGGTGTCGATCTGCATCGCCGCGAGCTCCCATTCTGCCAGCGTCGAGCTGACGTAGACGAGGAGCACTTCGGCGTCTCGAAGCTTCGCTTCATCCACCGCCCACTCGAGCGCCGCGCGCGAAGCCGGGGAATTGTCGTACCCGACGAGGATCGTGTCCACAACCACCTTCGTTTCGTTCTCGAACGAGCGACAGCGTCGTTGCCCGCCTCAGGTGACTCGGGTGTCGGCCGACCCCGACGCAGCCCAACGTTTCTCCTCACGTGCCGTCGAACTCGAGTTGGCGGGCACGACTCGAGGGCTGCGCAGTCGCTTGGGGCCGATCAGCCCCGCTGCCTCTACCCCGTGCTCGATTCCAGGAAGGCAACGTCGAGACCCGCGAGCCCCTCCCATCGTGCCTTGCACTCGCGTCCGAAGGGTCCCCACGAGATACCCGCCGCTGGGGCGCCAGAAACCCGCGCCTGCGGTCCCCTGTCGATGAGTCAAATGATCCGTCGTCTCGAGCCTCGGGCAGGTATCCGATGTGAATGCAGTCGGGCGCGCTCCGGCCCGGCCCGCGACGAATTGCAACAAGCGGAAGCTGAGCTCGACGGGCGGTTGGAACGCGAGCGGACGGAGCCGAGCTGACGTCGGCGCCGGGCCGCGTCGCCGCTACGCCGTCGCGAGGAGGGGGAGCCAGTGCTGAAGCAGCCTCACAACCTCGTCGGTCACCTCGTCGCCGGCGACCAGGCCCCGCGCGATCTCGGCCGCGGCGCGCGCGACCGAGGTGACCTCCGGGTCGGGAAGCCGGATGCCGCCGGTCACGGCGGCCTGCTGCACCGCCTGCGCCGCGTCCCATGCGGCGTACGCGGCCTGACGCCTCCGGTGCGCGTGGCGCAGCGCGCGGTCGATCGCCATCGTCGCCCGCCACGCGTCGACCTCGTCGCCGGCACTCTCGCCCACGATCGACGACGCGACCCGATGGATGTCGTCGGGCGTCAGCCGGCGGAGCGCGACGCAGAGGTCGGTCGGCGTCATGCCTGTATTCTCGGCACACTCCGAGCCAGAATTGGGGGATATCGGGGGCACGGCTCCGCGAACGCTCGATGGCCGGCGTGCGTCGAGGTCCCGCGCGTGGCCTCAGATCGCTCCCGCGGTACGGGCGAGACCGTCGAGGATGTCGGCCTCCGACACCAACATCTCGTCGAAGCCGAAGGCCCTCATCACGCTGACGAGCACCACGACGCCGCCCACGATCACGTCGACCCGCTCGGGTTCGAGGCCGGGGTTCTGCGCTCGCTCGGCGTGGGTCTCGGTGGCGAGGGTGCGGAACACGTCCTCGGCCGCGGCCTTCGTGATGCGGAAGTGGTGGATCCGGTCGCGGTCGTACTCGGCGAGCCCCTGCTCGATCGACGCCACCGCGCTCACCGTGCCCGCGAGGCCGACGAGCGTCGCCGCGTCGACGACCCCGTGAATGGTCCGTGCCGCGTCGGCGAGCAGATCGCGCACGACCGCCACCGCGTTCGACAGCTCCTCGGGCGCAGGAGGGTCCGAGTGGAGGTACTGCTCGGTGACGCGTACGCACCCCACGTCGAGCGACACGAGACCCGTCGGAGCGTCGGTACCGACGACCATCTCGGTGCTCCCCCCGCCGATGTCGACGACGAGGTAGGGCGACGGAGCGTCGAGCTCCGCGGTCGCGCCCAGGAACGACAGCGCCGCCTCGTCCTCGCCCGACAAGAGCTCCGGCGTGACGCCCAACGCGGCGCGCGCCGCGTCGAAGAACTCGTCGCGGTTCACCGCGTCGCGCGCCGCGCTCGTCGCGGTGGCGCGCACGACCGAGACATCGTGCTCGTCGAGGGCCCCTCGATAGTCGCGCAGCACCGCGACCGTGCGCCCGATGGCGTCGGGTGCCAGCGTCCGCGACCGGTCAACGCCCTGGCCGAGACGGGTGATCACCATCCGGCGATCGATGGTTGCGAGCTTCGCGTCGCGGCCACTCCCGTCGACATCGGCGACGAGCAAGCGGACCGAGTTGGTACCGATGTCGACCGCACCGACGCGACGCGGGCTCACGAGCCGATCCGATCTGCCACCCAACGACCCACCGCGTCGTCACCACCCGCGAGGTGGTACGCGTAGTGGGCATGGAGGCACTTCACACCCGTGCGGGTGCCGCCCACGCCGCCCGAGGGCTTCGGCCCAATGTGGCCCGGGAGGATCTCCGCGTCGCGCTCGGACGCGTAGGCCGCGTGGGCCGCCGCGATCGCGGAGTCGGAGACGTCGGCCTGCGCGGCACGCACGCCGCCCGACGCCTCGATCCGGGCGACGCGCCTGCCGAGCTCGGGATCGACGAGCCAGTACCGCGTCGGCATCGGGGTGCCGTCGCCCGTGAACGGTGCGTTGCGCACGACGAGCGGGGACCCGTCGGCCGCCCGCACCGCGACTTCGAACTCGGCCTGCGGTTCGCGCCCGAGGAGGGCGGTGACCGTCGCGACGTCGGCGGGGTCGGCCATCGGCCGAAGCTTACGGGGTGCCGTTCGGCCAGCCTTCTCCGGTGATCTCCACGGGCGGCGCAGCCGTCGTGGTCGGGGGGGCGGGCAGCACGACGTACCGCTGCTCGCCGCGCCGCACCATCCCGTAACGCTCGCGTGCAACGCGCTCGATCTCGGCGGGGTCGTCGAGGCGCTTCGCCTCGTCCGCCAGCTCGGCGTTCTCCCGGCGCAGCACCGCGAGGCGTGCGCGCGCCCGGCTGGTGTCGGTGCGCTGGTCGAGGAACGTGCGGGTCGGGTAGACGAACGCGAACAGCACCCCCACGAGCACCACGACGAGGAGGGCAGCCGACACCGAGAGCACGCGCCGTCGGGGCCGCCCCGGCTGCTTGACCTTCGGCGCCTTGACTTTCGGCGCCTTGACTTTCGGCGCCCGGGCCGCGCGGCGGGGGTCAGCCACGACGCGCTCCCGCCAGTGCCGCGCCGCCCGGATAGGCGGCGATCGGACCGAGCTCCTCTTCGATGCGCAACAGCTGGTTGTACTTCGCGACACGATCACTGCGGGCCGGGGCACCTGCCTTTATCTGGCCGCAACCCGTCGCGACCGCGAGGTCGGCGATCGTGACGTCTTCGGTCTCCCCGCTGCGGTGCGACATCATCGCGGTGTAGCCCGCGCGCGACGCGACCGCCATCGTGTCGAGGGTCTCGGTGAGCGTGCCGATCTGGTTGACCTTCACGAGAATCGAGTTGGCGACGCCCTCCTCGATCCCCCGGGTCAAGCGTTCAGCGTTGGTGACGAAGAGGTCGTCCCCCATGAGCTGCACGCGCTCCCCGAGCCGGTCGGTCAGCGCGCGCCACCCCTCCCAGTCGTCCTCCGCCATGCCATCCTCGATGGAGACGATCGGGTAGCGGTCGCACAGCTCGACGAGCCAATCAGCCCACTCGGCCGGCGCGTAAGTGGTCCGCTCGCCCGCAAGCTCGTAGCGGCCGCCGACGAACAGCTCGGTCGACGCGACGTCGAGCGCGAGCGCGACGTCGTCACCGGGTCGGTAGCCCGCGGCCTCGATCGCGGCGAGCAGCAGCGTGAGCGCCGACTCGTTCGACGGTAGGTTCGGCGCGAATCCCCCTTCGTCGCCGAGCGCGGTCGACAGGCCGCGTTCTCGCAGCAGCTCCTTCAGCGCGTGGTACGTGTCCGCGCCCCAGCGCAAGGCCTCGGAGAAGCTCGCCGCCCCCACCGGCGCGAGCATGAATTCCTGGAGGTCGACGTTGCTGTCGGCGTGCGCACCACCGTTGAGCACGTTGAGGAACGGCACGGGGAGCACGTGGGCGTTCGCGCCACCGACGTAGCGGTAGAGCGGGAGCTCGGTCTCCACCGCGGCCGCCTGGGCGACGGCCAGCGACACGCCGAGGATCGCGTTGGCGCCGAGGCGTGCCTTGCCCTCGGTGCCGTCGAGCGTCACGAGCTCCTCGTCGATGCCCCGCTGGTCCGTGGCCTCCAGTCCTACGACGACGTCGGCGATCTCGGTGTTGACGTGCCGGACCGCGTCGAGCACTCCCCTGCCGTGGTAACGGCTCCCGCCGTCGCGCAGCTCGTGTGCCTCGTGGGCGCCGGTGCTGGCACCGCTCGGCACGATCGCCCGGCCGCGCGCGCCCGTGAGCAGCTCGACCTCGACTTCCACCGTGGGGTTCCCGCGGGAGTCGAGCACCTCTCGCCCGACCAGCTCGACGATCGTGCTCATGGCGGCCGCGTCCCACTCCTCGTGAACACCGCTCCACCCCCGACCGTTCCGGCGGACGTGGCCCCTGTGGCTCGTGTGGCAGATGAGCCTACAACGAAGCGCCCGGGAGCCCGTGCCCACCCGCCTCGACCGCTCGCCACCGCTCCCGCACCTCGGTGAGATCGAGCCGGGCGAGGTCGACGCCCTGTTCGGAGGCCAGGCGTTCCATGGTCTCGAAACGCTCCCGGTAGCGGGCGGCCCAGCCGCGGAGCGCGGACTCGGCGTCGACGCCTCCGGCACGCGCCAACACCACTGCGGCGGCGAGGAGCTCCGCGAGCTCGGTCTCCAGGACGCCGTCGCCGCGCCGTGCACGTGCCGCCGAACTCTCGATGCGATCGAGCGCGTCGTCGCCGGTTCCTGGATCGAGCCCGATCGACGCGGCCTTGCGGAAGAGCTTGTGGGCGTAGAGCAACGACGGCAGCCCGGGCGTGATCCCCGCGACGATCGACGTCGTGCCCCGCTCTTCCTTCTTGATCTGCTCCCAGTTGCGCATGACGTCCACAGTCTCCTCGGCAACACCGTCGCCGAACACATGCGGATGTCGCCGCACGAGCTTGTCGTGTACGGTTCGCGCGACGTCGGCGAAGGTGAACGCGCCCGCTTCCTCGGCGAGGATCGCGTGGAACACGACTTGGTAGAGCAGGTCGCCCAGCTCGTCCGCCAGCTCGACGTAGGCCGCATCGCTCGCCGCACCGGTGCCGCCGGGCGCGTCGAGCGGGAGCGCCTCGACTGCCTCGACCACCTCGTAGGCCTCCTCGAGGAGATACCGCGTGAGCGAGTGGTGCGTCTGCTCTGCATCCCACGGGCAGCCGCCCGGGTTGCGCAAGCGGCGCGCGAGCGCGAGCAAGCGTGTGGTCTCACTCGCCGCGTTCGCGCCCGGGAGGTGAGCGAACACCGCCGTGAGGTGGTCGGGGATCACGACGCGGTCGAGCTCCGCCAACGCGATCGTCGCGCTCCGCTCGTCGGGCGAGCCGAGCGCCTGGAGCACCGTCACGGTGTCGTCGCCGTCGAGGCACTCCAGCAGCGCGAGCTTCACGTCGGAGAGCACGAGCGCGCTGTCACACTGCGCGACAAGCACCGGACCGGCGAGGTCGGCGTCGGCGATCGACCGGGAGTCGACGAGCCGCGCGTCCGACGCCATCGGGTCGATGCCGAGTCGGGCCCAGGCGAGATCGGCGAACGACAGGCCCGGCACGATCTCGACCGTGACGTCCGCGGCGTGCGCCGCGTGCTGGAGCAGCTCCACGGTGCGCTCGGCGACGACGGGGCTTCCCGGCACCGCGTACACGACGTCGCCGTCGTGGAGCATTCCCAGCAGCGAGTCGACCATGGCGCGGTACGCGGCCTCGAGGTCGGTCGCCGCGTCGTACACGTCGTCGAACGACTCGAACTCCACCCCTTCGGCTTCGAGCTCGACGACGGCGAGATGGCGGCGGGTGCGCGTGACGCGCCGGCCGTTCCCCTCGAGCGCCCGGCGGGCGCGCGGAAGGAGGAGGTCGGTTCCCGCCGGCCCGAGCCCCACGACGACCAGGCGGCGATCCATGCCGGTCAGCCCGTGCAACCGCGGGGCGGGCACACGCGCAGTTGCCGTTTGTCCCACGAGCCGTACCGCGGGTCGACCTCCACCCGCGTTCGGCTGATCGTCGGGGCCACCTGCTCCTGCGTGAGACCGCGCACGACGGCCGCACGCGCCTCGCGCTCGACGAAGAGGTCGCTGACATCCTGCGGAAGGCCCCGATAGGGCACCGAATCGACTGCGTTGAGGTTCTGGGCCGTCAGGCGAAGGCCGACGTCATCCATGAGATCGGCGAGGATCTGGCGCTGCGCGATGACGGTCAGCAAGGTGGTGCTGACGTCGGCGGAGACGGCCCCCGGGGTCGTCGCGAGCTGCTCCCCGGGCGCGGTCGAGGTGATGCGGTCGAGCTGATCGTCGAAGTCGCCCTGCGAGAGCTCGTGCCCGTTCACGCTGATGGCCGGACGCCCGCCACCCCCGAGCAGCGCGAGGGGTACAACGAGTGCCACCGCGACGAGCGCGACCACCAGCATCACGACAATTCCCTTGCGGTTCATGGCCTTGCGGAGGCTAGCGCGGGGTCTTCTCCCGACTCATCGCGCGCGTCGCCCCTCGCGGCCAACGACTCGGGCGGCAGGAGCTCGCGCAAGAGCGTGACCAGCGCGACCGCCACGTCCGCCGACGCGACCGCCACCGGGACGACGAGCTCGTTCTCCTTCGCGACCGCCTTCGGGGCCAGGCGACGCAGGCGAACCTTCTGCGACTCCCTGAGAGAGACGCCTACGAGCCGCGCCATCCCGCGTTGGACCGTCACGCTCCGGACGCCGACGCGAACGCATTCGGCGCGGAGGCGGGCGACATCGAGCAGCGCAGCCGCCGGTGGCGGTGGCGCACCGTAGCGGTCCTCCCACTCGGCGCGGATGTCGTCGACGTCGGCGGCGTCGGTGACCGCCGCCAGTCGACGGTAGGCCTCCATCCGTACGTCGTCGCGGCTCACGTAGTCGCGCGGCAGATTCGCATCGACGGGCAGGTCGACGGTGATGTCGAGGGGCTCGGGCACCGGCTCGCCCTTCAGCTCCGCCACCGCTTCGGTGACGAGCTGGCAGTACAGGTCGAAGCCGACCGCCGCGATGTGGCCCGACTGTGACTCCCCGAGCAGGCTCCCTGCTCCCCGTATTTCGAGGTCGCGCATCGCGATCTTGAATCCGGAACCAAGATCGGTGAACTCCCCGATCGTCTTCAGTCGCTCGTACGCCTCCTCAGTGAGCACACGGTCGGGCGGGTGCAGCAGGTACGCGTACGCCGCGTTGCCCCCGGCGCCCGACGCGACCCCGCAGCTGGTAGAGCTGCGCGAGGCCGAGGAGGTCGGAGCGGTCGACGACGAGGGTGTTGACCGTCGGCATGTCGATACCGCTCTCGATGATCGTCGTGCACACGAGTACGTCGAAGGCGCGCTCCCAGAAGTCGAGCACGACACGCTCGAGGCGACTCTCGTCCATCTGGCCGTGCGCCACGGCGACCCGGGCACCCGGCACGAGCGCGCGCACGTGCTCGGCGACGAGCTCGATGTCGCGAACCCGGTTGTGCACGTAGAACACCTGACCCTCGCGGAGGAGCTCGCGCCGGATGGCCTCCGCGGCGGCGCGGTCGTCGTACTCGTTGACGTAGGTGAGGATGGGCTGGCGGTCCTCCGGGGGGGTGTTCACGAGCGAGAGGTCGCGGATGCCGGTCAGCGACAGCTCCAGCGTGCGCGGGATGGGCGTGGCCGACAGCGTCAGCACATCGACGTTGGTGCGCATGGCCTTGATGCGTTCCTTGTGCTGGACCCCGAAGCGCTGTTCCTCGTCGACGATCAGCAACCCGAGATCTCTGGGTCGGACATCGTCCGACAGGAGACGGTGCGTACCGATCACGATGTCGACCGCGCCCGACTCCACGTCGCGGGCAACGGCCGACTGCTCGCGTGGCGACAGGAAGCGGGACAGCACCTCGACACGCACCGGGTAGTTCGCGAACCGCTCACGGAACGTCTGGCCGTGCTGGTTGGCCAACAGCGTGGTCGGCACGAGCACCACGACCTGCTTGCCGTCCTGCACCGCTTTGAACGCGGCCCGCACCGCGATCTCCGTCTTGCCGTAGCCGACGTCGCCGCAGACCAGCCGGTCCATGGGGACGGGCTGCTCCATGTCGGCCTTGACCTCGAGGATGGCCTGCAACTGGTCGGGCGTCTCCTCGTAGGGGAACGCCTCCTCGATCTCGTGCTGCCACGGGGTGTCGGGGCCGAACGCGTGACCGGGCGTCGCGAGGCGGGTGCGGTAGAGCGCCACGAGCTCCTCGGCGACCTCGCGCACGGCGCTCCGCACCCGGGCACGCTGGCGCTCGAAGTCGGCACCGCCCATGCGGTTGAGGCTCGGGGTCTCGCCTCCCGTGTACTTGCGGACGAAGCCCACCTGGTCGGTCGGCACGTACACCCGCCCGTCCTTGAACTCCAGCCAGAGGTAGTCGCGCTCCACGCCACCCATGGTCAGCGGCTTCATCTCGAGGTAGCGACCCACACCGTGCTGGTAGTGCACGACGTAGTCACCGGGCTCGAGGGCGTCGTAGTAGTCGACGCCGCGACGCGCACCCCGCGCCCGACGATGGACGCGGCGGCGGCCGGTGAGGTCGGCTTCGGCGACGAGCGCCAACTGCGCGGCGGGGAGCACGACGCCGCGCTCGAGTGGCGCGACCACCAGCCGGATCGCGCCCGCGGCGGCTTCCCCGTCGGTGGCGTCGATGCCCTCGCCCGCGAGCAGGTCGCGAAGGCGAGCGGCCGAACCGGCGCCCTCGGCCGCGAGAACCACCGCATACCTGTCGCGCGCGAGCGCACGCAGCCGGCCGGCCAGCGCATCCGTGTCGCCGACGACGGGATCGAACGCGGTCGCGGGCAGCCGCGCCGTGTCGGGGTTGTCCGGTGTCGCGGGGACGGACACGACGCCCGCTCCCGTGTGCGCGAGCAACCGGTCGAAATCGAGCGAGAGGCGGGGGAACTCGTCGTCGGTGCGCGCACCCCACGTCGCGGCCAACGTCGACGCGAGCGCCGCCTCTTCGTCGAGCAGCTCCCGGGCGCGGTCGCGCATCCGCTTCGGCTCCACGAGGAGCACGAGCGCCTCGGCGGCGAGCAGGTCGGGGAGGAGATGCTCGCCCTCGCAGAGCCACGGCAACCACGACTCCATGCCGTCGAACACCTGGCCTTCGGCGACGCGTTCCCACTGCTCCGCGCCCCAGGGTTCCGAGGTCACGAGCTTGCGCGCCCGCGACCGCACCTCGGGCGTCGGCAGCAGCTCGCGGGTCGGGAAGAGCCACGCCTCCGAGACGTCGTGCGTCGATCGCTGGTCGGCCACCGCGAACGCGGACAGGCGATCGACTTCGTCGTCCCACAGGTCGATGCGGACGGGATGATCGTCGGTCGACGGGTAGACGTCGACGATCGAGCCCCGCACCGCCAGCTCGCCGCGCGACTCCACTTGGTACTCGCGCCGGTAACCCATCGCGACGAGTCGGGCCACGAGCTCGTCGCGGTCGATCGTGTTCCCCGGACGCACCACGATCGGCTCGACGTCCTCGACGTGCGGGCCGAGCCGCTGCACGAGCGCCCGCACCGGCGCGACGACGACCGTGGGGCCGGTGCCGGTCCGCAGTCGCCACATCACGCGCAGGCGGCGCGCCATCGTCTCCAGGGACGGCGACACCCGCTCGAACGGGAGCGTCTCCCAGGCGGGGAACAGCTCGACGTCGGCGGCCGGGAGGAACTGACCGAGGTCGCGGGCGAGCCGTTCCGCCTCCGCGCCCGTGGGAACCGCCACCACGAGCGGCCGCCGAGTCGTCGTGCCGGCGAGAGCACCGACAAAGACGGCGCGGGCCGCGTCGGGAACCGCCACCACGGGATCTCGGTTGACCACCGCGCGGACCGCCGGCTCGTCGACCAGCAGCTTCGCGAGCGCGGCGAGCGCCGGCGGCATCAGTTGGTGCGATTCATGGCGGCGTCGATCCCGTCGGTGGCGATGCGTTCCACGGCGTCCGCGGCGCGTTCGAGCACCACGTCGATCTCCGTGCGCTCCCGCTTGCCGAACCGGTCGAGGACGTGGTCGGCCCCCTGCTCCTTCGACGCGGGTTTGCCAACACCGATTCGCACGCGTTGGAACGCGTCGGCGTGCAGGTGCGACTTGATCGAGCGCAGGCCGTTGTGCCCGGCGAGACCACCGCCCGACTTCACGCGCAGCACTCCGACGGGAAGGTCCAGCTCGTCGTGGACGATCACGAGCTGCTCGGGCTCGACGCCGTAGCGGCGAGCGAGGACGGTGACCGCGAGCCCCGAGTCGTTCATGTACGTGAGCGGGATGGCGAGCGCGACGCGTTTCCCGCCGATGTGCGTCTCGCCCGCCCGCGCCCGCCCCGGACCCTTCCCGGTGCGCAGCGTGACCCCGTGCCGCTTCGCGAGGAGGTCGACGACGTCCGCGCCGACGTTGTGACGCGTCTGCGCGAACTCGTCCCCCGGGTTCCCCAACCCGACGACGAGCAGGTCGGCCGCCGCTCCCTGACGCGGCCCGAGGCTGCCCCGGCGCCGCAACACGGACTACTCGCCGTCGTCCTCGGCCGCCGGCGCCTCGTCGCTCGGAGCGGCTGCGCCCTCTTCGCCGGGCTCGACGCCTTCCTCGCCCTCGACTTCCCCTTCGACCACGACGCGGGGCGCAGCCACCTGCACGACGACCGCTTCGTCGTCGAGCTGAGTGGTGACGTCGTCCGGAAGCGCGAAGTCGCGGGCGTGGAGCTGGTCCCCGATCGCAAGCGCGGACACGTCGATCTCGATCGCGACGGGGATGTTGCCGGGCATGGCCTCGACGGTGACGTTGAACACGAGCTGCTCGAGGAGTCCGCCGTCCTTCACGCCCTCGGCCTCGCCGGTGAGGTGCACCGGCACCTCCGCGGAGACGGCCTGGTCGCGCCGGATGCGGACGAAGTCGACGTGGACGAGCTCGCCCCGCGTGGGGTGCCGCTGGATCTGGCGGGCGAGGGTGAGCTGGTGGTCACCGTCGAGCGCGAGGTCGATGAGCGTGTTGGCGCCGCTCTCGCCGCTCAGGATGTGGCCGAGCTCGCGGGAGGGGACGGTGACGGTCACCGGGTCGGCCCCGAGGCCGTAGACGACTGCGGGCACCCGCCCCCCGCGGCGCAGCCGGCCCGCGGGCCGCGATCCCCGCTCGGACCGCATCTCGGCGTTGAGAACGACGTCGACCATGGCGTGCAAAGCCTTTCCGGAGCCTTGGAGAGCGCCTCATGCTACCGGTCGCGCCGCCACCGCCCCCGGCCGGGCCCGGGCAAGGCGTCGACGAGGCGAGCGCAACAAGTCGAGAGACCACGACCACCCGTCGCCATGCGGTGACGAGCGAGCGAAGCGAGTGAGTCACTCGCCAGGGAGCGAGCGTCCGCGGGCGGGGTATCCCCGCCCGCAGCGAGCGACCGCGACGTCAGGTGTTGTCGCCCTGGAAGATCTCGCTGACGCTGGTGTCTTCGAAGACCGCGTCGAGCGCCTCGGCGACGACGGGGGCGATCGACAGGACCTCGAGCGCGTCGAAGCGCTTGTCGTCGGTGATGGGCAGCGTGTTGGTGACCACGACCCGGCTGATCGGCGCGTTCTTGAGCCGGTCGACTGCGGGGCCGGAGAGCACAGCGTGGGTGGCGGCGACACGCACCTCGCTGGCGCCCCGCTCGATGAGCAAGTTGGCGGCCGACGTGATCGTGCCGGCGGTGTCGATCATGTCGTCGATGAGGACGCACACCGCGCCGGCCACGTTCCCGACGAGCTCGTTCGCTTCGGCGACGTTGTGAGTCCCCTTCGGCCGGCGCTTGTCGATGAACGCGAGGTCGGAGTCGACCCCGGCCTCCGACAGGCAGTTCGCGAAGCGACGAGCAAGCTTCAGCCCTCCGGCGTCGGGCGAGACGACGACGACGTCGTTGCCGGCCAGCTGCTCGGCCACGTGCCGGGCGAGGACGGGTACCGCGGTGAGGTGGTCGACGGGAAAGTCGAAGAAGCCCTGGATCTGGCCGGTGTGCAGGTCGACGGTGACGACCCGATCGGCGCCGGCCACGGTGAGCATGTCGGCGAGCAGGCGGGCGGAGATCGGCTCGCGCCCTTCGGCCTTGCGGTCTTGGCGCGCGTATCCGTAGAACGAGCACACCGCGGTGACGCGCCGCGCCGAGGCGCGCTTGGCCGCGTCGATCATGAGGAGCTGCTGCATGATCCGGTCGTTGATGGGTTCGCAGTGGCTCTGCAGCACGAACACGTCGGCGCCGCGGATGCTCTCGCCGTAGCGCGCGTACAGCTCCCCACTCGCGAACGTCGAGAGCTTGACGTCGCCGAGCGGCACGTGGAGGCATTCGGCGATCTCACGCGCGAGCTGTTCGTTGCCCTGCCCGGAGAAGAGCATGAGCTTCTTCTTCGGCACGAACTCCATCGTCAACCCTCCGGCTCGCCGGGGTCAGAGCCTTCATCCTCGCGCTTCGCCACCCAGTCTTCCTCGATCGTGGCCGGAACACCCTTGGCGAGCGCGCCGGGCGGGACGTCGCGCGTGACCACGGCCCCAGCCCCCGTGTAGGCGCCGTCGCCGATCTCGACGGGAGCGACCATCACCGTGTTGGACCCGGTCTTGGCGCCCTTGCCCACCCGCGTGCGGTGCTTGCGACGGCCGTCGTAGTTGGCGGTGATGTTCCCCGCGCCGATGTTGGCGCCCGCGCCGACGTCGGCGTCACCCACATAGGAGAGGTGCGGGACCTTCGCGCCTTCGCCGATCTCCGAGTTCTTGATCTCGACGAAGGTGCCGACGTGAGCGCCCGCGGCGATGCGGGTGCCTGCCCGGAGCGAGACGTACGGGCCGACGGTGGCGGCGTCACCGATCTCAGAGTCGCGGGCGACTGTCTGGCGCACCACCGCCTCGCGGCCCACAATGGTGTCAACGAGCTGGGCGTCGGGTCCGATCACCGATCCGGTACCGACCACGGTGCGCCCCTCGAGGATCGTGCCGGGCAGGAGGCGCACGTCCGCCTCCAGCGCAACCGTGCTGTCGACGTAGGTGTGAGCCGGGTCGACCATCGAGACCCCGGCGCGCATCCAGCGGTCGTTGATCCGGCGGCGCAGCTCGGACTCCGCCTGCGCGAGTTGCGCGCGGTCGTTCACCCCGAGCGCCTCGGCCGGGTCGGGCGCCTCGATGGCGACGACGTCGTGGCCGGCCTGTCGGAGCACCCCGATCACGTCGGTGAGGTAGTACTCCCCCTGCGCGTTCTCGGGATCGAGCCGGTACAGCGCCGGCGCGAGGAGACCGCGCCGGAAGCAGTAGATCGACGGGTTCACCTCGTCGATCGCCCGCTCCGCGTCGGATGCGTCGGCCTGCTCCACGATCCGTTCGACACGGCCCGATGCGTCGCGCACGACGCGCCCGTAGCCGGTCGGGTCTTCGACTCGAGCGGTGAGCATCGTTGCCGCCGCGTCGGCAAGTCGATGCTCCGTCGCGAGCATGGCGAGCGTCTCGCTCGTCAGGAGCGGCGCGTCGCCCATCACCACGAAGAGGTCGTCGTCAGCGTCGAGCTCGAACGCGCGAGCGGTCAGGGCGACACTCGTCGCGTCGCCGGTGCCCCGTTGGACCGATTGCTCCACCAGCTCCACCGGAACCGGTCCGGCGGGCTCGGCCTGGAGCATCGTCGCCACCGCGCCCGAGCCGTGACCCACGACCACGACGATCCGGTCGATCGGCAACGCGCCGAGGGCATCGAGCACGTGGAGCAACATGGGACGACCGCAGAGCGGGTGCAGCGCCTTCGGCGTCGACGAACGCATGCGCGTGCCCTCGCCGGCCGCCAGGACGACGGCAGAGATCGGCCTCGCCATCAGTGATGCACCAGCCTCACGTCCTCACTGCTCTCTTCCCGGCTTGCTTTGCGTTCGCCCGGCCTTTGCTTCTCCGACGCGTGCCCTGCTCGGGGGCGAGGTTTCGAACCTCGACCTGGGACTCCAAAGGACCCCGTGCTGCCGTTACACCACCCCCGACCGGGCCCGACCCTACCGAACGCCGCACTCGTCGCCGGCGGCCGAATGTGCCGTCGACCCAAGTGGCGGCTAGGGTGCCGCCCGCCATGGGTTCGTTGATCAAGAAGCGCCGCAAGCGCATGCGCAAGAAGAAGCACAAGAAGCTGCTCAAGCGCACCCGTTGGCAACGTCGCCAACAGGGACGATAACGCCCCGGCGCCGACCCGCGTTCGGCGCCCCGCCCACGGGCCCCTCGACGGCTTCGACGCCGCGAGCGTCCGTTTGGCCAAACCTCGGGAAGACTCACGGCGTGTTCTCCGCACGCATGCACCTCGATGAACCTGGTCATGCTGCGCCCGCCGACTTCGACGAGACCTTCCGCGAGAGCTACTGGCCCATGGTTCGATCCCTTGCAGTGGCGTGCGGTGACCGTGAAGCCGCCGAGGACGCGGTCCAAGACGCGTTCGAGCGCGCCTTCGTTCGCTGGCGCCGGATCTCCCGCTACGACGATCCCGCGGCCTGGGTCCGTCACGTCGCGCTGAACCGCGTCCGCGACCACTTCCGGCGCACCGCTCGCAAGCAGCGAGCCGTCGAGCGACTCGCAGTAGACGCTTCGACCGCCGCCACCGTCGCTCCGCCGTCGGTCGGCGACGACCACGAGCTCGTCGACGCGCTCGCGAGGCTCCCCGAGCAGCAGCGGGTAGCCGCCGCGCTCTTCTACGTCGAGGGCCTGAGCGTGCGCGAGGTCGCGGCCTCGATGAAGCTGTCGGACGGCGCCGTGAAGTACCACCTCCACGCGGCGCGCGCGGGCCTCGCACGGCTCGTCGGCGTCCGGCCGGAGGAGCGATGAGCGACCCCTTCGGGCCGGACGACGGCCTCCCCTTCGGGCCGGACGACGGCCTCGGCTTCGAACCCGTCGACGAGGAGCTGCGCCAGCGGCTCGGCGCCGCCGCGCCCGGTCGGGACGTCACCAACGACCCGCTCTGGTCCCTGCGGCCGCGGTACCGCCGGGCGCGGACGCGTCACCGGGCCGTGCTCGCGGCGGGATCGGCGTTCGCGGTCGCAGCGCTCGTGGGCGTCGGAAGCCTCGCGATCTCCGCTGGGGATCCCCAGAGCTCGGGCGTGCGGATCCCTCCCGCGGGCTCGACCGCCGACGGCCCTGCGACGACGGCTCCGGGCCCCGCGACGACATCGACCACGCCGATCGGCCCGACCGCGACGAACGACTCCGTGCCCGGGGCGACGGGCACCACCGCGGCGCCGGTCACCCCGCCTGCCGGCCCCTTCACGCCCGACCAGCGGACGTTCGACTCCGCGGGGGGATCGGTGACCGTGCGACTCGACGGGAACGCCCTGTCGATCGTCTCGACGCGACCTGCGGCCGGCTTTACGGAGGAGCGCCACGACTCCGGTCCCGACGTGGTCGAGGTCCGTTTCCGGAACGCGGCCGGCGTCGAGTGGCGCATCAAGGTCGAAGGCGATCTCCAAGCGGAAGTCACCTTGCACTGACCTCGGCCAAACCTCCCGGCGTCCCGGGGCGTGTCCCTTCCGACTGGAAGGAGTCCCCCATGGACCGCACCCCCCGCCCGAAGAGCACCGGCGCCCGCATCGTCACCGCGATCGTCGTATTCGTCTTCGCCGCCGCCGGGATCACGACGGCCGCCGCGACCACCGGCGCGTTCGAGTCGAACGACTCCGGCTTCGACAGCTCCCGCGACGTCGCCGAGCGCGGGACCACCGTGCCGAGCTCGCCGTCGACGTCGCAGCCCAGCACCACCCTGCCCGACGAGCCCGGCGGCGCCGTCTCGACGACCGACGCCGGACGCGTCGAGAACACCTCGTTCGTCGACGTTCCCGAGGGCACGACCCAGACCTTCGGCGCGGGTGTGGCCGGGTCGGTGACGATCAGCCGCGCCGGGAACACACTGTCGGTCGTCTCGGTGGCGGCCAACCCGGGGTGGGTTGCCGAGGTCGAGCAGGCGAACGGCGTCGAGCTCGAAGTGAACTTCGCGAACGGAAGTGCCCGAGCCGACTTCAATGCCGAGCTCGAGGACGGCGTCGTCCGCATCCGGGTCCGGCTCGAGGGAGTGCCCGTCGCGCCCGCCCCGACCTCGAACCCAGCCCCGACCCCCACGCAGGCTCCCGTGCGCGTCGACAACTCCGGTCCCGGCAGCCTGAGCTCGGGTCCGGGCAACGTCGAGGACGGTGACCACTCGGGCCACGACGCGACGACGACTCCGGCCACTCGGGTGGCGGCGAGAGCGGCTCCAGCGGTTCCGGCCGCGACCACGCCGAGGACTGACCTCTCGTCTCCCGCTCAGGTCGAGAGGCGGACGCCGCGTGCGACGGTCGTCGTCGCCACTACGGGCACGCGCAGGCGGTCGCCGACCCGGGCACGCAGCTCGGGCAGGTCGCGAGCATCGTGCACCGGCACCACGTACGCCGACCCGCTCCCCGCGAGCAGCGCCTCGCGCCCGGCAGCCCGCTCGAGCGCGGCGCGGAAGTCGACGAGTCGGGGCTCGACCACCTCGGCGGCGGGCTCGAGATCGTTCACCAGCTCGTCGACGAGGTGCGAGATCCGCGCCGGCGCGGGGATGCGCCGCGCCGAGCGGGGACCGCCGAGCTCGTCCCACGCTGCGTACACCGCCGGGGTCGACACGTGATACGGCGGGATCGCGACGACGAACCCGAGATTGTGCGGAGCGTCGACCCGTTCCACGACCTCACCCCGGCCGCGGATCCACGCGGCCCCGCCCTCGACGCAGAAGGGGACGTCCGACCCCGTGGCAGCGGCGACTTCGAGCAGACCCGCGTCGTCGATGTCGACCTCGAGGAGTCGGCGGACCGCCACCAGCGCCGCCGCCGCATCGGCCGATCCCCCGCCCAGCCCCGAGCCGGCCGGGATGCGCTTGCGGAGCACGAGTCGAACGCCGTGCCCGGAGCGCCCCACGCGCACCAGGAGCTTCTCGGCGGCCACGAACGCGAGGTTCCGATGGTCGGCGGGGACGTCGGCGAGGAAGTCGCCCGGGGCGAGCTCGAGCCGCACCCCTCCGGGGTTCGGGACCGCGTACGCCTCCACCACGTCGTGGGGCTGCCCGAGCGAGACGACAAAGGCCTCGATGTTGTGGAAGCCGTCGGCCCGCCGGCCGAGCACCCGGAGCGAGAGCGTGAGCTTCGGGTACGCGGTGGCCCGTGTCCGTGCGAGTCTCACGCGGCCGCCGCGCTCCGGGCCACGGCTGCCCATTCGGGGAGGCCGAGCACCTCGGCCCGGGCGGTCGGACGGATGCCCGCGTCCGCCAGCACCCACTCCGTCCGCTCGCCGAGCACCGGCTGGAGCGCGCGGCGCAGCATCTTGCGCCGGTGACCGAAGCCGGCGCGGACGAGTTCGAACAGCGCCGCCGCCGACGGGACGGCCACGGGGGGCGCCGCGCGGCGGCGGAGGCGGACCAACGCGGACTCCACCTTGGGACGGGGCACGAACACCGTGGGCGGCACCGAGCCGGCCAACTCGGCCTCCGCGTAGTACGCCACCTTCACGGACACCGCGCCGTACTGCGGGTCGCCGGGACGGGCGGCGAGGCGCTCGCCGACCTCCCGCTGGACCATCACGAGGAGACGTTCGACGCCGGGCGCGGTCTCGAGCAACCGGATGACGACCGGCACCGCCACGTTGTAGGGCAGGTTCGAGACGCACGACCACGGCCCCGGCTGGTTTCCCAACAGCTCGGCGAAGTCGACCCGGACCGCATCGGCGACGCGGATGTCGACCGCCTGCGACTCCGGGGGCGCCTCCGACGCCAGCACCGCGTCGAGCGCCGACGCGAGCCGGGCGTCGAGCTCGACCGCGCGCACCCGGGCGCCGGCTTCGAGCAAGGCCAGGGTGAGCGAGCCGAGGCCCGGCCCGATCTCGAGGACGAGGTCACCCGGCTCGATTGCCGCGAGGGCGACCACGCGCCGCGCGGTGTTGGGATCGGCGAGGAGATTCTGGCCCAGGCTCTTCTTCGGACGCAGGTCGTGCTCGTCGAGGAGCGCGTGCACCCGCGTCGGGGTGAGCAGGGCCATGGGCGGTGACGCTATCCGGTGTGTATCGCGCGACCGTGATCAGCCGGAGCGGGCCGGTCAGTGCCAACCGAGCACGTTGTTCGCGCAGCCCCACGGGTCCCACCCGAGGTCGGCGCGGATGCGCTCGCCCACGATGATCTGCTGCTCGCGTGTCGCGAGGCCCGCGTTGGGCGCGAACTCCTCGCCGCCGTACGCCCTCCAAGTGCCCCGATAGATCCCGAGACCGCCGTCGTAGTGCGCGATCGCGCCGCTGCCGCTCGACGTGCCCGGGTCGACGGTGTCCCAGCGACCGCCCGACTCGCACTGGGCCAACTCGTCCCAGTGCCAGTCCGCCTTCGTGCCGTAGGCCACGACGCGGGCCACGGGCGCCGGTGACGGCACGCTCGAGACCACCTCGCGACTGGTCTGCCTGCCGTTCTCGAGCCGCACGCGGTAGGTCTGCCGCGCGACGCCGTCCTTGCCCGGTTGGGTCACCTTCGTCTCGCCGATCGGCAGGGTGGAGTCGGGCACCTGGACGGTCGGGAACGGAATCGTCTCGGTCCCGTACGCGAACTTCCCGCCCACGCGCACCACCATGACCTCCATGCCGTCGGTGAGCACGGTCGGCCCGGCCGGCTCGACCCGATCGTCGTCGAGGAGCTTGACGTTGTAGGTGGTCAGCAGCTCCTGGACGGTGTGCGACGGGGAGTCGTACGCGATGCGCTGGCCATCGAGCATGAGCGAACCGGTGCGACGGGTGCGGTAGACCACCTCCGAGCCGTCGTCGAGGCGACCGGGCTCGCCTCGCACCGCGACGAGCTTGCCGAGGCCGAGCTCCTTCGCGAGCGCCTTGGCGTTGTGGACCGTCGTCGACACGTTCGAGACGCTGCCGTCAACGTCGACACTCACGATGAACGCCCGGACCACCGTGACGCGCATCCCGTCGCGAAGCCGCGTCGACGAGTCGGGGCTCACCCGGTCAGCCGCGCCGAGCCGGACGTGGCTCGCGGCGAGCAGAGCCCCAACGGTCGGAACGTCGGTACGCACGGAGTGGCGGCCTCCGTCGACGACGAGCGAGACCTCGGCCCCCGCCGGCGCGGTCAGGGCCCGCCCGATCCAGACCGTGGCGCACACGGTGGCGACCGCCAGGAAGGCCGCGAACACGAGCCGGGGGCGGGGACGGGCGCCCCGCGTGCGCGGCCAGGATGCGGTTCCCCCACCCTGGTCGTCGCCGGATCCCGGTGCCGGCTCGAGCTCGGCCAGGGGCGCCAGCTCGTCGACGTCGGGCAGCGGAAGCCAGGACTGCGGGTCATGGGGCTCCGCACGCGCCGGTGAGGGCGCGGCTGCGGCCTCCGCGACACGGGACGCACGCACCAGGGCTTCGGCCTCGGCCACCACCGCGGCCTGGACCTCGGGTGACGGGTCGAGCAGCTCTCGCACCCCGGGGAGCGACTGCACATCGTCGGGGAGCGGGATCCACGACTGCGGGTCGTGCGGCGTCGCGCGGGCCGGTGACGGTCCGACGAGCAGCTCCAGTGCGGCGAGGTCGACGGCGGGATCGATCAGGTCTTCGCTCTGCACCCGCAACTCGTGGATGTTCGGGAGCGCGTGCATATCGGTGGGGAGCGGCAGCCACGCGTCGGGATCGTGGGGCGCCGCCCGCGCCGGCGACGGCGTGATCGCGCGCGCGACGTCACCCGGCAGCGCGCGGTTCCCGCGACGGTGCCGCGACCGCGCGCCGGGCGACCGGCCCGCGGAGCCACTCGAGTGATCGGCGATCGGGTCCGCCCTCCCGTCGACAGCATGACAGCCGCGATCGTCGACCGCGGCAGGGGACGGACCGTAGTGGTGGTACGTCGGCGATCGCAACGCCTTCGGGATCGCCGCAGGTCAGAACGGTCGGCCGAAGAGCCGCGCCGCGTTCGCGCTCGTCGCCACCGCGACCTCCTCGGGCGCGCGACCGGTCGCGGCGGCGAACGCGGTACCGACGTCGACGACCCACGCCGGTTCGTTCTCGCTCCCGCGGTGCGGAACCGGAGCGAGAAACGGCGCGTCGGTCTCGACGAGCACGCGGTCGATCGGGACCACCGCGGCGGCGGCCCGCACGTCGTCCGCCTTGGCGAACGAGACGATGCCACTGAACGAGAGGGACGCGCCCAGGATCAGCGCTCGTTCGGCGTCGTCGGGCCCGCCGGTGAAGCAGTGCAAGACGGTGCGCTCAGGCACGCCTTCGTCCTCGAGAACGCGGAAGGTGTCCACGAACGCGTCACGCGTGTGCACCACCAACGCAAGCTGGAGCTCGTGTGCCAGGCGCACATGCGCGCGGAACGCCGCTTCCTGATCGTCCCGCGGGGAGTGCTCGTAGAAGAGGTCGAAGCCGGTCTCGCCGATCGCGACGACCCCCGGTGCCCCCGCGAGCGTGCGGAGGCCCTCCCACTCGTAATCCAACCGCACCGCCTCGTGGGGGTGCAGCCCGACGGTGGCGGCCACTCCGGCGTCTTCCGCCGCGAGCGCCACCGCCGCCCGGGACGACTCCAGATCGGTGCCCACGCAGACCATCCCCGTGACGCCCGCCCCGCGAGCCCGTTCGATCGCCGACCCGGGACCACCGGTCAGCGAGGTCAGGTGGCAATGGCTGTCGACCCACGTGGGGCCGGCGTGATGGCTCGCGCTCACGACTCGAGCCGCGGAAAGAGCGGGTCGCCCTTCTCGAGCGCCGCGCCGGGAGGAAGGAGGCCCCACGCCGCCGCGTCGGGGAGGCGCTGGTCCGTCGGAACGCCCGGCAGGCCGAGCCGGCGCCACAGCTCGGCTGACGCCCGGGGGATGAGCGGCGACGAGAGCAGCGCGACGATCCGCAATGCCTCCAGACAGTCGCCCAGCACGGCGGCAACGGCGGCGGTGTCGCCCGCCTTGTTGAGCGCCCACGGCTGGCGGTCCTCGATGTACGCGTTGGTGGCACGGATGAAGTCCCACACCGCGCCGAACCCGTCGGCGAAGTCGAGCGCGGCGAGACGCATGGTGAGCACGTCGAAGGCCTGCGCGGCCGCCGCCACGAGCGGGCCGTCCTCGCGCGCGTCGGGCACAGCGCCACCGCAGTACCCGACCGCCATGTTCAAGACACGGTTGGCGAGGTTGCCGAAGTTGTTGGCGAGATCGGCGTTGTAGCGGGCGACCATCGCCTCGTAGCTGAAGTCGCCGTCGGGCCCGAAGCGCTGGTCGCGGAGGAAGTGGTACCGGAAGCCGTCGACACCGAAGTCCGCGACGAGATCCACGGGCGCGATCTGGTTGAGCTTCGACTTCGACATCTTCTCGCCGCCCACGAGCAGGAAGCCATGGGCGAACACGCACTTCGGCGGATCGAGTCCGGCCGCCATCAGCATCGCCGGCCAGTACACGGCGTGCTGGCGGAGGATGTCCTTGCCGATGAGGTGGTAGTCGGCCGGCCAGAACCGCGCGAACCGCTCCTCGTGGTCGGGATAGCCGACTGCGGTGCAGTAGTTCACGAGCGCGTCGAACCACACGTACGCGACGTGCGTCGGATCCCATGGCAGGGGAATGCCCCAGCTGATCGACGTGCGGCTGATCGAGAAGTCCTGGAGTCCCTGCTTGATGAGCCCGAGGACCTCGTTGCGCTTGCCGTCGGGCTGCACCGCTTCGGGATGCGCGGCGTAGTGCTCGAGCAGACGGTCTTCGAAACGGGAGAGGCGGAAGAAGTAATTCTCCTCCGTCACCTGCTCGACCGGTGTGCCGTGCACCGGGCACATCCCGTCGACCAGCTCGTCCTCCTTGTAGTAGAGCTCGCAGCCCACGCAGTAGAGCCCCTCGTACGAGTCGAGCTCGATGTCGCCTTTGTCGTAGACGCGCTGGAGGAATGCCTCGACCGCACGCCGGTGACGGGGCTCGGTCGTTCGGATGAAGTCGTCGTTGCTGATGTCGAGCTGGGGCCAGGCGTCGCGGAACCGGCCGCTGTTGAGGTCAGCCCACTCACGGGGAGTCGAGCCGTGTGCCTCGGCCGATCGCTGCACCTTCAACCCGTGTTCGTCGGTGCCCGTCAGGAACACGACGTCGTCGCCCCAGAGTCGGCGCCAACGGGCGATCGTGTCGGCGGCCACCGTCGTATAGGCGTGGCCGATGTGCGGCGCGTCGTTGACGTAGTAGATCGGCGTCGTCACGTAGAAGGGCGCGGCCATGCGGGCAACCCTATTTCCCCGGTTCGCGTCCCTCGGCCGATTCCCGCCTCAGCCCGCGCGCGCCCGCACCGCAGCGTCGTAGGCGCGCCGACGCGGCACGTCGAGGTCGCGGCTGACCCGCACCGCCGCGTCACGAGCGGAGAGCCCCTCGCCGAGCGCGGCCCGCACGTGCGCCTCGATCTCGGCATCACCGGCGGCCGGAGGGGCCGGCGCCGGACCCAGCACGACGACGTGCTCGCCGCGAGGCTCCGCGTGCTCGAGGTGGACCACGGCTTCCCCGAGCGTGCCGCGCCAGACCTCCTCGAACACCTTGGTCAGCTCACGCGCGATCGCAACGTCCCGGAGTGGCCCACAGCTCGACTCGAGGTCGCGGATCGTCGCGACGAGCCGGCTCGGCGCCTCGAAGAGCACCGCCGTTCGGCCCTCGGCGGCGAGCGCCGCCAGACGGGCCCGCCGCGCGGGACCGCGCCTCGGGAGGAATCCCTCGAACACGAAGCGCTCGGTGGGGAGGCCCGAGAGCACCAACGCGGTCAGGGGCGCGCTCGGGCCCGGCACGATCTCGACCGGGAGGTCGGCGTCGAGGCAGGCGCGAACGAGGCGGGCGCCTGGGTCGGAGATGCCGGGCATCCCCGCGTCGGTGACGTACGCGACCCGTCGACCCTCGCGGACAAGGCCGACGACCATTGCCGCACCGGCGCGCTCGTTGTGCGCGTGCAACGCCCGGAGCCGGCCGCGCGCGGGGATCCCCGCGTGGGTGAGGAGCGCGCGCGTCCGGCGCGTGTCCTCGGCGGCGATCACGTCAGCCCCCTGGAGGGTCTCCACCGCGCGAGGAGACAGGTCGCCCAGGTTGCCGATCGGCGTGCCGACGAGCACCAGCGCACCCGTCACCCGCGCACCTCGACCTGGTCACCGGCGCGCAGGCGCCATCGATCGAACGCGCCGGCTTCCGCCTCGACGACGAACGCGGCACGCCAGACGGGCGCCGACAGTCGCCACGGCCGCAGCGTGCGCGTGCGGAGCACCATGCCGGTGGCGTCGCAGAACGCGACGTCGATCACGAACCGCATGCCGAGCGTGTGGACCTGCCGGCAAGGGCGGAGCACGATCGCTCCTTCCAACCCGTCACGACCGAGGAGCCCGCGGAACCGGGCGGCGGACCTGTCCGCCAGCTCCACACTCGAGAGCACGTCGCCGTCACGCACCAACCACATCGCAGGGCTCACACGTTGAAGCGGATCTCGAGGACGTCGCCGTCGGCGACCTCGTAGTCCTTCCCCTCGACGCGCAGCTTGCCGAGCTCCTTGGCCTTGCCCCACGAGCCGATCTCGAGCAGCTCGCGCCAGTCGATCACCTCCGCCCGGATGAACCCACGCTGGAGGTCGGAGTGGATCACGCCCGCACACTCGGGCGCGGACGCGCCGGCGCGGAACGTCCACGCCCGGGTCTCCTTGTCGCCCGTCGTGAGGAACGTGCGGCGACCCAGCGCGTGGTAGGCAGCCCGCGCGACGCGCGGGAGGACGCCGTCCCCGAGACCCAAACCCGCGAGGAGCTCGCCGCGGGCCTCCGGGTCGAGCAGGATCGCCTCGGCCTCGAGCTGGACGCACGCGGCGAGCACCTCCACCGCGTCGCCGGTGCTCGCTCCGAGCTGAGCCGCGACGGCGTCGGCGTCGTCGAGCCGGTCGTCACCGATGTTGACCACCACGAGGACGGACTTGTCGGTGAGGAGGAACGCCGGGGCGAGGAGCGCGCGCTCGTTCGCAGTCAACGCGGACCGGTAGACGGGCACGCCGTCGGCCAGCACCGCCGCCGCGTGCTCGAGCGCGGCGACCTCCGCGGCGAGCGACTTGTCACCCTTCGCGGCGCGGCGCTGCCGGTCGAGGCGCCCTTCGACGGACGCGAGGTCGGCGAGGACGAGCTCGAGCTCGAGGGTGTCGAGATCGGCCAGCGGGTCGGGATCGCCCGGGACCGACGGGTCCTCGAACGCCCGCAACACGTAGAGGATCGCGTCGCAGTCACGGAGGGAGCCGAGGAACCGGTTCCCGAGCCCCTCGCCCGTGCTCGCGCCCTTCACGAGCGCGGCGATGTCGACGATCTCGAACGTAGTGTGCACGAGCTTCTTCGAGCTCGACATCGCCCCCAGCCGGTCGACGCGGTCGTCGGGCACCGGGGCGACCCCCACCGTCGTCTCCGTCGTCGAGAAGGGATGGGCAGCGACGATCGTCGTCGCCCCGGTCAGGGCGTTGAAGAGGCTGGACTTGCCGCTGTTGGGAAGGCCCACCAGGCCCAGTCGCTCCATCTCCCGAGCAGGCTACCGGCGGGCCGTGCCGTCGCCGCCGGTCAGATCTCCGGGCGGACGCGGTGTCGCTACGCGCAGACCGCCCAGACATCGAACGCGGTGTCCGCGCCCGACGACGCGACCTCCACCACCCAGGCCGTCCCGTCACCGGCCGGGAACGACCCGCGCACGCTCGCCACCGCGTCGATGGCAGGCACCGCGCGGAACCCGCCGGCGAGCGCGACCCTCCCGGCGGTGCACGGCACGTTCACGGTTTGGAACCCCGCGTCGGCCACCGCGGTGACCGGACCCCCCGGACCCTGGGCCTGCTCGTAACCAGCGGGCGCGGTCGCGCACACTGCCCACGCGGCGAACGTCGCGGACTGTCCTCCGATGGTGGCCGTCGCCGACCACGCCCCCGGCGCCGACGGGAACGAGCTCCGCACGTTCACCACCGCGCCCTCCGGAACCGACGTCCACTCCACCCCGCCGCCCAACACCACCTGGCCGTCCGCGCACTGCGCGGTCGCCGTTGCGATCGCTGGCTCGGCCTCGGACCCGCTGACGGGGGGATCCTCGACCAGTGGGCCTGCCGTCACGAGCTCCCCGCGTGCCGACGCGTACCCGATCGGAGCTGAGCCACACGCCGCCCACACGACGAACGTCGCCGGCAGATCTTCGACCGTCGCCGTCGCCGACCACGCTCCCGGCGCCGACGGGAACGAGCTCTGCACGTTCACCACCGCGCCCTCCGGGACCGACGTCCACTCCACCCCGCCGCCCAACACCACCTGGCCGTCCGCGCACTGCGCGGTTCCGGTACCGGACGGGGCGACGGCAGGATCGACCGTGACCGCGCTCCCGCTCGCCCGACCGAAGCAGCCGTCGACGGCAGCCGCGGCGTCGACCATCCCGTACCCGTACAGCGGGTCGGGGCCACCCGGACCGAGGTCGTGCGCGGACGCGCGGATGCGCTCGCCGATCTCGTCCACCGTCAGGCTCGGGCAGTGCGCGCGGACGAGCGCCGCAGTGGCCGCGACGAAGGGTGCTGCCATCGACGTCCCACTCTTCGACCCGTAGGTGCCACCCGGCAGGGCGGACGGAATGTCGACGCCGGGTGCCGCGACTCCTCCGGGGGAACGGCTCGAGAAGGTGGCCAGCTGGTACCCGTCCGACGGCCACGGCGAATCCGTCGGGCACAGGTGGGTGCTCCCGGGCTGGCACAACGCCGCGACCGAGAGCGCGCCCGGCGACGCGGCGGGGTACTCGGGGAGGGAGCAGCTGCTGTTCCCGGCGGCGGCGACGACGACCGTGCCTTCGCCCGCCGCGGTGGTGACCGCGTCGTCGATCTGGGCGATCGCCGCCGGGTCCGTCAGGGCGGCGCCGAGGCTGAGGTTGATGACGTCGGCGCGCCCACCCAGCGGATCTGCCGCCCAGAGGATGCCGGCGATCACGTCGGAGAGGAAGCCGCCGGCGCTGGCGTCGAGGACGCGCACCGGCACGACGGTCACCGAGGGGGCGCCACCCACCGAGTCCGCGCTCTCACCCGCCGCGACGATGCCGGCGACATGGGTGCCGTGCCCGGAAGGATCGGTGGTCACCGGGACTCCGCCGTTCAGGACGTCGTATCCCGGATCAGCGCGCCCCGCGAACGCCGGATGGCTCGCGTCGAGTCCGGTGTCGAGGACCGCGACCCGCACGCCCACCCCCGTCGACGCGAGCGGGCTCGCCCATGCCGTGCGGGACGCGACGGCTTCGAGCCCCCACGAGTCGCTCTGCGCCTGCACGAGCACGTCCGGACCGAGGGTGACCACGTCCCCCACCTGCTGTGCCTGCAGCAGCAGCCACCACGGATCCGCGGGATCGTCCACGGTGCGCCGCACGACGCCGTAGTCACCGTCCGGCTGGCGGACAACCGCGGAGTAGGTGGTCGTGTCGTCGATGCTGCTGGCCTCCGTCGCCTCGACGCCGCAGAGCGAGGGCGCCGCGGCCGCGGTCGCCGGGGGCGTCGTGGTCGTGATTGGCGCAGGCTTCGGCTTCGGAGCAGCCGGCTTCGGCTTGGGAGGAACGCACGCGACGGCTGCGAGCGCGACGACGAGCACCGCGGGCCAGAGTGACCGGCCACGTCTCGTCATGAGCACACGCATCGACGGCAAACCCTCGTGTGTTCGGCTCGTAAGCAAGCCGCGACCCCGTATCGAGCGAGGGGGCACTCTCTCCGCGCCGCCCAGGCCAAATGCTTGGCCACGCTTCCACTAGGTTCATCGGCTCCGACGGAGGCGAAACATGAGCAAGAAGACGACCAAGAGAAAGTTAAAGGCCCGCAGGAACCGGGCGAATCACGGCAAGAAGCCGAATTGCGGACGGCGCTGAGCCACTGATCCGCCGGGCCCTCGGCGCCGTATTCCCCTTCGTGATGGACTCTCAGTCCGAGGCCGGACCCCCCACACCCGCGTCCGATCCCGGGCCTACACCCCCGGCGCGTCGCGGAACGCCAGTCGGGCGGCGCGTGTTCCTCGGCCTTGTCGGTCTCGGCGCGGCCGGGGTCCTCGTCGGGCGCCCGGGTGCAGGACTGGCTCGAGGAACACGTCGGCCCGCACATCGCCAAGGACGGGACCGGCCTCGCCTCGCTCCTCCCGTTCGGGCGCTTCCGCATCTACACGGTGACCGGTGGCATCCCGTCACGGAGCCGGTCCGAGTACCGGCTGCACGTGGACGGACTCGTCGACCGGGAGCTCGACGTCTCGTTCGCGGACCTGCGCACGATGGCACCGACCGCCCTCACGCGCGACTTCCAGTGCGTGACCGGCTGGCGCGTCCACGACGTGCGGTGGCGCGGTGTCCGCCTCGCGGACCTCCTCGACCGGGCCGGCGTGCAACCTCGAGCCCGCGCGGTCGCGTTCCACTCGTTCGACGGCGCCTACACCGAGAGCCTGACGCTCGAGCAGGCGCGGCGCGACGACGTCATCGTCGCGTACGAGCTCGAAGGGGAGCTCATCTCGGACGCTCACGGCGGGCCGGCTCGCCTCTACGTCGCGCCCATGTACGGCTACAAGTCGTGCAAGTGGCTCGAGCGGATCGAGGTCACCGGAGCGGGTCGAGCCCGGGTACTGGGAGGTTCGGGGCTACGACGTGGACGCATGGGTCGGGAGATCGAACGGGCGCGACGACGATGCCACCTGAGGCGGGCGCGCCCGACGCGCCACTGTCACGGTTCGACCGCGTCGAGCGCTCGCTGCACTGGGTGAACGCTTCGTTGTTCGGCGTGCTCATGCTCACCGGCGCCGCGCTCTACGCCGGGCCGGTCTCGACACTCGTCGGCCACCGATCGCTCGTGCGCACGATCCATGTCACGACCGGCCTCGCACTCCCCCTTCCCGTGCTCGCGGCGATCGTCGGGCGCTGGGGCTCGCGGTTGCGCGCCGACCTCGGGCGCCTGAACCGCTGGAGCCGCGACGACGCGCGCTGGTTCCGCCCCCGCGCGCGCCCATCGGTGCGACTCGGCAAGTTCAACCCCGGCCAGAAGCTGAACACCGCGTTCGTCGCGGCCGCCGGCGTCGTCATGCTCGCCACCGGCTCGATCATGCGATGGAGCGAGTCGTTCCCGCTCGATTGGCGGACAGGAGCGACCTTCGTCCATGACTGGTTCGCGCTCGCATTGTGGGTCGTCGTCATCGGCCACATCTGCTTCGCCGTGCGCGACGGGGACTCGCTCGAGGCGATGCTCCTCAGCGGTTCGGTGCCGGCCGCGTGGGCGAGGGACCACGCGCCGCTGTGGCACGAGGAGCTGCGCGCGGGCGCAATGGACAAGAGCGCCGGCGTCCCGCGCCGATAACCTCGACGGGTGACCGACGATCCGGCGCTGCTCCGCATCCCGGCCGAACTCCTTCCCCTGGATGGGCGGTTCGGATCGGGGCCTTCGAAGGTGCGTCCGGAAGTCGCGCCGGTGTTGGCGGGCGCCACGTCGTCGCTCCTGGGCACCAGTCACCGCCAGGCGCCGGTGCGCTCGCTCGTGCGCTCCGTACGCGAGGGCTTGGCCGAGCTCTTTGTGCTGCCCGACGGCTACGAGGTGCTGCTCGGCAACGGTGGGAGCACCGCGTTCTGGGACGCCGCCGCGTTCGGACTGGTCGACCGACGCGCCGAGCACCTCGTCTTCGGCGAGTTCTCCTCCAAGTTCGCGGCCGTCACACGCGCGGCGCCGTTCCTCGACGATCCGCTGATCGTCGAGTCGGACGTCGGCACACATCCCGACCTCGTCGCCGACGAGACCGTCGACATCTACGCCTACCCGCACAACGAGACCTCGACCGGCGTCATGACCGAGGTCGGCCGCCCGGTGGGTGCCGCCGGGCTCGTGGTCGTCGACGCGACCTCGGGCGCGGGCGGCCTGCGGGTCGACCCCACGCAGTTCGACGTGTATTACTTCGCGCCCCAGAAGAGCTTCGCCGCCGACGGGGGCCTCTGGCTCGCGTGCTGCTCGCCCGCGGCGGTCGAGCGGATCGAGCGGATCGGCACCTCGGGTCGCTGGGTTCCTCCGTCGCTGAGCCTGCCGATCGCGTTGGAGAACTCGCGGCTCGACCAGACCTACAACACCCCGGCACTCGCCACGCTCGTCATGCTCGACGACACCGTGCGTTGGATGCTCGCGAACGGCGGACTGGAGTGGGCCGCGTCGCGTTGCGACCGATCGGCCGAAACCGTCTACGGCTGGGCCGAAGCCAGCGCCGTGGCGGCGCCGTTCGTTGCCAAGCCGTCGTCGCGGAGTCACACCAACGCGACCGTCGACTTCGTCGACACGGTCGACGCCGCGGCCGTCGCCCGCGTGCTGCGCGCGAACGGGATCGTCGACACCGAGCCCTACCGCAAGCTCGGCCGGAACCAGCTCCGCATCGCGCTGTTCCCCGCCGTGGAGCCCGACGATGTCAGGAGGCTCACTCGGTCCATAGATTTTGTCGTCGACGCGCTGGCGGCGGGCTGACGCACCGAGAGCACCGCCCGACTGCACCGCCCGACCAAGCCGGTCGAGGGAGGACCCAGCATGCGCTTCGCCACGATCCGGACCGCTGACGGCACACGCGCCGCGCGCGTCGACGGTGACGAGCTGGTCGAGCTCGCCGAGCCCAGCGTCGACGCGATCCTGCGCGGCGATGGTCTCGGCGCCTTCGCCGCCGCCGACGGGCCTCGCTCGACCGTCGCCACCGCGAGCTTCGCGCCGCTGGTGACCACGCCCGACAAGATCGTCTGCCTCGGGCTGAACTACGACGACCACATCCGCGAGACCAACCAGAAGAAGCCCGAGTTCCCCACCCTGTTCGCCAAGTTCACCGGTGCGCTCGTCGGTGCACGCGACGCGATCGAGCTGCCGGAGGAATCGCGCGCCGTCGACTGGGAGGCCGAGCTGGCGTTCGTCATCGGGCGGCGCGTCCGCAACGCGACCGGCGACGAAGCGGCCGCCTCGATCGCGGGCTTCACCGTAGCGAACGACGTCTCGATGCGCGACTGGCAGCGACGCACGAACCAGTCGCTCCAGGGCAAGACATGGGAGCGTTCGACACCGGTCGGGCCCTGGCTGGCGACGCCCGACGAAGTCGGCGGCACCGAGCCCCACCTCGCCGTGTGCTGCGAGGTCGACGGCCTCGAGCGCCAGTGCAGCAACACGAAGGAGTTGGTGTTCAAGCCCGTCGACATCGTCGCCTACGTGAGCACGATCATCACCCTGGAGCCCGGTGATCTCGTCCTCACGGGGACGCCGAGCGGCGTGGGCGCGGCGATGGACCCACCCGTGTTCCTGTCGGCAGGTCAGACCGTGCGCACCGAGATCGAAGGCATCGGCGAGCTCGTCAACGTGTGCGTCGGCACGTAGCTCGCGTCAGTGGAGCACGGGAGCGCCGAGGACACCCTCGTTCCGCGCCGCTCGTAAGACGTCGAGCATGCGGTCGTTCTCGGCGGGCGTGCCCACCGTGACCCGCACCCCGAGCCCGGCGAACGGGCGCACCACGACGCCGTGGCGCTCGGAGTACGCGCCGAACGGAACCGAGGCGTCGCCGAGCGCCAGCCAGTGGAAGTTCGCTTCCGAGGGCGCGACGGGGAGATCGAGCTCGCGCATCGCCGCGAAGACCCGTTCACGCTCGCGTACGGTCCGCGCGACGTGCGCCCGCATCTCGTCCTCCGCGCCGAGGGACGCGATCGCAGCCGCTTGCGCGAGACCGTTCACGACGAACGGCGACGCCATCTTGCGGATCGTGGCGATCACGTCCACCGAGCCGATCGCGTAGCCGACCCGCATCGCCGCGAGTCCGTACGCCTTCGAGAAGGTACGGAAGACCGCGACGTTGGGGTGGGTGCGCACCACGTCGAGGCCGTCGGGAACGGCCGGATCGCTCACGAACTCCCGGTACGCCTCGTCGATGACGACGAGGCAGTCATCCGGGACCCGCGCGAGAAGGTCGGCGAGCTCGTCGGCGAACACGCAACCGCCGGTCGGATTGTTAGGTGTGCACACGAACACGAGGCGGGTCCGGTCCGTGACCAAATCGGCCATGGCCTCGAGGTCGTACCGGTGTCCCCGGAGCGGCGCGCGGGCCGCCTCCGCGCCCGCCTGCTGCGTCTCGATGGGGTAGACCTCGAAGCTGGGCCAGCCGAAGAGCACCTCGGCGTCGGGCTCCGCGACCGCCAGGACCGCCTGCTGACAGAGGCTCACCGACCCGTTGCCGGCGAGCACCTCCTCGGGCTCGAACCCGTAGTGCGCCGCCAACGCCTCGCGGAGCGCCACCGTCCCGTCGTCGGGGTAGCGGTTCGCGTCCCGGGCCGCCCGTTCCACGGCCTCGAGCGCGGCCGGCAGGGGGCCGAACACGGCCTCGTTGGACGCGAGCTTCACGACCTCGGCGATCCCGTGCTCGGCGGCGACCGACTCGGCGGAGCGGCCGGGCACGTACGTGGGGATTCCGTCAAGCGCACGCCGGGCGCGGACCACGAGAGCTCCTGTTCAAGAACGCTGTCGAACAACTCGACAATCTAAGCGTGAACCCCACCGAACCCACCGTGTTGGACCCCTTCCTCGCCGAGCTCTGCGAACGCGGCGGCAGCGACCTGCTGCTCACGGCCGGGTCACCGCCGCTCATCCGCGTCGACGGCGCCATGCACGTGCTGTTCCCACGTGCACTGGAGCCGGCCGAGACCGAGACCATGGTGCTCGCCGCCCTGGATGCCGCGCACGAGGCGACGTTCCGTGAGCGGCTGGAGGTCGACTTCTCGTTCGGGCGCCAGGGCCTCGCCCGGTTCCGGGCCAACGCGTTCCGCCAGCGCGGAGCGGCGGCACTCTCGATCCGGCTGATCCCCTACCGCATCCCGTCGTTCGACGAGCTCGAGCTGCCGCCGATCGTTGACGACTTCATCTCGCTGCCCCAGGGGCTCGTGCTCATCACCGGACCCACCGGATCCGGCAAGTCGACGACACTTGCCTCGGTCGTCGACGCGATCAACGCGCGCCGAGCGTGCCACATCCTGACGATCGAAGACCCGATCGAGTATCTGCACAGCCACCAGCGCGCGGCGGTGAACCAGCGCGAGATCGGCGTCGACACCCTCTCGTTCGCCCACGCACTCCGCTCCGTCCTTCGCGAGGACCCCGACGTCGTGCTCATCGGTGAGCTCCGGGATGCGGAGACGATCTCGGCCGCCCTGACCGTGGCCGAGACCGGCCACCTGGTGCTGTCGTCGCTCCACACCAACGACGCCGCGCAGACCGTCGACCGCATCGTCGACGTGTTCCCTGCGGAGCAACAGGCGCAGGTGCGAACCCAGCTCGCGCACTCGCTGCAGGCGGTGGTGTCGCAGCGGCTGGTGCCGCGGCGTGAGGGCGGCCGGATCGCGGCCTTCGAGATCCTCGTCGCCAACTCCGCAGTACGAAACCTGGTGCGCGAAGGGCGGACAAGCCAGCTCCGCAACCAGATCATGACGGGGACTCGGGAGGGCATGCAGACCCTCGAGGCGTCGCTGTCGGCCCTGGTCGAAGCCGGTCTGGTGACGCTCGAGGCGGCCAGCGCCCTCACCCTGAACCCCCACGAGATCACCGCGTCGGCCGCCTGAGGCGCAAACCTCAGCGAAGCAGCAGCGCGAGGTTGTTGCCGAGCACGATCGCCCAGAAGAGGGTGCCGGCGCCGAGCAACGCCGCGGAACCGGTGCGCAGGAGGCGCCGGTCCGCGCTGGCGAAGACGGCGACGACGAGCATCACGCCCGGGCCGAAGAGGGTGGCGCGGAGGACGAGCGCCGGGAACAGGCCGACGGCTGCGATCAGGTGCGCGACGACGGGATTGCCCTCGCGGGCCGCCCCGGAGTCGATCGCGAGGTAGGTCGTGACGGCGTCGGCCCAAGCAATCATGCACGCTAGGCACCACACCACCAGCACGCCCGATCGCAGCGCGAGTGGGCGAGGCAGGTAGCCCGACCGGTCCATCGCGTCATGCTCGCACCCGCGGCACCGGCAGGGCGAGCCCGAACGCGGCCGGCGGGATACGCCGGGAAATGAAGGAGCGGGAGGGCACGCCCTCCCGCTCCGTCAAAGATCTCTCGTCGTGTTTATGGGAACGTCGAGCAAGCAGGCGCCGCGGTAACGACACCAGTCGCCGCGTTCGCGGTGATGGTGTAGCTCGAAGCGCTCGGCGCCGCCCGGAGCAGCTTGGCGGTCACCAGACCGGCGATGCTGGTGTACGCGCCGTTCTTAGCGAAGTACGCCTCCTCGGCGACCTCCACGGTCTTCGAGTCGGCCTGACACGCGGCCTTCCTGCCCTTGTCGGTGATACCCCCGACCGCGAACACGACCACCGCGGAGAGCACCCCGAGAATCACGATCACGATCAGGAGCTCGACGAGCGTGAAGCCCGCCTCACCCGATCGTTGCTTGCGTACTGCGTCCTGCAACATCGCTAGCCACCTCCCAGTGGTCGTCCGCGCCCCAAGGCGCTCGAGAAGGAATCGGCGCACCGCCGGGGTGGGTTGAGGGCCAGTTGATACGACCGAATCGGTTGAAAGTGATCAGATCCGGTCCACGTTCCAGGAGAGCACCCGCACGCGGCCCCCGAGGGAGGGCACGTCCACCAGCTGCACCAGCGCCCGAACCCGGCTGCGTCCCGACTGTGCCGTGAGCTCGATGACCCGCGAAGGCCCCATACAGGGCGAGCCGTAGCCGAGGCAGAACAGGGTCGACGTGTCGGTCGGAGACGTTCCCGTCACCTTCACCGCCCGCGCCACGACACCCCGGCGGAACTGGGCGATGCTCCTCGCGCCCAAGGTCACGCGCACGGAACCGAGCGGCGCGTACACGGTCCCCCACACGACGAAGGTCCGGTTCGCGTTCACATTCACGATCGAGCACGAGTCAATGTCGCTTACCGTGCACCCGGTCTGCGCGCGGACGACCGGCGGCGTGTAAGTGACGACGAGCTCGATACCGTCGAGTGTCTCCGTGAAGGTCCGGCTGTTCCTCGCGGTCGCGGTGTAGGTGACGGTGAAATCGTTCGCCACCGCCGCGTCGAGACACGACGGCGTGTACGTGTCAACGACCGGAGCGGCTGGTGTCGTGGAATTGCGCTTCGTCACGGAGATCGAGCACGACGCGCCAACCTGGAGTTGCAGCGACATGATGTTGTTGGCGTTCGTCCCGATCTCGCGGTGCGCGATCCGCAGCGAGTAGTCGACGTTCGTCGAGCCCGGCGGCACCGCCGCCCCGAGCCCATGGAATCCGCTGAGCTGGAGCGACGCGGACGAGCCCGGGTTCTGGGACGGCAGCACGAAGCTCGCACTCTGTCCGTCGATCGGCGTGATCTCCGGAGCAATCGGCAACAATCGGTTTGGCGGTGGCGTCAACCCGCTCCAGCCGGCCGCAGGAGTCGACGTGACGCCGGTCGCGACACTGGTCGCGGTCTGTGCGGCCTCGACGCCGGTTCGCTGGCCGTACACCGCGATCTGCTGCGTCGTGCCCACCGGGGTCGGATCCGCGCACAGCTCCATGCGCGCGTTGTTCCCCCTCACGGCGAGGCGCGACTCGCCTCCGAAGACGAACTGCACGCCGCTCGTCGCACCGTCCCGATCGGTCTTGCACCCCGCGGAGGCACCCCCGCCAGGTACGCCAGGCACCGATCCCGTGGTGCTCGGATTCCACCCCTTCGGCTCACCGCCCACAATCACGCGGTTGGCCCCGACGTCCCACTGGCGCAAGCTGGCGGAAGATCCGAAACCCCAGCCGAAGTCGAAGTAGTAGACGCCGGGCTTGAAGTAGAGGTAGTTGGATCGACAACCGCCCCAGTCGGGCCGCTCCAGCTCGCGCGGATCGGTGTAGAAGCCGGGCGAGAACTGGAGCACGGCGTTGCTCGCTGCGCACGTCGGCAAAGGGTTCAACGTGGTGAGGCTCGGCAGCGGCTGCGAAGGGTAGGCGGGGTCTCCGTAGGCCTGACCGGTGCTGCACTGCTTGTCGGACGGCGCGCTCACCGTGTAAGTGCCCGTACATGTGCCCCGCGCTTGGACGGCGTAGCCGGTCAGGTCGAGCGTGCCCACTTCCATGCTGTCGACGCTGCTCGCGCCGGTTGCGGGCGAGTTGGACGTCACCGGGCCGGCGACGAGGGTGGTGCCGCTGTTCGCGAGCTCGATTCCGGTTTCCGAGGCCGACTGGCCGACCGACCACAGCGCGTACGGCGGCGCCGTGTTGCCCGAGACGCCCGAGCCCACTGGCGGGTCGACCGCGCAGCTCACGGGCACCGCCGGCTGACCGCCTCCCGCGGGATAGGTCACCGTCGGGCAGGCGCCAAGCGTGGCGCCGGCCGCGGCATCGGCGCGCAGCACTTGGATCGCGGTCTGGACGGCCCCCTCGGCCGCGTATCCCGCTGTTCGCTGACTCTCCACGGCCGTCACCGAGCTGAAGCTCGTCGTCGCATAGCCCAGCAACGCGACGAGGGAGACGCCGACGATCGTGATCATCGCCAACGCGAGCACGATGCTCGCGCCGCGCTCCGAGTCGCGGTCGAGCCGCGCCCGCACGCTCACCGCGACCTCCGCGTACCCTCGAGGGTGAACGAGAAGGGCGTCGGCGAGGGGTCGTCGGGGGTGGGTTGGTTCGCGGCGGCCGTCACGTCGAGCCTCACCCGCCGCGTGGTGGAGCTACACGACGGGTTGACGACGTTGCCGATGTCGTAACACGTGACGACCGGTGACGATCCGAGGGATACCGCGGCGACGGACTGCTTGGCCGCGGTGCCCTCGGGGCAATAGAGGCGGAGGAGGCGCTTGTTCTGCGCGTTGGAGGCGTCGTAGACGTACGAGACCTCGGAGTTCACCGGCGCAGCACGGCCGTCGTCCGCCTCGCTCCACGCCAGCGTGAGCAGCGCAGCTTCCCCGCCGCAGCCGGACGGGTCGTTGCGGGTGACGCTGCGAGCGCTCGCGACGTCGCCCGAGAACGACGCAGCGGCGATCAGCGCGCTCCGGCTGTCGCCGAGTTGCTGGTCGGTTCGGGTTATGACCCGGAGGCCGGTCACCAGTGCGAGCGAGAGCGGCCCGACGACGATCGCCAGGATCCCGATCGCCAGGAGCAGCTCGGGCAGCGTGAACCCCTCCTCGGCTCGGAAGCGCTCGATGATCGGTGACAGCGCGCGGTTCATGGCCGTCGCTTCACGACCACGACCGTCTCGGTCGCCTGTTGCTGCCCCGCGGGCGACTGCACCCGAAGCGTGACCTGTTGAAGTCCGCGATCAGGGCTCGGACACGACCCGCCGAACGTCGGGGGGTTGTTCCCCTGCCAGTACGCCACGGCGGTCACCGACGCTGACCAACCGGCCGGAACCGCGAAGCCGGGCGGCGTGGCGTACGCCGACGTCGGCGCGCAGTCGACGTACGGAACGTCGTCGGGGTCGGCCACTCGTTCGGCGTAGTTGCGGACCACTCCTTCGGCAACGGCCTCGTCACGGAGGCTGTCGGACGCGGTGATCGCCACCGCCACCCCTGCCAGGATCGCGACGAACGCGATGCCCATGATGGTGACGGTGACCAAGAGCTCGAGGAGAGTCTCGCCGTCTTCGCCTCGGGCGCGGCGCGCCCAACGTGCGCTCGCGCGCTGCGTTCTCACTGGATGTGCGCCTGGTTGAAGATGCCGTACATCGCCGAGACGAGCGCGATGGCGACGAAGCCCACGATGACCCCCATCACAGTGATGACCAGGGGCTCGAACAGGGTCGTGAGCCGCTTGAGCCTGTGGGAGAGCTCGGACCCGTAGAAGTCCGCGGCGAGCACGAGCTGGCGGTCGAGCGAGCCGGACTCCTCCCCGACGCGGAACATCTGAGCCGCGACACTCGGAAAGAGCCCAGTGGCCGCGATTGGTTGGGTCAGGCCCGCTCCCTGCAGCATCTGCTCGCGCGCATGTCGCAGTGCGCGCTCGTAGACCCGGTTGTTCGTGCCTTCGGCCGCCGCGTCCATCGCGTCGGGCACCGCCACGCCGGCCTGGAGCATCGAGCCGAGGATGCGACAGAAGCGCTCGACCACCGCGTAGCGCACGACGTCCCCGAGCACGGGAAGACCGAGCAGTAGCCGGTCCCGGCGGTAACGGCCCTGCTCGGTTCGCAGCATCAGGAACACGACGGCGGCCACCGTGACGACGCCACTCAGGATCACGGGCCACCAGGTCCCGAGGAACCGCGACGCGTCGAGCAGCATCCGCGTCGGCAACGGCAGCTTGGCGTCGAACCCGGCGAAGAAGTCCTCGAACTTGGGGAGCACCCAGCCAACGAGGATCGCGACCGTCACCACGGCCATTCCCATGATCACCATGGGGTACATCAGGGCCGACTTGACCGCGCGCTTCGCTTCGAGATCGCGCTCGATGTAGGCGGCCAGCTGGTCGAGCACGGTGTCGAGGTTTCCCGTCAGCTCCGCGGACCGGAGGATCCCGACGTAGTAACGAGGGAAGAGCTGATCGTGGGTCGCCATCGCTTCCGCGAGCGGCACTCCCGACGCGAGCGTGTCCGCGATGTCCACGAGCACTTGGCGGAAGACCGCGTTGCTGACCTCGTCGATGAGGGAACGCAACGCGTCGAGGATCGGAATCCCAGCGCGGAGGAACGCGGCGAGCTGCCGCGAGAAGTTCATGAGGTCGGCGGGCTTGACCTTCTGCTTCGTGATCTCGATCTGCGTGAAGCGCTTCCGCTCCTTGACGCCGACGACCTCCAGGTCGCGACTGACGAGGTCGTTGCGAACGCGCACCGCGCTGGCCGCCTCCATCACGCCGGCGACCTTGTTGCCGGACGCGTCGAGCGCGGCGTACTTGAACCGGGGCATCGAACCGTCTCCTCGAGCTCGCTAGGCCACGTAGATCGTCCGCAGCACCTCGGCCACGGTCGTGACGTCCTGTTCGACGAGACGCAGCGCCTGGTCCCGCAACGTCCGCATGCCGTGGTACGTCGCGGCGGAACGCAGCTCGTCCTGGGCGGCCTGCTTCACGACGAGCTCGCGGATCTCCTCGTTCACCGTGAGGAGCTCGTACACGCCCACTCGATCCGCGTAGCCCGTGTGCGCGCAGAAGTTGCAGCCTGCGCCGTGCCAGAAGCGGTCCTTCGGCGCGCCGCCCCAGTCTCGGTACATCGCGAGCTCGTCGACACTCGGCTGGTAGGGCTCCCGGCACGCCGAGCAGATGCGCCGAACCAGCCGTTGGGCAACCACACCGACGACCGAGGACGCGACGAGGAACGGCTCGATGCCCATGTCGACGAAGCGGTGCAGTGCTGCGGTTGCGTCGATGCCGTGGATCGACGACAGGACGAAGTGGCCGGTGAGGGCGGACTGCACTGCGATGCGCGCGGTCTCCGCGTCCCGGATCTCACCCACCAGGATCACGTCGGGGTCCTGGCGCAGGATCGCCTTCAGGCCGCCGGCGAACGTGATGCCGGCAGCTTCGTTGATCTGGATCTGATTGATGCCCGCGAAGACGTACTCCACCGGGTCCTCGATGGTCGTGAGGTTCCGCTCGGGATCGTCGATCTCGCTCAGCGCGGCGTAGAGCGTCGTCGTCTTGCCGCTCCCGGTCGGCCCGGCGCAGATCACCATGCCGAACGGGGAGCGGATGAGCTTGGAGAATTCCGCCCGCGTCTCGGCGGGCATGCCGAGGCGTTCGAGCTCGAGCAGCGTGCGGCTACGGTCGAGGAGCCGGAGCACCGCCTTCTCCCCCCAGATCGTCGACGTCGTCGCCACGCGCACGTCGAGGGCGCGATCGTCGACGGTGATCTCGAACTGCCCGTCCTGGGACCGTCGTCGTTCGACGATGTTCATGTCCGCCATGATCTTCAAGCGGCTGACGAGCGCCTGCGCGATCCCCGCCGGCAATGTCACCGCGTCGTAGAGCGCGCCGTCCACGCGGAACCGCACCCGCACCCGATCGTCCTGCGGCTCGACGTGCACATCGGACGCACGCGAACGGACCGCTTGCGTGAGAATGCGCGTGACGATCTGGACGACGGGCGCGTTGTCGTCGATGGTGAGCGAGCCGCTCGTAGTCGCGTCGCGCTCCGTCCCCTCGGTGTCGTACGAGCTCGCGAGCCGATCGAGATCGGCCAGGGCGCTGTAGCACCGGTCGATCGCCCGCTCGATGTCGGCGTGAAGTGCAAGCAACAAGCGGACGGGCGTGCCCGCCGCGGCTACCAAGCGGTCGACGAGCTCGCGGGTCGGCTCGACCGAGATCGCGACGAGCAACGCGCCGCCCGCGACACGCACCGGCAGCACCTGCTCGGTCCGCACCACCGACTCGGGCAGTCGGTCGAGCGCGGCCACTTCCGGCACGATCTTGCGCAGGTCGACGAGCGGGAGACCGAACTGCTCGGCCAACGCTTCGAGGAAGTCGCGCTCGCCGAGCACCCCCAGCTCGACCAGGACTTCGCCGAGCCGCCGCCCCGAGCCCGACTGCTCCGCCAACGCGGCCCCGAGCTGTTCGCTCGAGATCGCTCCCCGCGACACGAGCAGCTCACCGAGCCGCGCCTTGGTCGGCCGGACGCCCGTGGTCGTCTCCGCCGCCGGTGCCGAGCCACCGTTCGGTGCCGGATCTGGCCGCGGCACGGTCCAGACCACGGGCGGAGGACCGCCAGAATCCGTCGCGTCGTGCGTCCCGGCATCCGACGGGAAGCGGTCGTCCTGCTCCGTAGGCATTTCCACCGGGGTGCGTCGGAACCTCATCGCTCCGGCCTCCCGTGCGCGCGAAGATCGCGCGTATTCATCGACCCGTCGGTTCCCACGGTCAGGATGTCGTTGGCCCCAAGCTCCATGATCGATCACGTACCTTCCGGCACCGGCCGTGACCGGCGCCCTCCCAGCGCTCCCATACGGGAATCGGAAGGCCGGAGGACGCGCTTGAGTCCGCTTCGCGGGCCCGTGACCCGCGCCGATCGGTGCCCGCCGCCCTCCTGATCGGGCTCGCCGCGGCGTTGGGCGCCTCGGTGGGCTCGTTCATGACAGTTGTCATGTGGCGGGTGCCTCGCGGTGAATCAGTGATTCATCCCCGATCGCACTGTCCGGCATGCGGACAGACGCTGCGTACCGGCGATCTGATCCCGGTCGTGTCGTGGGTCCGGCTCCGGGGCACGAGCCGTTGTTGCGCCACGTCGATCTCGAGCCGTTACCCGGCGCTCGAGCTCGGCGGCGCGCTGCTCTTCGCCGCGGCCGCCTGGTTGGTGATCGGCTGACCGAGCATGCGCGTCGCGACGGCGGCGGTTCCGTACGCTGCACCCATGCCGAGGAGCACGCCGGGCGCCGGGAAGCGCCGCTCGAAGGCGAAAGCGACGAAGCGGGCCCGGCGCCGGGCCCGCGCGATCCTCCGGCGCGCCGAGCTCGAAGCACGGGTCGAGCTCGCCGACGCGACGGCCGCGGCGGCGCAGATCCGGGAGCAGGCCCGTGCGATCGCCGAGGAGGAGTGCGCTCGGCTGCGCGGCGACGCGCTGGCAGAGCGCGCCACCGCGTTGGAGCACACCCGGGCCGACGCGCGTGGAGGTCGCCGACTCGATCCGCGCGGTCGCGGAGGCCGATGCCCGGACCGTCACGGCCGAGGCCCGGACGACGGTCGCCGAGAGCGAGCTGGTGGCCGAGCGCACCCTGCGCACGGCGGAGACCGACGCGCGCCACGTGCGGGACGACGCCGCCGTGTTGTTCGAGGCCTCGCGGGTCGAGGCCGAAGCCGAGCGGACCCGCATCCTCGCGAAGGCTCGGGAAGAGGCGGCCGTGGTGCACGCCGAGGCAGCCGAGCTGCTGGCGGCCGCGGCCACGGAACGCGCCGCGCTGCTCGACGCCGCGCGCGACGAGGCCGCCCAGATCGTCGCCGACGCGCGGGCGGCCGCCGATGCCGACGTGGCTCGGATCCGCGCGGAGGCCGAACCCCTCGCCGAGATCCCGACGCCCGAGCCGAGCCCCCTCCCGGACGTCCCGGCGGCGGGTTCGACGCCGTCCGCGGGCGGCGCGACCTCGGCCGTGATGTGGCACGCGGCGGGCACCGGCGCGACCGGCACGGGGGGCTACGTCAACGGCACCTCCGGCGGCGAGGTCTCGGGGAGCGATCCGTCCGGCTCGGCGAAGCATCGCCGGCGGCGGCTGTTCGGCCGAGTCCGCGTCTGAGTCAGCCGATAGCCTGGCGACCGACGCCCCTCGGCCCCCGGGCAGACGCGCCCCTCGGCCCCGGAAGGAACCTGTGCACGACGAGCTCCTCGTCCTCGGCTGTGTGACCGCGGTCCTCGCCGCGATCCGCTCGACGTGGTCGCCGTGCGGCCAGTCGATGCTCTCCCAGCTGACGCCGGTCGCCGAGCGCGCTCGGGGGCACCGCTACGGCGCCACCGCCGGTTGGTTCCTGCTCGGCGCGCTCGCCGGTGGGCTCACGCTCGCTCTCCCCGTCGCCCTGGTTGCCGCGCTGGTCCGGGGTGCTTCGGTGTCGCTCGACGCCGCGCTCGTGCTCGGCGCGGTGGCAGCCTCCCTCGGCGGCGCGGTCGACAGCGGCGTCCTCGGCATCCGGCCGCCGTTCCTCCGCCGCCAGGTGAACGAGGACTGGCTTGTCAAGTACCGGCCCTGGTTCTACGCCGGCGGCTTCGGCTGGCAGATCGGCACCGGCCTCACCACCTATCTCATGACAGCGGCGGTCCCCGTCACCGTGGTGCTCGCGGGATTGACGGCGTCGCCCGCCGCGGCGGTCGTCGTGGTCATGGTGTTCGCGACCGTCCGCGGCCTCGCGGTGTTGCTCACCGCGGCGTGCCGCACCCAGGCGTCGATGCTCGCGTTCCACCGCCGCTTCGACGCGCTCGGCGAGCCGGTCCGCCGGCTCGTGATCGCGGGCCAGCTCGTCGTCGCCGCCGTGGCCGCCGGCATCGCGTGGGGCGTCGCGGGCCCGATCGCGGTCGGAGCCGCGGCGCTGTTCGCCGCGTTCCTCAGCCGGCGCGGCACGGAGGTCCCCGCGCGCTCGGAACCGCGGACCAGGGCAACCGCCTGAACCCGGCGTCGCGGCGCCCGCGCGCCGCGCGTCTAGCATGTGCTCCAGCGCTGAAGGGGAGTATCCCGACCAGCGGCCGCCGTCATCACGGCCTTTCCGGCCCGGTTGCCGCGCCCTCCGGGTGGGAGAGACCTTCGGAAGATCGGACCTAGTTCCCGCCGATCCGACCGGAGGACCGCACCCATGGCACTGACCCTCGCAGCCGGCGCAGCCCACGAGCGCTTCGTCGATCTCGATGTCGAGGCGTGGCACTGGCTCGCCCTCATCGGCATCGTCGTAGTGCTGCTCGCGGTCGACCTGTTCCTCCACCGCGACGACCACGAGCCAACCGCGAAGGGCGCGATCGTCGAGTCCAGCGTGTGGGTGGCGTGCGGGGTCGGGTTCGGGTTCCTCGTCTTGGCGATGTGGGGCGGCACCGCGTTCGGTGAGTACATGAGCGGCTACGTGATCGAGAAGTCGCTCTCGATCGACAACGTGTTCGTGTGGGCGGTCATCTTCTCGTCGTTCGCCATCCCGCTCCGCTACCAGCACCGGGTGCTGTTCTGGGGGATCTTCGGAGCGCTCGCGCTGCGCACCATCTTCGTGTTCGCGGGCGCCGCGCTCATCAAGGAGTTCTGGTGGCTCCTCGTCGTGTTCGGCGTCGTGCTCCTCTGGTCAGGCTTCAAGGTCATCCGCCACCGAGAAGACGAGGGGATGCAGGGGCACGATCGCGCGGTCAAGCTGCTGGGTCGGTTCCTCCCCGTCCGCTCGGAGCTGTCCGGTCGTCACTTCCTCGTACGCGACAAGGGCAAGCTGTTCGCAACGCCCCTCCTCGCGGCGCTGGTCGTCGTCGAGTTCACCGATCTCGTGTTCGCGGTCGACAGCGTGCCGGCCATCCTCGCCGTCTCGCGTGAGCCGTTCATCGTGATCTCGTCGAACGCATTCGCCATCCTGGGCCTGCGCGCCATGTACTTCCTCCTCGGCAACGCCCGGGAGAAGTTCCACTACCTCTCGCACGCGCTCGGTGCGGTGCTCATCTTCGTCGGTGTCAAGATGGTCGTGTCCCACTGGTGGCACATCCCGACCGCGGCGTCGTTGGGCATCATCGTCCTGATCCTCGTCGCCGCCATCTGGTTCAGCATCCGCAAGACGCGGCGGCTCGCCGCCGAGGCGTCATCCCACGACTCGCCGGTGCCTGCTCCGTAGCGTGCCCTCCGTGTGGCGGGTGAATGTCTGCCGCACCGCACGACTCTTACTTCCGTGCGGCCCCGAACGGTCGGGAGCGCCGGCACCTGCCCCTCGCAGGCGGCGCCGGCGCTCCTCGGACCGGGCGGTCGGCGCTACGACCCGACGACCTTCGCCTTCAGGCTCTGGAACTCCGCGTCGTCGATGACACCACGGTCCTTCAAGTCGGCGAGTCGCGCGAGCTCATCCGCGCTGCTTCCACCCGAACCGGCGGCCTGCTGGACGTACTGACGGAATTGCGTGTCCTGCTCCTGTGCAGCCTGGACTGCGTGCTCCTGCATCTTGTGGCCCCGGGCGATCAGGTACACGAGGACACCCAGGTACGGGAGGATGATCACGAACAAGACCCAGAAGGCCTTCGCCCACCCCGAGAGGTCGTGGCTGCGGAACAGGTCGGCAAAGACCGTGATGAGCAGCCAGATCCAGATGAAGAAGAGGAAGAAGTAGAGCATCGAGAGGAACACTTCGCCGAGCGCGAAGTCTGCGAGCGTGGGCACGTGGTCTCCTTGGTCTTGTGGACGATGAATTTCGGTTTGGTCAGTGTCGCACCCCGGCGGGATGGTCCGGGCACCGGATGTTGCTACTCGGCGAGGGGCGCGTCCAATTGCCGGAGCAGCGTGCAGGCGTCCCAGTACTGACGGAACGCACAGATGCGATCCCCGTCGAACTCGGCGATCGTCACGCCCCGGAACGTGACACGCCGTCCGGTGCGCTCGATCATGGATGCCCCGTCCATGGCGAGCGGCCCCGAGTGGGTCGCATGTGCGACCCACTCGACGCACGACTGCTCACCTGCGACGTCGACCAGCTTGCACTCGACCTCGACGTCGGAGAACGCATCCTCGCGGTCCTCGAGCTCCACGGCCAGCTCGGCCGCCGACGTGACGCTCATGGTCGGCGTCCAGCCGTGGACGTTCTCGGTGTAGAGCTCTCCGATCAGGCTGCTGTCGTTCCGGACGCTCGCCCCGATTGCACGGACGAGCACCGCGGCCCGATCGGCATTCGATCCCATGGGACCTCCCTCCGAGTGGGCCTGCCCTCGAGCTCCGTCGCCGATCCCGATGGGGAGCCGCTCAGACGGTGTCGCTGTCCCAGAGCTTCCCTCCGTGCACGACGAGGGCCCAGATCACGAGGATGTCAACCACGATCATCGTGAACGACCAGAACGGGAAGTGGGCCAGGTAGCCGAGCTGGAGGATCGCGTTCACGCTCGCCACGAAGACACCGACCACTCGACCGAACATGTTGCCCACGAAGATCAGGAAGCCGGCGATGATCATGACGATGCCCACGATCAAGACGACCCAGCTCCAGGTCTTCACGTTGTTCGTCAAGGGGAGCTCACCCTGGATGGTCTTCTCGACGTAGTGGGCGTCGGTGAGCCCGACGAGCCCGTCGATGACGTTGAACGTGCCGCCGATCAGGATCATGATCCCGGCGAACAGCTTCCAACCCAAGCCGTCGCTCTCCGTCATGTCCCCGCGTGTGTCATACGGGCTGTTCGATGTCGACATTGGTGTGCTCCTCCTGCTCGTCTGGCGCCTGCTCATCGGCCGCAACAAGACGCGACCCACCGCGGACGCAAGTCTCCGGGGATTCAAACCCACCCGGAGACCGCTGGCATCACCCCATCTGGGTGAACCGGACACCTCTCGTTCAAGCACCGAGACCACCGGCGGTCACGCCTCGAGCAGGCCGAGGTCCCGCGCCACTTCCACGGCAGCGCCACGACTCGTGACGCCGAGCTTGCGGTACACGCAGATGGCGTGCGTCTTCACCGTGTTGCGCGACACGAACAGCTCGTCCGCGATCGCCGCGAAGCTGAGGTGTGTCGGGAGGTACCGGAGCACCCGCATCTCGGCGGGAGTGACGGGCGACGCCGTGACCCCCAACGGGAAGCTCTCGCTGTCGGTCATCCGCCGGACGTCCGCCAGCCGGTCGACGAGGACACCGGAATCGGGCAAGCTCGCGAGCAACGTCTCGGCTTCCTCTCGGAGGGCTCGCGCGCTCGCGACATCCCCGAGCAGGAGCTCGCAGCGCGCGATCAGCAGCCGAGCCTCGATCGCGGCCCACGGTGCCGCTCCTCCCAGCATCGACAGGAGCCACTGCGCCTGCTTGGACTCCTGGTGGGCGGCGTCGAGATGGCCGGAATGCGCGTGCACGAACGCGGCCGCCGCGAACACCTCCGCCTGGGCGGGCCGATCGCTCAGCGCGAACTCGTCGACGATCGCCAACGCGTGGTCGACGTGCCGGCGAGCGTCCTCCCAGCTTCCCCGCGCGGCCTCCAACACGGCCCAACTGCCGAGGCACTGGGCCTGCGTCGCGGGTCCCAGCATCTGGCCGATCGCCACACCCTCCGCCAAGCGGTCGATCGCCGCGTCGTCGTCACCCTGCAGGCGCAGGGCTGTCCCCTCGAGGAAACACGCCACCGCTCGGAACGGGCTGGGAGCCCGATCCAGGTCACGCGCGAGGGCAGCGTCCCGCCGCATCGCGTCGATGCCGTCCTTCGCCAACAGCGCGCGCAGCAACGTGCGCCCGGCCCGAAACGGCACGCCGTCGGGGAGCTCGGGATCCGCGCCGAAGTGCTCGGCGAGCACCGCCCACTGCTCGAGGGCGGTCATGTCCCCCTCGGTCAAAGCCGCCCAGGCGGCGAGAAGCACCCGCACCGGACGCTCCGCCACCACGTCGGGTGGGAACCAGTCGAGCCAGCGGCGCACCGTCGCCGTGCGACCTTGACCGATGTGGCCAGGCCCCGCCCTCCAGAGCAGCACGTCGAAGGCTTGGGCATCTTCGACGAACCGAGCGTGCTCGATAGCAGCGGAGAGATCCCCGGTGCCCGCCAGCCATTCGGTCGCCCACGCGTGGAGCACGGGCACCCGGTCAGGCTCCCGACGATGGAGGTCGGACCGCAGGAGCTCTTCGAACAGGTGGTGATAGCGGTACCACTCACCCCGGCGGTCCAGGGGAACGAGCATCAGGTTGCTCCGCGCCATCTGCTCCAGAGCCTCGGTGGACCCGTCGGCTCCGAGGACCGCGTCGCAGAGCGGGCCGCAGAGACGGTTGAGGATCGAGGTGCGCGTCAGGAATTCGCGGACTTCCGGCGTCAAGGAGCCGAGGAGCTCGTCACGCACGTAGTCGGCGATCATCCGATCGTCGCCGGCGAAGGCCCGTGCTGCCTCCTCGGTGTCCGCGGCCTCCCGCACCACCAGCGCGGCGAGATAGAGCCCGACGGGCCAGCCCTCGGTTCGCTCCATCAGGTATTCGGTCGTCGAGCGGGACAGCTCGACCCCGGCGGCGCCGAGGAGTGCCGACCCCTCGTCGGTGTCCATGGCGAGACTCGTCGGATCGAGCTCGAACAACACGCGGTCCGCCCGCATGCGGGCAAGCGGGAGCGGGGGTTCGGCCCGAGCGCCGAGGCCCAGCTGTGAACCGGGCGGCACCGCTTCGGCGAGTGCGTGCACGACCTCGAGCGTGGCCGGTGAGGTGATCCGGTCGATGTCGTCCACCACGAGCAGGAAGGGATCGCGTCGATTGGCGAACGAGGCGCACACCGACCGCAACATGAGCTTGACGGCATCCAGGCCCCCGAGCCCGCCGGGAACCTCCGCGGTCTCGGTGTCGTCCCCGAGTGCGGCGGCCACCCGGCCCAGGAACACCGCGGGATCGTTGTCGGCCGCCGTCGCCGAGATCCAGCCGTGGTGGCGCTCGTCAACCTCACACCACTGGGACAGCAGGGTGGTCTTTCCCCAGCCGGCCCCTCCGGTGACGGTGACCACCGGGAACTCCCCGGCGTCACCGAGCCGGGAGACGAGCCGGTCCCGTTCGATCAGCCCTTGCCGGCGAGCCGCCGCAAGATCGGGACGCGGTGCTGGCGCGTTCGAACCATCGGCCGGTGGTCCCTCGACGATCCGCGCCACGGCACATTCCCTCCCCGTCGGCAGGGAAATTTGGGCCCGTCGTCCGCCATTGTCAAAAGCGGGGCGTGGATCGGTCGGTCACAGCAAGACCCAGGTGAGGAGCCCGACGACGACGAGGACGATGATCATGACGATCGCCGTCCAGAACAGCCAGCCTCGCCCGGAGAGGCCGAAATTGGCGGCCACCGCCTCCTGCTCGTGGTGCAGGGCGTACTGGCGCTCCGCGGGCGTTCCGACCTTGGGCAGGCGCGTGCGGCCCTTGCGCTTCATCCCGCTCGATCCCACGGGCGCCGACCCTAGTCGTGGTGCGCGGCAGCTGGCGTTACGCGCCGGCCGCGAACGGCCGCACCGTGCTCTTTGGGCGCACCCGCTCCTGGTCGGCCATGAGCAGGGCCTCGATGTCGAAGGCGTCCACGGGGTGGGCGAAGTGGAACCCCTGACCCGTCTGGCACCCCATGGCGACGAGCGCCTCCCACTGCTCGCGGTTCTCGATGCCCTCCGCCGTCGTAGTGAGGCCGAGACTCGTCGCCAGCTGCACGACCGTCTGCGCGAGTGCCCACCGCGTGTGCTTGCCCCCGGGCTCCGCCCCGCTGACGAACGAGCGGTCGATCTTCAAGATGTCGACCGGGAGCCGCTGGAGGTAGCTCAACGACGAGTACCCGGTCCCGAAGTCGTCGATCGCGATGCTGATCCCGAGGTTCTTCAGGTCGACGAGCGCGAGGGCGGAGAGGTCCTCCGCGCCGAGCAACGAGGTCTCGGTCAGCTCGAGCACCAGCTGGGAGGGATCGAGCGCGGACCGATGGAGCGCGCGGCGCACGTCCTCGGTCAGGCCGTCGTATTGGAGCTGACGGGCCGAGAGATTCACGCTGAGCTTCAGCGGAGGGTCCGCCTCCGATCGTGCCTGCCACTGCTGGACCTGGCGGCACGCTCGCTCGAGGACGAACGCGCCGATGGGCACGATGAGGCCGGAGACCTCGGCCAGCGGGATGAACTGCTCGGGTTGGAGAACACCCCGGGTGGGATGACGCCAACGCACCAGGGCCTCGACCCCCATGAGCACGCTGCTCTCGAGGTCGACGAGCGGCTGGTATTGCACGAACATCTCGTTCCGCCCCAGCGCGCCCCGGAGGTCGTTTTCGAGCTCGAGACGCTCGCGCACCGCGATCTGCATGTGCGGCTCGAAGATGGCGTAGCAGCCACCACCGCGGCTCTTCGCCGCGTACATCGCGACGTCCGCGTTGCGCAGCAGCTCCTCGGCGTCTCCGCGCGCCCGGCATTGAACGCGATGCCGACGCTCGCACTCACTGCGACCTCCGTGTTGCTGAGGATGACGGGTGCGCCGAGCTCTTCCACGATGCGGTTGGCGACCCAGCTCGCGTCCGCCGGGTCCTGGATCTCCTCGATCAGGATCGCGAACTCGTCTCCCCCGAAGCGCGCGATCGTCTCGCCCGCCCGCACGATCGAGCCCAGACGGTCCGCGACGACTATGAGCAGCTCGTCGCCCACGGCGTGACCCAAACTGTCGTTGATCGCCTTGAAGCGGTCGAGGTCGAAAAAGAGGAGCGCGAGGGGAGCAGATTCGCGCGCACGTGCAAGGGCGTGCTCGAGCCGGTCGCGGAACAGCAGGCGATTGGGCAATCCGGTCAGGGGGTCATGCAGGGCCTGGCGCCGCAGCTGCTCCTCGAGCGTGACGCGCTGGCGGATGTCGCGGAGGTTCACGACGATCGCGTGCACGCACTCTTCCTCGAGCAGGTTCGTGAACGTCGCCTCGACGTCGATCCACGTGCCGTCTCCCGCGCGAACTCTCACGCCGATCGTCGCGATCATGTTGGGTTGGCGGGCGAGCTCCTCGAGCAGGCCGGTGACGCGCACAGCGTCCGCCCGGTGGAACAGCTCGGAGAGCGGCCCATACTCGCCCACGACCGACGCGGAGCCGAACGCATACGAGCTCTGGTACTCGACCACGAGCCCCGGCCCCACGAGGAGCACGACGTCGGAGGAGCGCTCGACGATATGACGGAAGCGTTCCTCGCCGTTCGCCCGTTCGGCCCTGCGGTCCCTCGTTGCCCGCCTTCTCATTGTTCGCTCCCCGCGTGGCCCGCTCAGGCCGCGGTGCTGGGGGCGTTCGAGACGCGCGGTCGAATGGAGAGCGCCGGGTGGTCGCCGTCGGCGCGCGCGATCGCGCGCCGGAGCTTGACGATCGCGCTCGTGTGCATCTGGCAGACGCGACTCTCCGTGACGCCGAGCACTGCCCCGATGTCAGCGAGCGTCAACTGCTCGTAGTAGTAGAGCGTGAGCACGAGACGGTCACGATCGGGCAGCGTTCCGATCGCCCGGGACACGCTGTCGCTGATCTCCCAGCTCTCGAACGCGTCGACCGGATCGGCGATCGTGTCGCCCAGCGTCGCGGTCCCGCCGTCTCCTCCGTCGAGGCCGATCGGCTCATCGAGCGCCAACACGCTCGCCGCCGCCACGCGGGAGCGGGCTTGGTCGAGCTGGCTGGGCAGCACGCCGAGCTCGGCAGCCACCTCCGCTCTCGACGGCGACCGACGAAGCTCGCCCTCGAGGAGCCCGTGGACCCGATCGATCGCGCGGGCGTGCGCCCGCACGCTGCGCGGAACCCAGTCGATCGACCGCAGCTCGTCGAGGATCGCTCCCTTGATGCGCGAGATCGCGTACGTCTCGAATTTGATCCCGCGGCCGAGATCGAACTTGTCGATCGCGTCGATGAGACCGAACAGCCCGTAGCTGACGAGGTCGGCTCGGTCGACATGTTGTGGCACGCCCGCCGCAACTCGGTCGGCGGCGAACTTCACCAGTCGGGCGTAGTGGAGGATGAGGCCCTCGCGGGCGTCCGGCGCACGGTCCGCCTTGTAGTCCCTCCACAACTGCGCGACCTTGTTGTCCGCGTCGGGGTGTGCGTCCCCTGTTCCCGATCGTGACGGTCGCAAGATGGTGGCCCCAGTCCTACCGGAATCGCCCTATCCGTGTGCTATCGGCGTAGCAAGGAGAACCTTGAGCGCAGCGGGCTCGACGCGAAGCATCAGCGACGCGCCTGCTTCTTGCGCCAGAAGGACCCGCCGCCCTTGCTGCTCGCCGCCGTTCCACTCCCGAACCGCGAGACCAGCTCGCTCATCGCCAGCGACACCGGTGACCGTGGGTCGGCCTCGAGGATCGGCGTGCCCTGGTTCAGCGCCAGCGGCACCGCGCCCGAGCTCGGGATCGCCACGTCGATGTGCATGCCGACCACCTGCTCGATCGCGCCGGCGTGCAGGCCGGTCCGCGCGTCAGCGCGGTTCAGCACGAAGTGGCAGCGCTGCGTCGGATCGCTGATCCCCCGAAGCGCCTCGATCGCCCGACGGGTCGCGCGCACGCTCGGTACGTCGGTCGCCGAGAGCAACACGAGGTCGGTCGACAGCTCGATCGCCCTGATCGTGTGTTCGTTGAGGCCCGCCGGGGTGTCGACGATCACGTATCGGAACGACTTGGCGAGGAGCTCGAGCACCCGTTGCACATGCTCGGGCTTGAGCTCGTCGGCCGACCGCAACGTCGCGGGCGCGCACAGCGCGAACAGGTTCAGCGGGTGCGGCGTGAGCTCGGCCTTCAGCGCGACCGGATCGTGTGCCGCGTTCGAGTACCGCGTGTCGTCGAAGGTCCGCTCGGGCAGGAGCCGGAGGGCGTCGGCGACATCACCGAACTGGAGATCGAGGTCCACGATGACCACCTGCCCCGGCGCGACCTCCGCCAGGCCGATCGCGAGGTTGGTCGCGACGGTCGTCCGTCCGACACCGCCCTTGGGTGACACGACGGACACCACGTATCCCGGGGATTCCGTCGACTCGTCGCGCAGCTCGCCGAGGTCGGTCCAGGCCGGCTCCGTGGCCGCCTCCCCGACTAGGCCGTGGGCGGCAAGCCCGACGGACGAGGCCGGGAGCTGTTCGATCGGCTCGCCCTCCACGAGGGCGTCGGTCCACGACTCGGCGACCGGCGCGTCGTCGGTCACCGGAGCCACGTCCTGGATCGCGGACGCGTACAAGGCTTGGTAGTCGGCGAACGGCGTCGGCGACTCCAGGTACGACACCGGCTCGAGCTCAGGCTCGGTTGTCTCCGCCTCGAAGGACGACACGGACTCGAACTCGGGCGCAGCGTCAGTCTCGGTCTCGGACTCGGACTCGGTCTCGACCGGCTCGTCGAGCGCCGCCAACTCGGCCCACGTCGACGACTCGAAGGACGACACGGGCTCGGGCTCGGACTCGGACTCGGACTCGGACTCGGTCGCCCCCGGCTCGTCGAGCGCCGCCAACTCGGCCCACGTCGACGACTCGAAGCACGACACGGGCTCGAAATCGGGCGCAGCGTCAGTCTCGGCCTCGGTCTCGGTCGCCCCCGGCTCGTCGAGCGCCGCCAACTCGGCCCACGTCGACGACTCGAAGTACGACACGGGCTCGGGCTCCGCCTGGTCCTCGGCCTCGTCGAGCGCCGCGGGCGCTTCCCAAGCCGCCGTGGCGTCCCCCGTCTCGTCGGTGTTGTCGGACGTCTCGTCGAGCCCCGCTCGACCGATCATCCACGCCGACGCGTTGGGGTCCTGGAGCAATCCGTCGGCCGCCGACTCGTCCGCCGAGGCCGGTTCTACCCACTCGTACCCGGGCTCCGCGTCCTGGTCATCCGCAGGGGCGTCGTCAGCGAGCGTCGCGGTCTCGACCTCTTTCTCCTGGCTGTTCTCTTGGCTCGCCTCGGGCCCCGCGGCCCATGAGACGGCCAGCGGCTCGTACGACCACACGCTCTCCCCGGTGGTGGACACCGCGGCCGGCGGCGCGGCCTGCTCCTCCTCGGCCACGGTCGAGACGGCGTCTCCGCCAACCTCCTCGAACGCGTCCTCGACCTCGAACGCGTCCTCGACCTCGAACGCGTCCTCGACCTCGAACGCGTCCTCGAATTCGACCACGTCCTCGAGCCCGACGACCGCCTCGACGGGTTGCGACGCCTCGGTCAGTTGCGCGACCCACGAGCCGAACCCCATGCCGACCGGCTCGATCACGTACGACTCGTCCGCCAGGGGCTCGACGCCGACGAGATCCGCCTCGATCGGCGCAAGGTCGGTCGCACCGGCCTCGGCGAACGGAGCCAGGGTCTCGGCAGGAGCGGCGTGCTCGAACCAATCGGTGTGTGACGTCGCAGGCAGCGTCGCCCACGACGCAAAGCTCGACGCGACCGGATCGGCGTCGATCGCAGATTCCGACTCGGCGATCGACTCGGCGATCGATTCGGCTTCGACGATCGCTTCCGCTTCGAGCGCCGTCTCCTCGACCGCCTCGAGCGTCTCCGCGTCGGTGGACGAGTCGAGCTCGTCGGCGTCGTCGTAGGTCACCGCGCCGCCGAAGGCGAGCGATTGGAGGTCCTCGACGTCGGAGGGAAGCGCTGCCCACGACGTGAATCCCCAGTCGTCGGATTCCTGGTCGGACGCGTCGTCATCGTCATCGGCATCGGCCTCGCCCGCCACGAGCTCGAGCTCGGGCCGAACGTCCTCGAAGTCGTCGACTTCGGCGTCGGCTGTCTCACCAGTGTCGGACTCGTGGGCCACGTCCGTCGATGCCAGCCCGGCGGCCGCAGAGTCGAACGCGGCGCGCTGACGGTCGACCATGTCGAGGACACGGCCGAGTCCATCGCGCAGCTCGTTCTCATTGGCGTCGGTTGCGATCACGTCGCGCGCTCCGACGAGGAGTGCGGCGTGGAGCAGTCGGCGCGACGGCTTCCGCACGATCACGACACCGATCTCCGGGTGCACTGCGTTCAGCGCGCGCGCAAGCTCCAGAACGACGCCGCGTGCGTGATCGGGACCGAGCGCCACTGCGGCGGTCCCGCCCGAGGCGATCTCTGCGATCGCCTGTGACACGTGCGAACCGGGTTCGGGATCGCGCCACCAGTGCAGCTCGACGTCTCCCGAGCCCTCGAAGGCGGCCCGCACCTTGGCTTCGAACGCCGAATCGTTGCTGGCGATCACGAGCCGGCCCGCGGCTGCACGTGCCGGCACGGGGTTGCCCTCCCGTGTCCCGATGCTGAAGCTGACCATGTCGCTCGCCCCTTTCGGTGTCCGGCCACTCGAGGCCCGGCCGGACCACACACCGTTCGAACCTCTCCTCCGTGTGGTCGTATCGGCACTCCATGTCGACGGGTTAACGGTTTTCGGCGAGCGCGACACGGGGTTCGGGCGCCGGTCAGCAGGGCGCCGAATCCGAGACGGTCACACGGTCACGGGGAGCCGCTCCTCCCGGAGGACGTCGTCGAGGGCGGAGCGCCACGCAGCGTCCCGCGCGCGCCGACGGAGGATCGCGGTCGTCTCCGGTCCGAGATCGCGGAGGAGGCGGGCGAGTCCCTCGTCGGAGAGCCGCTCGGGGCGGACCGTGTCGTGACGCTCGAGCAGTCCTGGCGTTTTCATCGGGTGCCTCCTCGTCGCGGGCGGTGTGCGTTACCCATCGGGTATCGGCAAAAGGCCCGGCGAACCGTTCAAAGGCACGGCAAGGATTCGGTTGAGATTCCCTGGTCGCCCCCAGGTGCGCCGTTGAACTGCGGGCGGTCTGCGAAGCTCTCGCGCATGCGGGCGCGGTCGACGGTTGTCGCGATGGTCGTCGCGCTGGCGCTCCTCGCCGTCGGCTGCGGGAGCGGCTCCGGCTCCCAGGATGCGACCCATCCCCGCCCGCGGCCCAGCGCCTCGGCCGCACCGGCGACCACGACCCTCGTCAGCGATCCGTCCCAGCTGACGGCGCCGTCGGACGCGGTCGGGGTCGTGAAGGTGTTGGCCCGGGTGGAGCCCGCCCTCCGCGACTCCAATCGCGATCCCGCCTCGAGCCCCGCGCTGGGTTGGGAACAACAACTCGCCTACGGCGCGCTGCTCGCGCATCCCGAATGGCTCGCCGAGGTGCTGGCCGCGCTGCCGCCCGAGATCGCCGCGGTGGTCGGCGCGAACCGTGCGGCGGGGGCGGCGCTCACCTCCCCGGGGCTCGGCGCTCCGCCTACCGAGCTGCCCGACTGGACGATCCTCACGCCGCGTCCGCCCGACGTGCTCCTCGGCTACTACCGCGAGGCGGAGGTGTCGTCGGGGATCCCGTGGGCGTACCTGGCCGCGATCCACTTCGTCGAGACGCGGATGGGACGCATCCACGGGAACAGTCCCGCCGGCGCGCAAGGGCCCATGCAGTTCGTTCCGAGCACGTGGGCCGACTATGGAGAAGGCGAGGACATCAACGACGATCGCGCGGCGATCCTCGCGGCCGGTCGATACCTGCGCGCCGCGGGCGGACCGGCCGACATGGACGCGGCGCTGTTCGCGTACAACCACAGCTCGAGCTACGTGGACGCGATCAAGCTGTACGCAGGCGTCATGCTCCAATCGCCGCGCGCGTACTACGGCTACTACTCCTGGCAGGTCTACGTGCAGACGACCGACGGTGTGACGCGGCTACCCGAAGGCTGGCAGCGACCGGGGGGCAGTCCGGGCGATAGCCCGGCGGACAGCCGGAGGGATTAGGGCGCAGCGGTGTCGACGCCGCGCGAGCGCGTCACGAACGACACGATCGCTCGCCAACCGAACGTCGTCGCACCGATGAACACGGCTGCGACGACCGTGTACGTGCTCACGTAGGGCCGGTCGGTGAAGGCGCCCCGGAGGAGCGACGCCAACGCGATCCCACCCAGCCACGTGAGGGCGAGGGACGCCCAGCCCCGCGATCGCCGCGTGTACAGGCGGGTGGCGACCGCAACGGCGAACCATCCGACGAACAGGGGCACGAGGACCCTCGCCCACCACCCGATCCCGCCGCCGATCCCATGGCTGTCCCGGCCACCCGCCGCGAACGCCACGAGGCATCCCGCGTCGAGAACCGGCGCGAGCCAGGGTCGTCCGGGGAGACGCATCCCCGTCAGTCTCGCGACCGCGGGCCACGACCGCCGCATCGAGAGGGCACGGGCGATGATCCCCGCCGTCCGTGAGCGCAGCCGCCGGGCCGAGGAGCTGCGCATGCTCCCACCTGAGACCGTCGAAGACTTCAAGCGCAACGAATTCCTCCGCATCAGCATGCGCAAGCGCTTCGGCGGCCCGGGGCACGACCTCGAAGTCATCGCCGACGTGTCGTCATCAACGGAGGCGCCAGCTTCTCGAGTGGTGTCGACTACTCGGACTGGGCGTTCGTCTACCGGCTCGCTGTCGGGTGCCCCGACCGGAGCTGAGAGCTTCGGGGCGGTACGTTGCTTCGCCGTGCGAAAAACCGGCCTGCAGTGCACCGCCCTGTGCCTGCTGGCGCTGGCGCTCATCGTTCCGAGGACCGCCGCGGCCGCGGCCCCCCGGCGGGCGGAGCGTCCCAACATCGTGTTCGTCCTCGCCGACGATCTCGACCTCCCCGAGCTCGCGTACTTGCCGAACACGGTTCGCCTCATCGGCGCGCGCGGCGCGACCTTCGACAACTACTTTGTGAGCAATTCGCTGTGCTGTCCGTCTCGCGCGACGACGCTGCGGGGCCAGTACGCGCACAACACCGGGGTCCTGAGCAACGGCGGCCCGAGCGGCGGCTTCGATGCCGCCTATCGCGCGGGCATCGAGCGCGACACCTTCGCGACGCGATTGAATCGCACCGGATACCGGGCCGCGCTCTTCGGGAAGTACCTGAACCACTACCCGGAAGGGGCGACACCCAGCTACATCCCGCCCGGTTGGACCTCGTGGGGAAGCCCGGTCGGCGGCCACCCGTACTCCGAGTACAACTACACGCTCAACCTCAACGGCCGGGGAGTCGCGTACGGCACGGCACCCGATGACTACGGCACGCACGTCTACATGGGTCTCGCCGACAAGTTCATCCAGACGTCCGCGGCCTCGCACAAGCCCTTCTTCCTCTCGGTCGACGTCTTCGCGCCGCACACGCCATCCGTACCGGCCCACGAGGACACGGCCCGTTTCCCCGGCGTCCAAGCGCCGCGCACACCGGCCTTCGACCTCGCCGACGTGTCCTCGATGCCCGGCTACATCCGCGACCTGCCGCCCTTCACACCGGCCGAGACGGTGGCGATCGACGACCTCTACCGTCGCCGGCTGCAATCGCTGCAAGCCGTCGATCGAGGGGTCGAGCAGCTGGTCACGACGCTGCGCAACGCCGGCGAGCTCTCGCGCACGTTCTTCGTCTTCGCGTCCGACAATGGCTACCACCTGGGCCAGCATCGGCTCCCGGCCGGCAAGGGAACTCCCTACGACACCGACCTCCGAGTGCCGCTGCTCGTCCGCGGGCCAGGGATCGAGGCGGGCACCCACGTGCACGCGATGAGCGTCAACACCGACCTCGCGCCCACTTTCCTCGCGATGGCCGGCGTGCGTCCGCCCCGGTTCGTCGACGGTCGATCCATGCTCCCGCTCGCGCGTGGTCGGGAGCATGGGTCGGGACCCGACCGGAGTGCGTTCCTGGTCGAGCACTGGCTGTCCCGCCCCGGCGCCTCGGGGGGCGCGGCGTCGACGAACCCGAGGACGTCGACGAGCTCGACCCGCGGCTTCACCCGACGTCGCTGCAGGGCCCGGACAAGCTCCGCGACCACACGGTGCTCGGGCGACTCCGCCTCATCCCGGGCTATGCGGGCGTGCGGACCAGCCGCTTCCTGTACGTCGAGTACGACGGCGGGGACCGCGAGCTGTACGACGTGCGCCACGACCCCGACGAGATCGACAACCTCGCAGGGACACGACCCCGGCTCGAGCAACGGCTCGCGCGCCGGTTGGACGCGCTGCGGGACTGCCGGGCCGCGGGTTGCCGTCGCGCCGAGAACGCGTGAGACGGCACCCGCGGACCCTTGGCACTATGGTGCGTGACACGCCGTGCCAGCGCATGTGATCAAGGAGGACCTGCGATCCTCACCAGGACGTCCGGAACGTGATCCGCCAGGCCACGGCGCTGACCCGCTGCTTCGACATGCTCAGCGACACGGAGGCGTAGGCGGGCACGGTCGACTTCTCTCGACAAGTCCGCCTGGGAGCTCATCCCCCCTCCGCGCGTGCGGCGAAAGGCTCCCGTAACTTTCCCAGGGAACTCCTTCGTTGGAGTGACACGGCGGACAAGGGAGGCGACGTGAACGCGGGCGATACAGGATGGGTACTCATCGCAACCGCTCTGGTGTTGTTCATGACTCCGGGGCTCGCGCTGTTCTACGGCGGCATGGTCCGGGGCAAGAACGTGCTCGGCATGCTCATGCAGAACTTCTTCGCCATGGGGATCCTCGCGATCCTCTGGGCGGTCGTCGTCTTCAGTCTCGCCTTCGGCAACTTCGGGAACGGCGGCGTCATCGGCAACTTCGACTACGCCTTCCTGCACGACGTCGGGATCGGGGGGAGCCCGGAGCCGAACCTCGTCCTGACGATCCCGTTCCTGTTGTTCTGTGCCTTCCAGATGACCTTCGCGATCATCACCCCGGCGTTGATCACGGGAGCCACCGCTGACCGGCTGAAGTTCAGCGCGTACGCAGTGTTCATCTCCATCTGGCTGGTCCTCGTGTACAGCCCGGTCGCCCACTGGGTGTTCGCAGGTGGGTGGCTCGCGGAGATGGGCGCGCTCGACTTCGCCGGTGGCGCGGTCGTGCACATCAACGCCGGTGCCGCGGCACTGGCGCTGGTGCTGATCCTCGGCCCGCGCATCGGGTACCCCGGCCGGTCGATGCCACCGCACAACCTTCCCCTGACGATGATCGGCACCGGCATCCTGTGGTTCGGGTGGGCCGGGTTCAACGCCGGATCCGCGCTCGCTGCCAACGGGGTCGCCGCGGCCGCGCTCATGAACACGTTCCTGGCCGCGTCGGCCGCGATGCTGGGTTGGCTGGTCGTGGAGCGGATCAAGGAGGGCAAAGCCACCACGCTGGGCGCAGCGTCCGGAGCAGTCGCCGGCCTGGTCGCGATCACGCCCTGCGCCGGCTTCGTCGGTGGCATGGCGCCGATCTACATCGGGGCGCTCGCCGGGATGATCTGCTGCCTGGCGCTCTCGCTGAAAAAGCTCGGCCGCTTCGACGACAGCCTCGACGTCGTGGCCGTCCACCTCGTCGGCGGGCTCGTCGGCTCGATTCTGCTCGGGTTCTTCGCCGACTCCGCGATCAACAGCGCGGTCACCCACGAAGGCGTGTTCCTCGGCGGCGGCGGGGAGCTGTTGAAGGACCAGATCGTCGCGTCGGTCGTGACGCTCGTCTTCTCGTTCGTCGTGACGTTCATCATCGCCACGGCCATCAACAAGACGATGGGCCTCCGGGTGACGCCGGCGGCAGAGGAGGAAGGGCTCGACCTGAGCCAGCACGCCGAGACCGCCTACACGAGCTGAGGAGACGTCGGGCCATGAAACTCATCACTGCGGTCATCAAGCCGTTCAAGGTCGACGACGTGAAGGGAGCACTCAAGGATGCCGGCGTCGTCGGCGTCACCGTCTCCGACGTCGTTGGCTTCGGCCGCCAATCGGGCCACACCGAGGTCTACCGGGGTGCCGAGTACACCGTCGACTTCCTGCCCAAGCGCAAGGTCGAGGTGCTCTGCGACGACGGCGAAGCGGACCGGATCGCCCAGGTGATCGTCGACACCGCCCGGACGGGCTCCATCGGCGACGGGAAGATTTGGATCACCGACGTCGCCCGCGTCATCCGGGTCCGCACGGGTGAGCTCGACGCCGAGGCGATCTAGGCACGGAGCTTCCCGGGCACCTTCCGTTCCGACATGTGCTCGTCCGCGTCAGCCGGTGGGACCGAAGCGCTCGACCCGGATCCGATCGGTCGCCACTCCTACTTCCACCAGGCGGTCGGTGGCGGCGTTGGTGAACCCAGTCGAACCACAGACGTACACCGTCGCGTCGGGCCGGACCAACGGCGCGAGGTCGGCCCGGTCGAGGCGCCCGGCCGGACGCGCTGCGTTCGGCGGGACTTCACGCGTGTACACGATCGTCGACTCCGGGCCCACGATCTCACGGGCGTAGTAGAGGTCGCGCGGCCCACGAACCGAGACGAGCATTCGCACGAGCTCGGACCGACCCAGCCGGCGCGCGCGCCGCAACATGCACATGAGGGGAACGACGCCCGAACCCCCTCCCACGAGCGTCGCCGGCCCGTCGCCGTCCCACACGAACCAGCCCCCGATGGGGCCCCGCACTTCGAGCTCGTCGCCGACCTCCACGACGTCGTGAAAGAAGCCCGACACCTCCCCTTCGGGCAGACGTTCGACGGTCAGCTCGAACTCGTTCGACCCGTCGGGAGCCGACGCCACCGAATACGAGCGCATCGCGGGTAGCCGTCCGGGGCGGTCAGTCTCACGACGTAGTGCTGGCCCGCGCGGTGCCCCGAGGGATGCCCGAGCGCGAGCCGGAACGTCTTGGCGCGGGGCGTCTCGGGCCGAATGTCGGTGACGACGGCAGGCTCCCAGGGCGAGCGGACCTGCTCCGCCGATCGCGCAGCCTCAGTCACCCGAGTAGCGCTGCTCGAGCCAGGGGTCACCGCGGTCGTGGTAACCGTTGAGCTCCCAGAACCCTCGCTCGTCGTGGTCCAGGAGCGTCAGCTGCGAGATCCACTTCGCGCTCTTCCAGAAGTAGAGGTGCGGGACGAGCAGGCGCGCGGGTCCTCCGTGGTCGGCGGGCAGGGCGTGGCCGTCGACCTCCCACACCACCCAGGCGCGCCCGTCGGTCACGTCGGCGAGCGGCAGGTTGGTGGTGTAGCCGGTCTGACTCGTGGCCAGCACATGCGTCGCGCCCGACGCGGGACGCGCGGCCTCGAGCAGTGTGTCCACCGACACGCCGGTGAAAGTCATCCCGAGCTTCGACCAGCTGGTGACGCAGTGGATGTCCCCGACGTAACGCGACGATGGGAGCGCGTGGATCTCGTCCCACGACCAAGTCGTCGGCCGCTCCACGAGACCGTCGACGACGAAGGTCCAGTCCGCGGTGTCCACGCGGGGTGTGACCTCGGCCGTCAACACCGGCCAACTATCGCCCACGTCGTACTGGCCGGGCGGGAGCCGCGGATCACGTTCGGCTCGACCGCGACCGGTGAACCCTCGCGTGAACCGAGCCACGGCCCGCCTCCCTCGACGCCGGATCGTCGGCCGTCACCCTATTCGCGTGAGGAAGTCCGTGGCTTCGACGCCCGGCTGCTGAATTGCCCTCCACACGCCCATGGGTAGTCTCGGCGCAATGGCAGGCCCCAGCGACTTCAACCAGAACATCATCGACGAGTTCCGAGCGAACGAAGGCCGCGTCGGTGGTCAGTTCGACGGCGCGCCACTGCTCCTGCTGCACAGCACCGGTGCGCGATCGGGCCAGGAGCGGATCAACCCGATGATGTACCAGGCGGTCGCCGACGGGTACGCGGTCTTCGCCTCCAAGGGCGGCGCGCCGACGAACCCCGACTGGTACCACAACGTCGTCGCCCATCCCGACACGACGATCGAAGTCGGGACCGACACCGTCGCGGTCACCGCTCGGGTCGCGAGCGACCAGGAGCGCGAACCCATTTGGGAGAGGCAGAAGGCGGACTATCCCGGCTTCGCGGACTACGAGCAGCAGACGGCCCGCCGGATCCCGGTGGTCATCCTGACGCCGAGGCGCTGACGAGGAACAGGAGCATCGCGGTGACGCGAGTACCGAACATCACGTTGAACAACGGCGTCGAGATCCCCCAGCTGGGCTTCGGCGTGTGGCAGGTCGCCCCGGCGGAGACGAAGGCTGCGACGCTCGTGGCTCTCGAGGCCGGCTACCGCCACATCGACACCGCACAGATGTACGAGAACGAGCGCCAGGTCGGCGAAGCCGTCCGCGCGTTCGGCGCCGATCGCGGCGACGTCTTCGTGACAAGCAAGCTGAGCAACGGTGCGCACGCGTACGACGACGCGATCGCCTCCTTCGACCGGTCGATGAAGGACCTCGACCTCGACTACGTCGACCTCTACCTCATCCATTGGCCGCTGCCCGCGGTCGGCGACTTCGTCGAGACGTGGCGCGCGCTCGAGACGATCCACCAGACGGGGCGAGTCCGCTCGGTCGGCGTCTCCAACTTCCAAGCGCACCATCTGCAGCGGTTGTTCGACGAGACGGAGACCGTCCCTGTCGTCAACCAGATCGAAGTTCACCCCTACCTCACCCAGGATCCGCTCCGAACGTTCGGAGTCGCGCACGGGGTCGAGACCGAGGCGTGGTCGCCGCTGGCGCAGGGCAACGTGATCGACGATCGAGCCATCGGGGCGATCGCCGAGCGCTACGGCAAGACGGTTGCGCAGGTGACACTGCGCTGGCACATCCAGCGCGGCGACATCGTGTTCCCGAAGTCCGTCACACCGAGCCGGATCATAGAGAACTTCGACATCTTCGACTTCGAGCTCGCGCCGGACGATTTCGACGCCATCTCCGCCCTGAACCGTGACGAGCGCATCGGCCCCGACCCGGACGAGTTCAACTGGGTGCCCTAGGCGCACACCATGGTCGGCGTTACGCCGGGTACACGACGAGGTCGGTCGCCTTGACCGACGTCCACACCTCGACGCCGTCGGCGAGACCGAGGTCGGCGGCTGCGGACGGCGTGACCTCGGCGACGAGCGGAACCGGCCCGTCGACGTGGATGCGCACACGCTCGCCCAGCAGATCGGTGCCGTGCACGCGCCCCCGCCAGACGTTCCGAGGACTGCCCTCGGGTGCTCGACGGTGCAGGCTCACCGCGCGCGGCTGGATGGCTACGTAGACCTCGCCGTCGACGGCTTCTGCTGAGACGACCGCCCCGCCGGCGTCGAGCTCGATCGAATGGTGGGCCCCGCGTCCACGCAGAAGGTTGACTCCGACGAGATCGGCGACGTAGCGCGAGCGCGGCCGGGCCGAGACGTCCGCCACGGTGCCGGCCTGCGCGATGTGCCCCTGCTCGAGGACCACCAGGCGGTCGGCGAGCGCGACCGCGTCGAGCAGCTCGTGCGTGACCAGGATGCGGGCGCCCGCGAACGAGTCGAGATGCGAGCGCAGCTCGCGGCGCAACTCGGCTCTCGTCCCCACGTCGAGCGCGGCCAGCGGCTCGTCGAGGAGGAGCAGGCGCGGTTCGGGCGCGAGCGCCCGCGCCAGCGCCACCCGCTGCTGCTGACCTCCCGACAGCTCGCCGGGCTTCGCGCCGGCGCGGTCCGCGAGCCCGACCCGTGCCAGCCATTCGCCGGCCCGCCGGCGAGCTTCGCCTCTCGGGACGCGGCGGCTCCGCAACCCGAACGCCACGTTCTCGAGCAGGCTGAGATGTGGGAACAGCAGATAGCTCTGGAACACGACGCCGATCGAGCGGCGCTCGGGGACGACGTACCGACCGGCGGCGGGCTCTTCGACGACGCGGTCCTCGAGGACGACGCGACCCGAGTCGAGCGGTACCAATCCCGCCAGCGCCCGCAGCAGGGTCGTCTTGCCTGCCCCGTTCGGCCCGAGCACCGCGACGGTCTCACCCTCGGCGGCGAGCAGATCGACGGCGAGGTCGAGCTCGCCGAGCCTGACCCGCACGCTCGCGTCAAGCGCCACGCACGGCTCCGAACCACCGGTCGCGCAGGAGGACGAGCACCACGATCGACACCGCGAGCAGCACCAGGCTGAGTGCGATCGCGGTGCCCTGTTGGGAGTCGAGCAGCAGGTACACGGCGAGCGGCATGGTCTGCGTACGCCCCTGGACGTTGCCCGCGAAGGTGATCGTCGCACCGAACTCCCCGAGCGCACGCGCCCAGGCCAGCGCGGCCCCCGCCAGGAGCGACGGGCCGATGAAGGGCAGGGTCACTCGCCGGAACACCGTCCACTGGCCGGCGCCGAGCGTGGCGGCCGCATCCTCGTACCGGCGGTCCATCGAGCGCAGACCGGCTTCGACCGTGATGACGAGGAACGGCATCGCCACGAAGGTCTCCGCGAGCACCGCGCCCGCGGTGCTGAAGGTGAGCTGGAGTCCGAACACGTCGTGGAGCCAGCCGCCGACGAGGCCCTGGTTGACGCCGAAGGCGTACAGGAGCGCCACACCACCGACCACCGGCGGCAACACCATCGGCAGCACGACGAGTGCGCGCACGAACGATCTTCCGAAGAACTGGCCCCGGGCGAGCACGAACGCGAGCGGCACCCCGAAGAGCACCGACAGCGCGGTCGACCACAACGAGCACTCCAGGGAGAGGCGGATCGCGTCACGCGCCGCCGGCGCGCTCAGGTCGTCCCAGACATCTCCCCAGGGCGCGCGTTGTACCAGCCCGACGAGCGGGAGCACGAAGAACGCGATCGCAACGAGGGCCAGGAGCACCGCGACGAGCGGCACGCCTCGCCCGCGCCGGGTCACGTCTCGGGCACCGGCAGGAATCCGAACTTCGACAGCGTCTGCTGGCCCTTGGGCGACAGCACGTAGTCGACCCATGCCTTCGCCAGCGCGGCGTTCTCGGACGCCGCGACCGGCGCGATCGAGTAGATCGCCAGCGCGTTCAGTGACGCCGGGATCTTCACCTGCGTCACGGTGCCGCGCGCACTCTTCGCATCGGTCACGTACACCAGCGCGGCGTCGGCATCCCCGGTCGACACCGCGGCCAGCGTCGTCTTGACATCCTGACCGAGGGTGATCTTGCTCGACGGGATGTCGATGCCGTCATGCGTCAGCATCTGGTTGGCGTACTTGCCACAGGGCACGCTGGGGGCACACAACGAGATCACACCGAGATCGGCCAGGTCGGCGAGCGACCGGACGCCTTCCGGGTTCCCCTTCTTCACGACGATGGTCAACAAGTTGGCGGCAAAGTCGACCGGGGTCGCAGTCACGTCTCCCGACGCCACCACCTTCTGCATGTTCGACCCGTCGGCGGAAGCGAACGCGTCCGCGGGAGCACCGGCCGTGATCTGGGCGGCCAACGCGGAGGAGGCCGCGAAGTTGAGCGTCACCGTTGTTCCCTCGTGCTGCTTCTCGAATTGCTCCCCCATCTTGGTGAACGCCTCGGTCAGCGACGCGGCAGCCGACACCGTGACGGAGCCGAAGAGCTTCGCCGCCTTGGCGCCGGAAGCGGGAGCGCCCGCCGTCGCCGCGGAGGCCGGCGCCGTGAACGCGGCGCCGAGCGAGACCACCAACCCGATCGCGCCGACCACTCGCGCGAATCTGCCCACGGGAGATCCTCTCGAATTACTCGGGCCGAAGGACTTCGACGACGACGTTGGTCGCCTTCACGACGCCGACCGCGAGGTCGCCCGGCTCCAGGGCCAACTCGTCCGCGGCTTCGCGGGTCATGAGCGACACGACACGGTGCGGCCCCGCCTGGAGATGGACCACGGCCACGAGGCCGTCCTTCTCCACCTTCGTCACAACGCCTGGGAAGCGATTCCGCGCCGACTCGCTCACCATCGGCTCGGGATCGGCGGGGGGCGTGGTCTCCGTCAGGAACCGCGCGAGGTCGGCACCGTCGATGAGCCGCTGACCGCTCGCCTCCCGGCGCATCCGGAGCCGGCCCCCGTCCGCCCATCGGCGAACCGTGTCGGCACTGACCCCGAGGAGGTCTGCGACCTGCCCGACCCGATACGTCGTCATCGGCAAGGGACACTACCCGACAGTTCTCTCCGAAAACCGAGCTGATATCTCGGAACTCCTTGCGAACCAGAGGATTCTGCTCGCCCAGCCTCGTATCAGCGCCAACTTGGCGCGGAGTCGGCCGAGCTGATCACCTCGGGCTGCGAGACGTCGCCCCACACCATCCGCCGAACCCAACGTCGGTGTGGGCATGCATGCAGATCCAGCTGGTGTTCGTCGAGTGCGGTGCTGCGTGGCTCCTGTCCGCGGCGGAATGGCTGCACGACGTGTGGCGCGGTGACCGCTAGCCCGGCTTGACGTCCAGCGACGTCTCGAACAGCGTGTCGTAGGCGAGTCCCCACGGCGGGCGGAGGAAACCGAGCGCGCGAACGTCCTCGAACCAGTGCGAGAACGGCGACCGCTGCGAGAATGTCCCGCCTCCCAGCACCCGGGTGAGACGGAGCATCGTCTGCTCGGCGAGCTCCGCGACGGCCTGCTTCGCTCGAACGGCAGCGTGATGCGCGCGCCGCGGATCGCCCGACTCGACTGCCCGGAGGGCGCCCTCGTACGCCTGTACCGAGACCCAGTGATCCTGCTCCGCGCGCGCCCACTCGACGCGTTCGTACGCCCGCAATTGGTCGGCGCGGTCGCGGATCGTCGGGCGCGCGGTCGCGATCGCCTCGTCGAGGACCCCGAGCACGACCGCGACGAACAGCGAGGAGATGACGGGCGCGGCGGCGCGTGTGATCGGCTCGAGCGGCCCATCCCATGCCAGGCGAACCGCCGGAACTTCGTCGAGGCGCATCGCGTGGCTCTGCGTCGCCGCCATTCCCATGCCGTCCCACTCGGCGACGAGCTCCAGACCGGCGCTGCCATCCCACGGGCGGTCCGACACGTCGAGCACGAAGATCGTCGGTGCCGCTTCGCCCTCCGGCAGCGCGGTCGTCATCATGCGATCGACGACGCCCAGTCCGCTGCCGAAATGCTTGTCGCCCGTCACGGCGTAGGACGCGCCCGGAAGGAACGCCTCGTCATCGATCGGCGTCGCCAAGGCGCGGGTCCGGCTCATGTCACCGCCACTCCCCGGCTCCGACGTGATCGTCCCCCACTGGTCGCCGGCGGCCGCGCTCGCGGACACCGCGCGCCGCTGGTCTTCCCAGGCGGGTTGCGACGGGTCGGCGCTGGCCGACCAGAACGCGACGACCGCCGGGTGCATCGACGACACCAGCGCCACTGAAGGATCGGCGGACGCGAGCCGCCGGTAGATCTCGCACACGGGGCGAATCGACGCCTCGGTGCTCCGCCACAACCCGCCCACGTCGACGGATGCGGGTGCCCTGAGAAGACCGGCGTCGCGGAGCACCTGGAAATCAGCCGGGTCGAGGTGACGCCGGGCGAGGCGTTCTCCGCGCTCGGCGCGCCAGCGGTTCCCGATCGCATCGACCGCGCCGGCCACCTGTTCGAGCGACCTCGACATCGCGCGAGGGTAGACCCGCGCCCCGGCCCGTGCAGACTGCCCGATCGGGGTGGGCAACGGCTAGACACGCCGGATGAATCTGGTCGTCGCGATCCTCATCATCGTGGCGCTGGTCGCGCTCCGCGGCTCCAGGTCGATGCCGAGGTCGATCCCGCGCGGGATCACGAGCGGCGATCAGGCTCGCGCAGCCCGCAGGCGACGACGATCGCGTCGACCGCATCACGGGGATCCGCGTCGCCGTCGACCACGATGTCGGCCGCCTCGGCGTACCTCGCGCCTCGCTCGGCATCCTGGCGCTCGAGCATCGACCGCACGTCGCCGTCGAGCGGACGCGATGCGTCGCCCCGCACGCGCCGTGCGAGCTCCGCCGGGGGCGTTCGCAGCCACGCGACGAAGGCACACCGCCGGAGCGCCACGCGAACCCCCTCGTCGAGGATCGCGGACGCGGCCGCGGCGATGACCGCGGGCTCGGTCCGATCGAGGTCTTGGAGCAAGATCGTCGCTTCGAGCCGGTGCAACAGCTCGCGACCGTCCACGTGCTCCGTGTGCGCCGCGTCCCGGCCTGTCTGCGCGACGAGGCGAGCGTCGTTGTCGACGAACGGGCGACCCGTGCGCGCCGCGAGGAGGCGACCGACCGTCGTCTTGCCCGACCCCATGAGGCCCATCACGACGATGTGCCGACTCGCCGGATCGATCGCACTCATCCGCCGGACGGGCGCCGACTCCCGTCGTCGACGACGATCCGCGGGTCGTCGCTCCCGCATCCGCACCGGTCGAGGATCACCGTGCCCCGCAAAGCCGTCCGGATCGGCGCAACGGGAAGCGAGCGCCCCGCCGCGGGGGCGACCGTGAGCCAGCCGTCCTCGACCGCTACCGACCAGGCGTCCGACCCGACGTGCGCGCCTGCCCGCTCCGGGCACTCGACCGCCACGGTCGGGCCCAGAACATGCAGTGCCATCGGGTCGAGCCCGAGCTCACGGAGTCGCGGAACCGCGTCGACGCGGGCGAGGAGCTGTTCGCACTTCCGGAGCACCGCCGCGGGATCGCCACGCTGTTCCAAGCCGTCGAGCACGGCGGCGTCGAGGCCCAGCGCCGCGCGCAGGTCGTACTGGTCGAGGAAGGACGCGGTGCGGGCGGCGTCGAAGGGCGACGGCTCCGCCGTGCACGAGATGCCTCCCAGCCGGCGCGCGGCCCGCTGGAACGGGCCGAACTGGACCGCTTCCACGACGCCGGCGACGACGAGCACCACGTCGTCCACCCCGACGCCGAGCGCGGCCAGGCGTCGGCGCGCCACCTCGACCTCGCGGTCGTACTCGACGGTCGTCACTTCGATCGAGGATGCACGACCGGCACCGTCGACGAACGTGCCGATGCCCCAGACCGGGTTCGCGTTCGTCGTCGGACTCATCGTTTCACTGTGCGGGGGATCTTGTGCGGCGGCCCGAGCTTCAGCAGCTCGTCGTTGACCACGAGCTCGACCTCGACGTCAACTTTCAGGTGCTCGACCAACGTCGTCGTCACCACCGACTGCAAGGCATCGACGTCTGACGCCTGACGGTGGTCGTAGCCCACACGCACGGCCAGCACCTCGACGTCGCGGCCCGTCAAGACCACCTGGTACAGGCCGGCGCGGCACGCTTCGACCGTCTCGAGGGCGGGCCCGAGCTCAGCCGGCAGTACCGCCCGGCCGCGCACACGGATCGCGTCGCCGGTGCGGCCGAGCGTCCGGATCCGAGCGTGCGCCCGTCCGCACGCGCACGGCGTGCGGTCGACGTGGACGAGATCGTCGGTACGGAAGCGGATCAGCGGGCTGGCGCGATCCGCGAGTGACGTGACCACCATCTCGCCTCGTTCGCCCTGCTCGACCGGGGTGTTCGTGCCTGGCTCGAGGTGCTCGAGGAGCACCTGGTCCTCCCAGACGTGGCAGCCCGCACGCGCCGGGCACTCGGTCGCGGGCATCGCGTCGCCCGCCGCCGTCATCTGGGCGACAGTGAGCCCCCATGCCTCGACGCGATCGCGGGCGAACCCGCCCAGGGGCTCACCGCCGTACACGGCGGCCCGGTAGCAGGAGAACTCTTCGCGCACGTCGATGCCGTGCTCCATCGCGTACTCGTCGATCGCGAGGATCATCGGCGTGCTCAACAAGTAGAGAACCGTCGGCGAATGCTCCCGGGTGACCTCGAACAAGCGCGGCACCGCGGCCGGGGTATGACTCAGGAAGACCCGTCGCAGCCCCATCGCCGGCGCCCGCTCCACAAGCATGTCGATGCCGCTACGGAAGCTGAAGAGCATGACGGTGATCGCGTCGCCGGACCGCGCGCCGAGCGACCAGAGCTCCCGCCCGCGGGCAATCTCGGTCGGACCCATCGGGGTGTGCGCGACCGGCGTCGGGTTCCCGGTCGTGCCCGACGTGGAGCCCAGGTACCCGAGCTCACCGGGGCGTACACACAGCGTGCCGGCGAACGGGTCGCGCTCGACGAGCGCGAAAGTCGCGCAGCGTGTCCTGATCGATGAACGGCGCACGTTTGCGAAAGTCGTCGACGGACCTGATGTCACTCGGGTGGACGCCCGCCTTCTGCCAGACCTCTCGGGTCAGAGCGGAGTGCTCGTACGCATACGGCAGGATCTCGAGCAGGCGTTGCTCCTGGAGCGCGTCGAGCTCCGCACGCGAGAGACCTTCCTCGGGATCGAGGAAGGTCTCTCGCGTCCATGCTCCAGCGTCCTCGGGCTCGCCCGTCACGCACACGACGCCAGCGCGGCGACATCTTCGAGGCTTCGTAACAGGTCGTTGAGGTGCGTGCAGGTCGTGATACCCACGAACTCCTCTCGCACCTCGTCGCGTAGATCCGTGATGCGGCGTCCGACGATCCGGTCCGCGCTCTCCACCGCGGCCGGGCACTCCACGAAGGGGAGCACGTGCGGATCCGCCACCGCATCCACCACCGTCATCGACCCGCGGTCGACGCGCGCCCGGACTCCGTACTCGTGCACGATGATCTCGTCATCGGGGCCCTGGGCGTACGTATCGCGGAACATCGCGTCGACGACCAGCAGGTGGTCGTCGTTGTCGATGGCGACGTCGAGTCGTCGTCGGCGCCGGCTGCCGGTCGACGGCAATGGCTCCACCGCGTGCCAGGCGTCGGGCTCACCGGCGACGTCGAGCCGCGGCGCGGAGGGACCCAGCGTCACCGGCTGACGGCCTTCGCGCTCCGCCATCCCGATCATCGCGCCCTTCGCCTGCCATCCGGAGCAGATGTCGACCTTCGGCGGATGCCCGCCTTCGGCGATCCAAGAAGGCTGGTAACCGGCTCGCAGGCGCGCGTAGTTGGAGACGAGCATCGTCGGAGGAAGATCGTCGAGCAGCGTCCAGCGCAACGTCCCGTGCGCGTGGTCGTGCGGGAACGCCTGTGCCGCGCGACCGCGGAATCCGGGACCGACGACGGCACCCACCAACGCGGCCTCGGAACCGTCCGAGCCGGAGACCTGAACGGTCAGGAGCACCCCGTCGGGATCGACGACGCCCTCGAGCCCCGCGTCCCCGAGCACGGCCCAGCCGCCGTCACGACCGGCGGCATCCCGCGCTCGGCGCGTCGATCCGGCGCGGGCCGCCCATACCCTCGGGGCGCGCCACATCGATCGTGCTCGTGCGACGCAGCACACCCCGACGGAGTGGTGGCGTGGCCCCGCTCGGCCGGGCCGGCCCCGCGGCTTCCGCTGGAGTCGGGAGCAGCGCGGTCATACGGGCGCGACGACTCCGAAGCGCTCCCCGAGAGTCCCTCCGGTGATCGCCCGGCGGGTGGCATCGTCGACGCCGTCGAAGATGTCGTCGAGGATCCGCTTCGTGTCGGGCCACGTCCCCTCGAGATGCGGGTAGTCGCTTCCCCACACGATCGACTCGACGCCAGTCACCTCGAGCGTCAGCAGCACCGCCTTGTCGTGCTGGAACGTCGCGTGCACGTGCTCGCGGATCACTTCACTCGGCATGCCCGAGAGCTTGGGCTTCACCCAGTCCGCGTGCTCGCGCGCAGCCTCGTCCATCCGCTCCATGAGCCCGGGCAGCCACGACGCTCCGCCCTCCACGCAGAACAGGTGGAGGCTCGGGTGCCGATCGAAGATCCCCGACGCGACGAAGTTCAACGTCGAACGCATCATCGGGAAGAAGGTCTCGGTGTAGTTGATGATTGCGCCACCCGCTCCACGGGTCACCATCGGATCGGAGCCGGTGCCGACGTGCAAACAGGGGGTCATGCCGGTCTCGACGAGCGCTGCGAACACCGGACCGTACCGCTCGTCGTTGTACGGGGTGGGAGGCGTCGCGGGCAACAGCGCGCCACGGTACCCGAGACCCGCCGCCCGCTCGATCTCACCCACGGCGTCGGCGATGTCGACGAGCGGGATCATGGCGGTCCCGAGGTAGCGCTCGGACCTCTTCATGAACGTGTCGAGCAGCCAGTCGTTGTACGTGCGCGCCGCGGCAATCGCGACTTGCGGGGTCTCGATGAGGTAGCACCACAAGCCGACCGAAGGGAAGAGCAGCTCGGCCCAGATGCCCTGCTCGTCGAGGTCGGACATCCGGGCCGCCGGGTCGTAGGCACCGGGCGGCCGCATGCGATCCTGGAAACCGGGCGGCTCGTAGCGGACGGCCCGATCGTCGACGTAGATCACCTCGTACTCTCGTCCACGCCGGGGCTCCCGCTTCGTGTGGGGCGCGCGGTCGCGAAGTGACGCCGGCATGTTCGCCAGCCAGAGCTCGGCCGGCTCGATGACGTGCGAGTCGGCGGAGTTGACGAAGGTGGTCGCCATGGCGTCCCTTTGCTGCGGCGATCGCGGGGGCGGTGGATCGGGCCGGCCCACCAAATTGCCCGGATACAGATGACTCTATAACCTGCCGCCGCCACCGTGGCTGGACAGGGCGCGGAGCACGAAGGAGCCGATGGCCGACATCCTCCACTCCCTGACCATCGGCGACGTCGCGCGCGAGAACCGCCGGCGGTTCCCGGGTCGCCTCGCCGCGGTGTGCGGCGACGCGAGACTGACCTACCCCGAGCTCGACGACCGCGCCACCCGGCTCGCGGACGCCCTCTCGAGCGCCGGCGTGGGGTCCGGCGACCAGGTCCTGTGGCTCGGGCAGAACTGCCACCGGTTGCTCGAGCTGCTCGTCGCCTGCTCCAAGATCGGTGCCGTCCTCGGACCGGTGAACTGGCGACAGCAGTCCCAGGAGCTCGCCTTCGCGTTGAAGGACGCGGATCCCCGCTTGGTCGTCGCGCAGCGCGCCGAGGTCGGCGACACGATCGCGGCGGCGAGGGCCGCGGTCGGCGAACGGTGCCGGTGGGTCTTCCACGACGACGACGGACCCGACGGCTACGAGGCGTTCGTGGCCCGCGGGTCAGTCGACGATCCGGAGACACCCGTCGGCGGCGAAGCGTCGACGTTGATGATCTACACGGCCGCGTTCGGGGGTCGCCCGAACGGCGCGCTCCTGAGCAGCACCGCCCTGCTCGACGTCGCGGCACTCACGGCTCTCGCGGAACGGCTCGACCACGACGACGTGTTCCTCGTCTCCGGTCCGCTCTTCCACATCGGGTGCTGGCGCTACGTGCTCACGATGTTCCTCTTCGGCGGACGGAACGTCTTCGTCCCGCGTGCCGACGCGGAGGAGTGCTGCCGGCTGATCGACGCCGAGCGCTGCACCCACGCCTACCTCTTCACCTCCACCCAGGAACAGATGGTCGAAGCAAACCGGGACGGGCGCTACGACCTGTCGTCACTGCGCGCGCTGCCGGGTGGCCCCGAGTGGAACGCCATGGTCCACGTCGAGCCGAACCCGTGGCTCGATCGCCCGCAGCGCTACGGGCAAACCGAGATCGGTGGTATCGCGGCCTACGGCGCGTTCGGGCCGCCCCCGACCGGCGGGCACGGCCGCACCGCGCCGTTCGGCCAGCTCCGGATCGTCGACGACGACGGCGACGAGCTGCCGGTCGGAGCCGTCGGAGAGATCGTCGCCCGCGGTCCCATGGTGATGAACGGCTACCACAACCGACCCGAGCTCAACGCCGAGAGCCTCGCGGGCGGATGGCGCCGGACGAACGACCTCGGCCGGCGCGAGGCCGACGGGTCGATCACCTTCGTGGGCCCGAAGGGACGCATGCTGAAGTGCGGGATGGAGAACGTGTACCCCGCGGAGGTCGAGCAGGCACTGCGCGCCCATCCCGGTGTCGCCGAAGTCGCGGTGATCGGCATTCCCGACGACACCTTCATCCAGGTGGTGAAGGCGATCGTGGTTGCGACGCCGGGTGAGGAGCCCACCTCCGACGAGCTCGTCCGTCACGCGCGTCAGCTCCTTGCGTCCTTCAAGGCGCCGCGCACCGTGGAGCTCGTCGCCGATCTCCCGCGCACAGCTGGCGGGATCGACTACGAAGCGCTGGACGCGCGCTTTGGCGGAGGCAACTATCCAGGCGGGAACACCCGTCATCGTTAGGGACACGACGGGCTCACCCACTGCACAACAACGCGCCCCGACTGTTCGGCCTGCTGTGACGGCGCTCCGCGCGCGCGAGCTGACTACGTCCGCATCACCCAGCCGCCGTCGACGTCGATCGTCTGGCCGGTGATCCATGCACCGGCCGACGACACCAGCAGGAGCAAGGGTCCGACCAGGTCGGACGGTTGGCCGATCTCGCGCATCGCGACCGTCGCCTTGAGACGATCGCGGAACGGCGAGCCGGGCGGCGCGATCCGCATGCCCGCTTCGCTCTCGACGAAGCCGGGGGCGATGGCGTTCACCGCGATGTTCGCCGGCCCGAGCTCCTTGGCCAGCGCGACGGTCAGTCCCACGAGCGCGAGCTTTGTGACGCCGTAGGCGTTGACCGGCACGAACGCTCCGCCCGAGGCCTGGTTCACGATCCGGCCACCGCCTCGCTCGCGCATCGAGGGAACGACGGCTTGCACGCACAGCAGCGCGCCGGTGAGGTTGACCGCCACCACGCGGTTCCACTCCTCGAGCGAGAACTCGGCGAGCGGCACCGGTGAGATCTCCGCCATCATCGCGGCGTTGTTGACGAGGATGTCGACGCCGCCGAACGCCTCTCCTGCGGCCGCGGCCATCGCCGTCGCGGAGTCCGGGTCGGTGATGTCGACGCGGACGCCCACCGCCGCGTGCCCCTCGTCGGCGAGCTCCTTCGCCACGAGCTCCGCGCCGTCGCCCGAGATGTCGGCGACGACGACGGACGCGCCCGCCGCCGCGAGGCCGCGTGCGTAGGCGGCGCCGATTCCCGCGGGATTTCCGCTGCCGGTGACGATCGCGACCTTGCCGTCGAGGGACATCTCCATGCTGGCCACTCCTCGGTGACAGCGTGCGCGGCGGCTCAGCCCGCCTGCACGAACACGTTCTTGATCTGGAGGAACTCGTCGAGTCCGGCCTTCCCGCCTTCGCGACCGAACCCACTTTCGCCGTATCCACCGAACGGTGCGTTCGGCGGCATGGCCGACTTGCCGTTCACGTGCACCGTGCCCGCGGTCAGCTGCGGGACTATGCGGTGCACGCGGGCGATGTCGCGACTCTGGACGTACGCCGCGAGCCCGTAGACCGTGCTGTTCGCGAGCCCCACCGCCTCGTCCTCGGTGTCGAACGGGGTGATCGAGAGGACCGGACCGAACACCTCGTCCCGGAAGAGCGGATCGTCCGGCGCGACGTCGGCGAAGACCGTCGGCTCGATGAAGAAGCCGCCCGCGAGCTCACCGCCGAGCCGCGCACCCCCCGCCACCAAGCGCGCCGTGCTCTTGGCCCGCTCGATCACCGCCAGGATGCGGTCACAGGCGTCGGCGCAGACGACGGGTCCCATCTGGGTCTCGGCCGCGAACGGGTCACCGACGCGGATCGTGGGCGCGAGCTCGGACAGCCGGGTGACCACGTCGTCGTAGACCGGGCGCTCGACGAGCAACCGCGTCGGAAACGAGCAGCCCTGTCCTGCGTTGGCCATGCACTGGAACAGCGCCCGCCGAACGGCAGCATCGAGGTCGGCGTCGGCGAAGAGCAGGTTCGCCGACTTGCCGCCGAGCTCCAGCGCGAGCGGGGTGATGGTCTCGCTCGCGGCGCCCATGATCTTGCGCGCGGTGGCGCCACCGCCGGTGAACGAGATCTTGGTGATGTCGGCGTGCCGCACGAGGCGGTCACCAGCGTCCGGCCCGCCGGGAAACACGCTCAGGACCCCGGGCGGGACGCCGGCCTCCAGGGCGAGCCGCGCGAAGTGCTCGGCGGCGAACGGTGCGAGCTCGGGCGACTTCAAGATCACACAGTTGCCCGCGGCGAGTGCCGGAGCGACCTTCATCCCGATCGAGGCAAGGGGACCGTTCCACGTGATGATGATGCCCACGACCCCGTACGGCTCGAGGAGCGTGTAGTCGAAGCCGCTCGGCGGAGTCACCGGGATTGTTGCTCCTTCGAGCTTGTCGGCCCATCCCGCGTAGTAGCCGAAGTACGAGGCAGCCATCGGCGGGTAGTAGCGCGCCGGAGTGACCGGCATCCCGAGCTCCAACGTCGTCCGCCGCGCGAGCTCGGGCGTGTCGCGCTCGATCATCTCCTCGATCCGCTGCAGAACACGGCGCCGCGCGTCGCCGGGCGTGGCGCGCCACGCAGGAAACGCGGCAACCGCCGTCGCCACCGCGTCGTCGACGTCGGCGGGCCCCGCCATCGCGACCCGAGCCTGCACGTCGCCCGTGATCGGGCTCACGTGGTCGACCGACGGCGCGGCGCCCTCCCGCCGCCAGGCGTCGCCCACGAGGAGCAGCGCGTCGTCGAGCGCCCTCGAATCCGGCGCCGGCGCCCTCGTCTGCATGGCCATGGCGTCCCCTTCCGTGCGCGGATCGGGAACCCTACAACCGGTACCTCTATCCAGCCACGGGTGACCGGTGGCGGGCGCTATCCCCGTACCCTGGGCCGGTGGCGACTGGGCGACCATCGAGCGTGGCATCAGGCAATTCCTCGAACAGTGCGCGCACGGCCTCGCCGACCACGCGTCGGTCGCGTCATGAGCCGACCGAATCGAGGTGGAGTCGGCGTTCCAGCGCGTCGAGGAACTCGAGCCGTGCATCGAGGAACTCGGGGTTGGAGACCGACATCCCCGTGAGCAACCGGGTGAGCTGAGGAAACGCGATGGGCCCGATCACGAGCAGCATCTCCGACAGGATGAGCTGCGCGGCGTCGAGCTCCGCGTCGATGCGCCCGGCCCGTTGCTCGGCCTCGACGAGCTCGACCCAGTTGCGGAAGAACTCCTTGCGCACCGCCTCGTCGACAGGGCGGTCCGGCCGGGTCTGGAGGGACTCCCACATCAGGAGTCGGACATAGGTGGGGTCGGCCTCCACGATCCGGTAGCGCGTGGCCAGGCCACCGACCCCGCTGGTGTCGCCGGCATTGAGCGTCGCCGAGCGCTCCTGGAACCGCCGCCGCAGGATCTCGCGGAAGAGACCGTCCTTGGACCCGAAGTAGTAGTAGATCATCCGCTTGTTCACCTTGGCCCGGGCGGCGATCGCATCGACGCGCGCGCCCGAGATGCCCTTGGCGGAGAACTCCCGGAGGGCGGCCGCCAGGATGCGCTGACGGGTCGCTTCGGGGTCACGGGTGGCCATTGCGTCTCCGGATCGTCGTCCTTTGCGCCGCCCTGGCGGCAGCGCTACGCTACGAGTTAACCATACGGTTAATACTAGCTCAGGAAGAGGGATGCGTGTCCCAGTCGTCGCGGCTCGACCGACGGGGTTGGATCACCTTGATGGTGGTGTGCATGTCGCTGCTCATCATCACCATCGACAGCACGATCCTGAACGTCGCGCTCCCGACCATCGTGCGCGACCTCGGCGCCGGCGGATCCCAGCTGCCGTGGATCATCGACGGTTACCTCCTCGTGTTCGCGGGGCTCCTGCTGACCGCCGGTTCCATCGGCGACAAGGTCGGCCGCAAGCCGATTCTCATAGGTGGTCTCACGGCTTTCGGCCTGTTCTCGGCCCTGGCGTCGCGGTCGACGTCACCCGACATGCTCATCGCCGCTCGGGCCCTCATGGGGGCAGCGGCGGCGTTCATCTACCCCACGACCCTCTCGATCCTGACGAACACGTTCCAGGGGCAGCAGCGCGCCCGCGCCATCGGCGTCTGGGCGGGCATGACCGGCCTCGGCGTCGCGATCGGTCCACTGGCGGGGGGTTTCCTCGTCGAACACTTCTCGTGGGAAGCGGTGTTCCTGGTGAACGTGCCGATCTGCGCCGCGTCCGTGCTCCTCGGGCTGCGCTTCGTCTCGAACTCGCGCGACCCCGACAACCGCCCGCTCGACCCCGTCGGCGCCCTGCTCTCGATCTTCGCGCTCTGCAGCCTTCTGTACGCGATCATCCACGCCCCCATTTCCGGCTTGACGTCCGACACCGTGCTGGTGACGTTTGGCCTCGGTTGCCTCGGGCTCGCGCTGTTCGCGTGGTGGGAGCTGCACACGCCGGAGCCGATGCTCGATCTCAAGTTCTTCCGCAACCCGCGCTTCTCGGCTGCTTCGGTCACGATCACGCTCGTGACGTTCGCGCTGGTCGGCTCCACGTACCTCCTGACGCAGTACTTCCAGTTCGTGCTCGGCTACTCACCGCTCAAGGCAGGCGCGTTGGCGGTGCCGGTGGCCGTCGGGATGATGGCCATCTCGCCCAACACGCCGAAGCTGGTCACTCGCTGGGGTACGAAGCTGGTGGTGACCGTCGGCGTGTTGATCGTCGCGGGGAGCTTGCTGTTCTACGCGTCGGACACGATCATGTCGGCGTTCGTCGGCGGGGCGCTCGTGCGCCTGCTCTTCGGCATCGGCATCGGCATGTGTCTCGCGCCGGCCACGGACTCCATCATGGGTTCCATTCCTCGTGCTCGCGCCGGCGTGGGCTCTGCGGTCAATGACACCACCCGTCAAACGGGCGGCGCGCTCGGCGTCGCGGTGCTCGGCAGCATCTTCGCGTCGCACTACCGGAGCTCGGTCTCCGGACTCCGTGGCCTGTCAGAGGAGACCGTCGCGGCCGCGCACGACTCCATCGGCCGTGCGCTCGACGCCGGGCGTCACCTTCCCCGCGCTCAGGCGCAGCTCGTGGACACGGCAGCCAAGTCCGCGTTCGTCGAGGCCATGCGATTCACGTATCCGATCGCCGCCATGATCGTAGCGATCGCCGCCTTCGTCGCATGGCGCTACCTGCCGTCGGCCGCGCCCGAAGAAGCACCACCGGTTGATTCCTTCTCCGCGGAGCGCGCGCTCGAGGCTTCCGTCGGCCCGGCCTGGGACGCGTAACCACGAACTTCCGAGCGGGCGAACATCGAGGTCCTCGCAGCGAACCCGCTCGACGCAAGAGCGCGAGCATGGCGGCATCCGCAGCTCGAACCGCGGGGGTCGGCGGAACGCCCATGGACAGCACGGACAACGAGACCCTATGGGAGCAGCACGCAAGCTGGTGGCAGCGCGAGTACGCCGCCGGCGCCGACCCGGAATACGAGGAGCAGATCCTCCCCCTCGTCGCCCGCCATCTCGGTGGCTCCCGGCGCGTGCTCGACGTGGGCTGCGGCGAAGGGCAGGTCGCCCGGCACTTGGCGCGACTTGGCATCGACGTCGTGGGACTCGATCCGACGCCATCGCAGATCCGCACCGCCCGTGAGCGAGGCGGCGGGCCTCAGTACGCGCGGGCGCGCGCCGATGCGCTCCCGTGCCGCACCGCGTCGTTCGACAGCGTGCTCGTCTGCCTCGCGCTCGAACATGTCGACGCGTTCGAGGACGCGATCCGCGAAGTCGCCCGGACCCTCGGACCGGGCGGCCGGTTCGTGCTCGTCCTCTGTCATCCGCTGCTCCAGGCCCCCGGCAGCGGCTGGATCGACGATCGGATCGTCGACGAGCGCTACTGGCGAGTCGGTCGGTACCTGGACGACGACGTCGTGGTCGACGAGGTCGCACTCGGGGTCAGCCTGCGATTCGTCCATCGCGCGCTCAGCCGCTACGTCCACGCGATGGGTGCAGCCGGTCTACTGATCGACGACATGGAGGAACCGTCGCCCCCAGCACGGTTTCTCGCCGACACCTGGGGCTACCCCGAAGCCGAAACCATCCCGCGCGTGCTCCTGATACGCGCCCGCCGAACCGATTAGCGCCCCCGGCGGGGCCTGTCCGGCCTAGCTGCGGTCGTGCTCCATCCCACCCGCGACGACCTGCCAGTGCTGCCCGTCCCACCGGTGGGCGTGGCCGCCGTCCGGACCGGGTCGGTTGCAGTGTCGGACGTCGCCCTCACGAGCCTGGCTGCGAAACGTGGCAAAGCATCCGTTGACGAGACATGACTGGCGCATCGACCCCGAGCTTACGGCGTATATCCCTCGTGCCGTCGGGGGTGCCCCGCCGAGCCGGCGCGTAGCATCGTGAGTCCGAAGAGTCCATTGCTCCAGAACGGGACGCGAGATGCGGTTGCTCATCGTCGGCGCCCCCGGGTCCGGCAAGGGAACGCAGTCCCGGCGGGTCTCGCGCTTTCTCGGGATTCCCCACGTGTCGACCGGTGATCTGTTGCGTGATGCCATCCGCTCCGGGACGCAGCTCGGCTACGGCGCGAGCGAGAGCGTGGCGGACGGGCGTCTCGTTCCCGATGCGCTCGTCAACGAACTCGTCCACGGTCGTCTGAGCCGGCCGGACGTGCAGGCGCGGGGTTTCCTGCTCGACGGCTATCCCCGCAACCTCGAGCAATTCGACGAGCTGCTGCTGTGGCTCGTCCCCGAAGGCCTCGACGCGGCAATCGAACTGGTCGTGCCTCCAGAGGTCGCGCTGGAGAGACTCGCGAACCGAGGACGCGCCGACGACGCGGCAGCCGTCGTCCGCGAGCGATTCGACGTGCACGAGCGGGAGACCGCACCGTTGCTGCGTCGCCTGGATGACGACGGACTCCTCGTCTCGATCGACGCCGACCGTCCGGTCGACGAGATCACCGAGGCGCTGCTCTCTTCGCTTCGCACCCACCACCGGTCGGCGGCTGCAGCCGTCAGCGCAGCACAGGACCCACGATCGTCGACGCGGGATCATCCGTCCGGCTCGGACTGACGACCGCGAGCAGCACCGCGTCGAGGCTGGCGCAGAGCTGCGCGAGCCGTCGTTCGATCGCGAGGAGTGCGTGGATCTGGGCGACCGCGCTGGACTGCGCACCGGACAGCACGGGGTTGACCCTCGCATCCGTCAAAGCCTGCTCGGCCGCGGCACGATCAACGTCGAGAAGCGGGTCTGTGTGCACGTCGAGCTCCATGGGGTTCACGTCGATTCTCCGGCGAGCGCGGCGGCCCCCGGGGCCGTCGTGCGGGCTCGGACTGGGTTCGGGCGAAGTGTCACTGCCACCGTCGGTTCTGCGCGCGGTCGTTGGGGAAGAGGGCCGCCCGGCAGGGCGGGCACACCCACCATCGGGCTGGGAGTGACGGATCGAGCGCAGGATCGCCGGCGAAGACCTGCCGGCACCGACCGCACTGCCGGGGTAGCGGCGGCAACGAGACGACGGCCGCCTCGACCCGCACCGTGTTCGAAGGCCTGGCGTCGTGCATCGACCCTCCTGCCGTCCGTGGGTGCCTCCCCCAGACTACAGGCAATCCAATTCTTAATTCTGTGACTATGGTCGTGCCGTGGCCGAGTGGAGCTTCCTGACCAACCACGCGCGAGCCCTGCTCTGCGTGGCCGAGGACCCGGGTGTGCGGCTACGCGATGTCGCCACGACGCTCGGCGTCACGGAGCGCACGGCGTTCGGGATCGTCGCTGATCTCGTCGGTGCGGGCTACCTGGTGAAGCGGAGAGACGGCCGCCGGAACCGCTATGAGATCAGGCACCACCTCCCGCTCCCCGAGTTGACCGGTCGCGAGCGCACGATCGGGCAGCTGCTCGAGCTCCTCGCCGGCGACGAGCCAGACCGGAGGCGTCTGGATTCGCTCGCATCCGCGCAACGCCCTGAGCCCGGCACTGCGCGGCGGGTTGGTACGCTGCGGATGGCTGAAGGGGAGTAGCCCTCCGCTGGTTGGTCGACATGCTGGCGCTTCGGCGCCCGGCCGCCGGGCCCGCGGTGTGCGGGTGGGCGAGACCTTCCGTCCGACCATGTTCTCGACATGGCCGGGACGGGAGTGTCGCGTCCCGGCGGGGAAGGTGCCATGAGCATCGCGATCGCAGTCGCAGTCTTCCCGGTGATCTTCGTCGGGGAGCTGCCCGACAAGACGATGTTCGCGACGCTCGTGTTGGCGTCTCGCGGTCGCCCGCTGGCCGTCTGGCTCGGGGCCGCGGCCGGCTTCGCCATTCACGTCGCGATCGCCACCACCATCGGCGTCGCAGTCTTCAGACTCCTCCCGAGCCATGTCGTCGAGGCGCTCGTCGCGGTGATGTTCCTCGGCGGGGCGATCTACGCGTTCCGCGAGGCGAACCACGACGAGACTGCGCTCGTCGCCCACGAAGCGGCCACGCATCGCCGCGTTGCCACGACGGCCTTCGCGGTGATCTTCGTCGCCGAGTGGGGAGACCTGACGCAGATCTTGACCGCAAACCTGGCCGCGCACTACGAGTCGGGACTCAGCGTCGCGGTCGGGGCCACTGCGGCGCTGTGGACTGTCGCCGCGCTCGCAGTGGTCGGAGGTCAGGGATTGCTGCGCTACGTACCCGTCGCGGTGGTCCGTCGGGTCACCGGTGCCGTGTTGCTGGTGCTCGCGGCGATCGCCGCGTGGTCGGCAATCCCGCATTGAGCTGTGGGAGGGGCACGCGTCACGCGTCGCGTGCGCCGGTGGCCGGGTCACCCCACTCCCCCCACCCGATGAGCAGCCCGCGTTTCGCGCGCGGGTGGAGCCGGCGCACCTCGTCGAGCAGATCGCTCCCGGTCGTCCCGTCGAGCCACTGGCCCGCGAGCACCAGGGCGACGTCGGCACCGGATTCCGCCAGCGCCTCCAGACGGGCGAGTGCATCGCGTGGGGAACGCGGGCACACGACCTCGTAGTGGTGGCCGTAGCGCTCGCTCAGCTCTCGCTCCACGTCACCCAACGCATCAGGCTCGTCGATCGCGATCAGCGCCGGAGCAGACACGGCGGGGATCCTACCGTCGCGCCGCGCGTGCGTCCCGAGGGATGCGCTCGACTCAGACTCGGACGCTGGTCGATGTCGGGGGCACCGAGGCGGACGGGAAGCTTCGGCGATATCGGCGCCACTCGATGAACGTGGCGACCAGCGACAGACCGAAGAGGATCGCCGTGAACCCAACGACGTTGCCTTGCGCGAGGAGATACGACGACGGTGACGGTCGCGCCGTAGATCGCGGCGTAGGCGAGACCTTTCCCGCTCATCAGAGTGCCGCGATCGCGAGGCCGGAGGCGGCCGCGAGCGCCGGGACGACGATGCTCGAGAACGCGTTCTGGAAGGCAACGCCGAACGCGCGTTCCTCGGCAAGGCGCACGGTCTCATAGGTGAACGTCGAGAACGTCGTGTACGCCCCGCAAAAGCCGGTACCGAGCACGATCTTCGGGTCCGATGGGAACGCGTGATACAGGAGCAGCCCGGTGAGCACGCCGAGGATGAACGAGCCGGTCACATTGATGACGAACGTGCCGCGCGGGAACACGCCGTCGCTGCCGTCCTGCACGAAGCCGTCGAGGAGGTAACGGACGGGTGCGCCCAGAGCTCCGGCCACGGCGATCCCGGCGACGAGCATCAGGATTCTGCGGGCCGGCCGACGTACTTGATCACTTCGACGTCGTCGACGATGACGAGCCCTTCGGTGATGAGCTCGTCGAGTTGCGGCATGAACGCGTCGATGCGTTCGGGTTCGTCGACGATCAAGACGATGATGGGCAGATCGTTGGACAGGCTGAGGATGCGCGTGGTGTGCACGTGGTTCGACGCGCCGAAGCCCTCGACGCCGCGCACGACGGTCGCGCCGGCGAGGCCCGCCTGTTGTGCGCGGTGGACGATCTCGGTCGCGAGCGGTTTGTGGTCGTAGCGGTCTTCTTCGCCGATGAACACCGTCACCCGGCGCGCGTGGCCCTCGAGCTTCATACGGACTCCGTTCTTGTAGGCGTCATCGGTATTCGCCTCCAGGTAACAGTCGCGCGAGCACGATCCCGGCGTAGGTGAGCGCGAGCCCGGCGATCACGCTGGCGAAGGTGTAGCCGACCCCGAGCGTGACGTGCCCGTCTTTGATCAGCAGCACGGTCTCAACCGCGAGCGTCGAGAACGTCGTGTACGAGCCGAGGAACCCGATCGCGAAGAACGGCCGGAGATAGCGGGTCGGCCGGAGTCGCTCGATCACCAGCGTCAGGAAGAACCCGAGCACGAACGCGCCGGAGAGGTTCGTCCAAAACGTCGCCCACGGGAACCCGTCGGGCGCGACCTTGATCCACTGGGCGACCTCGTAGCGGGCCGGCGCGCCCAACGCACCACCCAACGCGATCGCGAAGATGATGTCGGGTTGGAATCGTTCGGGGAGTCGCGTTCGGCGAGGATGCGCAACCGCTTCGGCACCGGCAGCGGTGTCATGCCGGTCGTCGGCGGGTGCCTGTGGCGCGAACGGTCCGACGCGCGGAGGCTCGACGCCCGGACCACTGGGCTCGTCGGGATCTCGGTGCGTCTCGATGGCCTCCTCCTTTCGCCGTTGGACGCTGCTCGAGTGCAGCTCGTCGGTACGTCAGGTAGAGGCCATCAGCGCGGAGCGCGGTCGATGGCGAGCCTCATCGCCGACAAAAAGCCTACCGCCCTTCCCGGTGGCCCCCTGCCTCTCCGCCGAGCGGGCGCAGCCCGTAGACGGGCTCGGCCACCTCGAGCTCGATGGCGGCGAGCCGGTTGTATTTCGCGACCCGCTCCCCGCGAGCCGGTGCACATGGTCGAGGGTCGTTCGGCCCTGCCAGCCGGATCTGCGGTGGCCATACAGTCAGAAGCGCATGAGCTCACGCATCGTGATCCTCGGTGGTGGCACCGGCGGGACGCTGACCGCCAACCGGCTGCGAAAGGCGCTCGCGACATCGGAGGCGTCGATCACGGTCGTCGATGCCGACGACCGTCACGTCTACCAGCCGGGTCTGCTGTTCGTCCCCTTCGGTCTGGCGGATCCCGACGACATCGTCCGGCCGCGCTCACGCCAACTCCACTCGGACGTCGACTACCACCAGAGCGGGATCGACCACGTCGATCTCGACACCGACCAGGTCCACCTCGCCGACGGAACAGCTTTCGACTATGACGTGCTCGTCGTCGCGTCGGGATCGCGTCTGGTGCCCGAGGAGACCGACGGCCTGACCGGTCCAGGTTGGATGGAGAAGGTGTTCACCTTCTATGACCTCCCTGGGGCGACCGCGTTGGAGCCTGCGCTCGCAGGGTTCGATCGTGGACGCTTGGTCGTGAACGTGATCGACATGCCGATCAAGTGCCCGGTCGCGCCGCTCGAGTTCTGCTTCCTCGCCGACTGGTATCTCCACGAGCGCGGCGTGCGTGATGAGGTCACGATCACGTTCGTGACGCCCCTCGACGGCGCGTTCACCACACCGACCGCATCGCAGACGTTGAGCGGGATGCTCGCGGAGCGGAACATCGAGTTGGTGACCGAGTTCAACACCGGCGAGGTCGACAGCGACAGGGGCCGGCTCATCAGCTATGACGAGCGCGAGGTCCCGTTCGATCTCGGGGTCGTGATCCCTGTCCACAGTGGCGCTGCCTATGTCGGCGCGTCACCAGGACTCGGCGACGCGCTCGACTTCGTGCTCACCGACGAGCACACCCTGCAATCGAACGCGAAACCGAACGTGTTCGCGATCGGCGACGCGGCGGCACTGCCGATCTCCAAGGCAGGCTCCGTCACCCACTACGAGGGCGAGACCCTGGTCGAGAACATCCAACACTTCCTGCGCGGCGAGGTGCTCGACGCGTCCTACGACGGGCACTCGAACTGCTTCATCGAGACCGGCTTTCACAAGGCCATGCTCATCGACTTCAACTACGACCACGAACCCGTCGGCGGTCACTTCCCCGCCCGGGTCGGCCTGCCGCTGCTCAAAGAGTCGCGGCTCAACCACCTCGGCAAGCTCATGTTCCAGTGGTTCTACTGGCACGCCTTGCTGCCCGGCCGCGACATCCCCGGCATCACCGCCGACATGCCGACCACCGGGAAGAACATCCCCACCACGACCACGTGAAAGGATCATTCGTGAGCACCGCAACGATCGCCGGGGTCGACGTCACCGTCAACGACGAAGGCTTCCTCGAACAACCGGACCAGTGGACCGAAGCCATGGCGATCGAGATCGCCAAACGCGAAGGCATCGACCCCCTCACCCCCAAGCACTGGCAGGTCATCAACTTCATGCGCAAGGAGTACTTCGACAAGGGCACCGGGCCCACGGTCAGAGCGCTCGGCAAGACCTCAGGAGTGTCGATCAAGGAGCTCTACCAGCTCTTCCCGAAGGGCCCGGCCAAGCTCGCCGCCAAGATCGCCGGGATCCCCAAGCCCCGCGGCTGCATCTGACCGGAGGGGAACCTGATGCCGGACAGCAGCAAGCCGGAACCCATCAAGAGGGTATCGATCGTGATCTCGAAAGGATCACTCGAAGGCATTTATCCCGGACTCATCATGGCCAACGGCGCCCGCGCCGAAGGGATCGACGCCAACCTCTTCTTCACGTTCTTCGGCCTCGACGCGGTCCACCGTGAACGGATCGAGCACATCAAGGTCGCGACCGTCGGCAACCCCGGCATGCACATCGCGAGCCTGATCGGCGTGCTCCCCGGCATGTCCGCGATCGCCACCAAGATGATGGAAAAGAAGATGTTGGAGCTCGACATCCCGCCGGTCCACGAGTTCATCGAGATGATCGGCGACACCGGTGCCGGCATGTACGCCTGCAAGGCCTCCGTCGACATGTTCGGCTTCACCAAGGACGACTTCGTCGACCAGATCGAAGACATCATCACCGTCGGTGAGTTCTACGAGAAAGCAGCCGGAGGCCACATCATTTTCACCTGAACACCCGGCGTATTGGACCCACCACGAGGGAACATCGGCACCAACACCGGCAAACCACCCAAGGAACTCGCCCACGCCGGCAGTGTCAGGCGCATGACGATCGACGCAGACGCCGCGCCTTTCAGACCGGGTTCGTTGACGGACCGAAGACATGCGGCACAAGGGCCCACAGCTAGCCCCTCGCATACCGAGTGCGCAGACCTTTCAGTCGGATGGAACAAGCTTGGTGATGGGCCAGGACCTTCGCCCCTAGTAGGCCGGGCGTGGGCGCGACACAATCGTCATCGCAAGTGCGGACTCCCGGAACCGGTGGAAGGCGAAGCGATGCTGTTGAGGTGGGAGAGTCCATTCCGCGAGTACGAGGGCATCGGTAACGAGATGCGCTTCCGAGCACGGCCACCCCAAGTGCCGATGGACGCGTATCGACGGGACGACGCGCTCTATCTGCACTTCGACCTTCCCGGCGTCGATCCGTCGACCGTCGATCTCACGGTCGACCACAACACGCTCACCGTGAGCGGGGAACGCACCTGGCCGTCCCTCGAGGGCGACGAGCTGATCATCAGCGAGCGACCGCAAGGCAGCTTCAGGCGCCAGCTCGTACTCGGCGACAGCCTTGATGGCGAGCAGATCACCGCGACGTATCACCAGGGAGTGTTGACGATCCAGATCCCCGTGGCGGCGCAATCTCAGCCCCGCAAAGTGCAGGTGGCCCACGACGAGCCGGCCGCTGACACGGCGCCATCACCGACAAAGGACACGCGCAAGCACGGCCTGCTCCACCGACACCCAACCGAGCCACCCGAGACTCCCGAGAGCTAGAGGCGACCTCGGACCGTCATGATTACGGGTGTGGTCGCCGCGGTCGCTCACCGACGTCGACACTTCGTGGTCGTCACTCACGCCCTGGACGGCAGTGACTTGGAGTGGCGGGTATCCGTGTGATCGTGCCGTCACGGCTGAAGCGCGAGACGGAGGTCGAGCAGCGCGTTCTGTAGGTCCACGCGCGAAACGTGCGCCTGATCGCGCGTGTCGCGATCGATCCGGTCCACCGCCGAAACATCGGCGACGACCCCGAGCTCGCGAATCGTCGTTGCAGCGCCTTGGATCACGTCCAAGGCTTTGTCTCTGACGAAGAGCTCGCGGCCTCTGACGCTGCGCAACGCATCATCGATGACCGTGTTCGCACGCATCCGATCGACCGGCAGCGCGTCGGCGTCCTGGAGTGCCGCGGTTCGCGAGAGATGCGCGGCGCGCGCCGCCGGATGTGCGAGCTCAAGTGTTCCGGTGCCCGCGCGCCCACGCCGGCGCATGTCAGCGACCTGTCGTGACCGTGCGTGCCCCGCGGTCATCGTGGACGTGCGCGAACTGGAGCGCGAACTCGCACCTTTGCTCCCGGCCAAGCAAGTAGTTGAAGAAGTCAGCGACGGACATCGATCGGATTTGCTCGAGATTCATCATGGTTGCAGTGTGACTCTGCCGACGCCTCGTCAACAGGGCCGAAGGTCCATCAATTCGCGGTGGGTTTCCAAGGTCTGATGACCCTGTGCACAGCAGGTCGACCGCGGCAGGCTCTCACCCATGCGACGCCGAAGGGAGCGACGATGGGCGATGCAGTGATCCGTACTGATGGGCTTCGAAAGAGCTTCGGTCGTGTGGACGCGCTCCGACCCCTCGACCTTGAGGTGCAACGGGGCGAGGTGCTCGGTTACCTCGGGCCGAACGGTGCGGGCAAGACGACGACCATCCGGCTGCTGCTTGGCCTGATCCGTGCGACGGCCGGGCGCGCCCAGATCTTCGGCCTCGATGCGCAGCGGGACGCCGTCGCGATTCATCGGCGGCTCGCGTACGTGCCCGGTGAGGCGAACCTGTGGCCAGGTCTCACGGGCGCCGAGACACTTCATCTGCTCGGGCGCGTCCACGGCAGCGTCGACGCGGCCTACCGCGACGTGCTCGTCGAGCGCTTCCAGCTGGATCCCTCGAAGAAAGTGCGGGCCTACTCGAAGGGCAACCGCCAGAAGCTGATCCTGATCGCCGGCCTCATGTGCCGCTCGGAGCTTCTCATCCTCGACGAACCGACGGCGGGGCTCGACCCGCTGATGGAGCAGGCATTTCGGCGCTGCATCGGCGAGGCGCGCGCCGAGGGACGGACGGTCTTCCTCTCCTCGCACATCCTGAGCGAGGTCGAAGCCCTCAGCGACCGAGTCGCGATCCTCCGGAACGGCGAGTTGGTTGACGCCGGCGCGCTCGCCGACCTCCGTCACTTGTCGGCACTGTCGATCGAGGCGACGTTCGACACCTCCCCACCGGACCTCACCCGGATCCCTGGCGTGACCGAAGTGCACGTCGAAGGGCACCGGGTCACGTGCCACGTAACCGGCTCCGTCGAACCGCTCCTGCGCGTGCTCGCCGCATCCGGAGTACACGAACTCCTGAGCCGAGAGCCGTCCCTCGAAGAGATCTTCCTCGCGCACTACGGGACGGGCCAGTGACCACCGTGGCCGGTGCGCCAGACGTCCGACGGATCCGGCGCGCCAGCAGTGTGGTCGCCGCGCTCTCCGCCCGCCGTGCCGGCTGGCAGGGAGCGCTGTGGGGCGCGACCTTCGGTGTCGTCGTGTACGGATCAGTGACGGGCTACACGTCGGCGTACCCGACCGTGACGGCACGTCGCGTCCTGCAGTCGAGCATCGCCGTCAACCCCGGCGCGCAGGCCCTGCTCGGGCCCGCCCATCACCTCGAAACAGTCGCCGGCTTCACCGCGTGGCGTGCCATGGGCAGCGTGATGCTCGTCGGCGCGGTGTGGGGCATCCTCGCGAGCACGAAACAGCTGCGCGGCGAGGAGGACGCCGGGCGCTGGGAGATACTGCTCGCCGGTCCGACCACCCGCGTCGGCGCAGCGCTGCAGGCGATGGCGGGCCTGGCAGCGGGACTGCTCGCGATGTTTCTCACGACCGCGAGCGCGGTCGTGCTCACCGGCCGGACCGCGGACGCGCAGTTCACCATGCGCTCGAGCCTGTTCTTCACCGTCGCGCTCGTCTCCTCAGCCGCGCTCTTCCTCGCGGTCGGCGCCCTCACCAGCCAGATCGCGTCCGACCGGCGCCACGCGGCGACACTGGCGGCGGCAATATTTGGCCTTGCGTTCGTCGCCCGCATGGTCGCCGCGATGAGCACAGACCTCGCATGGTTGCGCTGGGCGAGCCCGCTCGGCTGGATCGACGAGCTGCACCCACTCACCGGTTCGCAGCCGATCATGTTGATCCCAATCGCGCTGATGATCGCGGGGCTCGTCGCCGCGACCGCGTTGCTCGCCGGGCGGCGCGATCTCGGGGCAAGTGCCCTCGTCGCCCACGACGAGCGGACGGCGCGGACGACGTCGCTCCAGTCCGCGATCGGGCTGGACGTGCGCCTCGTCGCTCCGACCGCGGCGGGTTGGCTCCTGGGAATCGGGTCGCTCGCGCTGGTCCTCGGGCTCGTCGCGAAGGTCGCGTCGCGCTCCATGTCGGGCTCGGCGAGAATCCGAGAGATCCTGAAGCAGCTCGGCGCACACCGCACCGGTGCTGTCTCATACCTGGGCTTCTCGTTCGTCATCATCGCCACGCTCGTCGCGCTCGCCGCGGCCGGCCAGGTCGCAGCCACGCGCGACGAAGAAGGCGAGGGACGCGTCGACCACCTGCTCGTGCGTGCCGTGTCACGCCGCCGGTGGCTCGCCGGGCGACTTGCGGTCGCCACCGCGGTGATCGTAAGCAGCGCCGTCGTGGCTGGACTCCTGGCTTGGGTCGGCGCCGCGCTGCAGGACAGCGGTGTCGGCGCGCGGCTCATGCTTGAAGCAGGCGCCAACGTCGCCGGCCCCGCAATGCTGGTGCTGGGCTTTGGCACACTCCTCCACGGAGTGTGGCCGCGCGCGGCCTCCGTGGGCGCGTACGCGCTCGTCGCGTGGTCTTTCCTCGTCGAGGTCGTCGGAGCCTTGATCAAGGCCGACCACTGGATCTTGGATAGTTCGGTGCTCCACCACATACGCCCCGCGCCCGCCGCGCCGATCGAGTGGACGAGCGTCGGTGTCCTCGTGGCGCTCGGGGTGGGCGCGGCCGTAATCGGACTGCTCGTGTTCGAGCGCCGCGATTTGGCGAACGCGTGAACACGACCCGCCTTCGTCGCCACACCCGCCGGCACCGCCTGCGTGTGCCGGCGGGGAATCCGGCGTGGTTCAGGTTTGTCGTGGGCAGCGGGCGCGTATGAGCCAGCGTCGGACTTCGTCGGCGCCCCAGACGATGACGGGGAATGGAAGCATGAGTGCGATCGTGTCGGCGCTGACGCTGGCGGTTCTGAAGATGTGCTGGAAGAGTGGGACGTAACAGACCACTGCAGCGAAGGTGAGTTCGAACACGATTCCCCAGAGCAGCATGGGGTTCGATAGGACACCGATGGAGCGGAGCGCCGCTCGTTCGGTGCGGGCGGCGAACGCGGTGCCGACCTGACAGAACACGATGGCGAGGAATGTCGTTGTCGTGGCCTGAAGGTAGGCGTGATGCAGCGGGGACCCCTGCCCCGTGGGGTCACCGGGACTCCAGCCGGCCCGTGTGAGCGTAAAGAAGAAGGCTGCCATCACGAGACCGGCCGAGATGAGCCCGACGAACAGCCATGCCCGTACCAACATCGGTGCGTCGATGACCCCTTCGGTTCGGGGACGCGGTGGCTCGTCCATGACCCCGGGCTCGGCCGGCTCTCGTCCCAGGGCGAGGGCGGGGAGCGTTTCGGTCCCAAGGTCGATGGCCAGGATCGCGAGCACCGTGAGCGGGAGCGGGACCAGCCCTCCCGAAAGCGCGAACACGAGGAACGGCACGACTTCGGGGGTCGTGTGGGCGAAGATGTAGAACATGAACTTCCGGACGTTCGCGTAGACCCTGCGTCCCTCGCCGACCGCGGTGACGACGGTGGCGAAGTTGTCGTCGGTCAGGATCATGGTGGCGGCCTCGCGTGCGACGTCGGTTCCCGAGCGGCCCATTGCCACGCCGATGTCGGCGTTCCGCAACGCGGGAGCGTCGTTGACGCCGTCGCCAGTCATCGCGACGACGTCACCCCGCGAGCGGAGCGCGTCGTCGATGCGGAGTTTGGCTTCGGGTGACGTGCGGGCGAACACGATCTCGCCCGGAGCGTCGAGAAGATCGTCGAGCTCGCCCTCGGTCATGGCCTCCAACCGGTCGCCCGCGATCGCGGTCAGGCCCCCCGCTCCGATGCCGATCTGGCTCGCAACGTGTGCCGCGGTCAACGGATGGTCCCCGGTGACGATCAGCACACGGATACCGGCGGCGTGACATTGGGCGACGGCCTCGGTCACCTCGGCGCGCGGAGGATCGAACAGGGCGACCGTGCCCAGAAAACACATTGCCGTTTCGGCGCTGACCCGATCCTCGGGGATCTCGCCCACCAATCGCCGAGCCACCCCAAGGATGCGAAGCCCGCGCCGCGCGTGCTCGTCGACGTCGTCTTCGATCGAGGCTCTGAGCTCGGAATCGAGCGGCCGTACGCGACCATCGGACGCCATGACGGTCGAACAGCGGGGAAGGAGCACTTCGGGTGCACCCTTGGTATGCACGCACAGGCCGGCATCGGTGTCATCAACGGTCGACATCAGCTTGATCGCGGGATCGAAATGGAACTCCTGGCGGCGACAGGCATCACGCTGCGACACGCTTACGTCCGCCCCGATCCACTCCGCGGCGCGCAGCAACGCAACCTCGGTGGCATCGCCGCTCGGTGCCGTCTCGGTCTCGGCGGCGGACTCTGACCCCGCCGTGGCGTTGTTGCAACAGACGACGGCCGCGGCCAGAGCTCGCAATGCCGCGTCGTCGGTCGCGACATCGGGACGGTCGGTGGCGAGGTCGATCTCGCGTTCCAGCGTCGAGATGGAGACGGTCCGCATACGGTTCTCGGTGAGCGTCCCCGTCTTGTCAGTACAGATCACACTGGTTGAACCGAGGGTCTCGACCGCGCTCAGCCTCTTGACAAGCGCGCCCCGTCGCGCCAACACGCGAACGCCGAGCGCAAGCGCCAACGTGATGGTCGGCAACAGGCCTTCAGGGACGTTCGCCACGATGAGACCCACCGCGAACACCGCGGCATCGGAGAATGAGAGACCGGCGATCATGCCCAGGGGAAGGAATGCCAGGCCGATCACGACCGCGACCATCGCGATGAGTCGGGCGACGCGCCGCACCTGGTGCTCGAGCGGACTCTCATCCCGCTTGACCCGCTGCGACAACGCGGCGATCCGCCCCAGCTCGGTGTGCATGCCGGTCGCGAACACCAGGGTCCGCGCATCGCCACCAGTGCAGCTCATGCCACTGAACACAAGGTCACGCGCCTGCAGGAACGGGACGCTGGTATCGACAAGCTCACTGGACCGGTACACGGGAACGGATTCGCCCGTGAGCGCAGACGTGTCGACCTCCAACGCCCCAGACAGCAGACGGGCGTCGGCCGAGATTTTGTCTCCCTCTGCGATCTCCAAGATGTCGCCCGGAACGATCTCGCGCGCCTCGATCGAGCGTCGCGCACCGTCCCGGACGACCGTCGCGCGCTGCGGAAGGTATGCGGCCAGCGCCTCCACCGCCCGTTCCGCTTGTTGCTCCTGGACGAACGCAAACGTCGCGTTCGCCGCGATCACCACGGCAATCGCGACGCCGACGACAAGAGAACCCGAGGCCCAAGCCAACAACGCGGCCGCTGCAAGCAACAGCGCGAGCGGATGCGTGAACTGACGCAGCAGATCCTGGCCCCACGAACGGCGCGCCGTCCGCTGCAGCTCGTTGGCGCCATACGCGACGAGGCGTCGCTCGGCCTCGCGTTGGGACAAACCCTCGGGACGGGATCGAAGATCTCGCAACAGCCGTTCTGTCGGCTCTCGCGGATCGACGGCGCCCTCAACCTCATCGGTCATCGCCGCCTCGTCCCGCACCAGACCCGCCATCTTGTCGCGCTCGGTCGTGTATCGAGGAAATCCTCCTCGTCACAATCTCACCCGAGTGCACGACGCAGGTCCAACACGTTCGATGGGCTGTCCGTCGAGGAGCTCAACGACGAGATGATCAGACTTCGCTACGTGGTCGGCTGATTCGGGTCGAGCTGTTCGGCGCGGCGACCCCAACCGGCGCTCCTGATATCAGTGGAGGCCGCTGCGTGCCCCGGAGGAGAAATGAACGCGTGCCGCCGATCGCGTTCAAGATGACCTTGTGCCCTATCAAGTCCCGCCGGTATCGGTGAGGCTGCGGGTGAGAAGACCAACGACGCGTCACAGCCCAACGAGAGGAGGCCGTCGTGGCACACGCCGATAAGGACAAGGCAGTCGCGATGCGTGGAACGGATCCCGCTGATTTGGTGGAGCGATGGTTCAGCGGTTCGCCGAGATCTCGTCTCTTTCCCGAGTTCTTCCGCGGCTTCGGTGAGGAAATGGATCTGCTCAAAGTTGAGGAGTTCACCGAAGGTGACCAGGTGGTCGTGCGGGTTGAAATGCCCGGAATCGACCCGGACAAGGATGTTCAAATCAGCGTGAGCGACCATACGTTGCATCTGCAGGCCGAACGGCGCGAGGAATCCAAGACGGAAGACAAGGGCCGGTACCGCAGCGATTTCCGGTACGGCAGCTTCTCCCGAACGGTGCCGCTCCCCGTGGGAACGACCGAAGAGGATGTCAAGGCCACCTACAAGGACGGCATCCTCGAAGTGCGAATCCCCATCGATCGCGCAGCAGCCAACGCCAAGCGAGTCCCGATCCAGCGGATCTGAATCCCCCCGACCTGCCCCGCGCGTGCTTTTGCGCCGCGCGGGGCAGCCGTCGCTCCGGATTTCCCCAAGCGTGCTAGTGCGTGTTCGGAACCTGCCGCTCGAGCAGGCTGCCCCCGTCCGGACCCGAGACGAGCTGACACCGGCCTCCGAGCAGTACGGCGCGGGCGGTGAGGTTGCCGGTTCCGTTTCCGCTGACGACGTTGTTGGGCACTCCGCGGCCGTCGTCGAGGACCCACAATGTGACGTCGTCGTCGCAGGCTACAACGACTTGCACCGACGACGCCTGCGTGTGGCGAACAACATTGGAGAGCGCCTCATGCAACGTCGCGAGCAGCTCTACCGCGATGACGTCGCTGACTGTGTCGTCGACCACACCGTCCCGCCGTTCCTCGCCGCGGCGCCGGAGTAGTCGACGAACGCCTGCGGCGGCTTTCAGGCAGCGCCGGGCTCGAGGATGATCTGTTCGAGGGCCGCGAGCGCGGTGGTCCCGTCGAGACCGGTCCATGCATCGGCGCCGAGGTCTTCTGCGCGCTCTCTGGTCGCGATGGCCGCTCCGCCGAGGAGCACGGGAGTTTGGATTCCGGCGGCGCGCAGGGCCGCGACCGACGTCCGGACCGACTCGTCAAGGCCCGGTGATGTTGCGCCGATGAGGACGGCGACGAGTCGGGTGGCGTGTTTGGCGGAGTCGACCATCGACGCAGCTGGCGTGTCGGCGCCGAGGTCGACGACCTCGAACCCGGCGCCGCGCAGGAGGTCGGACAACATCGCGCCGGGAAGTGCGTGCGACTCCCCTGAGGGTGCCGCCACGACCACGGCACCGCGCTTGCGACCGCGGCGCGCGAATCGCGGGCCGAGGCGCCCGATGAGGCGTCCGGCGACCACCGTCGCGCGGTGCTCGTCGGCGACGGACAGCCGACCCGCTTCCCAGTCGATCCCGATCCGCTCGAGCGCCGGCGCCAGGAGCTCGAGGTAGACCTCGTGGGGGTCGAGCGTCGAGGTCAGCGCGTTCTCGACGATCCCCCATGCCCCGGCCTCGTCGCCCCCGACCATGCGTGCGGCCAGCTTGGCCGGCCCTTCCGCTCGCACGCTGCCTTGCCGTCGCCGCGTCGCCGGGGTGGCCCGTATCCGCTCCACGTCGGCGAGATCGACCACCCAGTGGACACCCGCCTTCTCGGCCGGGAGCTTGCCCGTGCGCACGTAGCGGTAGGCGGTCATGTAGTGCACGCCGAGGCGCTCGGCCGCCTCGTGCAACGTGATCGGCTCTCGCTTTCGTGCCATGCAGAAGTTTTATCACTAACCCGACTTGCATCCGTTCCTCGGCCTGGATATATTTAGCACTAATTATCCGCAACCCAAGGACAGACACGATGAAGCGCTTCCTCGCCAGCACCGCAGTCGCCGTTTGCCCTCACCACCGGTCTCGCCACGGCGGCGTCCGCGGCTCCCCCCGCCCGTGCCGGCGCGGACGGAAAGCCCGGCGGCGTCGCCTGCCAGCAGGCCGGCATCTCAACGCTCCAATCGCTCGGGCTCCTGCCGGCCGTCGCCAAGGGTGGCATCGAGGTCGTGGCGTCGGCGTGGTGCCGTTCCCGACCGTGCTCGAACTGCACCGCACGAACCCCGACCTCTTCAAGACCGGCGGCGTCTCCGTCGTCGTCCCCGGTATCGGCGTCGTCCCGGCCACATGGTGCGACAGCGTCTGACCCTGCCCGACTCCTCATCACTTCCTTCCTCATCACCTCCCGACAATTGGAGACTCACGTGCGAAGCATCCGTTCCTCAGCCCGAATCCTCATCGCAAGTGCATTGATAGCGGCGTTTGCAGTCGCGTCGATCGGCACTGCCGGTGCCGACACCTCGAGCACCACGACCTCGTCCACGACGAAGCCGACCATCGTTGGAGGCGCAGCCGCAGACCCGCAGTTCAGCACGCTCGTGTCTGCCGTGACCGCAGCAGGGTTGGTCGACACGCTCAACGGCAAGGGACCCTTTACGGTGTTCGCCCCGACGAACGCCGCGTTCGACAAGATCCCCGCCGACCAGCTCCAAGCCATCCTGGCCGACAAGGACAAGCTGACCAAGATCCTCACCTACCACGTCCTGCCCACCAAGGTGCTGTCGAAGAACCTGAAGAAGAAGCAGACGGTGAAGACGGTCGAGGGCAGCCCGGCCACCATCATCGTGAAGAAGTCGGGTGCGACGATCGAGGACGCCAAGATCGTCAAGACCGACGTCAAGACCAGCAACGGCGTGATCCACGTGATCGACACCGTGATCCTTCCCCCCGGGATCTGACGTCGCCGATCCGTGCCGCAACGGGAGGGAGCCTCAGCGCTCCCTCCCGTTTGCGCGTCACGGCGTAATTGTCACCACGGCATCGCGGCTCCTTATCCTCGGTGAAGGTCATCTCCGGCGCGTGCTCGAGGCCTACGTCGACCACTACAACAACCAGCGGCCCCACCGCGGACGCGACCTCCACCCGCCCCCCAGCACGTGACACGCGTGGTTTTCACGCGGCGGCGCTCAGCTACGCGGCTCCTGCCCCGACGTGCCGCGGGCGCAGCATCAACGGCTTGCACTCGCGCGGCATTCAACACACCGATATCGCGAACGTAGAACGCCGGCTTGCACATGGCACCCTTCAGGTGCAGCCGTGGTGCGCAGGGAGTCGTTCCCGAGATTCGAACTCGAAGCCGCAGGTCAGGCGAAGTGGAGGTGATGGGACCGCGATTGACGACCTTTCGCTTGCCCGCCCGTCGACGGCCACGACGCGTGTCGCCGGGGGGGACTCGTACCCGAACCCCACGCGCCCGCTGCCGGTCCGTTCGCTATCGCTGCATGACGATCATGCGCCGGACTACTCCCGGAACTACTCCCGACAGGTACGCCGCGTTTCAATGCCTTGGTCATTACTTGAGAATGTTGACCGCGCGGGCGACAACCAGGACCGCGACGACGAGCGAGATTGCCTCTTCGGCCATCATCAGAAGCTTGCCCATGGTCTTATCGCGGAGACGTCGGCGCGGTCGCTGCCGGTTGCGCACGGATCATCCCGCGCACCCAGGCCGCGAACACGACCACGCCCGCCAGGAACCCGACCAGGATGGGAAACGTGTCCATCTCCGTGTTGTCGGACGATGTGCCCGCTGCATCGAGCGATCTATGCTGCGCCCCACAGGCAGTCAGTGAGGAGCCCGAAACATGTCGACGATCGCGCCCAATCTCGAGGGAAAGACCGCGGTGGTCACCGGAGCCACCCGCGGCATCGGCAAGGAGACCGCACTTGCCTTCGCCCGGATGAATGCGACCGTTGTCATGACTGCACGCGACCAGACTCGAGGAGAGGCAGCCGTTGCCGACGTGATCAAGCGGAGCGGCAACCAGCACGTCGAGCTCCTGATGCTCGATCTCGCCGACCTCGCCTCGATCCGCGCTGGGGCCACCACCCTGCTCGCGGAGCACGACCGCATACACATCCTCGTCAACAACGCGGGCACCACGACGCGCGATCGGCGCGAGACCGCCGACGGCTTCGAGCTCACGTTCGGAACCAACCACCTCGGGCACTTCCTCTTCACGAACCTGCTCCTCGATCGCATCAAAGAGAGCGCACCGGCGCGGATCGTGAACCTCTCGTCCGGTGCGCACCGCTGGCCGGGCGCCGGTCTCGACTTCGACGATCTCCAGGCCACCCACGGGTACCGCGGTGGGCGCGCTTACGGGCGTTCGAAGCTCGCGAACATTCTCTTCACGATCGAGCTCGCCGACCGACTCCGAGGTACCGGCGTGACAGCGAACGCCGTACACCCGGGTCTCGTCGCCACGAATTTCGGAGGTGCCGAAGAGATGACCGGCGCGGCCGGGCTGGCAATGCGCGCGGTGCGACCAATGATGCGCACGGCGACCGAGGGAGCCGACACCTCGATCTACGTCGCCACCGCGCCCGAGCTCGAGGGCGTGACCGGCGAGTACTTCGCCGCACGCAAACCGGCGCGACGGTCAAATGCGGCGCGAGATCGCGTGGTTGCCGCTCGACTCTGGGACGTCAGCGAAGACCTGGTCTCGGCCGGCTCACCGAGCGCGGACTAAAGTCGGCTACGGATCAGGCTCGGGTTCTTCCTCAGGGACTGTGACGACGAGCGCGGCTCCTGCTGCGTCAGCGCCTCCAACCACGGCCGCTCCGTCCACGACGCGGCCGGTCGCGACGACGGAGCCCGCGGGTCCCGTTCTCAACATCTCAGGTTCGGGAACGAAGACAACCGACACGTTCAAGGTGCCGCAGAGTTGGGACCTTGCTTGGAGCTACGACTGCTCCAGCTTCGGAACTCAGGGCAACTTCCAAGTGTTCTACGACTACTACTCATCGGGCGGGCAACTCGATCTGGAGAACAGCCCGGTCAACCAACTCGGTGCCAGTGGTAGTTCGGTCGAGCACTACCACTCTGGCGGGAACACCAAGTATCTAGTGACCAACTCCGAATGCAATTGAGAAATCGTCAAGAGTTGTGGATCGGGTTCGTTGATCACGCGGCGACCTGGTTCGGGTTCTCGATGAGCACTCCTTTCTTGAATGTCGCGCCGGCGCGGACAAGCGCGACCAGGTGCGGCCCGTTGATCGCACGCCAGCGGTCTTGCGCGGCGATGATGAGCTTGTAGGCCATCGCGAGTCCCGCAGCACGCGAGCCGGGTCCCTTGGCGACTTTCGTGCGTAACCGGACGGTCGCGAAGGTCGACTCGATCGGGTTCGTGGTCTTGAGATGGATCCAGTGCTCGGCGGGGAAGTCATAGAAAGTCAACAGCACGTCGAGATCGTCGGTGATCTTGGCAGCCGCCTTGGGCCACTTCGCGTGGAACTCGTTCGTGAACGCGTTCGCGGCCGCGAGCGCGTGATCGCGGTCTTCGGCGTCGCGGATCTCGGTCAGCATCTTCTTGGCGGTCGGCTGTGCCGACTTCGGCAATGCGTCGAGGACGTTCGCGACCTTGTGGAACCAGTCACGTTGGTGGCGGGTCTCGGGCCAGACGTCACGCACCGCGACCCAGAACCCGAGCGCGCCGTCCCCGATGGCGAGGACCGGGGCGGCCATGTGGCGTCGTTTCAGGTCGCGCAACAGGTCCGCCCAGGACTCCTTCGATTCGCGATATCCGTCGCGGATCGCGACGAGTTCCTTGGTCCCATCGAGGCGCACACCCACCATGACCAGCACGCACAGGCGGTCTTCTTCGAGGCGGACGTTGAAGTGCACGCCGTCGACCCACACGTAGACGAAGTCGCAGCCTTTCAACGACCGGGTCATGAACGCGCGGTGCTCGTCTTGCCACTGGGTCGTGAGCCGGGTGATCACCGACGGGGACAGGCCCGCGGAGCTCCCGAAGAACCCCTCGAGTGCGGGCACGAAGTCACCGCTCGAGAGGCCATGCAAATAGAGGAGCGGCAACGCCTCGGTCACTTCGGTGACTTGCGGCACCACGGCGCACCAAGGAGCTCTTGAACCCCATCCGCTCACCGGTCTCGGGATCCTGACGGCCGTCGTCGACGCGAGGCGCGCGGATATCGATGCGACCCGCGCCCGTCGTGATCGTGCGCGGCCGCGCGTGACCGTTACGGACCACCAGACGATTGCCGACCTCGAGGGCGTCACGGCGGACGTTGAATGTGCCCGAGTTCGTCGTAGACGTGCTGTCCGAGCACCTCGCCCGTCGGGGAAAGCCAGAGCCTGACGCGCTCGTGTTCGTGGCTCCGGAGGGCGGCCCACTGCGCCGGTCGACGTTCCGGACGCGAGTCTTCGACCCCGCCGTGAAGCGGGCCGAGCTCGACGGGCTCACCTTCCATGGTCTGCGCCACACCGCAGCAGGGCTGCTCATCGAAGCAGGAGCACACATCGAGACGATCAAGCAACGTCTCGGTCACTCGTCGATTCGGGTGACCAGCGATGTCTACGGCTCACTCCTACCAAGCGTCGACGAGGGCGTAACAACCGCCCTTGAGCAACGCTTCGCGAAATTCTCGCGGACTAATCGCGGACTTGAGCCCGATGGGAAGGCCGGCCCTGAACTCGCGCATGGCGCATGACCTGCGACTTTGCGAGTGGAGGTGATGGAACTTGAACCCACGACTTCTACGTTGCGAACGTGTCTCGCGCGGGCCTGTGACCTGCATTGACACGCGAAAGTCCTGATCAGCGTCAACCTCCAGTGACCACCACTACCTTCCCTTGACCATCATTCGCCGCTGCTTGTGGCACGGATAGGGCACGAGAGAAACCGCGCTTGGAGGCCAGCGGGTGGACGTTCCAATGACGCACGGCTCGATCCCGAGCTGGCCGAGACGGGCTTGGGCATACTTGACGCGTGGCCAAGTACCGGGTGAACCAGCGGGGTGTCGCCAAGGCTCGGAGGCTCATCGATGCCCGTCAGTACCGGGTACGCAGCCGGTGGGCTGACGTCCAACCACGCGCGGCCGAACAGAACAGGTTTCTCAAGGACAACGGCTGGGAGGAGTATTCGTCCTGGCACCTCGCGCTCACTGAGGGCGCACCCGATGAGACGAAGTCCCGGTATGCCTTTGTGTTCGGCGACTTCCGTCGGCTGCACCGCATGGGTTTGATCGCTTGTTACTACCGGGCCGCGGAGTGGGAGCACACCGAAGTCATGCTCGCCGCGCACAACCTGCTCATCTACCTCGACAAGTCGAGAACATGACTGCTGTCGCTCCAGAGAGATCAGAACCCGCTGTCTCGACTCTCGGTGAGTCGACATCCTTCAGCGAGCTGCCGATTGGAACAGCTCCACAACGTTGCCCGACGAGTCCTCGAGCACGATCTGCTAGTTGTCGGGGCCGATCTGCAGCCCGGCGCTCGTCGGTCAGTTCAGCTGTCGCGTGTGTCGTGGAATGACGGGGTATAGCAAACGGCGATGAGGAGGCCTTCGGGGTTCAAGAGCCGGGCGGTGATCTGGGTCCACGGCTCCATGCGGGCCTCGTGGATGAGCCGATAGCCCTTTGCCGTGAGTTCGACGGCTGCAGCGGCGACGTCAGGAACTTCGAATTCAATGCTGGCCTGAGGGACCGGAATGTCAGCGGGCCATTCGGTGGTGCCGAAACAGGCGTTCGCCGCTTCGGAGAGTGGCCACAGGCCGAAGTGTTTCGTCCCTTCGAGTTTGTGGGTGAAGACGTAGTCGCCCTCTTCGCCTTCAAAGGACAGTCCCAGTGCGTCTCGGTAAAACGATCGAGCCGCGTCCGTGTCTCGCACGATCGGGGCGATGCTCGCTACAAAGTGGACGTTCATCAGCTTCCACCTCCGTTCAGCCCTTCAGAGCCCTTCGTCTCCTGTATACCTGCACGGGCCCGATGCTTCCCCACGCGCCAGATCTGCCGGATGGGCGGCCGGGGCAGCCTGTGTACGCACAAACGCGCGTACAGATCGGGGGCATGGAGCCGGCGTTCCGGGACGCCGTACGATCGGACGCATGGCCTACGACGCGGACCTGGCCGACCGGATCCGCGAGCTGCTTTCGGAGCAGCGCGGCGTCAACGAGCAGAAGATGTTCGGCAGATTGGCGTTCCTCATCGGGGGCAACATGGCGATCGCCGCAAGTGGTCAGGGCGGCGCGCTCATTCGGGTCGACCCCGGCCAGGCCGATCGCCTCGTCGAGTCCACGCCAGCTGAGGCGACTGTGATGCGTGGGCGCCCGATGCAGGGCTGGGTGCGCGTCGACTCCAACGACCTGCGGACGAAACGTCAGCTCGAGAAGTGGGTGAAGCTGGGCTCGGCGTACGCCTCATCATTGCCACCAAAGAAGAAGTAGCCGCAGCCGCGGTGTTCGCCTGTTCGTCGCGGCGCTCGAGTGCGCGTCAACCCCTGCCGGCGCGACTCGACATGTCACTCGCAGGCACGGTCAGATGCCGTGTCTGGGACACCGTGCCGGCGTCTGGGACACTGGACGAACGATGCCCCAGAGGTTCCAACGATCACGCCGCAAGGGCGCGCGGCTTCCCTCGAATGTCGTGGTTGTGACGCGGCCTACCAAGTGGGGGAACCCGCATCCCTTGACCCTTGGGCGAGCGGAGGCGGTACGCCGCTACCACGAGGATCTGCTCGTCGGTCGCTTGGCGGTCACCGTTGAGGACGTCCGGCGAGAGCTCCGCGAGCGCGACCTCGCCTGTTACTGCCCGCTCGATGAGGCTTGCCACGCCGACGTCCTGCTCGCCGTAGCAAATGGGTGAGCGCCACGCTGGCGTTCGCGAGACTGGTGCCCGAGTCCCCTTTCGACGATCGCCAGGGCACGCGGGCAGACGTCCTTGGGACGCAGGCTTTCGGTTAGGGCTGCAGGGTTACGTTGGAGACGTCACGCTCAACAGCGATGTCTCCCGGGCGTCCGTACCACCACGAATGGCGAATCCGTCCCGACTCCGGCACCGACACGACGACCTTCATCGGAAACGACGCCGGCTCATCGCCGGGTTCGAACACGCCCGGCTCGGTCTCCCGAAGCACGGCCACCGAATCGGCGTGAGGATGGCCGATCACCATGACGGTACCGCCCCCATCGGTGCGAGCGATCATCGTGTGCTCGACATGGCTTCGGCCGCTCTCGGCTGGGGCGACGCTGAGGACCTCGTAGTCGAGGGTCACCCCCGACCGGCCAGGCAACGGGGTCACGACGATGCGAGCGACACCGGTATGGTCGCTGCCGGTGAGCTGGTCCACACCGACGTACAAGCCGGGATTCGCGAGCAGGTCGTCGGCCAGTGCCATGGCCCGAACGTAGCCCGCATCGATGAGTGGGTGGGGGTCGAGATCAACTTCGGTAGACATCGATAGGGATCCTGATTGAGAAAGAGAGCGGCTCCAACCGTCGGCGGCCGCGGGCACCCGCTCAGAGCAAGGCAGCTCGCGGGGCGGCGAGCAATCGGCGAGCTGATCATCACGGGAACACGGAACGTCTCCTCTACGACACCGCCGTTGCGCACGTGTCGCCCAATGACGGAAAGGGGAAGTGCTATGGAGATCATCAACCTGGGTGCAGGGGACGGGCTCCCGCCAGTGGACTGGGCTGCAGTCACCGAGAAACTGGATGCGGGATCGGCGCCGGCTCCAGACGCGCACAACGCTCGTACGACCTGGCTTGCAACGGTGAACGAGGACGGCGGCCCGCATGTGACTGCGGTTGGCGCCCTCTGGCTCGACGGCGCATTCTGGTTCCAAACAGGCTCGGGAACCCGGAAGAGCCGCAACGTCGCGCGGATCCGCGCTGCTCGCTCGCCGTGTCGATCCGCGACGCGGACGTCGTCATCGAGGAAGACGCCGCCCGGGTGACCGACCCGGGCATCGTGGCGCGCATTGCGAAGGCCTGGGCAGACAACGGTTGGCCGGCGGAGCCCGACAAAAGCGGTTCCGGCATCACCGCCCCGTTCAACGCACCATCGCAAGGACCGCCGCCGTGGCAGGTGTATCGCATCGAGGCGCGCTCGGCGACTGTCGCGCTGGGCACAGAGCCGGGCGGCCTCACTCGCTTCACGTTCTGACGCCACCCGAGCTCTGCGCGCTAGCCCGGGTCCTGTCGAGCGGCGCCGCCGTCGGCGCGTTCGCCGTCTACTCCGCCGTCATTGCCACGGTGATGGCCAACCGAGACGTGAGCCCTGCACGTCATCCCCAGTCGGTTACATCTGGCCGTGGCGAACCGGACCGGCTGGTTCGTAGGTGCCGAGGACGACGCCGAGATCGGTCACGGTGAGGTCGACAGGATGCATCGTCGCCGGGAGGATCCCCTCTCTGAACAAACGGCGACCGGAGCCGAGCACCACCGGAAACGTCATCAGTCGGAAGCGGTCGACGAGCTCGCGCTGCAACAGCGTCTGGAGCAGTTTGCCGCTGCCCCAGATCTGCAGCTCGTCACCGGGTTCGTCCTTCAGCGCCTGCACCGCCGCGACGACGTCCCCGGTCACGAGGTGAGCGGTGTCAGGATGCTCCCCGCGCCACCTGGCATCGGCCTCGCCGAGGGAGTTGGACACGACGTACTTGGGCAGCGAGTTGATCGCCGTGGCAATGGCGTTGGCGGGGTCGGTCTGGTCGGGCCAGTAGCTGCGGAAGATGTCGAAGGTTCTGCGCCCGAGCAGGAATGCGCTGGCGTGGCTGTTGAGCTCGGTGACGAACTCGCCGACGGCCGGGTCGGGGAACGGGGCCTGCCAACCGCCATGAGCGAAGTCGTCGCTGGGATCTTCCTCGGGCCCGCCGGGGGCCTGCATCACGCCATCGAGGGTCAGGAACGTCTGAACCGTGAGCTTCATGGCAATGGACACTACTCCCGCCCCAGCTCGACACCAAACACATGTTCGGTGTCGGGAGGGGACACGAACCCTCAGCACACACGCCCCGTGGAAAGCATCGCTCCTCGCTGCAGGAGCGGGCATCCACTCGACTATTCCCGCGACTACTTTCGAAGTGCTCCCGCCCGCTGTTCCTCTCTCATTTCGCGCGGCTGCACCAGGACGTCGCGCGACCGCTCCACTAGGACGCGGGCGTGCATCCTCGAAGCGCAGGGACGAATCGGGTCGCGTTGACGAAGAACACGTATGACCTGCGGGACCGGTGTCGATCATCGGCTCGTAGCATTCTCGTGATGCCTCGAACGGACGTGGCCTCGCGGGTAATCGCCGCTCCGCTAGCACAGGTATTCGCGGCCTTGGTCGACCGCGAGGCGCTGATGGCTTGGCTCCCGCCGGCGGGCATGACGGCCCGGTTCGAACGGTTCGATCCGAGACCCGGCGGCTCGTACCGATTGACCTTGACGTACGCCGACGCTTCGGGCGCTCCCGGGAAAGCGAAGCCGGATGCCGACATCGTCGAGGCTCGCTACGTCGACATCGTCGCCGATACCAGGGTCGTCCAGGCGGTGGACTTCGTTTCCGATGATCCTGCCTTCGCCGGCACGATGACGATGACGTGGGAGGTGAGCGCCGCCGATGGCGGGACACGTGTTGTTATCACCGCCACCGATGTCCCCGACGGCATCTCTGCCGAAGATCATGCAACGGGACTCGCTACGTCGCTCGCGAATCTTGCCGAGTACCTCGAGCAAGTAGGTCACCGTATCCGGTGAGCGTGGCCGCAGCCGGCAGCGAGGATCGCTGGGAGTCGATCGCGCTGCGTGCTTCAGACAGCTGCGGCGGACCGTGACGCTGAGGTGCGTGTCTGTCCACCGAATCGATCACGTCGGCATCGTGAGGCTTTCGTCCAAACGGTTCGAAAGCCGAAGTTCAACGCTCCGATGGTGTAGCTCGCTGCAGTAGTACGGAGAGGATGTTGCCTGCGGGATCGCGAAACCACGCCATGCTCGGCCCGGGCCCACCGGTGGTGATGCCATGCTCGTCCGTCGCAATCTCACCCTCGTAATGTTCGAATCGGACGCCGTGCTGTCTGAGCGCAGCGACGTCCTCATCAAGTTTGGTGGTAACGAAGTTGAGCACGGTGAAGGTGGCGGGTACGTGGTCGGGTTTGGGATAGATCATGACGGTCCCGCCACCGGCGAGGTTCACTTCGAGGATTCCCATGTCGTGATCGTCGTGCACGTCGAGTCCCAGTGTCGTGGCGTAGAAGTCGCGTGCCTTGGCGAGGTCATCCACCGAGAAGCTCGCGAATGCGACTGCGTCACGAAACATGGCTGCTCCTCTCCACCACGCCTCTCAGTCCTTCGAGCACTGTCGACCAGTTCGCCTCGTAGTCCGCGCGTTTGTCGCGGTCTTCATCGGTGAGCCGGCCGTCGAGATTCGATTGACTGAGCGTCACCCGTGTCTTGGCCCCATCGGCGTCGAGCGTGATGTCGACGACGTGGTAGTTCTCGGGCGCGTCATCGCTGCCGCTGAGTGGGCTCCAATGGGAGAAGCGCAACTCCTTGCCTGGTTCGGCGGTGAGGATTTCGCCCTTGTCCTCGAACGACTTCCCCTGCCATTCGCCTGAGAACGTGATCGGGTTTCCGACCTTCCAGTGGGAGCGCACGGTCGCTCCCATGAAGTACTCCCTGACCAGGGCCGGGTCAGTGAGCGCGTGCCAGACCTGGTCTGGTGATCCTTCGACGATGGTTGATACTCGAGCTGCGATTTGGTCCATCGTTCGCCTCCTCGGCTCTGGGCCGAGCCAACCCTCAGCGGCTAGTCGAATTCCGGGGTTACCCGATCCGGACACGACCCGAACGTGACCTAGGGGCAGACGTGCCAGGCACATTGTCTACCGTGCTCCGGGCGCGGGTGCCTGTGGGGGCGTGTCAGGGTCGGGCCATTCGCCGCCGCCCTCGACGTTGTCCTTACCGCCGGCTTGTTGTTGGATGACGATGGTGCCGTGGTCGGTCTCGAGGGGCTCGCTGGTGTACAGCGATGCTTCGGCGTCGTCGGGGTCGAGGGAGTCGGGCGACACTCCCTGCGCGGGGTGTGCGTTGTGTTCCTGTGTCGGTGTTGGAGGAGCAGGGCCGTTGCGCCGATCGGTGCTTGATGGCGGAAGCGGGACGGGTCGTACGAGTTCGGCGTTGGTGTCGGTTGCGGATCCGAGTCGTTCGGCTGGAGTCTTGCCGGAATCGGTCGGTTCGAACGTCCAGTCCGGTTGTTTGTCGCGTTGCGCTTCGTCGAGGAGTGCTTCGTCTCCGTCGAGCTCGCGGATCGGTGCGATGAACTGCGCGTCGACGGGCTCGAGCCCACCGTCGATGTGGCCGCGGATCTCGTCGCCGTAGCCCGCTAGAAGACTCCTGATCACGCGTTGGTGTTGGTGGGCGAGGAAGCAGCGGGCACCGTCGGTGATCGTGGCGAGGTGATCGTCGATCGCCTGGAGGTCCGCGTCGGACGCGACGGAACGTTGGACTCGTTCGAGGATCTCGGCGAGCGCGAGGCCGTCCTCCTTGCATGGTGTGCACTGGCCACACGACTCCACCGCGAGAAACGTCGAGACACCATGACCGAGCGCCGCGAAGTCGGTCGTGTCGTCGAAGACGATGAAGCCGGCGGCGCCGAGGCCGCTGTCGATCGCTTCCATCGCCTCGTAGCTGACGGGGGTGTCGAGCAGCTCGGCGGGAACGACCGGGTTCGCGACGCCGGACATCACCGCGGCGATGTGGCGGCCCGGGCGGGGCCCGCCGCCGACTTCGTCGATGACCGTGCGGAGCGGCGTGCCCATCGGAAACTCTCCGACCCCGTGACGACGGGTGCAGCCGGTGACGGTGCAGACGATCGTGCCGGGTGAGTCGTCGGTTCCTTGCTCGCGGAACCAGCTCGGCCCGTTGGCCATGATGCCGGGAATGTTGGCCATCGTCTCGACGTTGTTGATCAGCGTCGGTGGGGCAAGGTTCTCGTCGGTCGTGTCGGCCATGACGACTTGGGCGGGTTGGCCGCTGTCGTCGGTGGCGACCTCCTCGACTCCATGGCGGTACGGGGGCGCAACCCGCGGAAATGGTGGACGTCCGTCGATCGCTTCGAGCAACGCGGTTTCTTCGCCGTAGAGATATTCTCCCGGGCCTTCGAAGACGAGGACGTCGACGCCGGTGGTCCAACCGGCGTGATACGCATCGAGGATCGCTCGTCTGAGCACGTGTGCCTCGGTGACGAACGACGCCTTCACCGCGACGATGACTCGATCCGAGCCGAGCGTCTCGGCGGCGATCAACGCGCCTTCGAGCACCGCGAACGGGTTGCGCCGCAACAGAGCCCGATCCTTGAACGATCCCGGCTCGCCTTCGGCGGCGTTGACCACCACGGTGGTCGGGAGCACCGACGAGCCGTGAGCTTGGACGGCGGCCCATTTCCTGCCGGTCGGAAAGCCCGCCCCGCCCCGACCCCGCAATCCCGCAGCGAGGAGATGCTCGATGACACCGGTCGGGCCGAGCAGGCGAGCCGCGTCGAGACCGCGGCCACCGCCCGCACGTACATACGCGTCGACATCGAGGATCGGCGCGGACGGAAGGACGCGCAGGTGGTCCATTACCACATCATGCTTCCCGACGCGCGCGACCCGGACACCGTTCCCCGATGCCGGCGAACGAATCCTGCGGCTGGCATCGCGCGGGCGCTACTCATCCGGTTGCGTTGGGCGGCGACGTGCTGCCGGTCAGTACCCATGGTCTCTGGCTCCCGGCGACCGGTCAACCGCGCGTTGGAGTTGGGCTTTGGTCATCTTCGAGCGTCCCTTGATGCCCTGATGCTTCGCTTCGTTGTACAGCTGTGCTTTCGTGCGACCACCGGGACCTTGGTGGGAGCGCAGCCCACCGCGGCGACTCGACGAGATGTCGCGCGTCGATGTGCGGCTCGCGGTCTTCGCCTCGCCCGCGCGGGCACGTTCCTTATTGACGGTGCGCGCGGCTATCTCCTCGGCGGTGTCCTCATCTTCTCCCCGTCCGAGGAGTCCTTCCTTGATGTGGTCGTACTGCCGTTCGCGTTTGTCGCTCCACGCCTGGCGAGGCATCGGCCTCTCCTCTCGTCGCTCGGCATTGACGCTGTGCGCCGCCTTCGGGTCTGTCGAAGATGTGGCCTTCGCCCGCAGCGATCACCTCGGACGCCTCGTCGTAGTCATTCCCGCAGACTTCACAGGTAGCCATCGGCTCGCTCCTTGTCGATGCTCCGCCACCCTTGTGAAAACCGATCCGCCGACACGGGTTTCATGTCGTCTGCGCGTCCAAAGGGGGAAGGTCATGGGCCCGCGGCGGCGAGAACCTCGGGTGGTGGATCCGGGTTCCGTGACGACAGGGCGGTAAGGCCGTCGGGTTCTGGATTGCGGGCACTCGTGTGGCGGGGCGCCGTTAGGTTCAGACAGCCGAGGAGGTCAGTGGTGACGGCGTCCGCGGGGCGGTCGCCATCGATGCGGGTGAGGAGGCCGCGTTGCTCGAACAAGGCCACAACCGGACCCGTTTCGCGCTTGTATTCGTCCATGCGTCGGGTGACCGTTTCGGGGGCGTCGTCGGGGCGGCCTCGGAAACGAAGGCGGGTGGCGGCGCTGACCGGCGGAACGATGAGCTCGATCACGGCGGTGATACGACGCGGATAGAGGGTCTCGAGGGCCTGGGCTTGGGACAGGGTGCGGGGAAAGCCGTCGAGGATGAAGGCCCGCCGGGCGTCGGACTCCGCGAGGCGGGCATCGACGAGTTCAAGGACGAGCGCGTCGGGGACGAGGCGGCCGCTGTTCATGAACACCTGGGCTTGGAATCCGATCGCGGTTTCCTGATCCGCCAGGTCCCGCAGGATGTTCCCGGTCGAGAGGTGCGGCACGCCGTAGCGCTGGGCGAGGCGTCGTCCCTGGGTTCCTTTGCCCGCGCCCGGCGGGCCTAGCAAGACGAGTCCCACCGACGGTGCGGACCCATTCGTCCGCTCACCGTCGCGTGTGGAGGTCGACGGTTCGTGGGTCTCGTCGCGGGCTGACTGGAGGGCGATTCCCAACGCGTCGGCTGCGCGGGTACTGACCGGGCCGCCCGAAGGCGTCTTGAGGATTCGGGCGCGTGCCAGCGTCAGCGTGGTCACGTCGTGGGCGGCCAGGTCGCCGAGGAGGACGGCGGCCTCCATGGGCGAAAGCTGCGGGTCGAGGGCGAAGCCGAGTGCCCGGCGCGCGAGGCGTTCGCTGCGCTTGCCTGCCCCGGGAAAGATCGTCGCGCTCATCGAAGCCCCGCCCAAGGGTTGAACGCGCGACAGCGGCTTGGGCGGCGTCGCATCCTTTCGTCGTTCCGCAATTCGGGCGCGTCGAGGAACGTGCCAGGAAGCCAGGTTTCAGTCGCGCACAGCATTCGGCGCTCCTCGGTTGTGGACAGGTGCATGCTCGCGCTGGGGTTCACGACGCGAGGCTGTGCGTCGCGGGGAACGCGAGCGCGAGCTCGATGTCGTGGAGATGGTGGTGTGCGTCGAGGAGCGCCTCGCGTAGCAGCTCGGCTGCGCTGACCGTGATCTGTCCGCGGCGTGCCGTGCGCGTCCAGGCCTCCGGCGCTGTCCCATTGACGACCTGAGCAAGACGGGCCGCCGCCGCGACCAGCTGCGCGCACACGACCCGCAGTGCGGTCGTGTTCGAGATGGCCGAAGGCGCTTCGATGTGTGGCGGGAGTTCACGGCGGGTGTCGTCGAAGATCGAGACCAGATGGTTCGCCGCGACGTGGAGGACTTCGCCGACATGGGCGACGCATTCGAGTGTCGACCAGGCGCCGGGTGAAGGTCGGGTTCGGACCAGTGCGTCGATCTGGTCGAGGGGGCCTGCATGTTCGAGCATTGCGCGGTAACTGGTGGGAATGGACAGGATCGCCGGTATCGCGTCGATTACCGAGCCCGAGATGGGTTGGAAACCGCAGATGGAGCAGCCCACGCTCGCGTTGGCAGGCTTGTGGGTGAGGTCCCGTGTGGGAACACGATCCTCGAGGTGCTGCGACATCGGAAGCTGACGTACCCGGTGATAGCGGACGTCGAACATCACAACCCCCTTGCGTGTAGGAGAGCGAATGACTGTGGCGAGGTGTATGCCCACTCGCGTCGTGGTCCGAACGCGGGATCCCAGACGCGGCCTCTGGATCGGTGACCGAACCGCACACCAGACCGAGCCGGCACCGCCGCCTCCTCGCCACGATGAGTGGGCTCGGAACCCCAAGCCACTGCTCGGCGGCGGGAATGGTCGGGTCAAGCCGTGGGCAACGACCGAGCCCCCAACGGCTGACTGTCCAACCGCCGTCGTTTTAGCGCCACCCGTCAAGGCGAGCAAGCGGTACCGTTATATGATCGAAGCGTTACCCGCCGGAGCTGCGTGAGCGGGCGGTGCGGATGGTCTTCGAGCATCAGGGCGAGTACCCGTCGCAGTGGACGGCGATCTGCGTCGATCGGCGAGAAGCTCGGGGTGCATCACGAGACGGTTGCGCATCTGGGTGCGTCGTGCCGAGGTCGATGACGGGCGCCGGCCTGGGCTCACGACCGACGAGCGGGCCCGGCTCAAGGAACTCGAGCGTGAGAACCGCGAGCTGCGCCGCGCCAACGAGATCCTCAAGTCGGCGTCGGCTTTCTTCGCGACCGAGCTCGACGGTCGAACCAGGAAGTGATCGCCTACATCGACGCGCACCGCGGACGCGTTCGGGGTCGAGCCGATCTGCAGCGCGCTGCAGTTCGCCCCGCGCACGTACTGCGCGGCGAAGGCGCGGCCGGCCGTCGGCGCGAGCGCGTGCGCGACGAGGAGCTGCAGTCGCGAGATCGCTCGGGTGCATCGCGAGAACTTCGGGGTCTACGGCGCGGACAAGGTGTGGGCCCAGCTCAACCGCGAAGGCGAGCCGGGTCGCGCGCTGCACGGTCGAGCGGCTGATGCGCGAGCTGGGCCTGCGGGGCGCGGTGCGGGGCAAGACCGCACCGCACCACGATCGCCGACGACCACCGCGGTGCGGCCGCGGGATCTGGTCGATCGCAACTTCACCGCGGCGGCGCCGAACCGGCTCTGGGTCGCGGACCTCACCTACGTGCGGACCTGGTCCGGGTTCGTCTACGTCGCGTTCGTCACCGACGTGTACTCGCGGCATGATCGTCGGCTGGCAAGCATCGCGATCGTTGCGCACCGACCTCGCGCTCGACGCGCTCGAGCAAGCGATCTGGTCACGTCAACGCGCCGGCCACGACCTCGATCGGGCTCGTCCATCACAGCGATCGCGGCGTGCAATATCTCGCGATTCGCTACACCGAACGCCTCGCCGCCAACGGCGTCGTCAACTCGGTCGGCTCTCGCGGCGACAGCTACGACAACGCGCTCGCCGAGACGCATCATCGGGCTCTACAAGACCGAACTCGTCCGCAACAAAGGACCCTGGCGCGGCCTCGACGACCTCGAGCTCGCCACCCTCGAATGGGTCGACTGGTTCAACCACCGCCGCCTCTTCGAGACCACGGCCACATCCCACCCGCCGAGTTCGAAGCGATCGCTACTACCGTCAGACGACGTCTCACACCACCGAGGCCGAGACTCACACCCGCGAGCCTGCATGGAACCCGGGGCGGTTCAGACGGGACTACGTCTGCGAGTTGATTGATCGAAGTAGGGAACAGGCGAGTCTTGGCCGAGATGGGTGAAACGCTCGTTGAGCGCCTGGGCGAGCAGGTCGTGATCAGTCCGACCCGGAGTCACGCTTCCGTTGAGGTACCCGTACCCGAACCTCTGGTTACTGCTGATCCGTCTAACTGGGCAGGTCAGCTCGGGGTTTGCGTCCAGTCCCTGGGCTTCAATCCAGCCGGTTTGGCGTGGTCTGTTGACAGGCGGTTGACAGCTCCAACCACGACGACACAAGGACGACGACAACCTCCCGGCCCTCTAAGCACATGGGGGCGTGACTCAGTTCGACGAGGTAGCCCGAACGACGACGGCGATCGCTGAGTGGGTCACCTGCGATGATCTGGTCGAACGGAGCGACTGGAGGTTGTTTGGTGGACGAGATCAAGGGCATCGCCCGGGTCGTGTTCCACCCGGGCAAGCTCGACGAGTGGAAGCGTCTGACTGAGCAAGCCATGGAGATCGTGCGAACCCGAGATCCGGGGACCCTGCAGTACGAGGTGTTCTTCAACGATGATGAGAGCGAGGCGATCGTCTTCGAGCGCTACCGAGACGCCGACGCGGCGTTGGAGCATTTCGCCAACATCAGCCACCTCATGGAACCGCTCATGGCCACCGCAACCGTCACCGGCGAAGTCCTCGGCACCCCGAACGAGACGATGCGGGCACAGCTCGGCGGCGACCAACCGAAGCTCTTTACCCCGTGGATGGCCGCACACGACTGACATCACCCCGCCACTCGAGGCGGTCTCCCGCGTGCACGTTCCAGCTACGGCACCGATGAGTTCTCGGCCGTCGTAGCGTCGAAGCCCATATGAGCGGATTCGACCCTCAACGCCTGGCGTACCTCGCCGAGGCGATGCAGGCGCCATGTCGAGCAGGACCACGTCGGCGGTGTCGCCTGGCTGCTCGCCGCCGGCGATCAGGTGGAGGTCGGTGTCGCCGGCCAGCTCACCCGAGGCGAACCGACGCCGGTCGGCCGCGACAGCATCTTCCGCATCTCGTCGATGACCAAGCCGATCGTGGCGGTGGCGGCGCTCATCCTCGTGGAGGAGTACAAGCTGCGGCTCGACGATCCCGTCGACGCGCTGCTTCCCGAACTGTCCGACCGGCGCGTGCTCGTCGACGCTCGCGGTCCGATCGACGGGGACACGGTGGCCGCCCAGCGGCCGATCACGCTGCACGACGTGTTGACGTTCCGGCTTGGCATCGGCATGGACTTCGCGGCGCCTTGGCCGCAGCCGTTCCTCGACGCGCTGGCCGAGCTCGAGCTCGGCGCCGGTCCGCCCGAGCCGCAGGTACCGCCGCCGCCAGACGAATGGATGCGTCGGCTCTCGACGCTGCCCCTCCTGTACCAACCCGGCGAGCGCTGGCTCTACAACATCGGGGCCGACGTGCTCGGCGTGCTCATCGCACGCGCCGCCGGCCAACCGCTCGACGTCGTGCTGCGCGACCGTGTGTTCGAGCCGCTTGGGCATGGTCGACACCGCCTTCTCCGTCGCCGACGTCGACCGGTTCGGCACCTGTTATGGCACCGACCCGACCGGCGAACGGTTCGTCTTCGATCCTCCGGACGGCCAATGGGCGAAGCCGCCCGCGTTTCCGTCTGGCGCGGCCGGCCTGGTGTCGACGGTGGACGACCTGCACGCGTTCGCACGGATGCTCCTGTCGGGTGGGCGGCTCCCGGACGGCTCGCGCCTGCTGTCGCGCGCCTCCATCGACGCGATGACCACCGACCAGATCGATGTCGCCAGCGGCGCGCCCGGGCCCCTGCCCGACGGCTCGCAGGGGTGGGGCTTCGGCGTCGGCGTGCAGGTGCGCCGCACCGGTCTCGGGCCCTCCATCGGGTCGTACGGCTGGGCAGGCGGCATGGGGAGCATGTGGTCGAACGACCCCGCCAACGCGCTCGTCGGCGTCATGCTCAGCACCGACGCCTTTGCCGGCCCGTTCCCCCCGCCGGCGGTCATCCAGGACTTCTGGACCGGCGCGTACACCGCGCTCGACAACTGACCGAGGAGGCCGTCATGTCATCGCCTGCTCCGACACCCGATCTGCACACCGGCTTCAGCGCGCCCGGCGCCACGCCGACGCCGTGGGAGGACGTCGTCGACGTGCTCGAATCGGCCGAGCTGTTCTGGATCTCGACGGTGCGCACCGACGGGCGTCCGCACGTCACGCCGCTCCCGGCGGTGTGGCGCGACGGCGCGCTCTACTTCTGCACCGGTCCCGGCGAGCAGAAGGCCCTCAACCTGCGCGCCAACAACCAGTGCGCGCTCACAACGGGCAACAACCGCTGGAAAGCCGGCCTCGACATCGTCGTCGAGGGACGAGCCGAGCGGGTCACCGACGACGTATTGCTGCGCACGCTTGCCGCGATGTGGGCGACGAAGTACGACGGCGACTGGCAGTACGACGTGCGCGACGGCGCCTTCCACCACGAACCCGGCGTCGCCCACGTCTTCGAGGTCCGTCCCCGCAAGGTGCTGTCCTTCGCCAAGGGCGAATTCGCCCAGACCCGGTTCCGCTTCGGCGGCTGACCCGCGGACCGCTCAGCTCTGCGCTGGTCGACCAGATGCGCGCGGCCGAACACTCGGCGAGAGCCCCAGGGGCTGCGACACGATTGGTTGACCTTCAAGATGACACACCTGACCGCGCGGCAGCCCTCCGTCGCTGCTCTGGCACTTCGTTGACCGCGATGCCGGTGAGTGCAGGCGCCGGGGGACCGGAGGAAGATCCCAGTGACGGGTACACCCACGGCGGCTGGCAGGCCCCGTTTCCCGACCCGGCCGTCGGCGAGTTCGTCACCGAGCTCAACAGCCACGCCAGCGCGTCCCTGTTGGGTCGCAGAACGTTCGACATCTTCCGCGGCTACTGGCCTGATCAGACCGACCCCGCCAACCCCATCGCCACAGGTTCGATGAGGTCTTCCGCGCCGAAGGCATCAAGATCCTCCGCACACCGTGGCGTGGCCCGAAGGCCAACGCGTACGCCGAGCGATTCATCCGCACCGTCCGCACCGAGTGCCTCGACCGCATCCTGATCCTCGGCGAAGTGCACCTCCGACGCGTGCTCGAGACCTACGTCGACCACTGCAATAACCAGCGGCCACACCGCGGGCGCGACCTCCACCCACCCAACGGGCCACCAGCCATCGTTCCGCTCTCGCCCGCTGACACGGTCGCACGACGCGACCGTCTCGGCGGGCTCATCCACGAGTACTACCCACAGGCCGCGTAGAACATCGCAATCCCGATCATCGCTGAACGCGGCGACGAACATCGTCCGCGCGCGTTCACGTCCTGATTCCGCGATCGCTCGACGGCCGTGCACACACGATCGAGCGCGACGCGGCTGCACGATGCGCTCTTCTTCACAACAGTGAACGCGATCTCAGAGCACCGACCCTGCGATGGCACCCTTCAGGTGCAGCGGTGGTGCGCTGCGAATCGTTCTCGGCCCCAGAGCACGAAGCAGCAGGTCAGAGAAGTGGAGGTGATGGGACTTGAACCCACGACTTCTACGTTGCGAACGTTTCAATACGGCCGTCCTATCTGCGACTTCGCGCGGGAGCTTGCGCCTGACCTGCGAAAACAAGACTCAGAGGTGCGCGTCCGTGACCATCGTTTCTCATCCTCCCGCGGACTTTTCGCGGACCGGCGAGAAGATCCTTCCGTCGAGCGCCACGCGTCTCCCCGCGCCGCTCGTGCGGGCGCAGCGCGTTCGCGTCAAGGGGACTCATCGCGTCGTCCCACGCTCTCCCGCTGCGGGTCAGTTCGGCATCGCTGCATGCGGACGATCATGCGCCGGACTACTCCCGGAATTGGTCCCGACTTCACTCCCGGAAGTACTCCCGTTTCGCTGCAAGCGCTGCAAGCGCTCACCCTTGGCCGGGCTTGCGTGTCGATCCGATGATCGCGGGACAGGCCGTGACCTGGCTCCGCGATCGCGAGGCGGATGTCGCCCGGAGCGGTCGTGTTGTCGAGGAGCGCCATCGTGGCGGGCATCCGCGCCTTGAGCACGTCGTAGCTCATGGCAAGGTGGAATCGACGGCTGCGCTCGCCACTTAGCCTGGCGCCGATGCTCCTGCTCGGCTCGATCCCCAGCCCGTCGAGCGGCGATCTCGGTCCCTTCCACATGTACGGGGGGATCCTCGCCGTCGGCGTACTCGTGGCGGTATGGGTCAGCGAGCGCCGCTGGCGGAGCCGCGGCTACCCACGCGACGGCATCTACGACATCGCCTTCTGGGTGGTGGTGTGGGGCGTGATCGGCGCCCGCCTTTACCACGTGGTCACGGACTACCAACTCTTCACCGACGACCCATGGCGTGCGTTCGAGATCTGGCGGGGCGGCCTCGGGATCTGGGGCGCGGTGCTCGGCGGGGGAATCGCGGTGGTGGTGATCACGAAGCGCCGCCACTTCGACACGCTTGCAGTGATGGACTGCATGGCGCCGGGGATCATCCTCGCCCAAGCGATTGGGCGCTGGGGCAACTACTTCAACCAGGAACTGTTCGGGAAGCCGACCACGCTGCCCTGGGCACTCGAGATCGCACCCGCGCATCGACCACTCGGCTACGCGCAGTACGCGACCTTCCAGCCCACGTTCCTCTACGAGTCGCTGTACTGCCTCGCCGTGTTCGGCGTCCTCCTCGCGGTCGAGCACCACTGGCGGCTCAAGCGCGGGCAAACCTTCGCGCTCTACGTGATGCTCTACACGTTCGGCCGTTTCTGGTTCGAGAACATGCGCATCGACCCAGCGCACCACGTCGCCGGGCTCCGCATCAACGCGTGGATGTCGATCGGCGTGTTCCTCGCCGCGCTCGCGTGGTTCCTCTGGCTCAGAACACACGCGTCGGAGCAGCGACGCCCTAGCTCTAGCCGCAGTGAACACACGATGCTGTAGCTGATCGACGACGCGCATCGGTGCCCGGTTGATCGGAACTCGACCAGCAGGGCCGTTCCGTGGCGTGGATGGCTCGATGGTGCCCTCGCGAAGAAGGCCGGGCGCGGGAGCGGATTCGTGCAAGCGCCATTGCGCAGGTGAGCGCGTTCGAGGAAGACGGCAAGGGCCGGGTTCCGGGCGTGGCGCGCCTGCATCGCGGGAGCAAAACAGGACGCGAATGGCAGTCACAAGGTGTGAGGTGCTGCGACCGCCGCGACGACCGTCGAAACGTGACCATCATGGAGCCCGTGGCAGACCTCCACCGCTTCCTCCCGCGTCCCCCGCAGGTCCCCGGCCTGGCGGCAGTACGCGGTTGGCGGCGGACCGGACGCCGTGATGCCGTCGCGGGCATCGCGGTTGCGGCCTATCTGGTGCCCCAGTGCCTCGCCTACGCGCGGCTCGCCGGTCTCGAACCGGTCGCCGGGCTCTGGGCCGCGTTGCCCGCCCTGGTCGTTTACGCGTTCTTGGGCAGCAGCCGGGTCCTGTCGGTGGGGCCGGAGAGCGCCTCGGCGCTGCTGGTGGGCTCCGCGGTCGCGACATTGACCCGCGCGCACGACCTGTCACCCGAGACCGCTGCGGCGGCGTTGGCCCTGGCGGTGGCCGTCCTCGCGCTGGTGGGCTCGCTCGCGCGCCTGGGGTTCCTCGCCGACCTCCTCTCCAAGCCCGTACTGATCGGCTACCTCGCCGGCGTCGCGGTCACCATGATCGTCTCGCAGCTCCCGAACATCACCGGGATCACATCGGATCACAAAGACACACTCCAGCGGGCCCTCGATGTCGCGCGCGGAGCCGACGACGTCGTCCTCGCGCCGCTGTTGCTCGGGATCGCGGTGGTCGTCGCGCTGGTGCTGCTGCAACACTTCCCGCGGGTCCCCGGTCCACTCTTCGTGGTGCTCGGTGCGACCGCGGTGACGGCCGTGTTCGACCTCGAGCAGCACGGTGTCACCACCGTCGGCACCGTGCCCAGCGGACTCCCCGCACTCGCCTTCCCGTCGATCCCAGCCGACGCTTGGCCCGCGGTGTTTGTCGCCGCGACCGGAGTTGCCATCGTCGCGTTCAGCGGGAACGTCCTCACCGGCCGGGCCTTCGCCCGTGGGACCGACGACCGCATCGATGCCGATCAGGAGCTCCTCTCGCTCGCGGGCGCGAACGCAGTTGTCGGCCTGGCGGGCGGGTTCCCGGTGTCGTCGTCCGACAGCCGTACTGCCCTCGCGGTCGCGGCAGGCGCGTCGAGCCAGCTCGCGAGTCTCGCCGCGGCTGCATCGGTGGCCGTCGTACTGGTCGTCGCCGCTCCGCTCCTCGAGTCTTTCCCCCTCGCCGCGCTCGCCGGACTTGTGGTGTACGCCGCCGTCAAGCTGATCGACCTCCCGGAGATACGCCGCGTCCTCGCCTTCCGGCGCAGTGAAGCGCTGCTCATGACCGCGGCGTTCATGGGCGTGGTCGCGTTCGACCTCCTCATCGGGATCGGCATCGCGGTCGCGCTCAGCGTCGCCGACCTGTTCCGTCGGGTCGCCCGAGCACACGACGCCATCCAGGGCTCGGTACCCGAGCTGGCCGGACTTCACGACATCGACGACTACCCGAACGCGAAGACCCTTCCGGGCTTGGTCGTCTACCGCTACGACGCTCCCCTCTTCTTCGCCAACGCTGAGGACTTCAGGGAACGCGTACTCGCCGCCGTCACCGCCGAGTCGACTCCCGTCGAGTGGGTCGTGCTCAACATGGAGGCGAACGTCGAGATCGACCTCACCGCGACCGACATGCTCGACGAGCTCAGGGCCGAACTTGCCTCACGCGGCATCGTCCTCGCGCTGGCCCGCGTGAAACAGGACCTCGCCCTGTACCTCGAGCGCGCGGGTCTCCTCCAGCAGATCGGCGACGAGCATGTGTTCCCGACGCTGCCGACCGCGCTCGAGGGCTTCCGTTCTCGCCCGCGCCGCCCAGAGTCGTAGGGGAAACGCATTCCGGGCCGGGGAAAGAAGAGACGCGCGTCGAAAGCGCGAGACACCCTGTGCGAATCGTCAAGCCACGCGCGCCTGCTGAGCTCGGGCACGGGTGTCATCGGGCATCCGTCCAGCGAGGACCCGCGACGACCACCGGCATGGACGCGTTGCGCACGATGGCCGCCGATACGCTGCCGAGCGGGATCCGCGACACGCCCGACCGGCCGTGGCTGCCCACGCCGATCAGGGAACTGCCACGTTCTCGCGCGTGTTCGACCAGCTCCGATGCGGCGTTGAAGCCGTCGAGCGGTCTCGCGTCGACATGGACGCCGCGCTCGCGCACGGCGTCACGCAACGACGCGAGGTCCGCAATCGCGCGCCGGTCGCGAGCAGGCAGGCCGCGGCGGGGGTCGTCGACCGGCCGCATCACCAGGACCAGTTCGACGGACGCTTTGAGCGCTCGCGCGATCCCCGCGGCCGCGAACGCGCCCGCCTGCGCGCCGTCGGAGCCGTCGGTGGCGACCATGATCGACGCCCGGTCCGCCAGCACCCACTCCGCATCGACCTCGGGGCCCACGAGAACGAGCGGGCCACTTGCCTCGCGGACGACCGACTGCGCGACGCTCCCGAGCACCGCGGCTCGCAGCGCCCCGCGGCCGTGGGTTGCCATGCAGACCAGGGCGCCGGGCTCGGCCGCGGCCTCGACGATCGCCTCCACCGGGGCGTGGTCGGAGATGACCCAGGACTCGACGGGGCCGTCGAGGAACGCGACGTGAGCGTCGAGATAGCTGCGCATCGTCGTGTCGCGCGCGTCAGGCCACCGTGCAGCCATCAAGACGAGGGGTGCACTCGCCCGTCGGGCAAGCTGCACACCAGGTTGGATGGCGGCATCGGCGATCTGCGAGCCGTCGAGCGGTACGTAGACCTTCTTGATCATGGGCCCTCCCGCGGGCTCACTCCCCTGCACACCCCAAACGGTACGAGCTGCGCTGCGCACGAGCAGGGGCCAAGGTCCCGAAGCGAGGATCGTGGACCATTGGCGCGCCTAGTCCGTCAACGGACAGCTGTTCGCGGGTACGGCGCGTTCTCCACCGTGGACCGATTCGTGGGAAAGAGATGCGCATCAATCTCTTGCTGCCTGCCGTGCCGACGACCCCGCTACAACAAACAATCGTCATCGGTGCCGAGGTGTGCATTTCCTCAGTTCCTCGGCGACGGTGCGAGAATCGCTCGTATGGCGCCGTGGCCTGCCTTCGTGCTCGCCGGCGCCATCATCGGGACACTCATGGGTCTCTTCGGCGTCGGCGGATCGTCGATCGCGACACCCCTCCTCTCGCTCCTGGGCGTGCCCGGACTCATCGCCATCGCCTCCCCCCTGCCCGCCACCATTCCCGGAGCCGCCGCCGGGGCCGTCGCGTACGTGCGCTCTGGTGAAGCACGCCCGAAAGCCGCCGCCTGGACCGTGCTCGGCGCGTTCCCCGCCGCGATCCTCGGCGCACTCCTTTCGAGCGCAGTCGGCGGACCATCGCTACTCATCGCGTCCGGGATCGTGCTCGCGATCATCGGCTGGCGCGTGCTCCAGCCCATCGAGGCATCCGCACGCGAGCTCGGCACCCGACGTCGACAGAACCGCCCTCTCCTGGTGGCGACCGCCTTCGCCATCGGCGTGTTCACCGGCCTGCTCGCCAACGGCGGCGGCTTCTTGCTCGTCCCGCTCTACCTACTCATCTTCGGGCTCAGGATGCGCCAAGCCGTCGGAACCAGCCTCCTCGTCATCACCTTTGTCGCGATCCCCACCCTCGTCACTCACTGGACGCTCGGCCACATCGACTGGACCGTCGCCCTCGAACTCGCAGTAGGCCTGATCCCCGCCAGCCTCATCGCAAGCCGCTACGCACACCGCGTCGAAGGACCAACACTGCGACGCGCGTTCGGAGTGTTCCTCGTCCTCTTCGGCGTCGCATTCACCCTCTACAGGCTCGTCAAGTTCTGAACCCCCACGCGCCGCCGCTGCTGGTCAGTTCAGCTCAGGGTGGGTTCGTCGCCGGCCTTCGGCCTACCTCCTGCCATCCTGTGCCAGATACCCTGAGGGGTATCAACGGAGAATCTGGAATACCCATAGGGGTATATCGGTTGACTGCTTCAGATACCGAGCCCGGAGGAGGACTCATGGGAACCGTTGCACTGTCCACGGTGACGTTCGAGTCGACCATCGCCGAGAACGACATCGTGCTCGTCGACTGGTGGGCGTCGTGGTGCGGCCCGTGCCGCAGGTTCGCCCCCGTCTTCGACGCCGCCGCCGTCAAGCACCCTGACATCGTCTTCGCCAAAGTCGACACCGAGGCCGAGAGCGCACTCGCCGGCACCGCCGGGATCATGTCCATCCCGACCCTGATGGCGTTCCGTGACGGCGTACTGGTGTTCTCCCAGCCGGGTGCCCTTCCTGCGCCAGTGCTCGACGACCTGATCGCGCAGGTGCGCGCACTCGACATGGACGCCGTGCACGCCGAACTCGCCGCCCACACGTCCTGAACCAGAGAGGAAACCACTGATGCAGATCCCCGATGACGTCATCCATGACGTCCGCACGCGTGTCCGGCGCGCCGCCGGTCAGGTTCAGGCCATCGAGCGAATGCTGGTCGAGGGCCGCGAGTGCCGCGAGGTCGTGACCCAGATCTCGGCCGCCACGAAAGCGCTCGAGCAGGCCGGGTTCAAGCTCGTCGCCGCCGGCTTGACCTATTGCGTCGAGAACCCCGAAGAGGCCGAAGCCGACGGCTACGCGCGCGACGACGTCGAGCGCATGTTCATGAAGCTGGCCTGAGATGCGCGGATTCGAATCCACGACTCATCTGTCATTCGCCGACACCGAACAGGCAGTGCGCGACGCCCTCGGCCGGGTCGGATTCGGCGTGGTGAGCGAGATCGACGTCGCCGCGAATCTGAACCGCGCACTCGGAGGAGACCGGTCACCGCTCAAGATCCTGGGCGCGTGCAGCCCTGTGCTCGCCGACCGCGCGCTCGACATCGACCCGTCGGTCGCGCTCTTGCTGCCCTGCAATGTCGCGCTCGACGAAACCGAAGGCGGCACACGCGTGCGCATCGTCGACCCGCGCGACCTCATTGACAACCCGCGCTTCGAGGCATTGGCCGACGAAGCCGCTGCCCAGCTGCAAGCGGCGCTCGACGAACTCCCCGTCGGAGCACCGTGAGCCCGCTCTTCGCGTCACCGCTCGGGTTCCTGATCGGCTCGCTCGGTGCACACCGCGAGGCAGGTCATGCGCGCCCTCGTCCACAGACGCGACTTCGTGTCCCATCCGTCGCCGACCAGGAATGCTGTCGATGAAGACAACGATCGATGATCCCGTCACTGCGGCTCATCAGCCATCGGCTCCGCCTGACCCCAAAGCGCTGTTCTCGCGGCTCGCCGCATTCTCGGCGCGGCACCGTCGGGGCGTCATCGTCACCTGGCTCCTGGTCGCGTTTGCCGCCGCGCCGCTCGCCCTCACCTTGACCGGTGCGCTCTCGGGCGCGGGATGGGAGGCGCAGGGTTCGACCGCGCAACAGGTGCGCGACGAGCTGCGCCACGACTTCCCCCAACTGGGTGCTGAGGACCCCGTCGTCGTCTACCACCAAGCCACACCCATCGCGACCGACCCTGTCGGGTTGCAGCAGCTTGTCGCGCAACTCGAGCACGCGCCGCGCACCCGCGCCGTTGCCAACCCGCTCGCCCTACCCGCTTCCGCCGGGCTCATCTCCCGTGACGGCCGCACCGCGCTGATCCCAGTCGCGCAGGTCGTGCACAACGACGCCCAGCGGCCCGTCGCCGCTGGCGCGCTCGGCAGCTACGTCGAGAAGCTCACGCTGCCTTCTGGTGCGCGCGCCGAGGTCACCGGCGAATGGCCGGTGTGGAGTGACTTCAACACCATCAACGCCGAAGCACTCCACAAGGCCGAGCTGGTCAGCGGCCTGCCGACCTTGATCCTGTTGTTCGTCGCCTTCGGGGCGCTGATCGCCGCCGGACTTCCGCTCGTCCTCGCGCTGGCCGGCATCGCGGTCGGCTTTGCGGTCTTGCACCTCCTTGGCTTGGTCATGCCGATGTCGGTGTGGTCGATGAACTTCTCGATGATGATCGGCCTCGCGGTCGGCATCGACTACAGCCTCTTCATCGTCAGTCGGTATCGCGAAGAACGCGCCGAAGGCAAAGACGCCCTCGCCGCGATCGAAAACACCATGTCGACCGCCGGCAAAGCCGTGTTCCTCTCCGCGTTGACCGTCGTGATGGCGCTCGCCGCGGTGTTCCTCGTGCCGGTCATGGTGTTCCGCTCCATGGCCCTCGGCATGATCCTGTCGGTCGTGGCCGTCGCGATCGCGTCGCTGACACTGTTGCCCGCCTTGTTGGTCGCGCTCGGCGACCGTGTGCTCGTCAAGAAGAACGCCGACGATCGAGATATCACCGCCGAGTCCCGCTGGCAACGGATCACCGGCGTCGCGCTGCGCCGGCCCGGCCGCGTGCTCGCCATTGGGCTGGTCGTTCTCGGCGCGCTCATCGCGCCTGCGCTGGGGATGCACCTCGGCATGCCCGGCGCCCACGTGGTCGACCAGGGCCACACCAGCCGCGACGGCTACGACATGCTCGTCGCCGCCTACGGGCCCGGCGCCGCCGCGCCCGCGTTCATCGCCACCCCCGCCGCGACCGCTGAGGCCGTCACCCGTGTCGCCTCGGGCGTACCCGGCGTCGTCGACGCCCGCGTCGTCACCCCACCCGCCGCGACGGGCCGGGTCGTCGTGCGTGTCACCGGCTCGACTCCCGTCGACGACTCCCACACCGGGAAGATGGTCGACACCCTGCGCGCCCGGCTCCGCACCGCCGTGCCTGCCGCGCGCGTCGGAGGACCCGCCGCGCAGAACCGTGACCTCACGGGGGTGCTCACCGGACGCGCCCCCTACGCGATCGGACTCATCCTCATCGTCGCGTTCGTGCTGCTGCTCATCGTGTTCCGCAGCCTCGTCGTCGCGCTCACGTCGATCCTCATGAACCTGCTCACCGTCGGCGCCGCTTTCGGGTTCGCAACCCTCGTGTTCCAGCACGGCATCGGCACCGGGCTCCTCGGCATCGAACACCAACCCTTCGTCGACGCGTGGGCACCGCTGTTCTTCTTCGCTCTGCTCTTTGGGCTCTCGATGGACTACCAGCTGTTCTTGTTGGCCGCGATCCGCGAGCGCTACGAGGCGACCGGCGACACGCGCCGCGCCGTCGCCGAGGGCATCGCCCGCACCGGACGGCCCATCACCAACGCCGCGCTCATCATGATCGTGGTGTTTATCGCCTTCGGCGTGACCGGGCCCATTCCGCCCACCGAGCTTGGCCTCACCCTCGCGATGGCCGTCCTCCTCGATGCCACCGTCGTACGCGTCCTGCTCGTCCCCGCGACGATGGCCCTCCTCGGCGACCGCAACTGGTACCTCCCGCGCTGGCTCGACCGCGCGCTCCCCCACATCCACTTCAGCCACTGAAAGGAACGACCATGCCGGCCGCAACTCCAACCCAACCGGCAGCGCGACCCCGCTGGCCGCTCGAACGGGTGCTGTTCGCACTCGCCGGCACGATGACCCTCTTCAGCGTCGTCCTGGCGGCCACACTCAGCCCGTGGTTCCTGCTGCTCACCGCGTTCGTCGGCGTCAACCAGTGGCTCTACGTGACGGTCGGGAATTGCCCCGCGTCGCTGTTGTTCCGCCGGCTCGGCGTCGTGTCACGATGCGGCGCATGACACCGCGGCTGCCGATCCCCGCGGGTCCGGTGGCAGAACGCATCTGCGGGCCGCGCGCACCGAGGAAGGCGCGGTGATGGACCGTCACGACTGGGACGCCCGCTACCGCGCAGCCGAACTGGTGTGGTCGGCCGGGCCGAACCAGTTTGTCGTCGCCGAACTCGAACATCTCGCGCCGGGCCGCGCCCTCGACCTCGCGTGCGGGGAAGGCCGCAACGCAATCTGGCTCGCCGAGCAGGGCTGGACCGTCACCGGCGTGGACTTCTCCGAGGTGGCGCTCGAGAAAGCGCGTCGCATCGCCGCAACCCGCAACGTCACCATCGAGTGGGAGCTCGCCGACGTCACCGACTACAGCCCGCCCGCCGAGCAGTTCGATCTCGTGATCGTGTTGTACCTCCACCTTCCCGCAGCCCAGCGCCGCGTCGTGTTCGAGCGGGCCGCCGCCGCAGTCGCGCCGGGCGGGACATTCCTCGTGGTCGGCCACGACAGCACCAACCCTGCCAGCGGATGGGGCGGTCCCCAGGACCCCGATGTGCTCTACGGACCCGAGGACATCAGCGTCGACGTCGACGGGATCCACATCCTCAAGGCGGAACGGGTCGAGCGCCACATCCGCACTGACGAGGGCGACAAGGTCGCGATCGACGCGCTCCTGCGCGCAACCCGAGCCGTTGAGGAGACACGATGACCGCGGGTCTTCCCCTCCCGCTCGTGGGCGACGACCTCGCCGTCCCCTGCATCGACGGAACCGACCGTCGCTATCTCAACCTCGACGGCGCGGCATCCACCAACGCGCTGCCCGCCGTCGCCGCGCGAGTGCACGACTTCGTCCCCTGGTACTCGAGCGTCCATCGCGGCGCCGGTTACAAGTCCCGCGCCGCCACCGACGCCTACGAGCACGCACGCGCCGCGATCCTCCGATTCGCCCGGCGAACATCCGACACCGACGTTGCGATCATGTGCCGCAACACCACCGAAGCCATCAACCACCTCGCCTACCGGCTCCGCCTCGACCCCGACGACGTCGTCCTCACCACCGTCGTCGAACACCACGCCAACCTGCTCCCGTGGGCGCGCGTCGCCCACCGGCGCTTCGTCGACTGCGCTCCCGACGGGACCTTCACCGCCGACGACGTCACCGCCGCCCTCGACACCGATCCCCGTCCCAAGCTGCTCGCGATCACCGGCGCGTCCAACGTCACCGGCTGGTCGCCCCCCATCGACCAGATCGCCATCGCCGCCCGTGAACGTGGCGTGCCCGTGTTCCTCGACGCCGCCCAACTCGCACCGCATCGTCCCCTCCCTGCCGCGGTCGACTACGTCGCATGGAGCGGCCACAAGATGTACGCGCCGTTCGGTGCCGGCGCGCTCGTCGGTCCCCGTCACACCTTCGACGACGGCGATCCCTTCCTCGCCGGCGGCGGCGCCGTCGACCTCGTCGACCTCGACGAAGTCGTCTGGACCGATCCCCCCGAACGGGAAGAAGCCGGATCCCCCAACGTCATCGGCGCGATCGCACTCCACGCTGCCATCGACGAACTCGACCGCGTCGGCATGCCGGCAATCGAACACCACGACCACCAGCTCGCCCGGGCGCTGCGGTCAGGTCTCGCCGACATACCCGGGGTCACCGTGCTCGGCCCCAGCACACCGACGCTGCCGATCGCGACCTTCACCATCGACCACGTCCACCATGCGCTCGTCGCCGCACGCCTCAGCGCCGAGCACGGCATCGGCGTCCGTCACGGATGCTTCTGCGCGCATCCCTACCTCATGCGACTCCTGCACCTCACCGACGACCAAGTTCACGAGTACCGCGACGCCGTCCTCCGCGGCGACCGACGCCAGATGCCCGGCGCCGTACGCGCCAGCGCCACCATCGCCACCTCGACCACCGACATCGAACGCTTCCTTGCCGCAGTCGCCACCATCGCCGACGGAACACCGAGCCCCGTCACCTACCGACAAGACGAGCACACCGGCGACTACTGGCCCGACAACACCACCCCCGGATGGACCGCCCAAGACCGCGTCCTCGGCGCATCCTGCGCACGCGGTTGAGCAGTCAGACGGGAACGCGCTGTGTGCGACCGCTCCCCTGGTGCACACCCGGCCGCGGGCGTGTGACGTTGGGCCCTGCCCAGGCCTCGGCGCCACGTCACATACTGGCCGTACGCAGGATCATGAGAGGAGCCGTGTGTCTCGTCAGAAGGTGCTGGTGCTCGGAGGAAACTTCGGTGGCTTGACCGCCGCGCTCGCGGTGCAGCACGAGTTGCACGGCGATGTCGACGTGCAGGTGGTCTCGGCATCCGACCGGTTCCTGTTCAACCCGTCGTTGATCTGGTTGCCGTTCGGAAAACGCAAACCCGACGACATCACCTTCCCGCTCGCGCCCACCTTCGAGCAGCACGCGGTTGACTTCGTCCACGCCGAGGCGACCCGCCTCGATCTCGCGCACAAGCAGGTCGAGACAACCGCGGGTACCTACGGATACGACTATCTGGTCATCGCGACCGGCTATCGCAACAACTTCGACGCGGTCCCGGGCCTCCGGGAGGGCAACGCCTACACCATCACGACCCTCGACGACGCGATCCACGCGGGCGAAGGATGGCACAGGTTCCTTGCCGATCCGGGAGACATCGTCGTGGGGGCCACCCAAGGCGCAGGATGCTTCGGTGCGGCGTACGAGTACCTGTTCAACGTCTCGCACCAGCTCCGCAAGGCCGGGCTCAAGAAGCAGGTCAAGCTCAGTTATGTCTCCGCCGAGCCCTTCCTCGGCCACTTCGGTATCGGTGGCCTCCCTCACGGCGAATCGCTGCTCGGCATGTTCCTCAAGAAGGAGAAGATCGAGGCGCACCTCAACGCGGCGATGCGACACGTTGACGTCGGCCGGGTCGTGCTCGAAGACGGCACCGGCATCGAGTTCAGCTACGCCATGATCGTGCCGCCCTTCGTCGGTCAGCCAGTGATCAAGGCCGCCACCGACATCGCCGACGCCAACGGGTACGTCACGGTCCGCGACACCTACCAAACGACCAAGTTCGATGACGTCTACGCGGTCGGGATCGCCGCCGCGGTCGACGTACCCTGGCAGACACCGACCCCGGTCGGGATCCCCAAGACTGGCTTCCCCACCGAACAACAGGCCCACGTCGCCGCCAAGAACATCGCGGCACAGATCCGCGGCGAACAGCCCCAAGACCACAAAGCCTTCGGTGAGATCCCTGCCGTCTGCGTGATGGACGCCGGCAACAACGGCGTCATCATCCTCGCCGACCGCATGCTGCCACCCCGCAAACACGGCATCCTGATCCCCGGACCACAAGCCCACGCCATGAAGCTCGGCTTCGAGAAGTACTTCCTCTGGAAAGCACGCCACGGCTACATCAACCTGCCGTGACCATGATCGAAGTGTTCGCCGACGTCGCCTGCCCGTTCACGCACGTCGGGCTCCGCCGCTTCGTCGATCGCCGTCGAGAACGCAACCCGCCCGCACTGCTGCGGGTCCGCGCCTGGCCGCTCGAGCTCGTCAACGGCGAACCCCTCGCCCCGGACCTGGTGGCCGAAGAAGTCGAGGCGTTGCGGGAACAGGTCGCCCCGGACCTCTTCGCCGGATTCGACCCGACCCAGTTCCCTAAGACCTCACTCCCCGCCATGGCCCTCGCCGCCGCCGCCTACCGGCACAGCAACCGGCTCGGCGAACGCGTCAGCCTCGCACTGCGGCACGCCCTCTTCGAACAAGGGCTCAACATCGCCGACGCCGACGTCCTCGCCGACATCGCCGCCGCCCACCATCTCACCGATCCCGACGCGGAAGACACCGCTGCGCCCTTCGCGGACTGGCACGAAGGACAGCGCCGCGGCGTGCAGGGGTCCCCGCACTTCTTCATCGGCGACGAGAGCTTCTTCTGCCCCACGCTCGAGATCACACGAGTAGGCGAACACCTCCGCATCACCAGCGACCCGACCCGCTTCGAAGCATTCCTCGCGCGCGCACTCCCACACACCTGAGTGGCTCGGGCGCGTGGTGTGCCGATCTATCCGACCGGCAATAGCGTCGCCTTTACCGGCGCAGTGCACTGGGTGCAGATCGACATCGACGACAAGGCCAAAGACTTGACCACGTGATCACACCCGAGGAACGCTGGCAGATCGCGACGGCATGCCGGTAGGCGCTTAGCCCGTCGACTGCTCTTCTTTCGGGTGGGACGATCCTTGCGAACGGGGCCCCCTACACATCGAACGTAGAGGTCACGAGCGCGCTCCGAACGAGTGCCGCTCGCTGACCTGCCCACATGCGCGCCCGAAAAGCATCGGCTTGACCGTCGCTGCGCATCGTCTCGCGGACTGATCGCGGACCAAAGCACGATGGGCCCGCGGACTGCGCACCACTGACACGCTCCGCAGAGAACGTCGCCACCCTGGAATCGCCCTCGTGACGCAGCGCAAGCCAACGGAGTCCTACGCCGTCAACGTAGAGGTCACGCGCTCAGAGAAGTCCGCGGACTTTCGCGGACTACAACACGCGCGGCGACGAACGCTTCGACAGTTGCACGGCCTCTGACCAGGCACCTTGTGTGGAGGTGATGGTGTCCGGTTTCAGGAGATCCCGGATCCCTGTCGCGAGACATAGCGGACCTGACCATGGAGCATGCGCATGGATCTGGCTGGCTATGTCGTCAACGCGGTGCTGGTCGAGGGCCGAAGCGTCAAGGAGGTGTGCGAGTCGCACGGCATCTCCCGCAGCTGGCTGTACGAGCTGATCGCCCGCTACCGCGAACACGGCGACGACGGGCTGACACCGCAGTCGAAACGGCCTCGCTCGTCACCGACGCGGGTCCCCGCAGCGGTCGAGGACGAGATCGTCGCGCTGCGCAAGGAGCTGACCGACCGGGGCTTCGACGCCGGTGCGCACACGATCCACTACCACCTCCAGGTTCGTCGCCGTCGCCGCCGGCGGGCCGAGCCGTCGGTGGCGACGATCTGGCGGGTGTTGTCACGGCGGGGCTTCGTCACCCCCCAACCCCAGAAGCGACCCAAGAGCTCCTGGCGACGGTTCCAAGCCGAACTGCCCAACGAGTACTGGCAGGCCGACACCACCCACTGGACGCTCGCCGATGGCACCGACGTCGAGATCCTCAATCTCATCGATGACCACTCCCGCCTCCTCGTCGCCTCCCGGGTCTTCGCGACGGCCAAGGCCGCCGACGTGGTCGAGACCTTCCACCAAGGCGTTTCGGAACTGGGTGTACCGGCCTCGATGCTGACCGACAACGGTGCCATCTTCACCGCCGAAGCCCGCAACGGGACCTGCGCCATCGAGCTCGAGCGAGTGGAGGTGATGGGACTTGAACCCACGACTTCTACGTTGCGAACGTATTCAGGCCCAGCCCGCTGATCAGCACATTCGTGTATTTCCGCAGATCAGAGCCGCTTTGCGAATGACCGCGCGTAACCGTGGGTGACCGCGTTTGGCCCTCCAGTGTGGTGCACATGTGGTGCAGGCGTCTTCGGAGCTCTTCGGAGCTGTCTTCGGAGCTGCCGCCCGCGGTTGGAGGCCATCCGGGCAGGTTGGCTATCTGGCGACGTTCACTCTGATGCGTCGGCGCCTCGGTCCGCAGGGGCGCCGTCGGAGTTCTCCGTGAGTAGGCCCTGCGCGGCCTCGTTGCCGGCGCGGGACGGTCCGCCACGCAACATCCACGCGAACGCGACGGCAAGGGTCCCGCCGATGAGCGGTCCGATGACATATGCCCAGAAGGCATACCAATGGTTGCCGACGAGCGCGGGACCGAACGATCGCGCGGGATTCATGGACGCGCCCGTCACGGGTGCCGCCCAGAGGCCCGCAAGCGCGATGTAGCCACCCACCGCGAGGGCGGCATTCGTACCGATATTGCGAGCACCCGACGAGGTACCCAAGATCACGCTGACGAGCCCGAGCGTGAGAAGCGCTTCGACCGCGACGGCAGTCTCGGCAGTGAAGCCGTGCTGAGGCAGCGTCGCACCGAGATCACCGATGTTGCCGAACACGACGCGAAGAAACACTGCCGCCACCGTGGCACCAAGGAGTTGCATGACGACATAGCCAGGAACGCGAAGCCATGGGAAGTTGCGACGGAGGGCGAACGACACTGTCACCGCGGGATTGAGGTGCGCGCCCCCAACAGCACCCAGGAAGTAGATCACCGCCATGACCATGAGCCCCGGTGCGACGACCTGGGCACTGAGCGAGACGCTCCCTGTCGCCGCGTTGACGACTGGTCCTCCCGCCGCAGCGATGACGAGCAAGAACGTTCCGAGCAGCTCCGAGAACAACCGGCGCCACTCGAGCCGTGGGTCGTCTAACTGGCCGCCGACTTCGAGCGAGAACAGCGCACGACGAACCGACCCGCGACGTGAAGGGAGTTCTTCGCTGGTCACAAGAGACGGCCCCAATCGGTCGTCGCAACGATGCAGGCGTCTTGCCGTGCTGCAGGATCATCCGGTCGATGAGGACGCGACCGGCCCCCCATCATCAGCTCAGTTCGTCCATGCACCGACGAATACCAGACGACGGGCGGCATTGGCCGGGCGACTTCGAGAGCACAGTGACGTGATCAACCTCGACCGCACGCTCGACGAGGATTCGGCGACGCCGACGATACGGCAGCCAAACCGCAGCGACCACCGGATCACGACGACGACGATCGCAGACTGAACCACCCCGGGGTAGAGGAGCGGCCGTGCGCTCCCGCACCCGCCGAGCGTGCCTCGCTCAGCTTCCCGTAGTACGCGTGGCGTCGATGACCTCGAGCTCGCCACACTCAACTGGGTCTGGTGGTTCAACGAGATCCGTCTCCACGGCGAGATCGGTCACGTCCCACCCGTCGAGTTCGAGAACGACTACTACCGTCAAATGAACGCCCAGCAGCAGCCGTTGTTGGGAGAACGGAGCCTCTACTGAACCCGGGGCGCTTCAAGACGTAGTGGTCCTTATCGGATCGGCGTCGATCGGGTAGCTCGCGTCACAACGCGTCGGGCATGACCCGGAGACGCCTACCGGTCACCTTGTCGGGATTGATGCGTAACCAGCGGTGCCGCCCGTCGGGCGCCCAGGTGATCAGCGACAGGTGACGCATGCGTTCCGTGTTCGCGTCGATGCCGTGGCTGATGTCCTGTGCCAATCCTTGGACGAGCACGCTCCAGCCCTCATGGGTGGCTTCGTCGACGCGGTCGACCTCGAACGCGACTACCCGGGATGCGGCCTGGGTGAGCACGCTGCCGTCTGCCGCACGGAAGAGCACGTGTTCGCCATCGAGGATGCAGTTGACGGGCAGGACTTCGGGTCGATCCTGCACCAGCAATCCGACCCGACCAACCTGCGCGCTGGCGAGCAGCTGCCAGCACTCGCCCTCTGGGACCGGCGTGAGCGTCGCGATCAGGCCAACGCCGGGACCGTCGTCATGCTCTCTTCGCACGTCGGCCCTCTCTCTCCTTCTCCGCATCTCTGCGAGAGTGGTCACAAGCGCCCAGCTGATAGCAGATCACATCGCCGGGGGTTCCGCAGGTGGCGTCTGCTCCTGCGCTATCGCGGTCAGGGGCTCGTTGCAGCAGATGATCGGGCTGTGTGCCGGTTCCGGGGCTCGGATTACGATCACCTCGGTGCCACATGTGTGGCAGCGCAGCCGGGTGCCTGGCTTGTGTTCTGTCACTGTTTGCTCTTCCGTGAGTTCGGTTGTGGACTGCTTCGTCGCCTTGGAGTTGACCCGCTCTCGTAGACAGGGTGATCTTCTCCCGGTTTCCGCGCGCCCGAAAGGCCCCCTCATCAGCTTCGGTGCAGGTCTGCCTCCTCGGGCCGCTCCGAAAGGTGCTCGAGTCGCTCCACGCGATGCTGGTGGTGCTCGCGCTGAGGTCGGCTGGTTCTGAGAGCCCGCATGGCGTTCAAGCCTTTTTGGCCTGGATGAGCTTGGTCGGCCGTCCGGCGAGGCAGGTGGTGCCGGCGTGTTCGACGACGAAGCCGGCGGCGGCGAGTTGGGCGCCGACCTCGACGGGGTCGATCTGAGGGAACTCGACGTGGTGCGCGCGTCGCCGCTCGCTGATCCGTTGGTGGTCCGGGTGGTTCGGGTCGTCGAAGTCTTCGTCGGCGAGGAGCACGCGTCCTCCCTGCCGTAGCACTCGGCGGAGCTCCGGGATCGCCGCTGCGAGATCGGACCAGTGGTGCATCGTGTTGACGGTCCACGCGGCGTCGACGTGGGCATCCGCGACCGGCAACTGCTCGGCCGTGCCGTCGTGGACCTCGATCCGCTGGCGCGCTGGTTGGAGGAGGCGGCGGGCGCGGAGGATGCGTCGGAGGAGCGGGGTGGGTTCGACCGCGACGACGCGGGCGCCGGTCTGGGCGGCGAGCACGCTGCCGGGGCCCATCCCGGCGCCGATGTCGAGGACTCGCTCGTCCGGGTGGATGTCGAGCCGGCTGATCACTTCTCGGTTCACCGGTGAGGTCCACATCCGACGCAACGATCGCAGGTATCGGGCGGCGCCACGCCAGCCTCGGTCGTGGGGATGGCCATGCGCGCCGTGATGGTGATGGAGGTGCGCGTGGTCGTGAGCGTCGCTCATGCCGTTTGGCTCGGTCCTGTCGTGCCGCCCTCGTCTTCGTCGTTGGTCTCGCTCGTGCAGGCGACGAGGCTGGTGCACGCGGCGTGGTGTACGACGGCGGCGGCGGTGGATCCGAGGCGCAAGCGTCGCCAGCCGGTGAGGCCTTTGGTGCCGAGGACAACAAGCTGTGGTTGGTGGGCGCTGAGGTGCTCGAGGATGGCGTGGGTTGGCTTCCCGTGGGCGCGTTCGACGTGCGGGTCGATTCCTGCGGCCTGCAATGCGGTGCAGGCCGCAGAGATTGCCTCTTCCATATCAACGCGGCCATCGTCGACGCAGAGCACCGTCACCTCAGTGTTCATCGCCAGTGGGAGCGCGAGGAACGCTTCGAGCGCGCGATTCGCACACGCGGAGCCGTCGGCGCAACACACGACGTGTTGCACCGCGGCAGCGGAACGCACGATCGCGAGCGGCGCGGTTGGATGGTGCAACAGCCATTCGGTGGTGCTGCCGGTCCACAACGATTGGAGATGGCCGAGCCCTGCGTGTCCGACGACGATCAAGTCAGCGTCGGATTGCTCGTCCAGCAAGATGCGCGGATCCGTCGCAGCGTGAAGGCAGTTGACCTCGACGGATGCCGCCGTGTCGAGGTACTTGCGACCCCACGGTGGGGTCCATGGCTCGGGGGTTGGTCTGGTACCCCATGTCGAGGGGAGATACGGAGGCTCAGCGCCGGTCAGGACGTCGATGCGCCAGCCGGGCCAGGGATGGTTGTTGATCCAGAGCCACGCGATGTCGGCACCACGCGATCCGTCGTCTCCGAACACCAGACGCCGACGGCCGACAGGTGTTCCTGTCGGGCGAGTGGACGGTTGTCCGGACGTGCCAGTCACCGGCCGACCTGGGGGACGTTCCGGCAGAAGACAGAGGCGAGACCCCGTCCGCCACGAGTCGCGCGCTCGATCTGCTCGGGACGGGCTGCGATGCCATCCCGGGTGCTCTCACCGATTGTGGTGTCGCTCATGGCCGTCCTTTCCGATGGGTCTGATCATCGTTTCGGTTCCCGCGGTCGTCACGTCGCCCCGTGCGTGTTGGTCCGAGCCGTGCCGCGGAGTCGCGCGAGGACTTCTTCGATGACGACGAGGACGGCTTCGCGTCGTCCGCGAGGACGGCGAACTCATCCGCCACCTCACCATCAACCCCACCCGCGACTACCAGCGTCGCGGCGCGGGGTGACATCTACGATGTCTGGCGACATCTGTCTCCGATGTCTCGCGACATCACACGAGTGGAGGTGATGGGACTTGAACCCACGACTTCTACGTTGCGAACGTAGCGCTCTACCGGGCTGAGCTACACCCCCTGGGGCGTACGAAGCTACCACCGGGTCTTCGCCGCTCTTTCGGTGTGCGCCGCGCTCAGGGTCACCGGATCGGGACGGGCGCGTCGGTAATCTCGATCCGGTGACGCCGGAGACGGGGAACGACCAGGAGTCCCTGGACCGTTCCTCGGCGCCATCCGTCGGCGAAGCTCCGCCTTCGGTCCATCCCGGTTCGGAACCAGCCGGGCTGCTCGACCCAGTCCCCCCGTGGTTGCGCCGGGCCATCGCGCTGTTCTTCGTGTGGGCGGTCGGCGTTCTCATCGCGTGGTGGCTCGTCGTCAAGCTCCGTTCGGTCCTGCTCATGGTGCTGGCGGCCCTGTTCGTCGCCCTCGCCATGGAGCCTCCCGTCAACTACCTCGTGCGCCGCCGAGGTTGGCGTCGTGGCGCAGCGACGGGCGTCGTGCTGCTCGGCGTGATCGTGATCGGGCTCGTGTTCGTCGCCGCGATCATCTCGATCGTCGCACAGGAGATCGCGAGCCTCGTCGACGAAGCGCCCAAGTACCTCCGCGACATCCAACACTTCTTGAACCACGACCTCGGACTCGACGTCCACCTCAACAACGTGATCCGAGATCTCCAGCGGCCGGGCGGGCCGCTGCAGAACTTCGCCGACGACGCCGCCTCCGGCGCGCTCGACATCACGGGTTACGTCCTCAGCCTCGCGCTGCACGTCGTCACGACGCTCGTGTTCGCGTTCTACCTCACCGCCGACGGACCCCGCCTCCGCCGATCGATCTGCTCGTTGCTCCCGCCCGAGCGCCAGCGCACCGTGCTCGACACGTGGGAGATCGCGATCGACAAGACCGGCGGCTATCTCTATTCGCGGGGCATCCAGGCCGCGGTGAGCGCGACGGCGACCTGGCTGGTGCTCCTCATCCTCGGCGTGCCCTACTCCCTCGCGCTCGGCCTCTGGGTCGGCGTGGTCTCGCAATTCATCCCGGTGATCGGCACGTATATCGCGATGGTGCTACCCGTGCTGATCGCTGTGACCCGTGACCCGATCGACGCGCTCATCGTGCTCGGGTTCCTGGTGCTCTACCAACAATTCGAGAACTTCGTGCTGGGCCCGCGGATCACCAAGCACACCATGAACGTCCATCCGGCCCTCGCGATCGGAACGGTCTTCGTCGGTGCGGCGCTCGTCGGTCCGATCGGGGCAGTCATGGCCCTGCCGGCGACGGCGGTCATTCAGGCTGTTGTCGCGGCCTACGGTCAGCGCTACGAGGTGATCCCGACCTCGCTCACCTCGGAGCCCGAACGCCCGAAGCGATCGCTGCGCGACCGGATGCGCGCCCTCGTACACCGGGAGGCAGCCGAGGAAGCGCGTCGCGCCGAAGGCGGCGAAGCGCTTCGCGACGACGATTCTTCAAGTACGAGGGAAGCGCCTCCGGTAGAAGACCCAGGCGCCGAGCCCGATGGGGAGCGGTAGCCAGAAGGAGACGAGCCGGAACACGAGCGTGGCGAGAAGGGCCCGCTCCGGCCCCACGCCCGCCGCCACCAGCGCGCCCGTGAGCCCGACCTCGACGAACCCGATTCCACCCGGTGTGATCGGGATCATGCTGAGCACAGACGCCGCGAGGAACGCGAGGAACACCGAGCGCGGGGCTCGGGTTCGCCGAGATCGCGTGCAGCACGATGACCAGTGCGAAGTACTCGAACGCCCAGCGGGCGATCGCGCAACCGAGCGCGTCCCACCAGCGCTCGCCGAGCACGTGACGGACGAGGTTTCGCTCGCGTACGAGCTTCTCGCCGAGCGGCTCCCCGTCGACACGCCCGTGCCGAGACCGGAAGCGGTCGATCCGCTCTCCGATCCAACACAGCGGACGCTCCGTCACGAGGAGGGCGGTCGCCAGCGCGGCGAGCACCACGAACACCGGGAGACCGAGCAACGCGGCTTCGGTGATCCCCGACGGCACCGTCGCGCCGGCGAGGAGCAGGGCCGGCACGCTGACGAGCAGCAACACCACGATCACCGCGCTGATCAGGAGGGACTGCGCGGTCAAGGCCGGCCCCGAGACGGACGGCTCGATCCCCGCGGTCGTGAGCATCCGCACTTGGAACGCGGTGCCCGTCGCGCCCCCGCCCGGCGTGATGCGGTTGAACGCGTTGCCGACCAGCTGTGACAACGCGATCGGCGTCCACCGGTGGGTGCGGAGCACGATCAGCTGCAGCCGCCAGACCGACACGAAGCTCAACGACTCGCAGACGAGCACGACGGCGAGCCACGCCGGGTGGACTTCCCCCAACTTGTCCCACGCGGAGAACACCTCGGCCAGGCTCGGCAGGAACAGGTAGAGGGAGATCGCGGACGCGAGGAGGAGCGCCAACCGCCACGGGCTCCACCGCCGCGTCGGTGGAGGAAGCACCAACTCATCGGTCTGGGTGTGAACCGGCTCGGGCCTCATGATCGAAACGGGGCGTGGCGCCCGCGCTCCAAGGTTTCGATACCCACGAACACGACCGGGGTCACCCGCGAAGTCTTGCCTGTTCCATCACTGACTGGAGGCGAGCCGCCACCAGCGCGGTCGTCACGTCGCCGCGGGTCCGCTCGAGCACCGCGCGCAACGCGTCGGTCGACCGGCGGAGGCCGCCGGTGAGAGCGTCCGGGAAGTCGATCGTGACGAGCAATCCGTAGACGTCGTCCATCACGCCGAGGAGATGCTCCGCCGGCCCCAGCTCGCCACGGCGCAGACAGTCGAGCACTTGGCGGCGCAGCTCGCTCGCCGCCTCGGCCATCCCGTTCAGATACGCGGCCACCTCGACGCCGAGCTCGGCCGCGGTCGGCATGGGCAGTCCGGCCACGAAGGCGAGGGTCACGTTGGCTTCGGCGAACTCCTTCTTCGCGTCGTGCACGAAACCCGCGTAGCGCACGTCGGGATGGTCCACCAGCGCGGCGTCCGCCTCCGCGAGGTAGGCGGCGGCTTCGGCGATGAGGGCCCGGGCCTCCGCGTGCTCGTGCCGGTGGACTGCCCGGATCGCCGATGCGCACGACCGGATCGCCCGCCGGCACGCGAGCAGGGTCAGCTCGCGCGCCTCTTGCTTGCGCTCCAGGATGTCCCGGGCGGCCTCACCAGCGTCGGTGATCCCACCCGAGTGGTCCACTCCCGGCAACGCCTGTCAGTTGGACGCGGTTTGGCGAAGAGGGACCAAGCGCGGTGACGGCTGCTCCCGCAGCCGGTCGGTGTCGACGGCGGAGCGGGCCGCGGGCCGGTACCTCCCGCCGAGGTACGCAACGTTGCCACGCGCGCGTGGGCCCTGCTCGCGCCGCTTGTGCTGCACGAGGAGGTACAGGTAGCCGCCGAGCACGGCGTCCGCCAGTAGATGGATGACGAACAGACCCGTCGAGAGGGTGAGCAAGGCGGCGAAGAGCGTGACCACCGCGACACCCACGAGCGTGAGCAGGACGTCGCGCCGACGCCGTTGCGTCGCGCTCATGCGCGCCGAGCCACCCTTCGGCGCGAACAGCGGCCGGGATAGGGAGAGACCGCGTGACCGCGGACGATGCGTACCGTTCGTGCTGCCCAGCGCATGGAGGCGGTACCGGAAGTCACCCACCGAATCCGAACGTCCCTGTTGGCCTCGTGACTTCAGGATCGGAGGCACGAGCACCACCGCCCAGCCCACCAACAGGATCAGAATCACTGCAACCGTCACAAGCAAACGCCCCTGTATCGACCAGCCGCAGGCCCCCGCCCGTCGGCACGGTACCAGTGGACCCGCCGCCCTCGGGGGGACCACCAGTGCTCGGACCTCGGCACCTTATCGCTCCCATCCGTTCAGAGCCCGGACCGTGCCACGGGCACGAGCCGCCACGGGCGGCTACAACTCGAGGAGGTCGTCGTCCTCCTCGGCGCGCCGGTAGGTACCCGACCGGCCGCCGGTCTTCTCCCAGAGTGCCAGATTCCCGATGGTCATGCCCCGGTCAATCGACTTGCACATGTCGTAGATGGTGAGCGCAGCCACCGAACAGGCGGTGAGTGCCTCCATCTCGACGCCGGTGCGGTCGACGGTGTCGACCTGGGCCTCGACCTCGACGTGTGCATCCTCGATCCGGAAATTCAGGTAGACGGAGCCGACCAGCAGCGGGTGACACAACGGGAGCAGGTTCGGCGTCTGCTTTGCTGCCTGGATGCCCGCAACCCGGGCCACCGCGAGCACGTCGCCCTTGCTGACCGCGCCGGACGCGATCTTCGCCGCGGTGTCGGTCGCCATGAAGACCCTGCACCGGGCGACCGCTCGGCGATGGGTCGCGTCCTTGGACGTGACGTCGACCATCCGGGCACGGCCGAGCGGGTCCAGGTGCGTGAATTCGGAGGCCGACATGGCCGCGAGTGTAGATGCCGCCGTTTCGTGACCAGTTCGGAGCAGCTCGACCGCGTCATCCGCCGATCTGGCTCATCGACCGGGGCGGACGAACGAAGTCGATCTGGCCGATGTGGTGCCCTGCCCACTTCGTGGCCACGGCCAACCGGATCGCCTCGGCCACGCGATCGTCGACATCCTCCGGAGCGCAGTCGCGCAGGATCGAGCGCAGGTCGAATTCCTCCAGCGCGAAGAGGCAGGTGCGCAGCTGGCCCTCGGCGGTCAACCGGATCCGGTCGCAACGTTCGCAGAACGGTGCGGTCACGCTCGGGATCACACCCACGTCGCCGACGCCGTCGGCATAGCCATAGCGCGCCGCCGGCTCGACGTGCCCTGCGATCGCATCGTGAGGATCCCACCCGAGCAGCGGGAACACCCGGTGGACGCGCTCGAGGATCTCGCTCGCCGGCACCACGCTCGCCATCGTCCACTCGCCGTCGGCGTCGAGCGGCATGAACTCGATGAAGCGCACTCCCACGCCGCGCGTACGCCCGAACGCTGCGAGATCGGCGACTTCGCCGTCGTTGATGCCACGGATCACGACACAGTTGATCTTCACCGGGTCGAGGCCGGCATCGAGCGCCGCATCGATGCCGGCGACCACGCGGTCGAGCTCGTCGCGGCGGGTGAGGGCGTGGAACACCTCGGGTCGGAGGGTGTCGAGCGACACGTTGATCCGACGGAGGCCGGCCGATGCGAGGTCGTGGGCCATCTCGGGCAACTTGACCCCGTTGGTGGTCATCGCCAGATCGACGCCGAGCGGCGCCAGCATCGCAACCAGCCGGGGCAAGTGGGCTCGGAGTGTGGGCTCGCCGCCCGTGATCCGCACCGACTCGAAGGCGAACCGCTCGACGCACACCCGGACCACCCGGGCCTGCTCCTCGTAGGTGAGCAGCTCGCCGCGCGGGAGCCACGCCATCCCCTCCGCGGGCATGCAGTACGTGCACCGGAAGTTGCACCGGTCGGTGATGGAAATGCGCAGGTCGGTGACCCGGCGGCCGAAGGAATCGACGAGCGGCTCCACATGCTCAGGGTATCCACATCCCCTCCGGAGGACCGGGCCTGAAGTGGCTGGGCTGCCACGCTGCGCGGCGATGTTGAACTTTCCGGTTGACAGTCACCACTCAGTGTGGTTACATGCTCGCAGCTTGCAGTTGGGCTGGGAATTCCGACTCGCCGAGCACCAAGAATCGGAGACCACCGACAGGACACGACGAACCGAACCTTTGATCGGGGAGGCGACGATCCGCAGGCGACGAATCTGGTCGCTTGAGCCTGCGGGGAGCCAGAGCGAAACCGGCCCCACCCATTTGCGGGGGGTCGGTTTTTTCGTTTCCGGAGAGGACCCCGCAATGGCTTCATCCGCCCTGAGGAAGAGCATCTACTCCCTCACTGGTGGTGCGACGCTCGGGGTGGCGCTGTTCGGCCTGGTGAGTCTGGACGCTTCGGCCGTGCCCAACGATCCGCACACAACTCCGTCGCACGTCGAGTGCGGGAGTGGTCCCGTTGTCCAGGGCGACGTCTCGACGTCGTCACTGGTCGTGGCGCGAGATGCCGCCGACCTGCCCGATTCACCCGGGGAGTGCAAGGTGGTGAGCCGCTGAGGCGTCCGGTCCGACGCGCCGCTCTCGCGTGGGGGCCGAGCGGCGCGTCTCGGGGCGGGCTGGGAGACGAGCGCCCGGGGGCAACCCCGGGCGCTCGTTGTTTCTCCTACTTCTTTCGGTCGGTCTAGCAACTCGGCCGGCTCCGTCGGCCTCGTCGCCGGAATCGCTCGTTCTCGCGCGAGCACACCCGTTCCGTCAGAGCAGATCCAAAAGCATGACGGTGACGTCGCCGCCGGGTTCGATGCCCTCGCCGTCGGGGATGAGCGCGAGGGCGTTGGCGACCGCGGTCACACCGAGCGCGTTGCTGTGCTGGTGGCCGACGCTCGTCGCGACGAGAGCACCGTCCTCGACGTGCGCCCGCACCCGATCGAGGTGGAGCTTCCCGTCGCGTCGCCGGGTCATCGCGTGCGCTGCCGTCGCGGTCAGTTCGAGCCGCCGGACGTCGGGGTAGCCCATCCGACCCAGGATCGCGGGGCGCGCGAACAGCTCGAAGCCGACGAGCGAGGAGACGGGGTTTCCCGGCAATCCGAACACCGGCGTCTCGTCCAGCGTGGCGACGCACAGCGGCTTCGCGGGCTTGATCGCGACCTGGTACCAGTCGACCCGCGAGGTCGATGACGTGTCCTCGGCCGCCACCCGCTCGAGCGCCGCGCTCACGTAGTCGTAATCCCCCACCGAGACGCCACCGCTCGTGAGAACCACGTCGCACGCGCCGGCCGCCTCCCGGAGCCGTGCGATCATGAGATCCTCGTCGTCACCGACGCTGCCGAGGTCGACGGCCGTTGCACCAGTTCGGGCCGCCAGCGCCCGAAGCATGGGCCGGTTCGAGTCTCGGATCTTCCCCGGTGCGAGCGGACCGTTGGCCACGAGCTCGTCGCCCGTCGACAGCACGCCGACGCGGGCGCGGCGGTGGACGATCACCTCGCGGCGGTCGAGGCTGGCGAGCACGCCGAGCGCCGCGGGGCCGAGCACCGTCCCGGCGGGAAACACGAGCTGGCCATCGGCCAGGTCGCTCCCCGCGGGTCGCACGTGGTCGCCGGGGTGAGCGGCCTGCTGCACCAGCACACCGTCGTCGCCGTCACGGACCGTGCGCTCGACCATGACCACGGCGTCGGCGCCCTCGGGCATCGGGGCACCCGTCATGATCCTGATCGCCTCGCCGGGCCCGACTGCCACCGTCGGCGCCCGCCCCGCGGGGAGGTCCCCGACGACGCGGAGTCGCACGGGCCCGGCCTCGTTCGCACCCGCGACGTCGGTCGCGCGGAGCGCGTAGCCGTCCATGGCGGTGTTGGCGAACGGCGGCACCGACTCGTCGGCCACGACGTCGTCGGCCAGCGCGAGTCCGAGCGCTTCGTCGCGCGGCACCGCGACGGCAGGGAGTGGCACGACGCTACGGAGGATCGAGTCGCGGACTTCGTCGAGCGGGATCACGACGGACCCCGACGGCCGCGCGGCGACCCGTTCACGACAGTCGACGGGCGACGAGCTCGCGCAGGTAGTCCGCCAGCTGGGGCCCGATGTCGGGGCGATCGAGCGCGATCTCGATGTTCGCACGCAGGAAGTCGATCTTCTGCCCGATGTCGTAGCGGCCCCGGCTGAACACCCGGCCGAGCACGCGTTCGGACCGCGACAGCAGCCCGATCGCGTCCGTGAGCTGCAGCTCACCACCGACACCCGGCTCGATCTCGTCGAGCGCGTCGAAGATGCCGGGCGTGAACACGTAGCGACCGATGACCGCGAGGTTCGACGGCGCCTCGTCGGGCTGGGGCTTCTCGACAACTGAGCGCAGGAGTCGGAATTCGTCCGTGCCGTCCACCGCGTCGACCTCGGCGCAGCCGTACGCGGAGATCTCCTGCGCGCCAACCTCCATCAACGCCAGCGTGGACGCACCCTCGCGGGACGCGATGTCGAGCATCGATCGGAGCAGACGTGCGTCGTCGACCATGATGTCGTCGCCGAGCAACACCGCGAACGGCTCGCGGCCGACGTGCTCGCGCGCCACGCCGACCGCGTGACCGAGGCCGAGCGGGTCCCGCTGACGGATGTAGTGGATGTCGGCCAGGTCGTTCAGCGCCCGCACCTCCGCGAGCAACTCGTCCTTACCGCCCTGCTCGAGCGACAGCTCCAACTCGACGTTGCGGTCGAAGTGGTCTTCGATCGCCCGCTTCCCGCGCCCCGTGATGACCAGGATGTCGGTGAGCCCGGCGGCCACCGCCTCCTCGACGACGTACTGGATCGACGGCTTGTCGACCACCGGGAGCATCTCCTTGGGCGACGCCTTCGTCGCCGGGAGGAACCGCGTGCCCAGGCCGGCGGCGGGGATGACGGCTTTGGTGACGACGGGGGATGCGCTCATTCCGGGGACGCTACCGTCCGGGGCCGGGCCGACCGTCCCGCTCGCCGTTGGACGGCGGCGGCGCGTCGGGATCGAGCGCGAGCTCCTCGCCCCGCACCAACCGCCGCAGGTTCGCGGCGTGACGGAGCACGACGAGTGCGGCGAGGACTGCGGTGACGACGACGTCGCCGGTGGGGTACCCGGCGAGCGAGACGATCACCGGGAACGCCGCCGCCGCGCCGACCGAGGCGATCGACGCCTTGTGCGTGAGCCGGGCCACTGCGAACCACACGGCGCCGAGACCGATCGTGATCAACGGGAAGAGCACGACCACGACACCCGCCCCGGTCGCGACGCCCCGCCCGCCCTTGAAGTGGCGCGTCACCGGAAGGACGTGGCCGACGATCGCCGCCGCCCCGAGCACGTACCCCCCGGGGCGCCCGGCGATCGCGAGGCCCGCCCCGGTCGCGATCGCTCCCTTCGCCGCGTCGAGCGCGAACACGAACGCTCCGGCCCGCCAGCCGAGCACGCGGAACGCGTTGCTGGCCCCGGGGTTCCCCGAGCCCGCGGCCGTGATGTCAACGCCCGCGCGCCGGGCCACGACCGCGGCGCTGGGAAACGTGCCCAGCAGGTACGCGAGCGGCACGCACAGCCCGGCGATCGCGAGATCCGACATCGTCCTCTCTTTCCGGGGCCCATTCTCCGCCACCGCCAGCCCGCGCGCACGACTCCTCGGCGCGTTCCACCAGCCGTCGGGCGACCAGGCAGGGACCTCGACGCGGTACCATTGGCACTCACCACGAGCGAGTGCTAAGTGGCCGGGTCGGAGGATCGTATGCCCACCTATGTGTACGAGTGTGGGAAGTGCGGCGAGCACGTCGAGGTCTGGCAATCGTTCTCCGACGACCCGCTGAAGCGCCACAGCCGCTGCGGGGGCAAGCTCACGAAGGTCCTCCAGCCGGTAGGCATCGTGCTCAAGGGCTCCGGCTTCTACCGCAACGACAACCGGAGCTCGACCGGCGCCCGCAAGGGCGAGGGCGCGGAGACGAAGTCGACCAACGGCTCCGGCGACGGCGGGAAGCCGAGCAAGGGCGACTCCACCAAGACCGGGCAGAACAGCAAGTCGGGCGAGAAGGCGAAGCCCTCGGGCGACGGCAAGGGCTCGAGCAAGACGTCCTCCGCCGGCACCTCCCGCGGATAGGGCCGGCTCCCTACTCCTCCCCACCCTGCCGGGGATTGCCCGGGCTACCACTCCCCCCCAGCTCCCCCGGTCCCGCGCCTCGCGCGTCCCCGAGGGGAGCTGCCATGTCCCGCCATCCGTTCCGCCGCGCTTGCCCCGACCGGTCGGGCGCCCCGCGCGCTCGCCATGTGGGCTCTCGCGATCGCCGTCGCGCTCGTCACGGGTGCCGTCGTGGCCGGCGACCTGGCCACGCTCCACCGGCGCGCGGCGTCACTCGGGCCCGAGCTCGACGCGGTGGTCGCCGCGCACGACCTCCCGGTCGGCGCCACGATCCGCGGGGGTGACCTCACCCGGCGCCGCGTGCACGCCGACCAGCTCACGGCGGGGGCGCTCACGAACCCGTCGGCGGCGCTTGGTCACGTGGTCACCGTTCCCGTGCTCCGCGGCTCCTACGTCGCGCGTCGGCACCTGACGACCCGGCGCCGGTCGGGGCTCGACCGCGCGCTCCCACCCGGGACCCGCGCGGTGCGGATTCCGGTGGACGGAGCGATCCGCCCCCGGCCCGGCGCGGCCGTCGACGTGCTCGCCACGTTCCCCGGCGACGAGCCCGAAACGGTGGTGGTCGCCGCCGGGGCACTCGTGCTCACGACCGACCGCGGATCCGACCCCGACTCGGTCGCCGGCGACGCCGCTGGCGTCACCGTGCTCGTCGACCCCGACCAGGCCGAACGGCTCGCGTTCGCCCGCGCCAACGGAGTCCTCGACCTCGCGCTCGTGCCGCCGGAAGACGCCGCACCACTCCCGATCACAGGCCGGCGCACGCGTCGCCCCTAGCATCCGGGCGCTGCACGCCGCGACCCAGGACTCTCCGTGCCTGTCATCCACGCCATCATCCTCGGGATCGTCCAGGGTTTCTCCGAGTTCCTCCCGATCTCGTCGAGCGGCCACCTCATCATCGTCCCCGAGCTGTTCGGCTGGACGGAGCTCACCGACAACCCGTCACTCAACAAGACGTTCGACGTCGCGCTCCACCTCGGCACGCTGATCGCCGCCCTGTGGTACTTCCGACGCGAGGTGCTCGAATACGTGGTCGCCGCGTTCGAGTCGATGCGCGCCCGCGCCATCACCACCGACACGCAGCGCCTCGCGTGGTTGCTCCTGCTGTCGTCGGTGCCCGGCGCGATCCTCGGCGCCGCGCTCACCGGCTTCATCGAGGACGAGCTGGGCGACCCGATTCTGATCGGCGTGAACCTCATCGTGTTCGCGCTGGTCCTCGACTGGGCGGACCGCGCGCCCATGCAGCGGCCGCAACGCGACTTCCGACGACGCGACGCCGTGCTCATGGGTACCGCGCAGGCCGTCGCGCTCAGTCCGGGCGTGTCGCGCTCCGGCGTCACGATCTCCGCGGCCCGCGGGCTGCGTTTCGACCGGGAGGCGGCCGCGCGCCTGTCGGTGCTGATGAGCCTCCCGATCACCGCCGGCGCGGTCATCTACAAGGGCGGCGAACTCTTCGGCCAGGGAGGCATCCCGGCGGGCTTCGGCGGCGCGTTCTTCTGGGGCGTCGTGTCATCCCTCGTGAGCGGCGTGGTAGCGATCACCTTCCTGCTGCGGTTCGTCCGCACGCGCTCGTACCGGCCGTTCGTCGTCTACCGCTTGATCACCGGGTTCCTGGTGATCGTCATCTTCGCCACCGGTCTGCGGTAGGCGCGCGCACGTCGCGTCACGACCCGCTCAGCGACATCTCCCCGAGCAGCACGGTCATGCCGGCAGCGCCGCCAGGCAGCCACCGCACGTCGGTCCCGACGTGCACGATGTCGTGCAGCATGCGCTGGAGCGTGGACGCGATCGTGAGCTCGCGCACCGGCTCCGCGAGCTGACCGTCGCGCACCATCAACCCTTCCGCTCCCACCGAGAAGTCACCGCTCACGGTGTTGGTTCCGGAATGCAGGCCGCTGACCGACTGCACGTACAGCGCGAGGGGAACCGATCCGAGGATCTCCTCTGCTGAAAGGGATCCCGGTGCGAGCGAGAGCGCGCGAGCACCCACGCCCGGCGGCGACTTGAAGCCGCCCCGCACGGCCGAGCCCGTGGTGCCAGTCGACGAACGGCGCGCCGTGTAGGCGTTCTGCAAGAGGGCGTCGAGCCGCCCCGACACGACGAGCGGCACTCGCCTCGTGGGAACACCCTCCGCGTCGTACTCCGAGGCACCGAACGCCGCCGCGTTGGTGGGGTCGTCGACGAGGGTGACGCCGGGCGCCGCGACGTCGTCGCCGAGACGGTCGACGAACATGGACCGACCTTTGAGGATCGCCTCCCCGTTCAGCGCCGCCCCGATGAGCGAGACAAGCGAACGGGTGACGAGCGGGTCGAGGACGACCGGCAGCCGTTGCGACGGCGGCTGCCGCGCCCCCAACATGCGGGTCGAACGCTCGACCGCGTCGGTCACGGCTTCGCCCAGGTCGAGTTCCGCGTACGAGCGCCCGACGCTGAACCCGCTTCCGGTCTGCGTGTCGGGGCTCTCGCCGGCGAGCGCGGTGACCGACACCGACGCGACGGTCCGGCGGGCGGTGGCTTCGACGCCCGTCGACGACGCGATCGCGCTCTCGAGCGCGGCATCGCCGTACGCAGCCGACTCCACGCCGCGGAGCCGCGAGTCGGCAGCGAGGGTCGCCCGCTCCAGCTCGAGCGTCAGCGCGACCTTGTCCGTCGCCGGCACCGAAAGCACGTCGTCGTGCCACAGGTCGAGGTCGGCAGCAGGGCCGGCGCCGGCGTCAGCGAGCGTCGCGAGGCCGGCGAATTCGTCCTCCGACCCGAAGGACGCGTTGTCACGTGCGTCGGCGAGCACGCCGGCCAGCACGTCGGCGGCGAGCGAACCCGACCACGCGTAGCCCTGCCGTCCGTCACAGACGACGCGGACGCCGACACCTTCCACCACTGCCGACGAGAGCGACTCGACCTCACCGCCGAAGACCTTCACATCGGTGTCACGCGATCGAAGCGCGTAGACCTCGACCTGCTCGTCACCGCGCGCCTCGCCGGCGATCGACCGCGCGAGCGCGAGGAGCTCGTCAGGCACCGGCCGTGCCGCCCACCGTCAGCTCGGCCACGCGCAGGGTCGGCTGCCCCGACGACACGGGGACGCCCTGGCCGTCCTTGCCGCAGGTGCCCGCCCACGTGTCGAAGTCGGAGCCCACCGCATCGACCAACGCGAGCGTCTGGGGTCCGTTCCCGATGAGCTGGGCGGCACGCACGGGCACGGTGACCTCGCCGCGCTCGATCATGTACGCCTCGGTGATCCCGAACACGAAGTCGCCGGTTGCCGTGTTGACCTGCCCGCCCCCCAGCGCCACGCAGTAGAGCCCGTGCTCGGTGTCGCCGATGATGTCGTCGGGGTCGTCGTCACCGGCGAGGATGAACGTGTTCGTCATCCGCACCATCGGCAGGCACTGGTACGTCTCCCGTCGGCCGTTGCCCGAGCTCGCTCGGCCCGCCTTGCGCGCCCGGACGAGATCCCACATGTAGTCCGTGAGCACACCGTCCTCGATGAGCACGTTCCGTTGCGCGGGCGCGCCCTCATCGTCGACGGCAAACGTGCCCCACTCGCGCGCGTACGTGCCGTCGTCGACGAGTGTGAGCACCGGCGAGGCGACACGTTGGCCCACCTTGCCGCGAAACACCGACGCGTCCTTGTCGACGAGGTCGGCCTCGAGCCCGTGACCGCAGGCTTCGTGGAACAGCACGCCCCCGGCACCGCGCTGCAGCACGACGGGAAGCTTGCCGCTCGGTGCCGGCCGCGCTCGGAGCATCGTCAGCGCCCGGCGGGCAGCCGTGCGGGCCACGTCTTCGGGTGGGATCTCGTCGAACAACTCGAACCCCACCGTCCGACCCGGAGCTTCGAAGCCGGTCTGCATGCCCGTGTCGCCCACCGCGACGCACTGCACGCCAAAGCGCGTGCGGACGCGATCGTCTTCGACGAGCAGGCCGTCGGAGTTCGCGATGAGCACTCGCCGACGGGAGTCCGCGTAGGTCGCGCTCACCTGACGAATCGCGCCGTCCTCTGCGCGCGCGGCATCGTCGGCGCGCACCAGCATCTCCGCCTTGCGGGCCTTGTCGACGGACTCCGGCAACAGACGCACCGGGTGCGGGCGCGCGACTTCGCGCCGCGAGAGCGCGATGGGTCCCCCATCGCCCGGCGCGCCCTGGGCCGCGGCCGCGGCGGCATTCGCCGCCTCGACGAGACCCGACTCCGAGAGGTCGACCGTGTGCGCGAATCCGGTCGTCTCGCCGCGGACCACGCGGATCCCCGCGCCCCGCTCGCGACCGGACACGAACTCCTCGATCCGGGACTCGTCGAGCCGAGCACTGGCGATCTCGCGGTCTTCCGCGAACACCTCGGCGAAGTCGCCACCGCCGCGCAGCGCCGTGTGCAGCGCGCGTTCAAGAACTGCCGCTTCGATCAACACGCCTCCTCCGGGGTTGTCTATCGTAGGCCGATGCCGCTCCGCCCCGGTTTGTCCGCAGCCGTCGAGCTGGTCGTGGGCGAGAGCGACACCGCGCTCACGCTGCACACCGGCGACGTACCCGTCCTCGCCACCCCCCGGGTCGTGACGATGGCCGAGGAAGCGACGGTGATCGCGCTCGAAGGGAGCCTCGCGGAGGCAACCACAAGCGTCGGATACCGCGTCCAACTCGACCACCTGGCACCGACAGCGGTCGGCGGACGCGTCCGAGCCGAGGCGACGCTCGAGCTCATCGAAGGACGACGCCTCACGTTCCGCGTCTCGGTCAGCGACGGGCACGGGCTGGTCGCGGCCGGCCGGATCACGCGCGTGATCGTCGAGCGGGAGCGGTTTCTCGAGAAGGCCGCCGGCGGCTAGCTCAGCACGTGAACGGGGAGTGACAACCCCGTAACATGAAGGCATGGCGGCCTCCGAGATCACCCGCGCGCGGGGCGCGTTCCCGTCGGCTGTCACCTCGGGCGAAGCTCATCGGTCGTCTGGCGATCAGCGCGGGCCTGCTCGCCGTGCTCATCACGAAGATTCCCGCCGGCAGCGTCCGACCCAAGAACGACCACTTCGGCACCCTCGCGTTCCTGGTGGTGGGCCTCCTCGTGACGTTCGCGGGGTTCGTGCTGTCGGCCTGGCGCTGGCAGCGGGTCCTCGCGGTGTTCGACGCCCGAGTCCCGCTGAGGATCCTCCTCAACCACTGCCTGGCCGGCCAGTTCGTGGGGAACGTGCTCCCCTCGACGATCGGCGGCGACGTGCTCCGGGTCCACCGGGCGGCCCGCAGCACGGGCACCGCCGACGTCGCGTTCGCCTCGGTCGTGATCGAACGCCTGACCGGATTCGTCGCGCTCCCGGTGCTGATCCTCTCCGGATTCGCGCTGCGCCCGTCGTTGGTCGAGGAGCCTCGCGCCTGGATCGCACTCGTCATCGCCGCGGGCACCGTGGCCGCACTGGCGGTGATCCTCGTGGTTGCCGCCAGCCCCCGGCTCGCCGGGCGCTTCGCCAAGCACGAGAACTGGATGCGCTTCATCGGCGCCATCCACGTCGGCGTCGACCGCATCCGCAAAGAACCACGGCGTGGCGTCACCGCCCTGGTGGCGGCGTTCGCGTATCAGCTGTCAGTCGTGGTGGCCGTCTGGTGCGCGGTGCACACGCTCGGAGTTTCGGTGCCGAACGCGGCGGTACTCGCGTACGTGCCCGCGGTAGCGTCGGCCCAGGTCGCACCGATCTCCCTGTCGGGGCTCGGCATCCGTGAAGGACTGCTCGTCCTGCTGTTCACCCCGCTCGGCGTCCCCACCGGCAAGGCGATCGGGATCGGGCTGCTCTGGTACGGCATGACCCTCGTGGTGAGCCTGCTCGGAGCGCCCGCGTTCGCCGTCGGTCATCGCCAGGGTGGGGGGGACATGGAACAGCAGCCGCGCGGCGAGCCGGTCGAGACCGGCCCGGCACTATGAGCCTGGTCGGGCACACCGACCACTCCGCCACTCCCGACGCCGACCGCTCGCCCACCGAGGAGCCGCGGCGGCGCATCGCGCTCCGTGGTGCCCGCACGCTCCGGGACGGGCGACGGCTGTACTGGTGGCTCGAGATCGTGTTCGTCGTCGCCTTCTATGTCGTCTACTCGGCGATCCGGAACGCGAACGACGCCCACGACGCCGAGGCGCTCCGCCACGCCCATCAGGTGATCGACCTGCAACGCTGGCTCGGCCTCTACATCGAGCCCTCGGTCCAACGGTGGGCGCTCCACCTCCACCCGCTGATCGTCGCCGCGAACTACTTCTACGGCTCGCTCCACTTCGTCGTGACCGGCGGCGTGATGGTCTTCCTCTACCGCCGATTCACGAATGACTACCCGCGGTGGCGCAACACGTTGGCGGTGGCGACGGGCATCGCCCTCATCGGGTTCGCGTTCTACCCGCTGATGCCCCCCCGCCTCCTCCCCTTGCATGGGTACAGCTTCGACGGATTCCGGTTCGTGGACACCCTCGCAAAGGATCCCGCGTTCTGGTCGTTCGACTCCGGCGCCGTCAGCAAGATCTCCAACCAGTTCGCCGCGATGCCGAGCGTGCACTGCGCCTGGGCACTGTGGTGCGCGTGCGCCCTCGTCCCTCGGGTCCGTCACACGTGGGCCAAGGTGCTCGCGGCCCTCTACCCGGTCGCGACGGTCACTGCCATCGTGATCACCGCGAACCACTACTGGCTCGATGCGGCCGCCGGTTTCGCGGTGTTCGGCGTCGGCTACGCCGCCGGCCGTGCCTTCACGCGTGCCGGGCGCACCGCACGGCTCGCCGTCAACCCGGTCCCGGCCCGTACCTGACCGGGACTCGACGTCAGCCGCGCCGACGCTGGCTCATCACGAGCGCGCCGATCGCCGCGCCGATCAGCGCCGACGCGACGATCACCACGATGAGTGACGCCTCGATCGTGCCGAACACGAAGTCCACGGAAACGTCGTCGGTGTTGACCAGCGCGAAGACGAGCAGCACCACACCAAGGATCGCGAGTGCCACCAGCTTCGGGCTCGCCCCCCGATCGACCTCGTGGCGGTCCCGTTCGTCCGTCATCGGCCACCTCCCGTCGGGTCCGACGGTACCGCCCGGCTCTCGGGCTCGCGTGAGCCACTGCGGTCCTGGATGAGCCGCTCGATGCTCTCCCGCACGGCTTCGTCCGCCAGCGAGAGCTGCACGTCTCGGGCGCGGACTACCGCGAGCCGGCGCGGAGGGAGGTCGGCGATCGTGACCACGCGAACGTCGGGCAGGTCGCGCGGCAGCGCAGTCTCGGGGAGGACGGTCGCGCAACCCGTCACCCCGACCAGGTCGGGGATGAGGCGGATGCCCTCGATCTCCACGGGTACCTGGAGGGAGAGACCTTCGGTGCTGGCGAAGGCCTCGACTTCGATGCGGAGCGGGTTCTCGGCCGGCGGCAGCACCATCGGGAGCGCGCTCAACGCTGCGAAGGGGACCGGCTCGGGCGGGAGCGGCGTGTCCCTCGGCACGAGGCCGAGGAGTGCCTCTTCGAGGAGATGGTCGACCACGAGCCGACGATCCTCGACCGGTTCGGTCACCACCGCCTGGGCGAGCCCACCGTCGAGAACCTCGGCGAAGAGCCGCTCCGACGCAGCCTCCGTCACGCGGAGGTGCACTCCCGGCGCGCGCGAGCGCAGGTCACGGAGCACACCCGGGACGAGCCAGCTGCTCGCGGTTCCCACCACGCCGAGGCGCGCGGAGCCCGCCCGGAGACCGTGGAGCATCGACAGGTCGGTTCGCATCGCCTCGAGCTCGCGCAGCGCCCGGCGCGCCCGATCCAGGACGACCATGCCGAATTCGGTCGGGGTGGCACCCTTGCGACCTCGCACGAGGAGGCGCACCCCGAGCTCGGACTCCAGCTGGCGGACCTGCTCGGACACGTTCGACTGCACGGTGGCGAGGGCATCCGCGGCGCCGGTGAACGAGCCCTCCATGTCGATCGCGAGCAACGTCTCCAAGTGGCGCAACTCCATCACCGGCTCCCTTCTCGCTCCCCGCCCTTCCCGATTCCCGTTGCCCGGAGCTCGAAAGATACACGAAATCTCGCATGCCGATGGTACCTATCGTTTGTAACTGTTGGACAGATTCAGCGCCGTCCGGCATCATGGTCACGTTGGACGATTCGGGGAGCCGGTAACCCCCCTACCGGCTCCCCGAATCTCCGCACGTTCGCACGCAACCACGGGGGTTCCCTCACGTGTCCGAGAACGTCTCCGCCATGATCTTCAGCGGTCCGCTCGCCTGGACGGGCGACGCCGCGTGTCGCGGGCAGAACGAGCTGTTCTTCGCCCCCGCCGGCGAGCGACCCGAGACGAGGACCGTCCGTGAGTCGAAGGCCCGTGCCGTGTGCACGACCTGCAGCGCGCTCGACGCCTGCCGCCAGTGGGCCCGCCAGCACCGCGAGTACGGCTTCTGGGGCGGCGAGTCCGAAGAGGAGCGCGCCGCCGCCGGATTCCGGGTCGACATGCCCGTCGGGCGCGTCGCCCGCTACCCGAAGGGCGACGGCACTCCCGTCGCGGCCCGCACTCCCCGCGTCGCCTGAGTCGCTCAGGCCGCGTCGCCTGAGTCGCTCAGGCCGGGTCGAGGCCGGCGAGACGGCGCACGTACTCCTGTGAAGGCCCGCGGTCGTACGCGCGGAGAATCTGCATCTTCTCCGCCTCGATCGACCCTTCCGCGTGAACAGCGAGCACCGCGTGGTACCCGCCGAAGTCGCGCGTCGTGAGGTCGCTGACGAGGTGGAGCAGCCGCAGCCGCTCCTCGGCCGGGGCCTTGGCGGCGTAGAACTTCTCGAGGACGGCGCGCACCTCGGGGTTGGCCCAGTCCTCGCCTCCCGGTCCGGTGACGAGGAGCCCCCCGGCACAGTCCTGGACCAGCTCCACCATCTGGTGGTAGCCGGTCGCGAACGTGTACTTCGCGATGTTGGTCGTCAACGGGTCGGGATACGCGAGACCGTGGGCGCCGATCCGCGCCCGAGTCGCCGCCGCGTGCGTGAGCGCGCGCACCGTCTCCGCGTACGTCACGAGCTGGGTGAGCTTGTCGCGAATGTGTCCCGCGCGCTCGACGCCGTTCATCTCGGCTGCCACGGCCGCCGCGCCCACCAGCGCGTCCACCAGGGGCAGCTTGTAGGACACCGCCGTGAATCGGTGGTACTCCACAAACGTCAGCGCGAGCAGACCGCAGAGCTCGGGCTGCCGGTACAGGAACACGCGATCCCACGGCACGAGCACGTCATCGAACACCGTCAGGGTCTCGAGCATCTTGTGGCGCGACGAGAGCGGGAACTCGAACTCGTTCCGGTCACCGGCACCGTACGACGACACGTACAGCGACAGACCCGGGGTGTCGACGGGCACCGCGAACGCCACGGCGTAGTCAACGTCGTCGGGACCCATGGCGCGGGTCGGAAGCACGATCACCTCGTCGCAGTTCGTCACCACGCTGGTGTGACACTTCGCGCCTCGCACGACGATGCCCTCCGGCTGCTCTCCGACGACGCGCACGTAGAGGTCGGGATCGGCCTGGGCGTGCGGCGGCAACGAGCGGTCGCCCTTCACGTCGGTCTGCGCGACCGCGACCGCCAGGTCCCCCTGTCGGCAGTGCTCGTAGAAGGCGAGGGCGCGAGTGCGGGCGTCGCCGTCGAGCGCTCGGAGCAACGCGAACATCGCGTCGGTGCCGATCTCCTTGATCAGCGTGACCATCGTGCCACCAAGGCCGGTCACGGTCTCGATCAGCAGCGAACGCGCGCGCAGGTCGTCGGCGGAGCGCGGAAGCCGGAAGTACGCGCTGTACGGCTCGCCGTCGTCGTCGCGGGCCACTGCCAGCTCGGCGTAGCGAGCGTCGTGGCCGACCTCGAAGTCGAGCGCGGCGTGGTCGACTGCGACGCGCAGCTCGGGCTCGGCGGTGACGTCAGGGATCCTTCGCCCCCGGTACCACAGCGTGCGACCGTCGCGGAGTCCGGCCCGGTACTCGTCGGCGGTTCGAAGGGTCACAACGGGCGACTCTACACAGCGACCGTACACTCGACCGATGACCGACGGCCTCGTGTGGGACTCCCATCCGGAGCTGCGCAATCCGATCCTCGTGGCCGCATTCGAAGGATGGAGCGACGCGGGCGACGCAGCGACGGGCGCCATCGACTGGCTCGTCGACCAGGGGCAGGGTCGGCGGTTCGCCTGGATCGACCCCGACGAACACATCGACTACCAGGCGCGCCGTCCCACGTGGGAGCTGTCGGCCGGCGTCGCGGCGTCGGTGACGTGGCCGGCGAACGACTGCTACGTCGTGCGCTTCCCCGAGCGAGATCTCGTCGTGCTGCGGGGCGTCGAACCCAACATCCGGTGGCGGTCGTTCTGTGCGGCGGTGCTGCGCGTCGCGCACGAGACCGGCTGCGAGCTCGTGGTGACCCTGGGCGCGCTCCTCGGCGAGGTCCCCCACACAAGACCCGTCCGCGTCACGGGCGCGTCATCGGATCCCGTGCTGGCGCAGCTGCTCGGGATCGTGCCGTCCCGCTACGAAGGACCGACCGGGATCGTCGGCGTCCTGCATGACACCTGCAGCGTCGTGGGGATCCGTTCACTCTCCCTGTGGGCACCCGTGCCGCACTACGTCGCCCGCCAGACGAGCCCGGCCGGGAGTCGTGCACTGCTCGAACGGCTCGCGCTCGTGACCGGTGTCCGGCTCGACCTGGGGCCCCTCGACCAGCTGGAACAGGACTGGCGGGCCGCGGTCGACGTCATCGTCTCCGACGACGACGACACCGAACGATACGTCCGAGAGCTCGAGCAGCGGGTCGACGACGAGCCGGAGCCGCGCCACCCGTCGCTCGGTGGGATCTCGATTCCCGACGGCGACGAACTCGCGGCGGAGCTGGAGCGCTATCTCCGCGACGAGACCGACCCCGACGATCCCTGATCGAGCATCACCCGACGAAGTCGCGCGCCACACCCTCCCAGAGCGCAGTCGACAGCGCTAGGGACTCTTCGTCGACTCGTTCGTCGTTGCCGTGGAACATCGTGAAGTAGTCCTCGTGCGAGAGGCGCCTCGAGAACAAGCCGAACCCGTAGCCGACCGCGCCCTCCCGCCGGAAGAACCGATTGTCGGTCGCACCCGTCATCAGCGCCGGCACCGAGCGCGGAACCCTCGCAGAGGCGGGAAGACACCCGCGCCAGCGATTCCCACAAGGGCGTGTCGGCCGGAGACTGGCTCGCGGGATCGTCGTGGGAGTGGATCTCCACCGCGTCGGCGAGCTCCTCGAGCGCCTCGCGCAGCATGCCGACGACCTCGGACTCGCTCTGGCCGGGCAACGTGCGCACGTCGACCTCCAGGTCGACACGATCGGGGATCACGTTCGTCTTGGTGCCCCCGTGGACGACGGTCGGGGCGAAGGTCGTGTGCGTGCACGCGTGCCACTGCCGAGCGACCCCCAACGGTACGTCGGCGAGCACGTCGTCGAACCGTTCGGCGTCCAGCAGCGCCTCGGTGAGGTCGCGCTCGAAGTGCATGCCTTCCACGAAGCGACGCCAGGATTCGAGGATGCGTGTTGCGGGCCGGTAGTCGGCGATCCGCCGCACGACCTCGGCCGCGGTGACGAGCGCGTTGTCGGTCTGGAATGGTTGGGATCCGTGACCCGGCGTACCCCTCACGGTGATCTTCGTCCAGTACGTGCCCTTCTCGCCGACGACCACCGGCAGGCGGGTCCCCGCCGGCGTGGGAATCTGCAGGCCGCCCGACTCCGTCAGCACGGAGTCGGCGATGACGGCGTCACGCTCGTGTTCCAGCAACCACTCTGCTCCCCACACTCCCTGCGCCTCCTCGTCGGCCACGGCGAGGTAGAGAAGCGTGCCGCGCGGACGAAATCCCGAGTCGTGCAGCCGCCGGAGGGCGACCGCCTGTGATGCGGTGAGGTTGAGCATGTCGACCGCGCCGCGACCCCACACGAAGCCGTCGACGAGCTCGGCGCCGTAGGGGTCGCGAGTCCAGCCGTCGGGATTCACCGGCACGACGTCGGTGTGGCCCATCAGGAGCAGCGAGGGCGCGGACGGGTCCGATCCCTCGAGTCGGACGAGCAGGCTCGTGCGCCCCGGCTGCGGCTCGAAGACCACGTGATCCCCGACGCCGGCCAAGTAGCCCGCGAGCAGCTCACTGTTGCGCACTTCGTCACCCGACGCGACTGTGCCGTCGTTGACGCACTGGTTGCGGATCAGCTGCTGGAGGAGATCGGTGACCTCGGCGGTCGGGTCTTCGGCGAGTCGGGGCACGGTGCCACGCTACTCACGCCTACCCGACGCGGCGGACGGAGTGCCCACGCCCGTGCGTCGGGTGGCAGCGGCGGCGCGCGCCAGCTCGTCGTACGCGTCCTCGAGACCGCCCGCGAGGATCTCGAGGTCGCGTCCGCTCTTCCGGTCGCTGAGCAGGCCGAAGTGCAACCAGCCGCGATACGACATCACCGCCACGTTGAGCGTGAGGTTCTTGGAGAGCGGGACGATCGGATACACGTCGAGCATCTCGGCGCCCAGGCAGTAGAGCGGCACCTGTGGGCCCGGGACGTTCGTGACCATGAGGTTCGCGAGCGGTTGCGCGTGCGCCGCACGCGCCGCCACGCCGAGCATGGTCGGCGCCGCGTACTCGGACAGGCTGAGCAGGGCGGCGGCGCCGATCGCCTGCTCACGTTCCTTGAGCCCGACGGTGGCAGAGCGAACCGCGCGTAGTCGTTGCGCGGCATCGCAGCCGCCGATCGGCAGCGGGACGAACAGGAACGACAGCTGGTTCCCGAGCTTGCCGCGATCACTCTCGTCGCGTACCGACACCGGGCACACGACCTTCAACACAAGGTCGTCGCGCAGCTCGCCTCGCCGGGCCAGCACTCGCGCGAGCGCGCCGCCCACCGTCGCGAGCACGACGTCGTTGACGGTGCACTCGAACGCGCGGCGGATGAGCTTCGCGGTCTCGAGCTCGACCCGACACACCTCCAACCGACGGCCCATCCCGACTTCGTCGTTGAGGGACGAACGAGGTGCGAGCGCGCCACCGTCGGCGATGCTCGCGAACGACCGGGCCAGGCGCCGGGCCGTCACCGCGACCTGCTGCGGTGTGGTGGTCACCGTTCCCGCCGACCGCACGAGATCGCGAGACGCTGCCATCCGCAGCGAGACGCTGTCGAGGAACAACCGGGCGGGGTCCGGAGGGGATTCGGGCCGCCACGGCGGTGCCTGGGCGTCGACGTGCTCGCGCGAGAAGTCGAGGAGCACGGTGGCGAGGTCGACGCCCGAGATGCCGTCAGCGAGCGCGTGGTGCGACTTGTGGACCACGCCCACGTGGCGGCCACCGTCCACGCCGTCCACGAACCAGAGCTCCCAGAGCGGGCGGCTGCGATCGAGCGGCTGCGCCATGAGCCGTTCCGCGAGCTCGAGGAGCCGCCGCCGGTCGCACGGGGGTGGGAGCGCGGTGAGCTTGACGTGGCGTTCCAGGGTGAAGCGCTCGTCGTCGACCCAGACGGGATGGTCGGCACCGAGCGGCACGTCCATGAGGCGGCGGCGCAACCTGGGTACGAGGTGCAGTCGGGAACCGACCAACGCCCGCACGTCGTCGAGCCGGAAGCGGCCGGCCGCGTCGTGGAACGGCGCGCCTTCGAAGATCGCCACCGCGCCGACCTGCATCGGGGTCTGCGGCCGCTCGAGGTGGAGGAAGCTCGCGTCGAGCGCGCTCAGCCGTTCGTACGTCACCGAGCAGGAGGCTACGCCCGTGAGGCGGCGGCGCCCGGCGCTCGACGCGCCGGTACCCTGCGGGCCATGCCACGTACCGCGACCTGCGTGTGGCACTCGGACGGACGTCTGCTCACGCTCCTCGACGGGCGGCTCGGTGTGCCCGTCGACAGCTTCGTGAACGGCACGCAGACGTGGTTGACCGACACCGGACCGGGAGGTGTCACCCTCGAGTGGCGCCTCCACCCAGTCGGCGGGTTCCGCCCTCCCGCCGGGCTCTCCCACTACGACCTGTGGGACGCGGTGCTCGCAGCGCTCCCCGACGGCGACGCCGACGAGGAGCCGGCGGACGCGCTCCTCGCCCTCGGTGGGGAGCGGCGCGCCCTCGCGACCCTCTGGGATGGACTCGAGTGCTTCGCCGCGTACGGCGACGAGCTCGAGCCTGCACCGCTCGCCGCCGCCGCGGCCGAGACGATCTCGGTTGCGCCCGACGCGAGCGGTCTCGTCGACCACGAGCGCATCGGGGACGCATGGGAGGCATCGCGTGGTCGCCTGTCGCTCATCGAGTTGCTCCTCGAGGAGCTGCGCGCCACGTGAGCGAACGGCCGCGGGCCGCGTGTCCCGACCGGCAGTGAGCGAACTAACAACAGGTACCCTGCGCCCCGGCGAGCGAGCCATCCCGGCGGCGCTCGCCATGTCAGCGCCCTGAGGGAGACCGGATGGACCGAACCGAGCTTGCCGCCGCGATCTACGACCGCACGCACCTGACGGGGACGTTCGTCTTGCGTTCGGGCGCGACGAGCACCGAGTACTTCGACAAGTACCGCTTCGAGTCCGATCCTGCCCTGCTCGAAGAAGTCGCGCTCGCGCTGGCGCCGTTGGTGCCGCCCCGCACCGACGGCCTCGCCGGGCTCGAGCTGGGCGGTGTTCCGCTCGCGACGATGCTGGCGCATGTGACGGGGCTCCCCGCCTACTTCGTCCGCAAGGAGGCAAAGACCTACGGAACCTGCGGGCTGGCCGAAGGCGGGGAGATCGAGGCCCTCCGGCTGACCGTCGTGGAGGACGTCGTGACGTCGGGAGGCCAGGTCGTGCTCTCATGTGGCGACCTCCGAGAGCGGGGCGCGGTCGTCGAGCACGCCCTGTGCGTCATCGACCGCGAGGCCGGCGGGCCCGCCGCGCTGGCCGACATCGGCGTATTACTCCATCCGCTCTACACCATGACCGAGCTCAGCCTCACCAGCGAGTGAGCGAGACATCACCGCGGCGACGAGGGGCCCGAAGGGCGCCCGAGTTGCTCGCCGCCAGCGAGCGTCCGCGGGCCGGGTATCCCGGGCCCGCAGCGAGCAAGCAATTCAAGCAGGTCGCCAGGGGGGTGTGCGGGGCGGGTCGAAGTCGCAGGGACGGATGTCGCCGGCGATGGCGGCGAACGCGAGCTCGACCCAGCGCTCCGCTCCCGCCAGCGGATACGGCAGCGCTTCCCTCGGGAAGAATCCCACCGCGCGGGTCTCGAGCGGATGCCCGCGGAGCTCACCGCCGATCATGCGACAGGAGAACAGCATCGAGTAGAGCGGGGTGCGGGCGAATCCGAGGCGGAGCCCGTCGAGCACCGAGATCAGCGCGACCGGCTCGACCTCGATGCCGGTCTCCTCGTAGACCTCCTTCACCGCGACCTCGCAGGGCGAGTAGCCGACGTCGGCCCATCCGACGGGATAGAGCCAGACACCCGAGTCGGCACGCTGCGTGAGGAGGATCTCGCCGGCCTCGTTCCCCACGACGGCCGCCACCGCCGTCTTCGGCGTCACGTAACCCGCCACGCCCTCGCCCACCGTGTCGAGCCACTCCTCATAGAGGACATCCGCCTCCGCCTCTTCGATCGCGGCGGCGCGGATGTCGGCTGCGACCTTGAGCACCTCCTCGAACCGCTCACGTTCGTAGAGACTCTGCGTGAATCCGAGACCCGTCCGTGCGACTCCCGAGAGCGTCTCGGCCCAGCGCAACATGTCAACGGCGGAGGGCACCTCGTGCTCGGTCACGGGCCGAGGCTACCCACGACGCCGGAAAGGCAGCACGACGCTCACGAGAGCGTCACCTCGCTCGTGAGCCGGGCGAGCAGGGTCGCCCGCAACCGTTCAGCGACGTGGCGATCCACGAGCTTCTTCCCCGCGGCGTCGCACAGGTAGAAGACATCGACGACGCGATCGCCGATCGTCGACACGAGGGCGAGCGAGACGTCGAGGTCGAGGTCGGCGAACACCGACGCGACCAGCGCGAGCAGACCGACGTCGTCGGGCGCGTACACCTCGACCACGGTGGCCCGGGGAGACGCCTCGGAGTCGACGTGCACGGTGACGTTGCGATCACTGCGCGTCGAACCAGCTGACCGGTACCGGCGGGTCCGGTCTCGCAGGAGCGAGTCGAGCGCGAGATTGCCGGCGAGCGCCTCATCGAAGCGCTGGATGATGCGCATCCGGTCGCTCTCGTCCACGACCCGCTCGAACGGATCGCCGCAAGTGAACACCTCGAGGGCCATGCCCGAGGCGTGCGAGTACGCCGCGGCACTCTGCACGTCGAGCCCGCTCAGCGCGAGGACTCCGGCCGCCAGCGCGAGGAGACCCGTCCGGTCGGGCGCGACCAGCGTGCAGCGGACGCGTTCCTGGTCGATGACCGCCCACTCGACGGCCGCCTCGCACGCGGCCAGCAGCTGCCGGTGCTCCGCCATGGTCTCGGCCGGGTAGGAGCCCGCGTAGGCGCCGGGCATCGCGTCGAGGAACTCTGCCGCGGCCTCGCCGCCGATCAGCGCCGAAAGCTCGTCCCGCCGCTCCGCCGCGAAAGGCGACTCAGCGGTGTTGCCCTCCAGCAGCCACGCCGTACGGGCGTAGAGCTCGCGGAGCAGCGCGGCCTTGCTGGTGTTCCACGCGGCAGGCCCGGTGGCGCGGGAGTCACCGACCGTGAGCGCGAAAAGCAGGTCGAGCCGCTCGACCGTCCCCACCGCCGCGCCGAAGCGCGCGATGGTCGCTTCGTCCGACAGGTCACGGCGAGTCGCGGTGTCGGCGAGCAGCAAGTGGTTCGCGACGAGCCAAGCGAGATCGTCGGTGTCGTGCGCACCGAGGCCGATGCGAACGGCGACGCCCCGTGCGACCTCCGCACCCAGGACGGAGTGGTCACCGTCGCGACCTTTGGCGACGTCGTGGAGCAGCGCGGCCAGCACGAGCAGGTCGCGGCGCGCCCGGTTCGCGATCTGGGAGTCGAAGGCGCCATCGACGGACTCGTCCTCCAGCAACGCCATGCACTCGGCCACCGCCTCCAGAGAGTGACGATCGACCGTGAACCGGTGGTAGGCGTTGCGTTGCGGACGGGCGCGGATGTGCTCCCACTCCGGCAGGATGCGCACGAGCGCACCCACGTGGTCGAGGCTCTCGAACACCGGGATCGCCCCTCGGCCGCCGGCGAGCAGCTCGATGAACGCGTCCCGCGTCGGCTGATCCCACGACACCGCCCCGAGGCCACCGATGCGAACCAGCGCGTCCCGTGCGATCGGGCTGCCGAGGCGGGCCGCGTGCGCTCCCACTCGGAGGACATGCACCGCGTCGAGCGGCACGTCGGCGTCGAAGTCCACTCGGCTGTCCCGCAGGATCACGCCGTCGCCGAGCGCTCGCACGCCGACGGACCGATTACGCGGACCGCGCGCAGCGTCGCGTAAGCGCACGAAGAGATCGGCGACGATCCACGCGACCGTGCGCGACGCCTCGCCCAAGCTGCGCACGAGCTGGTCTGCGTCGGGAGCTCCGACCAGCGCCGCGACCTCGTCCTGGTCTTGGAGGGAGAGCTGGTCGCCCCGGCCCCGAGTCACCCGATGCAACGCGACCCGGGATTCGAGGAGCCGGTCACGCCCCGCGGCGAGGCGGTCGCGGTCGGCGGCGAGGAGATAGCCGAGGTCGACGAGCGTCGTGGTTCCTGCCTCCCAGCTCCGCCCGTCGAGCGCGGGGGTGGTGGCGCCCGAGGTGAGCGTCCACCCCAGCCAGCCTGCCGCCTGGATGTCGCGGAGGCCGCCCGAACCGTCCTTCACGTTGGGCTCGAGCATCTCGGCGATCGGCCCGGGGCGGGTCATGCGCGCGCTCGACGCGGCCGCGAGCTGGTCGAGGAGGCGTTCCCGGCGACGGGGAACCAGCGCCCGCACTCGCTGCTCGAGATCGGCGGCGAGGGCCGCGTCGCCGGCGAGGAGCCGCACGTCGAGCAGGGCGGTCATCGACTGCAGGTCGGAGTCCGCGAGGGCGAGCGCCTCCTTCAGCGTTCGCTCCGACTGACCGAGGACGAATCCCGAGTCCCAGAGTGGGTACCAGAGCGCGGCGGCGTCGTCGGGCTTGGCGTCGCCGCCCCGGCCGAGCAGGAGCATGACGTCGACGTCCGACGCCGGACACAGCTCGCGGCGCGCGTACGAGCCCATTGCCACCAGCGCCCACGAGCCCGGCGGACGGGCAAGGGAGGAGGCTCCCGCGCGCAGGGCGTCGTCGAGCGCGTCGCTCAGGGCGGCACCGAATTCCCGCCCGGCGAGCGCGCGGTCCGCGACGAGTGCGTCGCGGGCTGCACGAAGCTCAGCGGTCATCACCGCTCCCGCGCTCGTCGGGCGTTCGGCACGATCTCTCGCGGAGCACCTTCGCCTTCGCCAGGCCCCACGCGAGATGGAGCGGGGCGAGATCGGGGTCGCCGAGGTCACCGAGATGGCGTATCACCAAGCCGTACCGATCATCCGGCCAGGCGCGCTCGTCGAACGCGTCGCGTACCACCGGCGGGATACCCGCCGCCTGCAGGGCGGCGGTCGGTTCGCGAACGGCGGTGCGCACGATCTCGAGGGGCGTCGTGCGCTGCCGCGCGAGGTCGACAGCGAAGAGCGCGCGGAGCTCGCCGACGACGCGTGCAGTGGCCACCGACGCGGCGCGCGCTCCGCTCGCGGCGAGGTCGGTGCGCTCCTCGGCGTCGAGCCGACCCCAGGCGTCCGCGATCTGTGCCACTCGACTGCGCACCCATGCCGGCAAGGCACGCTCGACGCCGTCGAGAATCGCCCGGTCGAGCGCCTCCAGGTCCTCCGCGGGATCAGCATCGTGACGCGACGTCGCACTCACCCCTCGATGACGTCGCCTTCCATCGTGTTGACCGTGGCACCCACCTCTTCCAGATAGGCGATCGCCGCAGCCCGCTGCTCGGGCGCGCCGTCGAGCTCGAGGATGATCCAGCCCGAGTGTGTCTCCACGTTGGCTCGCCGGATGTTGGGCACGACGTCGAAGCGCCGCACGATCTCGTAGACCATCGGGCGGTCGACGAGCTCCTCCGGGAACGAAACGAACAGACGGGCATGGTCCATCGGGAGCTCCTCAAGAGCGGCCGAGCCCGACGCGGCCCAGGGCGACGTCGGGCTCCAGCACGAGGCCGGTGATGAACGGTCCGAACTCCGCGTAGTCGGCGGACACGGGATCGAAGCGCATCTCGTAGACAATGTCCTTCAACGCGAGCGGATCGTCGGCGAGCAGTGTGACTCCCCACTCCCAGTCGTCGAGGCCGGTGGACCCGGTGATGAGCTGCACCACCCGGCCCGCATACGAACGCCCGACGCGCGCATGGCCCGCCATGAGGCGCTTCCGCTCCTCGAAGGGCAGCGCATACCAGTTGGAACCGACCGGGTGGCGACGCTTCGACATCGGGTAGAAGCAGATCATCTGCTTCATGGGCAGTCTCGGGTGGATCCGCTGCTCGCGGTAGTGCTCGACGCGTTCACGCCACGCCTCGAGCCGCGCCGCCAGCTCCTCACCCGCGAGCCCTTCCTCGGCGACGAGGCGCGCTCGCTCTTCGTCTTCGGTCGCGGTGTACTCGGAGAGCTCCGTCAGCGAGAGATAGGAGTCGACGAGGATGAGCGGCGTCCCCGACAGGTCGTGCTGGAACTGCTGGAGACGGGCGAGGTCGGGTCCGAGCGCCATGATCCCGAGGTCGGCCTTGTGGCCGAGCACGGCGAAGCACAACGCCTGGTGGCCATCGGCCTCGAGCGACGCGATCGCGTCGGCGACCCGCTTACCGCCCTCGGGCTCGGCGTCGGCGCGCTCGCGGTCGACGACCAGGAACAGGTGGAGCACTCCCCACCCGACCGACGGCGACACGGCGTCCACACGCACGAGGGTACCGCTGCGAGCAGGCGCTCCTCGCTCAGATCGAGGACAGTGGCTCACCGACGTCGTGGAACTCCTCGGTGATCAAGTCGCCGATGTCCGCCACCTGGTCGGCAGGAGGTGCATCCACGTTCACGGGCACGTCGAACCCGGTGATCTGCATCGTCATCTCCGCGGTGCCGACGTCGGCACCGAACGCACCCCCGGGGATCTCGAGGCGGACCTGCACCACGCGATCCTGCCCGTCGACCCAGACGTCGGCCGGCACCACGCCCAGCTCGCGCATGACCTTGCGCGCGCGTTCGTCGGTCCCGTCAGGAAGCTGGTCGGCGACGGTGCCGTAGTCGACCGTTCCCCGGTAGTGGGTCGCCGGCACGCCGTTGATTGTCTCCTCACCGACGTTCTCCACATCGCCCGAGAGTCCGGTGAGGTACTCGAGGCTCTGGTTCGCGGTGCTCTGCTCGGCTTGATCCATGAGCTCGTCGAGGTCGACACCGCCAGCAGCGGCGAGGTCGTCGAGATCGAACGCGAGCCACGTCTTGCCGTCGGGGAGCTCGGCCGCGGCACCCGGCACCGAGGAGAAGTCGTAGTAGAAGGTCCCGTCGACGAACCGTGCCTCGACCGACCCGACCGACTCGAAGTCGATCACCATCTGCAGGGTGCGACCGTCGGCGGCGGCGACGCCGTGCCCCCGCATCGTCATGCGCTCGCCGTCGACCGTCATGCTCATCGTCATGTCGAAGCTGGTCGACGTCGCGGCCTGACTGTTCTGCGCAGCCACCCGGAGCGTCTCGACGGAGACGCTCGGTCCCTTGGCGGCGTTCCCGTCACCACCGCCGCATGCCGCGAGGGCGACCACGCAGACCGCCGCCAGCAAGGAAACTCGACGCATTCGGGACTCCCTCCGACCGCCGGGACAATTGACGCGGAACGGGACGCCCGCAGGCGCCCCGTTCCGATCGGCTCTGGGAGGGTCGAGCTTTAGAAGTCGCCCATACCGTCCATACCGCCGGGCATCCCGGCGGGCACGGCGGCCTTCTCCTCGAGCTTGTCCGCGATGACCGCCTCGGTGGTGAGGAACAGCGCCGCGATCGACGCCGCGTTCTGCAGCGCCGAGCGGGTCACCTTGGCCGCGTCGATGACACCGGCCTTGACCAGGTCCTCGTACTCACCGGTCGCCGCGTTCAGGCCGTTGGCACCCCTGAGGCTGCGCACCTTCTCGACGATGACGCCACCCTCCATGCCGGCGTTCACCGCGATCTGCTTGAGCGGCTCCTCGAGCGCTCGGGCGACCAGCTTGGCGCCAGTCGCCTCGTCGCCGTCGAGCTCCTTGGCGAGCGCGAGCACCCGCTCCTGCGCACGCAGCAGCGCTACACCTCCGCCGGGCACGACACCTTCCTCGACGGCCGCCTTCGTAGTCTGCACGGCGTCCTCGATGCGGTGCTTCTTCTCCTTGAGCTCCACCTCGGTCGCGGCACCGACCTTGATGATCGCCACGCCGCCCGACAGCTTCGCGAGGCGCTCCTGGAGCTTCTCGCGGTCGTAGTCGGAGTCGGTGTTGTCGATCTCGGAGCGGATCTGCGCGATCCGGCCCTGGACGTCGGCCTTGGAGCCCGCGCCCTCGACGATCGTGGTCTCGTCCTTCGTGACCACGACCTTGCGCGCCCGGCCGAGCAGCTCGAGACCGATGTTCTCGAGCTTCAGCCCGATCTCCTCGGAGACGACCTGACCACCCGTGAGGATCGCGATGTCCTGGAGCATCGCCTTGCGACGCTCACCGAAGCCCGGCGCCTTCACCGCGGCGGACTTGAACGTGCCGCGGATCTTGTTGACGACAAGCGTGGCGAGCGCCTCGCCCTCGACGTCCTCGCCGACGATCACCAGCGGGCGACCGGACTGCATGACCTTCTCGAGCACCGGGAGGAGGTCCTTGACGGCCGAGATCTTGCTGCTCACGAGCAGGACGTAGGCGTCGTCGAGGACGGCTTCCATCCGGTCGGGGTCGGTCACGAAGTACGGCGAGATGTAGCCCTTGTCGAAGCGCATGCCCTCGACGAGGTCGAGCTCCATGCCGAAGGTCTGACTCTCCTCGACGGTGATCACTCCGTCGGTACCGACCTTCTCGAGCGCTTCGGCGATGGTCGAGCCGACTTCCTTGCTCGCAGCCGAGATCGCCGCCACGTTCGCAATCTGCGCGTGGTCGGTCTTCACGCTCTTGGAGTCCTTCTTGATCGACTCAACCGCCGCGTCGACCGCACGCTCGATGCCGACCTTCAGCACCATCGGGTTGGCGCCGGCCGCCACGTTGCGAAGTCCTTCACGGACCATCGCCCACGCGAGCACCGTCGCGGTGGTCGTGCCGTCGCCGGCGACGTCGTCGGTCTTCTTGGCGACTTCCTTGACGAGCTCCGCCCCTACCTTCTCGTACGGGTCCTCGAGCTCGATCTCCTTGGCGATGGAGACGCCGTCGTTCGTGATCGTGGGAGCGCCCCACTTCTTCTCGAGGACGACGTTGCGCCCCTTCGGCCCGAGCGTCACACGCACGGCGTCGGCGAGCTTGTTCATCCCGAGCTCCAGAGAACGACGGGCGTTCTCCGCGTAGGCGATCTGCTTCGGCACGATGTACCCCCTGGGGTGAGTTTGAGCGGGTGGGTGATGAGCTGGTGGTGACGGCCAGCAACGCTGGGGAGCGCGCTGGCACTCACAGGCACCGAGTGCTAACCATGTTGGCACTCGCGGCCCGAGAGTGCAAATTGCGGAACCGCCGATCGGAGCAGCCCACGTCACTAGTGTGGGCCCGGGGTTGGCACACCGGAGCCCGCCCCGCCCCGCACCAGAGGAGCAGCTGTGGCCGAGTGGCACGACGCCACCGAGGAGTATCTCGAAGCCATCCTCGAGATCGAGGAGGAGGGCGTCACGCCCATCCGGGCCCGCCTCGTGGAGCGGCTGAAGCTCTCGGCTCCCGCGGTGTCCGAGACCGTGAACCGCCTGGTCGACCAGGGCTACGCGGAGTTGCTCGACGACCGCAGCCTCCGCCTCACCAGCAAGGGCCGCGCGGTGGCCACCTCGATCGTGCGTCGCCACCGCCTGGCCGAACGCCTCCTCATCGACGTCATCGGCCTCGAGTGGGAGAAGGTCCACAAGGAAGCCGACCGCTGGGAGCACGCGATCTCGGCCGACGTGGAGGAGAAGCTGGTCATCCTCCTCGGCGATCCCGCCACGTGCCCCCACGGGAACCCGATCCCGGGTTCGAAGCACAAGGCCGCCACGAAGACGTCGACGACCCTGCTCCAGTCCAAGCCCGGACCCGTCGTCGTCCGGCGCATCAGCGAAAAGGCCGAGATCGACGAGGGTGCGCTGAAGTTCCTCGCCGAGGCGCAGCTCATTCCCGGGTCGAGCGCAGTCGTCATGGGTACGGAGCCCGGCGGCGTCCGCGTCGCCAGCGACTCCGGCGAACAGCTCGTGCCGCCGAGCGTGGCGCAGCTCATGTGGGTCGCGCCGACACACTGACCCCGTCGTTCGCGTCGGCTTCGCCCATGCTCCGCACCCCCCATACCGCGAGCGCCGCGACCACCAGGAGCCACGCCAGCCGGAGCACGGCCGTGCCGGGCGGTTGCACCAGTCCGTCGGGCAACAGTGCGCGCCACGCATGCGACAGGGGGTTGGTGGTACGGCCGAAGTCGACGATGAGCGTCATATGGCCGGCCAGCACGTCGATCACGACCCATCCGATGAACAGCGCGCCGACCACGGCACCGCCGGTTACCAGCACGCGCGCAGGGCGGTAGCGCTCCGCCCACCAGGCGACCGCGAGCACCACGCACGGCAGCACGACGACGACCTGGCGGCCCGGCCACCACCAGCCGTGCATCGTCAGCGCGACGAACATCGCGTTCAACCAGCCCGCCGCGAAGGGCAGCGCGAGGGTCTCCCAGCCGCGCGGACGACGCGCGACGAGCGCGGCGAACGCCGGTACCGCGAGCAGGTATGCGGGCTGCCACGCGGCCAGGCCGAAGTCGCGGTCGACCAGTAGGCCGAGCAGCCGGACCGTCCGTCCGAGGTAGTCCGGATCGTCGCCCATCACGGTGGCCTCGCCGCCCGCGAAGTGGCTGCCGGTCGCGTACGGCGTCCATCCTCCGTACCACTGGTGATGCAGCACGAGGTACACGACCGCGGCCAGCGCAAGGGCGCCGGCGACGGCGGCGGCCTGCCGCGACGAGCCGGACCGTCGCGCGCGGACGAGGGCGAGGACGCCGAGCACCGCCACGACCGGCACGTACTTGACCGACAACCACGGCAGCGCGCCGAGGGCGCCCACGAGCACCACGTTCGACGCCCGCCGGTACGGACCGGCGAGCGCTCCGATCGCCACCGTGACCGCCAGCGCCGCCGGCAGCTCGGGATAGATCTGCGTGGCGTAGACCGATAACGGCGCGGCGCAGCCGAACGCCAGGATCGTGAGGGCGGCCACCCCCAGCGACACGCCGAACCGACGAACCGCCACCCACAGCATCGACGCCGCGAGCGCGCCCGCCAACGCGGCCAGAAACAGCTTGGCGCCCAGCCATCCGCCGAGCGCGACCGGCACCGCGAGCAGCACGGGCAACAACGGGTCGTGGGGGCTCACGAGCGTGCCGTCGTCGCGAGCCGCCTCTTGCACGGGAAGATCAACGGCGTGGAAGTCCCGGAAGCGCTGCTCCACGCGCTCGTCTCGGATGTCGAGGTTGTGGTCTTCAGCCAGGCTGATCGCGGTCAGGAGGTACTGCGGCTCATCCGCAGTGGTGCGGGCGCCGTAGGTGGCTCTCGCCCACGCGCCGGCCGCGCCGAACAGCGCGACGGCCACCGCGACCACTGCCATCGCGCGGTACAAGCGTCGGTTGTCGACCGCCGCCCGCGGCGGGACCTTCGCGGCCACGGTCGTGGTGGCGAGGAGCTCAGGCATCGAGACGGTCCAACCGCCGGATGGTGAGGAACCAGGTCAGCACGCCGGAGAGCGCGATCAGCACGAGGGACGCGAGGCCTGCACGCGCGAGGAAGCCGTTCTCGGCCGCGCCCCAGATCCTCGTCGCGAGGGTCTCGAAGCCGATGGGCGCGAGCAGCAGCGTCGCCGGCAGCTCCTTCATGCACGACAGGAGCACGAGTCCGCCCGCCGCCGCGAGGCCCGGCCGCATGAGCGGCAGCTCGACGGTGAGGAACCGGCGGACGCGCCCCGCGCCGAGCACCCGTGCCGCCTCGTCAAGGCGGCTCGGCACCCCGCTGACGGTGACCTGCGAGGTTCGCAAGGCCTGCGCGCCGAAATGGACCGCGTACGCGAAGATCAGGAGCGGGTAGGTCTGGTACAGACCCTCGAGCGCGGCGGCGTCGAGCACCCAGAACACGAGCGCCAACGCGATGACGAGCCCTGGGAGCGCGAATCCGGCCACCACGAACGTCCCGAGGACTCCCGCGGTCCGGCTCCGGTGGCGCACCGTGAGGTACGCGAGGGGTAGCACCGCGAGCACGGTCACCAGGGCGGCGACGACCGAGATCGATGCCGTGTTCACGAACGGGCTCGCGATCTCTTCGAAGCCGACGCCGGGTCCGCTGTAGCGACCGGCACCGGCGAATCCCCGGTAGGCCCAGAATGCGAGCACGACGACGGGTGCGACGAGTGCAACCGTGACGAGCCCTCCGACGGCGGCGAGCGCCGGGTACCGCCAGCGACCGAGCTCCGTCTGGAAGGTCCGACGACCGGCACCGACCGCCTCCACCGCGTGACGTCGGCGGGCGACGGCCCGCTCGCAGCCGGCGACGATCAACGCCACGACGCCGAGGAGGGCTCCGAGGGTGATCGACACGGTGGGGTCGAACAGGCGCGTCGCGTGGATCCGCCGGCTGAGCACGTCGTAGCGCATCAACGACACTGCTCCGAAGTCGCTGACCGCGTACAGGAACACCAGGAGCGTGCCAACCGCGATCGCGCCCCACGCTTGCGGGAGGACGATCGTGCGGAAGGTCGATCGGGGTGACCGGCCGAGTGCGCGCGCCGATTCCTCGAGCGCGGGCGGCAGCCCGCTGAAGCGCGCCGCGGTCGGCAGGTAGACGTACGGGTAGCTGAGCAGCGTGAGCACGAGAAACGAGCCGCCGAAGCCCTCGATCCGGGGCGGGGTGGCGAACCCTACGAGTTCGTCGAGGAGCCCACCGGGAGCGAACGCGGCGAGGAGCGCCAGCGCCCCGACGAATGACGGGATCACCAATGGCAGGGCGAGCAGCACGCGCCAGAGGCGGCGCAACGGCAGATCGGTCCGCGTGACAAGCCAGGACGCCCCCGTCCCGAGCGCGGCACACGAGATGGAGACCGTCGACGCGAGCAGCAAGGTACGGAGCAACGGACCCTTCGCGTCGTCGGAGGTGAGCACGTCCCACGCGTCACTTCCGAAGCTCCAGGTGCGGATGGCCAGGTACGCGAACGGCGCGGCGAAGAGCAGCGCGATGGCCGTGCCGACGAGCAGCAGGACTCGCGGCGTCCGGGCACGCTCCGCGCGAGTGGCGCCCGCGCGTTCCGGAACCAGCGAGACGTCACCAGCATCGAGTGGGTTGGTGGTGGTCAACCCGCCTCCCGGTTGTTCGCTCCGGTCGCTACGACTGCTCGAGCCCGCTCGCGGCGATCAGCTCCCGCGTCCGTTCCAGCCCGCCACCCAGCGACCTGAGGTTGATGTTCGGCGACTGGACGTCGGCGAGCGGTGGCTTGTCTCCCACCGCCTGCACGCCGCGCGCCAGCGGGTACTCGAAGGTCTGCTCGGCGTAGAACTGCTGTGACTCCTTCGAGAGCAGGAACTCGACGAGCAACTGGGCGTCGCCCCTGTCGTTCGCGGTGTCGAGGATGCCGACGGCGGTTACGAGGATGAGCGTCCCGAGGTCTTCGGCGGCAAAGTAGTGGTTCACGCTCGGGATGCCCGGGTCCTCGGCGATCGCCTGCTCGTTGTAGTAGTTGTTCACCAGCCCCATCGGGATCTCGCCGCGCGCGACCGCATCCACGATCACGACGTTGCTCGCGTACGAACGCGCGCCGTTGTCCTTGATCCCCTCCAACCACTCGCTGGTGCGCTCGTCGCCGATCAGCTCACGCATCGACGTAACGAAGTCCTGGAACGAGCCGTTCGTCGGGGCCACCCCGACCTGGTCGCGGTAACGCGCGTCGGTCAGGTCGAACACCGACTGCGGAAGCTCGGACGGGTCGACGATGTCCTTGTTGTAGACGAGCACGCGCACCCGTCCGGACACGCCGACCCAGTCGCCGTCCTGGGCGCGAAACCGCGGCTCCACGAGACCCAACACCTCCTCGTCGAGCGGAAGGAGCCGGTGCTGTTGGTCCAGGTAGCCCATGGCTCCCGGGCTCTGCGAGAGGAAGACGTCGGCCGGTGACCGATCGCCTTCCTGGTCGATCAGGAGCGCCAGGTCGGCGGAGTCGCCGTAGCGGACGTCGATCCCCACGCCCGACTCCTCCGAGTACCTCTCGAGCAGCGGCCCGATCAGGTCGGGCAGCCGTCCGGAGTAGATCGTCAGGCGGTCCGAATCGTCGGAGCTGCAGGCGGTGAGGCCGCCCGTGAGCGCGATGACCGCGACCGCGATGGCTGCTCGCGCACGGCGCGTGGGCCGTGCGGGCGCTTCCTCGTGGACCGCGCGTGGAGTTTGACAGGTGGTCATGGGGATGTAAAGGTAGCCTTACTTACCCTCCGCTGTCGACCCGAGACTCGTGCACCTTCGACTCCCGCCCCGATCCGCGCCCCGGCCCGCGCCGAGCCGGCTCCGGCTGGTCCGGTCGTGCTCTTCTTCCCCGCTCGCGACGAGGCCGAGAGCATCTCGGCGGTGGTCGGCCGCGCCCCGCGGCTCGTATCGGGGCGCCGAGTGACCTGCTTCGTCGTGGACGACGGGTCGACGGACGCCACACGGGCGCTGGCCGCGGCGGCCGGGGCAGACATCGTGACCGCGGTGCCCGGCGGAGCGGGCCTCGGAGCCGCGGTGCGGACGGGCCTGCAGGAGGCGCTGCGGCGCGGTGCGGCCGTCGTCGCCTTCTGCGACGCCGACGGTGAGTACGCGCCGGAAGAGCTCGCCGACGTGATCGCGCCGATTCTGGACGGACGCGCGGACTATGTCGTCGGCTCACGCTTCTCGGGCCGCATCGACCGCATGCTTCCTCACCGGCGATTCGGCAACCGTGTGCTCACCCGCGTCCTTCGCTGGGTCGCGCGCGCGCCACTCACCGACGGGCAGAGCGGGTACCGCGCGCTCTCGCGTGATGCGGCCGCCGCCGCGACGATCGCCCACGATTACAACTACGCGCAGGTCCTGACGCTCGACCTGCTGGCGCAGGGTTTCCGGTACGCGGAGGTGCCCATCTCCTACCGATTCCGCGAGGCTGGGCGCTCCTTCGTCAAGTTGGGCGCATACCTCCGACGCGTCGTACCGGCCGTGGTCGGAGTCGTGAACGACGCCTCGGTCGGTCCCGCGCCACGCCCCACCCGCGCGACCCCGCGACCAACGGCTCGCCGAGTCGCGGGCGCCGCCGCGGCGATGGTGGCGTTCGTGTGCGCGGTCGCGGCCGTCCTCTCGTTCGCCCGGCGCGCCGACCTCGACCTCGACGGCACCGGCCTCGCGGTCACGGCGATCGCATCGCTGCTCGCGGCGGGAGGCATGGTCGCGCTCGCCTGGCCCTGGCACGACGTCCTGGCCGCGCTCGGAGGGCGACCTCCGTCGCGCCGGCTCGCGATCGCCGCCTACTTCGCCGGCGAGATCGGCAAGTACGTGCCCGGCGGCATCTGGCCCGTCGTGGGACGCGCCGAGCGCGCCCGCGGCCTCGGTACCCTCCCAGGGCCCGCATACGGGAGCGTGGGCATGTCCCTCGGGCTCGCGTACCTTGCCGCGGCATCCGTCGCCGCCCTGACGCTGCCGGTGCCGCTGCTCGAGGGTCACGCCGGCGCCGGCCTGCTGTGGGCATTGCTGGTGATACCGGTCGCCCTCGCCGCGCTCCACCCCCGGGTCCTGGCAGTAGGAGTCCGCGCGCTCGAGCGCGCGACCCGGCGACCCTTGTCGGTCACCGTCCCCTGCTGGCGTCGAAGCGTGCTGCTCGCCGCGTCCTACGTCCCGGCCTGGTTACTCATCGGATCGGCAACCACCGCGGTCGCGCTCGCACTCGCGCCGGGAGCCGATCCCGTAGTCGTGCTCGCGGCGGCGGTGACGAGCTGGCTCGTGGGCTTCGTCGTGGTGATCGCTCCGGGTGGCGCGGGCGTGCGCGAAGTCACGTTCGCAGCGGCGTGCGGGCTGGGCTTCGAGCGCGGGCTCGCAATCGCGTGCACCGCCCGGCTCGTGTTCATCGCGGTCGACGTCGTGGGCTTCCTGCTCGCGACCCGCGCCCTGCGACGGGCGCGGCTGTCAGTCCTCGACGACGTTGTCGCGGAAGCTCTCGAGCGACCGGTTCCACCCATCCCGGTCGAGGTGTCCGGTACGTAGCGACGCCGCCGCCGCCATGCCCATCGCGAGAGCGTGGTGAGTGTTGTCGTGCGCGAACAGGCCCTGACGACCGAACGTCAGCACGGTCGGGTGGCGCTCGACCCACTCGGCCAGCGTGGTGAGCGGCTCCTCGAAGCCGCTCCGGTAGACGGGATAGGCCGTCGGGAGACGACGGACCTCGACGCCGACGGCTCGCGCGGGCGGGAGGCCCTGGCGTGCGAGCGCCTCCGCGACCAGCGCGCCGAGGTCATCGTCCGACGCGGTCCATACCTCGTCGCCCACCGAGCACGGCACCTCGGCACAGAGCACGGTGCGGTCCGGCGGGTCGCTGCCCGCGCCGTCGCGGTAGTTCTTGGGTTCGGACACCCGGCTGAACGGCGCATCCAACGCGGGGAAGTAGTGGGCGTCGAACGGGGTATACCGCGGTTGGGGGAGGACGAGGTAGACGAGCGCGAGGGCCCGGAACCGGAGCGACGCGGCCGCGACGCGCACGGGCGCGGGTGCGTCCGCGAGGAGCGTGGCGAGCACCGGCAGCGGCAGGGTCGAGCACGCCATCCCGCCGCGGAACACCCCGGCCTCGGGCCCGCCCGTGGTCGACACCTCCGCCCCCGCGTCGTCCGCGCGGACCGCAGCGACCGTCGTGCCCAGGTGGAAGCGGACGCCCACCCCGGCGGCCTGCTCCGCGAGGCGCTCGCACAGCTGTCCGAATCCGTGGCGCGGGTACCAGAAGGTGCCCCGCGCCCCGTGTCGCGAACCACGATCTTGCGCAGCAGGTCACGGCCCGAACGCGCGCCCACTCGGCGGCGCGCGAGCTCGCCGCTGAGCTCGTCGGGAGCGGTGGCCCAGATCTTGCGCACGTATGGGTCGTAGAACTCCCGCGCCATCGTCGGGCCCAGGCGGGCACGTACGACTTCGGCGAACGTGTCGGCCCGCGGGCGCCGGAGCGGCCCGGTCAGCGCGTCGAACGCGACCCCGAGCGCGAACCGGGGCGGGAGCCGACGCACGATCTCGTTCGGACCGGGCGGGAAGCCCACCCAGCGTCCCCCGAGCCGGATGCGGCCGTTGCGGCGGCGGAGCTGGAGGTCGTCACCCAGCAGCGTCTCGACGAGCCCGAGCAGCTCGGGGTCGCACGAGGGGTGCAGGCGGTGGCTGCCGTGGTCGACGCGGACCCCCCCGACCTCGAAGCTGCTCGCGAGCCCGCCGACCACCGGTGCGCGCTCGACGACGTCCACGGAACGGCCCGCCCGGCCGAGCCCGTAGGCGACCGCGAGGCCGGCCGGGCCGGCGCCGAGGACGACGGCGTCCGCGGTCGCCGTCACCCGCGCACGGGCGTCGGGAAGGCGACGACCTCGCCATGGACCTCCAACGCGACGCGCTCGCCCTCGCGCAACACGCGGCCGGGGCGGAGCCGGGCGCGTAGCTGGGCCGGTGTCGGTCCGTCACCGACCGCGACGGTGACGATCTGGTCGTGACCGAAGAACGTGACCTCTGACACGACGCCGTGACCGCGATCGTCCGCGTGCACGGACACGTGCTCCGGACGGATCACGACGGCGCACGGCCCCGGCGCAAGGTCGTGCGCCACCAGCAGCGGACCGAGCGCCGTGTCGACCCGGCGCGCCCGACCGTCGGCGGTGCCCGGCAGCACGTCGGCGTCGCCCACGAACGTCGCGACGAACAGATCCGTCGGCCGTGCATACACCGTCTGCGGATCGCCGACCTGGAGCAACCGGCCGTCGCGCATCACGGCGACGCGGTCGGCCAGGCTCAGCGCCTCCTCCTGGTCGTGGGTGACAAAGACCGCGGTCGCGCCCGCGGCGCGCAGGATCGAGCGCACTTCGAATCGCACCTGCGCCCGCAACGTCGCATCGAGGTTCGAGAAGGGCTCGTCGAGCAACACCAGCGTGGGCGCCGGAGCGAGCGCGCGAGCGAGCGCGACGCGCTGCTGCTGACCGCCCGACAGCTCGTGGGGCATGCGGGCGCCCAGCGCGCCCAGACCGACGAGGTCGAGCATCGCGGCGATCCGGTCAGCCCGCACGGCGCGGTCGCGGACCCCGTAACCCACGTTGGCGGCGACGGACAGGTGCGGGAACAGCGCGTAGTCCTGGAAGACGACGCCCAAGCGCCGGCGCTCGGGCGCGACGAACACGCCCGCGTCGACGACCGGCACGCCGTCGAGCGAGAGCGTCCCCGTGTCGGGGCGCTCGAAGCCGGCCAGGAGCCGCAGGGTCGTCGTCTTGCCACAACCACTCGGGCCGAGGAGCGCCAGGATCTCCCCGGCGCGGACGTCCAGGTCGACCTCCGAGACCGCCCGCACGGGGCCGAACGCCTTCGACAGACCCCGGGCCTCCACGACCGTCGAGGACCTGGTTGTCGGCGCGGCCGCCACCCCTGCGCTCACGAAGGGAAGGGTACCCTCACCGGCCTCGCCGGCTCGACGACGGGAACTCGCTCAGCCGCCGGCGACCGCCGGCACGATGCTGACGACCTCGCCGTCCTGCACCGCGGTGTCGACGCCGTCGAGGAAGCGGATGTCCTCGTCGGCGACGAACACGTTCACGAACCGGCGCAGCTCGCCACCGTCGTCGAAGAGGCGTTCGCCGAAGCCCGGATGCGCGCCCTCGAGCTGCTCGAGCACATGCGACACCGTGCCGGGGTCGGCCGAGACCTCGGCGGCGCCGCCGGACAGCTCGCGCAGCTGGGTGGGAATTCGGACGATGACAGACATCACGACTCCTGATCGAGGTTCGGGAACGCCTCGTGGAAGGCGTCGAGCGTGGGAGGGATGACGGCGGTCGGACCGACCGTGGGCTCGACCGCGTCGAGGGTCTTCAGGCCATGACCAGTGACGTAGATGACGACGCGCTCGTCGGCACGCACCACGCCATCGGCCGCCAGCCGCTGCAGGCTCGCCACGGTGACACCGCCCGCGGTCTCGGCGAAGATGCCCTCGGTGCGCGCCAGGACCTTGATGCCCTCGACGATCTCGTCGTCGGACACCGCCGCGAGACCGCCCTCGGTCTGACGGACCGCGTCGAGCGCGAAGTAGCCGTCGGCAGGATTCCCGATCGCGAGTGACTTCGCGATCGTGTCCGGCCGAACCGGCTTGATGGTGTCGGATCCTTCGAGCCATGCCGTGGCGACGGGCGAGCACCCCGTCGCCTGGGCACCCGACACGCGCACGTGTGGCTCCTCGTCGAGCAGGCCGACCTTATGGAGCTCGTCGAAGCCCTTGCGGATCTTCGTGAGCAGCGAGCCGCTCGCGATCGGGACCACGACGTGGTCGGGAGCCTGCCACCCGAGCTGCTCGGCCGTCTCGAACGCGAGCGTCTTGGAACCCTCGGCGTAGAAGGTGCGGACGTTGACGTTCACGAACGCCCATGGATACGTTCCGGCGAGCTCCGCGCACAGCCGGTTCACCGCGTCGTAGTTGCCGTCGATCGCCACGACGTTGCCGCCGTACACCGCAGTGGTGACGACCTTGCCCTGCTCGAGGTTCGCAGGAATGAACACGAAACTCCGGAGGCCGGCATGCGCGGCGTGCGCAGCGACCGCGTTCGCGAGATTGCCCGTCGACGCGCACGCCGCCACCTTGAAGCCGAACTCGAGCGCCTTCGACAAGGCGACCGACGTGACCCGGTCCTTGAACGAGTTCGTGGGATTGACCGTGTCGTTCTTCACCCACACCTCGCCCAGTCCGAGCTCGGCCGCGAGCCGATCGGCCCGTACCAGGGGCGTGAAACCGGCCCCGAGATCGACCGCGGGGTTCCGATCGCTCGGCAACAGATCGGCATACCGCCAGATCGACAGCGGCCCGGCCGCGATCTTCTCCCGGCTGATCGTCGCGGCGATCACCTCGTAGTCGTAGGACACCTCGAGCGGACCGAAGCACCACTCGCAGGTGAAGATGGGCGCGACCTCGTACTCGCGCCCGCACTCGCGACATCGAAGACCCAACAGGTTCGCCATGAGCTCTCCTCCTCGATTCGGCCTGCACACCGGCCGGTTGTCTCGACGCGCTCTCGAGCGCCTCGAGCGGAGGACCGCTCTTCGGCATGCTCATCGGTCAGGCATTGGCACCTGGCGTCCGGAACTTGCTCGCTCCCGGGCGCTGGTTGCCGCGGCGTCGTAGGGCCTGTCCCTCGGCCGCTCTCGATGAGCGCGTTGGTCGAGAAAATAGCACGGAGCCCGGCCGGGACCGGCGAAGTTCCTGGAGCGCCGAGGACGCCTGCCGCCGCGCGGTGAACGGAGCGAACGAAGTGAGCGGAGTTCACTCGCCAGTGAGCGAGCGTCCGCGAGGCGGGTACCCCGCCTCGCAGCGAGCGAGCGAGGAATGGCGGAGCGAACGGCCGCGGCCGGGGATCCCGGTCGCAGTGAGCGAGCGAGGCATGCAGGCCTACGCTGGCAGCGTGGTGGCGCACCCGGACACCGGCGAGCTGGTCGCCGCCAAGCAGTCGGTCGGTTCGTCGATCTCCGTGTGCCTGCCCGCCCGCAACGAGGTGGCCACGATCGGCGCCATCGTGGCGCGCGTGCACGAGGAGCTCATGGTCGACGCAACCCTCGTCGACGAGATCGTCGTCGTCGATGACGGCTCCACCGACGGCACCGGTGCGGCCGCGCAGGAGGCGGGGGCTCGGGTGCTCTCGGTCGACGAGATCCTGCCGGACCTGCCCCGGGGCCGCGGCAAGGGCAACGCGCTGTGGCTTTCGCTCTACGCCTGCGACGGCGACATCATCTGTTGGCTCGACGCCGACGTGCGCAACTTCCGTTCCCATTTCGTGACGAGGCTCGTGGCCCCGTTGCTGTCCGACCCTGCGGTCGGTTTCGTCAAGGGCTATTACCGCCGTCCGCTCGACGGGCAGCCCACGGGCGGGGGGCGGGTCACAGAGCTGATGGCGCGGCCTCTCATCTCGGCGCTGTTCCCGCATCTCGCCCGTTTCGTCCAACCGCTTGCCGGCGAATACGCCGGGCGACGCGCGCTCCTCGAGGCGGTCCCGTTCGTGGAGGGCTGGGGTGTCGAGCTGGGGTTGCTCATCGACCTCGTCGCCCGCTTCGGCGATTCGGCCGCCGCGCAGGCCGATCTCGACGTGCGCGAGCACCGGAACCGTCCACTCGACGAGCTCGGCCCCCCGGCGATGGCGATCCTGGTGACCGGGCTCCGGCGCGCGGGGGTGCCCGTCGACCGCCGGCTCGCGGAGCTGACGAGATACGACGCCGAGCAGCGACCCGAACACATCGAGGTCGAGATCCGCGAGCGCCCGCCCATGGTCACGATCCCCGCCTACCGGACCAAATTCAACCGCGAGCTCTCGGCCTGATCTCGCGCTCGTTCCCGCTTTCCTCGCTCGCTCACTGCGGCCGGGGATACCCCGGCCGCGGCCGTTCGCTCGCTGGCGAGCGGCTTACTCGCTTCGCTCGCTCGTCGCCGCATGGCGGTACGTCGGTGGGCTCGCGCGCTCCCGCTTTCCTCGCTCGCTCACTGCGCGGCGAGGGCGGCTTCGAGGGCGGCCTCTTCGACCAGGGTTGCCGCTCGGGCGAAGGTCTCCCCTGACTGCCAAACCCGGTCGGTCAGTGGATAGAGACGCGCGGACGGGTAGAGGCTGAGCTCGTCGGCCACGCCGGGGCCGACCTGCCCTGCGATCACCGCGACGACGGGCACGTTCGCGTCGGTCGCCCAGTCCAGGACGCCGCCCACGACCTTGCCGCCGAAGCTCGTGTCGTCGACGCGCCCTTCGCCCGTCACGACGAGCGGAGCATCCTCGAGTGCTTCCTCGAGACCCACTGCCTCGGCCACGACGTCGAACCCCGAGTCGAGCCGCGCTCCCAACGCGGCGAGGCCCCCGGCGAAGCCGCCGCCGGCACCACCACCTCCGAGCTCCGACACGTCGACGCCGGTGCGCGCCCGGTAATGGTCCGCCAGGCGCTCGAGGCGGCGGCGCAGCAACGCAACCTGCGCCTCCGTCGCACCCTTCTGGGGCGCGAAGACCTCGGCGGCGTCGACGAACTGCGTGCGCGTGTCGCACGCCACGACCACGCGGAGCGCGCCGAGACGCCAGCCGAGCGCGTCGAGCGCGCCCAGGCCACCGTCGGTCGTCGCGCTCCCGCCCACACCCACGATCACGACGCGCGCGCCGGCGCGTCGCGCCGCGTCGATCAACTCGCCCGTGCCGCGGCTCGTCGCGCGCAGCGGATCGTTTCGGCCGGTGAGCACGCCGAGCCCGCTCGCGCGGGCCATCTCCACGACCGCGGTACCGCCCGGCAGCATCGCCCACTCGGCCTGCACCGCGCTGCCATCAGGACCGGTGACCGTCGTTCGACGCCGCGAGCCCCCGCCCGCAGCCACCAACGCGTCGAGCGTGCCCTCGCCCCCGTCAGCGAGCGGCAGCACGCGCACGTCATCGAACCCGCCGCGACGCACCCCCGCGACCATGGCCGCGGCGGCATCGACAGCCGTGAGCGTTCCTTTGAACTTGTCCGGACAAACACAAACCGAGCGCACCACGTGGATAGATTGACCTCGATCCTGCCCGCCCCCCACGGAGCCCCTCGTGCTCGAACGCGTCCCGCTGCTCGAGAAGCACCTGAACGACTATGCCGGCACGGTTGACGTCGACGTCATCGACCGTATCCGCGAGCTCGCCGAGCCGCTGCGGGGTGCCCGCATCCTCCACCTCAACGCCACCGCCTACGGGGGCGGCGTCGCCGAGCTCCTGGCCACCCACGTGCCGCTCCTCCGGAGCCTCGGCATCGAAGCCGACTGGCAGGTGATGCACGGATCGGACGAGTTCTTCGCGGTCACGAAGGCCGTGCACAACGCACTCCAGGGTGCCAAGATCGACTGGACGCCGGCGATGCAGCGCACCTACCTCGAGAAGGTGCTCGACAACGCGCTGCTCCTCGACCAGGAGTACGACTTCATCGTCGCGCACGATCCGCAGCCCGCCGCCCTGCTGAGCTTCTGCCGGGAGCGTTTCGGCAACCGTCCGAGCGACACCAAGTGGATCTGGCGCTGCCACATCGACCTGACGGACGCGAATCCGACCGTCTGGGAGTTCTTCCGACCGTTCGTCGAGCTGCACCACGCATCGGTGTGGACGATGCCGGAGTTCGTCCCCGATTCACTCCGGATGGACCGCATCGTGCACGCGCCGCCGTGCATCGACCCGCTGTCGGTGAAGAACCTCGACCTCGCAATGCCGTTCTGCCACGAGCTCACACGCCAGTACGGCCTCGACGTCCATCGGCCCATCGTCTGCCAAGTCAGCCGGTTCGACCCGTGGAAGGACCCGGTCGGGGTGATCGAGGCGTTCCGCATCGTCCGCCAGCAGGTGACGGATGCCCAACTCCTGCTCGCCGGCTCGATGGCCACCGACGACCCCGAAGGCTTCCGGGTCTGGGAAGAGACCGAAACTGCCCGCGCCGGCGACCCCGACATCTACCTGCTGTCGAACCTGCACCAGGTTGGTTCGGTGCAGATCAACGCGTTCCAGCGCGTGGCGGACGTCGTGATCCAGAAGTCGCTGCGAGAGGGATTCGGCCTCACCGTGAGCGAGGCGCTGTGGAAGGGGCGGCCGGTGATCGGCGGGCGCGCGGGCGGGATCACGCTCCAGATTCGCGACGGCTACGACGGCTACCTCGTCGACTCCGTCGAGCAGTGCGCGGCCCGAACCGTCGACCTCCTCGCCGATCCCGTCGGCGCGGACGCGATGGGGGCGCAAGGCCGTGAGCACGTCCGTGACAACTTCGTGTCGACCCGTGAGCTCGAGGACTGGCTGCGCCTGTTCGGTGAACTCCGAACATGATGCTCGTCACCCATCGGGGGCCCTACCGGTTCTCGAAGCGGGAGGACGGCGGATACGACGCGGTGCGGGGAGCGGGGGGCGTGGTGAGTGCGCTCTTGCCCTTGTTGGACGGCGGAAGCAGACACCCGGGGCGTGAGCACTGGATCGCCGCCGCGATGGACGACGACGACATCGCCGCGGTACGCGACGGCGCGACCGACGTACCCGAGCTGGATCTGCGGCTCCTCGCGCTCGATCCCGAGACGCACCGGCTCCACTACGACGTGGTCGCGAACTCCACGCTCTGGTTCCTCCACCACGGCCTCTTCGACGCACCACGACGCCCCCGCTTCGACCATCGCTGGCGCGACGCGTGGGAGGGATACGTGGCCGTCAACCGTGAATTCGCGACGGCAGTGAGCGAGCACGCCCTCCCCGGCGAGACGGTGCTCGTCCACGACTACCAACTTGCGCTGGTGCCGGGGATGGTGCGGGCCGACCGGGACGACCTCCGTCTCGCGCATTTCACCCACACGCCGTTCTGCGGGCCGACGTCCATCCGCATGCTCCCGACCGACGTCGCGGAGCTGCTGTGCTCCTCGATGGCGGCGGCACCCGCCGGATTCCACACGGCGCGCTGGGCGCGCGCGTATCGAGCGTCGGTGTCGGAGATCCTCGGCCCCGACGCGAGCCCCGGCGCGTTCGACTCGGCGCTCGGTCCGGACCCCGCCGCGCTCGCGGACGTCGCCGCGTCGCGTGAGGCCACCGAGGCCGGCGCGGCCTTGGAGGAGTTGGTCGGCGACCGGAAGTTGATCCTGCGCAGCGACCGGGTCGACCCATCGAAGAACATCGTGCGCGGTTTCCTCGCCTTCGACCGCCTGCTCGAGGTGGCGCCGCAGTGGCGCGGGAGGGTGGTCTTCGTCGCGATGCTGAACCGGTCACGGGACAGCCTCGCCGAGTATCTCGCCTACCAGCAGGAGGTCGAGCTCGCGGCCGCACGGGTGAACGAGCGTTGGAGCCGTTCGGGCTGGACGCCGGTGGTCCTCGACCTGCGCGACGACTTCGCCCGAACCGTCGCCGGCTTCGCCCGCTACGACGTGCTGCTCGTGAATCCGATCAAGGACGGCTTGAACCTCGTGGCCAAAGAGGGCCCGCTCGTCAACCAGCGCGCGGGCGTGTTGTGCCTCTCACCCGAGACCGGTGCGTTCGCAGAGCTCCACGACGCCGCGGTGACGGTCCATCCGTTCGACATCGAACAGGGCGCGCACGCCCTGGCGACTGCCCTGTCAATGCCCCACGAAGAGCGAATGACGCGCCACGACCGTCTCCGCCAGGTCGTGCGGCGGCGCACCCCTCAGGTGTGGCTGGACGAGCTCGTCACCCACGCCCGCTGATCGCGTCGGCCAACTCGGCGAGCAGCTCGAGCAGCGCACCCGGCCCGTCCACGACAACGTCGGCGGAACCGATCTCAGGAGGCGACTCCGACGACGCCACCCCGATGGTCGTCGACGACACGATCCGGCCTGCCGCGAGGAGTTGGGAGAGCATCGCGAACGCGTCGAGGTCGCCCGCGTCGTCGCCCGCGAACGCGGCGACGTCGAAACCCTCCACGAACTCTGCCGTGACCGTGCCCTTGTCGACCGCGATCGGCGGACGCAGCTCGACCGCCATCCGCCCCAGCATTGGCGCGGCGAGCCCATGACGCCGAGCGAGCTCCGAGGCGACGGCCCGCACGTCGTCTTCCCGGTCGGGCACCTCACGCCAGTGGATCGTGACGCTCACATGGCCTTTGCGCTCGACGCGCACATCGGGGAGGCCGGCGACCGCGTCCGCGGCCGCCGAGTCGACCGCGTCCGCCCAGCGTCTCGCACGCGGATCGACGGTCGTGCGGCCGTCGACTCGACGCTCGAGGCCGTAGACCCCGGCCAACTCGAGGCCCGGGACAGCCAGGCGTTCCTCGAGGAACTCGATGGGGCGGCCGCTCACCACGGCCACCCGTCCCAGGACTCCCACCAGACGGCCGAGCACCGCCGGTGCGTCGGGCAGGGGGCGAGCGGCGGCGGGATCGGCGGCGATCGGTGCGAGCGAGCCGTCGAAGTCGAGGAGGAGCACCGCCCGCGCGGGGTGCTCGACGAGCGGAGCGAGCGCGGCCGGAACGGTCACCGGGGATCCGAGCCCGCGACCGGATCGACGGTCAGGCGCCCTTGCCGAGGATGATGATGCAGTCGGCGCCCTGGGTCCCCTCGGGGGGGTCGGTCGGGAACGCCATCGTCTGGACGTTCTCGCCGCCGACGCCGTAGATCGCCAGCACCTTGCCGTCGGTCTCGAATGCAGACCTGCACTGGACGACGTCGCCCGTGCGGGGTTCCGGAAGGTTGCCCGTGAACACGACGTTGAACCCGCTCGCCGCGAGCTGGTTCTTCAGGGTCGTCGCCGCGCCTTCCACCTCGGACGCGTTGAGGATCGCCACCTTCACGTCGGCGGGGTCATGCCGTCCGTTGTCGGCAACGGTGGTCGACGTCGAGCCGGACCCGCCGCGCGTCGTCGACGGCGTCGTGTCCGATGTGGTGACGACCACCGCGCTGCCGTTCCCCGAATCGCTGTCGTCGAGGATCTGGATACCCACGATGCCCGCGATCACCGCGAGGCCCACGAGGATGACGCCCCGCATCGCGGGCGGAACCTGGGGCCCGCGGGCCGAGCCGCGGGCGCCCCCGAGGCTGTTCATCGCGACCTCGGATTCGCGCGGCGGCCTCCGCCGCGTTCGCGGCGCCGGCGCTCGTGGTCCCGACGCAGGCGCGCGACGGTGAGCGGGTCGTACTCGTACGCGGCGGGATCGTCGACCAGGGTGTGCAGCAACTCGTAGTAGCGCGTGCCCGATACGCCCAGTTCGTTACGGATCGCTGTCTCCTTCGTACCGGGACGAGTCCACCAGCCCCGCTCGAAGTCGAGAATGGCACGATCGCGCGAGGTGAGCCCCATCAGAGGGCTGATCCTGCTCGGTGCATCCAACGAATTCAAGCATCTCCGCACCCCGCGCGTGTGGTCATCGGCTTGGAGCCGAGGAAGCAGCCAAACAAACGAGCGGGAATGCGGCGACGAGGCGAGCGCAGCGAGCCGAGTTGCTCGCCAGTGAGCGAGCGTTAGCGAGGCGGGTATCCCGCCTCGCAGCGAGCGAACCATGGAGGCGGAGCGAACGGCCGCGGGCCGGGTATCCCGGCCCGCAGTGAGCGAGCGAGAAGAGCGGGAGCCGGGTGTCGGATTCGAACCGACGACATCTTCTTTACAAGAGAAGTGCTCTACCAACTGAGCTAACCCGGCGGACGGACCAGGCTATCCCGAGCGTCGGCGCGCGATCTCGTAGCACGCGATCGCCGCGGCCGCGCTCACGTTGAGCGACTCGATCTGCCCGTGCATCGGGATCGACGCGATGACGTCGCAGCGCGCTCGCGCCAGACGCGAGAGACCTGTGCCTTCGGCGCCGAGGACGAGCACGAGGGCCTGGTCGGCGACGGTGAGGTCCGGGAGCGCCACGGTCCCGAGTCCGTCGAGTCCCACACACCACACACCCGCGCGTTGCGCCCGTTCGAGGGCCCCGGGAATGCCCGCCACGAACGCGACGCGCACGTGCTCGATGGCACCCGCCGCCGCCTTGGTGACCGCCGGAGTGATCCCGACCGCCCGGTGGCGCGGGAGGATCACGCCCGACACGCCCTGCACCTCGGCACTCCGGATCACTGCGCCGAGGTTCTGGGGGTCGGTCACACCGTCGAGGGCGACGAGAAACGCGGCCGGCATCGAGAGCAGCTCGTCGAGGTCGGTCGTCGCGATCGGCGCGGCGAACGCCACCACGCCCTGGGGCGCGTCGGTGCGGGCACGCTGCTCCACCTGGTCGCCGGGCACACGTCGGACGCGGACGCGGGCCGCCTCCGCGAGACCCGCGATCTCGTCGAGCACCTCCGAGGGGCCGGCGTCGGCCGCGAGCCAGAGGTCGTGCACCCGGCGCCGCCGGGCGCGGAGGAGCTCGAGCACGGCACGGCGGCCTTCGACCTGCTGCCCGAGGTCACGCTGCTCGCGCGCCGGCTCCCGCGGGCTCATCGATGCCAGGTGGTGCCGGTGGGGCCGTCCTCGAGGAAGATCCCGCGTGCGGCAAGCTCGGAGCGGATCGCATCGGCCCGGGCAAAGTCTCGACTTGCCCGCGCGTCATCACGCTCCCGAACGAGAGCGTCGACGTCCGCGTCGTCTGCACCGTTCGCCTGCCCGTCGTCGAGCGCGAGCCCGAGCACTCCCGCCAAGGCGACGACGGTGGCGGCGCGGCGCGCGAACCCGCCCCGATCGCCGTCGTCGAGCGCCCGGTTCGCCGCGTTGCGGGCGTCGAAGATGGCCGCGACCGCGCCCGGCGTGTTGAAGTCGTCGTCCATCGCCTTCCGGAAGGATTCGACCGTCGACTGGTCGAGCGCGGAAGGATCGAGCCTGACGCCGGCGCTCCCCGCGCGCCGTACCAGTGCATCCAGCTTGTCGACGGCCTCCGATGCCGCATGGAGCTCGCTGGAGCCCAGCTCCACGGCCCGGGAGTAGTGCGTCTGGAGCACCGCGAGACGGAAAGCGCGCGGGCCGCTCGCGTCGAGCGCCTCGGCGAGCGTCGTGAAGTTGCCGAGGGATTTCGACATCTTCTCGCCTCTGACCGTCACCATCCCGCTGTGCATCCAGTAGCGGGCGAACGCATGGCCCGCACCTTCCGCCTCGGCGCGCTCGTTCTCGTGGTGCGGGAAGACGAGGTCGCTGCCGCCGCCGTGCAGATCGAACTCTTCGCCCAGGAGGTCGAGCGCCATCGCCGCGCACTCGATGTGCCAACCAGGCCTCCCGCCGCCCCACGGCGAAGGCCACGCCGGCTCTCCCGGCTTCGCAGCCTTCCAGAGCGCGAAGTCCATTGGGGACCGCTTCGCCTCGTCGACGTCGACGCGTGCGCCTGCGGACTCGCGGAGGTCGTCGAGCGAGCGATGCGGGAGGGCGCCGTAGCCCGGCAGCGTCTCGACCGCGAAGTACACGCCCTGGCCGTCCACCACGTACGCGCTCCCCTTGTCGACCAGCTCCCCGACGAGGTCGATCATCTCCCCGATGTAGTCGGTGGCGCGTGGCGAATGGTTCGGTACCTCGACCCCGAGCTCCGCCAGCGACTCGAACCACACTCGCTCGTACTCGCCCGCGAGCTCCGGCTCGGTGGTGCCGCGCTCCGCAGCCCGGGCAATGATCTTGTCGTCGACGTCAGTCACGTTGCTCACGAAGGTGACGTCGAGACCCGTCCACTCGAGGTAGCGGCGGACAACGTCGAAGACGAGCGCAGTGCGGGCGTGCCCGACGTGCGGGACGTCGTAGACGGTCAACCCGCAGACGTACATCGACAGCTTGCCGGGCTCGCGGGGCACCAACTCCACGAGCTCGCGCTGCAATGTGTCCCGGATCCGCACCACGCCCGAGACGGTAGCGGGCGCTCTTCCCGAGCATGCGTGAGTTGCGGCGGCTATTTCCCCCTCAACTCTCGCATGCTCGGAGGATCACCGCGATTCCAGCAGCGCGACGGCCCAGACCGCGATGCCCTCGCCCCGGCCGATCCCGCCGACGCCTTCTCCGCGCTTGGGCTTCACCGAGACGTACACGAAACCACCCTGACCGCTCGCGAGTGGGGCGAGCGTCTCGCCGAGACTCGCCCGCATGGCCCCGAGATGGCGGGCAAGCGACGGCCGCTCAGCCGCGATCACGACGTCGACGTTGGCGACCGACCATCCCGCTCGCGCGACGTCGGCCACCACTTCGGCGAGCAGCTCGATCGAGATCGCCCCCTCGAAGCTCGGGTCCGTCGCGGGGTACCGAGTCCCGAGATCGTCGAGGCCCGCGGGGCCGAGCAGGGCGTCGGCGACGGCGTGGGCCACCGCGTCGGCGTCGGAGTGGCCCGCCAGACCCGGAGCGCCGGGAATCTCGACGCCGCCCAGCACCAACGGTCCTTCGGCCCCGAAGGGGTGCACGTCGTAGCCGATGCCTACGCGCATGGTCACCGGAATCCGTGCTCCTCCGCCAGCGCCTGCGCAACGGTGCGATCGAGCGGGGTCGTGATCTTGAGGTTGCGCGGATCGCCCGGCACCACGACGACCTCGGCGCCGGCGACCTCCAGCAGCGCGGCGTCGTCGGTGGCCTCGCCGCCGAGCTCGTGCGCGGCGCGCAACACAACGGCGCGGAATGCCTGGGGCGTCTGCACTGCAACCAGCTCGTCGCGCTCCAACGTCGTCACGACCCGGTTCTCCGGGCCCACCCGCTTCAGTGTGTCGACCACCGGGACCCCAGGTACGGCGCCGTCCGCACCGCCGCGTACGGCCGCGATCACCGAGTCGAACAGCTCGACCGACGCGAGCGGACGCGCCGCGTCGTGCACCACGACGACCTCGGCATCGAGCGGGACCGCAACGAGTCCGGCGCGCACCGATGCAGAACGCGTCGCGCCGCCCGTCACGGCCGCCGAGACGCGGGCGCCCTCCCACGGGACTCCGGCGGGGAGCACGATCACCACGCCGTCACACGCAGCCGATGCCGCACCCACCGCGCGGTCGACGAGGCGCGTGTCACCGAGATCGAGGAACTGCTTGGGTGTGCCGAAGCGGTCGCCCCGCCCGGCGGCGACGACGATGCCCCACACGTCGCCCACGGGCGGTTACTTCTTGGCGGCGGCGCGCTTCGCGGGCTTCTTCGCCGGCTTGTCCTCGCCCGACAGCACCGCGTCGAGACGGGCCTCGGCGGCTTCCTCGTCGACCGCGAGCGCGAACGTGAGCTCGGAGACGAGGATCTGGCGCGCTCGTGCCAGCATGCGCTTCTCACCCGCCGACAGGCCTTTGTCGGCTTCGCGGATCGAGAGGTTCCGCACCACTTCGGCGACCTGGTAGATGTCGCCGCTCTTCAGCTTCTCGACGTGGTTCTTGAACCGCCTCGACCAGTTGGTCGGCATCCGCGCCTCCTTCTTGCGAAGGACCGCGAACACCTCCTCGACTTCCTCGTCGTTGATCACCTCGCGGAGCCCGATCTCCTCCGCGTTGTCGGCGGGAACCATCAGGGTGAGGTCGCCGTAGGCGAGGCGGAGGACCAGGTAGTCACGCTTCTCACCGAACGCTTCCTTCTTCTCACGGCGCTCGATCGTGGCGGCGCCATGGTGGGGGTAGACGACCTTGTCGCCGACGTCGAACGTCATCACACTCCTCGCGAGATCCGGGGAGAAGAGGAGGGTCCCCGGCGCCGAAACGGCAGACATACAAGGCTACCAGAGGCCTCCGGAACCCCTTCACGCAGGGGCCAACCGCTCGCCGGCGCCAACTGCGTGCGGTCAGCTCGCTGCGAGGAACGCGAGGGCGCGCCGCCAGGCATCCGCGGCGTCGTCCGGGCGATGGGCGCCGTACTCCGGCACGTGCACGAACGCGTGGTCCGCCTCGGGGTACACCACCACCTCGCAGTCCGGGCGGTCGGCCCACGCGGCGCGCAGCGCCTCGACGTCCTCGGGCGGCGAGATCGAGTCGAGACCACCGAAGATCGCGAGCGTCGGGCACATGTCGGCAGCCAGCTCGAGCGGCTCACGCGAGTTCGGCCGCCGCCATGCCTCCGGGATCCGCACCATGCCGTAGAACGCGACCGCACGATCGAAGCGCCCGGACGCCGCCGCCTTCAGCGCCTGCAACCCACCCACGCAGAAGCCCATCACGGCGACCGAGCGCACGTCGTCGTGGACGACCAGGTAGTCCGCGCCGATCTCGAGGTCTTCGATCTGGAGATCGTCATCGAGCTCGGCCACTGCTGCCATCCGACCGCTCGGGTCCTCCTGCGCGCGCACCTCGACGGGGACACGCACGAACGGCTCGGGCGCGATCACCGCGAACCCGTGGGTCGCGAGCCGACGGCAGAGGTCCTCGAAGAGCGGGCGAATGCCCATGATGTCGGGGTGGAGCACGATGCCGCTCGCCGGCATACCGTCGGGACGCGCGTGGATCGCGTCGACGGCAGTGCCATCGACGCCCTTCACCACCACGTGCTCGACTTCGACCTCGTAGGGCCCTGTCACCAATTCCGCCACCACGCGCCTCCTGATCTCTAGACGTACCGCTCGAGGATGGATGTCTCCGCCAGCCGTGACAGCCCTTCCTTGATCGCCCGCGCGCGCGCGTCGCCGACGCCCTCAACCTGGGTCAGGTCGGCGAGGCCGGCTCGCATGATCTTCTGCAGGCTCGAGAAGCGCGCCACGACGTGGTCGGACACGATCTCGGGAAGTCGGGGGATCTTGTGGAGCAGGCGGAACCCCCGGGGCTGGAGGGCACTGTCGATCCCGACGTCGTGCGGGAGGTGTAACACGTTGCCCACCGCGGCCAAATCCAGCAAGTCCTCGTCGTCGAGGTTTCCGAGCTCGGCCATCACGTTCATCAGCTCGAAGTCGTCGGCGTACTCGTAGTAGTCCTTTGCGACCAGGCGGCGATCGTCCTCGACGCCGCCCATCAGCTCGTCGAGTTGGAGCAGCACCAGCCGCCCGTCGGAACCGAGCTCGACGACGTAGCCCTCGATCTCGTCGGCGATGCGGCGCACCATCTCGGCTCGCTGCAACACCGTCGCCACGTCACGCACGGTCACGAGATCTTCGACCTCGAGCGCCGAGAGCGATCCGCTCACCGAGTCGAGCTTCGCCTTGTAGCGGCCCAGGATCTGGAGCGCCTGGTCGGCCCGGGCGAGGACCCGGGGGATCGCCTCGAGCGTGTGCTTCTCGCCCCGGCGATGGATGGCGACGACCGACATGTCCTCCGAGACGGTGATGACCGGCACGTCGAGTTGGCGGCCCACCCGCTCGGCGGTGCGGTGGCGGGTCCCGGTCTCGGAGGTGGGGACGTTGGGATCGGGCACGAGGTGCACGTTGGCGCGCGCCACCCGGGAGCAATCGGACGCCAGGATGATCGCTCCGTCCATCTTCGCCAGCTCGGAGAGCCGCTGCGGCGTGAATTCGGCGTCGAGGAGGAATCCTCCCGAGCAGACCGACAAGACCTCGGGCCCATCACCGATCACGATCAGCGCGCCCATGTGCGCCTGCAGAATGCGGTCGAGGCCCTCGCGCAGCTGGGTACCAGGCGCGACGGAGCGCAGCGCCACCATCATCGCTTCCGAACGGGGAGGGGCGGGCACGAGCGGCTCGTCCTTTCGTCCAGCCGACGCGGCAGCGTCACGATACCCGGTTGCGATGTTGGTCACCTGAGGTACCGGTGCCGTTCACACGTCGAGCAGGCTCGCGCGCAGCGCCTCACCGAGCGTGGTGACGACGCGGGTGCGCACTCCCTCCGGCGGTGAGGTACCCGGCGGCACCAGCACGGTCGTGAACCCGAGGCGCGACGCCTCCGTCATCCGTCGCCCGAGCTGCGGCACCGACCGCACCTCACCGCCGAGGCCGAGCTCGCCGATCGCGACCACCGACGGATCGACCGGTGCGCCACGGCGCGCGCTCGCCACCGCGATCGCGAGCGCGAGGTCGAGGCCGGTGTCGGAGATGCGGAGGCCGCCGGCGACGTTCACGTACACGTCGGCATCTCGCAACCTCACTCCCGCATGTTGCTCGAGCACCGCCAAGAGGAGGGCCACGCGCCCGCTCTCCACTCCAGCGGCGGACCGCCGGAGCGGCGGATGCGAGCACATGGCCAGCGCTTGCACTTCGACGAGGACGGGGCGCGTCCCCTCGACCACCGCCGCGACCGCCGAACCGATCGCACCGGCGCGACGGTCGAGGAGGAATCGCGCCGAGGCATCCGGGACGTCGAGGAGACCCTGCTCGGTCATTTCGAAGAGGCCCACTTCGCTCGTTCCGGCGAAGCGGTGCTTCAGAGCGTGGAGCAAACGGAGCGCATGGCCGCGGTCGCCGTCGAAGGAGAGCACCGTGTCGACGACGTGCTCGAGCAGACGCGGGCCCGCGTACGTCCCCTCCTTGGTGACATGACCGACGAGAACGGTGGCGAGCTCGCGCTCCTTGGCGAGCTGGACCAGGCGGGTCGCGCCGTCACGGACCTGTGAAACCGAGCCCGTCGCGCCAGGAAGATCGGGATCACACACAGCCTGGATCGAATCGACGGCAAGCACGTCCGGCGCGATCCCGTCAACATGCGCCACGACGTGGGGCAGCGACGTCTCGGCGACGACGAACAGCCCGCTGCTCGTCGCTCCGACCCGGTCGGCTCGTACCGCGACCTGCGCGACCGATTCCTCCGCCGCGATCAGGAGGCAGCGCGCGCCGGCGGCGGCCATCGAGCCGAGAGATTGGAGGAGGAGCGTGCTCTTCCCCGCTCCGGGCTCGCCGGCCAGCAACGTGACACTCCCGGGCGCGAGGCCCCCGCCGAGCACCCGGTCGAGCTCGTCGATACCGGTCGGCCGCGGCCGGGCGGCGCTGCGCGGCACCTCACCGATCGGCACCGGGTCCACGCGGGGTGCCGCGCAAGCGTGCGAGGCCGGGCCCGAGGGTCGGTCCACCTGCACGAGGGTGCCCCAGGCTCCGCACGACGGGCACCGACCCAGCCACCTGGGGGCATCGCCTCCACACGCCGAGCACCGGAAGCACGTTCTGGTTCGCATACCCGGACCGTACGAACGGGGTGTGACGCTCATGTGCAGCCGAGTGCGCGCTCCAGCTTCTGCAGGTTGGCTTCCATGACCGTGAAGTAGGTGGCGCCGGCCCGCTCCTGCGTGCGTGTCAATCCCTCGATCGGGCTGAGTACCACGGTGCGGGCGCCGGTCTCGCGGCGAGGCTGTCGGCGATCCGCGGCGACACGAACTCCTCGGTGAAGATCGTGGTCACCCCTTCGCGTTCCACCAGGTCGGCGAGATCGCCCAAGCGTCGGGCGTCGGGTTCGGCGTCTGGCGACAGCCCGGCGACGCCCTGCTGGCGGAGGCCGTATGCGGACGCGAGGTGACCGAAGGCCTCGTGCGACGTGACGATGACGTCACGCGCGCAGTGCGCGAGTCCGGCGCTGTACTCGTCGTCGAGGCCGACGAGCTGCTGGTCGAGGCGCGCCGCGTTCGCGCGATAGTCGGCGGCATGGACGCGATCGCCTCGCACGAGCGCTGCTTCCGCGACGTCGACGACCTTGCGCATGAGGCCCGGATCCAGCCACACATGAGGGTCTCGGACCTCACGCCGACCCGACAGCTCGCGAAGGATCGAGACGGTCGAACCGTCACGCTGGGCTGCCGCGTCCTCGATCGCGGGCTGGAAGCCCTCACCCATCACGAACACGAGGTCGGAGTCGTCGATCTGGTCCCGGAGGTCCGGCGTGAGCTCGAGATCGTGCGGTTCGGCGCCCACGGGAGTGACGTTCGCCACGTCGACATGCCCGCCACCCACCCCGGCCACGACGTAGGCGATCGGATAGAACGAGGCGACGACATGCTGCCGGCTGGATGCGGCCCAGGCCGCCTCGGCCGAGCCCTCCACTCCTGCGCCCACGCCGGCGCCCGCGACTGCCGCCAACACCGCCAGCACGAGGAATCTTCGCCGTCGCAGACGTCGTGCCGCTCTTGCCATCGCCTTCGTCCGTCGCTGCCAGAATGAGAACCACTCCCACTCTAGCGTCCGGGAGCGCGACACCGCACTCCGCGGCGAGCTCAGGCGGAGGCGTCAGTCGCCGGTGGCGACGTCGACGTGGTACACGCGGTAGAGCACGTCCGCGCCCCGTCGCCGATGTTGCGACACGAGCCGCAGCAGGTTCGTGATCGCCGCGAGATCCTGCTCGCTCACCCCGTCCACCGAGGAAGCCTGCACCGAGTCGCCGGCACGCAGGAGGGCCGAACTGATCGCTCGGTGATCGCGGCGCAAGTGATCGACCTCGGCCGCGACTTCGAACGACTCGTCCAGCAGCTCGTGGAACAGCCCGTCGTCCGATTCCGTGAACTCGACGTGGGCCCCCCACGCGGCTCCGAGCTCGGCGAGCGCGGCCGCCACCAACGAGGGCGACGCGGGCTCGTCCGGTGCGACCGTGCACGCTTCCAGGGCGGTGGCCGCATCCCGCAGCCGGACCCGCTGCTCTTCGAGGCCGCGCTTCGGTAGCGTGCTCGGCCCTCCAAGCTCAGGCGTGCGCATCACGCGCCTCCTGTCGGTGCTGTTCGTGCGGTCGGACCTTTCGAGCTCACGCAGTTCCCCACATTGGACACCCACAACCTCGGAACGTCAACTCTCCACCAGTCGGGCGGTCCGCGGCGGTCTTGCCCGGTTGCGCCGGCGCCAGCCACCCCGGAGCGCCATCACGGCGGCGGCGAGGAGCACGACGGCCACCACGATGAGCGCGATCCTGGTCGTGTTGAGCTTGGTCGTCGACGCGTCGACGGGGACGTTCCTTCCCGCCTTCCCGACCGTGCGCGAGCGATGGCCGGGGAGGTCGGCGTCGAACCGCACGGTGAGCGAGCGTCCGAGCCGTTCGGTCAGCGCCCGGTCGAGGGCACTGACGTCGATTCCCTGCGCACCGAGGCGCCCGAGGAGCTCGGGGTCGTCGCCGACGCCCGTGGCGAGGCGGCGGAGATCAACGGCGCCCTCGACCTCGTAGTGGGTCGAGAGCAACCCGGGGTCACGCCGCACGCTCACGTCGTGGACGGGACCGCTCGCCCCGTTGATCTCGTGGACGATCGCCGCGACGTCGTCGCCATCGTCGAACGGCTTCCGGAGCACGAGCACCGCGCCACCGTCGGCCCGTCGCGCCCACGACCGCACCGACCACCCCGCGGCCGGAAGGTCCGTGAGGCGAACGGCCGACTCCAGCGGACTACCGCCCGACTCGACCGCTTGGACGGCGTCGGCATCGAGCACCGTGCGGACGGTCACGACACCGCTTCCGTCGTCCTCGACCCTCACCGAGACCGTCGTGTCGACCGAGCACCCCGCGAGCACCACCGCGAGCGCGACGAACAGGAGCGTCAGCTTGCGCAAGCCGATGAACCTACCTCCGCGGCGACGAGGCGAGCGGGGCCAGCGAGCGAGAAGAGCGGGCCTCAGCCTTCGGAGCCGCTCCCGGCAAGCTCGACGGGCGGAGGCTCGATGCCCTCGATCGCCCGGAAGACGATCTCGCCGTCGAGCGCGTCGACGACGATGGTCTCACCGGCGTGGAACTCCTTCCACAGGATCTTCTCGGACAACGAGTCCTCGATCATCCGCTGGATCGCTCGACGGAGGGGACGGGCGCCGAGCGCCGGGTCGTACCCCTTCTGCGCCAGGAGGAGCTTCGCGTCGTGGGTGAGCTCGAGACCGAGACCCTGGCTCTCCAGCTGCGACTGCACTCGCTTGATGAGCAGGTCGACGATCGAGGTGACCTCCTCCATCGTGAGCTCGTTGAACACGATGACCTCGTCGATCCGGTTCAGGAACTCGGGCCGGAAGCTCCGCTTCAGCTCCTCGGACACGCGCTCCTTCATCTTCTCGTAGGTCACCGCCTCGTCGGCGCGGCCGAAACCGATCGACGCCTTGCGGAGGTCGGCGGTGCCGAGGTTCGACGTCATGATGATCACGGTGTTCTTGAAGTCGACCGTGCGACCTTGTGCGTCGGTGAGTCGGCCGTCTTCGAGGATCTGGAGCAACGTATTGAACACGTCGGGGTGCGCCTTCTCGATCTCGTCGAACAGCACGACCGAGAAGGGCTTCCGGCGGACGGCCTCGGTGAGCTGGCCACCCTCGTCGTAGCCGACATAGCCGGGGGGCGACCCGACGAGACGCGACACCGTGTGCTTCTCCATGTACTCGCTCATGTCGAGCTGGATGAGCGTGTGCTCGTCGCCGAACAGGAACTCGGCGAGGGTCTTGGCCGTCTCCGTCTTGCCCACCCCTGAGGGGCCGAGGAAGATGAACGATCCCGACGGGCGCTTCGGGTCCTTGAGGCCCGCACGCGTGCGCCGGATCGACTGGGACACCGCCCGGATGGCCGGGTCCTGGCCGACGATGCGCTTGTGGAGCTCGTCTTCCATGCGCAGGAGCTTGGCGGTCTCCTCCTCGGTGAGCTTGTACACGGGAATGCCCGTCCACAGCGCCAGCACCTCGGCGATCGACTCCTCGGTGACCTCGTTGAAGAGGTCGACGCCCTCGGCGCGCCACTCCGTCTCCTTGGCGGAACGCTGCTCGAGGAGCTCCTTCTCGCGGTCGCGCAGGCTCGCGGCCAGCTCGAACTGCTGGCCCTCGATCGCGGCTTCCTTCTCCCGACGGGTAGTCGCGATCTCGTCCTCGAGCTCGCGGTAGTCGGGCGGAGCCTGCATGCGTCGAATGCGCAGCCGGGAACCGGCCTCGTCGATGAGGTCGATCGCCTTGTCGGGGAGGTGGCGGTCGGAGATGTAGCGGTCGGCGAGGTTCGCGGCGGCGACGAGCGCCTGGTCGGTGATCGTGACCCGGTGGTGCTGCTCGTAGCGGTCGCGGAGGCCCTTCAGGATCTCGATCGTGTGGGGAACCGACGGCTCCTCGACCTTGATCGGCTGGAATCGCCGCTCCAACGCGGCGTCCTTCTCCAAGTGCTTGCGGTACTCGTCGAGCGTGGTCGCGCCGATCGTCTGGAGCTCACCGCGGGCGAGCATCGGCTTCAGGATGCTGGCAGCGTCGATCGCACCCTCGGCCGCGCCCGCGCCGACGAGCGTGTGCAGCTCGTCGATGAACAGGATGATGTCGCCGCGAGTTCGGATCTCCTTCAGGACCTTCTTGAGCCGTTCCTCGAAGTCACCGCGGTAGCGGGAACCGGCGACAAGTGCGCCGAGGTCGAGCGTGTAGAGCTGCTTGCCCTGGATCGTCTCGGGCACGTCACCGGACACGATGTCGGTGGCCAGACCCTCGACGATTGCGGTCTTGCCGACGCCGGGCTCCCCGATGAGCACGGGGTTGTTCTTCGTGCGCCGCGACAGGACCTGCATGACGCGCTCGATCTCCTTCTCGCGCCCGATCACCGGGTCGAGCTTCTTGTCGCGCGCGAGCTGGGTGAGGTTGCGACCGAACTGGTCGAGGACGAGCGAGCCCGACGGCTGCGACTCGCCGGAGCCGCCACCCGTCGACGCACCCTCCTTGGATCCGGCGTAGCCGGAGAGCAGCTGGATCACCTGCTGGCGGACCCGCGAGAGGTCGGCACCCAGCTTCACGAGCACCTGGGCGGCGACCCCTTCCCCCTCCCGGATCAACCCGAGGAGGATGTGCTCGGTGCCGATGTAGTTGTGACCGAGCTGGAGCGCCTCGCGAAGCGAGAGCTCGAGCACCTTCTTCGCACGCGGCGTGAAGGGGATGTGGCCCGACGGGGCCTGGCCACCGTGGCCGATGATCTCCTCGACTTGCGCACGCACAGCTTCGAGCGAGATTCCCAATGACTCGAGTGCCTTCGCGGCGACACCTTCCCCCTCGTGGATCAGTCCGAGGAGGATGTGCTCGGTACCGATGTAGTTGTGGTTGAGGAGGCGCGCTTCTTCTTGCGCGAGGACGACTACTCGACGGGCTCGATCCGTGAAGCGTTCGAACACAGTGGGAATCCGCCTCTCGTCAGTGGGTGGAGGGCTGATTGCAGTGTAATCGGCTCCGGCTCCGGGGTCGCTCGCATAGGAACAACGGGAAGGGGGGGCCAATGGCTCTCCAAGACGACACTTCCGGCTTGGAGATTGTTCCCGAGCCTGCGTACCGTGGGCGCATGACAGGGCCGGGAGACCAGGGGCGCCCGGCCCGCGGGCCCCGCGTGGGCGATCCGGTGGCGCTTCCCTTACTGCCCGAGGGCCTGCGAAGGGTCGAGGTCTCGCTCCGGGACGCGGTGCGAACGACCGACCCGTTCCTCTCCGAAGTCGCCTCGCACCTGGTGGAGGCAGGCGGCAAGCGTGTCCGACCCACCTTGACCCTTTGCGCGGCGTCAGCCGCCACCGCCGCCGACCTGCCCGCCGCCGACTCGGTGGTGACCGGTGCCGTCGCCTGCGAGCTCGTGCACCTCGGCTCGCTCTACCACGACGACGTGATCGACGAGGCCGAGACCCGACGGGGCGTCCCGAGCGTGAACGCCCGCTGGAGCAACATCGTCGCGATCCTCGCCGGGGACTTCCTCCTCGCACGCGCTTCGTCACTCGCAGCGTCGCTCGGCGCCGACGTCGCCGCGCTGCTCGCCGCCACGATCAGCGAGCTGTGTCGCGGTCAGGTGCTGGAGCTCCAGCACCTGTTTGACGTCGATCGTAGCGAGGAGAGCTACGCGTCGGCGATCGAGGGCAAGACGGCCGCGCTCTTCGCGACGTCGTGCCGGATCGGCGGGATCGTCTCCGACGTACCCGACCCGACGCTCGACGCCCTCACGCGCTTCGGTCGTCATCTCGGCATGACCTTCCAGATCGTCGACGACGTACTCGACCTCACAGCGACCGGAAGCACGCTCGGCAAAGCCGCCGGTCAGGATCTCCTCGAAGGGATCTACACCCTGCCGGTGATCGCCGCGCTCCCCACCACGCCGGCGCTTCGCGAGTTACTCGGGCGGTCGCTCGAGCCCGACCAGCTCACGGCCGCGACGCGTCTCGTGCTCGACTCCGGCACTCCCGAGCTCGCGATCGGGGTCGCACGCGACCACGCGACGAAGGCGTGCGACGCGCTCGAAGGTGCCGACGGGCTCGACCCCGACGTGTGCAGCGCGCTCGCTGCGATGGTGGAGAATCAGCTCACTCGCGAGCACTGATCGCGCCGGTCAGCGGTTCCGCTCGAAGACGATACGGAGCCCCTGCAACGTCAGCCACGGCTCGCAGTGCTGGATGGTGCGTGAGTGCGGCGCGATCAGGTCGGCGAGACCACCCGTTGCGACCACCGTGGCCTCGCCCAGCTCGGCACGGAAACGCTCGACGATCGCGTCGATCTGACCGCTGAACCCGTACACCGCGCCCGACTGGATCGCCTCGATCGTGGACTTCCCGATCACGTTCTTCGGAGCGACGAGCTCCACCCGCCGCAGCGCGGCAGCGCGGGCGAACAGCGCGTCGAGCGAGATCTCGATGCCCGGAAAGATCGCACCGCCCAGGTACTCGCCGCGGGCGCTCACCGCGTCGACGGTGTTCGCGGTGCCGAAGTCGACGATCACGGTCGGTCCGCCGTAGAGGTCGTACGCACCCACGGCGTTCGCGATGCGGTCGGCGCCGACGTTGTGCGGCTCGTCGTAGAGGACGGGCATTCCCGTGCGGACGCCGGGCTCCAGCACGACGGGCGAGAACCCGAAGTAGCGCTCCGTCATCGCGCGCAGCTCGGACGTGACGCGCGGCACCCCCGACGCGATCGCGACACCGTCGACCTCCGCGTCGAGCGAGAAGCCGCTGAGGTCGAGGAATTGCCGGAAGATGAGCGCGAGCTCGTCGGACGTGCGTTCGGCGACGGTGGCGATGCGCCAGTGGTCTGCCAGCTCACGCCCATCGAACAGACCGATCACCGTCTGCGTGTTGCCGGCGTCGATGGTGAGCAGCATCTCAGTCCCTCCCGCCGCGTACAGGCGACTCCGGCCGGGTCGCGAGGTCGAACGCGAGATCAAGCGCAGGGGCCGATTGCGTGATGGCGCTCGCCGAGACGAGGTCCGCCCCCGCGTCCGCGTACGCCCGCACGTTGTCGACCGTGACACCTCCGGACACCTCGACTAGGAAGCCGCGCGGCGCGCGGGCTCTGACCAGGTCCACGCACGCTCGCACCGCGGCGGGCGTCATGTTGTCGAGCAGCACCATCGTCACGCCCGACTCGATCGCCTGCTCGACCTGGTCGAGTCGATCGCATTCGACTTCGACGGTTCGGCCCGGCCAATGGTCGTGGGCGCGAGCGACCGCGTCCGCGATGCTCAAGCCGGCGAGGTGGTTGTCCTTGACGAGCACGAAGTCCGACAACGACCCGCGATGGCTCGCGCCGCCGCCGGCCCGCACCGCCGCCTTCTCGAGCGCCCGGAGCCCCGGGATGGTCTTGCGGGTGTCCCACACGCGAACCGACGGGCCCGCGGCATTGACGAGGCGCCGCGTCGCGCTCGCCACCCCCGACAGGTGGCACAGGAAGTTGAGCGCACTGCGCTCGCCGGTGAGGATGCTGCGCAGCGGCCCGTGGACCGTGCCCACGACGGCGCCGGCGTCGACGAGCGCCCCGTCACAACTGCGCCATGCCACCGTGACGTTGCCATCGAGCTGTGCGAACACCTCGCTCGCACACGCCGTGCCTGCCAGCACCCCGACCTCTCGCGCGACCACGTCGGCGACCGCGTCCGCGTCGGCGGGCACGAGCGCGGCCGTGAGGTCGCCGAGCGGGCCGATGTCCTCCGCCAGCGCTCGGCCCACCGCCTCCCTGATCGCGTGCACCGGCGCGCCGGCGGGAGGGTCGGCGTGATTCATCGTGTGGGCTCCGCCGCCACGACGTCGAACAACGGCACGAGGGTCGGGTCGGCATCACCGTCGTGGACAAATCGGCCGAGGTAGGCGTCCGACCGGTCGGGATGGTCGGTGCGAGTGTGCGTCCCGCGCGACTCGCGCCGCATCCACGCCGCGCGGACCATGGCGGCGGCGACCGTGAGGAGGTTGCTCTCCTCGACGTCGGCGGGCACGAGCGCGTCGATCGTCGCCGCGACCCGCTCGAGGCTCTCCGCGCTGCGCACCACGCCTGCGTCGCGTGTCATCGCGAGCTGGAGCTGCCCTCTCGCCGCGAGCGCACCCGCGACCGGAGCCCGGCGCGCCGGGGCCGAGGGACCGCGGTAGGCAGCGACACCGCGGAGCACGCCCGTCGAGTCAGGACCGTCTTTCCCGTGACCGATCGCTTCGACGGCTCGGGCGCCGAACACGAGACCCTCGAGCAGGGAATTGGAGGCGAGGCGGTTGGCACCGTGTACCCCCGAGCAGGCGGCTTCTCCACACGCCCAGAGCCCCGGCAGCGTGGTCGCGCCGTCGAGGTCGGTGCAGACGCCCCCCGACAGGTAGTGAGCGGCCGGCGCGACGGGCAACCAATCGACCGTGGGATCGAGGCCGACGGAACGGCACGCGGCGTCGATCGTCGGGAACCGCGTCGGGAACCGCTCGATGCGGGTCGCGTCGAGGAAGAGGTGGTCGAGATCACGTTCCACGCACCGCTGCGTGATCGCGCGAGCGACGACGTCGCGCGGTGCGAGGTCCGCCAAGGGGTGCTCCTCGCCCATGAAGGCCACGCCTCGCTCATCGCGCAGTGTGGCCCCTTCGCCGCGCAGCGCCTCCGAGAGGAGCGGGCGCGGCATCGACGGGTGGTGCAACGCCGTCGGGTGGAACTGCATGAACTCGAGGTCGGCGACCGCAACGCCCGCACGGAGCGCCATACCGACGCCGTCGCCGGTGGAGAGGGACGGGTTCGTCGTGACCGCGAAGCACTGACCGGCACCGCCCGTCGCCACGACGACATGGCGCGCGAGGAGTGTGCCAACCCTTCCGTGCCCGTCGAGGACGTCCACGCCCACAGCCCGCCCGTCACGGACCACGAGGTCGGTGACCAGCACGCCTTCGCGGACCGCGGCACCCGACGAGAGCGTCGCCGCCACGAGCGCACGCTCGATCTCCGCCCCCGTCGCATCACCTCCCGCGTGGACGACGCGTGCAACCGAGTGCCCTCCCTCGCGGGCGAAGGCGAGGCCGCCCGCCCCCGCGTCGAACTCTGCCCCCAGAGCCATGAGCGAACGCACGCGATCGGGACCCTCGTTCGTCAGGACCCCCACGGCGTCGGGATCGCAGAGCCCGGCTCCGGCGGTCAGCGTGTCGGAACCGTGGAGCGCCGGGGAGTCACCCTCGGCGGCAAGCGCGGCGGCCACGCCGCCCTGCGCGTACCAAGTTGCCGACGCCGACAACTCGCCCTTCGTGAGCACCGCCACCGAGAGACCGGCCGCGCGTGCGTGGACGGCGGCCGTGAGGCCCGCCACCCCGCTGCCCAGCACCAGGACATCCAGCATCCGTCCCTCGATTCCCCGACCCGGTCCCCGGTGCGACGCGTCGCTCAGCGTGCGACGTCGCGGAGGGGATGCACGGTCGGGCAGTTTGCTTCGTCGACGTGCACCACGAGCGGTTCGTAGCGCTCGAGCTCCACCTCGTCGTAGTGGGCATAGGAGATCACGATCACCGCGTCGCCGCGATGGACGAGCCGGGCGGCGGCACCGTTGACCACGACGTCACCCGGGCCACCCCGGATCACGTACGTCTCGAAACGCGCCCCGTTGTCGACGTCGAGCACGTGCACCTGCTCGTGCTCACGCAGGTCGGCGAGCTCCATGAGGCGCGGGTCGAGCGTGATCGAGCCCACGTAGTTGAGGTCGGCCCCCGTGATGGTCGCCCGATGGATCTTCGACTTCATCATGATCCGGTGCATCAGTGCTCCTCACTCGTTGCAGTGGTGACGACGCCGAAGTCGACGGCCACGTCGTTGCCGGTGATGGTCAGGGAGACGTTGTCGATCAGCCGGGCGGGGCCGACGAACGCAGCGATCGCCACGAGCAGCTCGCCCCCGAGGTGCTCGACCGGCTGCAGCGTCGCCGAGTCGACCACCTCTGCATAGTCGAGACGGACGCGCGGCTCGGCGCCGACGACGTCGGCGATGAGCGCGAGGAGCACAGCCGGGTCTCGTTCCCCCCGGCGCGCCGCATCCCCCGCCGCACGCAGGGCCTGGGACAGTACGACCGCCGCCCTGCGCTCGTCCGCTGACAAGTATGCGTTCCGGCTCGAGAGGGCGAGCCCGTCGGGTTCGCGGACGAGCGGGCAACCGACCAACTCGACCGGCAGATCGAGGTCGAACGCCATGCGGCGCACCACAGCGAGCTGTTGCGCGTCCTTCCGGCCGAAGTACGCGCGGCACGGACCGACGATGGCAAACAGCTTGGCGACGATCGTGGTGACCCCGTCGAAGTGCCCCGGACGAGACGCACCGCAGAGCGTGCGGGTGAGCTCCTGCACGCTCACGGTCGTGCGGGCTCCGTCCGGGTACATCTCGGCCGCCGTCGGGACGAAGAGCACGTCGACACCTTCGCTCGCAGCCGCTGCCGCGTCCCCCTCCAGATCACGTGGATACGCGTCGAGATCCTCTGCGGGCGAGAACTGTGTGGGGTTCACGAACAGACTCGTCACCACGAAGTCGTTCGCCTCGCGCGCGGCGCGCATGAGAGAGCGGTGACCTTCGTGGAAGCAACCCATCGTTGGAACGAACCCGACGTGCCCGCCGCGCGCCCGCGCTCGGTCACACGTCCGGCGCACGTCCGCGACCGTCTCGAGCACGATCATCGATTTTCCTCGACCGAGGTCGGGACCACCGCGTCCAGGACGGCGCGGACCTCCACGTCCTCGCCTCGGCACAGCTCGAGCGCGCGGTCCACGAGCGCGACGTACGCGGCGCGTTCCGAGTCGGGAAGTGCCGCCAGGTGTCGACGTACCGTCTCGGCATCTCCTCGTCGCACGGGCCCGGTCAGCGCGCTCGCAGGGCCGTGGGCCTCGACGTTGTCGAGCGTGGAGCGGACGAGCGGCAGGAATGCCTCGGGAGGGACGCCGGCGCTCTCCGCCAGTCGTTCCACCTGGCCCATCAGCGCGACAAGGTGGTTCGAAGCGATCGTCGCCGCGGCGTGGTAGCGCGCGCGCTGGTCGCCGTCGAGGCGGAACGGCCTCAGCCCGAGCGAGATCGCAATGCGTTCCACCTCGGGTGGACCGTCGACCGCGCACCACGAGCCCGCGATCCGGGCGATGCCGTTGTGCGGATCGAGACCGTCCGGCGCCGGAAAGGACTGGAGCGGATGCAACGCGCCGATCACCACGTCCGGTCGGACGGTTTGCAGCTTGTCGAGCTCCGCGGGCCCGCACGCCCCCGAGAGGTGGAGCACGAGCGTGCCTTCCTCGAGCCCGGGCGCAACTGCGCACGCGACGTCGGCGATGGCGCCGTCCGGTGTGGCCACGAGCACCAGCGCGGCGCCCCGGCCGGCGTCTTCGACCTCCGAGGGCCGCGCGCCGAACCGCTCGGCCCCCGCCAGTACCGAAGGGCTCGTCGCCGAGCGGCCCGCGACCGCCGTCACCGTCCAACCCCGGGATGCGAGCGCACCGGCAAGGGCCGTTCCGGCACGACCAGGGCCGACAAGGGCCACCGAGCGATGCTCAACGAGTCGCAACTGCAAGCTGTTCGTTCCCACTTCGTTCCAGCCCCTGTGGGTACCGGACTACTCGGGCAGCGCCAATCGTAGACGCGTGGGGCGCACCGTTGCCTCGTCGGCGTGGACCCGCGACGCCCACGTGGGATCGAGGTCGGCCAGTGGCACCAGCACGAAGGCACGCTCGGCGAGCCGCGGGTGCGGGATCTGGAGGTCGGGCTCGTCCACCTCCTCGTCCTCCACGAGGAGCACGTCGACGTCGAGCGTCCGCGGGCCCCACCGCTCGGCTCGAACGCGGCCCGCGGCCGCCTCGAGGTGGTGGGCCACCTCGAGCAGCGCCCGGGCTGTGAGCGACGTCTCGATCGCCACCACCGCGTTCAAGTAGTCGGGCTGGTCGGGACCCACCGGCTCGGTCTCGTAGACCCCGGAAACGGCGACGACCGCGACGTCCGCCGACGCGCCCAGGGCGTCGATCGCGCCTTGGAGCCGTGCCAACCGGTCTCCCAGGTTCGACCCGAGCCCGAGATACGCCCGCGTCACCGCTCGATGCAGACCGCGACGTGGTCGACCATCGCTCGAACGGGAGGATGCAGCTTGCGAACGGTCACCGCCACGGCGGTCACGCGCTCGTCGACGCGACACACCTCGGCGATGCGCGCGGCCAGCTTCTCGAGCAGTTGGTACCGCTCGGACCGGACGACCCTGCTCACCGCCTCGGCGACGGCCGCGTAATCGACGGTGTCGTCGAGCTGGTCGGACTCCCCCGGTCGCGTCAAGTCGACGGTGAGCTCGACGTCGACCTCGAAGGGCTGGGGACGCGTCTGCTCCTCCGGCAGCACGCCGTGAACTCCGAGCTCGCGCAGACCCGCGATCACGATCGTCCCCATCCGTCAGTCCCTCCCCGACGGCGCCACAATTCCCTCCTCGACCGTCGCCGCGACGATCTGGCGCGCGGTGGCACCGAGCTCACGTTCGGTGATCCGCTCGATGACGATCACCGCGTGCGTTCCCTCGGTGACCAGGCCCGCGTAGAGGAGGTAGCCGGCCAGGACACCCAGCAGACGTTCGCCGAACTCCTCGTGATGGACGAGGACGCGCTCGGACGGGTCCCGCAACCAGGTTGCGAGCATTCCGTACAACTCCGGGAGGCGCTCACCCCACTCGTCCTGGCGCCCGAGCGGCACGTGCGCGAAGGGGATGCCCGCTTCCTCGTAGGCGTGCAGGTTGTGCGGCGAATCGAGGATCGACAGGATGTGCGTGAAGCCGTTACCGATGAGCCAGATCAGCTCCTCCTGCCGGCGGACCTTGCGGTGGTTCCGAGCGAAGCCCCCCGGCCGCTCCGACGCCGCGAGTCGATCCTTGATGACCCAGCACAGCCCGCGGGGCTCGAGCCCCTGCGCCCACCGGCCCTTCACGCGACCGCCTTGGCGTCGAACTCCTGCATCACCGAATGGAGCCGGACGGCATCGACGACCGACCGGACTTCGTGCACGCGCACGATCGCCGCGCCACGATCGATCGCCCAGACCGCGGCCGCCAACGTGGCGTCGTCGCGCGAGTCGGCGGGAGGTTCGGCGCCACCCTGGTCACCCTGCAGCACGATGCCGAGGAACCGTTTGCGCGACGGGCCGACCAGCACCGGGACCTCGACTCGTTCGCACAGCTCGTCCAGCCGTGCGAGCAGCTCGAGGTTGTGGGCAACCGACTTGCCGAACCCGATGCCGGGATCGGCACACAGCGAGCGTTCGTCGATGCCCGCGGCGCGGGCGACGTCGAGGCGCTCGAGCAGGAAGTCGCCGACGTCGAGTACCACGTCGTCGTAGCGGGGAGCGTCCTGCATAGTCCCGGGCTCGCCGAGCATGTGCATCGCCACGAATCCGGCCCCCGTGGCGGCGACGACTCGGAGCATCTCCCCATCGGCGCGCCCGGCGGAGACGTCGTTGACGACCTGCGCGCCGGCGTCGAGCGCGGCGGTGGCGACCGACGCCTTGCGGGTGTCGACGCTCACCGGAACCCGGGTCTCGGCCGCGAGCCTGCGTATGACCGGCACGACGCGCGCCAACTCCTCGTCGGCGGCGACGGCCACCGCTCCGGGCCGAGTCGATTCGCCGCCCACGTCGAGCACGTCGGCGCCCGCCTCGACGAGCGCGAGGCCGTGCTCGACAGCGGCTTGTGGCTCCAGATAGCGACCACCGTCCGAGAAGGAATCCGGCGTGACGTTGACGATGCCCATCACCGCGGGCCCGCGCCCGCCGATTGAGGACCACGAGAACATGCGACCGGAAGCGTACCGGTCCTGCCGGCCGCCGGGCGCGGTGTCCGAGATCGGCCGATCAGAGGCGATTGCCCGGATGCGTGATGAGGCTCATCGCTTCGGCTCGGGTGGCGGCATTGGTCTTGAAGAGGCCGCGCACCGCGGACGTGATCGTGAGCGAACCCGGCTTCTTGACGCCCCGCATCGACATGCAGAAGTGCTCGGCCTCGATCATGACGAGCACGCCGCGCGGCTTCAGCACGTCGACGAGCGCGTCCGCGGTCTGCGTGGTGAGACGCTCCTGCACCTGGGGACGGGTCGCGAAGCCGTCGATCAGCCGCGCGATCTTGGACAGTCCGGTGATGCGACCATCGAACCCCGGGATGTACGCGACGTGCGCCCGCCCCGCAAACGGGACGAGGTGGTGTTCGCAGAGCGAGTGCACGGGGATGTCGCGCACCATCACCATCTCGTCGTGATCGGCCTCGAACGTGACGGTGAGGTGCTTCGAGGGATCGGTGAAGAGGCCCGCGAAGATCTCTTCGTACATGTCGGCGATCCGCCGCGGGGTCGCCTGGAGGCCGTCGCGGTCGGGGTCTTCGCCGATCGCCTCGAGAATCGCGCGGACCGCACGCTGGATCTTCGGCTTGTCGATACCCGGTCGCTCTTCGGCGTCCGGGCTCGGTACGGGTTGGAGCGGGCTCGTCTCACTCACGCGGCGCCTCCGCGGTGCTTCGGTTCGGTTCGACTGGCAGCTGCCGCGCTCGACCGGCCCGGGGCTTGTGGAGCCGCCTCGGGGCGGCGGGCGACACGGGCAGTGGCGTCGCCGGGCACGCCCTCCCACGGCGCCACGCCGGCGAACAGCTCCTGGACCCGCTCGGCCTCGAGGGTCTCGTGCTCGACGAGCTGTGCCGCGAGCCGGTTGAGGACGTCGCGGTTCTGCTCGAGGACCGAACGCGCCGACTCGTGCGCGCTGTCGATCAGATGACGCACCTCGACGTCGATGCTGGCTGCGACGTCGTTCGAATAGTCCGGCGTCGACGAGAAGTCGCGGCCGAGGAATACCTCACCCTGCGGATGGCCGAAACGCATCGGGCCGAGCGAATCGCTCATCCCGAACTCGGTGACCATCTGGCGGGCGATGGTGGTGGCGCGGTCGATGTCGTTCTGCGCACCCGTGGTCGGCTCGGCGAAGATCAGCTCCTCCGCGGTGCGCCCTCCGAGCAGCATCGCGAGCTCGTCGACCAGCTCGCTGCGGGTCACGAGGAACTTGTCCTCGGTCGGGAGCGTGAGCGTGTAGCCCAGCGCGCGGCCCCGGGGGATGATCGAGATCTTGTGCACGGGATCGGTATTGGGGAGCGCGTGCGCCACGAGCGCGTGGCCACCCTCGTGGTACGCGATCACCCGCTTCTCGCGCTCGGAGATGAGCCGGCTCCGCCGCTCCGGGCCTGCCATCACGCGGTCGATCGCTTCCTCCAGCTGCGGCAGACCGATCAACGTGAGGTTGTGACGAGCCGAGAGCAACGCGGCTTCGTTCATCAGGTTCGCGAGGTCCGCACCCGTGAAGCCCGGAGTCCGTCGCGCGATCACGTTCAGGTCGACGCCCGGCGCGAGCGGCTTGTTGCGCGCGTGGACCGCGAGAATGGCCTTGCGGCCCTCGAGATCGGGGCGGTCGACGACGATCTGGCGATCGAATCGACCGGGGCGTAGCAGCGCCGGATCGAGAATGTCGGGGCGGTTCGTGGACGCGAGCAGGATCACCCCCTGCTTCTGGTCGAAGCCGTCCATCTCGACTAGCAGCTGGTTCAGGGTCTGTTCGCGCTCGTCGTGACCACCACCGAGACCTGCACCGCGATGACGCCCTACCGCGTCGATCTCGTCGACGAACACGATGGCGGGGGCAGCCGCCTTCGCCTGCTCGAAGAGGTCGCGCACCCGTGATGCGCCGACACCGACGAACATCTCCACGAAGTCGGAGCCGCTGATCGAGAAGAACGGAACGCCTGCCTCGCCGGCGACCGCCTTGGCCAACAACGTCTTGCCCGTGCCCGGCGGGCCGAAGAGCAGCACGCCCTTCGGAATCCTCGCTCCCATCTCCTGGAACTTGCCCGGCGACGCGAGGAAGTCCTTGATCTCCTGGAGCTCCTCCACTGCTTCGTCAAGGCCGGCAACGTCCGCGAAGGTCGACTTCGGCTGGTCTTTCGCGACGACCTTGGCGCGCGACTTGCCGAAGCCCATGACCCGGCTGCCACCACCTTGCACCTGGCCGAGCACCCACATCACCACGAACGCAAGCAGCACGAAGGGGAGCAGGCTGAAGAGGATCCCGATCCACGGGCTTTCGCTTTGGTGATCGGTCGAGACGTTTCGCACGTCCGCGTCGACGATCGACCTCGTCATCGTCTCCGTGTAGTCAGCCGGGAAGTCGACCGAATAGTCGGTCCCGTCGTCGAGGCGGCCTTCGACGCGATGGTCGCGGTCGAAGATCGTGGCGGTCGCGACGCGTTCATCATCGAGGCGGCGGTTGAACGCGTCGAGGGACAGCTCCTGCGGACCGGCGCCGGCAGTGAGCGCTCTGATCAGGAAGAAGGCGGCGACCACCGCTCCTGCGACGAGGAACACGGCGCCACGACGCATTTTGGACACGAGCGACTCCGGACAGCTTGCAGCGGTTCCGCAAGGCTAGCGCCCGCTGCCGCCGCCACTTCCGGCCTGATCCGGCATTGCCGGGACGCTCAGACCAGCTCGCCACCGTATTCCGCGACGTACGGGAGGTTGCGGTACCGCTCGGCCACGTCGAGCCCGTACCCGACGACAAACACCGGCGGGATTCGGAAACCGACGTAGCGCAGGTCGAGGTCGACGCGCTGCAGGCCGTCCTTGACAAGGAGCGCGCACACCTCCAGCGACGCCGGTCCTCGCACCGCGAGGTTCTTCCGCAGGTACGCGAGCGTGAGGCCCGAATCGACGATGTCCTCCACGATCAGGACGTGACGACCCGACAGGTCGAGGTCGAGATCCTTCATGATGCGCACGACGCCACTCGAACGCGTCGCCGACCCGTACGACGACACCGCCATGAAGTCGAACTCCACCGGCAGATCGATCGCGCGCGACAGGTCACTCATGAACACGAACGCGCCCTTGAGCACACCGACCAGCAGGGGCGGGCGTCCCGTGTAGTCGCTGGTGATCTCCTTGCCCAGCGCCTCGATGCGATCGTGCAGCTCGTCCTCGCCGACGACGATCCGGCCGATGTCGCGATCGCTCACGACACGACGCTAGCCGCAGCTCAGGACGAGCTGCCCGGCGTGCCGGTGCACTCGACGTCCGCCCGCGAGCTGGGCGGCACGGTGGTCTCCGTTCGCGATCGCGACGACCCGCTCCACTTCGGCACGAGAGGGAGGCGGCGTCCCGAGCCACTGACGGACGGCGCGACGGGCGAGCGGCGGCGGGAGCGCCGCGAGGGCGCGTGCCGGTGCGTCCGGGCTCGCCGAGCCCGGCCACGCGGCCCGGGCGAGGCCGTCCAGGAATTCGGACTCCTCGCGGAGGATCTCCGCTTGGCGGGCCAGCACGGGTACGAGGTCGCGGTGCGCCACGTCGCCGAGCAGCGGCAGGACGTCGACACGGACGGCGACGCGCTGGAACGAGCGGTCCCGGTTCATGGGATCGTCCAGCGTCGCGAGGCCGAGCGATGCACACAGTGCCCGCGTGTCGGCGCGCCGAAGTCGCAGCAGCGGCCGCGCGAGGCGGTCGCGCCGCGGCGCCATCCCCGCGAGCCCCGCCGAGCCAGCGCCGCGGAGGAGATTGACGAGCACCGTCTCGGCCTGGTCGTCCGCCGTGTGACCGACGAGCGTCCAGAACGCACGGTGGAGCAACCGCGCGCGTTCGAGTGCCGCGTCAGCGCGCGTCGCGCGCGCGAGCCTCGAGGTTCGAGCCCGGGGCGATCGACACGCGCTCCTCGTGACACGGGATCCCGAGCGAGCGCGCGAGGTCGCGCACCGTCTCGACGTCGTGCTCGCTCCCGCGCCGCAGCCCGTGGTCGACGTGGACGGCCACCGGCGCGAGGCGCGCCTCCGAAGCGAGCACGAGCAGCGCAGAGGAATCAGGCCCTCCCGAGCAACCCACCACGACGGGACCGGTGAGACCCTCGAAGTCGGCGACCGCCCGCAGCTGCTCGAGTTCGCACCCAGCGACGAGCGCCGAGGTGCGCGCGCTCATGCCGGGGCGCCGACCCGCGCCAGCCATGCTGCGGGGTCGTGGAGCTCAGGCACGGTCGGCAGCGACTCCGGACCGCGCCACGCGGCGTCGATCGCGCGCGGGCCGCCTTCGCGCTCGACGGCAGACACGAACGCCTCACCCACTTCGTACTGACGCATCTTCGAGTCGAGGCCGACGAGCTTCTGCACGAAGCCACCCGCTCCACGGGTGCGGCGTCGCGCGTGCAGCACGCGAGCCATCCGCGCCTGGCCGGCGACGTGCTCGCGACCGAGCCGGTTCATGACGTGGTTGCCGTGACCCTCGAGCAGCGACATCAAGGCCTGCATGCCGGCGAGCGCGTCTCGCTGTTCTTCGTTGGCGAGCAGGCCCACGAGGCCCCCCTCGTCGAGCGGGTTGCGCCCCGCGTGGATCTCCTCGGCCGCTCGGACCAGTGCTTGCAGCAGACGGCGTGGATCGGCGTCGATCGAGGAGAGCGACGAGTCGACGAGCGACAGGTAGTACGAGCGCATCCACGGCACGCCGGTGAACTGGGCCCGATGCGTGAGCTCGTGGATGGCGATCCAGAGGCGGAAGTCGCGCGGCCGGAACGCGAAGCGCTTCTCGAGCGCGAGCACGTTGCCGCCCACGTAGTACACGGCGTCGGCACCTCCTGCCTCGTCCACTACCAACAGGTCGTACTGGCCCAGCACGCGCTGGGCGAGATAGCCGAGCAGGACACCGGTCTCGGTCCCGGCGACGCGCCGCCCGAACGGCGCGGCGCGGTGGTGCTGCAGCCGTACGCCCACTCGCTGCGTCAGCGGCGCGAACAACCGTTGCAACGAGGACACGTTCGCCGACACCCAACTGCCACGATCCACCGCTTCGGCAACCGCGGGACTGGGCACCTGGAGGCCCGTCGCTTCGCCGACCAGCTCCTCGGCGCGAGCCGTGAGCTCACGGAAGTCGTCGCGAAGCGACGCGGCGAGATAGGAGTCGGCGAAGGGGTCCCGCCCCGCGACCCGACGTGCCACGCGTTCGGCGAGACGCCAATCGATCGGGTCGAGCGCCGCCTCCACCGGGACATCGGCACTGCCGAAATCGGCCACCGGCGCCGCGACCGTTGCGGCCACTGCGGTCTCGGGGGTCATACCCGGACCGTCACGAGGACTGGCGACCCCGCCACTTCGGACGCATCACCCGCAGGTAGTACCCGACTCCCACGGCGGCCAGGACGCCGAGGAGGCCCAGCGCGATGAGGGGCCCAGCCCAGTAGAACCACTTGTACTTCTCGTTCGCGAGGACCGTGGTGGCTGCGCCCGCCGGTGCAGCTCCGCCGAGCAGAACACCGCTCGCGATGGCTGCGAGCAGGGCGAGACGGTGGCGTGTGGTCGACACGGGCGGCTTCCTCCGGGGCGTCGGCTGCATCGTAGGCCGGATCGTACGACCGACCGCCGACCTCGGGACCATCAGGCGGGCGCACCGCCGGGGGGAGCGGCGGCGGCAGGAGGGTCGCCCGGGCGGCGCGGCTCGCCGATCGCCTCAGCGATACGGCGGAGCAGGTCGGGAGGCACTTCGTCCCGACACTTGGACGACACCACCTGGCGGAGCTCGAGCTCGAAGTCGAAGCCTTGCGCGCACGGCGGGCACTTCGACAGGTGGCGTTTGATGGCCCAGCGCCGCCAGACCGTCAGCTCACCGTCGAGGTAGTAGTACACGCGGTGGATCGCCTTGTCGCAGTCCATCTGTCGCTATCCCCCTGCGTGACCGGCGGTCTCGGGTGCCGAATCCTGCTGCACGTCGCTTCCTTCCCCAGCAGACCCGTTCCGGGGTCTTGGAACGGCCGTCCCGTCGGTGTCCGGAGGCACGAGACCGTGCTCGCGACCAAAGTCCCACAACCGGGCCTGGAGCTGCTTTCTTCCGCGATGGATCCGGCTCATGACCGTGCCGATGGGCACGTCCATGATGTTGGCGATCTCCTTGTAGGAGAAGCCTTCGACGTCGGCGAGCAGCACCGCCATCCGGAACTGCTCCGGAAGGGACTCGAGCGCTTCCTTGACCACCGCGTCGGGAATCTGCTCGAGCACCTCGGTCTCCGGGGTGCGGCCGGCGGCCGCCGCCTCGAGTCCGCCCAGGCGGCGGAAGAGGAAGAAGTCTTCGACGTCGTCGAGCTCGACCTGGTCCGGGCGTCGGCGCTTCGCGCGATACGAGTTGATGAACGTGTTGGTGAGGATCTTGTAGAGCCACGCCTTGAGGTTGGTGCCGTCTTGGAACCCGCCGAAGCCTCGGTAGGCGCGGAGGTACGTCTCCTGCACGAGGTCCTCCGCGTCGGCGGGGTTGCGCGTCATGCGCAGGGCCGCGGAGTACAGCGCCGAGGCGTAGGGCATGGCGAGCTCGGCGAATCGTGCCTGGTCGGCCATGGCGCCAGGCTACCGAGCCGTGAGGCAGACGAAACCTGGGTCTGGCGCCTCGTCACGCGGAGAGGGCTTCGTCCCTCCGCACAGACTCTTCGCGCAGCAGGAGATCGATGTACTCGGCGGGCTGTGGGCGCTCGAAGTGGTAGCCCTGCGCGAGGTCGCATCCCACGGCGCGCAGCCCAGCGGCCTCGTCCGCGCTCTCGACTCCCTTGGCGCTCACTCGGAATCCCAACCGATGAGCAAGCCGCACGACGGCCTCGACGACGTCCGCCGCGCCCTCGTCGCCGAGCACGAGCGACACGAGGCCGCGGTCGATCTTGACCGTTTCGATTGGAAGACCCTCGAGCGCGGCGAGGGTTCGGAGCGCGGCGTCAGGCTCCACCGCCTGAGTGCCGAGATCGTCGACCACGAGCGAGACCCCACCGTCGCGCAGCCCGGCGAGCTTTGCCTTACCGGCCAGGTCGCACGCCAGCTCAGACGCGGTGACTTCCAGCGCGAGCGCGCCGCGCTCGAGTCCGTTCACACGGACCGCGCTCTCGGCGCGTGCGAGGAACTCGGCGGAGTCGAGACGACGGGGGGAGATGTTCACCGCGACCTGGAGCGGCCGGTCGGGGAACCCTCGGTGCCATCGCGCCGCGGTACGGGATGCCTCGGTGACCACCCAGCGATCGACTCGGATCGACGCGTCGTCGTCCCCGAGGAATTCCCCAGGCCAGAGCAGGCCGCGAGTCGGATGCTCCCACCGAACGAGCGCCTCGGCGCCGACGATCCCGCCGTCGCGCAACGACACGACCGGCTGATACGCGAGACGAAGCTCGCCGGCTTCCGCGGCGCGGCCAAGATCGTGTTCTGCACTCTCCATGAGCGGCTCTCCGATCGTGAACCACCGCCACTCGGAGAGCAGATCGGCGCGTTCTCGCGATCGCTTGAGCCCGCCTAGTTGTAGTTCCCATGCACGTTCGTCAGGACGGGCTCCTTGAGACTTGAGGGTGCGACCCACTCTCACCTCAAGGAGCCCGATGCGACTGCACGGTAACGCCAAGCTGACTCCGTTCCAGCGAGCCCTGTTGTGTGATCGTGTGCGTGAGGAAGGCTGGACGGTCGAGGCAGCTGCCACGGCTGCTGGTTGTTCGGAACGCACCGCGTATCGGTGGTTGGCCCGGCGGTTGGCGGGTGAGGCACTGACGGATCGTTCCTCGGCGCCGCATCGACGGCCAACCCGGACTCCCTCGAGTGTTGAAGCAGAGATCGAACGGCTGCGCAGGTTGCGTTGGACCAGCACTCGGATCGCGGCGGTGCTCGAGCTGCCGACCTCGACGGTCTGCGCGGTGTTGAGCCGGCTCGGGTTGAACCGGCTCTGGAAGCTGGGACCACCGGAACCGCCGAACCGATATTGCCGTCGCCACGCCGGCGAGCTCGTCCACGTCGACGTCAAGAAACTGGGACGGTTCCGTCGTCCTGGTCACCGAGTGCTGGGCCGCGGCCCAGGGCGCACCTACACCGGCCACGCCGGATGGGAAGCCGTGCATGTCTGTGTCGACGACGCGACCCGCCTCGCCTACGTCGAGGTCCTCGCCGACGAACGCGCGGTAACCACGATCGGGTTCTTCGAACGAGCGGTTGCCTGGTTCGCCGAACGCGGCGTGCGCGTCCGACAAGTCATGAGCGACAACGGCGCGCCCTACGTCTCCGCGCTCTGGGCGACATGGTGCGCAACACATCGCGTCGAACACATCCGCACCCGCCCTTACCGGCCCCGCACCAACGGCAAAGCCGAACGGTTCATCCAGACGATGCTGCGCGAGTGGGCCTACGCCGCGACGTATCGCACCTCAGAACATCGAGCTCGTGCACTGCCCGCCTGGATCGACTACTACAACCACCAACGACCCCACGGCGCCCTCGGACACAAGACACCCGCCAGCCGGCTCCACGCCGACTGACCAACGTCACTGGGAACTACACCTAGTCGCCTGCGGACCTCTCGAGGTCTGCGAGCCGCTCGGCCATGGTGGTCATGATCTTGCTGGCGATCTCGGGCACGTCTGCGAGCAGGCCGGCGAACTCGCCGCGGTTGATCACCTGGATGGCCACGGGCGTCTTGGCACGGACGGTCGCGGTCCGGGGCCGGTGGTCGAGGAGGGCGATCTCGCCGAAGAAGTCGCCTGCCCCGCGGCTGGCGATCAGCTGGCCGCCCTGGGTCACCTCGACCTCGCCGTCGAGCACGATGATGAACTCGTACCCCGACTTGCCCTCCTCGATGAGCACCGTGCCCGCCGGCTCTTCGAGGTAGGTGGTGAGCTGGGAGATCAGCTTCAGGTCCTTCTTCGTCAGTCCCTGGAACAGCGGCACCCGCTCCAGCCGCTCCTCGATCCCGTCACTCCGGTCCATTGCGATCCTCCTGTGCGTCGCCCGCGTGCATCGAGCCGCTCCCGTGGTGCATTCTGACTCAATCGGCATCGGGGCGCTGGTGCACGTTTCGACCCTGCGCGGAACGGGAATCAGCGGAGGCTTCGACGGTACCGACCAACTGGCGCGAAGGGGCGCCTGCGGACGACGAGGCGGAGGGGCGAGGGGCGGAGGGAGGTGGAACCGGAGCATGGCTGTCGACCAAGCGAGCTCGACGATCCTGCTCGCGTTTCTCGCCGGTCTCGGCGTGTTCGCGGCGTGGATCGCCCTGGTGGTGAGGAGCGACGCCATGCGAGCCGGCGTGGGGCCCGGCGCCCGGGCTGTCCCCCGGCCGCTCGTCGAGCAACCGACCGCACCCCGCGACATGGCGCCCGTCCCCAAGCAGCCGGAGCGGGCGGACCGCGTGCGCGCGCCGCGTCTCCCGACGCGAGCCCCGCGGCTCCGGGTGGCCGTTGGTGCGGCGGCGTTCCTCGTTGCGGTCTGGGCGGTCACGAGCGTGCGCTCGTCGCGTCACTAGTACGCGGGGCGGGGCCAATCCCTAGCCGATGTCACCGTCGCGGCGGGCTCGGGTCCGCTGATAGATGACGACGTAGCCCTCGTCGTCGCTCGACATGGTGATCACCTTCCAGCCGTTCTGTGCGAGCTCGTTGATCCGGCTCTCGAGGACCGTCTCTCCTTCGACCGCTTCGGACTCGTCGAGCACCGACTGCGGATACGCCTCGACCTTGTAGGGGTTCACCATCCGCCCAGCCTAGAACGCGCCTCCGAGGGGCTCTCGATCCGGAGGCGTGGACGCGCCCGCCGTGATGTGGTCAGCGCACGGCGACGTGGAGTGGCAGGGGGCCGCCGCCGTCGCCGACTTCGCTCCTCGCGTTCCGCCGGTGCGCGGCGAGACCCCAGAGCCCGGCGGCAGTCGCCGCGGCCGCGCCGAGCACGATGCCGCTGCGGGCACCCCAGTGGTCGCACACGGAACCGAGCAGGGGACCGCCGATCGGCGTGCTGCCGATGAGGACGATGCCCTGCAACGCGAGCACGCGTCCCCGCATCATCGGATCGGCCCGAACCTGCACGATCGCGGTCGAGGCGGTGACGAACGCCACGCTCGCCATCCCCACGACGACCGCGACGGGAAACGCCGTGAGCAGCGTCGGTGCGAGCGCGAGCCCGAACATCGACCCACCGAATGCGAACGACGCGTAGACGACGTGGTGCGTGTCGATGACCCGCATCCGCGCCGCCGCCAGCGCACCCACCACCGAACCCAGGCTGAGGACGGAGAACAGCAGCGTGAAGGAACCGGCCGAGCCGTGAAGCGAGTGTTCCACGAAGAGCGGGAGCACCACCGAGAAGTTGAACGTGAGCGTGCCGACGACGGTCATCATCACGAGGGGGATGTAGAGGTCGGGCACCTCACGGATGTAGCGCACGGCGGCGCGGAGCTGCCCCTTCGCCCGGGCGACGACGGGCGGCTGGCGGAGCTCGGAGCGTCGCATGCGCAGCAAGCTGGCGATCACGGCGAGGTACGACGCGCCGTCGATGAGGAAGCACCAGCCGAAGCCCACCGTCACGACCAGCAAACCGGCAACCGCGGGCCCGATCACCCGGGAGCTCGTCATCAGCGCGCTGTTGAGCGTGACTGCGTTCTGGACGTCGGACTCCGGCACCATCTCGGCCACGAAAGAGCGGCGGGCGGGCGTGTCGAACGCCAGGAGGAAGCCGCCCGCGAGGGCGGTGGCGTAGAAAGCGACCAAGGGAGCGTGCCCGGCGAAGGCGAGCGCGGCGAGGACGAGCGACTGCACCATCTGCAACGACTGGGTGATCACCAGCAGCTTCCGCTTGTCGGACCGGTCTGCGATCAGCCCGCCCCAGGCCCCGAAGAGCAGGATCGGTCCGAATTGGCACGCGACCAGCAGGCCGACGGCCACGCCACTGTTGGTCAGGTCGAGGACCAGCAGGGTCAGCGCGATCGTCGTCAGCCAGGTGCCCGCCTGGGAGATCAGCTGGCCGCCGAAGAACAGGCGGAAGTTGCGACTCCGCAGCGCGCGGAAGGTGGTGCGGAACGGCTCGGCGGTGCGGGCCCTCACGGTTGGCCGTCCCGTTCCGGCGCGATCAGCCGCTCGAGCACGTCGACCGCCTCGGCGAGGCGCGCCCGGTCGCCCGGCGCGAGCTCCTGGAGGCGAGTGGCGAGCCAGGCGGTTCGGCGCGACCGGTTCTGCACGACGTGGCGACGACCCGCCGGCGTCACCTTCACCCACCACACGCGACGGTCGGAGTCGTCGCGCTGTCGGGCGACGAAACCCATGCCTTCCAATTTCTCGACGGCCTTCGTGATGCTGGGGGGCGCGACGTGTTCGCGCTGGGCGAGGTCCCCGAGCGTCAGCGGACCTTCGCGATCGACGGTGGCCAGCGCCGCGCTGAGCGTGGGGAGGAGGCCCCCGGTGTCCTGGTGGCGCAAGATCCGCGCCAGACGGGTGACGGACAGTCGAAGCCGGCTCGCGACCTCCACCGAGTCGGTCATCGTGACTGACGGGCCGGGTGTCGTCTTCGTTGTCACGACGAGCAGTCTAGCGCGGATTAGTTAGTTCCGGAAACTAAATGAGTGACCCCGTCACGGATACCGCTTGCCCAGTGGGGTGGTGCCCGCCGCCCGCGCGGCTCGCTTGCCGACCTTGGTGACCGCGACGAGCGCTTCGCGGTCCCCGCCACCCGAGACACCGAGGGCCAGGGCAGGCCCGACGCCCGGGGCGTAGAACTTGAGCTCCAGCACCTTGGGCTCGAGCGGATTCGTCTCCTTCGTCATCAGGACGTGCTCGTAGTGGCCCGCCGCGACCTCGACCTGCTCGTCGACACCGAGCACCTCGGCCCGATCCTCGGCTTCGCCTGCGTAGTGCTCCTGGCGATACTCGAGTCCGCCGACCGGTTCCGCCGGCACGACGACCCCCGGCAGCGCACCGTCGACACCGGCCTGGAACGATCCCGCTCGCGAGGTCACGTTTCCCTTCTCGAACTCGGCAGTGTCCTCTCCCAGATACCAGATGTTCCCGTCGGTGTCCTGCGCGTACCAGTCGAAGGTGTCCTCGGTGACCTCGCCATTCGTGGCAACGGTGTCACGAACGACACGAGCGGTCGCGCCGTTCGCGATCTGTTTCGTCTCGCTGGTCACCGTCACCACGACCCTCATCTCGGTGCCCTTGGCGTCCGTCTCTCGGGAGATCCAGCGGGTTCCCGGCTCCATCGGCCAGTAGCGGTTGTCGATCGTGACGCTGAGGCTCGCGGGGTCGAGCGCGAACGGCTCGCCTCCCAGCGGCAGACGAGCATCCCGTGGCGCCGCTCCCCACACGCTCCCGCCCCAACTCGCAGCGACGAGCACTACCGCCATGACCGATGCGGAGCTCACACGCTTGAACATCCGATTACCTCCGTTCAGTGGCGAACGCCGGTGCTTCCCTGACCGTCTCGTGCGGCGAGTATCCGCGAGCGCGCCTAGGAGGGGCGTGTGGGGGAGATGTGTGGCTTCACATCTCTGGAGGGAACGCGGACCGTCACGACCGCGCCACCTTCAGGTCGGGTGGCGGCTTCTGCGGTTCCGCCGTGGGCTCGGGCGACAACTCGCACGATCGCCAACCCCAGCCCGGTTCCTCCGTCGGTTCGGGTCCGGGACTCGTCCGCACGTCGAAATCGCTCGAACGCGTCGGACAGGAACTCGTCTGCGAACCCCGGGCCCTCGTCGAGCACCTCGATCACGAGAGTGCTGCCCTCGAGACGGGCACCGAGGATCACAACGCCCCCCGAAGGTGAGTGACGAATCGCGTTCGTCAGCAGGTTGACGACAGCCTGATGAATCAAGGCGGGTGCAATGCACGCCCGAAGGTTCGCCCCGAGCTCGAGCTTCATCTCGACACCGCGCGGCGCGGCCTGCGTCCGCGTCGCCGCAATCGCCTCGGCGAGCAGCGGCCGGAGCGGCGTGTCCTCGGTCGGGAGTTGCGTTCCTTCGTCGCTCCACGCGAGGAAGAGCAAGTCGTCGACGAGGCGCGCGAGACGCTCGACTTCCTGGGTGGCGTGCGTCGAGCGCGTCGTGGAGCTCGGCGGAGTCACGCTCCGGTCGGGCAGCGAGCTCGAGCTCGGTCCGCAACACTGCGAGCGGAGTTCGCAGCTCGTGGCTGGCGTCGGCGACGAATGCTCGTTGCCGTCCCAGCGCACCCTGGAGCCGCTCGAGCAGCGTGTTCAGCGTCGTTGCCAACGCGGCGATCTCGTCGTGGGTCGACGGAACCGGAAGGCGCGCCGTCGTGTCGTGCTCGGAGATGGCGGCGGCCTGCCGCCGCATCCGTTCGACCGGCCGCAAGGCCGCGCCGGCGAGCAGCCATCCACCGGTCGCTGCGACCGCCACTGCCGCGGCGCCTCCCAACACGAGTCCCGAACGAACTCGTGTGACGGCCGCGTTCGTCGGTTCCAGAGACGTTCCGACGATCGCCACCCGACGACCGGCACTCGTGCTCACGGGAGCAGCGAGCACGCGCACGGGTTCGCGCTCGCGACCGACCCTCTCGTTGCTGTAGACGCGGCGGGAGGTCGCCGCCCGGAGAGTCGCGGGGGACACGGCCGGAACCGCGCCCGCATCCCGCGTCGAAACGAGAACGTTCCCATCCCGGTCGAGGACTTGGGTCACGACGTCGTCGCCCGGCAGCACGACGGGATGGTCGACGGTGGCGGTTGCTGCTACCCCGCCGCGCATGGTCTCCGACAACGAGCGCAGCTGGGCGCGCAGACCCGGCTCGAGCGATTGCTCCAAGCCACTGCGAAACGAAGTGGCGAAGATCGCACCACCGACCACCACCAGCAGCAACGTCACCGCTGCGAACGCGAGCCCGAGCCGAACTCGGATCGGCACCGCTCACTCCCCCGCCACGACCAAGAGGCGATACCCGACACCACGAATCGTTTCGATGTCAGAGCGCCCGAAGGGCCGATCGACCTTGCGGCGAAGGTACGCCACGTACTGATCGACGACGTTCGATCCGCCCGCATACGCGAAGTCCCACACCCGATCGAGGATCTGGGTACGTGTCACGACCTCGCCGGCGTGGCGCATCAGCATCTCGAGCAGCGCCATCTCCTTGGGTGACAACGCCAACTCCGCGTGCCCGCGCCAGGCACGATGAGTCGCCGGGTCGAGGCGCAGGTCCCCCACCTCCAGGACGGCCGGCCGCGGTCCCGACCTGCTCCGGGCCAGCGCGCGAACCCGCGCCGCGAGCTCCGCGAAGCTGAACGGCTTCGTCAGGTAGTCGTCGGCACCCGCGTCCAAGCCCTGCACCCGATCGTCGACCGCGTCCCGCGCCGTCAGCAACAGGATCGGCGCCCACCGTCGCGCGGCGCGGAGTCGTCGACACACCTCCAGACCGTCCACCTCGGGCAACAGCACATCGAGGACCACCGCGTCGTAGTCCTGCTCGGTCGCCAACCAGAGCCCGTCCGTGCCGTTGCACGCCACGTCGACCGCATAGCCCTCTTCGCGGAACCCCCGCTCCAGGAGCGTCGCCATCCGCGGCTCGTCCTCGACGACCAGCACCCTCATGCGAGCACGCTACGGCGATCTCCGTGTGAAATCGATGTGAGAACACCGCGGTCCGGGCCGCGAGCAGTCAGTCCTGGCTGTCGCTCCCCGAGTCCGAGCTGCTGTCGATGACCTTGAACGTCCGATCGAGGTGCACGTCGACGACGCGGCCGTCGGGACCCTTGACCTCGACCTCGTAGTAGCCCTCCTCGTCGTTGACTTCCGTCGCCCTCACCGAACCGCCACCCGTTTCGGCGAGCGCCGCGTCGGCGGCCTGGGTGAGCGCCGGTCCGGTGATCGGCCTGTCGCTGGCATCGTCGTCGCCGCCACTCGCCACGGCGATCCCCGTGCCGAGACCGAGTGCGACTACGGCGACAGCACCGGCGGCGATCCATCGCTTCGTATGGCCCATGCGGAAAACTCCTCCGTCGAGACCGCCTCCGTGAGCGGTCGACCAAACGCCACGATGCCGGATCGTCTGTGTGAGCACCGTGAGACGATGCTGAGAGATGTGCTGGTAGGCATCCCCGAGCGTGCTGGTGGAGCCGGAGAAGGGACTCGAACCCTTGGCCTGCTCATTACGAGTGAGCTGCTCTGCCGTCTGAGCTACTCCGGCGCGGGGCGGGAGTCTATCGGCGGCCCCGTGGAACCTCGATCGCGTTCGGACCGTTCAGCCGGGCAGCCGGAGCAGAAGTCGTTCGACGAGGAGATCCTCATTGGGGTTGTGCTCGAGGAGCGACTGGCGCGCGCTCCGGCACGCCCCGAGGGCACGGACCGCACGGCGGGGCTCCACCGTCGGAGCCGCACGGTCGTCGTTCAAGCGCGGGGCACCCTCATCGACGAGCGCGTCCCGGTAGACCGTCTCCAGCGCGGTGATGCCCTCGAGCAGTGCGTCCGTTCGGGCCCGTCGATGCGACCGCTTGTGTTGTTCTTCCAGCCGTCGGAGTTGCGTGCGGCGCGTCCGCTCCGGGAAGCCGGCCGCCTCCAACGATCCGGCAAGCTCCTCCGTCTCGGCGGCCTGCCCGGCTTCCAGCTCCGCCACCGACTCGCGCAGTGCCACCGACACGCGCTCGGCTTGCACGGCGACCGCCGAGCCGGTGCCGTCGAGCAAGTACGCCGCGTCGACGAACGCGTCCCGCACGACGCCCAGTCGGCCCGCGAGCGCGCGGCCACGATCGAGTTGGCCACCGGCGAGGCCTGCCAGAAGCGCGGCACGCGCGGGCTCGACGCCGCCCGCCGCGAGCGTGGCGGCCACCGCGTCAGGACCGAGCGACGCGAGGTCGACCCGCTGGCACCTCGAACGGACGGTGGCGAGCAGCTGGTCGGCTCCTGCCGTCGCGAGGATCACCACGGCGCGCGGTGGCGGTTCCTCGAGGGTCTTGAGCAGCTTGTTGGCCGCGGCCTCGTTCAGCCGCTCCGCATCGAGGAGCACCACGACCTTGCGCACGCCCTCGACGGGACTCCGGTACACCTCGTCGACCAGCATCTGCGCGTCTTCCACGCGGATCTGGTTCGCAGGTGGGTCGATCTCGACGACGTCGGGATGCACTCCGCGGAGCACGAGGTCGGTCGCGCGCTCGTCGCCGTCGGGACGAACGAGCGCGGCGGCGAAGCACCGTGCGGCGTCGCCCACTCCGCTGCCGCGCGCACCCACCAGCAGGTACGCGTGCACGGGCCGTTCAGCCGCACGGCGGAGGAGCGCGACCGCACGGTCCTGGCCCTGCATCCGCGCCCAGGGGTCGATATTCACACGACTCCATTCGTCCATACCGCGTCCCACACTCGTCGTGCAACCTCGTCGGGCGTGCCGGTGCCGTCGACCACGAGCCATCCGTAACGCGGCGCGAGGTCACGGTAGGCGGCGCGCACGTCCGCATGGAACGTCGATCCCTCGGCCTCCAGGCGATCGGCCGGCTCCGGTCGCCGGGTCGCGGCGACCGTGTCGGGAACGTCGAGCACCACCACCGCATCCGGCCGCACCTTTTCCGTCGTGGGCTCGTTGAGGGACTCCACCACGTCGACGCCCACTCCCCGCACGACTCCCTGGTACACGAGCGACGACGGGAGGTGCCGGTCCGAGACGACCCACGCGCCTCGCTCGAGCGCGGGCACGATCACCTCCTCCGCGTGCTGTGCGCGGTCCGCGGCCATCAGCAGCGCTTCGGCCAACGGCGTGACGTGATCCGACCGGTGCAGCACGAGCTCGCGTACCAGCGAACCGGCGGCAGTCGCCCCCGGCTCGAAGGTGGTGACGACGTCTTCGCCTTCGTCGACCAAGTGCTTCGCGAGCAGCCCGACCTGCACGCTCTTCCCGGCACCGTCACCCCCTTCGAGGACCACGAACCGCGCCGTCATCCGCTCGACTCCGACTCGACACTCCGGTGCTCGGCGCCGTCCGCCCCGTTCGTCGGCCCGTCCGCACCGTTCGTCGACGCGTCGTACTCCGGCGGGTACGGGGCACCGAGTCGTTCCTCGTGGACAATGCCCGCGACGCGGGCGCTCCGAACCCAACGCCGCGCGACGAGCCCTCCCAGCAGAGTGATGAAACCACCACCCCACAGCGCCAGGCGCACGCCCGGCAACGAGTACTCGTACGGGCCGACCCCGAGAGACTGGCCGCTGAAGAGCTCGGTGGTGACCCAGTCCCACAGATCCGCCCAGAGCGGCGACAGCGTGAGCGAGATCAGCAGACACAGCCGGATGACGGTGTAGAGGGTCGCGAACGTCCGCCCTCGGAGCTCGTCCCCGACGTTCTCCTGCAGCACCGTGAACCCGGTCACGTAGGACGTCCCCGCGCACGCGCCGACGAGCACGATCATCAAGACGGCGGGCGCCAGGTTCGAGACCGACGCTGCTCCCATGAGGAACACGCCCACACCGATCACCGCGAACGCGAACACCGTCGCGCGTGGCAATCGACTCTGGAGCCACAACAGCGTGACGACACCGATCGCGGCGCCGAAGCCCAGCGCCGTCATCAAGACCCCGAACGCGGGGCTTCCACCCGCGAGGACCTGTTCCGCGAACGAAGGTCCGAGGGGAACCATGGCTCCCGCTCCGATGATCCCGACGCCCAGGCCCACGATCACGCCCCTGACGAGCGGCTCGCGCGACACGAACCGGAACCCCTCCTTGATGTCACCGGTCGTGATGCTCCAGTCGATGCGACGGGGACCGTCCCGACGTCGACCCGGGATGGGCAGGCGCCAGACAATGACGGCGGAGACGAGGAACGTCGCCGCGTCGACGACGATCGCGAGCACCTCCTGGTCGACGCGGAGCGAGGAGATCACGTCGAAGTCGCCGAGGAGCGTGGCCAGGCCCGCGAGCAGCGAGAAGACGAGCGACGCGATCGGGAACGTGCCGAACGACGCCACGAGCGAGAGCGAATTGGCCGCCGGGAGCTGCTCTTCGTCGACGAGGTGAGGTACCGAAGCCGCCTGCGCGGGCCCCCACAGCAAGGTCATCAGCTCGAGACCCAGAGACACCAACACCAGTCCGAGCATGTTCTCGACGAACGGGAGCGTGAGCAGCAGGCCCGCGCGCCCGATGTCGCACGCGACCATGACCTTGCGGCGGTCGAAGCGGTCGATGATCACGCCGCCGACCGTGCCCAGGAAGAAACCCGGCACGACCCGCGTGGTCATGACCAGGCTGACGGCGGCGCCCGAGTTGTCGGAGACGCGCGCAGCGATCGCGAGGATCGCGATGAGCCCGATCCAGTCGCCCAGGCTCGACACGGCCTGTGCGAGCCACAGCCGGAAGAACGAACGCGTTCCGAAGACCCGCCACGGAGTAGGCGGGATCGGCGGCGTCTCGGCGTCGGGTGGAATGAACGGCGCCGCCGGCGGCACCGCGGATTCGTCGGGCATCGGCTCTCCCGCTGCGGGCGGTCCGCAGCTCAGCCTACGAGGACGACGGTTCCGAACCGCGCCGTCGTGGTCTTCTTCGTCGTGGTCTTCTTCGTCGTGGTCTTCTTCGTCGTGGTCTTCTTCGTCGCAGTCTTCTTGCCAGTCGCCTTCTTCTTGGTTGCGCTCCGCTTGGCCGTCTTGGTTGCGCTCCGCTTGGCGGGTCGCTTCTTCGCCGGCGCGCGAAGTGCGCGCTCTCGCAGCAGCTCGACTGCCTGCTCGAGCGTGACCCCTTCGGGATCGATCCCTCGGGGAACGGTGGCGTTCACCTGGCCGTCGGTGATGTACGGCCCGTAGCGGCCGTCGAGCACCCGCACCGGCGCTCCCGTCTCCGGATGGGCGCCCAGCTCTGCCAGGGGCGGTTTCGCCGCCCGGCCCCGTCGTTGTTTGGGTTGGGCGAAGATCGCCTCGGCCTCGGGCAACGTGATGGTGAACAGCAGCCCTTCGCCGTCGAGGCTGCGCGAGTCGGTGCCCTTGCGCAAGTACGGCCCGTACCGCCCGTTCTGCGCGGTGATCTCGGTTCCGTCGGCTGCGAGGCCGACGACCCGGGGCAAAGCGAGCAGCGCGAGCGCTTCGTCGAGCGTGACCGTCGACGGGTCCATCGAGGCGAACAGCGACGCGCGCTTCGGCTTCTCCTTCGACCCTTCCTCCTGCTCGCCGACCTGGACGAACGGTCCGAAGCGGCCGGTGAGCGCGAGCACGGGGAGCCCCGACGCCGGATCGGTGCCGAGCTGGCGCGGCCCGGCCGCACCTCGAGCGAGGAGCTCCTCGACCTTCTCGGGCGTCAGCTCGTCGGGCGCGACGTCGACAGGGATCGGCGCCTTCTCGTCAGCGCGCTCGACGTTGGCGCCGTTCGGCCACACCCGGACGACCAGCTCGCGTCCCTCGGAGTCTCGACCCAGGTGCACGGCATTGACCTCGGCCTTGTCGATCGTGGCGAGATGCTCCTCCGCGACCAACTCCTGGAGCCCGGCTTGGCCGTCGCCGAAGTAGAACGAGTGGAGCCACTTCTCGGCCTCCCCTTCGCCTCGCGCGATGGCGTCGAGCGCCTCCTCCATCGTGGCCGTGAACTCGTAGTCGATGAGATGCGAGAAGTAGCGCTCCAGCAGCTGCACCTTCGCGAAGGCCGTCCACGTCGGAACCAGCGCGCTTCCCTTCTTCCACACGTAGTCGCGCTTGTTGACGATCGTGTCGATCACGCTGGCGTACGTCGACGGGCGCCCGATCCCACGCTCTTCGAGCTCCTTGACCAGGCTCGCCTCCGTGTAGCGCGCCGGCGGCTGCGTCGTATGGCCGCTCGGGCGCAGCTCGCGGCATGCGAGCGCGTCCCCTCCGCGAGCACGGGGAGGACGGCCTCCCGGTCTTCGAGCTCCGCGTCGGGGTCGTCCGCTCCCTCCACGTAGGCGCGCAGGTAGCCCGGGAATTCGATCGTGCGGCCGGTCGACTGGAACGTCGCCTCCTCCCCCGTCGTCGACGTCGCCACCACCCGGACGGTGACGCGGCGGATCCGGGCGTCGGCCATCTGCGATGCGACGGTCCGCTTCCACACGAGGTCGTACAGGCGGCGCTCGTCGGCACCGTGTAGCTCCGAGGCGAGCTCCTCGACCGTGCGCATGCGGTCACCGGCGGGGCGGATCGCCTCGTGGGCCTCCTGCGCGTTCTTGACCTTGCTTCGGTACTCACGCGCGTGCGCGGGGAGATACTCGTGGCCGTACATTCCTTCGATGCGCGTGCGGGCGGCGCGCACCGCCTGCTCCGAGAGCGCGGTGGAGTCCGTGCGCATGTACGTGATGAGGCCCCGCTCGTAGAGTCCCTGCGCGACGTGCATGGTGCGCGCCGAGCTGAAGCCGAGCTTCCGACCGGCCTCCTGCTGCAGGGTCGACGTGATGAACGGAGCTCTGGGTCGCTCCGTGAACGCGCGCGTCTCCACCGAGCGGACAGCGAACGGCTGGTCCTGCAGCCGATCCGCCAGCGTCACCGCCGCGGCTTCGTGGAGCAGCGCGACGTCGGCCTCGGACGAGAGCGCGCCCGTGGCTGCGTCGAAGTCCCGACCCGTCGCGAGGCGACGACCGTCGAGCGCGACCAGCGTCGACGCGAACTGCGAGTCACTGGCTGCGAGCGTGGCCTCGAGATCCCAGTAGGAGCCCGCTCGGAACGCCATGCGCGCCCGTTCGCGATCGACCACGAGGCGCGTCGCCACACTCTGGACCCGGCCGGCAGAGGTCCCGGGCCCGATCCGGCGGAACGTGACGTTCGACACCTCGTAGCCCACGAGACGGTCGAGGACGCGCCGCCCCTCCTGGGCCTCCACGAGCTTCATGTCGAGCTCGCGCCAGTTCTCGATGGCGTCGGCGATGGCCTCACTGGTGATCTCGTGGAACACCATCCGCTTGACGGGCACCTTCGGCTTCAGCACCTCGAGCAGGTGCCATGAGATCGCTTCGCCCTCGCGATCCTCGTCCGTCGCGAGATACAGCTCGCTGGCGTCCTTCAACGCGGACCGGAGCTCGGCGACGACGTGCTTCTTGCTCTCCGGCACCACGTAGACCGGAGCGAAGTGGTCGTTGACGTCGATGCCGAGCCGGCGCACCTTCGGATCGGTGACCTGCTTCGGCGCCTGCTTCGCGCCCTGGGGGAGATCGCGGATGTGCCCGACGCTCGCCATGACGACGTAGCGATCGCGACCGAGGAAGCCCTCGATCGTCTTCGCCTTCGCCTTCGATTCCACGATCACCAGTGGCTTGGCCACGTCGCGTCCCGTCACCCTTTCGTGTCGGCCGACATCCGGCCCACCGGCGGATCCGCCGGTTCGACACCCGTCCGCGGGCCGACAAGCCGGACAGTCTTGTACGAAGAGCGTCCCCGCGTGCACATCGCGGGCCGGGCAGGCGGCCTGAGCCGGTCTATCCTGCCCGCGTGCTGACCTCCGCGGCGATCATGGCGTTGAGCCTGGACCCGAAGTCCATCATCAACGACATGAGTCCGTACGGGGAGATCGGGCTGATGTTCATCATCTTCGCCGAGACCGGCCTGCTCGTCGGGTTCTTCCTGCCCGGAGACTCGCTCCTCTTCACCGCAGGCTTGCTCGCAGAACAGGGCAAGCTCAATCTCGCGGTCGTGCTCGTCGGGTGCTTCCTCGCAGCAGTGGCGGGGGACCAGGTGGGATACACGATCGGCGAACGGGTCGGGCCCCGGCTCTTCCGGAGACCGGACTCGCGAATCTTCAAGCACGAGTACATCGAGCGCACGGAGCACTTCTTCACCAAGCACGGCCCGAAGACCATCGTCCTCGCCCGCTTCGTACCCATCGTGCGCACGTTCGCACCCACGCTTGCCGGTGTCGGCAGCATGTCGCGCCGCACGTTCCTCTCGTACAACATGATCGGCGCGTTCCTCTGGGTGTTCGGCGTGACCCTGGCGGGCTACCTGCTCTCCGACGTGATCGGCGACTCGATCGACACGTACCTACTCCCGTTGATCGGCCTGATCATCGTCATCAGCCTGATCCCACCCTTCCTCGAGTGGCGCAAGGCGCGCAAGCAGCCGCGTGTGCTCGTCTCCGCGGAAGAAGCACGCGCCGAGGTGGAAGAGTTGCGCGAAGCGATCGACGAGGACTGACGACGCGCTGAAAGCGTCGGGAGGCAGCTACTCGCCGGCGCTCGCTCCCGCCGGTAGCCCGTGCGCATCGAGGGACTCCTCGACGATCTCGGACTCCTCCGCGAAGCCGCCACCCTTGCGCTTGGAGAACATCACCGCGCCGATGAGGACGAGCAGGGAGACACCCGCGATCGCGTAGCGGGGCCCGTCGTCGTTCTGCAGGCTGATCACCGCAGGCAGGATGAGCAACGACACCAGGTTCATCACCTTGATGAGCGGGTTCAGCGCGGGCCCGGCGGTGTCCTTGAACGGGTCACCCACGGTGTCACCGATGACGGCGGCCTTGTGCGCCTCCGAACCCTTGCCGCCCTCGTGACCGTCCTCGATGTACTTCTTCGCGTTGTCCCACGCGCCACCTGAGTTCGACAGGAAGTTGGCCATGAGCTGGCCGGTGAGGATGACCGCGGCGAGGAAGGCACCGAGGGCCAGGTAGTTGATCCCGAAGCCGATGATCACGGGCGTGAGCACCGCGAGCAGCGCCGGGGTTGCGAGCTCGCGTAGTGACGCCGCGGTGCAGATATCGATCACAGGCCCGTAGTCGGGCTTCTTCGTGCCGGCCATGATCTGGCCGTCGGCGAATTGGTCGCGCACCTCTTGGACGACGACGCCGGCGGTGCGGCCCACGGCGCGGATCGCGAGCGCCGAGAAGAGGAAGGCGACCGAACCTCCGATGAGAAGGCCGATGAACGTCTTCGGGTTGGCGACGTTGATCTGGGCCGCCGCGGCCTCGAAGAGCGCCGACCCCTCGAGGAGCACGCCGCGCGCGTTCTTCAGGCCGAGCTCGGTACCGGCCGTCTCGATGAACGCAGCGAACAGTGCGACGGAGGCGATGACGGCCGAGCCGATCGCGAAGCCCTTGGTGACGGCCTTCGTCGTGTTGCCCACCGCGTCGAGACTCACCATGATCCGCGCGGGCTCACCGTCGAACTCGCCCGACATCTCCGCGATGCCCGCTGCGTTGTCGGACACCGGGCCGAACGTGTCTTCCGAGACGACGACACCGGTGGTCGCCAACATGCCCATGCCCGTGAGCGCTACGAGGTAGAAGGTGAACTGGATGTTGCCATCGCCCATCGCGATCGCCACGCCGAGCGCCGCGGCGATGGCGATGATGGCGTACACGGACGACTCGAGGCCCGAGCTGATGCCGGAGAGCACCACCGTCGCCGGGCCCGTGCGGGCCGACTCGGAGATCTCCCGGACGGGTGTGCGCTCGGTCGACGTGAAGTACTCGGTGAGGCGACTGAGTGTCTGCGCCAGGACGAGGCCGACGATCACCGCCCCGAAGCACTTCCATCCCGCGTTCGCCTTGTCGTTGCCGACGTATCCGAACGCGATGATCGCGGTTCCGACGACCGTCAACACGCTCGCCGTCAGGAAGCCGCGGTTGATCGGCGCCATCGCCGACTTGTCCTTGTCGGTGGCACGGACCGCGAAGACGCCGACGATCGACGCGAGCACGCCGATCGCGCGCGCCGCGACCGGGAACACAAGACCGAGCGCAGGGTTCATGCCGATCGAGTTGAACGCGGCGACACCCAGGATGATGGAGGCGACGAGCGTGACCTCGTAGCTCTCGAACAGGTCGGCGGCCATGCCCGCGCAGTCGCCCACGTTGTCGCCCACGTTGTCGGCGATGGTGGCCGGGTTGCGAGGATCGTCTTCAGGAATACCGGCCTCGATCTTGCCGACGAGATCGGCACCGACGTCGGCCGCCTTCGTGAAGATCCCACCGCCGACCCGGAGGAAGAGCGCAAGGAGCGAGCCCCCGAACCCGAAGCCGATCAGGATCGCCGACGCGGTGTTCTGGAACACCATGATGATGATCGTGGCGCCGAGGAGACCGAGGCCGACGGTGAACATCCCGGCGACGCCGCCCGTGCGGAACGCCACCTTCAAGGCGTCGGGCAACGAACCCGAGCGGGCCGCGGCAGCGGTGCGGACGTTGCCGCGTACGGCGAGGCTCATGCCGATGAAGCCGGTGAGTCCGGACATGATGCAGCCGGCGAGGAACGCGAGCGTGCGGAAGATGCCCGAAGCGGCGAAGCTGAGCCCGACCGTCGTCCCCGGCTTGTAGACCTCGGTGGCCGTCACGAACACGATGACCGCGAGCGGCACGAGGATGATCGCGATCGTGCGGAACTGCCGCCGCAAATATGCCATCGCGCCTTCTTGGATGGCTCCGGCGATCTCCATCATCTTGGGGGTGCCCTGGTCCCACGCGAGCACGCCCCGCATGAGGTAGAAGCCCACCGCGATCGCCACCAGTGCCGTGACCGCCGAGAAGATGAGCCAGAACCATTCGCCGGTTCCGAGCTCGAAGACCTGGTACCCGCCTTCGGTAGCGAGGTTCAACATCGGGAACGAAACTCCTTGTCACTAGGTACGCACCCGCGCCACGACGGCGTCAAAAGGGGGACGAAGGCGAAGAAACGCTAGGGGTCGGAGGGCGCCGGAGTCCAATCCTTCGCGGACCTGTGCGTCGGGACCACGGCCCTACTCGAGATGGTACGGCAGGGACGTGACGACCGTCCCCTTGCGGAACAGCAGGCGCCCCTTCAGGATCAGGGCGCTCTGGTTGTGCAGCAGGTTGCCCCACCAGTGCCGGACGACGAACTCGGGCAGCAGGACCGTCACGATGTCGTTGTCGTACCGGGCGTCGATCTCGTCGACGAAGCGAAGGATGGGCCGCGTCAGCTCACGGTACGGCGAGTACACGATCTCGAGCGGGACGTCGATCCCGAATTCCTCCCACTGCTGCTCGATACGTTCCTGTTCGACCTCGTCCGACACGACGGTGACCGCGGCGAGGTGGTTCGGCGAGATCGACTTCGCGTACGCGAGCGCCTCCAGCACTCCCCGGTGGACGCCACTCACCAAGACGACGACCGTGTGGTTCATGCGGCGGGGCTTGTAGCCCGGCGTCACCCGCAAGCCCTCCGCCACGGTGCGGTAATGACGCTTGATGGACTTGAACACGACGACGATCGTCGGGATGACCACGAGCGGGACCCATGCCCCGCTCGTGAACTTGGTGCCACCCACGATGATCAAGACGATGAAGGTCGCCACCGCCCCCACCGAGTTGATCACCACCCCACGCTTCCAGTGGGGTTCGTGCTCCTTCTGATGATGGCGGACCATCCCGGTCTGCGAGAGCGTGAACGACAAGAAGACGCCCACCGCGTACAGCGGGATGAGTGCGTTCGTCACGCCCCCGAACGCGACGATAAGCAAGCTGGCCGCGACCGCGAGGACGAGCACGCCGTTGGAGAACACGAGACGGTCGCCACGGTTGGCGAGCTGCCGCGGGAGGAATCCGTCGCGGGCGATGATCGACGACAAGCGGGGGAAGTCGGCGTACGCGGTGTTGGCAGCGAGAGTGAGGATCGCCGCCGTCGAGAACTGGAGGACGACGTACATTACGGTGCCGCTCCCGAACACCGCCGTGCCCAGCTGGGAGATCACAGTCTCCTTCTCGCTCGGATACGGCCCGAGGTGGTGCGCGAGAATCTGCACGCCGAGAAACAACGTCCCGAGGATCACGCCCATCCACACCAACGTGGCGGCCGCGTTCTTCGATTCGGGCCGCCGGAACGCCGGGACGCCGTTCGAGATCGCCTCCACGCCGGTGAGCGCCACCGCGCCCGACGAGAAGCCCTTCAGGAGAAGGAAGATGCTGAGCGTCCCTCCGGTGAGCGCGCCGTCGAACGCGTCCTTGGGCACCGTGATCTTGCTGATGTCGTCGAGGACGAGCGTGCGGAACAGTCCGTAGCCGACGAGCGCGGTGAGCGCCGCGATGTAGATGTAGGTCGGCACTGCGAACAGCCGGCCCGACTCCTTGATCCCACGAAGGTTGGCCAGGCTGATGAACACGATCAGGCCGAGCGCCAGCGGAACGCGGTACTGCTGCAGATCGTGGAACGCGGGGATCGAGACGATCGCGGCCACACCGGCCGAGATCGACACCGCCACCGTGAGGATGTAGTCGACGAGCAACGAGGCGCCCGCCACCAGCGACGGCGTCTCACCGAGGTTCTCGCGACTCACGACGTAGCTGCCACCCCCGCTCGGGTAGGAGAAGATGGTCTGGCGGTAGGAGGTGACCACGATCGCGAGGAGAACGGCGACCGCGATCCCGATCGGGACGAGCGTGCTCAGGCCGAGGGCGAGGCTCGAGCCGCCGAGCGCGACGACGAACAGGATCTCTTCGGTCGCGTACGCGGTCGAGGAGATCGCGTCGGACGAGAACACCGCGAGCGCGATGCGCTTCGAGATCCGCTGGTGCTCGGCCTCGGTCGTCGCGAGAGGTCGTCCGACCAGGACACGTTTCACGAGTGCCACGCGACGGACCCTCCCAGATCCGAGGCCCAGCTCCGTGGCCCGACCCTTCGGGAGCACCCACTGGCCGCGACCAGCATGCCACTCTGCGCTCCGCGTCCCCGAACGGCCGCCAAATCGGTGGACCGCTAGCCTGCGCCGGTGCACGTCGTCGTGGTCGGATGCGGACGGGTGGGAAGCGAGCTCGCTTTCAATCTCGAACGGCTCGGCCACTCGGTCGCCGTGATCGACAAGCAGCCGGGCGCGTTCCGTCGCCTCTCCCCCGAGTTCGGCGGCCTGCGCGTCGTGGGCTTCGGCTTCGACCGCGACCACCTCCTCGAGGCAGGCATCGAACGCGCCGACGCCGTCGCCGCGGTCACCAGCGGTGACAACTCCAACATCCTGTCGGCGCGCATCGCCCGGGAGAACTTCGGGATCGCCCGGGTCGTCGCCCGTATCTACGACCCCCGGCGCGCTGTCATCTACCAGCGCCTCGGCATCCCGACGGTGGCGACCGTGACGTGGACGACCGACCAGGTCATGCGGCGCCTCCTGCCGAGCGACGAGCAGGAGCACGCCTGGCTCGATCCGACCGGCAAGGTCTGCCTGGTCGACTACCCGATCCCCAGCAGCTGGGCAGGAAAGAAGCTGGCGCCACTCAGTGAGCCCGGGTCGTACTGGCTCGTCGCGATCACCCGGCTCGGTGCCGCGCAGGTGTCGACCCCGAGCGCGATCGGTCAGGACGGCGACGTGCTCCACTTCGCCGCCGACGTCGACGCGCTGGACGAGTTGCGAGAGCGGCTCAGGAGCGGATCGGAGCACCACTGATGCGGGTGGCCATCGCCGGCGCCGGCAACGTCGGGCTCTTCATCGCCAACGACCTCCGGGTCGCCGGCCACGAGGTGCTCGTCATCGAGCAGAGCCAGGCGGTGGTCGACCGCGCGGGTGCCATCGACGGCGTCGAGTGGCACATCGCCGACGCCTGTGAGGTCAACTCCCTCCGCGACGCCGGGTTCGACCGCTGCGATGTCGTCGTCGCCGCGACGGGAGACGACGAGGACAACCTGGTGATCTCCCTGCTCGCCAAGCAGGAATTCGCGGTGCCGCGCGTGATCGCCAGGGTCAACCATCCGAAGAACGAGTGGCTCTTCAACGAGAACTGGGGCGTCGACCTCTCGGTGTCGACACCACACCTGATCACCGCGCTCGTGGAAGAGGCGGTAACCGTCGGGCGCCTGATCCGCATCCTCCAGTTCGAGGGCGGCCAGGCGCGCCTCGTCGAGGCCACCCTCGCCACCGACTCGCCCGCGGTCGACCGGGCGCTCAAGGAGGTCGACGTCCCCCGGAACGCCACGATCGTGGCGATCGTGCGCGACGAGCACGTCGTGATGCCGCGCGGCGACACCATCTTCGAAGCCGGCGACGAGGTGCTGGCGATGGTCACGCCCGAATCCGAGGACGAGGTGCGGCGGATCCTCACGGGCCTCTGACGAATCGCTTCGATCCGACTCGCTCAGGTCAGGCGAGGAACTCGTACTCGGGGTTCACCACCATGATCTGCGAGCCGTCCCGCCCGGCCATGCCCTCGATCGCGACCTTGCGGCCCGGCGAGAGCCCCGAGATCTTGCGACGGCCGAGGAACACCGCGACGACCGAACCACGACCGTCCGAGATGGTCACCTCGAGCGCGGGCGCGCCGGCGCGGGGCACGATGCGGACCGAGCGCACTTCGCCACCCACGTGGACCCGGGAGCGTTCCTCGACCTCGTCCATCGGCGCCAGCCGGCGAGCGTCACAGAACTCCGTGAGGTGCTCGCGGTCCAACTCGTCGATCGGCTTGGTGAACCGCTGGACCATCTTCTTCAACACCATGCAGGCACCTCGCTCCGCACCCAGCTCCGCACCGCGTTTCCCCCTGCCTGAACACAGATTCTACGGCCCGCTCCCCTAACCTGGCGCTCAGCAATGAGTGCACCCGCCCCCACTGTTCGGCCCGGTCGTCGACCCGCGCCCCCGAGCCCCCGTCGCGGGCGAACGCTTGCGATCGTGGCAGGCGTGCTCGGCGGCATCGTGGTCCTCGTCGTCGCGATCGTGGCGTTCGGCTCCGGCGGCGGCGACTCCTCCACCGTGACCCATCAGCCCGTGAAGAGCTTCGACGACACCGTCGAGCTCGCGGCCGGCGACGTCACTGCAGACAGTGCCGGTCCGGCAGCCGCCCTCACTCCCGAGCAGGCGAACGCGGTGCTGGGGGTGCTCGACTCGTACGTCAACGGCGCGTCGCTCGAGCCCTTGCGCTCGGGGAAGCCCACGACCGCAGACCTCTCCGCCGTGTTCGATCCAGGCACGCTCGCACGCGTGAGCGGAGCCGACCGTGCCGTGGCACTCGACGAAGGACTGCCCGCGATCGCGGGCCGAATGAAGGTCAAGGCCGATCCCGTCGCCATGGTGGCCCTGGGCGACCAGACCGGCACGGTCGTGCTGGTGTCGACGAACCTGCACTACACGGTGGAGACGAAGACGGCCGCCAAGGCGAAGCCCGTCGTCGTCGACCGTACGGCCCAACTCGTCCTCTCCCCCGACCTGGCCGGAAGCTGGAAGGTGACCGCGTACGACATCGGCGTCCAGCGCACCGGTTCCGGGCTCGGACCCGTCCCCACCACCACGGTCGCACCGTGAGCGAGCGCCCGCCCACGACTCGTCTCGTGAAGCTGACCGCGCTCGTCCTCGCGCCCGTGCTGTGCGGCGTCCTGGCCGCCGGGCTCTTCGCAGGGGCCTGGCTGGCGTTGGGGTCGCCCAGTCCGGCGGCAGGTGCCACCGCGATCGAGATCACACGGGTGGGCGCCGCCGGTGCGACCGGCGCGCCCGGCACGCCGTTCTTCGCACTCGCGGTCGGGACCGGCGCCCGCTCCGACGACCCCGCCCTCTCGCGTGACGACCCCGGCCTCGCCGACGCGATCCACCTCATCGGTATCAACCCGGCCGCCGGTGCTGCAACGATCCTCAACATCCCGCGGGACACGGCGGGACCGGGCGGCGCCAAGATCAACTCGTTCATCGTGAACGGTGGCGCCAACGGGCTCCGCGCCGAGGCCGACGCGGTTGGGTCGATTGTCGGCGTGAGCATCCCGTACGTCATCCGAGTGAACTTCCCGAACTTCCAGGCCATGGTCGATGGGTTGGGTGGCATCGACGTCAACATCCCGACGGCAATGAACGACAACTTCTCCGGCGCGCACTTCGCCGCGGGCCCCGCGCACCTGAACGGCCAACAGGCGCTGTCGTTCGCGCGCGACCGGCACTCGTTCGCCAACGGCGACATCACCCGGACGAACAACCAGGGACTCCTGATCCTCAGCGCGCTCCAGATGATCAAGCAGCGGTCACCGAGCGCAGGCGACACGGTGCACCTGCTCGCGACCCTCGGGCGGCACGTCAAGTTGGACGGCGTCGACCTCCGCGAGCTGTTCCACATGGGCCGCCTCGCGCTCTCACTCGATCCCGCCGCCGTCCGCAACGTGACGATTCCGACCGGTGGCGGGCCGAACGGCAACCTCGCACCGGCCGGCGCCGCGCCCGGGCTGTTCGCCGATTTCGCCGACGACGGTGTCCTCCAGAGTCACTGAGCCACAAGCGGGTGACCCTGGGTCGGGCATCTCGACCCAGGACGAGCCAGCCGTCGAACCTGATGCCGCGTCGCTGCTCGACCAGCTCGCTCGCGACCCCCAACTCCTCGAGCGGATCGTCTATTCGAAGCGGCTCACCGCACGTGCCGCGCGGCCGGGGGTCCGGCCGAGCTCGCTGCCATCACGGGTGTCCGCCCGTCTCGACGCGCTCGGGATGGGCGAGCTGTGGGAGCACCAGTCGGGCGCGGTCGCGGCGCTCCGCGCGGGGCGTCACATCGTGGTGGCCACCGGGACCGCGTCGGGAAAATCGCTCTGCTACCAGCTGCCCATCGCCGAGGCGGCCGCGGCGGGCGCCGGTGACACAGCATTGCTCCTGTTCCCGACGAAGGCGCTGGCCAACGACCAGCTGCGCAGCCTGCGGGGCTGGCTCCTGCCCGAGCTCGTCGCCGCGACCTACGACGGTGACACTCCCCCCGACGAGCGCATCTGGGCGCGCGCGCACGCCAACGTCATCCTCACCAATCCCGAGATGCTCCATGTCGGGATCATGCCGTCACACGCGCGCTGGGCGACGTTTTTCCTCCGCCTACGGTTCGTCGTGGTCGACGAGCTCCACATCCTGCGAGGTGTGTTCGGCAGCCATGTCGGGCACGTGCTGCGCAGACTCCGTCGGCTCTGCGCACACTATGGATCCGACCCGACGTTCTGCTTCACGAGCGCGACCATCGGGAACCCTGCCGAGCTCGCGTCCGAGCTGTGCGGCGTGCCGGTCACCGCGATCGAGGACGACGGCTCACCCCGCGGCGCCCGAAGCTTCGCGGTGTGGCAGCGGCCGCTCGTCGATCCCCATTCGGGCACGCGGTCTTCTGCCAATGCCGAGACGGCCCACGTGCTCGCCCGGTTCGTCCGCGCGGGGCACCAATCGCTCGCGTTCACGCGGAGCCGCAAGGCAGCAGAGCTCGTCGCCGCCCAGACTCGAGCGGCGGTCGCGGCCACGGACGACGGTGGGAAGACTCCGACGGTCGCGTCGTACCGCGCCGGCTATCTGCCCGCGGAGCGCAGGGAGCTCGAAGCCGACCTCTCGTCGGGAGCGCTCGGTGGCATCGTGGCGACCAGCGCGCTCGAGCTGGGCATCGACATCGGATCGCTCGACGCCGTGGTACTCAACGGCTTCCCGGGCACGCTTGCGTCGATGCGCCAGCAGACGGGCCGGGCCGGGCGCACCGGCGACGGATCAGCGGCGATCCTCGTCGCGGGCGACGACCAGCTCGACCAGTGGTACGCCCGCCACCCGGAAGAGCTGCTGAGCCGCCCCGCCGAAGCCGCCACCGTCAACCCCTCCAACCCCTTCGTGGCGAAGGCGCAGATCGGCTGCGCGGCCCACGAGCTCCCGCTCCGCCATGACGACGAGCGATGGTTCGGACCTTCGCTCGACGACGCCGTGCGCGAGCTCGTCGTCGAGGGCTGCCTGAAGCCCCGCGACGGCCGCATGTACTGGGCGGAGCGCGAGCCGCCCGCGCCGAAAGTCGGGCTCCGCAACGGGAGCACCGCCGAGGTCGAGCTGCTCGAGCGCGACGGCCGGCTGGTGGGAACGGTCGACGCCGCACGCGCGGCCCACGTCGCCCATCCTGGCGCGATCTACCTGCACCAGGGACGCGCCTTTCGCGTGACCTCGCTCGATCTCGACGCGCATGTCGCGATGCTCGAGCCCGCCGACGACGCGGACGAGCACACGATCACGCGGGAGCACACCGACATCGGGGTGCTCGGCACCGACGCGGTCGTGGATGTGGGGCTCGGGCACGCGCATCTCGGAGCTGTCCGCGTGACAAGCCGGGTGGTCGCCTACCAGCGCCGCCGGACATCGACCAACGAGACCATCGAAGTGGTGCCGCTGGACTTGCCGCCCGACGAGCTCTCGACGCGCGCGTGCTGGTACACGTTGCCGGTCGAAGCGCTCCTCCAACGTGGGGTGCAGCAGGCTCAGGTTCTCGGTGCGGTCCATGCGGCCGAACACGCGCTCATCGGGCTGTTGCCCCTGTTCGCGATCTGCGACCGTTGGGACGTCGGAGGCGTGTCGATGGCGCTCCACCCGGACACGGGGTCACCGACGATCTTCGTGTACGACGGTTATCCGGGCGGCGCGGGCATCGCCGATTTGGCGTTCGGCCGACTCCACGAGCACCTCCACGCGACTTACGAGCTCGTCGACGCGTGCGGGTGCGACGACGGCTGCCCGTCGTGCGTGCAGTCGCCGAAGTGCGGGAACTGGAACGAACACCTCGACAAGGGCGCGGCACGAGCGTTGCTCGCCGCGCTCGGCGGAGCGCACGCGAACTAGCCGACCGCACCCGCTCACCGACAACCCAGGAGCTCGACCACACATTCGGGACGAACCTCGGCGCGCGCGCGACCCCGTGCGACGGCGCCGGGCACGCCGACTCCCGACACATCGACCTCGACCACGACCGTCGCCGCGCTCCCGCCACAGTCGCACGACACGAGCCGGGCGCCGTTCGCGGCCGCAGTGCGCTGTGCCGCGTCCGTGGCGGTGTCGGGTGCGCGGCCGAGGGCGAGCATGTCGGCCGCTGCGAGCGCGGCCGCGTCGGCCGCGTTCTCCGCCCGGGCGCGACCCACGAGGGCACTGCCCAGCCGGGTCGCGCCATAGGTCAGGGAGAGCGCGACCGCGAGGATGCCGAGCATCACGATCGAGGCAGCACCACGTTGACGATCGCGCGAGCGTAGGCCGACGTTCGTCGTCGTCATCGCTCGACCCGCATCGTCGACGCCGCGTGCAGCTCGGGGTCCGGGAACAGCACGCCCACCAGTGGGAGATCCGTGTGCGAGCGGTAGCGCACCGTGACGGTGATGTGCTCACCCACGGCCGGCCGGGGGCCGACTTCGACCCGTGCGCCAGGAAGGCTCCGGCGAGCAGCCTGCACGGCGCGGCTCGAGTCGCGGTGGACGCTGGCGGCGCGGGCCGCCTCCCGCGCCGCGTGCACCACCCCGAGCTGATCACGAACGACCAAGCCGACCTGGATCACCGCGAGCAGTCCGAGCACCAGGAGCGGCAACACGAGCGCGAGCTCGACGGTCGCCTGACCGCCTTCCTTCGGACGGGAGGTCCCCCCGCGCCGAGCGCGGGAGGACCTCCGGCAGTACCCGGTCATCCGGGGAGGATCTTGGCCACGACGCTGTCGAACAGCTTCGAGATCGCGTGGCTCCCGTTCGCCCAGGTGATGAGTAGCGTGGCGATCGCCGCGGCACCCAGGATCACGAGCGCGTACTCGGCGGTGGACTGGCCGGACTCGCCCGGCGACCTGTGTCGTGCGCGAGCAACAAGAAGACGGAGCATGGATTCACCTTCCAGGTACAGGAACCGGGGAAGGATCGGGGAACCGTCTGTCCACACGCTTGCTACAGCCGGCCGACGCCATCGGCGACACCGGGCACCACCGTGAGCAACACGAACGCCGGGAGCACGAGGAAGACGAGCGGGAACAGGAGTCGCACGGGGATCCTCCGCGCGTGCGCCTCGCCGCGACGCCGGAGCGCGGCCCGCTGCTCGGTGGCGAGTCTTGCGAGCGCCGGCGCGATGGGCGCACCCAACCGCTCGGTCGTGAGCAAGGCGTCCACGACGGGCGCCGAGCGCGTGACTCGAGTCGGCGGCATCCGCCAGGGACTCCGAGAATCCTCGACCGAGCCGCTCGGCTTGGAGCGCGGCAAGCAAGCGCTGCGCGCTCGCCGGAGGTCCCCACCTGACCGCCACGTCCACCGCGAGGAACGGCGTGCAGCCCGCGCCGACGGCCACCCCGAGCAAGTCGAGCAGCACGGGAAGCTCCGATTCGAGGGTCCGCTGCGCGCGGTGCGCTCGGCGGCGTCGATTGGGAGCGGCGAACACCCTGATCACGGGCCGATCGATCCAGCGCCCGAGCGTGTGCTCGATCCGCGTGGCAACCGCGCGGGGCCGCACGCGGTCGCCTACCAGGCCAGCCACGCGGGCGTTGCGTTCCGCCCTGCGGGCCCACCGCGCGAACGGCAGAGCGGCGATCACGCCGCACGCGATCCCGATCACCGCGCTCACGAAGCCTCCGACCGCAGGATCCCGCGGATCCAGGTTGCCGCCACCACCTCGAGCGCGAGCCCGACAACGAGGCACACCCGCCCCGTGCTCGTTCCGGTCAGCGTCGACACCGCCGAGTGGTCGACAACGCCCGCGAAGACGAGGTAGCCGAGCGGCGCGCAGCCGACCACCACGGCCGAGAGGCGAGCTTGCGCCGACAGGGCCCGGGCCTCGGCGACTGCGTCGATCCGGGATCGCAACGAAGCGGCGAGACCATCGATGGCGTCGGCCGCTCGACCGCCGAGCGTCGCCGCCACCGCGAACGCCCCTGCCGCCGCCCGCACGGACGGAAGCGGCCGATCCTCGGGCCACGCCGCGAGCGCGTCATCGAGCGACGAACCGAGCGCAAGGCGCCGGTCGACGCGCCGGAAGTCCGCGGCCAGTGGCCCGTCGCCGCCGGCCACCCGGGCGACCGCTCCGACGATCGTTCCACCGCCTCGCAACTCGGAGGCCACGACCTCGAGGAGCGCGGGGAGCGCGGCCGCGGCACGGCGCTCACGTCGATCGGCTGCAAGCCGCAGCGCGATCGGGCCGGCCGCAGCCACGACCACGCCCGCGGGCAGCAACAGGCCAGGCAGGAGGAGCCACACCGACGCGAGCGCCAACGAGCCACCCGCAGCCGCCAACTCCACCGCCTGCTCCGGCTCCAGGGTTACGTCCGCATCACGGAGCGCCCGGGCGAGCCACGCGCGGGCTGTCGTCGGGAGGCGCCACTGACGTGCGGGAGCCATCGCGCGAGCGTGATGCCGCGCGGAGGCCTCCCCGGCCGCGTGGGCAAGACCGGCGCAGAGCAGCGGACCGGCGATCGTCACCAACAGCGTCAGCACGGTCGGAGCTCGCGTTCGAACGGTGGAACGTCGGGGCGACGAGCGGGACGCCGGACCGGTGCGAGCTCGGTCAGCACGTCGGCGCGCCACTCGAACAGGGTGCGAGTCCGGCCGGAGCCATCGAGCTCGACGATGGACTCCACCCGACGCGTCCCACCCCCACGTCGCGCGACGAAGACGATGCAGTCGACGCTTGCGGCGAGCTGCGCACGGAGCGCGCCGAGTGGAAGCCCCGACGCGGCGAACAGCGCGAGAGTCTCGATCCGCGTGAGCGCGTCGAGCGGACCGTTGGCGTGCACGGTCGACAACGAGCCGTCGTGTCCCGTATTCAACGCCTGGAGCATGTCGAGCGCCTCGGCCCCGCGCACTTCCCCCACGACGAGGCGATCGGGACGCATCCGGAGTGCCGCCCGCACGAGCTCTCGCACGGACACTCGTCCGGCTCCCTCCGCGTTCGCCGGACGCGCCTCGAGCCGGACGACGTGCGCTTGACGAAGTCGGAGCTCGGCCGTCTCCTCGATCGTGACGACCCGCTCCTCGTCTGAGATCTGCTCGGACAGCGCATTGAGCAGCGTGGTCTTGCCGGCGCTCGTGGCGCCCGCGACCATCACGTTCCAACCGGCGCGGACCGCCCACTCCAGAACGGCCGACGCTCGCCCGTCGACGCCGAAGTCAGCGAGCCCGACGGGCCGCGCGCCGAACCGTCGAATCGTGACGCACGGCCCGTCGATGGCCAGGGGCGGGATCACCGCGTGGAGGCGCGAGCCATCGGCCAGCCGGGCGTCGACCATCGGCGAGGAACGATCGAGCCGCAAGCCGAGCGGCGCGACCACCCGTTCGACCAGCCGCACAATGGCGGCGGCGTCGAGCTCCAGGCGCACCGGCTCGATGCGACCCGCACGCTCGACGTAGGCACGCCCGGGGCCGTTGATCATGAGCTCCGTCACCGAGCTGTCCGCCAGGAGGGGCTCGAGCGGACCGAGGCCCGCGACCTCGTCGGTGAGCTCCGCCAGCAGCGAGTCGAAGCGGTCACGGGGAAGCAACGGTGACTCGTCGCGGAGCAGCTCGCGGAGTCGTGCCCGGACCTCGGCGACGTCGGGCGCGGTCAGGTCGAGCGCCGCGCCGGCCAGGTCCGCGATGAGGCGGCGGTGGACGCGCGCCTTCAGGTCGGTGTCGGCGCGGGCGTCGAGTGGCGCGAGGTGGGCTGCGCTCATGCGGCTTCTCCGCGGCGGCCCCGAGACGACGAACCCGCGGGGAGCCCGCAGCGTTCCAGAAGTGTTTCCGCGGCTCGCGCGAGTGCATCGGGCGTGCGCGTCGCCAGGACACCCGCGTCGACCGCGCGCGCGATCGCGGGCCGAACGGGAACCGTCGCCAGCACCGGAAGCGAGAGCACGTCGGCGACGTCCCGCGCCGAGAGGGAACGACCCGGTTCGTCGACGAGCACCACTCCCACGGCCCGGGCCGTCGGCGCTGCGTGCACGGCACGTCGCAGCGCGAGGTAGCAACCCCGCACGACGACCACCGAGACGTCGGCCACCTCGAGCACCGCGCGCGTGGCGGGATCGTCCGCCGTCCCGCAGTCTGCGATGCACAGCGGCGCGCTGTCTCGCAACGCGACGGCCAGGGCTGCACCCGCCTCAGCGGCGGCGAGCGGCGCGAGCGGAGACGCCGCGGCACCGGTCGGCAGGAGCACGACGCCCGGCCCGACCTCGACCGCGAACCGGTCGAGAGCCTCCGTGGGCGCCGCCGGACCCACCGCGAGCCAGTCGGTCAATCCCGTCGGCGGTTCGGCTCCCAGCCCGAAGATGGCAGGTTGATCGCCACGCAGGTCGGCGAGGCGCACGAGCCCGCCCGTCGAGCTCCGTGACGCGACGAGCGTGCAGCCCGCTGCGAGGACCGACGTGCCCGACCCGCCCTTCGGGGACCACAGCGCGAAGAGCACCGTGCATCCCTCCTTCCGCTTTTCGTCGCACGCAGGCCGCGCGCGTCGGGCTGGAGGGAAGGGCGGAGAAGTGGGACCCGGGAGCGCGGGCTACACGGATCGAACGCGCCGCAGGGTACGACGCGTGCGGCGGCGGGTCAAGGTCTGACGGTGGCGCGATTCACGCGGCGCGAGCTCACCGCCGGTGGGCGGTCAGGCTTCGCGGACCCGCTTCACCACGGCAAAACCGATCGCCGCCAGGATCAGGAGAATGAGCAGCTTCTTCATGAGGACCCTCCGGTGATGTACGGCTGGCAGATGCTACGCGTCCTGGTGGACGCCAACAACGGACGCGTTCGGACCTAGACGGCGAGCAGGTCGCGGGCCCCCGTGTCCGCCGACGGGTGACGCAACTTCGACATCGCACGCGCCTCGATCTGGCGGATGCGCTCGCGGGTGAGGTTGAAGTGCTCACCCACCTCCTCGAGCGTGCGGGGCTCCCCGCGGTCGAGGCCGAACCGCAGGGCCAGGATCTGGCGCTCCCGCTCGTCGAGCGGCGCCAGCAGCTTCTCGATCTCCTCGGGCAGCAGTGCGGTGGCGGCTACCTCGAACGGCGACTCGGCCGAGCGGTCCTCGACGATGTCGCCGAGCTCCGCGTCGCCGTCCTCGCGAAGCGGCTCGGAGAGCGAGAGGGGCTCGGCCGCGAAGCGCAACGCCTCGGTGACCTTGTCCTCGGGCATCTCCACTTCTGCCGCCAACTCGGAGAGCGTCGCCGGACGTCCGAGCTTCAGCTCGAGGCGCGACCGCGCCTTCTGCAGGCGGGCGAGCGTGTCGCCGGCGTGCACCGGCAGACGGATCGTGCGGCCGGTGTTGGCAATGCCGCGTGTGATCGCCTGACGGATCCACCACGTCGCGTAGGTCGAGAACTTGAAGCCCTTCCGCCAGTCGAACTTCTCGACCGCGTGCATCAGGCCGAGGTTGCCCTCCTGGATGAGGTCGAGGAGCGGCAGACCCGAGGCCTGGTACTTCTTGGCGATCGAGACGACGAGACGGAGGTTCGACTGCACGAACGTGCGCTGGGCGTCGTCGCCCTCGCGCGCCGAGCGCCGCAGCTCACGCTTCTTCGTCGGTGTGAGCGTCTTCGAGCTCTCGATGAGCTCGGCCCTCGCCGAATTGCCCTGCTCGATCTGCTGCGCGAGGCGGACCTCGTCGTCCTTCGTGAGGAGCGGGTACTGCCCGATGTCAGTGAGATAGAGGCGAACGAGATCTTCCTCGTCGCGTTCCACTCGCTCCTTCGCCACGAGAGACCTTCCGTACGTCGGTGCCGGCAGTCACGCTGGGCGGAGTCGTCCGACCCCGGACCGCTGGTCAGTACGATACCCGTCCAGTCAAGCGCCTCGAAACGGGGTCGGGAAGGGCCGATTCTCCACTCCCGGACGCTCCGCGAGGAGCACCGCGGCTTCGGATCGCTCGGCGGCGACGTCCTCGACGACGATCGCGAGGACGCGCCCGATCGGACCGTCCGCGAAGCCACGCACATCGCCCGCCCAGGCTTCGTACGACGACAGGAGCGCAGGCAGACGCGCGCTGTACCAACCGCCGAGACGATCGGACGGGATCTCCGCGGGGTCCAGTGCGTCGACGAGTCGTCCGGCCTTGCCGGGGCGGCGGTCGTGCAGCTGGGGGACCACCGCGGCCCATTGTTCCGCGCGCCACGCGTGCCGGCGCGTGTGGCCGGCGACCATGGCCTTCGCGCCGCCCCGTTCGACCCGGCGCAACAGGCCGGCGAGCTCCTCCGCGAGGGCCGACTCGGTGGCGACGGCCGACGTGGCGCGTTCGTACCAGTCGACGATCCCCACCGCGGTGCGCACGACGTCAGCCCGACCAGCGGTTCGTGATGGGAAGGCGACGATCCTTCCCGAACGCGCGCGGAGAGACCCTGATACCGGGCGGTGCCTGCCGACGCTTGTACTCATTGCGATCGACCAAGCTGGCCACCCGACGCACGGCGTCCGCGTCGTGCCCCGCGGCCTCGAGCTCAGCGACCGACAGGTCGTTCTCGACGTAGCCCTCGAGGATCGGGTCGAGCGCCGCGTAGTCCGGCAGAGAATCAGAGTCGAGCTGACCCGGACGGAGCTCCGCGCTCGGCGGCTTGTCGATGATCGCGTCGGGGACGAGCGATCGGCCGGCGCGGCGATTGCGGTCGCGGGCGAGCGCGTACACCAGCGTCTTCGGCACGTCCTTGATCACGGCGAAGCCACCGGCCATGTCGCCGTACAGCGTGCTGTAACCGGTCGCGGTCTCGCTCTTGTTGCCGGTGGTCAACACGAGCCAGCCGAGCTTGTTGGACAGCGTCATGAGAATCGTGCCGCGGACCCGCGCCTGGAGGTTCTCCTCGGCGAGGCCCGCCGGCAGGCCCGCAAACGGCTCGGCCAACATGTCGAGGAATGCGGCGTGCGCGGGCTCGATCGGCACGGTGAACGTGCGGACACCCAGGTTGCGCGCGAGCGTCTCGGCGTCGGAGACGCTCCCCTCGCTCGAGAAGCGTGACGGCATCAGCACACCGATCACGTGCTCAGGGCCGAGGGCGTCGACCGCGACCGTCGCGACGAGCGCCGAGTCGACACCGCCGGAGAGACCGATCACGACGTCGGTGAAGCCGTTCTTCTCCACATAGTCACGGGTACCGAGGACGAGCGCCTCGTACACCTCCTGCATGGGATCCAACGCAGGTTCGATCCTCGGCGCGGAGCTTCGATCGAGCACTCGTGTCTCGCTCACCGGAACCTCGGGGAGCACCGCGCCGGGAAGTCGACCCCGGGGGTCGAGCGAGCGGCGGCGAAAGGCGCGGCGGACCTCGAGGTCGACGACGAGGAGATCCTCGGTGAACTGCTTCGCACGCGCGAGCAGGTGGCCCGCCGCGTCGAACACCATCGATCCGCCGTCGAACACGAGCTCGTCCTGACCTCCGACGAGATTCGCGTACACGATCGGAACCGACGCGTCGGCGGCGCGGGTCGCGAGCATCGCCTCGCGCTCTCGCAGCCGTCCCGCGAAGTAGGGCGACGCGTTGATGTTGACCACGAGCTCGGCGCCGCCCGCCGCCTGTCTCGCGATGGGTCCGGTCGGGCTCCACGCGTCTTCACAGATCGAGAGGGCGACACGCACACCCGCGACGACGAAGAGGGGGCCGTCGACCGTCGCGGGCGTGAAGTAGCGCTGTTCATCGAACACCCCGTAATTGGGGAGCAGGTGCTTTCGGTACACGTCGACCACTCGGCCGCCGGCGCAGAGCGCCGCCGCGTTCGAGAGGTCACGGCCGGCCTCGGGGAATCCCACGACCGCGGCGGCCGTGCCCGTGCGCGAGGCGATCTTGTCGAGCACCTCGCGGGAACGAGCGACGAAGGAAGGCCGAAGGAGCAGGTCTTCCGGCGGGTACCCGGTGACAGCGAGCTCGGGGAAGGCCACGATGTCGCAACTCGCCTGTTCGGCCGCGTCGTACGCGCGCATGATGCGGTCGGCGTTGCCGTCGAGGTCGCCCACCGTGAGGTTGAGCTGCGCGGCCGCGATCCGCACTCTGGGCATGTCGTCAGGATACGCGACACTGCCGGGATGGCAGCCAGTGACTCGCCGCTCACAACACCTGCGGTCGTGCGCGCCCTCGAGCGCTCGGCCGACGCGACGATCGCGCGCACGTTGCTCGCGCGCGCGATCGAGGCACACCCACCGTTGGCTGACGAACTCGTGCGCGACGAGCTGGTCCGCGATGGGCTCGTCGCGCTCGCGTGCGCGTCACGCTCGCTGTCGTCCGCCGTCGTCGCCGAGCCGGAGATGATCACGCCGCTGCGCGACCGGGATGACTTCTTCCACGAACGTGGCCTCGAGGGTTACCGGCACACCTGGCGCGGCGTCAGCGCAGGCGGCGATCGCGCGCTCCGCCGGTGGCGTCGACGCGAGCTGCTGCGGATTGCGACACGCGACCTGCTCGGCGTCGCCGACCTTCCCGCCGTCGGTCGTGAGCTCAGCGCGCTGGCGGACTCGAGTCTCGAGGCCGCACTGGATCTCGTCGCGCCCGAGATTCCGTTCGCCGTGATCGGCATGGGCAAGCTCGGCGGCCAGGAGCTGAACTACGCGAGCGACATCGACGTGCTGTTCGTCCACGAGGGCGACCACGGACGTGGTGAGCACATCGCACGGATGGTCCTTGCCACCATGACCACCCGCACCGAAGACGGCATCGTCTTCCGCACGGACGCCAACCTTCGCCCTGAGGGCCGGTCGGGCCCGCTCACCCGCACCCTCGACAGCTATTCCTCGTACTACGAGGGATGGGGCCAGACATGGGAGTTCCAGGCCCTGTTGAAGGCGCGACCGGTCGCCGGCAACCGCCGCCTCGGCGACGAGTTCATGGCCCTGACCCGGCCGTTCGTGTGGCCGGAGGTGTTGCACCCTGACGCGGTGCGCGAGATCCGCACGATGAAGGCGCGCTCCGAGCAGGAGACCCGCCGTCGGGGACTGGACGATCGTGAGCTGAAGCGCGGGCGGGGTGGAATCCGCGACATCGAGTTCGCGGTACAGCTCCTGCAAGTCGTCCACGGTCGCCACGACGACTCCGTGCGTTCACCGACGACGCTCGACGCGCTGCACGCGCTCGCGGAGCGCGGCTACGTCGCACGCGGAGAAGCCACCGAGCTCGATGCTGCCTACCGCTTCCTGCGAACGGTCGAGCACCGCATCCAGCTCTACGACGAGCAGCAGACTCACACGGTCCCGGCCGACGAGGCCGCCCGGACCCGCCTCGCGCGCGTCCTCGGCTACCGCGACGATCCGGGCCGCACCGCGCTGGAGGCGTTCGAGTCCGACCACCGCGCGCACCAGCGGACCGTGCGGTCGATCCACGAGCGGCTCTTCTTCGCGCCGATCCTCGACACGCTGGCGGGCGTCGGCTCACTTCCCCTCGAAGCGGCCCAGGAGCGGCTCACCGCGTTCGGGTTCACCGACATCGCGCGGACCCGCGCCGCCGTGCGCGAGCTGGCCGACGGGCTGACCCGCCGCTCCATCGTGTTCCACCAGCTCCTGCCCGTCATCTTGGAGTGGCTCTCCGAAACCCCGGATCCCGACCTCGGGCTCCTCCAGCTCCGCCGGCTCGCGGAAGGCCCGGCGCGGTCTGCCCTCGTGGCGACGACGTTTCGCGACAGCCCGGGCGCCGCCGCACGGGCATGCCGCCTGCTCGGCTCGAGCCGGGTGCTCGGGGAAGCGCTACGCCGCCATCCCGACTTCGTCGAAGCCTTGGGTGACGACGAGGCACTGATCGACGCGCGCTCGCGCGCGAACATGGTGGAGGACGGGCTTCAGACGCTCGAGTGGCGCGAGGACGACCAGCGCCGCCGGGAGGGGCTGCGACGATTCAAGCGCCGAGAGCTCCTCCGGATCGGCGCACGTGATCTGCTCGGCTTCGCGACACTCGAGACGAGCGCAGGCGAGCTCACGGCACTCGCCGAGGCGTGCCTCGAATCCGCGCTGGCCTCGCTCGCCGCGCCGCTGCCCTTCTCGGTGATCGGCATGGGGCGCCTCGGCGGCGGCGAGCTCTCGTACGCATCCGACATCGACGTGGTGTTCGTCTACGACGGGGAGACGGCCGCGGACTTCGCCGTCGCCGAGGACCTCGCCACGCGCCTCGTCGCCGAGATCGGCGCGACCACAGCCGAGGGCCAGACGTTCCGGATCGACGCACGGCTCCGGCCGGAGGGGAACCAGGGGCCGCTCGCCCGCTCTCTGGCCGGCTATGCGGAGTACTACCGGCGGTGGGGTCTGACCTGGGAGCGGCAGGCCCTCTCGAAGGCACGCGTCGTGGCGGGCGACGCCGAGCTCGGTGCCCGATTCTGCGATCTCGTGAACGACGTCGTCTACGGGCAGCCGTTCACTGACGAGGACGCCCGCGAGGTTCGCCGCGTCAAGGCCCGCATCGAGCGCGAGCGGGTTCCCCCAGGTGAAGATCCGCAGTTCCACCTGAAGCTCGGACGCGGCTCGCTGTCCGACATCGAGTTCACGGTCCAGCTCCTGCAGCTCCAGCACGGCGCCGACCGCCCCGACCTGCGGGTGCCCGGGACGATCGCGGCGCTCGAGCAGCTGCGCGACGCAGACTTGCTCGACCCCGACGACTTCCAGACGCTCACCGACGCGTACCGGTTCTGTGAGCGCGCCCGCAACGCGCGCTACCTGCAGAGCGCCAAGCCTTCGGACGCCCTCCCCGGCGATGCGCACGAGCTCGGGCGCCTGGCGCTCCTTCTCGGCTACGTGCACCAACCGGCGACGGCGCTCCGCGGCGACTATCGGAAAGTGACACGACGAGCACGTAAAGTGGTCGAGCGGGTGTTCTACGACCTCCAGAATGCATCGGGGGCATAGCACTTCGCGGCTTTGCTCCCTCCACTTCAATTTTCGGTCACCGAATGCCACTCTTCGTCTGTTGCGTCTAGGTTGGCCGCTTCCCGCACGCTCCCGCTCCCCAGGAGGTTCAAGCGGTTTGGTCGCGCGCCGCACGGAGACTCGTGTCGGTGGGTGCCGCGCTCGCGCTCGTCGCCGTCGCCACGGCGTGCTACCCGCGCCACGACCCGCCCTCACCCGCGCCGGGAGGCACCGCGACCGCGGGCATCACGATCACTCCCGCAGACGTCACGCCTCCCACGACGACGACCACGTCGCTCCCACCCCCTCCGGTCTACCCGAGCGACTTCCCGGACCCGTTCGTGCTGCCCGTCGGCGGCTCCTACTACGCCTACGCCACCGGGTCGGGCTTCTCCGTCACCCCGGCGGCGAAGTCGACGGACCTCGTCCACTGGACCTACCTCCCCGACATCTGGGGTGACCTCGAACCCTTCACCGGAACTCCTCCCGACCTCGACACCACCGAGGACGGCAGCGCCTGGGCCGAGTTGTTCGCCAGCACCTGGGGCCCGGCCGTGCTCCCCCGACCCTCCGCTGCAAACCCCTCCCAGCGCTACGTCCTCTACTACGCGGCGAAACCCGAAGCCGGAGGCGCGCAGTGCATCGGGCGGGCGACCGGGCCATCTCCCGAGGGCCCGTTCATCGACGCGAACCCCACCGCGCTCATCTGCCAGCCCTCGAGAGGCGGTGCGATCGATCCGCAGCCCTTCGTCGCCAACGGGAAGCTCTACCTCCTCTGGAAGAGCGAGGGTGTGGCCGCAACGGGAGAACCGACACGGATCTGGAGCACCCCACTCTCGGCCGACGGGCTCGCGCTGGCGGGCGGTTCCGCGCAGCTCTTGCAGACGCTCGCCTGGAGCTGGGAGCCTCCGATCATCGAGGCGCCGTCGATGATCCCCGCGCCGCGCAACAACGGTTACCTGCTCTTCTACTCCGCGAATCAGTGGCAGACGGCGAACTACAAAGTGGCCGTTGCCTTCTGCACGACGCCCACGAGCCCGTGCAAGCGGATGTACAACTCGCCGCTCGTGGCGTCTCGAGGCGGCATGCTGGGCCCGGGCGGGGCGTCGGCGTTCCGGGGCGCCGACGGCCGGTGGTACCTGGCGTTCCACTCATGGACGAGCCCGAACGTCGGCTATCACTTCGTTCCGGATCCCTTGTTCGGACAGCTACCCGACCCGAAGTACTCCCGCAGCCTGAGGGTCCTGCCGATCTCGTTCCCGTTCTGGGACAACAGCTACCCCAAGGTGGGTTGAGCCCGAGTCAGCCCACCGGGTCGAGCGCGATGGTGATCGCGGCAGCCATGCGCGCGGCCTCGGCACGGGCCGACTCGACGTCGGGCGCCGCCGCGACGCACACCGCGACCGCGGCACGCCCGTGCCCGCCCCGAGCAGGAGCCAGCGGTATGGTGGGCCCGTGGAGACCATCGGACCCGTCGAGCTCCTGATCATCCTCGCGGTCGTCGTGCTCCTCTTCGGCTCCAAGAAGGTGCCCGAGGTCGCGCGCAGCATCGGCCAGGCCGCCCACGAGTTCCGCAAGGGGATGCGCGACGACGGTGCCGAGGCGCCACACGTCGAGAAATAGCCCAACCCTTGCCCGTGGCTACGGAGAGGACTCGTCCGATGCAATCCCGTGGGCGAGATCGTACGTAGTACCGCGACCCCCCGGCGACGGCCCCCATGCTTCGGAGTGTGGGGCCTCGTCGCGAGTCGGGCCGGGCGGTTGCCTCAGTTTCAATTTGCGTGCAATGTGTTGCGATGGGTGAGGCAGAGGAACGCCGGTCGTTGGGGCGCGGCTTGGTGGTGGGGGCAGTGACGGGCTACGTCGGCCACGAGCTCGAGTCGTTCGAGGAAGCGGTCGAGGACTTCCAGAATCCGTCACAGGAGTGGCGACGACTCTTCTCGGAGTTGCTCGGCACGTTCTTTCTCGTGCTCGTCGCGGCCGGCGGCGGAATGATGAGCCAGGCATTCCCAGGGACGATCAGCCGCCAAGCGGCGGTGGTCGCACCGGGGCTGATGGTGATGGCAATCATCTTGTTCATGGGGAAGGTGTCGGGTGCGCATCTCAACCCCGCCGTGAGTCTCGCGTTCGCCCTGCGTCGCGATTTCCCGTGGCAGCGCGTTCCTGGCTACATCGTCGTGCAGCTCGCGGGTGCGGTGCTCGCGGCGTGGTTCCTGCAGGCCGTCGTGCATGTATCGGCGACGTACGGGGCGAACTATCCAGCGAGCAGCTTCTCCAATAGCGACGCGCTCTTCATGGAGATGGTGCTCACCTTCGGGCTCGTCAGTGTGATCCTCGGCACGGCGTCGGGCGCGCAGAACATCGGCATCTTTGGCGCGCTCGGTGTCGGCGCGTACATCGCGCTCGCTGGTCTGTGGGGAAGTCCGATCTCGGGCGCGTCGATGAACCCGGCCCGCACGTTCGGTCCCGACGCGGTCGGGGCCGACTTCCACGCGTACTGGGTGTACATCGTCGGACCACTCGCGGGAGCGGTGATCGCCGTGGGCTCGGCGTTCATCCTTCGGGGTCGTGGGGGTGGCCGCGCCGGTTCCGGAGCAGCACAAGGCGCGCTCCGAGAAGAGATCGCTCACCCCGACCAGGCTTAGGAAATCAAGCGAGTCGCGTTCTACCCCGGCATCGCGTCGATTCCGTCTTCCTGCGCTCTTGGTAGCCAGAGCGCCACAACATCAGATGTCGTGTCGAAAGACGTCACTCTCCCGGCGGTAGAGGGCCAACCTCGCCGGGCCCGATCTGATCGAGGGGCTGCAACCGTCGACTGCATGTGGTTATATACAACTATATGGTTGTAGGTGAGTTGCAGGACGCCCAGGCCGACCGGGTGTTCCACGCCCTGGCCGACAGCACGCGCCGCGACATCCTCGTGCGCGCGCTCGACGGGCAGCACAGCGTCTCGGCCCTCGCCCGCAACTACTCGATGTCGGTCACCGCGGTGCAGAAGCACGTCGCCGTGCTCGAGCGCGCGGGGCTCGTCAGTAAGCACCGCCACGGCCGGGAACAACTCGTGCGGGGCAACGCCGACACGATGCACCGCGCCGTCGAGCTCCTCGAGAAGTTGGAAGCCGCCTGGCGCGGCCGCATCGATCGCATCGGCGACCTGCTCGCCACCGACCGCAACGGAGGACGGAAACCATGATCGCAACCCACGTCGTCAAGGACCCCGAGCACCTCACGATGACGATCACCGCGGAGCTGGACGCGACTGTCGATCGCGCGTGGCAGCTCTGGGCCGACCCGCGCCAGCTCGAACAGTGGTGGGGTCCGCCGGGCTACCCGGCGACGTTCACGACGCACGACCTGACGGCGGGTGCACACGTCTCGTACTTCATGACGGGACCCGACGGCGAGCAGTATCACGGCTGGTGGAAGGTTCAGGCCGTAGACCCGCCGACGCGCCTCGAGCTGCAAGACGGTTTCGGCGACTCCGACGGCAAGCCCAACCCCGAGATGCCGGCCGGCCTCATGGTCGTCACCCTCATCGAGAACGAGGGCGGCACGCTCATGGCTATCGAGTCGAGCTTCGAGTCGCTCGAAACCATGGACAAGTTGCTCGAGATGGGCCAGGAGGAAGGCATGCTCGAAGCGATCGGTCAGATCGAAGGCATCCTCGCCGCCCGCGCCCCCGCCTCCTGAAGCGCCGCATCGAACTGGTCCGCGTTGAGGGGTCGCCCCCACGAGAAGCGAAGGCGGCGAACCAGCAGGCTGCCGCACCTACGACCCAGTACACGGGCCTTGGGACGTGCAATCGCAACGCATGCGGGTCCAATGAGAACACCCCGACGCCCGTGGTCCCGCGCGTCTGAGACACCGTCGGCGGCGGTCCGCCACGACCAGATCGCCGAATCGGTCGCGCGCTCGGTCTGCGGTCTGGTTCGAGCCACGACGGTGTTGAGTAGGTGCGATCGGCGCACCGATGAGAAACGGCGCCGACAATCGTCTGCGTACGGTCCGGTGAACGCGCGGCGCGCATCAAGGGAGAGCACCGAGATGAGACCACTTCGATACTCGATCAACGTCACGCTCGACGGCTGCTGCCATCACGAGGCAGGGCTCCCGCCGGAGGAGGAGTCGATGCGCTACTGGACCGCTGAGATGGAACGAGCCGATGCCCTGCTATTCGGCCGGGTGACCTACGAGATGATGGAGTCGGCGTGGCGGCAGCCGGCCACGGGCACGTGGCCTGACTGGATGGATGAGTGGGAGATCCCGTTCGCCGAGACCATCGACCGGGCGAAGAAGTACGTCGTGTCGAGCACGCTGAGCGGGGTCGATTGGAATGCCGAGCTGGTGCGAGGCGACTTGGGGCAAGCGGTTCAGCGGCTCAAGCAGGAGCCAGGCGAGGGCCTGTCCGTGGGTGGTGTGACGCTCCCCCTGGCGTTGGCAGATCTGGGACTGATCGACGAGTACGAGTTCCTTGTGCAGCCGGTCCTTGCCGGACACGGGCCGACGTTGCTCGCCGGTCTGCGCGAGCGCATCCAGCTCGACCTCGTGGATCGCCATGAGTTCCGGTCGGGGGCGGTCGCCTTGCGATACCGGCCCACGCGAGTTGCAGCTTGACGTGATTTGTCCTGGCACGTTCGCTGCTGCCTCGCGACGGAACGACTGCTCTGGGTCTGCTGCGAGCAACCTCACGACCTCAGCCTGCTCCGCGGTCGTGAGACCGTCCTCGACCCGTCGTCGATGTCGGCCTGGCGCATCCAGCGTCGCACCGACTCCGGCGACACATCGAAATCCGCGGCGACTTCGTGAATCGTCAGATCACCCGACGAGCGACCGTGACGACATCACGCTTGAACTCCGGCGGGGCACTTCTTCGGCAGCAGACCCGAGCGTGCCACAAGGCAACGACCTCATCGCGTCCCTACCCACCATCCTGGTCTTGGGAGTGTGGTGGTGGATCCTCGGTGTCCCCGCGGACAACGAACGGAGCGAGCGTCCATCTCAGTTTGACGCTCAGGACGCGGTGCTGGTCGGTGATCCCCCAGGTGGTCCGGCTGCCCGCAGCGATCACGATCCCGTCAGATGTGACGACTGCGAGCGCGACGGTCACGGCGTCATCATCCCCTCAACGGAGCCCGAAACTCCCCGGCAAGCGGCGAGAGCAACGCGAGCTCGCGACGGCGTCGGGGACGACCACCGTTTCGTAACGAGGACCTACTGAGGACCGTGATGCGCTGGCGGGCCGACGATCGGTGCGCGGCAGCCCCTCCGATCAGATGTCGTAGGAAAGATCCGACGGGTCGAGGACGGGGCTATTCGATACCGATCGTGCTGTGACCTGCGAAAACACTGCTCTGTAGTTCTCAGGGCTGCCCACTGTTTCGCGGTCTCCCGCGGCCTGGCCGCGGCCTGAGTTCGCTGAGCTACGCGGCGATCTGGGTTGACGACGGGCGTTCGCCATCACCTGCATCGCCACGCGACGGATCGATCGGGAACTCGGCATCGGCCGCCGGAGCGTGCGGCGATGTGCTTCAGGACCGTGCAGCCGCAATGGCGAGCCCCGCACGGAAGCCTGATCCGGTTGGGCTGAGTCCGCCGAGGTCGAGGGGGTCGAGGTCATGGAATGAAGCTCCGTCCCACACGGCTAGCGTCGCCGAGGACACATCACCGCGGACGACAGCGAACCGACCGTCTCGGTCGATGTATTCGGCCGGCGACCAGCGGTTCCCGTAGGGAGCCAGTCGGGTGGCGGAACCGTTCGTGAGGACGAACAGCCCGTAGTCGGGACTCGAGCTCGCGTCGGGAGAGATCCCCGCGTCGGGTGCGTCGAGGTAGAGCACGCGGGTGCCCCCTGAAGCGACCGCGAGAGGGCTGATGTTGTGGTGCGGTTGCTGGATGACCGTGCGGCGCCCGCCGCCTACCTCGAACAGGTACAGCGTGTTGAAGGGCCCGGGCGGAAGTACCGACTGAGAAGTCTTGTCTCCGAGATCGAGGTCGTCAGCTGCCGCTGCCCAACGTCCATCGTCTGCGATGGTCGCGCCCCACGGGACGCTGGTCGCGGCGACCGTGTTTCCGGTTGCTGGATCGAGGCGGGCGACGTTGTAGGTGCCTTCGCTGAACCCGTAGACGCCGACGGACGCGATGGCATCGGCTGTCCATACCGTCGGCAGGTCCCACTTGTCCTGGAACCTGTGCAGCTCGCGAATGCTGCCGCTCGTGAGATCGAGCACTCTGATGGCAGCGGATTCCTGGGTGGCGCGAACGTACGCGAACTGTGTGCCGTCCGGGTTGAAGGCACCACCCGTGAAGTAGTACTCCGGCCCCCCTCCGTAGTCGGTGTCGCGGCCACTGGGCAGTTCGAGCCCGTGCAAGTGCGTGTCAAGGACGTACATCATCCGATCCGCGCGCATGGCGAGTGGCACGGCTTGTTGGGAGAGAGCGGCGACGGTTCGGAAGCCGCCTCCGGCTGAATCGCCGACGCGTATGACGAGCGCGTCGGAGGTCTGGACCCACCACGCCATCTGTCGTGGCGCAGGAGACTGCGACGGTGACGTCGTGACCGTCGGGGCGGCACCCGTCGTCGGTGGCTCGGTCGAGATGTGCGGCGCGGGCGAGTCGTCGCGCGTCGCAAGCACGCCCGCTGCGGCTGCCACGAGGATGACACTCGCCAATCCGAGGACCACGAGCTTCGGGCGTTGGCGCCGTCGTCGCCCCACGCGGTGCACACGATCCAGATCGAGTGGCCGTGGATTCTCTGCTGCCTCTTGCAGCATCCGCTTGATGTCGCTCATCGCAGTTCCTCACCGACTGGATCGAGGATGAAATCGCGGCGGAGACGATCAATGGCCTGGCTCGTCAACGATCGAACCGTGCCCGGTGCGCAATCGAGTGCGTCGGCCACGACGTCGACCGGGAGATCCGCGAAGTACCGCAACACGATTGCCGCACGCTGACGTTCGGGAAGCTCGGCCACTGCGTCGCGAACCGCCATCACATCCGCGTTCGCCGGTGCCACCTCGGCCCCCGGCTCGCTGAAACGTCGGAGCGCACGGTGCTCGGCGCGTGACCGACGAAAACGCGAGCGGGCGAGGTTCAATCCGACTCGGTACACCCAAGCTTCGGGGCACCCGAGTCTGCTGACCGAATCCCAACGCGCCCACGCCCGTGCCAGTGCCTCTTGCGCAAGCTCCTCACCGGCACCAAGGTCGTGGCAATAGAACCCAAGACTCGCCGCCAGCGCCGGCCAGATCGCGAGGCAGAACTCGTCCACGTCCGGCGCAGAATCCGACACTTCCCTCACCTTCTGTTAGACGCACGAGCAGGGTGAAACGCTCAACGTCGGGAAGGAGAAATGTTCTCGGCCCCGAGCGGCTTGCTCTCTACCAGCGACACCCGCTTGTCCGTGGCAGTAGACACTGCCGACCCGAGCGGCGCCCGCGCTCTGAAGTGCCTGCTCGGACACGGGCGGTACCGTCCTCGGTCGCCAGCTCCGAGTTCGCCAGCAGGTGAAGCTCCTCCGCGGGCAGCCGACGCTGGCGCCGCCCAATGGACGCAAGACCCGCGACGTGCCACTGCCCGACGTCGTCGCCATGGCGCTGGCCGAGCGCCTGCACGAATACCCCGCCGTCGACGGACTCGTGTTCACCAGCCGGGAGCACAAGCTCGTGAACCGCACGTACTACATCCGCCACGTCTGGAAGGGGGCGCTCGCCGCCGCCGGCGTGGCACCCGTCCGCGAGAACGGGATGCACGCCCTGCGGCACTTCTACGCCAGCGCCCTCCTGGAAGCTGGCACCAGCATCCGAGCGGTCGCCGGCTACTTCGGCCACCAGGGCCCGGGCTTCACGCTGCGGCCGTACACGCACCTGATGCCATCGAGCGAGGACCGCGTCCGACAGGCGATCGACGCGGTCCTCGACGATGCTCCCGCGGCCTCACTGCGGCCTGAGGCCCTCCCAGAGGTGCGAAACCGCAGGTGAGGGGCCTGACACCTCAAATGTCGTAGTAGAGGTAGAACTCCCATGGGTGCGGGCGCAGCCGGAGGGCATCGACCTCGTTTTCACGCTTGTACGCGATCCACGTCTCGATCACGTCGGGCGTGAACACGCCACCGGCGAGGAGGAACTCGTGGTCGGCTTCCAACGCGTCGAGCACTTCGGGCAGCGACCCGGGCACCTGCGGCACCTTCGCCAGCTCCTCGGGAGCGAGGTCGTAGAGGTCGCGGTCGACGGGCGTCGGCGGCTCGATCCGGTTCTGGATGCCGTCGAGCCCTGCCATCAGCAGCGCCGAGAACGCGAGGTACGGGTTGCACGACGGGTCGGGGCATCGGAACTCGATGCGCTTCGCCTTGGGGCTCTTCGAGTAGAGCGGCACGCGGACAGCCGCGGACCGGTTGCGCTGTGAGTACACGAGGTTGACGGGCGCTTCGTATCCCGGCACCAGGCGCTTGTACGAGTTCACGGTGGGATTCGTGAGAGCGAGCAACGACGGCGCGTGCTTGAGCAGACCACCGATGTACCACCGCGCGATGTCGGACAGCCCGGCATAGCCCTTCTCGTCGAAGAACAGCGGCTCGCCACCCTTCCAGAGGGACTGGTGGACGTGCATGCCGGAACCGTTGTCCTGGAACAGCGGCTTCGGCATGAAGGTGACTGTCTTGCCTGCCTGGCGGGCGACGTTCTTGACGACGTACTTGTAGAGCATGAGCTTGTCGGCCATCGAAGCGAGCGTGTCGAAGCGCATGTCGATCTCGGCCTGCCCCGCGGTGCCCACCTCGTGGTGCTGCACCTCGATCGGGATCCCGACGCGCTCGAGCGTCATCAGCATCTCCGAGCGGAGATCCTGGTACTGGTCCATCGGGGAGACGGGGAAGTACCCCTCCTTGTACCGGACCTTGTAGCCGAGGTTGGGTGAACCGTCGAGCTCCTCGGCGCGTCCGGAGTTCCAGACCCCCTCGATGGAGTCGAGGAAGTAGTAGCCCGAGTACTGGTTCTGATCGAACCGCGCGGAGTCGAAGATGTAGAACTCGGCCTCGGGCCCGAAGTACGCAGTGTCCGCGATCCCGGTGCCGCGGAGGTAGTCCTCCGCTTTCTTGGCGATGTAGCGCGGGTCGCGCGTGTACGACTCGCCCGTCACTGGGTCCTTGACGAAGCAGTTGATGTTGAGCGTCTTGTGCGTCGTGAACGGGTCGATCACCGCGGTGTCGGGATCGGGGATCAGAAGCATGTCGGACTCCTGGATCTCCTGGAACCCGCGGATCGACGAGCCGTCGAATCCGAGGCCGTCCTCGAACACGTCTTCGGTGAGCTCGTGCGCAGGGATGGAGAAGTGCTGCATCAGTCCGGGGAGGTCACAGAACCGGATGTCGACGATGTCGACACCCTCGTCGCTCAGCACCTTCAAGACGTCACTCGGAGTTGCCACGTGCCTTCCCTTCTCTCCTGGTTGCGGTGGAGCGCATGCTCGCGTGGTTGGACCGCGATGTCACAGTCGGGCGGCTGAAGCCCGGGTCTGTCGGCGCTCAGCAGCTTCCGAGCGCCGCATTTCGCCCCCGTTGCGCAAATGTGAACGCCCTGTGAACGGCCGGACCCGACTCTGATGGCCGGTCCGAGCGGATGCCAGAATCGGGGCGGCCGACTCGGCGAGAAGGGACGAGGTCCTCGATGCAGCAGCAGCTCGACTACGTCCTCCGCACGGTGGAGGAGCGCGGCGTGCGGTTCGTCCGCCTCTGGTTCACCGACGTGCTCGGATCGCTCAAGAGCTTCGCGATCACACCGGCCGAGCTCGAGACCGCCCTCGAAGAGGGCATGACGTTCGACGGCTCGGCGATCGAGGGCTACAGCCGGGTCCAGGAGTCCGACATGCTAGCGGTCCCCGACCCGCACACCTTCGAGATCGTTCCCTGGAGGGGGGACGACGCGCCTGTCGCACGCATGTTCTGCGACATCCGTCACCTGTCGGAGGAGCCGTTCGAGGGCGACCCCCGGCACGTGCTCAAGCGAAATCTCGAGCGCGCCCGTGACAAGGGCTTCACCTTCTACACCGCGCCGGAGCTGGAGTTCTTCATCTTCGACTCGCCCGACGAGCCCAAGCCCCTCGACCATGCGGGCTTCTTCGACCTCACCCAGCTCGACATGGTGAGCGAGCTCCGGCGCCAGACGATCGTGACGCTCGAAGCGATGGGCATCCCGGTCGAGTACTCGTTCCACGAGCTCGGACCGAGCCAGCACGAGATCGACCTCCGGTATACGGACGCGCTCACCATGGCGGACAACGTCATGACGTTCCGGCTCGTGGTCAAGCAGGTCGCGGCCGACCTTGGCGCATACGCGACCTTCATGCCGAAGCCGATCGAGGGCGCGTTCGGATCGGGCATGCACTCGCACCTCTCCCTCTTCGAGGGCGACGTCAATGCCTTCCACGACGCGGGCGACGAGCACGGCTTGTCGAAGGTCGGCAAGTGCTTCATCGCGGGGCTGCTGCGCCATGCACGCGAGATCACCGCGGTGACGAACCAGACCGTCAACTCGTACAAGCGGCTCATCGAGGGTTACGAAGCCCCCGTCTATGTGAGTTGGGCTCGCAACAACGAATCGGCGCTCGTCCGAGTGCCGGTGCCGAAGAAGGGCAAGGAGAGTTCCACGCGGATCGAATTCCGTTCTCCCGACCCCGCGTGCAACCCCTACCTTGCGTTCTCGGTGATGCTCGCGGCCGGGCTCAAGGGAGTCGAGGAGGGCTACGAGCTGCCCCCCGAGGCGACGAACAACATCTACGAGATGACCGCGGAGGAGCGAGCAGCAGAGGGAATCCGCTCGCTCCCCCAGAACCTCGCGGAGGCCATCGGCGCCATGGAAGAATCGGAGCTGGTCGCCGACGCCCTCGGAGAGCACGTGTTCGACTACTTCATCCGCAACAAGCGTCGGGAGTGGCGCGACTACAAGACCCACGTGAGCTCGTGGGAGCTCGACCGCTACCTGGGGTCGCTGTGAGCGACGAGCCGCTGCTGGTCTTCCCCGACCCCCCGCCCCCGCTCCTGGCCCAGACGCTCGACCTGGCCGGGCATCCGTGGAAGGCGGTCGGGAACGCGTCGGTGGCGACACAGTCCGAGCCTGCCGACGGGTGGGCAGGTGCGGTCGTGTGCGCGGACGAAGACCCGGAGGCCGCGTTCGGCATCTGCCGGTCGCTCCGCAAACGTGACAGCGCGCTCGAACCGGTGCTCCTGCTCATCTCCGGCGCCCAGCTCGTCGACCTGGAGATGCGCGAGGACCTCTTCGACGACTTCTGCCTCACGCCGTTCCACCAGAAGGAGCTCGAGGCACGGCTCCGCCACCTGTTCTGGCGGACCGGACGTGGCGCTCGCCCCGAGATCGTGGAGTACGGCGATCTCGTGCTCAACCTCGAGACCTACCAGGCTGCGCTCGCTACGCGCCCGCTCGACCTCACCTACATGGAGTACGAGCTGTTGAAGTTCTTCTCCACGCACCCAGCGAAGGTGTTCACGCGCGAGCAGCTCCTCTCACGGGTCTGGGGTTACGAGTACTACGGCGGCGCCCGCACCGTCGACGTTCACGTCCGGCGGCTCCGCGCCAAGCTGGGCGAGGAGCACGCCAACCTCATCCAGACGGTGCGTTCGGTGGGATACCGGTTCGGGAGCCCACGCTGGTCACCGGGCAGCTCCTGACACGTCTGCACTGCCTCGGCGGCCGAGCGTCAGTCGGGCAGCGCGTGCTCCTCGGCGGCGTCCGCGACCAGCAGACCGGCCAGCGCGCTCCACGCCGCGCCCAGGAGCATGGTGCCCACCGGAACGACGACCACCATCACGAGCACCATCACGACACCGCCGGCCATACGCGCAGACGTTACCGCGCGTGCCCTCACTCGCCCTCAGCCGCGAAGCCGACGGGCGGCCCTGGTCGCCCGGGCGGGGAGGGCATCCGGGCGGGTGCCCTCGACGGTCGCGACGGCGTTCCACACGGCGGCCGCGACCGCCGCGAACGCCGCGTCGGAGGCACGCGCGCGCGGCCCGCCGGGATCGTCGACGATCGCCACGTCGACGCTCGGCATCTCCTTGGGGCGGACGATGCCGAACGAGCGGATCGTGAGGTCGTGCACCTCACCCGTGTCCGGGTCGACCGAGATGGACTCGGTCAGCACCCACCCGAGCGCCATGTGGGCGGCGCCGATCACGTACGACCGCAGCGTGACCTCGTCGAGCGGATCTCCGGCGGCGACGCGAACGACGATCGCCTCGATCGTGCCGTCGTCATCCACGTGCACACGCGCGCCCGCGACGGCCCCGCTCGGAACCGTCACACACGTGTCGAGGCACGCCGCAGCGCTGCGTGCGTCGCGGAGCATCTCCTGCCGCGCGATCTGCGCCTCGCTGAGCGCGCCTTCGAGCAGCAGTGCCCGTTCCGCCAAGCCCACCGCCCGCGCCGCCGACGAGGTCGGCGGTCCGGGCATCGACACCGTCGACCACGACGGCGCCTCGGCGACGCGGTACGGCCAGTCGATCGGCGCGACGAACGGCGCCACGTCACCCACGACTCGGCCGTCGACGTGCAGCACGCCGTCGACCCATCGCGCGGACGCGGCGATGGGAGGTCGCTTCGGTCCCCACCGCACCACGTCCTCACGAGAGAAGAGGACGCGCACGGCCCGCCCGTGACGATCGGCGAGCTCACGCGCCGCGCGGGCGACGGGCGTGTCGAGCTTGCCGCCGAACGCTCCCCCATTCGCGAGTGGTGATGCCGGCTCACCGCCGGGGAGGCACCACGACGCGTCCGTCTCGAGGTATGCCGTCTCCAACCAGCTCGTGGCGAGACGCACCCCACCGGCGGGCAGCGTCGGCAGCGCAAGGGCCGGTGATGCCTCGACGGTCGTGCGCCGGCCCTGCACCCCGCCAGCGAGCCCGCGGGCTTCCGCCAGGGACTCGGCGATCATCCAGCGGCGGCCGGCTGCTTCGGTGGCGTGGTCGCCACCCCGGGCCGGCACCGCGACGAGCGCGTCCCGGGGCGCGTGATCGTCCGCGAAGCCGCCGTCGCCCAGCGCCACAAACGGACCGACCCGTTGCGAAGTCCCGCCCTCGAGAGCGGCGCGCTCGGATGCTCCGTCGAGGTTTCGTGGGGATCGCACCGACCTGCCGCTCGACGAGTCAAGGGCTTCGAAAATCGTCTGCCAGCCGGTGCACCGACACAGGTGCGCCGCGAGGGCGCGCTCGACGTCGGGGCGACGCGTCCGACCGTGTTCCTGCAGGGCCGCAGCGCGCACGAGGATGCCCGGCGTGCAGAAGCCGCACTGGGCGCCGCCGGTCGCGGTGAGCCGTGCCGCGAGCTCGTCGCGGAGCGCGGGATCAAGCCCCTCGACCGTGGTCACCGTGCGTCCGGCGACGCGGGTGAGCGGCGTCACGCAGGCGACCCGAGGGGCGCCGTCGACCAGCACCGTGCAACAGCCGCACTGTCCCTGGGGCGCACACCCGTCTTTGGGCGAGGTCAGCGAGAGCTGCTCCCGGAGCGCGGAGAGCAGCGACTCGCCGGGGGCGGCGGTCACGCTCACGGGGACTCCGTTGCACGTGAACTGGACCCGATCCGACACTGCGACCTCCAGGGGGCAGGATAGGGGTATGCACAGCGAGCCCTCCCGCTTCGCACCCGTTTCCCGCCGCGCCTTCCTCTCGTCAGGGCTCGCCGCCGCCGGGGGCCTCGTCGCGGCCTCCGCCTTCGGCTCGGCCGCGGGCGCAGCCGTCGACCCCGACCGACTCGTGCCGCTCGTGCTGTCGAGCGACCTCTACGCCACGAGCCAACCGCAGCGCTTCGTCTTCGGGTACCAAAGGGGAGGCTCCTTCACGGACTACGCCAGTGGTCCTCCCACCATCGTGCGCTTCCGTTCGCCGGGAGGCCGGTGGTCTCCCTTCACCCGGGCGCCCCTCGACCGCGCCGGGCTCCCCAAGGGCCGCGGCGTCTACGTGAGCGCACCGGTCTTCTCGGAGCCCGGCGTGTGGAAGGTGGAAGCGCGCGCGAGCGGCCAACGCATCCGCTTCGCGGCACAGGTGTATCCGCAGCCGACCGCGCCGATCCCCGGCATGGCGGCACCCCGCGCCCCGTCGCCGACCCTCGCCAACACGCTGGGGGTCGATCCGATCTGCACCCGCGACCCGCAGTGCCCGCTCCACACCGTGTCGCTCGCGTCGGTCATCGGAGCAGGAAAGCCCGTCGCGGCGCTGTTCGCGACGCCCGCTCGCTGCCAGTCGCTGTACTGCGGGCCGGTGCTCGACCGGCTGCTCAAGACCATGAAGGCGTACGAGGACCGCGCGACGTTCGTGCACGTCGAGATCTACCAAGACTCCCGATCCAACGCCGTATCACCGACCGTCGCCGCATGGGGCCTGCCGAGCGAGCCGTGGTTGTTCGGCATCGACGGCGCCGGGACGGTCGTGTCCCGGATCGACGGCGCGTTCGGAGGCGCCGAGATGAACGCCCTCCTCCAACAGCTGGTGTAGAGGAGCTATCTAGCTACGCAGCTGAGTCGCTCGCCAGCGAGCGAACGGCCGCGGCCGGGGTATCCCCGGCCGCAGTGAGCGAGCGAGAAATCAGGAGAAGGACTGGCCGCAGCCGCAGCTGCGCTCGGCGTTCGGGTTGCTGATCGAGAAGCCTGCGCCCTGGAGCCCGTCCTTGTAGTCGAGTGCGGCACCACCAAGATGGGGGGCACTCGCGGGGTCGATCACCACGGTGACGCCCTGGTACTCGGTGCGCACGTCGTCGTCAGCAAGATCGGTGTCGAAGAACATCTCGTAGCTGAGGCCGGAACAGCCGCCCGGCCGAACGGCGACTCGCAGAACGAGATCGGGGTTGCCTTCGGCCTCGATCAGCGCCCGCACCTTGTCGGCGGCCGCGTCGGTGATCGTAAAGACAGTGCTGGCGTCCTGGACCGAGAACATCGTTCCTCCGACAGGGATGGGAGTGACAACTTTGATTCTACCCGAGCCCTACCAGCACATGGCACGGCTCGGGGTCGTACAACGTCGCGAAGTGCCGGATGCTTCCCCCGCCCACGGAGTCGACGAGACCCTCACAGAGCCCTCGGTGCAGGTTGCAGACGAGCTCCGGATAGGCCTCGGCGAGCTCCCGGAACGGGCAGTGGAGGAACTCGATCCTCGCGTGGTCGTCGCCGGACTCCTCGGCGGCGGGCTCGAACCCGAGCGCCGCCAGCTCCGCTTCGAGCGCCTCGAGGCAGCTCCCGGCCCGAGTCCGTTGGCCGGCCGCCCCACCCCACTCCCTGCCGGTCCGCGTCGCTTCGGCCGCATCCGCGCCCACCCGTTCCGCGAGCGCCGCGAGAAGCCCCGCGAGCAGTGCGTGGGCGGGCGGGTCGAATCCCAGGCTGGGTGCCCCGGCCGCGAGGAAGTAGAGGTGTTGGGGTCGCCCCACCGTGCCTCGGTGCACCGCTTCGGCGTCGACGAGGCCCGCTTCCCGAAGCCGCTCGAGGTGGAGCCGGACCGTGTTCGGGTGAAGACCGAGAATGTCCGCGAGCTCTGGTGCCGACAGCGCGGCCGTCGAGCGTGATAGCTCCTGGTACAGCGCGAACCGTGTCTCGTCACCCAGGGCCTTGAGCACTGCAAGTTCCACGACTTTGACGCTACCGGCCGGCGGGCATATTTTCAAGATCGAGCCTGTAATAATTGATCACATGGCCCCCGTGGATCCGTTCGAAGCAACAAGCCAGGCCCCGCCGTCCGTCGACGACGTGCTCGGGATGCTCCGCGGCGTGATCGATCCGGAGCTCCACGCCGACATCGTCGAGCTCGGCATGGTCGACGACGTGCGCGTCGGCGACGACGGCACCGTCGCGATCCGGGTCGCACTCACGACCGCCGGGTGCCCGCTCCGGGGTCAGATCAAGCGCGACGTCGAATCGAAGGTGTCCGGCCTGGCGGGGGTGCGCAAGGTCGTCGTCGACTACGGCGAGATGAGCCAGCAACAGAAGGCGCACGCGATGCAGCGCGCGCGGTGGAACGCCCGGGAGCAGGCCGCCCCAACCGAGGTCCCCGCCACGACCCGGGTTGTTGCAGTCGCCAGCGGGAAGGGCGGGGTCGGCAAGTCGTCGGTCACGGTGAACCTGGCGACCGCGCTCGCCGCGCGGGGGTTCACGGTCGGCGTGCTCGACGCCGACATCTGGGGCTTCAGCGTCCCCCGCATGCTCGGCATCGACGGCCGGCTCGGCGGACACGACGGAAAGATCGACCCCCATGAGATTCCGGTCGAGGGCGAGAACGGCGGTCCCGGCGGCGTGCTGAAGGTCGTGTCGATGGGCTTCCTAGTCGACGACGAAGGCGCAGCGTTGATGTGGCGCGGGCTCGTGCTCACCAAGGCCCTCGAGCAGTTCCTCACCGACGTCCGTTGGGGCGACCTCGACTATCTGCTCATCGACATGCCGCCGGGCACCGGCGACATCCAGATGGGCCTCGCCCGCATGCTCCCGCAGACCGAGCTGCTCGTCGTCACCACACCCGCGCTGGCGGCGCAGAAGGTCGCCTCGCGAGTCGCCGACATGGCGCGCCGCTCGTACATGAAGGTCGTGGGCGTCGTCGAGAACATGAGCGAGCTCGTGCTGCCCGACGGCACGCGCTACCCGGTGTTCGGCGAGGGTGGTGGAGACGCGCTGGCGCGCGAGATCGGCGCGCCGCTGGTCGCCCGGATCCCACTCGAGCCCGCGGTCGCCGCGGGCGGTGACCGCGGCGAACCCGTGGCCCGCGTGAACGACGGCGGCCCGGCTGCGACGGCATTCCAGGACCTCGCGGCCCGGCTCGCAACCGAACTCATCCCCCCAGTCGAGATGGCCGGCTGTACCGCTCGCATGCTCGACCTCCTCGAACAAGTCGAGCGCTAGCGACGCGAGCGGGCAATCGATTCGGGTCGTCGTCTCGCGCCGGTCCCGCGCGTTTGGCACGCGGCGTCACCGTGACGCGAGCGACCAGGCCGACTTCACGGACGCGCCGGCGACTCGTCCCTCGCTCTTGAGCTTGAGCAGATGGGCGTGCACCTGTGCACCGGCCGCGTCCACCAGGGCGGGGTGGAGATCGTCGGCACCGTACAAGGAGGCCACGATGTCGGTGACGCGAGCAGGGCCCACCTTCAACACCTTCAAGATCTGACGCTCACGGTCGGTGCGGTGCGCGAGGTAGTCCTGGATGCGGACTCGCGGATCGTCGATGGCGTTGCCGTGGCCAGGCGCGATCCACGAGAGGCGGAGCTTCTGGAGCCGATCGAGGGTGGCGAGGTACTCCGCCATGTCGCCGCCGCGGGATGCGCTGACCACCGAGTACATGCCGTCGAGGACGGTGTCACCCGTGAACAGGACGCGCTCTTCCCCGAGCAGGAAGCAGGCGTGGTTCGGCGCGTGGCCCGGCGTGTGGAGGACCTCGAGCCCGAATTCGGTCCCTTCGACCGTGTCGCCGTCGGCAATGACCCGGTCGGCGATGACGCTGTCCTTGCCGGTGCGCCGCCCGAATGCCAAGACCTCGGCGCCGGTTGCCTTGACCAGGCGGGCCGTCCCGGGTGCGTGGTCGGGGTGGGTGTGGGTGAGCAAGACCCAGCGCACCCGTTCCCGCATCGACGCCCCCACGATCGCGTCGATGTGGCGCTTGTCGTCCGGACCGGGATCGATGACCGCGACCTCGTCGATACCGACGAGGTACGTGTTCGTGCCCGGGCCCGTCATCGGCCCCGCGTTGGGGGCGACGATCCGTCGGACGAGCGGCGAGAGCGCGCTCGGGACGCCGGGCGTGAGATCGGGCACCTCAACGACTCCCGTCCGGGCGACGCCCGCCTTGGTGGCGGAAGCGTCCGTCGCGACCCCTCGCGACCCCGTGTTCCACCTTCACAGTGTAGGTGGAACCGCGTGCCGACCCGCTGCCCTCAGCTGTAGCTCGACTCCACGAGGCCCCGGCGCTCGGCTTCGTTCAGCCCGCCCCAGATCCCATGCGCCTCACCGATACCGAGCGCGTAGTCGAGGCACTCGCGACGGACGGGGCAGTCGTGGCAGATCTGCTTGGCCCGTCGCTCCCTGGCCAGACGCTCGTCCTTGCGCTCGGCGCTGCTCGGCGGGAAGAAGAGCGCGGTCTCCGGGCCCCGGCAGGCTGCGCGTGAGCGCCACACGTCCAATGCCCGCACCGCCACGGCGTCCCCTTCCCCCTGAAAACGCGGAACCTACTCCGATGCCTCAGGTCGGCACAAGAGGACGCCCGCGAATGCTGGAGCGTCGCGGCCTTACTCCGGCCCGCGTCGGCGGGCTCGGTCCCGGTAGTCGCGGGCTCCGCCCTCGGGCGGCTCCACCTCCAACACGAGACCCTCCACCGACACCACCCGCACCTCGGCACCCGCTTCGACCGGGGTCGCCCGGTTCGTGCGAGCCCGCCAGCGAGCGCCCCGGATCAGCACCACTCCGTCGGGGTCGACGGGCACCTCTGCGACGCCGACCTCCCCCACCATTCCCTCCCGACCGATCGTCGGGGTCGAGAACCGTGCCCGCACCATCGCCGTCATCCCGCCCAGCATGAAGAGGATCGTGCCGCCGCAGACGACGAGCAGCACCCACCACGCCGGCCGCAACTCGGTCGAGCCGCCGTACAACCACCAGGAGCCCGTGAGGAGCGCGACCGTCGCGATGCCAGTCCACACCCCCAGTCCGCCCGCCTGCACGTCGACGGCGTACCCGAACATGGCGAGGAAGAGGAGCCCCAAGGCCCACCAGTGCACCGGGAGGTGCGCAAACCCGGCGAACGCGCCGACGACGCACAGTGCTCCGACAAGGCCGGCCAGGCCGATCGCGGCCGTGTAGAACTCGAACACGATCAGCGCGAGCCCGGCGACCACAAGAAAGTAGGCGATCGACGGGCTGTTCAGCCGGTGCACCACCTGGGCGCCGAGTCCCAGCCGTCCGAACCTGACCTCCTGGTTGGGTTGCCGCCGGCGGTCGAGCCCGGTGCCGATCACTCGCGCGGTGTCGAGCTTCACCGGGCCGGCCGCGGTCGTGACCGTCTTGCCGTCGAGGCGGACGATGAGCTCGCCGAGGGTGGGGCGAACGCCGTCGATCGCGCCCGTGCGGGCCAGCTCGTCGGCACCGAACGACGCGGCCGCGAGCCGGCGCGCGCCCTGGGGGTCGCGCCCGCGCCGGGCCGCGAGGGCGGCGAGGCGATCCGACACTTCGGCGCGTGTCGGCACGTCCGGTTCGTCGAGCCGCAACGGATGGGCGGGACCCGTCGTCGTGCCCGGTGCGACGTACGCCCGGTGTGCTGCCTCGAGGAGCAGGGCGGCCGCGCCCTTCCCGTCGGCGCCCGACGGACCGATCCAGACCACGACGGGCACCCGTGAGCGGTCGATTGCGCGCACGATGGCGTCGGTTCCGGTGTCGATCGCGCCCGACGAGTCGACCTGCAGGATGAGGAGCGTGGAGCCTCGCTCGTTGGCACGGGCGACGGCGTCTTCGATGAGGGCCGCGTTGCTCGGGTCGAGGTAGCCCTGGACCGTCACGACGTCGATGCCGCGGCGTCCGTCGCGAGGGCCCGACTCGGCCGCGCCGGCGTTCGCGCGCTGCACTGCGAAAGACGCGGCGGCGGCCGCCAGCACGAACACCGCGACGACACGGCGCGCGAAGCGCCAATTGAGGACTCCCGTAGCATCGTGCGTCATGCAGCTCGAGCGCTTCTGCGCAGCCTCCCGAGTCGCGATCGTGGCAGGCAAGGGCGGAGTGGGAAAAACGACCGTAACCGCGACTATGGCCGTAGCTGCAGCCCGGGCCGGCCTCCGCGTGCTGATCGTCGAAGTCGAAGGGAAATCCGGGCTGGCGGCGGCGTTCGACCGTCCGCCCCTCACCTACGACGAGGAACTCCTCGCCCCGGGCGTGCAGGGCCGGACGCTCACCCCCGACCAGGCACTCCTCGAGTACCTCGACGCGCACGGACTCCGACGAGTGTCCAAACGGCTCGCGGGCTCCGGAGCGCTCGACGTCGTCGCCACCGCGGTGCCGGGAATGAAGGACATCCTCGTGCTCGGCAAGGTCAAAACCCTCGAGCGCGCGGGTGCTGCCGACCTCATCCTGATCGACGCCCCCGCGGCCGGACACGCGGTCCAGTTCCTCCTGTCGGCGCGCGGACTGCTCGATGCGGTGCGGGTCGGACCGATCCGGCGGCAGGCCGCCGACGTCGTCGAGCTGCTCTCCGACCGCGCCCGCTGCCAGGTGATCCTTGTGAGCGTTCCCGAGGAGACGCCGATCACGGAGCTGATCGAGACGGCGTACGCGATCGAAGACCGGGCCGGCGTCGCGCTCGGGCCCGTGGTCATGAACGGCTGCATGGTGCCGACCGGCGGCGAAGTGTTCGACGAGCGCGAGGCAAGCGCTTCGATCGCATCCGACGCGGCCGATCTCGGCGTCGTGCTCGGGAAGGACCTCGTGACCGAGCTGGCGCGAATGCGAGTCGCGCGCGCGCCAAGCTCGTCCGACGACAGCGCGAGCAGCGCGCCCGTCTTGCTCGGGCGCTGCCGCTGCCGCAGGTGCCGCTTCCCTTCCTCTTCACCGCGGACATCGGACCATCGGAGCTCGAGACGCTCACTGACGCGTTCGTGCGTGGTGTCGGGCGCCTCGACCCCGAAGCCGGGCCCGAAACTCTGGCGCCATGAGCGAGCTGCACGCCCTCGTCCGGGAGCGGCGCGTGATCGTGTGCTGCGGCACCGGCGGCGTGGGGAAGACCACGACGGCCGCCGCGCTCGCAGTCGAGGGCGCGCGCGCGGGTCGCCGGACCGTGGTGGTCACGATCGACCCCGCCAAACGGTTGGCGAGCACCCTCGGGCTCGACCACCTGTCGAACACGCCCTCCCTCGTGGATCGAACGCGGTGGGATCCCGACGGCGTGGCCGACGGCCGCGGCGAGCTGCAGGCACTGATGCTCGACACGAAGACGACGTTCGACCAGCTGATCCGAAAGTACGCGATCGCGGACGAGCAGGCCGACCGCATCCTCGCCAATGGCTTCTATCGCAACGTGTCCGGCGCGCTGTCGGGGACCCAGGAGTACATGGCGATGGAGAAGCTGTACGAGCTGCACTGCGATCCCGCGTTCGACCTCATCGTCGTCGACACCCCCCCGACGCGGCACGCGCTCGAGTTCCTCGATGCACCGCAGCGCCTCACCCGCTTGCTCGACAACCGCGTGTTCCGCATGCTCATGGTCCCCACGCGCACCACGCTGCGCATCACGGGAGTTGCGGCACAGACACTCTTGCGGACGATCGGCCGGGTCGTGGGCTCCGAGGTGGTCGAGGATGTGGTCTCGTTCTTCCGCGCGTTCGAAGGCATGGAGCGCGGCTTCCGGGAACGCGCCGGCGAAGCGAGCGCACTGCTTGCGTCAGGCGCCACGACCTACGTGCTCGTGACCTCGCCTCGACGCGACGCCGTGCAGGAGGCCGAGTACTTCGCCGAGCAGCTCGGCGAGAGCGGCCTCGCGGTGGGCGCGCTCGTGGTCAACCGCATCCACCCAAGCTTCGGCGTCGAGGAGCCCTCCGAGCTTGAGCGGCAGGCAAGTGTCGTGATGGCATCGCATCCGAACGACGAGCGAGCCGTGCGCCTCGCCGGCGCGCTCGGCGGGCTCGCCGAGTTCCAGTCGATCGCCCGGCGCGAACGTCATCAGCTCGAGGGGCTGGAACGTCGGCTCGAGCCGGGCGCGGTCGTGCACGTTCCCGAGCTCACGCATGACATCTGCGACTTCGCCTCGCTCCACGAGCTCGGTCTGCACCTCCTCGCCTGATCCGTTTCTACGCCGCTTCGCGGTCGGAGGTAGCGTGCGGGTGGTGAGCACGATCGTGGTCGCATCCGACGCGAAGTGGGTGCGAGACCAGGCGAAAGCCGCGTGTGTGGCGCCCGGGCAGCAGGTCGTCGAAGTGACCCGCGGCCAGGACGTGCGCGAGACGGTGCGCACCGCCGAGCCCGACCTCGCGATTCTCGACATGCAGATCAGCAACATGGGCGGGATCGCGGTGTCGATCGACCTCCGGCTCGAAGCGGCCGCCGGACGAATCCCGGACGTCGCCATCCTGCTGCTCCTCGACCGGGAGGCCGACCGATTCCTCGCCACGCGTGCCGACGCCGACGCGGTGCTGGTCAAACCCGTCGACGCCGGGACGCTGCGCCGCACGGTCGACCGGCTCGTCGCACCTGGTCCCGACGCAAGCGCACCCGTCGGCTGACCGCCGGGGGAGCGCGCGGATACACTCACCTTCCCTTACGGGATGTAGCGCAGTTTGGTTAGCGCGCAGCGTTCGGGACGCTGAGGTCCCGGGTTCAAATCCCGGCATCCCGACTGCCACCGCCTCCGCTCTTGGACCAGCCACGATCCAGCATCGAAGGAGACGCTTCGATCGCCGCGCCCGTCACGACCGTCGTCCTCTGTGTGCGGAACGCGGGTTCGACCGTCGGGCGCCAGCTGGAGGCCCTCGCCCGGCAGGAGTGCGAGATCGAGTGGGAGCTCGTGGTGGTGAACAACGGCTCCACTGACGACACCTTGGCGATCGTGACCGATGCTCTTCCGCGACTCGACAACGCTCGGATTGCGGACGGGTCCACCAAGGTGGGCCTCGCGTACGCCCGCAACGTGGGATGTCGCGGCGCACGCGGTGAGGTGCTGCTGTTCTGCGACGCCGACGACGAAGTCGACCGCCACTGGGTCGCCGCCATGACGCAGGCTGTAGACGACGCCGATTTCGTCGGAGGCGCCCTCCACCGTGAGCACCTCAACCGGCGCGAGTGGCTCGGCGACCGCGGTGCAGCGTCAGAGGATCTGATCGCGTGGACCGGGTTCCTCCCTTACCCCTCGGGCGCCAGCTCCGGAGTTCGCGCGTCCGTCTTTCGCGCGCTCGGGGGATTCGACGAGTCGTACGTGGGCGGCGCCGAGGACACGAACTTCTTCTGGCGCGCCCACCTCGCCGGTTACGTCGGTCGCTTCGTCCCCGCGGCGATCGTCCACTACCGCGAGCGCTCGACGTTGCGTTCGGTCGCGAAGCAGTTCTACGGATACGGGGCGCAGCACCCGCATCTGTATCGCGACTTCCGCGACCAGGGCATGCCCTCGTCGCGATGGCGGTCGGGGCTCAAATTCTGGGCCCGACTCGTGATCGACGCGCCCCGCGCCTGGTCATCTCCCGCTGGGCGACGGCAGTGGGTCCGTTGGGCCGCTCGAGGTGTGGGTCGCATTTCGGGGAGCGTGCGCTACCGGACCCTCTACCTGTGACCACCTTCGATCAGTGACCTGATCGGCGCCCCGTCGAAGGGGCCGCCGTCCACCCCCAGGAGCTCGACGATGGTCGGCGCGAGGTCCACCACCGCAACGCCGTCGATGGGCCCCGGCTCGATCCCCGGGCCGCGGGCGACGAGAAAACCACCTGGTCGATGATCGCCGCTCCGCGTGCCCGTGTACTCGCCACGCACCACGCCAACCGTGTCGGATGCCGCCGCGGTGATCGGCGCGCTGCGCTCCCAGTCGATGAAGAGGTCGGGTAGCGCGTCGAGGCGCGCCCCGGAGTACACGGTCGACGCCCGCAGCACACGGCGCACCAGCGTGCGCCCCGACTCAGGATCGCGAAGGTTGAGCAGCTCACGCTCGAGCCAGGTGAGCAGGGCGTCGAGCTCTTCGCCGGGCGCGACCCGACCGCGAGGTTCACGACCCCGCAGGTTCACGCGCACGGCGCCTTCGTATTCGTTGTTCGGAGCCCGGAAGAAGCGGCGGCTGCTCGCGACAGACCCATCGGGATATGTCACTCCCCGGACGTGCGCCTTCGGCGCCCGCCGACGCTCGATCGCGGAGAGCACCCGCTCGCGTGCCACCAACCACGCCGGCGGTGCGCCGTAAGCATCGTCGAGTCGCGCCAGGATCTCCGCCAGCAGATGCTCGGCATCGTGATGTTGCCCGATTCCGTGGCTGAGGACCAGCAGCACGGTCGCGTGCGGATCGATGGCAGCGAGCAGTCGTCCCAGCGCGCCGTCGAGGATCTCGTACACCCCTTCCAAGGGGTCGGCTGCATCTCTCGAATAGTCCGGGTGCGACGGGTCGTGGGCCCACCACAGCTGATGCCCCGCGCAATGCGATTCGCTGTAGACGGTGGCAAAACAGTCCCAGTCGTCGCTACCGAGGAGTCCCAAGCTCAGCTCGGTGCGCTGCTCCACACCACGCCCCAAGTCGCGGACGAGATCCGACCACCCCCTGCGCTCGCCATAGGCGTCACACGTCCCGACGACGGCATGGGCTCCGACGGACTCCGAGAGCTCCCTTTCCACGTTCTCCGGCCACGCGTGTGGGTCGAGCATGCGGTCATGGGTACCCCAGTCGGTCACGTGGATGCCGCGGACCGGACGCGTCTGAGGCACCAACGGGACATCGAGCATGCAGGTTCGCAGGCCGGCCTCGTCGAGCGACATCCAGAACGGAGAGTCCACGACGTCGTCAGGACTGACACGGCGGATCCGATAGGTGCCGCTCACGAGCTGTCGAAAGCAATAGAAACCATGCTGGGATGGCCAACGACCGGTCCAGAAGGACGGCCACACTCCGCCCACCAGGACGCCCGGCGGGGTGCGAACTGCCGCCGTCGCGCCGGCGCCGAAACACGCGGCGAAGTTCGGGAGGCGGCCGCGGCTCATCATGGTGCGCACGAGGCGGGGGGACATCGCGTCGAAGCCCAGTACGACAACCTGCCGCCGGCGTCGCTCGGTCATCGTGAGCTCCACGGAACGAACGAGCGGGCGAGATGCCACACGTTGCGGAGGTCGGGGTGGGCTCCGAGTGACCGGGCAAAGGCGCGTCGCGCACCCGCGCGATCACGAGCTGCCAAGGACATCAACCCGATCCGCTTGAGACGAAAGGCTCGAGCGCGCGGATGGGATCGGAAGTACTCCGGGTACTCCTCGAGCAACGCGTAGTTCTCCCGCACCCGTAGCGGAAGGCGGTCAGCTTCCGGGCGTGCGCGGTGCCGAACCAGGTAACCCACGCCCGAGACGGTCGAGACGGGCGTGTTGGCTGCGGTTCGAAGCCACCAGTCGACGTCTTCCACGCCCAACCAGTCCTCTCGAAAGGGAATGAAGCACGAGCGATCGATTGTGGTAACGCCGAGGTGGGGCGTCGAGGCATCCAAGATCGTGCCGCTCACATCACCCACCAGCCTGCGATTCGACCGGGTCGGTTGCCCCAGGAATCGCGCTCCACAGACGACGACGGGTGCACGGCCAAGAGCGGAGATCACGATCTCGAGGCGGTCGTTCGTGAAGACGTCGTCATCGTCGAGAAACACGACGTGCTTACCACGAGCCGCCGCGACCCCCGCGTTGCGGGCGGCTCCCGGACCGCTGCGCGAAGCGAGCCGGACCAATCGCGCTCGGGCATCTGTGTCGATTGCAGCCGGCGGATCCGACCCGTCATCCACGACAACGAGCTCCCAGTCCCCAACGGTCTGCGACGTCACCGAGTCGACTGCTTCGCGGAGAAGGAGTGGACGGTTGTGCGTCGGCAGGACGATGCTGAAGAGCGGTTCGGGACGCAGCGCCGAGGGCGCCGAAGTCGGATCCGCGGATGTGCGAGGCGAGTTGTAGATGATGAACCCGGGTTTCGTCTGCGCGTCAGTCCGGAGGTCCGCGGCGGCCGCCTTCGCATCCTCCAGCGGCCTGGCTCGGCATCCCGTCGATCGCAACCCTAACCCGAGGGGAGCGGGTCAAGCCTCGACCCGCTCCTCGGCGAGGAGCGTCGCGAGCTCGGCCTCGACGGCAGTGTCTCCTTCGATGTGCACCGAGGGGAGGACCCCGTCGAGCGGCAGGCGATCCGGCCCACCAATGCACAAAATGCTCAAGAGAAAGCCGTTTCCTGCCGATTGTGAATCCGTGAACGAAGTCCGAGGGATCAACTCCGCGCGCGCCATGCTCAGCAACGGTGTGTCGCGGCAAGCAGCCGTCATCACCCTCGTCGCGGCGCTCAAGTTCGCCCCCCACGAAGCGGTCCGCGCCGTCGAGGAGGCCCACACGGGCGTCCGGTCGTCGGACCTCGCGGCCTAGGCGCGAACCCTTCCGGCGGGCGCTGAGCGGCGCGCATCCGCGTCACTCCTGGTCGTCGAAGGTTCGAGGGCGGCGCAGCCCAAGGGGCTCCCCGGCATCACCAACTCGCGCCCGTCCGCATGCGAGCATGCGGACGATGGCCGAGACGTCCGGGAACGGCTCGACGACGTTCCGCCACCACGTCAACATTCGCGAGGGCGACACCTACGGGTTGCTGCTCGCCCTGATCCTGGTCACGTTCCTCGTGATGGCCTTGCTCGATCGGGGAGGCTGGAGCCGCTTCGTCCTCGCGGTGATGCTGGGCGCGGTTCTCCTGCTCGCACTCCAGGCGTCACACGTTCGGCGACGGCTCAAGCTCCTTGGACTCGTCCTCGTGTCGATCACGGCGCTGATCGCCCTCGGGCAGGCCATCGCGGGCTCGAACTCCACCGACGGCACAGCGTACGGCGAGTTCCTGCTCCTCCTCATCGCCCCGGTGGTCATCGTCGCCCGGATCCTGCGCCATCCCGTGGTCGACGCGCAGACCATCCTCGGCGCGATCTGCGCCTACCTGATGATCGGCATGGCGTTCGCGGGCGTCTACGCCGGAATCGAGACGTTCGAGACGGTGCCGTTCTTCGCGCAGACGGCGCACCCCACCCATCTCGACTTCCTGTACTTCAGCTTCGTGACCATAACGACGACCGGCTTCGGCGACCTTACCGCCGAGAGCAGCGCCGGCCGCGTGCTCGTGATGCTCGAGGCCCTGCTCGGCCAGATCTTCCTCGTAACGCTCGTCGCCCGCCTCGTCAGCATGTACGGGATGGCGCGCCCACCACGCGCCCAGCCGGGAGGCGCGCGGTCAACTCCCGAGGAGTAGCTCGGCGAGCTGGATGCCGTTGAGCGCGGCACCCTTGCGCAAGTTGTCGCCCGTCGCCCACAGGTCGAGCGTGTTCTCCTGCGAGAGGTCTTCTCGGACGCGCCCGACCAGCACGGGGTCGATGCCCGCGGCCTCGAGCGGCGTCGGGTGCCCGTCGCCGCCGTCGACGAGCTCGACGCCGGGCGCGTCGGCGAGGATCTCGACGGCCTCCTCACGCGTCAGCCGTCGCTCGAACTGCACGTTCACTGCCACACCGTGGCCAACGTAGACGGGCACGCGCACGCACGTCGCCGTCACCTGGATCTCGGGGGCGTGGAGGATCTTGCGCGTCTCGCGCACCATCTTCCACTCCTCGGACGTGTACCCGCCGTCCTTCAGCGAGCCGGCCAACGGGATCACGTTGCCGGCGATCGGGCGGTCCCACACGTCGCCCGCGACGACCGTGCCCGAAGCGCCCGCCCGTCGGAACCACTCGCTCTCGCCCACGCCCTTCGTCCACTGTTCGTCGAGCTCGCGGAGCCCCGGCTGGCCAGCGCCCGAGACCGACTGGTAGCTCGACACAACCATTCGGTGAATGCCCGCCATGCGATGCAGCGGGGCGAGCGCGAGGAGGGGGACGGTCGTCGTGCAGTTGGGCGACGACACGATTCCCCGTGCCATGTCACGCACGTCCTCCGGGTTCACCTCGGCGATCACGAGCGGCACGTCGGGCTCCATCCGGAACGCGGCCGACTTGTCGACGACGCGGGCGCCGGAACGCACCGCCTGCGGCGCCCACTCGAGCGCGATCGGGTCGTCCACGTCGACCACGACGAGGTCGAGCCCGTCGAAGCAACCCGCACGGAGGGTCTCGCACACGACCTCGCCGCCCCCGAACGGCAGCCGCCGACCCTCGGAGCGGGGGGACGCATACGCACGCAGGGTCGCCACCGGGAACTCCCGCTCGTCCAGCAGGCGGAGCATCTCGGCTCCGACCAGGCCTGTCGCGCCCACCAGCCCGAGGTGCACCCCAGTCACGTGACCTGCTCCAACTCGAACGATCGGTGGAGCGCCTGCACCGCCCGCTCCACGTCGTCACGGTGCACAACGCACGAGATGCGGATCGTCGACGTGGAGATCATCTCGATGTTGACGTCTTCAGCCGCGAGCGTCTCGAACATCTGCGCTGCGACACCGGGGTTGGTCTTCATGCCCGCACCCACGAGCGACACGCGACCGATGGCATCGTCGTAGTTGCTCCCACCCGCGCCGATCTCGGCGACGATCTTCTCGACGACTTCGTTGGTGCGCGACAGCTCGTCTCGGGGCACCGTGAACGAGATGTCGGTGTGGCCGTGCGTCGATACGTTCTGCTCGATCATGTCGACGTTGACGTTCTCGTCCGCCAGGGCACGAAACAGCTTGGCAGCGATGCCGGGACGGTCGGGCACGCCGAAGATGGTGACCTTCGCCTCCGAGACCTGGTGGGTGACCCCCGAGATGATCGGCTGTTCCATGCTCGTCTCCTCTGCTTGCACCCACGTCCCCGTCTCCCATGTGAAGCTCGATCGCACGTGGACGGGCACCGAGTAATTGCGGGCGAACTCGACCGAGCGCAGTGTGAGCACGCGTCCACCCGTGGCGGACATCTCGAGCATCTCCTCGTATGAGAGACGGTCGAGACGGCGCGCGTCGGGCACGATGCGGGGATCCGCGGTGAACACACCCGACACGTCGGTGTAGATCTCGCACACGTCGGCGCCGAGCGCTGCCGCCAGCGCCACCGCCGTCGTGTCGGAGCCACCTCTGCCGAGGGTGGTGATCGCTCGTTCGGTCGACATGCCCTGGAAGCCGGCGACCACGGCGACGTGACCCGCCGCGAGGGCATCCTGGACCCGCTCGCTCCGAATCTCGACGATCTTCGCCTTGCGGTGCGCGGTGTCGGTCAGGATGCCGGCCTGGGAGCCCGTGAACGACTGGGCGGGCTGGCCTTGGTCGATGACCGCCATGCACAGCAAAGCGATCGAGATCCGCTCTCCCGAGGTGAGGAGCATGTCCATCTCTCGCCCCGAGGGATCGCTCGAGACCTCCTGGGCGAGGCGCTCGAGATCGTCGGTGGTCTTCCCCATGGCCGACACCACCACGACGACGTCGTCACCGAACCGTCGCGTGCGCACGATGTGGTCGGCGACGGCCCGGATCCGGGCCGGGTCCGCGACCGACGTGCCGCCGTACTTCTGCACCACGAGACCCACGGAGAGCAATCGTACCGGTGAGGTCGGCCGAACCCGTCTCGGGATTCGACATCAGTAGACTCCCCGGCCGTGCCCAAGGCTACGAAGCGCGAGCGCCAGCGCCAGAACCGCGAGTATCGCCGGCAGGCGATGCACGTCGAGGAGCAGCGGCGGAAGCGGATGCACCTGGTCCGCAACATCGCGATCGCGATCATTCCGATCGCCATCATCATCGGGATCGCGGCCCTCGCCTCCGGTGGCGACGACGACACCGGCGCGGCGAGGACGACCGGTGACTACACGGCGACGATCGAGACGTCGAAGGGCACGATCGTCGCGGGGTTGGACGGGAACGACGCGCCGACGTCGGTCGAGCACTTCGTGAAGCTCGCCCGTGAGGGCTTCTACGACGGGCTGCTCTTCAACCGGGTGGCGAAGGACTTCGTCATCCAGACCGGCAGTCCCGACAACACCACCGCGGGTGGCTCGGGCACATCGGTACAAGGCGAGGTCCCGAAGCCCCAGAGCGGCCAGCCCGCGTACCCCGTGGGAACCATCGCGTTCGCCAAGGCGGGATCGGAACCCGCCGGCACCGCCGACTCCCAGTTCTTCATCGTGACCGGCAGCGGGAGCCTCGACCTTCCGGCCGACTACGCGCTCATCGGGCACGTCACGTCGGGGCTCGACGTCGCGCAGGCCATCGGTCAGCTGTACCCCGCGTCCGGCGACGGGTCCCCGACGGAGCAGGTGACCGTCGAGAAGATCACGATCACCAAGGGCCCGCCCGCACCGACCACGACGTCCTGAAGTCGGTCGACCGGGCAGGCAGGGTCGACCGGCAGGCAGGGTCGACCGATCAGGCAGGAAGATCCGGGACGGATTCGCCCGCGGCATGGACCGCCACGCCGCCCTCGTCGTAGATCGTGACCTTGCCCACCCCGTCGACCCGCCACGACCCGCCACGACGGATCAGCGCGGTGCATTCGTCGATGCCGACCAGCTTCGCCCCTTTGGGGAGGAGATCGATGGAACGCTCCCGGAGATGGTCGGCCGCGGTGCCGTGGTAGGGGAAGATCGCGACGTCCGCCACGAGCCCCAACCCGACCGTGTACGCCCCTCCCCGGGGGTCGACCATCGGGTCGCACAGCAACGTTGCACCCGCGCCCGACACGGCGAGCACCGCCCCGCTCCGGTAGGCACCGAGGAGCGCTTCGAGCACCAGGGAGTCTTTGAGCACGGACCGGAGATGGAGCGGCGACCCGTCCGCGAGGTAGAGGAACGACGCCGCTCCCACCGCCCGGGCGATGGCGGCATCCTGCGCGTCGCGGCGGTGGAGGATCGGCAAGACCTCGACCGTCGTGCCGAGGCCCTCGAACGCGTGACCGGAGAAGTAGGTGCGGGCCCGCTCACCGACCCGATCAGGTTGCTCGTACGCCGCGGCTGCCGGGATCACGGTGACCCGACCGCCGCGTGAGGACGAGAGCAGCTCGGCGTCGAATCCTTCGCAGCCCTCACGCCACTCGCCGCCGCCGACGAGGGCGAGCGTGCCGCTGGCCTTGCGGGCGCTCATGCGGTCGGGAGCCTACTGGTACCCGGCGGGGATTCCGGTTCCTACCGCCACTCCTGACGTGCACGGTCGTTGCGCAGCTCCTCGGGCGGAAGTCCGGCAAGGGCTTCTACGACTACACCTGATCGCGGGCACCGGCGCGTACCGGCCCAGTCTGCCCACATCGCGGCGCCGATGGGTGAGAATGTGACCATGCGCGACCGACCGTGGCTCATGCGGACGTACTCCGGCCATTCGTCCGCGCGTGCGTCGAACGAGCTCTACCGCTCGAATCTCGCCAAGGGCCAGACCGGCCTGTCCGTGGCGTTCGACCTCCCCACGCAGACGGGCTACGACCCCGACCACGTGCTCGCCCGCGGAGAGGTGGGGAAGGTGGGAGTGCCGGTACCGCACCTCGGGGAGCTGCGCACCCTCTTCGACGGCATCCCGATCGCGGACATGAACACCTCGATGACGATCAACGCAACAGCCATGTGGCTGTTCGGCATGTATCTGGCGCTCGCGGAGGAGCGCGGCGTCGATCCCACCCGTCTCGCCGGCACCACCCAGAACGACATCGTCAAGGAGTACCTCTCCCGGGGCACGTACATCTTCGGCCCCGAGCCCTCGCGCCGCTTGACCGTCGACCTCGTGTGCCACGCAGTGCGTCATGTCCCGGACTGGAACCCGATCAACGTCTGCTCGTATCACGTCCAGGAGGCAGGCGCGACACCGGTCGAGGAGATCGCGTACGCGCTCGCCACGGCGGTCGCGGTGCTCGACGCAGTGCGCGAATCGGGACAGGTCGGTGCCGACGAGCTCGGGCAGGTGGTGGGCCGAATCTCGTTCTTCGTCAATTCGGGCATCCGATTCGTCGAGGAGATGTGCAAGCTGCGGGCGTTCTCGCGGCTTTGGAACCGCATCACCGAGGAGCGCTACGGCGTGACCGACGAGAAGCTCCGCCGCTTCCGCTACGGCGTACAGGTGAACTCACTCGGCCTCACCGAGGCCCAACCGGAGAACAACGTGCCGCGGATCGTCCTCGAAGCACTGGGCGTCACGTTGTCGAAGGACGCTCGTGCCCGCGCCGTGCAGCTTCCCACGTGGAACGAGGCACTCGGCCTGCCGCGTCCGTGGGATCAGCAATGGTCGCTGCGCATCCAACAGGTGCTCGCGTACGAGACCGACATCCTCGAGTACGACGACATCTTCGACGGCTCGCACGTCGTCGAGGCGAAGACCGCCGAGCTGGCCGAAGGAGCCGAGGCCGAGCTGCAGTGGGTGCTCGACGGTGGTGGCGCGTTCTCGATGATCGACGCCATGAAGCACCGGCTCGTGCAGAGCCATGCCGAGCGAATCCGCAAGATCGAGGCAGGCGAGATCCCGGTCGTCGGGGTCAACACGTTCACCGAAACCGCCGATTCGCCGCTCGTCTCGGAGGACGGCGAGTCCCACATCCTCGTGGTCGACGAGGCCGCCGAACGTGAGCAACTCGACCACCTGGAGCGCTGGCGCGCCGAGCGCGACGACGACTCGGTCACGGTCGCGCTCGGTCACCTCCGCGCCACCGCCGGTACAACCGAGAACCTCGTGCCTGCCACGATCGCGCTGGCCCAAGCCGGCGGGACTGTTGGCGAGTGGGCAGGCGCGCTCCGAGAGGTCTTCGGCGAGTACCGCGTGCCAACGGGCGTGTCGGGCGTGCACGCACCGGTGAGCGACGACATGGTCAAGGCGCGCGAGCGGGTGAGCGCCTCGTCGAAGGCGCTCGGTCACCCGATCAGGATCCTTGTCGGCAAGCCCGGGCTCGATGGCCACTCCAACGGTGCCGAGCAGATCGCCGTCGCCGCCCGCGACGCCGGGATGGAGGTCATCTACCAGGGGATCCGCCTCACACCCGCGCAGATCGCCGCCGCCGCCCGCGACGAGGACGTCGACCTGGTGGGGCTCTCCGTCTTGTCGGGGTCGCACCGGGAGCTGGTCCCCGAGACGGTTCGCCTGCTGCGTGAGGCCGGCGTCGACGCGCCCGTGGTCGTCGGTGGGATCATCCCCGAGGCGGACCAACCGGCGTTGGTGGCCGCCGGCGTCGCCCGGATCTACACACCCAAGAACTTCCGACTCACCGATATCGTGGCGGAGCTCGCCGCGCTGGTCGAGCCGAGCGGCGCGTGAGCGAGCGGGCTTCGAATCCGGAACTCCGGCGCATCGCGGCGTTCGGCGCGCTCGCGGCGATCTCCGTATTCTGCATCGTCGGCTCCCTCGTCGCCGACGAGCCTGCCCTCGCGATCCCAGCGGCGTTCACCGCCGCGGGCGGCGCGATCGCGGGCATCGTGATCGAGCGGCGGCGCGCCGCGACGGAAGGATCCCTCTTCGAAGCGCGCGCGACCGCACGACGACTCCGACGCCGACTGGAGATCCTCCAGCAGACGCTCGCCGAGGACGAGGCGGCGAGAAACGCGGAGCTGGGACTGCCGGCGATCACCGACACGACCGAGTGGGAGCTCGACCCAGTCACCGGCCTCCTCCGCGAACGTCACCTCTCGGTGCTGCTGCAACAGGCGGTCGCCACCGCACGGCGGCGCGTGTTGCCCGTGGCCGTGGTGTTCTGGGAGCTCGACGGGACCGTGCACGTGGCCGCCGACGCGCGCGACCAGGCGATCACCGCGCTCGGTGCGATCGCGTGGCGCAACCTCCGGGAAAACGACGCGATCTTCCGATTGGGCGAGTACGCCGCGGTGGCCGTGCTCATCGACAGCTCCGAGGATGGCGCCCTACTGGTCGCCGAACGCGTCCGGCAGTCCTTGCGGTCGAGCCCGATCGGTGACTCCATCACCGTGTCCGCGGGGATCGCCTGCTACCCGACCCATGCGCTCGACGCCGCCGAGCTGGTGTCACGGGCCGGTGGCGCGCTCGAGGTTGCACGGGCAAGCGGTTACGACCACGACCACGTGGCGATCGCCGCGTCGGAGGCGTAAGGCCGCGATCGCGTCAGCGCGCACGACTTGAACGTACTGCGCGCTACCGCGCGTAGAGGGCGGCGATCTCGGCCGCGTACTTGGCCTCGACGGCCCGGCGCTTGACTTTCATGGTGGGGGTGAGCTCCTCCGAGTCGGGGAGCCACTCCTGGCTCAGCACGGTGAAGCGCCGGATCTGCTCGGCGTGCGAGAAGTGGCGATTCACCGCTTCGACCTCACGCTCCACCTCGGCGAGCACCTGCGGGTCCTCCGCAAGCTCGGCGAGCGACACGGCGCTGATCTCGTGCTGCGCGGCCCATACCGGCGCGACGTCAGAGTCGAGCACGAGGAGTGCGGCGACGTACGGCTCCTTGTCGCCGATCGCGCACGCCTGACCGATCAGGGGCTGGGCCTTGAGCGCCGCCTCGAGACTCGCTGGCGACACGTTCTTGCCCGTGGCCGTGATGATGAGCTCCTTCTTGCGATCGACGATGCGTAGGTAGCCGTCCTCGTCGATCGTCCCGACGTCACCCGTGTGGAGCCATCCGTCGGAATCGAGCACGGCCGCGGTGAGCTCGGGATCGTCGAGGTAGCCGCGGAACACGTTCCCGCCGCGGATGAGCACCTCGCCGTCCTCGGCCGTGCGGATCTCCTCGCCCGGGAGTGCTCGCCCGACCGTTCCGGGACGGACCCTCTCGGGATCCCAGCTCGCGGGTCCCGACGTCTCCGAGAGCCCGTAGAGCTCCGCGAGCGGCACGCCCAGCGCGCGGACGAACTCGAGGATCTCGACTGACAGGGGCGCCGCCGCGCTCACCGCGCACTCGACGGCGTCGAGCCCGAGCAGGGCGCGCACCGGCGCGAGCATCTCGGTCTCCGCCGACTCAACCCGCGCCGCGGTGATGGCGTCGAGCTCCTGCCCGTCGGCGCGTGCCCGCGCCGCTTCGGCGCCCCGCGCCAGCGCGCGATCGAAGGCTTCTTCGCGCAACGGGTCGAGCGCGAGCAATGCCCGTACCCCACTGTGGATCTTCTCGAACGTACGAGGGGTCCCGAACAAGACCTGCGGTCGCGTCTCCGTGAGGTACGAGCCCACGAGACGGATGTCGGGACACGTGGTGATCTCATATCCCTGGACGAGGCCGCCGTAGTGCGACGTCATCCGTTCCGCGATGTGCGCGGCCGGCAGGTAGGAGATCATTCGGAAACCCTCGGTGGAGTAGCTCAGCGTGCTCCGAAGGCTCTCGACCGTCCACGCCACATTCGTGTGGTCGAGCATGACGCCCTTCGGCTCGCCCGTGGTGCCCGACGTGTAGATCACGGTCGCGAGGTCGTGCGGTCGCGCGATCCCCGCGGCCGTCTCGAGGTCCACCGAATCGTGCCCCACGAGCCATGACCACGGACGAACGGCGGGAGCGTCACTCGATCCGTCGACGAGCACGATCTCGCGCAACGCGGGCAGGTCGTCGCGCACGACGAGCACCCGATCGAGGAACTCGGGGTTGTCGACGATCGCGACCTCGGCGGCGCAGTGGCGCACGAGGGAGCGCACCTGCTCGGGTGACGAGGAGTTGTAGATCGACACGGGAGTCGCGCCACACAACAAGGCGCCGACATCGGCAATGTGGAACTCGGGCCGGTTCCGGAGGAACAGGACCACCCGGGTGCCGGGTCCTACGCCGAGCGCTCCGAGGCCCGCGGCCACCCGGCCGGCCCGTTCCACGAACTCGACGTAGCTCAGCGTGTGGAACTCGTCGCCCGCTCTCCAACGCAGAGCGGAGGCCTGGGGCCGGTTCGCGGCGGTCCGGAGCAGGAGCCGAGGAATCGTCTGCCCCTCCACTCTCGTGGAGATCTCGGCGCTCGTGACCGCCACCGGACTCCTCTTCACGCGCGGTACTTTCGAACTGTCGGACCCCGCCTGGGCCCCAGGGTAGATGGCGGCTCGGGGCAGGGGCCGCTCGAGCGCTTGTCCACAGGCCCCGGTGGACAAGCTGTGGGCGGGAGTGGAAAAGCTCTCCGAGATGGGGGATACTGGGCGAGCACGTCCCGAGGAGAGCGTTGGGGCTCCGCATTGAGCGGGCTTCTCTACGCCGACTCTCCCCGGGACGTGTTCGCGCCCCCCGAATCCCTTCGACCGCCGGGCGGCGGCAGCTCAACACCGGGGCGCGTCCTGTCGATGCATCGGCATGGCCCGCCGACGACGCTGTGCTCTCGCGCCCGTCTGCGGCGCGGTGCTCCTGGCGGTGACCCTGATGCTCGGCTCGAGCACCCCGCTCGCGTACGCCCAGGACACCACGACCACCCCCTCGAGCTCGACACCCCCGTCCTCCGCGCCATCCAGCACCGCGCCGCACGCACCGGCACCATCCGCACCGAAGACTCCCGGCACCGCCCCGGCGCCCGAGAACCTGCTCAACGGCGAGGCGTTCCGACAGCTCGCCGACCAGGTGACGCGGAACACGAGTCTGATCGAGCAGCTCACGAAGCAGGTCGACGACGCAACCGCGCGCATCGCGGAACTCACCGCGTCGATCACCAAGACCCAGGCCGAGCTGGACGCCGCGAAGGCGGCGATGGAGCGGCTCCGTGACATCGTCCGCTCGCGCGCCGCGTTCATGTACCAGCGTTCGCACGATCCCGCGCTGTCGATCAGCAAGGTCCTCCACGTGGAGGATCTCGCCTCGGCACGCCAGTACGCAGAGTCGGCGATGGGCACCGACATGGGTGCGATCAACGAGCTGGAGGCGACGGCCCGCAAGCTGGAAGCTGCGCGCGAGGGGCTCGAGGCTCAGCGAGAGGCCAAGCAGGTCGAGAAGGATCGACTCGTTCGGTCCCGAGAGGGCCTGATTGCGGTGACTGAGCGCCAACAGAAGTTGCTCAACCAGATCGGCGCGATTCCGGTGATGGGCCCAGCCGAGCTGACGCCCGATCAGGTCGTCGCATGGTTCAACAGCCGGCATGTGCGATACCGACTCTCGGGCGGCATGAACATTGCCGAGCTCGTGCAGCTGTACTACGAGGAGGGGGCGGCAGAGAACGTGCGCCCCGAGCTCGCGTTCGCGCAGTCGATCATCGAGACGGGCTCGTTCGGGAACGCGACCGACAACAACTACGCGGGCATCGGCGCGTGCGACAGCTGCACCGGTGAACCCGGCTTCCCCACTCCCCGCGACGGTGTCCGCGGCCAGATCCAGTTCCTCAGGAACTACGCCGATCAGACGTCGCGTGCGTCCAACCTCGCGAACCCACCGTCAGCGACGATCTGGGGGAGCAACCCCTTCACGGCCGCCCACGGGTACGACACGTTCTTCGCCAAGGGTCGGGTTCCCACGTGGAACATGATGGGCAACGGCAACTGGGCGACGGCACCTCACTATGCGAACGCCGTGCTCACCACGTACTTCGAGATGGTGAGCTTCGCCTCACGCTGACCAGCGCGGTCAGTACCGCTGGGCGAAGCAGCGGTCCTCGATCGTCCCGAGCACGAGGTCGCGGTACACGCCACCGATCATGGCGCGGCACTGCTCGGCCCACGCGAACGCCGACGCGCCCCGGACGCGCCGCATGACCTGCACGTAGCCGCCCTCGTACACCTCGTACTGGGCCCACGCGCCCGGATAGTCCTTGGTGCACGCCACCTCGACGCACGGAACCTCCCGAGCGCGAGCGAACCGGCGGACCCGGTTTGCGTGCGTGTGACCGGACAGGACACCCACGATGTTCTGGCGTCGCGCCACGAGCTCGAGGAGTGCCAGGGAGTCCTCGAGCCTGATCACGTACTTGGAGAGCACTCCCATCGACGCGTCGACGTCCCAGACCGGATGATGGGTCAGCACCACGACCGCGCCTGTGCGCTCACGCGCGAGCTCGTCGAGCCAACCCACCTGCTCCCGGGGCAGCTCGCCACCCACTGCGCCGGGGACCGTCGTGTCGAGCACTGCGAGCGTGATCCCGGGGAGGTCGACCGCGTACGGCGCGCTCTCGCGGACGAGCGACGAGTCGAGCAGGGCGTCATGGTTGCCGCGGACGTGGTGCAGGCGCGCGCCCAGGCGCCCGTAGCTCGCGAGGAACGCTCGATATTCCTCGGGCCGGCCTCTACTCGTCAGGTCACCTTTGACGACCACCGCGTCGGGATCGAACGCAAGCATCTCGTCGACGACGGCGCGGTTCATCACCTCCGGGTAGGGAGGTGAACCGGGGGGCGAGGAGAGGATCGGGCCGATCTCGTCGATCGCGGCGTAGCCGGTGATCCCGCACCTCGTCTCCCCGAAGTGCGTGTCGTTGGCGGTCGCAAACGTGGCCAGGCGCCGACCCGATGGTCGCGCCAACGTGCGCAACGTGGAGGGCAACCATCGGTCGGGGGCGACACCGTCGACCTCCAACCCGTACTCGGTGTCGGCAGCGAGGCCCACCAGGCGCGCGACGTGGAATGGACCCTGCGTCCGAACGTGCTGGTCGCCCACACGCGTGACGATCTCGGCGTCGGGTGCCGACTTGAACGTGATGACGACCTCGTCGGTGCCGACGCTCATCAGCTCGGCGTTCTCGGGCTGCGCCGAGCCGGGCATCACGCGGTGCCCGTCAGGCGCGGCTACGCCGGCTCACTCGCCCCGAGAGCCGCCACGGCCCGCGATGCATGCCGCTCCCCCGCGCCTGGATGCGACCGGCGCGCGCCCACTCACGCAGCGAGTCGTCCGGACGCCCCGTCGCCACTTCGGCCTCGATCACTCCGAGCGCGGCGACGATCGCGGCGATCTCCTCGGCGGTCGCGTCGGGCGTGACGCCCCAGAGGCGGGGCCCGCCCGCCGTCGACGTGCTCACAGCGGGACGTTGCCGTGCTTGCGGGACGGGAGCTGTTCGCGCTTCGTTCGCAGCATGGCGAGGGACCGCGCGAGTACCCGACGCGTCTCGCGCGGATCGATCACGTCGTCGACGAATCCACGTTCGGCCGCGATGTACGGGTTCGCGAAGCGCTCCGTGTACTCGTCGATCAACTCGGCGCGGCGCGCCTCCGGATCGTCGGCGCCCTCCAGCTCCTTGCGGAAGATCAGGTTGACCGCTCCCTGTGCGCCCATCACCGCGACTTCCGCTGACGGCCACGCGAAGGCGAGATCGGCACCGATCGATTTCGAATTCATGACCACGTAGGCCCCGCCGTACGCCTTGCGGGTGATGATCTGCACGCGCGCGACGGTCGCTTCGCAGTAGGCGTAGAGCAGCTTGGCGCCGTGCCGGATGATGCCCCCGTACTCCTGGTCGGTGCCGGGGAGAAAACCCGGCACGTCGACGAACGTGACGAGCGGCACGTTGAAGCCGTCGCAAGTCCGTACGAACCGCGCCGCCTTCTCGGACGCGTCGATGTCGAGCGTGCCGGCGAGCACCTGCGGCTGGTTGCCGACGATGCCGACGACGTGGCCGTCGATCCGTGCGAAGCCGCACACGATGTTCATCGCCCAGTGGGCGCTGACCTCGAGGAACTCGCCGTCGTCGACGACCTCCGCGATCACCTTCTTCATGTCGTAGGGCTTGTTCGGCGCGTCCGGGATGAGGCTGACGATGCCCTCGCATTGGCGGTCGGGGTCGTCGGTCGGTTCGAACGCGGGCGGGTCCTCCAGGTTGTTCGCCGGGAGGAAGGACAGCAAGTACCGCACCTGGGCGAGCGCGGTCTGCTCGTCGTCGTAGACGAAGGCGGCGACGCCCGATTTGGACGCGTGCGTCATGGCGCCCCCCAGCTCCTCCTGGGTGACGTCTTCACCGGTGACCGTCTTCACGACGTCGGGACCGGTGATGAACATGTGCGACGAGCCCTTCACCATCACGACGAAATCGGTGAGTGCCGGCGAGTACACCGCCCCGCCGGCGCAGGGCCCGAGAATCACGCTGATCTGCGGGATGACGCCCGATGCACGCACGTTGCGCGAGAAGATGCCGCCGTAGGAAGCCAGCGACACGACGCCTTCCTGGATGCGCGCGCCAGCACCGTCGTTGAGGCCGATCATCGGGGCGCCGACCGACTCGGCGAGATCCATCACCTTGTGGATCTTCTCGGCGAAGACCTCCCCCAGCGCGCCGCCGAACACGGTGAAGTCCTGGCTGAACAGGAAGACCTTGCGGCCGTCCACCGTGCCCCAACCGGTCACGACACCGTCGGTGAGCGGGCGCGTCGCCTCGATGCCGAAGCCGTGCGCTCGGTGACGCGCCAGCATGTCGAGCTCGACGAAGGAGCCGGGATCGAGGAGCAGATCGATCCGCTCGCGGGCGGTCAGCTTGCCGCGCTGGTGCTGGCGCTCGACTGCCTTCGGACTCCCCGCGTGCACCGCCTGCTCACGAAGTGCGGCGAGCTGCTCGAGCCGCTCCTCGATCGGGTGGGGCGCCGGCGCGGCGCCGGGCCCTTCGTCCCCGTGGAGCGCTTCGGCTTCGGCCTGGTCTTGGATGTCCTCGAGCTCAGCCGCCATATCCGGTCGAGGTTATCGGAGTGTCGGCGCGGCCCCCTTCCAGAACGAAGGGTGGTCAGTGCTCCTCATACTCCTCGACGAGCTCGATCAACGTTCCGAAGGCGGTCTTGGGGTGCACGAAGGCGACGGTGTGCCCGCCGCCGCCGATCCGGGGCACCTCGTCGATGACGGTCCCACCGTCGGAGTTGATCCGCTCGATCGCAGCTGCGACCGACGGTACGCGGTACGCGATGTGGTGGATGCCCTCGCCGCGCTTCTCGAGGAACTTCCCGACGGGCGAGTCGGGGCGGAGCGGCTTCAGCAGCTGGACGTAGGTGTGTCCCACCTTCAGCATCGCTTCCTCGAGGCCGTCGCTCGGCACCTCCTCGCGGTAGGCGAGCTCCACGCCGAACGTGTTCTCGTAGTACGCGATCGCGGCGTCGAGGTCGTGGACTGCGATGGCGACGTGGTCGACCTCGGTGAGCATGGGAATCCTCAACCCGCTCCGTTGCGGCGGAACACCGTGACTTTGTCGAGGAGTCGCTCTCGCATGGCGGGGTCGGACACGCCGAGACCTTCCTCGGGTGCGAGCACGAGCACTCCGAGCTTGCCCTCGTGCATGTTCTGGTGGACTTGTGACGCGGCGTCCGCCACCTGCTCGAACGGGTACACCGCCGAGAGCACGGGATGGATCTTCCCCTCACCGACCAGGCGGTTCGCCTCGTAGGCCTCGCGGTAGTTCGCAAAGTGACAGCCCTTCAAGGTCTTCTGGTTCATCCAGAGGTAGCGGTTGTCGTACTCGACGACGAAGCCGCTCGTCGCCGCACACGTCACGATCATCCCGCCCCGCTTGCACACGAAGACCGATGCGCCCATCGTCGAGCGCCCGGGATGCTCGAACACGATGTCGGGATCGACGCCGACGAGCTCCCGGATCTTCTTGCCCAGGCGCCGCCACTCGGAGGGGTCCTGTGTGTGCTCGTCCTTCCAGAACTGGTACCCCTCGGCCTTGCGGTCGATCACGTGCTCGACGCCCATCGCCCGCAGGACCGCCGCACGCGATTCGCTCGACACCACCGCGACCGGCGTGCCGCCCCCGTTGAGCACGTACTGGCATGCGTACGCGCCGATGCCGCCGCTCGCTCCCCAGATCAGCACCGTCTGCCCTTGGGTCATCTGCGCGCCGTTGGGGCTCACGAGCATGCGGTAGCTCGTCGAGTTCGTGAGCGCGTTGACCGCCGCCTCCTCCCAAGTGAGGTGCGCGGGCTTCGGCATGAGCTGGTTGGCCTTCACGATCGTGAGCTCCGCGAGGCCCCCGTAGTTGGTCTCGTAACCCCAGATGCGCTGGTTCGACGCCATCATCGAGTCGTCGTGTGACGACGGATCCTGGTCGTCGACGTGGTTGCAGTGCACGGTGACGACGTCGCCGGGATTCCACAGCCGCACCGCCGAGCCCACCCGGAGCACCACCCCAGCGGCGTCGCTCCCCACCACGTGGAACGGCTGGTCGTGCCGGGCCCCCCAGACGCTCTCCTTGCCCAACCGCTGGAGGAACGAGAACGTGGGGACTGGTTCGAAGATCGACGTCCAGACCGTGTTGAAGTTGATCGACGACGCCATCACCGCCACGATCGCCTCATCGGGAGCGAGCTCCGGGAGCGGCACCTCCTCGACGTGGAGCGACTTGCGGGGGTCTTTCTCCGCCGACGGGACGCCTGCGAACATCTCCTGCTCTTGCGCCCGCACCAAGGCGCCCCGGAAGCGGTCCGGAATCGGGATCGCCGCGAGCTCGTCGGCGGGCGCTCCGTCCAGGATCGCGGTTTGGATGGCGGCGATTTCTGTCATCGCGGCACAGTACTTGACACCTTTTCGGCACTCCAACCGTCGAACTCGGGCGTGAAGGAAGGCCCAGGAGCACTCCGGGGTTACCATTCGAAGCAGTCCGAACCCCCGCTCGTAGGCCACTTTTTCGGAGGCAACCCTCATGGCCGGTTCCGTCATCGTCTCGTCCGCGCGCACGCCGAACGGCAAGCTCTCCGGATCCCTGGCGTCGTTCACCGCCATGGACCTCGGCGGCATCGCCATCCGGGCGGCGCTCGAGCGTGCCGGGGTGCCGGCCGACCAGGTCGACTACGTGCTCATGGGCCAGGTGCTGCAGGCGGGGTGCGGCCAGATGCCGGCGCGCCAGGCCGCCGTGCTCGCCGGCATCCCCATGAGCGTGCCGTCGATGACCGTCAACAAGGTCTGCCTCTCCGGCATCGACGCCATCTACCTCGCGGACCAGATGGTCCAGGCGGGCGACGCCGACATCGTCGTCGCGGGCGGCATGGAGTCGATGACGAACGCCCCGTACCTCCTCAAGCACGCGCGCGAGGGCTACCGGATGGGCAACGGCGAACTGCTCGACTCGATGATCGACGACGGTTTGTGGTGCGCGTTCGACGCGGTGCACATGGGCGCCGGCACGGAGCGCTACACGCAGGATATGGGCGGGATCACGAGGGAGCTCCAAGACGAGCTGGCGGCGAAGAGCCACGACCGCGCCGTCGCCGCCCAGAAGGAAGGCCGGCTGGCGGATGAGATCGCGCCCGTCGCGATCCCGCAGCGCAAGGGCGATCCCATCATCGTCGACACCGACGAGGGTGTTCGCCCCGGGACGAGCACGGAGTCCCTCGCAAAGCTGCGGCCCGCGTTCGCAGCCGACGGATCGATCACCGCCGGGAACGCATCACAGATCTCCGACGGCGCCGCCGCGGTCGTCGTGATGAGCAAGGCGAAGGCCGAAGCTCTCGGCGTCACGCCCCAGGCGGAGCTGCTCGGCTTCGGGATGGTGGCGGGCCCCGACCCGTCGCTGCTCAGTCAGCCGTCTCGAGCGATCAAGCGAGCGCTCGACAAGGTCGGCATGCAGGTCGGCGACGTTGATCTCTTCGAGATCAACGAGGCGTTCGCAGCCGTCGGCATCGCCGCGATGCGCGACCTCGGCATCGGTGACGACGTCGTCAACGTCAACGGTGGCGCCATCTCACTCGGTCACCCCATCGGCGCATCGGGCACCCGCGTCGTCCTGACCCTGGCGCACGAGCTCCAGCGGCGGGGGGGCGGTGTGGGCGCGGCAGCCCTCTGCGGTGGCGGCGGCCAAGGCGAGGCCGCCATCCTGCGTGTGAGCTGACGCTCACTCGATGACAACCGATCCTCTTCCTCCGCCACTTTCGTCGCGCCCGGCGGGACCGAGCGGCCCGCGCGCCGGCTTCGGACTCCGGCTCGTCGGCCTGCTCGTCGACGGCGTCGTCACCGGCCTCGCGAACCAGGTCATCGGGTCGTTCGCGGACCGATGGACCGCGTTCGCGCTGAGCACGATCGTCGGGATCGCGTATGCGGTGTACTTCATCGCCAGCCCGAGCGGGCAGACGCCCGGTATGCGGCTGGTCGGCATCCGAGCGGTCGACGCGCTCACCGGTGGGCCGGTAACCCCGGGCCGAGCGCTGGTTCGCTGGGCGGTCAGCATCATCTCCGGCGTTGCGTTCGCGCTCGGATACCTCTGGATGCTCTGGGATCCCGAGCGCCAGACATGGCAGGACCACGCGGCGCGTACCTACGTGGTGCCCGTCAGGGCGTTCCCCGTCGCGCGTTGGCCCGGCTGACCCGGACGCACCTCGCTACTGCAGCGTGAACGGCGGGTACTCGTCGCGGAGCAGGCGGAACCCGTAGGCGTTGACCCGGGTCGCCCAGCGCATGAAGCCCACTACGAAGTCGCGCAGCCCCTCGGGCCACTTTCCGGTGAACAGCACCGCGAAGAATCCGATGAACCACACGAAGAACACCGCGATCGCCAGGACCGCCAGCACGATGAGGTGCGGAATGGCGAGGAACCACTTCACCAACGGGAGCCAACGGTTGAGCTCCTGCGGCTCCTCGACGTCGACTCGGGCAGCATCGGTCGCCGGGTCGCGGGCGACGGTGTCGAACTCGAACGGCGGATACTCGTCACGCATGAAGAACACGAAGCTGGTCACCCTCCACTGGTAACGGAGCACCATCGTCTGGAAGCCGACGAAGGGATTCTGGCCGGTGAAGAGGATGACGAAGAGCGAGAGGAACGCGAGGATGTTGGCAGCGAGATTCAGAAAATAGAGGACGATCCAGTGCGGGAACGCGAGCAACCAGTTGACGAGGGGTCTCCAGCGGGAGACCTCGAGTCCCCGGTCGAAAGTCAGGTCGACCGGATAGGACGACGACGAACCCGAGCCTCCACCCGAAGGTTGAGGCGGCTCGGGAGGCGGCGGCGTGGCCTGCGGTTCGGGCGACGTCGCTTCGGGATCGCTCATTGCGGCCTCCTCCGGAGTGTCCTCGGACACCCTTAGTACTCCAATTGCGAGAGCCGTGCTGGGATTCGTCGCTACTCGACCTCGCGGCGACCTTCGAGCGCACGACCGAGCGTGACCTCGTCGGCATACTCCAGGTCGCCGCCCACGGGAAGGCCGCTCGCGATCCGGGTCACCCGGATGCCGAGCGGCTTGAGGAGGCGGGCGAGATACATGGCCGTGGCCTCGCCCTCGATATTCGGGTTCGTCGCCAGGATCACCTCGGTGACGCCCTCCGCGTCGACGCGAGTGAGCAGCTCCTTCACCCGCAGCTGCTCCGGGCCGATGCCCTCGATCGGCGAGATGGCCCCCTGCAGCACGTGGTAGCGACCCGTGAACTCGTGGGTGCGCTCCACCGCCACGATGTCGCGCGGGTCTTCAACGACGCAGAGCGACGACGCGTCACGGCGTTCGTCGCTGCAATACCCGCAGAGCTCGCCCTCGGAGATGTTGAAGCAGCGCCGGCACCAGGTGACCCGCGCCTTGGCGTCGGTGATCGCGTGCGCGAGCCGGTTGGCGTCTTCAGGCGCGATCCGTAGCAGGTAGAACGCGATGCGCTGCGCGGACTTCGGGCCCACGCCGGGAAGCCGGCCGAACTCGTCGATCAGCGCCTGGACCGGCGCGGCGTAAGGGCTGCTCACCGACGCGGAATCAACCGAGCAGGCCGCCGAGCCCGCCCAAGTCGATTCCCCCGGTGATCCCACCGAGCCGCTCGGACTGGAGCTCCTGCGCGCGCCGCAACCCGTCGCCGACCGCGGCCACGACGAGGTCTTCGAGCATCTCGACGTCGTCAGGGTCGACGACCTCGGGCGAGATCGAGACGGAGTGCAGCTCGCCGGAACCCGACACGACGGCCTTGACCATCCCGCCGCCGGCGGAGCCCTCGACCGTGGCCTCGGCGAGCGCGTCCTGGGCCGCGGCCATGTCGGCTTGCATCTGCTGCATCTGCTGCATCATCTGGTTGAGCTGTTGCTTCTGGTTGGCCACCCGGTGCTCCCGAACTAGTCGTGAGGGACTTCCTCGACCACCGTGGCGTCGAGCTGACGCGTGAGCATGCTCAGCGAATCTACCGCCGCGTCGCCCGGGGGCGCGTCGACCAGATCGGTGATGTCGATGTGCTCCTCGTCCGGTGGAGGGAGGTCCATCGTCGGCGCGGGGGGAGCCGCGGGCTCCGCGGGAGCGGCCGCGTCGGCGGTGCGATCCGCCGACGCGTCGCCAAAGGTGTCGTGCGCGACGAGCGTGAACTTCAAGCCGCGGCGCCCGAGCCGTTCCGAGAGCGCGCCACGGATGTCGTCGGCCTCGCGACGGAACCGCGGCTTCGACGACTCGAGCAGGTTGCGGGGGACCCCGAAGACGATCACGTCACCATCGACCGAGATCGGTTGCGCCTCCTTGGCCGCGGCCTTCGTCGCGGGCGGGAGGGCGGGAAGGATCGCGGCCCAGGCGACGATCACGTCGTCGAGATCCACCGGCGGGAGATCGGCGGGCGCGGGATCTTCGGCCGGCGACACATCGGCGGCCTCGTCCGGAGGCGCCGGCACCGACACCGCGCTCGACTCAGGCGGAGGCGCCGACGTCGCTCGCTCGCGGCGCAAGTCGCCGAGCGTGCGGCCGGCCCGCGCCGGACGCGTGGGTTCTCCGGATTCGGCTCCGGCGGTCACCCCGCCCGGTCGCACGGTGCCGCCGGCCACCGCCTGTTCAAGGCGCTCCACCCGCTCGGCCAATACCTGCAACGGCGGACCCGCGTCTCGACGGGCGAGCCGGACGAGCGCGATCTCGAGGACGAGCCGCGGATCGGCGGCGTCGGCGCCGCGCATGTCGACCACCGCCTGCCCGACGGTCTCGACGACGCGGACCAAGCGGGCTTGCCCGGCTCGCTCGGCGAGCTCACCGAGGGCGGCGAGCTCCTCGGCTGACGCATCGACGGTGACCTGCCCCTGACCGACCTGGACGAGGAACGCGTCGCGCGCGGTGACGAGGAGGTCTTCCGCCAGACGGCGCGGCTCGTGGCCCGACGCGAGCTCGGCGCCGAGCCCCACGAGGGCGCCGGCAACGTCGTCGTCGACGACCGCACCGAGGATCCGCAGACGCGCGTCGAACCCGGAGCCGCCGAGCAGCGCGCTGACACTGTCGACGTCGAGCGCGCCGTGCGCCATCGCCTGGTCGAGCAGCGAGAGCGAATCGCGCATCGAGCCGGCCCCCGCACGCGCGACGATCGCGAGTGCCTCGGGCGTGGCCGCCACGCCCTCGGCCTCCGTCACCGTTTGGAGGTGCGCGGCGATCTCGTCGGCGGTGTAGAGCGTGAACTCGAAGCGTTGCGTGCGCGAGCGGATCGTGGGCGCGACCTTCAGCGGGTCGGTCGTCGCGAGCACGAAGACGACGTGCTCGGGCGACTCCTCCAAGGTCTTGAGGAGCGCGGCCTCGGCGCTCGCGCTGAGCATGTGGACCTCGTCGAGGATGTACACCTTCTTGGCGCCGCCAGCACTCAGGTAAGCGACACGCTCGAGCAGGTCGCGCATCTCCTCCACTCGGCTCTTCGACGCAGCGTCGACCTCGATGACGTCGAGCGACGTCCCCTGCGCGATCGCCACGCAGCTCTCGCATGCCCCGCACGGGTCGCCGTCGACGAGTGCCTCGCAATTGAGGGCTTTGGCGAGGATGCGCGCGGTCGTCGTCTTGCCCGTGCCCCGAGGGCCGGAGAAGAGGTAGGCGTGGCCTACCTTCCCCTCCCGCACGGCGTTTCGAAGCGCGGTGCTCACCGGCGCCTGGCCCACGAGCTCGGCGAATCGTTGAGGCCGGTACTTGCGGTAGAGCGACTGGTAGGCCACGCGCCGACTGTAGCGAGGAGGGTGGCGCGCCCGGGCCGGCTCGTCCGACGTATCGAGGGTCAGGCACCCCTGCGGCACACGGAAGGGACCGCTGAGAGCTGCTTCCTTCCGGACCTGACTCGGTTCACGGGTTCCCGTCGCGCAGGACCCGACCCTCGATGCCTCGGACGAGCCTGGTCAGGGTAGTTGCCACACCGGCGCTGGCAAGAGGCTCCGGTAGCATCGGCGCCCCTGGAGGGGTGCGAGAGCGGCCGAATCGGCACGCTTGGAAAGCGTGTGTGGGGCAACTCACCGTGGGTTCGAATCCCACTCCCTCCGCCACGCCGTTGTCGATGCCACAACCGCCGAATCGCCCCTGATGGTTGTGCACGTCGCGTGTCCGATCGCTCGGCGAGCGAAACTCCTTCCCGCCGCCGGACCGATGAGAAATGGCGGCGGCGGCGGTCTGATGAGGGTCCGCCAGGGACCTGCGACCGCAGCAAGGGAGAGCGGACCCATGAGACCGCTCCGATACTCGATCAACATCACGCTCGACGGCTGCTGCGATCACCGAGTGCGGGCCACTGCTTCGCAGCCGTCGTGAAGGATGCGCTCGTTGACGGCCCGCCACCACGGACTCCCCGGACGTTCCGCGAACGATGGTTGCAGCACACCTCGCCGAAGCTGCCAGCGCATGAACGACATCGCCGCACGGCGATATGGAAGATGGCGGGGCGCCTCGCCGAACGGGCCGTGATAGCAACGCTCCATCAGCGCGAGTCGACCAACGGGGTCGTCGCGAACAGAGCCGACGATGTCCTCCGCCCACGATGCCGCGCTGGGCCTGCCTCTCACCTCGACATGATCGCACCGAGCGCACATGATCGGTGTCGACAGAGTCGCCTCGCCCCGGTGCCGCAAGTGCAATCGAGACCCGCGTCGTCATAGTCGTCGTGCCACGCCGTGTAGTCGCGCACACCGATGCGGACATTCTGCAGTGCGCTCGACACGGGCGGCGCAAGCCCGCCGTTGATCACCGGTACGATCGAGGCGGTGGCACGCGATCCAAGCCTTGACGACGAGCGCGGAGTCGATCGTGGGCAGATTCGCGCGCTGCTCGCGCTCTCGCCTGCGGAGCGAGTCGACCGACTGATCGCTGCCGTCGAGGTCTGGAACGAAATCCTCACGCAAGCTGGGACTCGACCTCAGTCGCGATGAGCTTCGACCCGCGGCGTATCTGTGCCGCGCTGGAGGAGGAGCACGTCCGATGCGTGGTGATCGGCGGGTTCGCCGCCGCCGTGCACGGATCCCCGCTGCCGACTTCCGATGTCGACATCGTTCCCGCGCGCGACGACGACAACCTCGAACGTCTCGCCCGCTCGCTTCGCCGTCTCAACGCGAAGCTCCGGACAGAGGCCGGGCCCGTGGAAGTCCGTATCGACAGGCCATTCCTGCAGGCGATGCCGTTCATCTTGAACCTCACGACCGACTTCGGCGACGTCGACCTGACGTTCGTGCCCGCCGGCCCGCTTGATGGCTTCGATGATTGGAATGCGAACGCGATCACCGTGAGCATCGCCCCCGCGCTCACGGTGAGGATTGCCGCGCTCGACGACATCATCGACTCAAAGCGCGCCGCCGGGCGGCCCAAGGACGAACACGCCCTTCCGTACCTGGAATCACTCCGCGCGGAGATCGGCGAACGGTCCACTGAATAGGGCGCGCAGCTCAGGTTGGACGGACGTACCCCACAACTCCGCGGTTGCCAGAATCACAACTCGTGGGCGAGCTCGGCCATTCGAGCGAGCCCGTGCTCGGTGTGGTCGGCCAGGCGTGCGGCCGCGGCCTGCATCGCGGGATCGTTGCGTTGTGACGGTTCGATGCGCGCGGGGTTCAGGGCACAGCCGTTGGCCCAAGCCGCGACGTCCGGCTCGGCGCCGTACGAGCGTGCTGCGACAGTTCCAAGAACCTGCATCCGCGCCCAGTTGGCAGGATTGTCGGGGAGAGTGTTCGGCGGACACAACCGGTTGCGTTCCCGGTCGTCGTCGCGGGTTGCCTCCACGTAGCCGGCCAGCGCGGCGCAGAAGCAAGGGAAGCCGGCCCGGATCGTCTGGAGTCGGATCTTGTCCGGCTCCCAGACGGGTACCAGCGGTGGGTACTGGAGTCCGGAGGCGGCACAATGCACGATGAGCGAGCCTGGTGGCAGTGGGACCACCCCCTCGTCGAGAACGATCTCGCGTCGAGTCACGCGCTTGATGTGGCCCAGGCGAACGACGCGCTCGAGGGTGCGGAGCAGATCGAGCTCCCATGCACCGAGCGTGGGGGTCTTGGCCATCGTCGGAGTGACGCCCGTGTCGATCCGAAGCATCACGCCGGCAGCTTCGAGGCGGAGGAAGAGATCGTCGAGCGACTCCGCGTCCGCGGCCGCGGCCATGGTGTCCGCGGCGAGCCCGAGCGCGACGGCCGGATCGGGTTGCACGACCGCACGGTTGAGCATCCAGGGGTCACGCGGGCGTACCCAGACGATGCGGTCCGGCGGCACGCCGTTCGCCAACAGCCACACGATGCCGTCGGTGGCGGTCTTGCCGGCGCCGACGATCACGTAGTTCGTCGGTGCCGCGTCCAGCCTGGCGAGCTCGTTGATCGCAACCACACGGACGTCGTCCGCCACACCGAACGGCGGGGGTGTCGTCGCGGGAATCGTCGGCGACAGGTAGGTGGCGTCGACGACGCGGCGTCGCACACCGACCTCCACGGTCTCGCCCGACACCCGGGACGTCACGAGATGGGACGAGCCGTCCGTGTGATACTCGCTCCCCCCGAGGAACGTGACGCGGCCCGAGCCCACGAAGCGGCGATGCAGGATGTCGTCGTAGTACGCCTGGATCTCCGACTGACGGGCCCGTTCCTGGAGCCCCGCCTCCGGGCCGCTCCGCTGCACGCCGCCGCTTCCGAGCACGGTCGACGCGACGCCGTAGAACAACGACGCCTGGTGGAGCCGGACGAATGGATACGCGTCCTGCCAGTGCCCGCTGGCCGCGTGGCGCCGGTCGACGAGCGTGACGTGCACATCCGCGTGATCGATCAGGGCGTCGGTGAACGCCATGCCCATCGCGCCCGCACCCACGACGAGGTAGTCGGTCTCCGACGATCCCATCGCCATCGTGCTCGGTCTCCCAGTCGTGCCGACGAGGGGCCCACGGATGTTACGAGGCGCCGAGTGTTGACGGGCGTCGCTCTTCAACCAAGCGGTTGACAAAGCGGGATCGTCGGCGTACCTTGGTGTTCAACCAATCAGTTGAACAAGGAGGTCGTCCGGTGGCCGACGACCGGCTGTCCCGCATCTTCGCCGCCCTCGCCGATCCGACGAGGCGCGACATGGTGGCCCGCCTCGCCGTGGGCGACGCCACCGTCGGGGAGCTGGCCGATCCCTACGACGTGTCCGTCCAGGCGGTGTCCAAGCACATCAGGGTGCTCACCGACGCCGGCCTGGTGAGCCAGAGCAGGGACGCCCAGCGGCGGCCGTGCCATCTCGAAGCGGAGGTCTTCGACCTCTTGACGAGGTGGATCGAGCGATACCGCCGACAGGCCGAGGAGCGCTACGAGCGCCTGGACGCCGTCCTCGCGGAGATTCGGGGCGACGAACAACCCAACCACCAACTCCCGCAGGAAGGAGCCGCGTCATGAACAGCACCGGCAACCGCTACCAGGTCTCAATCGAGGCCGACCCCACACTCCCGATCATCCGCATGACCCGTGACTTCGAGGCCACCCCCGAACAGCTGATGCGAGCCCACACCGATGCCGAAGTGTTCGCCCGCTGGGTCGGGCCGAACGGAATGGAGACCAAGATCCTCGACTGGGACGCCACCACCGGTGGACGCTGGCGCTACATCGCCGGACGCGACGGCGAGGAGTACGGCTTCCACGGTTGCTTCCACGAGGTCGGCGATGACCACATCGTCCAGACCTTCACGTTCGACGGTCAGCCCGACGGCGTCGCCCTCGAGACGTTGCGCTTCGAGGACCTGGGCAACGGCCGCACCCGACTGCACGCCCAGTCGCTCGTCGACAGCTTCGAGGGCCGCGACCAGTGGCTGGCCAGCGGCATGGAGACCGGGGTGGAAGAGGGCTACGCCAAGCTCGACGCCCTCGTCGCCGAGCTCTGATGGGCAGCGCGGCTGACGAACACCGGCGCATCGCCGGTGCGTTCACGGCGACGGTCGAGGGCACCGCGCCGGCGGCGTGGGACAACCCGGCGCCGCCGAAAGGTTGGGTGGCCCGCGACGTCGTCCGCCACCTCGTCGAGTGGTTCCCGGCCTTCCTCCAGGGATCGACCGGGATCACGCTGCCGGCTGCTCCGTCGGTCGACGACGATCCCGTCGGTGCCTGGCGCACCCAGACCGACGCCGTGCAGGCCCTGCTCGACGACCCCACCACCGCCGAGCGCGAGCACGACCTCCCACACCTCGGCCGGATGCCACTCGGACAAGCCATCGACATGATCTACACCGGCGACGTGTTCATCCATCGCTGGGACCTCGCCCGAGCCACCGGCCAGGACGAGACGCTCGACCCCGACAAATGCGCCGAGATGCTCGAAGGCATGCTGCCGATGGACGCGGCGCTACGCCAGAGCGGCCACTACGGGCCGCGCGTCGACATCCCCGACGACGCCGACGTCCAGACCAAGCTGCTGGCGTTCACCGGCCGCGCACCGTAGACGTCGCCGCATTCGCCTGGTGTACCCAGGCCCCCCAAGCGGTCAGCGGGCGAGCGGGTTCGGCGTCGGTTCGCCGACCTTTCGGAGGATGTGGCGGTCGGTGTGGTGGAACAGCTCGTCGCGGCCGAACACCTGCAGCACCGTGTCTTCGTCGTACTCCCAGGTGCCGTCAGTGTTCACCGTGACCTCGACTGTGAACGACAGCGTTGTGTATGCATGCTCGAGGAACGGGTTGGAGCAGATGCCGTACGCCGTCTGGCCGCGCTGGGCGTGCAGCGTGAAGCTCGTCGCGTCTGCGGCAACCGGCCCCGATGCCAACGCAACCTGGGCTCGGGGAATCGCGATCGACAAGGTGACCGTTTCCTCGACCGGGTTCCAGAGCCAATAGCCGACCTGGTCATGGAACGTCTCCACCTCACCGGGCTTGGTGATGTGGGTGTGGTAACGCAGTCCGTAGAAGTACTGCGGCCCGTTCGTCTGTGGGTCGATCGGCTCCAGCTCGTAGCGCTCCACGTAGCTGTCGACCTCGGAACCCTCGACGACGGGGTGGACGTCAGTACCCGCCGAACCCTCCCAGATCCCGGCCATGCCAGTGAGCGGGCCGAGGTTCGCGAGCGTGTGCGGATCGAGCTGCGGCTCGGTGAACACATCCTCAGTCATCCGCAGGAGACTACGAGGACCGGGCGAGCGAGGACGAGCGAAACGCGCGGCCGCTCAGAGGTCGAGGTGCGTTGCCTCGACTTTGGCCGTGGCATCGGGCGCGCCGTCGAGGGTCACCTCGGCGGCGCTCCGGCGACCGCTGAGGTACAGCAGCAGCTCGGTCGGCGGGCCGCTCAACACCACCGAGCTGCCCGAGCCCAACCGACGGCTCCGACCATCGGGACTCCGGAGCTCGAGGCCGAACGGCCGCATCTTGCGCGCCAAGCGTCGACCGGTGAACCCGGTCATGCGCCAGCACAGATCATCCAGGTCGGGTCGGTCGGTACGCCGACCCCGTCCGTTGGCGCGCCGCACGTCTTCGTGGTGGATGAAGTACTCCACTCCGTTCACGAGCGTCCGCACGCCCGGCAGGCGCCACGGCACCAGCGGCGCGCCGCGCTGCAACCGCGCCACGGTCACCGGGTAGCCCTTCGCCTTCTCCGCCTCCATGCGCTCGTCGGTCCAGCGCCGGAAGTGCTCGCGCAAGACCAGGTGCGCAGCAAGGTCGGCCGTCGTCCAGCCCTCGCAGAGCGTCGGCGCGTCGGGCCCGAGCTCGAGGAAGAGCGCGCAGAGCTCTTCGCGTTCCCGTTGATCGACCGGCTTCGTCATGTCGACACCTCCTACCGTCGGTGGCGCCGTACCTTACGGCCGCCGGCCGTGCACGCGACGGGCTGCGGTCGACCTCGGGTCAGGTCGCACGGACGCGCACTTCGTGGCAAGACTGCTGCGCATGGCGATGACGTGGGACGAGCGCTGGGACCAGGGCCGCTCGCTGCGCAAGGATGTCCCGCGCACGGCGCACGCCGATTGGAACGCTCCTGCATCCGCCCGCGACCCCGTCGAGGTGCTCATCACCCAGGGCGAGGCACGGGTTCTCGAGCTGCTACCGATCCGGCACCGGCGCATGGCCGAGTCGCCGTTCGCGTTCTTCCGCGGCGCGGCGGCGGTGATGGCGATGGACCTGTCGACGTCGCCGCAGACGGGCCTTCGTGTCCAGGCGTGTGGCGACGCGCATGTCTCGAACTTCGGAAAATTCGCGACGCCCGAACGCAACCTGGTCTTCGACATCAACGACTTCGACGAGACCTTGCCGGGTCCGTGGGAGTGGGACGTCAAGCGCTTGGCGGCCAGCCTCCACGTGGTCGCACGCCAACGCGGCTTCCCTCGAGCGCAGTGCGATCGGGTCGTGCTCGCCGCCGTTCGGGCGTACCGGGAACGCGTGGCCGAGTGCTCCACGATGCGCCTGCTCGAGCGCTGGTACGCGCGTACCGAAGAGCAGGATGTCATCGACCACTTCCCGGCGAAGTACCGGCCGCAGGTCCAGCGCGTCGTGACGCGCGCGCGGCGCAAGGACCACCGCCGCGCCGTCGCCAAGCTGACGGACTCCGTCGGCGACGACGTCCGATTCGTCGAGGATCCTCCCCTCGTCGTGCACCTCGACAACACCGAGCACACCGTGGACGACGTGCTCGCGATGGTCGCCAGCTACCGGTCAACGCTGCCAGCCGACCGCCAGGAGCTGTTCGACCGCCTCCGGCTCCTCGACGTCGCCCGCAAAGTCGTCGGCGTGGGCAGCGTCGGCACCCGATGCTGGATCTGCCTGTTCGAAGGGCCGGACCGACCCGGCGGCGATCACGTCATCCTCCAGGTCAAGGAAGCGCAGCCGTCGGTGCTCGAGCAGTACGTCGGGGATTCGGCGCTGGGCAACCACGGACGGCGAGTCGTCGTCGGCCAACGGCTCACCCAGGCCGCCAGCGACATCTTCCTCGGGTGGGCGCTCGCCGAGCAGAGCGGCCGCCACTACTACGTGCGTCAGCTCTGGGACTCCAAGGGACAGGTCGACCCCTTGTTGATGGACGCTGCCGGCCTCAGCCACTACGGCGCGCTCTGCGCGCTCGCACTCGCGCAGGCCCACGCCCGTACCGGCGACCCAGTCGGGATCGCTGGCTACCTTGGAACGGGCGCCGCGTTCGATCGGGCGATCGCGACGTGGGCGGCCGCCTACGCGGTCACGAACGAGCAGGACCACGCCGCGCTCATCGGCGCCATCGAGGACGGGCGAGTCAACGCGGTCGAAGGGAACGGACGATGACGCACGCGATGAGCGACGACGAGCGGCGGGCGTTTCTCCTGCACGGCACCCGAACGGCAAAGCTCGCGACGGTTCGCGCCGACGGACGTCCACATCTCGCGCCGATCTGGTTCACGCTCGACGTCGACGACATCGTGCTCACCACCGGCTCACGGACGGTGAAGGGGCGAACGTTGGCGCGCGACCCCCGCGTGTCGGTGTGCGTCGACGACGAGAATCCGCCGTTCTCGTTCGTCACCGTCGAGGGGGTGGCCGACCTCTCGACCGACCTCGACGAGCTGCTCCGCTGGGCGACGGTCATCGGCGGCCGCTACATGGGAGCGGAACGGGCGCAGGAGTTCGGCCACCGCAACGCGGTCGACGGCGAGCTCCTCATCCGAGTGCGGCCCCTGCACATCGTCGCCCAGGCCGGCCTCGCCGACTGATCCGCCGCGACGTCGGCGACCAATACCCCCGCGGTTGCCGCTGTCAGCGGTCGTCGAGCACGTATCGGGGCCCGGGCCCGCGCCGCGGCTTCGTCGCCCGGGTTGACCAGCTTGCAGACGCGCAAAGACAGGCACCCGCACCCGATGCATCCGTCGAGGCGATCCTTCAGGCGTTCCAGCATGGCGATCTGCGCGCGCTGCGAATCTCGTCAAGACTGATCCCGAGCTGCTGCGCCGCCCGAATGAACGAGACCCTCCGAATCGTGTCGCGCATGTACCGACGCTGGTTCCCCCCGAGCGCTCGGCATGGATCAGCCCCTCGGATTCGTAGAAGCGCAGCGCCGACGATGCGATCGGCGAGGTCGGGTTCGCCGTCAGTGGCCGCCAACTGGGTCACCTTCACGGCGACCACGCCGTCCACCTCAGCCTGGGCCGGCAGGCCTGGCACGAGCTCCGGGCGGAGGGCCGGATCGAGCCCCATCCGGTGTTCCCGAATTCGCCGGGATGGGCGCAGCGGAGGATCGCGAACGGAGCCGACGTGCAGGACGCGATCGAGCTGCTCCGCATCAGCTACGAGCGCGTCGTGGCCCGTCGGGGCGAGCCCGCGACGGGTGCGGCCGCTCGCTCGTAGGATTGCGCGCGTGACCGTGCAGCTCAACCACACCATCGTGTGGTGCCGCGACAAGCAACGAAGCGCCACGTTCTTCGCCGAACTCTTCGGGCGTGGGGCGCCGGCCCCGTTTGGCCCGTTCCTCGTCATCGAGCTCGACAACGGCGTCTCCCTCGACTACCACGACGTCGACGATGCCGTCGTGCCCCAGCACTACGCCTTCCTCGTCAGCGAGTCGGAGTTCGACGACATCTTCGGTCGGGTCCGAGCCGGGAATCTCGACTTCTGGGCGGATCCCGGTCGGTCCCAGCCGGGCGTGATCAATCACCACGACGGTGGTCGGGGCGTCTACTTCGGGGATCCCGACGGACACCTCCTCGAGATCATCACCCGGCCGTACGGCAGCGGCACCTGAGCACGACTCCTCCCATGACCTACGACGCCGACGCGCTGATGGCACGTGCGCTCGACGAGGCGCGCGCGGCCCTCGACCACGACGACGTGCCCATCGGTGCGGTGGTCGCGCATCTCGAGACCGGAGCGGTCGTCGCGGCACGCCACAACGAGCGCGAACGGCTCGGCGATCCGACCGCACACGCGGAGATCCTTGCGCTCTCCGACGCCGCGCGCGCACTCGGACAGTGGCGCCTCGACCAGCACGTGCTCGTCGTCACAGTCGAGCCGTGCGCCATGTGCGCAGGCGCGGCGGTGGCGGCGCGTGTTCCCGAAGTCGTCTTCGGCGCCGCCGACCCGAAAGCGGGCGCGCTCGGAAGCCTCTACCACCTGGGGATCGACCCGCGCCTCAACCACGAGCTCGTCGTCGTACCCGGGGTGCGTGCCGAGGAGTCGGCGAAGCTCCTCCGGTCGTTCTTCGCCGCTCGTCGAAGCTGAGCGTTCAGACGACGGAGACGCCGGGGAGCCAGCGGAACTTTCTCGAAAAGCCGGTCGAGCGGGTCGCCATCGCTGTCGACGTACTAGTCTCGCCCACGAGCCGCCCGTCTTCGAACGGCAGGAGGAGCGATCCTCATCTCCTCGCGGGTGCACCTCGCGATCGGGCGCGAGCCGCGTACACGCAACAGCTGCTCCTGGCTGAGTCCCATGCTCTCTCCCTCTTCTTCGAGCAGCTGGCCCATCAGGTCGACCGGTACAATGCCTCGCCCCGGAGGGATGCGAGAGCGGCCGAATCGGATGGTCTCGAAAACCATTGTGGGGCAACCCACCGTGGGTTCAAATCCCACTCCCTCCGCCACCTCATATCCCCTGCAATGAATAGGTGACGCTCAGGCCTTGACGAGACGCTCGATGGCGCGCGTCGCTTCCTCGATCATGACGTCGGCGCGAGCAGGATCGTCGGCCGCGGCGTCGCGGACACAGTGGCGGACGTGCTGGTCGAGCAAGCCGACGGCCACGCTCTGCAGCGCCCGGGTCGCGGCACTGATCTGGGTCAGCACGTCGATGCAGTAGACGTCCTCGTCGATCATGCGCTGGAGGCCGCGCACCTGCCCCTCGATCCGCCGCAGGCGCTTGAGGTAGTCGTCCTTGTCCATCGTGTAACCGCGCACCGGCGTCTCCTCGGATTCAGACTGCACGTTCGGTCGATGGGGTGAAGCGCCGGAGGCGCAGGCTGTTCGACACGACGAAGGCGCTCGAGGCTGCCATCGCGGCGCCCGCGATCAACGGGTTCAGCAGCCCGGCCGCCGCCAACGGGAGTGCGGCCACGTTGTACGCGAACGCCCAGAACAGGTTGCCCTTGATGACAGCGAGTGTGCGGCGCGCGAGGCCGATCGCGTCGCCGACGGCGCGGAGGTCGCCGCGAACGAGCGTCAGGTCACTCGCCTCGATCGCGACATCCGTGCCGGTACCCATGGCGATCCCGAGATCGGCTTGAGCGAGCGCGGCGGCATCGTTCACGCCGTCGCCGACCATCGCCACCACCTTCCCTTCGTCCTGCAGCGCGCGCACGGCGTCGACCTTCCCCTCGGGCAGCACGTCGGCCACTGCCGTCGTGATGCCGACGTCGCGCGCGACCACACCGGCGGCCGCTGCGTTGTCTCCCGTGAGCAGCACTGGTTCGAGGCCGAGGCGGCGCAGGTCGTCGACGGCGGCACGGCTCGTGGGCTTCACGGTGTCGGCGACTGCCAGCAGCCCGTGCACCTCGCCGTCCCATCCCACGAGAACGACCGTTCGGCCCGCGGACTCCGCGTCCACGCGGGCCCCGTCGAGCTCCGGTGACGGGTGAAGAGCCCAGTCGTTGAGCAGCTGCGAGCGACCCGCGACGACGGCGTGACCATCGACGACCCCTTGGACACCGAGCCCCTGCGTGCTCCGGAACCCTTCGACCGACCCGAGCACACCAACGCGCGCCCGCGCGCCGAACGAGATCGCCCGGGCGATGGGATGCTCGGACGCGTCTTCGAGTGCACCCGCGAGTCGCAACAGCTCGTCCGGATCGGTGCCGGTCTCGGGCACGACGTCGACGAGCGCCATCCGGCCCGTGGTGAGCGTTCCCGTCTTGTCGAGCACCACGGTGTCGATCGCACGCGTCGACTCGAGGATCTCGGGACCCTTGATGAGGATGCCCAGCTGCGCACCCCGCCCGGTCCCAACGAGCAGCGCGATGGGTGTCGCCAACCCGAGCGCGCAGGGGCATGCGATGATCAGCACGGCGACGCCGGCGGTGAACGCGGCATCGGCACCCTCCCCCGCGCCGAGCCAGAAGCCCAGCGTGCCCGCCGCCAGGAGCAGCACCAAGGGCACGAACACCGCAGCCACGCGGTCCGCCAGGCGTTGCACCGGCGCCTGGCGCGCCTGGGCGTCCTCGACCAAGCGAGCGATCTGCGCGAGCGCGGTGTCGGCGCCCACCCGCTCGGCCCGCACGACCAGCCGCCCGCCCGCGTTGACGGTCGCGCCGGTGACCTCGTCCCCGGGGCCGACCTCGACGGGAAGCGACTCGCCCGTGAGGAGGGACGCGTCGACCGCCGACGTGCCTTCCACCACGACACCGTCGGTCGCGATCTTCTCGCCGGGTCGCACGACGAAGCGGTCGCCGACTTGCAGGTCCACGATCGGCATCCGTACCTCGACGCGCTCGCCTTCGCCGTCGTCGCGGAGCACGGCGGCGTCCTTGGCGCCCAGCTCGAGCACCGAACGCAGCGCGGCGCCCGCCCGCCGCTTGGCCCGCAGCTCGAAGTACCGCCCCGCGAGCACGAACACGACGACCGCCGTCGCGACTTCCAGGTAGAGGTCATGGCCGCTCTGGCCCCGCGCCACCGAGAACGTGAAGCTCATGGTCATGTCGGGATGGCCTGCGTCACCGAAGAACAGTGCGTACACCGACCAGCCGAACGCGGCGAGCACGCCGACGGAGATGAGGGTGTCCATCGTCGCGGCGGCGTGCTCGAGATTGAGCCACGCCGCACGATGGAATGGTGCCGCGCCCCACACGACGACCGGGCCGGCCAGCGCCAAGCAGAGCCACTGCCAGTTCTGGAACTGGAACGCCGGCACCATCGACAGCACGACGACCGGGAGCGAGAGTGCCGCCGAGACCAGGACCCGCGTGCGGAGCGTGTCGAGCTCGGGGTCGGCGCCGTCATGCGCGCTTCCTTCTCCGGCGCGCGACTCCGCCGAATGGGTGGGAGACGCGGTGTATCCGGTGGCACGCACGGCGGCGACCAGCTCTTCCGTCGACGTCGAGGGCGGATGCTCGACGCGCGCGCGTTCGGTCGCGAAGTTGACCGACGCGTGCACTCCCTCGAGCCGGTTCAGCGATTGTTGGACGCGGCTCGCGCAGGACGCGCACGTCATGCCCCCGATGTCGAGGTCGACGACCTCCCGCTCGTCCGGCGCGTGAGGCGCCGTCACGAGCCCACCGCCGCGCCGATGCCCAGACCGAGAGCGAACACGGCGACCAGGGCGAGCGCGAAGAGGACGAGGGTGGCAACCGGGCTCGTGGCACCGAGCTTCATGCCACCACTATACCCCTGGAGGGTATATCGGCCCTCCGTGACGAGCATCCGCGGCGCAGATACCCTGCGCCACAGCGAGCGAGCCGGTGATCAGGCGTGGACCTCGTCGTCCACGCAGGCGTGGCACTCGAGCTCGATGGTGGCGTGCTCGATCCCGAAACGGTCCACGAGCAGGCGCTTCAGCGTTGCGCCCCGCAGCTGCGCCTCGTGCAGGGAGGGCTCCCCGACCAGCACGACGTGGGTGGACAGCGCAGGGGTCTCCGAGCCGAGCGACCACACGTGGGTGTGGTGAACCGCCTCGACGCCCGGTTCCGCCGCCAACGCCCGCTCGATCTCATCGAGGTGGAGGCCCGCGGGCGCGTCTTCGAGCAGCACCCGCAATGCGTCGCGGACCAGACCGACCACCGATACCATCACAAGCACCACGATCAAGATCGACGCTGCAGGGTCGACCCACTCCGCACCCCACAACCACACGGCCACGCCGGCCGCCAGCGCGCCCACCGATCCCGAGCGCGTCACCGACGAGGTGCCAGAACGCAGCCCGCAAGTTGAGACTCCGACCTCCGACCTGGGCGATCCACCACGCGCTCATCGCGTTGACCGCCAAACCAACCAGCGCGACCACGACGACGGCCGGGCCGTTGACGTCGCCCGGTGAGCCGAACCGCCCGATCGCCTCGACCACGATCCACACCGAGACGACCGACAGGAGCACCGCGTTCAGCAGTCCGCCGAGCACCTCGGCGCGGACCAGCCCGTACGTGTGACGGTCCGAGGGCGGAGCCGTCGCGAGGCGCTGCGCCACCAACGCGATGCTGAGCGCAGCAACGTCGGTGACCATGTGCGCCGAGTCGGCGAGGAGCGCCAGGGAATTGAACGCGAACCCGGCGGCCACCTCGAGCACGAGGAACGCGCCATTGGCGCCCAGCGCCAGGAGCAACGCACGCCGTCGCGCTGCAGCCAGGTCGGTCCGCGCGTGCGCATGCGCCTCGTGAGGCATACCGCCACGGTACCCGTGGACGTGACCAGTCCGATCTGTCCCGCTCGGAGCTCGCGCTCAGAGGCCCAGGCGTTGGTAGATCTCGCGGGTCGCGCTCGACCGGTTCAACGTGAAGAAGTGGAGGCCCGGCGCGCCCCCCTCCAGGAGGGACCGGCACAGCTTCGTCGCCTCCTCGATCCCGACCTCGCGCACGGCGTCGGCATCGTCGCCCACTGCCCGCAGCCGTTCTGCGAGCCACTCCGGGAAGTCGGAGCCCTGCAGCTCCGTCATGCGCTTGATCGAGGCGATGTTCGTCACCGGCATGATGCCGGCGATGACCGGCTTGTCGACGCCCTCGGCACGGAGGGCTGCGACGAGGTCGAAGTAGTGCTCGGCATCGAAGAAGAACTGCGTGATGGCGAAGTCCGCCTCGCGCAGCTTCTCGGCGGTGTGGCGGCGGTCCGAGGCGCGGTCGGGTGACCGAGGATGGGGCTCCGGATGCGCAGCGACACCGATGCTGAAGTCGCCGACCTCGCGGATGAGACGCACGAGGTCGACCGCGTACGAGAGCTCGCCGGGCGGGAGGTCGAGGTCTTTCGGTGGGTCGCCACCCAGGGCGAGGATGTTCTCGATTCCCGCGGAGCCGTAGCGACGCACGATGGCGACGAGCTCCGCGCGGGAGTGGGCCGCGCACGTGAGGTGCGCCATCGCGGTCATCGACGTGTCGCGGTTGATGGCCGCCACCAGGTCGTGGGTGCGCTCACGGGTCGTTCCACCCGCGCCGTACGTCACCGAGACGTACGACGGGCCGAGCGGCTCCAGGTCGAGCAGCGTCTGCTCGAGCACCTGCTCGGCGGCCTCACTGCGCGGCGGAAAGAACTCGAACGAGAAGCTGGGACCGCGTGCGAGGATCTCCTGGATCTTCATGCGGTCGGCTCCGGCACCGCCACACTGGCCTGCCACACCACGTGCTGCACCCGCAGGCAGTCGTCCTGGCGCCGGGTCACCCTCCGGACCACGAGGATCGCGAGGATCGCCGCCACGACGACGAAGACCGCGCCCAGCGCGGCCACCGAGTTCGCGCGCTTCAGATCGGCGACCGTGTTCACCGCGTCGTTGTCGTTGTCGACTCGATCGACGTAGACGAGCAACGCGGCGAGGTACATGGCCCACCACCAGACGATCAGTCCCGATCCCCGCGACTGCCGCCAGTTCGCGTCGGCGCGTGGACGTTCCGGATCCCCTCCCCGCCAAAGATCCTGCATGATCAACACGGGGATCACGAAGTTGGCGAACGGAATGAACCACGCCCCGATCGACCAGCCGGGTCCGAAGCGCGGATTGGTCCGCGCCAGCGCCTCATGGTTCTTGGCGGCACGGAACATCCAGACGATGAAGACCGTGCCGGTGGCGATCGTCAGCAGGAGGTAGACGGAGGCCGCGGCGCCCACGAGGTCGTCGGAGTCCTCGGCCCGTCGCAGCCACGCGAAGCTGAACCCATGGGACTCGAAATCGTCGAGCACGCTGAGGCGGTGCAGCAACGCGATCGCGACGAACACCCCCGCGGCAACGAGACAGGAGAACAGCACCGTGAGCGCGGTGACCAGGCCGCGCTGGTTGCGATAGACCGGCGGGGGGGGCGCGACAACCGACGGCGGCGGCGCACCGACTTCGACCATCGCGAACTCTTCCTCTCGTCGAACCAGCCCGCCGGTGCTCCGGGGGAGCGTACCGCCCGGTCCGGCATCGCCGTGCACGGAATCGTTCTGCAAGAATGCTGACGATGCCACCCGAGAAGCTGCACTGGAAGCACCTCTACTCCGAGGTCGTCACCTCTGGTCTGTGCACCGGATGCGCGGGCTGCGTGATCGCCTGCCCCCACGACGTCCTCGGCTATCGGGACGACGCCGGCGTCTACAAGCCGTTCCAGCTCGAAGAGGGTTACGCGCCCGACAACTGCAGCCACGGGGAGAAGGGATGCACGTCGTGCACCCGCGCGTGTCCGCGCTTTCGGGCGTGGGAGCCCGAGATCGACGAGTTCATGTTTGGTCGCGCGCGTACGGCCGACGAACCGTCGGGCATGTACCAGGACATAGTGCTCGCCCGGGCCACCGACCCGGTGCTCGCCGAGGTGGGGCAGGACGGCGGTCTCGTCTCCGCGCTCTTGCTGTACGCCCTCGAGCACGACGTCATCGACGCCGCCCTGGTGAGCTACCTCGAGGGTGACGGTTCCACCTGGAAGGCCGTTCCCGGCGTCGCGCGCACCCGCGACCAGATCATCGCGTCGGCCGGCAGCCGATACACCTACTCGGCGAACCCCCTCGCCTACAACGACGCGATCGAGGGGGGAGCCGAGCGGATCGCTCTCGTCGGGATGAGCTGCCAGTCGTCGGTGCCGCCGGTGATGAAGCAACGGAAGGCGGGCAAGGTCGCGCGACGGCTCGCACTCAACATCGGCCTGTTGTGCTCCAAAACCTTCGACGACGCGATCTTCGACGAGCTGCTCGAAGCCAAGTACGGGCTCCGACGCGCCGACATCAAGAAGATGAACATCAAGGGTCGGCTCCAGGTCTGGATGCACGACGGCGCCTACCACGAGATCCCACTCAAGGAATGCCACGCGTGGACGCGTGAAGGGTGCACGATGTGCCCCGACTTCGCGGCCGAACACGCCGACATCTCCACGGGAGGCATCGGCGCGTTCAACGACTGGACGCTCACGATCGTGCGCACCGACATCGGACGTGAGCTGATCGACGGCATGGTCCGCGACGCGTGGATCGAAGTCCGTCCCGGCGACGACGACCCGGGCGCGATCGAGCTGATGCACAAGCTGGCGGTGAAGTCCCGCAAGCGGTGGCCGGAGTTCGCGGTCGACGCCCCGCGCCGGGTGCCCTCCTGAATCCAGCGCCCGCCGCCACCGACGTCGTCGCGCTCGTCGCCGACCTCATGGACCGCTCCCGGCTGTCGGGTGCCGTCCCCGGTGTGCGCTTCGCGGCCGACGCGAGCGCGTGCGCCGGGGCGGACGCGGTGGTCGTCGACCTCGACCGGTACGCCGCCGCAATCGTCGACGTGCGGAGCGTGGCCCCGCGAGCACGCATCGTGGCATACGGTCCCCACGTCGACGAGCAGCTCCTGCGCCGAGCCCGGGCCGACGGCGCGGATGCCGCTGTGGCCCGCTCGCGCCTGTTCCGCGACCCGCTCGCCGCCTTGGCAACCGACGGATCGGGTTCGGGCGAGGCAGAATGAGGGGTCCTCCCGGACCTCTCATGCCGAACGCCGCTACACCCACCGCGCCCAACGAGGGCTTCACCGTCGCGCCCCGGCGCTCCTCTCCCGCGTCGGACGTCGCTCGGATCTTCCTCGTCCTGCTGGCGCTGACGTTCGCCCTGCGCCTTCCTGCGTTCTTCGTCCCCGTTTTCAACTCGGACGAGACGTTCCTCGCCACCCAGGCCCACGTGGTCGAGGAAGGCGGCCAGCTCTACAAGGACGCCACCGACCGAAAGCCGCCGCTCGTCCCGTACCTCTACGCCGCGACGTTCGAGTTCTTCGACACCACCGCGCTCTGGTCCGTCCGAGTCGTCGCGATGCTCTCGGTGGCATTGACCGCGCTCCTCCTCGCGCTCGAGGCGCGGCGGAGATGGGGGGAGCGAGCCGGTTGGATGGCCGGTGTCCTGTGCGTGGGAGCAATGGTCGCGTTCGTGCCCCAAGACGGGCAGGCGGCCAACTTCGAGGTGTTCATGTTGCCGTTCATGACGGCCTCGATCCTGCTCGCGCGCCGCGGGCGCGGGGTCGCGGCCGGCGCGGCGGTGGCGTTCGCGACGCTGGCAAAGCAGACGGGCGCGCTGACGCTGCTCCCGGTCCTCTACCTCCTGGCGCGCGCTCGCGGACGCGAGGGGATCTCGAGGGTCGCGATCGGGTTCGGCGTCCCGCTCGCGGTCGTCGCGCTCCTCATCGGGCCGCGCAGTCTCTTCTACTGGACCGTGCTCGGAAACGGCTCGTACCTGGGCATGAGCACCGCGTCGACCCGGGTCATCGGCATGTTCCTCCTGATGAACCTGCTGTGGGTCGCGTGCAACCTCCCGCTCGTGTGGCGGCTGCCGCGGGCGTGGCGCGAACGCGACGCGGTCGGCCTCGACGCGCGCGGCGACACCGATCTCTGGCTCTGGGCCGCAACCGCGGCCGTGTCGGTCGCCATCGGGTTGCGGTTCTTCGGGCACTACTACATCCAGCTCGTGCCACCGTTGACCCTGCTCACCGTCGGCGCATTGTCCCGTGGCAGCCGCCAGCTCGCGCGCGCCACCGTGGCGGCGTCGTTGGCGCTGGCCGTGGTCTTCACGGGAAGCGGCTTCGTCTTCCGTCCCGGATCCAGCGACAGTGGCTACGAGTCGGTGAGCCGCTTCGTCGCCGAGCATGCGACGACCGACGAGCGCATCTTCGTGTGGGGAGCGCAGCCCGAGATCTACTGGGCGTCGGGCAAGCTTCCCGCCACCCGATTCCTGACCGTGCCGACCTTCCTCACCGGCAACCATCCGGGACGCCCCGCGGACGAGGTCGACGTCGGCGCCGACACCCAAAAAGCGTGGCGGCTCTTCTACCGCGACTTCACCGAGCACCCACCGCGCCTGTTGATCGACACGTCGCCGGCCAACATCCGGGGTTCGGCGTACTACCCGATCTCACGGTTCCCCGAGTTCGCGGCGATCGTCAAGCGTGACTACCGACTCGTGCGAACGATCAATCAGACCGACATCTACCAACGCAAGGCGAGCGCCGGCCCCTAGCTAGAGCAGCGGCCACGGCGTGCTGTGGTACCCGCGGTCGGGTTCGGGGAGACCGACCGCGAGCAGGTCGTCGGCCCGCTCGACGATCGCATCGACCTCGACGGGCGTGAGCAGCGGCGCGAGGCGCGCGCGGAGTGGACCACCTTCGAGGTCTCCGACCAGCCGGCACACGTCGTCGCGCGCGGACGGCGTGAGCGGCTCACCCGCGAACTCCCAGATGACGGTGCGGAGCTTCCACGCGGCGTGAAAGGTGAGACCGTGGTCGATCCCCACCACCACGTCGTTGGCGAGATCGTGGAGACAGTGGCCGCCCTTCCGGTCGGTGTTGTTGACCAGCACGTCGTACGCGGCAAACTCGCGAAAGCGGTCGACGTGGTCGTCGAACAGGGTGAAGTAGTGCTCGGCCGGGTCGTGGTCGACGAAGCGCTGGACAGCACCCTCGCCGTACGGACCGTCGCGCAGGATCGTGACGGGTACGATGTCCCACCCGAGTGCGCGTGACACCTCGTAGGCGGCGACCTCACGGTCGCACAGCGAACCCTCGGGGAAGTCCCACAGAGGCCGCTCGCCACGGCGCGGTTTGTAGATCGCAGTGATCTCCGCGCCGTCGACGCGCGCCTCCGCGAGGAACGTCGCGTTCGACGAGTACCTCATGCGCGCGACGACCTCGAGCTCGGCGTCGCCGAGCGCGGCCACGAGCTCGTCGGGGGTCAGTTCCAGCGCGGACACTGGTGCCCGGACGGATCCATCGGCATGTCACACAAGGGGCACGGTGGCCGTCCACCGGCCACGGCCTGGGCGCCGCTCGCCGCCATCGCGCGCACCTGGGCGCGCGTCGCGTAGATCCGCGCGACGTATCCGCGCTCTTCCGCCTCGTCGGCGCCGAGGGTCTCCTCCTCCAGGTCCGCTTCCTCCTCGTCGGCGGGCCGCTCCCGCAACTCGAGCAGCACGAGCTCGCGCTCGGGATCGAAGCCGAGGCCGATCAACCGAGCCCGGAACAGCGGGACGGTGGGCTCGCGCAGGACCGAACCACCCGAGGGCACGCTCGCCGAAGCCTCGGGGAACTGCGTCGCGATCTTGTCGAGGAACGAGACGGCCTCCCTCGCGAGCAAGTCGACTTGCTCCTTCTCCACCAGCACGGTCAGCTGCGCGTGCTCGGAGCGTGCCTGGATGTAGAACGCCCGCGACCCGGGCGCGCCAACGGCGCCTGCACCCAGCCCGTCGAGGTCCTCGAGCTCGATCTCTTCGGCCATCACCCTCCTCCTCCGGGCGAGGTGGCGGCGGCAGGAGCGACCCCGTCGTCGGCGGCAGCCGGTTCGTCGGCCGTCGCGCCCTCGGGCGGACCGGGCGCCGGTGCGAGCTCCTCCAGCGAGCCGGTGTCGTTGCATTTCAGGAGGACGGAGGCGTGCGCGCCCAACTCGAACACAGTCACCGACGCCGGCGCGACGACGATCCGCTGGAACAGGTCGAGATGCATGCCCGTGTAGTGCGCGATGGCGGCCTTGATCGGATCGGCGTGCGACACGACGACCACGAGTTCGCCCGAATGCTCTCCCACGATCGTCTCGAGAGCTCCCACCATGCGCGACTGCATCTCCGCCAGCGACTCACCGCCGGGGAATCGCGCCCGAGACGGCACGCGCTGGACCGTCTTCCAGAGGTCCGTCTTGGCGAGCTCCGCGATCGTGCCGCCCGTCCATTCGCCATAGTCCGCTTCGAGCACGCCGGGGAGCGGGAGCACCGGCAAGCCGTGGCGCGCGGCGATGGCCTCCGCCGTCTGCGTCGTTCGTTCCATCGGGCTCGCGTACACCACCGCCACCGGGAGCGACGCCAACCGCTCGCCAACCGCCCCCGCCTGCTCGCGCCCCGTGTCCGAGAGGTCGATCCCGGGCGTGCGCCCCGAGAGCAGGGGGCCGGTCTGCGGGGTCACCGCGTGACGGACGAGCACCAACCGGGTCGGCTTCGGGTGCGCGACCGCGGGTGCGGGTGTCTCGGGAGCGTCGATCCGGTCGTCGGGCGGGATGGCGTCGGACATTCGGATCGATGGTACCGGCGGCCCCGGCGTCTACATTCGCCGCGGTGCCCGAACAGTCGATCTCCCTCTCCCCCAACGGGCCCCCCGAGACCGTGCTCCCCCCCGAGCCGGCCGATACGACCGCCGCCCTCCAGCAGGCCATGGCGGGGCCGCTCGCTGGTCGCCGCGACGCGGCGGCGGCCGTCGTCGCGCGGTGGCCCACGTCGCTCGCCGGGTGGGCCGCCCTCGGCGCGCTCGCGCGCGACGATGTCGAGGCCTACGCGTGCTTCCGTGTCGGCTATCACCGGGGGCTCGACCGGCTGCGGCAGTCGGGCTGGCGGGGCTCGGGCTACGTGCGGTGGGCGCACCCGACGAACCAGGGCTTCCTCCGCTCGCTGGCAGGTTTGGGGGCGACGGCCGCGGCCCTCGGGGAGACCGACGAAGAGCAGCGCTGCCGCGAATTCCTCCTCCAGCTCGAGCCCGGCTGGGACCAGATCGACCCGGGTAGCCTCGCCCCATGAAGCGAGCGTTGATCACCGGGGTCACCGGACAAGACGGTCGATTCCTCGCACAACTCCTCGTCGACAAGGGCTACCAGGTCTTCGGCCTCATCCGGGGCCAGAACAACCCGAAGGCCCAGGTGGTCCTCGAGGAGACGCCTGCGCTCGAGCTGGTCGACGGGGACCTCCGCGACCTGTCGTCCTTGCTGGCTGCGCTCGAGCTCGTTGAACCCGACGAGGTCTACAACCTCGGCGCGATGAGCTTCGTCCACCTCTCCTTCACCCAGCCCGAGCTGACCGCTGAGATCACCGGCCTCGGCGTGCTGCGGATGCTCGAAGCGGTGCGGATCGTGGGCGGCTCCAGCGACAACCCGATCCGCTTCTACCAGGCGTCGTCGTCGGAGATGTTCGGCAAGGTGCGCGAGACCCCGCAGGACGAGCTCACCCCCTTCCATCCGCGCTCGCCCTACGGCGTCGCGAAGGTCTTCGGGCACCACATGACCGTGAACTACCGCGAGTCGTACGGGTTGCACGCGTCGTCGGGCATCCTCTTCAACCACGAGTCGGAACGCCGCGGGCTCGAGTTCGTGACCCGCAAGATCACCAACTCGCTGGCCCGCATCAAGCTCGGCCTCCAGGACACCGTCACGCTTGGCAACCTCGACGCGGCCCGCGACTGGGGCTACGCGGGCGACTACGTCGAAGCCATGTGGCTCATGCTCCAACAGGACGACCCCGATGACTACGTGATCGCGACCGGAGAGACGCACACGATCCGCGAGTTCCTCGACGTCGCCTTCGCGCACGCGGGCTACACCGACTGGACGCCGTTCGTGCAGCAGGACCCTCGCTTCGAGCGCCCGGCCGAGGTCGATCTCCTCATGGGCAATCCGACCAAGGCCCGCACGACGCTCGGCTGGGAGCCGCGGGTGACGTTCGACCAGCTGGTCAAGCTCATGTACGACGCCGATCTCGCCGCTGAGCGGTCCTGACCATGGCGGGAAACACGCCGCGGGTCGGTGTGATCATGGGAAGCGACTCCGACCTCGGGGTCATGCAGGGTGCGATCGACGTGCTGGCCGAGTTCGGGGTGCCACACGAGTTACGTATCGTGTCGGCGCACCGCACCCCCGACGTGCTGTACGAGTACGCGCGCACGGCGGCAAGCCGCGGGTTGCAGGTGATCGTCGCCGGCGCGGGCGGCGCCGCGCACCTCCCCGGGATGACCGCGTCCATGACACCGCTTCCGGTGATCGGGGTCCCGGTGCCGCTGCAGCAGCTCGACGGGCTCGACTCGCTGCTCTCGATCGTCCAGATGCCCGATGGGACCCCGGTGGCAACCGTCGGGATCGGGAAAGCCCGCAACGCGGGACTCCTCGCCGTCCGCATCCTCGGTGCGAGCGATCCCGCGCTCGCGCAGCAGATGGCGAGCTATCAGTCCGAGCTCGACGCCACCGTCCGGGCGAAGGACGCCGAGCTCAACGGCGACGAATGATCAGCGGCCGCGAAAGCGCGGCGAGCGCTTCTCCGCGAACGCGGTGATCCCCTCCCGGCCATCGGACACGGTGACCGCGCTCGCGATCTCCTCCACCTCCGCCGCGAGCTGCTCGTCGAGCGAGGCGCCCGAAGCCGCTCGCAGAAGTCGACGGGCCCCGGCGTAGGCGCCGGTGGGTCCCTCAGCCAATCGCGCCGCGAGCTCGAGCCCCTCGTCGAGGAGCTCGTCGTCGGGAACGACGGAGGTGACCAGCCCCCACTCGAGCGCCTCGGCGGCCCCGAGGACGCGGTTGGTGAGCGCCAGCTCGAGTGCCCGGCGCGTGCCCACGAGGCGCGGAAGGAACCAGCTCGACCCGCCATCGGGGGTGAGCCCCACACCGGTGTAGGCCATCACGAACTTGGCGGAAGCAGCCGCGACGACCAGGTCGGCGGCACCGACCAGTCCCATGCCGGCGCCGGCTGCGCTTCCCTGCACCGCAGCCACGACCGGGAGGGCGCCGTCGACCAGGCGCGACACCGCAGCGTGCAGCGGCGCGGTCACCGCCCGGAGGTGCGCTTCCCCGTCGTCGAGGTGCATGACGAACTCCTTGAGGTCGCCGCCCGCGCAGAAGCGGCTCCCGGCACCCGTGAGCAGCACGACGCGCGCGTCGGGGCGCGCCGGGAGCTCCTCGACCCGAGCGAGCAGCGCCCGTGCGAGCGCCAAGTCGATACCGTTCGCAGCATCAGGGCGGTTGAGCGTCAGATGCGCGATCCCGTCGCGAACCTCGAGCAACACCGGGTCAGACATGGTGGAGGATCGTATTGCAGTTCGCACGCGGCGACGAGGCGAGCGCAGCGAACGAGTTGCTCGCCAGTTGCGAGCGCCCGCGGGCCGGGCACCCCGGCCCGCAGCGAGTGAGCGAGACCAGAAAGCGACAATCCCGCCCGGGGGCAACGGGCGGGATCATCTGGGAGGTGGACCCTCGAGGGGGGTGGGGGGGCCATCCCACCCACCCGGGGGTCGGTTTCCTTGTCGCCGAGGCGGGACCCCTAGTGCGGGCGGGGACGTCTCGAACACCTCGCAGCGTACGGAACGGCGATGCAAGCGCCCGCCAGGCCACCGGAAAGTTTCGGTAAAGAAGCCACGCTGGGTGGCGATTCGTCACTCGCTGCTCACGGACTCCAGTACCTCACCGTGGGCGGCCCGCCACGCCGGCCACGCACCGGCGGCGAAGCCCGCCAGGCCGGCGAGGATCACGAACACGACCAGCTGGCCGGTGGGCAGCGAGAACGTGATGTCGCTGTCGGACAGCGACTGGACGAGCGCGAAGCCGAACACGAGCCCGATCGCGAGCCCGAGCAGCGACCCGAAGACGGAGATGATCACCGCCTCGTCGCGGATCATGCGGCGGACCTGCGCCCGCGTCATCCCTACCGCGCGGAGCAACCCGAGTTCGCGGATCCGTTCGAAGATGGAGAGCGCCAGCGTGTTGATGATGCCGATGAGCGCGATGAACACCGACAGGAGCAGGAGCACGTACAACAAGTTGATGATCGTGTCGAGCTGCGCGAGCTGGCTGTCCCGGAACTCGTCGCGGTCCTCGACCTCCACGTTGGGGTACGGCTTCGCCGCACGTTCGACGATGCGGCGATCCTGGGCCGTCGCCTCCCCGGCCGTGCGCACGATGACGAACGTGTCGGACTGGTCGACGAAGTTGGCCTCATAGGTCGGCAGCGCGAGCAGGTAGTCGCTGCCCAGCGTCTGGTTGTTCTTGGCGAAGACCCCCTGCACCGGTACGCGTTGCTCGCCCGTCTTGTCGAACGTCATCACGAGGTCGTCGCCCGCGCGCACGCCCAGGTCCTTGGCCTGGTCCTCGAACAGAATGACGCCCCCCTCCTGTTCGAAGGCGCCCAGCCGGGCGCCGGGGTGGAGGTCGAGGTCGACGGCCTGGGGGATCCCGGGGCTCGTCCCGAGCACCAGCTTCGCGTCACCACCGACGTCGGCCACTCCGTTTCGGAACTGGATGACCTGCGCGTCGGGAAGGCCCTGGCGGATCGAGTCGGCGAGCTCGGGGGCGAAACCACCTCCGAAGAGGCCCTTCCCTCGCACGACGTAGTCGGCGTGGAAGCCCTCGTCGATGAGTCGGGCGAAGGAATCCTTCGTCGACGATCCGATCACCGCCACCAGGGTCACGAGCGCCAATCCGATCATCAGGGCCGACGCGGTCGTCGCGGTGCGCCGAGGGTTGCGCATTGCGTTCTCGCCGCGAGCACACCCGACATGCCCCGGGTTCGCGCGAACGGCCACCCGAGTGCACGCGCGGCGGGCCGCGCGATCAGCGGCGCGAGCATCGCCACGCCGATGAACACGAGCATGGCCGCGAAACCAACAATGCCGGCACCGCCGCCGGGGAACGAATCGGAGTCGACGTTGCCGAAGAGCCCGAGCGCAAGGAGGATCACGCCGATGAGTGAGAGCAGGGCTCCGATCCGGTACCGACGGTGGCCGCTGCTCACGCGAACGGGCGTGTCGCGCATCGCCGCGATCGGGGGAACCCGCGCCGCGTGTCGGGCCGGCGAGATCGCGGCCACGAAGGTGACGATTGTTCCCACCAGCAGGGACACGATGATCGTGCGCGGGAGGATCTCGGGGGCCTTCGACGGAAGGTCGAGCCCGAACGCGCTCAGCAACCCCTGGAGCCCGATCGCGAACCCGATGCCGGCCACGAGTCCGACCACCGACGAGAAGATGCCCACGAACAGCGCCTCGACCGCGACCGACCAAGTGACCTGCTGTCCCGACGCGCCCAGCGCGCGGAGGAGCGCGAGCTCGCGACCCCGCTGGGCCACGATGATCGAGAACGTGTTGTAGATGATGAAGGAGCCCACGAACAGGGAGATGAACGCGAACACCAACAGGAACGTGTTGAAGAAGCTCAAGCCTTGCTTCACGTCCGACGCCTGCTCGTCGGCGAGCTGCTGACCGGTCTTCACCTCCACGGTCCGCGACACACCCTCAGAACGCAGTTCGGCGCGAAGGTCACGCACGAGCTCCTGCTCGCTCACTCCCGACCGCTTGGCGACATCGATCGAGTCGAACTGACCCACGCGATCGAAGAGCTGCTGCGCGGTGGGGATGTCGAAGGCGGTCAGCGTCGCGCCGCCCAAATTCCCCGACTCACCGAACTTGAAGGTTCCGACGAGTCGGAACCGCTCTGGTGTCCGGGTGACGAACACGATCGGCACGCGATCGCCAACGTGGTACCCGGCCTCGTCCGCGGTCTTGACGTCGATCGCGACCTCGTTCGGCCCTTCTGGTCGCCTCCCCTGCTCGAGTGTCAACGCCTGCATGAATCGACGGCTCGGCCCCCACGACAGACCGAGCGGCGGCGCGCCGCCGTGCTGAATCGTGTCGCCATCCCGGCCCTGGACGAACGCGAGGCCCTGGACGTTTCCCTGTGCGGCCGCCACCGACCGCACGCCCTCGACCACCCCGACCAGGCTCTCGGGAAGTGGCGTCCGCGGTGCCTGGTTCCCGTTGACGTCGCTGTCGACCTCCTGCTTGGATCGGACGACCGCGTCGACGCCCTTCGTCGTCTCGGAGAAGATGTCGTCGAAGACCGAACCCAGCGTGTCGGTGAGCACGAACGTGCCCGCCATGAACGCCACGCCGATCACGACGGCGAGCGACGTGAGGACGAGGCGCAGCTTGTGCGCCAGGAGCCCGTTGATGGTGACGCGCCACATGGGCTACTCGCCGAGGCTCTTCATCTTGTCGAAGATGGCTTCCGCGCTCGGCTCGGCCAGCTCGTCGACGATGCGACCGTCGGCCAGGAACACCACCCGGTCCGCGTGGGAGGCCGCTGTCGGATCGTGGGTGACCATCACGATCGTCTGGCCGAACTCGTCGACCGCGTTGCGCATGAACGAGAGGATCTCGCCGCTCGATCGCGAGTCGAGGTTGCCGGTCGGCTCGTCGGCGAAGACGATCTCGGGACGGCTGAGCAACGCGCGACCCACCGCCACCCGCTGCTGTTGACCGCCCGACAGCTCCGACGGTCGGTGCGCGAGCCGGTCACGGAGCCGGACGGTGTCGATCACGGTGTCGAGCCACTCCGGGTCGGGCTTCGTGCCCGCGAGCGACATCGGCAGCGTCATGTTCTCCAGGGCGTCGAGCGTCGGGATCAGGTTGTACGACTGGAAGACGAAGCCCAGCTTGTCGCGCCGGATCAGCGTGAGCTCCTTCTCGTTGCATGCGCTGATCTCGATGTCGCCGAGGAAGATCGCACCGGAGGTCAGCCGGTCGAGACCGGCAAGGCAGTGCAGCAACGTCGACTTGCCCGAGCCCGACGGCCCCATGATCGCAGTCATCCGACTGGTCCGGAACTCGACGGTCACGCCGTCGAGCGCGCGCACTTTGGCTTCGCCCTCGCCGTAGATCTTGAACGCGTCCTGCGCTCGCGCCGCGACGCCAACGGAAGTGGGGGTGATGGTCTCCGACACGGGGGCTGCTCCTCGGGTCAGCGGCTCGCAGTCCACGACGAGGGACTCGAGACACCCTAGGGCATGGGCACCGTTTCGCCGGCGTGATCAGGACCGTCGCGCTCCAGCGGCACGTCCGCCGCGCCGGGCCGCCGCTGCCGCTGCGAGTGGCGGCCGAGCCACAGGAACCACACGAGCGCGCCCACGAAGACGACGATGCTGACCCATGCGTTCACCCGCAACCCGGCGAAGTGGTGCGCCGGGTCGATCCGCAGGTTCTCGAACCAGAAACGCCCGAAGGTGTAGAGCATCACGTAGAGCGCGAACGTCTGGCCCTGGCGCAACGGGAGGCGGCGCTCGGCGAGCAGGAGCACCCCGACGATCGCCAGGCAGTACAACGACTCGTAGAGGAAGGTGGGCTGGAACGTCGCGAAGCCCTCGTAGCCGACGGGCCGGTGGACGGGTGCGATCTCGAGGCCCCACGGGAGCGTGGTCGGCTTGCCGAACAACTCCTGGTTGAACCAGTTGCCCCAACGACCGATGGCCTGCGCGAGCACGATCCCCGGCGCCATGCAGTCCGTCACCGCCGCGGTCGGCAGCTTCCTCCGCCAGCAGACCAACGCGACGGCGAGCGCGCCGCCGAGCACCGCGCCCCAGATCGACAGGCCCCCCCTCCAGATCTGGAACGCGCGCCACGGATGGTCTTCGAAGAGCTCGTAGTCCGTGATCACGTGGTAGAGGCGCGCGCCGACGACCCCCGCGATCACGACCCAGAACGCCATGTCGACGATGGCGTCCTTCGGGTAGCCCCGGCGGCGCCACCGCACCTCCGCCACCCAGACTGCGACGACGACTGCGACCGCGAGCAGCAGCCCGTACATGTGGAACGGGCCGACCTCGCCGCTCGACGGGCTCGGGATGGATCCGACGACGATCACGACCGGACATCGTAGGGGCGCCGATTTTCAAGAATTTCCGCGCTCCGTGCCGATAGCCCCTCCGATGGCACGTCGACGCGATCTCCTCATCTCCGCCACCGTCGCGGGCCTCGCGCTGCTCGCGTCGGCCTGTGTGCCCCCGCGACCGGCCGTCGCCCCCCGCCCCCGAACGGGTACCCAGAACGGATCACTCGGCAGCTGCCCGGTGTTTCCGGGCGACAACCCGTGGAACACCGACGTCTCCGCACTCCCGGTCGACGACCACTCCGACGAGTACCTGAGCGGCATCGCCGGTCTCGGTGGCAACCAGTTCCTGCACGCCGACTTCGGCGGTGCCGGTGCGTACGGGATCCCCTACGTCACGGTGCCCGGCACGGAGCCCGCGGTGCCCGTCACGTTCACCGACTACGGCGACGAGAGCAATCCGGGGCCGTACCCGATCCCACTGGGCGCTCCGGTGGAGGGCGGCAGCGACCGTCACGCGCTCGCAGTCGACCGCGACCACTGCAAGCTCTACGAGCTCTTCGCGGCGACTCCTCGTTCGAACCACTGGGAGGCGGCATCGGGCGCGGTGTTCGACCTGCGTTCGAACGCGCTCCGACCGGACGGATGGACCTCTGCCGACGCCGCGGGGCTGCCGATCTTCGCCGGTCTCGTGCGCTACGACGACGTCGCGAGCGGGTCCATCGACCACGCGCTGCGGTTCACGGTGGCTCGCACCCAGCGCGCGTACCTCCATCCCGCGACGCACTTCGCGTCCTCGAGCACCGACCCGGATCTGCCCCCGATGGGCTTGCGGCTTCGTCTGCAGGCGAGCTTCGACCTCTCGGGCTACCACGGCCAGGCGCGGGTCGTGCTCACGGCGCTGAAGCGCTACGGCATGATCGTCGCCGACAACGGGAGCAACTGGTACGTCACCGGCGCCACCGACGCCCGGTGGAACGACGACGACCTGAACCAGCTGAAGACCGTGCCCGGCAGCGCGTTCGAAGTCGTCGACACCGGCGAGCCGCTCCTCCCGTAGCGGCGACCGGCTACTTCACAAGTCGGGAGAGGCGGCGATCGGCGAGCACCTTTCCGCCGGTCTGGCAGTCCGGGCAGTACACGACCTCGTGGCTCTCGTAGCTCACGCGGCGAAGTGTCGCACCACAACGGGGACACGGCGTACCCGCGCGCCCGTGCACCTCGAAGTGCTCGCCGAGCTTGGGCTGCGACAGTCCGCCCGTGCGTGCCCGCTCCCGCTCGAGTCCGTCGGCGAGCACGTTCCGCACCGAGTCCAGCAACCGCTCGCGCTCGTCGCCGCTGAGTGAGGCGAGGGTCGCGTACGGCGACAGCTGGGCGCGCCACAGGGCGTCGTCGGCATAGCCCCGTCCCACCCCGGAGACCGTGTGCTGATCACGCAGGATCGTGTGCACGCGGCGACGGTCGCTCCCCGTGCGTACGAGCTCCGCGAACGCGTCCGACGCCGGCTCCGGTCCGAGCGTCGCCAGCGGCCCGTCGTCGCCGGGCGCGAGCACCCACCACGCGGCCTTGCGTTCGGTGCCGTACTCGCGCACCAGGATCGCGAGGTCGTGGTCGAAGCGGAATCGCACGACCGAGGCCTTGGCCCGCGTGCGCTTCGGCGGTTCCTCGATGTCGAGTCGACCCGCCTGTGACAGGTGCACGAGCAAGCGGCCGGCATCACCGAACTCGAGGATCAGATACTTGGCTCGCCGCCCGACGTCCTCGACGACGCGTCCCAGCAGCGACTCGGGGGCGGGAACGACCGTCTTGAGCGCCGAGAAGCCGAGCGGCTCGATGCCGGTGAGCGCGCGCCCGCGCAGACGCTCGTCGAGCCGTTCGGCGAGCGCCTGCATCTGGGGCAGCTCGGGCATCGCCTCCGCCTACCCTGCGGTCAGCTCGAACGGCGCCCGCGCCGACGGCGGTTCTGCATCTTCTGCTGCATCTCCTGGCGGCGCTGCTGCATGTCGCGGAAGGTGACGGTCTCGGTGTCCGAGTCGATCATCATCGCCGCCTTCAACGCCTCGGGATCGGGCGTGATCGCCGCCGCGTCGAGCCCGATCTCGCGGAAGATCCGTTCACCGTGCGTTTCCGCGAAGTACGTCAACACCTTCATCATCTGCTGGATCATGTCGATGTCGGGTGCGAGGATCGCTGTCGACGCGTTCAGGAACATCATGTTCTTGACGAAGAGCATGAGCTCCTTCGGCATGCGCGCGCCGTAACCAAGCATCTTCTGGGTCATGTCACGCATCTGGTCCATGAGCTCGTCGGCGTCCATCTGCGTGGGATCGCGGACGGGGCCTTCGAGATCGAGATCGGCGACGACGGCGTCGATGTCGATGTCGGGCGGGAACGCACCCAGATCGCGCATCGCGGCGATCTGGTTCCGCACGTCACCGGTGCCCGAGCCCATCAGCATGCGGAGCAGCGCCACTCGCTTCGGCTCGGTCAGACGGCCCGTCTGGCCGAAGTCGAACACCGCGGTGCGGCCGTCGGGCCGCACGAGCAGGTTGCCGCTGTGCAGGTCGCCGTGGAAGACGCCGAAGATCATCGCTCCTTCGAGCGTGGCGATGAACCCGGCGGTGAGAAGCGCGTGCGTGTCGATGCCCGCTTGGTTCATCGACTCGACGTCGTCATAGGCGAATCCGCGCAGGCGCTCCATCACGAGCACGCGGCGCGTGACCATCGTCGGGTGCGGACGGGGCACGAGCATGGCGCGCTGGTTCGTCTGGGCGAACACGTTCGCGATGTCGAGCATGTTGTCGGCTTCGAGGCGGAAGTCGAGCTCCTCGATAACCGTCTCCGCGAACAGCTCGACGAGCGCGGGCGGGTTCGCAAGCGCGGTGACGGGGATCCGGCCGACGAGGTGGGGCGCCAGCCACGCCAGCGCGGCGATGTCGGCGCGGAACAGCTCGGCCACTCGTGGCCGCTGGACCTTGACCACCACTTCCTCGCCGGTGCGCAGCCGCGCGGCGTGCACCTGGGCAATCGACGCGGCGGCGATGGGCTCCGGGTCGAACTCGGCGAACAGGTCGTCGAGACGCCCGCCCAGCTCTACCTCGATCACGGCTCGCACCTCGTCGAAGGGCTCGGGCGCCACTTGGTCCCGCAGGAGCTTGAACTCGCCCACGAGCTCGTCGGGGAACATGCCCTCACCGCTCGACACGATCTGGCCGAGCTTCACGTAGCTCGAACCCAGCTGCTCGAACGCCATGCGCATCCGGCGCGAGATCCCCGCTCTGGACGACGGCCGGCGCCACTCGAACGCCAGCCAGCCGAGCATGGCACCGCCGATGGCGACGACCGCCTTGACGAGCCGGCCGAGCGGCGGGATGCGGGCCGGGTGGACGAGGGTCTCGACCTCGACTTCGAGGCCTCGCCGGATGCGGTCGACCTCCCAGCGCCACGGGATGTCGTCGAGGTCGAGGACCCAGGGACCCTCGTCGGTGAAGACGCCGAATTCGAGGTCTGGTGACGAGAGGGGCGTGGCCGGGGAGGAGGGATCTGCAACGGTCATGACGAGAGGGTAGACGAGTCGCCACCATATGCCGGACGCGAGCCACTCTTGTCACAAATCGCCCGGGAGGGCACAGAGCTCGCGCCGGGCGACGGTGAGCGAGGTGAGGTCGAACACGCCCGTCGCCTCGATCTCCTCGATTACCTCGTGGTAACGCGAGATGGCGGGGGCATGCTCGCGCGCCCACTTGCCCACTCTCGCCGCCGCGCTGGTGTTCGGTTCCGTTCCCCCGAGCACGTCGGCCACGACCTCGCGGTAACACTGGGAGAAGCTGTCGCGTAGCGCAGCCCGTGCTTCCGCCTGCCACCGGTCCGAACGGGCGAGCGCACCGATCTGTTCACGCAGCTCGACAAGTTTCAGCAGATCGCCCAGCTCGAACCACACCGCCGCGACGTCGACGATCGGCTCGCGGTGCTGCTCTGCGAGCGTCGCGATGTCGAACACCGGTGGCAACCATTCGGCGGCCGCGGCACGCGCGGCCAGGTTCGCCGGTACTCCGAGCTCGACGAGGCGGGCGCTCTCGGCGCCGACGCGATCGTTGACGGTCCGCCCGCCGAGCGCAGGGAGCTCGGCAGCAACGCGGGCGGCGCCGTCGTGGTAGCGCGCGATCGCCGGACCGATCGCCAGGTCGTCATGCTGGTGCACGAGCCACCGGGCGGAGCGCTCGACCAGCCGGCGGGCGGCGAAGAACAGCTCGTTCTGGGCCGCGGCCGGAACCACGAGATCAAACGCGTCGATCGCTTCCCACCACTGCGTGACGTCGAACACGTCGCGGGCGACGATGTGCGCGCGGGCGAGCCGAGGGAGATCGGCACCGGTCTCGTCGCCGAATCGGGACAGGAAGCTGATCCCCGCCCGGTTGACCACGGAGTTCGCGATCACCGTCGCGACGATCTGGCGCCGCAACGGATGCGAGGCCATCGCGGCCAATTCGGCCTCGCGAACGGTCGACGGGAAGTAGGTCGCCAGCACTGCCACGAGCGCAGGGTCGTCGGGCACATCCGAGGTGACGAGCGCCCGCTGCGTCTCCAACTTCGCGTACGCGAGCAACACGGCGAGCTCGGGCGCCGTCAGGCCCGACCCGAGCGCGTGCCGTTCCTGGATCGCCTTGGCATCCGGCAGCGCCTCCAGGGCGCGGTCGAGCCCACCCGAGCGCTCGAGCCGCTCGATCTGACGCGCGTGGATGCCCAGCAGCAGCGGCGCGTCGGCGACGGCGAGCTCCAGCGCGTTGGCCTGCGCCTCGTTGTCGGCGAGCACCAGCTCCGCCACCTCGTCGGTCATCGCCGCGAGCAGTGCGTTGCGCTCCTCGACGGACCGCGCGCCCGACGCCACGCTCTCCCGAAGGAGGATCTTCAAGTTGACCTCGTGGTCCGAGCAGTCGACTCCGGCCGAGTTGTCGATCGCGTCGGTGAAGATGCGGCCGCCGGCCATCGCGAACTCGACGCGCGCTCGTTGCGTGAAGCCGAGGTTGCCGCCCTCCGCGACGACCGAGCACCGCAGCGCGGTTGCGTCGACGCGCGCGTTGTCGTTCGTGCGGTCGCCCACGTCGAGTTGCGATTCGGTGCTCGCCTTCACGAAGGTGCCGATCCCGCCGTTCCAGAGCAGGTCGACGGGCGCTGCGAGCACCGCTCGCACCAGCTGGTCGGGCGTCACCGACTCCGATTCGACGCCGAGCGCCTGCCGCGCCGCCGGTGTGAGTGGCACCGACTTGGCGTCGCGCGGGTACACGCCACCACCAGCGGAGAGAAGCGCGGCGTCGTAGTCGGCCCACGACGACGCCGGCAGCTCGAACAGCCGGCGGCGCTCGGCGAAGCTCGCCGCGGGGTCGGGATCGGGGTCGACGAAGACGTGGCGATGGTCGAACGCGGCGACGAGCTGCACGTGCGGTGACTGCAAGAGCCCGTTGCCGAACACGTCACCCGACATGTCGCCGATGCCGACGACGCGAAGGGGTGCGGCATCGGCATCGACGCCCAGGGAACGGAAGTGCGCGCGAACCGACATCCACGCGCCGCGCGCGGTGATGCCGAGCGCCTTGTGGTCGTAGCCCGTCGACCCACCCGAGGCGAACGCATCACCGAGCCAGAAGCCGCGCTCGATCGCGATCGCGTTCGCGTGGTCGGAGAACGAGGCGGTGCCCTTGTCGGCGGCGACGACGAGGTAGGCGTCGTTGCCGTCGTAACGGACCACGTCGGGCGGCGCGACCGTCGCGCCGTCGACGAGGTTGTCGGTCAGGTCGAGGAGGCCCCGGATGAACGTGCAGTAGGACTCGAGCACCTCGGCTTGCAACGACGCCCGGTCGCCGCCCACCGGGAGCTGCTTGGCGACGAACCCTCCCTTCGCGCCCACCGGGACGATCACGGCGTTCTTGACCGTCTGCGCCTTCATCAGGCCGAGGATCTCCGTCCGGAAGTCCTCGCGGCGGTCCGACCAGCGGATGCCACCCCGCGCGACGTCACCGGCCCGCAGGTGCACCCCCTCGACCCGCGGCGCGTACACCCACACCTCGTGCTCCGGTACCGGCGCGGGCAGGAACGGCAGGCGCGTCGCGTCGAGCTTCACTGACACGTGGTCCCAGCGGGCTCCGGTCGACTCCCGCTGGTACGCGTTCGTGCGTACCGCCGCCTGCACGACCTGGAGCAGTGATCGGAGGATGCGGTCCTCGTCGAGGACCGCCACGCCATCGAGCGCCGCGGTGATCTCGGCGGCTGCCACATCGGCAGACGACGGATCGGGGGCCAGCGGATCGGCGTGGTGGGCGGGATCGAAGCGGAGACGGAAAAGATCGACCAGCTGCGCCGTTACCTCCGCGTGGGTGGCGAGCGTCTCGGCCACGTAGCGCTCCGTGAAGCGCACGCCCGCTTGGTGGAGGTACTTGACGAGGGCGCGCAAAATCACGACGTCGCGCGTCGCGAGACCGGCGCGCAGGACCAGCGCGTTGAGCCCGTCGTCCTCGACCGTGCCGCGCCAGACCGACCGGAGCAGGTCCGCCACCCGATCCCGCGTCGACGGATCGGCGAGGAGGCCGTCCGGTGCGGTGCGCGCGGCGAACGTCGAGATCCACCGCCGCTCACCGCCGGGCATGGTCACCTCGTAGGGACGCTCGTCGAGCACGTCGAGGCCGGCGTGCTCGAGCATCGGCATCACTTGCGACAGGGCGATGGCGGAGCCGGACCCGTAGAGCCGGATGCGCTCCTCACCGGGCGACCGTGAGATCCCGACTTCCAACCCGTCGCCCGGCGGCAGCTGGAGGAGCACCGCGAGGTCGTCGACCGCTGCTTCGGGGCGGACCTCGGCCTGGTACACGGGCGGGAAGACGTCGGCGTAGGTGCGGGCGGCGTCGAGCCCGGCCTCCTCCCCGTACGCCTCGACGAGGGCGTCGCGGAATTCGTCGCGCCACGAGCGGGCGATCTCGGACAGTGCATGCTCGAGTGCACCGAGGTCGACCGCGGCCAGCGGGTCACTCGTCTCGACCACCACGTGGAGCCGTGCCTGTACCGACTCGTTGACCAGCACGGTGAAGTCGACACGCGAGCCGTGGAACGCGTCGCGCAGGGTCTCCAGGATGGCGACCCGCACGTCGGTCGTGTACCGGTCGCGCGGAAGGTACACAAGGCACGAGACGAAGCGGCCGAACACGTCACGGCTCACGAAGAGCGCAACCCGCCGCCGAACACCCAGGCGCGCGACGCCCTGCACGATCGTCGCCAGCTCGTCGACCGGCAGGCGGAACAGCTCCGCCCGCGGGTAGGTCTCGATCACGTTCTCGAGAGTTCGCGCGTCGTGGCTACCGGGCGTCACGCGAAATCGTCGCAAGATCGTCGCGACTTTCTGGCGCACGACCGGCAGCCGCTCGGTGGGTTCCGTGAACACGTCGGCGGTGTACAGCCCCGTGAAGCGACATTCACCGACGACTCGCCCCGAGGCGTCGAACTCCTTGACCCCGACGTAGTCGAGCGGAACAGCGCGGTGCACGGTCGACCGTGCCGCTCGGGTGAGCGTCAGCACCCACGGCTGCGCCGCGAGCCGCCTGCTCTCGGGCGCCATCCCGGCGAACGTCGCCGACTCCGCGCCGAGGTCGCGTCGCCGAACGACGCCGAGCCGGGAATCGGGGCGGAGGCGAATGGAGAGATCCTCCCCTTCACCGACGAGGTCGTACTCGCAGTACCCGATGAACGTGAAGTGGTCGTCGGCGAGCCAGTCGATGTACTCAGCGGCCTCACCCACATCTTCTTGATCGACGGTCGGCGGGGGACTCGCGCGCAGTGCGTCCGCGATCTCCGTGGCGTGCTCGCGCATCGCAGCCCAGTCGTCCACCGCGACGCGTACGTCGGCGACCACCGACTCGAGCTCGGCGCGGATCGCGTCGAGGCGCGCCGGCTCCGTCTCGCGGTCGATCTCCACGTACAGATACGCCTCGGCGATCCCCGTGTCGGACTCCACCCTCGGTGTCACCGGTGCATCGACCGCGATCAAGCGGCCCTCGTGGTCCCGCTGGACCCGCAACACGGGGTGGAGCAGGGCGTGGAGGTCGGTTCCCCGGCGGATCAGCGCTTCGCAGACGGAATCGACGACGAAGGGCATGTCGTCGGTCACGATCTCGACGACCGTGTGCCCCGACACCTTCCGCGGCGCGTCCCCGGCCGGGTTCGACACGCGGACGGTCGTCTTGCCCGGCCGCCGCCGCAGACCGAGCTCCATTTGGGAGGCCACGGCGCTCGCCAACCCTCCTGCATCGGGGAGGTCGTAGGTGTGCGCGAGCTCGAGGTACGCCGCGGTGAACGCGTCGGCGAGCCGGGGCTCGCAGGGCGGTGCGATCTCCCGGACCACCGGCCCCACGTCGTCGATGCCGGCCACGACAAGACCCTACGTGGAGATCCCCCACCGGGGCCGTCCCGTGCGCCACCATCGTGGCCCCCTGAAGGAGGCGCCGTGGAGCTCGACCTGGACCCGATCGCGATGCCGTGCATGCGGTGCGGCAACAGCCGACCGATGCGGTTCTACGGCCTCTGCTCCGACTGCCGCGCCGAGTTGCACGCCCGCTTCGACCGAGATGCCCGCATGATCGAGGTCGCCGAGTACGAGCCCAAGATGAACGTCACTCCCAACGCCGTCGCGGTGAAGGACGACTGACCACGCGACCGGCACCACGCGGATCGCGAGGGGGGAACTTGCGAGAGAACACGTTCATCATCGTGGGCGCGGGGCTGGCCGGCCAGACGGCGGCCGACACGCTGCGGACCGAGGGGTTCGAGGGCCGCGTGATCCTCGTGGGCGAGGAAGCGCACGCGCCGTACACGAAGCCACCGCTCTCCAAGGCGGTCCTGCGCAGCGAGGCGGAGCCCGACAGCACGCTGCTCCGACCGTCCGACTGGTACGACGACGAGCAGGTGGAGCTGAGCCTCGGCGTCCGTGCCGAGTCGGTCGATCCCGCCGACCGGGTCGTCGTGCTCGCCGACGGCCGCCGACTGCCGTACGACAAGGTGCTGTTGGCGACGGGCGGGGCCGCTCGCAACGTGGCGGTGCCGGGCAGCGAGCTCGAAGGTGTGTACACGCTCCGGACGCTCGACGACTCGCTGGCGATCCGTCAACGCCTCTCGGCGAACACGCCCGTCGTCGTGATCGGCGCGGGCTTCATCGGCGCCGAGGTCGCGGCCAGCGCGCGCATGCTGGGTTGCGACGTCACGGTGCTCGAGATCGCCGACGTTCCCCTCGGCCGCGTGCTCGGGCCCCAGGTCGGCCACATCTACACCGACATCCATCGCGACCACGGAGTCGACGTTCGCACCGGCGTCGGCGTCGAACGCATCGAAGGGGACGGCAGGGTGCAACGCGTGGTCGCGACCGATGGTTCGACCTTCGACACCGACACGGTCGTGGTGGGCGTCGGCATCGCTCCCGACATCGGACCGGCCGAGGCAGGCGCGCTGGAAGTCGGCAACGGGATCATCGTCAACGAGCTGTGCGAGACCTCGGTGCCCGACGTGTACGCGGCGGGAGACGTCGCGTTCCACCCGAACCCCATCCTCGGTGTCTCCATCCGGGTCGAGCAGTGGCAGAACGCCCAGCACCAGGGCGCCGCCGCGGCCCGCAGCATGCTCGGCCAGCACGTCCCCTTCGCCGAGGTGCCGTGGTTCTGGTCGGACCAGTACGACCTGAACCTGCAAATGGCAGGGCTCCCCTCGGGCTCCGACCGCCTCGTCTTCCGCGGCGACGTCGACGCCCGCGAGTTCAGCGTCTTCTACCTCCGCGACGGCGTGCTCGACGCGGTGGTGGGCGTCAACCGGGTGCAGGACGTGCGCGCGGGCCGCCGCCTGGTCGGTGCCCGGGCCACCCCGGCTCCGGAGGCGCTGGCGGACGAGTCCGTCAAGCTCGTCGATCTGCTCCCCCCGAAGGAGTAGCGGCGACGACGCCGGACCCGGTTTCCGGCCAACTTCCGAGGCTGAGGCTTGGACGATCGACCGGTATGATGGACGCGCCGAACGATCCCGAACGAGGTCATCCGTTGACTACCCGGCTCCGAGTTGAAGTGATCGACGCCAAGTGCTGCGGCTACACCGTGTGCGCCGACATCTGCCCCGAGGTCTACAAGCTCGACGAGGGCGGGTTCGCCTACGTCGACGATCCGATGGTGCCCGAAGGACTCGAGGACAAGGCCCGGCGCGGCGCCATGGCGTGCCCGGAGGCCGCGATCATCGTCACCGAGGTCGACGTGGAGTCGTGACGCTCGCGGGCACGAGAACACGCCGCAACCCGTCACCCACCCATTCGCAACGCTGCCGTACCGGAAATACACTTCGGCGGCCATGACCGTCACGACGCCGACGATCCAGCTGTACGAAGATCCGACGATCCGCGGGCGGCGCTGGTGGATCCTCGCGGTGCTCAGCCTGTCGGTCATCATCGTCTCGGTCGGCAATTCGAGCCTCAACGTCACGCTCCCGACGCTCTCCCGCGAGCTCGGCGCGAGCGAATCGCAGCTCCAGTGGGTCATCGCCGCCTACGCGCTCGTCTTCGCGTGCCTCCTGTTCACCACCGGAGCGCTCGGTGATCGCTTCGGCCGGAAGGGCGCGCTCCAACTCGGCTTCGTGATCTTCGTGACGGGGAGCGCGCTCGCATCGACCGCGGACGCGATGTGGCAGCTCATCGCGTGTCGCGGCCTCATGGGGCTCGGCGCGGCTTTCATCATGCCGTCAACGCTGTCGATCCTCATCAACGTCTTTGCGCCACACGAGCGGCCGCGCGCGATCGGGATCTGGGCCAGCGTCGTCGGCGTCGCGGGAATTCTCGGACCGGTCACCAGCGGCTTCCTGATCGACCACTTCTGGTGGGGTGCCATCTTTCTCATCAACGTGCCGATCTGCCTGATCGCGCTGGTCGCGGGCTCGATCGTCCTGCCGAAGTCCCGGGACCCCGAAGAGGAGCCGTTCGACCCGGGTGGCGCCGTGCTGTCGATCGTCGGGATCGGACTCGTCGTCTTCGGTCTCATCGAGGCGCCCGAGACGGGCTGGACCGCGCCGGCAACGCTCGCGGCGATCGGCGGAGGTTTCGTCGTCCTCGGGATCTTCGCAGCCTGGGAACGTCGGGTGCGCAACCCCATGCTCGACGTGCGGTACTTCCGAAACCGTCCGTTCAGCGCCGGCACCGGCGTGATCGTGCTCACGTTCGTGGCGATGTACGGAATGACGTTCCTGCTGACCCAGTACTTCCAGCTCGTGCGCGGGTTCTCGCCGATCGAAGCGGCGATCGCGATGATGCCGGCGGCGGCGATGGTGCTGGTCTTCTCGCCCCTCTCGCCCAAGCTGTGCGCGCGCATCGGCGACAACCGCACCGTCGCGCTCGGCATGTCGTCGGTCGCGGTCGGGCTCACCACGCTGCGCCTGGCCGACGTGCACACGTCGTACTTCGTGATCCTCGTCGGCCTGCTCGGCATCTCGATCGGCTTCGGCCTGTCGATCCCGCCGTCGACCGCGGCGATCATGGCGGCGGTGCCCGCCCGGCGGGCGGGCGCCGGCTCGGCGGTGAACAACGCCTCGCGCGAGCTCGGCGCCAGTCTCGGGGTGGCCGTGGTCGGCAGCATTGCGGCATCGCAGTACCGGAGCGGCATGGACTCGCTCGTCGACCGCTTCCCGGCGGTCGACGCCGACGCCGCCCGTGCGTCGATCGCCGGCGCGCTCCGGGCGGCAACCGATCTCCCGGATGCGGCCGCCCGCGCCTTCACCGGCGCGGCCCGCGAAGTGTTCGTCAGCGCGACCCACGTCGCGGTGACGTGCGGGAGCCTCCTCTGCGCCCTCGGTGCGGTCGCCGCGTTCCGTTATCTCCCCAGCCGCCCTCGCGCGACGAGACCGACCGGGCACGACGCGCTCGAGACCACGGCCGAGCTCAGTTTCGGCGTCATGCCGATGGACGGAACCGAAGCCGAGGAGCTGCAGCCGGAGGCCGCCAACCGATCAACCTGACCGAGCTCCTGCCGGCGCTCGGTCAGCGGGCCAGGGTGCGGTCGAAACCGACGGCGAGCACGTCGAGCGCGCGCGTGAGGATGGCCTCGAACGTCTCGTCGCTGTTGACCCAGAGATGGAACGTGGCCTGGGTCGCCGCGAGCGAGGTGCTGACGAGCATGAACGCGACGAGCGGGTCCTCGTCGGCGGGGAGGCGCTTCGCCACCAGGTCGACCAGTCCGTCGAGCGCGTTCGCCTGGTCGCCGATGACGCGGGCGAGCAGGCTCGGCGAGCTGGCCATGATCTTCGACCGAAGCACCATCTTCGGCTTGTCGGCCTCGTGGAGCTCCGCAAGGGACATCGCCGCGCGCCGGACCGACTCGAACGGCGAAACGCTGGGCTCGACCGTCTCCAGCGCGCGCTGGTAGCTCTCGAAGAGGCGGCGGAAGCCGCTGAGCACGACGGCGTCCTTGTTCGGGAAGTACCGGAAGAACGTGCGGCGGGACATACCGGCTTCGTCGGCGATCTCCTCGACCGCGACGGCGTCGAAGCCCCGCACCGAGAACAGCCGGAGACCGACCTCCTCGATCTCGGCGGCGGTCCTAAGCTTCCGACGCTCGCGAAGCTGTTCGCCCGAACCCGCCTCGGCGGTCGGTGCTGTCATCCAGTGTAACTTAGCGGGTCGCCCCTGACGCCGCAACGATACTCAGGCGAGCGCAGCGACGAGAAAGGACGCGGAGTCGAGCCAGACACCCTCGGCCGTCTCGTGTCGAGCCAGCTCGGTGCGCAGCGAGTCCCCTCAGGAGACCCCGAAAGTCCGGGCACCGACACGCCGAAGGATGATCCGTGAGCGTCACGCGGCATCCACAAGTCACGATCAGCCACGACTCGCTCACGGCCGAGGTCGACGAGGGCATCGCGCCGCTGATCCGGGAGTGCTGGCGCGCCGGGCTCGAGACGAGCTCCTCGTGCCAGGACAACCTGGGCCGGGTGTGGATCCAGTTCCTGTTCGCCGACGACGCCGAGCGCTTCCTCTCCATCGTCGCCGGCGGATATGACAGCGATGTCGAGAGCCTGTACAACCGGATCGGTGGCGACATCGAGCCGCGCGACTCCGATGCGTTCCGCCGAGACCGGGCGTGGTCGTACACCGCGCACGTCTACGACCTGGCGGTGGACGCCGACGAGCACGGCTACCCCGTCGGTCCGCACGATGACGGCCCCGTGATGCACGTGATCCTGTCGGTCCGGTTCCCGATCAGCGACTACCCCGACGTGCTGGGGCGACTGACCGCGTTCAACCGTGGGGCGTCAGGACGCTACGAGGGACACCGCGACCGGCGGCGGCGGGCCGTCGTGCACGGCCGCCCCCGCCTGTCGACGTGATCAGTGACGCTGTCGGTTCAGCCCGTGACGGTGGGCTGTGCCTGCACCGGCACCGCGGCGACTGCCTGACCGCGCACCACGACCGTGCCCTCAACCGCCGGTGGGGTGGTTGGTGGTGTCGTGGGCGCCGTGCATGTGCCCGCGAGCGGGATCGTCGCGGACGACGACTCCGTGAATCCGTCGGGCTCCCAGATGCCCACCACGGTCACCGTCACCGAGGTGCTGCTACCCGGGACGGTGAAGGTGCTGACGTCCGTACCGAGTGGCCCGATGTCAGCGGTCCCGGTGAAGCTGCCCGAGAACGTCACCGTCTCGGCCTCCTCAAAGTCGTTCACCGTCGTCACCGTGACCAGGTACTGGCCGTTCTCCTGGCACACCGCCGAGAGCGACACCGCGTTGTCGTGTGCCGAGGCCGGTGCAGCGAGTGCAACGGTGACGGCACACGCGGCGAGCGCCGTCGAGGCAAGTGCGATGACCCGCCTCATGACGCACCTCGTGTCCGGTCAGCCCGTGGACTGACGAATGCGCATGGGCGCGTCGAACGCGCGCCCATGTTCGAGAGATTCATTCTGGCCCCTTCCCGAACGTCTACCCCGCCCGCCGGGGAGACAGGGCGATGCTACTCGTACTCAGCACTCTCCGTGACCGTAGCGATCCCCGAGCCCCAATTCGCGGATGGAGAGCCTGGCTCGCCCCGAGCGAGGAGCATGATGCAGGCGTCGTCGCGCAGTGCGTAGTCACCGAGGCACGCATCGATCACGTTCGTAGAGAGCGCGGCGAGATCGGCCGGAGGAACCGGTGCAGCCATCGCCTCCACGATCCGGGCGAGCCCGACGTCGAGATGCTCACCGGGGCGCTCGACAAGTCCGTCGGTGTAGAAGGCGAGGAGTGAGCCCGGCTCGAGCTCGAGGCGTTGCGGCTCGTGGCGCGCAACACCACCCAGGCCCAGAGCCCTGCCGCCGACCTCGAGCGGCCGACCACCGGCGCGATCGATCAGGATCGGGGGTGGGTGGCCTGCGGACGCGAGCTCGAGCGCGTGCTGTTCGGTGTCGAGAATCGCGACCTGCGCCGTCACGATGCAGTCGTCGGGCCGGAGGTGCGCCAGGAAGGCATCGAGGCGCTCGAGCACGGAAGGCGCCGAGGGATTCTCGCACGCGAACGCGCCGCGGCGTGGCGTAGCTTTGCCATCGTGCGGGCGGCACCCAAGCCATGCCCCGCCACGTCGCCGATCGTGAACATGACGTGCCGATCGTCCAGGGCGAAGGCGTCGTACCAATCACCGCCAATACTGTCATCGCCCTCGGCCGTCAGCGAGCGCGCCTCGAGGCGATAACCGTCGAGTCGGGGGAAATCGGGACGCACCAGGGCCTCTTGGAGCACCCGAATCGTGCTGCGCTCTTGCGCGACGCGCAGACGCGCCGCTTCCGCCATCAACGCTTCGCCCGCCTTGCGCTGATCGATGTTCATGCCGATCCCGACCATGCCGGTCACGTTGCCGCCCTCGTCTCGCAGGACGCGCCCTCGGCCCTCGATCCAGTGGACCTCACCGTTCGGCCAGACGATGCGATGCTCGATGTGCAGATCCCCGGTCGACTCCGCGGCGAGCGCGACTTGGGTGCGCACGGCCTCTCGATCATCCGGGTGTACCAGCTCGATGAATCGCTCGAACGTGCCGTCGAACGACGCCGACGGAATCGCGAACTGGGCCGCCATCGCTTCGTCCCAGTCGACCCGTCCGGTCGCGATGTCCCACGTCCAGGTGCCCATCCGCGCGGCCTCCAGCGCGAGGCGCAGCCGCTCCTCACCCCGTCCGAGTTGGTTCGCGCTCACAGCGGGATCGAGACGACCGAACTCGTCGTCCCTCGTCGTTCCCGTCACTGCAGCCTCCCCGTATGGGCACCAACTTGAGTGAGCACGTTCCGGGGCACCGCACGGACGGTTCGCTCCGCCGCCCGCGGTCTCGATCTCCGCTCAGACCGGCTGATAGCGCGAGCAGGCGCCGGCCCGGCGGACATAGTTGGTCGCTTCGACCCGGTTGCGCAATTCGGGGCTGAGGTAGAGGGCCGAACCGATCTCCCGGTTCGACAGACCTTCCGTCAGGCCATCGTCCTGCCCCGGCCAGTCGAGCTCCGAGCTCGACGGGCGGAAGGAAGACGGCGAAAAGGTGTGCCGAGGGCCGATCAGGGTAAGGGACCCCCGAAAGGGGGGCCATGACGACCATCGACACCATCCGTGCAAGCGACAAGCGACCGTCGCTGGGAGCACCGGACGCGCCCGGAACCGCGGCCGGCTGGCGACATTTCCCGTGGCGAACGCCCGACCTCCGCCGCTTCGCGATGTGGTACTTCGCGCTCACCGCGGTCGCGATCGCGATCGGTGCTGCGATCGTCCACGTCCTGGGCGACGGGCCGCTCGGGGAGCTCGATTTGGATGTCGCGCGATGGTTCGCGGATCGACGAACGCCGACGGTGAACCACCTCGCCCAGATCGGCGCAGGGCTCGCGGACGCCTACACGCTCACCCCCGCGATCGTGCTCACCTCGATCGTCTTCGTGGTCCTCTTCAAGCGCTGGAACGAGACCGTCTTCCTCGTGACCTCGATCCTCCTGGAGAAGGCGGTCTTCGTGACGACGACCTTCGTGGTGGCCCGGGATCGCCCGCCGGTGGGTCAGCTCGACGGCGCACCTCCCACGTCGAGCTATCCATCGGGCCACACCGCCGCTGCGGTCGTCTTCTACGTGTGCATCGCGCTCGTGGTCACGTGGCACACGCGACACGTCATCCTCAGGGCGGCGGTGTGGATCATCGCAGTCCTCGCACCGGTCGCGGTCGCGGTCTCACGCATGGTCCTCGGAATGCATTACCTCACCGACGTCATGGTCGGCATGGTGCTCGGGGGGGTGGCGCTGGGCGTCGGCGGCTGGCTGAGCCTCCGCACCCTGTGCGATCTGGACGCTCGCGTCCATCGCATCGAGGCGGGCGGCAGCTTCGACCGGAGCCCCGAAGCGCAGCAGCGAGCCGCCGAACGCGACGACGGACGCGCCGAACCACGCGGCGCCGAAGCACAACCCCGCGAACGCGTCGCTGGCCCAATGCACGCCCAGCAGGACGCGTGAGGTGGCGACCATGACCGCGAGCGCGGCTGCGACGACGGCGAGCGAGCAACGGGTCCGCGATGAACGCCGCCGCCCGAGACACAAGGCGCACGCGGCGAAGCACGCGATGGCCCCGGCGGAGTGGCCGCTCGGGAACGAGTTCCCCGAGAAGCCTGCCAGCGGCGCGATGTCGGGCCGCGGCCGACCGACGATGAGCTTTACCAGGTTGGTGGCCACGTTCGCCCCGCCCACCGCAACGAGCAGGAAGAGCACGACACCCCGCGAGCGGGTTCGCCGCACTTCGAACCCAGCCACCAGCACACTGATCACCAGCAGGGCCAGGGTGCTCCCCAGGTGGGTGAAGGTTCGCAACACGTCCGTGCTGAAACTCGACGCATGGTCGGCCGCCCACTCCGCGATGGACCGGTCCACGCGGGCCACAGTCGACCGGCGTCGCACCTCGAAGGCGAGCACACCGACCACCACGAACAGACCGAGCACCATCGTGAGCGCGAGTCCGGTGACTTCGGCCGGGCTTGCCCGGCGCCGCAGGAAGGCCGCGGTCCGGCCACCGGCGGAGAGCTCGTGCTGTACGAACCGCGCGGTCTGGTGCACCGCTCCGTGGCGAGCCCGGCCGTTCGCGCGGTGGACCCACGCGAATCCGAATCCCGTGACCGCGCCCGCGACCACACCTGCGACGACCAGTACGGCAATGACTGCCATCGAAGCTTCCCCCTGTCGTCCTGCCTTGCGGTTGTTCCCGACGAGGAGCGCCTGCAACCCCGCGAACGCCGACGAGGGCGTGGCCCGATGACGCGCGTCGCGGTGGTCGCCCATGCGCACAAGGTCCTGGGCGGAGGCCTCGACGAGCTCCGACGGGAACTCGAGGACCGAGGCGTCAACCCCCTCTGGTACGAGGTCCCCAAGAGCAGGAAAGCGCCCAAGGCTATGCGGCGCGCGCTCGACGAAGGAGCGGACATCGTCTTCGTGTGGGGCGGTGACGGGATGGTGCAACGCTGCGCTGACGCGAGCGCCGGATCGGAAGTCGCCCTGGCGATCCTGCCGGCGGGAACCGCGAACCTCCTCGCCACGAACCTGGGCGTCCCGAAGGACCTCTCGGCCGCGGTCGACATCGGGCTGTTCGGCACGCGTCGGCGGCTCGACCTCGGAACCATCAACGGGGAGCACTTCGCGGTCATGGCCGGCGCCGGTTTCGACGCGTCGATGATCCGGGAAGCCGACGCCGGTCTCAAGGATCGGGTCGGCCGCGCCGCCTACATCTGGACGGGCGCGAAGAGCTTGGGCCGCACGTCGGTGCGAGCGCGGATCAAGGTCGACGGCCACCGCTACTTCGCCGGGGACGTCTCGTGCGTTCTCGTGGGCAACGTCGGCGCGTTGTTCGGCGGGATCACGATCTTTCCCGGCGCCGAACCGGACGACGGCAAGCTCGAGCTCGGGATCGTCACCGCGACGAACCTCGTCGAGTGGTCACGCGTGCTCCTGCGAACGTTGCGCTCGACTCCCGATGCCTCGCCCTTCGTCCGCATCACTCCGGCGCGCTCGGTCCGGGTCCGGTTCGATCACAAGGTGCCCTACGAGCTCGACGGCGGCGCGCGCGCCGCGACAGACCGCCTGAAGGTCGACATCCAGCGGCGAGCGATTGCCGTCTGCGTCCCAAGGAGGACATCGTGAGCACTGCCAGTCCGATCCCCGAGACGTGGGAGCTCACCGGCGACGACGCCCGCGAGACGCTCCTGACCACCGGGCGGCGACGTTTGGCCACCGACGCGTTCGTGCGCCTGCGCGCGGCCGACGGCTTCAGTCATGCCCGCTCACTGGCGTTCGTGATCTCCCTGGTCTTGCTGGAGGGGATCATCGGCCTCGTGGGCCTGGCATCGGTGCTCGGAAGCCGCCGTTTCGGCAACATCGTTTCCGACATCGTCGAGCGAGCGGTCCCGGGACCTGCCGGCGAGGTGCTGACCGAGACCGTTCGACAGGCGCAGACCGCGGCCGTGACGGGCCAATGGGTCGGCCTCGTTTTCGGGCTTCTCGGTGCCCTGATCACGGCCACCACGCTGATGGGCCAGATGGAACGGGTCCTGAACCGCCTCTACGGCGTCGAGCGCGACCGCCCGACCCTTCAGAAATACACGCGTGCGTTCGTGCTGGCTCTCACCGCGGGGCTGGCGGCGAGCCTGGCCTTCGTGATCCTCGCGTTCGGGCACGCCATCACGAGATCCTCGGACAGCACCGCAGTGGACATCTGGCGTTTCGTGCGCTGGCCGCTCGCGATCGTGTTGATGATCGCCGCGATGGCCCTGCTCTTTCGCTGGGCACCTCGTCGGCACCAACCGGCGTGGTCGTGGCTCGCGTACGGCGCCGTGATCAGCGTGCTCGGATGGGTCCTCTCCACTGCCGGGCTCGGACTGTTCTTCAGTCTGAGCTCCTCGTTCGGCGACACGTACGGGCCGCTGGCAGGCACGGTGGGGTTGCTGCTGTGGGCATTCGTGTCGTCGGTCAGCGTCGTGTACGGCGCCTCGGTGGCCGCACAACTCGAGGCAGTGCGCGCCCAGGGGCACGCGCCCCCACAAGAACCCGCTGTGGAGCAGCCGAGCCTGGTCGGAGCAAACCCCGCATGAGTGTCGACTCCTGGTTCCTCACGGCGGCAGAGCGCGGGAACCCGGGTACCCGCGTCGACGACCGGAATGGCGGTGTCGCCTGGACCGAAGGCAACGCGGTCGACGTGCTCATCGACGGTGCGCAGTACTTCACCGCGTTGCATGCCGTGCTCCAGGCGACCCGCTCCGGAGACACCGTGCTGTTCACGGGACTGGAAGGGAACGCCGATGCCAAGTTGGGGCCGCGCCGAGGCAGCGAGATCGGAGCGCTGCTCGGAAACGCGGCGCAGCGGGGGGTCGCTGTTCGAGGGCTCGTCTGGCGGGCCCACGCCGTGTTCTACAACGAGGCCGAAAATCTGCTGTTCACCCGCGCCGTGAACGACGCCGGTGGAGAGGTGCTCCTCGACCACCGGGTGCTGCGAGGCGGGAGCCATCATCAGAAGATCGTGGTCGTGCGCTGGGCCGACGATCCCGCCGACGACGTCGCATTCGTCGGCGGGATGGACTTGGCGCGCGGTCGACGGGACGACGCACACCACCTCGGCGATCCGCAGTCCGCAGACCTGAACGAGTCGAACTACGGCACGACCCCTCCCTGGCACGACCTCCAGATACGGATCGAGGGACCGGCCGTCGACGATGTGCGCGTTCACGTTCCGCGAACGTTGGGAGGACCCGACGCCACTCGACCGGCGTACGCCCGTGCGCGCCCTGCTCCATCGCGCCGCGAAGCACCCGAGCGCGCCGAGCGCGCTTCCGCCGGAGCGTGACGACGCTCCCGCAAAGGGCTCGTGCGCGATCCAGGTGCTCCGCACCTACCCCGCGCGCCGGGTACCGGCGCCGTTCGCGCCCGAGGGTGAACGGAGCATCGCCCGCGCCTACATCAAGTCCTTCCGGCGCGCAGCACGTCTCGTGTACCTGGAGGACCAGTACCTCTGGTCGTTCCGCGCCGCCGACGAGCTCTGTGCCGCGCTGCGGCGAGAGCCGGACCTGCTCGTGGTCATCGTGATCCCGCGCTACCCCGACCCCGACGGCCGACTCGCGGGATCGGCGAGCGCCCTGGGCCGCGAGGAGGTGCAGCGCGCGCTCTACGAAGCCGGCGGCGAGCGCGTGGCCGTTTACGACCTGGAGAACAACGAGGGAACGCCGATCTACGTCCACGCCAAGGTGTGCATCGTCGACGACGTGTGGCTGGCGGTCGGTTCGGACAACCTCAATCGTCGGTCGTGGACCCACGACTCCGAGATCTCCTGTGCAGTAATCGACAACCGCCTCGACCCGCGCGAGCCGCAGGGCACTGCGGCGGGCGGCGACCGCGCCCGTGTGCTCGCCCGGGAGGTCCGGCTCCGCCTCGCGTGTGAGCACGCCGGCCTCCACCGACAGGAGGCCGGCTCGCTGGTGGATCCCAAGTCCTGGTTCGACGAGCTGCGGCTCCGTGCCGACGCGCTCGACGCATGGCACGAGCACGGACGAGTGGGCCCTCGCCCGCCGGGCCACCTCCGACGACACCGCCAAGAGCGCACGACCGCCACGCAGCGGCGGATGCTCGACTGGGTGCATGCGCACGTCCTCGACCCCGACGGACGACCCGACGGACTGAAGGCTCTCGACGAATTCTGACGCGCCACGCCACTCCGTCGTCAGTGGATCAGACGCTCGGCCGCTTCGACGAGCGGGTCAGCTGAGCGCGTCGCGCAAGTCACGCTCCCAGTAGTCGAGGAACCCTTCTTGGTCGCCGCCGATCTGGTGGAAGTAGAGGTGGTCGTAGCCGGCGTCGACGTACTGCTCGACGCTCTCGCGCACCTCCTCGACGAGATCCGGGCCGCAGGGCACCGACTTCGTGGCGTCGGCTTCCGTGACGATCTCCACGGCCTGCTCGAAGTGCGTCCACGTCGGTAGGTCCTGGGAGAGCTGTCCCGGGACCGCGCCGTTGGGCCAGACCTCGTGCGTCGTCTTGCGCGCGGCCTCCACGCTTTCGGCCCAACACAGATTCAGCTGGGCGTATCTCGGCCCGGTACCTCCGGCGGCTTCGAACACGTCGACGAGCTCGCGGTTGGGAGCATTCCCCCAGAACCCATCACCGATCCGGCCCGCGAGCGTCGCGGCTTCGGTTCCGAACCCGGAAACCACGATCGGGACGGGCGCGTCCGGCGGGTCGAACAACCGCGCGTTGTCGACTTCGTAGTACGCGCCACGGTGCTCGAGCGCCTCGCCGGTAAACAGTGCGCGCATGATCGCGACGGACTCTTCGAGCATCTCGAGCCGGACCGCAGGGGGCGGCCAGCGCTGCCCGACGACGTGCTCGTTCAGGGCCTCCCCGGTTCCCACCCCCAGAAAGAAGCGATTCTCGAAGAGCAGCGACGTCGTCGCCACCGCCTGCGCCGCGACGGCGGGATGGATGCGCACAATCGGGCACGAGACGCCGACGCCCACCGCGATGCGCTCGGTCGACGCGGCGATTGCTCCGAGAACGCTCCACACGAAGGGGCTGTGACCCTGCGAGCCGATCCAGGGGTGGTAGTGGTCCGAGATCGACACGAACTCGAATCCGACCGCTTCGGCACGACCGGCATTCGCAACCAGCGTCGCCGGCGGGTGCTCTTCGCTGGAGAGCGTGTAGCCGAACGACGTCACGACTTCTTCGCGGCGGCGTTCTTGACGTTGGCACGCTTCGTTGGCATCTCGATCGAATACCCACCCTTTGTCGACTCAAACCGAGCCGATGAGTTCGCGAAACGCAGGCCACGATTGGGACTGGTCAGTCGCGGTCCCCCTTGTCGTTCACCTTGTCCTTCACCTTGTCGACAAGATCGTCCGCCTTGTCCTTGACGTCATCGATTGCGTCTTTCGCCTTGCCGCTCGCTCGATCGGCGCGGCCCTCATTCTTCAGATCCGGGTCGTCGGTGAGGTCTCCCATCGCTTCCTTCGCTCGGCCTTTGATGTCGTCGGTGGTTCCGTCCATGTGATCACTCCTTCGAATGATGTTCAGTCGACTCCGTCGCTCACGTTTACCTCCGTGCCACGGAATCGAAACGAGATCGCGGGACGACGCGAAACAGGAGCGTCGGCCAGGAGTCGCTGCCGGAGCCATTGGGCGTCGGCGACGGCGGCTCCGCCGTAGTCGTTGTTGAAGTACGCGTAGACGTCGACGCCCTGCTCCAGCCACTCACACAGCCGCGCTGCGGGTCGCCACAGCCGCCGACCTCCGTAGCGCCCCACGTACTTCTCGGCGCGTGCGTTCGGGCCGTGGAAGCGCACGTACGCCCAGTCCGTGGTCCGAATCCACGGATGGTGCTCGAGCAGATCATGAATGCACAGGGCCGCGCCGTGCCGCTCCAACACTGCGAACACGTCGTCGTGCAACCATGAAGAGTCGCGAACCTCGACCGCCCACCGCATGGAGGACGGTGCCACCGAGAGGAACTCGTCGAGGCGGTCGGTGTTGCGTCGCCAATGGGGAGGCAGCTGCACGAGGGTCGGCCCGAGCGCGGGTCCGAGTCGCGCCGCCCGGTCGAGGTAGTTCGGCAACCACGTCGACGCGTCCCGCAGCTTCATCCGATGCGATCCGAAGGCGCCGAGCTTCAGGGCGTACACGAATCCGGGCGGTGCTTGTGCCGCCCACTTTTCAACGGTCGCGACCGGCGGCAACCGGTAGAAAGTGTTGTTGAGCTCGACCGTGTCGAACAGCCGCGCGTATTCAGCGAACCACTCCCTCTGCCGCAATAGCTCGGGGTACACCACGCCCCGCCAGTCGCGGTAGACCCATCCCGAGCACCCGATCCGAAGCTCACCGGCCGCACGCACGCTCATCCGATGCCGGCGTGACGGGCCGCCTCCTCCAGGTCGCGCACGAGGGCGAGGAACGCCTCGCCGCGGTCTGGTTCACTCATGCGCAGCACCGCCGACGGATGCACGGTCACCAACGCGTCGATACGGGAACGGGTCGCCACCCCGCCGGGCGGGCACCGAGCCGGCCGGGATGCACGACGCCCCGATCACGCATGACTCGGACCTTCGGCCCCAACGCCGCTGACGACGCCGTTGCGCCGAGCAACACAACCAGCTCGGGCGCGACCTCCTCGAGCTCGAGACGCCACCAGACTTCGCACGCATGCACCTCCTCCGAGGTGGGCTTCTGGTGGAGGCGCACCTTTCCCTGGCGCTTCCACTTGAAGTGCTTCACCGCGTTCGTGAGGTAGATCGAGCGCCGCTCGATGCCCGCGGCTCCGAGGACCCGGTCGAGGAGGTGGCCCGCGGGCCCGACGAACGGGCGTCCCGCCACATCCTCCCGGTCGCCGGGCTGCTCACCGATGAGGACCAGCCGCGCGCCCGGATCGCCTTCGCCGAAGACGGTCTGGGTCGCGGCACGGTAGAGATCGCAGCGCTCACACGTGCTCGCTTCCTTCCGCACGGCGGCGAGTCCCACGACGAACGTACTCAGCTGGGCGACGTCGGGTTCGGGCGTTCGGCGAGGGCGCGCATGACGCCACCCCTACCCGCAGCGAGGTGCGGCGAACCGGCGGTCGAGCGCGCTCGGAGGGATTCGAACCCCCAACCTTCTGATCCGTAGTCAGATGCTCTATCCGTTGAGCTACGAGCGCAGGGCAAGTCACTATAAGCGACTGCCCCGGACACGGTCCGGGGCAGTCAGGCGGGTTTCCTGAGTTCTCGGCAGCGCCGGGAGGCGCCGCTCAACCGCGTTCTCACGGTGGTGCGTGAGCTCGGCGGCTGGCTCGCACCAGCGCGATTCCGACGCAGAGGAGCAGACCGGCGATCACCAGCTCGGCACCGAGGCCACCGGCGCCGGTGAACGCGAGCGTCTCCCCTCCGACCACCGCCTGCGCCGGAGCGGCGGTCACGACCGCCGCATCTACCACGGGCGGCTCGACCACGGGCCCTTCCGGCTCGGTGGCATGGGGGCAGACGTCGGTCGAGACGTTGATCACCTGGCACACCACCACCGTCGACCGGCTGCCGACAGCGTTGGCATCCCCCGTCACGATCCGGGCGACCGCATCCGAGACCACCGGATCGGTGGTCTCGGGATCCACGAGGCCCGCCAGCAGCGTCACTTCGCCCCCGTCCGGCACCTCGCCGCCCTCGGCCGTGGAGACGTTCCCACCGCTGGACGCAAAGGCGAACATCAGGTTCAGCACACCGGAGATCTGCCGGATCGAGACTGCACCGGCGTCACCCTCGTCGGCTGCCGGCCCGAGCACGGTGTCGAGGATCGAGAGTGCCGACGTTGCCCGGAGCATCTCGGCGCCGTAGCTGAGGGTCGTGGCCCACGAGCCCTCCCCTCCCGGCGCGAGCAGCAGACTCAACAACCAGGCCACGGCATTCTGGACCAATGGGTCAGGCGTGGTGACGAGGCTTCCGCCACCCGCAACGTTGGCGCCCGAATTGGCGAGCGCCACCCCGAAGTTCCCGACTGCCGCCGTCTGCGTTGCCGACGCCTCGTGCCCGCCTGTCACGAGGCCGTCAGCCCGCTGTAGCACCGTCGTGGTCGACTGGTTGCCGACCGCAGCGGCGTCACCGGTCGTGATGAGCGCCGAGCCGGCTCCGCCGGACCCGCCCGCTCCCACGCCGATGCCGTCCGCGGCGGCCCCGCCCAGGAAACCGCCGTCGGACAGACCCTGGAGGAGCGCCGCCAGCACCGCTTGCGCGAGCGCCCCGGCTGCTCCTCCACCGGCGCCGTTGCCGCCACTGTTGGCGAACCCGACACCAAAGTTCACGACGACCGCGTACTGCGTGATCCGCAGCACCCCGTCGCCCGACGCGACCCCCACCGCGATCTGGACGATCGACGTGTTGGATGCGTCACCGACCGCCGCCGCCGAGCCGGTGGTCACTCCCGCCTCACCGGCCGGCGCCCACTCCACGGCAACCGCAGTGCGAGCCGAGCCGTTCGACGGGCCGAGGAGTGCAAGGTTTCCTCCGGAGTTGGACACTCCCAGACCCACGTTGACCACGGTCGCTTGCTGGTTGGCCGTTTCGTTGGCGTCGAGCAGGTGGACCACCTGGGTCACCGCGGTGTTGCCCTGGAGCCCCGCCGCGGTGGCATCGCCCGTCTGGATGATCGCCTCGCCCCCTGAACCGCCCTGCAGGCCGGCCGCGGCGCTGTTCGCGCCCGACTCGGCAATGGCGAGGCCGAAATTGATGACGAGCGCCAGCTGGTAGATCATCACCTTGGCGTTGTCCGCCACATTCGCGGACGCAGTCTGGGCGATGGCCGTCGAGCTGGTGCCCCCGACGGCGGTTGCAGTGCCGGTCGTGACTCCGGCGACAGCCGGGCCCGGTTGTGCACCGGGGCCCGAGCTGTCACCGGCGGTGGCCACGTTGAGGCCCGTGTTGGCGACGGCCACGCCGACCGACTCGACGTCGGCCTGCTGGTCGTCGGTGACCTCGGGGCCGCCCTCAGGCGGGGCCACCTGGTCGAGCTCGGCGGTCTCCGTGCCCGAAGGGTCTCCGACGCTGGCAGCGTCGGGCGACACGGGATCCGCCCCCTCGGTCGTCGGCTCGATCGCAGCCGACTGCGGGGACGGATTGTCGCCCGGCACCAGCTCGGTGCCGGGCTCGGTACCCGATGGATCGGTCGACGCGCCCGCCACCGCCGGGCTCAGCCCGACGAAGGACACGGTCACGACGACAAACGGGGCACACACACGGAGCAGTCGAGAACGCAACACGGTCGATCCTCTCGTCGCCCGCATCGTCTTGCACAGACGACACGGCCGGCCACCTACGGAGAGGCGCGACGTTGAGGGAGCGGTCCGGCCGGACCCGTCCCCCAACGTCCGCAAGGTGCTACAAGCGCAAGGTTCGTGGGTAACCGGTGTGGCCTAGACCGGAGGGCCTGGCGGCGGGAGCGTCTGGGTCACGCTCGAGACGTTGCTCTGGGTCACGCTGGTCGTGCTGCTGTTCGACGCCGCAGCGGCGCCCGTGGTCACCGAAGCGGTCGAGCCGCTCGCGGCATTGGCCGAGCCTGCGGTGTTAGTCCCGCCGCCCTGCCACGTGTCGTTGCTCTGGTTGACGGCCGTACCGGCGAGGTTCAAGCCGCTGTTGGCCAACGCCAGCTGGTTGTTGCCCACGTAGGCGTCCTGGTGCGAGCTGGCGCCGCCGCCCCAGAGGAATGTGTTCACCGTCGCGCTGTTGCCCTGGCTGACGGTCGCGCCGGCGCTGTTGCTCGCACTGGCGGAGCCAGTGCTGACCGCAGCGGCGGCGGTCGTGCTGGTGTTACCGGAGTTGGCGGTGTTCGTACCACCGTGCTGCCCGGTGTCGTTGTCCTGGTCCACCAATGTGCCGGCCAGGTTCAGGCCGCTGTTGGAAGCCGCCAGTTGGTTGTTCACCACGTCGGCGTCCTGGTGGGACTTCGCGGCGGGATCATGATGACCGATGATCCCGAACGCGCTACTTGCCATCGCCAACGGGAGCGCGAGGGCGCCCGCGGCGATCAGCACCTTTATTGATCTCCTTCTCACTTCGCTACCTCCAAGCTTGGGGATCTTCGCTTCGCTAGTTGACAACTCGCGCTGTCAGTGCCCATCTACGCACACGCAGCGTCACCTGATCCCTGCCAACCCCCGACAGGTTCACGACAACTGTCGGGTTTTGGCCTTGACATGGCGCCGTTTGGCCACTTCACTGTCAGTGGGCAAAGGGGCGGGCGCGCGGTCGCATTCACGACTCTCCGCGCGGTAGGGAGCTGGGACCGGTGCAGGCGTCTGACGCGCCGTCGATAGGGGCCGTCGCGGAGGAGCGTGTCCTCCTGGGCGGATTCACACCACAGAAGGCAGGGCGGCTGGCGCACGGATTCGCCACCCGCGGACTCGCCGCGACCCTGACGTTCGACGCCGCCGGGGCACTCGCCCTCATGGATCGGGACCGTTTCGCACTGGTGGCGCTGCACCATCGTCTGGTCGACGAGGACGAGGCGCTGTTGTCGGCGATCCGACGGGGCGGTTCCGCCGTGCTGGTGCTCGACGCGCCCGACGGGTCGTTCGCGGACCGGTTCGGCGGCACGCCGTGTGCCGAAATGCCCGGAGACGCCACCGTGCACGACGTGGTCGTCGCCGGCGCCGCACTCCTGAGCGCGACCACGCGCTGGCGGGCGGGCATCCGCACCTGGGGCCCGTTCGAGCTCGACCTCGGGCGGCGGCGGGCCAGCGACGGAGGCCGGCCGATCGCCCTCACGAAGCTCCAGTTCCGAATCCTCGAGATGTTGGTCAGCGCACAGGGGACCGTGGTCGGCAAGAACGATCTCGACCGGTTCGTCTACGGCGAGCCTTCGGTCGACGGCGGTGAACGGACCGTCGCGCACATCCGGAGGATCCGGACGCTCATCGAGCCCGACCCGAAGAAGCCGCGGCGGCTGCTAACCGTTCGGGGCGAAGGCTTTCGCCTCACCGACTGGGCGCCGGAGATCGACGGCAACGGAGACTGGGCGCCCCTGAGTTGGCGAGCAGAGCAACGCGACCCGCGCTGGACGCCCCGATCGGCGGTCTCCGCGTCCTGAGGACGGCTCACCGTCTCTGTTTGGCCCGCCCCTTCGCGGCCCAGTCGCTCCAGGCAAGGGGCACCGCGGGGTCGGCGAGCACGCGATCGAGGAATTCCGGCGTGGGATCGCTATGTGCCCGGCCCAGCTCGGCGATCGTGACACCGCCGGCGCCGGGCGCGCCCACCTCGACCGGGTCGCCGGCGCCGATGGTGCCGGGTTCGAGCACCCGGAGGTAGGCGCCGAACCGGCCCGCGTCGCGGAATTGATCGACGAAGCCGGCGTCGCCCATCCGCATCCCGAGCTTGAAGCACGGCATGCGCGGCTGCGAGACCTCGAGCAGCACCTCGTTGACCTGCCAACGGGTGCCGATGACGGCGCCGTTCACGTCGATTCCCTCGACGGTGAGGTTCTCGCCGAAGAGGCCGGGATCGGGCGTGCGTCCCAGACGTTCGGACCACCAGTCGTAGTCCTCCTGGGCGTAGGCGTACACCGCCATGTCGGGCCCGCCGTGGACACGACGGTCGGCTTGCTGGTCGCCCGCCAGCCCCTCGACGCCGGCTGCGACACGCCCCGCCACCGGCTCCTTCCAGATCCCACTGACCACCTCGCGCCCGTGCCACTCGTGCGCGCGGCCAAGGCTCACGTTCACCGACACGACCCGGCCGAGTTCCTCTGCTCCCACGGCCCAGAACGCTACGCGGAGCGGACCCGGCGCGCCGCGACGACGAGCAGGAGCCCGAGCACCAGCAGGGCGCCGACGACGACGAGCTCCCGGCCGAACGGGCCGCCGGTGAACGCGAGCGTGCCGCCCGCCGACGTCTCGCGTTGGACCGGCACCGAGACCGCGAACGGCGGCACCACCTAAGCTTCGCCGCCGCCGACCGCCGCCGGTGGATCGCAGACGGTGAGCGGGGTGTCGACCACCTGGCAGACCCGGACCACCGCACGGCTGCCCACGGCCGCCGCGTCGCCGGTCGAGACTGCGCTACGGCCGGTGCGCGCGGCGAAGGCTTTCGTCTCGCGGACTGAACCACGAGGTGGACAATCGGTATCCACGTCTCGTGACTGCTCGCACCGTAGATTTTCGCCCATGTCGAGCTCGGGCAACGGGACTCTGCCCGCCGCGGCCGAAACGCGCGGCCGCCCGCCGTCGCAGGAGCCGGTCGGAAAACGGCTCCGTCGGATCCGTAGCGACCGGGGCTGGAGCCTCGTCGACGTGCAGACCATGAGTGGTGGCGAGTTCAAGGCCTCGGTGGTCGGCGCGTACGAGCGGGGCGAACGTGTGCTGTCGATCTCGCGACTGCTGCGCCTCGCCGCGGTCTACGGAGTCGACCCGTCGGAGCTGCTCCGGAGCAGGCACCCGGTCGGTGGGCTGATCGACCTCCCCGCCCTCGAGGCCGAGGAGGATCCGTACGACCGCTTCCTTGCCGAATTCGTGCTGGGAGCCCTGACACGGTTTTCCACCCACGTGCGGTCGAAGCGCCGAGCCGAACCGGAGACCGAGCTGAGCATCCGGCGGTCGGACGTCGCGATGCTGGCCGTCGTGCTCGGGCTCGACGTCGGAGCAGTCGACGATCTCCTCGACCGGCTCGGAATGCACGCCCAAGCTTCCGATTTCGTAGCCGCCGATCGTCGATCGGGGTCGAGCGTCAGGTCGGTGCGAGCAGCTTCTCGACGTCGTCGCCCGCTCGCGCCACGCGAACCAACACCTCGGCCGACGAGCACCGGACGCCCGTCGTCGAGGAACACCTTGAGCGCGATGACCTGACGGATCCGCTCGGCGATACCGTCCGCTTCTTCGTCGTTCGCGAGGTCGTTGCACACGATCACGAAATCGTGCTCACCCACCCGCCCGACCGTGTCGTCCGGGCGCACCGCGGAGCGGAGCCGGCCCGGCGATCAGCGGCAGCACATCCAAGGATCGCGTCCGGGCGTGCCGGAGCTCGGGCGGCACGACCACCTGAACGTAGAGAACCGCGACGTGCAGCTTTTCGCGGCTCGCACGGGCAAGGGCGATCCCGAGGCGATCCCGCAGCAGCGCCGGCTTGACGAGGCGGGTCGCCGGGTCGAAGAGCGCCCGGTACTCCGCGTCGTCGTTCGCGCGACGCGACCCGCGCACACGCCACATCCGAGCCTCACCTCCCATGGCACTCACGCCCCATTTCGCCGCGTCCCACCTCATTCTCGGACCGTGGGAGCGGAGTCTTGAGGGTTCCCCTCGAGATCCCTGCCCACACCGCAGGCCGGAGCCGCCGGGAGTACTACGGCAGATTCGAATGCGAGGATTGGGCGCACCCGCCAGTGGGGAACTGCGCCCCGTGCCTTTCTAGGTGGTGAGGCGCCTCACCTCGTCTGTGCCTCGCGCTGAGCATCGACCAAGACGGCGCTCCACGCCGCGGCGACGGCATGGATCTCGAAGCGTTCCATGCACACGGCCCGCGCGGCCATCCCCAGCCGAGCTGCCGCATCAGTGTCCGCAGCCAGGTCCTGAAGCGAGGCGATCAGCGAGCCGAGATCACCGGGCGGGCCAAGGTGACCGGTCACGCCTTCCTCGACGATGTCCGGGATGCCCCCGACATGAGTTGAAACCACGGGAAGGCCAAGCATCCCAGCCTCGATGAGCACGGCCGGCATGCTGTCTCCGCCGCGACTCGGAAGTACCAGCACATCCGCTGCCGCGTACGCCGGTCGAGGATCCTCGAGTGACCCGACGAACCGCACTCGTCCGGGAGCCGATCCTTCGGCGATCTCGATGAGACGTTCCCGCTCTGGGCCGTTCCCGGCGACGAGCAACTGCGCCCGGTCGATGGCCGCAATCGCTGCAATCGCGAGGTCGACCCCCTTCTCGGGGACGAGAGCTCCCACGAAGCTCGCCGTGAACACGCCCGGTTCGACACCGAAGTTGCGTCGTGCCTCCACCCGCTCATCTTGTTCCAGGGGCCGATAGCTGGCGCCCGGAACCCCGTTCGGGACGACGGTGATCTTGTCCGCCCCAACACGAAAGAGCTCCGTGAGTGCCTGCGCGGCTCCGGACCAGAGCGCCACCACGTGGGCCGCGCGTCGCATGGCAACACCGGTTCTCCAGCGTCGCGCGCGCGTCGATGCCCAGAAATGTGAATCGCTGATCTGGCGATACACGAACGGCGTGTGACGAATCGCGCCGGCGATGGCACACGCCGGCAGCGTGGTCGAGCCGTGAGCTGCTACGACGTCGACCTCTCCCATCGCTCTCCGGAGCTCCATGAGCGTCCGAACACCGAGTCGCGTCGACCCGAGAGCAGGAACGTCCAATCCACCCACGCGACCGGGAGCGAGGGCCACCGTGCGGACTTCGTGGCCGAGCTGCTCGAGCGGCTGGTGAAGATCGGACGCGAACACCTGAGCGCCCCGCCGATCAGTATCCGTGACGACCTGTAAGACAGAAACCATCGAATCCGCCAAGCTCTCATGCCGCCACTGACGATACCGACGCGCGGATGCTGGCACTTGACGGGCGGGGTTTGGCGCGAGCGCGGTGCGGCATCCTAGCGAACTGACCTATTTGCTCTTTGCGACCTCAGCTGCGGGGCGGAGAGCAGGAGGCCGTTCGTCCCTTGCGGGGTCACGCTCCGTGGCGCTGCCCGCGGATCGCTCCGGAGCGCAACCTTCCCCTTCAGATCCCCACCCACCCCGCCGACCACATGAGGGGACTGGAGAGGTGCGGCAGGTTGGGATGGCACGGATGACGGCGGTGGACCCGTCAGCGCACGGAGCCACAGATTTCGGACGACGGCTCGCCCGTGCTTCTGCGCGCATCAAGGGCGACCTGCCGTTGGCAGCACTCGATGCGTGCCTGATCGTGGCGGCCTACAGCCTCTCGCTCGGCTTCCGCTTCGACTTCCACGTCCCCGACGTGTACTGGGAGCGCTTCCGCATCTTCCTCCCCGTCGCGGTCGCCGTGCACCTCGGCATGAACCTCGCCTTCGGCGGCTACGGGCGGGCATGGCGCCATGCCAGCATCGATGAGGCCCGGCGACTGCTGGTCGCCGGCCTCGCGAGCACGGTCGTGCTGCTCCTCGCGTTCGGCCTCGACTCGTACGTTCCGGTCTCGGTCCTGATCGCGGGGGCGCTCGCGGCAGTCCTCCTCATCGGGCTCTCGAGATTCCAGTCCCGCCTGTTCGCCTTCCGGCGCGCGGGCCTCGGCACCGGGATCCGCGTCGCAGTCATCGGTGCGGGGACCGAAGCGGCGTCCGCCCTCCGGGAGATGCAACAGAGCCCGGACTTCGGCCTTGTCCCGGTGGTGGTGGTCGACGACGATCCCACACTCCGCTGGCGGTCGATGCACGGCGTGCCGATCGCAGGGCCGATCGACCAGCTTGCCGAGATTGTCGAGTCGTACGACGTCGGCCAGATCCTTCTCGCCGCCGAAGTGCCATCGCGCACGCTCGCGCGCAAGGTCGCCGACGTCGCCGAGCTCATGCAGGTGCCCGTGCGGATCCTGCGCCCGTCGGCATCCTGGGTCCACGGCATGCCGCGCTTTCGTGACCTCCGGGACCTCGACATCGAGGACTTGCTCGGCCGCGTGCAGGTCGACATCGACGTGGAGCCGGTCCGCCGCCTGCTCGAAGGGCGACGGGTGCTCGTCACCGGAGGTGGCGGCTGGATCGGCTCCGAGATCGCCCGCCAGGTCGCCTCGTTCTCACCCTCCCAGCTCGTGTTGCTGGACCACGACGAGACCCACCTGCACGACGCCATGCAGGACCTCACCGAGGCGGGCGTGACCGTGGCCGAGATGGCGCTGGCCGACATCCGCGACTCGTCGGTGCTGGACGCGATCTTCGTCCGAGTACGGCCGGAGGTGGTGTTCCACGGTGCCGCCCACAAGCACGTACCCGTCCTCGAGGACTACGCATGCGAGGCGATCCGCACCAACGTGTTCGGCACCTTGAACGTGATCGAAGCGTGTCGGCGGGCCGGTACGCCTGACCTGGTGTGCATCTCCACCGACAAGGCGGCGACGCCCACCAGCGTGATGGGCGCCACGAAGTGGCTGGCCGAGCAGCTCGTGCTCGCCCGCGCCCCCGAAGGATCGTGCTCGGTCCGCTTCGGCAACGTGCTCGGCAGCCGCGGCAGCGTGATTCCCACGTTCCAACGCCAGATCGCCGCGGGTGGCCCGGTCACCGTGACCGACCGCGCGATGACGCGCTACTTCATGAACACCGACGAGGCCGTGCGCCTCGTGCTGCACGCCGCGGCCGTGACGAGCGGGCGCTCCGTGTTGGCGCTGGAGATGGGCGAGCAGATCAACATCTTCGAGCTCGCCGAGCGCATGATTCGCCTGTGTGGGCGAGTCCCCCACGCCGACATCGAGATCGCGGTCACAGGATTGCGCCCGGGCGAGAACCTCGTGGAGGCGCTCGTGGGCCCGGCAGAGCACCGAGAGCCGGCAGACGGCACGCCCGTCGTCCGCATCGAGCCCGTCCACATGTCGCGCGCGGAGCTCGACGAAGCCCTCGACACGCTCGCGGCCCTCGCCGTCGTCGGCGATCACGCCCGTGCGAAGGCCGTGCTGCACGGGCTCACGACTCGGGCGATGGCGCAGGTCGGAACTACAGCAGCTCGCCGCTGAAGGCGCGGCCGCGGAGGCAGCCCTTGGTGTCGAGCACGAGCGCGGCCTTGGAGCAGATCAGGTCGTACGGAAGGTCGGGGTGATCGACCAGGATGACGACGAGGTCGGCGGCCTCGATCTCCGCCTCGTCGCAGGGCACCCGCGTCGACGCCCAGGCCGAGATCGCCGGAGGGAACGTGGTCGTCGTGGACCCGCACGTCGGCACCCAGCCCGACGAGCCGCTCGATGACCCGGGTCGACGGCGACTCGCGCCAGTCCGAGGTGCCGGCCTTGTACGCGAGCCCGATCGCGAGGACGCGGCTCCCGCGCACGGACTTGCTCTGTTCGTTGAGCAGAGCCGTCACCCGGGTGACGACGTAGTCCGGCATGTGGCGGTTGACGTCGTTGGCGAGCTCCACGAAACGGAAGCGGTCACCGAGCTCACGCTCAACGCGCCACGCTAGATACGACGGGTCGATCGGCAGGCAGTGGCCTCCCACTCCCGGCCCGGGTGTGAAACGCATGTACCCGAACGGCTTGGTGGAGGTGGCGTCGATCGCGGACCAGATGTCGACGCCAAGGTCGCGTGCGAACATCGCCAGCTCGTTCACGAGAGCGATGTTGACGTGGCGGAACGTGTTCTCGAGCAGCTTGACCAGCTCGGCCTCACCCGTGGATCCCACCGGCACGGTCTCGTCGATCAGCGCGTCGTAGAACGCCTGCACGGCTCGGCACGAGCCGTCGTCGACGCCCGACACGACCTTCGGCGTGTTGACGAAGTTCCACTTCGGGTTGCCCGGGTCGATCCGCTCGGGGGAATAACCCACCGCGAAGTCCAGCCCCGCGCGGAGCCCTGAACGCTCCAGGATCGGCACGAGGAGCTCCTCCGTCGTTCCCGGATACGTGGTCGACTCCAGGATCACGAGGCATCCGGCCCGGACGTGGTCCGCCAGCGCCCGTGCGGCCGACTCGATGAATGTCAGATCGGGGGCCCCGTCGCGGAGTGGCGTCGGCACCGTGACGACCGCGACGTCGAAACCCTCCAGATCGGCCGCGTTCGACGTGGGCCGATAGCCCCGTTCGAGCGCGATGCCGAGCTGGGCGCTCGGCACGTCTCCGACGTACGAGACCGCTCGTGCGAGCGAGTCGCTCCTGCTCGTCGAGGTGTCGAATCCGACGACCGGGAAGCCGACCTCGACTGCACGCATCGCCACGGGCAGGCCGACGTAGCCCTGTCCCACGACGACGACCTTCGCGGTTCGGTCGTCGAGCGTCTCGAGCAGGTGCTCCAGCCAGTCCATCGCGCCGAGGGTAGACGTCACCAGCTCCACACCCAAGGCTCGGCACGTCGACAAGCGAACTTGACCAACGCGCGCTCAGTCCACACCGAGCGGAACTCGCGGCGAGCTACCGGTGTTCCGACGCGTCGCCTCGAGCCCGTACTGCACCGGGACACAGAGGAGCACCGCCAGGAACGGATAGAGCTGCACACGTTGGCGGGAGAGAATCCCGAAGTTCCCGATCGACGAGAATGCGTAGAGGAAGACAAGGCAGTACACCAATGCATACGTGACGTACGGTCTTCGGATCATCGCGCGAGGAAGCGCGGCAAATCGACGCAGCGACATGAGGATCAAACCCAGCAGGAACAGCCCCTCGAGCGACGCGAACAGACTCTGCAAATTCGTCGCTTCGTACGGCCACGGACGGAACACAACCGCCACCACGGCCTCCAACACCCCCGCCGGGGAGCTCGGGCGAGTGACCTGAGCCTCACTCCCTCCTTGGCTGGTCTGCTCGGTCGTCCTCGTCAGGACTTGTTCGGCGCTCCCCGAATCGATCGTCGAGACACCGAAAAAGGTCTTCACCTGGCTGAGGACGACGATCGTGCCGAGACTCAGGATGACGAGCATCGCCACCTTTGCCGGCGGCCCGAGCAACGTTGGCCGCGGCGATCGCCGGACCAGATATCCGCCGAGCAGCGCCACGATGGCGATGAGCGCGACGTGCGGCCGCACCATCGCCGATCCGGCCAGACCCAGGATCACGGCGGGCAATCCGAACGGCATACCCGACAGCATGCGGGCCACCCCGTAGCTCACGAGACCCAGCATGAACATCATCCACGATTCCTTGCCGATGCTCGAGGGCCAGAACAGCAGCGAGGGGAGGAAGAACACCAGAAGGGCGTAGCGCCAGCGGTCGCCGTCGGGAAACGCGATCCGGAAGGCGCGGTAGAAGAGGAACATTCCGATGAAGCCGAGCCACGAGAAGACGAAGAAGCCGCCCAGCTTCGTTGCCCCCGTCACGGTGTACACCGCACCCGTGACGATCTCGATGAATCCAGTCCCCAGAACACGCTTGCCGAGATCGATGCTGAAGTCGCCGTGGCGAAACATCGGCGCGAGCTTGACGCCAACATCGTGGTAGGCCTGCGAATCGCCTGACCCGTAGACGGAGAACGCCACGTAATAGCGGGCGACCGCACCACAGAGCTTGAGCACGAACGCGCCCATGATGAGCCAGGCAATCGTGGAGTCGCCGTCTGCACGCGCCGCGCTCAACGCAAACGGCACCGTCAGCACCATGAGAATCGGGAAGATGACGACGCCACCCCAGACGTCGAACGACCATCGGTCGATGGCGTACGAGAGCACGCCGAGGTACGCGGCGGCGCACGACACCGCGATCACCACGACACTCGACGGGCCTTGCACCGCGAGCGCTCGCCTTACCACGCTCATCGTGAGCCCAGCGCGGTCTCGTAGATCTCCTGGGCCCGAACGACTGCCGAGCGCAGATCGAACCTTCGAGCCTTCGCGGCAGCAGCCAGGCCCATCGCAACGCGTAGGGACGGGTCCTGGAGCAGCTTCTGGAATCCGGCGGCGAGCGCGGCCGGATCGCCGGGCGGCACGAGCAGCCCGTCGACGCCGGTCTCGATCACCTCGGGCACGCCTCCGACTTCGGTGGCAACCGCCGGTATGCCCGTGGCCATCGCCTCCAGCAGGGCGATGGGGAGGCCTTCGAACCGCGAGCTGAGGGAGAAGACGTCGAGCGCCGGGAGGATCTCGTACACGTCGCTGCGCATGCCGGTGAACAGCACTCGCTCGTCGATCTCGAGCTCGCCGGCCAACTGCCGCACGTTCTGCTCGAGCGGGCCGGTTCCCACCAGCACCAAGAAGAGGTCGGACCGTTCGCGCATCACCATCGAACAGGCGTTCAGGAGCGTCGCGTGGTCCTTCTTCTCCGTGAAGTTCCCGACGCAGCCGATGACGAGGGCCTCATCGGGGATTGCCAGGCGCTCGCGAGCAATGGTTCGGGCTCGTGGGCCCTCGCAGATCGACGCGAGGTCGGCGCCATGGCGCACGACCTCGACCGGTGGCATCGCGCGCCCAGCGCTCCAGCGCGGCGGATGAATCGTCCTAGCCACGGCCTCGGACACGGCGATGACCGACCGGTTTCGCGAGTACGTGGCCATGTTCGCCCACCGAGTTGGGCGCCGGTAGCGATCCCAGAGGTTGTGCTCGGTGTGAACGAACCGAACGTGCGGGTCTCGCACTGCGAGCCGTGCGCCCGCAGCCACGTACGGCATGTGCGTGTGCACCAGATCGATGGACCGGTCGCGCACCAATGCTCGAAGGCGCAGCGTCCACCGCGGATCGAGCTCGCGTCGCCCGTCGAGGCAGTGCACCTTCACGCCCCGCGCCACGAAGTCGGGCACCAGCGCGTCCTTCCAAGGGAGCAGGTAGGCGACCTCGACATCGAAACGGCTGCGATCGACGTATGCCGAGGATCCGAGGAGGAGCTGCTCCGCCCCGCCCCGGCCGAGGCCCTTGGCCAGCCACAACACTCGCGTCACGGTGCGACCGTTCGTATCCGTCGCGGTCAGCCGTCCGAAGAAAGTTGCGACCGCGTCGAAACGGGGCCGGTCGCCGGTCGCGCCGACACCACCGCCCGCGTCGAGGCTGCCGTTCGCGCCGTTGTCTCGCCCATCCTGAGCCGCTGCGCCATCCGTGGCCGGCTGCTCCTTGGAGGCCCTGCCGCGCTCGCGTCCGAGATCGGTAGTCCGTCCGGTAGTACGAACGCGAGCTCGGAAGCTGGTCGGCTCCGATGATCACCACGCCGACGACCGATGCCTCCAAGCGCGCCAACAGCTCTCTCGTCCGAACCGCCGCATCGATCGGAGTGCGGCCCGCCTTGCACACCAGCACGAGGTCGTCGACGATCGGCAGGATCACGCTCGCGTCGTCGGTGGCCAGCAACGGCGCCGTGTCGATGATGACGATGTCGGCGAGCTTCCGGGCCGACGCGACGAGATCGAGGCCTCGCGCGAGGAGCTCACCCGGGTGCTCGACGGGCGCTCCACTCGTCACGATGCTCACGCCGGGAACTCCCGTCGGACGCACCACGGATTCCAGGTCTCCCGGCACGAAGCTGCCGGTGAGTACGTCGGTCATGCCGGGATCCTCGGACATTCCGAAGCAGTGATGGATCTCCGGCCTCCGCAGGTCGCACCCGATGACGAGCACGCTTCGGCCCGACTCGGCGTAGGCAACCGCGAGATTCGCACTCGTGGTCGTCTTTCCCTCGCTCATGCCGGGAGACGCAACCATGATGACGCGACTCGCATCGGACGCGGGTGCGGCCGCGACCGGCGCCGGTCGCGGGTCTGATTGCAGCGATCGGACCCGCCGCCCGCGAGTTCTTGCCTGCTCCCGACCGGAGACCAGCAGCGCGGTCCGCAGACCTCGGTACGACTCCGCAGCGAGCGATTCGGGATCCTCGACCGTGACGATCGCGTGCGACTTCCGCCGGCGGCGCGAGAGCACCGGGATCTCCGCGATCACCGGCGCGCCGAACGCCTCCTCAGCCGCGTGGCGGCTGCGGACACGAGTGTCGAAGCGAGCCAACACGAGCGCCACCACGACACCGAGGACAAGGCCCATGAGCCCGCCGATCAGCATCCGGGTCGCTCGGCCCGTGCCACTCACCTTCGCGACGGTCGTCGCGCCAAGCGTTTGAAGGCCCGACGTCGGAGCTCCGTCGTCCTGCAGCGTGTTGAGCCGGTCGACTGCGGTGTTGTAGGCCTCGACGAGGGCGTCCGGTGGATTCGCACCAGCTGCACGAAGCGCGGTCGACGCATCGGAAACCTGGCTCGTGGCCTGCGCGATCGAAGCGTCGTACTGCGAAGCGGCCTGCTCGTCGAGCGAGGCCGTGAGCGCATCGGAGAACTCGTTGGCCAGCTGGGCTGCGTCCTCGCGACCGGGCTTCGTGACCACGATGTTGACGCCATTCAGCTCGTCGTCCGCGACCGCTTCAACACCCTCGCGCGACCGCATCGGGTGTCGTTCCGGTCGCGTCCGCCACCCGATTCAGGACGTCCGCCGAAGTGACGAGGAACGCCCCCCGCGCGAGGCTGACCGTGTCCGGCTCAGTCGTGTCGCGAACGAGCGTGTGCGTCGCCGCGTACTTCTGACCCGGCGTCGGCATCAGAACCGCCGCGAGTATTCCGACGATGGCGAGCCCCAGAATGACGAATCGCCATTGCCGAAGGGCCCTCAGATACTGGACGGGCTCCACGTCTCACTCTCTTCCAGAGCAACAAGGTCCAAGTCGACCGGAGCCGCAGGCTCGACGGTTCCGAGCCGCGCCAGCTCCAACAGCGCGTGAGCCGCCTGGCGGTCGTTCTTTCGCGCTGAGACGTCCCGCAAGTATGCCAGCCGCTCCTCGAGGACGCCCACCGGGAGGCGTTCCGGCTCCAGCCTGACGACGGCGTGGTGCTCGGTGGGGTGCTGGTGCTCGTTGGGAGCCGCCAGCTCCTCACTGAGCTTCTCTCCCTGGCGCTGCCCGACGATCTCGATCGGCACCTCGATGCCGGGCTGGCGGCCCGACAGGCGGATCATGCGCTTCGCCAGGTCCATGATGTTCACGGCCCTGCCCATCTCGAGCATGAACACCTCGCCGCCCTCCGCGAACACCGCCGCCTGGAGCACGAGCTGCACTGCTTCTTCGATGGTCATGAAGTAGCGGGTCATGCGGGGATCGGTCACGGTCACCGGACCACCGGCCGCGATCTGGCGTGCGAACGTGGGGATCACGCTGCCGCGGCTCCCCAAGACGTTCCCGAAGCGCACCACACAGAACTGCTTGCCGTCACCGGCGCGTTCGAGCACGATCTGCTCGCCGGCCCACTTCGACGCACCCATCACGCTCGCGGGCCGTACCGCCTTGTCGGTCGAGATGAACACGACCCGCTCGGCACCGACTTCCTCGGCAAGGGACACGACGCACTCGGTGCCGAGCACGTTGGTGTCGACCGCTTCGCACGCCTGCTCCTCCAGCATGGGGACGTGCTTGTGCGCGGCCGCATGGAAGACGATCTCGGGCCGTACCGACTGGAAGACCTGGCGCACCCGACGTTCGTCGCGGACGTCCGCCAGCACGCCGTCGGCGCTCGTCCGAAGTGTCGCCAGCGCGTCGTGCAAGTGGGTCTCGTCGTGATCGAGGAGCACCAGATGCGCCGGTTCGCAGGCGGCGACCTGGCGCACGATCTCGGCCCCGATCGAGCCACCGCCGCCGGTCACCAGGACGCGGCGGCCACGGATCAGTTCGCGCACCGCTTCCTGATCGATCTTGATCTCTTCCCGGCCGATGAGGTCTTCGATCTTCAGGTCTCGTACGTCGCGAAGGGAGCTCCGCTCGCGCATCACCTCGTCGAACCCCGGCAACACCTGCAGCGGCAGCTGTGCGGCATCGGCGGCGTTGGCCACGCGCGTGACCAGACCGTGGCCCGCGCCGCGGATCGCGAGGATGAGGCGGTGCGCCTGGAACCGCTCGATCACCCACGGCAGGTCGGTCGTCGAACCCACGACCGCGACCCCGAGGAGCGACAGGCCCTGCTTGCGCGGGTCGTCGTCGACGATTGCTACGGGCACCAGGCCACTCGATGCATTCCGGTTCATCTCTCGCACGATCGCGGCGCTGGCCTCGCCGGCACCGATGATCACGACGCGCAGACCGCTCGCACCGGTCGGGAGACCGCGCTCGCGATGGAACGCGAACAACCGGGATTGGAACCGGATCCCACCCAGCACCACCATCGCGAGGAACGGTCCGAGCACCGCGACCGACAGGGGGACCGGATCGCCCATCACGAGGTACGCGATCAACAGCACGACACCCGTCGCCGCGCACGCTTCGACGACGCGGCGCGCCTCGAGGATGCTCGCGTGCCGCCACATCTGGCGATACAGGCCCCAAGCTCTGTTAGCCACAAGGTGGACAACGACCGCCAGCGCGAGGAACTTGAAGAATCCCGGGCGCCAGCTCGACGGCACCGAGCCGTCGAAACGCAGCACGATCACGGCGACATACGCACCCGCGATCAGCAGTGCATCGAAGACGAACAGCGCGGGGTCGATCTGCAGGTGTGTGAACACGCGCGCCACTCGCGCGCCGCCGCGACCCACACTGCTGCCTATCAATTGGTCGCACCGGTGCCTCCACGCGCTCAGCGTGGGAACCCTCACGGAGCGTCAACCCGAGCTCTCGAGCCGGTAACCCTCCCAAGTTTCCCCTTCAACCCGCCACCCAGCGTAGCCGCGGGGCAAGGCGCCGTCTCTACGAAACGCGCTCATCGTGGCAGAATTGAAGTTGGCACTCCGGGCCAGGCGGCGTGGTACAAATGCCCGAATAGCGCAGCATCGGATCCCGCCGCCGTCGATCCTTCCTACACTTTCGCAATCAACTCGAGCCCGTCGATCCTCTTCCTCTGCACCGGCAACCTCTGCCGGTCCGTGATGGCCGAAGCGATGATGCGCGCTCGAGCGCTGTCGGCGGGGAGCGGCCTCCGAGTCGAGTCGGCAGGGTTCACGACCGCGCGGGAGCACCCTCCAACGCAGACGATCGCCACGATGCGCGACCTCGGGCTCGACGTGAGCTCGCACCTCGAAGCCGAACCGTGACCGCGCGACTCCTCGAAGCGGCCGACCTGGTGCTCTGCATGGAGCGCGCGCACGTTTGGGATGCGGCGCTTCTTCTGCCCGAAGCGCTCCCGCGTTCGTTCGTGATCGGCGAGCTGGTGCAGGCTGAACTCGCTCGTGCAGCGGACGCAAGCCGAGCGAAAGATTCTCGCACTGGCTCGAGCGCCTCCACGTCGCACGACAGGAGGGCGTCACCCGCATCCTCGCCGCCGACGAGATCCCTGATCCGTACCGACGGCGTGAGCGAGCGCACCAGCGCGTCGCCCGCCGACTGGACCGGCTGATCCGCCAGCTCGGCGACTGCGCCTTCGATCCCGCGGAGCATGATCACGAGGCGCGTTGGCTGGAGGGCAAGCTCGTCTGGCATCCCTAGACGTCGCTAACCCAACACCAGGCTCTTGCGCTTGGCCACGGTTCGGTAGGTCTCCAAGACGATCGCGACACAACGCCGCTCGTCAAACAGCTCGCGCGCCCGAGCGACGCCGGCGCTCCCCATCCGTCGTCGCAGGTCGTCGTCGGCGGCCACCCGCCGGACGGCACTCGCCAGCGCGTGTGCGTCCCGGACGGGAACGAGCACGCCGTTCACCCCGTCCTCGACGACCTGTCGGCAGCCCCGGATGTCGGTCGCGATCACCGGGAGGCCCATCGCGGCGGCTTCCATCGCCGCGCGCGGAAAGCCCTCTCGGTGCGATGCCAGGACAAACATGTCCATGGCTGCGTAGAGCGCATCGACGTCGTCGCGATGACCCAGGAAGCGGACGCCCATCGCCTCGGCCCGTTCCAGCGTCGACGGGTCGAGCGCATCCGGCTTGTCCGGGTCTTCCGCGCCGACGACGACGAGGACGTGCCCCCCGCCGACCTCTTCCATGGCGGCAAAGAGCTCGGGATACCCCTTCTCCGCCACGAGCCGGCCGACCGTGCCGACGAGCAGCTGCCCCGGGAGAACTCCGAGCTCGCGTCGGACGTGCTCCCGGTCCGCATCGGTGAACCGCGCTGGGTCGAACCGTTCGAGTTCGATGCCGTTTCCAAGCAGCCGAGTACGTCGGCTCGGCGACAGGTGCAGCCGGAGCATGAGCGCGAGGTCTTCGGAATTCTGCACGAGCTCGGCGTCCGAGAAGCGCGAAGCAACCGCCTCGAGTGTGTAGACGAGCGCGCGTCGCGCAAACGGGTCGTCGGGAGTTGCGTACAACCCGTGCACCGTGTTGACGACGATCGGCACGCGCGCCAAGCGGCCCACGACTCGCCCGTAGAGGCCCGGCTTCGGATTGTGCGTATGCAGCACGTCGGGCCGCTCACGCCGAAGTGCCCGCCAGAGCTGCCACGCGGAGCGGACGTCGGCGACCACGTCGAAGCCGCGAGTCGACGAGGCAGAGCGCGATGTGCCGAATCCCGTCCTGCTCGAGCCCGGCAGCCCACGGTCCGGGCGCACTGATCCCGATGGCCTCTCCACCGTCCTCCACGACCGCCCGAAGCTGGGGGAGCAGGAGGAACCGAAGGCTCAGATCGACCGTCGTGAGGTGCGCGACTTTCACGTGGTCATCCCCGCCTGCTCGAAGGCGAGGCGCTCGCCGCCACCCGGTACAGCACCATGAGGAAGAGTCCTCCGCCTGCGAGCACGACCGCGCTGATCACTCCGCTCGCGAAGGCCGACTCCTGGCGCCCGGCCCATCGAGAGCACAAGCTGACCACGACCACCTGCACGACGAGCAGCGGGAAGCCGACCGGGATGAGCGTGCCGAGGTGCCGTTGCGCCAGGTCGACCCCGCATCGGCTGAGCACGGGCACGAAGACGAGAACACCGACACACGCTGCCGCTCCCACCACTGCACCCGGCCGACGGACGCCGTCGGTACCCGCCAGGTACGCGACGAGCGCGACCGATGCCACTGCTCCACCCGGGCCCAGCGCGGTCGCCCGAACGGGCCAGCCGGTGAGCGCCATCGGAGCCGCCACTCCCAACGCCACCGCCGCGTGTTCGGTATCGGGAACCACCGCATATACCCCCACGAGCGAGATCGCCAACAAGGCCGGACCGGCCTCTTGGGCCGCGCTCCACCGGGCGAAATCGGTCGCGGCGGCCCCCGCCACCACAACGAACAAGAAGAGGAGCCACACGAGGGAATCCCCTTCGTGAGCCGGAAGCGACGGCAGGAGCATCGAGCGCGCCGGGGACGAGGAGGATGCATCGAAGGGGCCACGCGAGCGGCAACCAACTGATCACACGCCCGGTCACCGCGAGCAGCCCGATGCCCGCAACCAACCACCCCGGCGAGCGGACCGAGACGTCGGCCCGGCCCAGCGCAATCAGCGTGCCGAGACACACGAGGGCCCCGCACAACTGGACGCGCCGCCGGACGACCACCAACGACAGCGACGAAGGAGAACGCGCCGAAGACGCAGCCCACGAAGAGTCCGGTGTCGAAATCCGTCCGATCCAGGAGATCGCGGAGCGGCGTCAGCACGCCACGGGACCCTATCGTCGTCGCTAGCCGGACGCGGAAAGCACGTCATTCACCCACGTAGGCTCACTGCCAGATATGCGACCCCGAGCCCAGAACGGTCCACGCCCTTGACCGACGTGCTCCAAGTCGTCACCTCGACCAACTCGTCGCGGGGCCGAGACGTTCGCGGTCCAGCTCGGCGCGGAGCTCGAGGCACGAGGGCTGCACACGGAAACCGTCGCCCTCAGTGAGGGAAGCGGAACTGCTCGACTGCCAATCCGTGCCCTCGGTTCGACCCCACTGGGGCTCCCCTCGTTGCGCGGTCTGCGTCAACGGGCGCGGCGTGCTCGAGTGGTCGTGGCGCACGGATCCCGAACGTTGCCCGCGTGTGCCATCGCTCTGGTCGGCACCCGTCGGCCGTTCGTGTACCGGAACATCGGGGATCCGCGACACTGGACCACGACGTGGGGCAGGACGGCGCGCACAAGAGTCTTCCTCACACCGCGCGGCTCGAGTGGTCGCGCTGACCGACGCCGCTGCTGCCGAGATGGAGCGTCGGTACCACGTGCCGACCGAGAAGCTCGCAGTCATCCCCAACGGAGCGTCCGCGACCCTTCATCGGCCGTGCACGCCCGGCGACCGAGCCGCGGCGCGTGGCGCACTGGGCCTCGCCGGCGATGCGACGGTGCTCGTGGTGATCGGTGCCTTGAGCTCCGAGAAGGGCATCGACATCGCGATCAGCGCGCTCGCCAACGTGCCGTCGGTACAGCTCGTGGTCGTCGGCGATGGCCCCGAACGCGGCGCCCTCGAGGACCTCGCCACCTCGATCGCGGCGGATCGAGTGCACTTCACCGGAGCGCTGGAAAGTCCTGGTGTCGCGTTCGACGCCGCGGACCTGCTCGTCCTTCCGAGCCGCACCGAGGGGCTCCCCGGGGTGCTGATCGAGGCAGGTCTACGTGGCCTTCCGAGTGTCGCGACCGACGTGGGGTACGTACGAGACGTCATCATCGACGGCGAGACCGGGATCGTCGTTCGAGCAAACGACCAAGCCGCGCTCGGCGAGGGCATCGCGCGTGCGCTAGACCTCCGATCAGCCGGTGAGGCCGCGCTCGAGCGCTGCCGAGCAAGGTTCGAGCTCCGGGTGCATCTCGCGTAAGTGGTATCAACTCTTGCGGGCCGTCGCCGGATAGCGACGCGAGAACCTCACTCCGGGCCCTTGCCCCTCGGCTCAACTGTCCGACCGGTTCGACCCAACCACCCGTCGAGTACCGCCCGAGCTTGCAGGGAAATCGTGCCCTTCTCGGGGCGCCGTAAGGGCAACAAGGCGAGCCGAACCAACTGCGACACTGTGACGAAGATCGCCGCTCGCCACAGGCCGTTCCTCCGAAGGATCGCGATCCTGTTTCTCACCGAGTAATAGTGGCGCCAGGGCGGCCCTTGCGGCACGATCGTGCTCCGCTTGTTCCTCCACTCCGGTGCTTGCCATCCCGGGGCTCGAGCGGTCGCACCGTCAACCCAGAGATGGAACCCAGCCCTCGTAACTCGCAAGCCGTAGTCCATTTCCTCGAGCCCGAAGAAGAGCTCTGGACGATAGGTCCCCACGGTCCCGATCATGGCCACACGATAGAACGGCAGCACCCCGTTCGCTATCACGTCAACCTTGATGAGGCCCGAAAGGGACACGTCGGGAAGGGGTCGGATCCGCCCTCTCTTCGGATCAAATCGCCCACCGCTGAGTCCGAATCCCCCAGTCGTCGGGTCCGCATCCAATGCCTCACGAGCCAGCGAGAAGAGCCTTTCAATGATGGTCTCACTTCGGGGTGGGTCGTCGTCGTCGAGTATCAGAACCCAATCTCGTTCGTCTGCGAGATCGAGCACCCTCTGAACTCCGGCCGCTACTCCGCCCGCTGGGCCCAGGTTGTCGGGCATCGGGAGCCATTCGGTCGAGCCGTGCACCGAGGAATACTGCGCGACGACGTCGCGAGTCTGCTCGGTCGGAGCGTTGTCGACCACGATCAAATGATCGATCGACCGGGTCTGCCCTCCGAGCAGATTCAAGGTCGTCCTCAAAATTTCCGGACGGCGGAACGTGACGAGCACACCGAACAGGCGGCTCTCATCTTGTGGGGGCGAAATCACTCATTCCTTTCTAGGACGCTGTGTATCTAGTCGCGGTCGTGTTCCAAGAGACGACTGGCCCGTTCCTGAAGGCCCCTACGATCAATTTTTGCCCGTGCTCGTCTTGGGCAGCCCGTCACAGAGTTGGAAGAGGGACGGCACCATGTAGCGAGGGACACGCGCCGCGCAGTACTCCCGCAATTCGAGCTCGGAGCAATCATCACCGCGTGACGACAAAGACGACGAGCGTGCTCGCCGCGCCGTCGCCAGCAACATGCGCTGTCGCGCATTCGACGATGTTGGGATGAGTGCTGAGCGCGCTCTCTATATCACCGAGGTCGATGCGGAATCCGTGATGCTTTACCTGGAGATCACGGCGCCCGACATAACGCCAATCGCCCGCTGGATCCTGGTAGCAGATGTCACCCGTCCGGTATGCGAGTCCGCCGCCTATGGAGCCCGGCGCCACAACCAGCGATTGATTCGTCCGCTCTACATCGTTCCGGTATCCGCGCATGACCGTGGGGCCACGGACCCAGAGCTCACCAGGTTCTCCGACTGGTGCAACCTCGCGAGTCTCTGTCACCGCGAAGACGTCCACGCCTGAGATCGGACGACCGATCGGGATCGTTTGCCCCGGGTCAGTCGGAATGCCCGATACCTCGTACCAAGTGCACACATTGGTCTCAGTCGGGCCGTAGAGGTTCGCGAAACGCACCGACCGGGGGAGGGCCTGCATCAATCGAATGAGTTGAGGCGTCGGAAACACCTCTCCTGCAAACAGCACCAAGCGAAGGTTGGGGCAACTGTCCTCCAGCTTGCTGATTCGCTCCAGAAACAAGATCAGGATCGAGGGAACGGAATACCAGATCGAAACTCGCTCGTCCCTCAAGATTCGCACGATCGCCGATGGGAGGAGACCCTTCTTCGGTGGAACGAGCACGACCGCGGCACCCGCAAGTGCGCTAGCGAAGAGATCGAACACGGAAAGGTCGAAATGGAAGGGCGCATGACTCAGCACACGGTCCGACGCCTGCACGCGGAACTCGTCGCACGCCCACAACGCAAACACGAGGGCATTCTCGTGCGTGAGCATGACGCCCTTGGGGGTTCCGGTTGACCCCGATGTGTACAGGACGTACGCCAAGTTCGAAGGACCAAGAGAAACGGGCGGGAGAGCAGGAGCAGGCCGCTCCCATGTGTCGCGTCCGATCCATCGAACGTCACTCGCCATCTCCGATGTCTCGGAGTCCATGAGGATCACGGCTTCGACCGCGGTGCCGCGGAGCAACGAGTCCACGATCAGCTGGCGCTTGCTTCGAGACGAGATCAACACTCGGCTGCCTGCATCGCTCACGATGAGCTTCGTGCGAGCAGCAGGCGCGTCAGGGTCGATTGGAACGTAAGCGGCCCCCGCAGCAAGTACGCCATGAATCGCCACGAGTGCCCCGAGTGACTTGTCGTGAAGAATCGTGACGCACTCATCCGGCCCCACGCCCAGTTGCCGCAGGGCTGCCGCTACCTGGCCGGCCTGTGTCCGCAGCTCGGAGTACGTGAGGGAGCGGTCGCCGTCGACTGCAGCCACAGCACTCGGGTGGTCACTCGCGGCGCGCTCAAGCACATCCTTGAGGGTTTCCGCACCGCTCGTCAGCATGAGCCGGGGATCGTACCAGCGTCAGAATCCGCACCGTTCTCACGACGACGCGAGGCACCTCTCATGAGCGAAACTAGCGATCCTGGAGACGGATTGAAAATTATCGAGATCGAAGTCGTCCTCATCGACAACGATGTCGAACGTCGTCTCGAGGAAGTCGACGATCTCCAAGACGCCCAACGAGTCCAGCACTCCGGTACCGAGCAAGTTCTCCTGCTCTGCGCCCGTCCCTGGCAAGCCATGAAACACGCGACGCAGAAGAAAGGCGCGCACCTGACGCTCCACGTCATCATAGGTATACGTCATCGAGTCGTGTTCACCTCGCCCTTCTGAGGTATCGGCTTCAACCGGTAGAACGGCTCAGTCGCTGACGGGCAGCCCGAAAGCCACGTGCGATGATGTGGTCCATTGAACCTGCAGAACGGATCGGCAACAGAACGAACTCCGAATAGAGGTTGTCGACCTCCTCGCGTTGCAGCCCGACCGAGCGGAAGAGCCTGATGTTGGGGAACGGAATCTCCACGCTCAGCGGATGCCTGGTATCGCGCACCAGCCACACGTCGACGACGTGGAGTGACGTTCCCGTACGTGCCGCGAGCACACTGCGAAGGAACCGGCTGTGAGTAGCGAAAGCAGACCAGGAGGTGGCGTACTGGATGTGGCAGTACGGCCGCCCGGCGCCCGCGAAGCTCGTGTAGATGACGAGATGCACCTCGCCCTTCTCGACGAACGCCACTGCGCCGCACTGGGGAAGCCCGAGGTGATCTTCCAAAAGCCGGGCCTGTCCGGGCGGCAGCAGTGAAACCGCCTCGGACAAGTCGTCCAGGAGTTCGGGACGATTCCTTCGCGCTCTGAGCGTCAGCCTTCCCACCGGCAAGAGAAGCCGGACGTGCGTGTCCAGGGTCTCGAAACCGAACCGACACGCGATCGCTGCGACCCGTTGGGAGGGGCTGAGATCCGTGAAGGTCAACTTCGCGCAGATTTCAGCACGCGCATCAACAGTCGGAGACTGTGCTCTCGATACTCGGGCAGAACAGCCCAGGTCGCCAGATTGCAGATGGGCCAGTCGCGTCCCCGAATCGTCCGAGTACTGAAGAGCACACCGAGAAAGCCGACGACTCGGCTGCCATCGAACAGCCCGAAGCCGCAGTGGCCTTGCTGCTCCCAGCCCGGCTCGAACAGGCGCTGCCAAGCTGCTGACTCCACTGTGGGATCGAAATCCTCGAGGAGGGGCAAGACGTCCGAGAACATCCCGGCGTCGACTTCGCGGATGCTGACCGTCTTTGCCATCTCGAGGCGTGCTGCCTTTCCCGGATTGCCTGGACCGGGCCTTCGGGCCGCCGGTCTACCTGACGACGCGTCTGACACGACGGGTGGACGCGTGAAGTGCGTCATAGTAACCAGACGTCTTGAGCCGAAAGAGCTGGAAGCTGTCACCTTCTGAGATGCTGATGCGTGAACGATAGAATGGGCTCTGCGTATCTCTGTTCGTCGTAAAGGCCCCGTCGAAGCCCACGCTCTCCGCCAACGCACACGCCTCCTCGGACGCCTGCCCAAACGGATATGCGAGGAACCGAACCCGCCTCTGCGTGACCTCCGTGAGTGCGTGCACACCATCCTGCAGATCCCGGCGAGTGAGCTCTGGATCCGACCTGGACAGGTCGATGTGCCGATGCCCGTGACTCTCGACCGCCAAGCCCCTCTGCTCCGCTTCTCTCAACTCCTCGGCGCTCATGATCGGGAGAGCACCGGTGTCGGGTTCCTCCCAACCGTTGACGCTTCCGATGAACACGCTCGGGACGAACACGGTCGCCGAGATCCTGTGCCGCTCCAAGATCGGAAGCGCGAGCTCGAAGACAGACCGGTATCCGTCGTCGAAGGTGATCACGACCCCGCGCCGCGATCGATCGGTCGCACGATCATCGACCGCGTCGGCAAGGGGAACGACGACCCGCTTCTTTGCAAGGTACGCCATCTGCGCAGCAAAGGTCTTCGGCTCGACGAACATGCCGTGACGGTCGTCGCGACCGCGCGCACGACCGAGGGCGTGGTAGACGAGCACGGCGGGTTGTCTCTCGAACATTTTCAGCGCTCCTACCCTGTTCTCTTCAATTGGCGTTCGCCGCACGAGTCTCGATTGAATCGCGAGCTGGCGTCAGCGCATGCCCGAAAGCTCGAGCGCCTCTCGATAGAACTCGCTCGAGGCTTCCAGCTTCGCGGGCTCGTCGAACGCCTGGAGGATGCCGCCCATCACCACCATGATGCGGTCGCACATGCTCAATGTCGAGAGTCTGTCCGCGATCACGATCACCGTAGCGCTCGGCGTGAGCCGCTCCAAGGTCTCTCTGAGCAGCGACTCGGACTTGACGTCGAGAGCACTGGTGGGCTCGTCGAGCACGATGATGTCCGGGTCGTCCACCAGCGCGGAGCGATGCAGAGCCGCTGCCGCTGACCCCCCGACAGCTGGCGTCCGCGCTCCCGACCGGCGTCTCGTAACCGAGGGGCCAGGCGATGATCTCGTCGTGAATGTGCGCCCTCCGCGCCGCCTGCTCCACGCGGGACCGGTCCACACCGTCGCGGAAGAACAGGATGTTCTCCGCGACGGTTCCAGAGAAGAGGAGGGCGTCCTGAGGGACGAAGCTGACACGTCGGTACCAATCGGAGATCGCCAGATCGGTTCGATCCTGGCCGTCAGCGGTCACGCGTCCCGTCGAGGGCTCGCGCAGACCGAGGATGATCTGCACCAGCGTGGACTTGCCCGAACCCGAGGGCCCGACTATGCCGATCGACTCGCCACGATGGGTTCGGAAAGAGATGTCCTGCAGCACCGGCCGGTTGGGTTCGTACTCATACGTGACGTTCTCAAACGCCAGCGCTCCGATCGACGGAAGCTCCTGCCCGCCTTGCCGCACAGCGTTCGCGAGATAGCGATCCCGCTCCTCGTTCAATGCAGCTGCGTACGGCGCATGCTGATACAGGTTCTGAATCCCGACCTGCACGCCCTGTGCGTAGGTCAATGAGCGCAGCATGATGAGAACCACTGCGCCCAGCGATGCGAACCCGGTGACGTCGACTGCGTACGCGATCCCGAGGCCAAGCACCATGAGCAGCAGGGCAAAACCCTGATACGCCACGGACACAACGCCGCTGATGTACTCCGTGAGCAGCTGCCGGCGCGCCGCGACGTCCGACAGGCCGAAGAGGTTCTCACGAACCGAGTCTTCGACCTGAAAAATTCTCACGGCTTGGAGCATCGAACCCGTTTCGGTGAGCCCGGTGGCGAACTCGGAATTCGCCGCGGCAGCTCTGGCGGAGCGTCGACGCGCCGCGGCTCGTAGGGGTTGGAGCACGAGCCCGATCGCAAGTGCAGCGACGGCGGCGGCCACGGAAGCGATCGCGTTGACCCAGAACGCTGCAACCAATAGAGCGAGGAGATTCAGACCCGAGATGACGACGGTCGCGAGGGCGCCAACCATGAATCCAACGAAGCGGGCGTTCGTCGTGAGCAGCTCCTGTAGGCGCCCCTCGCGTTCCGCGGACTGAAGGGGCCAGTTGGCGCTGAGATAGCAGGAGACGAGCTCGTGGCGCGCACGGTTCACGACACTCGTCTCTGCCCGTGCCGCAAGTGCGTTCTGGAAAATTGCAGCGCCACCCGAACAACCGCGAGCACGCCGGCCGTCACGATGAGGGTCAGGATCGTGGTCCTGACCAGACTGATGGGCCCGATACGCAGGTTGACGGCATCGCGACCGGCCGAAAGCGCGAGCGCGATCCGCGCGATCAGCACCAGAACGGCCGCCTCGCACAGGCCGCCGATGATCGCTGCGATCGACATGGGCACGAGCCGCCGCAACTCGGGCCTTACGAGGGGGACGACCAGCCCGCGGACGGGCGTCGTGCGTGTCTGCCGTCGCTTGAGTCTCATGGGAAGCTTCCGGGAGTCACCATGTTCGGAGCCCGTCCGAACTCGTCGCAAGCGGGGCAAGGTCCTCGCAGCCTAGCCAGCCGACAGCTCGATCCGACCCGGGGTGCAAGCACCCCGCGTGTATCGGAATGCGGCATGCGCGAATTTGAATCCCAGCTCCCGCCCTGTGATCCCCTCGGGCATCGTCGGTTCGCTGTGAGTTCAGTCTGTCATTTGCGGGACATCGTGACCCGCGGCCTCGTCGACCGACCTGGGATTGCGCGCATGGCGCAGCTCCTCATCGCCATCTGCGGAGGTGAGGAACCATCGAGAGAGGTCGCACACCGCAGGGCGCAGGGGATCCTCCGCGTCCAGCGCGATGAAGAAGCTCGCGGGCGGGCGGGGGTGGGAGAAGCGGAACCCGAGCGAAAGGATCTGTCGTCGGGCAGGCGCGTTCTGGGTCAGCAGCTCGATCATTGCATCGCCCTGACGCCGAGCGAGCAGCACGCAGTGGGCGAGCAGCGTGCCGACGAGACGAGGCGGCGCCAAATAGTCGACCACTCTCAGAGCCATCAGACCTCGCCAGGGCCGCTCGCGGGTAACGAGATAGGCAACGGTGCGCTCCCCGCTCCTCAGGTAGAAGCGTCGGTACAGAGTGGCGTTGGGGCCCCGGTCGAAGCGCCACGAGAGCTGTCCGAACCTACGGTCGGCGAGCACCTCGTAGGAGTGCGCGGACTGTTCCCAGACGTCGTCGACGTCGTGATCGACGCACGGCACCTCGACGAGGTCGGTCCTCGACGCTCGGAGTCGCGCCGCGAGGACCTCGACCGACATGATCGGCGCCAGCGCCACGCTCGCGAGGGGGGACCTCGCAGCATGAGCACGGATCGCGTGGCGACTGAGAGCGAAGACGAAGCGAGGAATCTCTCCCAACTCGTTCCAACCCGCATGGCGATACATGCGGAGAGCATCGTCGGTCATGAGGAACGAGCAGACCAGCCGGGACTCTCCCTCCATCGCGGCGGAAAGAGCAGGACCTATTCCTCTGAGCCGCCACTCCGGTGCCACGGTGAGGCGCGTGGGGATGGCCGCCCGCAGCATCTCGTGACCCACCTGGAGGCCGAAGCTGATCCGCTCCTGCTGACCGACGATCCGGCCGTCTCGACGTGAGATCCATATCCCGAGTCCGTCTGGAGTGGCCTGAGGATTCTGTCGATACAGCCAGTCCATGTGCGCGTCCGCGTGCTCGACGTCACCCGGACCGAACGACGCTCGCTGGAACACGATCAGGTCGGCGATATCGTCCTCGCGACATCGAGTCACGCTTCGGCGCGCCCGTTCGGAGACACTAGCCACGTGACTACCTCGCCATCATGGGCACGGGCATCATGACCGGAGCCGGCCTGCGGTCACGGTGCGCAACAGGTGGCGAACCGTATGACGCCCGTACCGACGAACGATTTTCCGCCGCGTGCTCCGATCCGCGAGCGCGAGGGCTGCTCGCGTCTCAGCGAGACCACGCTGGGCCTCCCCACCCGCGAGGAGCAACGCCCCCAGGTGGGCCCGTAAGGATGCGTCGTCGTTGGGGCATGCCTCGAGATATGCACGACGCGTGCTTAGCAACTCCGCCAACGATGCCGCCGAGGCGCGATCTGAGAGCGAGTCGCTCTGACGCGCGCCTGGGTGCATCCGACACAGCACGAGCAGCCCCTGCACGGCCACGAACCCCGCGACGCTCGCCAGGCGCACGTAGGTGTCGACGTTGACGAAGTTCTTGAACGTTCGCCCTTCACCCGGGATGAACCCACCGGCTTCGACCAGGACGTCACGCCGCACCACGAGCGTGCTCATGTTGTTCGACACGAGCGCGCTGCGCGAGTAGATGGGCGGCTGGACGACGTCTCGCAGTGGCACCAGATCTTCGTCGGTCCAACAATGGCCGCACAGCACGCTTCCCACGTCAGCGAAGAGCGCGCTCCCGACAGCGAGCTGATCCACCTGCCGCTCAAGCTTGTCGGGCAACCACACGTCGTCGCTGTCCAGCGTCGCCACGAGCTGGCCCGTCCCGGCGAGGAAACCCTGGTGACGCGCTCCACCCTCTCCGAGATTCTCACCCAGCGCGACGACGTGGATCCTGTCGTCGTCCCTCAGGGAAGCCTCCAGCGCCTCGGAACTGCCGTCGTCGCTCGCGTCGTCAACGACGTAGGCCTCCCAGTCGGCATACGTCTGACGTTGCACCGAGCGAACGGCCGCGAGCGTCAGGTCGACCCGGTTCCGGGTCGGAATCACGACGTCGATGCTCGGTGGCTGTCGCAGAGCTCGCTCCTTCCACGATGAGAGTCGACACGGTGAGAGCTCGGGTCGCACGATCACGTAGCTCTCGACCGCCTGGGTCAAGATGCTAACGGCCTGGTGCCGCTCCCCGCGAGAACGCCGACCTCCCGCGGCGAGTCGTCACCGATGCGCGCGGCTTGCCAGCGCGCGCTCGTACATGGCGAGCGTCTGCGCTGCGATGCGATCGATCGTAAACTCTCGCTCGAAGTGCGCTCTCGCCCGCCCGGCTCGGGACACGGCAGCCTCGCGATCAGCGATCGAGGCATCCAGGGCCCGCGCGAGCGCACCCGGATCGCCCGCGGGCACGAACAGCGCTTCATCCTGCGCGAGGACCTCGCGCACCGGGGTTAGATCGGACACGACGATCGGTGCGGCGAGGGCCATCGCCTCTAGCAACACGCTTCCGAACCCCTCGCGCCGCGAGGGAAGCGCCAACACATCCGCTGCGCACATGAGGTCAGGAACGTCCCGACGGTCGCCCAGGAAGCGCACCGACTCATCCAACGAGAGCTCGGCGACCAGCCCGAGAAGCGCCGCGCTCTCGTTTCCCTCGCGGCCCGCGACGACGAGCCGCACTTCGGGCCGATCGACCCGGACGCTCGCAATGGCCCTCAGCAACACGTCGAGGCCCTTCGCGTGCTCCTGCCTGCACGCAGCGAGGATCAGCGGAGTGGACGGCGCCACGCCCAGGAGCCGGCGCGCATGCTCCCGCCGCTCCGCGGTGCGACTGCCCAGCCTTCCCGGGTCGCGACCGCGGGGGACCACGTCGATCCGATCCCGCGGCACGAGCAGGCGCCGCGCCATTACCGTCGCAACACGATCAGTGATGGCTTGAAATCGCGTGACGAACCGGGCGGTCGCGATGTCGAGTGCCTGCGCGACGCGCAATCGCGACGAACGGATCCGCGGATCGGAGAGGTGCTCCGGTCCGTACGCCTCCGTCACGAGGCTCGACACGACCGGGATCGAACAGGTTCTCGCCGCGAGCCGACCGAACACATCGCCACGAAAGAGGGTCGTGTGCACGATGTCCGGCTCACGGTCGCGCGCGAGCGCGCGCGTGTGGCGCAGTGTGGCGCACGCATTCCGCGACGCCACGATCGGGAGCAGCGGCACACCCGCCGCCCGCAAGAGGTGCTGAACCCCGTCGACCTCCCGGAAGTAGCCCACCTCCACCTGTACATCCAATCGCCCCAGGGCGGGCGCAAGCGCGGCGAGGGACGACTCGGCACCGCCCGCAGCGAGACTGTCAATGAGATAGAGGACGCGCAGACCCCGCGTGCCTCGCCTCCACGCGTCGCCACGACGCACCGCTCAGATCCGTCCCGTCATGGCCCTGCGCCGCATCCGCCACCTCGTGCCGTCGCGGACCTGAATTCGCCGCATCCCGTCCGTGACCTCCCATGCGCCGGCCCGACTGAAGTGATGGCTCCCCATGAGTCCCGGCGACCACTCCGGCGCTTGAACTGCCCACGTGTGCTCTTCGAATGACGTCGGCGTGAGGGTGTCGATCTGGCGAAAGACCACCGCCCCGCCGTAGCGCTCCGAGCAGTCCTGCGCGGGCCGTATCAACAGACCGTCGTGCTCGAAGAGCCCGCCTGCCGGGCGGGCGTGACGGACGTCCGACACTACGGGATTCATGGGGTGAGGGATCCACTCGCCTCCGAGCTCCTCGCTCGAGAAGACGTGCAGCTCGTCGCGGTCGCCGCCGCCCGGGCCCTCCACCGCCGCAAGGAGCCACAACCGACCGTCGCGTTCGAACAGAGTGCTGTCCCGCGCCGGGAGGTCGTCGATCAGCACGCGGTTGAACTCCCACGCGTCGGGAAAGTTCGTTGCACGGTACAGCTCGACCGCGCGATTGGCGCTCGTCTCCGGGATCATCCACCACTGCGAATCCATCCGGAACACGAACGGATAAGAGAGGTGGTAGTCGCGCTCGAGAACAACCCGCGGCGACGAGAGCGCGCGCTCACCATCGAGGTCCATGACTTCGATGACGCCATTGGTCCCGGGGCGGGTACTCCAACGTTCGTAGAACACGTAGGTTCGCTCCCCGTCCACGACGACGAACGGGTCCGCATACGAACGATCCAGCGGCGGTAGGCACGGCACGAAGCCGGCCGTCGAACCCGGGACGCCTGCTCGCCGGACACCCAACAGCCATTGGAACCGATAGCCGGCGCGGGCGCGTAGGACGTTCGTCACGAAGCGCGACAACCTGAGCGCCACGAGGCGAACAACCGCGGCTGTTGCCGACCCTCGAGAGTCGACCGGAGGCACTGGCTCGGCTTCGGCTCGGGACCGCACCACGGAGGCTGGGTGGTGCGAGACCACGGAGGCCGGGTGGTGCGAGCTGCCCTCGTCGGGCGCGCTGCCAGACCCGAGCGACCGCACCCTCCGGAGGACGAGCTCCGACGCGTGCCGGAAGACGGTACGCTGACTATACGATAGGGCGCCCGGCGCGAGCGACACGACGGAGGTGGCCACGACCGATCGCCCCGTCGTCCGGGCGACCAGGAGTCGTATCTCGCAGAGTCGTGCACCACGGGCTACTGCCCAGAAGAGCGGAGGGGTGCTCGACGGCCGCTCGACCCCCGTCATCTCGAGCGACCAGACCTCGACACCTTCCGTCGGCTCAGGGACGCTCGATGCGCGGTCACGCAGGTCGAGCAACACCGAGACGTCGCATTCCCCCGGCAAGCGATCCGGGGCCCGTTCGCACGGGCGATCGAGGTGCACCGCGTCGCGCGCTCCCGTCAGGTGAGCGACGTCCTGGGGCGCCATCAAGTCGGGATTCGTTCGAGACTGGTGTCGCAGATCCAGAGCCTCGAACGCCCGAACCGCCGCCGCCCGACGCGGCGAGCGACCCCGCGACGACGTGGGTTCGATCAGGCTCAGCGCCCAATTGACGCCGTTCGTCTCGCCCAACGCCGCGAGAACGTCGGCGACCCAACGCGAAGGGCGTTCGCTGTCGATCAGCACGGCCACGGTCAGCGATCGTGGCCGTGGCCGCGCCGTGACGAAAGACTCGCTCATCGATGCCGTTCTGCAGTGTCGACGTGCTCGACGAGCAGTGCTTCGCCGAGGCCCCGGGCAGCGACGCGGCGCTTCCCCTCGATGTCGCGATACACGCGCTCTACCTGTGCCGGCTCGAAGCCCATCGGGCCGGCCGCACCCTCCGCATCGACACCGTGCTCCCAGGCCCAGAGCATCAGGTCCATCTCCGGATACGGGAGCGCGAAGTAGAACTCGTCCTGCGTCTGCGGGAGGCTGTACGTGTCGGTGGTGGGCGGTTGGCTCCGGATGGACGCCGGCACGCCGAGATGTTCCGCCAGCGAGTACACCTGCGTCTTGTAGAGATGCGCGATGGGCTTGATGTCGGCCAGGCCGTCGCCCCCCCGGACGAAGAAGCCCAGCTCGTACTCGAGGCGGTTCGGGGTGCCGAGCACGGCGTAATTGTTCCGCGTCGGCATGTGAGTACTCGATGAGCTTGCGCGTCCGCTGCTTCATGTTGGTCGCCGCCACCACCCGGTTGTAGACGGACGCGGGCATGCGCTTGGTCGTGCGTTCACCCGCGGGCGATTCGACCGTCAAATTGAAGAAGCTCACCCGGTCGCTCCCCAACAGGTCTTCCGCGATGGTGACCTTCTGGCGCCATCCCTCACCGAAGTCGGGGAAGACCTCCCGGATGGCGTCGTCACGACGGCGATAGCAGCCGGCGGCTTCGAGGATCGGTCCGATGTGCTCCTCGACGCCCACGACCCCGAACGCCTCACACAGCTCTCGTCCCCGATCCGTGCTGCCGTCGTCGCTCTCCCACTCGGGCATCAGCAGCGCGACCACGCGTTTCGGTCCGAGCGCTCCCACCGCCAGGGCCAGGCAGACCGAGGAGTCGATACCGCCGCTCACCCCCACCACGACCCCGCGGCGCTTGAGCACCCGGGCGGTCGAGTGCACGATCGATTGCTCGATCTCCTCGACCACCGCGGCCGCGTCGACCGCCAGAACGTCTCGATGGAATTCCATCGCTTACCTCGCAGCTTCCGAGACGACCCCGCTCACGAGGTCTTCCGACACGTGGAGGCCCGACCGATCGAGTGCGGCATCTCGTGCACGCGATCGCGCCGGGAACTCGTCGAGGAACGATCGCGCCAGGAGCTGGACGCTGAGCGCGCCGATCAGCGCCATCTCTTCACGCTCGCCTCCCATCCGCCCGTCGCGGCGGCGGCCCTTGTCGACCACGCGCCGGACGACTGCGTGGTCGACGAGCCCGAACCGCCGACACTCCGACTCCGACAGCACGTCGTCGACCAGCCCGCCGGCGGCCGAGCCGAGGAACGGCGCCGTCATCGGAGCCCGATACGGGATCTTCGGCCGTTGCGCGATCTCGGCGGGAAGCGCGCGCGCCGCAAGGGTGCGCAACACATACTTGTCGCGCAAGCGCCGGCATCTTGAGGCGGGTCGGCAACTTGCACGCGTAGTCGGCAACCGCGGGGTCGAGGAACGGGTACCGGACCTCCACCCCGTGGGCCATGGCGACCCGATCGCCCTGCGACGGCAGCAGGTAGGGGGACAGGAACGTCGCGATCTCGAGCCACTGCGCCCGCGCCAACGGGGTCCAGCTCCACCACTCACCGGGAAGCGGTGGCCGCGGACGCGTCGAGCGTCGTGCCGAACCCAGCCTCGGCACGAGCTTCCGGCGTCAGGACGCGCGTCGCCCACGACGTGTTCTCCCAGCGGATCCGGTGCGAATAGAACGGGTCGTCGATCTCTTCGAGGTGGCGGCCGAAGAACCGCTGCCACATGTCGGAGCTCCGCGCCGCACCCGCTCCCACCTCCGAGTGCACGCGCTCGAGGAGCCGGGGCCGGTTCACCGAGCTCGGCTCGCGAGCCCAGAAGCGCCGGACTTTGTCTTCCTTGAAGATGCCGTACCCGGCGAACAGCTCGTCGGCTCCCTCGCCGGTGAGCACGACCTTCATGCCGTTCTCGCGAACCAGCTCCGACAGCAGGAAGAGTGGTGCAGGCGCCGTTCGCAGCAACGGCGCCTCGCAGTGCCAGACGATCTCCTCGAACTGCCGGCGGATCGACTCGTCGTCGCAGAGGACCTCGTGGTGCTGGGTACCGAGCAGGCCCGCCATCCGTCGCTGCTCCGGCGTCTCGTCGAACGCCGGATCCACGAAGCGCACGGCGAAGGTCTGGAGGGGGCTCGTGTCGATCGAACGGATGAGTGATCCGATCACCGACGAGTCGAGGCCGCCGCTCAGGTACGCGCCCACGGGGACGTCCGCCTGCAACCGGAGGCGGACGGCCTCACCGAGAAGCTGACCGAGATCGTCCGCCGCTTCGTCGACGCCGAGCTCGCCCAACGCCGGGTCCTCGCTGAAATCGGGCTCCCAGTAGCAGGACTCGTGAGGCTCGAGGTCGCGGTCGAACCGCACCGCGCTCCCTGGGCGGACGCTGCGCACCCCGACGAACGACGATCGAGGAGCCGCAACCGACCAGCGCGTGAACGCCTCCACCACCGCGCTCGCATCGATCTCCGGAGCCACGAGGCCGCTCGCGAACAACGCCTTCGCCTCCGACGCGAACACCACGGACCCGGGGTCGGCCGCGTAGAACATCGGGAGGATCCCGAAGCGGTCCCGCACCAGCCACAGCCGACCGAGCTTGCCGTCCCACAGCGCGAAGGCGAACTGCCCGTTGAGCCGGGCCCACGCGCCCTCGCCGTATTCCTCGTAGAGGTGGACGATGACCTCGGAGTCGCCGGCGGTGCGGAAGCGATGGCCGCGCGCCTGGAGCTCGCGCCGGAGAGTGAGGAAGTTGAAGATCTCTCCGTTGTAGGAGAGCCAGACCGAGCGATCCTCGTTGGTGAGGGGCTGGAAACCACCCTCGAGGTCGATGATGCTCAAGCGGGCGTGGCCGAGCGCGGCCCGGTCGTCACGAAAAACCCCGTAGCCGTCGGGCCCGCGGTGCCCGAGCATGGCGATCATGCGATGCAGCGTCGACAACGACACCGGGGGCCGGCCAGGAGCGCCGACGATCCCCGCGACGCCACACATGCGAGGAACTCTACCGTCTCACAATTCGGTTCCTGACCGCCGCCGAGCACGACGCCGACGTCAGCGCAGCGACGCCTTGCGCACCTTCCCCGAATCGGTCTTCGGGAGCGCGTCGCGGATCTCCACGTGCTTCGGGACCATGAAGCTCTCGAGGCGCTCGCGGCAGTGGCGCCGCACCAGTTGCTCGTCCAGCGTCCCGCGACCGCTCGGAGCGACGAAGACCTTGATCGCGAAGCCTTCGAGATCGTCGGGCACCCCGATCACGGCGACCTCCTGTACCTCGTCGAGCTCGTAGAGCACGTGCTCGATCTCCTTCGGACTGATCTTCTCGCCCTTGCAGTCGAAGACGTCGTCGGTGCGGCCCACGAAGTAGAGGAGACCCTCCTCGTCGGTACGGAACAGGTCACCGGTGTGCAACACGAGCTCACCCTGGATCTCACCAGGGCGAAGGCGTTGCGCGGTCGCCGACGGGTCCCCCCAGTAGCCGCGCATGACGCTCGCGCCCCGCACCACCAGCTCCCCGATCTCCCCGGGCGTGGCGCGAGCGCCGTGCTCGTCGACGACGTAGGCCTCCATGTTGGGGATCGCCGTGCCGACCGACGACGGTTTGTCGGCGACGCGGTCCGGATCGAGGAACGAGACCCGAGTGCATTCGGTCTGTCCGTACATCGAGTAGATCCGAGCGTCGGGGAAGAGCGCCTGGAGCTGTTGCAGGTGCGCAGGAGGCAAGGCCGCCGCGGCGTTCGTCAGGAAGCGCAAGCTCGACAGGTCGAGCCCGTCGAACGGCGCCATCCGCAAGATCGTCGCGAACACCGTCGGAACCCCGGGGAGACCCGTGACTCGGTGCTCCGCGACGCGCCGCATCACATCGGCGGGGAACGCGAACGAGCGCTCGAGCAGCACCGAGCAACCCGCGTGCGCACTCAGGAGAACCTGCGTCAGCCCATAGCCGAACGACAACGGGAGCACGCACGAGATCACGTCGTCGGGCTCGATCTCCAGGTAGGTCGCGATCGACCACGCGCTGTGTGTGAGGTTGCGGTGCGTGAGCATCACGCCCTTGGGCCGACCCGTCGAGCCCGACGTGTAGATGATCGCGGCGAGGTCTTCGTCGATGAGGAGCGGATCCCGCAGCCGCGGCCCGTCCTCCGCGATCAAGCCCTCCAAGAGAATGCCGCCCGCGGGGTCGGCCGGCAACCGCTCCGCCCACACGATCGTGGTGACCGACGGCGCCGCGGCCAGCGCCGGCAGCACCTGACGAGCGATCCTGCCGCTCGCCACGATGCCGCGGGCGCCCGAATCGCCGAGGATGTATCCGAGCTTGTCGGCCTTCGTCGTCGGATTGACGACCACGAACACGCCGCCGGCCTTCAGCACCGCGAAGAGCGCGATCACGAGCGCGGGCGAGTTCTCCATCATGAGCACAACCCGGTCGCCACGCGCAATGCCCCGCTGCTGGAGCCAGCCCGCGAGCCGATCGCTCAGGAGATCGAGCTCGGCGAACGTGCACGTGGAAGTGTCGGTGAAGCAGGCGACGCCGGAGCTCTGCCGCTGCGCAGTGCCGGTGAGCATCCCGTGGACGAGAGTCATGCGCTCGCCCTGTCGGCTACGAGCCCGCAGACCCAGCCCGCTTGGCCTCGACGAACCGGGCCATCCGGGAGACAGAATCGAGGTTCTCGGCCACCAGGTCGTCGTCGTCCAGCTCTATGCCGAACGTGTCCTCGAGGTAGGAGACCACTTCCACCACCCCGGTGGAGTCGAGGATGCCCGAGTCGATGAGCGAGGTGTCAGGACCGAGCTCGTCCTCGTCGAGCACGAAGCTCTCCGCGATGTACGTCCGGATCAGCTCCGCGGGGCCATCCCCGCCTGATGGTTGAAAATTGTCGTTGGGTTGATCGATCGCTGCCATGGCGCACGCGAATCTATTCGCTGTCAGGTGGGTATCGAACCGGCGGGCTGTTCCCGCCCTCATCCAGGCTGGTCCCGACAGGACCGGCGGCGTAGGCTGGCCGTGGTTTCCGATCACGCATCGGCAGCCACGCACCGAAGAGGAGAGGATCTCCGTGATTGAGCCGAGATCTCGGGTCGAACACTTGGCCCGCGCCCTGAATACGTTGGCAAAGCTCCTTTTCGTCGCATTTGTCGTCGCAGCCGTGGCCGGGGTCATGTGGGTCGACGACGAGTTCACCGGCCACCCCCCGCTCTGGCGCTACATCCTTGCGATCACCGCCGCGAGCGGATTCCTCGTCGCCGGAGTCATCGCCAAGGTCGGCAGCGCGCTCGTCGAGGCACTGGGACGAGTACGGACAAGCCTTCTCGACGCCCTGGTCGCGGACACGGTCGAGGACACCGAGATCGACGACCCGGCCGATTCGATCGACCTCGACGCCGAGTACCGGGGCATCGTCCACAACTAGCCGCTCAGAACAGCTCGACGTCACCCATGTCGAGCGCCCAGGCGCGCGGGTCCAACAGATCACGGTCACCGGCGAGCGGGCGACACACCAGGGTGGGTCCCATGCTCCCGACCCGTACGAAGCGCCCACCGACGGCGGCTGGGGTGTCGAGGCGCAGCAGGTAGTCGGCACGCGTCTTCCCCGACACCTGCCGGAGGAGCTTCCGCGCCGCGTCCTGTCGACGCCCGGGCAGCAGCAGGGCGCAGATCACCGCCTCGACGGCTCGGCCGCGGCGTCGCAACCGGAACACGACGCAGCCCTCGTCGATCGACGAATCGGCCAGCGCCACGCGGTACCCGAGCGCGGGATTCCCGTAGCGCCACGACAGGAACTCGAATGTGCGTCGCGTCGCAAGACCGGGCCGACTGGCATCCGAATCGAGCAGACGCTCGACGGCGGCACGGTCGGCCAGCGCGTCGAGTGGTGCGACTCCCGCCCCCGTCGGGACGGGATGGCGGCCGGCCGACGTCCGCGCGGTCGCGATCAGGAAGGGGAATCGCCAGCTCGCGGGCCGTAACCCCACCGGCAGTCGGCCGACCTCGCGCCAGCCCATCTTCAGGTAGCCGGGGCGGCTCTTCTCGTTGGGCGTGTTGAAGACGAGGTCGACGCCTTCTGCCGTGAGCTCCTCGACCGCCTCCAGGGTGAGACGGGTGAAGATGCCTCGCCCCTGGAAGTCAGGATCCGTCGCGGTGTCGACCGCTCGGACTGCTCGGAGCGTGGCCCCGTCGGGGTGCACCAGCTCCCAGCGCAGGAACGTCCGGAATCCGACGACGCGCCCTTCGGATTCGGCGACCCACATCGGAGAGACGCCGAAGGGGTTCTGCACGTGCTTCCACTCGAGGAACGCGGCGTCGTCATCGGTCCAGCCGAGGGAACGTCGCGCGAGCGCGAGCACCGCCGGGAAGTCAGCCTGGCTCGCGCGCCTCGTGCTGACCGGCGGGCCTGAAGGATCCGTGCTCATCGCGCTCTAGTCTGAGCGACCGTGAGTGCGGCGCGCGCGATGCTCAAGCAGACGGCCGCCGCGCTCGACACCGTGCGCCGACCACCGACCGGGCTCACGATCCTCATCTACCACCGCGTGGGTCGACGGAGCACCATGGAGGTCGACCTGCCCGTCGAGGCCTTCTCGGCACAGATGGAGTACCTCTCGGAGCGCGGGACCCTCGTCGGCCTGTCGGACGGTCTGACGCGGCTCGCGTCACGAGATTCCCGGCGGGAGCCCATGGTCGCCGTCACGTTCGACGACGGTACTGCTGATTTTGCCGAGCTGGCGCTCCCGGTGCTCGTCGAGCACCGGGTGCCGGTGACCCTGTATGTGGCGACCGAGTTCGTCGAGCAGGGACTCCCGTTTCCGGAAGACGGCACCGCGATCTCGTGGCCGGCGCTGCGAGACTGCGTATCCACCGGCTTCGTGGACGTGGGGTCCCACACCCATACCCACGCGCTGCTCGACCGGCTGGACTCCGACCTGATCGCGGGGGAGCTCGACCGCTCCATCGGGCTGATCGCCGACCGGGTCGGGCGTACGCCCGCGGACTTCGCGTACCCGAAGGCGGTGGCCGGCTCGCCCGACGGCGGACGCGGCGGTGCGTGCGCGCTTCCAGTCGGCGGCGCTCGCGGGCACGCGCGTGAACGCCTACGGAGTCACCGACCCTCATCGGCTCGCGCGGTCACCCATCCAGCTGAGCGACGGGATGCGCTGGTTCGAACGGAAGGTCGCCGGCGGCATGTCGTTCGAGGACTCCGTGCGTCGCTCGTGAACCGTCGCCGCTATGCCGGCGCCACGACGTAAGCAGCTTTCGCGGAATCCGACCTGCACGACTGCGCACGTTTGGTGCCACGATGCGCTCTCACGACTTCTGAGGCGGGCGACAATGCGCCCCGAGCCTGAACAAGGTGCCGCCGGGCCCTTCCGCGACGTCAGTCACTGTGAACGATTGCGCGAGCGCCTCGGGGCTCAGTAGCGAGGACTTCGGGCCGTGCACCGGCCCAAACCATGCGAGGTAGGCATCTCGCGTCCCGCAGACCCTGTCCGCCAGCTCAGGCACGGACGGTCTCCGGATACTCACCTCGGGCGGCGTGGTACCAGGGCTGAAGATGATCGGTTCGTGGTGGGACAGGTACCAGAGGAGGAACGGATCGTTCGACGCGACGAGAGCATGGGCAGGGAGTTGACCGACCTGACGAGCGAGTGACGCCTCCCCCCGAGTCACGCTCGCCATCCCCCGAACGTCACTTCCATCGTTCACTGCAGCGATGCCCATTCCTACGACCAAGAGAGCCGCCGCCGCGGTGAGGCCGCCCAATGCCAGGCGTTGACTCAACACGCGGTGTAACGGTTCGCTCCCCGCGTACCAGTCCGCGACCCAAACACCGATCACGATGACGATGGGGACGAAGACGGGAGCGAGGATCCGCTCGTCCAAAGATGCACCCGCCCTGAGATACGAGAAGGCAGCAATTGCGCAATAGACCACGATGAACACGAGCAGTGGGCTCAGCGGGTACGACGATCGAAAGACGTACCCATCCCGCCGTGGGGCCCTCCCCATCAGAAAGGCAAAGACCGCGAAACCTGCAACGCCAACCAACACGATGACACCAAACCGGCCCACAAGGCTGGGAGGGATGAAGAGGCCGGAGAAGCCGTCGACCAGCGCACGCGGGAACGCGCCCGGGAAGTGGGCTCGTGCGACGCGAGGGCCGAGCAGGTCATCGGCGCCGGAGGCGGCATCCCGGACGATCCAGAGCGCGGGAACGATGACGGCAGCGCCCGCGAAGCCCGCAGCCCTGAGCATCGACTCGGTCGAGCGTTTTCGGACGAAACGGCCCGCGAGGAGCACCAGCCCAGTAATGATGAGGGCTGCGCCGGCGTAGCGCACGAGAAACGCGACACCCGTCAATGCGCCCGCGGCAACGCCCAGGACGAATGCGCGGCGTCCCAAGGCGCGCAGCATTGACTCAAGGAGAAGCAGGCAAGCGAGACAGAGGGGGATGAAGAGAATGTCGGAGCTTGCCCAACCAGCCATTCTGTAGAGCACAACCGAGAATGCGACCAGGCCGGTGAGGGCGATGCCGAACCAGGTCGAGCGGAGGTGACGTCGAGCAAAGACATCCGTCAAGACCACGGCGGCCGCGATGCTCAACGCGTTCAAAAGGCGGTTCGAGTTCTCACCGGAAGCTCCGAGCCACTCGCCAATCCTGAGGAGCACCGGCAGACCGGGCGGAAAGGTGGTGAGCGATTGCTGGGTGAAATCCTGGTACTCCCCTCGCCCGAGGTGCTCGGCAGCCGACAAGTAGGTCGTCGAGTCCGGCGAGATGACAGGGCCGTCGCGGGTGGCAACCAATGTGAGGAGCGCGGCGCTGGCTGCCAATGCGACGACCGCAACAGCAGGCCAACGCACGCGAGACTCTTTCTCCACGAGTTTCATCCTGGTCATGGGCCGCGGGTCCTCGCCGTGACATCACCGTCCATATGTTTTCGGGATGGGCGATCTTCTTCTACGTAGTAAGTCGGCACGCGAGCACGCCCTCGACCACGCGGTCGACGTCGGCATCGGTCATCGACGAGCCACTGGGGACACACAATCCGGTCGCGAAGATCTGCTCCGACACGCGACCGCCGCGCACCGGATTCTCCGCGTACAACGGCTGCAGGTGCATCGGCTTCCACGCCGGTCGGGCTTCGATGTCGAGCGACTCGAGGTGCTCGCGGATCAGCGTGGGTGACGCGCCGAACGCCGGCTCGTCGACAGTGAGCACCGTCAGCCAGTTGCTCGGCGCGCCGAAGGGCGCGTTCGGCATGAAGCCGATACCGCCGACCTCCCCGAACGCGGCTCGGTAACGAGCGTTGATCGCACGCCGGCGCGCCACCTTCTCACGCGAGCCCGCGGAGCTGGCCCCGGCCGACCGCCGCGAGCAGGTTGCTCATCCGGTAGTTGAATCCGACCTCGACGTGCTCGTAGTGCGGGGCCGACTCCCGGGCCTGCGTCGCCAGGTGGCGCGCACGTGCGACGAGGTCGAGATCGCTCGACACGAGCATCCCGCCCCCGCTCGTGGTCATCACCTTGTTCCCGTTGAACGAGAACACGCCGATCGCGCCGAACGATCCCACCGGTCGGTCGCGGTACGTCGCGCCCAGCGCCTCGGCGGCGTCTTCGATCAGCGGCACCTCGTAGCGACCGCAGAGCTCGACGATCGGATCCCAGTCCGCCGACTGGCCGTACAGATCCACGCCGATCACTGCGGCGGGAAGGCGGCCGACGCGGGCGCGCTCGTCGAGCTCGTCCGCCAGCAGGTTGGGATCGAGGTTCCAGCTCGACTCATCGCTGTCGACGAAGACCGGCCGCGCGCCGACATAGGTCGCGGCGTTCGGGGACGCCACGAACGTCAGGGTCGGCATCACCACGTCGTCGCCGGCGCCGACTCCGAGCATCAGGAGTGCGAGGTGCAGCCCCGCCGTGCCGCTCGAGAGCGCGGCGGCCGCCGGCGCCCCCACAGCCTCGGAGAATTCCCGCTCGAAGGCGTCGACGTGGGGGCCGAGGGGCGCGATCCAATTCGAGTCGAAGGCGTCGAGCAGCAACTCGCGCTCCGCCTCGCCCACGTCGGGGGGCGAGAGGTAGAGCCGGGACACGGGCGAACGCTACCGGAGCCCGCGCGGGCCTCCCAGTACCCTCAAGACCGGTGGATTGGCCGTCGAACCTCCCTCAATGAGCATCCTCGTCACCGGCGGCGCCGGATTCATCGGCGCGAACCTGTGCGGGCGGCTCGCACGCAGCGGTGAGGCGGTCGTCGCGCTCGACGACCTGTCGACCGGCAATCTCGACAACCTCGACGGCGTCGACGTCCGGTTCGTGGAGGGCTCGATCCTCGACGCGACGCTTCTCGACGACGTGCTCGACGGCGTGCGCGCCGTGGTGCACCTCGCGGCCCGACCCTCGGTGCCGCGCTCGATTGCCGACCCCATGGCCTCGCACCTCGCCAACGACACCGGCACCGTCACCGTGCTGGAGGCGGTTCGACGGCACGACAACCCTCAATTCGTGGTGGCGTCCTCGTCGTCGGTGTACGGCGCCAATCCCACGATCCCGAAGCGCGAGGACCTCCCGACCCGTCCCCTCAGCCCCTACGCCGCGAGCAAGCTCGCCACCGAGGCGTACGCGCTCGCGTACCAGTCATCATTCGGAACCCCCGTGCTCGCGCTCCGCTTCTTCAACGTGTTCGGGCCCCTGCAACCCGCGGGCCATGCGTACGCGGCCGTCGTCCCCGCGTTCGTCGCCGCCGCGCTCGACGGCGAAGCACTCGTCGTGCACGGCGACGGCAAGCAGAGCCGCGACTTCACCTACGTCGACACGGTGACCGAGGTGATCGCGGACGCGATCACCCGCTCGGTGACCTACCCCGAGCCGGTCAACCTCGCGTTCGGCACCCGCACCGATCTGCTCAGCCTGATCGCCGAGCTCGAGACGCTGCTCGGCGCGCCGGTGACCGTGCGCCACACCGACCCGCGCGCGGGCGATGTCCGCCACTCGCAAGCCGACGCCTCGGTCCTCCACGAGCTCTTCCCCGACGTGCGGCCGACCGAGCTCGCCGACGCCCTCCGGCACACGATCGACTGGTTCGTGATGGAGCGCGCACGGGAGCAGCGACCCGGGTGAACCCGGGTGACGCGGCGAAGCGCGCGTTCGACGTAGTCGGCGCGACGGCGGCGGTCGTGGTGTTGTCTCCCCTGCTCGTCGCGATCGCGGGAGCTGTTCGGATCGCGATCGGCTCACCGGTGTTCTTCCGCCAGACCCGGCCGGGTGTTGGCGGTCGACCCTTCACCCTGCTCAAGTTCCGCACGATGACCAACGCTCGAGATTCGTCGGGCGCACTCCGGCCCGACGCCGATCGGCTCACGCGCTTCGGCCGCTTCCTCCGCCGGACCAGCCTCGACGAGTTGCCCGAGCTGCTCAATGTGCTCCGCGGCGAGATGAGCCTGGTCGGCCCGCGACCCCTCCTGATGGAGTACCTGCCGCTCTACACGCCCGACCAGATGCGTCGCCACGACGTGCGCCCCGGCATCACGGGGTGGGCCCAGGTCAACGGACGCAATGCCTTGACCTGGGAGGACAAGTTCGTGCTCGACGTCTGGTACGTCGACCACCGGTCCCTTCGCCTCGACGTCGAGATCATCGGCAAGACCGTGCGCGAGGTGGTGAGCGGCACGGGCGTCTCGCAGCCCGGTCAGGCGACCGCCGAGCCGTTCCGGGGGTCGAGTCGATGAGCCGGGTGCTCGTGATCGGCGGCGCCGAGCAGGGGCGCCAAGTTATGGACGCGATCGCCGCCGGCGGTGAGCACCGCGTCGTCGGTATCCTCGACCGCTCGATGCCGGCCGGCTCCGTCGTCGGCAGCACACCCGTGCTCGGCACCAACGACGACCTCGCGCGTGCGGCCGAGGAGTCGGGCGCCGAGGGATACGTCGTCGCGATCGGCGACAACTTCGTCCGCGGCCGGTTGCTCACGCACGCCGTCTCGACGTGCCCGCACCTCGCGCCCGTCACCGTGGTCCATCCGTCGGCGTGGGTCGCTGCCGACGCATCGATCGGGGACGGATCGATCGTGCTCGCCGGCGCCATCGTGAGCAACGCCTGCCGAGTCAACCGCGGTGTGCTCCTGTGCACGCGCGCCTCGCTCGACCACGACAACACGGTCGGCGAGTTCGCCAGCCTGGCTCCGGGGGTCACTCTCGGTGGGAGCGTGCGCATCGGCACCACGACCGCGATCGGGCTCGGCGCCAACGTCATCCACGGCATCACGATCGGGGCACACAGCGTCGTCGGCGCCGGGGCGCTCGTGCTCGAGGACGTCCCGGACCTCGTCGTTGCGTACGGCGCACCGGCGCGGGTGATCCGCGAACGCGAGGCCGGTGATCCGTACCTGCGCCGCCGCGCGCTCGAGTCCGTTCCCGACCCCGCCGACCCCGAACCTGCCGCGTAGAGTCACCCGGTGCAGCCCGCGCTCGCGATCAGCGCCGGCGCGGCCTGGTCGCTCGCGTTCGCCGTCCCGTTCCTCCTGTGCGCGCTCGCGGCGCTCGTCACCGCACGGCGCGAACCTGCACCGGTGCTCGAGCAACCGCCCGGGACGCGCGCACCCTCACCCTGGCTGCTGCTCGCGCCTGCGCTCGTCGGCGTCGTGCTCGTCGCCACCGGTGATCGGTTCGGGCCGACCGCCGTTCCCGCGCTCGATGCGGTCCTCACCGTCGTGTTCGTGGTCCTCGCCGCGCTCGGCGTCGAGCGAGTCGGCACCGGCCCCCGCTTCGGCGCGCTCGCGACACCGGCCGCCGCCGGCGCGTTCGCACTGCTCGCCTTCGCGGACCAGGACACCGCCGCCGCGATCGCGGCCGCGGTCGGCGCCCTCTGCCTGTTCAGCTGGGTCCGCGCCGCGGTGCTGGGGCAGGCGGGTCTCGATCTCGCCCGGTCCCCGATCGTGCGCCTCGGGGCGGGAACCGTGCTGGCGGTACTGGCACTCGTCATGGACGTCGGCGACGACCCCTGGCGCGAGCTCGTCTCACCGCCGATCCTGCTCGGGCTCGCGCTGCTCGGCGGCGCGTACGCGCTGTCGGGCGCGCTCCGCCGAAGGGCCCCGGCGCCGCCGCGCCTCGCGAACCGCGAAGGAGGCGCAGCGTGGCTCGTGGTCGGCCTCGCCGGCGTCGTCCTCGCGGGTTTGGCGTTGCTCGTCGGGCGGGCGGTGCTCCACCCGGCCGCCGGCGCCGGCATTGCGGCGACGGTCGTCCTCGTCGTGGCGGTGGTGTCACCGCGCACGGAACCGAAACCGGAGCGGGACCGTCGACTTCGCAGGATCGTGCGCTGGAGCATCGTCGCGATCGTCGCCGCGCTCGCGATCTCCCTCGTGTCGCTGGCCCTCGTGGCGCGCGACGCAACCGATGCGATGCAGGACGGCCGCGAGGAGGCCACGACGGGGCTCTCCACCGCCAGAGACGGCGATACCCCCGGCGCGCTCGACAACTTCGAGCGCGCCGCCGACGCGTTCGAGGACGCGCGCGGCAAGCTGACCGTCACCCGGACGGCCGGCGGGCTCGCGGTGCCCTTCGTCGCCGGCAACGTGCGCGCCGCGCGCGACCTCGCTGATCTCGGCACCGACCTGACCCACGCAGCCACACGGCTCGCGCGCGCGGCCAACGCCGACGAGCTCGATGTGGTCGACGGGCGCGTGCCGATCGAGACGGTGCGGAAGCTCACGCCCGAGCTCGAGTCGAGCGCGGCCGCGGTGACCGACGCATTGACCCGCCTCGACGACTTGCGCGACGAGCCGTACTTGCTCGCGCCCGTACGCCGCGCCGTGAACCGCGCCTACGACGAGCTCCGGCGCGCGGGCGGTGAGGCGCGACGGGGCGCGCTCGCGGCCCGCCTGTCGCCGGGCATTCTCGGCGCGGACGGGCCGCGCCGGTATCTCCTCGTCGCGCAGAACAACGCCGAGTCACGCCCCACGGGTGGGTTCATCGGCAGCTTCGGCGCCATCACCGCCGAGGACGGGAAGCTGAGCGTCGGCGAAATCCAGCGCACCCGCGTGTGGAACGCGGCCGTCCAGGCGCTGGCCGACCCGACGATCAAGGCACCGGCCGACTACCTCCGCCGCTACGGGCTCTACCTGCCCGAGACGACGCTCCAGAACATCAACCTCTCCCCGGACTTCCCCAGCGTCGCCGAGGCCCTCATGAGCCTGGCTCCGCAGGCGGGGCTCGGGGAGTTCGACGGCGTGCTCTCCGTCGATCCGGTCGGGCTGGCCGCGCTCCTCGAGCTGACGGGCCCGGTCGAGGTCGCCGGGTGGCCCGAGCCGATCACCGCCGAGAACGTCGTGGACGTCACGCTGCGCGACGCCTACGCCGCGTACCCCGACACGCCCGACCGGGCCGACCTGCTCGGCGACGTCGCGCGGGCCGCCGTCGATCAGGCGACCTCGACGAACCTGGGCAAGCCGGCCGAGATCGCGAAGGTGCTGGGTGGCGCCGCCCACGAGGGCCACATCACGCTCGCGTTCGCGCGCCCGGAGGAGCAGCGGATGGCCGAGCAGCTCGGCGTCGCGCAACAAGTGGATCCGGTGCGATCGGACGCGGTCGCGCTGACCACGTCGAATTTCAGTGGCACGAAGCTCGACTACTACCTCGAGCGAACACTCCGTTACGCGCTACGACTCGACCCCAACGACAGCGGGACGCGCGCGATCGCGAGCGCGTCCGTCGGGGTGTCGCTGTTCAACAACGCACCACCGTTCGGTCTCCCCGAAGGGGTCCAGGGCCCATTCGACCCCTCCCGCTTTCGCGCCGGGCAGGACCGACTGCTCGTGTCGGTGTACTCGCCGCTGCTGGAGACGTCGTCGACGGTCAACGGCACCGCGACCGACATCGCGAACGAGCGCGAGCGGGGTCGCAACGTGTACTCGGTGTTCACCGACGTCTACCCCCAGCAGACGTCGGAGATCTCGATGGAGCTCCAGGGCATCGTGGACCTCCACGACGGCTGGTACACGCTCGCGGTGCGCCACCAGCCAACTCTGACCCCCGACCGCTTCGAGCTCGACGTCGAAGTCGCAGACGGGTGGCACGTCGTCGACGTGTCGAACGTGCACCAGCGATCGGAGCGGACCGCGGGCACGACGACCGAGTCGACCCGCGACACCGTCTACCGGATCAGGATCGAACGGGACGCGAGCTCGAGCGATCTGTGGTCGCGCCTCGAGGCCGGCGGATGACCGTCGCTGGCGGCGTGGCTCCCCTCTGACGCGTCGGGGGGAGCTTCGCCGCGATCACGCCAACGACCACGATCGCGGCGAGCAGCACGACCGGCGCCACGCCCCGGCCGGCGAGACCCAACGGCACGTACGCGCCGTTGATCGCCGCGCCTGCCGCGACGAGCAGCAGCGCATCCCGCCGTCGGCCACGGGGCGCCAGGCGCCACTGCCGAACCCCGAACGCCGCCATCGCCAGCGCGGCATCCGCGCCCACCGCCGCCAACAGGACGAGCGTCCCCGAGGCGCGTCCCTCGACCCGAACCGCACTGAACCCGGCCGCCACCGCCCCGGCGACGACGGCCACGAACGCGCCGTGCGCCCACTTCGACGCGCGCGCGGTCGCCCTCCCGACGGTGCGGCTCGGCCACGGCGGCGAGCCCCAGCACCCCGCACCGACGACCGCGAAGGGGACGAGGACCGCCGCCGCGAAGGCTCCCGCGCCCCACTCGAGCCGCCACACCACACCCGCGAGCGTCGCCGCCGCGAAGAGAGGAGCGCACCACGCGACCGCGACCGCGACCCGCGACCGCTCGCCGCGTCGCGGAACTCGCGGCCACCACCAGGGTGAGCCCCACGGTCGTTCCGGCGAATCCCGCGCCCACGAGGCTCGCGGTCGACGAGCCGTACACCGAGTCGACCAACGTTGCCGTGGCAGCACCCGCCGCGATCGCGACGATCACCGCGCGCCATGGGAGGCGGCGCTCGGGTGACCATGAGACCAACAGCGCGACGAGCGCCACTGCGACCGAGGCTTCCGGGACCCCCGCGCCCGCTGACGCGCAGGCCGTGGTGGACACCACGAGCATCGTGAGTGGCGCGACCGGAGCCACCGGCGTGGCGCGCAACTCGGCGCCGAGCGCGATCGCCAACGCGAAGAGGACCGCGAGCTCGCCGACCCGCGACCACGGGCTCAGCGCCGCGGTGCCCGCGACGACCGCGACCAGCAACGCAACTCGCGCGACGCTTTGCCGACCGCTGGTGGTCCACGACCGTCGGACCCGGACGAAGAGCAGCTCGGGAAGCCCCGGTAGCGGCGCCAGCAGCACGAGCGCGAGCCACCACCCGTGGGCGAGCGCGAGGAAACCGACGACGCCCGCGTAGGCCGCGAACGGGAACTCGACGGTGTTCAGCACGACGATGTGACGGACCATCGCACCCACGTCCGGCTCGCGCCGCAAGGCCACGAGGACGGCGGCCATGAGCGAGTCGAATGCGAAGTAGGGAACCGCGGCCAGCAGGATGGCGGCGACCGTGGCCGCGCCCGACGACCCCAGCGCCGCGGTGGCGCCGCGAAACGTCACCGCCGCGACGGCGGCAGCCAGGCCCTGCCACCCCGTGTTGTAGGCCATCCGGACGAACGCACGCTGCTCCCAGAAGCGCCGGTCGAGCGGGCCGACGAGCATCGCCACGATCATCGGGCCCAGGATCCACGCGTCGCCGGCGAAACCCACGACGGCGACGAACACGACCGCCGGCTCGGCGGTGACGGCGAACTCGCTCGGAAAGAACGCGAACCGGTTGGCGGTGAACCACATGCTCAGCGCGAACACCAACAGTGGCCACCACTGGGGGAACGGAGATCCGCCCAGCGCCGCACCGACGGCGACGGCCACCGCAGCAGCCACGAGCCCGTACGAATACGCGACGACCCAGCGACGGTCGTGCACGACCGCGACGACGGGGGCTTCGCGCTCCCGGGAAGCCGGCGTGAGCGAACCGTTCACCGACGGAGGCGCACCGCATCGCGCCCGAGGACCGGTGCGCGTCCGACACTGCGCAGACCGGCCCCGATCCCGACGACCGGCGCCAGCGCGATCGTCACGACGAGGACGAACCCCCAGCCCGTCAGGCCCGGCGCCCCGGCCAACACGAGGGCGATCGCCGTGAGCGTGCCCAGCTCGAGCCGGCGGCGCCCCGGGCGGAACCGCCACTGGCGGACTCCGGTCGCGACCATCGCCACCGTCGCCTCGGCGATCGCCACCACCGTGAGCTGCGACACCGACGCGGCTCGGGCGGAGAGCACGCCCACGAGCAACGCCCCCACGACCGCGGCCGCGGCCCCGAACACGGCCGAGTGGACGGGCGGTCGGACGTGCTCCGACGGCGAGCGGTGCGGCGTCGCCCGGCGCGCGAGCCGGCTCCGCCACGGCGGCTCCCCCCACCTGGTCGCGGCCAGATCGGCGAGCGCGAGGCCGGCGAGGAACACCGCGAGGCCCGCCGCGCCGATGTTGGCCCAGACGTAGCCGAGCGCGATCGCGGCAGACAGCGCGGGAGCGCACACCACGACGCGGGCCAGCGCGCCCCGCCGCTCCCGCCCGCCGAGGGACGCAGCCGTGACGGAGCCGAGGGCAACCACGAGCGCGAGCCCGACGCCCGCGCCCGACGCATCGAGGGGCACCACCGCGGCCGCTGCGACCAGCGCAGCCAGCGCCGCTGCGCCCCCGGCGGCGACGACCGCCACCCACGGGAGCTCGCGTCCGCCGAGCCACGCGCACGCCGTCAGCGCGGCGGCGGTGCTCGCGGACACGAGGACCGACCGATGGGTCACCACCGAGGCGGTCACGACCATCGCGCCGAGGAGGACCGGAACCGGGAGCTGCCGATCAGCGACCGATGCTGCGCCCACTGTGAGCGCCGCCGCGAGGAGCAACCCGAGATCGGCCAACTCCGACGAGCTTGCGTGGAGCGCGGCGGCGACGGCCAAACCTCCCGACAGCGCCACCAGGGCGACGGCCGCACCCGAGCGGGACGCTCGCCGCAACCGGCTGATCGCCAGCTCGGGAACCGTCGCCACCGCCGCGCAGGCCACCGGCGCGAGCCACCACCCGACATCCGGGGCGAACGCGCCGATCGCCGCGCCGATGCATCCCAGGCCCACCCCGAGCCCACCCAAACCCACCTCGGTGCGGACCCAACTCCGACTCGAGGGTTCGCGGAGCGCGACGAGCAGCACGAACGTGAAGAGCACGTCGACCGCGATGAACGCGAGCACCGCGACGAACGCGCCCACCACCATCTCATGCCCGAAGCAGGCGAGCGCGAGCACCGCGGCGGCGACCGCCCATGCGCGGCTGGCCGCGTTGAACCCCATCCGGAGGAATGACCGGCGTTCCCAGTGGGCGCGGTCGAGCACCCCGGTGAGGAGCGCGACGAGCAAGGGCCCTACGAGCGGGCTCGACCCGTGCAACCCGACCACGGCGGCAATCAGAACGGTGACTTCGGCGGTGATGGCGAGCTCGACGGGGAAGAGCGCCACGCGGTTCACCGCGACGGCGGCCGCGACCGCCAGCGCGAGCAGCGGCCCCAACGCCGGCACGGGCTGACCGCGGACCAGGGCCACGACCACGAGCGCGAAGGCACCCGCGAGCGTGACGCCGACCAACCAACGCACCGCTCGGGGCTCGCCCGCCGCGGAGTGCACGGCGCACCGCGCTTCCTGCGCTCCCCGCGCTCCCGCCGCCCCTGCTGTTCCCGGTTCCATCCTCACCCCGTCGTGCCGATGCCCTCCTCAATGACGACAAATCGGCCGTCCTGTCACGCGCGCAGGTCCCGAATGTCCCGGCCGGGAGGCGTGCAGTAATTTCTGCGCTCGCTGTGGCCGACCGCATCCCGCCTCGAACTCCCGGTTCGGCACGCGAGCTCTACGAGCTGCCCGACGAGTACGGCGCACCGCTCCACCCGGAACACCCCGAGGCCGACGAGCACATGCGCCTCATCGGACCGGGCGACGAGCCGCACGCGAACGGCGCGAACGGCGAGCGCGAGGCCGTCGCCGACCCGCGATCGCGCCAGGAGCGGATGCAGGCGCTCCGCGAGGCGCGCGACAGGCGGGCAAGGAAGCCTGCCCGATCATCCGGCGTAAGGCGTGCGCGGCGGGGCATCGCCGTCGTGCTCGTCGTCGTGCTGGCGGTCGCCGGTTGGTCGTACCTCCACGCACTCACCCGGTCGGGCACCGATTCCGCCGGCGTGCGCACGGTCGATTGGATCCGTGACCACGGCGGCGGGAGCGCCGTCGCCGCCGTGGAGCGCTGGTGGTACGCGAACGACCCGCCGGTCGTGGGGGGCAAGCCCACGCGGATCGTCCCCCCGAGCTCGAGGGCGACCGCCATGCCCGACGCCGCCGCACTCGCCGCCGTGCGCCACCTGCCCGCCCCGTCGGGGCGCGTTCCCACCCCCGCCGCCCACGTCGAGCCCAACGAGGGCGTGTGGCAGCCCGTGGGCCCACCGGTTGGGGGCGTCCCGGCGGCCTACACCACGTCGGTGCGTCCGGATGCCGTCCACACCTCGTACTGGACCACGCTGCTCCGGCTCGACACCGAGCTGCTCGACACGACCTACGTTCCCGGCCTGCTCGAGCCGGGCGCCGGCGCGAACCCCTGGCACTCCGAAGTTCCGACGGGGGAACGTGACGATCTGTTCGCGGCGTTCAACGCCGGCGCCGATTTCGACACCGCGAACGGAGGCGTGTACCTCCGCGGGAAGACCGTCGAGCCGCTGCGCGACGGCGCCGCCTCCCTCGTGGTCGACGAGGACGGCACCGCCGACGTGGGCGCGTGGAACGACGACGTGTCACTCGACGGCGACGTCGTCGCGGTACGGCAGAACGGCACCCTGATCGTGGACGACGGGCACGTGGCGGCCCTACCGGGTCGCGACGGCTCCGGCGCGTTCGCCGGCGACCCCGGCGCCGACGTCGCGCTGTGGCGGTCGGGCGTCGGCGTCGACCGGCACGGGGCCGTCCTCTACGCAGCGGGGCCGGCGCTCACGGCGAAGAGCCTGGCGCGGACCCTCCGGGCCGCCGGTGCCGTCCGGGCCATGGAGCTCGACAGCGCGCAAGGGGTGAGCGCGTTCCTCTACCGGCACGCGCAGGGCACCAAGCTCCATGCCTCGATGACTCGCGACCCCGACCGGTACCTCGAGCCGGGTGAGCATGACTTCTTCGCCGTGTTCGCAGCTCCCGACTACCTCGGATCGAGCTCCAGCGAGCAGGAATTCATGCAGTAGCGCAACCCGTTGGGCCCGGGGCCGTCGTCGAACACGTGACCGAGGTGCCCGCCACAGCGCCGGCACACCACTTCGGTGCGCATCATCCCGTGGCTGCGGTCGACCACGGTCTCGACCGCGTCGGCGAACATCGGCTCGGTGAAGCTCGGCCAGCCGGTGCCCGAGTCGAACTTGGTGCTCGCGTCGAACAGCTCGGCCCCACAGGCCGCGCACCGGTACACGCCGTCGTCGTGACAGTCCCAGTACTTGCCGCTGAACGCGTGCTCGGTGCCCGCCCCCCGGAGGACCGAGTACTGCTCAGGACTCAGCTCGGCGCGCCACTCCTCGTCCGTCTTCTCGACCTCTCGTGCGGCCATGTATGCACTCCCTTCGTGTCGTTCAGCGCTCGGTATGGACCCAGCATTCGATCTCGATCTGGGCGCCGGCGGGTAGCGCACGCACCTCGACGGTGCTGCGCGCGGGCCGCGCCGCGCCGATCGCGTCCTGGTACAACGCGTTGACGGTCGCGAAGTTCCCGAGATCGGTCACGAAGATGCCGACCTTCGCGACATCGGCCCAGCCGACGCCGCAGTCGTCGAGGATGGCGCCGACGTTGACGAGCGCCTGGCGGGTCTCCGCTTCGATCCCACCCGCCACGAGCGCGCCGTGTCCGTCGATCCCGATCTGACCCGCCAGCACGATCCACTCGCCGGCGCGCACCGCGGGCGAGTAGGGACCCAAGGCCTTGGGCGCGCTCGGGGTGGGAACCGACTGCACCGCCATCAGGACGGCCCGCCGAAGCTCGGTACGTGCCAACCGTGCGGGTCGTCGATGAGCCGCTCCTGCTCGCTCGGGCCCCACGTGTGCTTCGGGTAGATGTGCACCGCCTCGTGGTCGGTCAGGACGTTGTCGACGACCGCCCACGACTCCTCGACGCCGTCCTCGCGGGCGAAGAGCAGCGTCTCGCCGTCCATCGCGTCGGTCAAGAGCCGTTCGTAGGCTCCCATCTCGCCCGGATGGTCGTTGCAGAGCGACAGCTCGACGTCTTCGCCCACGAATCCGTCGCCTGGCGCCTTCGCGCGGGCCCCGAGCGCGATCTCGATCCTGGGGCTGAGCAGGAATCGGAAGTAGTTGTTGTCGTGGGGCATCTCCTCGTACTGCGCAAACACCCGCTTCGGCGGGCGGTGCAGCTCGACGCGGACCTCGGTGCACGTCACCGGCAGGTGCTTGCCCGCGCGGACGAAGAACGGAACGTCCGCCCACCGCCACGAGTCGATGTGGAGTCGGACGGCGGCGAACGTCTCGACGTCGGAGCTGGGGTCGACACCCTCTTCGGACCGGTAACCGGCGTATTGGCCGCGGACGAGGTCGTCGGGCTTGAGCATGTCGATCGCGCTGAACACCTGCTCCTTCGAGTCGCGCAGCTCCTCGACGCCAGGACCGACCGGGGGCTCCATGGCCAGCAACGCGAGCGTCTGGAACAGGTGGTTCTCGATCACGTCGCGCAGCGCGCCGACCTCCTCGTAGAACCGGCCCCGACCCTGGACGCCGAAGTCCTCCGCCATCGTGATCTGCACCTGACGGATGTTGTTGCGGTTCCAGATCGGCTCGAGGAACGAGTTGGCGAACCGGAAGTAGAGGATGTTCTGGATCGCCTCCTTCCCGAGGTAGTGGTCGATGCGGTAGATGTCGCGCTCGTCGAACACGTCGTGCAGCACGTGGTTCAGGTGTTGCGCGGAGGCGAGATCGCGCCCGAAGGGCTTCTCCACCATCACGCGCGCGTGCCTCGCCGCGCCCGACGTCCCGAGGCCCTGGATCACCGGCTCGAAGAGGCTGGGCGGCACCGCGAGGTAGTGGACCGGGTGGTGCGCCCCGTCGAGCACCCGCTTGAGCTCGACGAACGTGGACAGGCTGTCGTAGCTGCCCTGCACGTAGCTGAGGAGGTCGACGAGCCCGCCCATCGCCGCCTCGTCGTCGACCCCGCCGCCGTAGGTCACGATGCTGTCGCGCGCGCGTTCGCGCAGATCCTCGGTGGTCCACTCCGACGACGCCACGCCGACGATCGGCACGTCGAGCGTGCCGCGCTTCACCATCGAATAGAGGGCGGGAAAGATCTTCTTGTGGGCGAGATCGCCCGTCATCCCGAAGAACACGAGCGCATCCGCTCGGACCGGCGTCGTCATGACGACCCTCTCTCGTCGTGGCCCCCGAATTCCTTCCTCATCGCGGACAGCACGCGGTCGGCGAAGTCGGCGTCGCCGCGCGACGAGAAGCGCGCGAACAGCGCTGCGCTCAACACGGTCGCGGGGACTCCCTCGTCGACGGCGGCGTGGATCGTCCAACGCCCCTCACCGGAGTCGGAGACGCGGCCCTCGAACCCCGCGAGCTCGGGGCTCTCGGCCAGTGCGTCGGCAGTGAGGTCGAGCAACCACGACGACACCACGCTGCCCCGCCGCCACACCTCCGCCACCGACGCGACGTCGAGGTCGTAGCGGTAGAACTCGGCGTCGCGGAGCGGCGCGGTCTCCGCGTCGTCGGACCGGGGCGCGGCGCCCGCGTTCGCACCCCGCAGGATGTTGAGCCCTTCCGCGTACGCGGCCATGAGGCCGTACTCGATCCCGTTGTGCACCATCTTGACGAAGTGACCCGCGCCGACGGGCCCGCAGTGCAGGTATCCCTGCTCGGGCGCGGTCGGTGGGCCGGTCCGGCTCGGGGTGCGCGGCGCGGCGTCGACACCGGGCGCGATGGCCGCGAAGACCGGGTCCAGTCGCGCCACCGGCTCGGGATCGCCTCCGATCATGAGGCAGTAGCCGCGCTCCAGCCCGAAGATGCCCCCACTCGTCCCGACGTCGACGTAGTGGATCCCGCGCGGCGAGAGACGCTCGGACCGCGCCACGTCGTCGCGGTAGTAGGAGTTGCCGCCGTCGATCACGACGTCGCCGGCTTCGAGGTGCTCCTCGAGCTTCCCGAGGGTGTCGTCGACGAAGGCCGCCGGCACCATGATCCAGACCGCACGCGGCGCATCCAGTTGCGCGGCGAACTCGGCCAACGACCCGGCGCCGGTCGCCCCCTCGTCCTGCAAGCGGGCGACCGCGGCGGCGTCGACGTCGTAGACGACGCAGGAGTGGCCGGCCCGCGTGAGCCGGCGCACCAGGTTGGCGCCCATCCGGCCGAGTCCGATCATGCCGAGCTGCACGTGCGACACCTCCGTGACCTCGCTGCCAGCATGCCAGTTCCCCCTAGGAGCGCAGCCGCCGGTACCGCCGCACGAGGGTGTTGGTGCTGCTGTCGTGCACCGGCGGGGGCTCGGCCGGGTCGGCGAGGTCGTCGATGATCCTGCCGGCCAGGGCCTTCCCCAGCTCGACCCCCCACTGGTCGAAGGGATCGGTGCGCCAGATGGCCGCCTGCGTGAACACCTTGTGCTCGTAGACGGCGACGAGCTGGCCGAGCACGAACGGCGTCAGCTGCCCGGCGAGGATCGTGGCCGACGGCCGGTTGCCCGGGAAGGTACGGGGCGGCACGAGGTTCGGCAGGACACCTTCGGACGCCACCTCCTCGGGGGTCTTCCCGAACGCGAGCGCCGCCGTCTGCGCGAAGAAGTTGGCCATGAGCAGGTCGTGGTGGTCGCCGAGCTCGCGCCGGGGCCGGGCGAAACCGATGAAGTCACAAGGCACGAGCTCGGTGCCCTGGTGCAGGAGCTGGAAGAACGCGTGCTGGCCGTTGGTGCCGGGCGCCCCCCACACGATGGGGCCCGTGGGCAGATCGACGGGCGAGCCGTCGACGTCGACGGACTTCCCGTTGCTCTCCATATCGAGCTGTTGGAGGTACGCGGGGAACCGGGCGAGGTACTGCGAGTACGGCAGCACCGCGTGGGTGCGGGCACCGAAGCAGGCGCCGTACCAGATGCCGACGAGCCCGAGCAGCACCGGCAGGTTGCGATCGAACGGCGCGCTCCGGAAGTGCTCGTCGATCGAGCGGAATCCCGCCAGCAGCTCGCCGAACTGCTCGGCGCCGATCGCCACCATGAGCGAGAGCCCGATCGCCGAGTCGAGCGAGTAGCGGCCACCCACCCAGTCCCAGAAGCCGAACATGTTCGCGGGGTCGATGCCGAACGCCGCCACCTCGGACGCGTTGGTCGACACCGCCACGAAGTGGCGGGCCACCGCCCCCTCGTCGCCTCCGAGCCCTTCGACCAGCCAGGCGCGCGCAGTGCGCGCGTTGGTCAGCGTCTCGAGCGTCGTGAACGTCTTGGACGCGACGATGAACAGCGTCTCTGCGGGGTCGAGATCACGGGTGGCCTCGACGAAGTCGGCACCGTCGACGTTGCTGACGAACCGGAACGTCATCCGTCGATCGGAGAAGTCGCGCAGCGCGTCGTAGGCCATGGCCGGCCCCAGATCGGAGCCGCCGATGCCGATGTTGACGACGTTCGTGATCGCTTGGCCCGTGTGTCCGGTCCAGCGCCCGTCGCGGATCCGCGCCGAGAAGTCGGCCATGGCGCCGAGCACTGCGTGCACTCCCGGGACGACGTTCTCACCGTCGACCGTCACGACGGCGTCGGCCGGGGCGCGGAGCGCCGTGTGCAGCGCGGGCCGGTTCTCGGTGACGTTGACCCGCTCGCCGCGGAACATCGCGTCGATCTGCGCTCGCACGTCGGCCCGCTCGGCGACCGCGACCAGGCGGGCGATGGTCTCGTCGGTGACCCGGTGCTTCGAGTAGTCGAGGTAGAGCCCGTCGACCTCGATCGTCATGCGCTCGCCGCGGGCGGCGTCGCGTGCGAAGAGCTCCCGCAGATGCACGTCGCGCAGCTCGTCGAAGTGCGCGAGCAGCGCGTGCCACTCCGACGTGCCCGTGATGCCCATCCGGGGAGCTTCCTAGAAGCCGGCGGCTTCGAGCAAGCGCAGCCACACTTCGCTGACCGCCGCCTGGGACGCCCAGCACGCACTCGCTGCCGCGGCCGCGACGTTCTCGCCCGCGGGACCGCCGCCCACCACCACGACGTCGAATTCGTCGGCCATTACGTCCGCCTCCCGCGACCGCACGACACTCGGCGCAGCCAAACCGCCGGCCTACCCGAGCTCGATGCCTCCGGAAACGGGTCCGGCCGGGAAGAATGGCACGATGACCACCGTGCTGGGAATCGACGTCGGGGGCACCGGCGTCAAGGGCGCACCCGTCGACACGCGGACTGGCCGTCTCCTCACCGATCGACACCGCATCGACACACCCCACCCGGCCACCCCGGAGGCCGTGACCGAGGTTGTCGCGGGCATCGCCGGGTTCTTCGACTGGACCGGTGTGACCGGCGCGACGTTCCCCGCCGTCGTGAAGGAGGGCGTGGCCCACACGGCGGCCAACGTCGATCCCGCGTGGATCGGGACGGACATCGCGTCGACGTTCGGTTCCGCGATCGGCGCGCCCGTGACGGTCGTCAACGACGCCGACGCGGCCGGCCTCGCCGAGACGGCGTTCGGCGCGGCACGTGGCGAGCGCGGGGTCGTCTTCGTCGTCACGCTCGGCACGGGGATCGGCTCCGCGCTCTTCGTCGACGGGCGCCTGGTGCCCAACACCGAGCTGGGGCACCTCCCGATGGGAAAGCACGACGCCGAACACCTCGCCTCCGAGTCGGCGCGCGAGCGCGACGACCTCGGGTGGAAGGCATGGGCCAAGCGCCTCGACGAGTACTTCGACCTGCTGGGGGCGCTCCTGGCCCCCGATCTGATCGTCGTCGGGGGTGGCGTGAGCAAGCGGGCCGACAAGTTCCTGCCGCACCTGAGCACCGCCACTCGGGTCGTGCCCGCGCAGCTGCTCAACAACGCCGGCATCGTCGGCGCGGCCCTCGCCCACGTCGCGGCCTCCCCGGTCGACCGCTCCGACTGAGGCGAACGTCGTCACCCCGGGGGATCCGAGATGGGCGTGCGGCCCGCGAAACCTGCGTCGGGCCAGTGCCACCACTCGATGGCGTCCTCGCCGTCGAGCCAGCAGAGCAGGTAGTCGCGTCCGCTCGGTGACAACGCGGGGAAGTCGATCAGCCCGCGCTCGGGGTCGCGCAGCACGATGCCCTGCTCCTCGAGCGCGGCGACGAGTGCTTGGACCTCGGCCTCGGGTGTCGTCCCGGCGTGGCCGTTCGACGACGGCCCGCGTCCGTTTCCGTTCCCGCTCGCCGCCGCGGCGGCGCGCCGGATGTCCGCGATCAGCTCGGTGATCCGGTGAACCCGCTCACGCACGGCCGGCAGCGCGGCCGTGGCCTCGTCGAGCGTCCAGTAACGCACCCCAATGACGATAGGTGCACCGCGGGGACACCACTACCATGCCCGCCGATGAGCAGGGTCGGTTTCCTCGGGCCGCACGGCACCTTCGCCGAGGAAGCACTCCTGTCACAGCCGGATCTCGCGGCGGGGACCGCCGTCCCGTTCCGCGACGTGCCACACGTGATCACCGCGGTCGAGCGCGGCGACGTCGACCTCGGCATCGTGCCGATCGAGAACTCCATCGAGGGCTCCGTCACGGTCACGCTGGACGCGCTCGCGTTCGACACCGAGCTGTTGGTGCAGCGGGAGGTCGACCTCCCCGTCGCCCTTCAGCTTTGCGCCCGACCCGGTACCCGCCTCGCCGACGTGCACACCGTGATCTCCCACCCCAACCCGCTCGGCCAGACCCGGCTCTGGATGGCGAAACACCTGCCCGACGCCGTGACCGTCGCCGCCAATTCGACGGCCGACGCGGCGCTCCAGGTCGCGAAGTCGAGGAAGTCGGGCATCGCGTCGATCGGTACGAAACAGGGAGCGAAGCACGCCGGGCTCTCCGTGCTCGCCCGCGACATCGAGGACCACCCCGACAACGAGACCCGCTTCGTGCTCGTCGGCTTCGGGATCCCGGAACCCTCCGGGCACGACAAGACGTCGGTCGTGTGCTTCCAGCGGGCGGACCGTCCCGGCTCCCTGCTCGCGATTCTCCAGGAGTTCGCGGCGCGCGCGATCAACCTCACGAAGCTCGAGTCGCGCCCCACGAAGCGGAACCTCGGCGACTACTGCTTCTTCATCGACTTCGAAGGCCATCTCGACGACGAGTTGGTCGCCGATTGCCTCCGCAGCCTGGCGGCCAAGCAGGCGAAGGTGAAGTTCCTCGGCTCATACCCGGTTGCCGGCGATGACGCGCACGCGCGGCGGCGAGCCGTCTCGAAGGCGTGGCGCGACGCCGACCGATGGCTCGGCGAGCTGCGCACCCAAGTCCGCCGCTCCGAACCGTCGTGATCGACCTCCGCCGCTTGCGGGACGAGCCGGCGTATCGGCGCGGGATCGAGCGCAAGCGTGTCGCGTCGGGCATCGTCGACGAAGTGCTCACCGCCGACGGCGAGCGTCGCGAGCAGCTCGCGCTCGTCGAGGAGCTGCGCGCGCGCCAGAACGCCGCGTCGAAGGAGATCGGGCGCGCTGCTCCCGAGGAACGGCAGGCGCTGGTGACCGCGGCGTCCGAGTTGAAAGAGGGGCTCGTGGGTGCAGAGGCGGCGCTGAAGGCGGTGGACGAGCGTGTCCGCACGCTGGCGCTGGAATTGCCGAACGCCGCCGACGAATCGGTGCCCGATGGCGGCGAGGACGACTCGGTCGTCCTGCGCACAGTGGGTGAGCCATCCGCCCCGCCGCCCCTCGACCACGCCGAGCTGGGCGAGAGCTTGGGGCTGGTCGACACCACGCACGCAGTCGCGATCAGTGGCTCTCGCTTCGCGTACCTCACCCGCGAGGCGGTGCTACTCGAGCTCGCGCTCGTGCAGTGGGTCGTGGCGCTCCTCGCGGGCGAGGGATTCACTCCGGTCGTCCCGCCGGTCCTCGTGCGCGAGCAGGCGATGGAAGAGGCGGGCTTCTTCCCGACCGATCGCTCGCAGGTCTACGAGGTCGACGGCGGTGAGCTGTTTCTCGTCGGCACGAGCGAAGTGCCGCTCTCTGCGCTGCACCGCGGTGAGATCATCGAACCCGACTCGTTGCCGCGACGGTACGCCGGCATCTCGTCGTGCTTTCGCCGCGAGGCCGGGACGTACGGCAAGGACACGAGCGGCATCTTCCGCGTGCACCAGTTCGACAAGGTCGAGATGTTCTCGTTCGCAGAACCGGATCGCTCCTGGGACGAGCACGAAGCGCTGCTCGCCGTCGAGGAGCGCATCGTCGGCACGCTGGGCCTTCCCTACCGCGTGATGAACATCGCGGCGGGCGATCTCGGCGCGGCAGCTGCGAAGAAGTACGACGTCGAGGTATGGCTGCCGTCGGAGGGCCGATACCGCGAGCTGACCTCTTGTTCCAACTACCTCGACTACTCGGCTCGCCGGCTCGGGACGCGCACGAAGGGGCCGGGCGGCAACCGGCTCGTCCACACGTTGAACGGCACTGCGTGCGCGGTCGGCCGCACGCTCGTCTTCCTCTTCGAACACTTCCAGGAAGCCGACGGCTCGATGACCGTCCCCGACGTGCTCGTGCCTCTCACCGGCTTCGCCACCGTCGAGCGCCGCTCCTGATCCTGCGCTCGCCCACCGGGTACTCTCCCGTCGGGCGGCACCGGCTGCCGCGGACTCGACGAGGGGGACATCGTGGGCAAGCTCGACGACAAGGTGGCGCTCATCACCGGGGCGGCCCGCGGCCAGGGCGCGGAGGAGGCGCGCCAGTTCGTGGAGGAGGGCGCGAAGGTCATGGTGACCGACGTGCTCGATGACCTGGGCGAGAAGGTGGCCGCCGACCTTGGTGACGCGGCGCGCTCGGTGCCACCTCGACGTCAGCGACTCGGCCCAGTGGGCCCACGCCGTCGACGAGACGATCAAGGCCTTCGGCAAGCTCGACGTTCTGATCAACAACGCGGGGATCTTCCCGATGGCGCTGATGGAAGACATGGACGAGGAGCTGTTTATGACCGTGATCCGGGTGAACCAGCTCGGATGCTGGCTCGGGATGAAGTCCGTCATCGAACCGATGCGCGCGGCCGGCGGCGGCGCGATCGTCAACACCGCCTCCTCCGCGGGGATGGCCGGATTCGTCGGTCTCTCCGCGTACGTCGGCAGCAAGCACGCAGTGCGCGGCATGAGCAAGACCGCGGCGATGGAGCTCGGCAAGTACGGGATCCGCGTGAACTCCGTCTACCCCGGCGGGATCGTGGGCGGGGACCTCCCCGAAGGAATGGACCGGGCCGTCATCGACCAGATGTTCCAGCACCTCCCGGTGGCGCGACCGGGCACCCCGCTCGACATCGCGCGAGCGATGGTCTTTCTTGCTTCCGACGACTCCGCGTACTGCACGGGCTCCGAGCTCCAGGTCGACGGCGGCGCGCTCGCGGGATCCGCTCTGCAACCACCGCCGACGTGACGCTGCGTCGATAGCCTGACCGGCGGAGGGGTGCCGGAGCGGCCGAACGGGACGGTCTTGAAAACCGTTGTGCGCAAGCACCCAGGGTTCGAATCCCTGTCCCTCCGCGCCGCTCGTGGCTCGCCGAAGGACGCTCAGGTCGCGGGTGACGACCCCGCGCGCGCTCGGAGCACGTCGAGCGCCTCGTCGGCGTGCTTTTCCATGTTGGTCTCGCTCCGAATCGCCGCCAGCACCCGGCGATCGGTGTCGATGACGAACGTGGCTCGCTTGTTGACCGGCAGCATCGACCGCTTGACCCCGAACTGCTTGGCGACCGCCTTGTCGGTGTCCGACAGCAGGGGGAAGTCGAGCGTGTGCTTGTCGCGGAACTCGGCCTGGCGGCCCACCGCGTCGGCGCTGATACCGACCCGTTGGGCGCCGACCGCCGCGAACTCCCCGGCGAGGTCGCGGAAGTGGCAGTTCTCCCTCGTGCAACCCGGCGTCATCGCCTTCGGATAAAAGAACAGCACGACGGGGCCGTCGGCCAGCGCTTCGGACAGCTTGAAGCGGCTGCCCGTGTCGGTTGACAGTTCGAAGTCTGGGACGAGGTCACCGGTTTCCATGCGCGGACCCTACCTCGGCCGGCCGCGGAACGCGTTGGCCCGCGTCTCGCCCGCCTCGTACGCTGCACTCCCGACCGACGACGAGGAGCGAAGCCATGGCAGACGCGAGCAGCGACGCGGGAGCCAACAAGGAAATCGGTGTCCGGTTCTTCAAGTCCCTGGTGACCGATCCCGACGCGGCGGGTGCGCTCATGCACGAGGATTTCCGGTTCTGGGCCAGCGGCAACATGCCGGTGTCGGGGTGGACCGGCCCCGAAGGTTTCAGCTACGCCCAGCAGGTGTTCGGCGAGGTCCTGTCGGGCCCGCCGACGATGAAGATCGGCGACGTCGTCGCCGAAGGTGACCGCGTCCTGATCGAGGCCGAGAGCGAGGCCCCACTCTCGAACGGCGGCTCGTACAACAACCACTACGTGATGGCGCTGCGGATCCGCGACGGCAAAGTCGTCGAGTTCAAGGAGTTCTCCGACACGCTCCACACGTACCAGACCATCGAGCACGACGCGACCCGGGGGCCGTCGAAGGACCGGCAGAGCCCGCTCACGTCGGTGACCGAGACGTGGTCGCCGCAAGCCCAGGGGACCACGACCTGACGGCTCGGTCGGAGGGCGCACCCGCCGAGAGAGATCGCGAGCGAAGCAGCCAGATCGGTCTCGCCCTGGCCGGCACGTCGCTCGCCGTCGTCATGTGGGGCTGCGGGCCCCTCCTGGTCAAGGGGATCGACGCCGACTCGGCGACGATCGTCTTCTACCGGCTCTGGATCGCCCAGCCGATCATGATCGCCGCCGCCTACCTCACGGGGGGCCGGCTGACGTGGCGCATGATCGTCCGGGCGATCCCGACGGGCGTGTGCTTCGGCGCCAGCATCATCTTCTCGTTCGTGTCGTTCAACGAGACGTCGATCGTCACCGCAACCCTCATCCCGGCGCTCCAGCCCGCGCTCATCCTCCTGGTTGCCGGTCGCTGGTTCGGCGAGCGTCGCCCGCCGCGCGAGCTTGCCTACGCCGGTCTGGCGCTGACGGGCGTGGTCCTCGTCGTGCTCGGCGCGAGCGGCGACGGCCACTCGATCGTGGGTGACCTCTGCGCCGTCGCGAACTTGATCGTGTTCACGGCCTACTTCCTCCTCGCGAAGCGTGCCCGCGACGACAACGAGCACGCCTGGTCGTTCATCGCCGCCGTGATCCTGGTGGCCGCGGTGGTGTGCTCGCCGTGGGCCCTCACCGCGTCGCACGGGCTCGACTCCCTCGCCGCCGACGACTGGCTGCTGCTCCTCGCCCTGGCCGTCGGGCCCGGGCTGCTCGGGCACGGCACGATGACCTGGGCCCACCGCTATCTCGACGTGTCACTCACGTCGCTGCTCGCCCTGGGTGCGCCGGTGGTATCGACGATGGGGGCCTGGATCCTCTACTCGCAGTCGCTCGGGCCGACGCAGATCGTCGGCGCGGCAGTCGTCCTCGTCGCGCTCGGGTCGATCGTCCGGAGCGAGCGCGCGGAGCTGGGGGTCGCCGCGGAGGCGGCTGCGACCGGGGACCTGCTCGACCGATGAGGGCTACCTTGCACCCGATGCGGAACGTCGCCCGGGTGGCCCTGCCCGTCGTTGTGCTCGCACTCGCGCTGTCGGCGTGCCTTCCTCCGGCACCGCCGGTCACGCGGGTGCTCACGTACTCGGTGACGACGAACGGGCCCGTGACCACGAACCCCGAGCTGCTCGCCAGCACCGCCGATTGGGTCTATCACGACCTCCGCGGCTGGCGGGCGGCCGGCATCGAGTTCCGCCGGGTGCCCACGGGCGGCGACTTCAGCCTCGTGTTGGCCCACGCGTCGACACTGCCGTCGTACGACCCCGTGTGCTCGGCGCTGTGGAGCTGTCAGGTGGGCCGCTACGTGGTGATCAACGAGACCCGGTTCGTACACGGCTCGCCGAACTGGGCCGGCCCGCTCGACTGGTACCAGGTGATGGTCATCAACCACGAGACCGGGCACTTCCTGCGGCGCGGGCACTCCAACTGTCCGGGCGCGGGGCAACAGGCACCGGTGATGCAGCAGCAGTCGATCAGCTTGCAGGGATGCGTCATCAACCCGTGGCCGCTCCCGTGGGAGATCGACGCCGTCCGGCGGTAGCGGCCCGCGTACACTGCCCCGGTATTCGGAGGGATGACTGAGCGGCCGAAAGTGCTCGCCTGCTAAGCGAGTAGGGGGTGACAAGCCTCCTCGAGGGTTCAAATCCCTCTCCCTCCGCCACGCGCCGCCGCTACGGGCCGCGCGCGACCCGTTGCAGCGGCGCCGCGACGGCGCTAGCTTCCAGCCACTCTCGGTGACGACAGCCCGATCGGGCCGGCGCGAGGAGAGCGGGACGATCCGTCGCGCGGTGGACGGTACTTCCCGGAGGAGGGGCCGATGCCGCGTGGTACGCCGCGTCCCGTGCCGGGACCGGACGAGCAGCAACCCGAAGGTGAGTCACCGGAAGCAGTCGATCTACGCGAGCTGGTGGTCACGCACCGCGCCGAGATCTTCCGGTACGCGCGATCCCTCACGTATTGCGACGCCGACGCCGAAGACCTCGCCCAAGCGGCGTTGGTCCGGGCACTCGAGCGCGACGTCGTGCTGCGCGAGCCAACCAAGGCGAAGCACTACCTGATGCGGATCGTGCGGAACCTCGCCATCGACGCCGCACGTGCCCGCGCGCGCGTCGTCGTGGAACCCCACGCCGACGTCCCCGAGCTCGGGGTCGAGGCGACCGCGGAAGACCTCGTGCTCGGAGCCGCCGACCTCGAGCTCCCCGCGGACGTGCTCGAAGACCTGCCCGAGTGGCACCGGGCGGTGCTCCAGATGCGCTACGTGGAAGAGCTGGACTACGCCGACGTCGCCGAGCGCCTCCAGGTCACCGAGCACGCCGCGCGTCAGCGCGTCTACCGCGCGATGCAGGCGCTCCGGGCGGTCGCCCGCCGCCGGCGCTTCCGGCCGAGCTGAATCAGCCTGCGAGCAACGCTCGGGCGCCCATCTCCACCGACGGGTGCCGGAGACGAGCGAGCGCGCGTGCCTCGATCTGACGGACACGCTCACGGCTCAGGCTGACCAGCTGCCCGACCTCGTCGGGTGTGCGGGGCTCACCCCGGTCGAGACCGAAGCGCAGCGTAAGGATGTAGCGCTCACGTTCGTCGAGCACGGCCAGGAGCTTCTCGATCTCAGCGGGAAGCATGGCCCGTGCCGCCGACTCGAACGGCGACTCGGCGCCGCGGTCTTCGACGAGATCGCCGAGCTCCGTCTCACCGTCTTCGCCGACGGGGGTCTCGAGCGAGACCGGCTCGGCGAGGTGCGGGATGAGCTCCTTGACCCGCTCGGGTGCGAGGTCGAGCTCCGCGGCAAGCTCGTCGAGCGTCGCCGGGCGGCCGAGGCGCGCTTCGAGCCCCGCACGCTCCTTCTGGAGCCGAGCGAGGTTGTCGGCCGCGTGGACGGGGAGCCGGATGGTACGACCGGCGTTTGCGATGCCGCGCTGGATTGCCTGGCGGATCCACCACGTCGCGTAGGTCGAGAACTTGAAGCCCTTGCGCCAGTCGAACTTCTCGACCGCGTGGATCAGGCCGAGGTTGCCCTCCTGCACGAGGTCGAGGAGCGGCATGCCCGACGCCTGGTAGCGCTTGGCGATCGACACGACCAGCCGGAGGTTCGACTGGACGAACTGACGCTGCGCGTCCTCGCCCTTGCGGACGAGCCGCTGCAGATCGCGCTTCTCGGTGCGGGTCAGACCCTTGTCGACGGAGTCGCGGGTCTCCTGCGCGGCCTTGCCCGCCTCGATGTCTTGGGCGAGACGTGCTTCGTCTTCCTTGGTGAGGAGCTGGTGCCGGCCGATGTCTTCCAGATAGAGCCGGACGAGATCTTCATTGTCGCGTTCGGTGCGGGTGCGAACTCGTGCCACGGTGCCTTCCCGAGGTCGGTGGTGCAAGGATGCTGTGAGCCTGATCCTCCGCGGGGGACGGAGGATGCTCTCATTGAAACGACGCCGGAGGCGCCGTTGTTCCGGATCTGGCGAGAGCCCGTTCGGTAACCTGACCGGCGGGCGTCGGAGGTGGGGTACCCACCGACCCCGTGAATTATCGCGGGTTCGAGCCCTCCATTGTGCACTTTTCGGCAGCCGTTCGCACATCGGGCGAGATTTTCGGCCCCCCGGGGAGTTTCCATGCCCGCCCCCGACCCTGCGTTCCTGGCCCTCTCGCCGCCCTGATCGGTGCCTGGGAAGGGATTCGGGCCTCGATGTCGCCTTCCGAGGACGAGCGTCAGGGCGCGGCCGGCACGACGTCACACCAGACGAAGCCGTCGCGTTCCACCCGTTCGCCGACCTCCACGGCGATCGGCGACTCGAAGCCGGGGGCATCCCACACGAAGGTGTGGAACTCTCCGCGCTCGCCGCACGGGTCGACGTGCGCGGGCAGCGCGGCGAGCAGGTCGGCGTCGAAGGCACGGCCCACGAAGTCGGCGGGCAGCGCCGAGCTGTCCACGCAGGTGATGAGCGCGCGAACGCCGCTGCTGACCATCACCCGCGCGAGCGCCGTGGTGTCGTGCTGCCAGAGCGGGTACACCGCGGAGATGCCGGTGTCGGCGAGGTTGGCGTCGCGGTACGCGCGGATGTCCTCCAGGAACAGGTCGCCGAACACCATCCGCTCCACGCCGGCGTCACGAGCGGTGGCGACCGCGGCTGCCATCCGCGCTTCGTACACGTCGTTGGGGCAGGGCCACGGGAGCTCGACCACGTGGAGCCGCATGCCGAGCCTTCGTGCCTGCTCCTCGACGAGGCTGCGCCGTACCGCGTGCATCGCGACGCGGTCGGCCTCCGCATTGACGGTGACGAGCAGCGTGTCGACGTCGAGTCCGAGGTCGTGACGCGCCCGGTGCAACGCGAGCGCGCTGTCTTTGCCGCTGCTCCAGCTCATCCACGCGCGCGTCACGGTTCCCAGCGCCACCTCGTCGAGGTCTTCGGGGACGCCGTACTCGGCCATCTGCGGGTGTTCGACAACCGGCTCGTCCATTCTCCCGCCACCGTATCGACCGCGGTCACGCGGCCCGGAGGTCAGGCGACGCCGATCAGCCTCCGGATCGCGTCGAGGTCGCCAACGACCTCTTCCCAGCTGTCGCGTTTGGTGTACATGTCCCAGAAGCGCTCGGCGGCCTCCGCCGGCTGGATCACCGGCATCGGACCCGGCGGCGGTGGCTCTTGGCCTTCCGGTACCGGCAGGGCGACCAGGGCGGCCACCTCGACGATCCCCGCGTGGATGCCTTCGCCCGCGAGCTCCATCGTCAGGAGCTTGGCGTACGAGCGATTCGCCGCGGCCGCGACGCCGAAGCTCGCCGTGAAGGGAACGGGCTCCAGTGCCGAGACGGCGGAGCAGAACAGGATGGTGCCGTCCTTGCGTTCGAGCATGTCGGGCAACACGGTGTTGACGACCGCGATGGGCCCGAGCAGGTTGTAGTCGACCTGCAGCTGGACGACGTCCTCCGTGAAGTTGCGCGCCGTCTGCAAGTCCTCCGGAGAGGGAGTCGGACCGTATTCGACGACATCGATCGGCCCGAACCGCTCCTTCACCTTCCCCAAGGCGGCCACGAGCCCGGGCCGGTCGAGGACGTCCGCCGGGAACGCGGCCGCGGTGACGCCCTCGCTCTCCAGTTCCTGTTGCATCGACGCGAGGCGCTCGGCGTTGCGGGCGAGCAGCGCAACCTGAAATCCCTCTCGGCCGAAGCGCCGGGCGACGGCCATGCCGATGCCGGGGCCGGCCCCGATGACCGCGATCGTCTTTGCCATGTGTGAGCTCCTTCGCGCCTCGATGCCTGTGCAAGGTACGGGCAGTGCCCCATCCCTTGCAAGCGGGCGTCCGTCGGGGGGGCGATGCCAACGCGATGTTCTCGCGCCCGGGTCCCCGCATCGTCGACGGCGTCGAGGTGCTCGCGTCCGTGCTCCGACCCGACGCGGTCCCCGCCGCACCGCCCGGGAAGATCGCCCGGTCGCGCTAGGCCCGACGGCGGCGGCTCCTCCGCTGCCCGGAATCGGTGGCGGCCGGCGCGAGATCGGCCGAAGGTGCTGCGACGGGAGTCGGACCGTCGGTCGGAACCGCGGCCGCCCCGGGAGCCAGCGACAACCCGCCGGTGCCGAACACGAGTGCGCCGGTGCATACGACGTGAGCGAGCGGCCGCCTCCGCGTTCGGCTCGGCGCTCCTCGTCCGCCCCCCACGGATGGGTGCATCGCTCACCTCGAATGTTCGAGAATTTTCGAGGCCCCACGGCCACCGTACGCCCGGAGCGCCCGCACCCGCATTCCCGGTCAGTCGTCCGGACGGGACCCCAACGCCTCCAGAAGGCGATCCACCAGGGGCACTTGGCCCCGCAACAACCTTCTGCGAGCTTCGTCGGGCGTGAACCAGCACACGCGGTCCACCTCGGGGAACACGCCCGTGCGCCCCGATCGCGGCGGCCACTCGATCTCGAACGTGTTGCTGACGGTTGTGGCGACGTCGAACTCGCCCTCGACCGCGAACACGTGCACGCGCTTGCCCCCGGCCTGCGTGACCACACCGAGATCGAGCCGCGGACCTTCGGGTGCCGCTCGACCCAGCTCCTCCTCGAACTCGCGCACCGCCGCCCGTTCGGGGTCTTCCTCCTCGGTGTACTCACCCTTCGGCACCGACCAGGCGCCGTCGTCCTTGCGCGCCCAGAACGGACCACCGGGGTGGACGATCAGCAGCTCGATCCCGGCTCGCCCGCGCCGGTAGAGCAGGAGCCCGGCGCTTCGCTTCGGCACGGGAGAGCGCTACTTGTCCTCGTACTGGTACTGGACAGTGAGGTTGGGGAACTCGGGATAGATGTCAGTGAAGTGGTACGCGCCCACCGACGCGCGCTGCAGATTGGACATGATCACCCCCTGGTGGCGCGCCCATCGTCGGCGGTGAGCTGGCGCGGCGTCAAGCGGGCGGCGCGTCGAATGTGTGAGGATGACGCCGTCGAGGTCAGCCGCGGCCAAAGCAAGGAGCGCACGATGGAGACACGCGTCAACGAGATCGCCGACCACATCTACCGACTCTCGACCTTCGTTCCCGACGTCGGGCCCACCGGCTTCACGTTCAACCAGTTCCTGATCGAGGACGAGCAGCCGCTCCTGTTCCACACCGGGATGCGCGGACTGTTCCCCCTGGTCAGCGAAGCCATCACCCGGATCGCCCCGCTAGAAGGACTGCGGTGGATCACTTTCGGCCATCTCGAGGCGGACGAGTGCGGCGCAATGAACGAGCTCCTCGCCGCGGCGCCGCAGGCCGAGATCGCGCACGGCGCGCTCGGGTGCATGGTGTCGCTCGACGACCTCGCGAACCGTGCGCCGGTCCCACTCGACAACGGTCAAGTCATCGAGCTCGGGCAGCACCGCGTCCGACACATCGACACGCCGCACGTCCCGCACGGCTGGGAGGCGCGGGTGCTGTTCGAGGAGACGACCAGCACGCTCCTGTGTGGCGATCTCTTCTCGCAACTCGGCGACGGGCCTCCCGTCACCAGCGACGACATCGTGGGCCCCGCGTCGCAGGCGGAGGACGCGTTCGGCGCGACCTGCCTCACGCCCGACACCGGTCCGACGATCCGGGGGCTCGCCGATCTCGCGCCCTCCCTGCTCGCGGTGATGCACGGTTCGTCGTTCGCGGGGGACGCCGCCGCCGCGCTGCGTGCGCTCGCCGACTACTACGACGAGCGGCTCGCTGCCGCGGGCGGCTGAGCCTCGCCCGCAGCCCACCGTCGAGAGCGTCCGCTCGTGGAAACCGCGTTCTTCTGGGGCCCGTTCGGCGCGTCGGCGTTGCTGGTCGGTGCCCTGATCGCATACCTCACGAAACCGAGCCCCCGGGTCATCGCCACGGTCATGGCCCTGGGCACGGGGCTTCTCATCGGTTCGGTGTCGTTCGAGCTCATCGACGAGGCGGTGAAGAACGCCGACGTGGGGACGGTCGGCGTGTGACCGGCATAGGGATATCGACACGACAGCTCGGTGGGCGAGGGGGGACTTGAACCCCCACGTCCTTGCGGACACAGGCACCTGAAGCCTGCGCGTCTGCCAATTCCGCCACTCGCCCGAGCCGAGTCAGGGTAGCAGTGGCCTCGTGCTGCCCATTTGGGCGCCACAGGGCGCCGGTACACTCCCGCCGTGGGCCTGCAGAGCTTCGAACGGCGGCTCGAGCGGCTGGTGGAAGGCACGTTCAACAAGGCCTTCCGCAGCGGGCTCCAACCAGTCGAGCTGGGTCGGCGCGTCGCGCGGGTGCTCGATTCAGGGCGGACGATCGGGGTCAGCGGCCGCGCCGTCGCACCGAACAACATCGGCGTCTACCTGTCGGAAGCGGACTTCGCTCGCTTCGAGAGCTTCGCGGACGCCCTCGCCCGGGAGCTCGCCGAGGCGGCGCGGGCGCACGCCCGCGACGAGGAGTACCAGTTCGTCGGACCCGTCACCGTCACGCTGGTGCCCGACGAGACCCTCAAGGCGGGCGACTTCGACGTTGTGGCCGAGATCGCCGAGGGCGAGGGCGGCCGCATCGGGTCGCTCGTCCTCCCGGACGGCGCTCGGATCCCGCTCAGCGAGGACTCGACCGTCATCGGCCGGCTCGCCGAATGCACCGTGAGCCTCAACGACTCCCGGGCATCCCGACGGCACGCCGAGGTCCGGCCCCAGGGCGACGGCTTCGTCGTGATCGACCTCGGCTCGATGAACGGCACCCGGGTGAACGGCACGCCCGTGCGGGAACATCTCCTCCACGACGGCGACGAGATCGGTGTAGGGGCCACGGTGTTGCGCTTCGAGGCGTCGTAGTGCCCGAATCGGTCCTCACCATCTTGAAGTTCTGCTTCCTGGCGTTGCTCTTCCTGTTCCTCTATCGGATCGTGCGGGTGGTACTGCTCGAGATGCGCGCCCCGATCCCCCTCCCGAGCGGTGGCGGCGGGGTCGCCGCGGCGCCCGCCCGCGCGGCGCGCGGCCGGGGCCCCACGCAGCTCCGCATCCTCGAGCCCGGGGCGCGCCGCGGCGAGACCTTCGTCATCAGTGACGACGTCACCGTCGGACGCGGCGGCGGGTGCGGGATCGTGCTCGGCGACGACACGTTCGTGTCGCAGGTGCACGCGCGCCTGTTCCGCCGCGACGGCGATGTCTTCGTCGAAGACCTCGGCTCGCGCAACGGCACGCTGCTGAACGGTGATCCCGTGACGAGCGCCACGCGTGTGCGACGTGGCGACCGCGTGCAATTCGGGCGCACCATCACCGAGGCCCTCAGGTAGGGCGCGCGATGCAGCTCACTTTCGGTGCGAGCACCGACGTCGGTCGCGTGCGCGACGGCAACGAGGACGGCTTCGTCGTCGACGAGGCAATCGGCCTCTTCGCGGTGGCCGACGGCATGGGGGGGCACCGCGGCGGCGAGGTCGCGAGCGCCACCGCGCTCGAGACCCTCCGGGCGTCGATGCTCGCCGGTGCCGCGCTCCGTGAGGCGGTGGTCGTGGCCAACCACGCTGTGTACGAGAAGTCCCTCGCCGACGAAGCCCTGCACGGGATGGGCACGACGCTCACCGCGGGACTGATGACGACAGACGACGGGTTCCTCCTCGGCCACGTGGGCGACTCGCGCGCGTACCTCATGCATGCGGGCGAGCTCACGCAGATCACCGTCGACCACAGCCTCGTGGAGGAGATGGTGCGCGACGGGCAGCTCACCGAGGACGAGGCCGCCGTCCATCCCCAACGCTCGATCATCACTCGCGCGCTCGGTGTCGACGCCGAGGTCGACGTCGACCTGTATCCGGTCGAGCTGGAGCCGGGAGACCGGGTGTTGCTCTGTTCGGACGGGCTCACCGCGATGGTGCCCACCAATGCGATCGCGTCGGCACTGCGGCTCGAAGCGGATCCGGAGCGCGCCGCGAGACGGTTGGTCGACAGCGCGAACGCGGCCGGCGGCGAGGACAACATCACGGTGGTCGTCATCGCAGCGACCGAGGACGATGCGGACTCACCCACGACCGAACCGCCACCGCTCGACGGCGACGCACACGCCGCACCGATCATCGACGCCGGCCCGACGGCAGCGACGACCGAACCCGCTCATCGACGCGGCCCAGTCGCGCGCGCCGCGCTCTGGGCGCTCCCGGTCGTCGTGATCCTCGCGCTCGCGATCGGCGCCACCGGCTGGTACGCGCGGCGCGGCTACTTCGTCGGCGTGGCGGACGGGCGCGTCACCGTCTACCGGGGCGTGCCAGGTGGGCTCCTCGGTTGGGATCCGACGATCGAGCGTCGGACCGACCTCGAGGTCGGCGACCTGCCGCCCGCGGGCCGTGAGCTCGCCCGCAGCGAGGCGCATTTCGGCTCGCGCGCCGGCGCGCTCGCCCTCGTCGCCCACCTCCGTGACCGATCCGGCACCACGACCGCGTCCACGACGACGTCCACGGGGACGCCGCCCTCGACGACCGCGGCCGCGCCCACGACCTCGATCGTCCCGGCCGCGCCCGCCAGCCGGTGAGCTCCGGTCGCCTCTCGCCGCTGGCGCGGCGACGACGCGCGCACGAGCTCGGCCTGGGCGTCCTCGCGGTGATCGTCACCTGCGGCGGGTACGTGCTGCTCCTGCTCTCCGAGCGGCCGGACATCCCCGGCGACCTGTGGGGGATCCTCGCGGTCATGCTCGGCCTCTACCTGGTCGCGCACCTCGCCGTCCGCCGGTTCGCCCCGCGGGCCGATCCCACCTTGTTGCCGATCGCCGCGATCCTCAACGGCATCGGCTTCGTGACGATCTCACGCCTCGACCGCGATCTCGCTCGGGTGCAGGCCGTGTGGACCGCCCTGGCGGTCGGCGGATTCGTCGTGACGCTCACGCTCGTGCGGCGGGTGCGGATGCTCGAGCGCTATCGCTACACGTTCCTGTTCCTCGGCATCGCCGCCCTCCTGCTCCCGCTGCTGCCGGGTGTCGGTCGGGAGATCAACGGCGCGCGCCTGTGGGTCCGGATCGGTCCGATCAACTTCCAGCCCGGCGAGGCCGCGAAGGTGCTGCTCGTCGTGTTCATCGCGGGGTATCTCGTCGAGAAGCGCGAGCTCCTCGCGGCCGGCAGCCGCCGACTCGGGCGTCTCACCCTCCCCGACCCCAAGCATCTCGGTCCCCTGCTGCTCGCATGGGGCGTGTCGATCCTCGTGATGGTCCGCCAGAAAGATCTCGGCTCGTCGCTCCTCTTCTTCACGGTCTTCGCGGCGATGCTCTACATCGCGACCGAGCGCGCGGCGTACTTGATCGCTGCGATCGGCCTGTTCATCGCCGGCGCGGCGGTCGCGTATCAGCTCTTCGGTCACGTGCAGGAGCGGGTCTCGTCGTGGATCGACCCGTGGTCAGTTGCCCAGACCACCGGATATCAGCTCGTCCAATCCCTCTTCGCGCTCGGAACCGGTGGCATCGCGGGTACGGGCCTCGGCCTCGGCAGCCCCGAGAAGATCCCCAACGCCGCGACCGACTTCGTGTTCTCTGCCATCGGTGAGGAGCTGGGGCTGTTCGGGACCGTCGCCATGTGCATGCTCTTCCTGCTGTTCGTGGGCAGCGGGTTCCGCATCGCGGTACAGGCTGATCGGCCGTTTTCGAAGCTGTTCGCCGCCGGGCTCACGACGATCATCGGCGTGCAGGCGTTCGTGATCATCGGCGGGGTGATCCGCGTGATCCCGCTCACCGGCGTGACCCTGCCGTTCGTCTCGTACGGGGGCTCCTCCCTCGTCGCCAACTTCGTGCTCGTCGCGCTGTTGCTGCGCATCTCCGACGAGACCGCCGCGCACGCGGAAGCGCCGCCCCCGCTCGCGGGCGTCCGCACCGTGCTCGGCGACCAGCCCGGCGCCGCCACACCACCAGTGCGGCGGTGAACCGCCCGATCCGACGGGTCGGCTACGCCGTCACCGCGCTGCTGCTCCTCCTCGTCGCCCAACTCGTCTACCTCCAAGTGATCGACGCCGACAACCTCGAGAACGACCCCCGCAACGTGCGGACGCAGCTCCGCGACTTCAACCGCCCGCGGGGAGAGATCGTCACCGCCGACGGCGCGGTAGCGGCGCGCTCGGTTCCTTCAAAGGGCGAATTCAAGTTCCAGCGGGAGTACCCACTCGGGCAGACGCTCGGCCAGATCACCGGATTCCAGTCGTTCTCGGTCGGCAACGCGGGCGTCGAGGAAACCTACGACCGGGTACTGACCGGACGCGACACGTCGCTCCAGCTCGGCGACCTCGGCGCGTTGGTGTCCGGCAACGCGGACACCAACAATGTCGTGCTCACGATCTCGGAGGCCAACCAACGCAAGGCCCGCGAGCTCCTCAACCTCCAGAAGGGCTCGATCGTCGCGATCGACGTGCAGACCGGCGGCATCGAAGCCATGTACTCCAACCCCTCGTTCGACCCCACGCCGCTGGCGTCCCACAACCGCGACGTCGTCCAGCGGTACTTCGACTTCATCACGAGTGACGCGTCAGACCAGGCGGCGCTGCCGCGCTCCTACCGCCAGATCTTCCCGCCGGGCTCGTCGTTCAAGCCCGTGACTGCCGGCGCGGCGATCGATCTCGGCAAGGCCACGCCGACCGACCCGGTGTTCCCGACCCGGACCGAGCTGCCGCTCCCGCAGACCAACATCCCGTTGCGGAACTCCGGGGGGAACTCGTGCGGGGGCACGCTCACGGAGAGCCTCGTGCATTCGTGCAACACGACGTTCGCGCTGCTCGGGTTGGAGATGGGCAACGACTTCGTGCCTGCGATGGAACGCTGCGGCGTCGGGTCCGACGCGCCGCCGCTCGACCTCTCCCCCGGTGCGGCTCGCAGCGTGGGGCCGCTACCCGGATCGTTCGACGACAACAAGCCCCTGTTCGCGCGGGCAGGGATCGGCCAGGGTCAGGCGGTCACCCCGCTGGAGATGGCGCTGATCGCGGCGGGCATCGCCCACGGCGGCACGATCATGACCCCCCACGTCGTCGATCACGTCGAGAACGAGGCGGGCGAGACCGTGCGCCGAACGACGCCGAAGCCCTGGCTCGAGTGCATGCCGCCGAGCACCGCGATCGCGGTCGGCGGGATGATGGTGCAAGTCGTCGAGGAAGGCACCGGGACGCCGGCGCAGATCCCCGGCGTTGCGGTCGCGGGCAAGACGGGAACCGCCCAGGTGGAAGGGAAGCTCCCGCATGCGTGGTTCATCGCCTTCGCGCCCGCCAACGCCCCGCGCTACGCGGTCGCGGTGATGATCGAGAACGGCGGCGGCGGCCAGGATCCCGAGATCACCGGGGGCCAGACGGCGGGCCCGATCGCCCGCGAGATGCTGGAGATGCTGCTCGCGCAGTAACGGCGCGGGCGGCGCCCAGGGAAGCGAACTACACACCAGTAGATTGCACCGTTATGCCGGCTGCGGGGCTCGTCTACTCCGACCGCTACGAGCTCGACCGCGTGGTCGGCCGGGGCGGCATGGCCGACGTGTGGCTCGCGCACGACCGGCTCCTCGACCGGCAGGTGGCAGTGAAGGTGCTGTCGTCGGGCTTCGCCGCCGACGCGACCAACGTGGCCCGCTTCCGCCGGGAGGCCCGGGCCGCCGCCGGTCTGAACCATCCCAACATCGTCTCGGTCTACGACTGGGGTGAAGAAGACGACTCGTACTTCATCGTGATGGAGTACGTCGACGGACAGACGTTGCGTGGGGTCATGGACCAGTACGACCGCCTCGCGCCTGCAGAGGCCGCTCGGATCGCGGCGGAGATCGCGGATGCGCTCGCGTTCGCCCACCGCCACGGCGTCGTGCACCGCGACGTGAAGCCCGGCAACGTGCTGATCACCCCGGGCGGCCAGGTGAAGGTGACGGACTTCGGCATCGCACGCGCCGACGCGACCGACGGCCTCACCAAGACCGGCGCGGTGATGGGCACCGCCACGTACTTCTCACCCGAACAGGCACAGGGTCTCGAGCTTGACGGACGATCCGACGTCTACGCGCTCGGCGTCGTGCTCTACGAGATGGTCACTGGCGTCGCGCCGTTCACCGCCGACAACGCGGTCTCGGTGGCGTACAAGCACGTACGCGAAGAGCCGGAACCGCCCTCGAGCGTCGAGCCCGACGTGCCGGGAGCCATCGACCGCATCGTGCTCACCGCGATGGCGAAGGACGTCGACCTGCGGTACCAGTCCGCCGACGACCTCCGCTCCGACCTGGTCCGCTTCGAGCGCGGTCGCCCGCTCGTGGGCGGGCCGCGGACGGCGATCGTCGCCCAGGTCCCGACCGCGACGACTCCCGTGACGACCGTCGCACCCGGCCCAACCCCGCCGTTGCCGGTCGCGTCATCGCCCGAGCGGAGACGCTACGGGGCCGCGATCGCCATCGGGGTCGCCATCGTCACCCTGCTCGTGCTCATCGGCGTGCTGCTGTCCAGCAGCGACTTCGGGGGCGGCAAGGCGGCCGTGCCGACGATCGCGGTGCCCGGTGTGGTCGGCAAGCAGTACACGGAAGCTGCGGCGACCCTGACCGACCGGGGGTTCAAAGTCCGGCGGAGAGAGGTCGACGACAGCACCCAGCCGGTCGAGCAGGTCTTGGCCCAGAATCCCGGCGAGGGTGAGAAGGCGTCGAGGGGGAGCACCGTCGTGCTCACGGTGGTCAGCTCGACGGTCATCGTACCGAGCGACCTCGTCGGCAAGACTCGCCAGGAAGCGCAGACCGAGCTCTCGCAGCTCGGATTCGCGGCGAACTTCGTCGAGGAGGACTCGACGCAGCCGCCCGGGACGGTGCTGCGCGTGGGTCCGCCCGAACCGGGCGCCCGCGTGCCGCGAGACCCGAAGCCCGCGCTGACCGTCACGGTGGCGAAGGAGCCACCGGTGCCCGTGCCGAACGTCCAGGGCCAGGATCCGACGACCGCGGCCAACATCCTCGGCCAGGCCGGCTTCCAGACGACCACCTCGACCCTTTCGAGCGACACCGTTCCGATCGGCACGGTCATCGACACCAATCCGGCGGCGGGCGTGCCCACTCCGAAGACTCAGATCGTGACGATCATCGTGTCGAGCGGTCCGGAGCAGATCCCGATCCCGAGCGTCGTCGGCCAACCGCAGGACGCGGCGGCCAAGACGCTGACCGACGCAGGATTCAACGTCGTCATCCAGCAGATGGTCACCGCCAATCCTGCGCAGAAGGGCATCGTGATCTCCCAAGTGCCGCCCAGTGGCACGGGGAAGCGCCTGAGCTCGGTGACGATCGTGGTGGGCGTCTGAACCTGCGCGACTGGTACCGCGAGCACGGGCGCCACGACCTGCCCTGGCGCGCCACGCGCGACCGGTGGGCCGTGCTCGTCTCGGAGGTGATGCTGCACCAGACCCAGGTGGTGCGCGTCACGGCGGCGTACAGAGCGTTCCTCTCCGAGTTCCCCGATCCCGCGGCGATGGCCGCGGCCGGCCCCGGCGCGGTGATCACCGCGTGGGGTCGGCTCGGCTATCCGCGGCGGGCCCGACGCTTGTGGGAGGCGTCGGTCGTGATCTCGTCGCGCGGCTGGCCGCACGACCTCACCGAGCTCCCGGGCGTCGGGCGCTACACCGCGGCGGCGGTCGCGGCGCAGGCGGACGACCGTGACGTCCCGGCCGTCGAAGTCAACGTCCGGCGCGTCGTGGAGCGGGTGGCGGGCAGGCGCCTCATCCCGAAGGAGGCCGAAGCGGAGACGATGCGCGCCGGGCGGCCACTCCACGGTCGGGACCGCCTCCTCGCGCTCATGGACCTCGGCGCCACCGTCTGCCGATCCCGCACGCCCCTGTGTGTCCAGTGCCCGCTGCGCCGAGGTTGCGCGACGCGGGGCGAGCTCGAAGGCGAGACCCGCAGCCGGCAACCGCCGTTCGCCGGGAGCTTCCGGGAACGGCGCGGCCGCGTGCTCGCGACCTTGCGCACCGGACCCGCCCGAGCCGAGGCGCTCGACGCGGACGCACTCGCCTCATTGGTCGCCGACGGGCTCGCGCGCGTCGACGGAACGCGCGCACGCTTGCCGTGAGCGGAGACGTCAGGCCGGGACGAGCCCGAGGAAGTTCGCGATCAGCGAGTGCCCGCCCTCGGTGAGGATCGACTCCGGGTGGAACTGCACGCCCTCGATGGGCAACTCGCGGTGGCGTAGCCCCATCACGAGCCCGTCCTCGCTCTCGGCGCTGATCGTCAGACACTCGGGCACGCGGTCGCGGTCGACCACCAGCGAGTGGTAGCGAGTCGCGGTGAACGGCTCGGGGAGCCCGGCGAACACGCCGAGGCCGTCGTGGCTGATCTGCGAGGTCTTCCCGTGCATCACGTGCGGGGCGCGCACGACGTCGCCACCGAACGCGGCGCCGATGCACTGGTGGCCGAGGCATACGCCGAGCACGGGTACCGCGCGGGCGCCGAACGAGCGGATCGCGTCGTTGGAGACGCCGGCATCTTCCGGGCGCCCCGGGCCCGGCGAGACGAGCACCGCGTCGGGAGCGAGCGCCACCATGTCGTCGAGTGTCGCGGCGTCGTGACGGGTGACGGTTGGTTCGGCGCCGAGCTCGCCCAGGTACTGGACGAGGTTGTAGACGAACGAGTCGTAGTTGTCGATCACCAGCACCCGCGCGGCCATGCGCCGACGCTAGCCCTCCCGTGCGAACGGGCGGGCTGCGATTCCGGGCCGAAGACGCGAGCCGGCGAGTCGGGCGTGCGTTGCTATCGTGCGCGCGTGCCGCAGTCGAAAGCGAAGCCGAAGGCCGACACGAAGACCAAGTCGCAGGCCAAATCGACGGCGAGGCCGCGGACGAAGGGCTCCCGGTACACGCCGCCGTCGCCGAAGAAGGCTCCGCCGTCGAAGCTGTGGGTGCCGACGCTCATGTTCACCTGCCTCGGCCTCGGCATCCTGGTGATCGCGGCGAACTACATGAACCTCCTGCCGGGCGCCGACGCCACGACCGCGAACCTGTTCATCGGGCTCGGTCTCCTCGTCCTCGGCTTCGTGTTCGCCACGCGGCTGCGGTAGCTGCTCCGCCGTCTGTGCCCCTTCTGACGTAATTGTCCGAACGCCAGGCCTGTAACTTCACACAGGGTCATCCACAGATTGTGGACAACCGCAGCGACGGGTCCCGTCAGGGCGGTCCCGAGAGCAGCACCATGTCTTCCCGGCAGTGGCGCGGCGGCTCGGGGTCGGCGTCGGCGGCCGCCGTCATCGTGACCTCGGCGCCGCAGACGATGCAGCGGAATCGCAGGTCGACCGGCCGGACGTCGTCGGGGTCGGGCTCGGGTGGCGGCGCGATCTTGAACTTGCGGAGCATGTTGGCGCCGATGACGTAGATCGTCACGCCACCCACGACGGCGACGAGCACCCGCAGCACCCAACCCATGCCGTCATGGTCGCGCCGCAGACGCGGCGAGCGGCAACCGCGCTATCCGAGCCGCTCGATGATCGTGGCGTTGGCCATGCCGCCGCCTTCGCACATCGTCTGGAGCGCGAAGCGGCCGCCCGACCGTTCGAGCTCGTGGAGCATCGTGGTCATGATGCGAGCGCCGGACGCTCCCAGGGGGTGCCCGAGCGCGATCGCGCCGCCGTTCACGTTGATCGTGCTGACGTCGGCCTGGAGATCGCTCGCCCACGCGAGCGGGACCGAGGCGAACGCCTCGTTCACCTCGACGACGTCCATATCGCTCAGCGCGAGCTTCGCCCGCTCGAGCACCTTGCGGGTCGCCGGGATCGGTGCCGTGAGCATGAACACGGGATCGTCGCCGATGACCGCGAACGAGTGGAAACGGGCCCGCGGCGTGAGACCGAGTCGGTTCGCCATCTCCTCACTCATGACGAGCACGGCGGCCGCGCCGTCGCTGATCTGCGACGAGTTGCCGGCGGTGATCACACCGTCGGCCTTGAACGCGGGCTTGAGCCCCGCCAGCTTCTCGAGCGACGTGTCGGGGCGGATCCCCTCGTCGGTCGACATCGTCTCGCCGTTCGCATCGGTGATCGGCACGATCTCGCGCTCGAAGCGCCCCTCGGCGGTCGCCTGTGCGGCGCGTTGGTGCGACGTCAGCGCGAGCTGGTCGAGATCATCCCGGCTGAGCTTCCACCGCTCGGCGATGAGCTCGGCCGAGAGACCCTGCGGGACGAGACCGGGATAGCGCGCAGTCATCCGAGGGCCGAACGGGTCGGCGCCGGCCATCGACGAACCCATGGGCACACGGGTCATGTTCTCGACGCCGGCGGCGATCACGACGTCGTAGGCGCCCGCGATCACACCCTGGGCGGCGAAGTGCGCTGCCTGCTGGGACGAGCCGCATTGCCGGTCGATGCTGGTGCCCGGAACCGACTCGGGGAATCCCGCCGCGAGGGCAGCGTTGCGGCCGGTGCAGAACGTCTGCTCCCCCACCTGCGACACGACACCCATGATGACGTCGTCGACCAGCGCCGGGTCGAGGTCGTTGCGCTCCACCAACGCCCGCAGCGTGTGGGCGGCGAGGTCGACCGGGTGCCACTGTGCAAGCTTCCCGTTGCGACGGCCGCTAGGAGTCCGTACCGCGTCGACGATCACCGCGTTGGTCATGTGGATCTCCCGGTTCGAAGGCGTTCAGTGTAGAGACCGACTCCGTCTACCGCCTTCCAACTCGCGCCTGGCGGTCGGGAACGGGTGCGCGTCAGCGAGTGGGGGCGGCCTCAGCTTCGGAGATGGCCCACGCGGCGTTGACCAGGCCGATGTGACTGAACGCCTGGGGAAAGTTGCCCAAGAGCTCGCCGCTGGCCGGGTCGACCTCCTCCGCGAGCAGGCCGACGTCGTTGACGAACGCGGCGGCTCGCTCGAACACGCGGCGCGCCCGGTCCGTCTGACCAGACATCGCCAGGGCCTGCGCCAGCCAGAACGTGCAGAGCAGAAAGGCGCCCTCCTCCCCGTCGAGACCGTCGTGGGCGCGATACCGGTAGACCAGCCCCCGCTCGTCGGTGAGCCGCTCCTCCGTGATATCGATCGTGGACAGCACCCGCGGGTCGTCGGCAGGAAGGAACCCGACCAAGGCCAGCATCAGGTTGGAGGCGTCGAGGTCGTCGGAGCCGAACGACTGCGTGAAGGCGTTGACGCGGTCGCTCCAACCTTCGCTCAAGATCGCCTCCGAGATCCGATCTCGGGTCTGCACCCACGCGTCGACACGGTCGGCGGCGCCGAGATGGTCGGCGAGTGCGGTCGCCCGATCGAGGGCCACCCAACACATCAGCTTGGAGTACACGAAGTGGCGGGGCTCGCTGCGGACCTCCCAGATCCCCTGGTCCTTCTCCTGCCACCGCCGGGCGGCAGTGTCGGCGAGCTGGATGAAGAACTGTCGGGTGGCGGGGGCCAGCTCGGGCGGCGCGCCCCGTTCGTCACGAGCGGCCAGAGGCCCCACCCCGAGCGCGTCTTGGTCGAAGAGTCGGTCGGAAAGTCGATACACGGCGCTGAGCAGCTCGCCGTAGACGTCGAGCTGGCGCTGGCGCCAGGCGCCGTTGCCGACCCGCACCGGGGAGGACTGCCGCCAACCGGGGAGGTGCGGCAGCTCCCGCTCGGTCAGGTCACGCTCGCCACCTATGCCGAACATGATCTGGAGGTCGCCGCCCTGTTCGAGTGATCCGGCGGCGGAGGCGGTCATGTAGTCGAAGAACTCGTTGGCCTCGTCGGGGCAGGCCGCCACCCACAGCGCCTCGATGGTGAACGAGGCGTCTCGGACCCATGCGTAGCGATAGTCCCAGTTCCGGGTGCCTCCGACGGCCTCGGGCAGGGAGGTCGTGGCAGCCGCGCAGATCGCACCCGTGGGTTGAAACGACAGCGCCTGGAGAACCCGTCCGCTGTGATGAACAAGATCCCGCCACGGGCCGACATAGGCCTGGTGCAGCTCCGACCACGACTGCCACGCCGCCAGGGTGTCGTCCAGCCGCGCCGCGATCTCGGACTGGCTCCACACCCGCGCGGTTCCCGGGTCGGCCCGCTTGTTGTGGTGCAGGGCGAAGCCGAGCCGGTCTCCCTGACGAAGCCGCGCGCAGGCCGACGCTGACGACCGGTCGACGACCAAGGGGACCGGGCACGACAGGAGCAGGACGTCGGCCCCACCCGACGCGGCCAGTCCTCCGTCGATCGAGTCGAGCAGCGGGAACACCAGGCCGTACTCGGGTCGAGGGAGATATTCCAGCACCATCTCGACCTCTCCGCGCGTGCACGTCACCTGCCGCAGCAGCAGATGCGGCGCGTCCTTGCCCAGGTCGTGGCCCCGGTTGCCCTCCCCCGCAGCCAACGCGTCGACGACCACCGCGGTCCCGGTGGCCGTGCGGTAGGTGGTCTCCAACACCATCGTGCGATCCAGATAGCGACGGGTCACCGCGCCCGCACCCGGTGCCCGCAACGACCAGTGGCCGGCCTGCTCACCGAGCAGCCGAGCGAAGATCGACGGGCTGTCGAAACGCGGCAGGCACAACCAGTCGATCGACCCGTCCCGGCTCACCAGCGCCGCGCTGTGGCGATCCGACAGCAGCGCGTACTCGCCAATCGCAGTGGTGCTCATCGGAGCGCTCCTTGGCGCTGGTCAGCGCACGAGCCCGTCAGCCCTGGGTCTGGACACTCGCAGTCGGGCGAGACCCTCTCACACCTCACCCGCCCCACCTCGTGCGGAGCAGTCGACGGTTGCTTCCACGCCTCGGGCGACGGAATTCCGACGCGGTGAGCGAGGTCGGGAGACGCGCCGGAGGGCCTGCTCGGGCTCGCGACGAGCGTCATCCAATCCCTCTGAAGGTCCCGACCCTTCAGTGTCGGAACGACACAGAAGTGGCGACATTGGTGGAGTGAACCGCCCCGGGTTTCATGCAGGCTCGCGGGTTTGAGTCTCAGCCTCGCGGCGTGAACTCGTCTGACGGTAGAAGATCGCTTCGAACTCCGCCGGCGGAATGCGGCCGTGGTCTTCGAAGAGGCGGCGGTGGTTGAACCAGTCGACCCATTCGAGGGTGGCGAGCTCGAGGTCGTCGAGGCCGCGCCAGGGACCTTTGTTGCGGACGAGTTCGGTCTTGTAGAGCCCGTTGATGCTCTCGTCGAGTGCGTTGTCGTAGCTGTCGCCGCGTGAGCCGACCGAGTTCACGACGCCGTTGGCGGCGAGGCGTTCGGTGTAGCGAATCGCGAGATATTGCACGCCCCTGTCGCTGTGATGGACGAGACCATCGAGGTTGTGGCCGGCGCGGTGACGTGACCAGATCGCTTGCTCGAGCGCGTCGAGCGCGAGGTCGGTGCGTAGCGATCGGGATGCTTGCCAGCCGACGATCATGCGCGAGTACACGTCGGTGACGAACGCGACGTAGACGAAACCTGACCAGGTCCGCACGTAGGTGAGGTCCGCGACCCACAACCGGTTCGGGGCCGCCGCGGTGAAGTTCCGATCCACGAGATCCCGCGGCCGCACCGCGGTCTCGTCGGCGACGGTGGTGCGGTGCTTCTTGCCGCGCACCACGCCGTGCAGGCCCAGGTCGCGCATCAGCCGCTCGACCGTGCAACGCGCGACCCGCTGGCCTTCGCGATTGAGCTGGGCCCACACCTTGTCCGCCCCGTAGACCCCGAAGTTCTCGCGATGCACCCGCACGATCTCGTGACGCAACACCTCATCACGAACGTGTCGAGCCGAGTCCGGTCGCGCCTTCGCGGCCCAGTACGTGCGCGGGGCGAACTGCAGGGCTCTGCAGATCGGCTCGACCCCGAACGTGGCGCGGTGCGCGTCGATGTAGGCGATCACTTCCTGGTTCGACCGTCGAGCTCGGTCGCGAAGAAAACCGACGCCGACTTGAGGATCTCGTTCGCGCGGCGCAACTCGCGGTTCTCACGCTCGAGTTCCTTGAGCCGGGCCCGTTCGTCGGTCGTGAGCCCAGGCCGGCGCCCTTCATCGACCTCGGCGCGACGCACCCAGATCCGCAAGCTCTCGTGATGCACCCCGAGCTTCTCGCCGATCGCGCAGATCGCACGCCACTGCGACGAGTACTCGCCCTGGTGCTCGAACACCATCCGAACCGCCCGCTCACGCAGCTCCGGCGGGTAACGCTTCGATCGATCTGACATGACTCCATCCTCTCAAGGAATGGAGCCTGCAACTTTCCCGGGGCGGTTCATCTCGGTGTCGACGGGATACGTGGGGTCGAGCTTCGAGTCGCGCTGGGCTGGGTGTTCCGCCTTTGACCCCTCCGAGGTTGTGATCCCCGGCTAGCGAACGGCCCTGAATACTTGATTCGTCGCCGAGCTCGTGGTGGGTTGCCGCTCTGTGTGGCCAAGTCGGGTGGCGGACGAACAGACTCCTTCTGCGCCCAGACGAGCGCTTCAGCGAGCCGATTCTTCCTGACAAGCGATCGTCGCACAATCTCATCCGGATACTGGATGAGCGACGCCGGTTCAGGACGTTGGAGGAATCGAGCACGCATCCTCTCGCCCAGGACCCCGTGGGCCCTCTCCCACAGATTGAGGGCCTCCGATGGCTGCACCTCGCAACAATACGAGTCCTGCCAACTCCGTTCTGAGGACTGAGTGGCAGGCGGCTGAATTTCCACCCGGCTCTCCAGGTGGGCGACGAGCTCCGCGAATGCATGCGAGCCTGAAGCCTCCTGCGGGCGACCAAGCAAAGGGAGGCGGTCCGTGGAGAGCTTCGAACAGTTCGTGGCTGTAGCGATGGAAACCGAGGGTCTCATCGTGTCGGAGGCCGTGAAGTTTCCGGTACGCCGACAGACGCGCAAGACCATGCACGACGAGATCCAGACCCACGGCTACGAGGTCGACCTCATCGGCGCTCGAGCTGACCAGTTGGTGCTTGCCACTGTGAAGTCGTTCCTTGGGTCTCGCGGCGTCGTGGCCGAACACGTGATGGGAACTGGTGGCGATCGGAAGGCCCGCAATCTCTATGTCCTCCTCAACGATCCCGTGATCCGCTCAGGTGTGGTCTCCGCGGCAGCGGAGCGGTACGGCTACGAAGAGCACCAAGTCCGCCTCCGTCTCTATGTTGGAAGGTTCGCGGCACCGAAAACCGGGACGCACGAGCCGGCAATTCGTGCGTGGGCGGCTTCGCAGACCGTGGGCGGCGGCCAGACGACTTCACGCCCGCCTTCTGCCGAGCCCTGTCATGCCACCTGATGGGTGAGCGGCCCCCCCGACCGGAAGCGAAGCCAGTTCTGTGCTGCGGCTTCGACGCATCGCCGCATGGTGGATGCAGTCGCCCATGCCACATGTGGGGTGACCACGACGTTCGGGAGGTCGAACAATTCGTTGTCCGCTCCGGCAGGCTCGGTCGCGAACACGTCGAGACCGGCGGCAGCGACGTGGCCTCGACGCAAGGCATCGATGAGGGCAGCCTCATCGATGAGGGAACCTCGGGCGGTGTTGATCAAGACGGCGCCGGGCCGCAAGAGTGCGAGTCGACGCGCATCGAGCAGCTTCTCGGTCGCAGGCGTGGCGGGGACGTGCAACGACACGATGTCCGACTCGGCCAACAGCACCTCGAGCGGCCGCCACCCCATCTCCGTCGATCCGGTCGTGCTCGTGGTGTAGATGACGTGAGCTCCGAATGCGTCGAGGACTCGGTGTACGCGCTGGGCGATCGCGCCGTGGCCGATGAGCCCGACTGTGGAACCGGCCAGCTCGCGAGACCGCTCGAAAAGCGTTGTCGCCGTGGGCCAGCCACTGCCAGCACGGGTCATCGCATCCAGTTGCGGGATCCAACGAGCGACGGCGAGCATGAGACCGATCGTCGCTTCTGCGACCGCCGGTGCGTTGGTGCCGGGCAAGTTGCAGACGCGCACGTTTCGCTGGGCGGCGGCGGCGACGTCAATGGTGTTCGTGCCTGAGCCGAGCTTCTGCACCAGTTGCAGGTTGGGTGCTCGATCGAGGTCGGCGGCGCCGACGGGCCGTAGGAGGTGCCACAGGACGTCTGCGGTGTGCAGCAGGCGATGAAATCGATCGTCGTCGTTGTCGTCGCACCACTCGATGCGGAGCGTGTCGTCGATCGATGTGGCCACCGACTCCAGGTCGCGACGCAAGGAGGGTGTCGTCGCCATGTGAAACAGCACGATGGTCATGACGACGTGTTGGGGTTCGGCGGTTTCAGGCCATCGGCGCCCGCGAAGGTCGCGGCACCGCCGAGGTCCTCTTCGATTCGAAGCAGCTCATTCCACTTGGCCGTGCGTTCGCCGCGGGTAATCGACCCCACCTTGATTCCGCCCGCACGCCATCCCACAGCAAGGTGGGCCACGGTCACGTCTTCGGTCTCGCCGGATCGTGCCGACACGATCGCGCTCATCCCGTTTCGGTGGGCGGTGACGAGCGCCGCACGGGCCCGAGTCAGCGTGCCGGCCTGATTCGGTTTGATGAGCGCGGCAGTCGCTGTGCCTTGCTCGGCCGACACCGCGATCCGGCCCGCGTCAGTCACGAGGAAATCGTCACCGACGACCTGAACGAGCCCCGCGCCGGCAACGACCATCGCCATTCCCTCGGCGTCCTCCTCCGCGCATGGGTCCTCAATGGACACGATCGGAAAGTCGTCGAGCCACGACAAGACCAGCGCGCACCAGCGGGCGCGGTCGTAGGACGTCTCTTCGAGGTGCAGGTGGTACCGGCCATCGGCGAGGAGCTGGGTCGAGGCGACGTCGACAGAGATGCTGGCGTCCTGACCGGGTCGAAGGCCGGATCGCTCGATGGCTTGGGTCAGCGCCTCGAGTGCGTGCGCGTTCGTCGAGAAGTCGGGCCACCAACCTCCCTCGTCGGCGACGCCACCGATCGCGCCGCGTTCTTCGAGACGCAGTCCGGCTGCGCGGTAGACCTCGGCGGCCCAGTCGAGCGCCTCAGCGAACGTGCCAGCACCGTGCGGCACGACCATCAGGTCCTGCAGGTCGAGCCGGCGGTGGGCGTGCGCACCTCCGCCGAAGATCTGAACCTCGGGCACCGGCATCCTGGCCGCGTCCGGGTCGATGAGGCGCCAAAGGGGCACTCCGGCGAGGTCGGCCGATGCGTGGGCGATGGCCAGCGATGTGGCGACTGCGGCGTTGCCGCCGAGCGTCGCGAACCCGGCAGACGGATCGAGCGCCTCGATCGCTGCGTCACAGGCGTCTTGGTCGCTCACGTCGAGGCCGATCAGCGCCGGCGCGATGCGGCCGTTGACCGCCAGGAGCGCGTCGTCGACGCCGTAGCCACCAAACCGTGGCCCGCCGTCGCGACGGTCTAACGCTTCAGCGGAGCCGGTCGAGGCGCCCGCGGGGGCGATGCCGCGTCCTCGTGCCACGGAGGCGGATACCACGACCTCGACGGTGGGACGCCCTCGGGAGTCCCAGCGGCGGTGGGCACAGACCGAGGTGATGGCGGGGTCAAGTACGGGCATGGCTCATCCAGGTCGTCCACGTGTCCTCGATCGATCGGCGCGGCCTGAGGACCAGGTCCGTCGCCGCGGCGCGCACGGTCACCCGTTGATCCTCGGTGAGGTACTCGAGTGGGGAACGACCGTCGACCCTCGCCAGCGCAAGGGCGGGCAGGAGGCGTGCGACATCGGCGTCGGACGCGCCTCGGGCGTCGGCGGACGACTGGTACGCCCGCCAGAACTGTTCGGCGGCAGTGCGCAGGTGCGCCTCGCTTTCGGGAAGGTGGGTGGACTTCATGAGGAGGTGGTTGAGCAGGAACGCGACGTCGAAGGACGGGTCACCGATGCAGGCGCATTCGGCGTCGAGGAGGATCGGGCCCGCCGGCCCGACGAGCACGTTCTTCGGGCTCACGTCACCGTGGATGATCGTCGTGGCCGACGCCCGAAGGCCTGCCGCAAGAGCGAGCAGCTCGGCGCGCACCAGCGGTGAGCGTTCCGCCGTCGTGATGAGGTAGGGCTCGATGCGCAACGCCTCGAAGAGCGCTGTAGCGGGCGCCCAGGCGGCCAGCCGCGCGGGGTCGTCCAGCTCGCAGCGCATGTGGCGGTGCATTGCACCGAGTCGGGCGCCGAGCGTTCCTGCGGTCGTGGCGTCGACGTTGCCCGTTAGGAGGGCGTTCTTCCAGACCGGGTGCTGGTCGGGATCGAGCCACTCCATGACGAGTACGTGTGCGGCATGGTCGATGCCGATGACCGTCGGTGCTGCGTCGGACTGGATGCCGCCGGCGAGCTGGAGCCACATCGCTTCGAAGGTCACCCGGTCCAGCGGCGCGGACCACTCGCTGGCAACCCGCAGCTGCTGGAGCGGGCGCTTGACGCAGACCGGACCGGTGGAGGTCCGGACGAACCACACCGAAGCCGACACGCCGCCGCCGAGGAGTGACCCGAAGAATCGGGACGACGCACCTGACGGTGCGAGACCGAGGCCACGGAGAACGACGCCGACGTCGGTGGGAAGAGCAAGCGGGTCTCTCACCACGGCGTTGGCAGGTCCGGTTGGCCGGTGCTTCTCACGAGCTCGACTTGGTCGTCATCAGCGGGTCGGCGCCGAGACGGCGTCTGCCGTCGAAACATCGACGAGCGTCACCGCGGGGGGAGAGGCGGTGCCCCCAGATGCTGATCCGGTCGTAGCGGCGGTTCTCGGCATTCGCGCCTCCGACTCCAAAAGAAGCCCAACTTGATCTTGCCGATGGTGGGCCGAGAGCCTAACGGCCGAGCCCAGCAAGTGCTCGGCCGGAGCGCGATAGAGGCCGCATGCTCGCCGCAGCTCCGATCGCTGCCGAGACACAGACGCCGCAACGGTGCGTACCCATGCGCCACAAGCGAGAGATGGTCATCCTCTCGACGTTGGCTTTCGCAGCGCTCCGCCCAGCGGCAGATCGAACAATGCTCGACTGGCTCCGGATAAGTCTCGAGCGCCTCGGATGGTGGCGCGAGTGCAACCTGTTCGAGGCGCCGCTTCACACCGCGGTAATACGCCGAGTAGTCGCGCACGCGGAATGTATGGCGCAAGCCATCGCCCGTGAGCACCGCAAAGTTCTCAGGCTCGCGCTGCTGGATTCGGGTGACGTACTCGGTGTAGGCGGAGAGCTGGAGCACTGCAGTCGCCCTCACCGATCGAGCAAGCTTGGCGTCGGAGACTTCGTACGACCACCCGCCGAGGTCACTAGCCCGGTCGACCCGTTCGAGGAAGTCTGCCTGACCCTGCCAGCAACCATCGAAAAACGCGGCTTGGTAGATGAGGTCGGCGGCGTCGCGCATCGCTCTCTCGGTGGCAGCCGCGAGGGCGGTGAGGTCTGCGCGAGTCTTCTTGGCTCCACTGATCGTGACGACCCGCTTACCTGCTTCGGCCGCAAGCCCAAGGAGCTGCCGTTGTTCATGCTCAGCTCCGCGGCGACTCAGCACGTCGACAACGGGATCGGAACGCTCAGGCCTCGAGAGCTCACCGCGCGCGGCCAGGCGCTCCAGCCTGGTCAGATGCGCGCACGCCACCGCGCCTGTTAGATCACTCGGACTCAACACGAGCGTGTCGTCGACGAGCCTCACGACCGTTCTCCAATTCCGACGGCGCCCACGGAACCACCGTTGGGGAACGCCTTCAACTCCGCTTCGGCGCCAGACTGACAGAAATCGGTTGTACGGAATCGAAAAATTTGGGACCGGTCCCTTCCGCCGTCGAGGTGGACAATTCGGGGGACCCCACCACAATCATGCGGACGCGTCGTCGCTGGAAGTTCCTTCGTCGTCCTCTCCGATGTTGGTTTCAAGCCAAGCGATGTCGAGCCTCACTCCGTGGACGTCGAGGAGTGCTCCCAGTCCCCAGGCACATGACTTACGACCGCCCGACGAGCCTCCGAATTGTGGGCGAGCTTCACCTCGATCACAACCAGTCGGCCAGGCGCCTCGATTGCAACCAGATCGGCGTACCCGCCGCCAAGCCGTACCTCGCGCCCCAACACAGTGATCGCAGGACTTCCTGAGAGCGGAAGCAACTGAGGGGTCTGCTCGACGAGATCGTGCAGCGAGGCTTCGTTTCCAAACCCCGCTGGCGACTCGAGCCGCCAACCCTCGCCGTCGTTACGCGAGATCGCCGTCACGAGCACCGCCCCCTCCGTCGTCGGAGAAGATCGTGGCGCACACAGGCCGCTAGGCGCTCGGGCGAAGGCACGAGCGGGAACTCTAAGGAAGCCTCCCAGACCTTCACTAGACCTCCACTCCGCGTTCTAGACCGTCTTCAGACCGCCGCCTGACGGTCTGGAACGGTCGCGAGTGGTCGGTCGCGGGCGCTCGCGGACTCCCAGAAACCCTGGCCTGACCAGCGGAAACGGCTCGGAACTCCTTGTGGAGACGATGGGACTCGAACCCACGACCCCCTGCTTGCAAAGCAGGTGCTCTAGCCAACTGAGCTACGTCCCCCGGAGGTACCCAGCTTACGCCGGGCACATCCGCGTCCGGCCGTCCGGCGCACGTCGCGACGGACGGGTCGGCAAGGTCATGGCGGGAACGCGGGGGCGTCGACCGCGTTCGAGTCGACGTTGACGATCACGCCGCCCCAGTTCTCGTCGTGCCCGCCGCGGTACTGGTGCACGCGTTGGTTCTTCGACCATTGTGAATCGGGAAGCGCGCATGCACCCGTGAACCCGAAGATGTTGGGCGTGTTGTTCCACGCCGCGATCCACACGAGCTGCGGCTTTGCGTACGCCGCGTTGTCGTACACGAGCGAGAGGTCCTGGATGCCGGCGCACAAGCTGCTGTACAGGCCGGAGCGGTAGCCGAGCGCGTTCAAGCGCTGCGTCCAACCGCTCACGAATGAGACGACCGCCGCACTGCACGAGCCCGGCACCGTCCGGTCGTCAGGCGGGTAGAACTCCATGTCGTAGTAGATGGGCGTCAGCCACCGGTTCATACCCAGCCTCGCAGCCGCGGCCGCGGCGCCCTGCGCCTCGACCGCCCCCTGATTGAACGCGGTGGCCGGGTCGCCCGACACCCGGGTGTGATATTGGGTGCACGGGGCCTGGGGGCCGACCCAGATGGGCAGGAGCTTCCACCCCTGCTGCGTCACGAGGGTGACCCACTCCGGGAACGGCGGGTGAGCGACCGCGCACGACGCGCGGACACTCCCACCGATGTACGTACCGATCTTGGTGTAGGGGGAGAAATTCCACCACGTCTTCGTCTGCGTCGTGGTCGGAGCGGCGCACGTGTCGAAACCTCGCGACGGATGCGGTGGGACCGGTTTCGTCGGAGGGAAGCAGGCGGTCAGAGCGAGACCGAGCGCCAGCGCGAGCAGCAGCACTCGACGCGGGCCGGGGGCGGTCAGACGGTGGTGCACGGGGCACTCCTCATACGATCACGTGAGTCCCGGCCCGCCCCCGACCGAGACTCGGGTCGGGGGCGTCAGACGGCAACACCCTCGAAGGTGGCCGCCTTCACGCCCCTTCGGGCCAGCTCGGCGAGGAAGGGCACCGGGTCGACCGCCGATCCCAGGCCCATCACCCCCACCGGGCTCGTTGACAGCACCGGCACCACGCCGGCGAGCCCCGCCGCGGCCACGCCGAGCACCGTGCCCGCCGCGACCGCCGCTCGTTCGATGACGCCGTACACCACGGTCGAACGGGTCGGGCCGCTCCATCCCCACGCCTCTGCCCGCACCGACGCCCACTCGTCGCCGACGTCGTGGCGCGCCGGCAACGAGAACCGGTGGTTGTTCGCGATCCCGAGGCGCACGCTCGCCCTCGCCACCCCGGGAGCCGTCTCCGCCAGCAGCCGGACCCCAGTGGCGACAACGGTGCACTCCCGGGCCCCGAGAGGGTCCGGGAACCACACCAGCTCGGCGGCATGACGGGGATCGTGCACGAGCTCGCCGTCGCGCCATTCGAGCGCGGGCGCGCGCAGCGCCCGCCGCGCGGTCGACGCCGACGCTTCGCCTGCCACGCCGAACCGGGCGACGTGGACCTCGTCGACCGAGTCGAGCGCGCCGCTCGCGTGTCGGACGAGAACGTCCCCGAGCCCGGGCGCGAGACCGCACCCGACGAGCACGCCGACGCCCCGGGTGCGAGCGGTGGCATCGAGAGCGCGGACCGCTTCGAGCGCGTCGATATCGTCGACCGCCGACGCGTACGAGATGTCCGAGTCGATCGCCCGGCGCGCGAGGGTCGGCTCCGCCTCGGCGGGGACGGCACCCACCACGACGTCCACGCCCGACAGGTCTGCACCCGGAGCGAGCTCGAAAGGCTCCGCTCCGTCGTGCAAGGCTCGAGCGACATCCCGTGCGCGAGCCGCGTGCGCGTCGGCGACGAGCACGCGCGCGACACCCGGCGTGTCGAGGAGCTGGCGCGCCGCGCGCGCACACCGACCTCGCCGAGACCGACCACGAGCGCGGTGCTCACCGCACCCCGTCCCATCGCGGTGGCCTCACCGGAAATCGGGACCCTGCAGCTCCCGCCACCCTCCCGAAGCCGCGGGAACCTTGCCCTTCCCACGGAGACGGACGACGACACTGACGGCGATGGCGATACCCGCGACGAGGAGACCGCGCTGGAACGCCTTCATGGACCAAGCAGTCTACCGGTGGGCTGTTTTCGACCCACTCGGGCCAGCCGGACGACATTTTCCCGTGTGCAAGGATGCGGCCCGGCGCCCCAGCAGGCTCAGGCCTACATCGAGCTCGTCCAAGGACACGGTGATGGCGCTTCTCGCTCGAGCGAGGTGCGGCCCCTCCACCCCCTCGGCATCCGGAAACCGTCTTGGAGCGACCACGACCATCACGACTCCGACCCCGACACTTGCTTCCCGTCCACACCACTATCAACGCGATGCCGGGCGAACCCACCATGTGGCTCACCGACCCGGCCGATCCCCACGGCGTGTTGATCGAGTACCTGGACTCCAGGATGCGAGGTGGGCTCGACGCCCGGATCCACGGCGGCGCCGCACCCGGGCAGCGACTCGGGGCGGGGCGATCCGGTCGCCCTCGTGACCGGCGCGGACCAGCAGCTCGAACCGGAGGCGGGACCGCCCTCCCCGCGCGCGCCCGGTGTCCTGCCGCTGCTCCTCGTCATGGTGGCCGGTGGGGGTCTCGTCTCGCTGCAGGCGCGGATCAACGGCGAGCTGTCGCTACGTGTGCACTCGGGCCTGGCGGCAGCTTGGGCGAGCTTCGTCGTCGGGCTCGTCGCGGTGACCGTGCTCGTCGCCATCCTGCGTCCGCGCGCGTTCGGCAAGCTGCGTCGCGCGTCGACCAAGTGGTGGTACTGGATCGGAGGACTCGGAGGCGGCGGGTCGCAGTGGGCCCTCGCCACCTCGGTGCCCAAGATCGGCGTCTCCTTAGCGAGCGTCGGGCTCGCCGCCGGTATGACCAGCGGCGGCCTGTTCGCGGATCGCATCGGGCTGGGGTTGTTCGGCCGTCACCGTCTGACGGCAACTCGCCTCGGCGCCGCGTTCCTGGCCGTAGGGGCCGTGACCCTCAGCGCCGCGAGCGGCCTCGGCCAGGCGACCCAGATCCAGTTCGTCGTCTTCGTCGTGGTGGGCGGCGTCGTGACGGCATGCCAGCAACCCATCAACGGTCAACTCGGGCACGCGTCCGGCGAGCCGCTCGGCGCGTCGTTCGTGTCGTTCCTCGTCGGCACGGCGGCACTGACGGTCCTGTTGCTCGCCTCCGGACCGTCGATCTCGTGGCCCAGCGAGCTGTGGCTGTACACGGGGGGACTCATCGCGGCGACGTACGTGACGGTTGCGATCGTGACCGTCGGGCGCCTCGGGGCACTACGGCTGTCGCTCGCAAGCATCGGCGGTCAGCTCACCGGCGCGGCGCTCCTCGACGTCCTCTGGCCCCTCGAGGGTCAACGCCTCACCCCGTTGAAGGCGGTCGGCGCTTTCGTCGCGTTCGTAGCCGTCGCGCTCGCGTCCGGCGTGAGGCTCCCGCGCCGGACCCGTCACGCCGCTGACGAGAGGAACGGTCGGGCGTGGGGCTAGGTGGAATCGAACCACCGACCTCACCCTTATCAGGGGTGCGCTCTAACCGACTGAGCTATAGCCCCGAGGCGGCGCCGAGCGTAGCAAAGGCCCCTCGGCCAATCGCAGGCTCAGTAACCGGACTCGTCCTCCGTGATGACGAGCTCGACGCCGCCGAACAGCTCGGCGAACAGGTTGTAGAACGCGGCGCCGATGACGGTGACGACGATCATCAGCACGACGAGCACCGCCGCAACCAGCAGCATGCCGCGCAGGATCGCGCCGTCGAGGAACGTGAAGTCCTTCGTCTGGAGCAGGTCGCCGAGGAAGCTCTCGACGCTCGAGATCACGCCCGCGGCATCCGCGATACCCCAGAGCACGATCAGCGCGACGACGAGCACGACCATCGCGCAGAGGTAGAAGCACACCGACATCTTGAGCACCGACCACAGGTCGACCCGCTTCACGGTCTGCCGGTAGCTCCGCTCCGGCGGCTCCTGCGGAACGGGCCGAGGCGCCGGGGCCGGGGGGCGGGGTTGCGGGGCGCGCGCGGGGACGCCCGGGGCGGGCCGCTTGGCCTTCGTGCTCGGCGGAGTCGGCTCGTCGCCGGTATCGAGATCGTCTGCCACGTTCGCCATGGTCTAGCCGTCTTCCCCACTGTCGGCTTCGAGTACCGGAGCGACGGCGCTCACCGTCTCGCCGGACGAGAGGCGGGCGACTCGCACGCCCGTTGCATCCCGACCCTGCGCCGAGATCTCCTTGGCGACCATCCGGATGATATTGCCGGCCGAGGAGAACACCAGTATCTCGTCATCGGGCGCCACCGTGAACGCGGCCACCACTTCTCCCCTGGAGGCCGTGATCTTCATGCCCCGAACGCCCTGCCCACCCCGCCCCTGCTGGTGGAATTGCTCGAGCTTGGTCCGCTTGCCGTGCCCGCTCGAGCTCACGAACAGCATGACGCCGCCCTCTCGCGCGACGTCGCACGCGACCACGGCGTCTTCCTCGTTCTTGAGCTTCATCCCTCGCACGCCGGCGGTGGCGCGGCCCATCGATCGCACGTCGGACTCAGAGAATCGAATCGCCATGCCGTCGCGCGACACCATCACGATGTCGTCGTCGCCATTCGTCTGCACCACTCGGACCAGCTCGTCCCCGTTGTTGAGGTTGATCGCGATCAGGCCCGTGCGCAACGACGAGTCGTACTCGCTCATCCGCGTCTTCTTGACCTGGCCCTTGCGCGTAGCGAAGAAGAGGTACGCCCCGTCTTCGTAGGTGCGGGTGTCGACGACCGCCTGGATCCGTTCGTCGGGCGCGATCGCGATGAGGTTGACGATCGCGGTGCCGCGGGCGGTGCGCTCCTTCATCGGGATCTCGTGCGCGCGCAACCGGTACACCCGACCGCGATTGGAGAAGAAGAGGAGGTACGAGTGCGCGGTGGTGGTGAGGAGGTGCTCGACGTAGTCCTCGTCGCGCAGGTTCCCGCCGCGCACGCCGCGTCCCCCGCGACCCTGGCGGCGGAACGCGTCGGCCGCCACGGTCTTGACGTAGCCCTTGTGCGAGAGCACGACCACGACCTCTTCGTCTTCGATGAGGTCGAGCGTCTCGAGATCGCCCGTGTCGACGGTGATCCGGGTGCGACGCTCGTCGGCGTACTTCGCGTGGACCTCCGCCAGCTCCTCCTTGATAACGGTTCGGAGCTTCGTCTTGCTGTCGAGGATCGCCTGGAGCTCAGCGATGGTCGCCCGCAGCTCCTCGAGCTCGTCCCGCAGCTTCTTTCCCTCGAGCTGGGTGAGGCGCCGCAGCTGCATGTCGAGGATGTAGTTCGCCTGGACCTCGGTGAACTCGAAGGGGGCCGCCATCAAGCCCGACCGGGCGGTCTCGACGTCGGCCGCGCCCCGGATGAGGGCGATGATCTCGTCGATCATGTCGAGGGCGCGCACGAGTCCCTCGACGATGTGCTCGCGGCGCTTCGCCTCCGCGAGCCGGAACTCGGTGCGGCGTCGCACGACGTCCATCTGGTGGAGCACGTAGATCTTGATCGCGGTGGCGAGGTCGAGGAGGCGCGGCACGCCGTCGTCGAGCGCCAGCATGTGCACCGCGAAGTTGGTCTGCATCGGCGTGTGCTTGTAGAGCTGGTTCAGCACCACCTGCGCGTTTGCGTCGCGCTTGAGCTCGATCACGAGCCGGACCGTGTCGCCGGACGACTCGTTGCGCACGTCGCGGATCCCCTCGATCTTGCGCTCGTTGACGAGCTCCGCGACCTTCTGGCCGATCACCTCTACCGACGTCTGGTACGGAACTTCCGTCACGACGATGCGCTGGCCGTTCCGGCCTTCGTCGATGTCGGCGACGGCGCGCATCTTGATCGAGCCGCGGCCGGTCCGGTACGTGTCGAGGATGCCGCTACGGCCGAGGATCAGGGCGCCGGTCGGGAAGTCGGGGCCCTGCACGAACTTCATCAGGTCGTCGTTCGTCGCGTCGGGATGCGCCAGCACGTGGTCGACCGCGTCGATGACCTCGCCGAGGTTGTGGGGCGGGATGTTGGTGGCCATCCCCACCGCGATGCCACCGCCTCCGTTGACGAGCAGGTTCGGGAACCTCGCCGGCAGCACGACCGGCTCCTCGGTGTTGCCGTCGTAGGTGGGCGCGAAGTCGACGGTGTTCTCGTCGATCTCTCCCAGCAGCTGCATCGCCAACGGCCCGAGCCGCGACTCGGTGTTGTGGTTCACGAACCCGCCGGCCAGGAACGCATGGTCGTCAGAGTCGACTCGGACCGAGTAGACGGGCTGCACGCCGGCGTCGGTCACCGACTCGACGGTCGCGTAGTACCAGCCACTCGCGACCAAGGGCGCGATGACCCGCTTGACCTCGTCGGATCGAATCCGATCGAGGATCGGGTGTCCCCCGCGCTCCCAGTCGTGGATCCGGTCGAGGCTGTGCTTCTCGAGCCACTTCTTGTCGTCGCCCCGCGCTCCGCTCTCGGCGCGCACGTACGCGGCGAGGAACGGGATCCGGTCGGTGGCGTTGCTCGAGGGGCTGGCCGGCAACCCGTCGAGGATCTTTGCCAGCTTGACCTGCTTGGCCCCCCAGAAGCCGACGTTACGTTCGAACAGTCGTGCATCGCGGCGGTTCCCGATGAGGACCTTGATCTCGCCCTTCGCGTACGACGCGCGCCGGGAGACCACCCCGAATTCGAGCAGGAGCTCCTGCACGTCACGCGCAAGCTGCTGACTCTGCGTCGAGTAGCAGATCTGAATCGTGTTGCGCCCGAGTGCCGAGACGCAGCCGTCCCCCTCGAACAGTGATTGGAGGAACGCCTGCTTCACCTCGGACGAGCCGCGCCACACGAAGTCTGGCACCCGCTTGGCGGAGCTCTTGACGCCGAACAAGGATTCGAGACGGCTAGTCCGCAAGGACTCGACGTTCGTTGTGTCGAATCGGTGCAGCGTCTTTCCAGACTTCAGGGTCTCGTTCCGAGGGCATCGGTGCCCTCCCACAACGTCGTCGTACGCATTCATGACGGCTTCGAAGAAGCGTCTGTCTGTGTTGGCGAATCCCACGTGCCTGGCAGTTGTCCAGCCTTCCGAGATCATCGCTCCTGCGAGGAACGCCGCTTCGAGCTCGCCGTCCGTGGCACTAGCTGCGTCCTGACCAGCAGACCTCGACAGCACGACCCTGACACCCGGTTTGATCTCCTCGAGGAGCTTCCACTGGAGCACCGGAACAGCGGCGATCGACTCCAGGCACAGCACCGGGTGGTTGTGGGTACCGGTCAGCTCGAAGCCCTCGCGGGTTCGGAGCCGAAGGGTCGGGTGGTCGCCGCTGTGAAAGACCTTGGTGGCGCGGACCGGGTTGCCCTCGCGGTCGAGCACCTTGAGGTCGACGTCGACGTCGCTGTTCGGCTTCGCGTCGACGAGCGAACCGATCTCGCGTGTCGAGCCGTCGGCGAGGCGGACGCGCGAATCAGAGGACAAGCAGTAGCGCATCGCCGCCGGGCGGTCGTTGGGGTCGGGCGAGCCGAAGTTGCCGTGCCCGTCGACGAGCGGGTAGCGCAGCGAGAAGTCTTGGGCCATGCGCGCCAGGGCGTCGTAGATCGCCTGGTCGCCGTGGGGGTGGAACTTCCCCATCACGTCGCCGACGGCGGCCGCGCTCTTCTGGTGCTTGCGGTCCGGCCGGAGCCCACCCGCGTACATGCCGTAGAGGATGCGGCGGTGGACCGGCTTGAGGCCGTCGCGCGCGTCGGGCAGCGCGCGGGCGGTGATGACCGACATCGCGTAGTCCAGGAAGGACCGTTCCATCTCCTCCTGGATCTCGATGGGTTCGACATTCGGTTCGAGCGTGGGTTGGGTGCCGTCGGGCACGCAGGACCTCCTGGGGCTGGGGACTGGCCGACGGGTCAGATGTCGAGGAAGCGGACGTCCTTCGCGTTCTCCTGGATGAAGCCCTTGCGCGACTCGACGTCGTCGCCCATCAGCTTCGAGAAGACTTCGTCGGCGATCGCCGCGTCCTCCACCGACACACGGAGCAACGAACGGGTCGCGACGTCCATCGTGGTGGCGCCGAGCTCTTGCCAGTCCATCTCGCCGAGTCCCTTGAACCGGCTGACCTCGATCCGGCGCCCCTCGTGGCCCGCCTCGAACGCCTGCAGCGCCGAGTCGTCCTTGAGGTAGTGACGCTCCTTCCCGATGTCGGCGCGAAAGAGCGGGGGCTGGGCGATGTACACGTACCCGCCGCGCACGATCTCGGGGAACTGGCGGTAGAAGAACGTGAGCAGCAACGTGCGGATGTGGGACCCATCGACGTCGGCGTCGGTCATCAGCACGATCTTGTGGTAGCGGAGCTTCGCGAGGTCGAACTCCTCGCCGATCCCGGTACCGACCGCGGTGATGAGCGCCAAGATCTCCTCGTTCTTGAGCGAACGGTCGAGGCGGGCGCGCTCGATGTTGAGGATCTTTCCCCGGATGGGCAGGATCGCCTGGAACTCGGGACTGCGGGCGCGCTTCGCGGGGCCGCCCGCGCTGTCCCCCTCGACGATGAACAGCTCGGAGCGGGCCGGATCCTTCGAGGAGCAGTCGGCGAGCTTCCCGGGCATCGCGGACGATTCGAGCAGCGACTTGCGCCGGGTGAGGTCGCGGGCCTGACGGGCGGCCATGCGGGCGCGCGCGGCCTGGGTCGCCTTGCCGACCGCGAGACGGGCTTCGGTGGGATGTTCCTCGAGCCAGTCAGCCAGTCGCTCGTTGGTCACCTTCTCGACCTGGGATCGCATCTCGGTGTTCCCGAGCTTCGCCTTGGTCTGCCCCTCGAACTGCGGGTTACGCAGCTTCACCGACACGATCGCAGTGAGCCCCTCCCGGATGTCCTCGCCCAGGAGGTTCGTGTCCTTGTCTTTCAGAAGCCCCTTGCCCTTGGCGTAGCGGTTCACCACGTTCGTGAGCGCCTTCTTGAAACCCTCCTCGTGCATCCCGCCTTCGGTGGTGGCGATGTTGTTCGCGAACGAGTGGATCCCCTCGTAGTACCCGGTGTTCCACTGCATCGCGATGTCGACGTCGTAGCCGTCGCCGGCATCGCCGTACGAGATCACCCGCTTGAACAAAGGCTCCTTCGACGCGTTGAGATGGCGCACGAAGTCGACGATCCCGCCGTCGAACTTGAACACCTGCTCCGCGGTGGGCTGCACGCGCTCGTCGCGGAAGCGGATCTCGAGGCCCTTGTTGAGGAACGCCATCTCCCGCAAGCGCTCGATCAGGGTCTGGGAGCGGAACTCGGTCTCCTCGAAGATCGTCGCGTCCGGCCAGAAGGTGATCGTCGTGCCGCGCTTGCGCGAGCTCGCGGTGCGCGTGAGCTTGTCTTGGGGCCTACCGCCCTTCGCGTAGTGCTGCAGCCACTTGCCGCCGTCGCGTTGGATCTCGAGGTCGAGGCGGCTCGAGAGCGCGTTGACCACGGAGACCCCCACTCCGTGGAGCCCGCCGGAGATCTTGTAGCCGTCGCCGCCGAACTTCCCGCCGGCGTGGAGGACGGTCAGGACGACCTCGGCCGCCGACTTGCCCTTGTAGTCCGGGTGGGAGTCGACGGGGATCCCTCGACCGTCGTCCGCGACGCGGCACCCGCCGTCGGCCAGCAGCGTGACGTCGATCCGCGTGCACTCGCCCGCCATCGCTTCGTCGACCGAGTTGTCGACGACCTCGTACACGAGGTGGTGCAGGCCCGTGAGACCGGTGCTGCCGATGTACATCCCGGGCCGTTCACGGACGGGGTCGAGACCCTTGAGAACCGTGATGTCCTTGGCGCCGTACGCCACGCGCGAAACCTCGCAGATGCTTCGGGGTCCAGTGGGGGAAGAGAGGTTGTGGACCGGGCTCCCGACCTGGGGTTCCGGGCACAAAACCCCAGGTCAGAGGCCATGTCGGGAGTGAATTCAGTGTACCAGACGGGACTCGCGACTCGGGGTTGCTCGCGCCCCGATTCCCCGCCCGATTCGCGGCCCGGTCAACCGGGTCGGACCCGCACGCGGACGGCTCGCACGACGTCCGCTCCAACGACGGTCGCGGCGCGATCCACCATGGCGGTCTCAAGGTAACGCAGCTGGCTGGCCCAGAGCGGATCATCGACCGCGACGGTCGCGACGCCGTCGCGCACCGACTCCAGATGCGCGTGCGCGGCCACGTCGGAACCGACGACCTCGTCCCAGCGCGCAACGAGCGTCGCGAAGGCGTCGCCGCTCGGGAGCCCCAGCTCCTCGCCCACCGCCGCCAACGCGTCCGCCAACGGAACGGGATCGTGCGTGCTCACGACACCGACTCCACGTGACCGTCGAGCACCCGCACGGTGGCGGCGGCACGAACTCCGTCCGGCACCCGGCCCGCCGTCGAGAGCAGCGTCTGGCCGGCCTCGAGGTGCGCGACCAACGCCGCGGCCCGCTGCTCGTCGAGCTCGCTGAACACGTCATCGAGCAACAGGATCGGCGCGGACCCGACGACGTCGGCGCAGAGGCGGTGCCCACCCAGGCGCAGTGCCAACGCGAGTGTCCGTTGCTCGCCCTGGGACGCGTGGGTACGTGAGTCGAGACCACCGACCAGGAGTCGCCACTCGTCGCGATGTGGGCCCGAGAGGGTTACGCCCCGCTCGATCTCCGCTCGCTGCCGGGTCTGGAGCGCGTGGAGGAGCGCGTCGGTCGGGTCGGCATCCGCGTCGGGGCCGCCGGCCCACCACTCGGCGACGTACTCGCCGTCGACCGGCCCCACGTCGCCGGCCAAGTGGCCGTATGCCTTGCGGACCTCGGGAAGGAGCCGGTCGAGGAGTCGGAGGCGCCCGCGCACCAGCTCCGCGCCGGCGCGGGACAACTGCTCGTCGAAGACCCCGAGCGTGCTGGCCGCGTCGTCACCTCGGGCACCCTGACGCAACAGAGCGTTGCGCTGGCGTAGCACTCGGTCGTAGTCCGACCGCGCCGCCTCGTAGCGAGGCGAGACTGCCACCAGCAGCTCGTCGAGGTATGTGCGCCGCTCGGACGGTCCCCCCTTGACGAGCTGGAGATCGTCAGGAGCGAAGACCGTCACCCGAGCCAGCTCGAGCAGGTCCCGAGCCCGTGTGAGCGGATGGTGGTTGAGCCGCACGCGGTTCCGCCCGGTCGTCCGCAGCTCCGCCTCGAGCAGCTGCGTCCGGTCGTCGTCGACGACCTCCGCCCGCAACACGGCCAGCTCGGCGCCCGTTCGTACCAGCGCGGCGTCGGGGACTCCCCGGAACGAGCGCCCGGTGACCACCCAACCGGCCGCTTCGAGCAACGACGTCTTCCCCTGCGCGTTGGCCCCCACGACAACCGTCACGCCGGGCCCCAGATGGAGCTCGGCCGACTCGTAGCAGCGGAAGTCGGTGAGCCACAGCCTCGCCAGGCGACTCACGAGATACGTACGGGCATCAAGAGATAGAGGAAGTCCGATGCGTCGCTGCCGTGCAGCACCGCCGGCTTGAGCGGGTCGATCGACTCGATCACGATCTCGTCGGAGCCCGCGGCATCGATGCCGTCCAACAGGAACTGCGAGTTGAACGCGACCGTCAGGTCGGTGCCTTCGTGCTTCGCCTCCACGGCTTCGTGGGCCTCGCCGACGTCTTGGGCGACGGCGGACAACTCCAACCCGTCGGTCGACATGGCAAGCCGTATCGGCGCCGCGTCGCTCCGCTGCCCCACGAGACGAACCCGGTTGACGGCCGCCGCGAGCAGATCACGCGCCACGGTCAGCCGATTCGGGTAGCCGGACGGGATCAGTTGCTGGTAGTTGGGGAATTCTCCCTCGATCAGACGGGTGGTGACCTCCGTCGTCCCGACCCGGAAGAGAACCTCTCGCTCGCCGAGGACGACCTCGATCTCGCCGCCGCCTGAGAGCAACCGCTGCACCTCGCCGAGACCCTTTGCGGCCACCAGGACCCGTTGGCCCTCCTGCAACATGCTCACGCCGGGGAGGTCACGGACTGCGAGTCGGTAGGAATCGGTGGCAACGAGACGCAAACCGTCTGCCGACGCGGTAAGGAGCACCCCGGTCAGGATGGGCCGGGCGTCGTCGCGAGACGCCGCGGGAACCACTTGGCGCAGAGCGGTCGCGAACCCTTCGGCGTCGACGCGGACTCCCGAGTCCTTCACCTCGACGAGGCGCGGGAACTCGGAAGCGGCCAGCGTGCGCAACGTCGTCGCGAACCTCCCGGCTTCGACGCGGGCATCGTCGTCGACCAGTTCAACGGTGACGGTGTCACCCTCCAGCTTCTGCACGATCTCGGCCAGGAGGCGAGCCGGGACGACCACGCTGCCTTCGCGGCCAGCCTCGACCGGCACCCGAACCCGGATCGTCAGCTCGAGATCGGTTCCGACGATCTCCAGCTCCGTTCCGGTGACGGTGATCCGTAGACCCGACAGCACGGGCATCGCCCCCGACCGAGCCGATACCGCGCGGTGCGCAGTCGAGACGGCGTTTGCGAGGTTTTCGCGCTCACAGCGGAACTTCACTCGTTCCTCCTCACAGACCAATCGCAGTAATTCGAGATCTTGTTCGTTGTTGTTGTAGGTCCTGTGGATTGGGGAAACGGCTCATCGTCCCTGCTCACAGCACTCGGGAGTTTCCGACCGTTGTCCACAGCTCTCCACACGGACGATGACGTCAGGGTTGGCCCTCGGGAGGTTCTCCCCAGGTTGGAGGGTTGTTCTCCCCAGCGTCCACAGCATTATCCACTGCTTCCCAGGCGAATACGCGCCATGAGCTCGTTGACTTGATCGAAGATCACGTGGCGTTCGGTCATCTGTTGCTTGATCTTGTCAACTGCGTACATAACCGTGGTGTGGTCACGCCCTCCGAACACCTCGGCGATGCGCGGGTAGCTGTAGTCGGTGAGCTCGCGGAACACGTACATCCCGATCTGACGAGCAGTGACGAGCGGGCGGCGGCGGCTCTTGCCGCAGAGGTCCTCGACGGTCCAGTTGAACATCTTGGCCGTCTCTTCGAGGATCAGGTCGGGAGTGATCACACGTGGGGTCACCGGAGGAAGCAGGTCGGCGAGAACGTTCTGGGCGACTTCTTCGGTTAGGGGTGTCCGATTGAGGCTGGAAAACGCTGCGACCCGGATGAGCGCTCCCTCGAGCTCGCGGATGTTGTCGCTGATGTTGGTCGCGATGAAGGCGAGGACTTCTGGAGGGATACCCCCCAGATGTTCCGCTTCGGCCTTCTTGCGGAGGATCGCGAGGCGCGTCTCGAACTCCGGTGGCTGGACGTCGGTGATGAGACCCCACTCGAACCGGGTACGCAGCCGGTCCTCGAGGCTCGCGATCGACTTGGGTGCACGGTCGGACGAGATGACGATCTGACCGCCCTCTCCGTGGAGTTGGTTGAACGTGTGGAAGAACTCCTCTTGGAGCTCCTGGGTCCGCTCGAGGAATTGGATGTCGTCGATGAGGAGCACGTCGAGATCGCGGTACCGACGTTTGAACGTTGGCATGGCCTTTGCCCGGATCGCGTCGACGAATTCGTTCATGAACGTCTCCGTGGAGACGTAGCGGACCCGCTTGTTGCGGAAGACCGCCCGGACATGGTGGCCGATCGCGTGGAGCAGGTGCGTCTTGCCGAGCCCCGCCGGGCCGTAGATGAACAACGGGTTGTAGGAGCGTCCGGGGCTCTCCGCAACCGAGAGCGCCGCGGCGTGCGCGAAGCGGTTGGACGCACCGATGACGAACTGGTCGAAGGTGTAGCGGGGGTTGAGGGTGCCACTGGCCCAGGTCGCGGCGGCCTCCTCGGACACCGCCGGCGGTGCCGCGGGGACGAGCACGGGCTCGACGGGCGCGGCGACCGTCACCGGCTCGTCCATCCGGGGGTCGGTCGCGACGACGAGCTCGAGCTGCACCAACTCGCCCGTCATGTCGAGAATCGCGTCGGTGAGCATGCCCGAGTAACTCGAACGGACCCGCTCGGCGGTCACCGAACTGGGAACGCTGAGGACGAGTGTGGTGCCGTCGTAGCTGACAGGACGGACGCCGTGGAACCACGCGACCCACGTCGCGGACGCGAGCTGGTCGCGCAGTGACGCGGCCGCCTTCTCCCAGAGCTCCTCGGCGGTCATCGGGTCGATCCACTCTTGTCCACAGGAGCATCCACAGGTGTGGACATCGGTAAAGGTCTTGTCGACATCGCGCCCCTCCCGAGCGGGTCTGGGGGCCGGGGCCCGCCGGTTGCCGTGCTTCACATCTCGTGCTCGTCGTGCAGGACACGGCGGATCCGGGGAGGGTCGCGACACGACCGTCGGGATCCTGGCGGCGCACGATGATCGCGGCTTGCGCGTTCAACGTGGCGCCGGTCCGACGTCGGTCGCCCACCAGGTGGCCAACCTCCGGGTCGAAAAGACCCCGGGCCAGAGGCCCGGGATCGGGGCCCGGGGCGAGGTTGCCCACACACGACCGGCCGTTCACCGCCCGGACCGCGCAAGGTATCACCGGCTTCGAGGCGTCACAAGGGGTGAAACCGAGCAAGCTCGCGGGCTCGCCACGCATTGCGAGCGGAGGTGCGCGGCCCGTAGACTCAGGTGTTCGCCGCTCGGCGCGCGGTCCCGGCCACGACCTCGCGCGCCCGGCATCCGCACAGCGGCATCGAGGAGGCCGGTCGTGAAGCGTACGTACCAACCGAACAATCGAAAGCGCAAGAAGACCCATGGGTTCCGGGTCCGGATGCGGACTCGTGGTGGGCGCGCCGTCCTGGCGGCGCGCCGGTCCCGGGGTCGGAAGCGACTCGCGGCCTGAGCCGGCTCCGACGGGACCGTGCGACGTTCGAGGCCCTCTCGGGGGCCCCGCGGCGCCGGGCCGGAGCGGTCATGCTGCGCTACCTCGCCACTGATGATGTGTCACCTCCTCGCGTCGGTTTCGCCGTCGGCCGGTGGGTCGGCTCCGCCGTCGATCGCAACCGGGTCCGCCGACGGCTTCGTGCTGCAGTCGCGGCCCGGCAAGAGGACTTCGCGCCCGGGGGGATCTATTTGTTCTCGGCGGGGCGGACCGCGATGACCTTGCCCTTCGACCGCCTGGTGCGCTCGGTGTCCGAGCTCGCGCGCAGCGTGGGAGCTCACCCGTGACCGCCGCCGCCGTGGAATCAGCGCCACGCCCGTCGTTCGTCGCGCGGATGCTGATGGCGCCCGTTCGTTGCTGGCAGCTGGTGAGCAGGCACCTGCCCCCCCGCTGCCGTTTCTACCCGTCGTGCTCGCAGTACGCGCTGGATGCGCTGAGGATCCACGGCGCGCGACGAGGCACTTGGCTCGCCGTGAAGCGGGTGGCTCGCTGCCACCCGTGGCACGCGGGCGGTGTCGACCACGTTCCTGCGTCGAACGCGTGTTCGCCCCACGCCGCGCTCGCGGCAGAGGAGAGCTGAGCCCCCATGAACGCGATCTTCAACTTCTTCGGTTCGATCCTGGCTTTCTTCTACGGGCTGATCCCCAACCTCGGGATCGCCATCATCCTGCTCACCGTCCTCGTGATGCTCGTGCTGTTCCCGCTGACGGCCAAGCAGGCCAAGTCGATGATGGCGATGCAGCGAGCCCAGCCCGAGATCAAGAAGATCCAGGCGAAGTACAAGAACGACAAGCAGAAGCAGAACGAGGAGGTGATGAAGTTCTACCAGGAGAACAGGATCAATCCCCTGGCGGGTTGCTTGCCACTCCTTGTTCAGCTCCCGGTCTTCATCTCGCTCTTCAGGGTCTTGCGCAAGCCCTACGAGCACATCCCGGTCGACTCCGAGCTCTTCCACGCGTTCTGCCATCCCGTCCGCAACGCGGACGCGTGCGACAAGGGCGATCTCCCGCACGCGCTGAAGTTCCTCGGGATGGACCTCTCCACCTCCGCGGTGCAGGTGTCGGGCGGCTTCATCAAGGCGCTCCCCTACTTCCTCCTGGTCGGGTTGGTGATCGCGACCGGCTTCCTGCAGGCGCGGCAGAGCAGGCGCAACGCCCCGAACATGACCGGTCAGATGGCCGTCATCCAGACGATCATGCCGATCGGCTTCGGGCTGTTCTCGCTGCAGTTCCCCGCCGGGCTCGTCCTCTACTACCTGGTGAGCAACACCTGGCGACTCGGGCAGCAGGAGATCATCATCCGCCACGTCACCGGGCCCGCTCCCGGCAGCGTGCGACATGCCAGGTCAGGCGGCGCCATCGACGTCAAGAGCGCGGTGGTCAAGGAAGGCAGCGCGGGGGGAGGCCTCCGGCGCCGGTTCCAACTGCCGACACCGGCCGCTCCTACCGGCAACGGCGCCCCGGAGGCCGAGTCGGCGGCGGAACGAGCCCCGACGCCGACCTCTGGCAACAAGGCGGAGTCGTCTGGGAATGAGACGGCGAGCGCGCCGGGGAAGTCTGGTGCGAAGACATCAGGGAATTCCGGTGCGAAGACGCCGGCGAACGGCGGCACCGCGAAGCGGCCGCCCGCGGGCGCGGGCGGACCGGCATCCGGAACGCAGACGAGATCGGGGTCCGGCGCCGGCTCGACTCGGCGCAAGAAGCGCAAGCGACGCTGAGCCGGCGCTCGCAAGGTGACCCGACTCGGACGAAAGTGGTAACGGACCATGGAATGGGTGGAGACAACCGGCCGGACGTTGGACGCCGCGCTCGACGCCGCGCTCGACGAGCTCGGTGTCGACGACAGCGAGGTGGAGTACGAGGTCTTGTCGGAACCGCGCGGGGGTCTGCTCGGCCGGTTCGGAGGCGAGGCCCGGATCCGCGCCCGGGTCAAGCCGATCTCGCGGGAGAAGCCCGGTGACCGTCAGCGCCGGAACCGGCGGACATCGAAGTCGCGCGACGGCCGGCGACCGGAACGCCCCGCCGAGCCCACGAAGGACGGAGAGCTCGCACCCGCGTCGCGCGGGGCGGGAGTCGAGGGGAACTCCGGTACTGCAGGATCGAACGGTGGCACGGCGCGACGACGGCGCGGGGGACGGTCCCGTCCCAGCGCTTCAGGGGGCAACGGCGGGGAGTCCCCGCGCGATGCCCGACACGATCAGGATGAGGTGACGACGGTGGATGCACCCGAGCTCGAGATCTCCGTCGAGGAGCAGGCGCGGATCGCCGAGGAGTTCGCTCGCGGGGTCGTCCGCGCGTTCGACCTCGGCGGCGACGTGCACAGCGTCCTCGACGAGGATGCCATCGTGGTGGAGATCGAAGGGGAGAATCTCGGGCTGCTCGTCGGCCCACGAGGCGCGACCCTCACGGCGATCGAGGAGCTGGTGCGCACGGTCGTGCAGCGTCAGACCGACGGGCACGGTGCGAGGATCTTCGTCGACGTCGCGGGATACCGGGCGAAGCGGCGAGCGGCCCTCGAGGACTTCACGCGGTCGCTCGTGGAGCGCGTCCTCGAGACGGGAACACCCCAGCGGCTCGAGCCGATGTCGTCGTCGGACCGCAAGGTCGTCCACGATGTCGCCGCGACGATCCCGGGCGTCCTTACCGAGTCGGAGGGCGAGGACCCACGCCGGAGGGTCGTGTTGCGCAAGGCGTAGGCGCCACGTCCGGATTCTGGGTCATGGTGCCCGAGCCGGTGATCGAGGCCCTCGGTCGGGCGAGGGCCCGCGGTTTTCTGGGACCGGGCCTCGTCGTCGACCAGATCGAACATTCGCTCGACCTGCTCGGGGCAGCCGAGCGGGCGGTCGCCTCGGAGCTGGCGGGATCGTTCCTCGATCTGGGTTCGGGCGGAGGGCTGCCCGGTCTGGTGTTCGCGAGCGAGCGCGGAGCGCTTCACGGGGTCCTGCTCGATGCCCAAACGCGCCGGTGTGCGTTCCTGGCTGACGCGATCGGCCGAGTGGGCCTCGATGACCGGCTCCAGGTCTTCTGCGGCCGAGCAGAGACGCTCAGCCGGGAGCCCGAGCTGCGCGGGAAGTTCGACCTGGTCGTGGCGCGAGGGTTCGGCCGCCCGGCCGTCACCGCCGAGTGCGCAGCCGGGTTCCTGCGAGCAGGCGGGCACCTGTTGGTGAGCGAGCCGCCGCCGGGAGCCGACCCCGCAGGGCGTTGGGACGAGGAGGGCCTGGCGACGCTCGGCTACCGATCGCCGCGGTTCGCCCGAGTGGGCGCGGCGACCGTGGCGTCGCTGGAGCTCCACTCGACGTCAGCTGACTGGCCCCGCCGGTCGGGGGTGCCCGCCAAGCGCCCGGTCTGGTGACTCCCCAAGCCGCCTCCCGGCGCTGCTGGACACGGTCCCGGGGTTCCACGTGGAACCAACACTCGATCAGAAGTTCAGACATTCTCGTTGTTTCACGTGGAACATCCTTGACCTGGCGGTAGCATTCGTCGAGTATCGCAGGGGATCGGGTCGGCGCCGTCTTGGGGCGCGAACGACCTCGCAACGGCTCGTCGACGCTCACGGGACGGTTGATGGCACGAGACATGAGCGACGAACGGCCACGGCGACGCCTGTTCGGGCGACGCCGTCCCGCGGAAGGGGAGGTCGACGAGTCGCCCGTCGACGTGGCTGAACCTCCCCCGGACGGCGATGTTCTCCCGCCGCAGACAACTCCCGCTTCCGCCCCCGGCGCCGCGCCGGCACCCGAGCCCGCGGACGAGTCCGCGAATCCGCCGGAAGCGGTCGAATGGCCCGCCAACGACCCCGCCGAGGAGCCCGATGTGGAGGAGCAAGGTCGGTTGACGCCGGAGCAGGTACCGCAGGTGGCGACGGGTCCGGGAGCCCGTCCACTCCCAGGTCGAGAGGGGCTCGGTGACCTCGCTCCCGCGCCGCCGCGCCGCATCCCCGAGCGCGCCGAGGCCGCGGGCCCGGCCGCGTCGCCCCTCGCCGGGGTGACGCTCGAGCAGGACCAGCAGAAGGCTGGAGCAGGCGCCCCGCGCGACGAGGCCGCCGACGCGGGCGGCGACCCGCAGCTCCTTCCCCGCGTCATCGCGATCGCGAACCAGAAGGGCGGGGTGGGCAAGACCACGACAGCCGTCAACTTGGGGGCGGCGCTGGCCGAGGCCGACTTCCGGGTCCTCGTCGTCGATCTCGACCCGCAGGGCAACGCGACGACGGGTTTGGGCATCAATCCCCGTGACGTCAGCAACTCCATCTACGACGTGATCATGCACGACACGCCGGCGCTCGACTGCGTGGAGCCCACCAGCCTGAAGAACCTCTTCGTGATTCCTGCCACCATCGATCTGGCGGGGGCGGAGATCGAGCTGGTCCCGGCGTTCAGCCGCGAGCTCAAGCTCAAGCGGGCACTCGAGATCGTGCGCTCCGAGTACGACTACGTGCTGATCGACTGCCCACCGTCCCTTGGTCTCCTCACCGTCAACGGATTGGCGGGGGCGAACGACGTCATCGTGCCCATCCAATGCGAGTACTACGCACTCGAGGGGCTCGGGCAGCTGCTTCGCAACGTGGCGCTGGTCCGCTCGAATCTGAACCCGACGCTCGACGTCAGGGGCATCGTGCTCACCATGCACGACTCGCGGACCCGGCTCGCCGACCAGGTCGAGAGGGAAGTGCGCGAGCACTTCGGGGCCAAGGTCTACGAGACAGTGGTGCCGCGGACCGTCCGGCTCTCGGAAGCGCCCTCGTTCGGGCAGCCGATCATCGTCTTCGATTCGACGTCTCGGGGTGCGCAGGCGTACCGAGCCCTGGCGAAAGAGGTGAGCAGTGGCGCGACGCGGCGGACTGGGTAAGGGTCTGGGAGCGCTCATCCCGCCCGGAGGCGAGGCGGGAGCCGACTCGGGCGGCCTCGACGAGCTCCCCGTGGCGGCGATCCGGCCCAACCGGTATCAGCCCCGCGATCACTTCGACGAAGAGGCGTTGGGCGCGCTCGCTGATTCGATCCGTGAGGTGGGCGTGCTCCAGCCGGTGTTGGTACGCCCCGCGGGCGACGGCTACGAGCTCATCGCCGGCGAACGGCGATGGCGAGCCGCCCGTCGGGTCGGGCTCCAGACGATCCCGGCCCTGGTCAAGGAGACCGACGACGCGGCGGCGCTGGAGCACGCGCTCGTCGAGAACCTGCACCGCGACGACCTCAACGCGTTGGAAGAGGCGGCGGCGTACCAGCAGCTCATCGAGGACTTCGGGCTCACGCACGACGAGGTTGCTGCGAGGGTGGGACGCGGGCGGGCGACGATCTCGAACACGCTCCGGCTGCTCCAGCTGCCGCCCTCGATCCAGCGGCTGCTCCAGGAGCAGCGCATCAGTATGGGCCACGCCCGAGCGCTGCTGGCGACCCCCGACCGTGCGTTCCAGGAGCAGCTCGCCCGGCGGATCGTCGACCAAGACCTGTCGGTACGCGCGGTGGAAGAGGCCGTTCGGGACCATCAGGGGAAAGCCGGGGGGGCGGAGGCGGCGGCGCCGGGGCCCCGGAGCAGCCACCGTCCGTTGCGGCCCCCGGGTCTGGTCGAGCTGGAGGAGATGCTCGGCGACCATCTCGAGACCCGGGTCAGCATCTCGATGGGCAGCGCCAAGGGCAAGGTGGTCGTGGAATTCGCCACGCTCGAGGACCTCGAGCGGATCTACCGCCTCATGACCGAAGGGGTTCCCGCTCCGAGCTAGCGGAGCGCCGCCCCGAACTGATTGCGCGCGCAACTATTGGTCGGGAGGCTCCGGGGGTTGCTCGATGCCCCGCCGGATACCGCGGACCACGGCGCGGGCGACGTCGTCACTTCGCGTCACGAGGGCGCGCATGGCCTCGACGTCGTGGCGGAGTACGGGCTCGCAGATGACTGCCGCCATGCGGGTTTCGCGGAGGACGGCGTAGGAGCGTCCACACACGCCGCCGCCCGGGAGTAGGGGCTCGATCTCGGCGTGCACCGACCGGGCGACCGCCAGGCCCGCTTCGGACCGGAACCGGCCCGACTCGAAGTACGTGCAACGACACTCGGGAACGTCACCGTGGCCGAGCGCGAAGAAGAGATCGGCGCGGAACCGGTTCGCCCGCTCCGCCGACGCCGCTCCCTCGACGCCGGAGGCATCGAGCACCGCGGTCACCGACGCCTCCTGCAGACCGTGCACGACCGAGGCTGCGAGCGAGTCGAGGCCGGGCTCGGCGGCTGTGAACACTCGCCGACCCGCGAGGGGGCGAGCGCCCTCGCGCAGCTCCTCGCGCTCGCGGACCGTCGCCACCGAGCCCGCCGCCAGCGTTCCGACCCGCTCGAGGGCGCGCACCGTGGAGTGACCGCAGATCCCGTCGGGGGGGATCCCGGCGTTGCGCTGGAACTCGATCAGCGCGGTCGCGGTGTCGTCACCGAGGATTCCATCCTCACGACCGGCGTCGAAGCCGAGCGCATTCAGGCGCTGCTGGAGCGCGGTCACATCGTCGCCGCGCAACATCGGTTGGCGTCGGTAGAGGTACCGGTCGCCGAGTCGGAAGCCACTCTCAACGAGGCGGCCCCAGGTGTCGGGTCCGCAAACGCCGTCGACCCGGAGCCCGCGCCCCCGCTGGAAGTGCCGGACCGCGCGCTCGGTGTCGAGCCCGAACGTCCCGGGCTCGTCGTGCAAGGGTGGGATCCCCAGGGCAGCCAAGCGCTGCTGGAGATCCCGGACCGCGTTGCCTGTGCTGCCCGGCCGGAGGACGGCCGGACCACTCAAGCGATGAACTCGGCGAGGTCCTGGAGGAGCTGGCCCTTGCCCTTCGCTCCGACGATGCGCTTCGCCTGCGCCCCGTCCTTGAAGACCAGCAGCGTGGGAATGCTCATCACCTCGAACCGCCGCGCGGTTTCGGGGTTGTCGTCGACGTTCAGCTTGGCGATGGTGAGCTTGCCCCGGTGCTCGGCCGCGATCTCGCCGAGGGTGGGAGCGATCATCTTGCAGGGCCCGCACCACTCGGCCCAGAAGTCGACCAGCACCGGCGTCTCGGAGGCGCCGATGGCCTCGTCGAACGTTCCGTCGGAGAGCGTGAGGATGTCGTCGGCCACGGGGAATCCTTTCCTGAGGTCGGTCGAGTCTACCGACCGGTCTCGGGCGGGAACACGGTCGTGGGTGTGGCTATTCCGCGGGCTCGCGCGCGGCGAGCCAGCGCTCGGCTTCCATCGCGGCCATGCAGCCGGAACCCGCCGCGGTGATCGCCTGACGGAACACGTGATCCTGCACGTCTCCGGCTGCGAACACGCCGTCGACCGACGTCATGGTCGAATCGGGCGCGGTGACGACGTAGCCGTTCTCGTCGAGATCGAGCTGGCCGCGGAACAGTGCGGTGTTGGGCTCGTGGCCGATCGCGACGAACAGACCGTCGACTTCCAGCTCCGATCGCTCGCCGGACTTCGTGTCGTTCAGCTGCACCCCGGTGACCGAGCCGTCGCCCACGACGTGGTCCACGACGGTGTTCCAGCGGAAGGAGATCTTGGGGTTCGCGAACGCGCGGTCTTGCATGATCTTGGACGCGCGGAGCTCGTCGCGACGATGGAGCACCGTGACGCTGGTCGCGAACTTCGTCAGGAACAGCGCTTCCTCGAGCGCGGAGTCGCCCCCGCCGACGATCGCGATGGGCTTCTCGCGGAAGAAGAATCCGTCGCATGTCGCGCACGTCGAGACGCCGTGACCGAGCAGCCGTCGTTCCGATTCGAGCCCGAGCGTCTTGGCGGTCGCGCCCGTGCTGATCACGAGTGCACGACCTCGGTACTCGGTGTCGCCCACCCAGACGCCGAACGGCGGGCCCGAGAGGTCGACGCGGTCGGCGTCGGCGGTGACGAACTCGGCACCGAACCGCTCGGCCTGCTCGCGGAACTTCATCATGAGCTCCGGGCCGAGGATGCCGTCGGGGAACCCCGGGAAGTTCTCCACGTCGGTCGTGAGCATCAACTGGCCGCCGGCACCGATGCCCTCGACGACGAGGGGACGGAGGTTGGCCCGTCCTGCGTAGACGGCGGCAGTGAGCCCGGCGGGCCCGGAGCCGGCGATGAGGAGGTCACGGACTTCAGGCATGGGGGCTCAGTCGTCCAGTTCCTTCGACAGGCGGTTGCGCTGCGCCCAACAGAACGCGCCGCCGATCACGAAGATTCCCCCGAGGATGAGATAGGAGATCCAGGCCTCGCCGGTCAGGACGACGAGGATCCGGAACAGGGCGATCACGAGCAGGAAGAGCGCCATCGCCACGAAGAAGGCGACGAGCAGGCCGTAGACCACGGCCTTCGTCGCCCGGCGGGCGGGAACGACCGTCTTGTCCCGCGCGGTGCCGACGACAGTGTCGATGAGATCGACGACGTCGTGGGTCCAATCCGACATTGTCCGGCTCGCTCTCTGCCGCGTGATCCCGACGTGGTTCGGGGGCGAGCGTACCCGGCGGGGAGCGATCGGCGACGGGCTAGAGGCGCCGGACCTCGCACGGATCCGAGAGCACGGCGTCGATGGTCGGCTTCCCGGCGGCGTCCAGGGCGACGACGACGAGCGCCCGACGACCATCGAGCCGGCCCGTGGCGAGCGCCACGGGCGTGCCGATCGTCACGCACGTGCTCCCGTCTAGCCGGTCGAGCAGCTGGGCGACGCGGCCGGTCGCGGCGGCGGCAGCTGGTGCGGGCGACGTGGAACCGGCGACTCGGAGCGAGGCGACAACGGCCGGGTCCGAGAGGTTCCCGACGGCGCCCAGGTCGACGGGGCTCGGCGCGTTCGCGAAGGCGTCGCGGCGATTCTGGGCCTCGGGATGTGCCGGCGCCGCGGTCGCGGACCGCTCCTCCACGGGCGTGTGTGCCGGTGTCGGGGCGGCGGCCGGCGTGGATCCGTCCGAGTCGAGAACTGCCACGAGTGCACCACCTCCGAGGAGGACGATTGCGATCGCGGCCGCCGCGATGAGCATCGGCGCCGAACGTCGCGCGCGCCGGGGCTCGCTCGGGGCCGGGTCGGCGGCGTCGAGCGCGTTCCGCACGAGGCGTCGGCGAGTGACGTCGTCGAGGGGCTCGACGGCGAGCTGCGCCGCGAGGCGCGGATCGATGTCGTCGTCAGGCATGCTCGGTACTCCGACGTTCCGACGGCACGTCCGGGTTCCCGAGCAGCCCGGCGAGCTCGGCCCGCCCGCGCGCGATCCGGGAACGCACGGTGCCCGGCGGCACGTCGAGGATGGACGCGATCTCCGCATAGTCGAGGTCGCACAGGTCGCGCAGAACGACCGCGACGCGGAACTGCTCGGGGACTTCCCGGAGAGCGGCGTCGATGTCGAGGCGCTGCTCGACGCGGCCTTCGAAGGGGTCGGCGGGGGCAGGCGACGGCGCTTCGGGGACGTCGACGGGTTCGGGACGTCGCCGCCTGCGCCGCAGCTCGTCGAGCGCCGCATTCGTGGCGACGCGGTAGACCCACGTCGTGAAGGCGGCGCGCCCGTCGAACGAGCCGATGCAGCGCGCGATGGCGATCAGCGCCTCCTGGGTGGCGTCGAGCGCGTCTTCGGGGTGCGCGACCACCCGCCGGCAGATCGCGTGGACGCGATCGGCGTGACGGTCGAGTAGTGCCTCCAGCGCGGCCCGATCGCCGTCGCGCGCCCGCCCGGCGAGATCGAGATCGCTTTTGTCGCCCGCGTCAGCCAACCTGGACCTCGGCGATCTGGAGCCGATCGCCGGCCGGTCCGCGCGGAAGTGCCGTCAACCAGACAAGGAGGGCGCCGCCCTCGGTCCCTGAGGGCAGGCGGAAGACGTGGTGTCGCGCGAGATCGGCTCCGGAGGCAACGCGCTTTCCCCACTCAGGGAGCGCGGCGCCCACCTCGTCGGCGACGTAGATCGACGCGGACCAGCCGAGGGAGTCGGTGTCGACCGTGACCGACCGGATCGCGTGGGGCTCCCCGAGGTCGAGCGTGAGGCCGACGCCGGGCTTGTCGCGGCTGAAGTTCGTGTACGTCTCGGTCGACCACGAGGTAGCGAGGTCGCCGTCGATCGCCCGCGGCGCCTGCTCGTCGTTCTCACCCCCAGTGCCGAACGGATCGAACGCCGCCGCCTGCGCAATGGCGATCGGCCCCGCGGTCGTGGTGGCGGCGCTGCGGGAGCCCGGGCTCGAGGAGTCGTCGCGCACGAGGAGGAATGCCGCCACGCCGGCGGCGATCGCGACCACCACGACGAGGAACGCCCACCAGAACCCGCTGCCGCGACGCCTGGGTGCCGCGGTCGCGGTGACCGGAGCCGGCGCGGGGGCGGTCCGTGGGTGCGTGGCGGCCGCGGCCGGCACGGGAGGTCGCGCGGGAGTTGCCGGTGCTCGCTCGCCGCTCCCGATGCGCACGAGGTCGTCGCGCACCTCGCCGGCGGTGGCCGGCCGCGCCTCGGGCCGTCGGGCGAGGCACCGGTGGACGAGATCGTCGAGCGGGAGCGGGACGTCCGGACGTTCGGTGCGGATGGCGGGCGCGCTCGTCGTGAGACGGGCCACCGCCGTCGCGACGTCGGACTCGCCGCCGAACGGTGGATGGCCGCACAACATCTCGAACAGGAGGAGCCCCAACGCGTAGATGTCGGTGCGCGCGTCGATGGTGTGAGCGTGGACCTGCTCGGGTGCGAGGTACCTCGCGGTTCCCATGACCGTGCCAGTGCGCGTGAGGTCGTCGACGCCCGCCGCCTTCGCGATCCCGAAGTCGGTGACCTTGACCGGACCGCTCGGCGGTACGAGGACGTTGGCCGGCTTCACGTCGCGGTGGACGAGCCCGGCGCGGTGCGCCGCATCGAGCGCATCCGCGACCTGCGCTCCGATCCGGAGTGTCTCCGCCACGGGCAACCCTCCCGTCTCGCGGATGAGCTGGCGCAACGTGGGCCCGGGCACCAACTCCATGACGATGTAGGCGATGCCGTCGTCGTCACCCGTGTCGAACGTGGAGACGACGTTGGGATGGGCAAGCCGCGCCGCGGCGATCGCCTCGCCGCGGAATCGGTCGCGCACGAGCAGGTCCGCGGCCAGGTCGTCGCGGAGGATCTTCACCGCCACCCGGCGGGAGAGCACCGGGTCGTCCGCGACCCAGACGGTCGCCATACCGCCGCGAGCCAGGGGCTCGACGAGGTGGTAGCGACCGCTGAGCACGCGACCGGGGGAGATCAGCTCGGGCACCACGCCATTCTGACCCGGCGAATGGCAACCTCAGCGCCGCGCCGCGACGCGGTTGGTCGAGCGTTGACGGATTGGCCGTCAGGAGCTGAGGGATTGGCCGTCAGGAGCTGAGGGATTGGCCGTCAGGAGCTGACGGATTGATAGGAGACGCCGATGACGCGGGGTCCCGCGTGGGTGCCGATGACCGGGCCGACGACTCCCGTGATCACCTCGTCGCGCGGGAAGACGGGCATGAGCAGCTCGAAGAGATCGTCGATGTCGTCGGCGTTGCCGTGCAGCACGGCGAGGTGCTCGATGGGCCCCTCCGAGGCCCTGGCCGCGAGCGCCCGCAGCGCCTTGGACCGGGTCCGTACCTTCTCGGCCTCTTCCACGACTCCGCCGCGCAGCTCGATGATCGGCTTGATCGACAGCATCGAGCCGAGGAGTGCCCGGGCGTTCCCCACCCGTCCGCCGCGCTTCAGGTACTCCAGCGTGTCCAGCGCGGCGAACAGTCGGGTCCGGTCGCGGCGGTCGACGACCTCCGCGACGATCGAGTCGAGCGGGTCGCCATCTGCGGCGCGGCGTGCGGCAGTGAGGCACAGGTTGCCGAGGCCCATCGAGGCGCTGCGCGAATCGATCACTTGCACCGGGCACTCCGCACCCACCGAGGCGGCCGCGACCTGCGCCGACTGCATCGTGGCCGAGAGGTGCGACGAGAGGTTGATGCAGACGATGCCGGTCGCTCCCCGGGCGATGAGGCTCCGGAATCGGGCCTCGAACGCGCCGGGCGACGGCGCCGCGGTCTCGGGCAGCACGCTCGAGTGTTCGAGCCGCTCCCAGAACTCGGCGCTGCTCAGCTCTTCGCCGTCGACGAATTCTTCGGTACCGAACCGGATCGTGAGGGGCACGACCTCGATCCCGAGTGCGTCGACGAGCCCGGAAGGGAGATCGCAGCTGCTGTCGGTGACGACGCGGATGCCCAAGATTCCTCCCTTCCTCGCTCGCTCCCTCAGCGGCGGGATACCCGCCGCTGCCCTTCGGGCCGTTCGCTCGCTGGCGAGCAACTTGCTCGCTGCGCTCGCTCGTCGCCGCAAGCCTCGGCGGGCGGGGACACGTCTCGGAGTGGGGGGCAGGCTACCGGCACGAGTCAGGGGGTGCGGCGGAGGGCGCCGCGTGCGAGGGTGCCGAGCGCGGAGAGCTCGTGGATCCGCAGCAGCGCTCCGCTCCCGAGATAGGTGGCGATCCCAACTCCGCCACTGACGACGATCGTGAGCAGCGCACGCGCCGACGAGTCCCACCCGAGGAGCTCGGCCGCGATCCACGCGACGAGGGCGGTCGCCGCGCCCGCGATCAGCGCGCGGCCGAGCGTGCTCGCGAGCGCCGGCACGTCGACCGCGTCGAGTCGCCGTTGCAACACGCCAAAGGTGAGCAGCGCGGCGAGGAGGTACGCGATGCCGTACGCGAGCGCGAGCCCGGGGATGCCGAGCCACGCGTAGAGGGGGAACGCGAGCGCGATGTTGGCGACGTTCTCGAGGCAGTTCACCCAGAACGGCGTGAACGTGTCGTGGTTCGCGTAGAAGGCGCGCAACGAGAAGAGATACAACGAGAAGGGCACGAGCCCGACCGCGAACGCAGTGAGCGTGTCGGCCACGAGCGAGGCGTCCGCACTCGAGAAGTTCCCGCGTTGGAGGAGGAGCACCACGAGGGGCCGCGCGAGCGCGAGATAGAGGGCGGTCGCGGGCACGACGGCGACGACGGCGTAGCGCAGCCCCTTCGTGAGATGGTCGCGGAGCGCCGCGGTGTCGCCGCGCGCGGCTGCGCTCGACAACTCCGGTGTGAATGTCGTCATCAACGAGACCACGAAGAGCCCGAACGGGAGCTGGAAGAACGCGTACGCGCTCACGTATACGAAGGGACCACCGTTGGTTCCGTTGGCGAGGATCGTGACGACAAGGAGCGCGATCTGATTGGCGATCACGTAGCCCATGGTCCAGCCCGACAGGCGCAGCATGGTGTGTACGGCCTGATGGCGCCACGCTCCGGCCACGAACCGGATGCGCACGCCCGCGGCGCGGACCGCGGGCACGAGCACCAGCGCGACCGCCGCGATCCCAGCCGTGGTGCCGAGTCCGAGGAGCAGGAGCAGTGCGTCGTCGTCGAGCACGTCCCGAACCGTCGGCGACCCGTTGACCAGGCTGGGGAGGGTCAGGAACACCGCGATCACGACGACGTTGTTGAGGATCGGCGCGAAGGCGGCAGCGGCGAATCGCCGGCGCGCGTTGAGCATGGCGGTCGCGAGCGTGACGATCCCGTAAAAGAGCATCTGCGGCATGAAGAGGCGCAGGAGCGTGGTGGCGAGCTCCTGCTGTTGGGCCCGGCCGGGGCCGTGGACGTCGAGGAGGTACAACTCGACGATCCACGGCGCGATCAGGACGCCGATCACGGTGATCGCGAGCAGGCCCACGATCGCGGCCGTGCAGATGGCCGAGACGGCTTCGTCGTCGTGTGCCTCGAACCGGCGTACGAAAAGGGGCACGAGCGTCGCCGTCAGCACACCGCCGAGCAACAGTTCGTAGACGATGTTTGGTACTTCGTTGGCGTAGCTGTACGTGCCAGCGAGGGTGGTGACCCCGAGCGCGTAGGCGATCGCGGCGATGCGGAGGAACCCGGTGGCCCGCGACAGCGCGGTGCCGACGGCGACGATCGTGCTCGAGCGGGCGAGCGTGCGCGGCTCGCTCATGCTGTCGCTCCGCTCACGTCCCCATCTTGGACCGCCGGTCCGATCCGGTCGGTGATCCGGTCACGCGGGTTGCCCGGCCGGTCGTGGTGGGGCGAGTCCGCCCGCAGGCTCCGTCTTTCGTGCCCGGCGCCGGCGGCGGATCTCCCATCCCCACCACAGCGCGAGGAACAGCCCTGCGCCGACCGCGAGGAAGACGCCGACACCGCTGACGAACGTGGAGCGCACTCGGATCTCCGACCGTGCGATGGGGAGGCCGGCGCCGGTGGTGACTGTCATCACGACGGGCGTGGTGCCCGAGGAGCGCGTCTCCACCGGGAACCTGATCGTGGTGCTGCGCGGGGGAAGGACGACGTCACGGACGTTCCCGCCGGGGAACAGGAGCTTGTCGCTCTCGAATCGCACGCGAACGGCCACGTTTCGTCCGGTGTCGTTGTTGAAGGTGAGCGGGATCTCCGCCTTGCTCGACGTGATCGTGATCGTGCTGTTGCCGGGAACCTGGATCCGGGCGAGGAAGTCGTTGACGGATTCGCCGATGCCGTCCACCAACGCTCTTGCCTTGGCCCGCCCGGTCGGTGTCTGCCACAGCGCAGTCACGGCGGAGAGCAGTGCGCGCTCGCCGCGCAGCGCGCGCGGGTCGTCGGGGCCGACGAGGCTCGCGACCGCGGCCTGGTTCTGCGCGCCGACCTGGTACTCCCGTAGCGTGATCGGCGTCGCGGCCGGCTGCTCCGGAGCGAGCGTGCGGAGCAGCGGTTGCCCGTCGCTGGTGGCGGCCGGGACCTCCCCCAGGAACTCGTCGACCGTGACGGGCCGGAGGAGCGGATTGCCGCGCAGCCCGGCCAACACCGCATCCAGGAACGGTCCCGACGGAGCCCAGAGGCGGGGGCTGACCAACGTCACCCCCCGCGCCAGGTTCGGTTGCTCGCGCGACACCAGCGCGAGCCCCGCGAGGAGGTGGGCCGCGCGGAGAGCGGGGGGCTCCGGTCCGTCGAGGAACCGCTCGAGCGCGGCGTCGCCGACCATGACCTCGACGGCAGTCGTGGGATCCCCCGGGCGCGCCTCGATCTGGTAGGGATGCGCGGCGCTGAAGTCCTCTGTGACCGGGACCAGCTCGTCTTCGGCCAGCACGATCCGGTCGACGCCCCGCTGGCTCAGGAGGAGGAGTGAGAAGGGGTCGAGGTCGCCGGGCGCCGCAGTCCGCGGGTCGAGCCGGGTCCCGAAGAATTCGTTCAGTGTTGCTTCTCCCTGCCGGAGCTGACCGTCGATGACCCCGGTGAGGTCGGCGTCGATCACCGCGGGAAGGTCGAGAGGCACGAAACTCCCCGCGAGGACCTGGTCGGTTGGCGCCAACGAGCGCAGCGCGGCGACGCCGGCAGAGAGGCCGGGCGCCTGCCGCGCGGCGAGCGACGACCATGCGTCGGTGGTCTCGGGGTCGGGGGCGACCGTCAGGGGCACGCCGGCCGAAGCCAACGCGGCGACCTGGGTGCCGAGCCGCCCGGAGGGTGCGAGCTCGGCGACGACCGCAGGATCGGGTGTGCCGTCGGGGTGGTACGCGGGCTCGGCGGCGAGGGGCCAGACCCACGCGAGATCGAGCGGGCGCCCCGCCGCCAGCGCTCCGGCCGGTGTCATCTCCGCGACGACCGCGTGCGTCACGAACCCACTGAGCGTGCGGTCGTCGGCGTCGCGGAGCTGCACCTCCAGCGGGTAGACACCGGTCGCGCGTGCCGCGAGCTTGCGGGGGTCGCGGTCGGCGGCGGTCTGGAGCCCGATGGTGAGCGCCCGCGTGGTGCCCGTGGCGGGCAACAGTGCCAGGGGCACGGTGATCGGCTGGCGCGCCGGGCCGAGCGCCCCGCCGTCGACCGAGTCCTCGAAGGCCTTGCGGGACTGGAGCAGGTCGTGCAGCGTGAGCACCACCGACAGATCACTCGGCTCGGCCGCGCCGGTGACGTCGAAGCGGAGCGTGAGTTGTCCGCCGGCCGGCGTCCACGCGTCCTGCCCGGTCAGCGTCAACGTCGGGCTCCCAGCTTGCGCCGCGGCCGGGTGACCACCGCCGAGCCACGGCGCGACACATGCGACGAAGACGAGCGCGACGAGCGCGCGCACCGTGACAGGAGAGCGGCCGGGCACGACCGTCCAGGGTACCGGGGGTGCTCCGGACGGAGCGGGCGGGGCGGTGCCTGCGACCGTTGGGCGGCAAGGCGCGACGGTCGGGCCGCAGACCTTCAGGTGGGCGAACCTCCTGTCGATACGGGTTCGGGAGGGTCGCCGTGGAACTCGATCAGCTGTTGGCATACGCGGTGGAGCAGAGCGCGTCGGACGTGCACGTGAAGGTGGGCTCGCGCCCGCGCCTTCGGGTGGACGGTCGGCTGCGCGAGGCGCCGTTCGACACGGTCGAACCGGCCGACACCGAGCGCATCGCAGCCGCGATCATTCCCCGTCACCGTCAGGACGCGTTCCGGGAGCTGAACGAGGCCGACTTCATGTACGGCATCGCCGGCCTCGGTCGATTCCGCGTGAGCGCGTTCCGCCAGCGGGGCTGGGTCGGGCTGGTGTTGCGCAGGGTGCTCCCCGGCATCCCGAGCTTCGATGCCTTGTTCCTGCCCAACGCGGTCGCGACTCTCGCCGGTCAGGAGCGTGGTCTCGTGCTCGTGACGGGGCTGGCGTCGTCCGGGAAGACGGCCACGCTCGCCGCGATGGTGGACCATGTCAACAGCAGCCGCGAGTGCCACATCGTGACGATCGAGGACCCCATCGAGGTGCTCCATCCCGACAAGCGCTCCATCGTCGACCAACGCGAGGTCGGTTCCGACACGCCGAGCGCGCACTCGGGTCTCGTTCAGGCGCTGCGCCAGGACCCCGACGTCGTGATGGTGAGTCGCCTCGCCGACGACGACACCGCGTGGGCTGCGTTGCAAGCCGCCGAGACCGGGCACCTCGTGCTCGCGAGCATGCCGACGGTGAGTGCAGTTGACACGGTGTCCCGCTTCGTGGAGCTGTTTCCACCGCACCGTCAGGGACCTGCGCGCTCGATGCTCGCCACTTCGCTCCGGGGCGTGGTCGCCCAGCGACTGTTGCCGCGCTCGCGGGGCAAGGGTCGCATCCCCGCGGTCGAGGTGCTCGTGGTCAACGCTCGGGTGGGGGAGCGCATCGGCGATCCCGACCGCATCGGCGAGCTGGTCCAGGAGATGCAGTCCGGAGACCTCTACGGGATGCAGACGTTCGACCAGAGCCTCGAAGAGCTCTACCGCAACGGATTCGTCGCGCGTGACGACGCGTTGGCACACGCCGAGGAGCCGTCCGAGCTGCGGTTCGTACTCGACCAGGTGGACGTCCAGCGCGACGGTGCCCGTGGCGAGCACGCCGAGCGGATTCCCGACGCGACCCACGTGCCCGGCGGTCCGCTGCCGCGGCGGGTTCGCGCGTAGGGCGGGCGCCCGCGAGGGGTTACACCCGCGGGCGGACGCCCTGGAACGCGCGGGCGAGCAGGGGAGTGCGCGCGTCGAGGTACCGCTCGAGCTCGTCTTCCGGGGACGCCGTCGCCGGCGGGACGGTTCGCGTGGCCGGCGCTGGTTGGGGGGCGCCGAACGGCAGCTCGGTCATGTCACGACGATCGCTCGACGCTCCGCGGCGGTCCGGTGGACGCGGGGCTCGCCCGGCCACCCCGGCCGGGCGGAAGAGCCTCGGCGCGTTGGTGCGGCGGTCCTGGACGTTCCAACCCCGTGGCGGGACGAGCGACTCCGCGTGGCGCGCGCACAGGAGCGCGGTCGCGCCGGGTTCGTCGGTGTCGGGATCGAGCCAGACGAGCGTTGCGTGCGCGTCGAACGACACCCGGGCCGCGGCGGGCAGCCCACAGCCGACCTTCGAGCAGGAGCTTGACACTCGGGCGACCGTAGTGGAGCTGCTCGGTGACGGGGTGGACGCCCCGAGGCGCTCCATGCGCAAACTTCGGTGCTGGACGCGTGGAGCGGCGAGAATGTGACCATGACGGCCGTTCCCGAGCGACTCCAGCCGCTGCTCGACCGGAATGCCCCGGTCCAGCAGCTCGCGCGCCGGCTCGTCGACGCGGGGCACCAATGCCTGCTGGTCGGGGGGAGCGTGCGCGACGCCCTCCTCGATCGTGCGCACGCCGACGTCGACCTGGCGACCGACGCCCGACCCGACGTGGTGGAGCGGTTGGTACGGGGCTGGGCCGACCACGTCTGGATGCAGGGTCAGCGGTTCGGCACCGTGGGGTGCCAACGGGACGGCGTCGGCATGGAGATCACGACGTTTCGCGCCGAGGTCTACCGGTCGGAGAGCCGCAAGCCCGAGGTCGTCTTCGCCGACGACGTCGAGACCGACCTCTCACGGCGCGACTTCACGATCAACGCGATGGCCCTCCGGCTGCCCGATCCGGAGCTGGTCGATCCGTTCGGTGGCGCGGCGGACCTTGCGGCGCACCGATTGCGCACGCCGATGGAGCCGGCGGTGTCGTTCCTCGACGATCCGCTTCGCATGCTGCGGGCGGCGCGCTTCCTGGCGCAGTTCGCCCTCGAGTCGGAGCCCGATCTCGTGGCGGCAGTGGAGGAGTTGCGTCATCGCCTCGAGATCGTCAGCGCGGAGCGCATCCGTGACGAGCTGACCAAGCTCTTGCTGGTCGACGATCCGAGCGCGGGCCTGTGGTTCCTCGCGACGACCCGGCTCGCCGACGAGTTCCTGCCCGAGCTCAACGCCATGCGCCTCGAGCAGGATCCCGTGCACAGCCACAAGGACGTGCTCGCCCACACCATCGCGGTGGTTCGCAACACGCGCCCCGAGCTCCTTGTGCGGTTGGCCGCGCTGTTCCACGACGTCGGCAAGCCGAAGACGCGCTCGTACGCCGGGGGTGGTGTGAGCTTCCACCACCACGAGGTCGTGGGCGCACGCATGACGGAGGAGCGGCTCCGAGCGCTGAAGTACCCCAGCGACGTCGTGGACTCGGTCACGAAGCTCGTGTACCTGCACCTGCGCATCCACACGTACGCCATGGGATGGACCGACAAGGCGGTGCGCCGGTACGTGCGCGACGCGGGCGACCTGCTGGACGAGTTGAACCACCTCCAGCGCTGCGACTGCACGACGAGGAACCGCCAGCGGGCCCGGCAGCTCGCGCTGCGGATGGACGAGCTCGAGGAGCGGATCGCCCAGCTACGCGAGCAGGAGGAGCTCGACGCCATCCGTCCGCCCTTGGACGGTCGCGAGGTGATGGAGTTCCTCGGCGTCCCGCCGGGCAGGGTCGTGGGCGAAGCCCTCGACCATCTGCTCGAGCTCCGGCTGGACGAAGGCCCGATGGAAGAAGGAGAGACCTACGCTCGTCTCGGCGCGTGGGCGCGCGAGCGCGGGATCAGTCCACTCCCCGAGCGAAGCGCTCCACCATGTCCCGAGCCTCCTCGTCGCGGTACTGCACCGCCGGCGACTTCATGAAGTACGCGGACGGTCCGGGCAGCGGACCTCCGATGCCACGGTCGAGCGCGATCTTGGCGCAGCGCACCGCGTCGATGATGACTCCGGCCGAGTTGGGCGAGTCCCACACCTCGAGCTTCAGCTCGATGTTCAGGGGGACGTCGCCGAAGTTGCGGCCTTCGAGACGGATGTAGGCCCACTTCCGGTCTTCGAGCCACGGCACGTGGTCCGACGGACCGATGTGCACGCTCTCGGACCCGATGCCCTGGTCGATCTGGCTCGTGACCGACTGCGTCTTGGAGATCTTCTTCGATTCGAGGCGCGTGCGCTCGAGCATGTTCTTGAAATCCATGTTGCCGCCGAAGTTCAGCTGGTAGGTGCGGTCGATCGTGGTGCCGCGGTCTTCCATAAGCCGAGCGAGCACGCGGTGGGTGATCGTGGCGCCCACCTGGCTCTTGATGTCGTCACCCACGATCGGCAGGCCCGCCTCGGTGAAACGGGCGGCCCACTCGGGGTCGCTGGCGATGAACACGGGAATCGCGTTCACGAACGCGCAGCCCGCCTCGAGGCACGCGCTCGCGTAGAAGCGTTGCGCGTCCTCCGAGCCTACGGGGAGGTAGCTCACCAGGACGTCGGTCTGCGTGTCGCGCAGGACTGCGGCGACGTCGACGGGCGCCGTCGGCGACTCCTCGATGGTCTCGCGGTAGTACTTGCCGATCCCGTCGAGCGTTGGTCCGCGCTGGACCTGCACGCCGAGCTCGCCGACGTGCGCGAACTTGATCGTGTTGTTGGGTCCGGCGTGGATGGCCTTGCCGAGATCGAGGCCGACCTTCGCCGCGTCGACGTCGAAAGCGGCAACGAAGTCGACGTCGCCGACGTGATACCCCCCGAGCTCGACGTGCATCAGGCCGGGGACGTCCTCGGTCGGGTCGGCGTTACGGTAGTAGTCGACCCCTTGGACGAGGCTGCTGGCGCAGTTCCCGACTCCGGCGATGGCGACTCGAACACGACCGCTCATGCGGTGGCTCCTTCTGCGTGCGGATGTGGCTGTTGACTTGGCGTGCGTTCGGCGTCGATGAGCGCGTCGATCCATTCCAGGTCGCGCTGGGTGCTCTGGGTCCGGTGCTCCAGGAGCGACCGCGTGTAGCGGTCGCCGCGGCCGGAGCCCGGTCGTTGTGTGCGAATCAGGCGGTCGGCGAGCGTGACGCGCCGGCGCTCGAGCATCCGCAGGCGCGCATCGGGGTCGAGGTGACCGCAGAAGGCGAGCTTCAGCGCGAAGCCGCGCTCGTCGTCGGCGGACGGGTCGTCGGCCAGGAGCAGCTCGTTGAGACGAGCGTCGCCGTGCGCGGTGAGGCGGTACGCCTTGCGGGTGCGTCGGGTCGGCTTGGTGGTCCGACGCAGCCGGGCTGCCGCGAGGTCACCCTTGAGTGAGCCGGTCGCGGGGATCGAGGGCGCCTGCTCGGGCCCGACGCTCTCGATCGCGCCGTCGCGCTCGAGCCGCCGGAGCGCTGGGTAGAGGGATCCGTACGAGATCCCCCAGAGCGACCCGAGGGTCTCGCCGAGGCGCTTCTTCAGCTCGTAGCCGTGGAGCGGTTGCTCCTTCAGCAGGCCGAGCACTGCGAGGTCCAACACGGGCAGGGTCTCCGGACGGGACGGGCTTTCGAGGTTGCAGGGCGGTTCGAGGGCGCCGATATATCGCTTCGATATATCGGCGCGAGCATACAGCTGGTGGCCGGCAGGTGCACACACGGGAAGATCGGGTGGCGACGGGAGGCGGTGCCCCCGCCAATTACACTCTCCCCCGTGCGGCGGCACACCGACTACGCACTCGCCCGACGAGCGGTCCTGCGTGACTACCGCCGTGGCCGGCTCACCCGACTCGACGTGTGTGACGCCCACCCCGACCTGGTCCGGGCGGGCCGGCACGTGGGGGATCCGGCGCCCCACGACTGCCCGATCTGTGGGAGCGCCGACGTGCGGTACGTGTCGTACGTCTACGGCGAGAAGCTCCGCGACGCGAACGGCCGGTGCATCTCCCACGAGACCGAGCTCGAGCGTCTGGGTGCCAAGCACGAGGAGTTCGCCCGCTACGTGGTCGAGGTGTGCGTGGAGTGCCGGTGGAACCACTTGGCGCGCCGTGAGCTCCACGGCCGCCGCCACGCCGGCTAGCGACTGAGCGCAGGGCACCACCAACGTGCCGCCATGCGGCGACGAGGCGAGCGGAGCGAGCTGAGTTGCTCCCTCGCTCGGGATGTAGGATCGGGTCGCCGCCGGGAGCCGTGGGTGCCCTGGACGGCGGAGGTATTGCAATGGCTGGTACCCCGCCTGTGTCGGTGGAGATGCCGCGCCCGCTGGGCGTTCCCGAGGTCGTCGCCCGCAAGGGCACCGTTCCGCTCGTGATGGTCACCGCCTACGACGCGCCCACTGCCGCGGGCTGCGAGCGAGGCGGGCGTCGACCTGATCCTCGTGGGCGACTCCCTCGCGATGGTGGTGCTCGGCTACGACGACACCCTGCACGTGACGGTGGACGACATTGCCCATCACACGGCGGCCGTCGCGCGAGCGAAGCCGGCCGCGCTCGTAGTCGCCGACATGCCGTGGATGAGCTTCCACGTCTCGCGCGAGGAGACCGTGCGCAACGCGGCGCACCTCGTCCAGGCGGGAGCGACCGCGGTGAAGCTCGAGGGCGGCCGCAAGCGCCTCGCCATGGTCCACGCAATCCTCGACGCGGAGATCCCGGTGATGGCGCACCTGGGGCTCACGCCGCAGTCCGTCCACGCGTTCGGCGGGTTCAAGGTGCAGGGAAAGACCCTCGACGCCGCTCGAGAGATCGTCGACGACGCGGTTGCCCTCGCCGAGGCCGGGTGCTTCGCGATCGTGCTCGAGTGTGTACCGGACGCGGTCGCCCGAGCGGTGACCGACGCGGTCCCCGTCCCGACCATCGGGATCGGCGCGGGGCGCCACTGTGACGGCCAGGTCCTCGTGTTCCACGATCTCGTGGGGCTGGAGAACCGGATGACGCCGAAGTTCGTCCGCCGCTACGCGGACCTCCACGCGACGTCGACCGCCGCCCTGGCCGCGTACGCCGACGACGTGCGGACGGGTCGGTTCCCCTCGAGCGACGAGACCTACCACGCCGCGGACGCAGTGACCGACGCCCTCGGCCTCTACGGCGCCGGCGAGCACGTTCCGGCGTGACCCGCCAGATCCTTCCGGCGTGACCCGCCAGATCCTTCCGGCGTGACCCGCCGGCCCCTCGTGACGGCGGCGGCGGTGCTCGTCGCCGTGGTGATGGGCCTCGTGGTCTGGAAGGTGAGTGCCGGCGACTCCGGCTCGGATGCTCCCCGGGTGGCGGTGCCGGCGGGCAGCGCTGCGTCGACGGTGCGACCGCCTTCGACGACGACCTCGGCTCCGCTCGATCCGGCGCCGTCGGCTCCGCTCTTCCCGGGCCTGACCGAGACGACACTCGACTCCACCGGTGGGACGCTGCGGGTCGTCGTGGCCGACGGCGACGCCGAGCGCCGGCAGGGTCTTCGGGGGCGCAGCGACCTGGGCCCCTACGACGGCATGCTCTTCGTCTTCCCCGGCTCGGACCGCGTGAGCTTCACGATGTCGACCGTCCCGGTCGCGCTCGACATCGGGTTCTACGACGCGGCGTTGCACCGCGTCGGCGCTCGGCGGATGGAGCCGTGCGCGGGCTCCGAGGCGCAATGCCCGGCCTACCCCTCGCCGGCGCCCTTCGTGTACGCGCTCGAGACGCTCGCCGGCCACCTCCCGGGTGGCGACCTTCGATTCACGTCGTGAGCGTCGTAGCCCGGGTCTAACGTCGCCGTCGATAGGTCGCTTCGGAGACGCGCTGCTAGCCTCACCGAGTTCGGCGAACGCCGAGCCACCCAACCTGCGCCCGGATGCCCTGGATCCTCCTGGATCCTCTATGAGGCTCCCCGGTCGCCCGAGAGTTCCGCCGAGCGTGGGGCTCCGGTCCGAAGGAGGTACCGGCCCATGAGGCCGTACGAGGTCATGGTCATCTTCGACGCGGACCTGGACGAGGAGAACATCCGGTCCGAGGTCGGTCGCTACACCCAGCTGATCCAGTCGCGCGGGGCCGAGCCCGGTCCAGTCGACTTCTGGGGCAAGCGTCGATTCGCCTACGAGCTCCAGCATCGCTGGGAGGGCTACTACGTGGTGCTCCAGGCGAGGGCCGAGCCGGCGGCAATGGACGAGCTCCACCGGGTGCTCTCCCTAGCTGATGGAGTGCTCCGCCACAAGGTGCTCCGCATCCCCGAAGAGGTCTACGGGAAGCTCGCGGGCAGTGGCGTGACGGAGGCGTAGGGAGGAACCATGGCAGACAACAACGTCACCATCGTCGGGAACGTGACACGCGATCCCGAGATCCGGTACACGCCGAGTGGCCAGGCGAACGCGTCGTTCGGCGTCGCGGTCAACCGCCGCTGGCAGAACCGCCAGACGAACGAGTGGGAGGAGCGCGTCAGCTTCTTCAACGTCGTGTGCTGGCGCGAGATGGCCGAGAACGTCGCCGAGTCGATCGGCAAGGGCTCGCGGGTCGTTGTGACCGGTCGGTTGGAGCAACGGAGCTGGGAGACCGAGAACGGCGAGAAGCGCAGCGTCGTGGAGATCGTCGCCGACGAGGTGGGCCCCAGCCTCCGGTGGGCGACGGCCGCGATCACCCGCAACGAACGCCGGGGCGGCGACTCCGGCGGTGGCAGCGGCGGCGGGCCGGGTGGCGGCAGTGGCGGCGGTCCCGGTGGTGGCTCCGGCGACGGCGGGGGCGGGGGCGGCGGCAGCCGCCCCGCCAACTACGACGACTTCGGTGAGGAACCCTTCTGATGGCACGAGAGCGACGAAGCCCCAAGAACGCGGCCGCGGATCGGCGGCGCCCGCAGAGGAAGAAGGTGTCGATCCTCAACACCGAGAGCATCACCTGGGTCGACTACAAGGACGTCAACCTGCTCCGCCGCTTCATGTCGGAGCGGGCGAAGATCCGCGCCCGTCGCGTGACGGGCAACTCCGCGCAGCAGCAACGAGCCGTCGCGCGTGCGATCCGTGTCGCCCGGGAGATGGCGCTGCTGCCCTACAGCGTGCGTCAGGTCACCCAGCGCAAGGGTGGTCGACGCGACCGGGGCGACCGCGAGCTGCGCGAGGAGACCGCTCCGCGCCCCTACGAGGCGGGCGACGCGGGGTCACCTGGCGGATCGGGTGAGATGCCACCACCGCCGACGGCAGCACCGAGTTCGGCCCCGGTCGACGAGTTCGACGGCGACGCCCCTGCCGAGAGCCCTGTCCCCGACGTCAGCGCGGGGGACGACGCCGCGGTCGGTGTCGAGGACGCGCCATGAGGATCGTGCTGCGAGAGGACGTCGAGACCCTCGGCCGGAAGGGCGACCTCGTCGACGTCGCCGACGGGTACGCGCGCAATTATCTTGTCCCACGCGGGCTCGCGATCAAGGCGACCCGCGGGGTCGTCGCGCAGGCGGACGCCATGCGACGCAACCGCGAAGCGCGCGAGGTCCGTGAACGCGACGCGGCGCAGGCGCTTGCGTCGCAGCTCACGTCCGCGCGCGTCGAGATCCGAGCCCGCGCCGGCGAAGGCGGCAAGCTCTTCGGCTCCGTGACCGCAGCCGACATCGCCGCCGCGCTCTTGGTGCGCACGGGTGTGGAGGTCGACCGGCGCACGATCAGCCTCGACGATCCGCTCCGGGAGCTGGGTTCGGCCGAGGTCTCGGTGCGGCTCCATGCGGGCGTCGTCGTCGAGGTGGGCGTCGACGTCGTCGCCGACTCCTGACCCACTTCGCTCCCCGCGGGTGTCGGGAGCTCCATAACCGTCACACCCCCGCGCGCAGAGTTGCGCGATGCCCCCGTCCCCGGCTCGTCATCCCCATGCCTGGGGAGAACTCCGGCCACTATCCCCAGCGAAAAACGGGGTTATGGGTCTAGCGATCCACAGGCCGCAAGCCGCACACTCCGTTGGCTCGCGCACCCTCGAGCTGCCCCCGCACGACCTCCCCGACCCGAGGTGACCGGCTCCGTGGTCCAAGTCATTGACACTGCACGCCGCCGTGCATCAGGACGTATCCCACCGCACAACCTCGAGGCCGAGGAGTCGCTGCTCGGGGCGATGCTGCTGTCGCGGGACGCGATCGTCGCAGCTGTCGAGGCGAGGGTCGAGACCGCCGACTTCTACAAGCCGGCGCACGGCCACATCTTCGACGCGGTGCTCGGCCTCTACAGCCAGGGCGAGCCCGCGGACCCGGTCACCGTGGCGGAGGAGTTGCGGCGCGCCGGCCTCCTCGACGCCCTCGGTGGGCGGTCGGTGCTGCTCCAGATCCAGGCCGGCACACCCGCCTCCGCCAACGCCGGCCACTACGCGCGAATCGTCAACGAGCTCGCGCTCTTGCGGCGCCTCATCGGCGTGGCGGGCGACATCGCCGAGATGGGCTACGAGATCCCCGACGACGTGACCGAGACGCTCGACCGCGCCGAGTCCCTCGTGTTCGAGGTGGCGGAGCGACGGGTCTCCGAGTCGATGATCGGCATCCACGACGCGCTGCAGGACACGCTCGACAACCTCGAATCGCGCTACGGGGAAGACAGCGACCTCGTGGGCGTGCCCACCGGCTACACGAGCGTCGACCGCGTCCTCTTCGGGCTCCAGCCGTCGAACCTGGTGATCCTGGCGGCACGTCCCGGCATGGGGAAGACCAGCCTTGCGCTCGGCCTGGCCCGCAACGTCGCCACCCAGACCGGTCGTCCGGTCATCTTCTTCTCGATGGAGATGGGCACCCTCGAGCTGACGAAGCGCCTGCTGGCGATGGAAGCACGGGTCGAGGCGACGCGCCTGTGGACCGCGAAGCTGTCCGAGGGGGACTGGTCCCGTCTCGGCCACGCGGTCGGCCGGCTGGCCGAGGCGAAGCTGTTCATCGACGACAACCCCCATTGCACGGTCATGGAGATGCGCGCGAAGGCGCGGCGGATGCGGGCACGCTTCGGCGATCTCGGGCTCATCGTCGTCGACTACGTCCAGCTCATGACACCGAGCACGAGCGGCCGCCGGTCGGAGAACCGCCAGGTGGAGGTGTCGGAGATCTCCCGCGGGTTGAAGATCCTCGCCCGTGAGCTCGACTGCCCGGTCGTCGCGCTCTCACAGCTCAACCGCCAGGTCGAGTACCGCCAGGACAAGCGACCGATGCTCGCCGATCTGCGTGAGTCCGGTGGTTTGGAGCAGGACGCCGACGTGGTCGCGTTCATCTACCGCGACGAGGTCTACGACCCCGACTCCGACGACCGGGGCAAGGCCGAGGTGATCATCGCCAAGCACCGCAACGGCCCGACCGGCAAAGCCGAGCTCGCGTTCGTCCCCTCCCGCGCCATGTTCGAGAACATGGCCCACGAATAGTGGTCGGCCGGGTCAGAACAGCTTGAGGTCGGGCGGCGCGAGGGCTCGGAGCTCCTCGAGGTCGACTTCGACGCACACGACGCCCTTGCTCTCGGCGAACACCCGGGCCTGCGGTTTGATGCGCGTCGCCACGAACATGCCGATGGTCGGCGCCAGTCGGGCGTCCAGGTCGAGCCGCTCCTGGTAGCGGAGCAGCTGCTCGACACCGTTGATCTCGCCGATCCGCTTCACCTCCACCGCCACCGCTCGCCCGTCCCCACCGCGGCACAGCAGATCAACGGGCCCGATGTCGGTCGGATACTCGCGGCGAACCAGCTGGAGGTCGTCGCGCAAGGCCGCGACCCGCTTCGCGATCAGCTCCTGGAGCTCCGCCTCCACACCGTCCTTGGCGAGACCGGGATCTTCGCCGAGCTCGAAGCGGTGGTCGTGCACGACCTCGTGGAGGACCACTGTCAGGCGTTCGCCGCTCGGGTTCGTGGCGACGAGGCGTCCGGGCTCCTCCCTGACCGTGCACGGCGGGCTCATCCAGTTGAGCGGCTTGTAGGCCTTGGTGTCGGCGTGGACCGCGATGGAGCCGTCGGCTTTCAGGATCACGAGACGGTTGGCTTCGGGTAGGTGTGCGCCGAGGCGGCCTTGATACTCGACGGAGCACCGCGCCACCAGCAAACGCATCGCCGCGTTGTAGCACAGGGACGGTCGAGCCGTGACCGACGCGCCGTGGTCCAGGGATCGACGTGAATCCGCCCAGATCGTGTCATGCTCTGTTCAGCCCGGCGCGTCATACGCCGGCCTTCGAGGAGGTACGGCTGTCTATGGCATACGAGCAGGTCGAAGAACGAGGCGCTGGTTGGATCGCCTTCGCGGGCATCATGCTGATCATGGTCGGAGCGCTCGACATCCTGAACGGGCTCTGGGCACTCGACCACAAGAACTCGGTCACTGAACTCCTCTACGAGGACAGCCTCAAGACCTGGGGTTGGGTCTTCTTGATCTGGGGAATCGTCGTCGTCGCCGCAGGAGTCCTCGTGTTCGGTGGCTCGCAGTTCGGTCGGTGGGTCGGCATCCTCGCTGCCTCGATAACGATGATCGTCAACATGACGTGGATCTTCGCATACCCCATTGCCGCATTGACCGTGGTCTTCCTCTCGGCGCTGGTGCTCTACGCACTCATCGTCTACGGCGGTCGCCAGCCCGAACGCGTCTAACCGGGCCGCGTTCGCAGCGCGGGACGGATCGGCTGTCCGGGGGCTCCCACCTGGCAGGGGGCGAACCCACACGGACAGCCGATCGCCCGCGAGAAGTGCCAGTGCGCGCGTCTCGACCGGACTCGACCGCTCGCTGGTGCGTCGCCGTAGCATGGCGCCGATGCAGCCGGTGCTCGGTGCGTTCTACGACGAGGTGTTGCGCGAGCTCATCGCGGCCGTGGGCGCGGCGCTCTTCTTCGGCAATCTCTGGGCCCTGTTGCGTCGTCGGGGTGACGCCGATCGGGCGGCGGCGCGACGCGGGGCCCAGGCGCGCCCGGGCAGCCCGGTACGAGGCCAGTCGAAGGCAGCGGCGACGAGGGAGCTGGCACAGGTGCCCATCGCGCGCACCGTTACCTACCTCGCGATCGGCTTCGTCGTGATGGTCGTCGGGATCGCGTCGCTCACCGCCTGAGCGTGCGGGGGCGACGACTCTCCGATGCACCGGACGTTGCCCGAGCTATCCCCACGACGGGAGCAGCCAGGCGGCGAACCTATTCTCAGGTAACTTGGTGGACTACTCAGAGATGACCCCGAAGGAGGAAGCGCCGTGGCACAGGGAGCGACGGTGGCGGCTCCCGTCGAGCTGACGCACCTCCAGCGCCTCGAGGCCGAGAGCATCCACATTCTGCGGGAGGCAGTCGCCGAGAGCGAGCGCCCCGTGATGCTCTACTCGATCGGCAAGGACAGCTCGGTCATGCTGCACCTCGCCCTCAAGGCGTTCTACCCGGCGCGCCCGCCGTTTCCGCTGCTCCACGTCGACACCACGTGGAAGTTCCAGGAGATGTACGAATTCCGCGACCGCCGTACGGCCGAGTTGGGCCTTGACCTGCTCGTGCACCAGAACGCCGAGTGCGTCGAGCTCGGCATCAACCCCTTCACGCACGGCTCCGCGGTCCACACCGATATGTGGAAGACGGAGGGCCTGAAGCAGGCGCTCGACCTCCACGGCTTCGACCTCGCGTTCGGCGGCGCGCGGCGCGACGAGGAGCGGTCGCGGGCCAAGGAGCGGGTGTTCTCCATCCGCTCGCCCCAGCACCGCTGGGATCCGAAGCAGCAGCGACCGGAGCTGTGGCGGCTCTACAACGCGCGCCGCAACCCGGGGGAGACGGTGCGGGTGTTCCCGCTCTCGAACTGGACCGAGCTCGACGTGTGGCAATACATCTATCTCGAGCAGATCCCGATCGTGCCGCTCTACTTCGCGGCGGAGCGGCCCGTGGTCGAGCGTGACGGCACGCTGATCCTGGTCGACGACGAGCGTCTCCCGCTCGCGCCGGGCGAGATCCCGGAGCGGCGCCACGTGCGCTTCCGGACGCTCGGGTGCTACCCGCTCACCGGTGCCATCGAGAGCCGCGCCGACACGCTCACCGGGATCATCCAGGAGATGCTCCTGACCACGTCGTCCGAGCGCCAGGGTCGCGTCATCGACCACGACTCCAGTGGCTCGATGGAGAAGAAGAAGCAGGAGGGCTACTTCTGATGGCCCACGCGCGCGAGGCCCTCATCGAGACCGACATCGAGCAGTACCTCCACGCGCACGAGCACAAGACGCTGTTGCGCTTCATCACCTGCGGCAGCGTCGACGACGGCAAGAGCACGCTGATCGGCCGACTGCTCTACGAATCGCATCTCGTGTTCGAGGACCATCTCGAGGCCCTGGCGGCTGATTCCAAGAAGATGGGAACGCAGGGAGACGAGCTCGACTTCGCGCTGCTCGTCGACGGCCTGGCCGCCGAACGCGAGCAGGGCATCACCATCGACGTCGCGTACCGGTTCTTCTCGACCGAGCGCCGCAAGTTCATCGTCGCCGACACGCCGGGGCACGAGCAGTACACCCGCAACATGGTGACGGGCGCGTCGACCGCTCAGGTCGCGGTGATTCTGGTCGATGCGCGCAAGGGCGTGCTCACGCAGACTCGCCGGCACAGCTACCTGGTGTCCTTGCTCGGGATCCGCCGTGTCGTGCTGGCGGTGAACAAGCTCGACCTCGTCGACTACTCGCGTGACACCTTCGACGAGATCCAGGCCGACTACCGCTCGTTCGCCGGCGAGAGCGGTCTCACTGACGTCGTGTGCATCCCGTTGTCCGCGCTCCGTGGCGACAATGTCACCGAACCGAGCGCGCGCACGCCCTGGTACGACGGTCCGACCCTCATCGGCTACCTCGAGACCGTCGAGGTCGACGACGACCTCCCGGGCCGGCCGTTCCGGATGCCGGTGCAATGGGTGAGCCGGCCCGACGACGGGTTCCGGGGGTTCGCGGGGACGCTTGTCGGGGGAACGCTCCGTCGCGGCGATCCGGTCCGGGTCGTACCGTCGGGTCGCCGGAGCACGGTCGAGCGCATCGTCACCTTCGACGGCGACCTCGAGGTGGCAGTGGCGGGTCAGGCGGTCACGGTCACCCTCGCCGACGAGATCGACGTGAGTCGGGGGGACGTGCTGGCCGCCGCCGACTCGCCGCCGGGAGTCGCCGACCAGTTCGAGGCGCACGTTGTGTGGATGGGCGAGCACGAGATGCTGCCGGGGCGTCCGTACCTGATGAAGATCGGGACACGCACGGTGGGGTTGAACATCGCCAACCCGAAGTACAAGGTCAACGTCAACACGCTCGAGCACACCGCGGCCAAGACGCTCGAGATGAACGAGATCGGCGTGTGCAACCTCAATCTCGACCGGCCGGTGCCGTTCGATCCGTACGTCGAGAACCGCGACATGGGCGGATTCATCGTCGTCGACCGGCTGACCAACAACACCGTCGGCGCCGGGCTCCTCCACTTCGCGTTGCGACGCGCCGACAACATCCACTGGCAGGCCATCGAGGTCGACAAGGGCGCGCATGCACAGCTCAAAGGGCAGCGTCCGTGTGTGGTGTGGTTCACGGGTCTCTCCGGCGCCGGGAAGTCGACGGTTGCGAACATCGTGGAGCGGAAGCTCCTCCAGCTCGGCCGCCACACCTATCTCCTCGACGGCGACAACGTGCGGCATGGTCTCAACAAAGACCTCGGGTTCACCGAGGCCGACCGCGTCGAGAACATCAGGCGCGTCGCCGAGGTCGCCTCGTTGATGGTCGACGCCGGCCTCATCGTGCTCGCGTCGTTCATCTCACCGTTCCGCGCCGAGCGACAGCTCGCGTGCGACCTCGTCGAAGCAGGTGAGTTCTGCGAGGTCTTCGTCGACGCCGCGCTGGATGTCGCGGAGGCGCGCGACCCGAAGGGCCTCTACCGCAAGGCCCGCCGCGGCGAGCTCGCCAACTTCACCGGGATCGACTCCCCCTACGAGGTGCCCGAGCAGCCCGAGGTACACGTCGACACCGGACGGCTGGACGCGGAGCAGGCGGCGGACGCCGTGATCGCGGCCCTCCGCCGGATGGGTGTCATCGACGCGGGTTGAGCCCGCGGGTCAGGCGCCGGTGCGTTGGGCGGGTTGACCGGTGGCGATCCGGTACTCGTCGGCGAGGTCGGTGACGGCGCCGGGAAGGCGCGCACCGGCGAGGTCGGCGACCGAGACCGTCTCCAGCACGCGCCGCAAGCTCGCCCGCACCGCCATCCACACCTCGGGCAGTGCCTCCGCGGCCCCCGGGTACGCGAGTGAGCGGAGGCTCTCGTCGTGCACGTCGGCGAGCGGCCCGTCGACGGCGCGGAAGATGTCGGCGAGCGAGATCTCGGCGGCGGGACGCGCGAGCGCGAAACCGCCCTCGGGCCCGCGGTGGCTCCTCACGAGCCGGTTTCGGCGCAGCTCGGCGAGGATGTCGAGGAGGTACTTGAGCGGGATGTCCTGCGCCGTAGCGACGTGTTCCGCCTTCGTCGGGTGGTCCGGGTCGCCTGCGAGCTCGGCCATGGCCCGAATCGCGTAGTCGACCTTGGCGGGGATGCGCACGGGACGAGTCTCGCAGACGCGGCCCGCTTACCTTCGAGCTGCATCGCCTTCCTCATAGGATGTGTGAGGCGCCGGGATGGACACGGTGTGAACGCCGCGAATCTGTTCGAGTCTCGTTTCCGCAACGTCGGGAGCAGTCATGGAACCGGGGTCCATCAGCGTGCACGACCGGGTCGATCCCGAGGTCGCGGCCGCGCTGGAGAACTTTCCCATGCAGGCCGAGATGTTGGCGCGCGATGCGTTGCCCATGATCCGCCAGATGAGCGCGGCGATGTTCGAGGCTGCGCCCAGCTCCGAGGCCGTCGACCACACTGACCACGTGGTCGATGGTGCTCCCGATGTCGCGGTGCGCGTGTACTCGCCGAGAGATCCGGCGCCGGGACCTCGTCCGTGTCTTTACTGGATGCACGCCGGCGGTTACATCATCGGCGACTACCGCATGAACGAATCGGAGCTCGACCAATGGTGTGAGGCGTTTGGGGGCGTCGCGGTGTCGGTCGACTACCGGCTCGCGCCCGAGCACCCCTATCCGGCGCCCCTCGACGACTGTTACGCCGGGCTGCGTTGGACGTGGGAACACGCCGAGGAGCTCGGGATTGACCGCGAGCGCCTCGGAGTCGGAGGGGCGAGCGCAGGCGGTGGACTGGCGGCAGCGCTCGCACTCCTCGCCCGCGACCGGGGGGAGGTACCGCTCGCGTTCCAGTTCCTCCTCTACCCGATGCTCGACGATCGTGGGGTCACGACGTCGAGCCAATGGGATGCACCCGTCTGGCCGGCGTCCGCCAACCGTTTCGGGTGGGAGTGCTACCTGGGCGACGCCGCCGGCGGTGACATCCCCACGTACGCGGCCGCGGCGCGAGCGACCGCCGTCACCGGGCTCCCACCAACATTCGTGCTCGTGGGAAGCTGCGACGTGCTCCTCGACGAAGACATCGAGTACGCGCAGCGGCTCCTTCGCGACGGCGTCGCGGCCGAGCTCCACGTCTACGCCGGCGCTCCGCACGGGTTCGACGGGTTGGCGCCCGGAACGGTGCTCGCCCGCCGCGCGCGCCACGACGTCGACGACTGGTTCGGCCGCACGCTCGACGCGGGCCTCGACGAGAGAGTGGGCACATGACCCTCGCCTTCAACCCGCTCGATACCGCGAACCTCGAAGACCCGTATCCCCTGTACGAACGCATCCACAGGGTCGGCGGTGCCGACGCCGTGGGGCTCTTCGCCGGGCCGACCGTCTACACCTACGACGACGTCGTCACGTGCCTCCGCGACCACGAGACGTTCTCGTCGGCGCCGTTCGCGGTGGCGAGCAGCGGCGCTCGCTCGATCATCGCGTCGGACCCGCCGGACCACACCAACCTCCGGCGCCTGGTGACGAAGCCGTTCACTCCCTCGGGGATCCTGGCCCTGGAGCCCCGGATCCGCGAGATCGCGCGGGAGCTGGTCGACGAGATGATCGTCGCCAACCGCCGCGGTGAGGCCGACCTCGTGACGAACCTGTCGAGCCCGCTCCCGGTCATCGTGATCGCTGAGATGCTCGGCATCCCGGCCGATCGGCGCGACGACTTCAAGCGGTGGTCCGATGACTCGATGTCGAACGTGTCGCAGATGAGCGGGATGACCAACGTCGGGTCGCCTTCGGAGATGGAGCGGTACTTCGCCGAGATCATCGAGGAGCGGAAGCTCGAACCGCGCGACGACCTCATCAGCGCGCTGGTCTCGGGGCCCGAGACACTCACCTCGGCCGAGTTGATGACGTTCTGCGTGCTGTTGCTCATCGCGGGTAACGAGACGACGACCAACCTCATCAGCAACGCCACGTTGGCGTTCTTCGAGTATCCCGAACAGGAGGAGCTCGTCCGCTCCGACCACTCGCTGATCCCGTCGGCGATGGAGGAAGCGCTGCGTTACGACTCGCCGGTGCAGTTCCTCATTCGGTCGCCGCGTCGCGACACGGAGTTCGGAGGACGCGAGATGGTGGCGGGCCAGGTCGTGCTCGCGCTGCTCGGCGCGGCCAACCGCGACGCGGCGAAGTACCCCGATCCCGATCGGTTCGACGTGCGCCGCAACCCGCGCGATCACGTCGGGTTCGGTTCGGGGATCCACCTCTGCCTGGGCGCGGCGTTGGCACGGCTGGAGTCACGGATCTCGTTCGAGGAGCTGTTCTCCCGGACTCGTAACCTTCGACCGGCCGGGCCGGGGGAACGCGGTTTCAACCCGATCGTCCGCGGCTTTCGCCGCATGCCCGTCGCGTTCGACGAGGTTGCGTAGCTGGAGCCTCCTCGTCATGGGCCGTCGCGAGCCCAACGACCCGGTCGCCGTGGGGGTAGCGAAGGCTCAGCCGCTCGCCTGTGCCTCCAGCGCGAGCAACGAGCGCTTGGCGTCGGTGCCGCCCCCGTAGTTCCCGATCGTGCCGTCGCTTCGCACGACGCGATGGCAGGGGACGACGAGGGGCAGGGGGTTGGTGGCGCACGCGGAGCCGGTGGCGCGTACGGCCGCCGGTCGCCCCGACGCCGCCGCGAGCTGCGCGTAGCTCACCGTGTCGCCGTACGCGACGTCGAGGAGGTGGCGCAGGACGGTGCGGCGGAAGCCGTGGGCGAGCTGCATGTCGATCGCCAGCTCGAACGCGTTCCGACGCCCTGTGAAGTACTCGTCGAGCTGGGTGGCGGGGTCGTCCAGCCGGCGGGGGGTCCGGATGATGCGCGGGCTGATCTGCGCGGCGAGGCGGTGCAGGACTGCGTCGTGGCCTTCCCGCTCGAACGCGACCCGCACCAGCCCGGCCGGTGTCGCGGCGAGCAGCAGGGGGCCGACCGGGCTGTCGACGGTCCGGTACGACACGTCGAGCAGGTCGTCGTGCTCGGCGGCATCGACGAGCCGCTCGTGCACTCGGGCCTCGTCGTCGAGGTCCAACGACGGGATCGTTGCGAGCAGGTCGTCGGCCGTGTACGTCGTTCGGGGTGGGGTGGTCACGATGCCGCTCCTCTCTTGTACGTCTCGCGCAGCTTGGCGATACCGTCGGCGGCGCTACGACGTGCGGCGGCAGCGCTCGTGTCGAGGAGCGCGCCGACCTCTGCGTAGGGCAGCGCGGCGACGTGGTGGTACACGACCGCGGCACGCTGCTTGCACGGCAACGCGGCGAGTGCCTCGAGGAGCTCGGTCTCCGGCCCGATCGGGTTGCCGAGGTTCGAGGGACGCTCGGGAAGGTGGGCGGTGGGCACGGGCGCGCGTGCGTTCTTCCGGAGCTGGTCGAGCGCCTTCCGGTGCGCGATCGTCACCAGCCACCCGCGCACGTTGCTGTCGGGACGCAGGGTTGGATACGCGCGCAGCGCGGCGATGAATGTCTCGGCCCACGCGTCCTCCGCGTCTTGGGCCGCCAGCATCGCCCGGCAAACCCGCATCACCACCGTGCCGTGCTCGGAGACGACCTGTTCGAACGGTTCCGCGGTCACATCAGGTCAACGATCCGGCCGATGGAAACGTGAGGTCGTGCGCTGCGCAATGGCGCCCGCCGCCCAGTTCCGCGAGGCTGGCCGTCGCAGTTCACCGAGAGCGGGAGAAGCGATCATGGCAGCTGGAGTGATCCTGGAGTTCGAGGGCGTGACGACGAAGGAGTATGACGCCGTCAATGCCGAGCTGGGCATCGACGTGGGCACCGGAGAGGGCAACTGGCCTGACGGCCTCGTGACGCACTCGGCCGGGCTCAACGAGGACGGGCACCTGGTGGTGGTCGAGGTGTGGGATACGCCCCAGCACCAGGCCCGTTTCATGGAGGAGCGTCTCGCGGACGCGCTGGCGAAGGGAGGGATCGCCGGTCCCCCGTCGAGCGTGACCTGGATCGAGCTGGTGGCGCACCACAACCCGGGCGGCTGACGAGGCCGGTCAGAATGAGAGCGACAGGTTCAGGGTCGGGATCGTCGTCTGGTCGACGAGCACCGTGCGCTTCGCCAGCAGGAACCCATCACTCACGCGGCGGAGAGAGCGCGGAGACGACGTCGGTGTCGAACACGGTGATGTCGGCGACGACGCGTCGGCGCCGCGACGGCGGGTCCTCCGCGTACGCGCCGTCGCTCTCGAGGAGCCGACGGATGCGCAGCTGCGTCGTGGCGTGATTGTCGTCGAAGTGCATCATGCGGGGGTCGAAGCCCGACCCCCGGTCGCGACGCACGTTGCGGCGCACCGGCATCCGGTACACCAGCTCGGGCGCCAACAGCTCGCCCCACTCCACGACCCGGTTCTGGTCGAGCAGGCGCGCCTCCTGCACGAGCCAGTCGGCGACGTCGCACCAGGCGTCCGAGCCGAGACGGCGGCGAGTCCCGAGACAGCGCGTCCGCGACATCGAATGCGATTAGTGATCGGCTACCCCGTGAGTGCTGGAGCTACGAGCACTGGAGACGGCGCCGCGGGGTAGGTGTTGGTGAACGTGATCGCCACGACTGCGCCCGAACGCGTGTACGAGAACTGTGCCGTCCCCGTGAAGCCGACGGGGCCGCCTGTGATCCCAACGTCGTTCGGCGGTCCTACGGCTCGTTCGGTGCCCGGATCGACGATCTCGAACGTCGGCGCGGCGAGGACCGCGTTGGTCGGGGCCGGGCTTTCGCCGATGCTGCACAACACGAAGCCTTCGTTGCTGTCGGTGACGACGGGCACTTCGATCGAGAGCTCGTCGGGGTTGCCGGCCGCGTCGAACTGGACCGTCTCGTCGACGACGTCGACGCCGGGCAGCCCGAGTGGGCCACCAGCCGGGGCGTCGATCGCGGTGCACTGCACGACGAACGAGAACACGGTGCTCGCGGGCACCGGCCCGACGACGTCCTTGGACAGGACGATCTGGTTGTTGGCCTCCGCCTCCTGAGCCCGCCCGGGTGACGGCGCGGAGAGGACGATCGCGACCACGACCGCGGCCACAATCGCGCCGGAGCCGAGCTTCGCCCGCATCGCTCGACCTCCTGCATGGTAGGAACGCTGTCGCACGCTTCGAACCTGAGAAGCCATATTGTCACGATCCGTTCGTGCGGTGACTAGTCCGTGGATTCTCCGTGCCGCAGAACCCCACAACAATTGGTCGCCCCCTTCCCCGGCCGGTCTCCGGGCGGAGTTCAACCAGGGTGAGAGTCCTACGCTGCGCCGGTGGTCTCCACCGCGAGCGCGCGAGCGACGACCCGCGCGATGCAAGGCGCGCGGAGGCGCCACTACATCCGAGAGGGTGACTGGGTCGACTCGCTCTACAAGACCTACGTCACGGTCATCGCCGCCCTCGTCGCGCTGTTCTACCTGGGGGCAGCGTTCGGGAGCGCCGACGCGAGCGCGGCAACGGTGCGCGACGTCGAGGCGCATGCCCCGGCCGTGCTCGGGCTCGTCGTGGCAGTGTTCGCCGCACTGGGCCTGCGTTCCGGTGCACGCGGTGGACCGCTCGCGGTTGCGGCGCCGGATGTGACCTATCTCCTGCTCGCGCCCGTCCCGCGCTCCGTCGCCCTTCGGGCCACGGCGTGGCGGCAGCTCCGCGGCGTGTTGCTCCTCCCGACGATCGCGGGTGGTGTTGCCGCCAACATCGTTGCCAACCACTTCGGCGGCGAGCAGGTGTTTTGGATCGTCGCCGGAGCGGCGTTCGGCGCGTTGGCCGCGCTCCTCACCTGGGGTGCGGCGCTCGTGGCGTCGGGTCGGCGATGGAGCAGCCGACGCGCCCAGTTGGTCGGCGCGGCGCTCGTCGTGTGGGCCGGGATCGACGTCGCGCTCGCGACCGGCACGTCTCCCACGACGCAGATCGGCCGCGTCGCGCTCGGTCCGCTGTCGTGGTCGTGGTCCGCTCTCATCGGGATCGTGCTGCCCGTGGTGCTCGCAGGCTGGGGCCTGGCGGGCATCGGCGGGGCGTCGGTAGAGCCGCTCCGGCGACGTGCGCAGCTCGTCCGGGAGCTTCGCTTCGCGGCCACGCTCCAAGACTTGCGGTCGGTCATCGTGCTGCACCGCGAGCTCGCACAGGAGCTCCCACGGTCGCGACCGTGGTGGCGGGTCGGTGGTGGGCTGCGCGCGGGCCCCTCCCGCCGTCGCGACTGGCAGGGTTACGCCCGTTGGCCGCTCGTGCGCGTCGTCCGGGTCGTTGTGCTCGCATCGGTCGCGGGGGCCGCCTTGATCGGCGTGTGGCGCGTCAACGACGCGTTCGTCGTGGTCGCGGGGCTCGCCCTGTTCTTCGCCGGGGTCGACACGGTCGAAGGTCTCGCCCAGGAGCACGACCACCCCAACCGCGCCGAGCTGATCCCGGTGGCGTGGGGCCGTCTCGTGCTCGACCACATCGTCGCCCCCGCGTGCGCGCTGGCGCTCGTCGGAATCGTCGGCATCGTCGTGTTCTTCGCCGCCGTCGAGTCGACGGACGCGCTGCTTGTCGGCGTCATCGTGCTGGTGCCGGCCGCCCTCGCGACCGCGGTCGGTGCGGCGACCTCAGTCGTGGCCGGTGCCCCGAGCCCGACGCTGTACGTCGACTTTCCGTTCCCGGAGTTCGGAGCGCTGTGGTTGATCGTCCGTCAGCTACTTCCCCCCGCGATCGCGATCACCGCCATGGTTCCGGTCGCGGTGGCCCACGACGCGTTGGGACACGAGAGCTCGGCCGCAGGTGCGGCGCTGGGCGCCACCCTGTTACCCCTCGGTCTCGTCGCGATAACGGGGCGTTGGCTCCAGACCCGAAGCCGGGTCACGTGATGAGCGACGCCACCGAGCCGACGCCGGCCGCGCTCGAGGCGATCAACCTCACGAAGTCGTACGGCGAGCGAGTCGCGCTCGACGACACGTCGCTGCGAATCGAACGCGGGGAGCTCGTGGCGCTGGTTGGCAGCAACGGGGCCGGCAAGTCGACGCTGCTGCAGCTCGCGTCGGGCCTGCTCGACGCGACGTCCGGAACGGTGAGCATCGAGGGCGAGCGCGCCGGCTCCTTGGAGGCCCGCGGGTACCTGTCGCTGATCCCCGACGAGCCGTCGCTCTACGACGACCTCAGCGTCAACGAGCACGTGGAGTACATCGCTCGACTGCACGGGCTCGACGGGCGCCCCGAGAGCGCCGACGAGCTCTTGGACCTCCTCGAGCTCTCGCACCGCGCCGACGACCTCCCTGCTCGCTTCAGTCGGGGTCTGCGCCAGAAGACGTCGATCCTGCTCGGGGTGATCCGCCCGTTCTCGGTGCTGCTCGTCGACGAGCCCTTCGTCGGCCTCGACCCGTCCGGTCAGCGTGCCTTCGTCGAGCTGGTCGAGGGCGCGGCCGAGGCCGGCGCGGCGATTCTCCTCGCTACGCACCAGCTCGCGTTCCTGGACTCCGCGACCCGCTGCATCGCGCTCAGCGACGGCCGGATCGCGCACGACGGTCCCGTCGACCGCGAGTTGATCGCCGGCCTCCTCGAATAGCCCCTCGCTCGGGTTGCCCCCGGCGATGGTGTGCCGTCCGGCCCGCATACATCCCGAGGTGTACGCGCGTTGCTCCACGGGCGTCGATGATCGTCCGCTCGTTCGCTCCGCAATGCGTCTGGAGGCCGACGCTTTCGCGTGGCGGTTCCCGCATGCTGCGAAGGAGCCCGAATCCGGGCCACAAGCAGGGTCCGCCGAGCGGGCCGGAACGAGGAGCAGTCACATGACGACAACCCTGGATCGGTCCGCCTCCTTGCAGTCGATGCGCGTGCCCGTGCCAGCCACTCGAACCCGTTCGCCGTTCGCCCGCCTCGCGGGGCCGCTTGCAGTGGTCGCCGGTGGCCTGATCACGATCGCCCAGCTCATGATGCTTCCCCGGATCTCGGTGCGTCGCTCATCGAGATACGGGTCGCGAAACGTCGGGACGTCGTCGTCGAATTGTTCGTAGGCCTGAGCCGACGAGAACGGATGCGTCAACGCGATGCAGAGGACGCCGCCGTCGGCCGGGAGGCGGTGAGCCTCGCGCACCGTCCCGTCGAGGTCGTCAACATCGAGCAGCACCATGCAGGCGACGACGAGCGCAGCGCAGCCATCGCGGAACGCGCCGGAAGCGCAGTCGGCTTGCACGACCGGAATCGCAGGTGCGGCGAGTAGCGCCGCTCGGATCAGGGCCGGCGACCGATCGACGCCGACGACGCGGTAGCCGAGCGACTCCAGCTCGCGGGCGACGCGACCCTCGCCGCAGCCAAGATCGACGACCAACCCGTCGGGCTCAGGTAGCACCGCGCGCAACTCGGGCCAGGTGCCGGCCCGGATGCTTCGCTCACGCCCATATCCGCCCGAGGGTACGTCGCGACTAGCCCGGGACCACCCGCCAGATGGCGTCGGCGTCGGTCGTGATGTAGAGGTTGCCGTCGGGGCCTTGGACCGCGCTCCGCAGTCGCACGCCGTTCTTCAGCACAACGGTGGGCGCCTGGACGAGTGCCGTGCCGGCGAGGTTCAGCTTCATGATCAGGAGCTCCGAATCCTTCAGCACCGCGACGGCCAGGGCATTCTCGTACCCCTTCCACTGTTTCCCGGTGAGGAAGGTGGCCCCCGAGGGCGCCACCGTCGCACCGCCCGATACCCAGGTCGGAAGGATCACGTTCTGGAAGCCGGGGTTGGTCATCGGGACGCTCTGGTTGTAGGACCCGTTCGAGTTGGGGTTCCAGCCCGCGTTGCCGAGGAGCTTCAGCTTGTTCACCTCGTCGTTGACGTCCGGCCCGTGCTCGACCGAGTAGGGCGTGAAGTCGTACGGGCGGAAGGCGATGCCCTGCGGGTTGCGATGCCCGAGCGTGAAGATCCGGAGCCCGAACAGGTTGCCCGGCCACGGATTGCCGTTCGTGTCGATGCGCAGCACCTTGCCGCCGAGCGATGTCGCCGATTGCGGCGCGGTCGCTTGCTCGGCATCGCCCGTCGTCACGAACAGGGCGCCCGTGATCGGCTGGAAGCGAACGCGGCAGCCATTGTGGGAGCCGGAGTGGGGGATGCCGGTCACGATCGGGGTCCAGTTGGCGATTGCCGGTGATGCGGCTGGGTTCAGGGTGAAGCGCACCACCCGGTTGTCGGTGTTCGTCGAGTAACAGACATACGCGCGCCGGTTCGTGTTGTAGCGGGGATCGATCGCGAGGCCCATCAGGCCGCCTTCGCCGGCGTTGTTGAAGCTCCCATCGAAGTTGCTCACCTCGCCGAGGACGTGCTGGGTGTCGGCGTCACTCACCCGCGCCGCGATCACGCCGGAGTCGTTCTGGGTGTAGACGGGAAGCCCGCTCGGCAGGAAGGCGATGTCCCAGGGCTTGCTCAGGCCGGTCACCCAGGTCGAGTTCACCCCGAGTGAGGGATTCGGGAGGTTGGGCGACACCCGGGGGATGCATCCCGCCGCGCCGAACGCCAGGACCAGGGCGGTACCGAGCATCACGAAACGAGAGACGCGACGGTTCAAGAGGATCCTCCCGTGGTTGGTCACGCGTGTGGGGATGGCGCTACGCGCCACGACGGTATCGGCACATGGTGGGCTATTCCGGAGCGGGTGACGGGAATTGAACCGCCTTCAGATGAGAAATTTTACATTTCAGGCATGTGTGCGAACCGATGCGAACGAGGCGACGGCACCCCGCTCGGGGTCTCCGAGCACGGCGATCGAGGTGCCCGAGCACTCGATGTGGCGTGGGTGGATCACATAGTCGGGGAATGACGAGAAGTAACCGTGCCAGGCGTCCTGATTCGCGCCGCGGCCGACGAGCGGCGGGTCATCGAGGACGACGAGTGTGTGGTCGTCGGTCATCCAGTCCGCGAGTCGTTGGAGGTCGCCACGGTTGATGCAGTCGACGAAGCTGATCGCAGTAGCGACCGCCGGCAGCGGCTGACGGCCCAGGCGGAATGCATACCTGGGAGCCTCCGGGCGGAGACGTTCCTGGTGGCGCTCGATGAGGGCAGGTATCGTCGCTCAGCCGGGCTCACCATCGCGGCGTCACTATCGAGGAGCAGCAAAATGCCGACCATCTTCGGGCACCACGTCATCTCGATGGGCAAGGACCATTGGCTCTCCTCCTCTATGGCGGGTAAGAGATCTTCGGCCCGCTCGTCGTTACCAATATCAGCACGTACGTCGACCCTCAGTACCGGAGCCACGTCGCCGATGTCATGGACGTGCCCGGTCTCGATGGCTTCACGGCTGCCATGCAAACCGAGGCGGCTCGCTGAGGCGATGGAACACGACGGAGTCATGCCCGAGACGTCTGGTGATGCTCGTCGCGGCATAGTCGGGAGGTCGTGACGGTCATCGTGTGCCGCGGCTCCACTCAGTGCAATCTGTCTCCGCTTGCACGGGCGCAAGTGGGCTTCCTTCCCGCGTTGCGTTGCCAAGCCACGCGGCTACCAACGATCACGGACTCAGCATCTGCATCATGGTAAGGTGAATCGGTCGACGCGGTGCGCGAGGTCGTTGAAGGCGCGGTCGGACCGTGGGCGGACAACGAGTACTACGAGATGCACGTGGACGGGCTCACGCCGCAGCTCGGGAAATAGTCGGATCGTTCGCGGCGCACCCACAACCGCCGATCTGCCTCGCCGAGATCTCCCGGTCTTACGAGCGTTGGTCCACCACTCGCGCAACCGAGAGTGGGTTCGGCCGTGTCGATGAGGGCCACGGCGCCCCGCGCGCAACTGCCGTTCTGTTCGCGCCTTGTTGAAAATTGGCTAACGGTTTTCTGCGTTTCTGTCGATTGACAGGGCGCCAGCGAGCGGGGCGGGCCTTCCCGATACGGAGGGCACCCGATGCGGGCAGGCAAGTGGTCGAAGACGAAGACCTCAAAGACGAAGACCGGGCGTCTAGCGCTCCTTGCTGCGATAGTCCTCGCGCTCGCCGGCGGAACCACGGCGGCCGCGGCGGCAGCCGTCGACCCGCTCGGCCCCGCGCCGGCGGCGCCAGCTCAGACGTGGATCGTCACCCTTGTCGGCAACGCCGATACGGCACGTGAGGCACCGCAGCTGGTCGGGCGCCAGGGCGGCCGACTGCTCGCGGTGTACTCGCACGTGCTCGACGGTTTCGCGTTCTCGGGTTCCGCGGGTGCCGCGGCTGCGCTCGCCCGCGATCCACGCGTTGCCCACGTCGAGGCCTCACGCACATTGCATGCCGTCGAAATCGCGCCGAACGGGATCCTGCGAACGAGCGCGTGGGCAGCACACGAGGCCGGATACACCGGCGTCGCCAGCGGCGGCACGCCGGTGCGAGTGGCGGTTGTCGACACCGGTATCAAGCTCGACCACGTCGACGTCGCCGCCAACATCGCTCCGGGCCTCGGAACCAACTGCATCACCCCGGGACAACCGGCCAACGACGACCACGGACACGGCACACACGTCGCGGGCACGGTGGCGGCAGCGTTCAACGGTCAGGGTGTCGTCGGGATGGCGACGAACGCGCAGCTGGTCCCCGTGAAGGTGCTCAACTCGACCGGCTACGGGACCGACGCGCAGGTGATCTGCGGGCTCGACTACGTCGCGGCCCTCGCCAACGCCCAGCCCGGTCCGTACGTGGTGAACATGAGCCTCGGTGATCCCAACCGTCCCGGCGAGACGACCTGTGGTTCGAGCCGCGTTGCACCAGGCGATCTGTCATCTGACGGATGCCGGGGTGACGGTGGTCGCGGCTGCCGGCAACGACGGCGGTGACGCCGCGAGCTTCGTGCCCGCGGCTATGACGAGGTCATAGCGGTGTCGGCCTTTACCGATTTCGATGGCCAGCGCAGCTTCGCGGGATGCCAGCTCGACTTTTCCGACTACCTCTATCAGTGCGACGACACCCTGGCCGACTTCAGCAACTATCGGTCCGTCATCGACGTCGCCGCGCCGGGCGTCCACGTTCTCTCCTACTGGATCGACGGGAGCCTGACGACGATCAGCGGTACCAGCATGGCCGCGCCGCACGTGGCGGGGGCAGCCGCGCTGGTACTTGCGGCCAACCCTTCTCTGACCCCGGCACAGGTGCGCGCGGTGCTCGAGTCGACGGGGGAATGTCCGGACGGATCTGTCGCCAACGCGCCGACGTGCACCGGTCATGGACTGTGGGATGTCGGTGGCTTGTTCGGCACCACGCCCGACAAGGACGGGATCCCCGAGCCGCTGGTGAACGCACTTCGCGCCGCGCAGGCTGCCGCGACTCCTCCATCTCCTCCTCTCGCCCCCGGTTCGAGATGCAGCCCCTCACGTGGCGTTCACTGGGCCCGGCGCCAGCACGGCGATCCGTGGGACGGTCAACGTGTCGGCGCACGCGAGCGACAACGTCGCCGTTGCGTACGTCGACTTCTACGATGGCGCAACACCCATCGCCAGTGATGCCAGCGCTCCGTACTCAGCGTCGTGGACCACGAGTGTCGACGGTCACCACACGCTCACCGCCACCGCGTACGACTCGGCCGGGCTCAGTGCCAGCGATACGCGCACAGTTGTTGTCGACAACACTTCCCGACCACGACAGTGACCGGTCCGGGTGGTGGCACGCTCTCGGGGACGATCTCGCTCACCGCCGACAGCCCGACCCGACTCCCAAGCCTCTGGCATCGGTGAAGTTCCTCATCGACGGCAACGTCGTGGCCACCGACACGAGCTCGCCGTACTCGAGCAGCTGGAACACCGCCACCACGACAACGGCTCGCAGGTGATCGCCGTTCGCTCTACTCGATGTGGCGGCATGTCGGAGTCACCGGCGTCAGGTCGGCGGTCAGCTGCAACCGTCTGTAAACACTTGACCAGCCTCAACGGCTACGGACAGGTCGGCTTCTCCTCGTGCACTTCGTGGGTCGACGTCAGTGTCGCCGACCAGAACGGTCAACCAGTCGCCGGTGCCACCGTCACGTTCGCGTAAGCGGAGGAACGACTACAACCCGTTCGTGTACCACGCAGCGAACTGTACTCGCTCCACCGTCAACTCAAAGGTGAGCCTGTCAGAGCAAGAGAGCGTCACCTACACCACCATCACCTCCCAAAGCGCACCTGGACGTGCACGCTGCAGTCACCCTCCACTGAAAGCCGGCAGGGTGGTCACGCCTCGGCCCAGCACGATCCGGGCCCGCGCCGCCACTCCCATTCAGCCACAGATCGGGCCCGTCCCTGAGCGCCGCAGTTCTCGTGCGCGCCTCGGGCCGTTGCTGCCGGTGGTGCTTTGCGCGAGGCTTTGCGCGTCTGGCAGCGGGAGGGAATCACTGTGCGCAAACTGTTGGGCGCGTTTGGACTGGCTGCTGTCGTTTGCGTCACGTTCGCGTCACCGGCAGGAGCGGCGCGGGACGGTTCTCTCGATACCGACCGGCGCATCAACGTGACCGGCGGCGTGGTGGTCGCTGAGGGCGAAGTGGTGAACGGTCCGGTGGTCTCTATCGACGGGCCGGCGATCATCGACGGCACGGTCGATGACGACGTGTACGTGGGCAACGGTCGGCTCGATATTCGCGGGCAGGTCACCGGGGACGTCCTCGTCGTGCACGGCAACATCCTCGTAACGGGGCGCGTCGGCGGCGACGTCATTGCGCTGGATGGCAGGATCACAACGCGCGCGGGCGCTCGAGTGAACGGTGATGTCAGGTCCCGAGAAGAGCCGAACGTCGCACCCGGCACCGTGCGCGGTGACGTGAAGAAGCTGAACGTCGGCAACCTCTTCGCCGGTTTCCTCGTCGCGCTCCTGATCTACTTGTGGATCGCGGTCACGGTGTCAGTCGCGATCCTCGGCTTGCTCTTCGTGTTGGTGTTCCCGCGTGCCGCCGACGTCACCGTGGTCGCGGGACGAAGGTTCTGGCCGACGGTCGGGTGGGGCGCGCTGGTCGGCATCGCAGGCCCAATCCTCGGCGTGCTCGGCCTCGCCACCATCGTCGGGGTTCCCTTGGGGCTTGGGATCCTCTCGGCACTCAACGTGCTCGCGCCGCTTGGCTACGTCGCGAGCTCGCTCATCCTGGGCCGTCTCATGGTGAAGGGCACGGGCACCGGTGCACGCATCGGCGCGTTCTTCGCCGGATTCGGGATCCTGCGGGCCGCCGCTCTGATCCCCGGCATCGGCTTCCTAGTGTGGTTCGTCGTCTGCCTCTATGGGCTGGGCGCGCTCACGCAGGCGGCTTGGCGCGCGGGTCGGGCTCGCGAGACAGAGATGCCGTCCGCACCGCCGCGCGCCGAGGGAGCACCACCCACCGGAGACGCCATCAACGTCGCCGGAGCGCCCGCGTCGGCGGAATCCCCTGCGGACAACACACCTTGAGTCGGCGTGGCACGGTAGTGGCACGGCCGACCGAGCACGACGACTCCGCGGGATCGCGCCGGTCTGTAACCAGCGCAAGATGTGGAGCGGGTGACGAGAATCGAACTCGCGTTCTCAGCTTGGGAAGCTCACCGCAGGGGTGCCGCTGACCAGCGGTTCCTGCGCTTGCCCAGTTCAGCGCGTGCGTGGCGTACCGGCCCGTGGCGGCCCGTGACCTCCAATCTCGTTCCGTAAGGTCACGCCAGGGTCACGCCGGACAGGGCTCAGGAGACAGGGCTCAGGAGTGCTCAGCCTGCCACTCGCGAAGCTCTGGGTTACGGGCCGGTGGTGTGGCGCCCGCGCTCGCTACTCCCACTCGGCGAAGTTCTCGAGGCCGGTGCACGTGACGCGGGCCTGCCCGGTAGCGGACTCGGTGGCCGATCAGATCATTCGACTGCTGATCCGCCAGGGGATGGCGGCAGCGGCCGGTGGTGGCTCCAACGGGCGGCGAGGCGGTGGACGCGGTGGGCGTGGCTGCGCTGGAGGGTCTGGGCGTGGTGGGAACGGCCGTCTTGTAGAAGAAGTACTTGGCGACTTCGACGCACGACCAGGTAGGCGACGACGAATGCGACGAGCACGGCGAAGAAGGTCGGCGGGCAGCGGCGCGAAGCCGAGGTGTCGTTGAGCGGGCTCTGGGGGATCAGCGCGCCGATCGGTCACGACGGCGAATACCGAGACGAGCAGCGGGCGCGACGGTCGGCTCCGGAAGAACGGGACCCGGCGGGTTCGGATCACGAAGACGATGAGGGTCTGGGTGGCGAGCGACTCGACGAACCAGCCGGAGCGGAACTAGCGGCGCGGCGGCGTCGAAGACCCAGAGCATGACGGCGAAGGTGGCGAAGTCGAACAGCGAGCTGATGGGCCCGAAGCGGATCATGAAGCGGCGGATGAACCCGATGTCCCAGTGCGATGGTCGGGCCAGCTGCTCGTCGTCGACGTGGTCGGTCGGGATGGTCATCTGGCTGGTGTCGTAGAGCAGGTTGTTGAGCAGGATCTGGAACGGGAGCATCGGCAGGAACGGCAGGAACGCCGGCGGCGACGGTGACGCTGAACATGTTCCCGAAGTTCGACGACGTGCCCATGAGCACGTACTTGATGGTGTTGGCGAAGATGCGGCGGCCTTCGGTGACGCCGTCGGCGAGCACGTCGAGGTCACGTTCGAGCAGGATGATGTCGGCCGCGTCCTTGGCGACGTCGGTGGCCGAGTCGACCGAGATGCCGACGTCGGCGTGGTGCAGGGCGAGGGCGTCGTTGACGCCGTCGCCCAGGAACGCGACCGCCGAGCCGGCGCGGCGCTGGGCGCGCAGGATGCGGGCCTTCTGCTCGGGGCTGACCCGGGCGAAGATCGTGGTGCGTCGTTGACCGCGGCGGTGAGCTGCGTCGTCGTCGAGGGCGTCGAGGTCGGCCCCGGTGAGCGTGCCGCGCCGAGGCGAGCCCGAGGGTCGCGGCAGACGGTCTCGGCGACCAGCGGGTTGTCGCCGGTGACGATCTTGACGGTGATGCCGAGGTCGGCGAGTCGGGCGATGGAAGCCGGCGGCCGACGGCTTGGGCTGGTCCAGGAACGACGAGGTAGCCGGCGAGGTGCAGGTCGTGCTCGTCGGCCGGCGTCGACGCGTGGTCGAGGTCCGGTGCACGGGCGGGTGGCGATGGCCACCACCCGGTTGCCGGCGGCGAACTCGCGCGTCGAGCACGCGCCGCGGCCTCGTCGGGGACGTCGCTGCAGCGGTCGAGGACCGCTTCGGGTGCGCCCTTGGTGATGAGCGAGCCGTTGCCGTCGCGGCTCGTCGACGAGCACCGACACGCAGCGGCGTTCGTGATCGAACGGGGCGATGGCGACCCGCTGGAATGTCGCCGAGCGAGGACGCGTCGCCGCGCCGGGCGCTTCCCAGAGGGCGACGTCGAGTGGGTTGCCGCCGACCGCGCGTGTCCGCCGGTCGACGTGGCCTCGTTGCACACCAGCCCGAGCGTGAACACGTCGTCGCTGTCGCGCGCCGGCCGGGTCCATCGCCCGTTCGAAGCTGATGTGGCCGTCGGTGAGGGTGCCGGTCTTGTCGGTGAACAGGACGTCGATGTCGCCGAGGTCCTCGATGCACACGAGACGCTTGACGAGCACCTTCTTCTGCGGCGAGCCGGCGCGAGCCGGTGGCCAGGCTGGTCGGACACGACCGCGGGCAGCAGCTGGGGGGTGATGCCCACGGCGACAGCGAGGGAGAACAGCACCGCGTCGATCACGGGGCGGCCCAAGCGCGACGTTGATCACGAAGATCGTGACGCTGAGCACGCCGCCGACCTTGGCCGAGCAGCCCGGAGAAGCGGGTGAGCCCGAGCTGGAACTCGGTCTGGGGATGGTGCTCGCCGAGCCCGACGGCGATCCGCCCGAACTGCGGTCGAGGAGCCGGTGGCAACCACGACGGCGTCGGCCGACGCCTTCGTGGACGACCGTGCCCATGAACAGGCACGACGACAGCTCCGCCGAGTGGAGCGCCACCGGCGACCGGCGTCGGCGGACTTCTCCGCCGGCACCGATTCGCCGGTCAGGATCGACTCGTCGCACTCGAGGTCGCTCGCCGCCAGGAGCCGCACATCGGCCGGGACGATCGAACCGACGCCGAGGCGCACGATGTCGCCCGGCACGAGGTGGGTGACCTCGACGCTCGTCGGCGTCGCCGTCGCGCGACGACGGCGACGTCGTGGCGGATCTCGCGAGTGCATCGCCTCCGCGGCGCGCTCGGCCCGGTACTCGTTGGCGAAGCCGAGGCCGACCGACGCCGCGACGATCACCCCGATGATGACGGCGTCGAGCCCCTCGCCGACGAACGCCGGACACGGCCGCCGCGGCGAGCAGCAGCCACAGCAGCGGGCTGTGCAGCTGGCGGGAGAGCACTGACCACGCGCTCGCATGATGGGAGCGCACGGCGTTCGGACCGAAGAGCTCAGACCGTGACGCAACCTCCGCCGCTGTCAGCCCCGACCGCCGGGACCACACTGCGTCGAGTGCCTGGTCCGGGGTGAGCGCCGCGGTCGCCTCGATCGACGGCAGAGAGGCAGCGTCGAGCGTCGGAGCGGCGACAGTCACGCCCAAGTATGCGCCGCCGCCCGGGTGACGACGCGACCGTGAGGTCGTCTCGGCACCTGCCCGGACCAGTCCTGGTCGCCTGCTTCGAGGTTCGCCGCGAAGTTCGAGCCCGTCAGCGCAAGTTCGACGCAGCGGACGCATCCTCGTCGCGGAGCACGGCTCACGGACTCGCCTCGAGGAGAATGAAGTGGTTGATCAGATGAGGCCAGTCGAAGCCGACGGACTCGATGGCTCGGGGGACCAGCTCGAGGGTGACGGGCGCGGTGGCCCGGAGGAGGCGCCACAGCGGGCCGCCGACTGCGGCCGCATCACGCCGGGCGAGTGGCGGTAAGCGACGAGCCAAGTTCACCAGCGCAACGGCGATCTCCATGTGCGCGTAGCCCCGGTTGCGCTTGGCGGCAACGACGCGTAGGGCGGCCTCGGCGGCCACGGCTTCGTACTCCTGCAGTGACCGGTACACCACCTGGTACGTGCCTGTCTGTACCTCCACTCCGGCGCGCACCCCCGATTCGCGGACGATGATCCGGCCCCTCGGTGCCAGCTGGCCGAGGCGGGCGAGCAACGCGACAGCGTCGGCTCGATCGAGGTACATCAGCAGCCCTCCGAGGAGGACACCCTGGAACTCGCCGTCGAGGGCCACCGTCAGGGCATCCCCCCGCACCAGCTCGACGTTGCCCCGTCCGGCCAGGCGCCGCCGGGCTGCGGCCAGCATGCCGGCGCTTGCGTCCACGCCAACGACTCGTCCGTAGTGCTGAGCGAACAGCTCTGTCCAGGCGCCGGCACCGCACCCGACGTCGAGCACGGAGGCCGTGGGCCCCAGTCCGGCGAACCACCGGTCGACCACTGCCCGCTCGAGCGCGAAGCGATGCTCGGAACAGCCGCGGGGCAGGCCCTGCTCATGGGCCATGTAGGAAGCCGATTCGGCCTCGTCGGCGGCGTCCTCCCAGTAGGCGTGCACCATCTCGTAATCGAGGCGGTGCTGATCACCTCGATGAACCGACATCCAAACCGACGCTAGCGCTGGTGGCCCGGCGTTAGAGGAGCACCGGCCGGTGAACGAAGGGTGAAGAAATGCTAAATTCCCGTGGATCGTCGACAGAGATCCCCTCGTCTTTCGATGCTGAAAGTCCGACGCCATTCCTCCGGTTTTCGCCGACCTGGCAGCGCTCTGGACGAGAACGTAGCCATCGAGAGGCGTGGAGGTTTGCAGTGACTGAGACGGTGGCCGTTGGCGCGAGAGCGCCGGGTGCGGGAAACCTGTCGCCGGGGTCGCCACCCGTACGCCGGGCGCTCATCCTCGCTGCCGGCCTTGGCCAGCGCTTGCGGCCCCTCACCACCGACGTACCCAAATGCCTCGTCGAGGTAAGTGGTGTCCCGATCCTGTTCCGCTCGCTACGGGTACTGGCCTCCGCGGGGGTGACGGAAGCCGTCATCGTGGTTGGCTACGAAGCGGCCCAGGTCCGTCGGAGGGTAGGGAACAATTTCGCCGGGATCGACATCGAGTACGTCGATGCGCCGTCGTTCGATACGACCAACAACATCCGCTCGCTGTGGGACGCCCGACGATACTGCGACGAGGACATCCTCTTGCTCGAGGGCGACATCCTCTTCGACCGTGACGTCGTGATGCGCTTGCGCGAGCAGGTCGGCAGCAGCATGGCCGTGGCCCCCGACAACGCCAACTTCTCGGGCACGGTCGTGCGTCACGACGGCAACGGCTTCGTCACCGCGTTCATCCTGGGCGTCGAGCTGGAAGGGCGTCGCAACGGCAGTGATGCGCAGAAGACCGTCAACATCTATCTGCTGCGGGCCGAGGCGCTACGCACCAAGATCTTGCCCGAGCTGTGCCGACAAGTGGAGGGCGGCAACGTGCAGGTCTACTACGAGACGGTGTTCCGCGACCTCGTGGCCAACGGCTCGTTGTCGGACCTCGTTGCGGTCGATGTTTCGACCAGCCGGTGGTACGAGCTTGACGACCACCGCGACCTCGAGATGGCCGAGTTCGTGTTCATGAGCCGTGAACGCCAGTTCGACAGAATTCAGTCGTTGCACGGGTCGCACTGGCGGTACGGCGTCGTTGACCACTCCTACCTGTACAACCTGCACTTCCCTCCGCCCGCCTTGCTCAGCGACCTCCGCGATGAGCTCCCCGAGGTCATCGCCAACTATCCGATTGGGCAACAAGGGCTCGACCGCCTGGTAGCACAATGGACGGCGACCGACCCGGCGGGGATCGTCGTCGGCAACGGTGCCGCGGAGCTGATCAAGGTTCTGGGCGAGCACTTCGTCGAGAAGATGACGATCCCCGTGCCCTCCTTCAACGAGTACGAGAACGTATTGCGGCCCGGGCAGCTCGACCGCGTGGCACTCGATCCGGTGACCTTTGACCTCGACCTTGACGCCTTCGCCGAGTCGGCTCGGCGGGCGGGCTCCAACGTCGCCGTCCTTGTCACCCCCAACAACCCGACGGCCCTCTCTGTCGACCGTCAGGCAGTCCTGGAACTGGCCCACCGCCTAGCGGAGCACGGGTGCCGCCTCATCGTCGACGAGTCATTCGTCGAGTTCTCCCGCGCCGCGCGGGCGGCCAGCGTGGAGGGCGACGTCGACGTCCACCCCAACCTGGTCATCATCAAGAGCATGAGCAAGGTGTTCGGCATCGCCGGCCTGCGCATCGGCTACCTCCTGACCGCCGACCACAGCTTCGCGGCTGCCGTTCGCTCCCATCTACCCATCTGGAACCTGAACGGCTTTGCGGAGTCCTTCCTGCGCCACGTGGGCCGCTACCGGAACGAGTTCGCGGCGAGTTGCGAGGTGGTGCGCGACACGTGCCAGGAGCTCTACCGCGCGCTGCGCGAGGTCCCAGGCTTGGCTCCCTTCCGGCCCGACGCGAACTTCGTGTTCTGCAAGATCACCGCACCCGTTCTCACGGGAAAGGCGTTGGCTCGAAGGCTGTACGTCGAACACAGCATCCTGATCAAGGACTGCTCGTCGAAGACGATGGCCGAGGCTGATCGTTACGTGCGCATCGCGTCGCGCACGCCGGACGAGAACCGGCGGCTCGTCGACGCCCTGTCCCAGCTCGGGCTGGACCAGTCCTGAGCAAATCACCGGTCGCCGATGCGCGAGGGGACGCTGCTCCGCCGCCTCTGACCATCCTGTCCCACCTCGCCGACGCCGCCAATTTGCTTACTCTCACCGGGCTTGCAGCCAGCATCCTTGCGATCGCGCTGGCGATACGGGGCGAGTACGCCGCGGCCGCCATCAGTCTCGTGGGCGCCTTTGTCCTCGACGTGGTCGACGGCCCGGTGGCAAAGCGGACGCCAGGGCGCACTGGGGAGCAGGGTGCATTCGGGGCCAATCTCGACTCACTGGCCGACATGGTGTCGGCCGGGGCTGCCCTCGGCGTTGTGATCTTGTCGTATGGCCAGTTCCGGGCTGCGTACGTGCCCGTCGCGGTGCTACTTGCCGCGGCTACGGCTCTACGACTCAGTTACTTCAACGTCCACGGCCTCGACGCAGCCTCGGGTACGTACACCGGCTTGCCCACCGACTTGGCCATCATCAGCTTCGTGGCTTTGATGCTCCTCGATGGACCGCTCGATCCCGCCGCCTTCCGGGTCCTCCTCAGCGCCGTCGGGGTTGTGCTGGCCCTACTCATGGTCAGCCGGTTGCGTATCCCGAAGCTGACCGGGCGCTGGTATGTCGCGCTCTTAGTCTTGGGCCTCGCCCTGGCGGCGGCTCACGCCGCCCGGCTGGTCACCTGAGCTCTTCGAGCGAGGACAATGCGTCGAGCCCGGCCGCCGCCCCGTCAGCTTCCGAGCCGGGAGGAACGAAGGGGTTCTACCGAGACAATGTGCTGCCCGGCATTCTGAACAAGGCGATGGACACCAAGGTGGAGCGCGAGGCTCGCGGACGCGTGTATGCGGGGCTTCGCGGTGAGGTGGTGGAGATCGGGTTCGGGTCCGGCTTGACAATCGATCGCTCTCAGACGGATCGATTTTGGAGCCGACGCGCGCCGACGCAGAGTTGACGGCCTGCAGCGCCTTTGTGGCTGCGAAGACGTCGGAGCGTTTGCGGAGCCGTACGAGCAGAGCGGCTCGCGTTTGCTCGAGGGTGAGTCGTGCCCGATCGCCGTGCTGGCCGAGCTCACGGACGTCGACGCCGACGTTCGTCAGTCGATCGCCAGGATCAACGCCAGCCCCGTTCATCCCCCACAAAGACCAGATCCCCGGCTTCGTCTACGAGCTCACGATCGGCAAGCTGCGCGAGGTGACCGAGTCCACCTAAAGCGCCCGCCGGGGCAAGTCACACTGCTCGGGTCGAGCTCGGTCTCAGCCAGTGCGGCCGGCCAAACCACTCGTTTCATCCCCGCGCCACTGGACGACGAGCATGTGAGGTGGAGCGGGTGACGGGAATCGAACTCGCGTTCTCAGCTTGGGAAGCTGATGTTCTGCCTCTGAACTACACCCGCGCGATCACGACGTGGCGGTCGGTGATGGTACCGGGTGACGGGTGACCGAGCGTGTCAACCTGAGCGTCCTCTCCGACCCCGAGATCTTCGAGTTGGAGATGAAGAAGCTGTTCGAGCGCGGGTGGGTGATCGTCGCGCACGAGTCCGAGATTCCGAAAACGAGGGCGGCTACGTCGTGCGCAGCATCGCCAACGACAAGGTCATCGTCACGCGCGCCGAGGACGGCCTCCTGTAGCACGAAGGTGGAGGCCCGCAGAGGCCTTGACCACTGGTCGTCGCGCTGCCGTAATCTCCGAGGATGACGGACAGCCCGTTCGAGCTCAGCCGGTTCCCGGTCCACCTCGGCTTGGGCGCCCGGGTCGTGCCGCTCAACGAGTTCGACGGCACACCCGAGTGGTCCGAGCGCTACGGCGCCGCGCACGCCGCTGACGGTGCGGAAGGACGGTTGGTGTCGGCGCACACGTTCACCGCGCCGTGGGACACCTGGGAGATGCATCCCCACGGCGCCGAGCTCGTCGTGTGTGTCGACGGCCGGATGACCTTGCACCAGGAGATCGAGGGCCAGGACCGCACGGTCGTGCTCGAGCGCGGGCAGGCGATCATCAACGCGCCGGGCGTCTGATGGCGGACGCACCGCGGCGCTACGTGCACGTGGTCACCGCGCTTCCGAAGGGCCAGCATGCGCACGTCCACCGCACCGCCGAACTCCTCGACGCGCAGGTGGGCGACGAGGTCCTCCTCACCGAGGGACGCGACGGCGCCGACCGACTTGCCACGATCGCCGGCTTCGAGAACCACGACGGCGAGGCCATGGTCCTGCTCCACTTCGACCGGTATCACTGATCGCTAGTCTCTCCGACCGTGATCCTCTCCGACCGCTCCATCCGCGAGGAGCTCGCCGCCGGGCGCATCGTCATCGAGCCGCTCGCCGACCGCAACGTACAACCCTCGTCGGTCGACCTCCACTGCGACTCCCTGTTCCGCGTCTTCCGGAACGACACCACGCCCTACATCGACCCCAAGCAGTCTCACGAGGACCTCACCGAGCTCGTCGAGGTCAAGGAGGGCGGCTCGTTCATCCTCCACCCGGGAGAGTTCGTGCTCGGCTCCACCCTCGAGCGGGTGAAGCTGCCCGACGACCTCGTCGCGAGACTCGAAGGGAAAAGCTCGCTTGGCCGCCTCGGCCTCCTGATCCACAGCACGGCGGGCTTCGTCGACGCGGGGTGGGACGGTCACCTCACGCTCGAGCTGTCGAACGTCGCCAACCTGCCGATCGCGCTCTACCCGGGGATGAAGATCGGCCAGATCTCGTTCCTGCGCATGACGACGCCGGCCGACCATCCCTACGGCAGCGGCACGACCGGGTCGAAGTACCAGGGCCAGCGCGGGCCGACCCCCAGCCGCTACTACCTCAACTTCGAGGACGACTGACTGAGTCGCCGGACTCGATCGCCTCGACGAGGATCTCGGCGATGTCCTGCACCCGCACGTCCTCGTCGCGGCCCTTCTCCTTGACGCCGTCGTCCAGCATCACGTAGCAGAACGGGCACGCGACCGCGATGCGCGTCGCGTCGGTGGCGAGCGCCTCCTCGGTGCGTTCGATGTTCACCTTCTTGCCGGTCCGCTCCTCCATCCACATGCGAGCGCCGCCCGCGCCGCAGCAGAGTCCTCGGGTGCCGTTGCGCGGCATCTCGACCACCTCGATGCCGCCGAGCGATCCGATGACGTTCCGGGGTGCGAGGTACACGTCGTTGTGGCGCCCGAGGTAACACGAGTCGTGGTAGGTGACGCGCTCGTCGAGCGTCGCTCCCGCCAGCGAGAGGCGGCCGTCGACGACGAGCTCGCTGATCAGCTGGGAGTGGTGCACGACCTCGTAGTTGCCGCCGAGCTGCGGGTACTCGTTCTTCAGCGTGTTGAAGCAGTGCGGGCACTGCGTCACGATCTTGCGTACCCCCATCCCGTTGAGGGCCTCGACGTTCTGCATGGCCAGCATCTGGAAGAGGTACTCGTTCCCGGAACGACGGGCGGGGTCGCCGGTGCAGAGTTCGCTCGGCCCCAGAATGCCGAAGTCGATGCCGGCCCGCTGCAAGAGCTTCACGACCGAACGGCTCGTCTTCTTGTTGCGGTCGTCGAACGATCCTGCGCACCCGACCCAGTAGAGGTACTCGTGGTCGAACGGATCAGACGGATCGACGATCGGAACGTCGTCGAGGCCGGCGGCCCAGTCGCCCCGGTCGCCCTGGTTCATCGAGTAGGGATTCGACGCGTTTTCGAGTGACCGGTACGTGTTGCCGAGCTCGGTCGGGAAGTCGCTCTCCATCAGCGAGAGGTACCGGCGCATGTCGAGGATCTTGTCGAGGATCTCGATGTCGACGGGGCAGATCTCGTCGCACGCCTTGCAGCTTGTGCACGCCCACAGCTCGGCGGAGGTCACGCGCTCGAACACCGAGTTCGCGGTGACGGTGATTCCGCGGGCGGTCCCGACGGGTGGGGACACGGCGGGGTCGCCGCTCGCGGCCATGACCTCGCCCACCTTCAAGACGATCTCGCGTGGGTCGAGCGGCTTGCCGGTGGCGTGCGCGGGACACACCGACGTGCAGCGACCGCAGATCGTGCACGAGTCGGTGTCGAAGAGCTGCTTCCAGGTGAAGTCCTCGACGGTGGAGGCACCGAACGTGTCGAGCTCCGTCTCCAGGAGGTTGGGCATGGGCCGCATCGCGCCCTTGGGACGCTCACGGTCGTGCAGGTACATGTTCATCGGCGACGTGATCATGTGCCGCAGCTTCGTGGTGGGCAGGATCACGAGGAACGCGACGAAGGCGGCGAAGTGCACCCCCCACGCCCACCGGTGGGCGTTCTCGATCGCGCCGAGGGTCCAACCGTCGAACAGCGCGGAGAGGGGATATCCGACGAACGACCACTTCTCGAACTCCGGTCGGCCCACCGCCGCGATGCGGAGCCCCTCGGTGAGGAAGCCCGTCAGCCCGATGACGAGGAACGTGCCGAGGATCAGCGCGTCCTCGGGCTTGGTCTTGATCCGGATGCGATAGGGCCGCTCGACGTAGCGCCGCGCGATCGCCCACGCGATGCCGACGACGAAGAGCACGCCGCCGGCGTCGGCGGCGAGGGAATAGCCGCGGTAGACGTCGCCGTGCAGGAACTTCAGATCCTCCGGGAGCTGGTGGTCGAGCTCGAGGATCACTGTCGCCGCGAACAGCCAGAGGAATCCGAAGTAGATGAACGAGTGCATGACCCCGGCCGCGGGATCCCGCAGCAGCGTCTGCATCCACACCCCGGCGCGGAAGTCGCGCACGTGCCGGTGCACGTTGCGGCGCGTGGTGCGCCGGTCGTCGGGGCGCCCCCGCTCGTAGTTGCGTACCCGCTGGCTGACGAGCCAGGCGCAGACGAAGAGCATCGTCGCGGCGGTTGCGTAGAAGGCCCAGTAGAGGGGGTCGGGGACGTCGACGAACGGCTCTCGGGTCACCTTGGAGCCGTCGGCCCACTCGGTGAGCCGGGGGGCGATGCCCGAGGCGATCGTGACCACGGCGGCGACGGCGCCGATGGCGAGGACGACCTGATGGGGCTTCGGTCGGCGCACGGACAGCCTTTCGACGAGGAAAGCCGCCTGGAAGCTACCGCGACCAGGGTGCTGCAGGCTCGATCGACGAAGAAAGCCGCGGGCGTCGGGAATGGACAGTGCCGGGTGAAAGTTGCTAGTCTCACGCTCAAGATTTTGCATCGACTCGTGCTCAGCTTTCCCCACTACTGATCATTCCCCAGGAGGCACCATGCCCAAGGCCGTCGGTATCGACCTCGGCACCACCAACTCCGTCGTGTCCGTCCTCGAGGCGGGCGAGCCCGTCGTCGTGCCCAACGCAGAGGGCTCCCGCACGACTCCGTCGGTCGTCGCGTTCTCGAAGACGGGCGAAGTGCTCGTCGGCGAAGTCGCGAAGCGCCAGGCGATCACCAACCCCGATCGCACGATCCGATCGGTCAAGCGCCACATGGGCACCGACTGGTCGATCGACATCGACGGCCGGGCCTACACGGCGCAGGAGATCTCCGCGCGCGTGCTCCAGAAGCTGAAGCGTGACGCGGAGGCGTACCTCGGCGACTCCGTCAACCAGGCGGTCGTCACGGTGCCCGCGTACTTCGGTGACGCCGAGCGCCAGGCCACCAAGGAAGCCGGCGAGATCGCGGGCCTCGAGGTGTTGCGGATCATCAACGAGCCGACCGCCGCCGCGCTCGTGTACGGCCTCGACAAGGACCACGACCAGACGATCCTGGTGTTCGACCTCGGGGGTGGCACGTTCGACGTGTCGATCCTCGACCTCGGCGAGGGTGTCTTCGAGGTGAAGAGCACAGCCGGCAACACGCACCTGGGTGGCGACGACTGGGACCAGCGCGTCATCGACTGGCTCGTGAGCGAGTTCAAGAACGCGCACGGCGTCGACTTGTCGGCGGACAAGATGGCCGTGCAGCGGCTCAAGGAGGCGGCGGAGAAGGCGAAGATCGAGCTGTCTTCCCTCCAGGAGACGAACGTCAACCTGCCGTTCATCACCGCCACCAGCGAAGGTCCGCTCCACCTGGATCTCACGCTGACCCGGGCCAAGTTCCAGGAGCTCAGCGCCGATCTCCTCGACTCCTGTCGAGGCCCGTTCGAGCAGGCGATCCGCGATGCGGGTCTCTCGAAGGAAGAGATCGACCGCGTGATCCTCGTGGGTGGTTCCACGCGCATGCCGGCGGTCGCCGACCTGGTCCACGAGCTCACCGGCAAGGACGCCGACAAGGGCGTGAACCCCGACGAGGCGGTCGCGGTCGGTGCGTCGCTCCAGGCGGGAGTGCTCAAGGGCGACGTCAAGGACATCCTCCTGCTCGATGTCACGCCGCTGTCGCTCGGCATCGAGACCAAGGGTCAGATCATGACCAAGCTCATCGAGCGCAACACGACGATCCCGACGAAGCGCTCGGAGGTGTTCACCACCGCCGACGACAACCAGCCGAGCGTCGAGATCAAGGTGCTCCAGGGCGAGAGCGACATGTCGTACCGCAACAAGCTGCTCGGCACGTTCCAGCTCGTGGGCATCCCGCCCGCGCCGCGCGGCGTTCCGCAGGTCGAGGTCACCTTCGACATCGATGCGAACGGCATCGTGCACGTGTCGGCCAAGGATCTCGGCACGGGTCGTGAGCAGCAGATGACGATCACCGGCGGCACGGCGCTCTCGAAGGATGAGATCGACCGGATGATGAAGGAGGCCGAGGCCCACGCCGAGGAGGACCGGCAGCGGCGCGAGGAGGCGGAGATCCGCAACAACGCCGACTCCCTCGTGTTCCAGACCGAGAAGCTCCTGCGCGAGCAGTCCGACAAGGTCCAGCCGGACGACAAGGAGAAGATGGAGGCCGCGCTGAAGGAGCTGAAGGACGCGCTCGCGGGCACCGACATCGAGGCCGTCAAGCGCGGTCACGAGCAGCTCGTCGCCACGAGCCAGGACTTCGCCCAGCGGCTCTACCAGCAGGCCCAGGCGACACAGCAGGCTCCGGGTGCTGCGCCGGGCGGCGAGCCGTCGGCGCCGGACGATGACGAGGTCGCCGACGCCGAGATCGTCGACGAGCCGGGCGAGGAGACCGCGTGAGCCGTTTCGACGAGTTCACCGGCGAGCCGTTGCCGGACGAGCCGGAGCCCGCGCGCTCGACGGACGACGCCGAGGTGGAGGAGGCGGCCGCCGCGCTGGTGGCCGACCTCTCCCAGCTCTCGTCGGAACGCGACGAGCTCGTCGACACGCTGCGGCGGGTGCAGGCCGACTTCGAGAACTACCGCAAGCGGATGCTGCGTCAGCAGACCGAGCAGGTCGAGCGCGCGAGTGAGCGCCTCCTCGAAGACCTGCTCCCGGTGCTCGACTCGTTCGACAGCGCGCTGGCGAGCCTGCACGGCGTAGAGAGTGACGACGCCCGGCGGGTCCGCGACGGGGTCCTCGGGATCCAGTCCCAGTTCGCCGGCGTGTTGGAGAAGGCGGGCCTCGAGCGCATCGAGGCCGACGGCGCGGTGTTCGATCCCAACGAGCACGAGGCGGTGTTGCAGGACGAGGGCGACGCGGAGCCCCACGTGGCCGAGACCCTGCGGACGGGCTACCGATTGAAGGGCCGCGTGTTGCGGCCGGCGATGGTGCGCGTGACGTGCGCGCAGGAGGTGAACGAACGGTCGTGACGCCGCAGCGGGAGTGGTTCGAGAAGGACTACTACGCCGAGCTCGGTGTGCCCCCCACCGCCACCGAGAAGGAGATCGCGCGCGGCGTACCGCAAGCTCGCGAAAGAGTTCCACCCCGACGCGAACCCGAACAACGCGGCGGCAGAGGAGCGGTTCAAGGAGATCTCCGCGGCGAACGACGTGCTCGGCGACGCCGAGAAGCGCAAGGAGTACGACCAGGTCCGTGAGATGGTCGCGTCCGGGATGGGCCCCGGATCGGGGGGTTTCGGAGGGCCCGGATCGGGCGGCATGCCGTTCGACTTCGAGAACGTCCGATTCGACGACGGCGGCGGCCTCGGCGACCTACTCGGGAACCTCTTCGGCGGACGCGGCGGCACGCGAGCCACGGGACGGCGCGGTCGGGGGTCGGTCGGTCCCCAGCGCGGCATGGACATCGAGACGGAGTTGCACCTCGACTTCCTCGACGCGGTGCAAGGTGTCACCACCTCGGTGAGCATCACCTCCGAGGCACCGTGCTCGGTGTGCGGAGGCAGTGGCGCCAAGCCCGGCACGGTGCCCGAGACCTGTGGCCAGTGCGGCGGGTCGGGGGCGGTGGCCGTCGACCAGGGTCCGTTCTCGTTCTCGCAGGTGTGTCCCACCTGCAACGGCCGTGGTGTCGTCGTGAAGGACAAGTGCAAGCACTGCCGCGGGCGCGGTGTGGAAGTGCGTCCGCGGACGGTGAAGGTACGGATCCCGGCCGGTGTCGACGACGGCCAGCGCATCCGGGTGAAGGGTCGGGGCACGCCGGGGCGCAGTGGAGGCCCGCCCGGCGACCTCTACGTGGTCGTCCACGTCGAGCCGCACCCGCTGTTCGGGCGTCACGGCCGCCAGGACCTCACCCTGAAGGTGCCGATCACGTTCCCCGAGGCCGTGCTGGGCGCGCAGGTGAAGGTGCCGACCCTCGACAAGCCCGTCACGGTCAAGGTGCCGCCGGGCACGCAGAGCGGAACGACCGTCCGTGTTCGCGGGCGCGGGATCCGGCGCGGATCGGGCGACCCCGGCGCGTTGCTCGTCACGTTCGACGTGGTTGTGCCCCCCGAGCTCGACGACGAGGCCCGCGAGGCGGTCGAGAAGCTGGCGGTCGCGCTGCCCGCCGGTCCGAGAGACTTCCTGGGGGTCTGATCGATGGCTGACACGTACCCGTCGCCCGAGCAGGACCGCGCGCTCTACGTCATCTCGGTGGCGGCCGAGCTCGCCGGCGTGCACCCCCAGACGCTCCGGATCTACGAGCGGAAGGGGCTCATCGACCCGGCGCGCACGGTCGGGCGGAGCCGTCGGTATTCCGACCGCGACATCGCGCTCCTCCAGCGCATCCAGGAGCTCACCTCGAACGGCGTGAGCCTCGCCGGGGTGCAGCGGATCCTCGCGCTCGAAGCCGACCTCGATTCGTCTCGCGCCGAGATCGAGGCGCTCCGCGCCCAGATAGCCCGCGCCCGCGAGGAGCTCCAGGCCGCCGTGCGTGATGTCCACCGCAGCTACCGCCGTGAGCTCGTGCCGCTCGGCAGCGCGCTCGTGCACGTCCGTACACGGAATCGGGGGAGGTGAGCGCATGCCGCTCGATCCGAACAAGCTGACCCGCAAGACCCAGGAGGCCCTGGGCGCGGCCCAGGCGCTCGCGCGCGACGGCCGCCACGCGCAAGTCGTGCCCGAGCATCTCCTCGCCGCGCTCGTGGGCCAGCCGGAGAGCGTCGTCCTGCCCGTGCTCGAGCGGCTGGGCGTCTCGTCCAAGGTGGTGCGCGACCGGGTCGAGGAGGCCCTGTCGGCACTGCCGCAGGCCTACGGCCAGACGCAGGCCGCGCAGCTCGCGCCGGGCGCGTACGAGGTGCTCGAAGCCGCCGACGGCCAGCGCGTCGACCTCGGTGACGACTATCTCTCCACCGAGCACCTGCTCCTCGCGATGAGCGAGGTCGTCGGAGGCGTCGGCGACCTGCTCCGGGGCCTCGGCGTCACCCACGACGCGTTGCTCGCCGCGCTCAAGGAGGTCCGCGGCAGTCATCGGGTCACGAGCGAGAACCCCGAGGAGCAGTACCAGGCGCTCGAGCGCTTCGGTCGCGACCTGACCGAGGACGCTCGCAGAGGCAAGCTCGACCCGGTCATCGGGCGCGACGAGGAGATCCGGCGCGTCGTGCAGGTGCTCTCGCGGCGCACCAAGAACAACCCGGTGCTCATCGGCGAGCCCGGTGTGGGCAAGACGGCCATCGCCGAGGGGCTCGCCCGCCGCATCGTCGAAGGCGACGTGCCGGAGGGGCTGCGCAACAAGCGCCTCATCGCGCTCGACATCGGCGGCATGGTGGCCGGAGCGAAGTACCGCGGCGAGTTCGAGGATCGCATGAAGGCGGTGCTGAAGGAGATCGTCGACAGCGAGGGTGAGATCGTCACGTTCGTCGACGAGCTGCACACGATCGTCGGCGCGGGTGGGGCGGAAGGCGCGGTCGACGCCGGCAACATGATCAAGCCGATGCTCGCGCGCGGCGAGCTCCGCATGATCGGCGCCACGACGCTCGACGAATACCGCAAGTACATCGAGAAGGACCCTGCCCTCGAGCGCCGGTTCCAGCAGGTCTACGTGGGCGAGCCGTCCGTCGACGACACGATCGCCATCCTGCGCGGCCTCAAGGAGCGCTACGAGGTGCACCACGGCGTCCGCATCCAGGATGCCGCGCTCGTGGCGGCGGCGGTGCTGTCGCACCGGTACATCACGGGGCGCCAGCTCCCTGACAAGGCGATCGACCTCGTCGACGAGGCCGCCTCGCGGCTGCGCATCGAGATCGACTCGATGCCCTTCGAGATCGATGTCGTCGAGCGGCGCATCCGCCAGCTCGAGATCGAGAAGGCCGCGCTCGCCAAGGAGACCGACGAGTCGTCGAAGGCGCGCCTCGACGCGATCGACGAGGAGCTTGCCGGCCTCGCCGAGGAGCGCGACGCGATGGTCGCCCACTGGCAGAACGAGAAGGAAGCGATCACCGAGATCCGCGAGCTCAAGGAACAGCTCGAGAGCGCGCGCAACGAGGCGGAGAAGGCCGAGCGCGACGGCGATCTCCAGCAGGCAGCGCAGCTCCGCTACGGCACCATGCGCGATCTCGAGGCGGAGATCGCGGCGAAGACCACCCGCCTCGACGAGCTCCAGTCCGAGCAGCAGATGCTGAAGGAGGAGGTCGACGAGGAAGACGTCGCCGAGATCGTCGCCAAGTGGACGGGTATCCCCGTGAGCCGGCTCATGGAAGGCGAGATGTCGAAGCTCGTCCGCATGGAAGACGTGCTCCACGAGCGGGTGATCGGACAGGAGCAGGCGGTGAGCGCGGTGGCCAACGCGATCCGGCGCTCGCGGGCCGGCCTCTCGGATCCCGACCGCCCCATCGGGTCGTTCCTGTTCCTCGGCCCGACCGGCGTGGGCAAGACCGAGTTGGCCCGCACGCTCGCCGACTTCCTCTTCGACGACGAGCGCGCCATGGTGCGCGTCGACATGTCGGAATACCAGGAGAAGCACAATGTCTCCCGGCTCGTCGGCGCGCCGCCCGGCTACGTCGGATACGAGGAGGGCGGCCAGCTCACCGAAGCGGTTCGGCGCCGGCCGTACGCGGTGGTCCTGCTCGACGAGATCGAGAAGGCCCACCCCGACGTGTTCAACGTGTTGCTCCAGCTCCTCGACGACGGCCGGCTCACCGACGGCCAGGGGCGCACTGTCGATTTCACGAACGCGGTGCTCATCATGACGAGCAACCTGGGCGGCGGCGCCGACGAGTCAACCGTCATGAACATCGTCCGCAACCACTTCAAGCCCGAGTTCCTCAACCGCATCGACGAGATCGTCACATTCCACCGTCTTGACGAGCGCCACATCGAGCGCATCGTCGACATCCAGGTGGAGGAGCTCCGCGAGCGGCTCGCCGACCGGGGCCTGGGGCTCGAGCTCACCGAGGCGGCGCGCGCCCACCTGGCTCGCGTCGGCTACGACCCCGACTTCGGGGCGCGGCCGTTGAAGCGGGTGATCCAACGGGAGGTCAGCGACCCGATCGCGCTGGCGCTGCTGAAGTCCGAGTACCGCGAAGGTGACGTCGTCGTGGTCGACGCCTCCGCGGACGGGGAGCTCCGCTTCAGCGCCACCCGCCCTGTCAACGCCTGACCGGCGCGCGAGCGATCGCGCGCCTGGGCGCACGGCCCGAGACGGTGTTCCAGCGGTCGGCTACCCTCGTGTCGCCGTGTCTCCGAACGTCGTGCGCACCGCGCTCCTGCCGAGGCTCTCGTGCCCGGCACGGTGATCGTCGGCACCCAGTGGGGTGACGAGGGCAAGGGCCGCTTCACCGACTACCTGGCCAAGGAAGCGTCGCTCTGCGTGCGCTACCAGGGCGGGCACAACGCGGGCCACACGATCATCGTCGACGGCGAGGTCTACAAGCTCCAGCTCGTCCCGAGCGGCGTGCTCTACCCCTGGGTCGTGCCCGTCATCGGAAACGGCGTGGTGGTGGATCCTCACGTCCTGCTCGAGGAGCTCGACACGCTCGCCGCGAAGGGCGTCGACACGAAGCGCATCCGCCTGTCCGGCAATGCCCACCTGATCATGCCGTACCACCAGGAGCTCGACCGCCTCATCGAGCGTTACCTGGGGAACAACAAGCTCGGGACGACGAAGCGCGGCATCGGGCCGGCCTACGCCGACAAGGCGATGCGGGTGGGCCTGCGGGTCCAGGACCTTCTCGACCCGAAGATCTTCCGCGAGAAGCTCGACCTCGCCCTGCGCGAGAAGAACGGCGTGCTGTCGAAGGTCTACAACCGGCTGCCGATCGACGCCGGCGAGCTGGCCGAGCAGTATCTGGCCCTCGCCCCGCGTCTCGCCCCGCTGATCGACGACACTGTCCATCTCGTCCATCTCGCCCTCGACGCTGGCGAGCTCGTGCTGTTCGAGGGCGCGCAGGCGACGTTCCTCGACCTCGACCACGGCACGTATCCGTTCGTGACGTCGAGCAACCCGGTGTCGGGCGCCGTGTGCGCGGGCGCGGGCGTGGGGCCGCGCGACCTCGACCGGATCGTGGGCGTGGTGAAGGCCTACACGACTCGGGTCGGATCGGGGCCGTTCCCGGTGGAGCTCCCCGAAGGGGACGAGGTGGGCGACCTGCTCGTCGACCGGGGCGTCGAGTTCGGCACCAACACGAAGCGCCGCCGCCGCACGGGCTGGCTCGACCTCGTGATGGTGAAGCACGCGGCGCGCCTCAACACGTGCACCGAGCTCGCGATCACCAAGCTCGACGTCCTGTCGCCGCTCGCCGAGCTGCATGGTGTGCGTCGGCTACGAGGCCGAAGACGGCACGTTGTACCGGCACGTCCCCTACCACCAGTCGGTGCTCCACAAGGTCCGGCCCGTCTACGAGACGCTGCCCGGTTGGCAGACCGAGATCCAGCGGGCGGAGCGCATCGACGACCTCCCGCAGGCCGCGCGCGACTACGTCGACTTCATCGAACGCTTCACCGGCGTGCCGATCAGCTTCGTGTCGGTCGGGCCTGCCCGCGACCAGACCGTCGTGTTCCCCCGCGCCGCCTGATGCGCGTTCTCGTCGTCGGGTCGGGCGCGCGCGAGCACGCCCTCGTGCGGGCGCTCGCGAGCTCGCCCAGCCGGCCCGAGGTGGTCGCTGCACCGGGGAATCCCGGAATCGCGGCCACCGCGCGGTGCGTGCCCGTCGACCTTGCCGATCCCGGCGCGATCGCGGCGCTGGCGGAGGCGGTCGGCGCCGACCTGGTGGTGTTCGGTCCGGAGGGGCCGCTCGTCGCCGGCGCTGCCGACGCGGTGCGCGCGCGGGGGCTCCTCGCGTTCGGTCCCAGTGCCGACGGCGCCCGCCTCGAGGGGTCGAAGGCCTGGATGAAGGAGTTCTTCGTCTCGACCGGGGTTCCGACCGCCCGCCACGGGTCCTTCCACGAGGGCGAGGAGGCGGCGGCACTCGCGTTCCTCGAGACGTTGCCCGGCTTCTACGTGGTGAAGACCGACGGTCTCGCCGCGGGGAAGGGGGTGGTGGTCACCGAGTCGATCGACGAGGCGCGTGACGCCGTGCGCACGTATCTTTCGGGCGCCGCGTTCGGCGATGCGGGTCGCACGTTGGTGATCGAAGAGGGCCTGCACGGACCGGAGCTCTCGCTCCTCGTGGTGTGCAACGGCGATCCGGGTGGTGCGCAGCCGCTCGCGCCCGCGCAGGACTTCAAGCGCGTCGGCGAAGGCGACACCGGGCCCAACACCGGTGGCATGGGCGCGTACTCGCCGGTGCCGCTCGCGACCGACGCCGTCGTCGGCGAGATCCTCGATCGGGCCGTGCAACCGACCCTGCACGGGCTGGCGGAACGCGGCGTCGACTACCGCGGCGTGCTCTACGCGGGCGTGATGCTCACGCCCGAGGGCCCGAAGATGCTCGAGTACAACGTGCGTTTCGGGGATCCGGAGTGTCAGGTCGTGCTTCCACGCCTCGCGGGTGATCTCGCCGAGCTGCTGCATGCGGCGGCGGACGGTCGGCCGATCGGCGTGACCCTCTCCACCGACGCCGCCGTCACTGTGGTGCTTGCCGCCGAGGGCTACCCCGCCGCGCCCCGCGTGGGCGACGAGATCGTGGGGGTCGATCGGGCCGCCGCTCTCGACGGCGTGGCGGTGCTGCACGGCGGCACGGCCCGCGACGAGCACGGCACGTTGCGGACGAGCGGGGGCCGCGTGCTCTCGGTCACTGCGTCGGGCCCGTCGCTTCCGGAAGCCCGTCGCCGCGCGTACGAAGCCGCCGCCCTCATCGAGTGGCCCGGGTTCCACTACCGCCGCGACATCGCGGCGGTAGTGCCGTCGACGCCTGACGTCCGAGGCTGACGCGGGTCAGCGGTCCCGGCGCCGGGCGCGCACCCCGGCGAGCACGAGTGAGCACTCGATGCACCGGAGGGGGCCGCCGTCACGCGTGGGCGGGACCAGGCATTGGGCACAGCAGGGCTGGCCGCACGACTCGCACGTCGCGACGGCGTGGTCAGTCCAGTGCTTGGCGCAGCTCGCCACCCGGTCCGGCCCCTCTCGTTGTGCCCCTGATCACCTGCGGGGCCGCCCCACGCTCCTCGGCTTCCGGCGTGGTTCGGCCCTCGTAGAGTGTTCGGCAGGAGGAGGCTCGGTCTTGATCGAACGATACGCACTGCCCGAGATTGCCGCCCTGTTCACCGACGAGGCCCGCTTCTCGGCCTGGCTCGAAGTCGAGATCCTGGCCACCGAGGCCTGGGCGGCGCTGGGGGTGGTGCCCGAGGCCGATGCCGCCGCGATCAGGGCCGGCGCTGGATTCGACGTCGCCGCCGTTTATGAGCGGGAGCGGGTCACCGAGCACGACGTCGCCGCCTTCGTCGACGTCGTCCAGGAGCGGATCGGGGGCCCGGCGGCGGCCTGGGTCCACTATGGGCTCACGTCCAGCGACGTCGTCGACACCGCCCTCTCCGTCACGTTGGTGCGTGCGTGCGACCTGCTCCTCGACGCGGCCGCCGAGCTCGACCGGTCGATCACCCGCCGCGCCCACGAGCACCGCGCGGCGCCCATGGCGGGCCGGACGCACGGGGTCCACGCCGAGCCGACGACCTTCGGGGCCAAGCTCGCGCTGTGGGCGCTGCAGGTCCGCCGGGACCGCGAGCGACTGCAACGCGCTCGGGCGGCGATCGGGGTCGGGAAGCTCTCGGGCGCGGTGGGCACGTACTCCAACATCGACCCGTCCGTTGAGGCGTTCGTGTGCGAGCGGCTCGGCCTGCGTCCCGTCCCGGCGACCCAGGTGATCGCCCGCGACCGGCACGCCGAGCTCCTCTACGCGTGCGCGTCGGTAGGAGCTTCCGTCGAGTCCTTCGCCCTCGAGATCCGCCACCTCCAGCGCACCGAGGTCCGGGAGGTCGAGGAACCGTTCCGCGCGGGCTCGCAGAAGGGCTCGAGCGCGATGCCCCACAAACGCAACCCGGTGAAGTGCGAGCAGCTCTGCGGCCTGGCGCGCGTGGTCCGGTCGAACCTGCAGGCGGGGCTCGAGAACGTCGCGCTGTGGCACGAGCGGGACATCTCGCACTCCTCGGTGGAGCGGATCGTGCTCCCCGACTCTCTGGAGCTCGCGTACTACATGCTCGTGAAGTTCCGCGCCATCGTCGACGGCATGGTCGTCTATCCCGAGCGCATGCGCGAGAACCTCGACGCGTCCTACGGGCTCGTGTTCAGCCAGCCGGTGCTCCTCGCGCTCGTCGCCGGCGGCATGTCGCGCGACGACGCGTACCGGGCCGTGCAGCGCAACGCCATGCTCACGTGGGAGGCACGAAGCCCGTTCCGCGACGTGCTGGGGAAGGATCCCGACGTGACGGCGCGGCTGACGCCCGCGCAGCTCGACGAGTGCGTCGACCTCTCCGCCGCTCTGGCCAACGTCGACCGCGTCTTCGCCACGCTCGACGACGACGCGGTCGCGCCGTGACGGCGTGAGCATCCGCCTGCCGCACCGCTACTCGGGGAAGGTCCGCGAGCTCTACGACGCGGGCGACGACCAGTACCTCATGGTCGCGACGGATCGGCTCTCGGTGTTCGACGTCGTGCTCGACGACCCGATCCCCGACAAGGGACGGATCCTCACCGGCCTCTCGGCGTTCTGGTTCGCGCGCACCGCAAGCGTCGTGGCGAACCACGTGGTCTCCTTCGATCCGGCCGACTTCCCACCCGAGGCGGGGGCGGAGGCGGCGGGGCGGGCGGTGCTCGTGCGAGCGGCGCAACCGGTGCGGCTGGAGTGTGTCGCCCGCGGCTATCTCTTCGGGTCGGCGTGGCCCGACTACGAGGAGACAGGCACCGTGCAGGGCCGCCGCCTCCCCGCCGGGCTCCGCGAGGCGGAGCAGCTCCCGACGCCGATCTTCACCCCGACGACGAAGGCGGACGCCGGCCACGATCTCCCGCTCACCGACGCGGAGGCCGCCGAGCTCATCGGCGTCGACCTCTTCGAACAGCTCCGCGACCTCACTTTGCGGGTCTACACCGAGGGGGCGGAGCACGCACGCTCGCAGGGCCTGATCCTCGCCGACACCAAGCTCGAGTTCGGGACCGTCGACGACGAGCTGCTCCTCATCGACGAGGTGCTCACCCCCGACTCGTCGCGCTACTGGGCCGTCGACGAGTACGGCGTCGGATCGTCGCCGCCCTCGTTCGACAAGCAGTTCGCGCGCGACTACTACGCGTCGCTCGACTGGGACCGCACCCCGCCCGCCCCGCCGCTCCCGGCGGCGATCGTCGCGGGCACGCGGTCGCGCTACGTCGACGCCTACGAGCGCATCACCGGCGCCGCGCTCACCGACTGGTACGGCGCTTCCGGCGCAGGATCGCAACGATGACGCGCGAGGATGGCTCTGTGAACTTCGACGTACGGGTCGACGTGACCCATCTCCCGGGAGTGCTCGACCCCCAGGGAGCGACAGTCGAGCGGGCCCTGCCCGCGCTCGGCTACGACAACGTGTCCGGTGTGTCGATCGCGAAGACGATCCGACTCGTCGTCGACGCGCCGTCCGAGGACGCGGCGAGGGCGCAGGTCGTCGAGATGTGCGAGCGCCTGCTCGCGAACCCCGTGATCGAGCGGTACACGGTCACGTTCGTGAGCGAGCCGCGAGGCGGGTATCCCATCGGCGAGACGGCACATGAGGGGAACGCCATGACCGTTCGGGTCGGTGTCGTCGTCTTCCCGGGTACCAACTGCGAGCTCGACGTGGTCGGCGCGGTCGAAGGCCTCGGTGCCGAGGCCAAGCTGCTGTGGCACGGAGACGCGACCGTCGGGGGCGTCGACGTGGTCGTGCTGCCGGGTGGCTTCGCGCACGGCGACTATCTGCGCACGGGCGCGATCGCCCGGTTCTCCCCGGTGATGGGCGCCGTGAGCGAGTTCGCGGCGGGCGGAGGGCCGGTCGTCGGCATCTGCAACGGGTTCCAGGTCCTCACCGAGGCGGGCCTGCTCCCGGGGGCGCTCCAGAAGAACGCGGGGCTCAAGTTCCTGTGCGACACGGCGACGCTCGAGGTCGTGAGCACGCGGTCGGTGCTGGCCCGGGGCCTGGCGCCGGGTGAACGGCTGCGCATCCCGATCAACCACTTCGAAGGCAACTACGTCTGCGATGACGAGACCTTGCGCCGCCTCCACGCGGACGACTGCATCGTCCTCCGTTACGTCGAGAATCCCAACGGCAGCCTCGACGACATCGCCGGGATCAGCAGCCCGGCTGGCAACGTGGTCGGGCTGATGCCCCATCCCGAGCGGGCGAGCGACGCCCTGCTCGGATCGGCGGACGGGACGCGCCTGCTGCGCTGCCTGCTCGATGCCGCGGGTGAGGGCGCGGCGGCCGCCTGACCCGGCTGGGCCCAACGCGGCGCGGTGTCTACGCCGCGCCGCGGGAGATGCCCGACTGCTTCAAGACGTCAGCCGAGACGCCGAGCTCGCGCCAAGCGGCGTAGGTGATGCCCTTCCGCTTCGCGTATTTCGCCGCCGTCTTCACAAACGCGGACTCGAGCGAAGAGAGGTCGACCTTTGCCCCGGATTGCTCGAGCTCTTTGGTTAGATCCATGCGTTCCTGCACCAGCTGGAGCCGCCGCAACGCCGACGCGTCATCGAGCGATGCGTCGATCGCCGCCAGGCGCTTCTTGATGGAATCCGGCGTCCGCTTCCGGCCCCGGCGGGGGCGCTCCTGGTCGAGCGCTTCGAGATAGGCCTTGACCGCGCGGCCTTCGTCACGTCCGGCGGCCAAGGCAGCCTTGTGTTCCGCGCTCATCGTGCGGGTCCCTTTGGGCATGATCTCGGCTCCCATTTTGGCGGTAGGCGATGCGCCTCCATTCTTCTATCACGAACGGCACACTTCGGGGAGTGGGGAGCCCCGAGTGGTCCCGACTTGCGATGAGAGGGGGCCACCCAGTGGAGGCGACTTGGCCTTATCGACCGGGAGACGTTCCTTCTCGTACGCTCAGCCCGCTCGTCACGGAAGTCCTCGCGAGCGCGCTCGGAATGGCGTCGCGCCACGTGTGGGCGGCCTCGGCGACCGCGAGGTCGAAGACGCCCGGCACCACGACGCGATCGCCGCCGCCGACTCCGATGCCGGCCGCCGGGACGCCCTGACCCGCCGCCCGGGAGAGCACCTCGTCGACCCGCCGGGCTTCGACTGCCACGACAACGCGTGATGCGGACTCCGAGAACCACGCGAGGCCCGGGTTGTCGGGTGCACCGAGACTTTCCGGCAGCGTCGCTTCGAACCCGCAGTCACCGGTGATGGCGATCTCCGCGAGCGCGACGGCGAGTCCGCCGTCCGCGCAGTCGTGGACGCCGTCAACCACTCGATCAGTGACGAGCGATCGGACGAGGGTGTGGCAGCGCCGCGCCGCGTCGAGGTCGGCGCGGGGCGGAACGCCGCCTTCCAGACCGTGGCGCACGGCCCACTCGCTGCCGCCGAGCTCGGCCGCGGTCGCACCGAGCACGACGATCCGCGCGCCGTCGCGGAGACTCGCCGGCGGCGGGACCGACTCGAGGCGCTCGATCACGCCGACGACGCCGATCGTGGGTGTCGGCATGATGTCGTTTCCGCGCGACTCGTTGTAGAAGCTCACGTTCCCGCCCACGACCGGCAGGTCGAGCGCGAGGCAGACATCACGCATGCCGTCGACGACTTCGGCGAACTGCCACATCACGTCGGGGTGCTCGGGATTGCCGAAGTTGAGGCAGTTCACGAGCGCCCGCGCGTCCGCGCCGACGCACGCCAGGTTCCGGACGGCCTCGAGGACCACCAGCTGCGCGCCCACCCGCGGGTCGAGCGCACAGAAGCGAGCCTTGCCGTCGGTGGTGAGCGCGAGGCCGCGGTCGGTGCCCTGCAGCCGGAGAACGGTCGCGTCGCCTCCCGGTCCGACGACGGTGTTGAGGAACAGCTGGTGGTCGTATTGGTGCCACACCCAGCTCTTGTCCGCGATGTTCGGAGTGGCGAGGAGCGCCAGCAGCTCGTCGGAGAGGTCGGTGCCGGGCGGGAATCGTTCGGCGAGAACCGGCGCGGGATCCGCCCGGCGGCGGTCGTCGAGCGCCGCCGGGCGGGTCGCGGGGCGCTGGTACACGGGCCCGTCGCCGAGGCTCGCCACCGGGACGTCGGCGATTGGCGTCGCGTCGGAGGACGCGCGCGTCGGGGCGTCGCCGACGGGAGGTGGCGGGCTCGTGCCGGGCACCCCCACCGCGTCGAACAGGCCGTCGTAGACGCGGAAGCGCCCGGAGTCGCTGACCCGGCCGACGACGGTGGCCCGGATCTCCCAACGTGAGCAGAGGCTCAGCACGGCGTCGAGGTCTGCGGGGGTGACGATCGCCAGCATGCGCTCCTGGCTCTCGGACGTCATCACCTCGACGGGGTTCATGCCCGGCTCGCGCTTCGCCACGCGCGCGACGTCGACGTCCATCCCGGCGCCGGTCTTCGCCGCCGTCTCCGACGCGGCACACGAGAGTCCGGCGGCGCCGAGGTCCTGCACGCCGATCGCGAGCCCGGCATCGAGCAGCTCGAGGCACGCCTCGATGAGGCGCTTCTCCTCGAACGGATCTCCGACCTGGACCGACGGACGCTTCGCCTCCGAACCTTCCTCGAATCCGGCCGACGCGAGGACGCTGGCGCCGCCGATACCGTCGCGCCCGGTCGCGGACCCGAGCAGCACCGCGAGGTTGCCGACGCCCTCCGCCTTCGCGAGGACGAGGCGCTCGCGCGGCAGGATCCCCAGGCACAGCACGTTGACGAGCGGGTTGTCGCGGTAGCACTCGTCGAACACCACTTCACCGCCGACGGTCGGCACGCCCACCGCGTTGCCGTAGCCGCTGATGCCGCTCACCACCCCCTCGAACAGGTAGCGCGTCCGTGCATCGATCAACGGCCCGAACCGCAGCGAGTCCATGAGCGCGATCGGCCGCGCACCCATCGAGAACACGTCACGGATGATGCCCCCCACCCCGGTGGCGGCCCCCTGATACGGCTCGACCGCCGACGGATGGTTGTGGCTCTCGATTCGCACCGCCACCGCGAGCCCGTCGCCCACGTCGATCACGCCGGCGCCCTCACCGGGCCCCACGAGCACCCAGGGCGCCTCGGTCGGGAAGCGTCGCAGGTACGGCTTGGACGACTTGTACGAGCAGTGCTCCGACCACATCACCGCATACATCGCGAGCTCGAGCTCGGTGGGCTCGCGATGGAGGAGCGCGACGATGTCGTCGAGCTCGGCGTCCGTCAGGCCCAGTTGCCGGTGGAGTGGTTGGGGGTGCGGCGGCGTCTCGGTCATGGCGGGGGTTCCGGCATCCTACGAATCAGACGATCTCGATGGTCGGTTCGACGCTGATCGTGGCGCTCACGCTGTTCGCGATGAAGCACTCGCGGTGGGCGACCTCGACCAGATGCAGCACCCGTTCCGTGTCGACCGGCCCGCGGAGCGACACGCGTGGGTGCAGCGCGATCCGGCTGATGCGGAGCGGGCGGCTGTCGGCCGGCATGTGGCCGACCGCGCGGTCCTCGTAGCGGAGCACGTCCAGCCGGGCGCGCGCGGCCACCGCGAGGAACGAGAGCAGTTGGCACGACGACGCGGCGAGCACGAAGAGCTGCTCGGGATCGAGCAGCGCGGGATCGCCACCGAACGCGGGATCACTCGAGAGGCTGAGCTCGATGGTGGGTGGATCGGTCGTCGCGCGGTGCCCGCGCTCGTACGCGTCGTAGCCACCGCCGGTCGAGCCCTCCCACGCGCAGCCCACCCGGTACACATGGCCCTCGTCGGCGGGTGTCGGAGTGCTCACCGGGGCTCCTCGACGCGAATAAACGGGATGCAGTGCCTGTTGTAGCCGTCGTGCGTGGGATACTTCCGTCTGTGACCGACCGCTCCCTCGGGGAAGCCTGCGGCGTCTTCGGTGTCTATGCCCCCGGCCAGCCCGTGGCCACGCTCACCTACCACGGGCTGTATGCGCTCCAGCACCGCGGTCAGGAGTCGGCGGGCATCGCCACCAGCGACGGCAACACCGTGACCGTCGTGAAAGACATGGGCCTCGTCACCCAGGTGTTCGACGAGCGCCGGCTGGCGCCGCTCGACGGCCACCTCGCCATCGGTCACGTCCGGTACTCCACCACCGGCTCGAGCAATTGGCGCAACGCTCAGCCCGTGTACCGCTCGGTCGGCGACGCCGGCTTCGCTCTCGGGCACAACGGCAACCTCACAAACACCGCGGCGCTCGCCGACGCGCTCGGCATGCTGCCCGGCCTGGGTGCGCCCGCGAGCGACGCCGACTCCACCTCCGACTCCGACCTCATGGCCGAGCTGCTCGCGCGCGAGTTCGGTGCTGAGCTGCGCTCGGACGGGCGCGACCTCGAGATCGCCCTCGAGCGGGTGCTGCCCCACCTCGAAGGCGCGTTCTCGCTCGTGATCATGGACGAGGCGCACCTCATCGGCGTCCGCGATCCCCACGGGATCCGGCCGCTCGTGCTCGGCCGCGTGGAAGGCGGCTTCGTGCTCGCGAGCGAGACGGCGGCCCTCGACATCGTGGGTGCGCACTTCGTGCGCGACGTCGAGCCGGGCGAGATGATCGTCATCGACGCGCTGGGCATCCACGAACGGCGCTACGCGGAAGCTGACCCGAAGCTGTGTCTGTTCGAGTTCGTCTACTTCGCGCGGCCTGACACCACCCTCTACGGCCAGAGCGTGCACGCCGCGCGGCAGCGCATGGGCGAGGCACTCGCCCGCCAGGCCCCCGCGGAAGCCGACATGGTCATGCCGGTGCCCGAGTCGGGGATCCCCGCCGCGCAGGGGTTCGCGCGCGAGTCCGGCATCTCCTACGGCGACGGCCTGGTGAAGAACCGCTACGTCCACCGGACGTTCATCCAGCCCAGCCAGCGCCTCCGCGGCCAGGGCGTGCGCATGAAGCTGAACCCCTTGACCGAGAACATCAAGGGCAAGCGGCTCGTCGTCGTCGACGACTCGATCGTGCGGGGCACGACCACGCGCTCGGTGGTGCAGATGCTGCGCGAGTCGGGTGCGGCCGAGGTCCACTTCCGGGTGTCGTCGCCTCCGTATCGATGGCCGTGCCATTACGGCATGGACACCGGGCGCCGCTCCGAGCTCCTGGCCGCCGACCTTTCCGTCGGCGAGATCCGTGACTACCTCGGCGTCGACTCGCTCGGCTACCTCGAGCTCGATCGCCTGCTCGTGGCCACGGGCGCGCCCACCACGTCGTTTTGCAACGCGTGCCTCTCGGGCGAGTACCCGGTGGTGATCGGGCCCGCCGAGCACGAGGACCACCTCGACCTGTCGGTGGAGCCCGGCCTGCGGTGAGTGAAGCCGACGCGAGCCGCGAACCGCTGACGTACGCGGCCGCGGGCGTCGACATCGCGGCGGGCGAGCGCGTGGTCGAGCGCATCAAGGAGCACGTCCGGTCGACGCTCCGGCCCGAGGTGGTCGGCGACATCGGCGGGTTCGGCGGGCTGTTCGCGTTCGACGGCCGCGGCCGGCGTGACCCGGTGCTCGTCTCCTCGACCGATGGCGTGGGCACGAAGTCGCTCGTCGCACGCCTCACCGGCAAGTACGACACGATCGGCATCGACCTCGTCGCGATGTCGGTCGACGACATCGCGGTCATGGGTGCGGAGCCGCTCTTCTTCCTCGACTACATCTCGATGGGAAAGCTCGTCCCTGAGGTCGTCGAAGACGTCGTCGCCGGGGTGGCGCACGGATGCCGGGAGGCCGGCTGCGCGCTGCTCGGGGGTGAGATGAGCGAGCACCCCGACCTCATGGAGCCGGGCGAGCTCGACCTCGTCGGCTTCGCCGTCGGCGTCGTCGACCGGGCGAACGTACTCCCACGTCTGGTGGTACCGGGAGACCAGGTGATCGGTCTCGCCAGTCCCGGGCTCCGGTGCAACGGCTACTCGCTCGCCCGCCGGGCCCTGTTCGACCGGGCGGGCCGTCGGCTCGAGGAGCCCGCGTGGCGGGGGGCGGCGCATCCGCTCGGGGAGGAGCTCCTCCGCCCGAGCGTCATCTACGCGCCGGCGATGGCGCGGCTGCGTGACCATGTCGACGTGCACGCCTTCGCGCACGTCACCGGGGGCGGGATCCCGGGGAACCTCGCCCGGGTGCTGCCGCCACACTGCGGCGCGCGGGTCGAGCGGGGCCGGTGGGAGGAACCCCGCATCTTCGCCGAGATACAACGCGCGGGAGGAGTCCCCGATGCCGAGATGGAGCAGGTGTTCAATCTCGGGGTGGGCATGCTCGTCATCGTCCCGAGGGATGCCGCGTTCGCTAGTTTGGACGCTGCGCGGTCAGCCGGGCATGATGCCTGGATCGCGGGGGAGATCACTGATGGTCCTGCGGGGGTGCTTGTCGACCACCTGTGATTGGGTTTGAAAGTGCGAATTCGGGATAGGAGTGTCCTAGAGGTGGGCACTCTGCCCATATTGCTACCCTTCGGGTATGGAAGGCCCCTCGCTGGGGGTCACGGAAGAAGCGAGGCCATATGGACCAGTTCTCCGAGCCTGAGCAGCTTCTGACGCCGTCGGAAGTTGCCGCGATGTTTCGCGTCAACCCCAAGACGGTCACGCGGTGGGCCCGCGCCGGGAAGATCTCGGCGATCCGCACCCTCGGGGGCCACCGGCGCTTTCGGGCTTCCGAGATCCGGAAGTACCTCGAGCAGGTCGACGAAGCCACCGAGATCTGAGCACCGGTACCGCGAGCCCGCGGTGCACCTGGCGTCGATCCGGCCACGCGGCGCAGTCCGGCGCGCCGGACGCCGAGCAGTCGGATGCGAACGCCTCTCGACCGAGTTTGGCCGAGCCGCTGCGGGTCAGAAGTGCTCGTCTCAGTGACCGTCGTCCTGCTCGGGCGCGAACGGCCACTCCTCGAAGTGCTCACAACGGCCGTGCTCGTCCAGTGTCAGGAGCCAAAGGTCGCGCCAACTCTGCCCATCGTGGTAGTCGACGTGGACGCGCAGCCAGTCGTTCACGTCGTCCCGATCCGTCACCGCCTCATCCTCGCGCTCGGCGTCCGGGCCCGAATCCAGCAAGGTCCGGTTCGATCGCATCCGGCGCAAGGCCAAATCGAAGCTCGGGGAGAAGAGAACGTAACGAGGAACCGTTCGAACTCTTTCGCGTGATCGGGTCGTAGGCCGGTAGGTCTGTGGCACGAGCACCGATTCGCGACGAAGCCCTGGTCCGGAACGAGCCGGTTTTCAGGGCTTTCGTGGTGGCCGGGACCGGCGTCGATCCGGTGACCCCGCGCTTTTCAGGCGCGTGCTCTGCCGACTGAGCTACCCGGCCGTGCGGGAGGTGGTCCCTCCGTCTTTCTCGGAGGCCTCGCCTCCGCGCGGTCCTGACGGGATTTGAACCCGCGGCCTCCGCCTTGACAGGGCGGCGTGCACTCCAAACTGCACCACAGGACCCAGTGTCTTCGCTTCTCGCGTGCCCCCAGGGGAGTTCGAATCCCCGTTACCGCCTTGAAAGGGCGGCGTCCTGGGCCACTAGACGATGGGGGCTCGTTCCACTGAGGCAGGCGATCCTAGCCTGTCACCTCGTTCGCCCGTCAGGCGTTGACTCGGAGGCTGGTGATGGCCGCGTTGCGGGAACGGATCGACGAGGGACCCCTGGCGGGTACCTCGCGCTGGACGCTCGAGATCGTCGCCGCCACCCGCGTGACGCCGTCGATGGTGCAGCTCCGGCTCGCCAACCCCGAGCTCGACGAGCTGGGCCACCAGCCCGGTCAGGACCTGATGGTCGCGGTCCCGGTCGATGGCGACGCCACGCTGCATCGCCGCTACACCATCCGTCGTCTCGACCCGGCGGCTCGCATCCTCGACCTCGAGGTCGTCGCCCACGGAGACGGACCGGGTGCGCGGTGGGCATCGTCCGCGTGCCCCGGCGACCTGGTCACCGCGATCGGGCCGCGCGGCAAGATCACCCTCGCCGACACCGCGAGCTGGCACCTGTTCTTCGGGGACGAGTCCGCGATCCCCGCGACGCTCGCGATGCTCGAAGCCCTGCCGGCCGGCACGCGCGGAACGGCCTTCCTCGAGGTCGGCGACCCGGGTGACCAGCAGCCCTGCCACGGGCCCGGTGACCTGACGGTCAGGTGGTTGCCCCGCGCCGACGACGTGGGCACGGCGCTCGCCGACGCCGCCCGCACCACCGAGTTGCCGCCCGGCCTTGGCCACGCCTACCTGGCCGGCGAGTTCGGCGCGGTCCAGGCGATCCGCGCCGTGCTCCTCGAGCGTGGCTTGGCGCCCGAGCAGCTCGCGGTGAAGCCGTATTGGCGGCGGGGGCGGGAGAACCTCGTCGTGGGGGAGCCGCCGCGCGACTGACCCCGTGGGTCAGTTCGCGACCGGGGTACGCCGGCCCGCGGCGGAGATGCCCTCTTCGACCACCCCGAGCGACTCGTCGACAAGGTCGGGCAGGGTCCGCTCACTGCCGCGCATCCACATGCCGAACCCGACCATCACGGCTGCGAGGGCAGCGTTGACCAGGACGGCCGGGCGGGGGTCGGTCGCGGGGTCGGCGGCGAGCCGGAGTGCGACCATCTGGACGAGCGCCAGCACGACCGCGTCCTTGCCGCGGGGAACCGGGACGTCTCGTGCCGACGGTCGTTCTGCTGGATCACTCCTGCCATCAACGAGAGACGGTAGCAAGGCATGACGCTGTGCCCCCGAGTTAGGGGCGCATCGCCGCCTCGAACGTGGTCTCCCCGCCTTGACGCGTGCCGCGTAGTGCCATACGGTCCCAGGGCTGGCGCGCCGTGGGGACCGCGAGCAGGTTGCCTCGGGCGTTCTACGATGCGGGGCCTCAGACCTGGACCAGGGAGCTTGCGCAAATGACTGCAGTTGACGTTGCGGGCGGCCGCCGCGTAAGCGCGTCCGACCCGGTGTACGGCGAGATCGCCGACTTCCTCATGGACGAGGCGGCGCTGCTCGACGATGACCTGCATGCCGAGTGGCTCGAGCGGCTGACCGACGACATCAAGTACAAGATGCCGGTCCGCAAAACGCTCTACCGGCGTGATGGTCGGGGCTTCGACGAGCGCAACTCCCACTTCGACGACGACCGGCTGTCGCTCGGGTTGCGCGTCCGCCGTTCGGTGGAGGTCCCGTCGGCGTACGACCGCGACCCCGCGCCTAGGATCCGGCGGATGATCTCCAACGTGCGGGTGTGGGAGACCGAGACCGACGGTGAATGGGCGGTCACGAGCTACCTCGCGCTGTTCCGCAACCGGTTCGATGCCCCGACGTACGACGTGCTCACCGCCAAGCGCGAAGATGTCGTGCGGCGCACCGACGACGGCCTGAAGCTCGCGCAGCGGACGATCCTCGTCGACCAGTCCGCGTTGGGTGCTCCGTACCTGAACGTGTTTATGTAGCCAGCGAGTTGAATCGCCACGCGCCGGCGAACTGGGGGGTGAAATGGCGACGAGAGCGGACGCGGGCGACGTGCCGTCCGGCGCTGCGCTGACAACTGATTCGGCGGGAGAATCGGTCGGCTCCGGGACCGCGACGCTGACCGTCCCGTCGAGCGGTCCCACTGCCCGGCCGGCCGACCGCGGACTTGCCGGTCGCCGACCGACGATCCGGATCTCATCGGAGCGCCAGCGGCTCGCGGGCACGGCCGCGGTCTCGATCCTCCTGGCTGTGAGTGTGCCCTTCTGGGCAACGGACCAGTTCACAACGCTGTTCGCGCAGTCGTGCGTGTACGTGGTCGCGGTCCTGAGCGTCGTCGTCCTGTACCGCGCGACGGGTTCCATCTCGCTCTGCCAGGCGACGTTCATGGGGATCGGGGCGTACGCGTTCGGCTACCTCTACAGCGAGCAGGGGTGGTCCGTCGGAACGGCCGCGCCCGTCGGCGCGATCACCGCGGCGCTGGTGGGCTCGGTGCTCGCGTTCCCCGCGCTGCGGATGCGCGGGCTCGAGCTCACCGTGCTCACGTTGAGCGTTGGGCTGGCCGCGACCGCGCTCGTGTTCCTTCCCGACTCACCCCTCTCCTACAACGTCGCCGGCGCGGCGTTGGGGGTGCCTGCCAAGCCGTTCGGTCTGAACCTCTTCGATGCGAACACGATGTACTGGTTCCAGCTGGGCATCGTGTTGTTGGCGTTCGCGATCGTCGCCGCGGTCCTGGTGTCGCCGCTCGGGGCGACATGGCGCGCCATGCGCAGCGGGAACGCGGCGGCAGCCTCGTCGGGCATTCGCCTCACGCGTTACCAGCTCGCGGGCTTCGGCCTGAGCGCGCTGCTCGCGGGAATCTCCGGCGTGATGCTCCTGCTCTACCAGAACATCGCGACCGCCGACTCGTTCGGCGCCGGGATCTCGATTCAGCTCGTGGTCTTCGGGATGCTGAGCGGGCTCGACCGGATCCGGACGGCCATCCTCGGCGGGTTCGCCTACGGCGCCGGGCAGATCGTGTTCACCCTGTTCGGGATCGAGGGTGACGCGCTCAACGTGGTGTTCGGCTTCCTCCTGGTCGTCGCGATCGTGGTCCGGGGCCGTGCGCAGGAGAAGGCCGCGCGATGACGGCGACGATCGAGCAGCCCGCGGGAGCAACACCTCCGGCCGACGACCGGGTGCTCGGCCTCGAGGATCTGTCGGTTCGTTTCGGTGGGGTGGCCGCGCTCGAGGGAGTCACCTTCGATGTGCACGCGGGTGAGATCCTCGGTGTCATCGGCCCGAACGGTGCCGGCAAGACAACGTTGCTGAACGTGATCTCCGGGTTCGTACGGCCGAGCCGCGGGGAAGTCCGCCTCGGCAACGTCGCACTGCTCCGCCGGCGGGCGCCCGACCGTGCCCGCCTCGGTGTCGGCCGCACCTTCCAGACCCCCCAGCTCTTCGAGGGCATGACGGTGCGTGAGAACCTCGCCGTCACCGGCCGCCAGCACCGACGGGGCGCGGAGTACTTCCAGACGGTGGATGAGGTGGCCGAGTTCGTCGAGATCACTGACCTGCTCGAGGTCCCCGTGTCGCGGCTCACCGCGGGCGGCCGCCGGTTCGTCGAGGTGGGCCGGGCACTGATGCTGCGGCCGCTCGTGCTCCTGCTGGACGAACCCGCCACGGGCCTGCACGACTCGGAAGTCGCCCAGATCGGTGCAATCATCCGCCGGGTGAGTGGTGAGCGCCGCGTCGCCGCGCTGCTCATCTCCCACAACATGGACATCGTCAACGACTCGTGCTCGAAGGTCGTGGCGATCGACGGTGGGCAGGTGCTCGCGGTCGGAACGCCCGGTGAGATCCGCCACCACCCCGAAGTGGTCCACGCCTACTTCGGCACCGACGAGGTCGCACCCGACGAGGACGGGCAGTCATGACAGTTCAGGCACCCGAGCACACGACCGAGGGTCTGGTCGTGGAGTCGATGCGAGTGCAGTACGGCGACGTCGTCGCGGTCGAAGACGTCTCGCTCCAGGTCCGCCCGGGCGAGATCGTGGCGCTGCTCGGCGCCAACGGGGCAGGGAAGTCGTCGTTGCTGGACGCGATCTCGGGCATGGTGCCCGCGACCTCGGGGAGCGTGTCGGTCGACGGCAGGTCGCTCGACAAGGTGGCCGCGGAGGATCGCGCGCTCGCGATCGGGCACGTGCCCGAAGGCCGGCGTCTCTTCCCGGAGCACACTGTGCGCGAGAACCTGATGCTCGCGGGCTACACCTTGACCCGAGCCGAGCGCACCGAGCGGATCGCCCACGCCGAGCGCGTGCTGCCCCGGTTGGAGACGCTGCGGCGCCGGCGGGGCGGGCTGCTCTCCGGCGGCGAGCAGCAGATGGTCGCGCTGGGCCGCGGGATCATGGCACCGGGCCGCGTGCTCGTCGTCGACGAGCTGTCCCTCGGGCTCGCTCCGCTGGTCGCGCAGAGCTTCGCCGACACCCTGCGGGTCCTGCGTGATGAGGGATACGCGATCCTCCTCGTGGAGCAGTACATCACCCTCGCCATGCAGGTCGCCGACCGAGTCGTCGTGCTCGATCACGGCAAGGTCGTGCTGGAGGGAACTCCCGACGAGGTCCGTTCCGAGGTCGAAGCGCTCGAGCGCGCCTACCTCGGCGACGAGAGTGCGGCGGCCGCCGACGCCGCCGACTCGGTCGCGCGCGTCGCGGAGGTCAGCGACCCGTACGCGTCGTCGTTCCTGGCGCGCTCCCAGCCGGTCGCGGCCATCGTGATCAGTCTCCTCATGATCGCGACGGGATTCTTTCCGTGGTTCAAGGCCGAGTCGTTCTCCGGTGAGACGCACACGATCATCGGATGGGACGTCCCCCTGATCTGGAGCGTCGTTCCCATGCTGCTGGTGGCGGCGGTCGGCGTTGCCGGCATCGTCCGCATGCGCACCCGTCGCCCGTTCCCGGTGGGGGTCGGTGTCGCACTGAGCGTCGCGTCGGCCATGGCGCTCCTGATCCTGTACGTCCGCGTGTGGATCCTCGACGACGGCCTGCCCGAGTACACGGGGTCCACCTATACGCGGGCGTGGGGCCTGCTGGTCGCGCTCCAGGTCGCGGGGCCCGGGATCATCATCGCGGCGGGTTTCCTCGGTGAACGGATCATCGCCGACCGGCGCAAGTTCTTCGCGCCGCCTCCCTCGGATGGACCAGCCGACGCCGGGGATGAGCACCCGCCGGTCCAATCCGACGCGACCTCGGAGGTCGAGCGTTGAGCACCTATGTCTTCACCGGCCTCGTGAACGGGGCGATCTACGCGCTCATCGCGCTCGGCATCCTGCTCATGTACCAGACCACCGGCGTGCTCAACTTCGCCTTCGGCGCGTTCGGCATGATCGCCGCCTACTCCTTCTGGGAACTCGCGAGCGGCAGCGGGATGTCCCCCCTGCTCGCGTTCGTCCTCGTGCTGATCCTGGCGGTCGCGGGGGGTGCCGGGCTCGGAATCATCACGCTGCCCGCTCGCGAGTCGAGCGAGGTCACCAAGGCCGCCGCCACCCTGGGCTTGCTCACCGCGCTGCAGGCGCTCGTCATCCTTGCGTGGGGCACCAACCCCAAGACGCCCGCGTCGCTCATCGACAAGGTCGCCTTCCACGCGTTCGACATCGCGATCACTTGGCAGCGGGTGCTCGCCCTCGCGGTTGCGATCGGCGGCTCAGCCGCCATCCTCGCGTTCCTCCGCATGGGGAAGCTCGGCGCGGCGCTCCGCGCGCTCGCGAGCAGCACGGAGATCTCCCGCCTCATCGGGCTTCCGGTGCGGCGCCTATGGGTCATCGCGTGGTCGATCTCGATCTTCGTCGCGTCACTCGCCGCGCTGCTCATCCTGCCCGACATCGGCATGTCGACCACGAACCTCAGCTTCATCGTGCTCACGCCGCTCGCCGCAGTGCTCGCGGCCCGGTTCCGCTCCATCCCGATCGCCCTCGGGAGCGCGCTCGCGCTCGGCGTCGCGCAGGGCGCGTTCCAGGGCAGCGACACGCTCGCTCCCTACCGTGACGTGCTCCCGCTGGCGTTCGTGATGGTCGCGCTGCTGCTGTCGCCGTCCGCCCGCACGTACGAGCGCGTCTGAGCGACTGCTCGGCCGGTGGCCGAGGGTGTCGAGCGGACGCCCGGCCGATAGCGTGGGCACCCCTCGTTCCCCCCGACGAAGGGTGTCGGCGTGCTGGCCCACATCGCCCGAATCTCCTACCGCCACCGTCGGCTCGTCGTCGGCGCCTGGTTGCTCGTCGTCGTCGGGCTGTTCGCGCTGGCGGGCGCCGCGGGCGGAGAGTCGAAGACGGAGTTCTCGATCCCCGGCGCCGAGAGCCAGCAGGCCCGCGACCTCCTGGCGGAGTCGGGATTCGGCGCCCGCACCGGCCAGTCGGGCCAGGTCGTCTTCGAAGCTGCTGCCGGCGTCGACGATCCGACGGTCCAGGCCGACATGGAGCGACTCTTCGCGCAGATCGAGCGGGAGACCACGGGCATCCAGGTCGTGAGCCCGTACGACACGACCAACCCCGCGGCCGCGCGCCAGGTCGCGGACAACGGGCGCGTGGCCTACGCGGAGGTGAACTTCCCCCACGACCGCCAGGAAGCGCAGGACGCGCAGGCCAAGACGATCAAGGGACTGGCCCAGGCGGCGGAGCGACCCGGACTGCGCATCGAGCTGGGCGGTGCGGTCTTCCAGGACTCCCCTGACTTCTCGAGCGAGATGTACGGCGTCTTCTTTGCCGTGATCATCCTCCTCGTCGCGTTCGGCTCGGTCCTCGCGATGGGCCTGCCCATCGGGACCGCGCTGCTCGGTGTGGCGTGCGGGATCGCGCTCGTGCAGATCGGCATGGCGCTGGTCGACATACCCGACTTCACGGTGCAGGTCGCCTCGATGATCGGCATCGGCGTGGGGATCGACTACGCGCTGTTCATCGTCACGCGCTACCGGGAGAGCCTGCAGCTCGGGCTTGATCCCGAGGAGTCGACCGTCCGCGCGATCGACACTGCCGGTCGTGCCGTGCTCTTCGCCGGTACGACGGTGGTCATCTCGGTGATGGGCATGTTGCTCATCGGGCTCGACTTCATCCGGGGGATGTCGATCGGCATCGCGGTCACCGTCGCGATGACGATGCTCGGCTCCATCACGTTCCTACCCGCCCTGCTCGGGTTCGTGGGCCACAACATCGACCGGCTGCGGGTGCCGCACCGGCATCGGAGCGGCCCGCCGCGCGCGACGGTCTGGTACCGCTGGAGCCGCGTCGTGCAGCGCCGCCCGTGGCCCGGCCTGGTCGCCGGCCTGGTCTTCCTCCTCCTGCTCGCGGCGCCGCTTCTGAGCATGCGGCTCGGCGTCAGCGACACTGGCAACAACCCGAAGTCCGACACCTCTCGTCGGGCCTACGACGTGCTCGCGCGGTCGTTCGGGCCCGGCTTCAACGGCCCGCTCATCCTGGTGGCGGCAACTCCCGACGGCGCCGCCGATCAGGAGGTGCTCGCCCGGATCAGTTCGCAGCTCGTCGACGCGCCTGGCGTGGCCTCGGTCAGCCCCGTCGTGCCGAGCCCCGCCGGCAGCGCCGCCCTCGTGCAGGTCATCCCCGACTCGTCCCCCCAGAGCAAGCAGACCGCCGACCTCGTCGAACAGCTCCGCGACGAGCTGGTCCCCGCGGCTTCCAGGGGGACGGGCGTCGAGGTGCTGGTCGGGGGGGTCACCGCCGCCGGCGACGACTTCGCGCAGTACATCTCCGACCGGCTCCCGGTGTTCATCGGTGCGGTGCTCCTCCTGTCGTTCCTGCTGCTGATGGTCGTGTTCCGGAGCCTCCTCGTGCCGCTCAAGGCGGTCATCATGAACCTGCTCTCCATCGGCGCCGCGTACGGCGTGGTGGTCGCGGTGTTCCAGCGGGGGTGGGGCCTCGGCTTCCTCGGGCTCGGCGACCCGAGCCCCATCGAATCGTGGGCGCCGATGATGCTCTTCGCCATCGTGTTTGGGCTCTCCATGGACTACGAGGTGTTCCTGCTCTCGCGCATCCGGGAGGAGTACGACCGCACCGGTGACAACGCGGTCGCGGTCGCCGACGGCCTGGCCGTCACCGCCCGGGTGATCACCGCCGCCGCCGCGATCATGTTCTTCGTGTTCGGCGCGTTCGTCCTCGGCGACCAGCGGGCCCTCCAGCTCTTCGGCATGGGGCTCGCCGTCGCCGTCCTCCTCGACGCCACCGTGGTGCGGCTCGTGCTCGTCCCCGCCACGATGGAGCTGCTCGGTGACCTCAACTGGTGGATTCCGAAGTGGCTCGACCGGATCCTCCCGCGGGTGCACGTCGAGGCGCCGCCGCTCCCCGACGAGATCGCACGCGAGGATCGCGAGCCGGCCCTCACCGACGGCCGGTAGCCGTCTGCGCGATCCTGGGGCATGGCCGACGACAGCCGCACGGTGGTGCTCGAGGGGTGGTCCGGCTCGTGGCCGGACGACGACCCCGACGCCAACTTCAAGTCCGACATCGCGCTCTACGCGCACGTCGACCCGCTGTCGACGTTGCGCAACCTCAGCAGAAGCGTCGACGTGCCGATCGGCGCGCTCGTGCACTACGTGCTTGCGAAGTGGGCGACGGCGGGGAGCGCCGGGCTCCTCGAGCTGGGTCCGACGATGACGCGGCGGCTCAACGAGGTGTGTGACCGGGCGGAAGCGGACGGGTCGGACGCGGCGCGCCTCGCCGCCTACGAGCAGCTCCGCCAGATGCTCGCATGGTTGCTCCTCCCGCTCGAGCGCCCCGAGACGTACGGCTCCGACACCGAGGGTTCCGCGTGAGCCTCCGGGTGAGCGTCTCGCTGCGGACCGCGTACCCGGTCGCACAAGCGGACGCGGCCGCAGGGTGGACGGTCGAACAGGCCCGTGCCGCGCGCGATGCGGGCCTTGACGCGCTCTTCGTCGGCGACCACCACGCGACGGGGCCCTCCGGCGCGTACCTCCAGAACGTCCCGCTGCTGGGCCGACTGCTGGCGGAGTGGAACGACCGTCCGGCGGGCGCGCTGTTCCTCCTCCCGTTGTGGCACCCCGTCCTGCTCGCCGAGCACGTGGGGACGTTGGCGACGATCGCGACGGGCCGGTTCGTCATGCAAACCGCGATCGGTGGCGGCGGCAGCCAGACGGCCGCGATGGGGATCGACGCAGCGACGCGAGCGGAGCGCTTCGAGATCGGTCTCGGCATCGTGCGGCGACTGCTCGCGGGCCAGGAGGTCAGCGACCGCGAGGGCCCGTGGAGGATCGAGGGCGCGTGCGTCGCGCCGGTCCCGCGCCAGCCGGTGGACGTGTGGATCGGGGCGACGGTGCCGCGTGCGATCGACCGGGCGGCGCGCCTCGGCGACGGGTGGATCTGCAATGCCGACGTGTTGCCGCCCGATGCAGCCACGCAGGCCGGCGTGTACGCGGAGCACTGCGCCGCGCACGGGCGTGAACCGGGTGTCGTGGCGATCCGGCGCGATGTCCATGTCGGCAGCGACGACGCAGCCGCCCGCGCACTCGGCCGGGCGGCCGAGGAGGCCGGCTACCGGGGCTTCCCGCCGGGCGCGCTCACCGCCGGGGGCGTCGAGCGCGTCGCCGACGACCTCGCCGCGTACGGGGCCATGGGTTACACCGACGTCGTCGTGCGGCACTTCGTCGACGAGCAGTCCGCGGTGCTGCGCTCGCTCGCGCTCCTCGGGGAGGTGCGGGAGCGGCTCGCCGCCGCGTGACGGGTGTCGTCGCGTCAGGCCAGGTGGGTGGCGGGCAACGCGTCGATGCCGCCGTGCGCGAGCTCCTCGACCGCGGGCACCGGGTCGGGATCGGCGAACACCTCGGTGTCGGTGTAGTCCGACGGGCGGCCGGTGACGTCGGTCAGCCACCACGACGCCTCGAGCGCGATGCCGTTCGGGTCGTGGAAGTACACCGAGTGCATGATCCCGTGATCGACCACGCCGGTGACCTCGCACCCGGCCGCGAGCAGCCGCTTGCGGAGCATCTCGAGCGCGTGCTCGTCGGGGACGTTGAAGGAGATGTGGTCGAGCTGGATGGCGCGGTCGGTGGGAGAGCCGGCGCCCTTGGCGAACGTCTCAGCGCCCTCCACCTCGAAGAACGCGACGGTGTTCCCGTCGGCCATCTCGAAGAAGTAGTGCCGCATCGGCCCCGCCATCAGCGTCGCGACGAGGGGCATGCCGAGCACGCCCGCGTAGAAGCGCACCGTCGCGTCCATGTCGGGCGTGACGAGCGCGAGGTGGCTGATGCCCCGCCAGTGAGGAGTCTCCGGCAGCTCGGTGCGGGTGGTCCCGGTCATGGGTGTCTCCTTCGGTCGCGCGGCGGGTATTGCAGCGTCGTGCGAGTCCGGCTCGGGCGGGGGCCCACGGTGTTGCGCAGCGAGCCGATGCGCTCGATGGTCACGACGACCTCCTGCCCTGGCTCGAGGTAGCGGCCGTCCTCGTGACCCACACCCGCGCACGTGCCGGTGAACATCGCGTCGCCCGAGTGGAGCCGCGTGCGGAGGTCGACGTAGGTGACGAGCTCGTCCGATCCCCACACCATGCTGCCGGTGCGGTCGTGCTGGCGGACCTCGCCGTCGACGGTGAGCGAGAGGTCGAGGTCGGGGTGCTCGTCGCCGAACTCGTCGCGCGTCACGATCCAGGGCCCGATCGGGGTCGTTCTGTCGATGGCCTTCCCCGAGAACATGTCCATGCCGTTGATGCTGCCGCTGAACTGCTGGTCGCGGGCGGAGACATCGTTGCCGACGCTGTAGCCCAGGATGCTCTCGATCGCGTGGTCGCGATCGGTCACGGCGGCGCCGAGCACCACCACCAGCTCGGCCTCGTAGTCGAGCTGATTGGTGATCTCGGGATACTCGATCTCGTCGTCGGGGTCGATCAACGAGTCGTAGGTCTTCAGGAAGGCGGCCGGCGCCTCCGGCATCTGGAGGCGGAGACCGGCGACGTGCTTCGCGTACGTCGCTCCGGTCGCGACGACCTTGGCTCCTTCGGGCACCGGGGAGAGGAGGCGGAGGCCGTCGAGCGGGCGGGGCTCGCCGGTGTCGAGCGGGGTCGAGAAGTCGGCGGTGAGCTTGGGCGACCAGTCGCGGAAGTCGCCGGCGATGGGAGCGGCGGTCCCCGCGTCGGGGTCGATCACGGCCCAGAACGTCGACGTCCCGTCGGCACACCGTGCGATCTTCATCTTCTTCCCCCCTTGGGTCGGTCGTGCTCCGCACGGTATCTCGGGCGCGGGGGAGGTCACCACTCCCGCGGTGCTCGTACGATGGCTGCGGATGCCGACGATGGAGAGCGTGAATCCGGCGACCGGCGAAGTCATGGCATCGTTCCCGGTGCACGATGCTGCCACCGCCTCGGGGATCGTCGCGGCGGCGGCCGACGCGCAGCCGGGCTGGGCGGCGGCAGCCCTGCCCGAGCGCGTCGCGGCCGTTGCGCGGCTGGGCGCGCTGCTCCGGAGCGAGTGTGACGAGCACGCGACGGTGATGAGCCGAGAGATGGGCAAGCCCCTCGCTCAGGCCCGCGCCGAGGTCGAGAAGTGCGCCATCGCGTGCGACTACTACGTGGCGCGCGCCGAGGAGATGCTGCGCGCCGAGGAGATCGCCAGCGACGCGACGACGAGCGTGGTGCGCTTCCGCGCGCTCGGGATCGTTCTGGCGATCATGCCGTGGAACTACCCGTACTGGCAGTTCATCCGCGTCGCGATCCCCACGCTGTGCGTGGGCAACGGCGTCGTGCTGAAGCACGCGTCCAACGTGCCGCAGTCGGCTCTCGCGCTGGAGCGCGCCTTCGCGGACGCCGGATTCACGACCGACCTCGTCCGCACCGTGCTGGTGCCGGGGGCGGAGACCGTGCCCCTCATCGCCGACGAACGGATCGCGGGCGTCTCGCTCACCGGGTCGGAGGAGGTCGGCCGAAAGGTGGCGGCGGCCGCGGGCGAGGCGCTCAAGCCGGTGGTGCTCGAGCTCGGCGGCTCCGATCCCTTCGTGGTGCTCGGCGACGCCGACGTGCCGGCGGTGGCGCGCGCCGCCGCCCAGGCGCGCACCGTGAACTCGGGTCAGAGCTGCATCGCCGCGAAGCGCTTCCTCGTCGACCACGCGATCCACGACGAGTTCGTCGCGGCGTTCGCGGTCGCGATGGAGGCCCTCCGCATGGGCGACCCGCTCGATCCCGCCACCGAAGTCGGACCGCAGGCCCGCACCGACCTGCGCGATGGCGTGCACGACCAGGTGCGCCGCAGCGTCGACGCGGGCGCGGTTGTCGTGACGGGGGGCGAGATCCCCGACGGCGTGGGCGCGTACTACCCGCCCACCGTGCTCGCCGGCGTGACACCCGGCGTGCCCGCGTTCGACGAGGAGGTGTTCGGGCCCGTGGGCGCGGTCTGCCCCTTCTCCGGCGAGGAGGAGGCGGTCGCGCTCGCAAACGACTCGCCCTACGGGCTCGGCGCGAGCGTGTGGGGGAGCGACCCCGACCGGATCCGGGCGGTCCGCGACGGTCTCGACGCCGGCATGGTCTTCGTGAACGGCATCGTGAAGAGCGACCCGCGACTCCCGTTCGGCGGCGTGAAGGCGTCGGGCCACGGCCGCGAGCTCGGCCGCCACGGGATGCTCGAGTTCGCCAACGTCCAGACCGTCTGGACGGGCTGATCAGCCGAGCGGGTCGAGCGCGCGGGTGAGGTCGGCGAGGAGGTCGTCGAGCGACTCGATCCCGACGCTGAGGCGCACGAGCCCCGGATCGATCTCGAGGGCGGTGCCCGCGACCGACAGGTGCGTCATCGTGGCCGGCTGCTCGATGAGCGATTCCACGCCCCCGAGCGACTCGGCGAGCGTGAAGAGGCGGGTGCTGCGTACGAAGGTCTGCGCCGCGTCTCCGCCGCCGGCGAGCGTGCACGACACCATGCCGCCGAAGTCGCGCATCTGCGCGCGGGCGACCTCGTGCCCCGGGTGGGTCGGGAGCCCCGGGTAGCACACCTCGGTGACGGCGGGGTGGCCGTCGAGCAGCGCGGCGACGGCGCCGGCGTTGGCGCAATGACGGTCCATGCGCACCGCGAGGGTCTTGGCGCCGCGCAGCACGAGGAAGCAGTCGAACGGACCGGGGACGGCCCCCGTCGCGTTCTGGAGGAACCCGATCTGATCCGCGAGCCCAGCGTTGTCGAGGGCGACGAAGCCGCCGACGACGTCGGAGTGGCCTCCGAGGTACTTCGTCGTGGAGTGCACGACGACGTCCGCGCCCAAGGTGAGCGGCTGCTGGAGATAGGGGGTCGCGAACGTGTTGTCGACGACGCAACGCGCGCCGCGTTCGTGTGCGAGCCCTGCCACCGCGGCGATGTCGACGATCGTCAGCAGAGGGTTGGTGGGCGTCTCCACCCACACGAGGCGCGTCTCGTCGCGCCAGGTGGCCCGCAGCGCGTCGAGGTCGTCGAGTGGGACCGCGTCGAACGAGATCCCCGTCGCCGCGAGCACGCTCGCCACGAGGCGAAACGTGCCGCCGTACACGTCGGACGGGAGGACGAGGTGGTCGCCGGGCCGCAGCGTGCGCAGCACCGCGTCCGATGCGGCCGTGCCGCTCGCGAACGCGAAGCCGTGCGCCGCGCCTTCCAGCGATGCGACACACTGCTCGAGCGCGGTCCTCGTCGGGTTGGCTTTCCGCGAGTACTCGTAGCCGAGGTGCTCGCCCGGCGCCGCCTGGCGGAACGTCGACGAGGGGTGGATCGGGGGGACGACGGCACCGGTGGCGGGGTCCGGTTCCTGGCCCGCGTGGATGGCGCGGGTCTCGAAGCCGAGCGGCTCGTCAGCGGGACCGGGATCGGTGCCGGTCACGGGCGCGCGGGATCGGACAGGAACTCGAGGACGTCGGAACGGCAGAGGATGCCCGTCGGGTGGCCGCCGTCGAGCACGAGCACCGCGGAGGTGCCCTGGAGCCGCTCGACGACCAGGTCGATCGGCTCGCCCACGCCGACCGTGGGGAGGCGCGCGCCCATCACGTCGCGTACGGGTCGGTCGAGCACGCCGGGATCGTCGAACGCGGCCTGCATGAGGCTCCGCTCCTCGACGCTGCCGACGATCTCGGCGGCGACGAGTGGCGGCTCCGCGTTCAGCACCGGCACTTGCGACACGCCGTACTCGCGGAGGATCCCGATCGCGGTGCGAACGGTCTCGTCGGGATGCACGTGGACGAGGTCGGGGAGGCGGTCGGCCTTGTGCGCGAGGACAGCCGCGGCGGTGTAGCCGCGCCCGCCGAGGAAGCCGAAGTCCGACATCCACTCGTCGTTGTAGAGCGTCGACAGGTAGCCGCGGCCCGAGTCGGGGACGAGCACGACGACGACGGCGTCGGGTCCGAGGTCTTTTCCGACCTCGAGCGCGGCGTGCACCGCAGTCCCCGTGGATCCCCCGACGAGGATCCCCTCCTCGCGTGTGACGCGCCGGGCGGTGAGGAACGAGTCGGCGTCGGTGACCATCACAACCCGGTCGACCACCGACGGGTCATAGGTGCCGGGCCAGAAGTCCTCGCCGATCCCCTCGACGAGGTACGGGCGGCCGCTGCCTCCCGAGTAGACCGAGCCTTCGGGGTCGGCGCCCACGATCTGCACGTCGGCCCGCCGGCTCTTGAGGGAGCGGCCGACGCCAGTGATCGTTCCCCCGGTGCCGATGCCCGCCACGAAATGCGTGACCCGCCCGCCCGTCTCCTCCCATATCTCGGGCCCGGTGGAGTGCTCGTGAGACCACGGGTTGGCGGCGTTGTGGTACTGGTCGGGACGGAACGCGCCGGAGTCTCGGCGGTGAGGCGCGCCGCGACCGAGTAGTACGACTCGGGATGGTCCGGCGCGACCGCCGTCGGGCAGACGACGACGTCGGCTCCGTACGCGCGCAGCAACGCGATCTTCTCTCGGCTCATCTTGTCGGGCATCACGAAGATGCAGCGGTACCCCCGCCGGGCTGCGACGATCGCGAGCCCGGCACCCGTGTTGCCCGACGTCGGCTCGACGATCGTGCCCCCGGGCGAGAGGAGCCCGTCGCGCTCGGCGGCGTCGACCATCGCGATCGCGGGCCGGTCCTTCACACTGCCGCCGGGGTTGAGGTACTCGAGCTTCGCGAGGAGCGTGCACGCGAGGTCGCGGCCGATCCGGTCGAGGCGCACGAGCGGCGTCCCCCCGACGAGGTCGAGGAGGGAGTCGGCGGCGGCGATCTCGGTCATGGGGTCATCCGGGCCACACCCGCGCCCGTGACGATCGCGACCTTGCCGTCGAGCTCACCCATGGGCTGTCTCCCTCACTCGTCGCCTCCGTCGAGATCACCGGTGCGGCCCCAATATGACCCGCTCGTTCGTCCCCGGGCAAACGTCGACGGTCATGATGCCGAGGCGCCTGCGTACCATGACGCGATGATCGAGCTGGTCACGACCGACGGTGTGTTCGCGCTCGACGGTGGCGAGTGGGCGGTCACCAACAACATCTGGCTCGTCGGCGACGATCGTGAGGTGCTCGTGATCGACGCCGCCCACGACCACGAGCGGATCGTCGAGGCGCTGCACGGCCGGCGGGTGCAGGCGATCGCGCTGACGCACGGTCACAACGACCACATCAACGCCGCCGCCGCGTTGCAGGACGCCGTCGACGCACCGGTCCTCCTGCATCCCGACGACACGATGCTGTGGGCGGCGGTCTACCCCGATCGCCCGACCGACGGTCCGCTCGCCGAGGGCGACGTGCTGGTGGCGGGCGGCTGCTCGCTCGGCGTGCTGCACACCCCCGGGCACAGCCCCGGCTGCTGTTGCTTCCACCTCGCTGGTGGCACCGCTTCTGACCACCGCGTCGGCGTCGTGTTCAGCGGCGACACGCTGTTCTGCGGCGGTCCCGGCGCGACGGGTCGCAGCTTCAGCGACTTCCCGACGATCATCCGCTCGATCCGAGCGAAGCTGCTTTCGCTGCCGCCCGAGACGATCGTGCACACCGGCCACGGCGAGAGCACGACGATCGGCGCCGAAGCGCCCGGTCTCGAGGAGTGGCTCCGACGCGGGGGATGACCGCCGCCCGCTGACGCGGGTTGATCAGCTCCCGGTGGTGGCGAGCAGGCCGTCGCGCATACCGCTGAGCTGGTCGAGCCAGCGCTGGCCGTCGTCGTCCGAGCCGCTGAGCGACGGTGTCACCCGGCGGTCGGCGATGAGCAAAGCCACCTCCGCGCCCTCGGGCCCCGCGACGACGGCGTCCATCGGGTGATCGGCCGCCTGCACCCGAAGGTCGCCGCGCGCGTACTCGTCGTCACCGACGCGACACGATCCGTCGACGACGACGAGGAGCACCTCGGTGCCCACGGTGGCGGCCGGGGCGACGACCTGGTTCGCCTCGCATCTCGTGAGGTAGACGATGGGCCCGGCGATCTCCTCGCCGAGCACCCCGGCGATCGTGCGCCGCCCACCGTCGGGTTCCGGCCACACGGCGTCGTCGGCGAACGAGCCGAAGAGGTAGCCCCGATCGCCCTTTCCGATCGTGGTGGCGATCGCGGGCGTGCCCTTGGGGCCAGCGGGGTGCGGGTACGCGGCGGGATCGTCGACGATGCCGCTCTCGTCGTACTGACCCGCGAGGTAGATGCTCTCGCGGTCGCCCCGGCGCGTGAGTGTTGTCCCGTTGCCGCGGCGGTCGGCCATCGTGAGGAAGATCCACTGGCGCTCGGTCGGCCCCGGATGCTCCTGGTACACGCGACCTGCCTCCTGGAACGAGAAGTCGCGTCGTGACTTCGTGGTGCGCGCGAGGACCCACTCGCCCTCGAGACATATCCGGAACTGGTCGCTGCCGTGGAAGTGCATCGGGTCGATCGCGTGGTCCCAGTCGAGCGGCTCGTTCGGGTCGTCGATCAGCGCGCCGAGCTGGATGTTGGGCCCGACGTCGGGGTCGCCCAGGTTGAACGCCAGCGCGTGGATCGATCCGAGCGGCGTGAACGACGGCCAGTGGTCGCTCGCGCGGTACGAGATGTCGAGGTGGTCGCCTTCCATCTCCAGCAGGCCGAGACCGTCGAACATCGTGCTCCTCCTTCACCGGGTGGTGCCGAGGATACGCCCGCCCGCCGGGTCGTGCCCTCGGGCCGCCCGAGGGCGTATTGACGGGCCCGCGGCCGGCGCGCCAGCATCGCCTCGGGACGCGAGCACCGGAGGTCCGATGGCAGTCGAATCCACCGTGTGGCCCGAGCTCGAGCTCGGAGCGTGGCAGGACACCCGCGCCACCTTCCAGCTCTGGACGCAGGTGGTGGGCAAGATCCGGATGGCGCACACCCCGCTCATGAACCACTGGTGGAACGTGCCGCTGTACGTGACCGCCCGCGGGCTCACCACCTCGCTCGTCCCCTACGGCGAGCGCGGCTTCGAGATGGAGTTCGACCTCCTCGACCATCGGCTCGACATCCGGGCGACCGACGGCGGGCGCGCCGCCGTCGCGCTCGAGCCCCGCACGGTGGCGAGCTTCTACGACGAGGTGATGGCCAAGCTGGCGGCGCTCGATCTCGCGACGACGATCTGGCCGATGCCGGTGGAGATCCCGGGCGACGTGATCCCGTTCCCCGACGACACCGAGCACGCCTCGTACGACGGCGACGCGGTGCAGCGGTTCTGGCGCGTGCTCGTCGAGTCGGATCGCCTGATGCAGGTGTTCCGGGCGCGCTGGTTGGGAAAGGTGAGTCCCGTGCACTTCTTCTGGGGCGGTATGGACCTCGCGGTCACGCGCTTCTCGGGCCGTGGCGCGCCGCGCTGGGTGGGCCAGGCACCGCACTGCGGGCCGTTCGTGATGGAGGAGGCGTACTCGCACGAGGTGAGCAGCGCGGGATTCTGGCCGAGTGGGGGCCGCGAGGGCGCGTTCTACTCGTACGCGTACGCCGAGCCCGACGGGTTCCGTGACGCGGTGGTGCTCCCCGACGTCGCGCGCTATGACACCGAGCTGGGCGAGTTCCTCCTCCCGTACGAAGCGGTGCGGGCGGCGACCGATCCCGACGCGCTGGTGCTCGAGTTCCTGCAAGGCACCTACGAGGCCACCGCCGATCTCGGAGGGTGGGACCGCTCATCGCTCGAGCGCCGCTGACGCGGGCAGCCGCGCGCCGTCGCGCCGCCGTGGCGCTCGCGCTCGCGTTGCTCGCGCTCGTCGCGGCTCCCGCGGGCCCGGCGCGGCACGGCGACTGCCGCGCCGGTCGTCGCACCGCTGCGGGTGGCGGTCGTCGGCGACTCGGTGCTGCTCGGCGCGGTGCCGGCCTTCACCGCCGCGCTCGGAGGTGCGGGATTCGAGGTGCACGCGGACGCGGCGGAGAACCTCTCGCTCCTCGGTGCGACCGGTCAGTTGGCCGCCGCCCGCGCGCTGGCGCCCGACGTCGTCGTCACCGACCTCGGCTACAACGACGGCACCGACGCGGTCGAGTTCGCCCGCCGCATCGATGCCGCGATGGCCGCGCTCGTCGGCGTCCCCAAGGTCATGTGGCTGACGCAGCATGTGTTCGAGAACGGGCGCGCGGAGATGAACGCGCAGCTGGGTGCGGCTGTCGCCCGCCATCCCTCGATCGAGGTAGTCGACTGGAACGCGGTCGCGTCGGCACAACCCGCGCTGCTCGCGGGCGACAACGTCCACCTCACGCCCGCCGGTGCGGACGCCATGGCAGCGCTCGTGCTGCAGCACCTGCGCGCGTACGACGCGGCACTCCGGGCGCCGCCGCCGTCACCGTCACCCGAGCCGGGTGCGTGTGCCGAACGCCACACGGGTGACGGGACGATGCGAGAGCCGGTGCTCCGCCGCCGACTGTTGGATCTGGGCGCGGTCCGCCAGCGGGGCCCGTGTGACCCGGCGCGACTGGTGCCCCCGGCGTCACGGCGGGCAGGCCCGCCGAGCCCCGTGCGCTACATCGGGTTGGACATGCCCGTGCCCTGCGTGTCCTCGTGCTCGCCCCGCAGTAGCGCGTCGACCGCCTTCTGGTAGTCGCCGTCGTACTTGCGGAGCAGGGCCTCGAACTCGGCGGTCTGGTAGCGCGCGTCGTCCCAGGTGCGGGGTACGTCGGGGTGGTGCGGTTGGGGCTCGGGCGGCGGGGCGTCCTGGTCGAAGCGCGGCGCGCCCTGGAGCCGGATGTGTTCCGCATGGTCCGTCGTGATGTGCTGCTCGAGCTCGGTCGTGTTCGCGAACCGCAGTTCGCAGAACGGACACTGGTGCACCGTCATGGTTGTCCTCCTGCTGTGGTCCTGATCCTCGCGCTGCGGGGCCCAAGGAGGAAAGCGGCGGGTTGGGCGCGCCCAAGCCGGTGGCGTAGCGCCGCCCGTTGGCCGGCGAGCGACGAGCGGGCCCGAGCGAGAGCACGCCCCGGCGGCCGAATCGGTCACCCAGGCTGCCCCCGACGAGCAGCAGCCCCGCGAACACGAGCGCGTACGCGTCGACGATCCACTGCAGCTCCGACGTCGATGCGTGGAGATCGCGCGCGAGTCACCCAGCGGATCGGATCGTTGGGGCGCTTGGGGGGAGCCATGGTCAGCCTTCAGCAGCCGCAACGATGACGGACCCCTCCCCCGACTGGTGGACCCTCAGCTACAAGTCACTCCCTACTCAGACGCGTAGAGCTTTCATTCGCGTAGGGCCACTAGTAGAGTTCGGTCCCTCATCAGCGCAGAGGGGGATTCAATGTTCGTTCGTGTCGTGAACTTCACCGGCGCCACAAATGTCGACGGGGGAGTGACGTTTCTCGGGGAGAAGGTGGCGCCGCTGCTGCGCCAACAAAAGGGCTACCGAGAGATGACCGCGAGCGCGGACCGCGCAGGTGGCGTGCTGGGCGTGTTGACCGTATGGGAGACCGCGGCGGACAGAGACGCGAGCGATGGCGTCCTGGCCCAGACCCGCGAGGAAGGTCGTGCTGTCGTCGGCGGAGAGCTCTCGGTCGAGACCTTCGAGCAGGCGGTCATGGATGTCGCCGAACCGCCCGGCATCGGCTCCGGGCTTTATATCCGCCGGAGCAGAATAGAACTGGCCAAGATCGACGACAATCTCGACTCCTTCAAGCGTGACATACTCCCGATGCTCAAACAGCAACCCGGGTACCGGGCCATGCGCCAGCTGATCAACCGCCAGACCGGCGACTCGATCAACGGCACGGTCTGGGCGGACGAGGCGGCGACGCGGGCGTTCGCGGCGGCGGCCGCGGTGGTGGAGACGGTGGACTTCTCCGATCAAGGAGTCACCATTGGCGAGCAGAGCCTGCGTGAGGTCGTCTTCATCGATCTTCCGTAGCCGGGCTTGGCGCCGGGAGCTCGCGCGCCGCTCAGGCGTTCCGCTGGGAGCCTCAAACCCGATTGACGCGCGCTCGCACTCCAGGCACCGCCGCTCTGGAACGCGCATTTTGCGCTGACCTGGCGTGGGGCATACTGCACGGTGACGGCGGCTGGACGAGGGTCGTCGCGGGGACGGGCCGGGAGGCGGCGATGACGCGCAAGGTGATCGACTGTCGCGACTTTCCAAGCGAGACCGGTTGCACATTGCTGATGTGCGGAACCGAAAGCGAGTTGCTCCAAGCCGCCGCCGAGCACGCGGTTTCGGTGCATCTTCACGAGGACAGTCCTGAGCTCCGCAAGCAGCTGCTCTCGCTGATGAAGGACGAATAGGAACCTCGCCCGAGAGTGCGTTCCCTGATGGCCGGCCGCCGCCGTCGCGGCTTCCTCGGGAGAACTGAAGCCGCCGCGTTGATCGCGGCTGCCGAGCACGGAGCGCACAACTGGCCGTGATGCTCCCAATGCCCGGGACGGGGAGTCGTGCAGCGCGTCGATGGTGAGCTGATCCTCAGCGCGACCGACCTCACGGGGTTCGCCGTGTGCCGGCACCTGACGCGCCTCGAGCTGGCCGCCGCGAGCGGTGCGCTCGAGCGCCCCAGCCGCGAAGACCCCATGCTCGACGTGCTCGGCCGCAAGGGCGACGAGCACGAGGCCGCCTACTTGGCGCGCCTGCGTGCCGAAGGACGGTCGGTCGTCGAGATCACGAACGACAGCTTCACCCGCGCCGAGCTCGTCGCCGCCGAAGCGGCCACGCTCGCAGCGATGCGAGACGGCGTCGACGTGATCTACCAGGCCACGTTCTTCGACGGTCGCTGGCGGGGCCACGCCGACTTCCTCTTCAAGGTCGACACCCCGAGCGCTCTCGGCCACCACTCCTACGAGGTCGCCGACGCCAAGCTCGCCGTTCGCGTGAAGGCGGCGGCCATCGTGCAGATGTGCTCCTACTCCGAGCACGTCGAGCGCCTCCAGGGCCGAGCGCCCGAGCACATCCACGTGCTCACCGGCGACGGTGAGCAGCACTCCCACCTGCTGCGCGACGCGGCCGCGTACTACCGGTCGCTGAAGGCGCGCTGCGAGGCGCTCGTCGCGGCCGACGTCGCGATCACCTACCCCGATCCCGTGGATCACTGCGGCATCTGCCGCTGGAACGACGTCTGCATCGAACGCCGCCGCACCGACGATCACCTCTCGCTCGTGTCGGGGATGCGACGTGACCACACCCGCAAGCTCGTCGACGCGGACGTCGCCACCCGCCGCGCGCTCGCGGCGCTGCCGCCCGACACTCCCGTCGGCCGCATCCAGGAGCCAGTGCTCGAGCGGCTCCGCCAGCAGGCCGAGCTCCAGGTGCGAAGCGAGGGCGTCGACCCGCCGTTCTTCGAGCTGCTCGAGCCCGAGGCACCCGATCCGGTCGCGGTGGCGAACGGCGGCGGCTGGCGCCACCGCGGGTTCGCGGCGCTGCCCGAACCGTCGCCCGGCGACGTGTTCTTCGACATGGAAGGCGACCGCTTCGCGCTCGAGGGCGGCCTCGAGTATCTGTTCGGCGTCGTGTACCTCGACGACGCCGGCGAGGCGCAGTACCGCGACTTCTGGGCCCACGACCGCGAGGACGAGGGCCGGGCGTTCGAGCAATTCGTCGACTGGCTGAGCGAGCGCCGCCGCGTGTTTCCCGAGCTGCACGTCTACCACTACGCGCCCTACGAGCCGGTCGCGCTGAAGCGTCTCATGGGCATGCACGGCACCCGCGAAGCGGAGGTCGACGAGCTGCTGCGCGGCGAGGCGTTCGTCGACCTCTACGCGGTGTTCCGCCAGGGCGTGCGCTACGGGTCCGAGTCGTACTCGCTCAAGCAGGTCGAACGCCTCTACACGGCGCGGCCCGAGGGCGAGGTGATGGACGCGGGCGCGAGCGTCGTCGCCTACGAGCACTACCTGGCAGACCACGACCCGCAGCGGCTCGAAGCCATCCGCGCCTACAACGAAGACGACTGCCGCTCCGCCTATCTCCTGCGCGATTGGCTGGAAGGCCAGCGTGAGGTCCTGGTCGCTCGCCTCGGCCCGATGGCACGCCCGGCCCCGGGCGACGGCGCGCCGTCGGAACAGGTGCAGGAGCGCGACGAGCGGGCAGCCGAGCTGACCGATCAGCTCCTCGACGGCCTGCCCGCCGAGGCCGACGACCGCACCGCCGACGATCAGGCCCGCTGGCTCCTCGCGCACCTCCTGCAGTTCCACCGTCGGGAGGAGAAGCCCGACTGGTGGGCCTACTTCCAGCAGCGCGACTACCTGGGCGACGACGACTTCCTTGAAGACCGCGAGTGCATCGGCGGCCTCGAGCTCGACGGCTTGGTGGGCACGGAGAGGAAGTCGACGGTCGTGCGGTACCGCTTCCCACCGCAAGACCACAAGTTCGGCATCGGGTCGGAGCCGTTCGATCCGTTCGGCCTGCGGCCCGCGGGCCGGGTCGCCCGCGTCGACGACATCGCCGGCACGATCGACCTGGTGCGCGGCCCGAGCCTGAACGACGTGCCTCATCCCCGGGCGCTGATGCCGCGCGCGCCGGTGAGCCAGAACGCACAGGCCGACGCGATCGTGCGGGTCGCGGAGGCGGTGCTGACCGACGGGCTCGGCACTCCCCGCTACCAGGCCGCGTGCGACCTGCTGCGCCGTCGGCCGCCCCGCCTGGTGGGCACGCTGCCGGTCGGTCCGATCGCCCGCCTCGGTGAGCACGGCGGCGACGCGGCGCGCCGAGTGGTGGGCTCGCTCGACCACACGAGCCTGGCGGTCCAGGGCCCGCCCGGGTCGGGCAAGACGTATACGGGTGCGCGCATGATCGTCGACCTTGTGCGGTCGGGGAAGCGCGTGGGCATCACCGCGCACAGCCACGCTGCCATCGGCAACTTGCTCGACGCGATGTGCGAACACGCCGCCGAGGCCGGTGTGAAGGTGCGGGCCCTGCAGAAGGCGGAAGATCACCAGCGCTGCACGTCGGCCGAGGTCGAGTGCGTCGGCGGGAACGACGAGGTGGTCACGGCGATCGGGGACGACCGGGTCGATGTGGTGGCGGGCACGTCGTGGTTGTGGGCGCGTGCCGACATGGCGGGCTCGGTCGACGTGCTGTTCGTCGACGAAGCGGGGCAGAAGTCACTCGCCGACGTGGTGGCGATGAGCGGCGCGGCGGAGAGCGTGGTGTTGCTGGGCGATCCCCAGCAGCTCGCGCAGCCGTCGAAGGGCGCGCACCCGAAGGGCGCGGAGGCCTCCGCGCTCGCGCACCTGCTGGGCGACGCGGCAACGCTGCCCGAGGACTTGGGTCTGTTCCTCGGCACGACGTACCGGATGCACCCGGCGGTGTGCGCGTTCGTGAGTGAGGTCGCGTACGACGAGCGGCTCCATTCGGAGCCGGGGCTGGAGGGCCAGGCGATCGCGGGCGAGGCGGGCCTGCGCCTCGAGCTGGTGGAGCACCGGGGGAACCGCAGTTCGTCGCTCGAGGAGGCCGAAGCGGTGGACGCGCTCGTGCACGCGCAGATGGGCAGGCCGTGGACCGATGCCGACGTGAGGACGCGCCCGTTGATGCTCGATGACGTGCTGGTGATCGCGCCGTACAACGCGCAGGTCGCGATGTTGCGGCAGCACCTACCGGCCGGCGCGCGGGTGGGGACGGTCGACAAGTTCCAGGGAAGAGAGGCGCCGCTCACCATCTACTCGATGGCGACGTCGACCCCCGACGACATCCCGCGTGGGATGGACTTCCTCTACGACCTGCACCGGCTCAACGTCGCGGTGTCGCGGGCGCGGGCGATGTGCGTGCTGGTGTGCAGCCCGGCGCTGTTCGACGCCCTGTGCCGCACCCCCGAGCAGGTCAGGCTGGCGAACGCGCTGTGCCGTTACCGGGAGCTGGCCGCGCCGCCCTCCTGACACCGTCACACCCGCTGCGTACCATCGCTCGGATGGCACTACGGGTGGAGTCCGTGGGTTACGGGCGGGGCGGGGCGGAGGCGTTGCGGGCGCAACTCGGCGCAATCAAGGGGGACGATCCGCTCGCGCCCGTGACCGTCGTCGTGCCGTCGAACCACGTCGGTGTCGCCACGCGCCGGTTGCTTGCCTCCGGATCGCTCGGGCCGATCAGCCCCCGCGGCATCGGGCTCGCAGCCGTCAGCTTCGTCACTCCCTACCGCCTGGCCGAGTTCCTCGGGGCGCCCGCACTCGCGAGCGCCGGCCGCCGGCCGGTGTCGACGCCGGTCATCGCCGTTGCGCTGCGCGCCGCACTCGCCGTCGACGCGGGGCTCTTCGCACCCGTCGCACAGCACGACGCCACCGAGACCGCGCTCGTCGCGACGTATCGCGAGTTGCGCGAGGTCTCGGAACTCGGTCTCGAATCCATCGCCGCGACCGGGCCTCGAGCCAGGGACGTCGTGCGGCTGCACCGAGTCGCGCGCGCCAAGCTCGAACGCGATTGGTACGACGAGCAAGACCTGATGACCGCGGCCGCCGACGCGCTGCGTACCCCCAGCGCTGCCGCGCAGCTCGGCACCGTCGTCGTGTACCTGCCGCAGCAGCTCACGCCGCACGCGGCTCGACTCCTGCAGGCAGCAGGCGTTGCCACCGACGTCGCCGTTCTCGTCGGCTGCACCGGCGACGAGAACGCCGATGCCGAGGTCGATCGGAGCCTCGACCGGCTGACCCGAGAGCAACCAACCAAGCCGATCGTCGAGCCGAACGGCGGCGTCACTCCCGTCAGCACCCGCATCGTGCTCGTCTCCGACGCCGACGACGAGGTCCGCGTCGCCGTGCGCAAGGTCATCGATGCCGTCCGCGCCGGCACACCGCTCGACCGCATCGCCATCCTCCACGCGAGCGCGGAGCCGTACGCGCGACTGGTGCACGAACACCTTGCTGCTGCGCAGGTGAAGGTCAACGGGCCCGCGGTCGTCCCCCTCGCGGGACGCATGGCGGGACGCGTGCTGCTCGATCTGTTGCGACTTCCCGAGGGCGACTTCCGACGGCAGGACGTGATGGGGTGGCTCGCGTCCGCGCCGCTGCGCGTCGACGGTCGGTGGATCCCGACGACCGTGTGGGAGCGGCTGTCGCGCGAGGCCGGCGTCGTCGGCGGCGAGTCCGACTGGAGCCAGCGGCTCGCGGTGTTCGCCGACGAAGCCGACGCCGCCGCGGAGGTCGCCGACGCCGACCCCGACGCACTGGAGTGGCGCGCCGAGCGACTCCGACGGAACGCCACCCGCGCGGCGAGCTGCGCGCCTTCGTGCTCGACCTCATCCGAACCCTCGCCGCCGAAGCGAAGCAGTCGCGTCCCTGGAGTGCACGCGCCGCATGGGCGTGCACGCGCCTCGCCGAATCACTCGGCGGCGCCGCACGCCGCGAACGCTGGCCCGACGCCGAACGCAAGGCCACCGAGCGGGTCGAGGCCGCGCTCGACCGGCTGGCGACCCTCGACCACGTCGAAGGCCCGGTCGGCCTCGACGTCTTCACGCGCACGCTCGCGCTCGAGCTCGAGTCCGACCTCGGACGCGTCGGCCGCTTCGGCGACGGCGTCCTCGTCGGCCCGATCACGATGGGCATCGGGCTCGACCTCGACCTCGTGATCCTCCTCGGCCTCGCCGAGGGCACGTTCCCGGCACCGGTCCGTGACGACTCGCTGCTCCCAGATCTCGAACGGCAGGCCGCGGGTGACGAGCTCCCGCTCCGCCACCAGCGCATCGAACGCGAGCACCGGCAATTCCTGGCGACACTCGCGGGCGCGTCGAACCGCGTCCTCGGCGTGCCGCGCGGCGACCTCCGCCGCAGCAGCGAGCGCATCGCGTCGCGCTGGGTGCTCGACATCGCGTCGCACTTCGCCGGCACGCGATGGTGGACCGAGCACCTGCTCGGCGCCGACGAGCCGTGGGTCGAACCGAGCGCGTCGTTCGAGGCCGGCCTACGCGCCCTCGACTTCCCCGCGACCGCGCAGGAGCATCACCTCCGCTCGCTGATGGCGTCGGCGCCGCGCGACGCGCAAACCCTGGTCGACGCGAGCACCGACCCCGACATCGTGCGCGCGGCGACCGCGCTCGCGGCGCGCCGCAGCGGGAGGTTCACGCGCTTCGACGGCAACCTCGCCGGGCTCTCGATTCCATCGCCGATCGAAAGACCGACCTCGGCGACGCGCCTGGAGAAGTGGGCTGCGTGCCCGTTTCGCTACTTCGTCGAGTACGTGTTGCGCGCCGACACCGTTGAGAACCCGGAGGACCGGCTGCAGATCACGGCGCTCGACCGGGGCAACCTCGTCCACGCCGCGCTCGAACGGTTCATCCTCGAAGTGCTCGAGCGGCCTGGCGACGACCAACCGCAACCGGGCGAGCCGTGGACGCCAGCCGACCGGGCGCGCATGAACGAGGTCGGCGAAGCGCTCTGCGACGAGTTCGAGGCGCGCGGCCTCACCGGCCGGGCGGTCTTCTGGCACCGCGACCGCGGCCACATCTTGGCCGACCTGCAGCGGTTCCTCGACGAAGACGAGCGTATCCGGCGCGAGAAGGGCACCCGGCCGATCGCGGCCGAGCTCGCGTTCGGCTTCCGCAGCGAGGAGATCGACGCGGTCCCGTTCGCCCTCCCCGACGGACGGGAGCTGCGCTTCCACGGCCAGGCCGACCGCATCGACCGCGCTGGCGACGGGAGTCTGCACATCGTCGACTACAAGACCGGGAGCCCCAGGAGCTACACGCAGATCACCGAAGAGGACCCCGCCGAGGGCGGGCTCCGGTTGCAGCTCGCGATCTACGGCGCCGCGGCCCGCGCCCATCAGCACGAGCCCGATGCGGAGGTGCACGCCGAGTACTGGTTCGTGTCGCAGAAGGGCGACTTCAAGTCGTACGGCTATCCCGTCAACGACGGCGTCGTCGCACGGGTCAGCGAAACGCTCGGCAAGATCGTCACCGGCATCGAGGAGGGCGTGTTCGCCGCGCATCCCACCGCACAGAGCACCTCGATCTTCGTCGAATGCGCCGCGTGCGACCCCGACGCGCTCGGCGTCGTGGAGCTCCGCCGTGCATGGGATCGCAAGCGTCTCGACCCCAACCTCGCCCCCTACGCGGAGCTCGCCGAGCCGTTCGACGAGGGCGAGGTCGAAATCGAGGAACACGAGCGTGCCGATGCCTGACGCGCTGCTCGCCGACGCCGCCGCCCGCGACCGGATCCGGCGCGATCTCGGCGACACGCTCTTCGTGGAGGCCGGCGCGGGCTCAGGGAAGACCACCGCGCTGGTCGACCGGGTCGTCGCGCTGGTCACGACCGGTACCGCCGAACTGCGCGAGGTCGCGGCCATCACCTTCACCGAGAAGGCTGGTGCCGAGCTGCGCGACCGCGTCCGACGCAAGCTGCAGGAGTTGTCGACGCACGAGGTCGACGCGGAAGTCGTCGCGCGCTGCCGCCTCGCGCTCGACCAGCTCGACGGCGCCGCGATCGGCACGCTGCACTCCTTCGCCCAGCGACTGCTGTCGGAGAACCCGATCGAGGCCGGGCTTCCCCCGCGCGTCGATGTGCTCGACGAGGTCAGTTCGGGCGTCGAGTTCGACCGGCGCTGGAGCGCGTTCCGCGGGGAGTTGCTCGCCGATCCCGATCTCGAACGCACGCTGTTGCTCCTGCTCGCCACCGGTGTGAAGCCGAACGCGCTCGACGCGCTGGCGCGAGCGTTCGAAGCGAACTGGGACCTGATCGCCGAACGCGTGCCGGCAGCGGCACCGGAGCCGCCGCACGTGTCCCCGCTTCTCGCCCCGGTGCTCGCCGAGATCGACGCGATCTGCGACGAACGAGCCGACTGTTCCCGTCCCGACGACAAGCTCTGTGTTCGTCTCGGCCAGATCGCCGAGCATGCCGCGTGGCTCCGCAGCATCACCGACGAGTTCGCGCTGCTCGACGCACTCGGCGAGAACCCGGTTCGGAAGGCGCCGAGCTTCTCGGTCGGCCGGGCAGGCGCCAAGAGCCACTGGCCCGACATCGACAACCTGCGCGCGCGTGTGCACGAGGTCGGCGACAGGCTCGACGCCGTGTGCAACCAGGTCGGTCAGGCGTGCGCCGCGAAGCTGGGCGCCGCGATGCGGCCGTTCACGCTGCGAGCGGCGGAGGAGCGGCGTGCCGCCGGTCAGCTCGAGTTCCACGACCTGCTCGTGCTTGCCCGTCAGCTCCTCGGTGATCCCGAGCAGGGCCCGATCGTGCGGGCGCGGCTCCATCAGCGCTACACGCGGCTCCTCCTCGACGAGTTCCAGGACACCGATCCGATCCAGATCGAGCTCTCGGTCCGCATCGCCGCGGCCGATCCGCGCGACGCCGAGCTGGCCACGACGCCGTGGGGTGAGGTTGCCGTCGCACCCGGCCATCTCTTCGTCGTGGGCGACCCGAAGCAGTCGATCTACCGGTTCCGGCGGGCCGACATCGCGACGTTCCTGAACGCTCGGGCCCGTCTCGGCCAAGAGGTGGGCACGCTCGTCGAGCTGACGTCGAACTTCCGCAGCACTGCGCCCGTCATCGCGTGGGTGAACCAGGTGTTCGACCGGTTGATGTCGGAGACGCCCGACCTCGAGGTGCCGGTGCCGTCGCAACCCGAGTATGTCGCGCTCGACGCGACCCGCGGCGCGCCGCCGGACGGTCCACCGGTCGCAGTGGTCGGACGCGACGCGCACCCGAACAAAACTCCCGCCGACGACGTGCGCGAGGCCGAGGCCGGCGACGTCGCCGCGACGGTCGCGCGCGTCATCACCGAGGGATGGTCGGTCCGCGACGGCGAAGACGGCTGGCGGCCGGCCCGTCTCGGGGACATTGCGATCCTCGTCCCGGCCCGCACCTCGCTGCCGTTCCTGCAGTACGCGCTCGAGGAGCGCAAGATCCCGCACCGCGCCGAGTCGAGCTCCCTCGTCTACGCCACCAGAGCGGTGCGCGACCTGCTCATGGTGCTGCGCGCGGTGAACGACCCGACCAACGGGATGCATCTCGTCGCCGCGCTCCGTACACCGTTGCTCGGCTGTGGCGACGACGACCTGTTCCGCTTCAAGGTCGAGCGCGGGGGTCGTTGGAGCATCATCGGGGACCAGCCCGACACGGTGCCGGCGGACGATCCGGTGCTTGCCGGCGTCGCTTACTTCCGCGGCCTCTACGAAGACCGGGTGTGGAGCGCACCGTCGGAGCTGCTCGACCGCATCGTCCGGGACCGCCGCGCGCTCGAGCTCGGGTTCGGTGATCGCCGCCCGCGTGACGTGTGGCGTCGCCTGCGCTTTGTCATCGACCAGGCACGCGCGTGGAGCGACGCGACTGCGGGAAGCCTGCGGCAGTACGTGCACTGGGTCGAGATGCAGAGCGCCGAGGGCAGCCGGGTCACCGAGGCGATCCTGCCCGAGACCGACGACGACGCGGTGCGGATCATGACCATCCACGCCGCGAAGGGGCTCGAGTTCCCGATCACGATCGTGTCGGGCATGTCGACCGCGCCGAGAGGTCAGTACGCGCCCGCCGAGGTCGCGTTCCCGCCGGGGCGCGAGGTCGCGTACCGTTTCGGCAGCTTCGTGCAGACCGAGGAGTGGTCGGAGTGGAAGCCCATCGACGAGCAGATGGGCTTCGACGAGCGCATCCGCCTCCTCTACGTCGCGTGCACGCGGGCGTGCGACCACCTGGTCGTGTCGTTGCACCGGGCGGAGCGGAAGGCGGAGGCGAAGCCGAACGCGCGCACGAACGCGGAGCTGCTGATCGCCGGAATGGACACACTGCTCGGCGACCTTCCCGACGCCGTCGTCGACGACGATGCCGCCATCACAGTGCCTGAATCTGCGGTGCCGGCGCCGATCCCGTCGTTTCCCGACTGGAGCGCCGAACGTGAAGCGGCCCTCGCGCGCGGTACCCGGCCGAGCGCGGTCGCCGCGACCGCGCTCACCGACGAGGGCGTGCACGACCCCGAGGCGGAGCTCACCGCCGGCTTGCAGAAGCGCCCGCGCGACCTCGACCTCCCGCCATGGTTGAAGGGCCGGTACGGCACCGCGGTCGGCCGTGCGGTGCACGGCGCGCTCCAGACCATCGACCTCGCGAGCGGCGACGGCCTCGAACCCGTTGTCGCTGCACAATGCGAGGCCGAGGCGATCCCCGACCGGGCCGACCAGGTGCGCGAGTTGGTCGCCGACGCGCTCCGCTCACCGTCGGTCGTCGCGGCCGCCGGCAGCGCACACTGGCGTGAGGTGTACGCCTGCACGCCCGTCGGTGGACGGCTGCTCGAGGGCTACATCGACCTCCTGTATCGCGACCGTGACGGCCTCGTCGTCCTCGACTACAAGACGAGTGCAACCCACGACCCCGCCGAGCTCGACCGCCGCGTCGAGGGTTACCGCCTCCAGGGCGCCAGCTATGCGCTCACGATCGCGGCGACGACCGACGAGCCCGTCAGCCGCGTCACGTTCCTCTTCCTCACGCCGACGGGCCCCGTCGAGCGCCATCTCACTGACCTCGTCGCCACGGTCGAGCGCGTCCGCGCGCTCGTCACGGCGGGCCACGAGATCACCGTCGAGGAGACCGAGCTGACCGCGTGACACGCGGTCAGCTGACCGAGCGGTTACAGGAAGACGTTGTCCCAGGTGTAGGTGGTGAGCATCTCCGCGCCTCCGGTGTCACCGATGATTTCGAGTCTCGACGTGCGTCGAATATAACGGTGGACCTTGGGGCCCGGCACCGAGGAGGAGAAGGATGTCGCAGCTATTGCGCGTGCAGTGCTTCGGCGTGTCGCGGGATGGGTTCGGCGCGGGCAAGGGTCAGAGCCTGGAGCATCCCTTCGGGCACGCCGATCCGGGCGACCTGTTCGCATGGGCTGGCGCGACCGCGAGCTGGGTGAACCGGGCTGAGCCCGGCGGTTCGCGAGGGCTCGACGATTACTTCACCCGTGACTTCGCCCGCAACATCGGCGCCGAGATCATGGGCCGCAACAAGTTCGGACCGCAGCGCGGCCCGTGGAAGGACCACGACTGGAAGGGTTGGTGGGGGGACACGCCGCCATTCCACACGCCGGTGTTCGTGTTGACGCATCACGTCCGTCCCTCGTTCTCGCTGTCGGACACGACCTTTCACTTCATCGATGCCACTCCCAGCGAAGCGAAGCATCAGGCGCAACAGGCCGCGAACGGCAAGGACGTGCGCATCGGTGGCGGCGTCGCGACCGTTCGGGAGTTTCTCGACGCGGATCTCGTCGACTCGATGCACGTAGCCGTCGCGCCGATCGAGCTCCAGCGAGGCGAACGGCTGTGGAGCTCGCACGAGGAGCTCCACGACCGCTTCCAACTCGAATCCGTGCCCAGTCCGAGTGGAGTCACGCACCTGTTGTTCTGGCGGCGGTAGCTACGGCCGCCGAACTCGGAGCGTCAGACCTCTAGGTGGCCCGCGCATCCTTCGAATGCTTCGATGTCGCTCGCCGCCGCGTCGAGCAACTGGTGGGAAGGATCCGACGGCGCCCACGCGACCGCGAGCTCTTCGCCGATCCGTAGCCGCGCCGGATCATGGGGGTTGCGTCTCGCTAGACCCGAGCCTGCTATCTCGATCTCACCGATACGCAGCAGCGCGCTGTGCTTATGTCTCGTTCGGGTTTCGCCGATCGTGATCTCGAGAGCCCAGACCTTCGTCTCGACCACCTCGTCCAACATCGTCGGGCCTCCTTGTACTCGTGCGCGGCCCCGCTCGGGGCCTGTCTCCCTTGTCGGAATGCGAGGGCGCACGCCTCGGTGCCCCTGGAATTCCTACTCCCGCGGCGGGCCCGGCGTGGTGGCGCGGTATCCGGGCAGGAACGCTCGGCGACGGAGCGCCGGCGTCTCGTGCTGGTTCGCATGCCAAGTCGAGCTGGGCCGATCCCGACGTCGCCGATCACGACCGTCCCCTCAACACTCGGGGGCGGCACGCCGCGGCCCTGCTCGGCCACAACACTGGCATCGAGGAGCTGGCGAGCGAGCTGGTCGAAGAACGCCGCGCCTCGCCGGAGAAGTCCCCGTCGAGGTCGTTCCAGCTGCGAATCGACATCGCCTGCGGAGTTCCCGAGGGGTGAGGATAGACCCCCTCGTACAGCGCGGGCCGCGCTCTCTTTGCCGCTCTCCGCCCGGTAGTCTCCTGTTCCTATCTGAGAGGGGCAGGACCACCGGCCCCAATGAACGGAAGCGAGAGTCCATTGCGTCGCATCATCACGCTCGTCACGGCCGCGTTGGTTGCCGTCAGCGGAATCGGAGTGCTTGCCGGCCCCGCCGGAGCTCAGACCGAAACTGGTGATGTAGCCGCGTTCTGCGCGGCACGGCTCGAGGGTAATGACGCCCAGGGCAAGGCCGAGAATCTGGCGATCATGAACCGGGCGCTCGCTGCCGCGCCGGCTTCGGTGTTGCCCCAGATCACTGCGCTTCGCGACGCCTACCAGAAGAAGGGCGACAAGCTGTTCAACGGCGCGAAGGGGCTACGGCTCATCGCCGCGCTCGACAGCTGGGTGTACGACAACTGTCCGGGCACCCAGGTGGCGGTGACCGCGATCGACTATGGGTATGAGGGCGTCCCGGCGACCCTGGCGGCGGGGCCCACCAATTTCAAGATGACGAACACCGCCCCGAAGGAAGACCACATGATGGCGATCGCCAAGCTGACTCCCGCCGCCGAAGGTGAGGACGTGAGCAAGATCCTCGATCTGCCCGAGAAGAAGCAGAACAAGTACATCGAGCAGACAGGCGGGGCGTTCCTCTTCGCGCAGGCGGGCGAGGTCGCCTACTCACCCGCCAACCTCGAGCCGGGGACATACGTCTACGCGTGCTTCCTCCCTGTGGGCGGGAAGCGGAATGGCGCGCCCCACTTCACCCAGGGGATGTACGGCTCCTTCGACGTCTCGTAGCGCATCATCGATTCCGCAGTCCTCCGAGCGAGCTGGCTGAGACTAAGAGATCGCGGGATCGGTTACGTCGTCCGTCGCGGTCTGGGTGAACTCGCGGACCCGGTTCCTGGCGCAGATGCAACTGAAGTGAGATGACGATTGGATTCTGGAGCGCGAGACGTGAGTATTGCGTGCGGTCATCGCGCGTCAGTGTGATCGGTGGTAGAAGTGGATCGTGTCGCCGCGCATCGTGCGCGGTCAGTGCTGTCAGGAGTCCTTGATGGAGCTCGCCGTTGTTGGTGCCGGCGTGGGCCGGACGGGCACGCATTCCTTGAAGGTCGCGCTCGAGCAGTTGCTCGGCGCCCCGTGCCATCACATGGTCGAGATTCTTGCGGATCCGTCCCAAATCCCGGCGTGGACCGACGCGATCGAAGGCCGCCCCGTAGATTGGGACGCGATGTTGGCCCGTTATCGCTCGATCGTCGATTGGCCAGGAGGCGCGTTCTGGCGGGAATTGTCAGCGGCGTACCCAGAGGCGCTCGTGTTGTTGTCGATTCGCGATCCCGAGGCGTGGTATCGCAGCGCCTCGAACACGATCTTCTTGTCGTTCGACACCATGCCGCCTGAGCTCAAACCCTGGATGGATGAAGTCCGGAGGCTGCTGCACGATCGGTTCAGCGATCGCTTCGATGACCCAGCCGCGATGATGGACGCGTACACACGCCACAACGACGCCGTGCGCGCAGAAGTCTCGGCTAGCCGTCTGCTCGAGTGGACCCCAGGCGATGGCTGGGAGCCGATCTGTGAACGGCTCAACCTTCCGGTACCCACAGAGCCGTTCCCGGTTACCAACACGACCGACGAGTTCCGCGAAGTGGCCGGACTACCACCGCTCACCGAGTAGCGCGTGCGCTGACCGTAACCGATCGAGCAACCTGCGCGCTCGGAGCACAGTGCCGCAGCTGGGTCTTTGTGAGTGGTCCGACCGCGGTGCGGGGCGATATGTGCGCCTCATGTAGTCGCGGCGCGCACGCTGAGCCGAGGGGCGGCCGGAGGGGAGCAGGCGCGGTCCGGCCGGACGGTCGCCGAGGTGGCAACCCGCCCGGCCGAACCGAGGCGAAGAACACTTGTGTCGGGCTCAGCCGACGGGCACGCCTTCCCGGAGCGCCCGCGCCGCCTCGGTCGTGAGCAGCTCGCCGCCGATCCCCACGTCACCGCTCTTGATCTCCTCGACCACGCACCAGGTCACGCCGCGCAGGTTCTCACCCTCGACGGACACCATCGCGTCGGTGAGCTCCCTGATCATGTCGTGCTTCTGCTCGTCGCTGAACACACCTTCCAGGACTTTCACGTTGATGATCGGCATCTGCTCGGCTCCTTGTTCGTTTTCGTGGACGTTGTGTCGAGTTCGAGTGTGGCGACTTCGGTCTCCGTTGGGTATTGGGCACCTGTCGCGTTCTCGCGTAGGGCAAATGACGTATTCTCCGTCGCTGCTGCACCCGTTCTCGTGAAATGAGAGGCGAACCCGCGTTGGAACGGAAGATCCGCTACGCGAAGAGCGGGGACTGCAACATCGCCTACCAGGTCGTGGGCGACGGGCCGATCGATCTCGTGTTCTCGCCCGGATGGGTCACCCACCTCGACCTCGCGTGGGAGATCCCGCCGCTCGCCCGCTTCCTCGAGCGCCTCGCCGCGGTCTCACGGTTGGTCCTGTTCGACAAGCAAGGCACCGGCCTCTCCGACCGGCTCGACCCCGACACGCTGCCGACTCTCGACCATCGGATGCAGGACGTCCGCGTCATCCTCGACGCGGTCGGATCCGAGCGGGCGGCGCTCTTCGGGACCCTCGGCGGCGGCGCGATGTGCGGCCTCTTCGCCCGGGCTTACCCCGAGCGGTGCCTCGGGCTCATCCTCTACGGAACGTTCGCCAAGCTCGAGCCGGACACGGGGCTGCTCTCACGCCTGGCCGACGACCAGGACGCCGCTCTCGACCGCATCGAACGCGAGTGGGGCACCGACGGTGTGGGCGTCGCGTTCTGGGCGCCCAGCCTCATGCACGACGAGGACGTGAAGGAGGCGTACCTGCGCTTGACGCGCTCGGGGGTGAGCCCGGGATCCGCCCGATCGCTGATGCAGCTCGGCTACCAGATCGATTGGGAGGACGCGCTCGGCGACATCCACGTACCCACGCTCGTGCTCCACCGGTCCGGAGATCTCGTCATCCCCGTGCGCCAGGGCCGCAAGTTGGCCGACGGGATCCCCGGTGCTCGCTACGTGGAGCAGCCGGGGACCGACCATCTCTTCTGGGCCGGCGACCAGGATGCCGTGCTGGGCGAGGTCGAGGACTTCCTCCGGACTGTCGGCCCGTCCGCCGGGAAGGAACCGACGACTCCTCCCGCGCTGGGGCTCACCGCGCGGGAGGTGGAGGTGTTGCGCCTGGTGGCTGTCGGCCACACCAACAAGCAGATCGCGGCGGAGCTGTTCATCAGCCCGAAGACCGCGAGCGTGCACGTGTCGAGCATCCTCGCCAAGCTCGGGGTGGAGCGACGCGCCGGCGTCGCGGCCGCTGCCCAGCAGCTCGGGCTGATCACCGCCAACGCCCGTGGCTGACGTCCGCGCGGGTCGGCCCGTGACGTGCCACGATGCCGACATGACGCACCGCCGCCGTGAGGGCGGCGCGTCGGGAAGGGGGAGTCATGTCGCAGCGTCCGGGTGACGGCGGAGGTGACACGCGTGGCCTCAGCAGGGGTGCGATCGCCTCGATCACTGGCGTCGGGTTCCTCGGCGTCTTCATCGTGCAGAACACGAACGACGTCAAGCTCAGTTTCCTGTTCTGGGACTTCACCTGGCCCCTGTGGCTGCTCGTCATCGTGTCGGCGGTGCTCGGCGCGCTGGTGTGGTTCGGGCTGGGCGTGCTGCGCCGGCACAACCGCCGGAAGGAACGCCGCGACGACCGCTGAGGCGCAGCGACCCGCCTCACGGTCGAGCTCGGTGCGGTAGCGGTACGGTTTTCGCATGGGCGAGCGGGCAGTTCGAGCCGCGAGCGCCGACGAGGCCGCCAGCTTCGAACCCCGACACTGCGGCGTAAAGCGAGACCGAGCGAGGCCGTCAGACCATCCCGTCTGGCTGGTGTCCATCCCGGAACCCAAGGTCCGGGCGGAGGTCACCGCATGCCTGACGGGCCTGCTCGAGCTCGGCGTGCTGCTCGTAAGTGAGCATCGGTCGGGTCAGCGGATGGGCGGCCGCGGCGCGCTCCGGCAACGTGACGCCGTTCTCCTGGAGACAGCTGCGGAACGCCTCGTGCTGCGTCCGGAGCTGTGCACGCTGCTCGTCGCTCAGCACCGGCCGATCGGGGAGGAGGTCACCGCACGCCTCCCGTGCTCCCTCGAACGCGGCGCGCTGCTCGTCGGTGAGCATGGGACGCGGCCCGCGGAGCCCGGCGGCGGGTCGCTCCGACAAGGTCACGCCGTTCCGTTGCAGGCAGTCGCGGAACGCCGCGAACTCCTGGGTGAGCTGCGTTCGCTGCTGATCCGTGAGCACCGGGTCCTGGGCTGCGAACGCGGGACCCGTCAACCCGATGGTGACGAGGAGCACGACGCCGGCGGCCAGAGCAGCTGAGAAACGAGCAACGCTCGGTTTGGATCGCACCTCGTGCACCTCCCTGATCGGGATCTCACACTCCACTTTCACGGCGGAGCATGGCGATCCCGACCTGAGAGGGCACTGAGTCGCGGCGTTGCGGTCGGGGTGAATCCGTGGCTACTGCTTGATGAACTGCTTCGCCGGGATCGTCACGAAGTCGCTCTCGGGCACGAATTGGCCGTTCTTGACGACGAGGATCATCCCCCCGGCGGGGTTCGACAGGCCGTCCGTGAAGTTGACGGTGTAGGGCACCAGGGCGGGCTGGAACTTCTTGAAGGCCTTCGATGCCCAGACCTTGGACAACGCTTCTCGCGTGACCTCGCCGTCGATCTTCTTGAGGCTCTGCTCGAGCAGGTATCCGAACTCGTAGCCGCGCTCGGCGAACCCGTCCTTGATTTCGATCTCGTTGCCGATGGTCTTGTTCATCTTCTTCACTTGCTTGTTGCTCGTGTCCTCCCACGGGTAGCTGCTCGACAGGATGTAGGTCCCTTCGAGTTCGGGGAGGTCGGGCAGGATGTTCGGGTCGTAGAGGTTCGAACCGAGGATCCACTTCACGCCGTCCGCGGGTCCGAACCCGTTGCGGATCCCGGACTGGATCGCAAGGGGTGTACTTTCCGGGGTCCCGGCCTGGAACAACGCGGTGACCCCGGCCGCCTTGAGCTTCGCGACCGCGCCGTCGAAGTCGGCGCCGGTCGCCACGAGCGGGACCTCGGTCACGGTGAGCTTGACGTCCAGATCCGGGTGGAGGGCGAGGTAGTCCTCGAGCGGCGTGACGAAGCCGGCGCGGAGCTGCGGGATGGCGGGATACATCACGCCGTAGTTCTTGACGCCCTTGTCGATCGCCCACTTCAGTGCCGGGAGCGTGTCTGCCTGTGCAGCCGGGGTGAACATGAACGACGGGTCCTGCACACAGTCCGTGGTGTTGACCGGCTGAACGAGGATCGGGATCTGGAACGTCGCGAACAGCGGCGTGGTCACCTGGCAGATTCCTGGCTGGAGGACCGCGAGGATGTTCGGGTTGGAGCCGAAGGTGCGCGCCGCCGCCAACTGCGCGCCCGTGTCGATGATGCCGGCCTCTTCGTAGACGATCTCGATGGGTTGGCCGTCGTGGCCGCCCCGCTGGTTCCAGTCGTCGACGTACGCATCGAGGGCCTGCCTGACCGACGGGACGGCGCTCGCACCAATTAACGAGTCTATGGAGCCGAACTGGAGCGGCTCTCCCGACGCCGGCTTGGCCGCGCCCGCCGGCGCAGTGACGGACACGAGCGCGGCGACGACCGCAGCCGCGCTGAGCAACGCAAGAACCTTCCGCTTCACCTGTTCCCCCCTCACCAATTGCATCAATTCCCCCTGGTCCATGAAGTCTGAACTGCAACAGTGTCGCACATTGTCACCCGTTGTGTACGGCCCCCCCGAACCGAGCACAAGGCACTTCGAACACCGGAACGCCTACCGGGAGGACGCGGCGTTGCTCCCGGGTGGGCGGCTGCGACCGACGTCGAGGATGACCCCGACGTCGGTCGCCGACCACGTCATGGTGAACTTCGCCCGGCTGATCCGTGGCTACTGCTTGATGAACTGCTTCGCCGGGATCGTCACGAAGTCGCTCTCGGTTACGAATTGGCCGTTCTTGACGACGAGGATCATCCCCCCGGCGGGGTTCGACAGGCCGTCCGTGAAGTTGACGGTGTAGGGCACCAGGGCGGGCTGGAACTTCTTGAAGGCCTTCGATGCCCAGACCTTGGACAACGCTTCTCGCGTGACCTCGCCGTCGATCTTCTTGAGGCTCTGCTCGAGCAGGTATCCGAGCTTGTAGCCGAACTCGGCGAACCCGTCCTTGATTTCGATCTCGTTGCCGATGGTCTTGTTCATCTTCTTCACTTGCTTGTTGCTCGTGTCCTCCCACGGGTAGTTGCTCGACAGGATGTAGGTCCCTTCGAGTTCGGGGAGGTCGGGCAGGATGTTCGGGTCGTAGAGGTTCGAACCGAGGATCCACTTCACGCCGTCCGCGGGTCCGAACCCGTTGCGGATCCCGGACTGGATCGCAAGGGGTGTACTTTCCGGGGTCCCGGCCTGGAACAACGCGGTGACCCCGGCCGCCTTGAGCTTCGCGACCGCGCCGTCGAAGTCGGCGCCGGTCGCCACGAGTGGGACCTCGGTCACGGTGAGCTTGACGTCCAGATCCGGGTGGAGGGCGAGGTAGTCCTCGAGCGGCGTGACGAAGCCGGCTCGGAGCTGCGGGATGGCGGGATACATCACGCCGTAGTTCTTGACGCCCTTGTCGATCGCCCACTTCAGTGCCGGGAGCGTGTCTGCCTGCTGGTTCGGGTTGAACATGAACGACGGGTCCTGCACACAGTCCGTGGTATTGGTCTGCTGAACGAGGATCGGGATCTGGAACGTCGCGAGCAGCGGCGTGGTCACCTGGCAGATTCCTGGCTGGAGGACCGCGAGGATGTTCGGGTTGGAGCCGAAGGTGCGCGCCGCCGCCAACTGCGCGCCCGTGTCGATGATGCCGGCCTTTTCGTAGACGATCTCGATGGGTTGGCCGTCGTGGCCGCCCCGCTGGTTCCAGTCGTCGACGTACGCATCGAGGGCCTGCGTTTGCGACGGGACGGCGCTCGCACCAATTAACGAGTCTATGTAGCCGAACTGGAGCGGCTCTCCCGACGCCGGCTTGGCCGCGCCCGCCGGCGCAGTGACGGACACGAGCGCGGCGACGACCGCAGCCGCGCTGAGCAACGCAAGAACCTTCCGCTTCATCCGTTCCCCCCTAATCAATTGCATCAATTTCCTCCCTGGTCCATGAAGTCTGAACTGCAAGAGTGTCGCACATTGTCACCCGTTGTGTACGGCCCCCCCGAACCGAGCACAAGGCACTTCGAACACCGGAACGCCTACCGGGAGGACGCGGCGTTGCTCCCGGGTGGGCGGCTGCGACCGACGTCGAGGATGACCCCGACGTCGGTCGCCGACCACGTCATGGTGAACTTCGCCCGGCTGATCCGTGGCTACTGCTTGATGAACTGCTTCGCCGGGATCGTCACGAAGTCGCTCTCGGGCACGAATTGGCCGTTCTTGACGACGAGGATCATCCCCCCGGCGGGGTTCGACAGGCCGTCCGTGAAGTTGACGGTGTAGGGCACCAGGACGGGCTGGAACTTCTTGAAGGCCTTCGATGCCCAGACCTTGGACAACGCTTCTCGCGTGACCTCGCCGTCGATCTTCTTGAGGCTCTGCTCGAGCAGGTATCCGAACTTGTAGCCGAACTCGGCGAACCCGTCCTTGTTATCGACCTCGTTGCCGATGGTCTTGTTCATCTTCTTCACTTGCTTGTTGCTCGTGTCCTCCCACGGGTAGTTGCTCGACAGGATGTAGGTCCCTTCGAGTTCGGGGAGGCCGGGCAGGATCTTCGGGTCGTAGAGGTTCGAACCGAGGATCCACTTCACGCCGTCCGCGGGTCCGAACCCGTTGCGGATCCCGGACTGGATCGCAAGGGGTGTACTTTCCGGGGTCCCGGCCTGGAACAACGCGGTGACCCCGGCCGCCTTGAGCTTCGCGACCGCGCCGTCGAAGTCGGCGCCGGTCGCCACGAGTGGGACCTCGGTCACGGTGAGCTTGACGTCCAGATCCGGGTGGAGGGCGAGGTAGTCCTCGAGCGGCGTGACGAAGCCGGCGCGGAGCTGCGGGATGGCGGGATACATCACGCCGTAGTTCTTGACGCCCTTGTCGATCGCCCACTTCAGTGCCGGGAGCGTGTCTGCCTGCTCAGCCTGGGTGAACATGAACGACGGGTCCTGCACACAGTCCGTGGTGTTGACCCCCTGAATGAGGATCGGGATCTGGGACGTCGCGAACAGCGGCGTGGTCACCTGGCAGGTTCCTGGCTGGAGGACCCCGAGGATCTTCGGGTTGGAGTTCAAGGTGCGCGCCGCCGCCAACTGCTCGCCCGCGTTGATGATGCCGGCCTCTTCGTAGACGATCTCGATGGGTTGGCCGTCGTGGCCGCCCCGCTGGTTCCAGTCGTCGACGTACGCATCGAGGGCCTGCCTGAGCGACGGGACGGCGCTCGCACCAATTAACGAGTCTATGTAGCCGAACTGGAGCGGCTCTCCCGACGCCGGCTTGGCCGCGCCCGCCGGCGCAGTGACGGATACGAGCGCGGCGACGACCGCAGTCGCGCTGAGCAACGCAAGAACCTTCCGCTTCATCTGTTCCCCCCCATTACTGGTGTCAGGCTTGACGACCGCTACTGCTCGGTGAAACCGGCAGCAGCGGGATTGTCGCGCCGATCGGTGCGGATGTCTCCGCGCCCGGCGCCTCGCGCACGTCGACGGCCTTCAGCCGTCCCCGGCGCCACGGGACCCTACGACGCCACCGGCCCCGCGTCCACCGCCGCGTCTCAGTCGAGCGCGTCGGGCGACGCCGGGATGCGGATCTCGGGCGCGGCGCTGCTCGCGCGGCAGAACACGTCAGTCGGGTTGCGAAGGAGCCACCCGGCGACTTCGAACCCTCGGCCCTCCCAGGGCACCGGACCCGCGGGCGAGATGAGGAGGAGCGGGAGCGTGCACTCGGCGCAGCAGTACGTCGACTCCCACGGGTCACCGTCGAGATAGAGCGCCTGGTCGAGGCGCTGCGAATGGCCGCAGCTCGGGCACGACGTGCGGACGTCGGCCTCGGACAGGCCGGGCGGCCCCGCCAGGGGCGACAGCAGTGCGGAGGCGCGTGGCACTGAGTGAGCGTACGCGGGGTCGTGCCGATCATTCCGCGGCACGCATTTCATGGTCGGCCGCCTTCCGTGGAGTCGCGGCATGGACCGCAACCTCCTCCGCCCCTCACCGACAACGAGATCGGAGACGTTCTGGCGCGACGTCGCAGTCTGCCTCCGGAGTGTCGCCCCATCGACTAGCTCTCCTCGGGTCTCTCCGCGCCCACCATCCAGGGGATGCCGAACCGGTCGACGCACATCCCGAATCCCGGCGACCAGAAGGTCTTCTCGAAGGGCGCCGTGACCTTGCCCCCCTCCGCGAGGGCGTTGAACGCGCGCTCGGCTTCGCCGACGTCGGTGACCGAGTAGTTCACCGACATGCCCTTGACAGGCCCACCGTCGCCGGTCGGGTCGTCAGAGGCCATGAGCAGCTGGTCACCGATCGTGATGGCCGCGTGCATGATGAGATCCGCCTGCTCGGGCGGCACCTCGCCTTCGCCGGGAGGCATGTCCGACATCTTGAGAAGGACGAGCTCGCCGCCGAATATCTCCTGATAGCGAGTGAACGCCTCGCGGCAATTGCCGCTGAAGAAGAGGTATGGGTAGAAGGCCATCGGCTCCTCCTTTGTCACTCGGCTGGAGAGTCGTCGTTCAGCTTGCCCCGCCAGCCGCCCCGATTATGCAGTGCGGCGTGGGCCTCCCCGGACGAGGACGAGCTCGACGCGGTCCTGCGCTCGGCCCGTGCACGACCGAGATCCTGGACGAGCCGACCGGGGCCTGGGCAAATCGGCCGCGACGACCGTGCGCGCGTCGTACTCGCGCCCCTTCCACGCGTCGATCGGCCCGTCGTGCGCGGTCGTGAATGGGAGGGCGATTCCGTCCGGGTCTTGTTCTCGGTCCAGATCGCGCAGGGTCTGGCGGCGGCGGCGCGATCGGCAACGCGGTGTTCGCGGCGCTCGGGGTCCGCGTACGCGACCTGCCGATCACCTTCCAGCGGATCGTCGACGCGATCAACGCGTGAACGCGGTCATGCGCTGCCTTCTGCGACGAGCTTCGCGAGCGGGACGTTCTGAGCCTCGGTCGCGAAGGTAGCCTCTTGTGCGGCGGCACGGCCCGGGAAATCGGAGCTCGACATGGGGCGACTGGACGGCAAGGTGGCGATCGTCACGGGTGGTGCGCGCGGCATCGGGCGCGGGATCTGCCGACGGTTCGCGAACGAGGGAGCTCACATCTTCGTCGCAGATATCGCGGAGGACGACGGCCGGCGCGTCGCGGAGGAAGCCGGCGACCGAGTGACGTTCCTGCGCACCGACGTGTCGCGGCGCGCCGACGTGGAGCGCATGGTAGCGACCGCGCACGAACAGTTCGGCCGAGTCGACGTGCTCGTCAACGACGCCATCGCATTGTCGCCGCACGTGCCGCTGGAGGACAAGTCCGACGAAATGTGGGACTTCATGCTCCGGGTCGGTCTCTACGCCACCCTCTGGGCGATGCAGGCGGTGTTTCCGATCATGAAGGACCAGGGTGGCGGCCGGATCGTCAACTTCTATTCCTCGGACGGCGACAACGGCCAGTGGTTCCACAGCGACTACAACGCGACCAAGGCGGGGATCCGGGCGCTCACCGTGTCGGCGGCAGCGGAATGGGGCCGATACCGAATCGGATGCAACGCGATCGCTCCTGCGGCCGCGAGCGCCGCGTACTACGAGCTGGTCGAGAAGAACCCGGGGATCGCCGAGATGGTGAAGGGCCTCCCTCTCGGGCGGACGGGTGATCCCGAGACCGACATCGCGCCCGTCGCGCTGTTTCTTGCGACCGAGGACTCACAGTTCGTCAACGGCCAGACGATCTACGTCGACGGCGGCATCAACCTGAGCATGGGGGGGATCTATCCACCGGACGACCAGGCATTCGTCGACGACTGGCTCGCCAAGCGCCGTTCTTGACGGGCCGCACCGGTCGTTGGCGGTCAGCTCGACGGTGCTCGTGACGCGTTCGCCTCCTCGAAGTAGCGGACCGTCCGATCGAAGTCGTAGGCGAGCTCGCCACCGGTCTCGTCGTCCCACTCGCTCCGCCCCCGCTGGGCCGGCAGGTCCCCGCCGTAGACGTGGAGGGCTGCCGTGAAATCCCTGAGTGGGTTCGTGACCTTGTGGATCGTGTCGTCACCGAGCAGGACGGCGTCGCCCGTCCGCAGCTCGAGTCCACCGGAGCTGACGAGCCCCGACCCACCGCGACGGAAGAAGGCGTTGTCCTCCTGGCCGCCGTACAGCCCGATCGCAGCCCACATGAGGTGGTTGTGCGCGGGGAGCGTCATGCCCGGCGCCCACACCACCTTGAGGATCGTGAGGCCGGGCTCGACGTGGAGCGGCGAGATCTCGGCGTGCGTGGGCGGAAGCGCTTGCTCGATCGCCGCGGGCTCGCGAACCGCTCGCTGCAGGATCTCCTTGACGGCGAGGCGGGGCTCGGGCTCGTCCGCCGCTGCGTGACAATCGGCCACGAGCTGGTCCACATCGAACATCGATGCTCCTCCCCGTCGTTCCGAGTCTCACGCTCTGCAGGTGAAGTTTTGCCCCGCTGGAAAGCTGCCGCAACCGGGTCCGGAGACGGGCGGCCGAGTCGGCGCTTGTCAACCAAGTGGTTCCGATCGAGCTGCAGCGCGCCGTTGAGCGCGTTCGTCGACACGAACGTCCTCGTCCGTCACCTCACTGGCGATCCCCCAGCGATGGCGGCACGAGCGACCGCGTACCTTCGCTCCGAGCGCGACTTGCTACTCACCGACCTCGTGGCTGCGGAGACGGTGTACGTGCTGGAATCGTTCTACGAAGCACCCCGCGATGAGGTCGCGCAAGTGGTGCGATCCCTCATGGCGTTTGATTCGATCGTCTGCGTCGATCCGGCGCTGCTTCTGCGGGTGACCGAGGTGTACGAGACCGACCGAATCGACTTCGCCGAGGCGTATCTCGTCGCTTGTGCCGAGAGCACCGGCGTCGGCAGGGTCGCCTCCTTCGATCGGTCAATCGACCGGATCGACACGATCGAGCGGGTCGAGCCGCCGGGGGGTTGACCCTGACCCAGCCGCCGGCGACGAACGCACCGGGGACGTAGGCGGCGTGGCGCTCGAAGTTCGGGCGGCGTCGGCCATAGATCGCGGCAAAGGTCAATGGTGCGCCGTGCGCGGAACCAACGGGATTGCTGCCGGCCTGCTTGCAATCGGGCCAGTGCCATCCGGAGCCGGCGACTGGGGGCAGGCGCTCAGCTGACTTCGAGGTCACGGCGGGTCAGCCGACAATCGCGAGGTGGCGGTCGTTTAAGCCCACCCTCAGGCAAGCCAGGTCAAGGTGTCACCCCACCGTGCAGCAGACCCCTCGACATCGGCCATCACCCTCGACCTCTATTCGCATGTCACGCCTACCATGCACCGACAAGCGGCAGAACGCCGTCGACTCGCTGTTTGGCTGTCGGAACGGCTGTCAAACCGGCACGGAGTAGACCTCAAGCCGTTTTACGGGCCGCTAGCTCAACTGGCAGAGCATCGGGCTTTTAACCCGCAGGTTCAGGGTTCGAGTCCCTGGCGGCCCACCGCAGAGTCCCTGGTCAGATGCGCCCTACCTGGGACCTATTGGATTCTCAACTGGGCCTTGGCACCGGATTTGGCACCGGATAACCCTCGGGCCCGTGATACGAGCGCGTGGCACCTGGCGGGTCGTCGTGTACGCCGGCACAGACACAACGACGGGGAAAGAGCGACGCGTCCGACGCACCGTGCACGGCACGAAGCGGGACGCCGAGGACGCCGAGCGTCAGCTGATCATCGAGGCACGCTCGGGCAACGTCGACGACCCGCGCAAGACCGTCGCCGAGGCGCTGGCGGCGTGGCTCGAGCATGCAGCTCCGGACCTGGCTCTGACGACGGTCTACGACTACCGCCGAATCATTGACCGTCAGATCAACCCCGTGCGCGGCAGCACGAAGTTGGCGAAGGTGACCCCGGCGATGCTCGATCGCTTCTACGGGCAGCTTCGCGAGGATCTATCCCCGAAGTCGATCCGCAATGTGCATGCGGTGTTGCGTCGAGCGTTCAAGACCGTCGGTGTGAGCCCTCCGCTCGTGAGCGCGTCGCCGATGTCGCGGGAGCGCAAACGCGCAGCCGTCTCCACGTCGTTCTTGAGCGATGCCCGATACGTTACGAGGAGCAACGCGCCGCCGGCGAGGAGCGCGAGGCCCACCACGAGCACTGCGACCACTGTGATCCGCACGCGGACTGTCGCGAGGCGACGCCGCATGCTCAACCGCCGTCCGGATCGAGCCGATAGCCGGCTCCTCGGATCGTGTGGATCGCCTGGCGGTCGAACGGCTCGTCGATCTTCGTGCGCAGGTGGCGGATGTACACCTCGACGATGTTCGGATCCCCGTCGAACGCGAAATCCCAGACGTTGTCCAGGATCTCGGCCTTCGACACCACCTCACCTCGGCGGCGGATCAGGAACTCCAGGACTGCGAACTCGCGGGCGGTGAGCTTCACGTCGACGCCGGCGCGCGTGCACCGATGTGTCGCCGGGTCGACCGACAGGTCGCCGGCCTGGTGGATCACCCGCTCCCACCGGCCACTCCGGCGGAGCAATGCACGAATCCGGGCCAGGAGCACGACGAACGAGAAGGGTTTGGTGAGGTAGTCGTCCGCGCCGGTGTCGAGGGCTTCGGCCTGGTCGTACTCGCCGTCCTTCGCCGTGAGCATCAGGATCGGTGTCCAGATCCCGGCATCGCGGACCTTCGCGCACACGTCGAACCCGTTCATGCCCGGGAGCATGATGTCGAGCACGATCACGTCGTAGGTGCTCTCGGTCGCCATCCAGAGCCCGTCGGTTCCGGTGAGTGCGACATCGACGGCGAACCCCTCGGCCTCGAGCCCGCGCCGAACCGCCGCCGCGACCTTCTTCTCGTCCTCGACGACCAGCACGCGCACGCGCGCTCCTTCCCCAGACCCACAGGATCGCGCAGCGAATCTGAACGCGCGCTGAAGCAAGACTGAGGATCCGGCCGGTTCAGCCGCGCTGGCTCGCAGGTCAGGGACCCAACCTGCGGATCATGGTGGGAGTGTTCCTTGCCGTTTTCGTGCTCGCGGCGACGCTCGATGTGTCGACGACGCGCTGGGCCGTGTTGCTTGTCTGCGCAAGTGTTGTCATGACGTCCGAGATCCTGAACACGTCGATCGAGAGGCTTGCCGACTACGTCCAGCGGGAGTACGACGAGGACATCCGCGCCGTGAAGGATCTCGCTGCGGCCGCAGCGCTGTTGACCTCTGGGCTCGCGGCGACCATCGGTGTGATCGTGTTCTGGCCGTATGTGACCAACTAGTCAATGGATCCCCAGGTCCCGGCCGTAGACGCTCATCTCATGCCCGCCCACGATGCACGACGCGTCGCTCTCCGTGTCTTCATTGTCTTCGGCGGAGCGTTCGTTGTCGCCGTCGCGCTGGGGATCCCTCGTCGAGTTGGCGTCGGCGCATGACAGCTCAACCGCGTTCGACGCCGAGATCACCCGCTGATTCGTGGACCACCGCACGCCGACGTGGACTCACACGATGCAGATCGTCACCTGGCTCGGAAGCAGCGCGGTGGTCATTCCGATCGCCTTCGCGGCTGCCGTGGCTCTTGTCATCTGCTCCCGAGGTTGGCTCGCACTGTTCGTCGCGCTCGCCGTCGGCGGAGCATCGATCCTCAGCATCCTGAGCAAAGAGGTCGTGCAGCGCGCTCGGCCGCCCGTCGGGATACACCTCCAACAACCGCTCTCGTCAGCGTTCCCGTCCGGCCATTCGACCCAAGTCGCAGCGACCTACTTCGCGCTCGCCGGCGTGGTCACCGTCATTGGCCGCTCCGGCCTCGTGTCCTTGTTGACCCGGACCGCTGCGACGCTGATCGTGTTCCTCGTCGGCGTGTCGCGCGTCTACCTCGGCGTGCACTGGGCAACGGATGTCCTTGGCGGGTGGATACTCGGAAGCGTCTGGGTCGCCGACCTCACATTCGCCCTCGCACCGCTCGACATCGATTCCGGCGTCCGCTAGCGCCTCCGTTGATGTGGCGCTCCGAGACCGGCCGGCGATCGTGCCTGTCCGCAGGAGGAGGGCGGACCCGCCGGCGAAGCCCGCGAGTGCGACACCCATCACGACGTCGAGGAGGTAGTGGTTCGCCGTCCCGACGACGACGAACGCGGTCAGGAACACATGTACGACGACGAGGCCGCGTATCCAGAGCACTTCGGTGATGGCGAACCCGACGAGTGCGGCCCAGGCCGCCCACGCGAGGTGCAGCGACGGCATGGCTCCGTACTCGTTGATGGGGATCGGCCCGCCATGGGTCGGCCCGAAGCCGGCCCGGGCCACCAGGTCGAGGAACGTGGTTCCGGGCAGCAGGCGGGGCGGTGCGACCGGGTAGAGCAGATAGATGGCGAGGCCCACGGCATTGACGATGAGCAGCGCGTTGCGCGCGGGGCGGTACACCGACGGCCGGAACACATAGCAGGCAACGAGCAGGCACAGAGCCACCGTGACGTGCAGGTATTGGTAGTAGTCGACGGCGATCCGGCCGAGCAGTGTGTGACCCGCGAGCCATTGGTTGACCGTGGATTCGACGCCCAGGTGGAGTGCGGTCTCGAGATGGATGATTGCCCAACCGTGCGCGACGGCCGCCGCCCGGTGGACGTGCGCGACTCCGCGGACGCGGTCGTAGACGACCAGGAGCAACGCGACGACCGCGAGCTCCCCAATGATCAGTGGCCGCACCCGACGTCGCACCGGGAGCGACCCAGCAGTGCGCACGGGATACACACCGTGATCGTGCCGGGGTGCGGCTGAATCGCCGCTGAACCCGACGAGCAGCCGTTCGCCCGCAGTTCAGCGCCAGTTCAGGCTCCCCGACCGAACATCGACGCGTGCGCATCGCCCATGTCTCCGACTTCTGCCTGCCTCGCCTCGGGGGCATCGAGATCCACGTCGCGGGACTCGTCGAGCACCAGCGAGCCGCAAGCCACGATGTCGACATCGTGACCGCCTTCGGCGGCGATGGGTCGTGCCTCGCACGCGCGCGACCCTCCGCTGCACGCGAGGTCAAACGCGCCGTGCTCGGTGGAGGGTACGACCAGGTCCACTGCCACGCGGGCCTGTTCACGCCACTCGCGTTCGGTGCAGCCGTCGCCGCGAGTCGAGCGGGCGTCCCGACCCTCGTCACCATGCACTCGCTGCTCGACGGCGCGCACACACCGCTGCACTCGCTCGACCTCGCCACCCACTGGACCCAGCTCCCCATCGCGTGGACGGCAGTGAGCGAACGGGCCGCGGGCCCGCTGCAGCGTCTTGTCGATCCCGCCACCCCAGTGAGCGTGCTCCCCAACGCCATCGACACCGAGGCATGGCAGGTGAGTCCGGTCAGGCGCGATCCAGACCATGTCGTGATCGTGGCGGTCAACCGTCTCGCCGCCCGAAAACGCCCCCTGCCGTTGCTCCGCGCCTTGCGGCGCGCCCGAGCCGCAGTTCCCGCCGAGATCCGGATGACGGCCGTCGTGGTTGGCGACGGGCCGCAGCGAGCAGCACTCGAACGCGCGATCGATCGCGCCGCGATGAGCGACTGGGTGCACCTCGCCGGACGTCTGCCTCACCGCGCGATCCGACGGCTCTACCGTCGGGCCGACGTATTCGTCGCTCCGGCGCGCCTCGAGTCGTTCGGCATCGCGGCGCTCGAAGCTCGCGCGGCGGGCCTTCCCGTCATCGGCATGGCCCAGGCGGGCGTCGGCACGTACATCCGTCACGGCCGCGAAGGTCTGCTCGTCGATGACGACCGGGGCCTCGCGGCGGCGATCACGGCGCTCACCGCCGACGCCGGCACCCGGGAGAGCATCGCCGCCCACAACCGGGTACACCCGCCGACATTCGGATGGGCCGACGCCCTCGCCAGCACCGAGCGTGAGTACGCACGGGCCGCGGCGATCCAGCGCGTCCCGGCACGACGTGGCGTCGGAATCGAGCTCCTCTCCCGAGCGGGAGCCGGTGCATGATCCGCCGCACGCTCGTCGCCTTCCACGCGCACCCCGACGACGAAGCTGCGCTCACCGGCGGAACGATGGCCAAGGCCGCCGCGGACGGGCACCGGGTTGTCCTCGTGGTGGCCACGCGCGGTGAGGCGGGCCTCACCGGCGTTCCCGGCTTCGGTCGAGCCGCGCTCGGAGTGCTACGCCTCGAAGAGCTCCGGATGGCGGCCACGATCCTGGGTTGCGCGCGCGTCGAGTGGCTCGGGTACGCGGACTCCGGTTTGGACGGATTGGTCGACGATCCGGACGCGTTCTCCCGAGTCGACCCGGATGCCGCCGCGGAGCGACTCGCCGCGATCCTGCGCGCCGAGGACGCCGACGTCCTCACGACCTACGACCCCGCGGGCGGCTACGGCCATCCGGACCATCGCCAGGTTCACGAGGTTGGCCAGCGAGCCGGCGCGTTCGCGTCGACCCCGATCGTTCTCGAGGCCACCGTCGACCGAGGCCTGCTCGTGCGGATCGCGCGGCTACTCCGGCTCGTCCCGGGGCTGCCGTCGGAGTTCCGCCCCGAGCGGCTGATGCATGCGTACTCACACGGTGAGGTGATCACGCACCGCATCGACGTGCGCGCGTTCGCCGAGCAGAAGCGCGCGGCGATGGCGGCACACGGCTCGCAGATCTCGGGCGGCACCGGGCCCCGGACGCTGGCCATGTTCCTCCGCCTACCGCGCCGCACATTCCGGTGGATCTTCGGCCACGAGTGGTTCGTCGAGCGTGGTCACGTGCCGATGCGTCCCCATCTCGACGACGTGTTCGCTGGGTTGGGCGCTGCGACCCGGGAGCCGGTTTCGTGAGCCGTCTTCGCCTCGCACGCACTGCACTCACGCTGCTCGGTGGCGTCGTGGCGTTGGCGCTGCCCCTCGTGCTCGTTCCGCTCACGACACACACCGCCTGGTCGACCGTCGGCGCACGGTTCCAGCAGCTCACGCTGGTGCAGCTCGGATTGCTCGGCGCCATCTGGTTTGGCGGGCTCTTCGTCCACACCTACGTCACCACCGGAGCGCTACCGGGGTTGTCCCACCGCCGCGCGCTGGTCCTCAACTTCAGCGGGAGCACGGTCTCGCACCTGGCTCCGTTCGGTGGAGTGCTGGGGATGGGCCTCAACTTCACGATGCTGCGCTCATGGGGCTACGACGGCAGCGACTTCACCGTGCTCGTGCTGTTGAACAACGCGTGGAACGCATTGGTCAGGCTGCTGCTCCCTGCACTCGCGCTCGCGCTGCTGGTCGCGTGCACCGATCACAAGGCCCACGGCCTCCTTCCGGTCGCGTTCATAAGCATGTTCGCGTTCGTCGGGATCGCCTTCGCCGTACGCCTCGCGACCCGCAACCCTGGGAACCGCGATCCCGGTCCGTTCCAGCGCACCGCCACTGCGGCGTTGTCGCGTCTCGCCGGGCATCCCGCGCACGAGGTGATCGCCGCACTGCGGACCGAGGTTGGCCAGGTGGTACGGCGGTCATGGCGGCGCATGAGCCTGGGGATGTCGGTCTACGTCCTGCTCCAGGCCACGCTGCTGTACCTCTGCCTGGTGTGCGTCGGTGGCACGGTCTCGCCGATCGGCGTGTTCGCGGCCTACGCCACCGGAGCAGCACTCACCCTGGTTCCCCTGACCCCGGGCGGCGTGGGCTTCGCCGAGGCCGGCACCGCCGGCCTGCTCGTCGCGTTCGGAGCGAATCCGGCCGCCGCGGCTGCCGGCGTGATCCTGTACAGCACCTTCACCCGCTGGATGGAGATCCCCTTCGGCGCCGCGGGGACGGCCTGGTGGTGGATCCGCCGCACCCCGATGCCAACGATGAACGCCGATCAACCGCCCGCGATCCCGAGGCTGTACGACCCAGGAACGGCACTCGCGCCCCAGTACGGTGCGTGAGCTATGACCGACGACGTCGTTATCGAGTCGCTCGCACTCACGAAGCAGTTCCGCGGCGGCGTCCGGGCGGTCGACACGGTCAGTTTCCAGGTGCAGCGGGGCTCGGTCTGCGGACTGCTCGGCCCCAACGGCGCCGGCAAGACCACGACGCTGCGCATGCTCGTCGGGCTTGTGCGGCCCACCTCCGGTTCCGCGCGGCTCCTCGACGACGACGTCGATCCCGGCTGCCGAGTGTTGGCCCAGGTCGGCACCATGATCGAGCACGCCGAGTTCGTGCCGCACCTGTCGGGCCTGACCAACCTGCGCCTGTACTGGGAATCGGCCGGCGGCGAATTCGCGAACGCGAACCTCGACCGCGCCCTGGGCATCGCCGGACTCGGCGACGCCTTGCACCGCAAGGTCAAGACCTACTCCCAAGGCATGCGCCAGCGGCTCGGCATCGCGCGGGCGCTCCTCGGCGCTCCCCAGGTTCTCGTGCTCGACGAGCCGACGAACGGCCTCGATCCGGCGGAGATGCGCGACGTTCGGACGTTGCTCCGACGCGTGTCCGAAGAGGACGTCACCGTGCTGTTGTCGAGCCACCTACTCGGAGAGGTCGAGCAGGTCTGCGACCAGCTGGTGGTGATGGACCGCGGCCGCGTCATTCGCACGGGGACCGTCGTCGAGCTCACCCGCGCCGCCGCGTCGATGTACCTCGAAGTCGACGACATCCCCCGTGCCCGGGTCGTGCTCGCCGCGCGCGTCGGCGTGCGCACCGTCACCGCAGAAGGCGCAGGCCTGGCCGTCGAGCTCGACGGCATCTCGCGGGCCGACGTGGTGCGCACTCTCGTGGAGCACGGCTTCGCCGTCGACACCGTGACCTCCCGCCACCGCCTCGAAGACGCGTTCCTGGGCTTGATCGAACCGGACGCCACGTGACCGTTGCCTTGTTTCGCACCGAGATGTTCAAGCAATGGCGCCGACCGCGCACCTACATCGCGTTGGGCATCCTCGTCCTGATCCCACTGATCTTCACCATCGCCCTGAAATCCAACCCACCGTCGCCCAATCCCAACGACGCAGAAGACGCCTACGCCTACCTGGCCACCAAGACGGGCCTGTACCTCGGTGTCGCATCATTGTTCTTCCTGAGCCGATTCCTCCTCGTGGTGGTCGTCGCCGTCTTCGCCGGCGACGCGATCGCCTCCGAGGCCAGCTGGGGAAACCTGCGCGCAATGCTCGTCCGACCCATCACCCGTTCCCGGCTCCTCACCGTCAAGCTCGCGAGCGCGGCGCTGCTCGCCGTGGTGGCCGCGACACTCGTCCCACTCACCGGTCTCGCCCTCGGCGGCGTCGCCTTCGGTTGGCACCCGCTCCAGATCTCCGGCGCCCCGCCCGAATCCAGCACCCACATCCTCGCAAGCCTGGCCCTCGCCACCGTCTACGTCCTGTGGAGCCTCACGCCGGCCATCGCATTCGGATTCATGGCCTCGACCATGACCGATACCCCGGCCGGCGCGATCTTCTCGGCGATCGGCATCTACATCGTGTCCCAGGTTCTCGATGGCATCAGCGCCCTCGGACGAATCCGGTCAGCATTCCCCACGCACCACTTCGATGCCTGGACCACCATGTTCATTCGCGGCACTGGCCCCACCAACGACATGCTGCGCGGCGCGCTCCTCGTCATCCCCTACATCGTCGTGCCGTTGGTCATCGCGTGGTGGTGGTTCAACCGAAAAGACATCCTCTCCTGACAGGCGGCAGCGTTCTGCCTGCGCCCGATCAGCTACGTGTTAATGCCCATCGACCTCGTTCCCGACTTCCTCCTCGTGATGGGTGTCGCCGACGATGTGATCCTGAGAGTGCTCCGACGTTCCTTGGATCGGCGCATGGACTCTCATCGGGGGTCCCTGCGCACGCACCCACTTGGACCAGCCCCGTTGCGGACGAGCAACGACTGGTGTGTGCACCGAGTAGGAGCCATCAGCCCGAGGGCGGTTCCGGCGCGCTCATCACGGTAGGCCTCCGTGATCCCGCATGCCCGCCGCTCGCCAGGCGGTTCTCGTTGACCTCCCGTTCGACCTCCCGTTCGACCTCCCGTTCGACCTCCCGTTCGACCTCCCGTTCGACCTCCCCTCTCACGCGGATCGTTCGCGAAGTTCTGGGCCTTCGAGCGGCCTAGGGAGGTGACGGCCGGTCCCTTCGCATCAGCGCAGCTCGGGGCACTGCCGTACATGTAGCAACGGAGCGGACAAGGAGCTTGTGAGATGACGGGTTCTGATCGGAAGGCACTCGTGGTGACCGTGCCCGAGGCGGCGCGCCTACTCGGTATCGCTCGGACGCATGCGTACGAGCTCGTCACCCGGGGCGACCTTGCCCATGTTCGGCTGGGCCGGCGGATCGTGGTGCCCAAGCACGCGATCGAGTCTCTGCTGGGTTTGGTGGCTGAGCTGCCGTCCGTGTCGTGAACGCCGGGATCCGGATCATGCTCCATGGCGAGGCGCTAACGCTCGAAGTCGACAGCGCTTCGATGGCGGCTCGACGAGAGCTGAGTGCGGTGGCGTGGTCGGTCCTCGAGGCCCTGGCCCTCACTGGTAGCGACGCGGGCGGGACGTGGGTTGCGACGACGAGTGCCCGTGACCTCGGGTCGCGGTCGGGGATCGGCAAGGACCGTGCTGCGGCGGCGCTGGGGATGTTGCGCGCCGCCTCGCTGGTGGAGGCGCACACGAGCCGCGACGCGTCGTCGCGCTTTGCGGCCGGTCGCTATGAGGTGCGGCTCCCGGTCTCCCGGATCGACGCTCCACCCGAGCCTGTCCGCGTGTCACAAGGACCCGACGCTGGACGTCGACGCGCTCGCAGCGGCGACGGCTCGCCTGACGAGCCGTTCGACCTCTTCTCGACTCCATGAGGCACCGAGCATCTAGGTCCCGCGGGACCACCAGTCGTCCTGGCGGCTCACGATCACCACGTCGTCGCCAATGGTCCGGAGCACGAAGTCGCCCGGCTCGGGGACCTCGGTCTCGTGGCCGACCATGATCCACGTACGGGTGAAGAGTCGCTCCATCTCGAGCTCGTAGATCAACGGGTCGGAGAGCACCCGCAGGTCGACCTCGCGTCGCTCGGGGTCGATGAGCTCGCTCAACATGGTGCCGTCGGCGAGCATCACGTCGGCGAAGCCACCGCGGACCGCTTCGCGGATCGCCATGCCACACCCCTCGAACGTGCCCGGAACGTACCGGCAGCACGGACCTCTCGAATGTAAACGATGCAGCTCCGAGCGCACCCGGACCCGATCAGGTGGCGAGGGCGTCGGCGAGATCGACCACGGGTCGGTGCAGCGCCGCGGCCACCACGGGGTTGGTCACCGCGCCATCAACCGTGTTCACGCCCAGGCCGAGCGCGGAATCCGACGCGACCGCGGCGCGGACGCCGCGAGTCGCCAGCGCTACCGCGTACGGGAGCGTGGCGTTCGTCAGCGCGTAGGTCGACGTGTGGGGCACGGCGCCGGGGACATTGCCCACCGCGTAGTGCAGAACTCCGAGCCGCTCGTAGACGGGTTCCGCGTGGGACGTCTCGCGGATTCCCGCGACGGAGCCGCCCTGATCGATCGCGCAGTCGACGATCACGGCTCCGGGGCGCATCGACCCAACCATCCGCTCCGTCACGACCACCGGGGCGCGCCCACCCGGCACGAGCACGGCACCGATGACGAGATCTGCGTCCGCGACGGCCCGTTCGACGGCGAGACGGGTGCTCGCCAGCGTCATGATCCGCCCGCGGTGGATCTGGTCGACGAACCGCAACCGGTCGATGTTGCGGTCGAACAGCAGCACCTCCGCCTCCATGCCCTGCGCGATCCACGCGGCGTTCCACCCGACGTTCCCTGCGCCCAGCACCACGACCCGCGCGGGTCGCACCCCGGGTGCGCCGCCGAGCAGGACGCCGCGTCCGCCGTGCTCGCGCTCGAGGAAGTGCGCACCGATCTGGGGCGCCATCCTCCCCGCGACCTCACTCATCGGGGCGAGCAGCGGGAGCGCGCCGGTGTCGACCTGGACGGTTTCGTACGCGATGCCGAGCACCTTGCGGTCGAGCAGCGCGTCGGCGACCGTGGGATAGGCCGCGAGATGGAGATAGGTGAAGAGGACGAGCCCGGGACGGAGATGCTCCAGCTCACCCGCTTGGGGCTCCTTCACCTTGAGCACGAGGTCGGCGCGTCTCCACGTGTCGTCGGCGGTCGGCACGATCTCGGCACCCGCGGCGCGGTAGACGTCGTCGGGAATGGCGCTTCCCGCACCCGCGTCCCGCTCGACGAGCACCGACACGTCGTTGACAACCAGCTCATGCACGCCGTCGGGGGTGATCGCGACGCGGTGCTCACCCTCCTTGGTCTCACGCGGCACGCCCACCACGAGCGGTGCGGGAACGGCCATCGATGCACCTCGATCCAGCTCCTCGACGATCCACCATTCTTGCCGCCCGGAACAACGAGAACGTCATGCCCGGCGACAGCCAGGTGCACGAGCCGCGGGCCGGTGGCGGCGGGTTGCTCGAGCGCGGGTGGGAGCAAGCACGTGCCGCGGCGGCCGCGGGAGCGAAGTCCATTGTGCTCGGGTGCACGCGCATGAGCCCGGCACGTGATCGGATCGCGGAAAACCTTCCGATTCGGGTGATCGACCCCGCGGCGCGATGGAAGGCATGACGCGGGGGCGGACGTAGCGATGCGCTGAGCGCCGCGCGTCGAATTCGCGGGTCGGGAGTGGACAGGTAGCGTCCGGGCAATGCCCGCAACGCGAACCGAACGCCCGTCGCAGGCGCTCGGCTATCGGAACTACCGGCTGTACTTCGGCGGGCAGATGCTGTCCAACATGGGCACCTGGCTGCAGCTGCTCGCCGAGGGATTGCTGGTCCTCCATCTCACCGGCAAGGCGTCGGCCCTGGGCCTGACGGCCGCGCTCCAGTTCCTGCCGGTGCTGCTGTTCAGCGCCTGGGCCGGCGTGCTCCTGGACCGCCTGAACGTACGGCACGTGATCATCGTTTCGTCCGGACTCGCCGCCTGCCAGTCGCTCACCCTTGGCATCCTCACCGCGACCGGTCACGTCACGTACGGCTGGGTGATCTCGCTCGCGTTCCTGATGGGCTGCTTCCAAGTGTTCGACCGCCCGTCCGCGCAGGCGCTGCTGCCCGAGCTCGTCGCACCGAACGCGATCGCGAGCGCGGTGACCATGAACACGATCCTCGTCTCGATCGCCCGCCTCGCCGGCCCCGCGATCGGCGGTCTGCTGTACGCCTGGAAGGGGCCCCAGTTCTGCTTCTTCGGAAACGCAGTGTCGTTCCTCTTCGTGATAGCCGCCATGTTCGCGATGCGTACGCGCGACCTCTTCCCCGCGAGCATCGACAGCGCGATCGGGGACAGATCCGCGAGGGGTTCCGCTACGTCTGGGGCCATCCCGGTCTCCGTGCACTGATGGTGGCGAACGCCGTGATCGGTCTCTTCGCATTCAACTTCCTCACGCTGGTTCCGGCGATGCTCACGTTCGTCTTCCACGAGGGTTCCGGGGTGGTGGGTGCCTCGCACGCGATCAACGCGGCATGCTCGGTGCTCGGCGGACTCCTGCTCGCGCGCTACTTCCATCGAGCGACGATGCGTGTGTACGAGGGCGCGTGCGCGCTGCTGGGCACGGCCTTAGCGGTGCAAGCCCTCGCGCCGACGCTGGCCGTGTATCTGGCGTCGATGACGATCCTCGGGGTGGCGTTCGTCGTCTACCAGACCACCTCTCAGACCTACATCCAGCAGAACACCCGCCCCGACTTCCTCGGGCGGGTGATGAGCCTCTACTACATGGGCGTGATGGGGACGACTCCGCTCGGCGCCCTGCTCACCGGGTGGCTGACCGACACGGTGTCCGCGCGCGCGGCCGTGGCCATCGGCGCGATCGCGATCGTGTTCGTGCTCGGCGGGCTCGTGTTGAGCCGTGCGTCCCGGGAAGAGGCTCCCGCCCGCGTCGACATCCGGCCCGAGCCCATCCTCGCGGTCGCGGCCGTCGATCCGATCCCCGGGCCTGATGTCGACCCCGAGGCCTCGTTCCCATGACCAGGATCGTCGTGGTCGGCGCGGGCGGTAGGCGGCGTGATCGGCGGTCGCTTGGCGCAACACGGCTAGTCCGGCCACCGCGGTCGCTCACGGAAGCCGACGTTCTTCGCGGGTGAGACGGGCGGCGAGCTCGACGGGTGTCGTCACGACCGCGAACCCGCACGCGTCGCGCAAGTGCGCGAAGTTCACCCCGTGAAGGTCGTCGTCACGGTCGAAGCGGTTCAGCGCCACGACCGTCGGCAAGCCGGCGAACGCGTCGACGGCGAGGCGCACTGCGTTGATAGTGCCGAGTCCGGCGTCGGCGACGATGACCACGAGCTCGGGGCGCAACGCGCGCGCGCGAAGTCGACATTGTCGCCGTCGGCGGCGAGTGGTGAACGCGGTCCGCCCGCGCCCTCCACGAGGCCGACGTCGACGCCCTCGGGCCAGTCGAGCTCTGCCACGAGCTCCGCGATCGAGAACGGCGGCTCTCCGAGTGCGTCGGCCGCGAACGGCGGTGCCCAGGCCCTCGCGTACGACCGATGGGGGAGGCACACCTCCGTCGGCTCCTCGCCGGTGGCCGCGGCGAGGCGCGCCGCATCGGTCGGCGCGCCGGCCTCGCTCGACTGCGCGGGCTTGCGTGCCGCCACGCGGCGCCGCTGGCTCCGCAGCTGGCGCGCGGTTGCACAGCCCCACCACGTCTTGCCGACCTCGGTGCCGGTGCCACTGACGAACGCGACTGCCCCGGGCCGGGACCCGTTCACGGCGCGGGGAAGAGCTCGTGGAGCAGGCGGGCGAACCGATCGACCTGGTCGGGCGAATGGGCTGCCGACACCGTGACGCGCAGGCGCGACGTGCCGGGCGGGACCGTGGGCGGACGGATCCCGGTACACAGGAAGCCTTCGGCGAGCAGGCGTTCGGCGACTGCGAGCGCACGCTGCTCGTCGCCGCACAGGTAGGGGATGATCGGCGACGGATGGCCGGGGCGCAGCCGATCGATGTTCGTGCGCAGCCGCTCCCGGAGCTCGTCGCCCTCGGGCGACCGGAGCACTCTGATGGCCGCCAACGCGGCGGCACTGTCGGCCGGCGTCGACGCGGTCGTGAAGATGTAGGAGCGCGCTCGGTTGACGAGCAGCTCGGTGAGCTCGGTCGCGCCGGCGACGAATCCTCCGAGCGCGCCGAGGGTCTTCGAGAGCGTCCCAACACGCAGCACGTCCACCGCGGGGTCGGGTTCGACCTCGGGGCCGAGCACTGCGTGGGCCTCGTCGAGGACGAGCAGTGCACCGTGGCGCGCACAGACGTCCATGAGGTCGCGCACCGGCGCGACGTCGCCGTCCATCGAGAACACCGTCTCGCTGACGAGAACGAGACGCGTTGCCTTGCGCCGCCGGCGGGCTTCGTCCATGATCTTGTCGGCGTAGGCGGCGTCGAGGTGCGGGTAGACCGCGAGCTCGGAGCCCGCGAGAAGGCGCCCGTCGACGATCGACGCATGGTTGAGCTCGTCGGAGCAGACGAGCACGTCCGGGCCGCCGAACGTCGTGAGGACACCGAGGTTGGCCGCGAAGCCGGTGCCGAAGAGCACCGCCGAGGGGCACTGTTTCCACGCCGCGATCGCCTGCTCGAGCTCTTCGTGGACGGGCCGGGCCCCCACGATCAGGCGCGCGGCACCGGCACCGGTTCCCCAGCGATCGAGCGCGTGGTGCGCGGCCTCGACGACGGCCGGGTGGCGGGTCAGCCCCAGGTAGTCGTTGGACGCGAACGACACGACCGGATCGCCGTCCGGGGCCAGCGTTCCCTCGACTCCCTGTGCGTCGAACGAGCGGGGCGCGCGCCATCGCCCCTGCGCGTGGACCGCGTCCCGCTCGGCCGCCGCCCAGTCGCGCCATGTTCCCGGGACCATCATGGCGAGACGTCGTCCAGCGCTTCGGCGAGCACGCCGACAACCCGGTGCAACTCCTCCGAGCGGACAGTGAGCGGCGGGACGAGCACCACGACGTCGCCGAGCGGGCGCAGCAGCACGCCCCGCTCCACCGCGCCGGCCGACACCTGCCGCCCCCACCGGAGCCCGTCGCGCGGGGGCGCCAGCTCCACGCCGCCCATGAGGCCCGCGAGCCGCACGTCGGCGACGGCGGGGTGCGGGGCGATCCGGTCGTCGAGCAATGCCCGTAGCTCGGCCGATCGCGCGCGCACGTTGGCGAGGACGTCCCACGCCTCGAGCAGCTCCAGATGTCGCAGCGCCACAGCGGCCCCGAGCGCGTTCCCCCCGTAGGAGTGCCCGTGGTAGAGGGTGCTCGGTCCGAGGTCCGCACCGAGGAAGGCGGCGTACACCCGCTCGTTCGCCACCGTGGCCGACATCGGGATGTAGCCGCCGGTAAGGCCCTTGCCGAGCACGAGGAGATCGGGGCGCAGGCCGCACTGCTCACTCGCGAACAGCGTGCCGGTGCGCCCGAAGCCGGTGGCGACCTCGTCGCAGATCAGCAGCACGTCGTGTTCGGCGCAGGCACGTCCGAGCTCGGCCAGGCCGTCGGGATCGCCGAGGTGCATCCCGCCCGCGCCCTGCACGAGCGGTTCGACCACCACCGCGGCGATGCGGTGCGCGTGCTCGGCCACCAGCGCGCACGCCGTGGCGAAGCACGACGGGTCCGCGAAGCCGGGCGCCCGGAACACCGGGAATCGAAGCGGGTCGAACAGCGAGCTGCCGAACCCGTCGTCGCCGACCGAGAGCGCACCGAGCGTGTCGCCGTGGTACGCGCCGCCGAACCCGAGGAACGTCGTTCGACCTTCGACGCCGCGGTTCACCCAGTACTGGAACGCGATCTTGAGCGCCTGCTCCACCGCGGACGCGCCGTCCGACGCGTAGAGGAGGTGTGGTGCGTCGACAGGGACGACCCGCGCCAGCGCTTCCGACAGCTCGATCACGATCTCGTTCCCGTTGCCGAGCATGGTCGAGTGCGCACCCCGGTCGAGCTGCTCGCGAAGCGCGTCGTCGAGCTCCGGAACGCGGTGACCGAGCGTGTTCACCCAGAGGGAGGAGATAGCGTCGAGGTAGCGGCGGCCGTCGACGTCGATGAGCTCGTGGCCGTCCGCACCGGCGACGACGATCGGTGCGTTCCGGGCGTAGGTCGCCATCTGCGTGAAGCCGTGCCACACGGTCGCCGCGTCACGCTCGATCCATTCGCGGTGTCGGTCTCCCACGGTGCGCCGCTACTACTCGGCGGCGTGCTCGGCGCCGAGGGTCACCAGCGCAGCGCGGATGGCTGCAGCTGCCCGGTCGAGCGAAGCCGGGGCTGGATCATGGTCGACGGTGGCGAAGGAGAGCTCCGATACGCGGTCGAACGGCACGACGTGGAGATGGGTGTGGGGCACCTCGTCGCCCGCGATCATCATGCCGATCCGCCGCGGCCCGAACGCCTCCTGCTGGGCGCGCCCGATGGTCTGCGCGACCTGGAAGCAGTGGGCGGCGAGCGTCGGCTCGAGGTCGATCCAGTGATCGATCTCGACGCGGGGAACCACGAGCGTGTGACCGGTGTGCATCGGCTCAATGGAGAGGAACGCGACGCACTCCGGGTCGCGCCAGACGAACCGGCCGGGCAGCTGGCCGTCGATGATGCGGGTGAAAACCGAAGGCACGAGCACGAGGCTAGCGACGACCAATCGCCGGGCGTGTGCCCGTGGTGGGCCCGGTGACGAAGCTAGACGTACGCGTGGAAGACCATCCGTCCGCTGCGGGCGATGCGCTTGCGCCGCCGTTTCGGAAGGCGGTGCTTGACGCCGCGGACGATCCGGGGGATCCCGTGAAGGGGGACGGGCGGGGGCGGAGGTCCGGCAACCGCCCAGACCGGGTTGGTGTGCCACGGCTCGAACTCGACCACCCGACTGAACCCGGCCTCCATGAGCCAGGCGGTGACCGCGAGGGCGTTGGGACCGAACTGGTTGCTCGCGTCGTGGTTGAGCGTGCCGCCCGGGTAGTAGGCCGCGGCCGGGACGGGGATGTCGAGCAGGTCGACGAGAGTTTCCACGATGGCGACACCGGCGGTGACGTCGCGCACGCGCCGCAGGTACCCGATCGGATCGGGCGCGTGGTAGAGGACGCCGAGGAACAGCACCACGTCGAACGTCCCGCCCACCGTCTCCGGTCTGAGGTCTTCGACAGAGATGACTTGTGATTCCACCCGGCTACCCAGCACCTCGTGCGCCAGCTCGAAGTTCCGCCGCGCGTCAGCACCGGGCCAGTTCCAGGTCCAGCTGTCCGTGGCCAGCACCCGTGAAGCGCCGCGTTGCTCGGCCACGAACGAGTAGTACCCGTCGTACGCGCCGATGTCGAGGACGGTGCGACCGGTGAGGTCAGGGAGGTGCATGTGGTCGACCTCGGCGTTGGTGTCCTTCTCGCCGGGCGTTCTGATCCCGCGGCCGAGGTCGATCGTGTGGAACCACGTTCGCGACGCGACCTCGGCGCGCAGCTGTTCAGGCGTCCACGTCTGTTCCGGCACGCGTACCCCCCAGCAAAAAGCGCAGGCTAACCGGGAGGACCGGACAGGAGCGAACGACCCTGGAGACCGGCTCGCCGCGCGCCGACGAACACCGAGGTCAGCGCGAACAGGGTTGCGGCCACGAGCACGATCGCGCCGCCGGCTGCGAGGGCCCAGGCTCGCGCGGCCGCGAGGCCGAGCACGGCCGAGAGCACGCCCACCGCCGTCGCCAGCAGCAGCGTGGCCCGGAACGACCCTGCCAGCAGGCGGCTCGTGGCGACGGGCAGGACCATGAGCGCGGCGACGAGCAGCACGCCGACGATCCGCATCGCCGCGACCACGGTGACGGCGGTCAGCACCGCGAGCAGCGCGTTGAGTGTGCGTGCGGGGATGCCGGACACGCGAGCCGCGTCCTCGTCGAGCACGACGGCGAGCAACGCGCGACCGGTGATCGCGACGACGCCGATGATCGCCACGCCGAGCGCGACGACCGTCCACACGTCGCGCTCGGTGGTCGTGAGGATCGAGCCGAACAGGTAGGGCTGGAGGTTGGTGTTGGTCGCCGACCGGCTGGCGAGCACGACGCCGGCGGCGATGCCTCCGTAGAACACGAGCGCAAGCGCGAGGTCGCCGGTCGTTCCCCCGTGCTCGCGGAGCCACTCGATGAGGAGCGCCGCGGCGACCGCGGCCGCCATCGCCGTCCACGTCGGCGACGTGTCGAAGAGCAGCGCGGCGCCGATGCCCGCCACCGCGACGTGGCCCAGCCCGTCACCCAGGAGCGAGACGCCCTTCTGCACCATGAACGTGCCGATCAGGGGCGCGGTCGCGCCGACCACGATGCCCGCCAGCAACGCCAGCTGCATGTATTCGCGGTCGAACGGCCACGGCAGCGACCACGGCATCCCCATCATTTCGCCCTCCCCATCAGATGAGGTCTGCCCCCATCAGCCGAGGTCTTCGAGCCAGCGGGGAAGGTCGTCGCCGTGGATGCCGAGGCTCACGCCGGTCGCGGCGAGGTCACCGGGCAGTCCGTCGAACAGGACCCGACGCTTGAGCACGACGAGGTGGTCGAGATCGTCGGCGACCGCACCGAGCTCGTGCGACACGAGCAAGACCGCGGCGCCGTGCTCGCGTTGCAGATGGACGAGCGAGTCGCGGAAGAGCCGCTGCGACTCCGCGTCGACCCCGGCGATCGGCTCGTCGAGCACGAGCAGCTCCGGCTCGGCGGCCAGCGCGCGCGCGATGAGCGCGCGCTGCTGCTGACCGCCCGAGAGCTCGCTCAGGCGCCTCCGCCGTTGGGGGGCGAGCGCGACCGACTCGAGCGCATGGTCGACGGCGGCGCGGTCGGCGGCCCGCAGGCGGCGCCACCAGCCGAGCCGCGCGAGACGCCCCGTGGCGACGACCTCTTCGACCGTGGCGGGAAGCTCGGTGCCGATGCGGGAACGCTGGGGCACGTACCCCACCCGCCAGCGGTCGCGCAGCGATCCGGGTGCCACGCCGAACGTCTGCACGGTGCCGGCATTCGGTGGCGCCAGCCCGAGCAGCACCCGGAGCAGCGTGGACTTGCCCGACCCGTTGGGGCCGGCCAGGGCGGCGAACTCGCCGGCGCGCACCTCGAGGCTGACGTCGTCGAGCACGCGCTCGGCTCCGTAGGAGAACGAGACGTGGTGGGCCGCCAGCACGATCTCACCGGTGGGGAGCGGCCGAAGCGTCGACGCCTCGGAATTGAGCATGATTCTCAGTCTAGGGGCCGGGCCCGTCCGAGGCAGTCGTGCCGCCCGAGCTCGTGCCCGTCCGCACCGGGGTGGGTACGGGCGCGCCGCGTGAGGTCACCGTCGCCGCCGGTGGCAGGCGCAGGCGGAGAGCGGCGGTGATCGCGAGGCCGGCCCCGCCACCCAGCAGCACGGTGACGAGGGTGCGGGTGACGGCGGGCGAGAAAGTCGTCGGGATCTGCGAGTGGCTCAGCGAGGGGATGTCCGCGAGGCCGCCCGCGACGAGCAGGAACAACGCGGCGACCAGCACGCCGGGCGCGGCGGCGACCGCCCCGCGTCGTGCGACCCACACGAGCGCGACCAGGCCGATCACGATGCCACCGGCTGAATACGCGCTCTGGAGCAGGAGGCTGCCCGTCGACGCGGTCGTGGCACCCCACAGGCCGATCACGTGCAGCGTCTCCGCCGCGATCAGCGTCGCCAGCACCGGCGCCACGAAACGGGCCCGGCGTGCACCGCGCGTCCCGAAGAACACGCCGACCGCGAGCGCGGCGGCGAGGACGAGCCACGGCCAGGGTGACGGCGGCGGCACCCAGACGACGTCTCCCTTGGCGACGATGGTCGTCGATCCGCGGCGCAGGTCGATCTCCCACAACTGGACCACATGCCGATGGCTCCGGTCGCGCTGCACGACCGGTGGGTCGTCGATGCCCATGTAGTGCGCCCGATGGTCGTGCCACCGCACGGTGTGGCCGGCGCTGGTGCGATGCCATGCGGGTGGGGCCGTGGGGTCTGCGATGGTCGGGGGGCGACCGGTCGGCGTGAACGATCGGTTCAGATACGTCGCGGGGGAGTGCGAGTTCTCGAACACGCCTCGGGGCCCAACTCGCAAGTACGGCTCACCGTCGTAGCCGAGCACGACCACGTCACGGGTGCCGCGGTTCGTGAGCTCGAACCGCTGCCCGAGGTCGACCGTCCGGAGTGTGAGCCCGTCGACCGTCGGAGTCACCGACACGATCCGGGTCGTGTAGTCGGTCGGGGACACGCCGCCGACGCCGTGGGCGGCGGCGGGCGACGCCGTCGCGAGCATGATGCCGACCACGAACGAGCCGATCGCAGCGACCCGGAGCAACCCGCGCGAGAGCGCTCTCACGCGGTCTCCGCGGCGCGGAGCTGCGCGAGGAGGCGGTTGCGCGCGCGGGCGACGCGCGAGCGGATCGTCCCTACCGGTACGTCACACACCTCGGCTGCTTCGGAGTACGAGCAGCCGACGATCTGGGTCAGCACGAACGCGCTGCGTTGGTTCCCGTCGAGCTGCTCGACCAGCTCGAACAGGGCCGACCGTGCCAGCGGGTCTTCGTGCGCGTGCCCGTCGGGTTGGTCGTCGTGCGCCTCCCCTCGCAGCCGTTCGACGAGACGGCGGCTGCGGCTGCGGCGGCGGACGGCATCCGCGCAGGCCCGGCGGGCGATCGACAACAGCCAGGTCCGGGCGCTCGCGTCGCCCCGAAACGCGGGGAGTGCCTGCCAGGCTCGCACGAACGTGTCCTGCGTGACGTCGTCGGCCTCGGACGGGTCAACCAGGTGGGCGGCCAGGCGCCAGATGTCGGCCTGGCTCGTGCGGATCGCCGCCAGCAGTGCGGCACGGTCACCGTCACGAGCGGCGAGGAACAGCCGCGTGAGCTCGTCCACTGCGACCGACGATACTGGGGGAACCATCTCCGGCTTCGAGTCGACTACCGGGCCATGACGTGCATCAGGTTTCGCAATGCGTTCTCCGCCCGTCTCGACGGCGAGGATCCCGGTCTCGACGACGGCGTGCTCCGCGCCCACCTCGACTCGTGCGCAGACTGCCGCGCCTTCGTGGAAGAAGCCGAGCGGCTGCACCGGCTGGTGCGACTCTCGCCCGCGCCCGAAGTCCCCGACCTCGGTGACGCGGTGCTTGTCGCGATCGGATCGAGCGCGGCCTCGACGCGCCGCCCGTTGTCCGACATCCGGCCCCTCCGGGTCATGCTGGCGGCGATCGCGCTCGTGCAGCTCGTCGTCGCCCTCCCCGCGCTCGTCCTCGGATCGGATGCGGGGCTGCCCGTGCACAGCGCCCGCCACATCGGGTCGTTCGAGGTCGCGCTCGCGGTCGGGCTCCTCTTCGCGGCGTGGCGCCCGTTCCGCATCTCGGGGATGTTCCCGTTCGTCGCGGCGCTGGCGACGTGCCTCGTCGTCTCTTCGTTCCTCGACGTCGCCGAGGGCCGCACGACGTTCGCGCCCGAAGCGCACCACCTCCTGGCGTTGGCCGGACTGCTCGTGATGTGGTTGGTCGGTCGGAGCGACGACCGACCGGTGCGCCTCGCATGACGACTGCCGTCGGCCGGCGCGCGCGGGCATTCGGAGCGTGCGTCTTCGTCGCGGTCGCGACCACCTTCGTGCTCGGCGTCGCTCCCGCGTCTGCCCACGCGACGCTTCTCACCACGGAGCCCGCGCCGGGGACCGTGCTCGACGCGGCGCCGCAGGCAATCACGTTGCGGTTCAACGAGCCCGTCGAGTCGTCGCTGGGCTCGGTCCGCGTGTTCGACGGCGATGCCCACCGCGTCGTGGCAGGCGCGCCGCACCATCCTGCAGGCGACCATTCGGTGGTCCGGTCGTCGCTCCCCGACCTCGACGGGGGTACCTACGTCGTCACCTGGCGGGTCGTGTCGGCCGACTCGCATCCCGTCGACGGCTCGTTCACCTTCCAGATCGGTCCCGACGCGACCACGTGCGACGCCGGTGCTCTCGCCCGTCGCCTGCTCGCGGACCAGGGGGGCAGCGAGCTCTTGGGTGTGGTCTACGCGGTAGATCGCGGGCTGCTCTACGCGTCGGTTGCGCTGTTGATCGGTGGGGCGGCGTTTCTGGTCGTGGTGCTCCCGAGCGCGCGCCGACGGCGTCGGGCGCGCCGAGCGGTGTGGGCGGGATGGATCGGGGTGGTGGTCACCACGGTCGCGGGCATCGCCCTCGAAGGCGCGTACGCCCAGGCCCTGCCGGCGAGCAAGGTGCTCGACCCGACGGTGTTCGGCGACGTGCTCGGCACGCGTTTCGGGCACGTCTCGATCGGGCGGCTCGTGGTGTTGGCGTTGATGCTGCCGCTCCTCCGCGTCTTGTTGCCGCCGAGCAGTGCGGACGGTGAGCGGGCGGCGGACCGGCACGTGCCGCGCTGGTGGCCGGCCGCAGGCGGGGTGTTGGCCGTCGCGCTTGCGCTCACGATCGGACTGGCCGGCCACCCGTCGACGGGTCGCTGGACGGCCGCGGCCATCCCTGCCGACATGCTGCACGTGCTCGCGATGAGTTTGTGGCTCGGCGGCATCGTCCTGCTCCTCCTCGTCGTGCTTCCGTCGCGCGATCCCGACGAGCTGCGGACCGCCACGACGCGCTTCTCGTCGCTCGCGCTCGGCGCCATCGCGGTGCTCGTGATCAGTGGTGCGTTTCAGGGCTACCGCCAGGTGGGCAGCCTCGACGCACTGCGTGACACCGACTACGGGCGACTGCTCATCATCAAGCTGCTCGTGTTCGCCGCGCTCCTGGTCGCGGCTGCCTTCAGTCGCGAGGTGGTGAACCGCCGGTACCGAACCGAGCCCTACGACTCCGAGCGGGAACCGGTCGAGGACGCGGCGGACGAGCGCGTCGAGGACCGGGTCGCGGTGGGCGTCGGTGGCCCACTCGTCACCGGGCCGCCCGACGCGGGTCGCTCGGGTGGCTCGGGCGCGGGCGGCGCCGATCCCGGCGACGAAGCGGCCGGCGACGGCGAGCTGCGCCGGTTGCGGCGCTCGGTCGTCGCCGAGGTGGTGTTCGCGGCGGTGATCCTCGGCGTGACGTCGCTGCTCGTGAACACGGCCCCGGCGCTCCGCCAGGAGACGAAGCCGGTCGCGCTCACCTTGGAGTCGAAGCAGCTGCTCGTCGACGTCACGATCGCGCCCGGCGCCGCGGGCCCGAACGACATCCACATCACGTCGGTGCCCACGCCGGGCGGGCTCACGACGGTCGACGACATGACGCTCCAGCTCCAGCGCCCGGGTGGCGGCCTCGCTCCCTTCGATGTTCCCCTCCGGCGTCTCGGACCGGGTCACTACTACGCGCCGTTGTTCGACATCCCTTACCCCGGCCGATGGGAGATGATCGTGCGCGCGCGGATCGGACCGACCGAGCAGGTGGCGCTGGTGGGGCGGTTCACGCTGCGGTGACTCCCCGACGCCCCACGCCGATGCCTGATGCCTGGTGTCTGATGTCTGACTTCTGATGTCCGATCACGCGACCGCGGACACCTTCTTCCTCGTCCTCACCCTGGCCGCCGACGCCGCGGTCGTGATGGTGGCGCTTGCTGCGATCGGCGCGCTCGTGTCGGCGCGCGGTCGCAGCGCATGGCAACGGCTCGCGGACGCGGTCGGACCGCACGCCCTGCTCCTCGCGTGGATCGTGGCGATCGTCACCACCGCCGGCAGCCTCTACTACTCGGAATCGGTCGGGCTCATCCCTTGCACGCTCTGTTGGTACCAGCGGATCTGCATGTATCCGCTCGTCGTCGTGCTCGGCGCCGGGTGGTTGCGGCGCGACCGGGGAGCCTGGCTGGTGGCGCTCCCGTTCGTGGTGGTCGGCGCGCCGTTGTCCCTGTACCACTGGCTCGTCGAGCGGGTGCCCAGCCTCGCCGAGAGCACGTCCTGCTCGCTCGACGCCCCGTGTGCCGTGCCGTGGTTCGAGAAGCTCGGGTTCGTGACCCTGGCGTGGATGTGCCTGAGCTCGTTCCTTCTCATCGGCGCCCTGCTCGCGCTCGGTGCGGCCGCCGGCCGCGAGGCTCCCGACGAGGAGCCGGTCGGTACGGTGGACGAAGCCTCCCCCCGGACGTCCCGAGAATCGGTGCCCTCATGAGCAAGCAGCGCACGCGTCCCGCCCGCCCCTACACCTCGGAGCGCAAGCGGCCGGTTCCGCCCCCCCGCCGCCGGAGCAGCGGTTCGTCGAAGGTCGTGTTCAGCGTGCTCATCGGGGTGATCGCGCTCGCCGGCATCGCGGCGATCGCGGCATCGGGAGGCGGCAGCAACAAGGACGCCGGCACCGGCCACGAGGTCGCACCGGTGAAGGTCGACGGCGAGGCGCTGCCCCGCTTCAGCTCACCGAACGACGACGCCGCGGTCGGGCAACCGATCCCCGTCCTCCACGGCACCTCACTCGAGGGCGACGCCATGACGATCGAGCCGAACGGCCGGCCGCAGGCGATCCTGTTCGTCGCGGACTGGTGCCCCCACTGCCAGGCCGAAGTGCCCCGGATCGTGTCGCTGTCGAAGGCCGGCGCGCTCGATGGCGTCGACGTCACCGCGGTGGCGACCGGGACCAACCCGGACTTCCCCAACTACCCGCCCTCAGCCTGGTTGCAGCGGGAGGGGTTCACCTATCCGGCGATGGCCGACAGCCGCGACTTCGCCGCCGCCGACGCGTATGGGCTGTCGTCGTATCCCTTCTACGTGTTCGTCGACGGGAGCGGAAAGGTGGTCGGGAGAGCCAGTGGCGAGATCCCCGACGATGTGCTGACGGAGATCTTCGCGGCGCTCGCGGCGGGCAAGGAGCTCCCCCTCACCTCGAACGGTGCGGGAACGTCGGCCTGACGATCTGGGTCAGGCGCACTGCTCGCACAGGCCCACCAGGTCGACCCGGTGGTGCTCGGTGCGGAAGCCGGTCGTACGGAGGATGGCGGCGGCGGCCGCTGCGACCGATCGCTCGAGCCCGGCTGACGCCGGGACGTCGTCGACGCGCCCGCACGACGCGCAGATGAGATGGTGGTGGTGCCCGGTCAGGTCTTCCGCGAGCTCCCAGCGCGCGAACTCGCCGGCGCCGAGCACCCGGTGGACGATCCCGGCGTCTTCGAGCACGACCAGGTTCCGGTAGACGGAGCTCTGCGCGAGGCGCTTCCGGCGGTCGAGGATCTCGGGGATCGTGAGCGGCCGCGTCGCGTCCGCGAGCGTGTCGACGAGGGCTTCGCGGTTGGAAGTGAGCCGCTGCCCGACGCCGCGCAGCCGGTGTGCCGCGGTGTCGCGCACCTCTTGGCGACTGACCGCCATGCGAGCGAGTGTACCGGGGGCTTCCTGCGGTACCGTCCGACGGTGGACGCACTGGGTCGCTTCACCGCCCTCGTCCAGGGACCGGCGGGGGACGTCGCGCTCGACGAGGCGGCGCTGCTGGTCGCGGCGCACGCCCACTCCGCCGTCGACCTCGACGCCTGGCTGGAGGCGCAGCTCGGCGCGCTCGATGCGCTCGCCGCCTCGTGCGACTGCCGCGACGCGACCGAGCTCGCGACCGCGCTCTTTCGCACGCGCGGGTTTCGGGGAAACACCGCGAACTACTACGACCCGCGGAATTCGTATCTCGACCAGGTGCTCGCGCGTGGGCTGGGCATCCCGATCACGCTGAGCGTGCTCATGATCGAGGTCGGCCGCCGCCGCGGGCTGGAGCTGCACGGCGTCGGGATGCCGGGCCACTTCCTCGTCGGCGGACCCGGCGGCGCGTTCTACGACCCGTTCTCGGGCGGCGCGGCGCTCGACGGCGACGCGTGCCGCGCCCGCTACGAGGCGATGCAGCTCTCCACTCCATTCCGTCGCGAGCTGCTCGCACCGGTCGGCGCGCTGGCGATCCTGGATCGCATGCTCACGAACCTCCAGGGAATCTTCATCCGCGGCGACACCGCGCAGCTCGTGTGGGTGCTGCGCCTCCGCCTCCGGATCCCCACGGGCACCCCGGTGTCGCGGGCGGAGATCGCCGCGTGGCTCGCCCGGGTCGGTCATTTTGAGGAGGCCGCGGCGGCATTCGACGACGTCGCCGCCAAGCTCCACGGTCGCCCCGCAGCCGAGGCCGCGCACGAGGCGGCGCGGCTGCGCGCCCGTGCCAACTGATGGTGTGCCGGTAGCGTTCCGCGGGTGCCCACCCTGCCGATGTTCCCGCTCGGGACCGTGCTCTTCCCGTACGCGGTGCAGTCGCTGCACGTGTTCGAGCCGCGATACCGCCAGCTCGTCGAGACGTGCCTGCAAACCGACGGCCGGTTCGGGATCGTGCTGATCGAACGGGGCCACGAGGTCGGGGGCGGCGACACCCGCTTCGATGTCGGGACGGTGGCCCGAATCGGCGAGGCCGCGCGCACGCCGGACGGTCGCTATCTCCTCGAGGTCGTCGGCGCAGAGCGGTGTCGGGTGAAGCGCTGGCTCCCCGACGACCCGTATCCGCGTGCCGACGTCGAGCTCGTCCGTGAGCCGAAGAAGGTGAGTGCCGACGTCGGATCGCGCTGCGAACCGGTGGAGCGCATGCTCGTGCGCGTCTCGGCGCTGCTCGCCGAGCTGGGGGAGCGGGCCGTTCCTGTCGACGCGGTCCGCCTCGATGCCGACCCCGTGCGGGCGTCTTTCGAGGCCGCGGCGATGGCTCCGATCGGACCGCTCGACGCGCAGGGACTCCTCGCGGTCGACGACCCGGGCGAGCGGCTCGACCGAGTGCAATCACTGCTGGCCGACGCCACCGAGCTGCTCCAACACCAGCTCGGGCACGGATAGCCACCGGCCGGGTGATCGCACGGTACGTTTGCACTCGATGGAGCGCGACGACGTCGCCGGTGAGCGGCCGCAGGCACAGGACCTCTCGGCGCTCGAGGAGCTGGAGGGCGAGCTCGCAGCCCTGCAGGCCGACCTCGACGCAGCCGACCACGACCCCGACGCGGGGGACGGCTCGGGGGATCAGGCCTGAGTGTCAGGCTCCTCTTCTTCGCGCAGGCTCGCGAGGCGGCCGGTCGTGCTCGGGCCATCCACCCTCCCTCCACCCTGGGCCAGCTGTTGGCCAGCGCCCGGGAGACGTACGGCGACGACTTCGCGGCCGTGCTCGACGGATCGCGCGGTCTGGGTCAACGGCGACGAGCCCTCCGACGGCGACGCCACGCTCCTCACCGACGGCGACGAAGTAGCGATCCTCCCGCCCGTGAGCGGCGGCTAGGAGCGGCGGCACGAGGCGAGCGAGAATTGCGGCAGCGAGCGACCAGAGGGAGCGGGTTGCTCGCCAGGGAGCGAACGGCCGCGGGCCGGGTATCCCGGCCCGCAGTGAGCGAGCGAGAAATCAGGGCTCAGGGGCGAGCGCGACGAGCGAGGCGACCATCTGGTACGCGGCTTCGGCGGGGCCGAGCTCGTCGGGGCGAAGCAAGTTCGCCATGATGCGCAGCACCCACTCCATGAGCGAGCGGGACTGCATCCCGACGCGCGTCAGCTCGCGGATCACGGCCGGGTTGCCGATGGCGCGCACGAACGCGCGCGCCACCTTCCAGTAGAGCGCGTACAGCTCTTCGAGCTGCTCGGGGTACTGCGTGAGCGCGAGGCCGTCTCCGGACGTGAGCGCGGCCGACACCGCGTCGGCGGCGAGGCGGCCGGTCTCGTACGCGACGGAGATGCCCTCGCCGTTGAACGGGTTGACGTTGCCGGCGGCGTCGCCCACCGTGAGCCACGTGGGCCCGGCCGACGGCGTGACCGACCCGCCGGTGGGGAGCTTGCCCCCGGTCGGCGGGCCACAGCTCGTCTCGGGCGTGATGCCCCAACGCGACGGCGCGGTCGCCACGAACGCGTCCATGAGGGTGCTGGTGTTCACGGACTTCCAGCCCTTGAACGTCGAGAGCAGCCCGACGCCGACGTTCACCGTGCCGTCGCCGACGGGGAAGATCCAGCCGTAGCCCGGCAGGTGGTTGCCGTCGCGGTCGCGCAGATCGAGATGGCTCTCGATCCACGGCTCGTCGTGGAACGGGCTGGTGAAGTAGCCGCGCACCGCCATACCCAGGGGGTACGAGCGGTCGCGAGCGGAGCCGAGCGCCCGGCCGAAGCGCGAGTTCGCGCCGTCCGCGACCACGACGTAACGGGCGCGCACCTCGTCGAGCGTGCCGTCGCGCCGCACGCTCGCGCCGCGGACGAGCCCACCGTCGACGAGCGGCGCCACCGCCTCCGCGCCCGACCACAGCGTCGCGCCCGACTTGACCGCCTGCTCGGCGACCATCTCGTCGAGGTCCCGGCGCCGCACGACGTAGCCGTGGTCCGGAAACTCGGGATGATCGGGCCAGCGCATCTCCAGGGTGACGCCGTGGGCAATCGAGCGGAGCCCGTCGAAGCGCAACGAGCCCGAGAGGCGGTGCTCGAGGCCCATGTCGTAGAGCTGGCGGACGGCCCGCGGCGTCAAACCGTCGCCGCAGGTCTTTTCACGGGGGAATCGCTTCCGCTCGATCACGAGCACCCGGTGGTCGCGCTCGGCGAGCCACAGCGCCGCGGCGGCGCCCGACGGACCGCCCCCGACGACGAGGACGTCCCACTCGGACGTCATCGCCCGCCGCGTCCGGCTTGTGCGCTTGTGATCACGCGGGCTCGCATGGACGCATCGTCGCGCGCATCCCGGTGCTCGATCCCACCCGGCTCGCGTCCTGATTCGTGACGGCCCTCAGATAGCGTGGTAGGAAGCGTCACACGCCGCGTTGTCCCCACGGAGGACCCCGGGCCCGATGCCCAACTTGATCCCGGACTGGTTGCCCTGGATGCGGCCTGCGGGCCGCTTGCTCTGGGCTGTCAGTCTCTTCGTCATCGGTCTGCTCATCGTCGGCTACCTCATGAGCCGGCCGAAGAAGGACCGTCCCGCGACGTGGTCGGAGTGCATGCTCGGCGCCGTTGGCGTGTTCGCGATGATGACGCTCGGGTACGCGGTGATCCCCCACGAGTGGATCACCTTCTCCGACAAGTACCTCCAGTGGAACACGACGAAGTTCCTCTTCCAAGGCGGCCACGAGATCGTGCTCGGCATCCAGTGGCCGTTCAGCCTCGACTACAAGTCGTTGAGCGACGTCATCGTCGTCGGCATCTACTCGATGGTGTTCGGCCTCAACCTCGCGCTGTTCGTCAAGTGGCAGCAGCGGCACCGTGCCGACGAGACCGCAGCCGCGGAGCAGCCGCGCACGTCGCGCTTCGGGCGCCCGCTCCGCCGCCGTCAGCCCGCGATGGCGACCGCTCCCGACGGGGGAGGTGAGGCCTGATGGCCCGCACCGACGCCAACCCGCCGATGCCCGACTTCGTGACCGACTACCAGCTCCAGGAGGTCGACCCCGCGTTCCTCACGGCATCGGTCAAGCCGAAGCAGTTCCTGCACATCGACCAGGCCGAATGCATCCTGTGTGAGGGTTGCGTCGACATCTGCCCCTGGAAGTGCATCCACATGGTCTCGGTGAGCGCGATCACCGGCGCCGTCAACACGGAACAGCCCGGCGAGGATCCGCGTGACCACGTGGCCTTCATCGTCGACGAAGACGTGTGCACCCGCTGCGCCCTGTGTGTCGACCGGTGCCCGACCGGCGTGATCGTGCTCGGCAAGATCTCGACGCAGGTTGCCGACGGCGACCCCCACACCCGCACCGCGCGGCACGGCTACGCGTACGGCGTCCGGTTCTGACAGGTCCGAGGAGCAAGGTGGCGAACGGCAACGGCAGCGGCAACGGGCACAAGGTGTCCCAGGTGCTCGAAAAGGTCGACGAGAAGGTGCGCGGATCGCAGGCGTGGACCGCGATCTTCCGGCCCGGCTCGGTGTTCCGTCGCGGCTACACCGACAGCCCCCGCAACCGCTCCTACGTGATCATGAACAACGTGCTCTACCACCTTCACCCGGTGAAGGTGAAGCGGCACGCGGTCAAAGTCTCCTACACGCTGTGCCTCGGCGGGCTCTCCTTCTTCCTCTTCATCCTGCTCACCGTCACCGGCATCTTCCTCATGTTCTTCTACCGGCCGACGGCGGCGTCGGCGTGGGGCACCGTGCAGACGTTGGAGACCGCCGTCACCTTCGGCTCCATCGTGCGCAACATGCACCGATGGGCCGCGCACCTCATGGTGCTCACCGTGTTCCTCCACATGGCGCGCGTCTTCTACCACGGCGCCTACAAGGCACCCCGCGAGTTCAACTGGGTGATCGGCGTGATCCTGCTCACGCTCACCCTGCTGCTCTCCTTCACCGGCTACCTGCTCCCGTGGGACCAGCTCGCGCTGTGGGCGGTCACCGTCGGCACGAACATGATGGGCTACACGCCGGTGTTCGGCAGCTCCGTGAAGTTCGTGCTGCTCGGCTCGAAGGAGATCAGCAACGAGACGTTGCTGCGCTGGTACGTCCTCCACGTCCTGTTGCTGCCGTTCGTGATCGTCATCTTCATGGCCGTCCACTTCTGGCGCGTCCGCAAGGACGGCGGCATCTCCGGGCCGCTGTAGGAGGAGGCGACGATGGCTGAGATCCCCGAACATCTCCTCCGGCGCAGCCAGGAGCGCCGGCGCGCGCTGGGCCTGCCCGTCGAGGGTGAGGAGCCGGCCGACGCTCCCGCCGCCGAAGACGCCCCCGCGGCCGCGGACTCGCCGGCCGAAGCGGGCGCGGGTGACGCCGGGGCTCCCGCCGCCGACGGGCCTCCCGCTGAAGACGTCGAGACGGCGACGGGTACGAAGATCCCCGCCCACCTCCTCGAGCGTTCCCAGCGGCGCCGAGCGGCCAAGGCAGGCGGGGAGGCGGGCGCCGACGTGCCCGCCGCCGCGGGTGCCGGACGGGCCGCCACCGCCACTGCGACCGTTGCCGCGCCCGCCACCGGTGCGACCGGCCCGGGCGGTCACACCCAGCGGCTCCTGACTGTCGTCAAGTCGGGGTCGATCCAACAGACGCGCGCCGAGGCGCAGGACAAGGTGCACACCTGGCCGCACCTGCTCGTCATCGAGTTCTCGGCGCTCCTCATCGTGACCGCGGGCACGATCGTGTTCTCGGCCCTGGTGAAGGCCCCCCTGCTCGGCCTCGCCGACTTCAACAAGACGCCGAACCCGTCGAAGGCGCCCTGGTACTTCCTCGGGCTCCAGGAGCTGCTCACGATGTTCCACCCAATGGTGGCGGGCGTCACCATCCCGGGCATGGGCCTGTTCCTGCTGATGGTGGCGCCGTTCGTCGACAAGAACCCGTCGCACAAGCCCAAGGACCGCAAGTTCGCCATCTCGATCTTCACCATGTTCCTGATGCTCTGGGCGGTGCTCGTGATCATCGGCTCGTTCTTCCGCGGGCCGGGCTTCAACTTCACGTTCCCCTGGAACGACGGCATCTTCTTCGAGCTGTAGGAGGCAGACCTTGCTCATCGCGATCGCCGTCGTCGTCGTCTTGGGGCTCGCGGTCGTCGCGTTGTTCGCGATGGCGCGCCAGCGCACCACGACCGGGCGTTTGAGTCGCGAGACGCGCCGCAGTGATGCGAGCGAGCCCCCCGCGTCGGGGGAGCCCGACGTCGTCGACAGCGAGGCCGCCCGAGCCCGTTCCGACGAGGCGCGCAAGGCGCTCGAGTCGGGTTCGAGCGAGCTCGAGCCGGCGACGCCGGCGACGCCGGCGGTCTACGAGCCGGTCGACCTCGACGAGCTCGGCGTCACGCGCCGCAAGTTCTTCAACCGGTCGATCCTCGCCCTCTCCGGCCTCTTCGGCGGGATCTTCGGCGTGTCCGCGCTCGCGTTCCTGTGGCCGAGCGCGGGCGGCGGCTTCGGCGGCAAGATCACCGTGGGCTCGGAAGCCGACGCCCAGGCGGCGTTCGACCTCAAGCAGCCCTTCTACAACGCCGGGGCCAAGACCTACATCGTCCCGTACCCCAAGGGCGACATCCCGAAGGCCAAGAGAGTCCCTGCGTACACGCCGGCGATCATCGCGGGGATGGAGCTCGGTTACGTGGCGCTCTACCAGCGGTGCGTGCACCTCGGCTGCCGCGTGCCATGGTGCCAGAGCTCCCAGTGGTTCGAGTGCCCGTGCCACGGCTCGAAGTACGACCGGGTGGGAGAGAAGCAGGGCGGCCCCGCGCCGCGTGGTCTCGACCGGTTCCCCCTCACCGTGTCGGGCGGCGAGATCACCGTCGACACGAGCATCATCGTCGTCGGCCCGCCGATCGGCACGAACACCACCGGGCAGAGCGCCGAAGGGCCGCCCTGTGTGTGACCGTCCGTCCGTCCGTCACTCGATCGCGCGCGCCCGCGCCACCGCATGAGCACCCGAAGCGTTCTCATCCTCTTGAACCTCGTGATGTTCGGCGCGGTGCTCGCGTACATCGTGTACCGGGTGCTCAGCCTGCGCCGGAACCCGGAAGTGGCGGAGCCGGAGAACCTCACGCCGTTTTTCGACGACGACGTGATGGAAGGCGCGCACCTCGAGCGGGCGCTCGGAGTCGCGCTCGTCGCGCTGGTGATCCTCGTGCTCGGCCTGGTCGCGTACTTCATCTGGGAGCCGTTCCGCAGCGCGGACGCGAAGGACACGTTCAAGGAACAGTCGGTCGAGCGCGGCGCGGTGCTGTTCGCCAACGACCAGTCGGAGAACTACAACAGCACCGTGTCGCTCCTCTGCGCGAACTGTCACGGGGTCGACGGCAGCGGTGGGTCGGCGAGCTACACGCTCAAGAGCACCGACCCGAGTTGCAAGGCCGACCAGGTGGTCAACGAGGAGCTGGCGGCGACCCAGCCCCAGTGTCTCCCGCAGCAGGTCACCTGGCAGGCCCCGAGCCTCCAGCTCGCCAGCCTGCGCTACTCGCGCGCGCAGCTCCACGAGATCATCACGTACGGGCGCCCGGGCACTCCCATGCCCGCGTGGGGGGTCAAGAGTGGTCGCGGCGCGCTCAACGAGCAGAGCATCAACGACCTCGTGAACTACGTCGAGAGCATCGCGATCACGCCCGACCAGGCGAAGAAGGATGCCGACATCAGCGTCACCCGCAAGAAGGCCGATGCGGCGGTGAAGTCGGCGAAGGACACACTCACGACCGCCCAAGACGCGCTGGCGGCGCTGCCCGCCACCGCGTTGGCCGCGGACCGTGCAGACGCCGAAGCGGCGGTGCAGGACGCCCAGGAGAAGCTCGTAGCGGCGCTCGCGTACCAAGCGAAGGTCGACAACCCCGCCAACGAGGGCCAAGTGCTGTTCGAGAACAACTGCGCCCGCTGCCACACACGCGGTTGGTCCGCCTACGACCCGCTCGATCCGGCAAGCCCGCAACCGGAGGCGAGCGGAGGCGGCGCGTACGGGCCGAACCTGCGTGACGGCGACGTCGACGACCAGTTCCCGCCACCCGACGGCGAGGACAAGCTCTTCGCGTGGATCACCGAGGGCGTGCCCGCCGGCCAGGGCTACGGCTTGCGCGGCATCTCGTCGGGACGGATGCCCCACTTCGGCGCGGTGCTGACCAAGAGCCAGATCTGCCTAATCATGGGCTACGAGCGCAACATCGAGAACCCGCCGGACAGCAGGACCGTCAACAAGGACTGCGTCGCGTGAACCTGATGCTCGCGAGCGAGCTGACCCACAAGACCCTCTGGTACCCGACCATCCTCGGCGTCCTCGTCGTCGTCGCGGGGGTCGTGCTCTTCATGGGGTCGATCTACCTCCTCCTCGGCACCAACCTGGGCGCGCGGCTCGGCTTCCTCGTCGCGTTCACCGGCTTCGCGGGCTTCATGGTGATCCTCACCCTGCTGTGGGTGACGACCGCGTCGCCGCTCAACACGTTGAAGGGGACGATCCCGTCGTGGAAGGTCGACCAGGTCGTGACCGACCTCACCGACGCGAAGAATCCCGACGTCCGCAACATCGACACCGCGCCGAACAAGGTCGACCCGACCGAGCTGTCCAACGTGAAGGCGGCCGTCGACGAGGCGCTCGTCACCCAGGTGGAGACCCCGACCGCGCCGTTGGGAGAGGGAGCGAACCAGTTCGCCCAGTTCGCCGAGGTGGGCGACTACCAGGTGCTCGCGGTCTACGAAGCGGGTGGCAGCGATCCGCAGTTCTGGAAGCTCCAGCTCACGCACGAGCCGCTCGTCGCGGTGGCCCAGTTCTGCCAGGTGAAGCCAGCGCCGGAAGATCGGCCCTTCGGCCTCCCGCCCCTGCCCCCCGAGTGCGACACTGCCGACGGTGCGAAGACGGGGTACGTCGTCCTCCACCGTGACCTCGGGTCGTTGCGGCTCCCGCCGTTCGTGGCGTTCGGCATGGCGGTGATCATGTTCGGTCTCGGTCTGCTCGCTCTCCACTGGCGCGAACGGGACGAGATGGAGGCGGAAGCGGCGAAGACGAACGCGAGGCCGACGCCAGCGCGTGTCCCGGAGAAGGTGTGACGATGGTGCGACGGGTGCGGATCGCCTTGACGCTCGTCGGTGTGGCCGGAGCGGCGCTGCTCGCGCTCGCCGCGCCCGTGGGTGCGCAGCAGCTCGTCGACGCGGGGGGCGAAAACGGCGGTGGCGGCCTCGCGTTCGTGCTGCTGGTCGTCACCATCGTCATCATGGCCGGCGCGCTGTTCTTCATGGACCACGTGCGCCGGAATCGGCTCCCGCCCGACGACGACGAGTAGCGAGCCGATCAGGCGATCGTGCTCACGGCCGCGCGGACCGCGTCGGTGGTCGACTCCATGACGTCGTCAGTGTGCGCGGTGGTGATGAACAGCGCTTCGTAGCCGCTCGGCGCGAGGAACACACCCCGGTCGAGCATTGCGTGGAAGAACGCGGCGTAGCGCGCATGGTCGGCGGCTTGCGCGTCCGCGTAGTCGTGCACCGGGCGCTCGGAGAAGAACACGCCGCCGAGAGCACCGACCCGAGGTGTCTGCACGGGGACGCCGTGCTCCGAGCACGCGGCCGTGATCGAGTCGAGCACGACGGCCGTGCGCCGCGCCAGCTCGTCGTGGACGCCGTTGTCGAGCTGTGACAGGACGGCCAGCCCCGCCGCGGTCGCGAGCGGGTTCCCCGAGAGGGTTCCCGCCTGGTAGACGGGGCCGAGTGGCGCCAGCTCGTCCATCACGTCGGCTCGCCCGCCGACCGCTGCCAGCGGGAGCCCGCCCCCGATCACCTTGCCGAAGAGCGAGAGGTCGGGCGTGACGCCGAACCGGCCCTGCGCGCCGCCCATCCCGACCCGGAACCCGCTGATCACCTCGTCGAGCACGAGCAGGGCGCCGGCGGCGGTGCAACGGCGTCGGAGACCGGCCAGGTATCCGTCCGCGGGCGGCACGAGGCCCATGTTCGCGGGGACCGGCTCGACGAAGACCGCGGCCAGGTCGTCGCCGGCACGGGTGAAGGCCTCGTCGACGGCGGCGTCGTCGTTGAACGGCACCACGATGGTGTCGGCGGCCGTGCCGGGGGTGACGCCGGCCGAGCCGGGAAGCCCCAGCGTGGCCACGCCGCTCCCCGCGGCGACGAGGAGCGAGTCGACGTGTCCGTGGTAGCAGCCCGCGAACTTGAGCAGCTTCGTCCGGCCCGTCGCGCCGCGGGCGAGCCGCACCGCGGTCATCGCCGCCTCCGTGCCCGACGACACGAACCGCACCTTCTCGACCGACGGCACGTGTTCGGCGATCGCTTCCGCGAGCTCGACCTCGCGCTCGGTGGGTGCGCCGTACGACGTGCCGGCCGCGGCCGCGCGCTGGACCGCTTCCACCACGGCGGGGTGGGCGTGCCCGAGGATCGACGCGCCCCACGACTGCACGTAGTCGACGTAGCGCCGGCCCTCGGTGTCGACGACGTACGCGCCCTCCGCCCGGGCGACGAAGAACGGCTCGCCACCGACGGAGCGGAACGACCGTACGGGTGAGTCGACACCACCGGGGATGCGCGCCTGTGCGCGCTCGAACAGCGAGCTCACGAGAGACGTTCGGCAACCGCGCGCGCGAAGTACGTCAGCACGAAGTCGGCGCCGGCGCGCCGGATCGAGACCAGTTGCTCGAGCATCGCGCCGTCGCCGTCGAGCCAGCCCCGCTCGGCGGCGGCCTGCACCATCGCGTACTCGCCGCTCACCTGGTAGGCGGCGACGGGCACGTCGAACGAGTCGCGGAGCGAGCGAACGACGTCGAGGTAAGGCAGCGCGGGCTTCACCATGACCATGTCGGCGCCCTCGGCGATGTCGAGCGCGGCCTCGTCGAGGGCCTCCCGCGCGTTGGCGGGGTCCATCTGGTATCCGCGCCGGTCGCCGAACTGCGGCGCGCACTCGGCGGCGTCGCGGAACGGGCCGTACAGCACCGACGCGTACTTGACCGCGTAGGCGAGGATCGCGCGGTCGGAGTGGCCGGTCCCGTCGAGCGCGGCGCGGATCGCGCCGACCTGGCCGTCCATCATCCCCGAGGGCGCGATCATGTCCGCGCCGGCGTCGGCCTGGGCGATCGCGATCTCGGCGTAGCGCTCGAGCGTCGCGTCGTTGTCGACCGCGCCGGTGGCCGTCAGCAGTCCGCAATGCCCGTGATCGGTGTACTCGTCGAGGCAGTCGTCGGCCATGAGCACCAGCTCGTCGCCCACCTCGTCACGCAGGTTGCGCAGCGCCACCGGGACCACGCCGTCGGACGCGTCGGCGCCCGAGCCGCGGGCGTCCTTGGTCGCGGGGACACCGAAGAGGATCACGGCCGGTACCCCGAGGTCGGCGAGCGCACGGACCTCCTTGCGGAGGCTCTCCTGGGTGTGCTGCACGACGCCCGGCATCGACGCGATCGGCTCGGGCGCCGTGATCCCTTCCTTCACGAAGAGCGGAGCCACGAGGTCGTCCACCGACAGACGGGCCTCCGCCACGAGGCGCCGCAACGCGGGCGTGCGCCGCAGCCGGCGCATCCGCCGCTCCGGGAAGCTCATCGCGCGATGGTACCGGTGCGCCCACCGGGCCATTCACTGGGATCCTGGGGTCAGCGAGCAGCGCCACAATTCCCACTGAACCCGAATCGCTACCGGTGGACGACCTCGCGGAGGGTCGCGACGAGGCCCTCGATGGTGTGCTCGGGGGCCTCGGCGTCGACCCGCAGCCCGCGCTGGCGGGCGGTCTCGCTCGTGACGGGTCCGATCGAGACGACGACGGGCTGTGGCTCGGGGAGCGCGCCGACGGCATCGCAGAAGTTGCCGACGGTCGACGACGAGGTGAAGGTGATCGCGTCGACCGCCCCCTGTCGGACGCGCAGCAGGACATCGGGGTCGGGAGCCACCGTCACGGTCCGGTAGACGGGGAGCACGTCGACCTCGTAGCCACGCGCGTGGAGGCCGTCGGGCAAGACGTCGCGAGCGCGCTCGGCCCGCGCCACCACGACCCGTTCGCGGGGACGGGCGTATTCCGGGAACGCGGCCAACAGCGACTCGGCGACGTAGCGCTCCGGGACCAGGTCGGCGCGCACGCCGCGCCGCTCCAACGCCCGCGCCGTGCCAGGTCCGATCGCGGCGACGCGGACGCCGCCGATCGCTCGGGTGTCGAGCCCGGCAGCCGCGAGCACGCGGTCGAAGAACGCGGCCACGCCGTTCGCCGACGTGAACACCAGCCACGAGCAGTCGCGGAGGTCGGGCACGGCCACGTCGATCGGCTCGATGGCGATCGACGGCAGCTCGAGAACCTCGGCGCCGAGCTGCTCGAGCCGCGACCGCAGCTCGCTCGCCTGCTCGCGTGCCCGCGTGACCACGATCGAGCGCCCGAACAAGGGACGCGACTCGAACCACTCGAGGTTCAAGGCGGCGACATGGCCCACGACGATCGCGCTCGGCGCGGTTACTCCGGCAGCGGCGATCGTGGCCAGCGTGGCGCGCACGGTTCGCTCGTCGGGGCGGGTCCCGTTGCGGACCGCCGCGACAGGTGTGTCGGGAGCCAGGCCACCCTCGACGAGCCGACGGGCGATCTCGTCGATGCGCCCCGCGCCCATGAGGATCACGAGGGTGCCGCCGGCACGGGCGAGGGCCGCCCAGTCGACGTCGGCGCTGCCCTTGGCGGGATCCTCGTGCCCGGTGACCACGGTGAAGTGGGTCGACACACCCCGGTGGGTGACGGGGATGCCGGCGTACGCCGGTGCGCCGATGGCGCTGGTGATGCCGGGCACCACCTCGAAGGGGACGCCTGCGGCGGCGAGCGCTTCCGCTTCCTCGCCGCCGCGCCCGAACACGAACGGGTCGCCGCCCTTCAGGCGCACGACCGAGGCGCCCGCGCGGCCGCGGTCGATCAGCAGCGCGTTGATCTCGTCCTGGGTCAGGTCGACCTGCCCGGGCGCCTTGCCCGCGGCGACGAGCTCGGCGTCGGCCGGAGCGAGCTCCAGCAGCACACGTGAGGCGAGCCGGTCGTACACCACGACGTCGGCCACACCGAGCAGCTCGGCGCCGCGTCGGGTGAGCAGGCCCGGGTCTCCCGGCCCGGCACCGACCAGGAAGACGGTCATCGGAGCCCCTCGCCGGCGAGCACGTCGGCGCCGCCTTCGCCCAGCAGGCGTTCGGCGAGCAGCTCGCCGGCCCGCACGGGGTCGTCGTGCACGAGCGAGTCGCGTAACAGGATGCGACCGTCGAGCGACGCGATCATGCCCTCTACTCGGATCGCGTCGCCGTCGACGGACGCGAACGCGGCGCACGGCAGATCGCAACCGGCACCGAGCCGCGCGAGGAACGAGCGTTCCGCGCGCAACAGGCGATGCAGGCAAGGGTCGTCGACCGCCGCGAGGAGTGCGACCGTGTCGTGGTCGTCGGTGCGGCACTCGACCGCCAGGGCACCTTGGCCGACCTGGGGGAGCATGACCGACACCGGCAGCACGTCGGCGGCCCAGTCGAGCAGGTCGAGCCGCTCCAGCGCAGCGGCGGCGACGACGATCGCGTCGAACCCGGTGGCCTTCTCGAGCCGGGTCGCGATGTTGCCGCGCAGCTCCGCGAAGGTGAGGTCCGGCCGGTAGGCGGCGAGCTGCGCGCGCCGGCGGACGGACCCGGTCGCGACGCGGGCTCCGGTCGGCAGGAGGTCGAGCGCCGTGCCGACCAGCGCATCTCGCGGGTCGCCGCGTTCGGGTACGGCCGCGATCGTCAAGCCCGGAGTGGGCGAGGCGGGCAGATCCTTCGCCGAGTGGACCGCGAAGTCGGCGCGGCCGTCGAGCACCGCTTGCTGGACCTCCTTCACGAACACGCCGGTGCCACCCATGGCATGAATGGGAGTGTCGACCTGCTCGTCACCCGTCGTGGTGACCCGTACGAGCGCGGCGTCTCCTCCCAGGAGTTCGACGACCCGTTCGGCTTGGCGCAGGGCGAGCGCGCTGGTACGCGTCGCCACGCGCCGCCGCCCCGGCATCAGTCGGCGTCGTCGGACGAGCGAGTCTCGGCGGGAGGGTCGTCGTTCACGGGCGCCGCGAGACCGAACAGCTCGGCGAGCGCGTCGGCGTAGAGGTCGCCCCGACCGGTGCCGGCCGCCTCCTTCAGGCGCACCGTCGGTTCGTGGAGGAGCTTGTTGACGAGCCCGCGCGTGATCGTCTCGATGGCTTCACGCGTGTCGTCGTCGATGCGGGCGAGCGTGGCGCGGTGGCGGTCGAGCTCCAGCAGGCGCAGCTCCTCGGCCCGGCTGCGCAGCGCGGTGACGACCGGAGCGAGCTCCCGAGCGGAGCGCTCGAGGCGGAAGCGGTCGAGCTCGTCGGCGATCAGGGCGCGCACCCGACCGATCGCCTGGCGGCGTTGCGCAAGGGACTGCTCGCCCAGTGCCCGGAGGTCGTCAATGTCGAGCAGGGTCACGCCGAACACCTCGCCCGCGCCGGGGTCGACGTTGCGAGGTACTCCGACGTCGACGATGAGCAGCGCACGCCCACCCCGACTGCGCATGACCTCCTCGATGTCACCGCGTTCGACGAGGAGGTCGCCGCTGCCGGTCGACGCGAGGAGCACGTCGCACTCGTCGAGCGTGGCGGGAAAGTCGTCGAGGGCGATCGCGTGGCCGCCGACGCGTGTGGCGAGCTCGGTGGCGCGTTCCTCGGTGCGGTTGGCGACGACAATCTCGCGCACCCCGGCACCGGCCAGCGCGAGCGCCATCCCCTGGCCCATCTCGCCGGCGCCGAGGACGAGGACGCGGCGGTCGTCCAGGGAACCGAGGCGCTTGGTCGCGAGGGCGACCGCAGCGGACGACACGGAGACCGCGTGGTGGCCGATCGCGGTCTCGGTCCGGGCGCGCTTGCCGACCTCGATCGCGTGGCGGAACGTGCGCGAGAGCATGCCGCCGCTCGCGCCCTCCCGTTCGGCAAGCAGCCACGCTTCGCGCACCTGGCCGAGGATCTCGCCTTCGCCGATGATCATCGAGTCGAGTCCGGCGGTCACCGCGAACAGGTGCGCGACCGCGGCATCGTCGTGGTAGGCGTAGAGCAGGTTCGAGAAGTCGGCGGGGTCGACACCCGACGTGTCGACGAGGAAGTCACGAACGTCCTGCACGGCCGGGTGGAACAGGGTCGCGTGGGCGTAGACCTCGGTGCGGTTGCACGTCGACAGCAGGACCGCCTCGGCAATGTGCTCCCGCCGCAGCAGCGAGTGCAGGGCCTTCGGCAGGGCGGCGGGCCCGACCGCCATGCGCTCGAGGAGCTCCACGGGCACCGTGCGGTGGTTGAGGCCGACTACGACCAGAGACATGCCCGGAGCAACTCCTCGGCTTCGTCGGTGCGACCGGTACGGATCAGTTCGAGCATGCCGGAATCGAGGGCCCGTTGCCAATCATGGTCCTCGGTCGAACGCCCGGACGCCCGAAGCTCTTCCCGAGCCGAGGCCAGCATGTCGAGCAGGACCGAGTACTCGGGCCCGAGCTCCTCGGCGAACCGGCGCTTGAGCCAGGCGGCCAGCGCGGGGCTGCGCCCGCCCGTCCCCACGGTGACGACGAGATCGTCCCTCCGCACCACCGACATGAGGGTGAACGAACAGCTCGCCGGGTCGTCGGCGGCGTTGACCCACACCCGGCGCTCCACCCCCGCGAGGAACACCTCGTGGTCGACGGCCGGGTTCCCGGTAGCGGCCGTCGCCAGCCACGCGCCGTCGAGATCCGTGGCGGTGAAGGGCCGTTCCGTGGCCTCCAGCCGACCGGCGTCCCGCCACTCCCGTACCTCGTCGCCCAACGCGGTCGCGACCACGTGGATATCGGCGTCGGCGGCGAGGAGCGCCTCGATCTTGCGAGCTGCGATCCGCCCGCCCCCCACCACGACGCAGCGGCGACCGTCGACGACGAGGTTGACGGGGTAGCCGGTGATCGCCGGGCGACTGGCGGGACTGGCCCCGCGCTCGGTCCGATCCCCGGCCGCGCTCACGGCCGGGCGGTCCCCACGCCGGCGACCCCCGGTGTGCCCGGCGTGGCGCCGGAGCCGTCGACCCGGAGCCGCCCGTTCCGGCGCTGCTGGTAGAAGGAGAGGATCTGCATCTCGATGGCGAGGTCGACCTTGCGGATCGAGACGCCCTCGGGCGCGCTCACCACCGTGGGCGCGAAGTTGAGGATTGAGGTGACGCCCGCGGCCACTAGTGCGTCCGCCACTTCTTGGGCGGCCGACGCAGGGGTTGCGACGACGCCGATCGCGACGCCGCGCGCTGCGACGATGCGCGGGAGCTCGTCGAGCGGCTCCACGGTCAGTGGCCCGACCCGTGACCCGACCTTGGCCGGATCTGCGTCCACGAGTGCGACGACCTGGAAGCCCCGGGCGCCGAAGCCGCGGTAGTTGGCGAGGGCTTGACCCAGGTTGCCGATGCCCACGATGACGACCGGCCAGTCAGTGGTGAGCCCGAGCTCGCGCGAGATCTCGTGCAGCAGGTGCTCGACGTCGTAGCCCACCCCCCGCGTGCCGTAGGAGCCCAGATAGGAGAGGTCTTTGCGCACTTTGGCAGCGTTGACCCCTGCCAGCTCGGCGAGGCGCTCCGACGACACCGTGCCGATCTCGCGATCCGCGGTCTCGAGAAGGGCCCGGTAGTAGAGGGGCAGGCGGGCGACTGTCGCCTCGGGGATGCGGCGCGCGTCGGGAATGTGGAGTCTCCTTCGGTTCGGTTCGGGCCGGGCTCCGGCGGGCGGAGCGGACCGCCGGGCGAGACCCAGGGTACCGACCTTGTGCACGAATTCTCAAAGTCGGGCAGGAGCTGCCGAACCCGATGGCCGTACGCTGCGATCGTGGTCGTCGGGCTCGCGTTCGTGGCAACCGCCGTCTCCTCACTGTTCGCCCAGGCGATGCTCGTGCGCTCCACGAGCGGCCATCTTCCGCAGCACCGGGCCTGGGCGATCGCGATGGCGATGTTCGCCGGGGCGTCGGCCGCCCTGGCGACGGGCGCTTCCACCGGGTGGGACAACGGCACGTTCCGCGTGTTCTACCTGCTGGGTGCGGTGACCAACGTCCCGTGGCTCGCGCTCGGGACCGTGTTCCTCCTCGCGGCCGAGCGCACCGGGCGCCGGGCGCGCCGGGTCGTGGTCGTGTTCACGGCGTTCGCCACCGGGGTGCTGCTCTCGGCGCCCATGGAGCAGGTGCACGGGACCGAGATCCCGGTGGGCAAGGACCTGTTCGGAGCGCTCCCGAGGGTGCTGGCTGTGGTGGGCAGTGGCGTCGGAGCGACCGTGATCCTCGTGGGCGCGGTGCTGTCGGCGCTGCGGTACGCCCGCCGCCGGGGTGTGCCCGGGAACGGCCGTCTGGCGGGGGCCAACGCCCTCATCGCGCTGGGAACGCTGATCCTGTCGAGCGGTGGACTGCTCCAGGGCGCGATCGGGCACGACGAGGCCTTCGCGCTCACGCTCGCGATCGGCGTGAGCGTGGTGTACGTGGGGTTTCTCCTCGCCAGCGGCCGTGCGAGGACCCCGGATCGCGGCCGATCCGGTGGGATCACCCCGAGCGTCATTTAGCCACGGAGAGTGGTTGATTTTCCTCAAGCTTCGAAATGCTGCCGTCGATCACGGGAGCACGAGCAACCCCTTGGGGCAAGCTCGGACAGTTCCGGTTCGCGAGCGCAGGCGGCGTGGACACGGCTTGCCGTGTTCGCGAAGCCTCCCAGCCCGCCCCAAGCCCGCCTGTGCTCGCGGCCGGATACCTCACTTCTCGCTCGTTCGCTGCGAGGCGGGATACCCGCCTCGCGGGCGCTCACTCGCTGGCGAGCAACTCAGCCGGCTTCGCCGGCTTCGTCGCCGCATGGCGGAGAGGTCGTGCTGTGCGCCAACCCTGCGCAGGCAGGGGTGGAGACCCCGCCTCGACGTGGCGCCGCGCGGTGGCGAAAGAGCGAGCGAGAAATCAGGGCCCCAGCCGGAGGACGAATTGGGCGACGGCGGCGCCGAGGATGAGGAGGAGCAGCGCGACGATGACGATGGTCGTGCCCGGCCTCATCGACGCTTGCCGAGATCGATGGGCGTCTCGACGGTGGAGGGGACCGTGGCCCCACCGGTGAACGGGTCGGCGCCCGGGGGCACGAGCATGACGACGGAGCCGGTCCGCAGGCCGAGCAGCTGCGCGGCGGACGCGCGGTCGAACACGACGGCGAGCAGGCCGTACGAGTCAACGAGCAACGCGGGCTCGGAGGGAGCGGCGTCCGCGTAGGTTCGCACCCAGCGCGCCACCCGGATGGTCTCGGTGCCTTCTGCGGAGCCGAGATGCAGCTCGACGCGATCGCCGACCCGGGCCCCGGACTGCTCGAGCTCGCCGGGATCGACGTTGAGCTGGCAATTCCCGAACCGGTCCACCCACCACACTTCGCCGCGCACGGCACCGCCCGCGAGGGTCTCGGGCAACGAGACCATGCCCGGCACCAGTCCGACCGGGTCGATGGCTTCGCCGAGCTCGTCGAGGGGGACCCCGGCCGCCAGATGTCCGGCCGCCGGCGCGAGGACGTCTCGCCCGGCGAAGGTCGGACCGGGCGACGACAGCGTGTAGGGGCCGGCGAGAGAGACCACCCGTTGTGCCCCGCCGGCCATGGCGACGGCCGGCGCGAGCAGCCCGTTGTCGGGCCCCACCAGGATGCCGCCATCCACCGCAATCCCCACGAGGCGTCGATCGGTGCCGACGCCCGGATCCACGACCCCCACCACGATCGTGTCGGTCGGGAGGTACTGCACGGTGCGTACGAGAAGGAGCGCCCCGGCCCGCACGTCGTGACGGGGGATTTCGTGGCTCAGGTCGACGATTTGAGCGTCCGGCGCGATGCCGAGCATGACGACCTTGCACACGCCGGCGAACTCGTCGGCGAGGCCGTAGTCGGACGCGAACGCGATGAGCACGCCCGGAGGCTACGCGCGCCGCTGCCTCCGGCGCGATGCTCGGCGGCGGATCGAGGAATGTGGCGCGGTGCTCGGAGGAACCGCGCCACTCCTCGTGGTCAACCTGCTTGCGTGTAGCGCGACCCCAGGTAGGCGTCGACGTCGACGTCGCGCACTCGGAACGACCGGCCCACCCGTACGGCGGGCAATTCGTTCGACTTGATGAGGCGATAGACCGTCATCGACGAGACGCGGAGAAGCTCCGCGACCTCCTGAACTGTGAGAAATCGCGCCGTGGCGAATGATTGCGCCACTGCATTCACCCCTTCCGTCCCCTGCCCTCTCCCCGCTCCTAGCGTGATGAGCGTAGGCCCCTGCGGCCTGTGAGCACAAGTGAGGTTCGAGCGCGCCCGACATGCGGATGAGGCGGGTGCCCCGGCCCGGGGCACCCGCGGATTCAGCGCCCGAGTGGGAGCGGCGCCGACCCGTGATCCTGGGGGAGCTCGAGCAGGGGCCGGTAGGCCTCGGGCGGGCGGTGCTCGTCGAGCGGCGCGATCCGAATGCCCTGGCCTCGCCACGCGGCCACTGCGAGCGCGACGGCGTCGAGGTCTGCAAACGCCGCGACTTCAAGGCCCCGGGCGAGGGCCACGCCGGCGAACGCCCGGTCCGCGACCATGAGATCGGGGCGAGGGATACAGAAGAGCAGCTCCTCGGCGATCTGGGGGTCGTCGCACGCCATGAGCGCCCCGCGGTCGCAGAGGGTCGCGACGCCGTCGACCCACCAGAGGCGCTCGGTCCCCGGCCCGACGATGCGCTCCATGCTCGCGAGCACCTGCCCACCGCCGTTGCGCGCTTCGGCCGCGAGGGCCTGGTGCAGGCCGAGGAGCGACGCGGGACGGCCGGTCGCGAATGCCAGCCGACCCCCATCGCGCGCCACCTCGAGCACGCGGTCGCGAACCGAGGTGAACCCGTGCACGCATCGACCGGAGCCGATGCGCCCGCGGATGCCGTTGCCGTTCCACCCGAACACCATCTCGACGGCCGACGCGACGTCGTCGGAGGTCAGATCGCGAAACGGGGGAAGTCCGAGGAGCTGGCCTGGTGAGGCGTCGGCGACGTGTCGCATCACCGCCTGGAGCTCCTCACGCCCGAAGCGGCTGCTGCGCCCGGCGACGCGCGCCCGCTTCAACGTGTCCTTCGCGCTGGTGGCCGCTTCGGGCTCCCGGGCGGGCGCGGCGCGTGACGCGCCGTTGTCGACGTCGAGCTTCGGGGGAAGCCGGGACTTCGGTCGACGCGTCATCCCTGGCGTCCCAGCTCGCGGGATCGCGCGGTGGCCGCGGTGACCGCGTCAAGCACGGCGGCGCGCACACCGTGGGTCTCCAGGGCGAGCAGCCCCGCGGCGGTGGTCCCACCGGGTGAGGTGACCGCGGCGCGCAGCGTTCCGGGATCGGCGCCCTCCTCGCCGAGCAGGGTGGCGGCGCCGAGGAGCGTCTGGTGCACGAGGGTGGCGGCGACGTCGCGGGGGAGACCGACGAGGACACCGGCCTCGGTCATCGCCTCGGCGAGCAGGAAGACGTACGCAGGACCGGACCCTGACAGGCCGGTCACCGCGTCGAGCTGGTGCTCGGGGACGCGCACCACGACCCCGACGCTGCCGAGCAGCTGCTCCGCGGTCGCGAGGTGTGCCTCGGTGGCGCAGGTCCCCGCCGCGATGGCCGCGGCCCCACGACCGACGAGCGCACCGGTGTTGGGCATCGCACGGATCACGGGTCGGCCGGGTGCAGCGGACTCGAGCGTGTCGATCGTGACCCCCGCGGCGAGGGAGACGATCAGCGTGTCGGCACCGAGCGCGTCACGACAGGTGCCGATCGCACCGGCGACGTCGTGCGGCTTGAGCGCGACGACGACGACTTCGGCGTCGGTGACCGCCCAGGCCGCACTGGGCACGATCCGCACGCCGCCGAGGCGGTGCTCGAGCGCACTCCGACGGTCCGGATCGACCTCGGCCACCGCCAGCCGGTCGGCGTCCCAGCCGGCCCCGACGAGGCCGGCGGCGAGCGCCTCGCCCATGCGACCGCCGCCGAGCACTGCCACGTTCATCGTGCCAGCGTAACGGCGGTCGAGTGGCGCCCAGTTCGCTTCGCGCCGCCCCGTTCATGACCGTGCCGTGATCGTGCCGGCCCGAGGAACCGTCGGAACTCCCGCACTTCCCCGAACGGAAGGCCTCGGGGCACCTCGGGACCCGGCACGTACGCTACGCCCGTCGGCGAGCGATTCGCGCAGTATAGAACTATTGGTCAGATATGCCAACCTGGTCCGTCGGTGCGGTGCCACGGGGTGGGTAGGCCAGCCGGACGGTCGCCTGGAACCAGCGCTCTGTGGCCTCGTAGAGCACTCCGATGATCCGGTCGAGCTCGGTGGCGGTGAGGTGCTCGAGCGCGAGCCGGCCGGCGAGGTAGACGTCGCCGTCGGGCCCCAGCGAGAACCGCGCGCCGTACAGCCCGTGGTTGCGCTCGAGGAGGAACCGGAACAACTGGAGCTCGTGCTCGGGAGGTGTCGGCAGGAAGTACACCTCGTAGCGCAGGGTGCGGGGCCGGAGGTCGAAGTAGATCGTCGCCGCGTCGCGCCCGTCGCAGGTGAAGCGGACGTACCAGCGTTCGATCTCGGGGTCGTGCTCGACGTGTTGCACGTACGGCTCGCGAGCGACGTCGTGCTCTAAATGGGATGCGAGGAGCTCGTGTGCGCGCTCGAGCGCCGATGGCGTTCGGCTCACCGTGTCGTCACGAGCACCGAACCTGCTCCCGGACCGTGACATCGTCGTAGTGGCGGCGCAGGCGCGCGGCGGCGATGTTCCACCGGTACGAGCGCGCCGCGTGGGCGGCGGCCGTCCCCATGGCGTCGCGGTCGGTGGCGAGCACGTCGCGGATTGCGTCGGCGAACGTCGACGCGTCGCGTGATGCCACGAGCAGGCCGGTCCTGCCGTGGTCGACGAGCGACCGCAGGCCGCCCACGTCGGACGCGACGACCGGGGTGCCGCACGCCATGGCCTCCAGCGCGACGAGCCCGAACGACTCCGTTCGTGACGGCACGACGCACACGTCGGCGGCTCGGTAGAAGTCGACCAGCCGGTGGTGGGGCTGCGGAGCGACGAACCGGACGCGCGACGACAAGCCGAGCTCGTCGACCCGCTCGACGAGGCGACGGTGCTCGCGGTCACCGTCGGGACCGCTCGGACCTCCGATGACGACGAGTCGGGCGCGGAGGTCGTCGAGGTGGTGCAACGCCTCGACGACCAGCCCGCAGCCCTTCAGGGGTTGGATCCGACCAACGAACAACAAGGTGGGCTCGCGGTCGAATCGCACCGCGCGCCGCGCTTTGGAACGGTCGCCGGGGGAGAAGACTGAGTGGTCGACGCCGGGAGGGATGATGTCGATGCGATCCTCGGCAGCACCGTAGAGGCGGAGCAGTTGCTCGCGTTCCTCGTCGGTCGAGGCGACGACGAGATCGGCGCAGCGCACGATCTCGGCCTCGACGCGCGGCCGGAGGTCGACCTCGTCGCCCAATCCGACCTCCGCCTTCACGCGATCGAGGGTGTGAAAAGTGGTGATGAGCGGGAGGTCGAGCTCGTGCTTCAGCCGGTGTCCGACCGCGCCCGACACCCAGTAGTTGGCGTGCAGCAAGTCGTAGGGGCGGTCGGCGCCCTCGATGAGATCGCGGGCGCTGCTGGTGAATTCGGCGACGAAGTCGGGAAGCTCGTGGCGGTCGACGGGTGCGCGTGGGCCGGCTTGGACGTGCAGGACACGGAAGCCGGGTTCGATCACGACGACGTCGGGCTGCTCGCGATGCTCGGCGCGCGTGAGCACGTCGACCGAGATCCCCGCCGCGGTGAGCGCGTGGCCGAGTGAGCGCACGTAGACGTTCATCCCGCCGCCGTCGCCCGTCCCCGGTTGCGCGAGCGGCGAAGTGTGCACGCTGAGCATCGCCACCCGTCGCATCGGACCTCCATTTCTCGCTCGTTCGCTGCGGCGCAGGATACCTGCGCCGCAGTCGCTCACCCCTCCTCGATGGCTCGCTCGCTGCGAGGCGGGATACCCGCCTCGCAGACGCTCCCTCGCTGGCGAGCGACTCAGCCGGCTTCGCCGGCTTTGTCGCCGCGCCGCGTTACGTCGGGGCGGGCATCCACGGTTGCCTGCGGTGCGGTCGGTGCACCGAGATCCCTCTCCGCCATGCGGCGACGAGCGAGCGGTAGCGAGCGAGTTGCTCGCCAGCGAGCGAACGGCCGCGGGCCGGGTATCCCGGCCCGCAGTGAGCGAGCGAGTCAGCTGGTGCGGCGTTGGGCGAGCTCGTGCTCGACGCGGTCGATCACGCCGAACAGGGCGCGGCGCTGATCGGAGACCCGGCGCTCGAAGTCCCGTAGGCGCTCGGCGATCGTGGTGAGCTCGGTCTCGTCGAGGTGGGGCAGGTCGGAGAGCGGTGCATCCGACTCCGCGAGCTCGTCGGCCCACTCGCTCTCCTGTTCGGGAGCCAGCTGGAGGGGAAGGTGGCTGGTCGCAGGGTTCCCACGGGGCCCCGGATCGGCGAGGATGCGGGGCAGGGCGGCGATGAGGTCCTCAACGGATCCTCCCGACGTCCGGCGCTCGAGCTCGGCTTGGATGATGTCGATCCGAGCTTGTGCCACTCGCCGGACGTAGGACACCTCGGTCTCGAGCTCGAGGCACTCGGCGTGCATGGCGCGCAGCTCGTCGAGGGGACGCGCCGGCAGGTCGTCGAGGTACGCGGGATCGAGCACTCGCGCGCTGCGGCGGTTGTCCATGCAGGCCTCCTGGGAGCCGGCGCCCTGCTGTCTCGACGTGACGTCGACTCAGCAGCCCGCGGATCGGAGCGTCGGGTAGGGGTCGATGCGCTGGCCGTTCGGGCCGCCGAGCCGGATCTCGAAGTGGAGGTGAGGTGCGCTGGCATTTCCGGTCATGCCCGTGTAGCCGATGATCTCGCCCTGGACGACGGAACGGGCTCCGCCCGCATAGCTGGAGAAGTGCGCGTAGTAGTAGGTGTTGCCGTCGGCGGCGGCGAGATAGGCCTCGTTGCCTCCCGCACCGGCGTTCGGCACGAACGACACCGAACCCGACTTCACCGCGACCGTGGGCGTTCCCGTCGGCACGAAGATGTCGTTGCCCTTGTGGCCCCGGGCGCCGCCGAAGTCGTCCGAGTAGGCCCCACCGGCCACGGGGCACATGAACGAGCCGCCACCCGGGTTCACGATGACCTGACCGGCCGCCCCCCCGCCGGTTCCCACGCGCGACGCCGCGAGCTGCGCGCGCTCGTTCTCGAGTCGCGCGCGCTCGGCTGCCGCCGCCTGGGCGATCTCCTGGTCGAGCTGTTGCTGGAGCGCGTCGGTCGCGGCTTGTTGTTCCGCTTGCGCCGACCCGAGCGCGGACGCATTGCGGTCGAGCTCAGCGGTCACTGCGCGCTGGGAAGCTTCCTCGTCGCGGAGCTGGGACTGCTGCGCGCGCATGTCCTCGTTGATCGCGGCGAGCTGGCGCGCCGCGTCGTTGTCGGTCTGGTTGGCCTGGTCGAGCAGTCGCTGCCGCCGGATGCCGTCGACCGGGTCTTGCGCGGTCATGACGAGGTCCAACTCCTGGCGTCCGTGCGTGTAGGCGTAGAGCGCGCGTTCGCGCACGATGGTCCGCAGGGCTGCGGCGCGCTCCTTGGCGGCTGCGATCGCTGCCTCGAGCTGGGCGATGTGCTGTTCGGTCGCGGCGAGCTCGTTTTCGGCCTGGCTGAGCGCCCCGGCCGCTGCGTTGGCCTGGGCGCGCACCTCGGCGAGCCGAGCGCGGGCGGCGTCGAGATCGACCTTCGTGTCGCCAGCGGTCGCGGCGCCGGCAGGGACGGCTGCCAGCAGCGCGCACAGTACGGCAAGGGCAGCGACGAAGGCGCGGCGAGGAACCAGCATGCGTAGAAGAGGCCACCCAACGGGTAGAGGCAGAAGGTAGCAGGAACGCGAGGCCGCGGATGGCTTCCCTTGCCTGCCCGCAGACTCGATCCCTTTCCCCCAGGAGAGACGGAGTGACGTATGGCGATCTACACGCTTCCGGACCTCGACTACGACCACGCGGCATTGGAGCCGCACCTCTCGGCGCGCATCGTCGAGCTCCACCACGACAAGCACCACGCGACCTACGTCGACGGCGCGAACACCGTCCACGATCGGCTCGAACAGGCACGGAGGTCCGGTGCGTACGACATGGTCGGCCAGCTCGAGAAGAACCTCGCGTTCAACGTGTCGGGCCACGTCCTCCACTCGTTGTTGTGGAAGAACATGGCTCCCGGTGCCGGCGGAGCTCCCGAGGGTGAGCTCGCAGCTGCGATCGTTGACCAGCTCGGGGGCGTCGATGCGTTCCGCGGCGCAGTTCGAGGCCGCCGCGCTGGGCGTGCAGGGCTCGGGGTGGAGTGTGCTCGCCTGGGAGCCGCTTGCCGGTCGTCTCGTCGTGGAGCAGGTCTACGACCACCAGGACAACGTCGGGCAGGGTTCGGTGCCCCTCCTGGTGCTCGACATGTGGGAGCACGCCTTCTACCTCCAGTACGAGAACGTGAAGGCGGACTGGGTGCAGGCCTTCTGGAACCTCGTGAACTGGGAAGTCGTCGGCACCCGATTCGCCAAAGTCCGCGGCTTCGAGCTGCTCTGACCGCAGCAGGCATCGCCGCGAGCAGTTCGGATAGCCTGCGCTCGAAATCACCGCGACGGGCGTTGGAGTAGCGCAACGTGAGCGAGTATCTGCCGATCCTCACGATGATCGTGCTTGTCGTGGCGTTCGTCGCGATCTCGTTCGCGGCCTCGACGTTGCTGGGACCCCGCAGGCCCACGTCGGCGAAGCGGGCGCCTTATGAGTGCGGGATCGTGCCCGAGCAGGAGCCGGCCGAGCGCTTCCCGGTGAAGTTCTACCTGGTCGCCATGGCCTTCATCGTCCTCGACGTCGAGATCATCTTCCTGTATCCGTTCACCACGATCTTCCGTGGGCTCGGGGCCTACGGGCTCGCGACGATGGGGGTCTTCCTCGTCGTCCTCCTCGTCCCGTTCGCGTACCTGTTGTCGACGGGGGCGCTGAGCTGGGGCCCGGTCAAGCAGGTGGTGGCACGCGCCGGTGCGACCGTCCTGCGGGCGGCGGGGGCACCGGGTCGCGACGGCCTCGATCCCGCGCCCGCGGCCGAGACGCCCGACACCGGCAAGGCCGCCTGATGGGTCTCGAAGCCGTCGAGCACAACTTTCTCACTGGGCGGGTCGAGGACCTCGTCAAGTGGGCCCGGCGCAACTCGGTCTGGCCGGCGACGTTCGGCCTGGCGTGTTGCGCGATCGAGATGATGGCCGCCGGCGCGGCCCATTACGACCTCTCGCGCTGGGGGATGGAGATCTTCCGTGCTAGCCCGCGGCAGGCCGACCTCATGATCGTGGCCGGCCGCGTGAGCCAGAAGATGGCGCCGGTGCTGCGCCAGGTGTACGACCAGATGGTGGAGCCCAAGTGGGTGATCTCGATGGGCGTCTGTGCCAGCACGGGTGGCATGTTCAACAACTACGCCATCGTGCAGGGCGTCGACCAGATCGTCCCGGTCGACGTGTACGTCCCCGGGTGCCCGCCGGGACCCGAGACGCTCATGCACGGCATCCTCACCCTGAACGAGCAGATCAAGAGCGGCGAGATCATGTCCCGCCGGGCGGGCGGCGCGGGCGCCGGCATCACGGTCGAGCAGCGCGACGGCGTTCCGGCGCCACTCTGATGGCGCACCGATCGGCGGCAGGCGATGACTGACACCGAGGCTCGTGAAACGATTCACGAAGTCCCCCCGGCTTTCGCCGAGCTGGGTGAGCTCGCCGCGGCGATGACCGAGCGCTTCGAGGGCACGATCCTCCACGACTCCCACGGTCAGCCGGTCGTCTACGTCGAGCGCGCGCGCTGGCACGAGGTCGCGGCGTTCCTGCGCGACGAGGCGAGCTTCACCCAGTGCCTCGACGTCACCGCCGTCGATCATCTCGTGGATGCCGAGCGGGTCATGATCGACGGCGTCACGCCGGAGCGGTTCGAGGTGGTCGCCAACTACCTCTCGCATCCTCGCAACGCGCGGCTCCGCGCGATCTGCGAGGTGCCCGCCGACGACACGGTGGTGCCCACGATCGTCGACCTGTACCCGGGAGTCGCGTTTGGCGAGCGCGAGGTGTACGACCTCTTCGGGATCTGCTTCGCCGACCATCCCGACATCACGCGCATCCTCATGCCCGACGACTGGATCGGCCACCCCCTCCGGAAGGACGACGCCCCCGCCCGCGTGCCGGTGACGTTCAAGGAAGACCCGAGTCCCAGGTGAAGAAGTCTTCTGGGCGCAGGGGTGAGCGCTGTGACTGACCAGCGCGGGCCGACGGCGGAATCGCGGCGGCTCACGTCCCAGACCGACGAGGGCGCGCAGCAGCTTCGACCGCTGTCGGGCGAGGCGCTGGAGCGCGAGCTGGTGCTCACCGGAGGGCCCTGGCCGGACCTCGACGACACGATGATCATCAACATGGGCCCCCAGCACCCGTCCACCCACGGCGTGTTGCGGATCATGATGGAGCTCGACGGCGAGACCGTGCTGCGCGCCAAGCCGATCATCGGCTACCTGCACACGGGCATGGAGAAGACGGGAGAGGAGCTCACGTACGTTCAGGGCGCGACGAACGTGACGCGGATGGACTACGCGTCGCCGCTGTCCAACGAGCTGGTGTTCTCGATGGCGGTCGAACGTCTCCTCGACGTCGAAGTGCCCGAGCGCGCGACGTGGATCCGGATGCTCATGGTCGAGCTCAACCGGATCTCGTCGCACCTGCTCTTCCAAGCAACGAACGGCATGGATCTCGGCGCGGTCTCGATGATGGTCTACGGGTGGCGCGAGCGGGAGCAGGCCCTCCGCCTGCTCGAGGCGATCACCGGTTTGCGCATGAACCACAACTACATCCGGCCCGGTGGCGTCGCGGTCGATCTCCCCGACGGGTGGCAGCGCGACACGCTCGACCTGTGCGAAGTCGTCGAAGCCGGCGTCCGCGAGTACGACGAGCTGCTCACGGGGAACCCGATCTGGCGTGAGCGCACGGTCGGAGTGGGTCACATCACGACGGAGGAGGCGCTCGCGCTCGGTGCCACCGGACCGATCCTGCGGTCGACGGGCTTCGCGTGGGACCTCCGGCGCGCCCAGCCGTACCTCGCGTACGACGACGTCGAGTTCGACGTGATCTACACCGAGAACGGCGACGTCTTCGACCGCTATCAGATCCGCCTCTACGAGATCCTCGAGTCGCTGAAGATCGTCCGCCAATGCGTCGAGCGCATGCCGCGCGGCGACTACCGCATCCAGGACCGGAAGATCACCCCGCCGCCCCGAGCGCGCATCGACGAGTCGATGGAGGCACTGATCCACCACTTCAAGTTGTTCACCGAGGGTTTTCGCGTGCCCGCGGGCGAGACGTACGTCGCGGTGGAGTCGCCCCGTGGCGAGGTCGGCTGCTACCTCGTTGCGGACGGCACCGCCAAGCCGGCCCGGCTCCACATCCGCGGGCCTTCGTTCTACAACCTGCAGTCGATGGACGCGATGGTGCCGGGGGGCCTGTTCGCGGATGCCGTGGCGGTCGTGTCGAGCATCGACCCGATCATGGGCGAGGTGGATCGCTGATGGCGTTCGACCCTGCCAACCGCGAGCGGGCGCGCGGGATCATCGACCGCTACCCGCACAAGAAGTCCGCGTTGCTGCCGCTTCTGCACCTAGCGCAGGACCAAGACGGCTGGATCTCCCCCGAGGCGATGGAGGAGGTCGCCGACCTCCTCGAGCTCACGCCGGCGACCGTTCTCGGCGCGTGTTCCTTCTACACCATGTTCAAGCGCGAGCCGGTCGGCAGCCTGCTGGTGTCGGTGTGCACGAATCTCAGCTGTCTCGTGAACGGAGGGATGGACCTCCTCGCCGCGTTGGTGCTGCGCTACGCCGACGATCCCGACGTCACGGTGGAGGAAGCCGAGTGCTTGGCGGCGTGCGATCTCGCGCCGGTGCTGCAGGTGAACTACGAGTACCACGGCCCGCTCGACGACGAGCGCGCGGCGACGCTCGTCGATGAGTACAAGCGTGGCGCGGCGTGTGGCGCGCACGATCTCGGGGTCGCCGGTCGCGAGCCGGGCGGGTACCGGAGAGCCGAGCTGATGGCCGAAGAGACGCGCGTCATCACAAAGTTCCTGCACGAGCACCCCGACGACTCGTGGACGATCGCTGCTGCGCTCGAGAACGGCGCGTACGGCACCCTCGAGTCGGTGTTCGCTCGGACGCCGGAGCAGATCGTCGAGGAGGTCCAGGCGTCGGGTCTCCGGGGCCGCGGTGGCGCCGGGTTCGGTACCGGCCAGAAGTGGTCGTTCCTGCCCAAGGGCGTCTTCCCCCGCTACCTCGCGGTCAACGGTGACGAGGGCGAGCCGTGCACCTTCAAGGACCACATGCTCGTGGAGCGCGACCCCCACCAGCTCATCGAGGGGATCGTCATCACCGCGTACGCGATCCAGGCCCACCACGCGTTCGTCTATCTGCGGGGCGAGTTCGCGCTCGGCGCAGACCGGCTCGCGGCCGCGCTCGCGGACGCGTACGAGCGCGGCTTCGTCGGTACCAACATCCTCGACTCCGGCTTCGACCTCGAGATCGTGCTGCACCGCGGCGCCGGCTGCTACATCGCGGGCGACGAGACGGGCCTGCTCTCGAGCCTCGAAGGAGAGCGGGCGATGCCGAGGATCAAGCCGCCGTTCCCCGCCGTGCAGGGTGTCTACGCGGCCCCGACGATCGTCAACAACATCGAGACACTGTCGACCGTCCCCCACGTCATCCGGCACGGCGCTGACTGGTACGCAAACTTCGGGGTCAACCGATCGAAGGGGACGCGACTGTTCTCCGTGTCGGGGCAGGTCGAGCGGCCCGGCAACTACGAGGTGGAGCTGGGCATCACCTTCCGCGACCTGATCGAAGGCCTGGCCGGCGGCGTGCGCGGGGGCAAGAAGCTCGGGTTCTTCATCCCGGGCGGCGCATCGGCGCCGTGGCTCCGCGAGGAGCACCTCGACACCGCGCTCGACATGGACTTCGTCCAGGCCGAGCTCACCGGCGCGACCACGATGCTCGGGTCCGGCGCGGTGATGGTCTTCGACGAAGACGTCGACCCCCTGCTGATCGTGTGGCGGATCGCGAAGTTCTTCGCCCACGAGTCGTGCGGCAAGTGCACGCCGTGTCGCGAAGGCACGGGCTGGATCGAGAAGGTGCTCTACCGGATGGCGCACGGCCTTGGCCGCCCACAGGACCTCGACTTGCTGCTCTCGTTCGGCGACAACCTCGCGCCCGGTCTGAATTGGCCACCGGGGATGACGACGATCTGCCAACTCGGGCCGAGTGCCATGTCGCCGCCCGTCAGCCTCATGCGCTTCTGGCGGGACGAGATCGACCGGCGCATGGCGGCCGATTTCGAAACCCGGGCGCGCGTCGCGACGGGAGAGGTGGTCGCGCCGTGAGCACCGACGCGGTTCCCATGAGCCAGTGGCCGTCGGAGCATTCCTACGTCATCCCGGTCGCGCCCGGTCCGGACGAGGCCACGGTCACCATCGACGGGCGCGAGGTCCGAGCGCCGCGGGGCGAGCTGCTGATTCGCGTCGCGCAGCAGCACGGGACGTACATCCCCCGCTTCTGCTGGCACGAGCGCATGAAGCCGGTTGGCATGTGTCGGATGTGCCTCGTCGAGATCGAGGGCATGCGGGGGATGCAGATCTCGTGCGCGACGCCTGTCACCGACGGGATGGTGGTGCGCACCAAGACCCCCGAAGTCCGCCGGCTCCAGGATGGCGTGCTCGAGTTCCTCCTGATCAACCACCCGCTCGACTGCCCGGTGTGCGACCGGGGTGGCGAGTGTCCGCTCCAGGACCAGACCCTGGCGTTCGGACCGGGGGAGTCGCGCTTCGTCGAGGAGAAGCGGCACTTCGAGAAGCCGATCCCGATCTCCGACCTCGTGCTGCTCGACCGTGAGCGGTGCATCCAGTGCGGTCGGTGCACACGGTTCGCGGCGGAGGTGGCAGGCGAGCCCCTCATCGACTTCGGCGGCCGCGGCGGCGAAACGGAGGTGATCACCTATCCCGACGATCCGTTCCGCTCCTATTTCTCGGGCAACACGGTGCAGATCTGCCCCGTCGGCGCGCTCACGGCGACGGATTACCGCTTCCGTGCTCGGCCGTGGGACCTGCAAACGGTGGAGACCTCGTGCCAGGCCTGCTCGGTCGGCTGCCGGGTCGCGCTCCAGTCGACCTCGAACCGCATCGTGCGGATGCTCGGCGTCGACTCGGAGCCGGTCAACCAGGGTTGGCTCTGCGACAAGGGCCGTTACGGCCACGAGTGGGTGCACGCCGAGGATCGCGTGCAGGAGCCGATGGTCCGCGCGGCAGGCGAGCTCAGCCCGGTGTCCTGGCCCGAAGCGCTCGACGCGGCGGCCGAGGGGATCCGCCGCGCCGTCGACGCGCGCGGCCCCGGCGGTCTGGCTGTGCTCGGTGGGGCGCGCGGTACGAATGAGGATGCGTACGTCTGGGCGAGGCTCGCCAAAGGCGTGCTCGGGACGGACAACGTCGACGCGCAGTTGGCCGACGGGTTGCCGCCTGAGGTCGTGCTCGGCCTGCCCCGCACGACGATCTCCGCGATCGATCGCGCCCGTGCGGTGGTCGTGCTCGCTCCGGACCTCCGCGAGGAGCTGCCGGTTCTCTTCCTGCGGGCGCGGCGAGCGGCCGTCGAGCTCGGCGTGCCCATCGTCGAGATCGCTCCGCGCGCCAGCAGCCTGACCGGGTACGCGACCGCGGTGCTCCGCCACGCGCCGGGCGAAGCCGGCGCGATCGCCGAGGCCCTGGCGCGCGCCATCAGAGGGGAGGGAACGGCGTCAGGCGATGGTCAGATCGAACGCGCGACGGCCGCGCTCGAAGGTCGTGACGGCGACATCGTGGTGATCCTCGGCCGTCCGTCGCTGGCGGAATCGACCGCGTCGGTCGTGCAGGCCGCCGCCGCGCTCGCCACGCTTCCTCGCGCCACTTTCCTGTCGGCGTTGCGCCGCGGCAACGTGCACGGGGCGCTCGATCTCGGCCTCGCCCCCGGGTTCCTCCCGGGGCGCGTCACGCTCGACGGCGCCCGCGCCCACTTCGGCGAGGCGTGGGGTTCGGTCCCCGACGCACCGGGCCTCGACACCACCGGCGCGCTCGCCGCCGCCGCCGCCGGTGAGTTGGATGCGCTGGTGCTCCTGGGCGCCGACCTGCTCCGCGACTATCCCGACCGGGCGGCGGCGACTGCCGCGTTGGAGCGCGCGCCGTTCGTCCTCGCGGTCGGAGCCTTCGCCGACGACGCCGCCGCGCACGCCGACGTGTTCCTCCCGACGTCGGTGTGGGGCGAGAAGTCGGGCAGCGCGACGAACCTCGAGGGACGCGTGGTCCGGCTGGCAGGCCTCGTGACGCCCGTCGGGGCGACGATGGCGGACTGGCGCATCGCCGCCGAGCTCGCGCTCCGCTTCGGCGCCGACTTCGCCCTCGAGACCGTCGCCGACGTCCAGGACGAGATCGCCCGCGTCGCACCCGCCTACGTCGGTGTCGACGCGTCGTTGCTGCGTCGCGCCCGCGACGGCGTGGTCGTGCCGATCGTCGATCACCCCGACGAGATCGTCGTGCATGCGACCGTCGAGTACCAGGCGGGCGTGTCGTGGGAGCCGATCCGGCCGGGTGTCGCCGCCGAGGAGACCGCGACGTCCGCGGCGGGGAGCGGCGCGGTGGCCGCAGCCGGGACCGGCGCGGGGACCACCATCGAGCCCGGCCTCACGATGCGCGGCCCCGCGCCCGACGAAGACGCCGCCCAGGGCATCGCGGCAGCGGTTGCCGAGGAGGCAAGCGTGCGGCCGGGTATCCACCGCTGGACTGGCGACGCGCCGCCTGCGCCGTCGGTGCCCCGCGACGCGTACAGTCTCCGCCTCGTGGCTGCCCGCAGGCTCTACGACGCCGGTCGCAGCTCGTCGCGCAGCAGGGCCATCGCAGGGCTGGCTCCGGGCGCGGCGCTCGTCGTACACCCGAGCGACCTCCTGCGGGTCGGCGTGACCCACGAAGACGTGCTCGTGCGGGTCACCAGCGAGCGTGGTTCCGTGACGCTTCCGGTACGCATCGACGCCGCGGTGGCACCGGGGACCGCGTTCATGGCGGTGGCACAACCTGGCGACGTCGGTCCCTTCGACCTGATCGACGTCGACGCGCCGGTGACCGAGCTGCGCGTGGAGACCACCTCGTGAATCCCGCGCTCGTCTTCGGTTCGGACCCGCTGCTCTCGGGCGACATCGACCTCACTGTTGTGCTCATCGTGATCGGCAAGACCATTGCGGTCTTCGCGCTGCTGCTCTTCTCGGTGCTCCTCTACATCTGGTTCCTGCGCAAGGTGATCGCCAAGATGCAGAACCGGATCGGCCCGGACCGCGCCGGCCCGTTCGGGCTGCTGCAGAGCCTGGCCGACGGGATCAAGCTCTTCTTCAAGGAGCAGTCGTCGCCGGACACCGCGGACCGCCGGATCTTCCGCCTCGCGCCGTACCTCGCCGTGCTCCCGGCGTTCCTCGCGTTCAGCATCGTGCCCTTCGGTGGTCTGGTCACGATCGCCGGACACGAGACCTACCTCCAGCTCGCCGACCTTCCGTTCGGAATCCTGTGGCTGCTGGCGATGTCGGGAATCGGTCTTTACGGGGTGATGCTGGCGGGCTGGTCGTCTGGCTCGAAGTACCCGTTGCTGGGATCGGTGCGCGCCTCTGCGCAGCTCCTCAGCTACGAGGCGGCATTCGGCCTGGCGATCGTGGGCGTGCTGATCCAATCGCAGACGTTGTCGACGCGTCGCATCGTCGACGAGCAGGCGTGGAATGGCCTCGGTTCGATCTTCAACGGCGACTGGTACTGGTTGCCGGCCATCGGCGCGTTCGTCATCTTCGTGATCGCGGCGGTCGCCGAGACGAACCACCCGCCGTTCGACCTCGTCGAGGCGGAGCAGGAGCTGACCGGCGGGTTCTTCACCGAGTACACCGGAATCCGTTTCGCGATCTTCTACCTCGCGGAGTTCATGAACCTCATCACGATGTGTGCGATCGCGGTGACGCTCTTCCTCGGCGGGCCGTCAGGCCCGAGCCTGGGGTTCCTCGCCGCCGACGGGTGGTTCAACGTCTGGGTGATGCCCGTGTTGTGGTTCATGCTCAAGGTCATCGTGCTGCTGTTCGGCACGGTGTGGCTCCGCGCGACGCTGCCGCGTCTCCGCTACGACCAGCTCATGGCGCTCGGATGGAAGTACCTCATCGAGTTCGCGTTCCTCTGGGCGATGATCACCGGGGTGGTGGTCGTGGGCCGCGAAGAGGATTGGAACATGGTGATCGTGGTACCGGCCACGATTGTCGGAGCGTTCCTGATCTACGGCGTGATCTACCTCTCGATGCCGAAGCGGGACGAGCTGCTCGAGGAGATCCGGTGAGCCGCGAGCCGGTCCTCGTCGGAGACGCGTGATGGGGATCTTGCGCGGCTTCGGCGTGACGCTCCGTCAGATCGCGCGGCCGAAGGTGACCGAGCGCTTTCCGAAGGAGAAGCGTCCCAAGCCGCCCCGATTCCACGGGCGGCACGTCCTCAACCGCTACGAGGACGGCATGGAGAAGTGCATCGGCTGCGAGCTCTGCGCAGGCGTGTGCCCGGCCCGTTGCATCTACGTGCGCGGCGCCGACAATCCGCCCGACGCACCGGTGTCGCCGGGAGAGCGCTACGGATTCGTCTACGAGATCAACTACTTGCGGTGCATCCACTGCGACCTGTGCGTCGAGGCGTGCCCGACCGAGGCCATCACCGAGACGAAGCTCTTCGAGTTCTCGTTCGCGAACCGCGAGGACGCGATCTACACCAAGCGCGAGCTCCTCGTCGACGACGAGGGCCGGACCCGGCGCCAGCCGTGGGAGCTGTGGCTGGGCGACGAGGACGACCACCGCAGCGAGTGGATGCGGGCGACGTCGCCCAGCGGCCAGGCGGTGTTCGAGGGTCAGGTGGGCTGGTCGGGCGAGTTGGGGGCCGGCGTCGTCGCGCCGGAGGCCGGGCAGTCCGAGGAGGCGGACGACTGATGGACGCGGTCGTCTTCTTCGTGTTCGCCGCGTTCGCGCTCGCGGGCGCGCTCGGCGTGGTGCTGGCACGCAATCCCGTGCACTCGGCCCTGCTCCTCGTCGTGACGCTCGTCAGCGTCGCGGTGTTCTTCGTGCAACAGGACGCCGATCTGCTCGCGGCCGTACAGGTGATCGTGTACGCGGGCGCCATCGTCGTCCTGTTCCTCTTCGTGATCATGCTGCTCGGAGTGGATCGTGCCGATCCCGAGCAGGACCCGATCCGATTCCAACGTCCGGTCGCGTTCGCGCTGGGAGCGGTCCTGCTGGCAGAGGTGCTGTTCCTCGCCGGCCACGAGTGGGCGACCGGCGCGCCCGCCGATGCCGCGCACGGCATCACCGGTGGTGGCGACCTGGGTGGAAACGTCGAACGAGTGGCGCGCTCGCTGTTCACCGACTTCCTGTGGCCCTTCGAGATCACGGCGGTGCTCCTGGTCGTCGCCGTGGTGGGGAGCGTCGTGCTCGCGCGTCGGAGCGGCCAGTCGATCGGCGCGCTCCCGGAAGGGGACGACGACGGCGACGCTGACGACGACCTCGGTCCGGAGGAGTCGACCGAAGCCGACCAGGTCGACTCGGGGGCGACGCCGTGACGATCACCGCCACCTACTACCTCGTGCTCGGCGCCGGCATCTTCACGATCGGCGCGGTAGGCGTCCTCGTCCGGCGCAGCGTGCTCGTGATGTTTATGTGCATCGAGCTCATGCTGAACGCGGTGAACCTGTCGTTCGTCGCGTTCGCCAAGGAGCTCAACGACATCCGCGGGCAGGCGCTGGTGTTCTTCGTCCTCGTCGTCGCGGCGGCGGAGGTCGCCGTCGGCCTGGCGATCATCGTCGCGATCTTCCGGCGGCGACGCGGCGCGACCGCGGACGACGTGCGGATGCTGAGGGGCTGACCGGGCCGATGTCCGCGCGTGACCTCCTCGACTGGGTGTGGCTCGTCCCGGCGCTGCCGTTCACGGGCGCGGTCGTGCTGCTCCTGTTCGGCAAGCGCATCGGCGAGCCGCGCGCGGGCTGGATCGCCAGCGCGCTCATGGGCCTGTCGTTCGCGTGGTCGGTCGTGATGTTCTTCGCGCTGCACAGCCTTCCGCCCGAGGCCCGGGCCAACGTGTCGACGTTGTTCTCGTGGGTGCCCGCCGGTGGTCTCCAGGTCGACTTCGCGTTCCTGGCCGATCCGCTGTCGGTGGCCTTCATCCTCTTCGTCACCGGCGTGGCGATGCTCATCCACGTCTATTCGATCGGCTACATGCACGGCGAGGCGCGCTTCTCCCGGTTCTTCGCGTACATGAACCTTTTCGTCGCCGCGATGCTCGTGCTTGTTCTCGGCAGCAACTTCCTGGTGACGTTCCTCGGGTGGGAAGGCGTCGGGCTCTGCTCGTACCTGCTGATCTCCTTCTGGTTCGAGCGCAACGCGGCCGCCAATGCGTCGAAGAAGGCGTTCATCACGACTCGGGTCGGTGACGTCGGGTTCATGGTCGCGATGTTCGTGATCTTCGCCCACCTCGGCACCCTCGACTACGGGCGCGCCTTCGCAGGCGCGCCCGACCTGAGCTCGGGTACCGCGACGGCCATCGCCCTGTTGCTCTTCCTCGGTGCGGTGGGGAAGAGCGCCCAGTTCCCGCTCCATCTCTGGCTGCCCGACGCGATGGAGGGTCCCACGCCGGTCTCCGCCTTGATCCACGCCGCGACCATGGTGACCGCGGGCGTGTTCCTGGTGGCGCGCGCACACGTGTTCTTCGAGGTGAGCGGGGACGCGATGACGGTCGTGGCGTGGGTCGGCGCGGTCACGGCCCTGCTCGCGGGGACGGTCGCGCTCGTCCAACCCGACATCAAGCGGGTGCTCGCCTACTCGACGATCAGCCAGCTCGGTTACATGTTCCTCGCCCTCGGAGTGGGTGCGTACGGCGCCGCCATCCTGCTCGTGATCGCCCACGCGTTCTTCAAGGCGACCCTGTTCCTCGGCGCCGGCTCCGTAATTCACGGCAACGGGGACAACCAAGACATGCGGGTGATGGGCGGTCTGTCGAAGTACCTGCCGTTGACCGCGGGCGCGTTCGTCGTCGCGTGGTTGGCGATCTCGGGCATCCCGCCGTTCTCGGGGTTCTGGGCGAAGGACGACGTGCTGGCGAAGGCCTTCTACTCGGACCACTACGGGCTGTGGGCGGTCGGGCTCCTCGCGGCGATCCTCACCGGGGCGTACATGACGCGCCAGGTGTGGCTCACCTTCTACGGCAACGAGCGGTTCGAGCTCGCGGGAGCGGACGACCGCGGGGCCGGCAGTGGTCACGACGAGGTCGACGTCACCGCCACCCCGACGGTGGCCTACGGCGATCCGGTCGGTTCGCCGGCACGGCACCACGCGCCCCACGAAGCGGCGCCGACGATGGTCGTACCCGTGATCATCCTCGCCGGCCTGTCGATCGTCGGCGGGCTCCTCAACCTGCCCTTCAGGAGCATCGAGTTCCTCGAGAAGTGGTTGGAGCCGACGTTCGCCGACACCCACCCGATCCACCCGGACTCGTTCGTGGGCGCGGTCGGCCTCTCGGTGGTCGCGGTTCTCATGGGACTGTTCGGCATTGCGATCGCGTTGCATTTTTACCGAAGGGGTCTCCAGTCGCGAGATGCGGACCCGTTCGACGAGCAACTTGGTCGTCTCGGGCCGGTGTTCGGCCATGCGTACTACTACGACGAGACGATCTCGCGCGCGGTCGACGGGCCCGTGCGCCGGGCAGCAACGTGGTTGGCATCCGTGTTCGACGCGCGCGTCATCGACGGAGCGGTGAATGGGGTGGGGCGGCTGGTGCGCGACGCCGCGCTCGGGCTCCGCAAGGTGCAGACCGGGCTCGTCCGCTCCTACGTGCTGGGCGTGGTGGTCGGGACCGTCGCCCTGTTCGTCTACTTCCTCGTGTGGGCGGGGCGATGAGCCACGACGCCGGCTTTCCGATCCTCACCGCGATCATCGCGACGCCCGCGATCGGGGCGCTGGTGGTCGCGCTCCTGCCGGCCCGACGCGTCGAGATGGTGCGGGCGGCGGGCTACGCGGCGACCGCGGCCACGCTCGGGCTGACCGGCTGGCTCCTCTGGAACTTCGAGACGGGGAGAGCCGGCTACCAGTTCGTCGAGACCCAGCGCTGGATCGGCTCGCTCGGGGTCCGCTACGTCGTCGGCGTCGACGGGATCAGCCTGTTCATGGTGGCGTTGACGGCGTTGCTGTTCCCGATCGGGCTCCTTGCGTCGGCCAAGCTCGACGTGCGCGTGAAGGCGTTCACCGCGTGGATGCTCCTGCTCCAGTCCGCTCTCATGGGCGTGTTCCTCGCGCTCGACCTCGTTGTGTTCTTCGTCTTCTTCGAGGTCGTGCTCGTCCCCATGTACTTCATCATCCTCGGGTGGGGTCACGAGCGGAAGAGCTACGCGGCCCTCAAGTTCTTCCTCTACACGATGGCCGGATCGGCCTTCCTGCTCGTGGGGCTCCTCGCGCTGGGCTTCCTCCACCAGGCCGACACCGGGGTGTTGACGTTCGACCTTCGCACGTTGACGGCATGGGCGCCCGAGGGCTTGTCGGACGGGACGGCCACGTGGTTGTTCTTCGCGTTCTTCGCCGCGTTCGCCGTGAAGGTCCCGCTGTTCCCGCTGCACACGTGGCTCCCCGATGCGCACACCGACGCACCCACCGCCGGCTCCGTCATCCTCGCGGGCGTGCTCCTGAAGATGGGCACCTACGGATTCCTGCGGTTCAGCCTGCCACTGTTCCCGCAGGCGTCCGTCGACCTCGCGCCGCTGCTCCTCGTGCTCGCAACGATCGGGATCATCTACGGCGCGGTCGTCGCCGCGATGCAGACCGACTTGAAACGCCTGGTGGCGTATTCCTCCATCGCCCACCTCGGATTCGTCGTCCTCGGGATCTTCGCGCTCACCACCCAGGGCATCGAGGGAGGCATCTTCACGATGATCAGCCACGGTCTGACGACCGGTGCGCTGTTCCTCCTCGTCGGCATGCTCTACGACCGGAGCCACACTCGCGAGATCCGCGCGTTCGGTGGGCTCTGGAAGGTCGTGCCGATCCTCGGCGGTTTGTTCCTCGTGACGGCCTTCGCGTCGATCGGCCTGCCCGGCTTCTCGGGATTCATCGGCGAATTCCTCGCGTTGCTCGGCACGTTCCTCGTGCAGAAGCCGTACGCGGTGGTCGCGGCGACCGGCGTCGTGCTGGCCGCGGTGTACCTGCTGTGGGCGTACCAACGCGTCTTCATGGGCGTCGCCGGTGAGGACAACCGCTCGCTTCCGGAGATCACGGGTCGCGAACTCTCGTGCGTCGTGCCGCTGCTCGCGCTCAGCCTGTTCCTCGGGGTCTACCCCCGACCCGTCCTCGACCGTGTCGAACCGAGCGTCAAGGCGCTCATCGCGCACGTCGAGCAGCACTCCGACTACCAGGAGCCTGCGGTCGCGACGAACGGCGATCGCCCGGCTCACGCGACGGAGCGGAACCGGTGATCGCGCAGGCGCGGTTCAACAACATCGTCACTCCCCACGTCGACTGGCTGGCGATCGCGCCCGTCCTGGCGCTGGCCGGCGGCGGGGTGCTCATCGTGCTCCTCCGGGCGCTCCTCCGACGGCGGCGGGCGGCCGAGCCGGTGAGCCTGGTCACCGCGTTCGTGGCCGCGCTCACGGCCGCCGGTCTCCTGGCCTGGCAGTGGTTCCGCGTCGACGATCACGGGCCGATCACGACGATGGCGGGCATGGTGCGTGTCGATTCGTTCGCGGTGTTCCTCGGTGTGCTCGTGATCGTGGCACTCCTTGCCACGCTGATGCTGTCCGCGGGCTACATCCGGCCGGAACGGCTCGAGGGCCCCGAGTACCTGGCGCTCCTGCTGCTCTCCGCCGCCGGGATGCTCGTGATGACGACGGCCAACAACCTGATCGTCGTCTTCCTCGCGCTCGAGTTGCTGTCGATCCCGCTCTATGTGCTCGTCGCCTTCGACCGGCGCCGGCTCGCTTCGCAGGAAGCGGGGATCAAGTACTTCGTGCTGGGGGCCTTCGCGTCCGCCGTGTTCCTCTACGGGGTGGCGATGGTCTACGGCGCCACGGGGACGACGTCGTTGACGGGGATCGCCCGGTTCCTCGCCACGAACGCGCTGTTCGAGAATGGCACGCTGCTCGCCGGATTCGCCCTGCTCATCGTGGGCCTCGGCTTCAAGGTCTCCGCGGTGCCGTTCCACATGTGGACGCCCGACGTGTACCAGGGTGCGCCCAGCCCGATCACGGCCTTCATGTCGTCGGCCACGAAGGTGGCGGGCTTCGCAGCCTTCCTCCGCATCTTCCTCGAGGCGTTCCCGACCTATCGAACGGACTGGCGACCCGCGATCATGGCGCTCGCCGCGCTCTCCCTCGCAGTCGGAACGATCGCCGCGGTGGTGCAGACCGACCTCAAGCGTGCGCTCGCGTACTCGTCGATCGCGCACGCGGGGTACGTGCTCATCGGGTTCTCGGCGGCCGCAGCGGACGACCGATCCGCCGCGTCGCGTGGGCTCGAAGCCGCGCTCTTCTACCTCCTGACGTACACGTTCATGACCCTCGGCGCGCTCGCCGTCGTCACCGTCGTGGGGAGGCGCAGCGGCGACGCCAAGCACGGGTTCACGCAGTACCGCGGGCTGGCCCGCCAGTCGCCCGTCCTCGCGGGCTTCCTGACCTTCTTCCTGCTCGCGCAAGCGGGCGTGCCTTTCACGGGCGGGTTCGTGGCGAAGCTCGAGGTCTTCTCCGCCGCGGTCGACGCCCAGCAGTACTGGCTCGCGATCGTGGGGGTGATCGCGGCGGTGATCGCCGCCTTCTTCTACCTGCGCGTGACGGTCGTGATGTTCTCGGCGGATCCGGACGCCGGCCCGGTGGACGAGGCTCCCGCGCGATGGTCGCGCATCGACGTCGGCACCGGCTTCGTCCTCGTCGCCGCGACGGTCATCGTGCTGCTGATCGGCATCGTGCCCGGCGGCTTCCTCCACTTCGCCCGCGACGCCGCGTTCCTGATCTGACGGCCCTGATCCGACGGGCCTGCTGAGCCGTCCCGGCGGTTCGGGGCGCGCAGTAGCGTGCGGCGTGAACGAACGAGATGGAGCCGCACGGGCGCGGCGAGTCATCCCGCGCTGCGGCGGCGGCGGTCGCGCCACTCGCGGAGCTCCCGCCAGTCCCAGCGGGACGGGCGACGCGCCTCGAGCTCGTCGAGCGTGCGGCGGCCGACCTCGTAGGCGGCGTCCATCAGTCGGTCGGCGTCGGTGAAGTCATCGAGTTCGCGGTCGTCCTTGGGGGCGGGCATCGACACCAGCTCGATCGTCGACGGCACCGTCCGCATCTCGAGCTCGAAGCGCTGCTTCCGGCTGATCGCGAAGGCGCGCACGACGACGTCGAGCGGCGAGCGGATCGGGCGGCGGAGCAGCTCGCCCGCCACGCTCAGCACGCACACGCGGTCGACGGGCCCGCTCAGTGCGTGCCACAGCGGCACGGTGTCGGTGACAGCGCCGTCGACGAGCCGCCGCCCGTCGTGGAGGACGGGCGGCAGGACGCCCGGGAGCGCGGTGCTCGCGAGCAGCGCCGGCGCGATCGGGCCCGCCGCGAACACGACCTCTTCTCCGAGCTCCAGGTCGCTCGCCACCACGCGCAGCGGGACGGCGAGCTCCTCGAAGCGCTCGGCGGTATCGGAACGCTCGATGAGGGCCTTCATCCCCTGGTCCGAGAAGAGGTGATCCCCGCGTCGAACGATGTTCCACGCGCGGGAGAACCGCCCCCCGGGAAAGAGGTCGTTCCCCCGCACGGACCGCCACGTCTCGGCCAGCCGCTCGACGCCGTCGAGTGACGGGTCCTCGGCGATGACCGCGCCGTTGCACGCGCCCGCCGAGCAGCCGATGAGCACGTCGGGCACGATGTCGCGTTCGAGGAGCGCGCGCAGCATGCCGACCTGTGAGACGGCCTGGTTGCCGCCGCCCGACAACACGAACGCGGTGCGCGGCACCCCCGGAACTCGCCGCGAGAACCGACTGTTCGCTACCTTCACGTACGCCCGCACCCCCTTGTCGGAGAACGCCTCCATGGTTTGTCGACGCCGGAAACGTCGGAGCTATGCTGCGCCCGCAATCCACCAACCCCCACGTCTACGCCTCATTCCTGCGAGGGGGCGGGAGGCCCACGCGTGACCGAGTTCTATCGGAATTATCTCGCCGTGGCCGTGTTCGCCGGTGCCGCCTTGCTGATGGTCGGTGGGATGCTCGGCCTCGGCCGGTTGATCCGCCCGAGCCGCCCGTCACCCGAGAAGTTGATGTCCTACGAGGCGGGTTCCGACCCCGTGCTCGGATTCGGGCAGTCGAACGTCCGCTACTACGTGTACGCGCTCCTCTTCGTCATGTTCGACGTCGAGGCGGTGTTCATCTTCCCGTGGGCGGTGCAGCTCGAGAGCCTCGGGACCTTCGGGCTCATCGAGATGTTCGTGTTCATCGTGATCCTCGCCCTCGGCCTCGTCTATGCCTGGCGCAAGGGGGTGCTGCGGTGGGCCTAGTCGAGAAGGGCGTGTTGGGGAAGCCCGCGCTGAAGCCCCTCACCTGGCTGATCAACTACAGCCGCAAGTACTCCCTCTGGATGTTCCAATGGGGGCTCGCCTGCTGCGCGATCGAGATGGGGGCAGCGGTGGCAAGTCCCCGCTACGACATGATGCGCCTGGGCGTGATCCCGTTCCCGGCGAGCCCGCGGCAGGCCGACCTCATCTGCGTGTCTGGCACCGTCACCGACAAGATGGCGCCCGCGGTGAAGCGCCTCTACGAGCAGATGCCCGATCCCAAATACGTGATCTCGATGGGCTCGTGTGCCAATTGCGGCGGGCCCTACTGGGACTCGTACTCGGTGACGAAGGGCATCGACCAGATCATCCCGGTCGACGTCTACGTCCCCGGGTGTCCACCGCGGCCCGAGGCGCTCCTCCAGGCCATCGTCCTGCTCCAGGAGCGGATCCAACGCGAGGGCATCGACAACGACGAGCTGGCGCAGCGCTGGCGTGGGGAGCCGATCGTCGTTGACTGACACGCCCGTCGCCGACGTCGAAGTCGCCGAGCCCGACCCGCACGCTCTCGACGATCGTCACGCCGAGCTGCTCGCCCGCACCGAGGCCGAGCTCGGAGAGGCGGTGCTCACGTCGGTCCCGCTGTTCGGTACGCCGCTCCTCCGCATCCGCCGCGATACGTGGCGCCGGGCCGCCGAGGTGGCCAAGGGCGCTCTGGGCTGCGACTACCTGTCGTTCGTGGCCGGTATCGACTGGCAGCCCGCGCCCCGAGAGGGTGACGGGCAGACCGGCGACACCTCCTCGCCGGTCCAGCCCGACGAGCTCACCTACGGCGCGGCCGGCTCGGAGGGCCGGTTCCAGGTGCTCGCGCGAGTCCAGTCCACGCACCGCCACTGGGGGCTGCTGCTCGAGGTCGACGTCGACGAGGACGCGCTCCTCGTCGAGTCGTGGACGCCGGTCTATCCCGGCGCCGACTGGCACGAACGGGAGTGCTGGGAGATGTACGGCTTCGTGTTCGCGGGGCACCCGGCCCTCCGGCACCTCTATCTGCCGTCGGATTTCGAGGGTCACCCGCTGCGCAAGGACTACCCGTTGCTGGCGCGCGTCGTGAAGCCCTGGCCCGGTCTCGTCGACGTCGAGCCCATGCCCGGCGAAGGTGACGACGCCGAGATCACCGAGGGCGCCGACGCGGCGGAAGGCGGGGCTTCGTGAGCACGGTGAACCCGCAGCTCCCCGAGCTGGAGATCGATCCGCGGACGTTCCGGCAGCTGGCCGAATCGCAGGTGAACGTCGAGCTCGACACCGGCGACATGATCCTCAACCTCGGGCCGCAGCACCCGGCGACCCACGGCACGCTGCGGCTGGTGGTCCGCCTCGACGGCGAGCGCGTGCTCTCCGCCGATCCCGTGATCGGCTACATGCACCGGGGCTACGAGAAGCTCACCGAGTTCCGTACCTATCCGCAGATCACCACCCTCATCAACCGCATCGACTGGCTGTCGAGCTTCGCCAACGAGGTGCCGTTCGTCGACGGCGCCGAGCAGCTCATGGGCATCGAGGCCCCGCCGCGCGCGCAGTACATCCGGACGATCCTCACCGAGCTGAGCCGGATCGCGACCTTTCTCCTGTTCCTGGGGGAGATGGGCCTTCAAGTCGGCGCGATCACCCCGGCGTTCTACGGGTTCCGCGACCGCGAGCACGTCCTCAACCTCATCGAGGCGGCCACCGGCGGGCGTTTCCACCCCAACTTCAACCGGATCGGCGGACTCAAGGAGGACCTGCCGTGGGGATGGATCAACGACTGCCGCACCGCGATGAAGACGGTGTTCGACGCGTGTGACACCTTCGAGGACCTCGTCCTCGGCAACGAGATCTTCGTTGCCCGAACGAAGGAGATCGGCATCATCCCGGCCGAGCTCGGCGCGTCGTACGGCGTGTCGGGGTCGAACCTGCGCGCATCGGGTATCGACTGGGACCTGCGGCGTGACGGCAAGCCGTATCTCGTCTATCCCGAGCTCGACTTCAAGGTGTGGACGCACCCCGACGGCGACTCGTTGGCGCGGTACTGGGTCCGACTCCAGGAGACCCGCGAAGCCACCCGCATGGTGCTCCAGATGCTCGAGCAGCTCCCGAGCGGACCGATCATGGCCAAGGTGCCCCGCATCATCAAGGTGCCCGAGGGCGAGATCTGGGTCGAGACGGAGAACCCGCTCGGCCAGATGGGCTACTACATCGTGTCGAAGGGGGCGACGGGCCCGTTCCGGGTGAAGATCCGCTCGGCGTCGTTCAGCAACGTATCGATCCTGCCGTGGTTGCTTCGCGGCGTGTACGTGCCCGACGTGATCACCATCCTCGGCTCGCTCTACTTCATCCTCGGAGACATCGACCGGTGATCTCCCATCTCGTGCTGGGCATCGACGTCGGCTGGGGTACGACGCTCGCGGTCAAGACGATCGTGATCCTCGCGCTCGTGCCCGCGACGGCCCTCGTGCTCGGTTACGTCTTCCTGCTCAAGATGATGAGCCACATGCAGAGCCGGCTCGGTCCGATGGACCCGGGCGGGTTCCACGGCTGGTTCCAACTCGTGGGTGACGGCATCAAGTTCATGCAGAAGGAAGACGTGATGCCGGCCCAGGCCGACCGGCGCGTGTTCGCGTTCGCGCCGGCGGTCGTCGTGATCTCCACGTTCCTCGTGTTCCTCGTGATCCCCGCGGGGCCCGACCTGATCGTGCGCGACCTCAACGTCGGCGTGTTCTACGCGCTCGCGGTGTCGAGCCTGTCGGTCGTCGGCGTGTTGATGGCCGGTTGGGCGAGCGCGAACAAGTTCTCGCTGCTCGGGGCGCTGCGTGCGGCCGCGCAGCTCATCGCCTACGAGCTGCCGCTGCTGTTGGCGGTGGTGGGTGTCGTGGTGCAGGCGGGCACGATGAGCCTGCAGGGCATCGTGGCGGCCCAGGCCGACGGCGCGATCTTCGGGTGGAGTGGGTTGGGCAACCCGTTCATCCTCACGCAGTTCGTCGGCTTCGCGCTGTTCCTCGTCGCGTCGCAGGCGGAGCTGACCCAGACGCCGTTCGACATGCCCGTGGCCGAGAGCGAGCTGGTCGCCGGCTACATGGTCGAGTACACCGGGTTCCGGTTCCTCTTCTTCTTCATCGGCGAGTTCGGCACCGCGTTCGCGTTCGCCGCGCTCGCCGCGACGCTGTTCCTCGGAGGTTGGACGCTGCCGTTCGTCAGCGACATCGGCGTGATGCGCCTGCTCGGCCCCTTCGTGCTGTTCGCCAAAGTGATGCTCGTCGCCTTCCTGATGTTCTGGGTGCGCTTCACGTATCCGCGCCTGCGGGAAGACCAGCTCCAGGCGCTGGCCTGGAAGGTGCTGATCCCGATCGGGCTCGCCAACATCCTCCTCACCGGCATCCTGAAAGTTGCAGCGTGATGGCTCGACCGAAGCTTCCCGGCGTGATCTCGGGCCTCGGCGTCACGTTCAAGACGATGCTGAAGCCTGCGGTCACCGTGCAGTATCCCCACGAGCGCGAAGACCCGGCGCCGCGCGCCCGCGGCGTCATCGCGCTGAAGGAGGAGAACTGCACGGTCTGCATGCTGTGCGCGCGGTCATGCCCGGACTGGTGCATCTACATCGAGGGGCACAAGGAGAAGCGGCCGCCGCGCCGGGAGGGCGGCCGCGAGCGGACGGTCAGCGTGCTCGACCGTTTCGACATCGACTACGCCCTGTGCATGTACTGCGGGATCTGCGTGGAGGTGTGCCCGTTCGACGCGTTGTTCTGGAGCCCGGAGTACGAGTACAGCGAGTCGAACATCGCCCGGCTGCTGCACGACAAGCGGAAGCTGGGTGAGTGGATGGAGACGGTGCCCGAGCCCGAGCCGCTCGAAATCGGCGCCGAGGCGAAAAAGAAGTAGGGGCAGGGCTTTCACGTGGTCGCACAAAACATCGCGTTCTGGATTCTCGCGGTCGCGATCGCGGGGGCAGCGATCGGCGTGGTCCGGTCGCAGAACGTGGTGCACGCCGCGCTCTTCCTCGTGGTCACGCTCGCGGGCATCGCCGCGCAGTACATCTTGCTCGCCTCGGAGTTCGTCGCCTGGGTACAGGTGCTGATCTACATCGGCGCGGTCGTGATCCTGTTTCTCTTCGGCATCATGCTCACGAACGCGCCCATGCGAAGTACCGGGCCGCTCGACAATTCGCAGCGGGTCGCGTCCGCCGTCGTCTCGCTCTTCCTGTTCGGTGTCGTCACCGCGCTCGTCGTCGACGCCTACGGCGGCGACAAGATCGAGATGAAGGACCGGCTCGTCCGCATCGGCAGCGCCGACCACGTGGCCAACAGCATCTTCACCAACTACCTCGTGCCCTTCGAGGTCGTCTCGATGTTGCTCCTCGCCGCGCTCGTGGGCGCCGTCGTGATCGCGCGGAGGGACTGATGCATCTCAACCAGTTCCTGATCCTCGGCGCTTTCCTGTTCTGCACCGGTGTGTACGGCGTGCTTGCCCGGAAGAACGCGGTGCTCGTGCTCATGAGCATCGAGCTGATGCTCAACGCGGTGAACATCAACCTCATCGCCTTCTCCGCGTTCCGGAGCTCGGTCGAGGGCGCGGTGTTCGCCCTCTTCGTGATCACGATCGCGGCGGCCGAGGTAGGTGTCGGTCTCGCGATCGTCCTGCTCATCTACCGCAACTCGCACAGCGTCGATCTCGACAACGTCGACGAGATGAGGGGCTGACGGTGCTCGAGCACGCCTGGATCATTCCGGCCATCCCCGCGCTGTCGTTCTTCGCGATCCTGCTGTTCGGCAAGCGCTTCCCCGACAAGGGATCGGGCCTCGGGATCGCGGCCGTCGGCACGTCGTTCCTCTTGTCGTGCGTCGCGGTCGTGCAGTGGATCGACCGGGTCAACTCGGCGGAAGGTGGCCATGCCGAGGGTGGCGTCCACGGGATCGCCCGCGCGCTGATCGGCGCGTCCGAAGTCGGCGGACACGGCACGGAAGTGGTGGTGAAACCGGTCGTCAACACGATCACGTGGTGGCAGAACGGCGGCGTCGAGATCACAGTCGGCACGCGGGTCGACGGTCTCGTCGTGATGATGATGTTCGTCGTCTCGTTGGTCTCGCTGCTGGTGCACGTCTACTCGACGGCATATCTGCGCGGCGACGTCCGCTTCACGCACTACTACGCGATGCTCAGTCTCTTCACCGCGTCGATGCTGCTCCTCGTCGTGTCCGAGAACACGCTGCAGCTCCTGGTCGGCTGGGAGGGCGTGGGCCTCTGTTCCTTCGTGTTGATCGGTCACTGGTGGGAGGAGAAGCCGAACTCCGACGCGGCGCTCAAAGCGTTCCTCACGACCCGCACCGGCGACATCGGCCTGATGATCGGCATCATCATCACGTTCTTCGCCGCGGGGACGTTCAGCATCGGGGGCATCAACGAGTACGCCCTGAGCCCGGGGGCCAACCACGGCCTCCTCCTCGCGGGCGCGGCCTGCCTGTTCATCGGCATCATCGGCAAGAGCGGCCAATTCCCGCTCCACACGTGGCTGCCCGACGCCATGGCCGGCCCGACGCCCGTCTCGGCGCTCATCCACGCGGCGACGATGGTGGTCGCGGGCGTCTACCTCGGCGTGCGCCTCTATCCCGTGTTCTACGAGGGCTTCTCGATCGCCAACGGCGGCGTCAACGCGATGGCGCTCATCGGCGGGATCACCATCCTCATCGGGGCGCTGCTCGCGTTCGTCCAGCGCGACATCAAGAAGGTGCTCGCCTACTCGACGATCAGCCAGCTCGGCTACATGGTGATGGCGCTCGGTGTCGGCGCGTGGACGGCGGCGGTGTTCCACCTCTTCACGCACGCCTTCTTCAAGGCCCTGCTCTTCCTCGGGGCCGGATCGGTGAGCCACTCGGGCGCGCACCACTCGTTCGACATGAAGAGCGACATGGGCGGCCTGCGCAAGCACATGCCGATCACGTTCTGGACCTTCATCATCGGCACCCTGGCGCTCGCCGGGATCTTCCCGCTCGCCGGCTTCTGGTCGAAGGACGAGATCCTCGCCACGGCCAGCCAGGGTGGCTACGACACGTTCCTCATCATCGGGCTCATCGGCGCGCTGCTCACCGCGGCGTACATGACGCGCTGCGTCTACCTCACGTTCTTCGGCGAGTACCGCGGCCACGGCCAGCCGCACGAGTCCGAGCGGGTGATCACGGTCCCGCTCGTGATCCTCGCGTTCTTCTCGGTGTTCGCCGGCCTGTTCAACGCGGCGCCGTTCGGGATCGAGAAGTTCAAGGAGTGGGTCGAGCCCACCACGCAGTTCCCGACGCTCGTCCACGCCGACTTCGACACCACGCTCGCGGTGGTGTCCGTCTCGCTGGCTGTGGCGGCGATCGGCTTCGTCAGCTATCTCCTGTTCCGTCGAGAGGAGCTCGGTCCGTTCCGCGGGCTCACGCAGCGCAACGCCGGGGCACGCGCCGGTTACCGGTTCCTCGAGAACAAGTACTACCTGGACGACCTCTACACGGGCGTCGTCGTCGCGTCGATCAAGGGCCCGATCGCGCAGGCCGCGTACTGGCTCAACCAGAACGTGATCGACCGGTTCGTCAACGCGGTGGGCACGTCGGCGGAGCGCGCCGGCCGGTTCACCTACGGCGTCGTCGACCAGCGGGGGGTCGACGGCGCGGTGAACGAGCTCGCCAACGTCACGGGCGACACCGGCGGGCTCCTCCGCTATCTGCAATCCGGTCGAGTGCAGCGGTACGCGCTGTTCCTGTTCGGGGCGATCGGTCTGCTCAGCCTGATCCTCGTCCTGGCCAACACCTGATCCGAGAGGGAAGCGTTCGATGGACTGGTTCGACGACTGGGCACTGACCCTGGCGATCTTCATCCCGTTGATCGGGATGGCCGTCGTGCTCTGCATCCCGAGGGTCGAGGAGCGACTCATCAAGGTGGTGGCGCTGTCGACCACCCTCCTGACGCTTCTGGTAGGCCTCGGGATCCTGGCCCGGTTCGACTACGACAAGCACGGCTTGCAGCTGAGCGCCAACGAGTCGTGGATCGACGTGATCAACAGCCGCTACCACGTCGGCATCGACGGGATCTCGCTGCCGCTCCTGATCCTCTCGATGCTCATCACCGTGATGGCGGTCGTTTACTCGTGGAACCACTTCCCCGAGCCGCACAACCCGAAGGCGTTCCTCGCGCTCATCCTGCTGCTCGAAGTCGGGATGAACGGCACGTTTGTGGCCGAGGACCTGATCCTCTTCTTCATCTTCTTCGAGATCGTGCTGCTCCCGATGTTCTTCATGATCGGCGTGTGGGGAGGCCCCAACCGCGAGTACGCGTCGATCAAGTTCTTCCTCTTCACGCTGTTCGGGTCGGCGTTGATGCTGTTGAGCTTCCTGGCGATCTTCTTCCTCAGCAAGGAGCAGACGTTCGACATCGTGCGATTGTCCGAGCTCCACGGGGACGGCATCGTCCGCGGCACGCAGATCCTGCTCTTCGCCGGGCTCTTCCTCGGGTTCGCGATCAAGGTGCCGATGTTTCCGTTCCACACGTGGTTGCCCGATGCGCACACCGAGGCTCCCACGGTGGGTTCGGTGCTACTGGCCGCCATCCTCCTGAAGCTCGGGACCTACGGCTTCATCCGCATCGCCCTCCCGCTCCTGCCCGAAGCCGCGCAGTCGTGGGCTCCGTGGATCGGGTTGTTGGCGGTGATCGGGATCATCTACGGCGCCCTGTGCTGTCTCGCGCAGACCGACATGAAACGCTTGATCGCGTTCTCCTCGATCGCGCACATGGGCTTCGTGATGCTCGGCATCGCGACGCTCACGGACTTCGGGATCAATGCCGCCGTCTTCGGCATGGTGGCGCACGGCCTCATCACCGGCATGCTCTTCTTCGTGGCCGGGTCCGTGCAGGAGCGCTACGGCACCCGCGAGCTGAGCCGCCTCGGAGGCATGCTGACCCAGGCGCCCCACCTCGGCTGGATCCTCGGCTTCTGCGCCATGGCCTCCCTCGGCCTTCCCGGGCTCGCCGGGTTCTGGGGTGAATTCCCGGCGATCCTGTCCGCCTACGAACCCAAGCTGCCGTTCGGCCTGACCGGGGGCCTCGACGGCACGCTGTGGACGTTCCGCACGTACATGGTCATCGCCGCGGTCGGAACGGTCCTCGCGGCGGGATACCTGCTCTGGATGCTCCAGCGGGTGGCGATGGGGAAGGGGAAGCCGGAATACGAGCACGAGCACATCCACGACGTCCACGGGCCCGAGTGGATCGCGTGGACGCCGCTCCTCGTGCTCATCCTCGTGCTCGGCATCTACCCCAACCTGTTGTTCAAGATCACCGACCCGACGGTGACGCACCTCGTGTCGCAGATGTCGAGGGCGTTGTAGGTGACTCCATCGATCGACTTCCACGCGTTCGCGCCGGAGATCATCCTCTCCGTCGCGGCGCTGGTCGTGCTCGTGGCCGACCTCGTCTGGCCGGAGCGGTCGCGTTTCGCGTCGTCGCGCCTCGCGTCCGTCGGCGTCCTCGCGGCCCTGATCCCGGTGATCACGCTCGCGGCCGACGGGTCGACGCGCGTGATGTTCCACGGCGGGTTCGTCGTCGACGAATACGCCCTCGCCTTCCAGGGCTTCTTCCTCGTGGTCGCCTACGTCGCGCTCCTGATGTCGAGCGACTACATCGGCGAAGGCGACTACTACCAGGGCGAGTTCTACTTCCTGCTCCTGACCTCGGTGCTCGGGCTGGTGGTCATGGCGTCGGCCCGCGACCTGATCTCGATCTTCGTGGCGCTGGAGACGATCACGTTGCCGACGTTCGTGCTCGCCGGTTGGCGCAAACACGACGAGAAATCCAACGAGGCCGCGATCAAGTACTTCCTGATCGGCGTGCTGTCCACCGCGGTGATGCTCTACGGCATGTCGTTCGTGTACGGAGAGGCGGGCTCGACGCTCCTCACCGCCATCAACGTGCACATCCGCGACGTCGGCACCAGCCCGCTACTGGCCGTGGCCATCTTCCTCACGATCGGCGGCTTCGCCTTCAAGATCAGCGCGGTGCCCTTCCACTTCTGGACACCGGACACCTACGAGGGTGCGCCGACCCCGGTGGCGGCCTTCCTCTCGGTGGCCTCCAAGGCGGGTGGCTTCGTCGCGCTGCTCACCATCGTGAAGGTGGGCTTCTTCCCGTCGCAGGACTCGTGGGAGCCGATGCTGTGGGTGCTGGCGGCCGCGTCGATGACGTACGGGAACCTCGTCGCGTTGCGCCAGACCAACATCGTGCGCATGCTCGCTTACTCCTCGATCGCCCAGGGCGGGTTCATCCTCGTTCCCCTCGCGGTCGCGGGTGACGGGTCGGCAGCGCAGTCCGCCTTCGAAGCGGTGCTCATCTACCTCCTCATCTACGGCGCGATGAACCTGGGAGCGTTCGCGGTGGTGATGGCGGTGGCGCGCCGGACCCACTCGGCGGAGATCGACTCGTACTCCGGCCTGGGCACAGACCGCGCCCGGGTTGGCCGTGCTCATGTCGATCTTCATGTTCTCGCTCGCGGGAGTACCGCCCTTCGCCGGCTGGTTCGCAAAGTTCGTGATGTTCCGCGCGGTGTTCGACGCGCACACCGCGCCGGCGGTCGTGCTCGGGGTCGTCGCGGCCGTGAATTCGGTCATCGCGTTCTTCTACTACGCGGCGGTGGCGCGCAAGATGTGGTTCCACGAGCCGGCGGCCGAGTCCGGCCCGGTGCGCGTGCCGGCAGCCCTCACGGTGGCGCTCGGCCTGACCGCCGCGGTGGTGGTCGTGGTCGGCGTCTATCCGCAGGTGTTCGCCCGCATCGGCGAGCTCGCGTTCCCCGCGTAGCCGACCCGTCCGGTTTGGATCGGGACGATGACCGCGCTCGCCGACTTGTTGGTGGAGCGCATCCGGCGGGAGGGCGCGATCCCGTTCGACGCCTTCGTCGACACCGCGCTCTACGGACCGGGCGGCTTCTTCGAGCGCGGGCACGGCGCCGGACGCGCGGGCCGCGACTTCGTCACGAGCCCCGAGGTCGGTCCGCTGTTCGGGGCACTGGTTGCCCGCGCGGTCGATCGGGTCTGGAGCGATCTCGAACGACCTGATCCGTTCGTCGTGGTCGAGGCCGGCGCGGGCCGGGGCCGCCTGGCCGCCGATTTCCTCGCCGCGGGTCCCGAGTGCGCGCCCGCGCTGCGCTACGTACTGGTCGAACGGTCGGCCGAGCTCCGCGAAGCCCAGCGGGAGCTCCTCGTGCTCGAGCCGGGCGAGGACGCGCTGGGGCCGGTGACACACGATCCCGACGACGATCCGGGGGACGAGCTGCGACGGGCGCCCGCCACCGGTGTCGGGCCGATCGCGACCTCGCTCGCGGACTTGCCGGCGGTGGCGTGCACAGGAGTCGTGCTCGCCAACGAGCTGCTCGACAACTTGCCGTTCCGCGTGGTCGAGCGCACGGTGGACGGTTGGGCCGAGGTGCGGGTCGCGTCGGAGGACGGCGGCTTCTCGGAGGTCACGGTGCCCGCCGCCCCCGAGCTCGAGGTGGCGGCGGCCCTGGCGGCGGGGGCGGCGGGGGCGGAAGCGGTGCCGGTCGGCGCGCGCCTCCCAGTTCCCCTGGCCGCGCGCGACTGGTTCCAGGAGTGCGGCGAGATCCTGCGCGACGGCGCGCTGATCGTGCTCGACTACGCGGCTCCGGCCGCCGAACTGCTGCAGCGGGGCGTGAGCGGGTGGCTCCGCACCTACCGGGGCCACCACCGGGGCGGCTCGCCGCTCGACGACCCTGGTGGCCAGGACATCACGATCGACCTGCCGGTCGAGTTCCTCGTGCACGCGGCTTCGACCGCCGGCATGACCCTCCAGTCGAATGCATCGCAAGCGGACTGGCTGCGCGGCCTCGGCATCGACGACCTCGTCGACGAGGCCCGCGCGGCCTGGGACGAGCGTGCGCACGTCGGCGACCTGGAGGCGCTCCGGCATCGCAGCCGTGTCAGCGAGGCCGCGGCTCTCCTCGACCCGGCCGGCCTCGGCGCGCACCGGGTGCTCGTGTTCTCGGTCGGCACCCGCGCGAGTACGTGACGGTCGGTCATCGTCGTCGTCGCCCCGGTGGCGGCGGCAGGCCGTAGCCGCGGGCTTGTTCGGCGGTGAGCTCTTGATAGCGGACCAGTCGTATGCCGTCGGGCCGGTTCGGATTGCCGACCAGTGCCCACGGCCCGTGCGGCACGAGCATCTGGTGGTGCCCGGCGGTGGTGCACACCGCGGCGAGCCCCGACTGGTCGTCGCTCCCACCCCACGAACGAGGAACGAGGTGGTGGATCTCGAGGCCGTGGCGGACCTCGCAGCCGGGAACCCGGCAGTGGCCGTCGCGCAGCAGGATCGCGCGGGCCAGCTTGGGCGAGAGTGCGGAGGTACGCGAGCCGATCACGCGCGGGACGCCGTGATCGTCGACGACCGTGGTCTCGATGCTCGCGCTGGCGCGCAGCTGCTCGACCATGGCCTCCGGGAGGGGAATGCCGGCGATCTCGGCCGGGCCGCGGAGGGGCACCTCGACCACGAGCAGCGGCTTCGTCGCCGCGATCGCCGGCTCGACCACGCCTTCGAGGTCGCAGAGCGCGACGAGCACGTCCGCGCCACGGCGTTCCCGGGTGTCCCACGCTTCGCCCTTGGGCGGGCGCATCCGCTCGATCATCCGGGTGATCGTGGCCTCGAACTTCGCGCCCGCGAGGTCGGGGAGCTCGCCCCGCAGGTTCAGCATCCCGCGCTCGGGCGACCACCACATCCGCAGGCTCCGCGCGGCATACCGAGCCCGTGACTCCTCCAGCGTGGGCTCGCGTCGGGTCCTGGCCAGCCGGGCAAGGTCTGCCGGCGCGACCTGCGGCGCCCGGCGCGCCCATTCGGCGTCGGTCGTGTCATCGGCGAGCTGGGCGACCGCGCCGAGCTGCTCGCCGCTCAACGCGCCCTCGTGCGCGGCGGCCGCCACGCGGGGGAGCGACTCCAGCGCGCGGGCGGTCTCCACCGTCTCCCGGACCGTCCGCTGCGAGACGCCGTCCGCGCCGGCGGTCGAGTCGTTGAGCGCGCCGCGCTCGTCGAGCACCCGGGTGACCGCGAGCTCCTCCACCCGCAGCCGCCGCTGCTCCCGGATCAACTCGGCGCGCCGGGCCGCCAACCACGAGGTCTCGCAGCAGCGCAGCTCGTCGACCCGGTCCCGGTAGTCGAACTCGGTGGCAAGACACGTGCTCACCGATCGAGCATCTCATGCCGGTATGACAGTTATCCGCGCTTCTGGCCGCAACTCACGAGTTCAGTCGGTTTCGGCGGGCTGAGCCCCCAGCGGATCAAGGCCTCAGGGGCCGGGTATAGCGTCTCGTCTCACCCGGTCCGTACGCGTGGGGGTGCAATCGCTATGCCGGAGGCCATCGAATCGCTGCTGGCGGAGGGGCGGAAGTTCCCTCCGCCGGAGGCCTTCCGCCGCGACGCGCTCGTCACCGACGAGGTCGTCTACGCCGAGGCGGAAGCCGACCCCGAGGCCTTCTGGGCACGTCAGGCGAGCGAGCTCCTCGACTGGTTCGAGCCCTGGAACACCGTCCTCGAGTGGAACCGACCGTTGGCGAAGTGGTTCGTGGGCGGGAAGCTCAACGCGTCGCACAACTGCCTCGACCGCCACGTCGCCGCCGGCCACGGCAAGCAGGTCGCCTACCACTGGGAGGGTGAGCCCGGCGACCGGCGCACCATCACTTACGAGGAGCTCCTGGCGGAGGTGTGCCGTCTCGCCAACGCGCTGAAGGCGCTCGGCGTCACCAAGGGTGACCGGGTCAACATCTATCTCGGCATGGTGCCGGAGCTGCCAATGGCGCTCCTCGCCTGCGCGCGCATCGGTGCGGCCCACTCCGTGGTGTTCGGGGGCTTCTCGTCGGACTCGCTTCGCGATCGCATCAACGACGCGGAGGCGAAGGTACTGATCACCGGCGACGGCGCCTGGCGCCGGGGCGCGATCGTTCCGCTCAAGGAGACGTCGGACGTCGCGCTCGGCGAGTGTCCGTCCATCGAGCGCGTGCTCGTGCTCGAGCGGACCCAGCACGGCGTGCCGATGACCGAGGGACGAGACGTCTGGTGGCACGACCTCGTGCCCGACCAGTCGCCGGAGTGCGAACCCGAGCCGATGGACGCCGAGGACCTCCTCTTCCTGCTCTACACGAGCGGCACCACCGCGAAGCCCAAGGGGATCATGCACACGACGGGCGGCTACCTCACGCAGGTCGCGTGGACGCACCGCCACGTCTTCGACCTCCGCCCCGACACCGACGTGTACTGGTGCGCCGCCGACGTCGGCTGGGTCACCGGGCATTCCTACATCGTGTACGGGCCGCTCGTGAACCGGGCGACGAGCGTCATCTACGAGGGCTCACCCGACTTCCCGACCAAGGACCGCCTGTGGCAGATCGTCGAGCGCTACGGCGTGACGATCCTCTACACGGCGCCGACCGCGATCCGCACGTTCATGAAGTGGGGCGCCGAGTTCCCCGAGAGCCGCGACCTCTCGTCGCTGCGACTGCTCGGCAGCGTGGGCGAGCCGATCAATCCCGAAGCCTGGGTCTGGTACTGGCGCCACATCGGGGGAGGACGGTGCCCCGTCGTCGACACGTGGTGGCAGACGGAGACAGGCGCCATCATGATCAGCCCGCTCCCGGGCGTCACGACCCTCAAGCCGGGCAGCGCGACGGACCCGCTGCCGGGAATCGGCGCCGATATCGTCGACGACGCGGGCAAGAGCGTCGGCGTGCCGGGCGGCGGCTACCTCGTGCTCACCCGGCCGTGGCCCTCGATGCTGCGGGGCATCTGGGGCGATCCCGAGCGCTACCGCGAGACCTACTGGAGCCGCTTCGACGGCCGCTACTTCGCCGGCGACGGCGCCAAGCGCGACGACGACGGCGACTTCTGGCTCCTCGGCCGGGTCGACGACGTGATGCTCGTCGCGGGCCACAACATCTCGACGGCCGAAGTGGAGCACTCCCTCGTCGGCCACCCGTCGGTCGCGGAGGCGGCGGTCGTCGGCACGAAGGACGAGACGACGGGCAACGCGATCAGTGCGTTCGTGATCCTGCGTGGCGGCGCCGAGGCATCCGACGGGCTCGTCGACGAGCTGCGCGACCACGTCGGGCATCACATCGGGCCGATCGCCAAGCCGAAGCGCATCCTCTTCACCGAAGACCTCCCGAAGACGCGCTCGGGCAAGATCATGCGCCGGTTGCTCCGCGACGTCGCCGAAGACCAGGCGCTCGGCGACACGACGACGCTCGCGGACCCGTCGGTCGTCGCGGGGATCAAGGAGCGCTACCTCGCGGCCGCGCCGCCCGAGGAATGACGGCGGCCGGCCCCGACCACTGGACGTGGCGGAACGGCCCCGTCGAGCCGGGCCCGACCGTCATCGTGGACATCGACGGCGTGCTGTCCGACGCCGCCGGGCGTCAGCACTATCTCGAGGAGCCGCGGCGCGACTGGCGGGGATTCTTCGCGGCGTGCGGCGATGATCCGGTCATCGACGAGATGAAGGTGCTGCTCGACCTCCTCGATCAGGGACTGCGCGTCGTCCTGCTGACCGCCCGCCCGTTCTCCGTCCACGAGCTCACCGAGGCCTGGCTCCGGCGCTACGAGATCCGCTGGGACCTGCTCGTCATGCGGCCGTTCGGTGAGTACGGGATGTCCCGGGAGTTCAAGCGGGCGTCGATGGATGAGCTCCTCGCCGAAGGCTTCGAGCTCCGCCTCGCGATCGAGGACGACCAGCGCAACGTCGACATGTTCCGAACCGCCGGCGTCCCCAGCCTCTACATCCACTCTGGCTACTACGAGTGACGCCCGCGTTTGCGGTCTGCGCCGCCTCCTGTCGCTGTACGCCTAATGGTTGCCGCCTTCTGCGTCGGGAGTGTCGCGGCCTATCTGGAACAAGACAGCACACCCCGAGTCGTTCCACTCCTCGTGTTCCCGATCGCAACGGCCGTCGGCCTCGGAGAGCTCGTCATCCGTCGGAGCCTCCTCTCACTGTGGCTGCTGGCCTCGTTCCTGTTCGTGAGCGGTGTGGGGAACATCTTCACGGAGCCGTCGACCCTGCGTACAGCAGTCGGCGTCATGGACGTCGTGCTGGCGTGCGGACTGCTACTTGTCGGCTACCCGCGGCGCAACCGGCCTCGCCACGAGGTACGTGGGGAGCAAGGCGACGATCCAGGCGAGGATGAACTCGGATTGTGCCGGTGATCCCGGCCGACCAGCGTGTCGGCTGACGCGGCTCCGCTGCAGGGAACGCGTGGCCACGATCTAGCGTTACAGGGGCAGCGGGCCCGACCGGGCCCACGAGGTGAGAACGATGCGCAACGCATTCAAGACCGCGATCCTCCTGGCCTTCCTGGGCGCCTTGTTCATGGGTGTGGGCGTCATCGTCGGTGGCCAGACCGGCCTCCTGATCGGGCTGATCCTGGGCCTCCTCTTCGTCGGGGGCTCGTACTGGTTCAGCGACAAGCTCGCCATCAAGGCGGCCCGAGCCGTGCCCGCAACCCGTGACGAGCTGCCCCAGGTCTACGCGATCGTCGAAGACCTGACGCGCCGGGCCGACATGCCCATGCCGAAGATCTTCGTGTCGCCCGAGATGCAGCCCAACGCCTTCGCGACCGGCCGTAGCCCCGACCATGCCGCGGTGTGCGTGACGAAGGGCATCCTGCAGGTCCTCGACGACGACGAGCTCCGCGGCGTGCTCGCCCACGAGCTGTCCCACGTCCGCAACCGCGACATCCTCATCGGCTCGGTCGCGGCGGCGGTCGCGATGGGCATCACGTTCGTCGCCCGCATGGCGATGTGGGGTGCCATGTTCGGTGGCGGTGGACGGGACAACGACGGCGGCAACGTGTTCAGCGTGCTGGCGATGGCGATCCTGGCGCCGATCGCCGCGGGCCTCCTCCAGATGGCCCTCTCGCGCTCGCGCGAGTACCAGGCCGACGCGAGCGGCGCGCACCTCCTGCAGGACGGTGAGTCCCTCGCCCGCGCGCTCGAGAAGATCGAGGCCTACGCCAAGCAGGTCCCGATGGACGTGAACCCGGCGCAGGCGACGGCGTACATCGTGAACCCGTTGACCGGGCGCAAGGTCAACTTCGCGAACCTGTTCAGCACCCACCCACCGACCGCCGACCGCGTGCGGCGCCTGCGTTCGGGCCAGTACTGACCAACGCCGTACGGCTGGCCGCCGCGACCGTCGTGGTCGTGCTGGCGGTCACTGCCGTTCCGGCCGTGGCAGCCTCTCCTCCCGATTCTTGGGACCCGCGGGTCAGCAAGCTCGCGCGCTTCGTCGAACGCGAGCGCGGTCTCGACTTCGAGCACCCGGTGCCGGTGAAGTTCCTTCCCGACGACCAGTTCCTGAAAGCCCTCCGTGCGGACGAGAAGATCACGGCCCGGGACCGCCGCCAGGCGGACGCCTTCGCGGCAGATCTCCGGTCGCTCGGGCTCGTCGCGGGCGACGTCGACCTGCTCGCCGCGCAGAACTCGGTCGACGACGCCTCGGTGGTGGGTTTCTACGACACCGAACGTGAACGCATGGTCGTCAGGGGTACCGACCTCGACGACGTCGAGACCCGCGTCACCGTCGCGCACGAGCTCACGCACGCGCTCCAGGACCAGCACTTCGACCTCGACGCGCTCGACGTTCGGGCGCACACCAGCGGGGAGGTGTTCGCGCTCGACGCCCTCGTCGAGGGCGACGCGGTCGCGGTGGAGGACGCGTACGTGGCGACGCTCTCCCGGAAGGAGCAGGACGACTACTACGCGTCGTTCGACGAAGGCGTGACGCCGGCCGCGGCCGCCGAGGCGGGCGACGATCCCGCGAGCCCCGCCATCCTGGAGGTCGTGAGCTCCGCGCCCTACGTGTTCGGGCCACTCCTCGTCGCGGCGGCCGAACAGCAGGACGGGAAGGACGCGCTCGACGACGTCTACCGCGATCCGCCCGTCACCGAGGAGCAGGCGGTCGACCCGGTCGCGTTCCAGCGCCGGGAGCGGCCCCGCCACGTCGCGTCCCCCGGCTCGACGACGGCGAGCAGCGGCGCGGGCGCCCCGGCGACTTCGGGGCCTTCAGCCTCTACCTGGTCTTGGCCTCGCGCATCGACGCGACCGATGCGCTCGAGGCGGTCGACGGGTGGAGCGGCGACCGCTACGTGGGCTTCACCCGCGACGACACGGACTGCGTGCGGGTAGCGGTGCGCAACGACTCCCGCCACGACGCTGGCCGTCTGGCCGACGCGCTCGGCGCGTGGACAGACGCGCTCCCCGGCGATGCGTCCGAAGCGTCCGCCACGGGCCGGCTCGTGACGTTCACCGCCTGCGAGCCGCCGAGCGCGACGGTCCCGTCCTACGACATGCTCGACGATGCGGTGACGCTCCTGTTCCGGCGCGACGACCTCGAGTTGTACCTCATGGCCCAGGGCGCCCCCGCGCTCGGTGCCCGGTGCCTCGCCTCGCGGGCGGCGGCGGAACCCGTGATCGACGCGTGGTACCAGGCAGACGTCGACGATCAGGACGCGACCGACGCCGCGGACGCCCGGCTCGCGGAGCTGGCGCCCGACTGCGACCTCGGCGTCACTCGCTAGTCACGGAAGTTCGTGAACTGCAGCGGGATCCCGAAGTCGTGCTCGCGCATCGCGGTGATCGCCGCCTGGAGGTCGTCCTTCTTCTTGCCGTTGACCCGGAGCTGATCGCCCTGCACCTGGTGTGACACGCCCTTCAGGTCGAGATCCTTGAGGAACCTGCCGATCTCCTTCGCCTTGTCGGCGCTGATGCCCTCGTTGAGCGCGATCTGCTGGCGCACCGCCCCCTTCGAAGCCTCTTCGACCTTCCCGTAGGCGAGGGCCTTGAGCGACACCTTGCGGCGGACGAGCTTCTCCTCGAGTACCTGGGTCAGGGCCTGGAGCCTCGACTCTGACTCGGTGTTGAGCTCGATGCTCTTCTCGCCGAGCTCCACGCTGGTGCCGGTGTTCTTGAAGTCGTAGCGGGTCGTGACCTCGCGCTGGGCCTGGTCGACCGCGTTGCGAACCTCTTGCAGGTCGAGCTCGGAGACGACGTCGAACGTGGGCATGGCGTGCGCTCCCTGCGACCCCCGGAGCTCCCGGGACGGGCTGGTACTGTACGCGCCCCCGAGGGTCGGTACCCGAGTGGCCAAAGGGGGCAGTCTGTAAAACTGCTGCGCAAGCTACGTTGGTTCGAATCCAACCCGGCCCACTCGAGCGTCACGTGGAGAGCATGCGCTGCATCTCCACGACGTCGAGCCAACGACCGAACTTGCGGCCCACCTCCCGCTCGGTGCCGACGATCACGAAGCCGCAGGACGCGTGCAGGCGGATCGACGCGTCGTTGTCGCCGACGATGCGGGAAATCATCGAGTGGAATCCGTGCGCCTCGGCGCGGCGGGTCAGCTCCACGAGGACGCGCCGTCCGATCCCGGTGCCGGTGCTCCCGTCGGCGAGGTAAACGGAGTCTTCGACCGTCGTCGCGTAGGCGGGACGCTCCCGAAAGGGTGAGAGCGAGCCGAACCCGACCACACGCTCCTCCCGTCCGGCATCCGCCGGCTCCACCGCCACCAGGGCGGGATGGCCGCCGGCGTGGTCGTCGATCCATTGGATCTGCTCGTCGAGCGTTCGGGGAACGAGGTCGAAGATCACCGTCGACGTGGTGACGTAGTGGTTGTAGATGGCGCGGATCCCCGCCGCATCCCGGCGTTCGGCGAGACGGATGTCGACGGGCTCGGCCACCTCGGCAACGTAGCGCGGGGCCGCGCGTTGCTATCCTTTGCCGTTCTCCAGCCACTGCCCCCTTAGCTCAGTTGGCAGAGCACTTCCATGGTAAGGAAGGGGTCTACGGTTCAAGTCCGTAAGGGGGCTCGCGCGAGCGAACGGCTGCGGGGCCGGGTATCCCGGACCCGCAGTGAGCGAGGAATCATCAAGGCGGTGTAGCTCAGATGGCAGAGCACGCGGCTCATAATCGCGGCGTCGCGGGTTCGAGTCCCGCCACCGCTACCAATCCGGCGAATCCAGGACAATACGGGAGCTCTAGGTGGCAAGCGACAAGCGAGTGAAGGTCACACTTGCGTGCGAGGTCTGCAAGCGCCGCAACTACATCACGATGAAGAACAAGACCAACGACCGTGAGCGGATCGAGATGCAGAAGTACTGCCGCTTCGACCGCAAGCACACGCTCCACAAGGAGACGCGCTGATCAGCTACCCGTCGGTAACCTCCGGACCACGGGGTGAGTCGTAGATGTCGACCCACGAATTGTCGCGGGAACCAACGGAGCTCGACCGGTTCGTCGCCGCTGCTCGCGACGGCGACCGGTCGGCGTTCGACGAGCTGGTGCGCCGAACGTACGTCGACACGTACACGCTCGCGTTGCGACTCACGGCCAACGAGGAGGACGCACGAGACGTGGTACAGGAGGCCTACCTCCGGGCGTGGAGCGCGCTGCCCCGCTTTCGCGGCGATGCGCAGTTCTCCACGTGGATGTACCGCATCACCGCGAACGCCGCGTACAGCGCGACGAAGCGCTTGCGGCGGCAGCGGACCGAGTCGCTCGACACCATCCCCGACCCGACCGAGCTGCGGATCGACGCCCGCCCCGAGGAGGCGGCCGAGTCGGCTGCGCTGCTCGCACGGCTCGAAGGCGCGCTCGACGAGCTGCCACCGAAGCTGCGGGTCCTGGTTGTGCTGAAGGACGTGTACGGGCTCAGTCACGAGGAGATCGCCGAGGAGCTCGGCATCTCGGTGGCGGCCGCGAAGGTGCGGCTCCATCGAGGCCGGAAGAAGCTTCGTGACCTGCTCTACGAGGACGAGCGGAGGTCCGCGCATGCTGTGTGACGATGTCGCGAAGGTGCTCCCGGAGACGGTCGACGGGTCGATCGCCCTCGAGCTGTCGATGCAGCGCCACATCGAGTCGTGCCTGCGCTGCCAGGCCGAGCTCGCCCGCTACCGGCGCATGCTGCGTGGGCTCCAGCTCATGCGCACCCGCTATCTCGAGCCCGCGCCCGGACTGCTCGCAGCCACCCTCGCCGCGATCGGAGAAGCGGGCGAGCGCCAGGCGGTCCGCTCCGCGGTCTCCGGTCGTCGGCTCGCGTACGCAAGTGCGATCGGTGGCGCCGCGGTGGCGGCGGGCACGGCCACGGTGGCGGTGTTGGTCCACCGCGCCCGGCGCCGCGCGGTTCCCCTCGTCGGCTGAGCCCAGCCACGCGACGCCGCGGCCCGTGCTCTTCGCCGCCCGGTTCCGCGAGCCCATCGCGCGGGGCGACGTCACGCAGACGTTCCGCCGCTGGAAGCGGTGCCAGGTTCGAGCCGGTGGCCGCTACCGGACCAGCGCCGGCTACCTCGAGGTCGACCGGGTGGATCGCAACGATCCCGGCGCGATCGCGGACGCCGATGCACACGCCGCCGGCTACGCGGACGATCGGTCCGAGATCAGCAAGCGGCTCGATGGGCTCGACCGGGCGTCGTCGTCGGGTCCGTGGACCCGGGCCGCGCTCGGGACGATCCGGGACCGGCCCGGCGTGCGAGCCGCCGATCTCGCCGCGTCCTTCGGGCGCGATACACCGCCGTTCAAGCTCGACGTGCGCAAGCTGAAGAACCTCGGGCTCGCGCTCAGCCTGGGAGTCGGCTACCGGCTGTCGCCGCGCGGCCGCGCGTATCTCGACGGGGCAGCGGGCGAGCCGAACGCATCGTGACGGGTCGGCTCCGGGCGCTCGGGAAGGACGCGGCGATCGCGCTGCGCCGTGCCGCGCCCGTGACACGCCGCCTCCCGTCGTTCGTCGTGCTCGGAGCGCAGAAGGCGGGGACGTCGTCATTGTTCGCGCAGCTGGTCGAGCACCCCCGCGTGCTCGGGGGCGTTCGCAAGGAGATCCACTACTTCGACCGACGCGCGCGGAGCGTGTCGTGGTACCGGGCGTGCTTTCCGACCGAAGCGCACCACCGGGCGGTCCAGCGGCGGGTGGGGGCGCCGACCATCACGGGGGAGGCGACGCCCTTCTACCTGCTGCATCCCGCTGCACCCGAGCGCCTGGCGGCGGTGATCCCGGACGCGCGGCTGATCGTGGTGGTGCGAGACCCCGTGCAACGGGCCGTCTCGGGGTATCACCACGCGGTGCGGTTCGGTGACGAGCACCGCCCGATCGAGGACGCCCTCCACCCCGACGCGGAGGACCCGCTCGTCGACGCCGCGGCGTGGTTCGACCGGGAGGACTGCCCGGCCCGTCTCCGGGGATACCTCGCGCGTGGCAGGTATGCGGAGCAGCTCGAGCGCTGGTACCGGAGGTTCCCCCCCGAGCAGCTCCTCGTGCTCGAGTCCACGGACCTCGCGTCCGGCGGGGGCGCGGAGCGGGCGCTCGGATTCCTGGGGCTGGACGGTCCCGTGCCGGCGGGGGTCGCCGATCGCAACGTCGGCCGGTACGGCGCGCCCCCGGCCGTGGTGGTGGATCGGCTGGCGGCGTACTTCCGCCCGCACAACGAGCGGCTGTTCGAGCTGGTCGGCCGCTCGTGGCGGTGGACGTGAGCCTCAGTGGACGCGGCGGAGGCGGAGCGCGCTCCGTTGGAGCGCCGCTCGCACGTCGGCGAGGGTCGAGAACCCCGCGACGCGTTCCAGCACGAACAGCTGGATGAAGTTCTGCGCGGCGAGTGAACCGGCGGTCGCGAGCGCGACTCCGTTGAGGCCCCACAGCTCGTAGCCCGCGACCTGGAGCCCGAGGGTGATAGCGACGCTGACGAAGAGGATCTGTGCGTAGACGCGCTGGTGGCCGGTCATCATCAACGCCACCCCGCACGACCCCGCCCAGGTCTGGAGGATCTGTCCCCCCGCGAGGATGGCGAGCACGGGCCATGCCGACGCGTACTCGCTGCCGAACGCGATCGAGATCAGCGGTCGGCCCAGCACCATGCAGCCGACCCCGATGACGATCGCACCGAGGAGCGCGAGACCTGCCGTCGAGCGAGCCGTGCGCTCGAGGCGCTGCTTGTCACCCATAGCGAACCAACCCGCGATGAGGGGCATCAACACCTGGTTGACGATGAGGAGTGGCAGCCCGACGAGCAACGCGAGCCGGAACGGGACGGCGTAGAGCGCGACCTCGCGGCCGGTGGCGAGCGCGCCGACCACCAACAGGTCGAGCTGTGCCACCAGCACGCGGCCGATCGTGGAGAGCCACATGGCGAGCTCCACCGGATTCCGACGCAGGGAGCGGATGGGTCCCTCTCCGTGCGTGCCCCGGAGCTTGGCCGCGATCGCCCCCAGCCCGGGCACGAGGACGACCGCCGAGACCGCGGCCGCGATCACCATGATCTCCTCGAGCGAGATGCGGTCGGCCATGACCGCGGCGACCGCGAGGGCGAGCACCAGGAGGAAGTTCATGAGCAGGCCGTCGAAGAGCACGACGCGGACGAAGTCGCGGAAGGCTCGCAGCGTCTCGGGCAAGATGCTCTCGAGCACCTTCAACGCGGAGCGCACACCGACGAGTCCGGCGACGGTGGCCACGGCGGTGCGCGGGAAGGTCTCGCGCAGGACCATCTCCCCGAGGGGCGAGGCGATCAGCAGCCCGCACACGATCGCGGCGCCCGTCCCGACGAGCAATGCCGTGACGATCTCGTGGCGGGCCTCGGTGCGGTCGCCCCGGGTGAGGGCGGCAGAGGCCCGGCGGAGCAGCGACTGCGGGAGGCCGAGCTGGGCGACGAGCGCCGCGATCGTGATGATGCTGAACGCGAGCGAGTACGCCCCGAAGTCGCCCTGGGTGAGGAGACGGGCCGCGAGCACCTGGCCGAGGAACAACAGGCCGGTGTTGAGCGGGTACGCGACCGCCGACAGGCTCAGCCCGCGGAACAGGACGGGGCGGTTGAACTCGGGGATCGCCGATTCGGCGTCAAGATCGGCCACGGGTGTCCCTCGAGCGCGGACGGACGGGCGCGGGCACGGTACCAAGTAGTGAGCCGGGACCCGCGGCGCCCTCCGTGCGGGAAACCGGCCTTCGGAACGAATCGGGGCCCACTGCTATCCTCACGAGTCCGGACCCACCGCGCCGGAGGGCAGTAGCTCAATTGGTAGAGCACCGGTCTCCAAAACCGGCGGTTGGGGGTTCGAGTCCCTCCTGCCCTGCAGCCCAGGACTCGTGTGACCTGACGCCCAGCTCGACGAGGCAGTCGCCGTGAGCATGAACCGACAGACGAAGCGCATGATGGCGCGGCAGGGCACCGACAAGCCCCGCGCGCCCGAGCGCCGGCCCGCGCCCGCGGCGCCCACGCGGGAGAAGGTCGGTCCGCGCGGGTACTTGTCCGAGGTACGGGGGGAGCTGCGCAAAGTCGCCTGGCCGACCAATAAGGAAGTCGTCAACTCGACGATCGTCGTGCTCCTCGCGGTGGTCGTGATGACGACCCTGATCTTCCTCCTCGACTACGCGTTCTCCAACTTCGTGCTCTTCCTCTTCGACTGAACCGACCATGGACGACTTGAACCCTTCTGACAGTGAGCCCGAACTCGAGATCGAGTCGACCGAGGTCGTCGAGGAGGACGCCGTGTTCGAGGCCGACGGTGAGGTCGAGGCCGTGTTGGAGGAGGTCGTCGTCGAGCCCAGCCTGGCGGACGCCGAGCTGCTCGACATCGTCGAGGAGGCCGACGACACCCCGCGCGAGCCCAGCCCGTTCGACCAGTCGGGTGCGTGGTACGTCGTGCACACGTACGCGGGCTACGAGAACAAGGTGAAGCAGAACCTCGCCAGCCGCGTCCGGTCGATGAACGTCGAGGAGCGCATCTTCGACGTGATCATCCCGATGGAAGACGTCATCGAGTTCAAGGGCGGCCGCAAGGTCGTGGTGCAGAAGAAGCTGTTCCCCGGCTACCTGTACGTGCGCATGGACCTCGACGACGACTCCTGGTACGTCGTGCGCAACACCCCGGGCGTGACCGGCTTCGTCGGCAACGGCGCTCGTCCGACCCCGTTGTCTCGGCGCGAGGTCGAAGATGTCCTCGGCAGCGGTGGGAAAGAGGAGGAGCGCCCCGAGAAGAAGGCGCGCCCTCGCCTCGAGTTCGACGTGGCCGAGCAGGTGCGCGTGACGACGGGGCCGTTCGCCGACTTCAACGGGGTGATCTCCGACATCGACGTTGCCCGATCGAAACTCACGGTGCTCGTCAACATCTTCGGCCGTGAGACCCCCGTCGAGCTCGAGCTCGGCCAAGTAGCAAAGCTGTAGAAGGTCCGCAAGCAACGGTGAAGTAACCACGAGGCGTACGCGAGCGGCGACGAGCCCGGCGAAGCCGGGCGAGTTGCTCGCCAACGAGCGAACGACCGCGAGCCGGGTATCCCGGCTCGCAGAGAGCGAGTGCAAAGAGATGGCGAAGAAGAAGCTCGCCGCGATCGTGAAGATCCAGATCCCGGCCGGGCAGGCGACCCCGGCACCGCCGGTGGGCACCGCCCTCGGTCCGCACGGGATCAACATCATGGACTTCTGCAAGGCCTATAACTCGGCCACCGAGAACCAGCGCGGGCTGGTGATCCCGGCCGAGATCTCGATCTTCGAGGACCGCTCGTTCACGTTCGTGACGAAGACACCGCCCACGCCGTTCCTGCTCCGGCAGGCCGCGGGGATCGAGAAGGGTGCTCAGAACGTCCGGACCGACGTGGCCGGGAGCGTCACCCTCTCGCAGGTGCGGGAGATCGCACAGACCAAGATGCCCGACCTCAACGCGATCGACCTCGACGGTGCCGTCGCGCAGGTGGTCGGCACCGCCCGGTCGATGGGGATCCAGGTCACCGACTGAGTACGTGCAGTTCGACACCCCGGCGGAGGACCTCGCCGCCGGATCAGGTGTTCCCGAGGGAGTCACCGCCGCTTTGGGCTGGGAGGACGTCATGGTGCACGGCAAGAAGTACGACGACGCGCTGAAGCGCTTCGACCGAGAGCAGCTCCACACCCCGACGGAAGCGCTCGAGCTGGTGAAGTCGCTCGCGACACGCAAGTTCGACGAGACCGTCGAGGCTGCGTTCCGGCTCGGGGTCGACCCCCGCAAGGCCGACCAGATGATCCGCGGCACGGTGTCGCTCCCGCACGGAACCGGCAAGAGCGTGCGCGTGGCGGTGTTCGCCACGGGGGATGCGGCTCGCGAGGCCCAAGACGCCGGCGCCGACGTGGTCGGCGCGGACGACCTGGTTGCGCGCGTCGAAGGAGGGTTTCTCGACTTCGACGTGGCGATCGCGACGCCCGACCTCATGGGCCAGGTGGGCAAGCTCGGTCGAACGCTCGGGCCCCGGGGACTCATGCCCAACCCCAAGACCGGCACGGTGACCAACGACGTGGGCAAGACGGTCGCGGAGTTCAAGGCCGGGAAGGTGGAGTACCGCACGGATCGCTACGGCAACATCCACGTGCCCATCGGGAAGGCCAGCTTCGACGCTCCGGAGTTGCTTGCCAATTATCAGGCCGTGCTCGACGAGCTGATGCGGGCGAAGCCCGCCTCGGCCAAGGGCCGCTACCTGAAGTCCGCGTCGGCGTCGTCGACGATGGGCCCCGGCGTGCGCATCGACCCGACCGTGACCCATGCCGACGCGGAAGGTCACTGAGGTCAGCCAGAGGTCGCTGTACTAGCCTCCACCTTCACAACTGAATCTGCCGAAGACCCCCGGTCTCTTCGAGGTAATGGAAGCCGTCGTTCCGACGGGGCCCGCCGGGTGAGGCGCCCGCTCTGAGGGACGTCCCGCGGTCTGCGGCGACGTCCCGTTCTCGTTCCTGGAGCGTTTGACCGATGGCAAGAGAAACTGCCGCGAGACCGGGCAAGGTCGCGGTCGTCGAGGAGATCCGGGCCAAGTTGGCGGAGTCCGACGCGACCGTGCTCACCGAGTATCGGGGCCTCACGGTTTCCGAGTTGGCCGCGCTGCGCGCCAGCCTGCGCCCGACCGGTACCGAGTACAAGGTGTTCAAGAACACGCTGGCGCGCCGGGCGATCGACGAGGCCGGGGTCGAGGGTCTCGACGGCATGTTCGAGGGCCCGGTGGCGCTCGCCTTCGTGCGGGGTGACGCCGTGCCGGCCGCGAAGGCGCTGCGGGACTTTGGCAAGAGCAATCCTGCGCTCGTCCTCAAGGCGGGCCTCCTCGGGTCGCGGGTCCTCACCGCAGCTGAGCTGGACACGCTGGCGGACGTGGCGCCGCGCGACGTGCTGCTCGCGCAGATCGCGGGCACCTTCCAGGCGCCGCTCACGAAGGCGGCGGGACTGTTCCAAGCGTTCACGCGCAACCTCGCCTACGGCGTGCAGGCGCTGATCGACCAGCGAGTCGCGAGCGGCGAGGCTGCCGCACCTGCCGAGCCCGCGGCTGGAGCCGAGCCCACCGCCGAGGCCGAGCCCGACCTGCCGCCGAGGCCGAGCCCGCCCCCGAGGCGGAAGCCACCCCCGAATCCGAGTCCGAATCCGAGTCCGAGTCCGAGTCCGAGTAACAGGAGAGAGAAGAACATGGCGATCACCACCGAAGAGCTGCTCGACCACTTCAAGAACATGACCGTGCTCGAGCTCAACGACTTCCTCAAGGCGTTCGAAGAGGAGTTCGGCGTGACGGCCGCCGCGCCGGTCGCAGTCGCGGCAGCTCCCGCGGCGGGCGGCGGCGAGGCCGCGGCCGCCGGCGCGGAAGAGAAGGACGAGTTCGACGTCGTGCTCACCGCGGCGGGCGACAAGAAGATCCAGGTCATCAAAGAGGTGCGCGCGCTCGTGCCCGGCCTCGGCCTGAAGGAGGCGAAGGACCTCGTCGACAACGCGCCGAAGCCGGTCCTCGAGAAGGTCGCCAAGGAGGATGCGGACAAGGCGAAAGCCCAGCTCGAGGAAGCCGGCGCCACCGTCGAGCTCAAGTAAACGGGCCGCGAATGCCTTGACCCCGAGGGTGAGTCGTCGTATCCTCCGCGGGTCGACGGGCCCCTCGGGGTTCTGTTCCGTGGCGCCTCCTTGCAGGTACGGCGTCGGGCGCGATATGATCCGACGAGTCGTGTCTGCCCGGCCGTGCCCTCGCTGATCTTCCTGATCCTGTCCGCGCGCGCCTTCAGCAAGGAGTGACGTTGGCTTCTCTCGCGTCCCGGGAACGTCTCTCGTTTTCGAATCTGCGCGAAGTGCTCGAACTGCCCGACCTGATCGCGGTCCAGCGGGAGTCCTTCGACTGGTTCCTCCAGGAGGGAGTGGCGGAGGTCCTCGCCGACATTTCCCCGATCGAGGACTTCACCGGTCAGCTCAAGCTCGAGCTCACCGACCACGTCTTCGACCCGCCGAAGCACTCCGAGGAGGAGTGTCGCTCGCGAGACATGACGTTCGCGCGGCCGCTCTTCGTCACCGCACGGTTCATGAACGCGCAGACGGGCGAGATCAAGGAGCAGACCGTCTTCATGGGCGACTTCCCCATGATGACCGACCGCGGAACCTTCATCATCAACGGCACCGAGCGCATCGTGGTGTCGCAGCTCGTGCGTTCCCCGGGCGCCTACTTCGGGATCAGTCCCGACAAGACGGCGCCGGAGAAGGACGTCGTCGACGCCAAGATGATCCCCGGGCGCGGCGCGTGGCTCGAGTTCGAGGTCGACAAGAAGGACGTCGTCTACGTCCGCATCGACCGCAAGCGTAAGCAGCCGGTCACGGTGCTGCTCAAGGCGCTCGGCTTCGGAGACTCCGAAGAGGAGCTCCTCGGGCTCATCCTCGACCCGCAGGGCAACCCGTACGAGTCGATGCGCAACACGCTCGAGAAGGACCACACCGAAGACGCCGACGCGGCCTTCATCGACATCTACCGCAAGCTGCGTCCGGGCGAGCCGCCGACGCCCGACTCGGCCCGGTCCCTGCTCGACAGCCTCTTCTTCAACCCCAAGCGCTACGACATGGCCAAGGTGGGGCGCCACAAGGTTTCGAAGAAGCTCCGCGACGAGTACGCCAAGCTTCCGCTCGCCAAGTACGACCTCGTGGTGCCCAACGCCGATCCCGAGGCCGGCCCGGTCGACTACCAGCTCTCGAAGGCCGACATCCTCTCGACGGTGTCGTACCTCGTGAAGCTGCACAACAACGACGCCGACTACTACCCGGACGACATCGACCACTTCGGCAACCGGCGGGTGCGGTCGGTCGGCGAGCTCATCCAGAACCAGGTGCGCGTCGGGCTCTCGCGCATGGAGCGCGTCGTGCGCGAGCGCATGACCACCCAGGACGTCGAGGCGATCACGCCCCAGACGCTCATCAACATCCGTCCGGTGGTCGCGGCGATCAAGGAGTTCTTCGGGTCGAGCCAGCTCAGCCAGTTCATGGACCAGACGAACCCGCTGGCGGGCCTTACCCACAAGCGCCGCCTGTCGGCGCTCGGCCCCGGTGGTCTGTCCCGTGAGCGCGCCGGCTTCGAGGTGCGCGACGTGCACCCCAGCCACTACGGCCGGATGTGTCCGATCGAGACGCCCGAAGGTCCGAACATCGGGCTCATCGGCTATCTGTCGAGCTACGCGCGGATCAACCGGTTCGGCTTCATCGAGACGCCCTACCGGAAGGTCGTCAAGGGCATCGCCACCGACAACGTCGAGTACCTCGCGGCCGACGACGAGGACCGCTACGTCATCGCGCAGGCCAACGCCGAGCTCGACGAGCGCGGTGGTTTCGTCGACGCCAAGGTGCTGGTCCGCTCGCGGCGGGGCGAGGTCGCGTTCGTCGAGCCGAACGACGTCGACTACATGGACGTCTCGCCGAAGCAGATGGTGTCGGTCGCGACGGCCCTGATCCCGTTCCTCGAGCACGACGACGCCAACCGGGCGTTGATGGGCGCCAACATGCAGCGTCAGGCAGTGCCCCTCCTCCGCGCCACCGCCCCCTTCATCGGCACGGGTGTCGAGGGCCGGGCGGCCCGTGACGCGGGCGACGTGGTGCTCGCCAACGCCGCCGGCACGGTCGTCGATGTGTCGGGAGACGCGGTGATCGTCGACTACGAGGGGAAGAAGGTCACCCACCGCCTGCACAAGTTCCGTCGCTCGAACCAGGGCACCTGTATCAACCAGAAGCCGTTGGTGTCGACCGGTGACCGGGTGCGGGCGGGTGACGTGCTCGCCGACGGACCGTCGACCCACCAGGGCGAGCTCGCGCTGGGCAAGAATCTCCTCGTGGCGTTCATGCCGTGGAAGGGCCACAACTACGAGGACGCGATCGTCATCTCCGAACGGCTCGTGAAGGACGACGTGCTCACGTCGATCCACATCGAGGAGCACGAGATCGACGCCCGCGACACGAAGCTCGGCGCGGAAGAGATCACGCGCGACATCCCGAACCTGTCCGAGGACATCCTCAAGGACCTCGACGAGCGCGGGATCATCCGCGTGGGCGCGGAAGTCGGCCCCGGCGACATCCTCGTCGGCAAGGTCACGCCGAAGGGTGAGACCGAGCTCACGCCCGAGGAGCGGCTGCTGCGAGCGATCTTCGGCGAGAAGGCCCGTGAGGTGCGTGACACCTCGTTGAAGGTGCCGCACGGCGAGAACGGCAAGGTGATCGACGTCCGCGAGTTCTCGCGCGAGAAGGGTGACGAACTGCCACCGGGCGTGAACCAGCTCGTGCGGGTCTACGTCGGCCAGAAGCGCAAGATCAGCGAGGGCGACAAGCTCGCGGGACGCCACGGCAACAAGGGCGTGATCGCGAAGATCCTGCCCGTCGAGGACATGCCCTACCTCGCCGACGGCACGCCCGTCGACATCGTGCTCAACCCGCTCGGTGTCCCGAGCCGGATGAACGTCGGCCAGGTGCTCGAGGCGCACCTCGGCTACGCGGCGCGGTACGGATGGGAAGGGACGCAGGAAGCGCCGCCCGCGTTGCAGAAGACGCGCACGGTCACCGAGCCGGCCGTGTGGGTGTCGACACCGGTGTTCGACGGCGCCCACTGGGACGAGGTCGAGCAGTCGGGCAGCTCCCGCACCATCGAGCAGCTCTTCGAGACGATGCACCCCGACGGCGCCGGCGGCCGCAAGCTCATCGGCAACGACGGCAAGGCGACCCTCTACGACGGGCGCACCGGGGAGTCCTACGACCGCCCGGTCACGGTCGGGTTCGTCTACATCCTGAAGCTCTCGCACCTCGTGGACGACAAGATCCACGCCCGGTCGACGGGCCCGTACTCGATGATCACCCAGCAGCCGCTGGGCGGGAAGGCGCAGTTCGGCGGCCAGCGCTTCGGCGAGATGGAGGTGTGGGCCCTCGAGGCCTACGGCGCGTCGTACGCGCTGCAGGAGATCCTCACGATCAAGTCCGACGACGTGCTCGGGCGTGTGAAGGTCTACGAGGCGATCGTGAAGGGCGAGAACATCCCCGAGCCGGGAATCCCCGAGAGCTTCAAGGTGCTCATCAAGGAGATGCAGGCGCTCTGCCTCAACGTCCGCGTGATGAACGAGGCCGGCGAAGAGGTCGAGATCCGCGAGCTCGACGAGGACGCCTTCCGCACGACCGAGTCGCTCGGCATCGACCTCTCCCGTCCCGAGCGGGGCACCGACGAGGAAGACGAGCGGCGACGCGAGCCTGCGTACTGAGCTGCGCCCCGGCCCGCGCACCGCGCGCCCGAGAACGACGACGAAGAACACAGAGGAATGCAGGAGGCGAGGGACCCAGTGCTCGACGTGAACGACTCTGCCCAGCTCTCCATCGCCCTGGCGACCGCCGACCAGATTCGCACCTGGTCGAACGGGGAGGTGAAGAAGCCCGAGACGATCAACTACCGCACGCTCAAGCCCGAGAAGGACGGCTTGTTCTGCGAGAAGATCTTCGGGCCCACGAAGGACTGGGAGTGCTACTGCGGCAAGTACAAGCGCGTCCGGTTCAAGGGCATCATCTGTGAGCGCTGCGGCGTCGAGGTCACGCGTTCCAAGGTGCGCCGCGAGCGCATGGGTCACATCGAGCTCGCCGCCCCCGTCACCCACATCTGGTACTTCAAGGGTGTCCCGAGTCGTCTCGGCTACCTGCTCGACATCGCTCCCAAGAGCCTCGAGAAGGTCATCTACTTCGCCGCCCACACCATCACGTGGGTCGACGAGGAGCGCCGCCACACCGACCTTTCCCAACTCGAAGGTGACATCCGAGCGGAGATCGCGGACGTCGAGAAGGACCGCGAGCTCCAGTTCGTCAAGCGTGACGAGGAGTACGAAGCCGAGCTGGCCGAGCTCGAGGACCGTGAGGCGAAGAAGGTCGAGCTGGAGCGCGCCGAGAAGGCGCGCACCAAGGATTTCGAGGAGATCCGCGCCCGAGCCGACGCCGAGATCGAGTTCCTCAAGACCGTGTGGGACACGTTCCGCGGCATGTCGCCGAAGCAGCTCGTCGACGACGAGCGGGTGTGGCGCGACCTCGTCGACCGCTACCAGGAGTACTTCTCCGGCGGCATGGGCGCGGAGGCGGTCAAGGACCTCATCTCTCGCATCGACATGGAAGCGGAAGAGGCGTCGCTCAAGGAGACGATCGCCACTTCGAAGGGTCAGCGCAAGGCGAAGGCGATCAAGCGCCTCAAGGTGATCTCGGCGTTCAACCGCACCGACGACGAGGGCCGCAAGATCAACTCGCCGATGGGCATGGTGCTCGACGCCGTGCCGGTGATCCCGCCCGACCTGCGTCCGATGGTCCAGCTCGACGGCGGCCGTTTCGCCACGTCCGACCTCAACGACCTGTACCGGCGTGTGATCAACCGCAACAATCGCCTCAAGCGGCTCCTCGACCTCGGCGCACCCGAGATCATCATCAACAACGAGAAGCGCATGCTCCAGGAGGCCGTCGACGCCCTGTTCGACAACGGCCGGCGCGGCCGGCCCGTCACGGGACCGGGCAACCGCGCGCTGAAGTCACTCTCCGACATGCTGAAGGGCAAGCAGGGCCGGTTCCGCCAGAACCTTCTCGGCAAGCGGGTGGACTACTCGGGCCGTTCGGTGATCGTCGTGGGTCCCCAGCTCAAGCTCCAGCAATGCGGCCTGCCGAAGCAGATGGCACTCGAGCTCTTCAAGCCGTTCGTCATGAAGCGCCTCGTCGACCTCGAGTTCGCGCAGAACATCAAGTCCGCGAAGCGGATGGTGGAGCGCGCGCGCCCGCAGGTGTGGGACGTGCTCGAGGAGGTCATCAAGGAGCACCCCGTGTTCTTGAACCGGGCCCCGACGCTCCACCGTCTCGGCATCCAGGCGTTCGAGCCGGTGGTCGTCGAAGGCAAGGCCATCCAGATCCACCCGCTCGTCTGCACCGCGTTCAACGCTGACTTCGACGGCGACCAGATGGCGGTGCACCTGCCGCTCTCCGCCGAGGCCCAGGCCGAGGCCCGGATCCTGATGCTGTCCGCGCACAACATCCTGTCGCCCGCCCACGGCCGCCCGATCACCGTTCCCACCCAGGACATGATCATCGGCGCCTACTACCTCACCGAAGAGGTCGAGGGGGCACAGGGCGAGGGACGGGCGTTCTCGTCGCTCGACGAGGCAGTGCTCGCGCACGACCAGCGTCTCGCGGCGGGGGCCGACGACGACAACGCGGTGTCGCTGCACGCGCGCATCAAGGTGCGGATGCCGGCCGGTCGCTTCCCCGAGGAGCGGTTCCCGGTCCGTGACGACGCCCACCCCGACGCGATCGTCCTGCGGCGGTCGGGCACGAACGGAGACGGCGCCGTGCTGGTCGAGACGACCATCGGGCGTCTCATGTTCAACGAGGCGTTTCCGTCGGACTTCCCGTACGAGAACCGCGCCGTCCGCAAGCGCGACCTCACCGAGATCGCCAGCGTGCTCGTGGAGCACTACCCCCGGGCGGTCGTGGCGGACAGCCTCGACAAGCTGAAGGACCTCGGCTTCGAGTACGCCACCCGCTCCGGGCTCACCATCTCGATCGCCGACGTCAAGACGCCCACGAGCAAGGCCAGCCTCTTGGAGCGTTTCGAGGCCGAGGCCGACAAGGTAGAGGGCCAGTACGACCGGGGTGTCATCACCGATGACGAGCGCCGCCAGAAGGAGATCGAGATCTGGACGGAGGCGACCGACCGCGTCCGTGACGCCATGCAGGAGGAGATGCGCCAGGAGAAGTTCAACCCGATCGACATGATGGTGGGGTCGGGTGCTCGTGGAAACGTCATGCAGGTTCGCCAGATCGCAGGTATGCGCGGCCTCGTGGCGAACCCGCGCGGCGAGATCATTCCGCGTCCGATCAAGTCGAACTTCCGTGAAGGACTGTCCGTTGTCGAGTACTTCATCTCGACGCACGGCGCGCGCAAGGGCCTCGCCGACACCGCGCTGCGAACCGCGGACTCGGGTTACCTGACCCGTCGTCTCGTCGACGTGGCACAGGAGCTGATCGTCCGCGAGGACGACTGCGAGAGCACCCGGGGGATCTGGGTCGACGACGTCACCGAAGACCCCGAGACCCTGCGGATCCTCGACACCAAGCTCCTCGGCCGGTGTCTCGCCGAGGACGTGACCCTCGCCGACGGCACGGTCATGCCCCGTAACACCGAGATCGGCGAGATCGAGCTGCACCGCCTCGCGGTCGACACCGGCGTCGATCGCGTGCGGGTCCGCTCCGTGCTCACGTGCGAGTCCCTCAAGGGCGTGTGCGCGAACTGCTACGGCACGATGCTCGCCACCGGCAAGCTCGTCGACCAGGGCGAGGCCGTCGGCATCATCGCCGCCCAGTCGATCGGCGAGCCGGGTACACAGCTCACGATGCGAACCTTCCACACCGGCGGTGTCGCCGGTGAGGACATCACGCACGGCCTTCCCCGGGTCGTCGAGCTCTTCGAGGCGCGTACCCCGAAGGGCGCCGCGATCATGGCCGAGGTGTCGGGCGTGGTCCGCCTCGGTGAGAACGAGAAGGGCGAGCGGATCGTCGCGATCGTCGCCGACGACGGCACCGAGGAGGAGCACGCGGTCTCCCGCCGCACGCACCTGTTCCCCGGCATCGCCGACGGCGCCGAGGTCGTGGCGGGCCACCAGCTCACGGGCGACACGAAGACTCCGCTCGACCCGAAGAAGATCCTCGAGGTCAAGGGCATCCGCGAGACCCAGCAGTACCTCAGCGACGAGGTGCAGAAGGTTTACCGCGAGCAGGGCGTCTCGATCCACGACAAGCACGTCGAGGTGATCGTGCGCCAGATGCTCCGCCGGGTGGGCGTGTCGGAGCCGGGCGACTCTCCCTACCTGCCGGGACAGAAGGCCGATGCCCGCGAGTTCGCCGACACCAACCGGCGGCTGGTGAGCGAGGGCCGCCAGCCCGCCGAGGGGCGTCCCGAGCTGATGGGGATCACCAAGGCGTCGCTCGCCACGGATTCGTGGCTGTCGGCGGCGTCGTTCCAGGAGACCACCCGGGTGCTCACCGAAGCCGCGATCGAAGGGCGCTCCGACAGCCTCGTCGGGCTGAAGGAGAACGTGATCATCGGCAAGCTGATCCCGGCGGGTACGGGCATGAACCGGTACCGCGAGATCGTGACCAACGCGCCCGACTACGAGCCGCTGCCCTTCTACTCGTCCGACGATCTCGGCGCCGACATGGACCTCGCGGCCTGGCTCGCCGACACGAGCGCGCGCTCGATCGACGAGGCCGGCGACGCGGCCTTGGGGCAGGCGAGTCTGAGCGCGGTGGTCGACACCGAGGAGCCGGTCGTCGAGGACATCGGAGACGCCCACGCATCGTGATGCGGGTTCAATGGGATTTTTGCGACGGTATTCGACGTCTGAATCCCAGAGAACCGGTGAAGGCGCCTCGACCGGCTTGCCCCCGGTCCCGGACCAGCCGCTATCCTTGATGGTCGGCCTGCGCACGCCCTCGGAGGCGTTCGGCGCAGGCGATCGTCAGTCCGTCCACCGAGCAAATTCCTGTCGATCTCGACGCGCGTAGGAGACCCGTGCCCACCATCCAGCAGCTCGTCCGCAAAGGACGGGAGACCAAGCCGGAGAAGTCGAAGACGCCCGCGCTGAAGGGCTCCCCTCAGCGTCGTGGGGTGTGCACCCGCGTCTTCACGCACACGCCGAAGAAGCCGAACTCGGCGCTGCGCAAGGTCGCCCGGGTCCGCCTGACGTCGGGCATCGAGGTCACCGCCTACATCCCGGGCATCGGTCACAACCTCCAGGAGCACTCGATCGTGCTCGTGCGCGGCGGCCGGGTGAAGGACCTTCCGGGTGTCCGCTACAAGATCGTGCGCGGTGCCCTCGACGCCAGTGGCGTGCAGAACCGCCGCCAGGCGCGCTCCCGCTACGGCGCGAAGCGGGAAGGGTAGGAGAGGGATGCCTCGCAAGGGTCCGGCCGCGCGGCGAGACCTCATGCCCGACCCGGTCTACCGGTCGGTCGTGGTCACGCAGCTCATCAACAAGATCCTCCAACGCGGGAAGCGTTCCACTGCGGAGCAGATCGTCTACACCGCGCTGACCGATATTGAGCAGAAGACCGGCGGCGATCCCGTCGCCACGCTGAAGCGCGCGGTCGAGAACGTGCGGCCCGCGCTCGAAGTGCGAAGCCGACGTGTGGGTGGAGCCACCTACCAGGTTCCGGTCGAGGTGCGCCCCCGGCGCGCGACGACGCTCGCGGTGCGTTGGCTCGTCGGGTACTCCCGGCAACGCCGGGAGAAGACCATGGCCGAGCGGCTTGCCAACGAGTTGCTCGACGCCAGCAACGGCATCGGTGCGTCGATCAAGCGCAAGGATGACCTCCAGAAGATGGCGGAGTCCAACAAGGCGTTCGCGCACTACCGGTGGTGATGCGTATGTCTCGTCTCACGCTGTCGCGCTAGTCGCGCGGGGTCCGGCTCCGGCTTGCCGGCTGGCGCCCTTGTTCCGGATGAGCCCTGCAATTCCCGCCTCCGGCGGGAACCGGCTCACCGGGCCGGGTCTCACCGGCGGGCGCCAAGGGCCCGCAGCGTGACCGGCGGTCCTCCGCCTCGCTGCGCTCGGCGTCGGGCTTGATGGGGCGCGTACGGAGCGCCCGTGCGCAACCACTTGTCGGGGGAGAGAAGAGAAGAGAAGAGAACAGAGATGAACGCAGTGTCAGGAGAGTTGAGCTGATGGCGATGATTCGGGATGTTCCTCTTGCGCGGGTGCGCAACATCGGGATCATGGCGCACATCGACGCGGGCAAGACCACGACGACCGAGCGCATCCTCTACTACACCGGCCGCACTTACAAGATCGGCGAGGTGCACGAGGGCGCGGCGGTCATGGACTGGATGGTCCAGGAGCAGGAACGCGGCATCACGATCACGTCTGCCGCGACCACCTGCAAGTGGCGTGACACCTGGATCAACATCATCGACACACCCGGCCACGTCGACTTCACCGTCGAGGTGGAGCGGTCGCTGCGCGTCCTCGACGGCGCCGTGGCGGTCTTCGACGCAGTCGCGGGCGTGGAGCCGCAGACCGAGACGGTGTGGCGGCAGGCAAACAAGTACGACGTGCCGCGCATGTGCTTCGTCAACAAGATGGACCGCGTCGGAGCCGACTTCTTCCGCTGTGTCGAGATGATCAAGGACCGCCTCGACGCGACGGTCGCCATCACCCAACTGCCGATCGGGGTGGAGAGCGAGTTCCGTGGGGTCATCGATCTACTCGCGATGAAGGCACTGGTGTGGGACGACGGCATGGGCGAGAGCTACGAGACCGTGGACATCCCCGCCGAGCTCGCCGACGACGCCGAGACGTACCGCCACGAGCTGATCGACGTGGTGAGCCAATTCGACGAGAACGTGCTCGAGAAGTACGTGGCCGAGGAGGACATCACCGCCGACGACCTGCGAGCGGCGGTGCGCGCGGCGACGATCTCCGGCGACGTGGTGCCCGTGCTCTGCGGCACCGCGTTCAAGAACAAGGGCGTGCAGCCGCTGCTCGACGCGGTCGTCGACTACCTGCCGAGCCCGGTCGACGTCGCGGGCATCGCCGGCTCCGACGTGAAGACCGGGGAGGAGCGCGAGCGCAAGGCCGACGACGACGAGCCGTTCGCCGCGCTGGCGTTCAAGATCATGAGCGACCCCTACGTCGGGAAGCTCACCTACTTCCGCGTCTACTCGGGCACGCTCGGGGCCGGAAGCCCGGTGCTCAACGCCACGAAGGACAAGAAGGAGCGCATCGGTCGACTGCTGCAGATGCACGCCAACCACCGGGAAGACAAGGAAGCTGTGTTCGCCGGTGACATCGTCGCGGCGGTGGGTCTCAAGAACACCACCACCGGCGACACGCTCTGCGATCCGGCCCACCCGATCGTGCTCGAGCGCATGGAGTTCCCCGAGCCGGTGATCTCGGTCGCCATCGAGCCGAAGACGAAGACCGACCAGGACAAGCTCGGCAAGGCGCTCGGCGCGCTGTCGGAGGAGGACCCGACCTTCCAGGTCCGCACCGACGAGGAGACGGGCCAGACGATCATCGCCGGAATGGGCGAGCTCCATCTCGACGTCCTGGTCGACCGCATGGTCCGGGAGTTCTCCGTCGCCGCCAACGTCGGCAAGCCCCAGGTCGCCTACCGCGAGACCATCACCGAGGCGGTCGAGAAGATCGAGGAGCGCTACGTGCGCCAGACGGGCGGTCGGGGCCAGTACGGCCACGTCGTCATCTCGCTCGAGCCGACCGGACCCGGGGGCGGCTACGAGTTCGTCGACAAGATCACCGGTGGGGTCATCCCCCGCGAGTACATCCCCGCCGTCGACGCCGGGATCCAGGAAGCCATGGAAGGCGGCGTGGTGGCGGGCTACCCGCTCGTCGACATGCGGGCGATCCTCACCTACGGGTCCTACCACGACGTCGACTCGAGCGAGATGGCCTTCAAGATCGCCGGTTCGATGGCCTTCAAGAAGGCTGCCCGGGCGGCCAAGCCCGTGCTCCTCGAGCCGATCATGGCGGTCGAAGTGGTCACCCCCGAGGACTACATGGGTGACGTGATCGGCGACCTCTCGTCCCGGCGCGGTCGGGTCGAGGGGATGGAGCAGCGGGGCACGTCCCACCTCGTCCAGGCGCAAGTGCCCCTCGGAGAGATGTTCGGCTACGCTACGGACCTTCGTTCGCGCACCCAGGGTCGCGCGACCTACACCATGCAATTCGACTCGTACCAGCAGGTACCGCAGTCGATCGCAGACGAGATCGTCGCTCGCGTTCGCGGCGAGTAGCCACGCCCCGATCCAGAGAAACTGTCAGGCCCACGAGGCTGTAAGGAGCAAAGGGAAGACCAATGGCGAAGGCGAAGTTCGAGCGTACCAAGCCGCACCTCAACATCGGCACGGTCGGCCACATCGACCACGGCAAGACCACGCTGACTGCCGCGATCACCAAGGTGCTGGCAGATGCCGACCCGACCAACAACTCCTTTGCGGCCTTCGACCAGATCGACAAGGCGCCCGAGGAGAAGGCTCGCGGTATCACGATCTCGATCGCCCACGTCGAGTACCAGACGGCGAACCGTCACTACGCCCACGTCGACTGTCCCGGGCACGCGGACTACATCAAGAACATGATCACGGGTGCCGCCCAGATGGACGGCGCGATCCTCGTGGTCGCCGCGACGGACGGCCCGATGCCCCAGACGCGTGAGCACGTGCTGCTCGCACGCCAGGTCGGCGTGCCCTCGATCGTCGTGGCGCTGAACAAGGCCGACATGGTCGACGACGAGGAGATCCTCGAGCTCGTCGAGCTCGAGGTGCGCGAGCTGCTGAACGAGTACGAGTTCCCTGGCGACGACACGCCGATCGTCCGCGTGTCAGCGCTCAAGGCGCTCGAAGGTGACCCCGAGTGGACGCCGAAGATCCTCGAGCTGATGGAGGCGGTCGACTCCTTCATCCCCGAGCCGGCGCGCGACGTCGACAGGCCGTTCCTCATGCCCATCGAGGACGTGTTCTCGATCACCGGCCGCGGCACCGTCGTCACCGGCCGCGTCGAGCGCGGGATGGTGAAGGTCGGCGAGGAGATCGAGATCGTCGGGCTCCGTCCCACCACGAAGACCACCTGCACGGGCGTCGAGATGTTCCGCAAGCTGCTCGATGAAGGCCGCGCCGGCGACAACATCGGCGCGCTGCTCCGGGGAACGAAGAAGGAGGAGGTGGAGCGCGGCCAGGTCCTCTCGAAGCCGGGCTCGATCACTCCGCACACCACCTTCAACGCGCAGGTCTACGTGCTCAAGAAGGAAGAGGGCGGGCGGCACACGCCGTTCTTCGGCAACTACCACCCCCAGTTCTACTTCCGCACCACCGATGTCACCGGCAGCATCAACCTGCCCGAAGGCGTCGAGATGGTGATGCCGGGAGACAACACCGAGATGACGGTCGAGCTCCAGAAGCCGATCGCCATGGACGACGGTCTCCGCTTCGCGATCCGCGAGGGTGGTCGCACCGTCGGTTCCGGCGTCGTCACGAACGTCATCAGCTAGTCGAGCCGACCGCGGGAACCGGAGACGCAGGAACGACCATGGCAGATTCCAAGGGTCAGAAGATCCGGATCCGGCTCAAGGCCTACGACCACGAGATCATCGACCAGTCGACGAAGAAGATCGTCGAGACCGTCGTGCGGACCCAGGCGAAGGTCCGTGGTCCCGTGCCGCTCCCGACCGAGATCCGTCGCTACTGCGTCGTGCGCTCACCCCACGTCGACAAGGACTCGCGCGAGCACTTCGAGATGAGGATCCACAAGCGCCTCCTCGACATCGTCGAGCCGACGAGCAAGACGGTCGAGTCGCTCCAGCGCCTCGACCTGCCTGCGGGCGTCGACATCGAGATCAAGATCCAGCAGGTCTGAGCCGGGATAACGTTCGCGGCGTGACCGAGCGGCAGCCGCGGCGATGCTGCCGCGCGCGCGGACCGTCGGCTCTGGGGGGTTGGGGCCGCCGCAGCCGCGGTCAGTGGCTGAAGCTGGCCTTGCCGTCGCCGGGAAGCGGGGAGGTGAGGCGGTCGAAGTAGGCGACGTGTCGCTTGAGGTCGGCGAGCAACAGCTCGGCGAGGTCGCGCGAGAAGCCGTTGCGGATGACGATTCGCAACGCCGTGAGGTCCTGGCGGTTCTCGGGGAAGCTGTACGCCGGCACCAACCAGCCGCGGTCGCGCAAGCGCTCGGAGAGGTCGAACACCGACCAGTTCGTGATGTCCCGGTTGATCGTGAACGCGAACACCGGGAGCTCGCTCCCATCGGTGATCAGCTCGAACGGCTCGATGCCCGCGATCGAGTCGGCCAGGTAGCGCGCGACGTCTCGCGACGCCTGCTGTACGCGCTGGTATCCCTCGAACCCGAGGCGGAGGAAGTTGTAGTACTGCGCGGCGATCTGGTTCCCCGGCCGTGAGAAGTTCAGCGCGAAGGTGGGCATGTCGCCGCCGAGGTAGTTCACGTCGAACACGAGGTCCTGCGGCAGAGCGTCGGGATTGCGCCAGATCACCCAGCCGACGCCCGGGTAGACGAGCCCGTACTTGTGCCCCGAGGTGTTGATCGACTGTACCCGGGGAAGACGGAAGTCCCACACGATGTCGGGATCGAGGAACGGGGCGATGAATCCGCCCGACGCCGCGTCGACGTGCACGGGGACGTCGAGGCCGGTGTCGGCCTGGAGCGTGTCGAGCGCCGCGCAGATCTCCGCCACCGGCTCGTAGCTCCCGTCGAACGTGGACCCGAGGACAGGCACGACGCCGATGGTGTTCTCGTCGCAGTGCGGGATCGCGGCCTCGGCGGTGAGGTGGTAGCGGTCCCCTTCCATCGGCACCAGCCGCGCCTCGACGTCCCAGTAGCGGCAGAACTTCTCCCAGCACACCTGGACGTTGGCGCCCATCACCATGTTGGGACGGTCCGTGGGCTTGCCGGCCGCTCGCTGACGGTCCCGCCAGCGCCACTTCAGGGCCATCCCACCGAGCATGGCGGCTTCGCTCGACCCGGTGGTCGACGTGCCGGTGGCCTCCTCGGAGCTGGGTGAGTTCCACAGGCGGCTGAGCATGTTGACACAGCGCAGCTCGATCTCGGCGGTGCGCGGGTACTCGTCCTTGTCGATCATGTTCTTGTCGAACGTCTCGGCCATGAGCCGTTGCGCCTGCGGCTCCATCCACGTGGTCACGAATGTGGCCAGGTTGAGACGTGAGTTGCCGTCGAGCATCAGCTCGTCGTGGAGGAGCTGGTAGGCGACGTCGGGATCGAGCTCGTGCTTGGGCAGGGCGTGGCGGGGAGCGTGCACCGTCTCGCCCTGCTGGGAGTACATCGGGTTGAGCTCGATCGGCGTGTCGTCGTCGGTCTTACGGTGCAGCGCCACGGGTGGCCTCCTTGGTCGGGTGCATTCTTACCGGCGCGACGCGGGTGCGTTCCGGGAGCAGCAACAGCGCGCCGACGAAGAAGCACAGGCCACCGATCGCGGTGCCCAGGTTCACGAGATCGACGTTGCGCGGCTCGCCCGTCGTCGGCACGATGAACGACGCGCCGGCCGCAAGGCCGAAGGCGACGGACCCCAGCAGGTTCAGCCCCGCGACCCACCACGAGAAGCTGCGGGGCCGAAAAGCCCACGAGCTGTGCGCGACCTCTGTCCACGCCAGCCAGCTGGCGACGAGAAAGCACACTGAGCCGGCGGCGTCGGGCACCCACACCAGGCGCTCTGCCTGCTGCGTCGAGAGCGTCGCGTCGAGCGCGGCGAACGTGGTGACGTTGAAGAAGACCGTTCCCAGGAGCTGCACCGAGCTCGACGTCCAGTCGATGCGCCCGGGTTCCCACGCCCAGAACCGGAACCGTTCGTCGACCCCGGCGGCGTCGAGCGCGCGGGCGCGTTGACCGTCTGGAGGTATTGGAGCAACGCCGCAGTGGTGAAGAAGAGTGACCCCACGAAGAACGTGACCGCGTCGGTGTCCGCGCCGACCGCATCGGCGAATCCCGGCGTCGCGCCCACGGTGAAGCACGCCGCGCCGACGGCGAAGAGGACTCCGATCCACCAGCCCAGCGCTGACGGTGCCCACCACGTGGATCCGCGACCGACGTCGAGCTGGCCCGCCTGCTTGCGATGCTCGCGTGACGTCCACGTGACGACCGCGCCGTCGGGGGCTCGGAACGTCTCTCGCGTGACGAACGCCCCCACGCCACCCGCGTCCTCGCGGGTCCAACCTTCGGGGGGCGTGACGTAGGACGTGGACACGGCGAGAGGGTACGGGACGACCAAGCGCGGTCGCGCGTATCGCAGCATGATCCCGCCGTCGCCGTCGCCGTCGCCGTCGCCGTCACCGGCCCGGAACCGAACCAGGTCCGCGTCAGCGAGTACGAGGGCGACTGCTGATCCCCCCAAACTGAGCCACCACCGGCTTGGCGGCCCGGAAGGGCAGCCGCTAGTCTTTCGGGGCTCGCCGGTGTGCCCCAGCTGTCCGGCACCCGTCCGGAACCTTTCGTCAACCGACGTCCGCGCAGGCTGCGGCCCCGTCCGCAGAACCGCACGGCACAACCGATCACCGCTCCGCCGGGTCCATACCGGGCGGAGCGTTCGCGTGAGCAGAGCGCGCGAAGACGCCGCACGACAAGACCAGGAACGACCATGCCTTCCAAGGGGATCCTCGGGCGCAAGCTCGGTATGACCCAGATCTGGGACAGCGAGAACCGCGTCGTCCCGGTGACGGTGATCGAGGCCGGGCCGTGTCATGTGGTGCAGCTGAAGACGCCCGAACGCGACGGATACGCCGCCGTGCAGCTCGCGTTCGGCGAGACGAAGCAGCAGCGTCTCAGCAAGCCCGAGCTCGGTCACCTGAAGAAGGCGGATTCCCCGCCGTCACGCCACCTCGCCGAGCTGCGGGTCGACGACCTTGCCGGCTTTGAAGTCGGACAGGTGATCGGCCCCGACGTGTTCGCCGCCGGCGAGCGCGTCGACGTGACCGGGATCAGCAAGGGCAAGGGATTCACGGGCGCGATGCAACGCCACAACTTCAAGGGCCAGGGCGCCAGCCACGGCAACCACAAGAAGCATCGGTCGCCGGGCTCGATAGGCGCGTGCGCCACGCCCGCCCGGGTGTTCAAGGGCATGCGCATGGCCGGCCAGCACGGGAACGCCCGCACCACCACACTCAACCTCGAGGTCGTCGAGGGTGACGCCGAGCGCGGCCTCCTACTCATCAAGGGAGCGGTGCCGGGGCCGAACGGCGGCCTGGTCTTCGTGCGCAACGCGGTCAAGAAGCCCGCCGGGAGCCCCGCATGAAGCTCGCGGTGAAGTCTGCGACGGGCGCGGGCAAGGGCACCGTCGACGCGCCCGACCAGCTGTTCGGCATCACGCCGAACGTGGCCGTGATGCACCAGGTGGTCACTGCGCAGCTTGCCGCCGCCCGGGCCGGGACACACAGCACGAAGACGCGCGCCGAGGTCGCCGGTGGCGGCGCGAAGCCGTGGCGCCAGAAGGGCACCGGTCGGGCCCGGCAGGGCTCGATCCGCGCGCCGCACTGGCGCGGTGGCGGCGTGGCTCACGGCCCGAAGCCGCGTGACTACCGCCAGCGCACTCCCAAGAAGATGATCCGTCTGGCGTTGCGCTCCGCGCTCTCGGACCGCGCCGCCGACGACAAGGTGCTCGTGCTCGACTCATGGGGTCTCGACTCGCCGAGCACCAAGGCCGGCCTCGGTGTGTTGGGCGGTCTCGGCCTGCGGACGGCCGGGGAGCGGGACGAGCGGCTGCTCGTCGTGCTCGCCCGTACCGACGAAGCCGTGTGGAAGTCGCTGCGCAACCTCGGGGCGCGGGTCCAACTCGTCATCCCCGAAGAGCTCAACACCTACGACGTCCTCGTGAACGACTGGCTCGTCTTCACCAAGGAGACGCTCGAGGCAACGGTGGCCCACTTCAGCGGCTCGGCGCACGGCGCCTCGGAAAGTGTCGCGGTGGAAGAGCCCACCGACCAGGGAGAAGGTGAGGTGGCGTGAGCGTCAAGAACCCCCGCGACGTGATCCTCCGCCCCGTGGTGTCGGAGAAGTCGTATGCGGCGCTCGACGGGAACGTGTACACGTTCGTCGTCGCGGAGAACGCCAACAAGATCGAGATCCGCCAGGCCGTCGAGTCGATCTTCGGCGTGCGCGTGACCAACGTGAACACTCTCAACCGACGAGGCAAGCGCAAGCGCAACCGCCGTACCGGTGGCTTCGGCACGCGCCCCTCGACCAAGCGTGCGGTCGTCTCCCTCGCCGAGGGCGACAGCATCGAGATCTTCGGGAGCTGACGATGCCGGTCCGCAAGCGCAAGCCCACCAGCCCCGGTCGGCGGTTCCAGACCGTCTCCGACTTCTCGGAGATCACCCGCGACAAGCCGGAGCGGTCGCTCACCAAGCCCAAGCCGCGCACGGGCGGTCGTAACTCCTACGGTCGCATGACCTCGCGCCACCGTGGTGGCGGCCACAAGCAGAAGTACCGCCTCGTCGACTTCCGCCGCGACAAGGACGGCGTGCCCGCCAAGGTCGCCGCGATCGAGTACGACCCCAACCGGAACGCCCGCATCGCGTTGCTCCATTACCTCGACGGCGAGAAGCGCTACATCCTGGCGCCGACCGGCGTCGACGTGGGCGACCTGTTGCAGAGCGGCCAGGGCTCGGAGATCCGTCCGGGGAACGCCCTCCCGTTGCGCTACATCCCCGTGGGGACCGTGCTCCACAACGTCGAGCTGAAGCCGGGTGCGGGCGGCAAGCTCGGGCGGGGCGCGGGCGCCGCGATCCAGCTGGTCGCGAAAGAGGGCCAGTTCGCAACCCTGCGGCTCCCCTCGACCGAGATGCGGCGCGTCCCGATCGACTGCCGGGGCACGGTGGGCTCCGTCGGGAACGCCGAGGCGGGCCTCGTGAAGGTCGGGAAGGCGGGCCGGGCCCGCTGGCAGGGCAAGCGCCCCCATGTGCGCGGCGTGGCCATGAACCCGGTCGATCACCCGCTCGGCGGGGGCGAGGGCAAGAGCTCGGGCGGGCGCCACCCGGTGTCGCCGTGGGGCAAGCCCGAAGGTCGCACCCGCAAGAAGGGCAAGAAGTCGGACGAGCTCATCATTCGCCGCCGCCGTGGCCGCGGTGCTCGGAGGTAACGGATGCCGCGCAGCCTGAAGAAGGGCCCGTTCGTCGACGACCACCTCCAGAAGAAGGTGGACGCGATGAACGCGGCCAACGAGCGCAAGGTGATCAAGACGTGGTCACGACGATCGACGGTCACCCCCGACATGGTCGGGCACACCCTGGCGGTGCACGACGGCCGCAAGCACGTGCCCGTCTACATCTCCGAGGCGATGGTCGGCCACAAGCTCGGCGAGTTCGCGCCCACCCGCACCTTCCGGTTCCACGCGGGCCAGGAACGATCGAGTCGTCGCTGATGGCAACTCGCACCGTCGCTCCCGAACGCGAGACTGCCGCGCGGCTCCGGCACTTCCGGACGTCACCCACCAAGGTGCGCCAGGTCCTGGGCCTCATCGTCGGCAAGGACGTCGTGGAGGCGCGCGAGATCCTCCGGTTCTGCGAGCGTGGCCCCGCCGACGCGGTGATGAAGCTGCTCGACTCGGCGATCGCGAACGCGGAGCACAACGACTCCATCCCGGAGGACGAGCTCTACGTGTCGCGCGCGTTCGCTGACGAGGGTCCCACCATGAAGCGGTGGCGGCCCCGGGCGCGTGGCCGCGGCACTCGCATCCGCAAGCGCACCAGTCACGTGACGATCATGGTCGCTCGGTTCGGCGACGACGAGCTCGAGCGGCGGCGCCGGCGGGAGGCAGCAGCCGGCGGCCCGTCACGCGTGAGCCGTCGGCGTCGAGTCGCCGCATCGCGTCGTGCCGCGGCGGCCGATCACGATCACGATCACGATCACGATCACGATCACGATCACGAGTCAGGTGCTCGACGAGGCCGACGTCCTCGTCGAGGCGCACGACGAGGACGAAGCGGAGCAGCCGGCCGAGGTCGAGATCGACGAAGCCGAGGCCTCCGCCGATTCGGACGAGGACGACGAGCGCGCCGAGACCGAAGGATCGGAGCACTAATGGGCCAGAAGGTCAATCCCTACGGTTTCCGGCTCGGGATCACCACCGACTGGAAGTCGCGCTGGTTCGCCGAGGACGACGAGTACCGCACGAGCCTGATCGAGGACTGGAAGATCCGCGACTACCTGAAGCGCCAGCTGGAGCGGGCCGCGGTGAGCCGCGTCGAGATCGAGCGCACGCGTGACCGGTTGCGGGTCGACGTTTACACCGCGCGGCCCGGGATCGTGATTGGGCGGCGGGGCGCGGAGGCGGATCGCCTCCGGGCCGGGTTGCTCAAGATCACCGGGAACCCGAAGATCCACTTCAACATCCAGGAGATCAAGCAGCCCGAGCTCGACGCCACCCTGATCGCGCAGGGGGTCGCCGACCAGCTGACCGGGCGCGTCTCGTTCCGCCGGGCGATGAAGCGTGCCGTGCAGACGGCGATGAAGGCCGGCGCGCAAGGCATCCGGGTCCAGTGCAGCGGACGGCTCGGCGGCGCAGAGATGTCACGCAAGGAGTGGTACCGCGAAGGCCGCGTGCCACTCCACACGCTGCGGGCCGACATCGACTACGGCCAGGCAGAGGCGCGCACGACGTTCGGACGCATCGGCGTGAAGGTCTGGATCTACAAGGGCGAGATCCTGCCCTACAAGTCGGCGGCCGAGGACAAGATCTCGAAGGAGGCCGCCATGGCGGTCGGCGAGACGTCGGGCCAGGGCCCGACGCGCCGGGTCGTCAGCGCCGGCGGGGGCCGGCGGCGCCCGGCAGCCGAGGCCGCGCCGGTGGAGACCGCGCCCGACGAGGTGGGCGAGGAGTCGAGCCCGCTCGTCAAGGAGGCCGACCCCGAGCTGGAGCGTCTCCTGGCCGAGGAAGAGGAGATCGAGCGCCGCACGCGGCAGCACCACGAGGCTCCAAAGTTCCACGGGGACGAGGACTGACGAACCATGTTGATGCCTCGCAAGGTCCGCCACCGCAAGACGCACCGGGGTCGCATGACCGGGCTGTCGAAGGGTGGCACGCGGGTGACGTTCGGCGACTTCGGCATCCAGGCCCTGGAGCCGGGGTGGATCACGAACCGCCAGATCGAAGCCGCCCGTATCGCGATGACCCGCTACATCAAGCGCGGCGGGAAGGTGTGGATCAACATCTTCCCCGACAAGCCCGTGACCCAGAAGCCGGCGGAGACGCGCATGGGCTCGGGCAAGGGCAACCCGGAGCACTGGGTCGCGGTCGTGAAGCCGGGTCGCGTCATGTTCGAGCTCTCCGGCGTGCCCGAGCCGACCGCGCGAGAGGCGATGCGGCTCGCGATGCACAAGCTCCCCATCAAGACGCGCTTCATCGTGCGCCACGACGAGGGATAGGACGATGACGAGGGCAACCGAGCTCCGTGAGCTCAACGACACCGAGCTCGAGCACCGTTTGGGTGAGGCGAAGGAAGAGCTGTTCAACCTCCGCTTCCAGAACGCGACCGGACAGCTCGACAACATCACGCGGCTTCCCCAGATGCGCCGCGAAGTCGCCCGGATCGAGACGCTGCTGCGCGAGCGCGAGATCGTCGCGGCTGAGGAACAGGAGTAACTGGTGGCCGACGACGACAAGCAGGAGCAACGCACCACCCGCCGCAAGGTTCGGGAGGGGATCGTGGTCTCCACCAAGATGGACAAGACCGTGGTTGTTGCAGTGGTGGACCGCGTCCGGCACCGCCGCTACGGCAAGACCATGCAGCGGACGCACCACTTCTACGCGCACGACGAAGCCAACGACGTGAAGGAAGGCGACCGCGTGCGGGTTGCCGAGACTCGCCGGCTGTCCAAGCTGAAGCACTGGCGCGTCATCGAGGTACTCGAGAGAGCACGATGATTCAACAAGAGTCGCGCCTCAAGGTGGCGGACAACTCGGGTGCACGCGAGGTGCTGTGCATCAAGGTGCTCGGTGGCACGCGCCGTCGCTACGCGGGCATCGGCGACATCTTCGTCGCGACGGTGAAGGACGCGGTACCGGGCGCGGCGGTGAAAAAGGGCGACGTCGTGCGCTGCGTCGTGGTGCGCACGAAGAAGGAACGCCGGCGGCCCGACGGGAGCTACATCCGTTTCGACGAGAACGCCGCGGTGCTCATCAACGAGCAGCTGCAGCCGCGCGGCACTCGCATCTTCGGTCCCGTGGGCCGGGAGCTGCGCGATCGGCGCTTCATGCGCATCGTCTCACTCGCGCCGGAGGTGCTGTGAGCGTGAAGATGAGGTTGAAGAAGGGTGACCGGGTCCAAGTGATCCAGGGGAAGGACATCGGCAAGACCGGCGAGGTCTCTCGTGTCATCCCCGAACGGAACATGGTCGTGGTGGAGAGCGCCGAGGGCATCAACGTGTCCAAGAAGCACCAGAAGCCCACGCGCGCCACGATGCAGGGCGGCATCCAGGACAAGGCGATGCCGATCCACGTCTCCAACCTGATGCTCGTCTGCAGCAAGGACGGCCCCGTGAAGGCGGGCTATCGAGTCGACGCCGACGGGACGAAGACGCGGGTCTGCCGCAAGTGCGGAGCAGTGCTGTGAGCCCGCGAGCGACCACCGAGCGGCCGCGCCTGCAAGAGCGGTACGTGGAGCAGATCCGTCCCACGCTGCAACAGGAGCTCGGGCTGGGGAACGTCCTCGAGGTGCCCCGGCTCGAGAAGATCGTGCTCAACTGCGGCGTCGGCCAGGCGACGCAGCAACAATCGCTGCTCGACGGTGCGGTCGCCGACCTCGCACTCATCACCGGCCAGAAGCCGTTGATCACGCGCGCGAAGAAGTCGATCGCGGGCTTCAAGCTGCGCGAGGGCAACGCCATCGGTGCGAAGGTCACGCTGCGCGGCGCTCGCATGTGGGAGTTCTACGACCGGTTGGTGAGCATCGCGATCCCGCGCATCCGAGACTTCCGCGGCCTCAACCCCCGGTCGTTCGACGGTCGCGGCAACTACACGTTCGGCGTCACCGAGCAGCTGATCTTCCCGGAGATCGACTACGACAAGATCGACACGGTCCGCGGCATGGACATCACCATCGTGACGAGTGCCGCGACCGACGACGACGGGCGCGCACTCCTGCGTGCCCTCGGCTTCCCGTTCCGCCGTGAGGAGCAATAGAGATGGCGAAGACCGCTCTGGTCCAGAAGCAGCAGCGCAAGGCGAAGTACAAGGTGCGTGAGTACACGCGGTGCAAGCGCTGCGGTCGGGCGCGCTCGGTGTACCGCGACTTCACGTTGTGCCGCATCTGCCTGCGCGAGATGGTGCACGCCGGGGAAGTCCCCGGCGTCACGAAGGCGTCCTGGTGAAAGGGGAGCGGCCATGATGACCGACCCGATCGCCGACATGCTCACGCGCTTGCGGAACGCAAACACTGCGTTCCACGACGAGGTGCTCATGCCGTCGTCGAAGCTGAAGGAGGCGCTCGCCGGAATCCTCCAGCGTGAGGGCTACATCACCGGCTTCGACGTGCAGAACGACTCCGCCCGTCCGGGCCGTCAGCTCAAGATCGTGCTCAAGTACACGCCCGACCGGAAGCGCACGATCTCCGGCCTCCGGCGTGTGTCCAAGCCGGGTCTGCGCGTGTACTCGAAGGCCGAAACGGTGCCGCGTGTCCTCGGCGGCATGGGCATCTCCATCCTCTCGACGAACCAGGGTCTCATGACCGACCGTGAGGCGCGCCAGCGTCGCATGGGCGGCGAGGTCCTCTGCCAGGTCTGGTAAGGGAGCATTTCGATGTCCCGTATCGGCAAACAGCCCATCCCCGTACCGAGCGGCGTCGAGGTCACGATCGACGGCACCCACATCACGGTCAAGGGACCGAAGGGAACGCTCGAGCACGACACACCCGAGGCGATCACCGTCGCGCGTGAAGGCGACGAGATCGTCGTGACGCGTCCCGACGACGAACGCGACAACCGGGCGTTGCACGGCCTCACGCGCTCGCTCGTGGCCAACATGGTCACCGGCGTGTCGGAGGGCTTCGTGCGCGAGCTGGAGATCGTGGGCGTGGGATACCGGGCCGCCGCGGCGGGACCGTCCCGCTTGGAGCTCCAGCTCGGCTACTCCCATCCCATCACCTTCGAGGCTCCGGAGGGGATCGAGTTCGAGGTACCGGCGCCGACGCGCATCGCGGTGCGGGGGTTCGACAAGCAGGCCGTCGGGCAGGTCGCGGCCGACATCCGCAAGCTCCGCAAACCAGAGCCCTACAAGGGCAAGGGAATCCGCTACGCCGACGAGCGCGTGCTGCGCAAGGCCGGCAAGTCGGCGAAGTGAGGGTCTGATGCAGAAGCAAGTGGCACGCAACCGGCGACACCGCCGGGTCCGGAAGAAGGTTCGGGGTACGGCGGCACGGCCGCGCCTGTCGGTGTTCCGTTCGAACCGCCAGATCTACGCGCAGGTGATCGACGACGTCAACGGTCGAACCGTCGCGTCGGCGTCCACCGCCGAGCAGTCGTTCTCCGGTCCGACCGCGACGGTCGACGCGGCGAAGCAGATCGGAAAGCTGGTCGGCGAGCGCGCGAAGGGCGCCGGCATCGAGACCGTCGTGTTCGACCGTGGCGGCTTCCGCTACCACGGCCGGGTCGCTGCCGTCGCCGACGGGGCCCGCGAAGCCGGTCTCACGCTCTAGCAGGAACGAGGAGAACCATGGCCGAGGGCCAGCTCGAAGAGCGAGTCATCACCATCAACCGGGTCGCCAAGGTCGTGAAGGGCGGCCGGCGGTTCTCCTTCACCGCGCTCGTCGTCGTCGGTGACGGCGCCGGCAACGTCGGGCTGGGCTACGGCAAGGCCAAGGAGGTGCCGGCCGCGATCCAGAAGGGCATGGAAGAGGCGCGCAAGAACCTCTTCAGCGTGCCGCTTGCGGGCGACACCATCACCCACACCATCATCGGCGAGCACGACGCGGCCCGCGTGCTGCTGAAGCCCGCGGCGCCCGGTACCGGCGTGATCGCGGGTGGGGCGGCACGGGCGATCCTCGAGGCGGCCGGCGTCCACGACGTGCTCGCCAAGTCGCTCGGCTCCGCCAACGCCATCAACGTGTCCCGGGCGACCATCAAGGGACTCCGCGAGCTGCGGCGACCGGACGAGGTCGCTCGGCTGCGCGGGAAGTCGCCCGAAGAGGTGTCGACCGTGGGGATGCTCCGCGCCTATCGGGAGCGCCAGGGTCGCAAGAACGACACGCCCGAGGTGGTCCGATGACCGCGACCTTGCGGGTGACACAGATCCGCTCCACGATCGGCAGCAAGCCGAAGCAACGCGGCACGCTGCGCGCGCTCGGGCTCCGTCGCATCAACCACACCGTCGAGCACGCGGACCGTCCCGAGATCCGCGGCATGATCGCGCGAGTACCGCACCTCGTGCGCGTCGAAGAGGTCTGACATGAAGATCCACGATCTCGCTCCACCCCCCGGGTCGAAGACCCCCCGCCGCCGCGTGGGCCGCGGCATCGCGGGCAAGGGCGGCAAGACCGCCGGTCGGGGCAGCAAGGGTCAGGGCGCCCGGGGCAACATCTCGCCCCGCTTCGAAGGTGGGCAGACGCCACTGCACCGTCGCACCCCGAAGGCCAAGGGGTTCAAGAACCCCTTCCGCGTGGAATACCTGGTGGTGAACCTCGACACCCTCGAAAGCCTCGACGCCGGCACGGTCGTCGACCCCGGTGTCCTGCGCACGCACGGGCTCGTCGCCAAGCGCGGACTGGTCAAAGTTCTCGGTCGGGGTGAGCTCACGAAAGCACTCACGGTCCGCGCGCACGCATTCTCGAAGAGTGCAACAGATGCCATCGAGGCCGCCGGCGGGCACGTCGAGACGATCCCTGCGCCATGGGGTGACGGGCGCCCACCGGCTCGGGGAAATGCGCTGACGAACCGGTAAGCTGCGCGCCCTCCCCTTGGGAGGCCGGACCCGAGGATCGGAGAGGAGACCGGCACCATGTTGTCCCGCTTGCGGAACATGTTCCGGGTACCGGATCTCCGCAACAAGATCTTCTTCACGCTCGCGATCATCGCGGTGTACCGGTTGGGCGCACACATCCCGGTGCCCTACGTCGACTTCTCGGCGATCAAGGATCTTCAGGACCAGGCCAACAACAGCGGCGTGGTGGGTCTCCTCGACCTCTTCTCCGGCGGCGCGATCACCAACGTGTCGGTCTTCTTCCTCGGGATCATGCCGTACATCACGGCGTCGATCATCATGCAGCTTCTCGGGGTCGTGATCCCGAAGCTCGAGCAGTGGCAGCAGGAAGGCCAGGTCGGGCAGAAGAAGATCACCCAGTGGACCCGCTACGTCACCATCGGGCTGGCGCTCATCCAGTCGACGGGGTTCGTCTTCGCCCTGAAGGCGGGCCGAAACAGCATCCTGGGCTTCGCGGGGTTCCAGGGACGGAACCTGATCCCCGACTTCAGCGCCGGCCGCGCGGCCCTGATCGTGCTCACCTGGACTGCCGGCACCGCCGTGGTGATGTGGCTGGGCGAGCTCATCACCCAACGCGGGATCGGCAACGGGATGTCGATCATCATCTTCGCGTCGGTGGTCTCGCGGCTGCCCGCCCAAGGCTCCACGCTCTACACCGAGGGCAGCAAGATCCAGTTCTTCGTGATGATCGCGATCGGGATCGGGATGATCGTGGGCATCGTGTTCATCGAGTCGGGTCAGCGGCGAATACCCGTGCAATTCGCGAAACGCGTCGTGGGCCGCCGCATGTACGGCGGCCAGAGCACCTACATCCCGCTGAAGGTCAACCAGTCGGGCGTGATCCCCGTGATCTTCGCGAGCTCGATTCTCGCGTTTCCGGCGCTCATCGCCTCCGCGCTCGGCACCAGCGCCACCGGCGTCCAGCGATGGATCAACGACAACCTGGTGAACAACCAGGGCTGGTGGTACATCGGGCTGTTCACCCTGCTGATCATCTTCTTCGCGTACTTCTACACCGCGATCGCGTTCAACCCGCAGCAACAGGCCGACGTCATCCGCAAACAGGGCGGGTTCATCCCCGGTATCCGACCTGGGCCGCCGACCGAGCGGTATCTGGCCAAGGTGCTCAACCGCATCACGTTGCCGGGGTCGCTGTTCCTGGCCGCGATCGCGATCACGCCGCAGCTCGTGGTGGCGCTCTGGGGCATCCGCCAGTTCCCGTTCGGCGGCACCGCACTGCTCATCACCGTCGGCGTCGCGCTGGAAACCATGAAGCAGATCGACAGCCAACTGATGATGCGCAACTACGAAGGGTTCCTGGCCTGACGCATGGGTGCTTCCGGTCCACGTATCGTGCTGCTCGGCAAACAGGGCGCTGGGAAGGGCACGCAAGCCGCGCGGCTCGCGGAGTACTACGGCGTCGTGCACATGTCGACCGGTGAGATGTTCCGCGCCTCGGCCCTCGAAGGCACGCCTGCAGGGCTCGAGGCCAAGGCCTTCATGGACGCCGGCGAGCTGGTCCCAGACGACACCGTGATCCGCCTGGTCGACGAACGCTTCGGCGAGGGTGGTCCGCTCGTCGACGGCTTCGTGCTCGACGGGTTCCCCCGCACGCTCCCGCAAGCGATCGAGCTGCAGCAGGTCCTCACCACCCATCCCCTCGACCTCGTCCTCGACCTCGACGTGCCCACAGAGATCGTCCTCGACCGCATCGCCGGGCGTCGCGTGTGTGTCCAGTGCGGCACCAACTACCACGTCAACATGCGCCCCCAGCAGAACTGGACGTGCGACAACTGCGGCGGCGAGGTCGTCCAGCGCGACGACGACACCGAGGAGGCGGTGACGCGGCGCCTCGAGCTGTACGAAGAGGTCACGGTGCCGATCATCGACTTCTACCGCGACCAGGGCATGCTCGTGTGCGTCAACGGCGTGGGCGGCGGCGACGACGTGTTCAAGCGCCTCGTCGACGCGATCGACAGTCACGTGCGTCTCGACCCCGCCTGACGGACGCGGTGGTCACGCGCAAGAGCGCCGCGCAGCTCGCGCTGATGCGCCGCGCGGGGCGGATCGTCGCCGAGATGCACGAGGTGTGCACGGGCGCGGCCCGACCAGGAACGACGACGGCCGAGATCGACCGGGTCGCCCGCGGGGTGCTGGAGCGGCGGGGTGCTCGTTCGAACTTTCTCGGGTACCACGGCTTCCCGGCGGTCGTGTGCACGTCTCCCAACCGCGTGGTCGTGCACGGGATCCCGCGTGACGACGTCGTGCTGGCCGACGGCGACGTGCTCTCCCTCGATTGTGGCGCGATCGTCGAGGGGTGGCACGCGGACGCCGCCGTCACGATCCCGATCGGCGAGATCGACACGGAGTCGACGCGATTGCTCGAGGTCACGCGGCAGTCGCTGGAGGCGGCCATCGCCGCGGTCGAAGAAGGCGGCCGCCTGGGCGACGTGGGCGCCGCGGTGGAGGGGTTCGCCGAGTCCGCCGGGTTCAGCGTCGTGCGTGAGTACGTCGGCCACGGGATCGGGACCGCCATGCACGAACCGCCCGAGGTGCCGAACTACGGGCCCGCGGGGCGCGGCATGCGCCTCAAGACCGGGCACGTGCTCGCCATCGAGCCGATGGTGAACGCGGGCGGGCCCGAGACCGACGTGCTCGACGACGGGTGGACGGTCGTCACCCGCGACGGCTCCCGCTCGGCGCACTTCGAGCACACGGTCGCGGTGACCGAGCACGGTCCCGAGATCCTCACGCTGCCCTGACGTTCCGCCGTGTGCGCCGCTGTTGCACTCCCGGACTGCGTCCTTGCTCCGCGGAGCCCCTGCACGCCTCCGCCTTCGGCTCCGGCGTGGCCCTTCGGGCCGGGTCTCCGCCGACGGACGCAATCGTCCGGGAGTGACGGCGGCGTCACACGACGGTCCGCACCACTACCGTTTCGTCATGAAGGGCGTGGTCGATGTGGGTGACGCGATTCCGATGTTGCAACCGGGCGAGCGGGACGAGTAGGAGCACGCCGATGCGAGCGCGCGAAGTGCGGGAGCTGTTCCGGGTGAAGGTGCCGCCCGTGCGCTCCGACGACCGGGCACTCGCCTCCGCGTACACCGTCGAAGACCTTCGCCGCGCGGCCCGGCGGCGGGTGCCGCGTGCCGTGTTCGGCTACATGGACGGCGGCTCGGAGGACGAGATCACGCTTGCCCGCAACGTCGACGCCTTCCGCCGAGTCGAGCTCGTGTCGAGGGTCCTCGTCGACGTCGACGCGGTCGACCCGTCGACCGCGATGCTGGGTGCGCGGCTCGCCGGCGGGGTTCGCGCTGGCGCCGACGGGGTTCTCGCGTCTCGTGCACTTCGAGGGCGAGTCGGCGGTCGCACGGGCGGCCGCCGCGGCCGGTGTTCCGTACACGCTCTCCACCGTCGCTACGACCTCCATCGAGGACGTCGCGACTGTTGCGCCCACCGGAACGCGTTGGTTCCAGCTCTACGTCGCTCGCGATCGGGAGATCTCCAAGGAGCTCATTGAGCGCGCTCGCGCGGCGGGCTACGACGTGCTGGTGCTCACCGTCGACGTGCCGGTGTCCGGGGCGCGCGAGCGTGACCTGCGGAGTGGATTCACAATTCCGCCTGCGCCGTCGCCGCGCACGCTGCTGAACGGCGTGTTGCACCCGACGTGGTCGTGGCGCTTCCTCACCTCCGAGCCGGTCTCGTTCGCCAACGTGACCATCGGTCCGACCGCGCCCGTCAGCGTGATGGAGCAGATCCACCAGATGTTCGACCCGAGCGTCGAGTGGTCCGACGTGGAGTGGATGCTCGAGCAGTGGGACGGTCCGATGCTGCTGAAGGGGATCATGTCCGCCACCGACGCCCGGCAGGCAGCTGACGTGGGCGTGGCCGGCGTGGTCGTGTCGAACCACGGCGGCCGCCAGCTCGACCGGGCTCCCGCCACGCTCGACGTGCTGCCCGAGATCGTGGAAGCGGTGGGCGACCGCGTGGACGTGCTCTTCGACGGCGGCATTCGGCGCGGCAGCGACGTCGTCACCGCCCTCGCGCTCGGCGCCAAGGCGGCGATGGTGGGTCGTGCGTACCTCTACGGTCTGGGCGCCGCGGGCGAGCGCGGTGTCGCCCGGGCGATCGAGATCCTCGACGGCGAGGTCCGGCGCACCATGGCGCTCCTCGGCGCGCGTTCCGTCGCCGAGCTCGGCCCCCACGTCCTCCGCCGCTCCTGATCCAGGGCCGGTGCCCCGACGCTGGAAGCTCGAGCCGGCTCGGTAGCATCGCCCTTCGTGCGCGCGCCTGACTCTGCCGGTCTGACCCGGCGCGGGTTTCTCGGCATGTTGGGCGCAGGGGTCGCGGCGACGGCGGTCGTCATCCGACCGCTGCGGGCGCTCGCTCAGGAAGCTGTCGACGGCGTCGTGCGGCTCGGACGCGCGTATCTCGCCGATCATCCGAAGGAAGCGCACCGTGCGGAGCTCGTGGCTCGTGTCCCCGCGCTCGATCCCGGTGTCGACGTCCGGAGCCAGCTCCCCGCGTTGGCCGGGCAGGTCGAGCAGGACTTCGCTGCCGATCGCATCGTGAGCGTGTCGGGGTGGCAGCTCTCCCGCACCGAGGCGCGCGCGGCGGCACTCGTCGCCCTGAACGCGTAGGCATCCCACCCCGCATGCTGGTCGATGCGCGCACGGTGCCCGAGGGCGCCCTGGTCGAGGGGGACGTGTGCATCATCGGCGCCGGCGCCGCCGGCATCACGCTCGCCCGCGAGCTCGCCGGTGCACAGCGATCGGTCGTGCTCCTCGAGAGCGGCGACTTCGAGCCCGACGCGCGCACGCAGGCGCTCTACGACGGCAAGGTCGTCGGCCTGGCGCTCGACCCGACGCTCCACATCGGCCTCGACGTTCCTCGCCTCCGCTACTTCGGCGGCACGACCAACCACTGGGCCGGGTACTGCCGCCCGCTGACCGATCTCGACTTCGAGTCCCGGCCCTGGGTCGACCGGTCGGGCTGGCCGTTCGGACGCGACGAGCTGTTGCCCTACTACGCGCGCGCCCACCAGGTCCTGAAGCTCGGTCCGCCCGGGAATGACTGGCGACCGTGGGCGGAGCAGGGTGTGCTCGAGCCACCGCTCCTCGAGGATCCGGCCACCCCGCACCAGGTCGTCCAGCTCACGAACTCGCCGAGGCTCGGCCCGGTGTACCACGACGAGATCGTGGGCTCGCCGTACGTGCAGCTGCACACGTGGTCGAACGTCACGAACCTCGCCGCGACGCCCGACGGCGGCCAGCTCGACCATGTGTTCGTCAAGACGTTCCGCGGTAACACGTTCACGGTCCGGGCGAAGGTGTACGTGCTGGCGACCGGGGGCCTGGAAGTTCCGCGGCTGCTCCTCGCGTCGACCGACGTGCATCGCGAGGGGCTCGGCAACGAGCACGACCTCGTCGGCCGCTTCTTCATGGAGCACGTCAACATCATCACGGGCGTCGCACTGCTCGATGCGACGCCAGAGGCCGTGATCGCCAACTACGAGCCGGTCGAGCACCAGCTCGAGATCGACGGGGAGCAGCGGACGATCTGGCTCCAGCCCGTGCTCCTGCCCGCCGAGGCGGAGAGCCGGGCCCGCGGCCTCGAGAGCATCGAGTTCACGATCGCCGATCGGGTCGCGGAGGACCCGTTCGGCGAACGGGTGAACGCCACCTATGCGGGCACGGACGACGCGGCCGAGCTCCTGGCCGCGTTCGGCACGCCGGCGGCCAGCGCCGTGCCGCTCCGGGTGCTCTGCGAGCAGGAGCCCAACCCCCGTAGCCGACTCACCCTCACCGGCGAGCGCGACGAGCTCGGGATGCGCAAGCCGCAGCTCGACTGGCGCCTCGCGAGGAACGACCGGGAGAGCCTTCTGCGCTCGATGCAGTTCCTCGGCAGCGAGCTCGGTCGCCGGGGGATCGGGCGGGTGAAGGTCGACATCTACGGCTTCACAAACGCTGACTTCGGGCCCGGCGACGACCTCGATTACGAGGTCAACACCGGCTCGCACCACATGGGGACGGCCCGCATGCATCAGAGCCCCCGCCAGGGCGTCGTCGACCCGCAGTGCCGGGTCCACGGCGTCGCGAACCTCTACATCGGGGGGAGCGCGGTCTTCCCCACGAGTGGCGCCTCGACGCCCACGATCACGATCGTTGCCCTGGCCCTGCGCCTTGCCGACCACCTGCGCGACCGCGTGCTCGCGTAGCGCGCGGGCCCACGTGTCCGAAAAGCCGGATTTCCGGGATCGGCAGGCAGCGTGTAGCCTTGTCGGTCGGCTCTCAGTGGATTTTGCGCGCGGTCGCCGCGCGCCGGAGTGAGGTAGGTGGAGGTCCTGGCAAAGCCCAAGGACGACACGATCCTGGTCGAGGGCACGGTCGTCGAACCGTTGCCCAACGCCATGTTCCGGGTCGAGCTCGAGAACGGGCACAAGGTGCTGGCGCACATCTCGGGGAAGATGCGGATGCACTACATCCGGATCCTCCCGGGGGACCGGGTCCAGGTCGAGCTCACTCCGTACGACCTCAGCCGAGGCCGCATCACCTATCGGTACAAGTAGCACCGGAGCACCATGAAGGTCCGCCCTTCCGTGAAGAAGATGTGTGAGAAGTGCAAGGTGATCCGCCGCCACGGCGCGGTGCGGGTCATCTGCACCAACCCGCGCCACAAGCAGCGTCAGGGATAGGAAGAGGTCACCCCTTGGCTCGTATCAGCGGAGTCGACATCCCCCGCGAGAAGCGGCTGGAGATCTCGCTCACCTACATCTTCGGGGTGGGTCGCACCACGTCGCGCCAGATCTGCAGCGCGGTCGACATCTCTCCCGACACCCGGGTCCGTGACCTCACCGAAGACGAGGTGGCGCACCTGCGCACCTACGTCGACCAGAACCTGAAGGTCGAAGGTGACCTCCGCCGCGAGGTCGCCGCCAACATCAAGCGCAAGGTCGAGATCGGCAGCTACGAGGGTCTGCGCCACCGTCGGGGTCTTCCCGTGCGGGGCCAGCGCACCCGGACGAACGCCCGCACCCGCAAGGGTCCGAAGAAGACGGTCGCCGGCAAGAAGCGCGCCCGCAAGTAGCACCGCGACAGAAGGGGACACCGAGCAATGGCCAAGCCCGCCGCCGGCGGTCGACGACCCAAGCGACGCGAACGCAAAAACGTCGCCTACGGGATCGCACACATCAAGTCGTCGTTCAACAACACGATCATCAGCATCTCCGACCAGCAGGGCAACGTCATCGCCTGGGCCTCGGCGGGGAACGTCGGATTCAAGGGCTCGCGCAAGAGCACGCCGTTCGCGGCGCAGCTCGCCGCCGAGACCGCGGCGCGCCGAGCCATGGAGCACGGCGTGCGCAAGGTCGACTGCGTGGTGAAGGGTCCCGGCTCGGGTCGCGAGACGGCCATCCGAACCATCCAGAACACGGGCATCGAGGTCGTGGGCATCAAGGACGTCACGCCGATCCCGCACAACGGGTGCCGCCCGCCGAAGCGGCGGAGGGTCTGATGGCGCGCACCACGGGTCCGGTGTGCCGGCTCTGCCGGCGCGAGCGGATGAAGCTGTTCCTCAAGGGCGCCAAGTGCGACACGATGCGTTGCCCCGTCGAGCGCAAGCCCTACCCGCCCGGTCAGCACGGCCGCGGCCGCATCCGCGAGAGCGAGTACCTGCTCCAGCTGCGTGAGAAGCAGAAGGCCCGCCGGATCTACGGCGTGCTGGAGAAGCAGTTCCGCAACATGTACGCCGAGGCTGCCCGCGAGAAGGGCATCACCGGCGAGAATCTCCTGCGCATGCTCGAGCTGCGGCTCGACAACATCGTGTTCCGGACGGGCTTCGCCGCCAGCCGCAGCCAGGCTCGCCAGTTCGTCCGCCACGGGCACGTGCTCGTGAACGGCAAGCGGGTCACGTTCCCGTCGTACCAGGTGCGCAAGGGCGACGTCATCGAGCTCGGCGCGAAGGCCCAGAAGATGATCGTCGTCCGTCACAACATCGACACGATCGACCGCATCGTGCCGCAGTGGCTCGACGTGGCGGGCTCCGACCACAAGGCGACCGTCCGCGACCTGCCGCTGCGCGAGCAGATCGACGTGCCGGTGCGCGAGCAGCTCATCGTCGAGCTCTACTCGAAGTAGGGCACCTCCTGTAAGGGCAACGCGCCGAGCGCGGGGCCGCAACCACCGCTCTTGATCAGAGGCGAGATCGCATGCTCATCATCCAACGTCCCCAGGTCGAAGTCCTCGACGCCGAGGGAAACCACGGCCAGTTCACCATCGGTCCGCTGGAGCCCGGATTCGGGCACACGCTCGGCAACAGCCTTCGGCGCACGCTCCTGTCGTCGATTCCGGGCGCGGCCGTGACGCAGGTGCACTTCGACGACGCGTTGCACGAGTTCTCGGTGATCGACGGTGTCAAGGAAGACGTCACCGACCTCATCCTCAACTTGAAGGACCTCGTGCTGCGCTGCAGCTCCGAGGAGCCCGTTACCCTGCGGCTCGACAAGCGCGGCCCGTCCGACGTGACGGCCGGCGACATCCAGGTGACCGCCGACGTCGAAGTTCTCAACCCCGAGCTGCACCTCGCGACAGTGAACGCCAAGGGACGGCTGGCCTTCGATGTGACCGTCGAGCAGGGCCGGGGCTACCTCTCGGCGGAGCGCAACAAGCGCACGTCGTCGATCGGCGTGATCCCGGTGGACGCGATCTTCTCCCCGGTTCGCCGCGTCGCGTTCTCGGTGGAGCCGACCCGCGTCGAGCAGGCCACGAATTACGACAAGCTCATCCTCGAGATCGAGACCGACGGGTCGATCTCCCCGCGCGACGCCCTGTCGTCGGCCGGCGACACGCTGCGCACCCTGGTGGGGCTGGTCGCCGATCTGAGCGACGAGCCGCGCGGCCTCGAGCTCGGCGAGGTCGCCCCGTCCACGGCGTCCCCCGATCTCGAGCTGCCCATCGAGGAGCTCGAGCTCTCGGAGCGTCCGCGCAACTGCCTCAAGCGGGCGCGCGTCGACACGATCGGCCAGCTCGTCCAGAAGACTGAGGACGATCTGCTCGCGATCACCAACTTCGGCTCGAAGTCGCTCGAAGAGGTGCTCCAGAAGCTCGACGAGCGCGGGCTGGCGCTGCGGGTGAAGGAGTAGCGATGCCGACGCCGAAGAAGGGTCCACGGTTCGGGCGCGACCCTGCCCACCAGCGCCTGGTGATGGCGAACCTCGCCGCGCACCTGTTCGAAGCGGGGTACCTCGTGACCACCGTGCCGAAGGCGAAGGCGCTCCGTCCCTACGCCGAGCGGCTCATCACCAAGGCGAAGGCCGGAGGCGTGCACCAGCGCCGCCAGGTGATCGCGAAGATCCACGATCAAGACGTCACCCACAAGCTCTTCGCGGAGATCGGCCCGCGCTACGCGGATCGCAGCGGCGGCTACCTACGCATCTTGAAGCTCGGTCCCCGCCCCGGTGACAACGCGCCCATGGCGCGCGTCGAGCTGGTGTGAACGAGCTGCCGTTCGGCGACGCCCCCGCGGCGGAGTCGAGCGGCACGGCGGCGCTCCGCCTGACGATCGCATACGACGGAACCGAATTCCACGGCTTTGCCGCGCAGCCCGACGTCCGCACGGTCGCGGGCGTGCTCACCGACGTGATCTCGCGGGTGGTCGGCGCCCCCGTCGAGCTCTCGTGCGCGGGCCGCACCGACGCCGGGGTCCACGCGTGGGGTCAGGTCGTGAGCGCTCCGGTGCCTGCCTCGACGGACGCGGATGCGGTCCGCCGCGCGGTGAACGGCCAGCTCGGCCCCGAGGTCGTCGCGCGGGAGGCCGTCCTCGTCGACCGAGGGTTCGATGCCCGTCACGACGCGCGTTGGCGCGCCTACCGCTACACGATCGTCAACCGCCGCGACCCGGATCCGTTCCGGGCGCGGTACGCGTGGTGGGTCCGCGAGCCGCTCGACCTGCGTCTGCTGCGCCTCGGCGCCGACCCGTTCCTCGGCGAGCACGACTTCGCGAGCTTCTGCCGCAAGGGTCCCGAGGGCTCCACCACGGTCCGGAGGGTCCTCGACTCGTGCTGGCACGACGAAGGCGACGGGGTGCTCCACTACGAGATCAGGGCGAGCGCGTTCTGCTGGCAGATGGTGCGCTCGATCGTGGGGACGCTCGTCGACGTGGGGACCGGCCGGCTCCGCCCCGGTGACGTGCTGGGAATCCTGCGATCATGCGACCGGGCCGCCGCAGGGTCGGTCGCGCCGGCCCACGGGCTCTGCCTCTCCGACGTCGGGTACTGAGCCCGTCCGTCGCGCGGTGGAGGGCGTACCGTTGCGCCGATGACGACGCATCCGACCGAGCGCAAGCGTCTCGCGCACATCCACGAGATGTGGGCGGACGAGATCGCCGGTGGTGAGCTCTACCGCGGTCTCGCGCGCTACGCGGACGACTCGCGCCGCGGCGTCTTCCTCCAGCTCGCGGCAGCCGAGGAGCGCCATGCCGAGCACTGGGCCGGTCTGCTGCGCGCCGCGGGGGAGGAGACTGTGCGGCCGCGCACGCCGTTTCGCGTCAAGGTGCTCTGCGCGCTCGCTCGCCGCTTCGGCACCGAAGCCGTGCTTCCGATCATGCTGCGGACCGAAGCGGCCGAGGCGGGGCGCTACCGGGAAGACGACGAGGCCACCGACGCGATGGCTGCACAGGAGCAGGCTGCCGGTCGCACGATCGCGGCGATGCAGGGGATCCCCGCCGGCGGGCGCATCGCCCGCTCCGAGGGGCGGCACCGGGCGGGCGTGGGGGGCGCGCTGCGCGCCACGGTGTTCGGGGTCAACGACGGGCTCGTCTCCAACTTCTCGCTGGTCATGGGCATCGCCGGGGGTACCACCGACAACAGCATCGTGCTCCTGGCCGGCATCGCGGGGCTCGTCGCCGGCGCTTTCTCGATGGCCTCGGGGGAGTGGATCTCGGTGCGCTCGCAGCGCGAGCTCTACGAGAACGAGCTGCGCATCGAACGCGAGGAGTTCCGCGCGTTCCCCGAGGAGGAGCGCGCCGAGCTCGAGCTGATCTACCGGGCGAAGGGCATCGAGCCCACGGCCGCACGCGCGCTCGTCGATCGGATCATGGCCAACGACGACATCGCGCTCGACACCCTCGCGGTGAGGAGCTCGGGCTGGATCCCACGAAGCTGGGCTCGCCGTGGGTGGCGGCGGTGTCGTCGTTCGTCGCGTTCGGGTTGGGCGCGCTGATCCCCGTCGTCCCGTTCTTCTTCGGCAGCGGAACGGCGCCGACGGTGGTCGCGGCGACGCTCTCGATCCTCGCGCTGTTCGGCGCCGGCGCGGTCACGTCGGTGTTCACCGGTCGCCGCGCGGGTCGCGCGGGACTACGCATGGCGCTGATCGGCGCGGCGGTGGCGACAGTGACGTTCTTCGTCGGGAAGGCGGTGGGGACGAGCGTGTGACGGTTCCTCAGGTGTCACTCAAGTACAGGAAGCCGTAGCCCTCGTCGCGAAACGTCAGTCCGGCAGCGCGCAGCGCGACCCCCCAATCTCCCCGCACGGTCGGGTCCGTCTCTTGCATCCCGTGGTCGGCGACGAGCACGAACGCGGTCTCGTCGAAGGCGCCGGTGCGCTCGACCGCCGCCAGGATCTCGCCGAGCCGGGCGTCGGTGTCGCGCACCGAGGCCGCCGCGATCTCGGAATGCGGGCCGCCTTCGTGGAACGCGGCGTCGGTGAGCGTGAAGTTGCACCACATGAACCGCGGGCGCGGGTACCGCGTCCCACGCAGCTCACCCTCCCAGAGGCCGACCGCCTGCTCGACGCACGCGTGGTCGACCGCCGTCGACCACGCGTAGCTCTTGGAGGGACGTACGAACCGCTCGGTGGTGTGGGGCAGCGCCGCCGGATGCGCGGCGAGCGCGGGCGACTCGCCGGCCCGGAGGAAGGCGAAGGTCGAGTAGTCGGCGCCCGGGTCGCAGGGTTCGTTCACCGAGGCGGTGAACGAGTCCGGCTCCGATTCGTGCACGCGGTGGTGCAGCGTCTCGACCCCGTCGAACAGGTGGCGCATCGACCACGGCCACGTCGCCTGGGAGTTCGTGATGATTTGCTCGGCGCGGGCCCGGTCGTACCACGCGTTGTGGAGGATCCCGTGGTGGCCGGGACACCGACCCGTGAGGATGGTCGTGTGGTTGGCGAGCGTGACCGTGGGGAGCGACGCGATCGCTCCCCACTCGTAGGTCGTGCCGAGATCCATCAGGCGGCGCACGTGGGGCGCTTCGCCCGCGGCGGCCATGTCGTAGAGGACGTTGGGGTTCACGCCGTCGAAGAGGAATCCCAGCACCTGTCGGGGCCGGTCGCCGTCGAGCGCCTCGCGGCGCGCCTGCCCGTCGGCGGGCACCCGTCCGTCGGTGCCGGGCGCGTCGCAGCCGAGCAGCGCGGCGATCGTCGGCGCGACATCGACGAGGCGCGCGGCGCGGGGCACGACCCCGTCGGCGCGGACCCCCCGGCCGGCGACCACGAACGGCGCCCGGGCCTGCCCGATGCCGAGCGAGCCGTGTTCGCCCCGGTGGCCGCCCTGGTCCTCCCAGTTGTGGTCGGCGGAGTGGACCACGCAGAGGTCGGGCGCGGCGGGGTGGTCGAACAGCTGCGCGACCTGCTCGAACGTGTACGGATACGAATTGTCCGCCCGCGCAGGATGCGGGTCGGCGCGCTCGGCGGCGAGACCGGCGAACGCGGCGGGGGACTGGTCGGCGAGCGGGTCGATCCCCGTGATCTCGACGACGTCGAAGGCGCCGCCCTCACGGCGGAACCGAATGCTTCCTTCCACCGTGGCGGCCTCGTATTCGTCGGCGCCGGGCGACTGCAGCACCATGTCGACGATCGGCGCCAGCTCGTCGCCGAGCAACAGGCTCCGCGCCCGCTCGAGCTCCCCTGGCGACCCGTCCACGGGCGCCAAGCCTACGACCGCTCGGCCCACTCGGCCGCGGCCGCATTGGGCATTTGCGCCGGTACCGCTGCGCCTAAACTCTCGCTCCGCGCCTTCTCGCTCTGCGGACGCGCGCACCCGAACAGTTGTTCGACAGCCCGTCTGCCACCCCGTTCGTGAGGAACCCGTGCGGACCTTCAGCCCCAAACCTGCCGACATCCAACGCGCCTGGCACGTGATCGACGCCGAGGGGGCCGTTCTCGGGCGGCTGTCGACCGAAGTCGCCCGGTTGCTGCGGGGCAAGCACAAGCCGATCTTTGCGCCCCACGTCGACACGGGCGACCACGTGATCGTCGTCAACGCGGCCAAGCTCGATCTCAGCGCCCGCAAGCTCGCCGACAAGCGCTACCACCGCCATTCGGGCTACCCGGGCGGCCTGAGCACGGAATCGCTCGAGCACCTGCTCGCCCGTGACCCCGCGCGTGTGATTCGTCTCGCGGTCAAGGGCATGCTCCCGAAGGGTCGCCTCGGGCGCGCCACGATCAAGAAGCTGCGGGTGTACGCGGGCGACTCCCACCCACACTCCGCCCAGCAGCCCCAGCCGTACCCGCTCGCCGGATCCCGAGCCGGCTGACAGGAGATTCTTCGTGCCCAATCCCCTCATTCAGCGCACGGGTCGGCGCAAGGAGGCCGTCGCACGCGTGCGACTGCGTCCCGGCAGCGGTGTCGTCACCGTCAACGGCCGACCCTTCGAGCAGTACTTCCCCATCCTCACCCACCGGGTCGTGGCGCTGGAGGCACTGCGCCTCACGCAGACCGCGGACGTGTACGACGTCGACGCCACGCTCGACGGCGGTGGGGTGAGCGGGCAGGCGGGCGCCCTCCGCCTCGGGATCGCCCGGGCACTGATCTCCCTCGACGAGGAGGCGCGGCCGCAGCTCAAGAAGGCCGGCCTCCTCACTCGTGACGCGCGTGAGAAGGAGCGTCGCAAGTACGGCCTCAAGAAGGCCCGGAAAGCGCCGCAGTACTCGAAGCGTTAGACCGGCCAGCTTCCATGGCGCTCCGGTTTGGTACCGACGGTCTCCGCGGCGTCGCGAACAGCGAGCTGACGGTCGAGCTCGTCACCGCTCTGGGTCGTGCGATGGTGCGCGTGATCGGAGACGACCAGCCGTTCGTGGTCGGGCGCGACACCCGGCGTTCGGGTCCGATGCTCGAGGCCGCCCTCGTCGCAGGGCTCTGCGCCGAGGGCGGTGACGTCGCGCTCGTGGGGGTGTTGCCGACGCCGGGCGTGGCCTACGTCGCACGCGAGCGGGGCGCCCCGGCGGCGGTGATCTCGGCGAGCCACAACCCGTTCGGTGACAACGGGGTGAAGCTGCTCGCGCTCGGAGGGCGGAAGCTCCCCGAGCATGTCGAGGCCCAGCTCGAGCGCGAGCTCCGCGAGCTCGCGGTGGGCATTCCTGCGGGGAGCCCGGTCGACGCGGCGGTCGGGGTGGCGAGCGAGGTCCGCAACCCGGCCGAGGACTACGTGGGCTGGCTGGTGGGCACGCTCGACGATCGCAGCCTCTCGGGGCTGCGCGTCGTCCTCGACTGCGGGAACGGCGCGGCGTTCCGGGTCGCGCCGGCCGCGTTCCGAGCCGCGGGCGCAGACATCTCGGTGCTCCACGCGGCACCCGACGGCACCAACATCAACGCCGGCTGCGGTTCCATGGATCCGGCCTCTCTCCGCGACGCGGTCCGGGCGAGTGGGGCCGACGCGGGGCTCGCGTTCGACGGCGACGCCGACCGCGTGATCGCGGTCGACGAGCGCGGCGACATCGTCGACGGCGACGAGATGCTCATGATTGCGGCCCTCGACCTTCACGACCGCGGCCTCCTCGACGGCGGCGCCGTCGTCGCGACCGTGATGTCGAACTTCGGGCTACGGCGCGCGCTCGAGCCGTACGACATCGAGCTGGTGGAGACCCCGGTTGGCGATCGCAACGTGTCCGACGAGCTCGAGCGGCGCGGCCTGGTCCTCGGCGGTGAGCAGTCGGGCCATCTGATCCACGCCCGGCATGCGCCGAGCGGCGACGGGACGCTCAGCGGTCTCCTCCTCCTCGACGTCGTGGGCCGTCGGCGCCGACCTTTGTCCGAGCTCGCCGCGGCGATGGTCCGCGTCCCGCAGCTCACCCGGAACGTCCCGGTCGAGGATCCGGCCGCGCTCAACGGCGACGCCGCGTTCTGGAGCCGCGTCCAGGCGGTCGACAAGGAGCTCGGCGCCGCCGGGCGGGTGCTGGTGCGGCCTTCCGGCACCGAGCCGCTCGTCCGCGTGATGGTGGAGGCGAACGACGCGACCACGGCGGCGGAGGCCACCGAGCGCCTCGTCGAGCTCGTCGAGCACGTGGCGGCACGCGGGGGGCCCGCCACGCCCTGAAATTCACCCCCATGTGCGGCATCGTCGGCGTCGTGCGGCGGCGCTCGGAGCGGGCCGTACCTGAGATCCCCGAGCTCCTCGACGCGCTCGCTGCCGCCGCGGCCGTGCTGGGCGGCCCCGACCCGACGCACTCGCGGCTCGCCACGGTGTCCGACGCCGTGGAGGCGGTCGACGCCGCGCTGCGGGGCGTGCCCGGGGTGCGGGCCCTGCTCGCGGACGACGCCGGGGCACGGGCCCTCGACGTCGGGCTCGCCGGGATCGGCGCTGTCCTCGACGCCGAGGAGGCCGCGCTCGACGGCGATCTCGGCGCGCGGATGCCCGTTGCCGAGCTGGAGGACGTCAACGCGGCCCTCGTGCGCGCACGAGACGCGGTGTGGGCGGTACAGCGGGACCGTCTGCGGGCCGCGCGCGGCATCGCGGAGCTGGTCGGCTCGTCCGATCGGACGGTCGCCGCGATCGAGGCCTGGTGGTCGATCTATGTGGCACTGGCGTCCATCGACCGTCTCGAGGTGAGGGGTCGAGACTCGGCCGGGCTCCACGTGCTCGTGCGCGGGCACGGCCTCGACGTCGACGCGCCCGAGCTCCGCGAGGAGCTGCGCGTCCGGGCCACCGACCCGTTGTACGGCTCGCGGTCGGTCCGGGTGGAGGGCGGCAATCTCTCGTTCGTCTACAAGGCCGCGGCCGAGATCGGCGAGCTGGGCGACAACACGGCCGCGCTGCGCCGCGAGCTCGTCGCCGACGACTTGTTGCACCGCGCGGTGGCCGGTCCCGACGCCGAGGTCGTGGTCCTGGGTCACACCCGGTGGGCCAGCGTGGGGATCATCTCGGAGGCCAACGCCCATCCGCTCAACCAGGAGGAGGAGGGCGCTCCCGCCTGCCCGTACGTCGTGGGCGCGCTCAACGGCGACGTCGACAACTACGGCGCGCTGGTGGAGCTCGAGCAGCTCAGTCTCCCCGCCGAGATCACGACCGACGCCAAAGTGATCCCGACGTTGATCGCCCGGCGCCTCCAATCCGGCGGTGGCGTCGGCGGCCGGCCCGTCGTCGACGCGTTCCGGGGAGTGGTCAACGAGCTTGCGGGGTCGCTGGCGATCGGCGCCCAGGCCGCGGCGAGCCCCGAGCTGCTGTTGCTTTCGCTGCGGGGGAGCGGACAGGCCCTCTACGTCGGGCTCGCGGAGGACGCCTTCGTGGTGGCAAGCGAGCCCTACGGGCTGGTCGAGGAGACGTCGACCTACCTCCGCGTCGACGGGGAGACGCCGGCCGATCCCGAGCGCGCGGCGGCGACGCGCGGGCAGGTCGTCGTCCTCGACGCCGCGCACGCGGGTGACATCGAGGGCGTCGAGCGGCTCGCCTTCGACGGCACGGCGCTGCCGATCGCGCCCGAGGAGCTGCACCGGGCCGAGATCACGACCCGCGACATCGACCGCGGCGACTTTCCGCATTTCCTCCTGAAGGAGATCTCGGAGGCGCCCACGTCATTCCGCAAGACCCTCCGTGGCAAGATCGTCGAGCACGACGGCGTGCTCCGGGTGGCGCTCGGCGCGGCCACCATCCCGCCGAGCCTGGGCGACCGCCTCCGCGGGGGTGCGATCCGTCGAGTGGTGGTGGTGGGGCAGGGGACGGCGGCGGTCGCCGGCCAGAGCCTCGCGGCGACCCTCGCTCGGTTGGCGCCCGGTGCGGCGCGGGTCGAGGCGATCCCGGCCACCGAGCTGTCGGGATTCCAGCTCGTCGACGACATGTCCGACACGCTCGTGGTCGCGATCAGCCAGAGTGGCACCACCACCGACACGAACCGGACGGTCGACCTCGCACGCTCGCGCGGTGCGGCGGTCGTCGCCATCGTCAACCGCCGCAACAGCGACCTGGTCGACAAGGCGGACGGGGTGCTCTACACCGCCGACGGTCGCGACGTCGAGATGAGCGTGGCGTCCACGAAGGCGTTCTACGCACAGATCGCCGCGGGCAAGCTGTTGGCGATCGCCCTGGCGTCCGAGATCGCAGAACCCGATTCACAGCGGGTGCACGACCTCCTGACGGGCCTGCGGGCGCTGCCCGACGCCATGCGGCGCGTGTTGGGCGCCCGGCCCGGCATCGCAGACGTCGCGCAGCGCTCGGCACCGTCGCGGCGGTACTGGGCGGTCGTCGGTAACGGGGCGAACCGCATCGCCGCCCAGGAGGTGCGGATCAAGCTCTCCGAGCTCTGTTACAAGTCCATCGCGTGCGACGCCACCGAGGACAAGAAGCACATCGACCTCTCGGCCGAGCCGCTCGTGCTCGTCTGCGCGGCTGGCCTCACCGGTTCCAACGCCGACGACGTCGCCAAGGAGATCGCGATCTACCGTGCCCACCGCGGCGTGCCCGTCGTCGTCGCGACGGAGGGTGAGGATCGTTTCACGGCGGCGCTCGAGACGATCAGCGTGCCGGCCGCGCACCCCGACCTCGCGTTCGTGCTCTCCGCGATGGCGGGCCATCTCTTCGGGTACGAGGCTGCACTGGCGATCGACGCATCGGCGCTCCCGCTCCGCGAGGCCCGGGCGGCCGTGCAGGAGGCGCTCGAGTCGGTCCCCGGATCGCCCCTACCCGGCGTCGACGTGCTCGAGCGGTTGGCGTCGGAGCTGCAAGCGCCGGCCCGGCTGTTCGCGGACGGTCTCCGCGACGGCACCTACGACGGCCACCTCGAGGCCAGCACCGCGGTGCGGCTCGCCTCGTTGCTCCGCTACGCCACGAACGTGGTGCCGCTCGATGTCTACGAGCTCGAGCACGGCAAGGTCGGCACTCCGGGAACCGTCGTGGAGGACCTCACCGGCGCGCTCACGAAGGGGATCGAAGAGCTGACCCGGCCGGTGGACGCCATCAAGCACCAGGCCAAGACGGTCACCGTCGGGATCTCCCGGTCGGACGAGGAGCTGCTCCAGGTTCGCCTCGCACGCGAGGTGCTGGCCGCCGGCGCCCCGCGCGACTCGTTGAGCTACCGGACGTTGCGCACGCTCGTGGCGCTCGACCCTGCCGTCGCCTCGGTCGACGGGTTCACCCGCTACGCGATCGACGGCGACGTCGACACCGACGAAGCGACGGTCTCGGTCGTCGACCGCGGCGGCTCCGCGCTCGACCTACCGTCGCGCACTGCCGACGACCCTCGACTGCGGGGCTCGAAGCACCGGGTCGCCACCCAGCGCGAGGTCACGGCGCTCCGGGGCCGCAGCGACGGTCGCACCCTCGTCATCGTCCCCGAGGTCAAGGCCAACGAGTCGGTGGGCCTGACGCTTCTGCACGTCGAGTTCGAGGACCACCTTCCGCCCGAGGTGATGCGGCGGGTGCTCGAGGGCTATCAGGGGCGCTACAGCGCGGTTCGGGACGCGGTGATGGAGACGGCTCCCTCGTTCGACGACCGTGCGCTCGGGCTCGTCGCCGTAGTCGACCTGCTCACCGAGCCGGTCTACGTGCTCGCCGACCGCTGGCCGTCCTCTCGGTGAACGTCGTCGGTCTCGGCACCGACCTTGTCGAAGTGGAGCGGTTCCGAGTCGCGCTGGCACGACGCGCGCAGCTCGCCGAACGGCTCTTCAGCGACGACGAGCGCGCGTACGCCTTCGGACAGGTCGATCCGACGAAGAGCCTCGCCGCGCGTTTCGCCGCCAAGGAGGCGGTGATGAAGTCGATGGGCGTCGGGCTCTGGAAGTTCAAATTCCGCGACGTCGAGGTCGTGCGCGAGCGGAGCGGCCGACCCTCGCTCGCGCTGTACGGTCGGGCTGCCGAGCTCGCCGAGGAACGCGGTGTCGGCGGATGGCACCTGTCGCTCACCCACACCGACACCGCCGCGCTCGCCGTCGTGCTCGCGCTGAGCTGATCGTGGAGCCCGTCCTCACGCCCGAGGAGATGGCCGCGGCCGACCGAGCGACGATCGCGGCGGGCACGCCCGTGGACGTCCTGATGGAGCGCGCCGGTTGCGCGGTCGCCTGGGAGGCGCGCCGGGTGCTCGGCCGCCGCTACGGCGTGCGCGCAGTCGCGGTGTGCGGACCGGGCAACAACGGCGGCGACGGTGTCGTCGCCGCGCGCGTGCTCTCGTCGTGGGGAGTCCGTGTGGAAGCGATCGATCTCGCGACCCTGGGTCTGGACGGGGTGGCTCGTCTCGGACGGTCCCTCGAGCGCGCCGACGTCGCGCTCGACGCGATGTTCGGCACCGGTCTGCGGCGGCCCCTCGAGGGCGTCGCGGTGGCGGTGGTCAACGCGTTCGAGCGGTGGGGTGGACCCGTCGTCTCCGTCGACATCCCGTCTGGCGTCGACGGGTTGACCGGCGCCGCGCTCGGGCCGGCGGTGCGGGCCGCCATCACCGTCACGTTCACAGCGAGGAAGCCCGGGCTCCTGTTCGAGCCCGGCCGCAGCTACGCGGGTGCCGTGCGGGTGGCCGACATCGGTATCGAGGCCGGCGGTGGGAGTGCTCCGTCCACGCTCGCCGTCATGGACGAGTCCGACGTCCGCTCGCTCCTGTCGCCCCGTGAACCGGAAGCCCACAAGTGGACCGCGGGCGTGTTCGTGCTCGGGGGATCGCGCGGCATGACGGGCGCCCCCGCGCTCGTGAGCCGGGCCGCGCTGCGAGCAGGTGCCGGGATCGTGTGGTGCGGGGTGCCGGGCGCCGCGAACGGCTCGCCGATCGCCGAGGTGGTGACGCGCCAGCTCCCGTCGACGGCGGAGGGATCGCTTGCACCCGATGCCGCGGCCGCGGTGGTGCCGCTCCTGGCCCGCTTCCGTGCCCTTGCGGTCGGGCCCGGCCTGGGGACGGAAGGCTCGATCGGGGAGGCGGTGTCGACCATTGTGGCCGAGGCGCCCGTGCCGCTCGTCCTCGACGCCGACGGGCTCAATGCGCTGCACCGCAACCTCTCACCGGTGCGGTCCCGCGGGCTCACGGGCTACGCCACCGTGCTCACGCCGCACGACCGCGAGTTCGCCCGGCTCACCGGACACGACGTCGGGCACGACCGGGCGGCGGCGGCACGCGAGCTCGCGGCCGAGTCGGGATCGGTCGTGCTCCTGAAGGGCCCGGGCACGGTCGTGGCCGCACCCGACGGCCGAGCGGTGGTCAACACCACCGGGGGCCCCTCCCTTGCGGTGGCGGGGACCGGCGACGTGCTCTCCGGGCTGACCGCGGCGCTCCTTGCCCGCGGGCTGCCAGCGTTCGAGGCTGCCGCCGTGGCGGCGTGGGTCCACGGTGCCGCGGCCGACCGGCTCGCGGCGGAGCAGGGCCCGGTGGGGATGCTCGCGGGTGACCTCGCCGACGAGATCGGTCGTACGCTCTCGGAACTGACTCCGTCGAGACGAGGTGGGTAGGCGATGCCGAGCGAGACTCCCGTCAGCAGCATCATGACGACCGACGTGGTGACGCTGCGTCCTGAAGACACGGTGCCGGCGGCAGCCGATCTGCTGGTGGAGCGCGGGATCGGTGCCGCGCCGGTCGTCGACGCCGGCGGCAAGATGGTGGGGATGCTCCGCGACGAGGATCTCCTCTTGTCGGAAGCGAATCTCCACGCGCCGACGGTGCTCAGCTTCCTCGGTGCCGACATCGTGTGGCCCCCCTCGGAACGCCGCTGGGAGGAGGAGTTCAAGAAGGCGGCCGCGTCGACGGTGGGTGAGCGGATGATCACCGACTTCCCGCGTGTGGCGCCCGGCGACAGCGTCGAGGACGTGGCGACCCTCATGCACGACAAGCACCTCAGCCACGTGCCCGTCGTCGACGGAGAGCAGCTCGTGGGCATCGTCGCCCGCGGCGACCTCGTGCGGTTCCTCGCCGCTAGCACGTGACGGCGCCATGACGGCGCGACGCACGCGCGAGCGCGCGGTATGGGTCGATGTCGACCTCGGTGCGGTCCGCCACAACGTCGGAATGCTCGCCGAGCGGGCGGCTCCGGCGAGCGTGCTCGCGGTCGTCAAGGCGAACGCGTACGGCCACGGTGCGGTCCCGGTGGCACGGGCGGCGCTCGCGGGAGGCGCGACCTGGCTCGGCGTGGCCCGCGTGGAGGAAGGCGTCGAGCTCCGACGGGCGGGGATCGAGTCATCCGTGCTGGTCCTGTCGGAGGCGCAGGCGTCGGCGACCGCGGAGCTCGTGGGCAACGAGCTGACGCCGATGGTGGCCGGCGAAGCCGCCATCGACGCGCTGGCCAAGGCGGTGGTCGAGTCCGCCCGCCCCTCGCCCCTGCCCATCCACGTGAAGGTCGACACCGGGATGCACCGGGTGGGCTGCCCGCCAGAGCGGGTGGTCGACCTCGTCGCCCACGCGACCGCGCGCGACGAGCTCGTCGTCGAAGGCGTCTGCACCCACCTCGCGGTGGCGGACGCTCCAGACGATCCGTACACCGCCGTGCAGCTCGACCGGTTCGACAACGTGCTGGCCGCACTCGAGGCGCGCGGCCTGCGCCCGCGGCTCGCCCACGCCGCGAACTCGGCTGCGACGCTGGCGGTGCCGCGTTCGCACTACGACCTTGTGAGGGTTGGCATCGCCGGTTACGGCCTCCCGCCGGCCCCGACGCTTGCCGGCGTCGCCGATCTGCGGGCCGCGCTCTCACTCCGGTCGCGCGTCACGCAGGTGCAGGACCTCCCGGCCGGCGAGCGGGTGTCCTACGGGCTCCGGTACGAGCTCGGGTCGGCCGCGCGGGTGGCCACCGTGTCGGCGGGCTACGCCGACGGCGTGCCGCGCAACCTCGGCCTCGTCGGTGGGGAGGTGCTCGTGCGCGGCGAGCGGCGCCCTATCGCCGGTGTGGTCACCATGGACCAGCTCATGGTCGACGTGGGCGACGCGCCCGTCGAGCCCGGCGACGAGGTCGTGCTCCTCGGCGTGCAGGGCGGGCAGGAGATCACCGCGACCGAGTGGGCGGAGCGGCTCGGCACGATCAACTACGAGATCGTGACGGGCATCGGTGCCCGGGTCGAGCGCACCTACGCGGAGTGAGCGCGACCGACGTCCTCAAGCGGGTCGGCGCGGTCGCGGGAGCGGTCGTCGGCGTCGCGGGTGCTGCCTACGCCGGGGAACGAGCCGTCGTGGCGCGAATGCGCCGCGCGCCGGACGGCTCGAGTGAGGGGCCTCACCCGCTCGTCGTCGACGAAGTACGTTCCGTGGTGGGTCACGACGGTGTGACGCTGGCGGTCTCCACGCGGGGCACCGGACCACCGATCGTGTTGCTCCACGGGGTCGTGCTGGGTGCGCGGCTCTGGGCCGAGCAGTTCGAGTCGTTGCCGGCGTCCGGATACCGCGTGGTGGCCTACGACGCCCGCGGGCACGGTGAATCGACCGTCGGCGAGTCGGGGCACTCGCTCCTCAACCTCGCGACCGACCTCCGCAGCGTGCTCGAGACGCTCGACCTGCGCGGCGCTCTCCTCGTCGGCCACTCGATGGGTGGCATGACGGTGCAGACGTTCGTCACGAGCTTCCCCGACGTCGTCGCGGAGCGGGTGCGCGGGATGGTGCTGCTCTCGACCTCGCCGCGTTTCGCGACGAGCTCGGCGCACCGGGTGCGGGGCGCGGTCGGGCGCGTGCTGTCGGTGGCGCCGGACATCGGCCTGGTGATGCGCACGCCCAACCTCGGATTCCTCGTCGCGCGAGCCGGCTTCGGGAAGGGCGCCCACCCGGCGTTCGTGGAAGCGACCCGGGAGATGATCGGGGCGTGCTCGGCCGCGACGGTCCGCGATGCGCTCCGCGCGATGCTCACGCTCGATGTCACCGGCGAGCTCCCCGACGTCGACCTGCCGACGTTGGTGCTGGTGGGGACGGAAGACGCGCTGACCTCCACCCGCGACGCGGCGCGGATCGCCGAGCTCGTGCCCGGCGCGCGCCTCGAGGTGATCCAGGGCGCGGGCCACATGCTCATGTACGAGCGCGCCGACGAGGTCGACCAGCTCGTGCTCGACTTCGCGCGTGACTGCGGGATGGTGCCGACGGGCGGGGCGAGGCGAGGCGGGGTCGCCTAGCATCGCTCCGTTGGTCGCAACCTCCGGTGTCGCCAGTGTCACTGATCGATCCGCCGCCTGCCGCTCGCTTTGCGTCCTTTTCGGAGCTCGAACGGGTCGCGCTCGGCTGCACGAGATGCCCGCTCTCGCGGACCCGGACTCAGGTCGTCTTCGGGGTGGGTGACCCGCACGCCGAGCTGCTGTTCGTCGGCGAGGGGCCGGGCGAGCAGGAGGACCGGCAGGGCGAGCCCTTCGTCGGGCGCGCGGGCAAGCTCCTGACCAGCCTCATCGAGGGAATCGGCCTCGATCGGAGCGTCGTGTACATCGCGAACGTCGTGAAGTGCCGACCCCCCGGCAACCGCGACCCGCTCCCGGATGAGATCGAGAGCTGCCGGCCGTACCTCGACGCGCAGATCGAGTTCATCGACCCGGCGGTCGTGGTCACGCTCGGGAATTTCGCGACCAAGCTGCTGCTCGAGACCAGAGAGGGCATCACCAACCTGCGCGGCCGCGAGTTCCCGTACCGAGAGGATGCGGTGCTCATCCCGGCGCTCCATCCTTCCGCGGTGCTCAGGAACGGGGGCGCGGCCCTCGCGCAGGCGCGCGCCGACTTCGTGCTCGTCAAGCGCGCCCTTGCACGCGGCCGCGGTCGGAAGTGACCGTGACCGATCGCCTCCGGGTGCGGTCGACGTCGGCGTCCGACACGTTGTCGATCGCCCAGCGCGTGGGCTCGTTGCTCCGCCCCGGCGATCTCGTCGTGCTGGTGGGCGAGCTCGGCGCGGGCAAGACCGTGTTCGCGAAGGGAGTCGCGCTCGCCTTGGGAGTGCATGAGCCCGTCGTGAGCCCGACGTTCACGATCATGTGCGAATACCCGAGTGAGCCGCGTTTCGTGCACGTCGACGTCTACCGGCTCAGCACCCTGCAAGAGCTGCACGACCTCGGATTCGACGACGTGGTGGGTGCCGATGCCGTCGCGGTCGTCGAGTGGGGCGACCGGGTGCGGGCGTTGCTGCCCCGCGATCGGCTCGAGGTGGAGATCAGGCCCGGCGAGCTCGACGACGAGCGGCTCCTCCTGTTCGAAGTGCAGGGCGGCGCATGGTCCGCCCGCCGTGACGCGCTCGTCGCCACGGTGCTGGGCGACGAGGTGCTGGATCTCGACGAGCCGGAGCGCGGCTGATGCTGCTCCTAGCGATGGACACGTCGACCCCGGTCGTCTCGGTCGCCATCGGCGACGGCGCGTCGGTGTTGGGTGAGGTGAATCTGGCCGGCGGGCGGCGGCACGCGGAGCAGCTCGCGCCGGCGGTCCGCTATCTGGCCGACGAGCTCGGCGTGGAGCTCGACCGGTTGGCGGCGGTGGCGGTCGGCGTCGGCCCGGGGCTCTTCACCGGTCTGCGGGTCGGCGTCACGACCGCGAAGACCATGGCCTACGCACTGCAGGTGCCCGTCGTGGGCGTGCCGAGCCTCGACCTGGTGGCGTATCCGCTACGGCACGCGGACCGCCTGGTGGTCGTCGTGGTCGACGCCCGTCGGCGCGAGGTGTTCACGGCCCGGTACCGTCCCGTACCGGGTGGTGTGCAACGGGTGTCGGAGTACGCGGTGCTCGCGCCCGCCGCCCTGGCCGCCGATCTGGCTGCAGTTCCCGACGAGCTGCTGCTGGCGGGGGACGGCGTGTTGCAGTACGAAGCGGATTGGAAGGACCTGAAACATGCCGAGGTGGCAGGGAGGGCGCACGACGCGCCGAGCGCCGCCGCGCTCGTCGAGCTCGCGGCTGCCCGCGTCGAGCGAGAGGACTTCGTGTCGCCCCACGACCTGATGCCGCTCTACCTGCGCCGCAGCGACGCCGAGATCGAGTGGGAACGCGTGCGCGAGCGCCCGGAGGTTGCGTGATGGCCGTCGAGCCGCAGCCGATGCCACTGACCGTGACGCTCACGCCGATGCGGCGCCGGAATGTCCGTACCGTGATGCGGATCGAGCAGGAGGTCTACCCGAAGCCCTGGAGCCCGGCCCTCTTCTATTCCGAGCTCGCCCTCCGCTCGACGCGCGCGTACGTGGTCGCGCACGTCGGCCGCGAGCTCGTCGGCTACGGGGGCCTGATGATGACGCTCGACGAAGGCCACGTCACCACGATCGCGGTCGCGCCCCGCTGGCATCGCCACAAGATCGGCACGCGCCTGCTGCTCGCGCTCGTGCGCGCCGCGGTGGCGCGGGACGCGGCGAGCATCACGCTCGAGGTGCGCATCTCGAACGGCGCCGCGCAAGACCTCTACCGGCGCTTCGGCTTTGCGCCGGTCGGCGTCCGCAAGGGCTACTACCAGGAGGTCAACGAAGACGCCCTCGTCATGTGGGCTCACGACGTGCAGAGCTCCGACTACGCCGAGCTCCTCGATTCGCTCGAGCGCGGCATCCCGGGCGAGACCCTCGGCGAGGACGCTCGACCGCGCTGATGCGCATCCTCGGAATCGAGACGTCGTGCGACGAGACGGCGGCCGCGGTCGTGGAGGACGGCACCACCGTGTGCTCGTCGGTGGTGTCGAGCCAAGTGGAGGTACACGAGCCGTTCGGCGGCGTGGTGCCCGAGCTCGCGAGCCGGGCGCACGTGGAGCGCATCACGCCCGTCATCGCCGACGCGCTCGTGGAGGCGGGCGTCGAGCTGCACGAGCTCGACGCGGTGGCGGCCTGCCACGGGCCCGGGCTCGCGGGCGCGTTGCTGGTGGGCGTGAGCGCGGCGAAGGCGGTCTCGCTCGTCACCCGCGTCCCTTACGTCGGGGTGAACCACCTCGAAGCCCACCTCTACGCAGCGTGGCTCCAAGAGCCAGCGTTGCAGCCGCCGCTCGCCGTCCTCATCGCGTCGGGTGGTCACACGATGGTTGTCATCATGGAGGACCACGGGTCGTACCGGGTCGTGGGCCGGACGGTCGACGATGCCGCCGGGGAGGCCTTCGACAAGGTCGCGCGGTTCCTGGGCCTGGGCTACCCGGGAGGTCCCGCTATCGATCGGCTCGCGGTGCACGGCGACCGGGCGGCGATCCGCTTCCCCCGTGCGATGCCCGGAGCCGGCGACTTCTCATTCGCAGGATTGAAGACGGCGGTCGTGAACGAGGTCCGGCGCTCGCCGCAACGGTCGAACGCGGACGTGGCCGCCTCGTTCCAGGAGGCCGTGGTCGACCAGCTCGTCGACAAGCTCGTGGCGGCAGCCGACACCGCCGGAGTCCCCACGCTCGTCCTCGGAGGTGGGGTGGCCGCCAACACGCGGTTGCGCACGCGTGTGGAGGAAGCTGCGGCGGCGAGCGGGCGGCGGGCGATCGTGGCACCCCTCGAGCTGTGCACCGACAACGCGGCGATGATCGCGGCCGCGGCCTGGTGGCGTCTCCGGGCGGACGGGCCGACTCCGCTCGGCACCGGTGCCGATTCGAACCTGCAGCTCACGTGACGGTGGAGCGCGCGGGCACGGCCGATTCGAGCGGCCGGCTGAAGAGCGTCGTGTCGCAGCTGCCCGAGCGCCTGCGGCAGCACAACCTCACGCTGGTCGCCGCGGGCGTCGCGTTCTATGCGTTCCTCGCGTTCGTGCCGATGCTCATCGCGTTCATCTCGATCTACGGGCTGGTCGCAGACCCGGCCGACGTCAGGCGACAGGTCCACAACGTCGCCGCGGCGCTTCCTCCCGAGGTCGAGAACTTCCTCGTCGCCCAAGTCACGCGGATCATCGCCGCGAACACCGCCGGGGTGTCGATCACGTTGGTGGTCGCGATCGTGGTCGCGCTGTGGAGCGCGTCGGGCGGCATGGCCGCCCTCGTCACCGGCATCCACGTCGCGCACGAGGAGGAGCAGCAGAGGAGCTACGTCGCGAGGCGTGGAAAGGCGCTCGCGCTCACGTTCGGCGCGATCGTGTTCCTCGTCATCGTGGTCTTCCTGATCGCTGCCCTTCCTCCGCTGCTGGCGAACGCGGGGTTGGCGACCGAGGGCCGCATCGCGTTCGACATCCTGCGGTGGCCGACCCTTGCGGCGGTGATGATGGTCGGGATCGGCCTGCTCACCCGCCTCTCGGTCGGGCCGCGCCCGGGCGCCCGCCTCGGATTCCTGACCGGGGGCACGGTGGTGGCGACGCTCGGCTGGTTGGTCGTGTCGGGCCTGTTCGCGGTGTACACGGCGAACTTCTCGAGCTACAGCCGGACCTACGGGACGCTCGCGTCGATCGTCGTGCTGTTGCTGTGGCTCTGGTTGAGCGCGCTCGTGGTCCTGGTCGGCGCCGAGATCGACGGCTTGCTCACGGCGTGAGGGGCCTGGTACCGTGACTTAGCACTCACCACGATCGAGTGCTAACCCTCGATTTCCACGAGAAGCCGTCCACCACTCCCGCAGGAGGGAAGTTCATGAACCTGCAACCGCTCGAGGACCGGATCGTCGTCCGCCCCGGCGAGGCCGAAGAGACGACCGTGAGCGGCCTGGTCATCCCCGACACCGCCAAGGAGAAGCCGCAACAGGGCGAAGTGCTCGCGGTGGGCCCGGGTCGGCGCTCCGACCAGACCGGTGAGCTCATCCCCGTCGACGTCAAAACGGGCGACGTGGTGCTGTACTCGAAGTACGGCGGCACCGAGGTCACCGTCGACGGCCAGGACCTCCTCGTGCTGTCGAGCCGTGACGTGCTCGCGAAGCTCGCGACCGGGAAGAAGAAGTAGCAGGCCCGCGCGACCCTGAGGCCCGGGGCGGCCGCTCCGCGATCCCGCGTCCGCCCGAGTGGCGGGCCGGGGCGGAGGCGCCCTGGGCTTCGTCGCGTCCAGTGGTAGCGCCGAGCATGGCGGAGATCCGCGCGGTGTGGCCGGGGCTCCGGGTCGGCACCGCCACGCCGCCGCGCCCGAGCCCGACGGCGGCGGTCCTCGTCCCGCTGTTCGAGGAGCGCGACGACGTTCGGGTTGTCCTCACCCGCCGCACCGAGACCCTGTCGTCGCACCAGGGGCAGGTTGCGTTCCCGGGCGGTCGGGTCGACCAGGCCGCCGACCGTTCGCTTGCCGATACCGCACGACGCGAGGCCCACGAGGAGATCGGGCTGGACCCCACCTCGGTCGAGCTGCTGGGCGAGCTCGAGACGCTCGGTGCCGCGACCGGCGGCATGCTCGTTACGCCCTTCGTCGGCGCCCTCGGCGGACGGCCCGAGTTGCGCCTCAACCCCGCGGAGGTCGACCGGGCCTTCGACGTCGCGCTGGCGGACCTGCTCGCCGACGGCGTCTATCACCAGGAGCATTGGGCTTGGGAAGGCAAGGAGCGCACGCTGCACTTCTTCGAGCTCGCCGACGAGATCGTGTGGGGCATGACCGCGCGCATCCTCACCGAGCTGCTCGTCCGGCTCCTGGGGCCTGTATCCTCGGACCTTCCCAGGAGGTAGCGGGTGGAAGTCGAGATCGGCATCGGCAAGTCCGGGCGCCGAGCCTACGGGTTCGACGACATCGCGATCGTTCCCAGCCGCCGAACTCGAGATCCCGAGGACGTCGACATCTCGTGGGAGCTTGACGCCTTCCGATTCGAGCTGCCTGTCATCGCGTCCGCGATGGACGGCGTGGTTTCGCCGCGCACTGCCATCGAGACCGGCGCGCTCGGTGGGCTCGCGTGCCTGAACCTCGAAGGCCTGTGGACGCGCTACGAGGATCCCGACGTGCTGTTCGAGGAGATCGCCGATCTCCCCGCGGAGAAGGCCACCCGGCGCATGCAGGAGATCTACGCCGAGCCGGTCAAGGACGAGCTGATTGGCGCCCGGATCCGCGAGATCAAGGATGCCGGCGTCGTCGCCTGCGCGTCGCTGACGCCCCAACGGGTCGAGCGCTATGCCAAGCACGTGCTCGATGCGGAGCTCGACGTGCTGGTCGTGCAGGGAACCGTCGTCTCGGCCGAGCACGTCTCGAAGGCGAGTGAGCCGCTCAACCTCAAGAAATTCATCCGGGAGTTCGAGATCCCCGTCATCGTCGGCGGCTGCGCGTCCTACTCGACCGCGCTGCACCTCATGCGCACCGGCGCCGTGGGCGTGCTCGTGGGCGTCGGTCCCGGCCACGCGTGCACGAGCCGCGGGGTGCTCGGCATCGGCGTGCCGCAGGCGACGGCGATCGCCGACGCGGCGGGCGCGCGGATCCGCCACCTCGACGAGACCGGCGTGTACGTCCACGTGATCGCGGACGGTGGGATGCGCACGGGCGGTGACGTCGCGAAGGCGATCGCGTGCGGTGCGGACGCGGTGATGATCGGGTCGCCGCTCGCCGCCGCGTACGAAGCGCCCGGCCGTGGGTACCACTGGGGCATGGCGACGTTCCACCCGACGCTCCCGCGCGGCGCCCGCGTGCAGGCGGGCCGGCGAGCCACCCTCGCCGAGATCCTGATCGGACCCGCCCACGAGAACGACGGCACGCTCAACCTCTTCGGTGCGCTCCGGACCTCGATGGCGACGACCGGATACGAGACGCTCAAGGAATTCCAGAAGGCCGAGGTGATGGTCGCCCCGTCCCTCCAGACCGAGGGCAAGGCACTCCAGCGGGCGCAGGGCGTCGGGATGGGCCGGTAGCGGGTTGTGCCCGACACGATCCTCGTCGTCGACTTCGGAGCGCAGTACGCGCAGCTGATCGCCCGCCGAGTGCGGGAGGCGCACGTCTACTCGGAAATCGTGCCGCGCACGATCCCGCTCGAGCAGATGCTCGCGAAGCAACCCGCCGGCATCATCCTCTCCGGCGGCCCCGCCTCGGTTCACGTGCCCGACGCGCCCCAGATCGACGCCGCGCTCTACGCGTCGGGCGTCCCGGTGCTCGGCATCTGCTACGGGGCGCAGCTGGTCGCGCAACAGCTCGGCGGCGACGTGCGTCGCACGGGGAGCGGCGAGTACGGGCGAACCGAGCTCGTCCGCCGCGACGGTGTGGGGTCGTTGCTGTTCGCGGGTCAGCCCACCGAGCAGGTCGTGTGGATGAGCCACGGCGACGCGATCGCACTCGCACCGGAGGGCTTCGTGGTCACGGCGTCCACGCCGGGCGCGCCGGTGGCCGCGATGGAGCACCGGGAGCGTGCCCTCTTCGGCGTGCAATTCCACCCGGAGGTCGCGCACACGGAGCGGGGCCAGGACATCCTCAAGCAGTTCCTGTTCGAGGCCTGCGGGTGCAGGCCCACGTGGACCCACACGTCGATCATCGAGCAGGCGGTCCACGACGTGCGAGCGCAGGTGGGGAGCAAGCGGGTCATCTGCGGGCTCTCCGGCGGTGTCGACTCCGCGGTCGCGGCCGCGTTGGTGCACAAAGCCGTCGGCGACCAGCTCACCTGCGTGTTCGTCGACACCGGGCTCTTGCGGCTCGACGAGGCCGAGCAGGTGGAGGAGACGTTCCGTCGGCAGTTCGCCGTCGACCTTGTGCACGTGAAGGCGGCCGACCGTTTCCTGGGCGCGCTCGACGACGTGATCGAGCCCGAGCGCAAGCGCAAGATCATCGGCGAGACGTTCATCCGCGTCTTCGAGGAGGCGGCCGCCGAGCTGTCGGACGCCCGCTTCCTCGTGCAGGGAACCCTGTACCCCGACATCGTGGAGTCCGGCGGCGCCGACAACGCGACGATCAAGTCGCATCACAACGTCGGTGGCTTGCCCGACGACATGCAGTTCGACCTGGTGGAGCCGTTGCGCCACCTGTTCAAGGACGAGGTGCGGGCGGTGGGCGAGGAGCTCGGGCTGCCCGAGGAGATCGTGTGGCGCCAGCCCTTCCCGGGCCCGGGGCTCGCGGTCCGGATCATCGGGACCATCACCCCGGAGCGCTTGGACATCTTGCGGCGTGCCGACGCGATCGTGATGGAGGAGATCCGCCGCGCCGGGCTCTACCGTGAGATCTGGCAGAGCTTCGCCGTGCTGCCGGCGGTGCGCACGGTGGGTGTGATGGGCGACGGGCGCACGTACGAGTACCCGATCGTGATCCGCGTGGTCACGTCGGAGGACGCGATGACCGCCGACTGGGCGCGGCTCCCGCCCGACCTGCTCGAGCGGATGGCGTCTCGCATCATCAACGAGGTTTCCGGTGTCAACCGGGTTGCATACGACATCACGAGCAAGCCCCCGGGCACGATCGAGTGGGAGTAGGTCAGATGGACATCACCGCGCTGCACGACACCGCCCAGGCCCTGGTGGCGCCGGGGAAGGGCATCCTCGCCGCCGACGAGAGCAGCGGCACGATCAAGAAGCGCTTCGACTCGATCGGCGTGGAGTCGACCGAGTCGAACCGCCGCGACTACCGCGAGATGCTGTTCACCGCCGAGGGTGCGGCGGAGTGCGTCAGCGGTGTGATCCTCTACGACGAGACCATCCGCCAGGAGGCGAGCGACGGACGGCAGCTCGTCGCGTTGTTGGAGGAGCAGGGCATCATCCCGGGCATCAAGGTCGACCTGGGCGCCAAGCCGCTGCCGTCGGCGCCGGGTGAGACCATCACCGAGGGGCTCGACGGGCTTCGGGATCGCCTCGCCGAGTACCGCAACCTCGGTGCCCGGTTCGCGAAGTGGCGGGCCACGTACTCGATCACGGACGAGCTGCCGAGCACCTACTGCGTCGGCGTGAACGCGCACGCGCTCGCTCGATACGCCGCGCTGTGCCAGGAGGCCGACATCGTGCCGATCGTCGAGCCCGAGGTGCTCATGGACGGTGACCATACGATCGACCGTGCGGACGCGGTGACGACGGACGTCCTCCGCGCGGTGTTCGCCGAGCTCGCCGCGCAGCGGGTGGTGCTCGAGGGCATGCTGCTGAAGCCGAACATGGTGCTGCCCGGATACGGCGCGGCGCCCTCCGCAGCCGCGTCGGTCGAGGAGGTCGCGGCCGCCACCGTCGGGTGCTTCCGACGGACGGTGCCCGCGGCGGTACCCGGCATCGTCTTCCTCTCGGGCGGGCAGAGCGACGAGCTCGCCACCGCCCACCTCGACGCGATGAACCGCATGGGGCCGCACCCCTGGCGGCTCAGCTTCTCGTACGGCCGCGCGCTCCAAGCCCCGGCGCTCAACGCGTGGAAGGGCGACATCGCGAACGTCGACGCCGGCCGCGCCGCGTACCTGCGCCGGGCCCGTCTGAACAGTGCTGCGACTCGTGGGGAGTACACCGCGGCGCTCGAGCGCGCGGCGGGATGAGGGGGCTAGGGTCGCGCCGCACATGATGCGGTTCGACTCCACCCACAGCACGTGGCTCTTCGACGCGGATCGGATGCGATTCTGTCGGCTCCCGCGCGGCTCCGACGTGTCGGCTGCACCACCGCCCCACGACTGGAAGCCGTACTTCGGGCTCGAGTTCGCGGCGAACGGCGCTTTCACCGTCGCGCTGAACGCCGAGAGCACGCGCCTCCTGCGTGCGTGGCGCGAGGAGGCCGAGGCGACGACCGAGCTCCAACTCGACCTCTCCGAGGACGCCGCGGCCGACGACTGACGCCCGCCGAACGCGGCGCGGTCGGCCGAACACACGTACGGGTGCCGGTACGATGCGTCCATGGAGGAATCCCGCCCGGCGTCGGCGACCGCGCTGCTCGATGGGCTGAACCCGGTCCAGCGCGAGGCGGCCGAGGCGCCCGACGGACCGATCCTCGTGATCGCCGGGGCCGGCTCGGGTAAGACAAGCGTGCTCACGCACCGGATCGCGTATCTCGTCGCGACCAACCGCGTCTCGCCGTTCGGCCTGCTCGCGATCACGTTCACGAACAAGGCCGCGGGCGAGATGAAGGAGCGGGTCGGTGCCCTCGTGGGGCCGGTGGCGCAACGCATGTGGGTGTCGACGTTCCACTCCGCGTGCGCGCGCATCCTGCGCCGGGATGCGGGAGTGCTCGGGTACCGAACGTCGTTCTCGATCTACGACCAGGCCGATGCGGTGCGACTCGTCGACTACGTGCGCCGCGATCTCGATCTCGACCCCAAGCGGTTCCCGCCGCGACGGCTGCACGCGGCGATCTCGGCCATGAAGAACGAGCTCGTGAGCGCCGAACAGGCGGTCGAACGAGCGTTCACCCCTCCCGAGCAGCGTGTGGCCAACGTGTACCGCGAGTACCAGCGGCGCTTGCTCGAGGCGTCAGCGCTCGACTTCGACGACCTGCTGGTGCAGGTGGTGCACCTGTTCCGCGATCATCCCGACGTGCTGGCGCGGTGGCGGGGTCGATTCCACCACGTGCTCGTCGACGAGTTCCAGGACACGAACATCGCGGAGTGGGAGCTCGTGCGGATGCTCACCGAGGAGCATCGGAACGTGATGGTCGTCGGTGACGCCGACCAGGCGATCTACCGGTTCCGCGGCGCCGACTTCAGGAACCTGGCGCGCTTCGAGGACACGTTCCCGGAGGCGTCGATCATCGTCTTGGAGCAGAACTACCGGTCCAGTCAGCGGATCCTCGACGCGGCGAACGCCGTCATCGCGAACAACGCGGCCCGCCGACCCAAGCACCTGTGGACGGAGCAGGTCGGCGGTGAGCTCATCACCCGCTACCACGCGCAGGACGAACGCGACGAGGCGATGTTCGTGGTCCAGGAGATCGACCGGCTGTCGGAGACGGACGCGTACCGCTTCGCCGACGTCGCGGTCTTCTACCGCACCAATGCGCAGAGTCGGGTGGTGGAGGAGGCGCTGGTGCGCGCCGGCGTCCCCTACCGAGTGGTGGGCGGCGTGAAGTTCTACGACCGCCGCGAGGTCAAGGACGTGCTCGCCTACATGCGCGCGCTGGTGAACCCCGACGACGAAGTGAGCTGGCGACGAGTCGTCAACACCCCCAAGCGCGGCGTCGGCGAGACATCGGTGAACCGGATAACCGCCTACGCGCAGGGCGCGGGCGTGACGTTCCGGGAGGCGCTGGCGTCCGCGGGCGCGGCGGGTGTCCACGGCAAGGCGCTGGGCGGCGTGCGCGACCTGCTCGACGTGATGCGCGCGCTCGAAGAGGAGGCGCGAGCCGGTGTGGGGGTGGTCGTGGAGGGGGTCCTCGAGCAGACCGGCTACCTGGCGGAGCTCGAAGCCGAGCGATCGATCGAGGCGCGGGGTCGGATCGAGAACCTCCGGGAGCTGGTGGGCGTGTGTCACGAGTTCGACGCCGCGCTCGATGCCGGCGACACGTCGGGGTTGCCGGGGATCGCGGGCGTCGGGGCTGCCGAGGGGGCGAGTGGCGACGTCGTGATCCCCACGGGCCTCGGGCGAGTGTCGGCGTTCCTCGAGGCGATCTCCCTGGTCACCGATCTCGACACCGCGGAGGGCCCCGACGGCGAGCGGGCGTCGCAGCACGCCGTCACGCTCATGACGCTGCACACCGCGAAGGGGCTGGAGTTCCCGGTCGTGTTCCTGCTCGGGCTCGAAGACGGTGTGTTCCCGCACGTGCGCAGCCTCGGCGATCCCGACGAGCTCGAGGAGGAGCGTCGGCTCTGCTACGTGGGGATCACCCGCGCCCGCGAGCGGCTGTACCTGTGCCACGCGTGGAGCCGCACGCTCTTCGGCGCCACGGAGTACTACCCGCCGAGCCGGTTCCTCGCGGAGATTCCCGAGGATCTCGTGCAGTTGCTGGGTGGCGTCGCACGGTCGGGCGGGATCGAGTCGCACTGGCAGGCCGTGGCGAACGCGGCCACCAATCCCGTCGGGGTCGGCGCGGTCGGGTCGAGCGGGGCGGGGACGGCCGGTGCGCGCGGCGCCGAGCGGCTGGGACTGCGCGTGGGCGACGACGTCGCGCACGAGAAGTTCGGCGAAGGCGTGGTGCTCGAACTGGTGGGCGACGGCGACCGGACCGAAGCGGTGGTGCACTTCGGGTCCGCGGGCGAGAAGCGTCTGCTGTTGGCGTGGGCGCCCCTCGAGAAGCTCGACCGGCAGGGCTCGGTCTAGAGCGGCTGCGGGGCGGGCATGCGCTTGCGGAGATCGACGAGCAGGATTCCCTTGTTCTCGCCGGTAGCCTCGACCTCGGACGGGAATCGCTCCAGCTGCGCGCTGACGAGTTTCATGTTCTTGCAGTCGACGAAGCGGTCGATCGAACCCCGCCAGCGGATCGCGCATTCCTTGGTTCCCGGCCGCACCGCCGAAAGGGCGACCACCTGCCCGTCCTCGAGGGCGAACAGGATGCTGCGGGAGCCGCCGAACGGGTCGGGGACGTAGAAGGGTCCACCGTCCCGGAGCTCCTGCTCGAGCGCGCGCGCCGGCCCGTACTCGAACGGCCGGTACCTCGTGGGGCTTCCGGCCCGACCCGTCGCCAGCAGAAGGACACCGGCGACGACCAGGCCGGCGACGATGACGGCGGCGGCGGCGAACAGCAGGAGGCGCGCGTCGGTGCGGGAGGCGGGCACGGGAAAGGTGTACGGCCCGCGGGGGCCACGAGTCCAGTCGGGCCCCAGCTTGTGTGGACGTGATGGATCGACCACCATGCGCCGACTCGACGAGGCGAAAGGTCAGCCTGGGTGGATCTCTTCGAATATCAAGGCAAGCAGTTGTTCTCGCGCTACGGCATCCCGGTGTCGGACGGCGCGCCGGTCGACACCGTCGCCGACGCCGTCGAGGTGGCGGAACGCATCGGCTACCCCGTGGTGGTGAAGGCGCAGGTGCTGGTCGGCGGGCGCGGGAAGGCGGGCGGCATCAAGCTCGCGGCCAATGCCGAGGAGGTGCAGCGGCACGCGAGCGCGATCCTCGGGATGGACATCAAGGGCCATGTCGTCGGGGTGCTGTGGATCGAACGCGCCAGCGACATCGCCGAGGAGTACTACGCGTCCTTCACGCTCGACCGCGCCGCGAAGCTGCACCTCGGCATGCTCTCCGCGCAGGGGGGCGTCGACATCGAACAGGTGGCCGAGGAGAACCCAGATGCCATCGCGCGGATCCATGTCGACCCGGTCGACGGTCTGAGCGGGGCGAGCTGTCGGGAATGGGTGGAGGCGGCGGGGCTGAACCCGGCCGCGACGGAGGGCGCGGTCGCTGTGCTGCTCCAGCTGTACCAGGTGTACGTGGACGGCGATGCCGACCTCGTGGAGATCAACCCGTTGATCCTCACGCCCGACGGTCGAGTGCACGCGCTGGACGCGAAGGTCACGCTCGACGACAACGCGCTGTTCCGCCACCCGGACTATGCCGAGTACGACGCGACCCAGGTGCGGGACGCGCGCGAGGAGCTCGCGCACGAGCGAGGGCTGCAATACGTGGGGCTCGACGGATCGGTGGGGGTGATCGCCAACGGGGCCGGACTGGCGATGAGCACGGTCGACATCGTGAACCAGGTCGGTGGAGCACCGGCCAACTTCCTCGACATCGGCGGCGGCGCGGACGCCGACGTGATGGCGGGCTCGCTCGAGGTGATCACGCACGACCCGGCCGTCCGTTCGATCTTCATCAACATCTTCGGCGGCATCACGAAGGGAGAAGAGGTGGCGGCCGGCATCGTGCAGGCGCTCGAGCGAGTAGAGATCGATGCGCCCATCGCGATCCGTCTCGACGGGACGAACGCGGACGAGGGTCGCGCGATCCTGGCGCCCCATCTTTCGGAGCGGCTCCAGCTGCTGCCGACCATGCTCGAGGCGGCGCGCGCTGCCGTCGCGCTCGCCGGAAGCGAGGGCCGGTGAGCATCTTCGTCGACGAGACGACCAAGGTCGTCTACCAGGGCCTGACCGGATCGCAGGGACGCTTCTACGGATTGCTGAATCGGGAGTACGGCACGCAAGTCGTCGCCGGGACGAATCCCAAGAAGGCCGGCAGCGATGTCGAGGGGATCCCCGTGTTCGCGGACGTTGCCGAGGCTGTCGCGGAGACCGGTGCCACCGCATCGTGCATCTTCATCCCGGCGCCCGGGGTGCGGGACGCGGTGGTCGAGGCTGCAGAAGGCGGTGTCACGTTCGTCGTGTGCATCACCGAAGGTGTTCCCGCCCACGACGAGGCGTGGTTCTTCAACAAGCTGCGGCGGGAGTTCCCCCAGGTGCGACTGCTCGGCCCGAACTGCCCGGGGATCATCAGTCCGGGCAAGGCCAACATCGGGATCACCGCCGGGCACATCGCGCAGGCGGGTGGGCCCGTCGGGATCGTGAGTCGCTCGGGAACGCTGACGTACCAGGCGCTGTACGAGCTGAAGCAGAAGGGCATCGGGGTGACGACCTGCGTGGGTATCGGCGGCGACCCCGTACCGGGAACGAGCTTCATCGACTGTCTCGAGGCGTTCGAAGCCGATCCCGAGACCCGGGCGGTGATGATGATCGGCGAGATCGGGGGATCCGCCGAAGAGGAGGCCGCGGCGTTCGTCGACGGCTCGATGTCGAAGCCTGTGGTGGCATACATCGCCGGCGTGACCGCGCCTCCGGGCAAGAAGATGGGCCACGCGGGAGCGATCGTGTCGGGTGGCAAGGGAACCGCCGCGGCCAAGATCGAGGCGTTGCGCGCGGCGGGCGCGAGAGTGGGGCTCAACCCCACCGAAGCCGGCGAGCTCATGGCCGACGTCGTCGCGAAGCTCTGAGGTGCGCCGGATGCCGATGCGCGCGTCGGCTCGGGCACCGGCGAGAGCTCGACGTCGACGGGCGGGGCTCAGGTCGCCGACGGTGTAGGCGCCACGCGAGACGCGGCGTGCCCGACCGTGGTCGTCCGCCGAACGATGACGGCGTTCGGCGATCTCGCGAGACCGGCCGAATCGGCGGGCGATTCGGCCGGAGGATGCAGCAGCGGCGTATGGGATGGCGCGGCCGCAGCGATATCAGGATTGCTCGGTGGGCCCCTCGGCCCCGCCGTCGTCGGGATTCGTCGTTCGATCCTCGCGGGTGGGCGCATCGGACGGATCCGCCTCCGTCGGCCGCTCCCCGGTGGGCTCGTCGTCGGCGCCGAAGGGCCCTGTCTCGGTAGCGGTCACCGGCTCCGACGTCGCTGCCGACGGCGGCTCCAGTGGAGGCTCCGGGGGAGGCAACGCGGGTTCGGTCCGGGTTTCGCCGCCTGCCGTGTCGTGCTCCGTCGCGCCGACGGCCACGGGTGTCGGAGCCGCGCTCGGCACCCGGTCTGTTGCGTCGGGGCCACCGCCCTCGTTACCCAGCCGCCACGCGAGGAGCATCGCCACGGCGAGCAGCCCCGCCGCACACGCGAGTGACAAACCGATCGCTCCCCAATTCGAACTGCCGGCGAGATTGGCGACCACCACCGCGAGGCCGATAATGATGGTGATCGCGCCCACCCAGCTGGTCCCCCGACGCTGGTGGATTCCGCCGACGGTGCCGACCGCGAGACCAGCAGCCGCCACGATGAACCCCCCACCCGCGGCGCTGTCGATCGTCGACGCCAGCCCGACTGCACCCGCCAGCGTGGTGAACGCACCCACCGCCACGAGCGGCGTTCCCAGACCACGGAAACCGCGCCGGTCCGCCGTGAACGCAACGGCGAGCACCACGCCGCCGAAGATGAGCGACGCGGTCGCGACGTCGCTGCTCGAGCTGGCTGACGAGTTGAACGCGAACGAATCGGAGTCCCCGAACGGCGACTGCACGTCCGAGTCGGCGAACGGGATCGGCGACGAACTGTCGCTCACCTGGAGGATCAGGAAGGCCCACGCGAAGATCAGCGTCGCCCCGAGCAGCACGGCGCGAGCACGCAGACTCCCCACGAAGAACGCGACCGCCAGCGCCACCGCGCTCAGCGCGAACGCGAGGGAGACGTCGTCTTGACTGGCGTTGCCGTCACCGGCGATGAGGAACAGGAAGAACAACGGCACGCTGAGCACGACCGCCGTCGTCGCCGCGCTACGCACCGGCCCCCGCCACCGCGCGGCGACGTATGCGGCGATGAGCAGACCCGCTGTGCAGCCCGCGCCCGGCCCCGTGACGTCGTCTCGATCACCCGCCAGCTCCACGATGAGGATGACGACGGCAGCGACCACGAAGAGCCCTGCGGCCCCGCCCAACGCAACCGAGAACGAGCCGGTGGGGCGCTCGCGAGCCCGCCACCCCAGCCGAACGGGCGAGGTCGGCTCGACCTCCTCCACCGTAGCCATTCGAGCCGGCGACCTACGTCACCGGCCCGCCGGTGCGCTCGCGCTGGAGCAGGACTGCGCCGACGAGGGCGCCGATGGAACCGATGAGGATGAACCAGTACCCGATGCCGAAGTCGTTGCCACCCTTGCTCAGGAGGAGAAACGCGACCGCATACAGCGCCGCGAAGAACCCGAGCACGAGGTGGACCTGGTTCCAGGTGAACCCCGCAACCCGATCGGGCATGCTGACGTTCGCGAACCGCGTGAGTGCGACCTGAGCGGCCATCACAGTGACGAAGATCACCATCAGGGTCGCGACCGGGAACAGCCCGGAGCTCCACGCGCTCGCACCGCCCCCGCCGAACCCTCCGTAGTCGTAGAAGTCGAAGAACGAGAAGATGAACGCCACCGCCCCCGAGGCCATGATCGTGATCTCGCCCGGTGAAGGGTTCTTTCGGTCGGCCATTGCTCCTCCAAGCGCGTCAAACCGCGGCGAAATGCCCGCTCGTGTTCCACGCAGCACACCACGCCTGTTGGTCGATTGCAAGCATTCCCGACGGGCGCAGCGGCCCCGGCCGTGGCGAGCGCCCTCGGCTACGGTGCGCCCGTGGGGCGGATCGGCGTGCTGTCGTCGGGAACGGGCACGATTCTCGGCGCGATCCTGGACGCGTCGCTCCCGGTTGTGGTCGTCCTCGTCGACCGTCCGTGCGGTGCGGCCGACGTCGCGGCATCAGCCGCGGTGCCCGTCGAGCTCGTCGAGCGCACCGACTTCACTCCGTCGTTCGACCGCGTCGCCTACACCCACAGGGTCGTCGACGCGCTGTTGCACCACCGGGTCGACCTCGTCGCGATGGCGGGATTCGGCACGATCCTCGACAGGCCGATCCTCGACGCGTTCCCCGACCGGGTCGTCAACACGCATCCCGCGCTGCTGCCGGCGTTCAAGGGTTGGCACGCGGTCGAAGAAGCCCTCGAGGCGGGCGTCAAGGTGACGGGGTGCACCGTGCACCTCGCCGGCCTCTCGGTGGACGACGGCGTGATCCTCGCCCAGGAGGCCGTCCCCGTGCTCGAGGGCGACTCGGTCGACACGCTCCACGAGCGGATCAAGATCGCGGAACGCACGATCTATCCGCAGGTGCTGCGGGACCTCGCTACCGCCCACGACGAGCCAGAGGAAGGCTGAATGCGAACGACGATCCGACGCGCCCTCCTGTCCGTCTACGACAAGTCGGGAATCGTTGACCTGGCACGTGCCCTCCGGGCCCGCGGGGTCGACCTCGTCTCGTCGGGCGGCACCGCCCGCGCGATCGCCGACGCCGGGATCCCCGTCACGCCGGTCGAAGACGTCACGGGCGTGCCGGCGATCCTCGACCACCGCGTGGTGACGCTCCACCCGAAGATCCACGGGGGCCTCCTCGCCGATCGGTCGAAGCCGAGCCACGAAGAGGACATGGCGACGTACGGCATCGTGCCGTTCGACCTCGTCGTGTCGAACCTGTACCCGTTCGGCGCCCAGCCCGACATCGAGACCATCGACATCGGCGGCCCGGCCATGGTCCGCGCCGCTGCCAAGAACCACGCCTGGGTCACCGTCGTCACCGACGCCGGCCAGTACGAGCCGCTCCTGGCGGAGATGGACGCCAACGCCAACACCGTCGGCTCCGAGACGCGCCGTCACTTCGCGGTCGCAGCCTTCGCGCGCACCGCGGCGTTCGACGCGGCGATCGTCGACTGGCTCGAGTCCGGTGACTCGATTCCCGAGCATCTCGTGCTGCCGCTGGCCCGCAGCGACGACCCGCTGCGTTACGGCGAGAACCCGCACCAACGGGCCGCGCGCTACCGCGTCAGCGGCACGACGAGCTGGTGGGACGACGTCGTGCAGCACGGCGGGCTCGCGCTCTCCTATCTCAACTTCTACGACGCCGACGCCGCGTGGCGGCTCGCGTACGACCTCGGTGACCAACCCACCTGCGCGATCATCAAGCACGCGAATCCGTGTGGGGTGGCGATCGCCGACGACCTGGCCACCGCGTACCAGCGCGCGCTCGAATGCGACGAGCGCTCCGCGTTCGGAGGCATCGTCGCCTGCAATCGTCCGATCGACACGCCGACCGTCGAGAGGATGGTGGGAGGGCCTCAGGCCGACCTGGTGCTGGCGCCTGGTTACGGACCGGGCACCCTCGACGCGCTCCGGGCCAAGCGCAAGAACACCCGGTTGTTGGAAGCGCCGCGTCCCCCTGAACCGCCCGGGCGTGATTTCCGTCAGATCTCGGGTGGGTTCCTCGTCCAGGAGCCCCACCACTTCGCGGCGACGCGCGACGAGTGGCAGGTGGTGACGAAGCGGGCGCCCACCGAGGCGGAGTGGTGGGACGCGGAGCTCGCGTGGCGTGTTTGCGGCCACGTCAAGTCGAACGCGATCGTCCTCGTGAAGGACGGCCAGGCGGTCGGCATCGGCGCGGGTCAGCAGAACCGCGTCGAGTCGGGCGAGCTCGCCGCCAAGAAGGCGGACGGGAGGGCGGCGGGTGGTGCCTGCGCGTCCGACGCGTTCTACCCGTTCCCGGACGGCATCGAGGCGGCTGCAAGCGCCGGCGTCGCCGTGATCGTGCAACCGGGCGGCGCGATGCGTGACGGGGCGAACATCGAGCGCGCCGACGAGCTCGGCGTCGCGATGGTGTTCACCGGCGAACGTCACTTCCTGCATTGAGACGGACCCGAGGACTGCCATGACCGCGAGGATGATGCCCGGTGGGCCGGTGGCCGACGCGGTGTTCGCGGACCTGCAGCCTCGTATCGACGCGCTCATCGAGATCGGTCGCACGCCCGGTCTCGGCACGATCCTCGTTGGCGACGAGGCGTCGAGCGTCCGCTACGTCGGCATGAAGCAGCAGAAGGCGGCCGAGCTCGGCTGCGTGTCTCCCCACGTCCACCTCCCGGAGGACGCGACGCAGGCCGATGTGGTGGCCGCGATCCGTGAGCTCAACGGCGACCCGGCCGTCGACGCGATGTTGTTCCAGTACCCCGCCCCACCCCAGATCGACTACGAGGCCGCGCTCGCCGAGATGGACCCTGACAAGGACGTCGACGGCATGCACCCGCTCAACCTGGGGCGCTTGGCGCTGTCGGTCGCCGGACCGGTGCCGTGCACTCCTGCCGGTATCGAGGCGCTCCTCGCGTACTACGAGATCCCGGTGGCAGGCCGCGACGTCTGCATCCTCGGTCGGGGGACCACCCTCGGGCGCCCGCTCGCGCTGCTGCTGTCACAGAAGCGCCCGACCGCGAACGCGGCGGTGACCGTCGTCCACACCGGCGTGCCCGACTGGGAGCGTTACACGCGCCGGGCCGAGATCGTGATCGCGGCGGCGGGTGTTCCCGGCATCCTCCAGCCCGAGCACATCACGCCCGGGGCGACCGTCGTCGGCGGGGGCGTGCGCTACGAGGGGCGCCGGCTGCTCCCCGACGTCGACGAGCGGTGCGAGGAGGTTGCCGGCGCGATCACCCCCCGGGTGGGTGGAGTCGGCCCGACGACGATCGCGATGCTGTTCCGCAATCTCGTCCACGCGGCGGAGCGCAACCGGCCGTGACCGTCGACGCCGCGTGTCCGTTGTGCGGGTCCCCGACCGCGGCCGGCGTGCCGCGGTGCCCGTCGTGCGGGCACTCGCTGGCCGGGGTGGACGGACGGCCCGGGCCGTTCACCAGCACCGGTGTGCGGTGGTGGATCGGCACCGTCCTCGTCATCTATGCCATCGCCGTGATCGTCGTCCTCGTCGCCGGCGACTGAGCCGGGTCGTCCGCCTCGGAGCGCTCCCGGGCTGACCGATACGATGAGCCGCCCCCGTCGCCGCAAACCTCCGCAGGAGCAGTGATGCCCGAGAAGATCACCCTGGTGGACGGCCAGCTGACCGTCCCCGACGAGCCGATCATCCCTTACATCGAGGGCGACGGCACCGGCGTCGACATCTGGCCCGCGGCCCAGCTCGTGCTCGACGCGGCGGCCGACAAGTTCGGCAAGAAGATCGCGTGGAAGGAGGTGCTCGCGGGGCAGAAGGCCTTCGACGAGACCGGTAGCTGGCTGCCCGACGAGACCGTCGCCACGTTCGCCGAGCACCTGATCGGCATCAAGGGTCCGCTCACCACACCGATCGGGGGCGGCATCCGCAGCCTCAACGTCGCGTTGCGCCAGCTGCTCGACCTCTACGTCTGCCTCCGGCCCGTCCGCTGGTTCAGCGGCGTGCCGTCGCCGGTCAAGCATCCCGAGAAGGTCGACATGGTGATCTTCCGGGAGAACACCGAAGACATCTACGCGGGGCTCGAGGTCGAGGAGGGGACGCCCGAAGCGAAGCGGCTCATCGAGCTGCTGCGCGACCAATTGGGCTGGAAGATCCGCGCCGACTCGGGCATCGGCATCAAGCCGATCTCGGAGACGGGATCGAAGCGGCTCGTCCGCGCCGCGATCGAATACGCGGTGGCGCACAAGCGTGACAGCGTGACCCTCGTGCACAAGGGCAACATCCAGAAGTTCACCGAAGGCGCGTTCCGCAACTGGGGCTACGAGCTCACGCGCGAGGAGTTCGCGGACGTCGCCGTCGGTTGGGACGACTGCGGGGGCGACCCGGGCGGGAAGGTGCTCGTCAAGGACGCGATCGCCGACATCACGCTGCAACAGGTCCTCACCCGGCCCGACGAGTTCGACGTGATCGCCACCACCAACCTCAACGGCGACTACCTGTCGGACGCGCTGGCGGCCCAGGTGGGCGGCATCGGCATCGCGCCCGGCGGGAACATCAACTACGTCACCGGCCACGGCATCTTCGAGGCGACGCACGGCACCGCGCCGAAGTACGCCGGTCAGGACAAGGTGAACCCGGGATCGGTGCTGCTCTCGGGCGTCATGATGTTCGAGCACCTCGGCTGGATCGACGCCGCGGACTCGATCGTCCGCGCGCTCGAAGCGACGATCGCGGCGAAGATCGTGACGTACGACTTCGCGCGGCTGATGGAGGGCGCGACCGAGGTGAAGACGTCGGAGTTCGCGGCGGCCATCGTCGACCGCCTCTGATCCGGTGCTGCTTGCCGAGCTCGACATCCGGCACACCCGACGGCACATGCCGACGCGGCGTGTCGCCCTCGACGACGGCTACCTCCCCACCAGCGGCGCGCGCATGGGCGCGGTGCTGCTCGGCGCGGTCGTCGCGGAGCACGTGGCCGAGCTCGACGAGGAGCAGTTCGACGCGCTCGACCGGCTCATCGAGACCGCGCGCCGCGGGCTCACGGTGCCGCGCCTGGCGCTGCGCTACCGCCTCCAGACCGACACTCACGGCCTCGACCGCTCCCGGCACCGGATTGTCGCACCCGACGTCGAGCACGGCCACGTCCTGCCCGTGCTCGAGCTGGATCGGCACGGGCCACCCGCGCCTCAGGTGCTCGGAGCGGTGATGGCGGCAGCCTGGCTGCCGGCCGCGGGTCGCCGTCCGGCGTTCGCTGCCATCGACGCGGCCCGGGCCCGGCCCGGGGAGCTCCCAGAAGGACTCGAGGTCCGTCGCCTCTTCCACGGACCCGTCGCGATGCCACCGCCGGCTCCGGGCGTCCCGCGCGGCCCCGCGGGCTTCGCGGAGTGGCGCGGTGTGCCTTCGGAGCAGCGCTGGGCCATGGAGGTGCTCGGTCTCCGGCCCGGAATGGTCGTCGAGCGCGACGACGTGCAGCGCCGGTTCCGCCGGCTCGTCCGCCTGGCCCACCCCGACCACGGCGCGGGCAGCGACGGCGCGGCCGAGCGCATCGCCGAGCTCGCCGAGGCCCGCGAGGTGCTGCTCGACGACGCTTCGGCTGCCGGGAGATCAGCCGGGTAGCTTTCGCGCCCATGGCAGCCTCTCCCGTCCACGTCACCGTCACCGGCGCCGCCGGGCAAATCGGGTACGCGCTCGTGCACCGCATCGCCAGCGGCCAGCTCCTCGGGCCCGACCAGCCGGTGTTCCTCCGCCTGCTCGAGATCGAGCCCGCGCTCCCGGCACTCGAAGGCGTCGTGATGGAGCTCGAGGACGGCGCCCATCCACTGCTCGACGGCGTCGAGGCGACCGCCGACCTGAAGGTGGCGTTCGTGGGCACGTCGTGGGCCCTTCTCGTGGGGTCGATCCCGCGCAAGGCGGGCATGGAGCGGGGCGACCTGCTCTCGGTGAACGGCGGGATCTTCAAGCCACAAGGCCGCGCCATCAACGACTACGCGGCGAACGACGTCCGCGTGCTCGTCGTCGGGAACCCGTGCAACACCAACTGCCTCATCGCGTGGTCGAACGCGCCCGACGTGCCCGCCGAGCGCTGGTTCGCGATGACCCGTCTCGACGAGAACCGCGCCAAGTCCCAGCTCGCGACGAAGGCCGGCGTCCACAACCGCGATGTCACCAACCTCGCGATCTGGGGCAACCACTCGGCGACGCAGTTCCCGGACTTCGCGCACGCTCGCATCGGTGGCCGTCCGGTCCCAGAGGTGATCTCCGACCCGGAGTGGCTGGAGCGGGACTTCATCGAGATCGTGCAGAAGCGCGGTGCTGCGATCATCGAGAAGCGGGGGTCGTCCTCGGCGGCGTCCGCGGCCCACGCGGCGATCGACTCGGTGAACAGCGTCCACTTCGAAACGCCCGGCGACGACTGGCACTCGCTCGCCGTGGTCAGTCGCGGGGAGTACGACGTCCCCGAAGGACTGCAGTTCGGCTTCCCCGTCCGCAGCGACGGGACGAGCTGGACGATCGTGGAGGGCCTCGAGCACGACGACTTCGCGGCCGCGAAGATCGCGGCCACGACCCGCGAGCTGCTCGAGGAGCGCGACGAGGTGCTCGACCTGCTCGGGACCTGAGGGAGCGCCCCGCTGTCCGCCGACGCCGCTGCGACGGAGCGGTCGTGGGCGCTCGAGTTCTCGCGGGCGGACGGGCTCGGCGGGTTCCTGCGGCTCGGCCTCGTCCCCGAGCATGGCGTGGCGTGGTACTGGGCGTGCGTGTGCCGACCGGGCGAGCCGCGCGTCGTGGTCCATGACCGTGAGGTCCCCCTCCCGCGTGCCGGGCTCGAAGTGCGGACCGATGGCCTGTGGGCCGAGCTGGTCTGCGAGACACCCGCAGAGCACTGGAGCTTCGGGCTCGAGGCGTTCGGCCTCGTGATCGACCCGCCGGACGAGTTGCTGCGAACTCAGCGCGGCGAGCGGCTCGCGGTCGGGCTCGACGTGGAGTGGGAAGCGAACGGTGGGCCGGCGCCGCTCGGTGGCACGCGCGTCGAGCAGCCCGGAGTCGTGTCCGGCGAGCTGCTGCTCGCCGACGGACGCGTGGGGTTCGACGGCCCCGGATTGCTCACGATCGCCGAGGGTGCACCTGAGCAGGAAGGCTGGACCCGCGGCGCGCTGCAGGGCGAGGACGGCGGGTCGATCGTCGCCTGCCTGTCGAGACCGAGCGGTGGGCATGTCCCGTGGCCGGACGTCGTCGCCTGGGGCGCGCACGGCACGTCGGCGATCAGCTCGCGGGTGGCGTCGCTCGAGTCCCTGGCCTGGGTGGACCTCCCGCTCGGCGACGAGCGCTCCCTGCGCCGAGCGCTCTGGCGGGCGGAGACGCCGTCGGGCGCCGCGTCCGGTTGGGTCGAGACGGTGCGGGTCAGATCACCAGGCCGGGTGCGCCCTCGAGCGTGACGATGGGGAGTCCGTCCGACTCCCACGATCGCATGCCGCCGCCGAGGTTGACGGCGTCGAAGCCCTCGGCGCGCAGTGCCGTCGCGACCGCCATCGAACGCGCGCCGGAGCGGCAGACGGCGACGATCCGCCGGCCGCGGGGCAGCTCGTCGAGGCGGGCGCCGACCTCGCGCATCGGGATGTGGACCGCGGCGGCGGCGTGACCGGCCGCCCATTCGTCCGGCTCGCGCACATCGAGTAGCAGTGCGCCGCCCTCGACCAGGGTCGCTCCGGCCCGGGGGTCGACCTCGGGGGTGTCGTCGGGCATGCCCGACACGGTAGCGCCGGAATTCTTCTCGGATTGACTCGCTGACCACGAAGAGTAGCGATACTATCGCTCTCAGTGAACAGCTTGAGAAGTTGCTGTTCCCTGTCGATACAAGGCATTGCGGGGTTTCCCCGCTCCCTGCACCCCCACAGCAGGAGGATCATGCAACGACGGTGGACCGGACTCAGTCCGACGTGTGCCGCGTACATCGCATGGGACGAGCTGGTGCTCGCGCGCGCCCGCATCCGCGCCCGCGTCCAGCAGGGCCGCGCCGCGCGGGTCGTCCTCGCGTCGGCGCTCCTCGCGCTGGTGATCGGTGTGACTCTCCCCGTGTTCGGGGGCGCCGTACCCGCCGAAGCGACCGCCTACCGCGGGGGTCACGGCCAAGACGAGGGCTACGGCCACGGTGGTTCGACGACGACCAGCTCGACGAGTCCGAGCAGCACCACGTCGACGAGCACGTCGACCACGACGACGAAGCCGCCGGACACCACGACGACGACGTCGTCGACGACGACGACGTCGACGACCACGTCGACCACGTCGACGAAGCCACCGGTGACGACGACCACCACGACACCGCGCGACGACTGCGCGGATCGCCACCACAACGTCGTTCGCGCTGACGACGAGGAGCCGTGTGACGATCCCGGTGTGGGCGGGAGCGAGGACGGCGGCGGCTCGACCGGCGGCGGCTCCGGAACGCCGCCCGCGACGACGCCGGTGAACAAGCCGGTGACGACCACCCCAGCGCCGCAGCGCGCGGCCAGTGGTTCCCAGCCGGCGAGCGGTGGGTTGCTCGCCGCGGCCCTACCACGCGCCATTCCCCGGTTGGTGCCCGAAGCGATCCCGGGCGCGGTCGCGCCGGCGGCGGCGCCGCAGGGCGGGGTGGTGACCTCGCCGCGTGCGCTCGAGGGCGGTCCGCTCGCCGCCATCGACCCCGCGGTACACCGGGCCGGGCCGTCCACCGTGCTGGTCATCGGGCTGGCGCTCGCAGTGTTGCTGTTCCTCGCGGTCCACGGGACGCTCGACCGCTCGGATCCGAAGCTCGCCGCCGCCGCCGACACGCAGGACCGCGCTCGATTCCGATGAGGCGGGTCGCACTCGGCCTCGACGAGAGCACGGGGTCGGACCGCGTCGCCGTCTTGCAGGTGGTGCGCCTGGGCGTGGCGTTCGCCATCCTCGTCGTGCCGGCGATCACCGGTGATCTCGACGCGGGAATCGTCGCACTGGTACTGAGCTATGTGCTCGTCGTCGGCATCGTGGAGGTGAGCCGCCGGCGAGTCACCACGCGCGCGCCGGCGCTGCTGTCGGGCACCGTGCTCGTCGACGGCCTGGTGGTCTCGTTGGCGGTGACCATGACCGGTGGCTACCGGAGCTCGCTCATCGTCCTCGTGTTCTTCGACGTCGTTGCCGTGACGCTGCTCGTGTCGTATCGCACGGGGTTCAAGCTCGCGCTCTGGGTCGGGCTCCTGCTCCTGCTCGGGCAATCCGCCGCGGACGCCGAGCTCCTCGACGTGCAGTCCGGCGTGTCGGCCCGCGTGGCGTTCGTGAGCACGGCGACGTTCCTCGCCTTCGCGGCGTGCACGGCCCTCTTCTCGGCCGTCAACGAGCGCGCCTTGCGCGACAGCCAGAGCCAGCTCGGTGCCCTGGTCGCGCTCGGCACCGACCTCGAGCGCAGCGCGCGCCCCGACGAGGTGCTCGCCACGCTCGCCCGCCACGCGTGCGCGAGCCTCGGCTTCCTGCGGGTGGCGGTCCTCGTCCGGGGGGAGCTCGAGTGGTCGGGGGTGTACGACGACGGCCAGGTGCTGATGCCGGTGGAGATCGCGTCGGGTGACTCGCCCCTGGCCTGGGAATCCACCGAGACCGGCCAGCCCCTGCTCGTGCGGAGCCTGGCCGACGACCCCCTGCTCGACGTGGTGCTGCCCGGCGCGGACAACGCGTTCGTCGGTGCCCTCTGTGTGGACGACGAGCCGCTCGGTGTGGTCGCCGCGGAATGGGGCGGTGAGGACGAAGCGGTGATCACGATGCTCACGGTGCGCGCCATGAGCCAGGCGGTCTCACAGACCGCGCTCGCGCTGCGCAACGCGGAGCTCCTCGCCGAGGTGGCGCGCCTCGCGACCCGCGATTCGCTGACGGGGCTGGCGAACCGTCGCCTGTTCGACGAGTCGCTGGAACGGGAAGTGGCGCGGGCGCGACGGCTCTCCAGCCCGCTCAGCCTCGTCGTCATCGACGTCGACCACTTCAAGCAGATCAACGACAGCATCGGCCACCAGGCGGGCGACGCGGTCCTCCGCCAGACTGCGGCCGCGATCGTCGCGAGCACGAAGGCGTTCGACGTCGCCGCTCGGTACGGGGGCGACGAGTTCGTGCTGCTGCTCCCCGGCTGTTCCGCATCCGACGCGCGGGGTGCGGCCGAGCGGGTGTGCGGGGCGATCGTCGGCGGGGTGACGACGACCGCCGTCACGGTCAGTGCGGGCGTCGCGACGCTCCCGGAGCACGCGCACGATGCGGAGCGGCTCGTAGCCGCCGCTGACGACGCGCTCTACGAGGCGAAGCGGAATGGACGGGACCAGGTGGTCGTGGCCTCCGACGAGTTCGGCCGCGCCCGGAGCGCGGAGGCCTCAGGATTGCTCGAGCAGGTCCCTCGCCAACAGGCCCAGTGACTCCGTGTCTGCGGACGCCAGCCCGACCGGACGCTCGAGCACGAAGTAGCGGTCGGGCGCCGTCGACACGGTGAGCTGTCGGTTGCACCACGCCGCGAGCTCGACGTGGTCGAGGAAGTGGTGCTCGCGCACCTCGGCCAGCGCGACGAGTTGCTCCCCATCGTCGGTCGGGATGGCGACGACTGCCGCGGCGGAGACGCTCGCGTGCTTCCGCACGACCTTGAGCGCCGGCTCGGGGTCGCGGCCGGGGCGCGGTGACGGTCCTCCCGCGTCGATGGTGGCGCCGTGCACCAGCGCGCCGAGCGCTTCGACCGCCGCCTCGCTCAGGGTCGCCCCTCCCGCGGAGATGCGCCGGACTGACGTGAGGTCCCAGGCGCCGGGCGTCGCGCGGAGGGCGTCGATCAGGGGATTCGCGAACACGTCCCCGACCACGCCGAGATGCTCGACATGCTCGCGCTCCACCGCATCCCAGACTTCCCGTGGATCGATGCGTCGGCCGTCGAGCAGGACGAGCGTGCCCCCGCGCAGGAGCGTCGCCAACGCGAGGAGCAGGCCCGGTCGAGACGTCAGGGGCGCGAGCGGCAACACGGTCGTCGCCACGTTCGCCCGCGACCATGCCGCCGCGAGGTCGCGGCCCCGGAGCCGGGTGACGACCGGCGCGCGGTCCCGGCGGTAGCCGACGATCCCGAGCGTGGCGTCGACCGGCGGAGCCGGGAGATCGTCGAGCGGTGGTCCACTGGCGATCGCCTGCTCGTAAAGGTCGTCCGTCGCGAGCAGCGCCGGGCGCCAACGTCGGGGAATTCGTCGCGCCGCGGCCGCGGCGGTCTCGGCGTCCTCCGGTGCGTGGACAAGCACCTTGGCGTCCGTGACGTCGATGATGCGGTGGACCTCCGATGCGTCTCCGCGGACTGCCACACCGACCGGGGTCGCGCCGAGGCGGATGGACGCGGAGACGACTTCGAGATACTCGGTTCGGTTCCGGAGGTGGACGGCCACCGTGGAGCCCGCCGCGACGTCGAGCTCGCGTTCGAGGTACCAGCCGAGACGTGCGGATCGGGTGACGAAGTCGCTCCAACTGACGCGGCGGCTCCGCCCCACGAGCGCGAGCTGTCCCGGGACGTCGGCCGCGAGCTCGTCGAAACGTGGCGCGATGCCCGGCTCCGCCATCGCCACGAGCCGGCGTGCTACCGACTCCGCCGGCCGAACTGGGGATGTCCGACGTCGAACCACCAGCCCGCGAGCTCATCAAGGGCCCGCACGGTCGCGCGCATCTCATCGCCGAGCATGCCGGGCGCACGCGCCGCGAGCACGATCGCCAGCGATCGCGAGTACCAGAGCTGATCCGTTGCCCCCACGTCGCGCTCGGCCCACACGTCGGGACCCCGTTGGCGGAGCTCAGCCGTCAGCACGCGGTGCGCGTGGAGCGCGCAGGCGCCGTGGACTCGGACGACGGCCGGGGCGGTTTCGTCGTCGTCCAGACGGCGCAACACGCGGGCGCGGTCCCTGTGCCAGCGCGCGGCGCTGCCGTTCTTCCCCGTGTTCGGTGGATCGAGCGCCCGGCAGGCGTCGACGAGGCGCGCGACGCGTCCGCCGAGTCGTTTCCGGATCTTCGTGAGACCGAGCTCGGACAGGGGGTACACCATCGCCGCCGAGGCCTCGCGTCGCGTGCCGCCGACGAGCACAACCAGGCTGCCCACTGCGAGCGCGCGATCCACGTCGCGCGGCTCCGTGGTCGCGACGAGGTCGAGGGCACGGGCGAGGCGGCTGTCGCTCACTCGACGTTCCGGGCGCGCGCCACGTTGCGTTCGTGCTCGGCTTGGGTCGCCGCGAAGTACGTTTTGCCGTTCTTGTCGGAGACGTAGAAGCGGTAGTTGACGAACGCGGGGTTGGCCGCGGCGCGCAACGCAGTCTCGCCGACGGTCGCGATCGGCGTGGGCGGGAGCCCGGCATGCTGGTACGTGTTGTAGGGCGAGTCACGACGCCGGTCCGCGTCGACGGGAACGGGCGGGCAACCGCCCTTGGCGTAACAGAGCGTGGCATCGATCTGGAGGAGCATCCCCTCGCGCAGACGGTTGACGATCACGGCTGAGATCAGCGGGGCGTCCTCGTTGCTGCCCGCTTCCGCCTGGATCAGCGACGCGCTGATGATCGCCTGGTACGGCGTGAGGCCGAACTGCGCCGCGCCGGCGAGGCTGATCGCGTCGGCCCGCTTGTCGAACTCCCCGACGATCTTCTGGAGGATCTGCGTCTCGGTCTCGTTGGCACCGATGAAGTAGGTGTCGGGCCACGTGAGACCCTCGAGTGACGTGACGTCCGCGGGCTCGTACTTCGAGTGCACGAGATTCGACCTGGCCGCCTCGAGGAATCGGGCCTCGCTCTTGCCCTCGAGCTGGCCCACCCGCTGCGCGATCTGCTCGATCGTGAGACCGGGTGGGAGCAGCAGCTTGAGGTCGGGAACGATGGTCAGGGGCCCGCCTCGGAGCGTGTCCAACGCCTCCCGCTCGCTGGAGCCCTCGATGAAGTCGTAATGGCCCGCGACGAAGGTGGTGATGCCCGTGGACTGCGCGATCTGTTGGAACGCGACCGACGAACCGATGACCCCGGCCTGCTGGAGCGCGTCACCGATCTCGGCTGGCCCCCAGCCGGAACGAACCTTGACCGCGACGTCGTCGCTGACGGTCGTCGACGTGTCGACGTTCGTCATGACCCAGACCGACGCGGCGGCGAGGGGGGTGAGCAGCGCGAGGACCGCGACGAGCGTCGCGAGATTTCGACGCCGGTCGCGGGCCCGTCCGGAGCCGCGGCGGTACCCCGAGCCGAGTTGCGGCGGAGCGGGCGGTGTCGGCCGAGAGGTCTGCATTCCGATCGGTTGTTACAGGCGCCAGCCGGCGGCCTTGCGTTCCACGCAGGTCGGGCACACCGGGTAACGGGTGGGATCGCGTGTGGGGGTCCACTTCTTGCCGCACAGGGCCGTGATGGCCTCGCCGGTCACGTAGGCGCGCGCGACGTCTTCTTTGCGGCAGTAGTGGGCGAAGCGGTCGTGGTCGCCGTTGTCGGTGTCGACGTCGGTGGGCTCGACCTGGAGGTCGTCGATCGGCGCCGTCACGGGTGTGCTCACGGCGGCAAGGCTACCGCCGCATTCGAAGCGTCCCGACTCGACGCTTAGCCTGTGGCGATGGCCGACTTCGCCGACGACACGAGCACCACGGCGGAACGTCAGGCCCGAGCGCTCAAGGTGATGGCCCTCGTCGAGACGGCGAGCTACCTCGTGCTCGCCTACTGCTGGCTCGTCGCGGACAATCGGGTGGCCGTCCGGATCGTCGGGTTCTTCCACGGGTTCATCTGGCTGGCGTTCTGTGCGATGGTCGTGATCATCCGACCTGCCATCCGGTGGTCCTGGCCCTACGTCGCGCTCGTCGTGCTGACCGGGCCGATTGGAGGGGTGCTCGTGTGGGAGCGGATCAGGCGGGAAGGCGTTCCCGAGCAGTATCCGTCACCATCGCCCTGACACCTGTCCGCGGGACGTGCCGCGTCCCGCGGACGGCGATCGGCGGCGGCTCGGTAGGGTGACGCGCGTGACACGCGTGCGGGAGCTGCTCGCGGGGCGCTACGAGCTCGAGGCCCGCATCGGCGCGGGTGGGATGGGCGAGGTCTACCGAGCCCACGACCGGCTCCTGGGCAGGACCGTGGCAGTGAAGCTCCCGGCCGCATCGGTGGCGCAGGATCCGGTGGCCCGGGCGCGGTTCCGTCGCGAGGCGCGGGCGGCGGCCCGGCTCAACCACCCGAACGTCGTCGACGTCTACGACTGGAACGAAGTCGACGAAGGCGCGTACCTGGTGTTGGAGCACGTCGACGGCCCCAGCCTGCGGGCAGTGCTCGCCGCCGAGGGTTCGCTCGACGCGCGCACCGTCGCACGCTACGGCGCCCAGATCGCCGACGCGCTCGCGTGCGCGCACGACCACGGCGTCGTCCACCGCGACGTCAAGCCGAGCAACGTACTCGTTGCAGCAGACGGCTCGGTGCGCGTCACCGACTTCGGGATCGCGAGCGCGGTCCCGCCCGACCGCAGCGTCGATCCGGTGATGCGGACCCTCGGCGATCCGATCACACAGCCGGGCACCGTCATCGGCTCGCCCGGCTACCTTGCGCCCGAGCAGCTCGCGGGAGCTCCGATCGACGGGCGCAGCGACATCTACTCGCTGGGCGTGTTGCTTGGTGAGCTGCTCGACGGCGCTCGGCCGCGCGGAGGCGACGACGCCGAGACCACGCTCGCCGCGATCTCGACCCCCGCTACCCGTGGGCTTCCACCCGTTCCCGACGACGACAGCGCCGGGCTCCGCCATGTCGTTGCCAGGGCGACTGCCGACGACCCCGCCGCTCGCCATCAGCGGGCGGGTGACCTGCGCGACGAGCTGCTGGCCATCGCGGACCGGCTCGGCACCGGACGCGAGCCCGCCGACGCGGAGCCCGAAGCGGTCCCTCCCGCGCGGGCGCGCGGGGGTCGGCACCGACCGCACCGCGCCCTTCGCGAGCTTCCGCGGGTCGACCGGGCCGCAGGGCGACCGCCCCGAGGCGGCCGCGCGCACCCACCGCGCCCTCGCCGATGGCGCGTTCGGCACGTGGTCACGATCGTGCTGCCGGTGGTTCTCGCCGGCGCCGCGGTGGCCGTCGCCATCAGCGCGCTCGACGCGGCACCCACGAAGGTCGCGGTGCCCGATGTCGTGGATCGGGACGTGTTCACCGCGGCGGCGCTCATCCAGGAGGCGGGGCTGAACGCCGAGAGCCGGGTGATCGACACGCCGCGCGCCGGGGGATACGTGATCTCGCAGCGCCCGGCCGGCGCACGCCAGCTGGCCGAGGGCTCCGCGGTGCGGATCACCGTGAGCAACGTGCATGCCACGGTGCCCCCCGTCGTCGGGTTCGACTCCACCGACGCGACCGTCGCGCTGACGGCGCAGGGCTTCACGAGCGTCACCCAGGTGATGCGTGACACCGAAGACGAGAGCCCCGGAACCGTGCTCGGGGTCAGCCCGGTGGAGGGTGATCGGGCGCGCAAGGACCGGCCGGTCGCACTCACCATCGCCCGCGACCCCTGGGTGGAGCTCGACGACCTGTCTGGTCGCTCGGAGTCCGACGCCACGGCCGTGTTGGTGACCGAGGGCCTCGACGTCCGCGTCGAGACCGAGTCGGACCGATCGTCGGTGGCCGGGACGGTGCTCGAGACGCGGCCCCGCGCCGGTCGAACGGTTCGGCGGGGAAGCGAGGTGACCATCGTGGTGTCGAGCGGGCCGCGATCGGTCGTGGTCCCGCCGACCGCGACCTTCGACGCCGACGACGCGGTCGACACGCTCGAGGACGCCGGGTTCGCGGTGGTCGTGTCGACCACCCCGTCCTCGCGCCCCGATCGAGGCACGGTGCTCTCGCAGGACCCCGCGGGCGGGTACGCCCCCGAGGGTTCGACGGTCAGGCTGGTCGTCGGCGCGGGGTGACCGCGCCGCCGAGACGCTCACGCGGCGCGAACGGTTGGCGTCTCGCGGCGGAGGTCGGGGTGCCCGAGATCAGCTTCGCGGACCTGTAGCTGGTCGTCGCCTGTGCGGCGGCGGTGCCGATCCGGTGCTGATCGCCGTCGTGCTCTCGTCCACGTCGCTCGGCATCGTCATCCCGATCCTGAAGAACGCGGGGCAGCTCGCGACGCGTGTCGGCGCGTACGTCGTCGCCGCGTGCTCCGTGGCCGAGCTGGGATCGATCATCGCGCGGTTGGTGGCACGACACGGCCGGCTCCGCGCGCGTGTCGACGATGTGCTGTTCCGGTTGCAGGACTCGAGCACACAGCGCCGCGTCCGGATCGCGATGCTCGTCCTGCTCGTGTTCATCGTGCTCAGCGACTCGCTCCGCTTTGACGCTATCCTCCGTTCATTCATGGCGGGAGCCCGAGAGTCGCTTCCCGAGGAATGAGACACGAAGACGAGGGAGAGACGCACCATGGAGTTCGGCATCCAGGTTCCCAGGTTCGTCTGGGACGAGCCCATCGCACCGACGCTCGCCACCACAGCACGGGTCGCGGAGGAGGTCGGCGCGGGTCGGGTGATGTTGATGGACCACTGGTTCCAGATGGAAGGGGTGTGGCCCGCCGACGAGCCCATGCTGGAGGGGTACACGGGCCTCGCGTTCCTCGCGGCTCACACGTCGCGGGTGCGTCTCGGGCTGATGGTCACCGGTGTGACGTACCGGCACCCGGGCCTGCTGGCGAAGACGGTCACGACGCTCGACGTCCTGTCCGGTGGTCGAGCCGAGCTCGGCATCGGCGCGGCGTGGTACGAGCGCGAGCACCGCGCGCTCGGGGTACCGTTCCCGCCCGTCTCCGAGCGCTTCGAGCGGCTCGAGGAGACGCTGCGGATTTGCCTCCAGATGTGGAGCGACGACGACGGTCCGTTCGCGGGTGAGTACTACGAGTTGGCGGAGACGCTCTGCGTGCCCGCGCCGCTCAGCCGCCCTCGGCCCCCGATCCTGATCGGCGGGGGCGGCGAGCGCAAGACGCTGCGACTCGTCGCCCAGTACGCCGACGCCTGCAACCTGTTCGCGACCACCACCGAGGACGTGTCCAACAAGCTGGACGTGCTCCGCGGACACTGCGACCGCCTCGGCCGCGACTACGACGCGATCGAGAAGACGCTCATCGCCGCGGCACCGGATGCCGGCGCGGACGCACGCGCCGCGTTCCTCGCGGACATGGAGGGCTACGCGGCGCTCGGGATCGACACCATCATCCTCGGCACGACGACCGATCCACCCCGGTGCCTTGACGAGGTGATCGCTCCGATGGTGGACGACCTGCGCGCGATCTGATCAGGCCGGAGTCGTCGAGCAGCCGGCCGCGACGAGCGTCGCGTACGGGTCGATCCGAGTGCCGTTGGCGCCCCCCACCCTGATCTCGAAGTGCAGGTGGGGCGCGGTCGCGTTGCCCGTTTGACCGACGCGCCCGATGGTCTCGCCGCTCGTGACCGCGCGCGCGACGCCGACGAACGCTGACAGGTGCGCGTAGTAGTAGACGTTCCCATCGGCGGCGAAGAGGTACGCGGCGTTCCCTCCCGCGTCCTCGACCGCGTAGCTGACCGTTCCCGGCCCGACCGCACGTGCGGGAGTCCCCGTCGTGGCGAACATGTCGATGCCCCAGTGGAAGCCCGAAGTTCGGGGTCCGTAGCTGTCGGTGAAGGTGGCGCCGACCACGGGGCACGAGAACGTCGCCGGGTCGGGAGCGCCGGGGGGCGGGGGTCCGAGCGGGGAGGGCGCGGGTGGCTGCGTCGTCGCGGGCGCGGCGGGTGGGGACGCGGCCTTGGTGGGTGGAATGCAGGCGGCGAGCAGGATCGTCAGCGCGAGCGCGAGCGCGACGCCCGGGACGCGACGGCGGACGCGACCAAGGGTAGACGCGGACGCCGGGAGCACCGAGTGGTATCGGCACCGGCCGGGATGCGGTTGAGCCGCCCGGGGCGCCCTGCGCTCACGACGGCAACGGCAACGGCGGCTGCAATTGTTCGACCGCCGCTCGCAGCCGGGCGATCCGTCGCCGATGGGCGTCTTCGCGCTCGGGCCGGACCGCGTGGGCGAGCCACGAGCCCGCCAGGCGCCCGGCCCCCCGGTGGGGTGGAAGGTCAGTTCGCGGGTGGCGGGGGTCGATCGCCACCGCCGTGGTGATCGTTCGCACCTCGGCGGCCGTGGGGTCGAGCCCGGCGCGGCGAAGCTCGGAGTCGACGTAGGACGCCAAGACCTGCAACTCGCGCGTCCCGCGCCGCGCGGTCGCGACCAGCCGCACTGCGATCGGTACCGCAATCGTGGCGTACCGCACCGCACGCGCCGACGGCAGTGGCACCTTCCCTGCGAGGCGGGTGCTCCGTTGGGCGATCGCGAGCGCGCGCTTTGCGGTCGGCGCGCTCGTCACCATGAATGCCGCGGTCGCCGCGCCGGCGCCGGCGAGGGGATCGTCGCCGATCTCGACCATCATGCGTTCGAACTCGTCGCCGTCGTGCACCTCGACGAGATCGCGGGTCATCCTCCCGAGACCGGCCTCGGCGAGCCGGATCGCGAGCGCCCGGATCGGCGTGGACGGGCGGTCGCGAGTGGCCGTCATCGGGTGCTCGTGCGCGTCGACGTCGTCGACACGGATCCGGCGGCGGCCAGGCCGGCGAGCAGGATGTCGACCCCGACCTCGAAGCCGACGCTCCGGTCGATACCGGCCGGGTCGATCCCGGCGAGATCGAGCATCACGTGGCCGTGGATCACGCCCAGGTACAGCTGCGCGATCTCCGGCGCCGAGCCGGAGAACGCACCGGCGTCGATGCCGCGCTGCACCCGCGCGACGAGACCGTCGAACGCCGCGTGCGCGCTCGCCTTGCTCGCGGGCGAGGGCACGAATCCCGGAACCGCGGCCCCGAACATCACCAGGTATTCGGTCGCGTGCGCGAGTGCGTTCGCCCGGTACGCGAGGGCGCCGGCGCGGAGGTCACCCACCGGATCGACGCCGGAAAGCGGATCGTCGACGCATCCGCGGAGGCGCTCGAACCCCTCGGCGAACAACCGGTCGACGATGCCGTCCTTGTTGCCGAAGCGGCTGTAGATGCACATTGTCGAGCAGCCGGCAGCTCGGGCGATGCGCCGGACCGTGAGCGCAGCGGGACCCTCGTCGGCGAGCAGTGCGCTCGCGGCCTCGAGGATCGCTCTGCCCTGCTCGTCGGTCGCCTCCATCGGAACCCCCCGTGACTCCGGCCTCGACTCAGTGCAATAACGATGTTATTAAAATAACAATGTTATCACCGTCGGTCCCGCGACGCAGTGCACCCGCTCGAGCATCCCCCCGCTCGAGGAGTCCACATGGATACACCTCGGGCTCGGCGCGCTCGTCACGTGCCGGAGCCGCTGCTCGACGTGCGCTTCTTCGAGAACCCGCGATTCACGGCGGCCAGCCTCAACGTGATGCTGGTGTGTCGCTGCTCGTCGCGGCCGCGGTGGCGGTGGTCGCCGGAGAAGGCGTGCCTCAGCCGGCCTCGGCCAGCCCCACCGGGCAGCTCACGCCGGTGCCGCCCAGGCCGCAATAGCCGCCGGGATTCTTTGCCAGGTACTGCTGGTGGTAGTCCTCGGCGTAGTAAAAGGGCCCCGCGGGCACGATCTCGGTTGTGACGTCCCCGTAACCGGCCGCGCGCAGCATCTCCTGGTAGGTCGCGCGCGACGCGATCGCCACGTCGCGTTGCTCGTCGTCGAACGCGTAGATCCCCGACCGGTACTGCGTGCCGACGTCGTTGCCCTGTCGCATCCCCTGGGTCGGGTCGTGGTGCTCCCAGAACACCTTGAGCAGCTGGTCGTAGCTCACCACCGAGGGGTCGAACCAGACCTGGACGACCTCGTTGTGTCCGGTGCGGCCGCTGCACACCTCTTCGTACGTCGGGTTCGGCGTCGACCCGCCCGCGTACCCCACCGCGGTGCTGTACACCCCGTCGACCTGCCAGAACGCGCGCTCCGCACCCCAGAAGCAGCCCAACCCGAAGCGGGCGGTCGCCAGACCGTCGGGGAACGGCGGCTCGAGCGGATGGCCGTTGACGAAGTGGGTCGCCGGCACGGCCACGGGCCGGTCACGACCGGGCAGCGCCTCCTCCGGGCTCGGCATCCGCGCCTTGTCACGACCGAAGACCGACATCGGACCCCTCTCGTCGAAGCTCCTCCGACGAGGCTACGCGACGCGCTCGTCGCGAGCGACCGCTCGCGAACCCTTCGACTTCCGCTTCTTCTTGCCGTTCGCGCCGGACCCCTTTTCGGCCTGCTTTTCGGCCGTCTTCTTGGCCTTCTGCAACCGCTTCACCCGGGCGTCGAGCCGCTCGACGCGCTCGCGGAGCTCCTGGACGTCGACGAGGAGCTGGTCGAGCTGGTGCTCGAGCTCGACCGCGGGTCGCCGCGCGGGCTCCGGCAGGCCCTCGGCCGGGGTCAGCGACTCGAGCACCTCGTGGAGGCTCCTGCCGAGTCCGGCTTGTCGTGCCATCGCGTGTGCCTCGTCGACAGTAGGGGGGTGACTGCAACGTAGGCGAGCAAGTACGTGCGACGACGCATCCGGGCCGCGCCCCGGCCGGGCGGGAGGACGGTGGCCGACTCAGGCCCCGGCGGCGGCGCCCGGGTGTACGTGCTCTCGGAGCTTGCGGAGGACGGCGGTGAGCTGCGCGAGCTCGGCGGGTGTGAGCACACCGGTGTAGGAGCGCTCGAGCTGCTCGAGGTGCGCGGGGAGCGCCCGGTCGATCCGGGCGCGACCGTTGTCGGTCAAGGCTGCGAACGCGCCCCGCCGATCGTCCGCGCAGACCTCCCGCCGGACCAGGCCCTCGGCCTCGAGGCGATCCACGGCCCGGGTCAAACCACTCGGGGACATCGATACCTGCGCGGCGAGGTCGCACATGCGGAGCCGTGCGCCGGGGGTGCGGGCGAGGCGAAGGAGCAGCTCGAACCACTGCGCCGAGAGTCCCGTCTCCGCGAGGCTCCGCTCGAGTGCGCGGGAGAGCCCGGCGTGGGTCTCGAAGAAGAGGCCGGCGGCCGTGAGCCGCTCGTCGTCGATCGGTGTCGTCATCCGAGGTCCCTCGCACGCATGTTGGCACAGCACGGAGCCGCTCCAGGAACGGCGCCCGGCTGCCGAAGGGATCAGATGCCCACGACTGGTGCGGTCGATCCTGCCGTGCCGCCCGCTCCCCGCGTGTATCGGGTGTGGGTATGGTCACGCTGGACGCGTCTGCCGTTGAGCGGCGTCGTCGTCGCGGTTGCGCTCGCCACCGTCGTCGTCGACATCTGCACGGCGTGGACGCACGTCTCGCTCGGCCATCTCGGTCGTGTGCCGATCTCGCCCGCGCTGCCGCTCGGTCTCCTGCTCGCATGGCTGGTCGGCCCGAGACACCTCGGGCTCGATCGCCCCAACCGTGCTGCATGGGGCCCGTTCCTCGTGGTGACGGGAGTCGCGCTGGCGTTCGCGCTCGTGGCGTACGGCACCCGCCTCGGGGGATGGCGCGAAGGGATCGGGCTGGCGATCGCCGCCCTGGGTGAGGAGCTCGTGTACCGGCTCGCCGTGCTCGCAGTCGTCGGCGCGGCGAGTGCATGGCTCCTCGGGAGGAATTGGCGCAACGCCTCGGAGTGGGGCGCCGCACCCGGAGCGGCGGCGCTCCTCGGTGCCGGCCTCGTCTTCACCCTCGCGCCCGGGCACGTCGCGCAGATGAGCGACACCCTCCAGGCGCTCCCGTTCGCGTGTCTGGGGATGGTCCTCGGTTACGCGGTCCTGCGTACGGGCGCGCTGTTCCCGGCCGCGGTCGTGCACGCCCTCGTCAACCTCGCGACCATCGCCGCGCTGGTGGGCACCGTCTCGTTCGCGTGGCGAACGGCCCTCGCGGGGACCGCGCTGATCGCCCTGGTGCTCGGCACGGTTGCCGCCGGCCTCCGACTGGGGCTGCTCCGCAAGGTGCGGGTCGAATCGCCCTGGTCGCTGCGCGTGGTGCCCGAGCCGGTCGACGCGGGAGGCTGAGCCGACCCGGCGACGCACGGCGTACCCTTCGCCGTCCACGCTGCCGAGCCGAGGCGCCGCCCATGACCTACGAGCAGATCGTCGTCGACGTGGCCGACCAGGTGGCGACGATCAGCCTGCACCGGCCGGAGCGGCGCAACGCGTGGACGTACACGATGTTCGGTGAGCTCAACGACGCGCTGCGCGCCGCCGACCTCGACGACGGGATCCGGGTGGTCGTGCTCACGGGCAGCGGCGACACGTTCACGGTCGGCGCCGACCTCGAGGGTTCGATCACCCGACCCGAAGAAGCCGACCCGATGCGCGAGCGCGTCTTCGCGGAGTTCTTCCCGCCGAGTCGTGTGCGCAAGCCCGTGATTGCGGCACTCAACGGCGACGCCGTCGGAGTCGGCACCACGTATCCGTTGCACTGCGACCTGCGCCTCGTCGCGGAGGACGCGCGCCTGGGCATGGTGTTCGTGCGCCGCGGGCTCGTGCCCGAGATGGGCAGCCACTGGACCCTCGCCCACGTCGCCGGCTTCGCCACGGCTACCGATCTCATCCTCTCCGGCCGGATCTTCGACGGCAGGGAGGCGGTCGCGCTGGGCGTGTGCCACCGAGCGCTGCCGCGCGAGCAGGTGCTCGCGGAGGCACACCGGATCGCGCGCGGGATCGTCGACACCGTCGCCCCGGCTGCGGTAGCGGCGGCAAAGCGCCTGCTGTGGCGCGACTTCCTCGCCGAGCTCGACGGGCGGATCCGCGAAGAGACTGCATTGTTCAAGTGGGCGGTGTCGACGCCCGACGCGGCCGAGGGGATCGCCGCCTTCCTCGAAAAGCGCCCGCCGCGCTGGTCGATGCGCCCGAGTACCGATCTCCCGCTCTCGCCCTGATCACTCGTTCTTGGTGCCGTTGGTGTCGGGGTCGCTGCCCTGCTCCGGCGAGAGGAAGCCGAATCTCCCGAGGAACCGGCTCACGACGGGCACGTACTCGGCTTCGAGCACAACGAGCAGCATCCCAGTGACCGCGACCGCAAGGACAAGGTCGCCGAACCCCGCCATCACGCCGACCGCCACGATCGCCCAGCTCGACGACGCCGTCGCGAACCCCACGACGCCCCGCGCCGAGTCGTGGAAGATCATGCCGGCCCCGATGAACCCGACGCCGGTGACGACACCGGCGAGGAGGCGGGCGGAATCACCGGTTTCGACCGCGACCACGGTGAATGCGGCGGCACCGAGCGCGAGCGTGGCGAACGTGCGAGGCCCGGCGTTGTTCCCCCGCCACTGTCGCTCGACGCCGACGACGAAGCCGAACAGCCCTGCGAGCGCGATCCGGCCGATCGCTGCGAGGTCGCCGACGGAGCTCCGCACCCGTGCAGTATGGGCCCGCGCGACGAGGCGGACGCGATACCGGCCCGGATTAGCCTCCGGTGGGTGGAACAGGCGGGCTTCGACTTCGACGGTCCCTCGGACGCCGCGGCCGCGCCGGACGCCGCCCCCGACGGTGGTCCCGCCGAAGAACCGACGCTCACCGTCGGCGAGCTGACGACGCAGTTGCACCACGCGGTGCGTCGAGCGTTCCCGACGCAGGTGTGGGTCAGGGGAGAGGTGCAGAACCTCAGCCGCTCTGCGGTCGGTCACGTCTACTTCACGCTGGTCGAGAAGGCCGTCCGCGGCGATCGCGTACAGAGCCGACTCGACTGCGTGCTGTTCCGGGACGACCGGCGGTCGGTCGAGCAGGAGCTCGCGGCGGTGCCGGGCGCGGAGCTCGCGGACGACGTCGAGGTGCGCGTCCGGGGGCGCGTCACCGTGTACGCACCCCAGGGGCGCCTGCAGCTCCAGATGGTCGCGATCGATCCCGTCTTCACGGTGGGTGGGATCGCGGCGAACCGCGAGCGCGTGCTGCGGACCCTCGCCGCCGACGGTGTGCTCGACGCCAACGCCCAGCTCGCGCTGCCACTGGTTCCCCTCAGGATCGGGCTCGTCACGAGCGTGGGCAGCGCCGCCTACCACGACTTCGTCCACGAGCTGGAGCGGTCGGGGTTCGCCTGGCAGCTGTGTGTGGTCGACGTTCGAGTGCAGGGGAACGCCGCCTCGCGCCGGATCGTGTGGGGGCTCCGGGGGCTCGCGGCGCGCCGGCTCGACGCCGTGGTCATCGTGCGGGGCGGGGGATCGCGCGCGGACCTCGGCCCGTTCGACACCGAGATCGTGGCGCGTGCGTTGGCGGCCATGCCCGTTCCCGTGATCACCGGGATAGGCCACGAGACGGATCGCAGCGTGGTCGACGAAGTCGCGCACCTGGCGTGCAAGACGCCGACGGCGTGCGCGCAACACCTGGTGGCAGCGGTGCAGCGGTTCGTGCACGGCCTCGACGAGCGAGCCGGGCGCGTCATCTCCCTCTCCCGGCGTCGTCAGGCCCTCGCGGCCAACACCCTCGCCGAGGCCGAGCGCCGTGCGCACCGCCTCGCGCCGCGCGCCCTGCTGGGGGCGCGCGTGCAGCTCGATCGGCGGCGCGTCCGAGTGGACGAGCTGGGGCGACGCACCGTTCGCGACGCAGACGCTCGCCTGGTGGCCCACCAGCACCGAGTGGTCCGGTCGGCGAACCATCGGCTGCAGCAGGCGGACCTCCATCTCGCGGCGACCGAACGCGGCGTGCGCGCGCTCGATCCCCGCCGCGTGCTCGAGCGGGGATACAGCGTGACCCGCGACCGCGCCGGCAGTGTCGTGCGTGACGTCGCCGGCCTCGCGCCGGGCGAGGAGATCACGACGCAGCTCGCCGCGGGGACCCTGCGGAGCACGGTGACCGACGTGGAGGACGCGGTGGACGGACGCGAGGAAGGGGCAGGCCGGCGGTGAGCGACGAGAGCGAGATCGGCTACGCGGGCGCGATGGCGGAGCTCGACGAGATCCTCGACGAGCTCGAGCGCGACGACCTCGACGTCGACGTGCTCGCGGAGCGGGTGCGACGCGCGAGCGTGCTGATCAAGCTGTGCCGGGGTCGCATCGACCGAGCCCGAACCGACGTCGAGGGCATCGTGACCGACCTCGAGTCCTTCGGGGTCGTGGAGCCCGGCAGCGGCGACGAATGACCGTTCGGGTGCGCCCGTGAGCGAGCCCCTGGAGGCCGGGTTCGGCCCGTCGACGCCGGTCGACGACAACCTCCTGCACCGCTACCTGGTGGGCTCGGCGGCGTGGGTGGAGGCGTCCGGTCTCCTCGCCGGTGATCGCGTGGTGCGCACCGGCGACTTCATCGCGATCGACGAGTGTTCGCCGCATCCGTTCCTGAACTACGCGATCCTGTTGCGGCCGCCTCGCGATCCGACAGGCCTCGGCTTGGAGATCACCCGGTTCTTCTCGGGCGCGAACGGGGGCCCCTATTCGGTCTTCAGTCCCTGGCCGACCGAGCTCCCGGGATTCGAGGTCGGCGGCCATCCGCCGCTGATGTACTGCCCGGCGCACGACCACCGCGTGGCGCTGCCCGACGGCTTCACGATCGACCGGGCGCGCACCGTCGACGATCTGCTCGCGTACGAGCAGGTGCTGCTCGAAGGGTTCCCCCTGCCGGACGGGCAGGTCGCGGAGCCTGGCACGCTGTTCGACGAGTCCATGTTGCGGGCTCCGGGAGTCCACATGTTCGTGGGTCGGGAGCACGGCCGCGCCGTGAGCGCGGCGACCGGCGTGGTCAGCGAAGGTGTCAACCACGTCGAGATGGTCTCCACCCTGGTGGAGGCTCGGGGCCGCGGCTACGGCGCGGCGCTCACGGCCGCGGCGTCGAGCGTCGACCCGTCGCTGCCCGCGATGCTGATCGCGTCCGATCCCGGCCGCCCGGTGTACGAGCGGATGGGCTACCTCTCGCTGCTGCGGTTCACCTACCTGTGGGCGAGCCGCTGAGGGGAGCGCCGGAGGTCAGATCCGCTGGCCGGCGAGCCGACGGTTCTTGAACTGCGCCTTCACGTAGTCGCGGTTCAGCAGTGCGATGAAGTCGATGCTGATCTCCTTCGGGCACGCCTTCTCGCACTCGCCGTGGTTGGTGCACGAGCCGAAGTACTGCTCCATCGTCTCCACCATCTCGACGACCCGGGCGTAGCGCTCGGGTTGACCCTGGGGGAGCAGAGCGAGGTGCGAGACCTTCGCGGCGGTGAACAGCTGTGCGGCGCCGTTTGGGCACGCGGCGACGCACGCGCCACAGCCGATGCACGCGGCCGCGTCCATCGCCGCGTCGGCGGCCTCCTTCGGCACGAGGATCAGGTTGGCGTCGGGCGCGCTCCCGGTCGGCGCCGTGATGTAGCCACCCGCCTCGACGATGCGGTCGAACGCGCTGCGGTCGACGACCAGGTCACGCACGATCGGGAATGCCCGCGCCCGCCACGGCTCGACCGCGATCTCGTCGCCGTCGTGGAACTTGCGCATGTGGAGCTGGCACGTCGCGGTGCCCGTCTCCGGCCCGTGCGCGCGCCCGTTGATCATCATGGAGCACGAGCCGCAGATGCCCTCGCGACAGTCGTGGTCGAAGGCGATCGGCTCGCGGCCCTCGGCGAGGAGTCGTTCGTTCAGGACGTCGAACATCTCGAGGAACGACATGTCGGGACTGACGTCGTCCAGGTCGTGGCCCTCGAACCGGCCGGGCGAGGCCGGGCCGGCCTGTCGCCACACTCGGAGCTTCAGGTGCATGGCGATCCCTACTTGTAGCTGCGCTGGGCGAGGTGGACGTGCTCGAACTCCAGGGGCTCCTGGTGCAGCTCGGGAGCCGTGTCGACGCCCGCGAACTCCCAGGCGCCGACGTACGCGAAGTGCTCGTCGTCCCGGAGCGCCTCGCCGTCCTCGGTCTGGTGCTCCACGCGGAAGTGGCCGCCGCAGCTCTCCTCCCGGTGGAGGGCGTCGAGACAGAGCAGCTCACCGAACTCTAGGAAGTCCGACACCCGCCCCGCCTTCTCGAGCGACTGGTTCAGCGTTTCGTGCTCGCCGAGCACGCGCACGTCGGCGTGGAACTCGTCGCGGAGCGCGGGGATCTCGCCGAGTGCTTTCTGGAGGCTCTCGCGGCTGCGGGCCATGCCGCAGTTGTCCCAGAGGATCTTGCCCAGCTCGCGGTGGAACCAGTCGACCGACCGGCTTCCCCGGGTCGCGAGGAACTGCTGCGTCTGGTCGACGATGCCGGCTTCGGCGTCGCGGAACACCGGGTCGTCGGTCGGAACGGGCTGCGTGCCGAGCAGCGGCGCGAGGTAGTCGCCGATGGTCGCCGGGAGCACGAAGTAGCCGTCGGCGAGGCCCTGCATGAGCGCGCTGGCGCCGAGGCGGTTGGCGCCGTGGTCGGAGAAGTTCGCCTCGCCGAGCACGTAGAGCCCGGGCACGTTGCTCATCAGGTTGTAGTCGACCCAGAGTCCGCCCATCGCGTAATGGACCGCGGGGTATATGCGCATGGGCACTCGGTACGGGTCCTCGCCGGTGATCCGCTCGTACATCTGGAAGAGGTTGCCGTAGCGCTCCTCGATCACGTCGGCGCCGAGGCGCCCGACCGCGTCGGAGAAGTCGAGGTACACACCGTTCTTGCGCGGCCCGACACCGCGGCCGGCATCGACCTCGCGCTTGGCTGCTCGCGACGCGACGTCGCGGGGCACGAGGTTGCCGAAGGCGGGATACCGGCGCTCGAGGAAGTAGTCGCGCGCGTCTTCGGGGATCTGGTCCGCCGCCCGCTGGTCGCCGAATTCCGAAGGCACCCAGATGCGGCCGTCGTTGCGCAGCGACTCCGACATCAACGTGAGCTTGCTCTGGAAGTCGTCGCTCGCGGGGATGCACGTCGGGTGGATCTGCGTGTAGCAGGGGTTGGCGAACAACGCGCCCTTCCGGTGGGCGCGCCACGCGGCGGTGACGTTGCTGCCCTTCGCGTTGGTGGAGAGGAAGAACGCATTGCCGTAGCCGCCGGTCGCGAGTACGACCGCGTGCGCGGAGAACGAGCGGATCTCGCCGGTGATCAGGTTGCGGGTGACGACACCGGCGGCGTGGCCGTCGTGCAGCACGAGGTCGAGCATCTCGGTGCGCTGGAACAGCTCGACGGTTCCGAGGTGCACTTGGCGGGCGAGCGCCTGGTACGCGCCCAGCAGCAGCTGCTGCCCCGTCTGACCACGGGCATAGAACGTGCGGGAGACCTGGGCGCCGCCGAACGATCGGTTGTCGAGGAGCCCGCCGTACTCGCGCGCGAAGGGAACCCCCTGCGCGACGCACTGGTCGATGATGTTCACGCTGATCTGCGCGAGCCGGTAGACGTTGGCCTCACGCGCCCGGTAGTCGCCGCCCTTCACGGTGTCGTAGAAGAGACGGTGCACGCTGTCGCCGTCGTTCTGGTAGTTCTTCGCGGCGTTGATGCCGCCCTGCGCGGCGATGCTGTGCGCGCGACGCGGCGAGTCGTGGAACGTCAGCAGCTTCACCCGATAGCCGAGCTCGCCCAGCGTTGCCGCCGCCGACGCGCCGGCCAGCCCGCTGCCCACCACCACGATCTCGTAGCGACGCTTGTTGGCGGGGTTCACCAGCTTCACTCCGAAGCGGTGGTTGTCCCACTTCTCCGCGATCGGCCCGTCGGGGATCCTGGCGTCGAGGCCCCCGATCATCTCGTCACGACCCCGGTCGTGATGAGCAACGGCATGCTCACGTTGCCGACCGTGATCACCGCTGCGAACCCGACGGCGAAGTAGCGCCGCCAGATGTTCCAACGCGGGTTGTTGAGCCCGAGGCTCTGGAACATGCTCCACGCGCCGTGGAAGATGTGGAAGCCGAGCGCGAGCATCGCCACGATGTACGCGATCGCCACGGGAACACGGTCGAAGCTCTCGAACAGGTTGTCGTAGGGATCCCCGCGCACGAAGTGGGGATTGGCGGTGCCCCACGTGAGGTCGAGCAGGTGGAACACGACGAACAGGGCGATGATGATCCCGGTCCAACGCATGGTGCGGGACGCGAAATTGGCTGCTGCGTAGTCACGCGGTGACCGGTAGCCCACCGGTCGGGCCTTCTGGTTCATCCGCGTGAGCTGGTAGGCCGCGATGATGTGGAGCGCGAACGCGGAGATGAGCGCCGACGCGCATACCCCACAAGACGACGGTTCGGGGGAAGATGGGCTCCCCGAGGGTGCGGAGCCACTCGCCGTAGTCGTTGATGTGGTCCTTGCCGAGGAACACCTTGAGGTTCCCGACCATGTGGGCGAGCACGTATCCGAGCAACACGATGCCGCTGAGCGCCATCACCCACTTCTTGCCGACGGCAGAGTGCCAGAACCGGCGGAGGAAGTGGCCCTCAGGGCGGGGAAGTGGCACCGGGGGCCCGGTGTAGCGAGCCAGGCGACCGGCGTCGTCGGCGCCCGGTTCCCGGGAGGCGGTGGAGACCTCTTCTTCGACCTTTGCCACGATCCGAACCGTACCGCCCGCTCCTGCCCGCTCGCGCATCCGGCGAGGCCCGACTGGGCCGAGAGCAGGGCCGCGGTGTGCAATCGGCCGTCGTGTCACCCGGCAAGGCCACACCGTCGTCTGTCCGAGAGACGAAAACGTCGCCTTCTGACGCCGAATGGTGGGTGCCGCGCCTCCCTCCGAGGTGCGGCACCCACGAGGAACTGTCGTTCCGGTCCGCTGGTACGTTGGCGCGGTCCCCCCTCCCGCTACCGGAGGTAAACCGTTTGACGCGCCCCTCCACTCTCGGTGAGCTGCGATCCTCAGGCTGGGCATCGCGCCCCGTCAAGGAAGAGGTCCGGGCGAACGCGCTCGCGCGGATCGCCGAGGGCGTCCCGCTCGTCGACGGGGTCGTGGGCTACGAGGACACCGTCCTCCCGCAGCTCGAGAACGCGCTCCTCGCCGGCCACGACGTGATCTTCCTGGGCGAGCGCGGCCAGGCGAAGACCCGCATCATCCGTTCCCTCACATCCCTCCTCGACGAGTGGTCTCCCGTCGTCGCCGGCAGCGAGATCAACGACGACCCGTACCATCCCGTCTCGCACCATGCCCGGCTGCTCGTGGCCGAGCGCGGCGACGAGGCGCCCATCGAGTGGGTCAGCCGCGACCGCCGGTTCGGGGAGAAGCTCGCGACGCCCGACACGTCGGTGGCGGACCTCATCGGCGAGGTCGACCCGATCAAGGTCGCCGAAGGCCGCTACCTCTCGGACGAGCTCACGATCCACTACGGGCTCGTGCCGCGGACGAACCGTGGAATCTTCGCGATCAACGAGCTCCCCGACCTCGCCGAGCGCATCCAGGTCGGATTGCTGAACGTGCTCGAGGAGCGCGACGTCCAGATCCGGGGGTACAAGCTCCGCCTCCCCATCGACCTCCTGCTGGTCGCGTCCGCGAACCCCGAGGACTACACGAACCGGGGCCGGATCATCACACCGCTGAAGGACCGTTTCGGCGCCCAGATCCGCACGCACTACCCGCTCGACACCGAGCTCGAGGCAGCGGTCGTCGACCAGGAGGCGGTGCGGCTCACCTCCGAAGGGCTCCAGGTGCACGTGCCGGCCTTCATGACGGAGATCGTCGCCGAGATCACTCAGCAAGCCCGTCGGTCCCCACACGTGAACCAGCGCTCGGGCGTGTCGGTCCGGCTCTCGATCGCCAACTACGAGACACTCGTCGCGAACGCGACGCGGCGGGCGGTGCGCCACGGCGAGTCGGAGGTCGTGCCGCGGGTGAGCGACCTCGACGCCTTGGTGGCGAGCACCTCCGGGAAGGTCGAGTTCGAGATGCTCGACGAGGGCCGCGAGGAGCAGGTGCTCGACCGCCTCGTGGCCTCCGCGGTGCTCACCACGTTCCGGGCGCGTACCCGTCCGGAGAAGCTGGGTGAGCTGGTCACCGCGTTCGAAGGCGGGCTCGTGGTGCACACGGGTGACGACATCGCGTCGGCCGAATACGCCGGGGTCGTCGGGGGTGTGCCCGTTCTCCGGGAGCTGCTCGCCGACCTCGACGTGGGCGAGACGCCGGCCGGAGTCGCGTCGGCGATCGAGCTCGTCCTCGAAGGCCTGCACCTGTCGAAGCGGCTCAACAAGGACGCGGTCGATGGCCGCGCGACGTACCGCGCTCGCGGCTGACGCTCCGCCGCCCCGAGGTCAGATCCCCGTGTTTCCTTCGTCCTCGAGGTAGCCACAGCCCTGCTGGGCCCTGCGGTTGACGTTGTTGACCGCCTCCTCGACTCGCGCCGAGGCGCGCGGATCGCCGGCCCGGCTCCGCTCGAGCCAGGCGAGGAAGATCCGAGCGTCCTTCGCGATGTCGGTGGGCGCGTGCTCGGCCATGCGGCCGACGAGCTCGATCTGTTCCCCGAGCGGTGCGCGCCGCTCCACCCGCCGGTCGTAGCGCTCGGCGGCGATGCAGAACGCCTCGTTCGGCCGGGGCAGTGTCTCGGAACGGCCACCGCACGCGCCCGCGCCGACTACGAGTCCGACCGTGACGACGAGCAGGATCGTGACGGAGCGGCCGGCGCGCACGCCTTCATTGTGCTCGGGCGCACGGAACAATCGCGAGTCGTACGCTGCGGTCCACACGACGGCGAGGGACAGGGGAACGCATGCACGGCGAAGTCACGATGCACATCGACGCGTCACCGGAGCGGTTGTGGGCGCTGGTGAGCGATGTCACGAACATGGGGCGGTGGAGCCCGGAGACCTATGAGGCGGAGTGGCTCGATGGCGCCACCGGCCCCGGCGAGGGTGTCCGCTTCCGTGGCCACAACCGGCGGGGCCGGCTGGGCTTCCGCTACTGGACGAAGTGCACGATCGTCGAGTGTGACGCCGGCCGGACGTTCTCGTTTCGGGTGGGCTCTTCCGAACGGGCGCACACGCGCTGGACCTACCGGTTCGAGCCGGCGACTGGCGGCACCGACGTGACGGAGTCGTGGGACTTCAGGGGGCCTGACGCGATCGGCAAGCTGATGGGTCTCGGGGGCAAGCGGGCCGCGACGCTCGGTCGTGCCATGCGGACGAGCCTCGAGAACCTGCAGGCCGCGGCGGCCGAGTCGGACGGGGGCTGAGCTCCGACGCGTCGACAGCGTCGGAATTGTTCACCTCCGGGCGCCCACTTGTTCTCACGTCGTTGCTCGCGGGCTGGTCCCGCGTAGCGTGAAGCCGTCACCGGTGGCTTCTCGCTGAGCCGTCGCCCCCAATGGGAGCCACCCGGTACGGTGGCTGTATGCCGCGCGGCTTCCGGTACTCACGGTGGGACGGCACCCAGACGGGTTTCGAGCTCGACGCCGAGGACCTCCTCGCCCAGATGGGCGACGACCTCCTCTATCACGGCGACCTGAACGCGGCGTTGCGTCGCCTCATGCAACAGGGCCTGCGCGACCGCAACGACGAGCGGCTCATGGGCCTGCGCGACATGCTGCAACGGCTGCGGGAGCGCCGGCGCGAGGAGCTGGAGCGGCGCGACCTCGGCGGCGTGTTCGATGACATCGCCCGCAAGCTCGACGAGGTCGTCGATACCGAGCGCGCAGGTATCGACCGCCAGCAGGCCGAGGCCGCCGCGTCCGGTGACCCGCGGCGCCAGGAGACCGCCGATGCCGCCGCCGAGCAGCGACGCCAACAGCTCGACGCGCTTCCTCCCGACCTCGCCGGCAAGGTGCAGGAGCTCCAGCAGTACGACTTCGTCGACGCGAAGGCACGCGAGCAGTTCGAAGCGCTGCTCGACGAGCTCCGCGAACAGCTCGTCGCCCGCCAGCTCCAGCAGCTCACCGACGGGATGTCGAACCTCACGCCCGAGCGGATGCAGGAGCTGAAGGACATGCTCGCCGAGCTGAACACGATGCTCGACCAGCGCGCCCGGGGGGAGGAGCCCGACTTCGACGGGTTCATGGAGCGGCACGGCCAGTTCTTCCCCGGCAACCCGAAGTCGCTCGACGAGCTGCTCGAGCAGATGGCCCAGACGATGGCGCAGATGCAGCAGCTCATGAACTCGATGACGCCCGAGCAGCGGGAGCAGCTCCGGGCGCTCAGCGACGCGCTCCTCGACGACATGGACCTGCGCTGGCAGGTCGACCAGCTCTCGCACAACCTCCAGCAGGCGTTCCCAGATCTGCCGTGGGAGCGCGCGCAACAGTTCGGCGGCTCCGACCCGCTCCAGCTCGGCGAGATGGGTGAGCTCCTCGACACCATGGGCGACCTCGACGCGCTCGAACACCTGCTCCGGTCGGCGACGCAACCGACCGAGCTCGCCGAGGTCGACGTCGACCGGGCCCGGGAGCTTCTCGGCGACGACGCGGCCGCGTCGCTCGACCAGCTGCGCGACCTCGCCCGCATGTTGGAGGACGCCGGCCTGATCGAGCAGCGCGAGGGCCGTCTCGAGCTCACGCCGCGGGCGATCCGCGCCATCGGCAACCAGGCGCTCGCGGATCTGTACCGCAAGCTGCTCCAGGATCGGATCGGCCGCCACGAGGTCGACCGGGCGGGCGTCGGCACCGAGCGTACCTACGAGCACAAGCCCTATGAGTTCGGCGACCCCTTCCACCTCAACGTGCAGGAGACCGTGAAGAACGCGATCTGGCGGGCGGGGGCACGCACGCCGGTGCAGCTCCGGCCCGACGACTTCGAGGTCGAGCGCACCGAGCAGCTCACCCGGGCGGCGACGGTGCTGCTCCTCGACGTGTCGCTCTCGATGCCGATGCGCGACAACTTCCTGCCCGCGAAGAAGATGGCGATCGCGCTCCACGCGTTGATCTCGAGCCGGTTCCCACGCGACTACTTCGGTCTCGTCAGCTTCGGGCGGGTTGCGCGCGAGGTGAAGCCCGAGCTGCTGCCCGAGATGAGCTGGGACTTCGAGTGGGGCACCAACATGCAGCACGCGCTGCTGCTCGGCCGGCGTCTGCTCGCCCGTCAGAGCGGGACGAAGCAAATCATCATGGTCACCGACGGCGAGCCCACCGCCCACATCGAGGACGGCCAGCCCTACTTCCAGTACCCGCCGTCACCGACCACGATCGAGGAGACGCTGCGCGAGGCGATGCGTTGCACGCGCGATGGGATCCGCATCAACGTGTTCATGCTCGACGAGAGCTCGATGCTGCGGTCGTTCGTCGAGCAGATGACGCAGGTCAACGGGGGCCGCGCGTTCTACACGACGCCCGACACGCTGGGTGACTACGTGCTCGTCGACTTCCTCGACCAACGGCGCCTCCGGCGCCGGCGCGCCGGCTGACAGGCCGCTCGGCGCCAGAGGTCAGTCCAGCGCGCGTAGGTAGCGCTCGTGGACCGCGGGGTCGAAGCACACGAAGCGCACCAGCTCCGCGCTGGTGAGCGTGGAGCGCACGGTCTCCACCGCGATCTGCGTGGCCCGCGCGACCGGGTAGCCGTAGGCGCCGGTGCTGATCGCCGGGAACGCGATGGAGCGCGCGCCGAGCTCGTCCGCGACCTCGAGTGAGCGCCGGTAGCAGGAGGCAAGCAGCCGGGCTTCCCCCGAGCGCCCGCCGCTCCAAATCGGCCCCACCGTGTGGATGACCCAGGACGCGTGGAGGTTGAAGCCGCGGGTCGCCTTGGCGTCGCCGTAGGCGCAGCCGCTGAGCCGGCGGCACGCGTCGAGGAGCTCGGGCCCGGCGGCGCGGTGGATCGCGCCGTCGACGCCGCCGCCGCCGAGCAGCGACGTGTTCGCCGCGTTGACGATCGCGTCGACGTGCTCGGTCGTGATGTCGCCGAGCGCGACCTCGAGGTGGGGGCCCGTCACGCGCAGCTCCGGCTCGAGGATCGATGCGCTGCACGGGCCGAGCGCGCGGACACCGGAGTGCTCCGGAGAGTGCTGGCGCGAGAAACCCCTTGCGCTCGGGCCCACGAAGCAGCAGAATACCACCAATGTAATTTCAGTTGCGTCATTTGCTTGCCGATGATCGCGCAGAGAAGACAGGCGCAGAGAAGACAGGCGCAGAGAAGACAGGCGCAGAGAAGACAGGCAGGTCGGCCGCTGGTCATGGGGCTGGGGGTCACGGGCTTTCGAGCTCCGGGCTTTCGGGTTCCGCGGCTTACGGAGGTGTTCGAGTGACGCATGCGACATCCGCCCATCGCGAGGCCAGTCGAGAGCGCAGGGGAGGGAGCACGGCAATGCCCGAGCCCATCAGCACGATCAACCCGACTCTCAGTGCGATGTTGGTCACGCCCCGAGCGGTCGCCGACGGCGAGCGGCGGTGGCAGGAGGCCGCCAACTGCCTGGGGGTGGATCCCGACCTCTTCTTCCCCGAGCGGGGTGCCTCGACCCGCGAGGCCAAGGCCGTCTGTCGCGGCTGTGAGGTGCGCGTCGACTGCCTCGAGTACGCGCTCGCGCACGGCGAGAAGTTCGGCATCTGGGGTGGCCTGTCCGAGCGGGAGCGCCGTCGGGTGCGTCGCCAGCGCGCGCTCGAGCGCCGCAACGCCATCGGCGCGTAAGCCTCTCACCGAGGCCCTCACCACGACCGCTCACCCGGCGGTCGCGGCCAGGCGGGCTTCGATGGTCACCTCGGGCCCGAGCCCGGTCCAGTCGAGGAACTCGCGGCTGCAGCGGGCGAGCTCCGACGCGGGGAGGAGCCCGACGAGCTCCACGCGGTCGACGTCGACGTTGCGCGCGCGAGCGTCGCTCCGAACCGCTGAACAGGCCGCCTCGATCCCCGTGCGGTCGAGCGCGACGAGGTTCATCGAGACCTGCGCGATCCCGCGTGAGTCGAGCCGGAGACCGATCGCCCGCACGCCGGGCAGGCCGCCGTTGCGTTCGCGGATGCCGCGCGCGATTGCTCGGGCCGCCTCGAGGTCGTCGCAGTCGAGGTCGCAGTTCACCGCGACCAGCACGGGGCGCGCGCCGACGGCGATCGCGCCGAGGCGCGGGTGGGGATCGCGTGGTCCGAGATCGGGTTCGCGCACGACGAACGCCTCCCGCCGGGTGACGGGAAGCGAGCGGCCGCGGTCGTCCGCCTGGTCGTAGAAGAACACGCCGACCGCGAGGGTGGATGCGGCCCAGGTGGCGAATTCGTGGGCAGCCCTGATCGCGTCGCCCCGCACGCCGTCGAGCGCCACGAACGGGACGACGTCGAGCGCGCCGAAGCGAGGGTGTGCGCCGGCGTGCTCGGTCACGTCGAGCTCCGACGCGACGGCGTGGGCGAGTCGCCGCGCCGACCCCTCGACGGCACCACCGGAGCCGGCAAGCGTGAACACCGACCGATGGTGGTCCCGATCCACGTGGACGTTGAGCAACGCGGCGCCGCACTCGGTGGCGAAGCGCCGGATCCGCTCCTCGTCGCGACCCTCGGAGACGTTTGGCACGCACTCCAACATGGGGGCCGAGCGTAGGCTCGACTGCGGGGCTGCGAGAGGGGAACACGGGTGCAGCTGGGTCTCGCGTTGCCGCAATACGACTTCTCGCTCGGCATCGGGTCTCCGCTGTCGTGGGCTTCGGTGCTCGAGACAGCCGAGCGTGCGGAGCGCGCGGGGTTCGACTCGTTGTGGCTCTCCGACCACCTCGTTCTCGACCTCGAGCGGTACGGCGGCCCGGCCGAGCGCTTCGGCTCGTTCGAGCCGCTCGTCACCCTGGCGGCGCTCGCGCGCGCAGTGCCGCGGGTGCGGCTCGGCACGCTCGTGCTGTGCGAGGCGTTGCGCTCGGCGTCGCTGCTCGCGAAGAGCCTCGCCACGCTCGACCACCTGAGTGGGGGTCGACTCGACATCGGGGTCGGTGCGGGTTGGTACGAGCCGGACTACGAAGCCGTCGGGATGACGATGCCCGGGCCGGGCGAGCGGATCGATCGGCTGCGGGACGCGGTCGAGGTCCTGCGAGGTCTGCTCCCTGGTGGGCCCTGTACCTACGAGGGACGCTCCCACCGTGCGAACGGCGCGGTGAACGTGCCACCGGCCCTCCAGGAGCCGCGGCCGTCGATCGTCGTCGGCGGGAAGGGTGATCGGCTCTTGGAGCTCGTGGCCGAGGTGGGGGACGGCTGGAACACGTGCTGGGTGTGGACGCCTGAGGCGTACCGAGCGCGGGCGGAGGTGCTCGACCGCGCGTGCGAGCGGTCGGCACGCGACCCGGCGAGCGTCCGGCGGTCGCTCGGTTTGTACGCGCTCACCGGTGACGACGACGCCGACCTCGCCCGCCGATTCGAGCGGTTGCGTGCACTCAGCCCCGCCGGGGTGCTCGACAGCATGACCCTCGATCGGTGGCGGGAGGGGCGGTTGGTCGGCACGGCAGCGGAGATTCGTGACCAGGTCGGCACCTGGGAGGCGCTCGGCGTCGAGACCTTGGTGCTCGGAGCGGGGGCGGTGCCCTTCCAGGTCGCCGCCGTCGACGACATCGAGCTGCTCGCGGAAGCCGTCCGCCGGGGCTGATCCCGCGGGCGGCAGTACCCTGGCAGCGTCCCGACCTTCGGGGCCCCTCGAAAGGGTTGGTCGCATGAATCTCGGACCCACCGAGCTGTTGATCATTCTCGCCGTGGTCCTTCTCCTCTTCGGCAGCACCCGACTCCCCAAGCTCGCCCGCTCCCTGGGCCAGGCGAGCAAGGAGTTCAGGAAGGGCGTCGACGGGACGGCCGACGACGACGAGGACACCAAGAACGCCGGCTGACCGCTCTCGGCGGGTCCGCTCGCAGGGAACCGGGCGGACGGCCGCGTCGTTCATCACATGGTCGACGGTGTTCCCACCTGGGAGGAAGTCGCCCGTGACCACGGGCAGTTCCTCTACAAAGTGGCCTACCGCCTGACCGGCAACGACGACGACGCTTCCGATCTGGTGCAGGACGCGCTCATCAGGATCCGCCGGGGTCTGGAGCGCTACGAGCCCGGATCGCTCGAAGGCTGGCTGGCCCGGATCGTGACCAACGTGTTCCTCGACGACATGCGGCGCCGGAAACGGCGGCCGACCGATCCTCTCCCCGACGACCCGGGCCCCGTGCTCCCGTCGTCTCCCGCTGCCGACGAGGCGGGCGTCGGTCTCTCCGACGAGATCGAGCGGGCGCTCGGCGCGCTCCCGGAGGAATTCCGGGTGCCGGTCGTCCTGTGCGACGTCGCCGACCGCCCCTACGCGGAGATCGCGGAGACGCTCGGGGTGCCGATCGGGACGGTGCGCTCCCGCCTCCACCGCGGGCGCCGCATCTTGCGGGCCGCGCTGGTCGACGAAGGACTCGTCGAGCCGTGAGCGCTCCCGCCTCCGAGGATCGCTCCGTCCTCTCCGCGAGGCTCGACGACGAGCTGAGCGAGGCCGAGCGGGCCGACGTCGACGCGCGGCTCGCGTCGTCACCCGAATGGCGTGCCGAGCTGGCGGAGGTCACGGTCGCGCGCGCTGCGCTGCGGGCCGCGCCGGTGAGCGACGCTCCGCCCGGTGGGTGGGACGCGCTGTACGACGCGGTGCGTGCGCTCGACGAGGAACAGTTCTCGGACGGTGAGATCGCGTCGATCGAAGGCGCGCGCCGTCGGCGCCACCCCCTGCGCTGGGCCGCGGCCGTCGCGGCGGTGGCCGTCGCGCTCGTCGTGCTCGTGCTGCCGTCACGCGACGGCGTGCGTCCGCGGGTTGCGGTCGTCGCGACGCAGCACGGGACGCAGCTGGCGGGCACCGGCGACCCGGTCAGCCTGCTCGCGCCGGTGAGCGCGTTGGGCGGCCGGTGAAGCGGCGCACGCGCCGCTGCGCCGTCGCATTCGCGGCCGTGACCGCGATCGTTGCCGGCGGCGCGATGCCCACCCCGACCGCCGCGACGACCGGGTCACCCACGAGCGCGCGAGCCGCGGCGTTGGTCGAACAGACGCGGACCGCGTCGCGCGCGCACGACCTCACCGGCTCGGTCGTGCTCACGTGGCGCGACGTCGACGGACGCCGGCAGCACGCGCTCGTCAGCGTCCGGTCACGGGGTGGGACCGTGGACCTCGACGGTGCCGCCCGCGACGTCATCACCCGTGGTGACCAGACGTACGTGTCGGGTGCGCACGGCTGGTCGGGCACGGAAGGTGACGTCGATCGCGCGCTGCCGTCGCCCGGTCGGCACTGGTCTCTGTCGGTCGTCGCGGGCCCGCTCGTCGCCGGTCGACCCACCCATGTGGTCGTCGCCCGTCGACCCGGAGACGGCGCGCCGGGGCGGGTCGCGCAACGGCTCTTCGTCGACGACGCGTCGGGCTGGCTGTTGCGTCGCGAGGTGCTGGACGAGCACGGGCGCGTCGAGCGCTCGTCGAGCTTTCACCGCGTCGACATCGAAGAGACCGCGGGCGCGCCGCTCGTGGCTCCGCGCGCACACCGAACGGCGGTCGCCTCCCGGGTGCGCGACGTGCGCCGCGGATTCCGAGCGCCCGAATCGCTCGGCACCTACACATTGGTCGGTGGTGTGCGCCGCGACGACGGAACGATGCAGCTCACCTACCACGACGGGCTGTTCTCCGTCTCGGTGTTCGAGCGCCGCGGCGCGCTCGAGTGGGACGACCTGCCCGACGGCGGCGTGAAGGACGAGCTCGCCGATCGGCGGGTCGAGCGCTACGCGGAGCCCGGTGAGGACGTGCTCGTCTGGGAGGACGGGGGTGTGGTGTTCACGTGCGCATCGGACGCCCCCGAGGACGCCCTGGCTCCGGTCGTCGAAGCCTTGGCGCCCGACGACCACGGTGGGGTCGTCGACGACGCGGTCGACCTGGTGCTGACGCCGTTCGGCTGGAGCTGAGGTCCGAGCGTCAGACGCGAGCGATCGGCCCGTCGACCCGTCGACGCCGGAGGATCCGACGCCGCTCGCGCTCGGAGGCGCCACCCCACACGCCGTGGTCGATCCGGTAAGTGAGCGCGTACTCGAGGCACTCGGGCTGCACCGAGCACTGGGCGCAGATCTGACGGGCCTTGTCGACTCCGACGCCGTCGGAGGGAAAGAACTCGCCGGGAGAGAGGGCCCGGCAGCGGGCCTGCAGCATCCACTGCTGGTCACGATGGTCGGTGGGAGGGGTCATGTCTTCCATGCGCACCCCGGGTGCTCGGAGAGGATCATCGTCCTCTGCAACGTTCGGAACGGTAGTCCGGTTCCCCTAGCCTGGTGGCAACACCCAGCTTCCTCTCAGCCGGTTCGGGTCACGATCGGGTGAGGACCGTAGACCGCAGCCTGCCAGACGAGCGCGGGCGTGTCCGCGCGGCGGTGCTGACGGAGGGCGAGATGGACGAGTCCGAAGAACCCCGTACGACCGAAAGCTCACAGTATGTGGCCGCTCAAACGCCCCCTGCGGCGGCTGACGCTCCCACCGTGAACGACGCTCCCACCGTGAACGACGCTCCGCCTTCGCCTCGTGTGGCACCGCCTCCTCCCCCTGCGGCTCCGCCGATGCCGGTGGCGCCGGCGTCGCCGTTCGATCCGGGGCCCCCGCCCGCCCTCCCGTCCGGGACCGGGTCCGCCCCGCCGCGACGGGGGTGGAGAAACGCGTTGCTCGCGGGCGTCGCTGGCGGGCTCGTGGGCGCGCTGGTGGCGTCGGGCGTCTACCTCGCCACCGACGACGACCCCGCGACGGTCACCTCGACCCGGCAGGTGGTGGTCCGGCCCTCGAGCGAGGTGGCCCGGCGGGGCGACATCGCGTCGATCCTCGGACAGGACGTGCCGGCGGTCGTCGCGGTCGTCGACGACGGCGGTCCGGACAGTGGGGGAGCGGCCGGCACCGGCTTCGTGATCGACTCGGACGGCGTGGTCGTCACCAACAACCACGTGGTCGATGGCGCGTCGGAGATCCGCCTCGTCTTCTCGGACGGCACCGAGCGCGACGCGGAGGTGCTCGGAACCGATCCCCGGAGCGACCTCGCGGTGCTGAAGGTTGACGCGTCGGGTCTCGCGACCGTCCCCCTGGGCGACTCGGACTCCGTGCAGGTGGGCGACGACGTCGTCGCGATCGGGAACGCCCTCGCGCTCGAAGGAGGCTTGAGCGTGACGCGCGGCATCATCTCCGGTCTCCACCGGGAAGTCGAGACGGAGTCGGGTGGCGTCCTCCCCGATCTCATCCAGACCGACGCCGCGATTAACCCGGGCAATTCCGGGGGTCCGCTCGTCGACGCGGCGGGCCGAGTGATCGGGATCAACACCGCCATCGCCAATCCGAGCTTCGCGCAGAACGTGGGCTTCGCCATCCCGATCGCGATCGCCATGCCGATCGTCGACCAGCTGGCGGCGGGCCGTCAGCCGGCTTCCCTCGGCGTCTCATTGGAGGACGGCAACGACGGGGGCGCGACGGTCCATTCCGTCGATTCGGGATCGCCGGCCGCTCGCGCCGGGCTGCGCGTCGGTGACGTGATCGTCGAGGTCGACGGAACGGAGATCAACCGCGCGAGCGACGCGATCGCCGCGGTGCGACGTCACAGCCCCGGCGACGTGATCACGGTGGTGTTCCGGCGGGGCGGTGACCGTCAGACCGTGAACGTCACGCTGGCCGAGCGCGCCGGCGCCTGACGCCGGGAGGCCCGGAACCTGACCCCGGGGAGTCATCAGGCCGGGCAACTACGCTGCGGTCCATGGCGATGGACCCCCAAGAGCTCGAGCAGGTCGCACCGGTCGGGCACGTGAAGGTGGTGTACCTCGGCCCGGTGGCGCCCCACTGGGACGTGCACGCGGTCTTCGGCGACGGGCGCATGATCGACGAATTCCGCCAGCGTGCGCTCGCCCGTCTCCAGCTCCTCCCGCCGCACGACCCGCAGTTCCGCCGCAATCGCGAGCGCGTCACGCGCGACGCGGAGCGCGAGCACCTCATCCTCGAGTGGGATCTGGGCTACGACGAAGACGCCTGAGCGACGAGCGCTTTCTGAGTCTCAGCCGAAGTCGGGAGCGCCGGGCTCCGTCATCGGGTGCTCGCCCGTCACCATGAACCCGACGCGCTCCGCGATCGTCACCGCATGGTCGGCGATGCGTTCGTAGTGGCGGCCCACCAACGCCATCTGCACCGCGAGCAGCACTGCGGGCTCGTCCGAACCTTCGCCGGCGAGGATGTGGCGGAACAGGCTCTTCGTGAGCTCGTCCATCGCGTCGTCCATGTCGGCGAGGGCGGCGGCTTGCGTCGGGTCGGCGTCGGCGAACGCGTCGATCGCGACGCGCGTCTGGTTCGACGCCTGGCGGCCCATCTGGTCGATGATCCCGCGCAGCTTGGGGTCGAGCTGGTGAGGATAGAGCCGCCGGGTGGTCTTCGCGACGTTCACCATGAGATCGGCGCTGCGCTCGAGCTCGTGCCCGACCCGCATCACGGTGACGAGGAAGCGGAGGTCGCTCGCGATCGGTTGCTGGCGCGCGAGGAGCAGGAACACCTGGTCCTCGATCGAGTGCGTGAGCTCGTCGATGGCATCGTCGTTCTCGACGACGTGCTCGGCGGCGGAGAGGTCGGCGTCGAGCAGCGCCTGGGTGCCGCCCGCGATGGCCTCGGTCGTGAGCGCGGCGAGCCGGATGACGTCGACTCGGAGCTCGTCCAGGCTCTCGTGAAACACTTTCCGGGTCTCGGTCTGGCTCTCGGGGGTGGGAGTAGTGGTCACGTCGCCTCCGGAGCGATCAGAGAAGGTGGCTGCCGCAATCCATCATGCAGCGGGAGCGAGGTGCCACCCGTGGGCCTGGACGAATCTCGCCCCAGTCTTCACCCCTGGTTCACCGTCGCGCCACGTCGCGGCAACGAGCTGGAAACGACGCGTCCCTACGATGAGTCCCAGGTGATCGACCGGCCGCTCCGGCAGGTCGACCCCGTGAGGCTCTTCCAGGCGCAGGCGTGCGTGGCCTGAAGGGCTCGCAACACCGGCCCGAGTGGGGGTGAGACACCCCCCCGGCTCGCTCCCACTCGGCCCGGGACTTTCTCCTTCGGGATCCATCTCGTCGCCGCTCAACGCTCGGCGTGCGGCCGCCGCCGACGGCGTGAGGCGCGGTCGCCAGTCACGATGAACTGGACCTGTTCGGCGATCGTGACCGTGTGGTCGCCGATGCGCTCGTAGTGGCGCGCAACCAGTGCGAGCTGTACCGCCCGCGTCACCCCCGCATCGCCCGCCGGGCCGCCCACCGAGGTGGCGAGCGAATGACGGACCAGCGCCCGCTCGAGCTCGTCGACCGTCTCGTCCATGTCGGCGAGGGCTCCCGACCACGAGGGGTCGAGGTCCGTGAACGCGTTCACCGCAACCCGAAGCTGCACGCCGACCTGGCGGCCCAACCGCTCGATGAGGCGGCACTCCGTGGGGTCGAGCGCGGCGGGGGGCAGCCGCGCGGTCGTCCGGGCGATGTTGACCATGAGATCGGCGCTCCGCTCCAGCTCCTGGGCGGTGCGGAGGGCGGTCCCGACGAACCGGAGGGAGACGGGGTCGAGGCCAGGATGCCCGAGGAGGTACAGGCAGTCGTCTTCGACGACGTGGCGGAGCGCGTCGATGGCGTCGTCGTCTTCGATGACGCACTGCGCCGCGTCGAGCGCGCCGGCGACGAACGCGTCGGTGCCGGCTCGGACGGCGTCCGCGGTCAAGGAGGCGAGGTGGACGATCTCGGCCCGGAGGTCGTCGATCCGCCGCCGCGCCGCCTCGTCGACGCCCCGGGGAGGGGAGGCGACGGTGAAGGGAGAAGGAGGTGGTGGGGGCACCTTTCGATCCTGGTCCTCGAGGATGGACGACACGCGGAGGGCCACTGAATGTTTCCCCTCTGTTCACCTTCGAGCCACCGCGCGGCCACGGTCTGGCTACAACCCGTCCGTACAGTCCGCGGCGTTCATTCGCCAGTTCCAGGAGGAACGCGCCCATGCGACGTCGCCACACCCGAAGGCTCGGGCTCATGCTCGCAGCCGTAACCCTGCCCGCGCTGGTCGTCGGCTCCGCGGTCGCGGGATCCGCCGCCGTGCCCGCGGCCAAGAAGCTGGCGCCCGCGACGCTCAACGGTTCCGGTTCGTCCCTACAACTCGGGTTCGACCAGGTGATGATCGGCGACTTCAAGAAGCAACAGAAGGCGGTGACGATCAACTACGCCAGCAAGGGCTCGGGAACGGGCCGCCAGGAGCTTGCCGACCAGGTGACGGACTTTGCCGGGAGCGACTCTCCCTATCCGGCCGAGGACGCGCCGGCGTCGCCCATCCTCTACTTCCCGACGGTCGCCGCTCCCATCACCGTGTCGTACAACCTGCCGGGTGTCGACAACCTGCAGCTCTCGGCCGCCACGATCGCCGGCATTTTCATGGGACAGATCACGAGCTGGGACGACGCGGCGATCGCCGACGAGAACCCCAACGCCGACTTGCCGAGCACGGCCATCACCGTGGCGGTGCGCTCCGACAGCTCGGGCACCACGCAGAACTTCACGACCTTCCTCGAGAAGGCGGCTCCCGACGTTTACACCCTCGGTGCGAGCAGCAAGCCGGACTGGCCGGCCTCGAACCAGCAGGGAGCCCAGAACACCGGCGTGGCGCAGATCGTCACCAGCACCGAAGGTGCGATCGGCTACGTCGACTTCTCGGACGCACAGGCGATCGGCTTGACGTACGCGAAAGTGCAGAACTCCGACGGGAAGTTCGTGAAGCCCTCGACCTCGGGTGCTTCGAAGGCCGTTGCCCAGGCCACCGCGAATCCCGACCTGACGTACGACCCGATCAACCAGCCCGGCGCCAAGACGTATCCGATCACGGCGCCCACCTACATCATCGTGTACACGACCCAGACCGACGCCGCCAAGGGCCAAGCGCTCCAGGCATTCCTGAAGTACATCTACGGCACCGGACAGACGACCGCCCCCGAGATCGACTACGCCCCGCTTTCGGGCTCGATCCTCAAGCAGGCGAAGGCGCAAGTTAAGGAGATCCAAGTCTCAGCGAGCTGACGACGCGCACGTGGTGACAGGTTGCGGGGCGGACGCGAGTCCGTCCCGCACCTGTGTGCAAGGATCTGCCGACCCGCGAGAGACCCGGACGCGACTCCATGGCCGTCACCGCACCTCCGAAGCCCGAGGGTCCGCCGCCCGCGCCCCCGCGGGGGCTGGGCAGCGGTAGCCGCACCTCGAAGACCGGAGATCAGCTCTTCCGCGCGATCGCGTTGCTCGCCGGCTTGATGGTGCTGGTCGTCCTGGGGTTGATCGCGTACTCGACGACCAAGGAGGCGATGCCCTGGTTCCGTGAGGAGGGATTCGGGATCTTCTCCGACAACTGGAACCCGACCGCGGGCCATTTCGGCGCGGGTGCGCTGATATTCGGCACGTTCCTCGTCGGATTCCTCTCGCTGCTGTTCGCGGTGCCGATCAGCATCGGGATCGCCCTCTTCGTCACCGAGGTCGCCCCGCCCCGGGTCGCTCGACCGGTCATCTACGTCGTCGATCTCCTCGCCGCCATCCCCTCGGTGGTGTACGGATTGTGGGCGATCGCCGTGCTCCTCGGTCCGCTCGCCGACATCTACTCGAGCATCTCCTCGGCCACCGACGGGATCCCGATCCTCGACTCGATCTTCGCCGACCCGAGCAGCACCGGTCGGAGCTACATGACGGCCGGGCTCATCGTGGCCATCATGATCACGCCCATCGTCACCTCGATCTCTCGCGAGGTGTTCGCCACCACGCCGCTGTCGCTGAAGGAGGCTGCCTACGGGGTCGGCGCGACCAAGTGGGAGATGATCCGGGGGGCGGTGTTCCCGCACAGTCGCGGCGGTGTGGTCGCGGCGGTGATGATCGGCCTGGGTCGCGCGATCGGAGAGACCATCGCGGTCGCGCTGGTGGTCGGCGGCACGGCCACGATCACGCCCGAGATCTTCGGGCCCGGCAACACGATGGCCAGCGCGATCGTGCTCGAATTCGGTGAAGCCACCGGCACGCACCGCGCCGCGCTCATCGGACTCGGTGTGGTCCTGCTGGTGTTGACAGTCGGTGTCGGGATGCTCGCGCGTGCCCTCGTGGCGCGATTCGATCGCCGGTCAGGTGCGGTGGCGTTGTGAGCACGGTGATGACGCCGGGGGATCCGCGGTCGGCGCTCTCGAGCCCCAAAGGCTCGGGACGGCGCAAATTCAGCAACCGGATCGCGCTCGGCACGATCGTGGCCGCGTTCATCGTGGCGCTGATCCCGCTCGTTGCGATCGTTGTCTACGTGTTCCAGCAGGGCCTCAAAGTCCTCGACTGGGACTTCCTCACCGAGCCGATCCCGATCTCGGACCGGATCGCCGGTCCGGGCATGGGGCCGGCAGTGGTTGGCACGCTCCTCATCACGGGCGCCGCCGCGCTCATGGCGATCCCGCTCGGCATCCTCGGCGGGATCTACGTGAACGAGTACGGCGGGCGCAACCCGCTCGCCCGCCTGATCCGGTTCCTCGCCGAGGTCATGACCGGCGTTCCCTCGGTCGTGATGGGCCTCTTCGTCTACGTGTTCGTCATCCTGAAGACCAAGGAGCAGAACGGCTTCGCGGGAGCGCTCGCACTGGGAGCCTTGATGCTTCCCATCGTGTTGCGCACGACCGACGAGATGTTGAAGCTCGTCCCGCGTGAGCTGCGCGAGGGCAGCTACGCCCTGGGGGCCCGAAAGGCGCGCACGATCAGAGGGGTGGTGTTTCCCAATGCCGCCCCGGGCATCGTGAGCGGCGCGCTCCTCGCGGTCGCGCGCGCGGCGGGCGAGACAGCGCCGCTCCTGTTCACGATCGGCATCGTCACCGAGACCAACACGAATCTGTTCGACGGCCCCAATACCGCGCTCTCCGTCCAGATCTTCCGGAACGCGGCGTCGCCGTTCCCGGCGGCGCAGGATCGAGCCTGGGGCGCCGCGCTCGCCTTGGTGCTCATCGTCTTCATCTTCACCGTGCTCGCCCGCGTCGTGACGGCGTTCTTCGCGCGCCGCCAGGGCGCATGACTCCCGAGGAAGCCCCTGTGGACACGCTCACGCATCCCACCACTAGTGTCAGGGACGTGGCCGCTGGCGTCGACGTGCCCGTGAGCAGCGTCAAAACTCCCGACGCCGGCGCACCCCCCGAAGAGCCGGAGCGAGAACGCGAGCTCGTCTTCGAGCTGCGAGATCTCGAAGTGCGCTACGGCGGCCGCACCGCGATACGGGAGGTCGATCTCGACATCGCCGCCCACGAGATCACCGCCTTCATCGGCCCGTCGGGGTGCGGCAAGACGACGGTGCTGCGTTGCCTCAACCGCATGCACGACATCACACCCGGTGCAGAGGTACTCGGCAAGGTCGCGTACCACGGCGAGGATCTCTACGGCTCCGGGGTCGACGCCGCGGAGGTGCGGCGGCGCATCGGCATGGTGTTCCAGAAGCCGAACCCCTTCCCGAAGACGATTTTCGACAACGTGGCGTACGGGCCGAAGATCAACGGCCGCAAGCGCTCGGAGCTGTCCGACATCGTCGAGCACGCGCTGACCCGCGCCGCGCTGTGGGATGAGGTGAAGGACAAGCTGAGGAACAGTGGACTCTCGCTCTCGGGCGGACAGCAGCAGCGGCTGTGTATCGCCCGCACGCTCGCGGTCGAGCCCGACGTCGTTCTCATGGACGAGCCCTGCTCCGCGCTCGACCCGATCGCCACCGCGCGGATCGAGGATCTGATGGTGGAGCTCAAGCAAGAGTTCACCATCGTGATCGTGACGCACAACATGCAGCAGGCGGCGCGGGTCTCCGATCGCACCGCGTTCTTCACCGCCGAGGTCGACGACGAGGCCAAGCGCGTCGGTCGCCTCGTCGAGTTCGACGTGACCGAGAAGCTCTTCACCGCGCCGAGCGACAGCCGCACCGAGGGGTACATCACGGGCCGGTTCGGATAGCGACCTGATGAGCCCGCTCCGTCGTGATCCACCGACCAACGAGTCCGATGACGAGTCGGCGCGCGCTGCCGCCGGCGAGGCAGCGGAGCGGGAGCGGCTCGCACGAGTGCTCGACGCGTTGCACACCGGAGTGGTGGTCGTCGACGGGAACGGCGAGGAGGTGTTCCGCAACCCGGCGGCCGAGCAGTATCGCGATCCGCGCCACGTCGACGCGGTCGTCGCCAATGCGATGCAGGAGCTCCTCGCACAGGCCCGGTCGGGCGCCGCGTGCGAGCGCCAGCTGCAGGTCTTCGGGCCGCCCCGCGCCGCCCTGCACCTCCGCGCGCTGCCGGTGGCGGTGGGCTCGAGCGGGGTGGGCGCCGCGGTCTTCGTCGACGACGTGTCGGAGAGCCACCGGGTGGAGAGCGTCCGGCGTGACTTCGTCGCGAACGTGAGCCACGAGCTCAAGACACCGATCGGTGCGCTCGAGGTGTTGGCGGAGACGCTCTCGATGGAGACCGACCCCGCCGTCACGCGCCCACTCGCCGAGCGCATGGTGCGCGAGGCGGAGCGGCTCGGCCGCATCGTCGACGACCTGCTCGACCTCAGCCTCATCGAGACCCAGGAATCACCCACTCGCGACCCGGTGCCGTTCGGCTTGCTCATGGAAGAGGCCGTCGACCGGGTGCGTCCCGCGGCCGCGTCGGCGGGTATCGAGCTCGTGGTCGACGACGACACCGACGGGGCGATCGTGCCGTGCGACCGACGGCAGCTGTCGAGCGCGATCGTCAACCTCCTCGACAACGCGGTGAAGTACTCGGAACCCCGGTCGCGGGTCGAGGTGCGCGCGACCCGCGCCGCGGACAGGGTCGTCCTGGTGGTGCGCGACCACGGGATCGGCATTCCCAGCCGGGACCTCGAACGGATCTTCGAGCGCTTCTACCGCGTCGACCAGGCTCGGAGCCGCTCCACGGGCGGAACCGGGCTCGGGCTCGCGATCGTGCGCCATGTCGTGTCGGCGCACGGAGGTGAGGTGACGGTGGAGTCGGTCGAAGGGGTCGGCTCGACCTTCCGGGTCGCGCTGCCGACCCGGGCGGAGCACACGCTGAGCGTGCAACACCGAGAGGCTTCCTGATGTCGGAGTCACCGCTGGTGCTCGTGGTGGACGACGAGCAGTCGTACCGGGACGCGTTGCGCGTCGCGCTCGAGCGGGAGGGATTTCGCGTGGAGGTCGCGGCCGACGGCGCGGAAGCCATCGCGCGCTTCGACGCGACGAAACCGGAGCTCGTGTTGCTCGACGTGATGTTGCCGCGAATCTCCGGCGTCGACGTGTGCCGGGAGCTCCGCACGCGTTCGCAGGTGCCCGATCATCATGGTGACGGCGCGCAACGCCGAGATCGACGCGGTCGTCGGCCTGGAGGTGGGCGCCGACGATTACGTGACCAAGCCGTTCCGATTGCGGGAGCTGGTGGCACGGGTGCGGGCCGCGCTCCGACGGGGACGGCCCGACGACGTGAGCCGGGAGCACGACGACGTCGTCGAGATCGGGGACGTGCGCCTCGATGCCGGCCGCCACGAGGTGGAGGTGCGGGGGGAGCAGGTGGCGCTGCCCCTCAAGGAGTTCGAGCTGCTCGAGCTGCTGCTCGCCAATGCGGGTCGGGTGCTGACGCGTGACGTGCTGATCGACCGCGTGTGGGGTCCCAACTACTTCGGTGATACGAAGACCCTCGACGTGCACGTGAAGCGACTGCGGGCCAAGGTCGAGAGCGATGCCGCCCACCCCACCCGCATCGTGACGGTGCGGGGCGTGGGCTACCGCTACGAGAAGGTCTGAACGGGTCGCGCGACTCTGCAAGGTCACGGCCGGAGCGGACCCCACACCGGAGCGGGCTATCTTCCCGGTGGCGTGCGCCTCCGCGTCTCACTCCTGGTGGTCTCGGCCGTTGTGCTCGTTGCCGCCGCGGCGAGTGCCGGGTTGCTGACAGCCGCTTCGGAGCCGCCGCCCGCGTTGGCCGCGGCAGACACGCCGGTCGAGCACCGCGCTCCGGTCCCTGCGACGTACGAGCCGCGGCGTGTCGCGCCTCCCGTCAACACGACGCGGCGTTCGCCTCCTGCACCCGTGCCGGCTCCGGCCGCGGCGTTCGTCCCGCCGATCAGCGCGCTGCCTTCCGTCGTCGCTCGGTTCGTGTCGGCAAGTGTCGAGGTGTGGCACGCTCCGACCGACGACGCGCCGGCGTTCTCGCTGCCGAGCACGACGGAATGGGGAAACCCACGCGTGCTTCTCGCGACGTCATTGCGTGGCCGCTGGGTCCGGGTCTCATTGCCCCTGCGACCGAACGGTTCCGAAGGCTGGGTGCGTGCACGGGACGTCGAGCTCTCCGACATCGGGGACCACATCGCCGTGAGCCTTCCGACGCGCACGCTGACGTGGTCTCGTGCCGGACAGGCATTGCTCGAGACGACCGTCGGCATCGGGGCGGCAAACACGCCGACGCCCCCGGGAGCGTTCTTCGTGACGGACAAGCTCGCCGCGGATCCCGCCCATGGGCGTGGCCGGTGGATTCTGGCGCTCAACGGCTACTCGGAGGCGCTCGAGACCTACGAGGGCGGCCTGCCCCGCCTCGCGATTCACGGTACGAGCAACCCGGGCAGCATCGGGCGCGCGATGTCGGCCGGCTGCGCTCGGGTCGATGCCTTTCACCTTGCCGTGCTCGCGGCCGGAGTCCCGGTCGGTACGCCGGTCACCATCAGCTGACCGCGGCGAGTGCCTCCTCGTACTCCGCCTTGGCGCGCGGGGTCCCGAGGTCGGGGGAGGAGATCACCGCGGTGACCTTGCCCTCGCCGTCGATCACGAACGTGCTCCGGTTGGCGCAGCCGAGCGCCTCGTTGAAGACGCCGTAGGCCTTCGCCACCTCGCCGTGGGGCCAGAAGTCGGAGAGCACCGGGAAGGTGTAGCCCTGCTGCTCGGCCCAGATCCGCTGCGAGTGGCGGCTGTCGCACGAGATCGCGAGCACCTGGGCGCCGACACGCTCGAACGCGGACGGGTCGTCGCGGATCTCGCACAGCTCGCCCTGGCACACCCCCGTGAACGTGAAGGGGTAGAACACGACGACGACGGGCTTGCCGCGCAGCGCCGACAGCGTGACGTCGTTGCCTTCCTGGTCCTTCAGGGTGAAGTCGGGTGCGGTGTCGCCAACTGCGGTCATCGGAGCACTCCTCGGGTTCGAGCGGGCCTCGCAGGCTAGGCGCGGCTCACGCGAGGACCCCGAGTTCGTCGAGCAGCGCCCGCACGCGTTCGCCGATGTCGTCGCGCACCGGGCGGACCTCCTCGACCGACCGGCCGGCGGGGTCGTCGAGCACCCAGTCCTCGTAGCGCTTGCCGGGGAACAGCGGGCACGCGTCGCCGCACCCCATCGTCACCACCACGTCGGCGGCCTGCACGATCTCGTCGGTCCACGGCTTCGGGAACTCGCGCGAGATGTCGATGCCGACTTCGGCCATGGCCGCGATCGCGGCCGGGTTCACCTCCGTGCCCGGCTCCGAGCCGCCCGACCAGGCGACCGCCCGGTCGCCTGCGAGATGCTCGAACCAGCCCAGCGCCATCTGCGACCGTCCCGCGTTGTGGACGCACAGGAACAACACCGTCGGCAGACCGTCGTGGTGCTTCCCCTCCACCCGGGCGAGGGCGCGCAGCCGCTGCCGTGCGAATCGTTCCGCCATGACGGGGAGGAAGTTCATCGCCGTGGCGCGGGTCGCGAACTGGTCGTAGCTCGACGTCAGGAACAGCTCGATGGTCTCGGCACCGAAGACGCCGTCGTACTCCTCCCGCAGGCGCCCGGCCGCGCTGCGCAGGGCGAGCTGCTGGTCGACGGTGAGAACCTCGTCTGCCATGTGTGTGCTCCTTTCGATCTCGCCTATTGCTCTTCCGGGACCTCGTGTGGCACGACGACGTTCTCGGCGTGGACCCCGGGCATGAGGTAGGCGGCCAACCCGACCGCGAGGAGCGCTCCCGCGACCTCCGCCGCGATGAACGCGGGCGCGCTGCTCGGCGCGATGCCCGCGAAGGTGTTCGTGAGCGTTCGGGCGATCGTCACCGCAGGGTTGGCGAAGCTGGTCGACGACGTGAACCAGTACGCGGCGGCGATGTAGCCGCCCACGGCGAACGCCGCGACCATCGCGCGACCCGAGCGCGCGACGCCGAGGATGACGAGCAGCAAGCCGAACGTCGCCACGATCTCACCGAGCCAGAGCCCGGCCGACGAGCGCTCGTGCGTCGAGAGGGTCACCGCACCGAGGTCGAACATGAGGTTGGCGACGATCGCGCCGACGCAGCCGCCGAGGACCTGCGCGGTGACGTACACGCCCGCTTCCCGGTTGGTCACGCCCCCGAAGATCCGGTCCGCCAACGTCACGACCGGGTTGAAGTGCGCACCGGAGATGGGTCCGAGGGCGAGGATGAGCGCGACCAGACCCGCGCCGGTGGCGATCGAGTTCTCGAGCAGCTGGAGCCCGGTGTTGGCGGGGGAGAGCCGCTGGGCCGAGATCCCCGAGCCGACGACGACCGCGACGAGGAGGCCGGTGCCGAGCGCCTCCGCCGTCGCGCGCCGGAGGAGATCGCGATCGTTCAGCAACACCGGTCGGCGGACGCGGGCGCCGCCGCGCAGCAGAGATCATCCGCCTCGGGCTCGACCGCCCGGAGCTCGCCCGGCGGCATCTCGACGTCACCGAGCACGGTGTAGATCTCCCACGGCTCGCCATCGGGGGCGTCGACCCACACCTTGTCCTGACGGGCGTAACAGCAGGCCACGTCGTCTTCGCCTGCGGTCGTGAGCCCGGCGGCGGCGAGGCGGCTGGTCTCGGTGGCGACGTCGTCGGAGGTCTCCACTTCGACGCCGAGGTGGTTGAGCGTCCCCGGCTCCCCGTGACCTTCGATGAGGACGAGCTTGAGCGGGGGCTCCGCGACCGCGAAGTTCGCGTACCCCGGACGGCGCTTGGCCGGCTGGGTCCCGAACAACCTGGAGTAGAAGGTCACGGCCTCGTCGAGATCGGACACGTTGAGGGCGAGCTGCACTCGGGCCATCGGTGCCTCCCGTGGGCTAGATTGACGATGGTCGATACATCGACATTAGCAAATAGATCGACAGACGTCAATGTATTGGGGGTGATCGATGCAGACCGACAACTCGTGCTGTCCCTCGGTCACGAATGCGCCGCTCGACGAGACGGACGCGCGTGAGCTGGCGCGTCGGTTCGCGGCGCTCGCCGACCCTGTGCGTCTGCGGCTCCTCGGTCTCATCGCCGAGGCGGGCGAAGTGTGCGCCTGCGCCCTGCTCGAGCCGCTCGGCAAGTCGCAGCCGACGGTCTCGCACCACACGAAGATCCTGCAGGAGGCGGGGCTGATCACCGGCGAGAGGCGGGGACGCTGGGTCTGGTGGAAGGTCGTTCCCGAACAGCTCGATGCGCTCGCCGCGGCCCTTGGTCAGCGAACGATGGCAGCGTCACGCATCTGACGACTTGGGCCATGACGTGCCGCCCTGCCGGAGAGGTTCCGCTCGGCGCAGGGGTCCGGGGAACGCTCGCGGGCGGTACACGTCATGGCGCTCCCACGATCCTGCTGATTCCCGGCCGGGGTGTCGAGCACCGGCGACGCGAATTCGCCCCGCTGTCACCCGCTCGCCGGGCTTCGTTCAGCCTCTGGCTGCTTCGAGCGCCTCGGCCGCTCCGATAGCCGCCGAGCGGTCCACCCCGACCAAGGGAGTGACCGCCACGCACCCGGCTTGGAGCGCCGCCACGTCGGTGCCGGGCGCGGCGTCGTCGTCCCGTCCCTTCAGGTCGAGGACGAGCACCCCGGACGATGCGTCGGCCGATGCCACCCAGACCTCGCCGTGCGGCGCCAGGTCCGCTTCGCGGACGCCCCGCACGTCGGCGAGGGCCACGTTCGGGACGTTCAGGTTGAGGACGCGGTGGGCCGTCGTCGGGCTTGGCCGCCCACTCCACCGCGGCGACGGCGAAGGAAGTCGCGGTGTCCCAGTGGTACTCGTGGCCGTCGTGCCACGGCAGGCTCACGGCGATTCCCGGGATCCCGAAGCTCGCGGCGGTGAGCGCGGCGCCCACGGTGCCCGAGTGCAGCACGAGATGACCGGTGTTCGCGCCGGGATTGACGCCCGACGCCACCAGCTCGGGCAGCCCGCCGAACGCGCCGAGGCAGGCCGCGAGCACGGCGGTACCGGGCGGAGCGTCCAACGAGTGCACGGGGATGGTGGGGTGGTCGCTCCACGTGATGCGGTCGACGGCACGCGGGGGAGTGTCGTAGAGCTTGCCGATCGCGGCACCCGATCCGCTCCAGTCGGACGACGGCGCGACGACGAGCACGTCGTGGCCGGCCTCGTGCAGGGCGCCCGCGAGGGACCGGATCCCCGGCGCGTCGACCCCGTCGTCGTTCGTGACGAGGATCCGCATCAGCTCGTGGGAGGCGGAACGTAGCGGACGGTGGTCACGGTGCCGTCGGCGGTCTCGAGCACCCAGGTGCCGGCCTTCTCGATCTTCTGCTCGGGAAGCTCGACGCCGCGCTGCTCGACCGCGGCGAGCAGCCCGCCGAGGACGTCACCGTGGGTGCACAGCACGGCATCCTCGTCGCCGAGGCGCTTGATGAGCCCGAGGGCGTCACGGATCGGTGTGCCTTCGAGCAGCGCCTTCGACTCCTTCACCGGGAGGCCGAGCTCCTCCGCAAGCGGCTCGATCGTCTGACGACAACGCGTGGACGGGCTGGTGATCACACGGGCGATCTCCCCCTCGTACTGGTCGAGCAAGAGCTTGGCGAGCGCTTTCGCCTGGCGGCGCCCGACCTTCGAGAGCGGGCGGAGCTCGTCGGGCCCCTGCCACGACTTGCGCACACCCGCCTTGGCGTGCCGGACCAGCGAGATCGTCACGTCGTCCACTCGATGCGGTCGAGCAGCGCCCGGTCGTGGTCGTAGCTGAGGACCTGTGCCGCGTCCGCGGGAGTGCACCAGCGCAGCGCGTCGACTTCCGCGTTCGGCACGAATTCGACCTGATTCTCGACGTGGCCGACGTCGTCGACCTCCATCATCCAGTATCGCACCACCTTGGCGCGACCCCGGCTGTCGACGTAGCGGGTCTTGCCGACCCGGGCCCCGAGCCTGCAGCGGAGCCCCGTCTCCTCCTCGACCTCGCGGCGCGCCGCGTCCTCGTCGGACTCCCCGGAGTCGGTTTTCCCTTTCGGAAAGCTCCAGTCGTCGTAGCGAGGGCGGTGGACGAGCAGGACCAACGGCCCACCATCCTCGTCGGTGCGCCGCACGATCCCGCCCGCGGCGCGCACGGTGTCGCTCACAGCCACCGCCGCAACTTCGGCTTGCGGGCGCGCGCCCACACGTCGGGCCACTCGTCCCGTGACTCGTCGGCGGCGGCTCGCTCCCGTGCCGCGAGCTCCCCCGCGACGAACGCGGCGCGAGCGTCGCTCGTCGCCGCGTGCTCGCGGAGCCAGGCCTCCGCGGTGACGGCGTCCTGGTGCTCGCCGAGCACGTCCTGGAGGCGCGCGATCGCTCGGGCGAACCGGCGAGCCTCCTTGCCGACGCTCGGTGCGACGGCCTCGGCCGCGTACCGGCAGCGCTTCGCCAGGATCCGCACCGCGTGCAGCGCGGGGTCGGGCGCGTCGTCGTCGAGCTCGCGCACCGCCCGCTTCAACTTGTGCCAGGGCTTCCGCACGAGCGCGGCGAGGTCGTCGGCGTCTCGTTCGTCGTCGTTCTCATCCTCGTCCGCGTCCTCCGGCGCGAGCGGTACGTCGACGGTCGCGTCCACGAGACGGTCGAGGATCGCGAGGTACCGGTCGGACCGCATCGCGCCCAGCAGGGTGAAGCGAGCCGCGTCCCGATGCTCGCCCAGTCCCTCGAGCAGCCGCTCGCCCGCGTCGCGATCATCGTCGGGGCCCTCGGCGAGGCTTGCCTCCAGCCGGTCGCGCAACACCTCGGTGTCGCGCACGTCGCCGAGCAGCCCGCCGAGCCACTTGAGCTCGTCACGGATCGAGTCGCGCCACGATTCGTCGAGCAAGGGACCGAACGTGCGGAGGTCCGAACGGAGTCTGCGGGTGGCGACGCGAGCCTGGTGGACGTCTTCGGGGTCGTCGCCGAGGCGCACGCCCGGATCGTGCGCGACGAGCCGGCGCAGCGCCGACGCGATCGCGGTCCGCACGACCTCGACGGCCGGGTCGTTCGACTCGAGCTCGGGTACCGCGCCGTCGGGCGGATCGAGCGCGCGCGGTCCCAGGGCGCGCGCGATCTTCGGGACCAGGTGGGGACGGCCGGCACCCGCGCCCCGCAGGCGAGTGACGAGGCTTGCTTCGACCTCACGAGTTACCCCCGCGGCGAACTCCACTTCCAGCTCGCGAAAGCGCGCCACCAAGCGCGCGCCGTCCAGCACCGACACCTCGTCGTCGACGACCTCGGCGACCTGCTCGCCGCGCGCGTCGTGCAGCTCGATTCGCCGACGCACTGTGCTGAGGCGAGCGATCGGCCGGAGCTCTGCCCGCCGCACCAGCGCGAGCACGAGGTCACGCGCCTGGGGCGGCACCGACTCCGGTCCGCCCGGTACCTCCAGCTCGTGGCGAGCGAGCACGTCGTCGGGCTCCCGCGCCGCGCTCGGGTCGTGATCCGTCCACCCGCCGACGGGCAGCTTCACCACCCAACCCTGGTCGTCGCGGTAGCGGAAGCTCGCGCCGGCCCGGGCGAGCCGGAGGTCGTCGGTGTCGTAGTACACCGCGTGGAGGCGCAGCTCGTCGGCGTCGGTAGCGACCAGACCCAGCCGCGGGTCGTCGAGCGACGGGAGCCGGAACGTCGGCCCCGGGCTGAACTTGCTCTCGCGTTCGGGCATCAGGAGGAGTGCGCGCGCGCCACCGCCAGCTCCTGGAGCGCCCGTTGGGCCGAGATGCCCTCGATGGTCGGCAGCTTGTGCCACACGCCGTCGGAGGCGAGCTCCCACGCGAGCACGTCGTCCGCGAGGTCGAGCTCGAGGATGTCCTCGAGCCGCCCCTTCAGGCGAGGATCCGTGACGGGTACCAGGGCTTCCACGCGGCGGTCGAGATTACGCGGCATGAGGTCCGCGGATCCGATCAGGTACTCGGCGTCTCCGGGATCGGCGCCGAACCGGTAGATCCGCGAGTGCTCCAGGTAACGCCCGACGATCGACCGCACCCGGATGTTCTCGGAGAGGGCGGGTACCTGCGGACGCAGGCAGCAGATCCCCCGGACCACCAGGTCGATCGGGGTGCCGGCCCGCGACGCTGCGTACAGCGCGTCGATCATCACCGGATCCACGAGGCTGTTCATCTTCAAGACGATGCGCCCCGCGTCGCCCTGCGCCGCCTCGCGCTCGATGCGGCGCATCAGCTCGGTCCGGAGATGGGTCGGTGCCACCAGCAGCCGTCGGTAGCCGAGCTGGTGGCTGTAGCCGGTGAGGTGGTTGAAGAGGTCGGTGAGGTCGGCGCCGAGATCGGGGTCGGCGGAGAGGAAGCCCAGGTCTTCGTAGAGGTCGGCTGTCTTGGGGTTGTAGTTGCCGGTTCCGATGTGGCAGTACCGCCGGATCCCGTCGGGCTCCTGGCGCACGACGAGCAGCACCTTCGCGTGGGTCTTCAGGCCGACGAGCCCGTACACCACGTGGACGCCTGCTTCCTCCAACATGCGGGCCCGCTCGATGTTCGCTTCTTCGTCGAAGCGAGCCTTGAGCTCGACGAGCGCCACGACCTGTTTGCCCTGTTCGGCGGCTTTGGCCAGCGCGCGCACGACGGAGCTCTCGGTGCCGGCGGTGCGGTAGATCGTCTGCTTGATCGTGAGCACGTCGGGGTCGTTGGCGGCCTGCTCGATGAACCGCTCGACCGATGTCGTGAACGAGTCGTACGGGTGATGCACGAGCACTTCGCCCGCACGGAGCAGGCGGAACAGGTCGGGGCCGTTGTCGGTCTCGCTGAGCGCGGTCGGTGTCTGCGGCACCCACGGCTCGTCGAGCAGGTCGGGCCGGTCGAGGGCGTGGAGCGCCCACAGTCCACCGAGGTCGAGCGGTCCCTCCACCACCGTCACGTCGTGCGGCTTGAGCTCGAGCTCCCGGCACAAGAGCGCGAGCACCTCGTCGGTCATCGTCGCGTCGATCTCGAGCCGGACGACACGACCGAACTTGCTGCGGCGCCGTAGCACCGACGCGACCGCTTCGAGCAGGTCCTCGGCTTCGTCCTCGAGCTCGAAGTCGGCGTCACGGGTGACGCGGAACGGATGGTGCGACAGGATCTCCATCCCCGGGAAGAGCAGGTCGAGCTTGGCCGCGATGACGTCTTCGAGCAGGAGGAAGCGGGTGCCTTCCGCGAGCGCCACGAAGCGAGGAAGGAGCGGAGGCACCTTCACCCGCGCGAAGCGCTCCTCCCGGGTATGGGGATGACGTACGACGACCGCGAGGTTGAGTGACAGGTTCGAGATGTACGGGAACGGGTGCGCGGGGTCGACGGCCAGGGGGGTCAGCACGGGGAAGATGCGCTCGCCGAAGAGCTCGTCGACTTGGGCCCGGTCCGCTTCGTTGAGATCGTCCCAGCCGACGAAGCGGATGCCGGCCGCCTCGAGTTCGGGTGCCACCTCCTTGGTGAACACCGTCGCCTCACGTTCGGCGAGCTCGCTGACCCGCGCCCCGATCGCGCGCAGCTGCACGCCGAGCTCGAGACCGTCCGGGCCGGTGGTACGCAGCCCCGCCTCGAGGCTCTCCATGAGGCCGGCCACTCGTACCTCGAAGAACTCGTCGAGGTTCTCCGAGAAGATCGCGAGGAATTTCGCGCGCTCGAGCAGCGGCACGGACGAGTCTTCCGCCAGCGCGAGCACGCGGGCGTTGAAGTCCAGCCACGCGAGCTCCCGGTTCAGGAATCGGGCCGGTGAGTCGAACCCGATCGCGGGCGAGTCGGCGGGTGGCGCGACCGCTGCCGTCGATTCCTCGCCGACGGGAAGTGCGCTCACCGGCGAATCGTACTCCGGTCCGCTCCAGAGTTGGCCCGCCCCGTCGCGTCCGTTTGCTCTCCGTTCACCCGCGCGGGGCCTCGCGGTGAGCCCACGATCGCAGAGGGCTGCTGCTGGGCGCGGGGTATCGTGAATCCGGCGATGAGCATCGATCCCCGCTTCGCCGCACCGACGCCGTTTGCCCGGCTGCTCTACGCGCACGCCGTGAGTGTGTGCGGCGACGCGTGTCTCACCGTGTCACTCGCGGGGTCCCTCTTCTTCCAGAGCCCGACCAGTGCCGCTCGCGAGAAGGTGCTCCTCTATCTCCTCGTCACGATGGCCCCGTTCGCGGTCGTTGCACCGGTCCTCGGCCCCGCGCTCGACCGGACGAGCGGCGGGCGGCGAATGCTCGTCATCGGATCCGCGGCGGGCCGGGCGGCGCTGTGCTTCGTGATGGCGATGTACATCACCAAGCCGGCGCCCGAAGGTCTGCTCGTCTATCCGCTCGCGTTCTGCGTGCTCGTCCTCGCCAAGGGCTACACCATCGCGAAGAGCGCGCTCGTGCCGTCGGTCGTCGAGGGCGACGAGGAGCTCGTCAACGCCAACTCCCGACTCGCGCTGGTGAGCGTCATCGCGGCGACGGTCGGTGGTGTGCCGGCGGCCGGCATCCAGGCGCTCTTCGGCGCCGACTGGTCGTTGCGGCTCGCATCCGTCGTGTTCGTGGTCGCGGCGGTGCTCGGCGCCAAGATCCCGCGTACCAAGGCCTACGAGCCCGATCGTCGTCAGCAAGCACTCGAACGCGAGGAGATGCACATCCCGAGCATCCTGCTGGCGGGCAGCGCGATGGCGCTGCTGCGGGGAAGCGTCGGGTTCCTCGCGTTCTTCACCGCGTTCACGCTGAAGAACGACCTGTTCTGGCTCGGCTTCGCGCTCAGCGCCAGCGCGGTGGGCGGCTTCCTCGGCGTCATAGCCGCGCCCGTCGTCCGGCGGTCGATGCGCGAGGAGGTGATCGTCGCGTCGGCGCTCGTGGTGCCCGCGCTCTTTGCCGTCGTGGGCGGTCTGACGGGCGGCGCGTTCGGATTCGTGCTGGCGGCGTTCGCGCTCGCGATCGGCGCCGCTGGGGGACGCCTGGGGTTCGACAGCCTCCTCCAGCGGGACGGTCCCGACGCCGTTCGAGGGCGCGCGTTCGCCCGATTCGAGACCCGCTTCCAGCTCGCGTGGGTCGTCGGTGGTGTGCTCGGCATCATCCCGATCGCCGCCCAGGTCGGTCTCCTGACGCTGGGCATCGTGCTCGTGGGCGCGGCGATCAGCTACGGCGCCGCCCTGCGGGCCGCCGGGGCGCAGCGGCGCACGAGGCTCATTCCCGAGGCGGTCGACCGTGCCATCGTCCGGTCACGCCAGCAAGCCCTCGGGAACATGCGGAGACGTTTCCGGCGTACGAAGGACGCCGCCGCTGTCGTTGAGGCGCCCACCGTCCCCGACGCGCCCGACGTGCCCGACGCGCCCGACGTGCCCGACGTGCCCGAGGTGCCCGAGGTGCCCGAGGTGCCCGAGGTGCCCGAGGTGCCTGACGGTCCGACCGTCTCCGACACGCCTCCGCGGACGTAGGAACGCGCGGCGACGGGGGAGCGGAGCGACCCGAGTTGCTCGCGGCCAGTGAGCGAGCGAGGAATGAAGGTTCAGTCGAGTTCGATGCGGGCGAGCCAGAGGCCGGGAGCGTCGAGCTCGGCCGGAGTCGGGAGCATCGACTCGTCCTCCCACAGCCGGTTCAGCCCCGTCGGGCCCGCTCGCTCGACGACGCCCGCGCAGAACGCCTGGCCGCGTTCGTAGTGGGCGCGCTCGAGCTTGAGCCCGAGCAGGCCCTCGATGAAGCGCTCGGCCTCACCGCGCTCCACCCGGTGACGCTTGACGGCTTCGTGGATCCGGTCGAACTCGGGGACGAGACGCCGGCCGATCCGCGCCGCGACCTCGTCGGCGTAGCCCTCGATGACCGACGTCAGGCGCTGGAGCTCTTCACGCGGGGCGCGCTGGCGTTCGGATTGCATCGCGCCGAGCACCCGCTCCGGCCGCTCGGTCATCGCCGCCAGTGACGCCGGATCCGACGGATCGATGTCGCCGAACTCGGCCTCGAATGCGAGTGGGTCGAGCTCGTAGGACGACACGTAGTCGATCGCGGTCCGTACGAGGCGCGCCCTGAGCCATGGAACCGAGCGGATGGCGGCGTGCACCACCTCGTGGAGCGCGATCGCGAAGCGCACGTCGTCGCGAGTGAGGCCCCATTCGCTCTCGAACGCGTCGATGTTGGGCACGACGAAACAGAGGCTGGGCTCGTCGCCGGTGGCGGCCTCGCCGGTGGGCAGTGGGAGGTCGTAGCGGCCGAGCGTGTGCTGCGCGAGGAAGCCGATCATCGACCCGGCCTGCACGCCGAGCAGCATGGGAGCGAGCATCTGGAGCATGCCGCCGCCGAGCGGAATCCCCGCGGGGAATCCGGGCATCGGCGGGGTGTTGGGGAGCTCGTCGTCGTCTTCTGCACCTTCGAGATCGCGCTGCATCGCGTCGCCGAGAGTCGTCGCCATGGCTTCCAGCACGGGGCGGAGCACGACGAGGTGGAGCTCGACCCAGCCCTGCGGTCCAACGGTGCGCAGCGACGTAGCAAAGGTGGCGGTGAGCCCGGTCTCGGCGACGACGAGCGTCTGCGCGGCCCGCGCGAGATCCTCGAACTGGTCGTGGTCGTGCTGTGAGACGGTGGGGTCGGGCTTGCCCTCGAGCGCCGTCCACTCCGCGGTCTGGCGCGCGACCTCCCAGTTCACCGGGCCGGGGGACTGGAGCATCCGCATCATGGCGCCGAGATCGACCTGCGAGAAGTCGAGGTTCGAGAAGTCGGGCAGCCCGACACCCGGCGGTGGTTGCGGCGTCCGCTCGAGGTCGCCGTGCTCGCCGTCGTCCGGGTCGGGGACCGCTCCGAATTGAGGATCGTCGCCCACGCGGTCAGTGTATGGACATGCCCGCGATCGCAGTCACCGGGGCGTCCGGCCTGATCGGCCGCCGCCTGCTTGCGAAGCTTGCGGCGGACCCGGCCGTCACGAGGGTGGTCGGCCTCGACGTGCGCGAGCCCGAGGGCCGCCCGCAGACGGTGGAGTTCCACCACGTCGACATCGCGGGTTCGAAGCTCGTGCCCCTCCTCGCGGGAGTCGACGTGATCGTGCATCTCGCGGGCGTCGTCGATCCCATCGTCGACGAGAAGCTGATGGCGCGGGTGAACGTCGGCGGGACGCGCCAGGTGCTCGACGCCGCCGCGACCGTCGCCGCCCGCCGCGTGGTACGAATCTCGAGCGCGACGGTGTACGGCGCGTGGGCGAGCAACCCGCTTCCGCTCACCGAGGACGCGCCGCTGCGTCCGAACCCGAAGTTCTCTCCCGCGGTCCAGGGCGCCGAGGTGGAGCGGCTCCTCGCCGAATGGCGCGACGAGCACCCGCACGTCATCACGACGACGTTGCGGGCCGCCGCGATCGTCGGCCCCGGAGCGGAGCGGCTCCCGGGCCGCGTGTTCCTCGGCCGGCCGCGGCTGCGCGTGCGGGGCGCCGAGGCTCCCATGCAAGTCGTGCACGTGGACGACGTCGTGTCCGCGTTGTCGCTCGTCGCGAGCACCGACGTTCCCGGCGTGTTCAACGTCGCGGCCGACGGGTGGCTCGCTCGTGACGAGGCCGAGGCGCTGCTGCCATCGACGAATGTGCCCGCGCTCCCCGAGGAGGCGCTCGAGCGGTTGTTGCGTCGAGCCTGGGTCACGGGCGTCGGCGACATCCCCTCGGGGATCGTGCCCTACCTGGTCCACCCGTGGGTGATCGCCAACGACCGGCTGCGCGAGCTCGGCTGGAAAGCGCAGTACTCGAACGAGGACGCGATCCGGGAAGGTGTCGCCGCGCTGCCGCCCCGCCGGCGGGTCGCCTCCCGCGCCGCAGTGGGTGCGGCCGCGGGCACCGCCGTTGCCGGAGCCGCGCTGGTCGTCCGCCGCCGGCGGAAGCGCAGCGGAGGCGAGTGATTCACCGCGCCGTTCGATCGACCTCGGCCACGAGCCGGTCGAGCTCGTCCTCGGTGTTGTAGTAGTGGACGGACGCGCGGTTCACGGCCTGTAGGCCACGGGCTTCGAAGTCGAAGCGCGCGAAGTCGATCGTCGACACGGAGATGTTGATGCGCTCCTCGCGCAGGCGGGCCGCGAGCGTGTCTGGATCGACGCCATTCAGGGTGAACGTGACGATGCCGCAGCGTCCGACGCCCAGGTCATGCAACGTGACACCCGGCACCCCTGCAAGGCGCTCGCGCAAGGCGTCCCCCAGCGCGAGCACGCAGTCGCGGATCGCGTCGGCGCCGAGTTCGAGTGCATAGTCCACCGCCGCGCCGAGGCCGAGGCGGTTGGCGACGCTGTGCTCCCAACTCTCGAAGCGACGTGCGTCCGGACGGACCTCGATGACGTCGGGCGCGGTCCAGCGCGCCGCGTGCACGTCGAGGAAGGGCGGTTCGAGCGTCTCGATGAGGTCGGCCCGGACGTAGAGGAGACCGGTGCCCCGCGGGGCACGGAGGTACTTGCGGCCGGTCGCTGACAGGAAATCGCACCCGAGCGTGCCCACGTCGACCGGCAGGTGGCCGACGGCCTGGCAGGCGTCGAGCAGGTAGGGGACGCCAGCTTCTCGCGTCACCGCGCCGACCGCCGCCGCCGGGTTGACGAGCCCGCCCTGGGTCGGGATCCACGACATCGTCACGAGCCGCACGCGGTCGTCGACCATCTCGCGCAGTGCATCCACCGAGAGCTGACCACTCTCGTCGTCCGGCACTACCTCCACGGAGGCGCCCGTCCGCTGCGCGAGCTGGAGGAGGCCGATCACGTTGCTCGCGTACTCGGAGCGCGACGTGAGCACGCGGTCGCCGGGGCGCCAGCCGGCCGCGAGCGTGTAGCAGGCCATGTCCCACGCGGCGGGTCGCGTTCTCGACGAGTGCGATCTCGCCGGTGGAGCACCCGAGCAGGCGCGCGACGGACTCGTACACCGCCGCGGCGCGCGGCGCGACGACGTCCGCGGCGGCGTAGCCCCCGATTCGGGATTCGAGCTCGAGATGCTCGACCACGGTGTCGAGCACGACTCGCGGCGGCAGCGACGCACCGGCGTTGTTGAAGTGCGCGACGTGGGCGCAGCCGGGCGTGTCCGCCCGTGCCTGCTCGATGTCGATGCCCACTCCGGAGCCGGTCGGAGTGCTCAGGCGGCCGGCGCGAGATGTGTCGCGCGCCACTCGTCCCAGTCGTCGGTGTAGTAGCGCACTCGGGTCTTCTTGTACTCCTTCACCGACCAGAGGAGCGCGTACTCGTCGATGCCCGTCTCCTGGTGGAGCGCAGCGATGGTCGCCTCGCAGTCCTTTGCGTTCTTGCCGTGCACCATCGTGAAGATCGAGTACGGCCAGTCGTCGTAGGTGGGACGTCGGTAGCAGTGGCTGACCAGAGCGAAGGAGGCCATCTGCGGGCCGAGCTCGTCGAGTCGGTCCTCGGGCACTGCCCACACGCCCATGGCGTTCGCCTTGAAGCCCGCCGACCGATGGTTCATCACCGCCGCGAAGCGCCGCATGAGCTTGCGTTCCTGGAACGACCGCAGGGTGGCGAGCACGGTCTCCTCGTCGACGCCGAGCCGTTCCCCGTAGACGGCGAACGGCCGTTCCACGAGGGGGAGGTCTTCCTGCACGACGCGGATCGTCTCGATCTCCAGGTCGGAGAGGTCGGGCGCCTCCATGTGCTCGCGGCGCTCGGGTCGTTCGTGGTCGAGCACTTCCGCCTTGGCGTCGGCGGCCGTGCTGCCGGTCATGTCGAGCTTCACTCCGATCTTGTACAAGCGCAGGGTCGGCAGCTTGCGGGTGACGATCGCTCCCGACTCGCGGTGGAGCACGTCGAGGTGCTCGTCGAGTGAGTCACCGGGCGGCACCGCGATCGTGTACCAGAGGTTGTAGGCGTGGTTGCGCTTGTAGTTGTGGCTCACGCCGGGGTGGGCGCTGATCACGGCGGCTGCCTCGTCGACCCGGTCGGGGTCGATCTTCGCGGCTACGAGCGCCGAGCCGTAGCCGAGCGCGCGCGTGTCGAAGATCGCGGAGAGCTGCCGCAGCACGCCCAGCTCCTTGACGCGGCCGATGCGGTTCCGCACCTCTTGCTCGGTGATCCCCAGGCGTTCGCCCAGCGCGGCGAACGGGCGCGCGGAGAGGGGGAAGTCCCACTGGACGGCGTTGAGCAACGCCCGGTCGGTCTCGTCGAGATGCTCGGCGTCCGGTGAGGTCATGGGACTCATGGTCGCGGGGCCCGCCGCAGCGGGCAAATCATCGGCGCGTTCGTCGGGCTCACCCGGGCATCCCGCCCTGGTTGAACATGCTGATCAGCGCGTTGGCCTTGGGATCGCTGCTTCCCAGCACCACCTCGACCGGCGGATGGAGCGAGCCCTGGCGCCAGTAGGTGACCTCGACCGCGTCGCCCGGGTTTCGACGCCGGGTCTCGGCCGCGAGGTCCTGTTGGTCGTACACCCGCGTGCCCTCGACGCGTTGCACGACGTCGCCCGGCAGCAGGCCGGCCTTGGCCGCCGGGCCTCCGGGCATCACCGCGCCCACGGTCGGGCCGCGTTCGGCGCCTTCCGCGCCGGCTCCGTACACGATGCCCAGCCAGCCGTGGGAGACCGTCCCGGACGTGTCGAGCTGCTCGGCAACCCCACGAGCGACGTCGATCGGCACTGCGTACGTGGCCGCGGGGAGGCCCGGAGCGGTGACCAGGACGCCGAGGAGCAGGCCGTCGGGGTCGACGAGCGCCCCCCCGAGGCTCGTCGGTTCGATCGCCACGTCCGTGCGGAGCAGACCCGCGATCCAGGGAAAGCCGGGTGCGAGCGCGTTGCGGTCGTTGACGACGTCGATGTCGACCCACCAGGGGTCCCCGTCGGCGACGCCGACGACCGGGTCGCCGGGGCGGGAATCCTCGTTGGGGTCGACCGTCGCGGCCGGGAAGCTGCCGTCGGGTACTGAGAGCAGCGCCAGATTGGTCTCGGGGTCGGAGCCCACCACCCGGGCGGGGATCGCCTTCCCGTCGGTGCCGGTCACGGTGACCTGCTGGGCGCCGCCGACGACGAGCGGCGCGTAGGTGAGGATGCGGCTGCTCTGGAGCGCGACCCCCGAGCCGATGGCCGGCCCCGACCCTTGGACCCGCACGATGCTCGGCCGGATGACCGCGGCCGCCCGGTTGGCCGCGAGGTAGTCGATGGGCGTGTCGGGGATAGACACCACCGGCGGTGGCACGACGGCCCGTTCTCGGGACCCGAGCGCGCCGAAGGCCACCAGGATGAGGACTGCGACTGCCGCGCCGGCGATCGCGGAACCGAGCCCGACCACCCAGTCGCGGGGCCGGGTCTCGCGCGGCGGCAGCGGCGTCGGGACGAACGACGACAGCTCGCTCGGATGCGTCCACGGGCGGTCGAGCGGGTTCGGGACCGCGCGGGCGGCCCCCTCACCGAGCTCCTCCTCCGGCTCGGACGCGTCGTCGCCGAGCTCGTCCGCCACGGCCGGAGTGTACCGACGGCCTGACTTCTCGCTCGGTCGCTGCGGCCGGGGATACCCCGGCCGCGGGCGCTCCCTCGCTGGCGAGCAACTCGGCTCGCTTCGCTCACCTCGTCGCCGCATGCGCGACCAACCACTCCACTGGTCGCGATGGAGAACCCTTCCCCTCAGGCGTCTGACCAGCGGGTTCACTACGATGACGCCGTGGTGCCACCCGACGCCGGCGACTGGGTCGCCGTCACCCGCGAGCCGCTTCCCGTCGAGGAGGCGAGCACCTGGGCGGTCACGCCGAGCTGCGGGGCGGCGGTCACCTTCGTCGGCGTCGTTCGCGATCATGCCGATGGCCGTGACGGTGTGCGCGGGATCACGTACGAGGCCTACGAGACCGTTGCGCTCGAGCGGCTCCGCGAGGTCGCCGCGTCCGCCCGCCGCCGCTGGCCCGCCGTGGAGCGGATCGCGCTGCTGCACCGGGTGGGCGAACTCTCGCTCTCCGAGGTTTCCGTGGCCGTGGTCGTGTCGTCTCCCCACCGGGCGGACGCGTTCGATGCCGCCCGGTCGTGCATCGACACGCTCAAGGAGACGGTCCCGATCTGGAAGTACGAGCACTGGAGCGGGGCATCGGACTGGTCGCCGGCCGCTCGCCCGCTCCGTCCCGTCGAGCAGCCCGCCGCGCAAGCCGGTGGCCGAGCCGGCTAGGAGCCACCCTGTCCCGAGACCTCGCGATCGATCTGGGCACTGCCAACACCCTCGTGTACGCGCGCGGCCAGGGGATCATCCTCAATGAGCCCACGGTCATCGCCCTGAACACGCGCACCCACGAGGTGCTCTCGCTCGGCCAGGACGCGTGGCAGATGATCGGCCGCACGCCGGGCTACATCGTCGCGGTCCGGCCACTGCGCGGGGGTGCCATCACCGACTTCGAGATCACCCAGCGGCTCATCCGGATGCTGTTCCAGCGGGCGGGCATCTCACGGCTGCAGCGAGCTCGGGTCCTCATCTGCGTGCCGTCGGCCATCACGCACGTCGAGCAGCGCGCCGTGCTCGAAGCCGCCCGTCGGGCCGGCGCCGCCCAGACCTTCCTCATCGAGCAGCCGATGGCGGCGGCGATCGGCGCGTCCCTGCCGATCCACGAGCCGCTCGGCAACATGATCGTCGACATCGGTGGTGGCACCAGCGAGGTGGCGGTGATCTCGTTGGGTGGAGTGGTCGCGCTCGAGGCGGTGCGCGTCGGGTCGTTCGACATCGATGCCGCCATCCAGAGCTACGTCCGCCGGGAGTACGGGCTGGCGATCGGCGAACGGACGGCCGAAGAGGTCAAGCTCGCGATCGGCTCCGTGTTCCCGACCGACGACGAGTTCAAGGCCGAGGTCCGTGGCCGCGACCTCATGAGCGGCATGCCCAAGACCGTCGTGCTGACGCCCGAGGAGATCCGCGAGGCGATCGACGAGCCGATACAGGCGATCCTCGGAGCGGTGAAGCAAGCGTTGGCGCGCACGCCGCCGGAGCTCTCCCAGGACCTGCTCGCCGAGGGGATCCACCTCGTCGGCGGCGGCGCGATGCTTCGCGGGTTCGACCTACGGATCGAGCAGGAGACGGCGGTCCGCTGCAAGCTCGTCGACCTGCCGCTCGAGACGGTCGTGCTCGGCGCCGGTCGGTGCCTCGAGTCGTTCGACCGCCTCAAAGACATGTTCATGTAGGTGGCTCCCGCCTGAGGTCTTCTGCGGCTTGGCGGACCTGCCAGTCGCGATCGTCGAGCCGGGCGTCGATGGCCGCGTCGACGTCGGGGCCGTCGAACGGCGCCAACGCGAGCACGGCCCGCCGGCGCACGGCCGGCTTGTCGGTGCACGCCGCGAGGATCGCGGGCAGGCCCGCCGGGTCGGCGAGGGCGCCGAGCGCGGCGACCGCGGCCTCCCGACCAAGCGGGTCGCGGTGCCCGCGGGCAACCTCCACCAGGGCGGATGTGGCACCCGCGCGCGTCGCGGCGTCTCCGAGCTCGCCGAGCGCCCACGCCGCGCTCTCCACCACGGTCACGGTGCCGTCGTCGAGCAGCGCGACCAGCGCCGGGAGCACGGCGGCGCCGGCCCTCGTCGTCGCGACGGTGGGAGCCAATTCGGCGGCGCGGCGGCGCACCGCGGGGTCGCGGTCGCGCGTCGCCTCGACGAGCGCGACGGCAGTTGCCGCCGCATCGGGCACCGCGCGCACCAGCGCTCCGAGCGCGGCGGCACGTACGCGTGGATCGGGGTCGTCGCCGAGCGCGGCAACGAGGCGGTCGCGCTCGCGCGTGGTCAACGAGCCCCGGTGTCCGAGCGTTGCGAGGGCGGCGGCGCGAGACACCGCCTTCGTCACGGAAGGTGGCCGTTGATGGCTATCACGATCGCGCCGAACACGGTGGCGATCACCGCGGCGACGAGGGTCCCGGTGAGCACGACGAGCACGCCGAGGCGGATGGTCGCCCACGTGCGTGTCGCCAGACGCCAGCCGGTGCCGCGCGCCCGAGCCGGGTGCCCCCGCGTGGGAGGCTGCGGGCTGCGCGTTCCTTGCATCTCGGGCTGCACGTCGGACTGCACGTCGGATCCTCCGCGCTCCGGGCCGGGAACGCCACGGTATCCGCCGAGCCCGGGAACCCGATGACCGAGACCCCCACGACACCACCCGAGCCACTGCCCACGGTCTCGGATCGGCCCGAAGGTTCTGCGCCGCCCGAGCTTCCGGCGGTCCGCCCGAGCCGGCGCCGGCGGGTCGCGGCCGCCGCGCTGTCGGTGCTCGGCGTCGTCGTGGTGGTCGCGATCGTCGCCGGTTTCCTGGTCCGCCTGCCCTACGTGATCGTGTCGCCCGGATCCGCCACGCCGCTCGACGCGAACGTGATCAGTGTGTCGGGAGCCCAGACGTATCCGCACGACGGCGAGCTGCTCTTCCTGACCGTGCGCGTCACGAACCAGGACCCGAACGTGTGGCGGGTGCTCGTCGCGGCGCTCGACCCCGATGTCGATCTCGAGGATCGTGCGGACGTCCTCGGGTGTCTGACTCCCGTCGAGAACACGACGGTGAACACGCTGCTCATGAACGAGTCGCAGGACGCCGCGAAGCGCGTCGCGCTCACTCGGCTCGGATACACCGTGCAGACCCAACCGGCGCCGGTGGTGGTCACCGAGGCGTGTCCGGGAGCGCCCGCCCACGGAACGCTCGCGGTGGGCGACCACATCGACGCGGTCGACGGAACGGCGGTGAGCACCCCCGCCGACGTGGTGAACCTCGTGCGCGAACGTCGCCCAGGCGACGCGATCAAGGTCACGATCGAGCGCGAAGGCGCGAACTCGACGGAGTCGGTCCGTGCCGGCGTGGTGTCGGCCGACGGAACGGAATGCCGAGCCCTCCGCGGCTCGGCCGCGCCGAACGCCGGGACAACCTGCCTCGGTGTTCGCGCCCAGGCGTTTCCTACCTACACGTTCCCCATCGACGTGACGATCGACACCCAGCAGGTCGGAGGCCCCTCCGCGGGCCTCGCGTTCGCGCTGGCGATCGTCGACGAGCTGACGCCGGGTAGCGTCACGGGCGGGGCGCGGGTGGCGGTCACCGGCGCGATCGACTCGGAGGGCAACGTCCTCCCGGTGGGCGGTGTGGCGCAGAAGACGATCACGGCGCGCCGGAACGGCGCGCGACTCATGCTCGTGCCGCACGAGGAGCTTGCTGCCGCACGGAAGAAGGCGGACGGGCTGCGCGTCGTGGGCGTTCGCACGCTCGACGAGGCCCTCGACGCCTTGGCCGCGGCGGGTGGAACCCCGGTGCCCCCACCGTCCTCGACGTCGGCGCGATCATTGGACGCATGACCGACGCCACGCCTCTCGTTCCCCCGCGCGATTCGCGACTCTCCGCCGACGCGATCGCCGAGCGCAACTTCTCGCCCAGCAAGCGCGGATACGCCGAGACGGAGGTGCGCGCCTTCCTCCGGCTCCTCGCCGATGAGTTCGCGGGTCTCCAGGCGCGCGAGCGCGACCTCGCCCACCGAGTCCGTGAGCTCGAGGACGAAGCGCGGCGGCCGGTTCCCCCGCCCTCCGACCAGGACCTCATCGCCGCGCTCGGGGAGGAGACCGCCCGGGTGCTGGGGCAGGCTCGCGAGTCGGCGCTCGAGCTCCGGGGCAAGGCGGAGGACCACGCGCGTCGGGTCGTACGGGAGGCGCAGGAATCTGCACGCGAGCTGCGCACGAGCGCGCAGCAGGTGCTCGACATCAAGACACGCGAGGCCGAGGACGTGGCGCGCGCCCGCGCGTCGGAGATCGTGGGCGAGGCGCGCACGGTGCGCGACCGGATTTTGCAGGAGTTGAGTGAACGTCGCACCGAGCTCGAGCGCCAGGTCGGCGAGCTGCGCGGCAGTCGTGGGCGACTGGTCGAGATGTACCAGGCGGTCGAAGGCGTGCTCAGCCAAGCGACGCGCGTGATCTCCGAGGAGCACGTTCCGACCGCGAAGCCTCCCGCGCCGCCCACTCCGCCCGAGGTGCGCTCCGAGGGCGACTCGGATTCTGCGCAGGACGGGGGGGCGGACACCGACGCGCTCGCGGATCGCGACGCCGAGCCGACCGGCGCCGCGCCCGGGGACCAGCCGGACGAAGCCGAGGCAGAGAGCCCCGACGTGGACGCGCTGTTCGAGAAGCTCCGCAGCGAGCGGGAGCCCGCAGCCGCGGACGCCGCACCCGCGGCCGATGCCGTCGCCTCCGCCGCCCCGAAGGCGACGGAGACCCCCGTGGACGAAGGCGGCTCGGATGCCGAGGGCGTAGAGGCGGCGGACGGCGACGAAGGCGAGGCGCCGCTCGACCCCGACCGGGCGGCGGTCCAGGCACGGGACCGGGCGCTCGACGAGATCGGCGACGAGCTGATGCGGAAGGCGAAGCGGGCGGTCCAGGACGAACAGAACGACATGCTCGACGGCCTGCGCCGCCAGCGCGGCAAGATCGACACGGGAAAGGTGCTTCCCGGGGTCGACGACCAGGTCACCCGCTGGGCGCAGGTGCTCCAGCCGGGCGTCGAGCGCGCCTACGGGCTCGGCGCGGCCTCCACCGCGGGGGTGGCCGGATCGAAGGGTGCCGACACCGCACCCCCGCGTGCCCTGGCCGCGGATCTGGCCCGTGCGGCCGTCACGCCGTTGCGGGAGCGGGTCGCCGCCTCCCTCGCCGACATCGACGAGCCCACCCCCGCCGACACCGAGTTGGCGATCGCCCAACGGCTGGGCGCGCGGTACCGCGAGTGGCGGGGCGAGGAGCTCGAAGCGGTCGTGGCCGACGCGCTCACCGCGGCACACGCCCGCGGCGTGTACGAGGCCGTGCCGGACGGCACGCGCCTGCGCTGGATTTCGGCGGTCGTCGGCAAGTGCCCGGACTGCGACGACAACTCGCTCGAGCCCACGACGCGGGGCGCCGACTTCCCGACCGGCCAGCCCCACCCGCCGGCACATCCCGGCTGTCGCTGCTTGCTCGTCGCGGACGTCGATTCGTAACCGGCGGGCGGTCACGCCCGGCCGTGCACGACCGTGCCGGCGTGAATCCGGCCTCTAGGCTGCCGCTCGATGCGCGTCCCGACAACCGAACCTCGTCGCCGGTTCCACCTGCGGGGCTGGCTCATCGGCGCGGTCATCGTCCTCGTCATCTTCCTGTTGAGCCTCCGGGGGCTCGCAGGCTTCTACACCGACTTCCTCTGGTTCGACTCGATCGGTCAGGGGAGCACGTGGAGCGATCTCCTCGCCGCGAAGGTCGCGCCCGCGCTCGTCTTCACGGTCGTGTTCTTTGTGATCATGCTGCTCAACCTCGTGATCGCCGACCGGATCGCGCCCAAGTACAGGTCGATGGGACCCGAGGACGAGCTGATCGCGCGCTACCAGCAAGCCACGTCGCGCTTCACGGGACGCATCCGGGTCGGCGTCGCCATGTTCTTCGCCCTGATCGCCGGCGTGGGTGTGTCGTCGAAGTGGGAGCAGTGGATCCTGTTCACCCACCGGGTGGACTTCGGGATCAACGACCCGCAGTTCCACAAGGACGTCGGGTTCTACATCTTCCGGCTGCCCTTCCTCGAGTTCATCTTCGAGTGGCTCTTCGCGGGACTCATCGTCGTGTTGATCGTCACCGCCATCGCGCACTACCTGAACGGCGGTATCCGGTTCCAGACGCCGTTCCAGCGGGTCACGCCCCAGGTGAAGGCGCACCTCTCGGTGATCCTGGCGATCATGGCCCTCGTCAAGACCGTGCAGTACTACCTGGCGCGCTACGGGCTCGACTTCTCGAGCCGCGGCGTCGTCAACGGTGCGGGGTACACCGACATCAACGCGAAGCTGCCGGCGCTCGAGTTGCTGATGATCGTCTCGGTGTGCGCGGCGGTGCTCTTCCTCTGGAACATCCACCGTCGGGGATGGGTGCTGCCGATCATCGCCGTCGGACTCTGGGCGTTCCTCTCGCTCGTGGTCGCCACCATCTACCCGGCCGTGGTGCAGCAGCTGCGGGTGAAGCCGAACGAGTTCGCGAAGGAAGCGCCCTACATCAAGCGCAACATCAACGCCACCAGGGCGGCGTTCGGGCTCGACCGGGTGGAGCGCGACAACTTCGACTTCACGCAGTTCAGCGACGTCGCAGACGCGAACCAGGTCATCGACAGCAACAAGGGCACGATCGACAACGCTCGCCTCTGGGACCCCGAAGTGATCCAGGCCACCTACGCCGCGCAGGAGCAGATCCAGACCTACTACCGGATCGGCGACGTCGACGTCGACCGGTACCTCGTCGACGGCGAGACCCGTCAGGTGCTGATCGCCGCGCGCGAGCTCAACAGCGCGGATCTCCCGAGCCAGTCGTTCGTGAACCGCCACGCCGTCTACACGCACGGGTACGGCCTGGTCGCGTCGCCCAGCAACGAGGCGCAGTCGGATGGGGGCCCCGACTTCTACCTGAGCAAGGTGCCCACCGTCTCGAACGGGATCGATCTCCAGCAGGGCTCACCGTCCGAGCTCTACTACGGCGAGAACCTCGACGACTACGTGCTGGTCGACGCGCAGGCGCGCGAGTTCAATTACCAGGCGGCCGGCCGGCGAGACGTGTTCACCCGCTACCAGGGCGACGACGGGGTCGTGCTCTCGAACCCGATCAAGCGGGCGGCCTTCGCGTTGCGTTTCGGCGACCCCAACCTGCTGATCTCGGGCCAGGTGAACTCCAAGACCCGGGTCCTCATGGCCCGCGACATCCGGCAGCGTGTCACCAAGCTCGCCCCGTTCCTCGAGTTCGACGCCGATCCGTATCCGGTGGTGCTCCCCGATCGCACCCTGTGGGTGCTCGACGCCTACACGGCGACGGACTCGTACCCCTACTCGCAGACGACGAGCGGCGAGGGCGGGCTCGCGGCTGACTTCAACTACGTGCGCAACTCGGTGAAGGCCACGGTGGACGCGTACGACGGCACCGTCACGTTCTACGTGTTCGACCCGAGCGACCCGTTGATCAAGTCGTGGCGCAAGGCGTTCCCGAACCTGTTCACCGACGCCTCCCAGATGCCCGACCAGCTGCGGGCGCACTTGCGCTACCCGGAGGACCTCTTCCGCGCGCAGGCCAACGTCCTCGGGACGTACCACGTCACCGAAGCGCGGCGCTTCTACGACGCCAACGCCAAGTGGCTGATCTCGCCTGATCCCGGCTCGGGATTCATCGGCAGCAACGAGCTCACGGGCGTGTCGGGCACGATCCCGCAGGCGCCGACCAACCAACCCCAGGCAGCCGCGTCGACGGGTCGGCGCATCGACCCCTACTACCTCTACCTGAAGCTGCCGGGCGACGACGACGCCAGCTTCATCGCGGTCGAGCCGTTCGTCCCGGTGTCGGCCGGCAACAGCATCAACCGGCTCGCGTCGTTCCTCACCGCGAAGTCCGACCCGGGCCAGTACGGGGAGCTCCAGGTCTTCGACATGCCCGAGGGAAGCTCGGTCCTCGGCCCGGTCCAGGTCAACAACGAGATCAACCGGACGAGCCAGATCTCGTCGGCCGTGACGCTCCTCAACAAGGAGAACTCGCGGGTCATCCGCGGCAGCATGCAGCTCATCCCGGTCGGCAACTCGATCATCTACGTGCGACCTTTCTACGTCCAGGGCACGGGCGAGGGAGGCTTCCCGCAGTTCCAGTTCGTCGCGGTCTACTCGCAAGGCAAGGGCGCGGTGTGCGCGCGGACGGTCAGCGACGGGCTCGACCAGCTGTTCGACCGGGTGCCGGAGGAGAACGACTGCACCGCGCTCACGCAGACCGCGGCGACGCCGACGAACCCGCCGACCACGAGCGAGCCCGGCTCGTCGACGACCACCACGACGGCGCCGCCCTCCTCCACGACCGTCGTTCCGCCCGCGACCGGCGGTTCGACGGTCGAGGACCTCCTCGCCCAGGCGACGGTGAAGCTCGACCAGGCCGACCAGGTGCTGCGCAGCACCGGCGACCTCGGCCAGTACCAGCGGCTCGTCACGGAGGCGAAGGCCCTGATCCAGCAGGCGCAACAGCTCGGCGGGCCCTAGGTTACGGGCGAGGTACGGGTTGGTCGGTGCCCTGGGGATTGTTACTATGGCTGTAGTGGAAATCCCCCCGCCGCACCTTCCACAGCCCCGCTGGGAGCCCTGATGACAGCTTCGGAATCGACCCTCTCGGGCCTCGATCTCGGCAAGTACAAGCTCGGATGGAGTGACCCCGAGGCGTACGTGTTCAAGGCCGAGAAGGGCATCAACGAGGACATCGTGCGGGCCATCTCCGGGCGCAAGGAAGAGCCCGAGTGGATGACGAAGTTCCGGCTCGGCGCGCTCAAGCGCTTCGAGCGCAAGCCGATGCTGGCCTGGTTCGCGAAGAACATGCCCGACATCGACTTCGACGACATCTACTACTACATCAAGCCCACCGAGGGGCAGGTGTCCGAGTGGGACATGCTCCCCGAGGACATGCAGCGCACCTACGAGAAGCTCGGGATCCCCGAGGCGGAGCGCAAGTACCTCGCGGGCGTCACCGCACAATTCGAATCCGAAGTCGTCTACCACAAGAACCGTGAAGAGCTGGAGAAGCAGGGCATCCTCTTCACCGACATGGACACTGCGGTCCGGGAGTACCCCGAGATCGTGCAGCAGTACTTCGGCACGGTGATCCCGCCCGGCGACAACAAGTTCGCCGCTCTGAACTCGAGTGTCTGGTCGGGTGGGTCGTTCATCTACGTGCCGCCGGGCGTGCACGTCGAGATGCCGCTCCAGGCGTACTTCCGCATCAACGCCGAGAACGCCGGGCAGTTCGAACGGACGCTGATCATCGCGGACGAGGGCGCGTCGGTGCACTACATCGAAGGGTGCTCGGCACCGGTGTACTCCACCGACTCGCTCCACTCCGCCGTCGTCGAGCTGATCGCCAAGCCGGGCGCTCGCATCCGCTACTCGACGATTCAGAACTGGTCGCCCAACGTCTACAACCTCGTCACCAAGCGGGCGCGCGCGGAGACGGAAGCCACCGTCGAGTGGATCGACGGAAACCTGGGCTCGAAGCTCACGATGAAGTATCCCGCGGTCGTCATGACCGGCCCCAAGGCCCACGGCGAAGTGCTGTCGGTGGCGTACGCGGGGGCCGGCCAGCACCAGGACGCGGGCGCCAAGATGACCCACGTCGCTCCCGAGACCACCTCGATCATCGACTCCAAGTCGATCTCCAAGGACGGGGGCCGCACCACGTACCGCGGGCTCGTCAAGGTGGAGGAAGGCGCCCATGGGGTCAAGAGCCACGTGCGGTGTGACGCGCTGATCCTCGACGAGGACAGCCGCTCCGACACGTATCCCTACATGGAGATCGACGAGAAGGACGCCCGCATCGGCCACGAGGCGACGGTCTCGAAGGTGGGCGACGACCAGCTCTTCTACCTGATGGCACGTGGGCTGACCGAACAGCAGGCGACGGCGATGATCGTGAACGGGTTCATCGAGCCCATCACGAAGACGTTGCCGATGGAGTACGCGGTCGAGCTGTCGCGCCTCATCGAGCTCAACATGGAGGGCGCGGTCGGCTAGATCCGATCGCGACGGCAACCCGCATGCAGGCATTCACCGTCGACGCGGCGCGAGCCCAGGGCGGGCCGGAGTGGCTCACCGAGCGGCGGGTCGCCGCGGCCGAGCAGCTCGCCGACCTGACCTGGCCGACGACCGACGAGGAGATCTGGCGCTACAGCCGGGTCGGTGATCTCGACCTGGACCGGTTCCGGCCCGTGGAGCCCGGGGGCCTCGGCGAGCCGGGAGTGGAGCCGGCACCCGGTGGCGGTCCGATCGCCGCCCAGGTCGACGAGCGGTCGGGGCTGATCGTCGTGCGCAATGGGCGGGTCGTGCACCACGCGCTCGATCCCGAGCTCGTCGCGGCCGGGGTCCAGGTGTGCGACCTCGCCACGTGCGAGCGTGGGCAGGTCGAGGAGGCGCTCGGCACCTGCTCGTCCGCATCGACTGACGCGTTCACCGTGCTCCACGACGCGTTCCTCGCGGGAGGTGCCGTGATCGTGGTGCCGATGGGCGTCGTCGTCGAGCGGCCGATCGTGGTGCTGCACTGGTCGGAAGGCGGGGGAGTGGCCACGTTCCCCCACACGCTCGTGGTCGCCGGCGAGAGCTCCGAAGTCACCGTGTTCGACCGCTTCGGCTCGGCCGACGGTGTCGGCCGGGGTTCGCCCGGAGAGCCTCCCGCGCGTCACTTCGTCGACTCGGTCGTCGAGCTGCTCGTGGCCGACAACGCGACCGTGCGGTATCTCTCGGTGCAGGAGCACGGGCCCCACACGTGGCAGGTCGCGCTCCAGCGCGCGCATCTCGGTCGCGATGCCGTGCTCCGCTCGTCGGCAGTTGCGCTCGGCGGTGAGTACGCGCGCCTGCGCAGCGAGTCCCGCCTCGACGGCTCCGGAGGGGACAGTGACCTCACGGCGGTCTACTTCGGCGACGGGAGTCAGATGTTGGACTTCCGCACGCTGCAGGATCACGTGGCGCCCAACACGCGCAGCGAGCTCCTGTTCAAGGGCGCGGTGGAGGACACCGCGCAGTCGGTGTACTCGGGCTTGATTCGGATCCGGCCCGACGCCCAACGCACCCAGGCGTTCCAGACGAACCGCAACCTCGTGCTGACCGAGGGTGCGGAGGCGAAGTCCAACCCGTTCCTCGAGATCGAGGCCGACGACGTGCGGTGCTCCCACGCGAGCACGGTGGGCCCGATCGACGAGGACCAGCTCTACTACCTCGCTACGCGAGGGGTGCCGCCCGACGAGGCGGAGCGTCTCGTGGTGTTGGGCTTCTTCGACGACGTGTTCGACCGTCTGCCCGTTCGCTCGCTGGCCGCGCCGCTCCGTCGCAGCGTGATCGAGAAGATCGAGCATCGTGACGCGGTGGCGCGAGCCAGTGCCTGACGTGCGCGTGTGCTCGGTGGGAGACGTCGCCCTGGGGGCGGCCCGCCGGTTCGATGTCGACGGGCTGCGCCTGTGCGTCGTTCACCTCGACGGCGACTGCGGCTGGCGCGCGGTCGACGACCGCTGCTCCCACGCCGACTACTCGTTGGCGGAGGGAGACGTGTGGCCCGACGAGTGCGAGATCGAGTGCCCGAAGCACGGCTCGACGTTCTCCCTGCGCACCGGCGAACCGAAGAGCCTCCCCGCCACGCAGCCGGTTGCCGTGTACGCGGTGCGGACCGACGGAGACGACGTGATCGTGACGATCCCGTGAGCATTCTGCAGATCAGGAACCTCCACGCCGCGGTCGGCGGCCGGGCCATCCTCCGCGGTGTCGATCTCGAGCTCCGCTCCGGTGAGGTCCACGCCGTCATGGGCCCGAACGGGTCGGGCAAGTCGACCCTGTCGCACGTGCTCATGGGTCGTGGCGACTACGAGGTCACCGAGGGGTCCGTGACCCTCGATGGCGTCGAGCTCCTCGGTCTTCCCACCCACGAACGCGCCGCCGCCGGCCTCTTCCTCGCGTTGCAGTACCCGGTCGAGGTGCCCGGCGTGCGGGTCGGCGATCTGCTCGCGGCCGCGATCCGCGGCCGCGGGGGTGACGTCGACGGGCTCGACTCGCGGATCGACGTCGAGGCCCGCCGGCTCGGGGTCGCGACCCAGTTCCTGGACCGTGGCGTGAACGTCGAGTTCTCGGGCGGGGAGCAGAAGCGCGCCGAGACGCTCCAGCTCGCGGTCCTCGTGCCGAAGTTCGCGATCATCGACGAGATCGACAGCGGGCTCGACGTCGATGCGCTGCGCGACGTGTCCCGTCGCATCGAGGCGATGACCGCCGAGGACAATCTCGGCGTGCTCGCCATCACGCACTACGCCCGGCTGCTCACCGAGCTGCGCCCCGACCGGGTGCACGTGCTGCTCGGCGGTCGGATCGCGGCGAGCGGCGGGCCGGAGCTGGCCGAATCGTTGGAGCAGACCGGTTACGAAGGACTGGCCGCCGACCTCGGGCTCGCGGAGGAGCTGGTCGACGCGCCGACGGCGGAAGAGGATCCCTTCGCCGATCCTCTGGGGTTCTGAGCCGGCCCCGACGGAAGAGTGCTCAGCCCGGGACGGGGGTGGCGGACCCCTCGTCGAGCAGCTCGCTGAGCGTCTCCTCCTCGAGGAGCAGCAGCCGGAGGTCGAGCAGGATGTCGACCACCTCCGAGCTCGCCACGAGGTCGCGGCCGCGGAAGCGCTCGAGCGCCTCGTCGACGACCTGGGTGAGCTGCTGCTGGTTCATGGGTACGACCTCCAAGGTTGCTCCCACCGTATCGGCTGCAGATTTCGGCTTCGTGACGACTTTCGCGCCACCCCGTTACGCACAAGGGATGATGCCCTACGGGAGGGCCGAGGAACCGTCACCCCGCCGCGAACAGGCGTCATGCTGCTCCCGTCACGGCGGCCTCGTCCAGGCCTGCTCTGAGTGCCCGCCGAGGCCGCGCCCGGGTTCATGTGGCTCCGGACACGGCGGCCTCGTCCAGGCCTGCTCTGAGTGCCCGCCGAGGCCGCGCCCGGGTTCATGTGGCTCCGGACACGGCGGCCTCGTCCAGGCCTGCTCTGAGTGCCCGCCGAGGCCGCGCCCGGGTTCATGTGGCTCCGGACACGGCGGCCTCGTCCAGGCCTTGCTGCAGGGTGTTCCAGGCCAGGGTGGCGCACTTGATCCGGACGGGGAACTTCACAACCCCCTGGAGCGCCTCGAGATCTCCGAGGCGGATCCCCTCGAGGTCGGCCCGCAGGTCTTCCCCGTCGCTCTCGCCTTCGAGCTTGGACTCGTGGATCGACATCAGGGCTTTGAACGCCCGGATCAGCTTGCGGGTCTCGGGCACGCTCTTGCCCTTCACGGCCGCCGACATCATCGACGTCGATGCCTGGCTGATCGAGCAGCCCTGTCCCGCGATCTTGACATCGGTCACGACGTCACCGTCGACTTCGAGGTAGAGCACCACCTCGTCACCGCAGAGCGGGTTGAACCCCTCCACCTTGTGGGCAGGTGGCACGGGCAACTCACCGCGGTTGCGCGGCGCGCGGTAGTGGTCGAGGATGATCTCGCGGTAGAGGTCTTCGAGGCCCGGCATGAGTGTCTCCTCCGACGACTCTAGAGCGCGAAGAATCGTTGGGCGCGGCCAAGCGCGTCGACCAGCGCATCGGCGTCGGCTTCGTCGTTGTACACGTAGAACGACGCGCGGGTCGTCGCCGGGACCCCGAGTACGCGCATGAGCGGCTTGGCGCAGTGGTGGCCCGCGCGAACGCAGATTGCTTCCTCGTCGACCACCTGCGAGATGTCGTGGGCGTGGATGCCGTCGAACAGGAACGAGATCGCGCCGCCACGAACTTCCACGTCGAGTGGGCCGTAGATCGTCAGGTCGTCGCCGAAGCGGCTCCGCAGGGCGTCGAGGGTGTACGCGGTGAGCCGCTTCTCGTGCGCCCGAACCGCGTCGAGTCCGAGGTCGGTGAGGTAGTCGACGGCGGCGCCGAAACCGATCGCCTCCGCGATGGGGGGCGTGCCGGCCTCGAACTTCCACGGCAATTCGTTGGGGACGAAGCCGTCGACGGTCACGTTGCGGATCATCTCGCCGCCGCCCAGGAACGGGGGCATCGCGTCGAGGAGCTCGGCGCGACCCCACAACGCGCCGATGCCGGTCGGGCCGAACATCTTGTGGGCCGAGAACGCCACGAAGTCGCCGTTCCACGCCTGTACGTCGACCGGCAGGTGGGGGACCGCCTGGCACGCGTCGACGAGCGCCAGCGCGCCGGCGGCGTGCGCGGCGTCGGCGAGGGGCCGGACCTGGTTGATGGTGCCGAGCACGTTCGACATCGCGCTGAACGCGAAGAGCTTCGCTCCGTCGAGCAGCGCGTCGAGGTCGGTCAGGTCGAGGCGGTAGTCGTCGGTGAGCGGGACCCAGCGGATCTCGACGCCTCGCTCGGCGGCCAGGATGTGCCACGGTACGATGTTGGCGTGGTGCTCCATGTGCGTGAGCACGATGGTGTCGCCTGCCCCCAGGTTGGCGCGGGCCCACGAGTACGCAACCAGGTTGATGGCCTCCGTGGCGTTCCGCGTGTAGATGATCTCGGCGGTGCTCGGTGCGTGCACCAGCCGCGCCACCGACGCCCGAGCCTGCTCGAACGCGGCGGTCGCCTCTTCCGCGATCGTGTACACGCCGCGGTGCACGTTGGCGTTGGTCTCCCGGTAGTACCGGTCCATCGCGTCGAGGACGACGAGCGGCTTCTGGGAGGTGGCGGCGGAGTCGAGGTAGACGAGGCGCTTGCCGTGCACCTGGCGCTTCAAGATCGGGAAGTCGGCCTTGATGCGTGCGACGTCGAGTGGCTTCGTGTCGTTGGACGTCACGTCGTCACCGCCTCTCGGAAGGAGTCGAAGCCCCCGGCGTCGATGCGCTCGACGAGTTCGCGTCCTCCGGTTGCCACGATGCGCCCGTCGAGCAGCACGTGCACTGCGTCGGGAGCAAGGTGTTCGAGGATGCGCTGATAGTGCGTGATCACGAGGATGCCCAACGCGGGCCGAGCGTTGCGTACCTCCTCGATGCCGCCCGCGACCTCGCGCAGCGCGTCGATGTCGAGTCCGCTGTCGGTCTCGTCGAGGATGGCGAGGTCGGGCTCCATCATGGCCATCTGCAGGATCTCGTTGCGCTTCTTCTCGCCGCCGGAGAACCCCTCGTTGAGGTAACGCTCCGTGAAGCGGTCGTCCATGCCCAGTCGCTTCGTCCACTCCATGAGCGCGAGCCGCACTTCGAGGACGGAGAGGTCGGGGATGCCCTTGCGAGCGGCCAGCGCCTGGCGCAGGAAGTTGAACACGCTCACGCCCGGGATCTCCTCGGGGTGCTGGAAGCCGAGGAACATCCCGCGGGCCGCGCGCTCGTCGGCTGGCAGGTCGGTGACGTCTTCACCGCGGAACCGGATCTGCCCCCCGGTGACCCGGTAGGCGGGGTTCGCCAGCAGCGCGCTGGCGAGCGTGGACTTCCCGGACCCGTTGGGGCCCATGAGCGCGTGGACCTCACCGGCGTCGACGGTCAGCGACACGCCGCGGACGATCTCATGGCCGCCATTCGTGGCCGCGGCAGCTTGGGGATCGGCCACGACGACGTGCAGGTCGTCGACCTCGAGCAGGGGTGCTTCGCCGTTCACCAGGCCGATTCTATTAGCACTATCCCGGTAGTGGAAACCCGGCAGGCCTTCAAGGCCGGGCGAGTCGCTCGTAGATCTGCTCGTACCCCTTGACCATCGCTTCCGAGGAGAAGTTCTCTGCCACCCGGTCGCGACAGGCCCGGGGCGAGCAGCGGTCGACCCTGCCGACCGACTCGACGAGGTCGTCGATGGAGTCCGCCAGGTAGCCGGTGACCCCGTTCTCGACGAGCTCGGTGGCAGCGCCGGCAGGGCACGCCACGACGGGCGTGCCGCACGCCATCGCCTCCACCATCACCATCCCGAAGGGCTCCGGCCACTGGATTGGGAACACCATCGCCCGAGCGCGGCTCAGGAGATCTGCCTTCTTCTCGTGGGGGATCGCCTCGTAGACCTGGACCTCGTCGTTGAGCATCGGGGCAACGATCTCGTCCCAGTACGTGCGCTCGAACGGCTCGTTCTTCTTCACGACCATTGCGAGCGGGAGACCCGCGCGCCGCGCGATCTCGATCGCGAGGGTGGGCCCCTTGTCGGGGTTCGAGCGACCGATGAAGACCAGGAAGTCGTCCTTCTTCTCGCGGAATTGGTAGGCGTGCAGGTCGATGCCGTTGTGCACGACATCCTCGCAGCGCGCGTCGGGATTGTCGGCACGCTGCGTCTCGCTGATCGCCACGAGGTGGATGTGCTCCGAGAGCAGGCCGTAGAGACGCCGCGCGGGCTCGGTCCAGGGACCGTGCAGGGTGTGGACGACCGGCGGCCGGTCCTGCAGCAGTGCACCCATCGATGCGCCGATGACACCGCTGTGGTCGTGGATCACGTCGAAGCGATCGTCGACCCGCGAGTCGGCGTCCAGGTAGGAGGCCACCGCGTGGAACGAGTCGAACCAGACGTTGCCGAGGAGCGCGGGATCAGGCGGGTCGATCATCGGCGCCACGAGGGTGGCCTTCGTCTCCGAGCCTCCGCTCGCGAAGAGCGTCACGTCGTGGCCATGCGCTACGAGGCCCTCGGTGACGAGCGAGACGACGAGCTCGATGCCGCCGTAGCCCACGGGCGGGACTGGGAACCACGGTGGAGCGATCTGGGCGATCCGCATCGCGACGAGCTTACGAGCGCATGCCACGGACACCGGCGCGCGGCGGGGCCGGTAGCGTTGCCCCCCATGTCGGCGCCGTGGACCATGTCGGCCAGCGCGTCCCTCGGCGGCGACGGCGGGACGGTCACGCTGGTGGAAGGTCCGGCCTTCGCTATCTCCTCGCAGACGGGCGACATGGTGCCCGGCCACCCGCACGGGATCTTCTTTCGCGATACCAGGTTCCTCTCCCAGCTCGAGCTGCGGGTCAACGGGGAATTCCCCGAAGCCCTCGCCGCCACCACGACCGACCCGTTCAGCGCCGCGTTCGTGCTCCGCGACCAACCCCGGCCGGGGCTGGCCGACTCCCACCTCATGATCTTCCGTCACCGCTACGTGGGACGCGGCATGCGGGAGGACATCACCGTGCGCAACTACGGCACGGAGCCTGCGTTCTGTGCCCTCGAGCTCCAGATCGGCGCCGACTTCGCGGACCTGTTCGAGGTAAAAGAGGGCAGGATCGAGAAGTCGGGGCACCTCGAGTACGGCACCGACGGGAGTCGCATGTCGTGGGGCTACCGGCGGGGGAGCTTCCGTCGCGGCGCGCTCCTCGACTTCTCGGTTCCCCCGACCCTCGGCGCGGGCCACGCGACGTACGAGGTGATCGTGCCACCGGGCGACGACTGGTCGGTCTGTCTCCAGCTCACGCCCGTCGTCGACGACCAGGCGGTGACGCCGCGCTACCAGTGCGGCCGACCCGTCGAGCGCTCCACCCCGGCCGCGCGCCTCGAAGCGTGGCGGCGCAGCCTGCCGAAGGTCGGCTCCGGCCACGAGGCGTTCGGTGCTCTCCTCGACCGCTCGACCGAGGATCTCGCGGCCCTGCGCCTGTTCGATCCCGAGTTCCCGGAGCGGACGGTCGTCGCCGCGGGTGCGCCGTGGTTCATGACGCTCTTCGGTCGCGACAGCCTGCTCACGTCGTGGATGGCGATGATGGTCGATTCCGACCTGGCGCTCGGCACCCTCCAGACGCTGGCGCGCTACCAGGGTGACGAGGTGAATCCCATCACCGAGGAGGAGCCCGGGCGGATCCTCCACGAGGTGCGCTTCGGCGAGTCGGCCGCGCTTTCGCTCGGCGGCGGGCGCATCTATTACGGCAGCGTCGACGCGACGCCCCTGTTCGTGATGCTGCTCGGGGAGGTCGCCCGGTGGGGCAACCGGCGGGACGAAGTCGACGCGTTGCTCCCCGCGGCTGACCGTGCGCTCGCCTGGGTCGACGATTTCGGCGACCGCGACGGCGACGGCTACGTCGAGTACCAGCGCACCAGCGACCGCGGCCTCGAGAACCAGGGTTGGAAGGACTCCTGGGATTCGACGCGATTCGCGGACGGACGGTTGGCGGAGCCTCCCGTCGCGCTCTGCGAGGTGCAGGGATACGTGTTCGCGGCGGTCAAGGCCCGTGCGCACTTCGCCACCGAGCAGGGCGACGACGACCTCGCGGCGCGCCTCTTCGCGCGTGCGGCGGATCTCAAGGCGCGCTTCAACCGCGACTTCTGGCTCGACGAGCACGGCTGGCTGGCGATGGGGCTCGACCGCGAGAAGCGCCCGCTCGACGCGCTCACGTCGAACATGGGCCACTGCCTCTGGACCGGCATCCTCGACGAGGAGAAGGCCGCGATCGTCGGGCGCACCCTGCTCGGGGACGACCTGTTCTCCGGCTGGGGAATCCGGACGCTTGCGCGGACGATGATCGGCTACAACCCGATCAGCTACCACAACGGCAGCGTCTGGCCGCACGACAGCGCGATCTGCGCCGCGGGGCTGATGCGCTACGGCATGGCCGAGGAGGCGCACCGAGTGATGGAGGGCATCGTGCACGCCGCAGGGTTCTTCGGGAACCGGCTTCCGGAGCTGTTCGCCGGCTTGTCGCGAGATGAGTTCGCCTTCCCGGTCAGCTATCCGACGTCGTGCTCACCGCAGGCGTGGGCCGCGGCCTCGCCGTTGCTGTTCCTCCGGTCGATGCTGCGCTTCGAGCCCGACGTGCGCAACGCCCGGCTGCACCTCGCGCCCGCGGCGCCCGACTGGATCGGCACCCTGCGCCTCGAGCGCGTGCCGCTGATGGGCGGTCATCTCTCCATCGAGGTCGAAGGCGACCGCTGCGAGCTCGTCGAGGTTCCCCCCGGGCTTACCGTCGTCGCGGAGCCGCGCCGCCCGACCGTGTGACAACGCGGCGTCTACTCGACGTCGAATTGCACAAGGGTTGCGTTTGGGTCTCGAGGAAGGCCTCGAGCGCGGCGAGGGTGGGCGCGCGGCCAAGGTTGAACACGCCCAGTACTCGATCGGGGGCTTGCTGTTCGTCTTGTCGACCATGGCGTCCCTCCCTGGCGGGCTTCCTGGCACGCGGCGCTCAGCGAGTGGACAGTGAGAGACCGAAATCGCCGGGGTCGTCGGTCCACCAGTCGGTCGGAGTGAGCCCGACGCGGGCGAGCTCGCCCTCGATGCCCTCGCGGCGGAATTTCGCGCTGATCTCGGTGCGGAGCTCCTCGCCGTCGGAGAACGCGACGTCGAGGTCGAGCCGCGCGATCCGCACATGGAGCGCGCCGCAGGCGCGCAGGCGCATCTCGATCCATTCGGCGTCGGGATCCCAGCGGGCCACGTGCTCGAAGCGCTCGACCGGGAAATCGGCATCGAGCTCGCGGTTGATGACGTGGAGCACGTTGCGGTTGAACTCGGTGGTCACGCCGGCCGCATCGTCGTAGGCGGCGACCAGCCGGTCCGGGTCCTTCACGAGGTCGGTGCCGAGGAGGAGCGCGTCGCCGGGGACGAGCAGTCCGGCGATCGCGTCGAGGAGCTCGTGGCGGGGTTCGGGCGCGAAGTTCCCGATGGTGCTGCCGAGGAACGCGACCAGCCGCCGCCCGCCCGCCGGCACCGTCGCGAGGTGCTGCTCGAAGTCGCCGACCACGGCGTGCACGGAGACGCCCGGATACTCGTCCGCGATCGCCGCGGCCGCGTCGCGGAGGGTCTCCTCGCTCACGTCGAAGGGCACGAAGCGGCGGAGCCCGCACTGGTCGCGGAGCGCGTCGAGCAACAACCGAGTCTTCTCGGACGTGCCGGATCCGAGTTCCACGAGCGTGTCGGCACCCGTGCACTTGGCGATCTCGGTCGCGTGCTCGTCGAGGATCGATCGCTCGGCGCGGGTCGGGTAGTACTCGGGGAGCCGCGTGATCTCGTCGAAGAGCCGACTGCCTCGATCGTCGTAGAACCACTTCGGCGGGAGCATCTTCGGCGTCTGCGTGAGGCCGGCGCGGACGTCGTGGGCGAGTCCGCGCGCGATCGCGTCGCCGCGGAGGTGAACGTCGACGACGACATCGCGGGATTCCGCGGTCACGACGACCCCGTCCGCAGCGGGGCGACGTCGGTGCCGCGCGCCGTCATCGTGACGACCGAGCGGTCGGGGATCTCCTGCCAACCGCCGTCGTCGTCCAGGGGCTCCGAGACGAGGATGCCGTCCCGGCCGAAGAGGGAATTCCCGTAGCGGGTGGCGGTGACGGTCGACTGATCGGTGAGGATCAGGTTGAGGCGACCGCCGCCGACCGCCTCGACGCGTTCGATGACCGTCGCGAGCGCGTCGGCGGGAGATGCCGCGTCGTCGAGGGCGTCGAGGACGAGCGCGAAGAGCACCTCGGTGTCGGCCGTCCCCTGGATTCGGGCGCGCCGATCGGCCGAGAGCTGGTCTCGGAGGGCGGTGGCCGCGCCTTCGTGGTAGCGGCGGACGTACCCGTTGAGGGAGAAGAGCCGGTTGCCCGCGACGAACGGTGCGTTGCCCGCGACCTCGACGGTCGCACCCGGTGACGCGAGACGCGCCGCCGCGAGGAACGCGCCGCTCCGAGTCTCGAGTCGCGCCGCGGTGACGTCGTCGTCCTCCCACATCGCGGTGACGGTGCGATACCGGTGGGGGACCTCGGAGGAGTTGTCGAACCACGCAACCCCCCATCCGTCGGGGTTGCAGTCGCCGGACTGCTGTAGGCGGGGCCGGCGCGCTTGCTCGACGAGCGCGTGTGGCGCGCCGAAGAGCAAGTCGTGCAACGGCACGGGAGGTCCCAGATACGCGAGGTGTCGGCACACGGTGGGGCGTCAGTCGTCGTAGGCGCAGCGGAAGCCGGCGAAGATCTGGCGGCGGATGGGGAAGTCCCAGTTCCGAAACGTCGCCCGGGCGGCGAGCGGATCGGTTGCCCACGAGCCACCCCGCAGCACCTTGTAGTCGTCGCCGAAGAACACCTCCGAGTATTCGGGGTAGGGAAAGGGCCGGAAACCCGGATAGGGCCCGAAGCTCGACGACGTCCACTCCCAGACGTCACCGAGCATCTGCTCCGCGCCGAACACGCTGGCGCCATCGGGCCGCGAGCCTGCCGGCTCGGGGCCGAACCGGCGACCAGGACGCCACAAGCTGGCCGGCGCGTTGGGCGCGCCCGTGGCCGCGGCTTCCCACTCCGCCTCGGTGGGGAGGCGCCCGCCGGCCCATCGAGCGAACGCGTCGGCTTCGTACCAGCAGACGTGCTGGACGGGCTCGTCGAGCGGGAGCGTCTCGAGGCGGCCGTAGCGACGCCGGGTCCACGCACCGTCGGGGCCACGGGTCCAGTACTGCGGCGCGGTCAATCCGGCTTCCTGGCGCCACTTCCAGCCGGTGCTGTGCCAGAGCGACGGTTGGTCGTATCCCCCGTCGTCGAGGAACTCGAGGAACCCACGGTTGGTGACGGGCCTCGTGTCGATCCGGAACGGCTCGAGCTCGACGCTCGTCAGCGGCCGCTCGTTGTCGTAGGCCCACGGCTCTGTGGCCGTCCCGATCGTCGTGGCCTGGCCCGGGACGTGCACCGTCGGGGCTCGCGGGCCTGGCGCCTCGGCGGTCGGATCCGCGGCGCGGTCGCGTCGGGCGTGGCCATCCGCGTCGGGGTGGGCGAATCCGTCTATCAGCTGCAACGTCGCGAGCATCGTCTCGCAGTGCTGGTGCTCGTGTTGCAGGACCATGCCGTACACGAACCCATGCTCGAGCAGCGGGTCGTCGTCGTGGAGATCGACCGGTCGCGAGAACGTCGAGCGAGCGCGCGCGCACGTCGGCGCAGAACGCCCGGGCGCCGGCGGGATCGAGCAGGTCGAGGTCGGGCCGCTCGCTCCGGGGATGCGCGAACGCGTCGTAGACGTCGTCGAAGCGAGGCTCTGCCGGCTCGCAGCCGCCGACCGCGCGCACGAGCCAGAGCTCCTCGAAATGGCCGATGTGCGCGAGGTCCCAGCACAGGGGCGACATGAGGTTCGACACCTGGCGACGCTGGTCGCCGTCGCCGACTGGTGCCAGCAGGGCGAGCGTCCTCGTTCGCGCCGCGTCGAGCGCCGAGGCGATCTCGGCGGAGGTCGCCATGTCAGCTCACGGTCGACGGGAGCCGGACCCAGTCGTCGAGCAGGTCGTCGGCGGGGCAGCGGCCCCGAGCCACGAAGCGGTCATGAAAGCGCGCGGCTGCGTCTTCGACATCCCGCCCGACCCCGGCCCGAGGGAGCGCCTCGAGGGCTGTGGCGAAGCAGCGCTCGGCGGCGATGCGCAACGGCGGGTCGTGGAGGCCGTCGTCGATCGCGTGCGACCAGCGCTCGCGGACGGGCGGCACGGTGGCGTCCGCCACCGCCGCGGCGACCGGATCGTCGATGAGCACGGTGGTGACGGCCACTGCCACCGGCCACCACTCGTCCGGCAGCGCGTCGATCGCACGCAGCTCGAGGTGCCCGCGCGGCCGTACCGGCGGAAAGAGCGTGGTGAGGTGGAGCTCGAAGTCGGCGAGCGTGGGCCAACCGAGCGCGTGACCCTGATCGAGCCACTGGCCGAACGGGAGCGGGTCGGTGAGCGCGACGCACCCGCCGTCGGCTTGGATCATCATGACGGGCGCGTCGAGCGCGTAGCGCGCCCACGATTCGGGCGCGCCGAGAACGCCGCGGCGGGCCGGCGCGGTGCGGCAGGGGTCGATGCCGGACCACGCGCGCAGCCGTTCCGAGCGCCGGCCCGTGCGCCGCCCTTGCCAGTCGAAGGGCGAGTTCGCGAATGTCGCCGCGAGCACCGGCCCGAGGTCGTGAGCGCGGTGCCAGCGCGCGTCGAGCTCCGAGACCGCGCCGGTGTCGAGGTTCACCTGAGTCGCGGCCGTGTTGCGCATCATCGTGCGACCGGCGGGCCACCTTGTGTCGAAGTAGCGCTCCATCGCGCGGTAGCGGGGGAGGTCGACCATCCGGTCGCGTGGTCGGGTGGGGTCGAGGCCGATGCCGCGGAGCTCGATGCCGTGGGGCGCGAGCGCCTCTCGCGCTGCGGTGGCGTCGCGCTCCATGCTCGTGATGGCGCGCGCGACGCCGAGCTCGGGTGGGCTGCTCAGCTCGAGCTGGCCGCCTGGCTCGAAGGTCAGGAGGCTGCCCGCGGGGAGGGGATCGGGGAGGTATGACCGCACGAGCTCGGGACGCGGGGCCGAACCCGACACGGTGGTCGTGATCCACTCGAGCTCGATGCCGACCCGTACCGGATCGCAGGGACGGAACACCTGCTCCTCGACGTGTCGCAGCACGTCGCCACGATCGAGGCGGGGGGCCGGCGCAGGCATGGCTACCGGTGTCCGAAGTGGGCGGCGACCCACGTGAGGTTCCGTACGGGCGCTGACCACAGGTACCAGGAGCTCATGGGCCCCTCCCTTCGCCACCCGTCGCTACCCCGGGATGGGTGCGGCGAAACGAGACACGCGCAGGGTACCCCGCGCCTTCGGGTCCGGGACAGCGGTGAACGGTCGAGCCCGGGCGTTGCTCTTGCATGGCCGTAGCCTGCGGGCCGTGGAGCTCGGATTCGAGACGGTCGGGAACGCGACCCTCGTCGTCCACGACCGCGAGCCGGTGCTCGTCACGGATCCCTGGATCGAGGGCAGCGCGTACTTCGGCAGCTGGGGGCTGTCCCACAGGATTCCCGACGAGCAGCTCGAAGCCATCGTGGGCGCGCCGTGCGTGTGGTTCTCGCACGGGCATCCCGACCACCTCAACCCCGAGTCGCTCCTGCGCTTTCGCGACCGACGCATCCTGCTCCCCGACCATGTCGGTGGCCGCATCGCCGCCGCGCTCGCCGGCGACGGGTACCGCGTCGAGGTCGTGCCCGACAACCGTTGGATCCGCCTGTCGGAGCGGGTTCGGGTCCTGTGTATCGCCGACGCCAATCAGGACGCCATCCTCCTCGTCGACGTCGGCGGGAACCTCGTCGTCAACCTGAACGACGCGCAGGATCGCGGCTGGGGCCCGACCGTCCGCCGGGCGATCAAGGATGCGGACGGCTCGTTCCTGCTCCGCCTCGCCGGTTACGGCGACGCCGACATGGCGAACTTCTTCGACGAGTCGGGCACCCGGGTCCCGAGCCTGGCCGAGCTGCGCAAGTCGGCCGGCTGGCAGGTGGGGGCCGAAGTCGGGCGGATGACGGACGGGTTCGGTGCCGACGCGTTCGTGCCGTTCAGCTCGTTCCATCGATACGAACGAGCCGACAGCGTGTGGGCGAACGAGATCACGACCGACGTGGCGGATTACGCGCGCGGCTATTCCGCACGCGCCGAGCTGCTGCCCGCGTTCGTCCGGTACGACTGCCTGGGCGCGACGTGGGAGGCGATCGACCCACCGCGGCGCGCGCCAATGGTCCGGGATCCCGCCGAGTGCGGCGACGACTGGAGCGAGGAGCTCGACGCCGACGACGAGCGGCTCGTCCGCGGCTACTTCGGCGGGATCGAGGGGCTTGCCCGTCACCTCGACACCGTCGTGGTCCGCGTGGGTGGCGGGGAGACGACCGTCCCGGTGGGAGGTCGCGCCACAGGTCGATCGGTCACCTTCGACGTGCCGCGTCACTCCCTCGTGCAGGCGCTCGAATGGCAGGTGTTCGACGACCTCCTGATCGGCAACTTCATGCGGACGACGCTGCGCGGGCCGTGGCCGAGCTCCGGTCTGTACCCAGGTTTCACGCCCTTCGTCACGAAGTACGCCGACAACGGGGGTGCGCGGTCGAACGCGGAGGTTCGCGAGTACTTCGCCGAGTACCGGCGGCGCATGGGCGCGCTGCGCTGGCTCCGCGCGTCCTTCGAGCAGAAGGCGCGTGACGGCTTGCGCGCCCGGCTCGCCGACGACTCTCCGATCATCCGCGCGGCCAAGCGCGTCTATCAGCGCGCTCGGTAGCGAACGCCGGTTGTGTGCGGCGCCGCCTGGGCCAGCACCGCGGCGAACCCCGGTGGGGAGGGCGTGACGAGCGGGTGTCGCGCGGCCCGCGTCGCGGTGCTCGTCGAGGGTGGCAGGAGATCGAGCAGGGCGACGGCGAGGGCACCCGCGTCGCCGGGTGGGACGAGACGACCCGCCCCGGGCTCCGCCGTTGCCATGACTTCGGGGGCGCCGCCGTGGTCGGTGGTTACCACCAGCGTTCCGGAGGCCAGGGCTTCGACGAGCACGAGGCCGTAGGACTCCGGCTCGACGGACGCGAGGGCGAGCACGTCGAGATCGGCCATGACGTCGGGGATGTCATCGCGCGACACGAAGAGCGCGGCGGCGGGCTCACCGCCCATCCGGGTCGAGAGCGCGTGGTGGTACTGCTCCTGACCCGCGACCGGGGAGCCGACGACGACGAGGCGCGCGTCCGGTCGTTCGGCGACCACGCGGGGGAAGGCGTCGAGCAGCACGTCGATCCCCTTGAGCGGGTCGATGCGCGCGACGGCGCCGATCACCGGCACATCGTCGGGGATGCCGACGGCGGCCCGGAACCGTCCGGCCCGTACCGGCGTGAAGCGGTCGGTGTCGACCGGTTCGCCGAGCACGACGACGTTGCGACGGTCGAGCTGCGCGGCGACGGCATTGGACACCGCGATCACCGTCGTCGCGAAGTGTCGGCACAGGAAGCGCTCGAGGCGCCGCGCGGCGCTCGACTGCACGACGATCTCGCGGGCGTGCCAGACGTGGGGGACGCGCAGCAGGATGGCCGCTGCCCAGCCGTAGAGGGAATGGAGCGAGTTGGTGTGCACCAGGTCGACCGAGAGCTTGCGACCGAGGCGGGTCAGCCGCGCGACGGCGAGCGGCCACCCGAGCACGTAGCGCGCCCAGGCGCGAGCCCCGTGACTCGTCGAGAGGCGGGCCATGGGGACGACGTGCAGCGTGGCGCCCGCCGCGGTGAACTCGGCCGCGAGGGGTGACGGCCCGGGCAGGGCGATGTGGAAGTCGAACGCGTCACGTGGGAGGCTGCGCACGAGTCCGAGCAGCGCCTGATCCGAACCCCCGCGCTCGGCAACCGGCTGCACGGAAAGGACTTTGATGGTGCGGGTGGCCGTCAACGTCGAACAGTTGCTCCAGGACGCGCCCGGCGGCATCGGCCGCTACACGGCGGAGCTGGTGAGGCTACTCCCGAGCCGATCGCCCGCCGTCGACGTCACCGCGTTCTGCGCGCGACACCCGGTCGCCGCGGTCCGCGATGCGCTCGCGAGCAACGGCATCGACCCCGAGCTCTCGGTCGTGCGGTTGCCGCTGCCGCGTGCCGCGCTGTACGACTCCTGGCACGTGCTGGGGATGCCCCGCGTCCAACCACGAGTGGCACCGGTCGATCTCGTGCACGCACCCTCGCCCGCAGTGCCGCCCCGGAGCCGCGTGCCGCTCGTGGTGACCGTGCACGACGCCGCGCCCGTGACCATGCCGGACGCGTTCACGCGCCGGGGCCGGTGGTTCCACCGCCTCGGCTTCGCGGCCGCGGCGCGCCGGGCGGATCTCGTGATCGCCGTGTCGGCGTTCGGCGCGGACGAGATCGCCGAACACACGGCGATCCGCAGAGAGCGCATCCGGGTCGTTCCGAACGGCGTGGATCTCCTCCGCGCCACCACCGAGGACGTGGCGCGTGCGCGCGCCGCGTACTCGCTCGCCGACCGCCCGTACGTCTTCTGGGCCGGGACGTTCCAGCCCCGCAAGAACGTGGGCACGCTCCTCGAAGCGTTCGCTCGTGCGTGCGCGAACGCCGACCTGCCGCACCGGCTGGTGTTGGCGGGTCCCGAGGGCTGGCTCGTCGACGAGGCACCCGCCGCTCGTCGCCTCGGCGACCGCGTCCGCCTGCTCGGTGCGGTGCCGCGTCCAGACGTCCTCGCGCTGTTCGCGGGCGCCGAGCTGTTCGCGTTCCCGAGCCGGCACGAGGGATTCGGCATCCCGGTCCTCGAGGCGATGGCGCAGGACACGGCCGTCCTGTGCTCCGACATCCCGGCGCTCCGTGAGGTCGCCGGTCCAGCCGCCCGCTTCGTGGATCCGGGCGACGTCGACGCATGGGCGGACGCGCTGAGCGTGTTGCTCGAGGACGCCGAGGCTCGTGCCGACCTCGTGACGAGGGGACGCATCCGCGTGAGCGGGTACTCGTGGGAGCGCTGCGCCGACGAGACGGCAGCGGTCTACCGCGAGGTGCTCTGACCGGCGCCTCAGGCGGTCAGGACCTCGACGCCGTCGTCGGTGACGAGCACGGTGTGCTCGAACTGCGCGGTGCGTGACCCGTCGACCGTCACCGCGGTCCAGCCGTCGTCCCAGATCACCGGCTGCACGGCCCCCATGGTGATCATGGGCTCGATGGTGAACGTCATCCCCGGCTCGAGGCGTACGCTCGCCGCCGGCTCGTAGTAGTGGGGCACCTGGGGCGGCCCGTGGAACACCTCGCCGATGCCGTGGCCGACGAAGGAGCGCACGACCCCGAACCCGTGGTTCGTCGCGTGGGTCTCGATGACGCGCCCGATGTCGAACAGCAGGCCTCCGGGGCGAACCGCCTCGATCCCCCGCTCCAGGCACTCGCGCGTCACGCGCACGAGGCGCGCGGACTCCGGATCGAGGGTGCCGGCACCGAACGTGGCGTTGGTGTCGCCGTGGACGCCGTCCACGAACACGGTGACGTCGATGTTGACGAGATCGCCGTCGCGCAGTGGTCGGTCGTCGGGGATCCCGTGGCAGATCACCTCGTTGACCGAGGTGCACACCGACTTCGGGAAGTCGTGGTAGCCGAGCGGGCTGGGGTAGACGCCCCGCGCGAGGTGGGCCTCGTGGGCGATCCGGTCGATCTCGTCGGTGGTCACACCGACCGCCACCGCCTCGCCCGACTCGGCGAGCACGTCGCGTGCGATCTTGCCCGCCGCCCGCATGCGCTCGATGACGTCGGCACTCTTCACCGCTGCCTCGGTCGACTTGACCGGTCGACCGGTGCCGACGTAGTCGGGGCGCGCGATCTCCGCTGGCACGGACCGGAGCGGGCCCACGTGGCCGGGGCGGATCAGGAGTGCCCTGTGGCAGCGCTTGTACTTCTTCCCGCTGCCGCACCAGCAGTCGTCGTTGGCTCGCAGCATCGTCACCAGCCCCGGTCGATCCATTCCTGGAGGTGCGGCCGCTCCGTACCCACGGTCGTGTCGAGGCCGTGGCCGGGCAGGATCAGGGTGTGGGCGGGGAGCGTGAAGAGGCGTCGGTCGATCGACTCGATGATCCGCTGGAAGTCGCCGGTGGGGGAGGCGGTGTTGCCCGGGCCGCCGGGAAACAGCGTGTCGCCACTGAACACGATCGGATAGCCCTCGAGGAGGAACGAGGTCGACCCCGGCGTGTGTCCCGGATTGTGGATGGTGCGGAGCCGCAAGGCGCCGACTTCGACGACGTCGTCGTCGGGCAGCGTGAAGTCGTAGGCGGGGAGCATCGCGGCGTCTTCCGGCGCGATGCCGACGTCGATCCCGGCGTCGCGGAGTGCCGTGACCGCCTGGATGTGGTCCCAGTGCCCGTGGGTCGTGAGGACCCGGCGGACGCCGGTCGACCGGCTCACGTCGAGCAGGAGCTCGTGCTCGTTCGCGGCATCGATGATCGCCGCCTCGCCGGTCTGCTTGCAGCGCACGACGAAGACGTTGTTGTCCCACGGACCCACCACGAGCTTCTCCAGCCGGAGGCTCTCGTCTTCGAAATGGGCAGGTCGCCACACATGCCCAAGATACCGCCCTCGTTCGCGAGCGCAGGCGGGCGAGGCCGGAGTTGATGGGGGGTGGATGAAGCCACGCGGGACCCGGCGACTAGCTTCGCGTGATGGCCGTCCTGGTGACGCTGCTCGGCGTGGTTCTCGCGCTCCTCGCGCTCCTGGTCGCCGGCCTGCTCCGGAGCCACGCCGAGATCCTGCGTGCCCTCCACGATCTCGGAGTCGATCTCGACCCGGCGCGTGCCGCGTCCGGCGGTGGCGCGGCACCGGTCGAATCGCCCACCGTGCGCGCAGGCGTACGCTCGCAGGACGTGCCCCGGCGACCGTCGCGGGCCGGCGCCGACCTCGTCGGCGTGACCCCCGAGCAGGACGCCGTCCAGCTCGCGGTCCGCGGTGTCCAGCACCTCACCCTGGTGGCGTTCCTCTCGAGTGGCTGCTCCACGTGTCACGAGTTCTGGGACGCGTTCGCGCTCCGGATCCCCGACGTCCCCGGCGAGGCGCGCCTCGTCATCACGACCAAGGACGCGAGCGAGGAGAGCCTCGCGAGCATCCGTCGGCTCGCGCCGCTCGGCGTGCCCGTCGTGATGTCGAGCGCGGCGTGGGAGGCCTACGACGTGCCGGTCGCCCCGTTCTTCGTGCTGGTCGACGGCGTGTCGGGCGACGTGGTCGGCGAAGGCGCGGCGTCGACCTGGGACCAGGTGCTCTCGCTCATCGGCGCGGCGGTCGACGACGCCGGGCTCGTGGACGGGAAGGGAAAGCTCAAGCTCGGGAGCCGCCGGAAGTTTCGCGCCGACCTCGAGCGTGAGGCCCGCGCCGATCGCGACCTGCTCGCAGCGGGCATCCAGCCCGGCGACCCGAGCTTGTACGCGCATCCCGAAGGCGAGCGCGTCGAGAACGCATGAGCGAGCTCGAGGCGCACGGGATCAAGCTGTCGCTTCCCAAGGGCATCGAGGGACGAGTGTTCCGCCGCCCCGAGCCGTCCGCGGGTGCGGTTGCCTCGCCCTCCGCGCGCGCGTTCGCGCTCGCGCCTGCCGCGCCGGCTCCGACCGTCGTGCACTGCTCGACACAGCCGCTGCCCAGCGATCTGGGTGACTTCGGGAGCGCGCTGGTTCCCGACCTCGGCCCCGACGACGTGTTCGTCGTCCTGTTCGAGTATCCCGGCGCGACGGCCGAGCCGCTGTTCGCTCGGGAGGGTGTTCCCCGCTCGGTGCAGGCGAACGACTTCGATCCCAACATGCTCCAGCGCGCGATCGCCGGCCAGGCGGGTGTACAGGCCTTTGCGCAGGAGGCCGGGCGAGCGTTCTGCCTCTACGCGGTCATCGGATCCTTCGCCCGCCGTGCGACGCTGGTCGACAAGGTGAACGCGGTGCTCGCGGATCTCGTGATCGAACCGCTCCCGGCTGACGATTCCGGTACCGCATCGGGCGCGCCCACGCTGGGCGAAACCGTCGAGAGTGATGCCGAGCTGTCGGTCTTCTGGCGACTCGTGGACGCCGCCGATCTCCGAGATGTGCTCGACGCAACGGGCCCGCTCACGGTGTTCGCACCGCTGAACGGCGCGTTCGCAGCGGTTGACGTCGATGCGCTGATCGCCGACCCCGCCGCGTTGCTCTCCACCGTCGCCGTCCACGTCGTGCAGGCGTTGGTTCCCGTGTCGGCGCTCGTCGTGGGCACGCCCCTCACGTCGTCGATGGGCAGGACTCTGGCGGTCGAGTCGACGCCGACGGGGGTCACCGTCGGGAGCGCGTCGATCGTGCGCGGCGACATCGAGGCATCGAACGGGATCCTGCACGTCGTCGACCGCATCATGGTGCCGGAGGCGGAGCCGACGACGACGTCGATCCCTGTGCCTGGACCCTCGACCACGACGACGTCGGCGGCGCCCCGCTCGGGGAGCGGGGGATGATCGAGCTGGCGGGCCCCTTCGCGATCGCGTGCGTCTTCGTCGCGGTCGGCGGCGCACTGAAGGCGCTGCATCCTGCCGACACCGCCCGCGCTCGCGGCGCTCCACCTGCCCCACCGGTACACCCTGGTGCGGGTGGGAGGTGCGCTCGAGGTGGGCTTGGGGGCGGCGGCGTTGTTGGTGGGCGGGGTGTTCGCGCTTGGCGTGGCGGTGTCGTACGTGCTCTTCGCCGTCTTCGTGTTGGCGGCGCTGCGCGCCGGCTCACCCATCAGCACGTGCGGGTGTCTCGGCAAGGTGGACACGCCGCCGAGCATGATCCACGTGACCCTCAACCTGTCGTTCGCGGTGGTCGCGGCAGTGGCGGCGTTCACCGCCGGCATCGAGTTGCCGGAGGTGCTGTCCCACCAGCCGCTCGCCGGGATCCCGTTCCTGCTCCTGCTCGGTGTGGGTTGCTCGCTCGTTGCGCTCTCGTGGAGCTCGCTCCCGAAGACGCTTGCGCTCGCCCGGGAGCGTCGAGCATGAGTGACATCGAGACCGTCCCCGAGCCTTCGCGCCCGAGCAAGGGGATCGCGGTCACGAACTGGCTGCTCAGCAAGACGACGGGCCTGCTGGAGCGCAAGACCAGCCGGCGCGGCTTCCTGGTGGGCACGGCGATGGCAGGCTCCGCGGTGGCGGTGGCCGGTTGCCAGTTCGCCACCCAGCCCGGGACGGCCTACAACCGAATCACCGACTGCAGCGGGGGGCTGTGTCGGGACGGTTACACGGAGTTCTGCTGCGCGGTGAACAAAGGTCTCAACAGCTGTCCACCCGGCTCGTTCGCGGGCGGATGGTGGCGAGCCGATCACTCCTCGTTCTGCGGGGGCGGTACCCGCTACTACATCGACTGCATGCAGAACTGTTGCGGCCCTCGGGTCGGCGGACAAGCGCCGTTCGGGCAGCAGTTCTGCGCCAGCTGTACCGAGTGCCGCTGTGCGGGCAACTGCAACACGCGCCGCGTGTACTGCAACTACTTCCGCTACGGGCAGTGCCACATGGAGATCACGCAGAGCGGACCCATCGCGTGCCGCGTCGTCTCGTGTGTTCCACCGTGGAGCGTGGCCGAGTACGCGTGCAACCCCAACATCCCCGCGGTCGACAACGCGACGGCGGAGCACGCAGGCAACTGCCTGCAGACCGTCGATCCGGTGAACGTCGCGTCACTGGTCCCCCCGGTCGGCTCGGCGGCGACGAGCGCAGATGGCGCGGCGCACGTGTTGGTCCGTGGCGTCAACGGCTCCGTGTACTGGAACCGCGCCACGGGAAGTGCCTGGCAGGGATGGCGATCGCTCGGAGGCGCGATCACCTCGACGCCGCAGGTGGTGCGCTTCGATGGCGTCCCGGGCGGCCTGGTCGCGTTCGCACGCGGCACGGACTTCGGGATCTGGTTCAGCTCCTTCAATGGCACCGGCTGGTCAGCCTGGAACCCGCTGCACGGAATCGCGCGTTCCGACCCCGCACCCGCCGTCGTCGCCGGCCGACTGGTGGTCTTCATCCGCGGCTCGGACCGTGCGGTGCACGCCCGGACGTTGGTCGGCAGCTCGTGGACGGGCTGGCAGTCGTTCGGTGGAGGTCTGACGTCGAGCCCGACCGTGACGACCGGGCCGATGGGCACGTTCATCTTCGGCCGAGCCGGGGACCGCAGCCTTTGGTATCGCCGCTTCGACGGGACCCGATGGCTCGGATGGGCAGGGTTGGGTGGTGGCCTGACCTCGGAGATCGCCGCGGTCTCCACCGATTCCGAGGTGATCGTCGCGGTCCGCGGCAATGGTGGCCTGTTCCACCGCCGGTTCAACGGGTCGGGCTGGACAGGGTGGAGCGGCCTCGGCGGCGACCTCACATCGGACCCGGTGCTCGTCCGGGATCCCGACAACTCCGACGGGGCGCTCGCGTTCGCACGCGGAAAGGCCAACGACGGACTGTGGTGGCAGTACGACGGGAGCGCGTGGTCGGGACCGAGCTCGCTCGGTGGCTCGCTCAGCTCCGACCTGGCCGCCGCCTCGGACCCGACTTCCGGTGCGTACCTGTTCACCGCCAGCGGCACGACGCCGTACTTCCGTCGGCGGCAGGGCGGGACGTGGTCGGGGTGGTCCTCCCTCGGCGGCAGGGTGTCGCTGATCCGGGCAGTCTGAACGTGCGGCGCCCGCTCGCCTCGATGCGATCGAGCCGACGCGCGCTCGCCGGCCTCGTGGCCGCGGCGGCGCTGGCGGTTGCGCCCGCGTCGGCGGTCGGCGCACAGGCCGTCGAGTTCGGACCGCTCGCCGGCAACGTGCGGCCCGCGCTCGACCCGACGACCGGTACCGTCGAGATCGCGGCGATCGGGAGCGCGACCGACAGCGTGGTGCCGGTGATCGTGCGCAACGCCACCGACTCCCCGGTGAAGGCGGTCCGAGTGACGATCACGAAGGCCGGGCCGAGCGGCACGCCGGTGGCGCGTACGGGTGCATCGTTCGCCCCGAGCGTGCTCGCACCGGGCGCGCTTGCGGTCGGAGGCGTCGACTTCGGCACTGCGGACGACGCGTTGCGCCAGACAACCGGGAGCCTCGTGTCGTCCAAGCCGGCGGCCGCGCACGCGCGTGGACCAGACCTCCGCGTCCGGAACGTGCAGCAGGTCGCACCGACGTCCGTCGACGGGCTGCCCGCGTTCAAGATGCAGCTCGCGAACCGGACGGGACGCGCCGTCAAGGGTCCGCTCACCGTCACGATCATGTGCTTCGGGGAATCGGGTCGCCCCACGGGCGTGTTCAGCTCCGACGTCGATCGCGGGCGCGTGCGGAAGAACCAGACGATCCGGGCGTCGGTGGAGCTCGCGACGCTCTGTCCGGCCTACCTGGTCGGAGCACGGGGTCGGTGCGCGGCCTAGCGTGCACGTGTGGAGATCGTGGCGGGATTCCTCGCGGTCGGGATCGTCGTCGGTATCGCCGCGGCGTTCGTTGTTCGCGAGGCGCGCCGCATCGCGAACGACCCGCCTCCGGCGATGTTCGACTTCGAAGAGGCCTACGAATGGGTGGTCGAGCACGTCCCCGACGACGTCGCGGCAACGCTCACACCCGACGACGTTCGTCGCATTCTCGGCTTCCAGGTCGAGTTCTTCCAGCGGAAGGGCGTGTCGTCGAACGGGCACACCGCGTATCCCGCGGGCATGGTGGTGGTGGGCGGTTCCGAGACGGTCGAGTACATCCTCGAGCGGGCGCAGGCGACCGGCGAGGCCTACCTCCCCGAGCAGGTCTACTCGGTGATCGAGACCCAACTCAGCTACCTGCGGGCAATCGGCGCGATCGGCCCGCCCCGCGCCCAGGATCCACCCCCGAATTCCACTGCATGAGGGGTGTGCACGTGGTACAAGTTTCGGTACCAGGGAAAGGAGGTGGTCCACACGATGCATGATCAACATGGGACCCTGGAGGTGCACGGCCGTTAGGCCATGCCGGACCGCCTTGCGGAGATCCAGCCGCTGCACCACCGTCGAGACGAGTCGGAGTTGGTCCCCCCGACGTGTGAGTCCGACGGCACTTTCCGGTAATTCTCGATGAGGAGGGGGCGCGTGGCGCCCCCTCCTCATCCGTTCCGAACGCTCACCTAATCTTCCCCGATGCCGCGGCCCACGCGATTCGAGGACTACCGCTACCTCGGTGACAAGCGCACCCAACGGGTGTACGACCTCGACGCGGACGACGACGAGACCGCTCGCGCGGTGGAGGAGCTGCTCGTGTCGGAGCGGTTCGCCGCGTTCTCGCCCGACACCCTCGAGGAGGCGAAGAACCGGGGCTACCGCCCCGTGAGCTGAGCGAGCTCGGGCAACGCCTGGGTCACACCCCGGAGGCGTGCGTCGAAGGCGGCGTCGAGGAGCGAGGGCTCCGAGGGCAGCGTCGCGGGATCGTCGGGGAGACCCGCGAGCTCGACCCACGAGGTGCAGCCGCCGTATTCGGCCAGCCACGGCACTTCCACCGGCGTCTCGAGCCGGTACACGCGCAGCGCCAGCACCCACAGCGGGTCACGGGCCTTCCATCCCAGACGGGAGCTCATGTAGTTCTCCGTCCACACGAGCTTGGACGCGATCGCGTCGAGCTGCGCGGCTTCGCTGATCGTGGCGCTCGCGACCACGTCGGCCCATCCATCGATCCGGATCGCTTCGCCGACCGGCGCCGCGTGGGCGAGGTCGATCCAGTGGCGGTACGGCTCCTTCAGGAGCTCAGCGCGCTGGTGCTCGGCGGTCGGGTACAGCCAGAGGCGGTCGGACTGCACCGAGAAGTGGCGGCCGTCTTCACGGATGCCGCCCTTGCGCACGTCGAGGACCTGTTCGCCCGCGAGGAGCGCGTGGACGATGCTCGCCCATTCCTTGAGCGCAGGAGCCATGTGGTCACAATAGAGCCCCCATGGACGACACCATCTCGTCGGGCGCGCTCCGCCTCTCCGCGCACCTCGCCACGCCACCAGCACCCGGTCGGGGCATCGGGGTGGTGCTGTGCCACGGTCTTCCCAATGGACCGCGCGGCGCGGCGACGGTCGGGACGACGTACCCCGACCTCGCCGACCGCCTCGCCCGCGACGGAGGTCTCGTCGTTCTCACCTTCAACTTCCGTGGCACGGGCACCTCGGAGGGCGACTTCTCGATCGCGGGGTGGATCGACGACTTGTGGGCCGCGGTGCGCATTCTCCATGCCCGTGACGATGTTCACGGGGTGTGGACCGCGGGCGTCGGCCACGGTGGCACCGTGGCGTTGTGTGAAGCCGCCTCCGATGACCTCGTTCGTGGCGTCGCCACGCTCGCCGCGCCCGCGGTCCTCCGCGATTGGGCGCGAGAGCCCGCTCGCTTCGTCGCGCTGGCACGCGAGATGGGGATGTTCCGGACGGAGGGGTATCCGTCGGACCTCGGTCGTTGGGTACGCGAGGTCGCCCGTCTCGACGCGGTCCAGGCGGCTCCCCGGATCCCTCCGCGCTCGTTGCTCGTTCTCCACGGTCTCGACGACGTCGAGGTGGCACCGTCCGAGGCGCGCATGATCGCGGACGCCGCCGGCGACGGCGTCGAGCTGCGGCTGGTGCACGGTGCGGGCCACCGGCTGCGTCACGACCCCCGCGCCATCGCCACGCTGCTCGGATGGTTGGAGCGGCAGGTGCCCTGATCGGCGAGTGACCGATTCAGTTGGGCTCGCGTGCCTCCGCGAGCACGTCCGCGAGCGTCTCCCCCAATGGGATCGCGGGTTGCCAGCCGGTCGCGGCGCGGAGCTTGGTCGGGTCCCCGACCATCACGGGCACGTCGACCGGCCGCGCCAGCTCGGTGTCGTCGACCAGCTCGAGTGGCCGCGCGGCCCCGCGAGCAGCGCCGCGGCCAGGTCGCCGACGGAGAGGCCGATACCGGAGCACACGTTGTAGGCCTCGCCCGGTGTGCCGTGCTCGGCGAGGAGGCGGTACGCGCGCACCACGTCGCGCACGTCGGACACGTCGCGCACGGGCCTACGGTTACCGATCGCGATGGTGGCGGACCCGTCCTGCTCGGCTCGGGCGATGCGCGCCGCGAGGCCAGGCACCAAGAAGCGCGGTGACTGGCCGGGACCAGTGTGGTTGAACGCGCGGATCGCGACCACGGGCACACCATTGCGGCGAGCGGCTTCGAGGGAGAGCTCCTCGGCGCGCACCTTGCTCTCGCCGTACGGGGTGAGTGGCCGCATAGGATGTGACTCGGCTACCGGCGTCGTCGTCGCGACGCCGTACTGCTCGGCGCTGCCAACCACGATCACCGTTTCGACGCCGACGGACCCGCAGGCCTCGATGACGTTGCGGGTGCCGGCGACGTTCACGGCAACGAGTCCGGTCGATCCCCATGAGTCGCCGACGTGGCTGAGTGCCGCGAGGTGGTAGACGACGTCCGGCGTTGCATCTCGAAACGCCGATCGCACCGAGTCGGCGTCGGCGATGTCGACGGGGCTCCGCGCCGAGCGGTCGAGGCCGACCACCGTGTCGCCGCACCGGCGCAGGTGAGCCACGAGGTGTCGACCGACGAAGCCGCGGGAGCCGGTGACGAGGGCTCTCACGCCACCCTCCGGTACAGCGCCACCATGTCGGCGCGGGTTCGCTCCCAGCCGAACCGTTCAACCTGCGACGGCCCCCGGTCGATCAGTCGATTGCGGACGGTCTCGTCGGTCGCGGCGACGAGGAGCGCCTCGGCCAATCCGTCCACGTCGTCGGGTGCGACGAGCAGTGCGGCGTCGCCGGAGACCTCGGGAATCGAGCCGGCGCGGCTGGCGACGACCGGCACCCCTGCCGCCATCGCTTCGAGCGGTGGCAGGCCGAACCCTTCGTACTTCGACGGGTACGCGAACACGGTCGCGGCGGCGAGCAGGTCGCGCCGTTCCGCGTCGCTCACGTAGCCGAGCCGGATGATCCGATCGCGGTGGCGGGCCGCGGTACGCGCCGCGTCGAACGCCTCGGTGCCCCAACCGTCGGGCCCGGCGATGACGAGCGTGAGCTCCCGATCTTCGTCGGCGGCGCGATCGAACGCCGCAACGAGGACAGGAAGGTTCTTACGGGGCTCGACCGTGCCGAGCGCGAGCACAGAGCGCGGTGAGCCGGCGAGCGCACGCCCCTTTTCCGCGTCGCCTCCCACCACCGGGCCGAGCCCTGGGTACACGCACGCCACCCGCTCGGGTCGGATGGAGAAGGCGTCGATGACCTCGGCGCGGACGAATTCGCTGGTCGTGTGAACCCAAGCGCCGCGGGCGAGCGCCCGGCCGATGAGTGTCGGGTACTGGCGAACGTCGGGCGTGCAGAGCTCGGGGTGGTGGAGAAACGTGAGATCGTAGATCGAGACCAGCGTGGGCGCTCGGCTCGGTGCCGCGACGTAGTTCGTGGCGTGCGCGACGTCGACGGACCCGGTCCACGTTTCGAGCCGCGGGATGTCGATTCGCAGCCATGCCGCGCGCGCCAACCGCGCAGGAAATGGTCGGGTCGCCGCACCGACGCCCGCCGGCAGGTTCGCGGCGAGGTCCGAACGCCCGCGCCAGGTGATGGCGTACGCGCGCAGGTCGAGCGACGAGTCCGGCGCGAGCGCCGCGAGCAAGCCGTCGACGATCTGCCCGATGCCGGTGCGCACGCCGATCAGCGGTGTCGCGTCGAGTGCGACCCGCAGACGCTCTGAGGCCCCCCCGGTCACGACGCTCAGATCTCGAGCGGCTCGTGCTCGATCTGCTCCACGAGGAGCTGCAAGCTCCCGGGCGCGACCGACCGCATGCGGCTGCGCAGCAGCAGCGCCATCGCCGCTGCCGACGCCGCGCACCCGGTGACGAACCCGAGCTCGACGCGAAGGAAGAGGTCGTCGCTGCTCAGCGCGGTGACGACGACGCACACCGCGAGCCCGATGCACCACGCGAGCAGCGCCTGCGCGAAGCCCCGGAGCGCGATGAGTGCCTGCGCGAGCGTCAGGGCGAGGATGAACAGCGCACTTCCTGCCGACAGCAGGAAGAGGTCCTGGCTGTCGAGGTTGAACTTGTCGCCGAAGAGGATCTCGCCCGCGGTCGGCCCGATCGTGGAGAGGACGATCGTGCCTGCGGCGCCGATCCCGATCACGATGAGGATGAGCTTGCGGAGCCCGGCCCGGAAGTCGTCGTGCTGCCCGGTGCCCGCAAGCGCGGCGAGCTTGGGTAGCAGGGCCGCCTGGACGGCCTGGAACAGCAGGATGGGGATGCGCGCGATGAAGAAGCCGACGATGAAGTCGGCGACCGCGTCGCGCTCGGCCGCGTTCTGCGCGAGCACGATGCCGCCGAGCGCGGCGGAGTAGCTGAGCGTCTGGGCGGCGAGCGAGCCGAAGAAGAGCAGCGACAGGTTGGAGGAGAGCTCCGACCACTCGGCGGGTGGGCCCGGCTCGGCGAGTCCGTGCTGGCCGCGCAGCGCGATCAGGCTCGCGAACAGGGGAGGCAGCGCGAGCGCGAGCCCGTACCAGACGAGGTCGTCGACGCCGAGGATCCACAGGACGATGAGCGGTGCGACGCGCAGGATCCCTTCCGCGGCGAGAATCAGGCCGTAGGGCCCGAAGCGACCGTTGCCCGCGAGCGTGCCCCGCGTGATGTGCTGGAACGCGTAGGTGAGCAGCGCGACCGCGAAGCAGGCGAGCAGCGCCTGCTGACCGTGGAACATGCGGTCCACGAACGGGAGGAACGCGGCGCCGACGAGCGCGAGGAGCACGAGCCCGACCGCCAGGAGCCCACCGGCAAGCGCGGCCTTGCGCACGACCGGCCCGCCGCCGACGTCGCGCGCCCGACGATCCGAGACCGCACGGCCGACTTCCTGCTCGAGGGGGAGGAAGAACCCCGGGCACACCACGAAGACGAGGATCCAGAGGCCGTTCAGCGCGGCGTAACGGTGGTCGCCGAGCGCGCGGAACGCCATGATCTGGAAGAGGTACGCACAGACCCCCGAGACCGCGAGGCCGAAGCCCACGGCATAGGTGCCTTCGGGCAGCGGGAGCTTCTTGGCGGCCTCGATGAGTCGGGATGCGCGCTGCGACATGTCCTCGGGGTTCGCCTCTGGGGATGCTCGGTTCACGGTGCCGGAGCGCCGTGAGAGCGGCGACCGAGCCCGCTGAGCATACCGGTGAAGGGTTCCGACGTTCGGGACGGCCGGACCCGGGCGCCTAGTGCCGCGGGGTGGGCGAACCGGCCAGATCGAGCTGGACGCTCGTCGGTTCGGCACAGCAGAACCAGCTCTCGGTGAGGCGCGGACGATCCGGGCCCGCGCGTGGTTCCTCGACCGGGGGCGCTCCCGCGAGCGCTCGCACGGCCGCGTACGTCGCCCACGGGGGCTCCTCCCGGGCGGCGGCCACCTCGACGGCGGCCGCGAGGTCACGCTGGAGCGCGTCCATCGCCGGATCAGCGGCGCGCCACTGGTAGCTGAGCTGTTCGTCGTCCCAGTCCCCGAGGTGCGGTGCGAGCTCGGGCCGCTCGAGCAGGAGCGAGCCCGCCGGCAACAACAGGCGGATCGTGTACTGGACGGGGTCGACCGTCTCCGCGAGGTCGTGCTCGTCGACGAAGTCGAGGAGCGCGTGCAGGTCCACGCGCGTCGTCCACGGCGTGAACGGAAGGAACGACGGTCGCACGTCGATCCCACACGCACGGAGGACCGCCGTCGCCGCCGCGGCGTCGGCCGCCGAGTGGCCCTTGTCGAGGATGCGCAACACGTCGTCGTTCACCGACTCGAACGCCGAAACGACGAAGAGGCACCCAGCGGCGGCGAACTCGGGCCAGAGGGCACGATGCCGCAGCACGTGCTCGACCTTGACGGTGCAGTCGAAGGTGAGGTGGGGAAAACGTTGGTGCGTCGCCGCGACGACGCGCCGCCGCGTGGGGCGGCGCGTTCAGGAAGTCGGGATCGCCGAAGGTGATGTGCTCCGCGCCGAGCTCGACGAGCTGCTCCACGTCGTCGAGGATCGGTTGCATGTCAAGGCGACGGGTCCGCCCGTTGTAGACGACCGGGACCGGGCAGTGCCGGCATCGGTGGGAGCAGCCGTGGGTGCTGCTCACGGTACCCACGAGGCGGCGTTCGTCACCCACCGCGAGCCGCACGTAGCGCTCGAGCGGCGGGAGGAGCTCGCGGGCCGGACGGGGCACGGTGCCCGTGGAAGGGAGGTTCTCTGCCGGCGAGGTGCCTTCCACCCAGGCGACGAGCAGCTCGGGGTCGCCGGTCGGCACGACGTGGTCGGCGACGTCCGCGCACATGCCCGCGTACAGGCCGAAGCAGCACACCGGAACCTCGACCGACGGAATGAGCTGGCGGGCGAGGCGGGTGGCGGTGTGCATGGGGACCGAGCACGCGATCCGGTCCGCCCACGACGCGGCGGCCTCGTCCCATGGGTCGACGGACAGATCGAGGGCCCGTACCTCGTGGCCCCGGTCGCGCAGGAGCCCAGCGGGGGAGGCGAGGCTCAGCGGCTGGTGACCGAGCTCGTAGGTGGCGACGAGGAGGACGCGGATGCGGCCGAGGCTACGCGGCGTGCGACACTGACCCTCGTGAGCACCCGTATGCTCCTCGTGCTGGCGGCCGTGACCGGCGTCGCGATCCTGGCCGCGGGTGCGATCCAGATCCTGTTGGCCCGCTAGCGCCGTCCCCAACGGCAGGCAGGCCGGCCTGGAAGAATGGGCCGGAACCAATCGTCGCACGAGTGAACGCCGCATCCAGTCGGCGCGAGGAGGTGGCCGTCCTGGCCGAGCAACACGACGTCGTGGTCCTCGGCGGAGGACCAGCCGGCTACGCCACCGCGCTCTACGGGGCCGCCGCCGGTCTTGACATCGCGATGGTGGAGGAAGGCAGGGTCGGTGGCACCTGTCTCCACCGCGGGTGCATCCCCGCGAAGGAGCTGCTGCAGACCGCCGAGGTGTTGCGCACGGTGCAGCACGCGTCGGACTTCGGAGTCGACGCAGGGGAGGCGACGCTCGACCTCGGGCGCTCGCAGCAGCGCAAGCGCGACGTGGTCGACCGTCTGACCAAGGGTCTCGAGTCGTTGCTGAGCGGGCGCAAGGTGACGGTGGTACCGGGACGCGGGGAGATCGTCGACGCGGCGACCAAACGGGTGCGCGTGTCGGACGGCACCGAGGTCTCCGGGCGGAACCTCGTGATCGCTACCGGATCGACGCCGCGTTCGCTTCCCGGCCTCGAGTTCGATGGCACCCGCGTGCTCTCGTCGGACCACGTGCTGGAGCTCGCCGAGGTGCCGCCGCGGATCGCCATCATCGGTGGCGGGGTCGTCGGGATCGAGTTCGCATCGATGCTCGTCGACATGGGCAGCCGGGTGACCGTCCTCGAGACCCTGCCGCGGATCCTCGCCGGCACCGATGTCGACGCCGGCCGGATGGTGAGCCGCGCGCTGGAGAAGCGCGGCGTCGGCATCCACACGGGGATCCGCGTCACCGGGATCGAGGGCACGCGTGAGCTGACAGTCACCTGGGAGGGCGGACAGGGTGACCAGACCGTCACCGTCGACAAGCTCGTCGTGAGCATCGGGCGGGCGCCGCTCTCGAGTGGGATCGGTCTGGACTCTTCCGGTGTCAACGTCGACGACCGCGGGTTCGTCGTGGTCGACGGGCAGCTCCGCACCAACATCGATGGCGTCTACGCCGCCGGCGACGTCGTCGACACCCCGGCGCTGGCACACGTGGGATTCGCGGAGGCGATCGTCGCGATCAAGACGATGCTCGGCGAGCCCGTAGCGCCGATCGAGTACGACAAGGTCCCCTGGGTGATCTACTCCCACCCCGAGGTCGCGTACTGCGGGCTCACCGAGGAGCAGGCCCGCGAGCAGGGGTACGACGTGAAGGTGAACACCCAACGTTACGGCGGCGACGGTCGGGCGATGATCCTCGGCGAGACCGACGGGCTCGTGAAGCTCGTGTCGGCGGCCGACGGACAGCTCCTGGGCGTGCACATTGCCGGCGCGTGGGCGACCGAGCTCCTCGGCGAGGGCTACCTCTCGGTCAACTGGGAGGCGAACGCCGCCGACATCGCAGCACTCGTGCATCCCCACCCCACGTTGAGCGAGCTGTTCGGCGAATCGGCACTTTCGCTCACCGGCCGTCCGCTCCACTGATCGGTACCGACATCCACCCCGAAAGCTGCGACCCCGAACGAGGAGATGCGTGTGGACGTGACCATGCCCCAGCTCGGGGAGACGGTCACCGAGGGAACGATCACCCGGTGGCTCAAGCAGGTCGGCGAGCAGGTGCAGGCCGACGAGCCCTTGTTCGAGGTGTCGACCGATAAGGTCGACTCGGAAGTGCCGGCACCGACGAGCGGCACGGTGACCGAGATCCTCGTGCCCGAAGGCGAGACGGTCGCGGTCGGCACGCGTCTCGCAGTCCTGGGTGACAGTGGTGCCGGGGGCGGCGCGGGGGCCGCGGAGGAAGCGCGCCCTCAGCCCACGCCGGAGCCGGAACCTGCGCCCACGCCCCAGCCGGAACCAGAGCCCGAACCGCGCCCGCAACCGGAGCCCGAGCCTGCGCCGGAGCCCGCGCCGGTCCCCACCGTCGAGCAGCCCGCGGTCGAGGCCGCGGCGGATGCCGGAGCCGACGCCTCCGCCCAGGAGGAGCCACCGCTGACATCGCCGATCGTGCGGCGCCTGGTGGCCGAGCGCGGCCTCGACACTCGGTCGTTGGAGGGCAGCGGGCCCGGGGGTCGCCTGACCCGACGTGACGTGCTCGACGCGGCCGGGCCTGCGCCCACCCGACCCGAGCCCGCCGAGGCCGAGGCGGCGGCTCCGCCGCCCGCACCGCCGGCGGAGCCCCCGCCCGCACCACCAGCGGAATCCCCGCTGTCACCCGCCCCTGCGCCCCCGGTCGCGCCCGGCACCCGCGACGAGGTCGTCCCGTTCGACAACATCCGCCGGCGGACCGCCGAGCACGTGGTTCGCTCGAAGGCGACGAGCGCGCACGTCTACACCTCGGTGGAGGTCGACTTCGAGCGCATCGAGCGGGTGCGGCGTGCGCACGGCGCGGCCTGGAATGCGAGCGAAGGGTTCTCGCTCACCTACCTCCCGTTCATCGCGCGGCGCGTTCTGCGACACCGTCGACGACTTCCCGCGGGTGAACGCGAGCGTCGGCGACGACACGCTCGTCGTCCACCACGACGTCAACCTCGCGATCGCGGTCGACCTGGAGTTCGAGGGCCTCGTCGCGCCGGTGATCCGGGCGGCCGACGGGCTCCGACTCCGCCACCTCGCGCGCGGGGTGCACGACCTCGCGACGAGAGCCCGCAGCCGACAGCTCAAGCCCGACGAGGTGGTCGGGGGAACGTTCACGATCACCAACCCCGGGCCGTTCGGCACCTACATGACGCTGCCGATCATCAACCAGCCCCAGGTCGCGATCCTCTCGACCGACGGGATCCGGAAGCGTCCGGTGGTGATCAGCGGCCCCGAGCACGAGGACACGATCGCGATCCGTCACACCGGCATCCTTGCCCTGGCGTGGGATCACCGGGCGTTCGACGGCGCCTACGCGGCAGCGTTCCTCCGTGCGATGCGCACCGAGATCGAGCAGCGCGACTGGGAAGCCGAGCTCGACTGATGCTGCGGACCCGCTGGCTCGGCCGAGTGCCGTTCGCCGAGGCCGACGAGCTCCAGCGCGCGCTGCACGCGAACGCCGGTGACGACTACCTCCTGCTGCTCGAGCACCCGCACGTGTACACACTCGGGAGCAACGCGTCCCGCGACCACGTCCTCGTCGACGTCGCGCAGCACGGCGCATCCCTCGTGCAGACCGACCGGGGGGGCGACGTCACGTACCACGGCCCGCGGCAGCTGGTCGGCTATCCGATCGTCACCCTCCCCGCCTGGCGGAACGGCCAGCGTGACGTGGTCGCGTACGTCCGTTCCCTCGAGGGGGTGCTGCTCGACGTGCTCGCCGCGCTCGGGGTCGAAGGCCACCGCGAGCGCCGCTATCCGGGCGTCTGGGTCGGAGAGCAGAAGGTCGCAGCCGTTGGCGTGAGGGTCGCCCGGGGGCGCACCCGCCACGGATTCGCGCTCAACGTCGACCCTGACCTCTCGATGTTCCGCCACATCGTTCCCTGTGGGATCCCCGATCGAGGCGTGACGTCGCTTGCCGCGCTGCTCGGTTCGGCGCCCGATGTCCGCGACGTCGTCGACCTCGTGACCGACGCCTTCGCGCGCCGCTTCGACTACGACGAGGTCGAGCGCCAGGACGTCGTGTGGCGTGAGCATCCGAGCGACCTGAGCGTGTTCACCCGCGAAGCCCTCGGATCCGATGATCGCGTCCCCGACCCCGTCGGCCCGCGCACCGGCGTACCCGTTCGCCTCCTGGGGCGGCTCGCGGAGGCAGGGGTGGGGGTCGTCGAGCCCGAGCGTCGGTTCGGGCGACCGCCGTGGATGAAGGTTCGCGCCGATCTCGGGTCCAATTTCCGGGAGACGAAGCGCGTCGTGGCCGACCTCTCCCTGCACACCGTCTGCGAAGAGGCCGGCTGCCCCAACATCTACGAGTGCTGGGCCGACCACACGGCCACGTTCATGATCCTGGGCGAGCGGTGCACGCGCGCCTGCGGCTTCTGTCTCGTCGACACGCGCAAGCCGCTGGGCCTCGACCCGGGCGAGCCCCGGCGGGTGGCGGATGCCGTTGCAGTGCTCGGCCTCGAGCACGCGGTGATCACGAGCGTCGCCCGCGACGACCTCGCCGACGGTGGAGCCGGCGCATTCGCGGCGACCATCGCGGCAGTGCGCGCGCGCACCCCGCAGACGCAGGTCGAGGTGCTCATCCCCGACTGCAAGGGCGACCCGGCCGCGCTCGACACGATCTTCACCGCGCGACCGGATGTGTTGAACCACAATCTCGAGACGGTGGCGCGCCTTCACCGCGCCGCGCGCCCGTCGGCTGCGTACGCGCGGAGCCTGGGTCTCTTGGGTCGGGCGAAGCAGGCCGGACTGGTCACGAAGTCGGGCATCATCCTGGGGATGGGCGAGACCGTCGACGAGCTCCACGGGGCGATCTCCGACCTGCGCAACGTCGGGGTCGACATCCTGACGCTCGGGCAGTACCTCCAACCATCGGAGCGTCACCTCCCGGTCGTGCGGTGGTGGACCCCGGAGGAGTTCGCGTCGCTGGGGGCGTACGCAGCATCGCTCGGCTTCGCTCACGTCGAGGCCGGGCCGCTCGTGCGCTCCAGCTACCACGCCAAACAGGCAACCCGGACCGCGAGCGACGCGCCGGTCGCCGTCTCGGCCTGATCCAAGCGATGCGAGCCGCGGATCGACTGCGACGTGTCCGCGAGGTGATGCGCGATCGGGGCGTCGACGTGCTGTTGCTGTCGACCGGAGCCGACCTGCCGTACTTCACCGGCTACGAGGCCATGCCGCTCGAGCGGCTCACGATGCTCGTCGTCCCGGTCGAGGGCGACGCGCGCCTCGTCGTGCCCCGGCTCGAGGCGCCGCGGGTCGTCGAGCAGCCGGACGCGTTCGAAGTGGTGCCGTGGGACGAGACCGAAGACCCGGTGGCGCGCGTCGCCGCCTTCGTCGGAACGGCAGCATGCGCGGCGATCGGCGACCAGACGTGGGCGCGCTTCGTGCTCACCCTGCAGGACGCGCTGCCGTCGACCAGATTCGTCGCCGCGCGTGAAGTCACCGCACCACTCCGCGTGCGGAAGGATCCCGACGAGATCGCCTCGCTGCGCGCCGCGGCGCACGCGGTCGACGACATCGTGGGCGACTTGCGTGAGCAGCGATTCGAGGGCCGACGCGAGATCGACGTGCATCGCGACATCGTCGACCGCATGCTGGCGGCCGGCCACGAGCGCGCCAACTTCGCGATCGTCGCCGCCGGCGAGAACGCCGCGAGCCCGCATCACGATCCGGGCGAACGCGTCATCTCCCGGGGCGACGTGGTGTTGTGCGACTTCGGGGGCAGCATGCACGGCTACTGCTCCGACATCACGAGGATGTTCTGCGTGGGGGAGCCGAGCGCCGAGGTCCGTGAGGCCTACGACGTGCTGGTGGAGGCCCAGGAGGCGGGCGTACGCGCCGCCACGATCGGTACGCCGTGTGCGAGCGTCGACGCCGCGCCGCGAACGGTCATCGAGCGGGCGGGCCTGGGAGACTTCTTCGTGCACCGGACGGGCCACGGCATCGGGGTGGAGGCCCACGAGGACCCGTACATCGTCGCCGGCAACGAGCTGGCGCTCGAACCCGGGCATGCGTTCAGCATCGAGCCGGGCATCTACTTCCCCGGCCGCTTCGGGATGCGCCTCGAGGACATCGTCGTGGCCGCGCCCGGAGGCCCCGATCGCCTCAATCGGGTGTCGCGCGAGCTCAGCATCGTCGACTGACCGTGCAGCTCGACCTTGCGACGGTCCTCGTCCAGTGGGCGGCGGGCGGCTTGTTCTTCTGCTGGATCACCACCCGGCGTCGGGAGCTGGGAATCGGGTACGGATGGTTGCTGCGCGGCGTGTTCGGGGTCCTCGGTCTCGCAGGCCTGCTGGTCGGGTTGGGCGACGACGGAACGGGCGCCGCGATCCGCAACATTGGGGCGGCCCTCATGGTGCTGGCCGCCACCGTCGCGCTCGTGAGCTCGGTTCGCCGGCGGCACGCCGGCGTCGCGTCGACGCGGGTGGGCGCCGCGGTCGGGGATGGCACGGCGCCCGCGGGCGGGCCCGACGCGGGTCCTTCTTTCGACCCGCGGCTCGATTTGCTTGCTCCCGTCTTCGGGCTCGGCGCGCTCGTGGGAGCGGCCTCGTTCGCGGGCGGCGACTACGCGCTGTCGTTAGCGCGCCTCGAGGTCGGCGCGCTGTTCCTCGGTGCGGTGACCGACGCCATGCTGCTCGGACACTGGTATCTGGTGCAGCCCGGATTGGGGCGGGACCCCATCCGCGAGCTGGTCCGGTGGGTCGGCGTGCTCTGGTTCCCCGAGGTCGTGGTGTGGCTCCTGCCGACGGGGATGGTCTCGGTGCTCAACGGATCGATCGACGACGGTTACGGCGGGCTGATCGGGTGGATGTGGGTGGCCTCCGCGGCGACGACGATCGGGCTCGTGGTCGCGACGTGGCAGGCCCTGAAGGAGCCGTCGTACTCCGCGGTCATGGCAGCGACGGGTCTCATGTACCTCGCCATCCTCACCGGGTTCGGCATGGACCTGCTGCCGCGCGCGCTGCTGGGGTGATGGCTCGGGTGCGGGTAGGTCCGGCTGGTACCGTCAAAGCCCGGAACTGGCAGTCTCTCCGCGCCGAGACGGCCTGCAACGTCCCTCTGGAACGGGGTGTATGAAAGCCACGATCGCCGATCGGCCCACTCGCGTGAGCACCGCGCACGTCGGCGTGTGGGAGCGGATCCGCTCGATCTGGCGGTATCGGGAGCTCCTCGTCGCGTTCACGCGCACCGAGCTCAAGGTCCGTTACAAGAACAGCGCGCTGGGCTTCGTGTGGTCGATGCTGAACCCTGCCCTGTACCTGGTGGTGTTCTATGTCGTGTTCCAGCTCATCTTGGACAGTGGCATCCCGAATTTCCCGATCTTCCTCCTCTCGGGCCTCCTGATCTGGAACCTGTTCTCGAGCGGCCTGGCCTCGACCACGAGCTCGGTCGTGGCCAACTCGGGCCTCGTGCGCAAGGTGGCGTTCCCCCGCGAGATCCTGCCGCTCGCCGCGGTCGGTGCCGCACTGTTGCACTTCTTCCTGCAGGTCGTGGTCCTGATCGGCGCGCTGCTCGTGTTCCGCTACGACGTCGCGCTCTCGTATCTGCCGCTGCTGCCCGTGGCCCTGTTTGCGCTCCTGCTCTTCCTCGCGGCGATCGGGGTGCTCTTGGCCGCCGTCGAGGTCCGTCTCCGCGACACCGCCCACTTCGTCGAGCTCGCACTCCTCGCCTGGTTCTGGATCACGCCGATCGTCTACGCGTACGGCCTCGTCGAGGAGAAGCTCGGCGAGTGGTCGTGGGTGTATCTCCTCAACCCCGTCACCGATGTGGTGCTCACGTTCCAGCGCGCCATCTACAACAAGGTGGAACCGGTGACCACCGAGAACGGGGTGCAGACCGTCACCAAGGTCCTGCCGGTCGACGCCAACCAGTGGTGGTACCTCTCACACCTCCTCCTCATCATCGCGGTGTCGTCGGTGGTGATGATCCTGGCTCTCATGTACTTCGGGCGGGTCGAGGGCGACTTCGCCGAGGAGCTCTGACCGCGTGCTCACGGTGGAGGTGCACGGGCTGTCCAAACGGTTTCGGCTCGATCGCGAGCCATATCAGTCCCTCAAGGAGCGGGTGATCCACTTCGGGAACACCCGCCACGAGGACTTCTGGGCGCTGCGTGACATTGATTTCGAGGTTCCCGAGGGCACGACGCTCGGGCTCCTCGGCCACAACGGCTCCGGGAAGTCGACGCTGCTGAAGTGCATCGCCGGCATCCTCCGCCCCACGACCGGTGAGATCACGACCCGTGGGCGCGTCGCGGCGTTGCTCGAGCTCGGTGCGGGATTCCAGCCGGAGCTCACCGGCCGCGAGAACATCTTTCTCAACGGCCTGATCCTCGGGATGTCGCGGAAGGATCTGGCGCGACGCTTCGATGAGATCGTGGATTTCGCCGAGATCGAACAGTTCATCGACACGCAGGTGCGTTTCTACTCCTCCGGCATGTACGTGCGGCTGGGATTCGCGATCGCGGTGAACGTCGACCCCGACATCCTCCTCGTCGACGAGGTGCTCGCGGTCGGGGACGAGGCCTTCCAGCGCAAGTGCCTGGAACGGGTCGAGCGCTTCCAACAGGAGGGCCGGACGATCGTCGTGGTGTCGCACTCGCCCGAGCTCGTGAAGCGTGTGTGCCAGCTCGCGGCGGTGCTCCACCACGGCGAGCAGGTGGCCTTCGGCGATCCGGGGGAGTCGGTGCAGGTCTTCCGTGAGCACCTCCGTGTCACCCCTGCGAAAGCCCGCCCCGGAGAGCCTCCCCCGCTCGACGACCGGATCCGGTTCACGGGTGTGACGTTCCAGCACCCGGGCGGTGCAGCACGCGAGGTCGTGGAGCCGGGCGATCCGCTCGAGATCCACGTGCGCTTCGACGTGGACGCTCCGGTGGAGGATCCTGTCTTCACCCTGATGATCCACGACAGCGAGGGTCGGAGCATCCACGCGGTGAGCACGGCCAAGGAGGGACTCCGCGCCGGACGGTTGTCGAAGGTCGGGGAGCTCGTCTTCGCGTTCAAGAGCATTCCCCTGGTCGACGGCGACTACGCGGTCACGTTGTGTGCCACCTCGAGTGACGGACAGTTCATCTACGACTGGCAGGAGCAGCGCTACCACTTCAAGGTGCGGGACGCGCAGCGAACGTTCAACACGGACGATTTCCCTGTCACGGTCACGCTCAACGGCCAGGCAGCGCGGAGCCGGGCCGTCTCCTGATGGTGGGTGCGCCGACCGTTCGTGTACTGATCGTCAACTTCGACGGCGGCGACATGACGCTGCGCTGCCTCGAGGCGGTGCGTGGGCTCGACTGGCCGCAGGACGCGCTCGAGGTCGTGGTCGTCGACAACGCCTCGATCGACGGCATCGCGCCCCAGATCCGCAAGGAGATGCCGTGGGTGCACCTCATCGAGAACACCCATAACGCGGGGTTCGCGGGGGGCTGCAACCTCGGTCTCGCGGACCTCGAGGGCGTCGACTACGTCGCATTGCTCAACAACGACGCGATTCCCGAGCGGCAATGGCTCCGCGAACTGGTCGACGTGATGGAGCAGGCGCCTGACGTCGGCGCGGCCAACTCGAAGATCGTGTTCGCGCCCTCCTTCGTCTCCGTGGCGCTCGAGAGCCCCACCTTCTTGCCGCCTCACGACGGGCGGGCGTTGGGCATCCGCGTCACGGGACTCGAGGTCGAGGGAGTCGACGCGTTGGAGCACGCCCAGTTCGCCGCGGGGTTCTATTCCTCGGAGAGCCGAGGCACGTCCAACGGCGGCTGTTGGAGTGGTGCCACCGGTGAGCTGCGAGTTCCGGTCGATCCTGGTCGTCGACCACCCGACCGCGTGAGAATCGAGCTGTCGGCCGAGGCCGACAAGAACGTCGTGCTGCGATCGGGTGATGCCGAGCAAACGGTGGCGGTGACAGGGATGCCCCAATGGTTCGAGGTGCCCCTGGCCGGCGAGCCCTACGACGTGATCAACAACGTGGGCTCGCGCCTCGTCGACGGTGGGTATGGCGGTGACCGGGGCTTCCTCGAGGCTGACGTCGGTCAGTACGAGCATCGTGAGGAGGTGTTCGCGTGGTGTGGCGCGGCGACGCTCCTCTCGCGTCGCTACCTGGAGGACGTCGGGATCTTCGACGGCCGCTACTTCGTGTACTACGAAGACACCGACCTGTCGTGGCGGGGTCGGCTCGCCGGGTGGCGGTATCTGTACGTACCCGAGTCGGTCGTGCGCCATGTCCACGCGGCGACCAGCTCGGAGGGCTCGAAGCTCTTCGCGCACTTCGTCGAGAGAAATCGCTTGCTCACGCTCGCGCGCAATGCTCCGGTGTCGCTGGTCGTCGAGGCCAGCGCGCTCTCGTTGCGCGACACGGCGGTGGTCGTGCGGCGGGACGTCGTACGCCGACTGCTCGCCCGTCGGCGCCCCAGCGTGTCGGCCAGCGTCGCGCGCATTCGCGCGTTCGGAGCGTTCCTCAAGCTGCTCGCACCCACGCTCGGGTCCCGGAGGCGGCAGCGGATCTCCGGGGCCGAACGTCGCCGCCTTGTCGCACGGTGGGCCGTCCCGCGTTGAAGATCGCGGTCTTCAACCGTCACTGGTCGACGCTCGGCGGTGGTGAACAGCTCGCGGGTGGCCTCGCGGCCGTGCTCGCGACCGAGCACGCGGTCGAGCTCCTCCTGCTCGAGCGGTTCGACGCGGCGCACGCGTCGGAGCGCTTGGGCTTCGATCTGACCGGGTTGGAGCAGCGCGTCCTCGAGCCGGGCACCCGACCGTTCCTCGAGGCGACCGAGGGGTACGACCTGCTGGTGAACACGTCGTTCGGCAGCACGTCCACCCACCGCGCCCGCCTCGGCCTCTACTACGTCCACTTTCCCGTCCCTCACCCAACCCTCGTGCCCAAGAACCCACGCTCGGCGCTCGGGCGGCGCCTGTGGAGCCCGCTTGCCGAGTGGGTCGAATGGACCAGCGGATTCTGGCCTCCGGAACACGCGGGTGGCGGGTGTTGGACGCGTGACGAGGCGACGATGGACCTCGTTGTCCCGCGCGACACGGTCCTGCGGTTCTCGTTGCGGCTCGGCGCGTCGGCGTGGCCCACCGGCCGGCGGCCACACGTCGTCGTGAGCGTGGCGGGCGACGTGGTGTTCGACGGCAGGGTCGAGCGGACCGCGACGGTCTCGACCTCCGTCGCCGGTCGGGGAGTCTCGCAACCGGTCCTGGTCCGGATCTCGAGCGACACGTTCGTCCCGCGGCTGGAGGGACAAGGTGAGGACGACCGGCAGCTGGGGGTGGTCGTGTCGCACGCAGGATTGGGCCCGCGGCGACTGCCCGTTCCCGGTCGGCTGGTCCAGCCGTTCGTCCGCGACCTCCGGCCGCCGTTCGTCGCGGAGTTCCTCGAGCGGTACGAGGTCGCGGCGAATTCGGGGTTCACGGCGGCCTGGGTCGAAACGCTCTGGGGTCGAACAGCTCGGGTCCTGCCGCCACCGGTCCAGCTGCGCACACCGGGGCCCAAGCATCCGATCATCCTGTCGGTCGGCCGCTTCTTCCCGAACGCGTTGGGCCACTCCAAGAAGCAGCTCGAGATGGTCGACGCGTTCCGGCAGCTGTGCGATCGAGGTATCAATGGGTGGGAGCTCCATCTCGTCGGTGGCTGTGCCGCCGAGCACCGGCGCTACGTCGAGGACGTGCGGCGCGCCGCGGCCGGCTTGCCTGTCCGCATCCACGTCAACGCGCGCGGGGAGGATCTCGCCGAGCTGTTCGCCGGCGCACGGATCTTCTGGCACGCGGCGGGGCTCGGCGAAGACCCGCAGCAGCACCCCGATCGCTTCGAGCACTTCGGTATCAGCGTCATCGAGGCGATGTCCGCGGGGGCGGTCCCGGTGGTGTTCGAGCAAGGTGGGCCGGCCGAGCTCGTCGACGCGCCTCGGGCCGGGCGGGTGTTCGTGGATTCTCAGTCGCTCGTGCAGCAGACGCAGGAGCTGATCGCGATGCCCGACGAGCTCGACCGTTGCGCACGCGCCGCGCAAGTGGTGGCAGCGCAATTCGGCCCGGAGGCGTTCGCCCGACACGCGCTCGACCTGGTGGCGGAGCTTGCCCACCAGGGTGCCCACCGGTCGGCGTGATGCTGCGCTCCGCGCTCCGCTATCCGATTCCGGCGGATCCGCGTCGGGCTGATCGGCTCATCGTCCGACTCGGGACGCTCGCGCCGATCCGGTGTCCGGTGTGCGGCACGGTTACCGCGGCACGAGGCTTCGGGGAGAACCTTCGGGAAACCGGTCGCTGCGGGCGCTGTGGATCCACGAATCGCCAGCGCCAGGTGGCCCGGGTGGCGTGTCGATCGGTGTCGGAGCTCACGGGCACGCCGATCCGGAGCTTGCGCGACCTCGCGCGGTGCGACCTGCAGATCTACAACACGGAGCATCAGGGTGCCGTGCACGAGCAGCTGCGCGGGATGGCGACGTACGAAGCCAGCGAGTACTTCGGCCCCGAGCACCGCCCGGGTACCTCCGTCGACGGGATCCGCCACGAGGATCTCATGGCGCTGTCGTTCGCGGATTCCTCCCTCGACCTCGTCCTGTCGTCCGACGTGCTCGAACATGTTCCCGAGCCTTACGTCGCGCACGCCGAACTGCATCGGATCCTCAAGCCGGGGGGACGCCACGTGTTCACCGTGCCGTTCCATCAACACGCGCACCAGGACGACGTGCGTGCCCGATTCGACGGCGCCGGCGAGCTCCAGTATTTCGAGGACGCCATCTACCACGACGACCCGGTTCGACCCGAGGGCGTCCTCGTGTTCACGATCTTCGGGCTGGAGATGCTGGTGCGCCTCGCCGAGTTGGGCTTCGCGACGCGCTTCTACTGCCTGTGGGAGCCGTGGTACGGCATTGTGGGCCCGAACGCCATCGTGTTCGAAGCCGTGAAGACGTGACTGTGCCCAAGCCCGGCGCCCTGGAGCGCCTCCGACGACTGGTGGCCGGAACGCGGCTCGAGGCGCCGGCCCGGCGAGTGGCCCGCGTCGCGCGCCGAGCGCTGTACGGAGACGCCGGGACCCCGGCTGCGCCGATGTCGCCGCTGGCGTCCGATGCGCCGATGTTCGTTCCGCCCGGGCACTTCTACTCACCCATCCCGTCGGTGGGCGACGTCGATCGCTACCGCGACGCGTCGACCGAGCCGCCGCCCGACGACCTCACCGCGATCGACTTGCGCGTCGACGCCCAGGTGAGACTCTTCGAGTCGTGGAGCGCCATGCTCGCCGAGCAGCCCTTCTCCGACGAGCGCGACCCGGCCACTCGGTACTGGTTCGAGAACCCGAGCTTCTCGTACGGAGACGCGCTCGCGCTGTATTGCATGCTTCGCGAGCTCGAGCCGTCGCGAGTCATCGAGATCGGATCGGGATGGTCGTCCTGTGTGGTGCTCGACACCGCAGAAAGGTTCCTCCGGAGCTGGCCCGACATCACCTTCGTCGAGCCGTACCCGGAGCAGCTGAATGCGCTCGTGCGCGAGGACGACCTCCGCCGGAGCCGGTTGCTTCCCGTTCCTGTGCAGGAAGTAGCGCTCGCAGAATTCGAACAGCTCACCGCCGGTGACGTGCTCTTCATCGACTCGACGCACGTCTCCCGGGTGGGTAGCGACGTTAACTACGAGATCTTCGAGATCCTCCCGCGACTCCAAGCGGGCGTGTACGTGCACTTCCACGACATCTTCTACCCGTTCGACTACCCGGTGCCGTGGGTCGAGGAGGGACGGGGTTGGAACGAGGCGTACGTGCTCCGCGCGTTCCTCGAGTTCAACCCCGCGTTCGAGATCGTGTTGTTCAACGACCTGCTGTCCCGCCGGCTGGGTCCTCGGCTCGCCGAGGCGTGCCCCACCTGGGCGAAGAATCCCGGCGGGAGCTTCTGGCTCCGGAAGACCGCCTGACGCGCTAGGTGGGCTCCCGCTTCAGGGGTTCCCACCACCATCGGTTGGCGCGGTACCACTCGACGGTCGCTTCCAGCGCCTCGTCGAGGGTCCGGAGCCGCTGCCAGCCCAACGCGGTGATCTTCTCGATGTGGACCGAGTACCGGCGGTCGTGCCCGAGGCGGTCGGTCACGTACTGCACCATGTCGTCGCCCGCACCGAGCAGGGCGAGCAGCTTGTCGACGAGCACTCGGTTGGCAGTCTCGTTGCCGGCGCCGATGTTGTAGATCTCGCCCGGTATGCCGTGCTCCAGTATCAGCTGGACGCCTGCGCAGTGGTCGTCGACGTAGAGCCAGTCGCGCTGGTTCAGACCGTCGCCGTACAGGGGGATCGGCTTTCCGTCGAGCAGGTTGGTGGCGAAGAGCGGGATCGCCTTCTCGGGGAACTGGTAGGGCCCGAAGTTGTTGGTGCAGCGCGACACGATGACCGGCAGGCCGTACGTGTGATGGTAGGAGAGCGCGATGAGGTCCGACCCGGCCTTCGATGCCGAATACGGCGAGCGCGGCTCGAGCGCGTCGGTCTCGCTCGACGACCCGTCCTCGACCGAGCCGTAGACCTCGTCGGTGCCGATGTGCACGACGCGTTCCACGCCCAGCCGGCGCGCCGCGTCCATCACGATGTTCGTGCCGAAGCAGTTGGTGTGGATGAAGTCGTCCGGTCCGGCGATCGAGCGGTCGACGTGGCTCTCGGCCGCGAAGTGGACGACCGCGTCGTGCCCGGCCATCGCGTCTTCGATGGTCCCCGGATCGCAGATGTTGCCCTTGACGAAGCGAAAACGCGGATCGTCGTCGACGTCGCGGAGCGTGGAGAGGTGTCCGGCGTACGTGAGCGCGTCGTAGACGGTGACGTGGGCGTCGGTGTTGGCGAGCACGTGTCGGACGTAGTTGGACCCGATGAAGCCGGCGCCTCCCGTGACGAACACGCGGCGCGCGGTCACGGGCGAAGGTTCCAGTGCGGCCGCCAGGGCGGGTCGATCGCAGTGCGCAGGGGATTCCCACGGTCGCGCTCGGATAGCGTCGGGTGCGCCACGCCCCAGTCCGCAGCGATCTGTGGATCGTCCCACGCGACTCCCAGCTCGTCGGCGGGGTTGTAGTAGCCGTCGACGAGGTACGTGATCGTCATGTCAGTGATGGCGGCGAACCCGTGCGCGACACCCGGCGGGATGAATACTCCCCGATGGTCGTGGGTCGCGTCGGGGCGCCGCCCCAGATCGAGGGCGAGGGTCGCGCCGTCGGTGGGGGAGCCCACCCGCAGATCGTGGAGCACCACTCGGGCCGTGCCGTAGGGCACGTACCAGTAGTCGGCCTGGTGCAGGTGGTAGTGCAACCCCACGACCGAGCCCGCCTGGCGGTCGCCGCGGTTGCCCTGGATCATCTCGCGACCCTGGGGGAACCACTCGCGGCGGTACGTCTCGACGAAGAACCCGCGCTCGTCGCCGTGGACGGTCGGCTCGACGATGTAGACGCCGGAGATCTCGGAGGACTCGACCACTTCGGCCATCAGGCGAGATCGACTCGACAGTGGTCGCCGATCATGAGGCGGGTGGCCGCCGGACTTGTGCCCGACCGTACGATCTCCGCGTCGCGCCCGACGAGGGAGTCCGTGATCCCGGGCACCGACTCGATCCGGCTCCGCTCGAGAAGCACCGAGTGCTCGATCTCGGAGTCGATGATGGTGCAGCCGGCGCCGACGGACACGTAGGGGCCGACCGAGCTGTTCGTCACCCGGCTGGCGGCCCCGATGATGGTAGGCCCCCGCACCGTCGAGCGCTCGATCACCGCGCCTTCCTCGATCACGACGCGGCCTTCGATCCGGGAGGCGCTGTCCACGGAGCCGTCGACGCGTGGCTCGAGCCGCTCGAGGATCAGGCGGTTGCTCTCGAGCAGCGGGTCCTTCTTGCCCGTGTCGAGCCACCAGCCCTGCAGCACCTCGTGGCGAACCCGGAAGCCACGGTCGACGAGCCACTGGATCGCGTCGGTGATCTCGAGCTCGCCCCGTGCGGACGGCGTGATCGCCCGCACCGCGCGGTGCACCTGGGCGTCGAACAGGTACACGCCGACGAGCGCGAGGTCCGACGGCGGGTCCGTCGGCTTCTCGACCAGTTGCACGACTTCTCCGTCCGGGCCGATCTCGGCCACGCCGAACTGCCGGGGATCGTCCACGTGCGCGAGCAGGATCTGGGCTGAGGGACGGGCGCCGTCGGCGAGCTGCGCGCGCTCGCGCTCGAACGCGTCGACGAAGTCGGCGAGGCCTTGCTCGAGCATGTTGTCGCCGAGGTACATCACGAAGTCGTCGTCGCCGAGGAAATCGCGGGCGATGAGCACGCAGTGGGCCAGCCCGAGCGGCGCGTCCTGTGGGATGTAGGTGACGTCGACGCCCCATCGGGAGCCGTCACCGACCGCCTCGACGATCTCGGCGCGCGTGTCGCCGATGATGATGCCGATCTCCTTGATGCCCGCAGCCGCCATGTCCTCGATGCCGTAGAACAGGATGGGCTTGTTCGCGACGGGTACGAGCTGCTTGGCGCTGGTGTGCGTGATCGGCCGCAAGCGAGTTCCCGCGCCGCCGGAGAGGATCAGCCCTTTCATGGCTCTCAAGGTCTAGCACCGCCGTGAGTGGTTGGCCGGAACACGCTCGGGCCGAGAGCAGTGTGTGCAACCACGAGGTGAGGTTGGCGGCTCATCTCGTCAGTCGCAACTTCGCAGTAGGGTGCGCGAGCCCGTACGCCTCGTGTAGTGAACGCCGATGATCCCACAACCACAAGCGAGCGGGTATTACGACGGCCTCAACGACCCCCTGTTGCGTGCCGTACCACCCCACGCGAGGCGGATCCTCGAAGTGGGCTGCGCGAGTGGGCGTCTCGGCGGCGCACTCAAGGCGCAGGACCCGAGCCGGGTCGTGGTGGGCGTGGAGATCGATCCCGCCGCGGCGAGCGCTGCTCGAGAGTTGCTCGACCACGTGTATGAGCTCGACATCGAAGTAGCGCTTCCCGACCTCGAGCTGGCGTCACTCGATTGTGTTCTGTTTGGGGACCTGCTGGAACACCTGCGAAACCCCGAGGACGTCCTCCGTCGATTCGGCGAGCTGCTTGCGCCTGACGGAATTGTGCTCGTTTGCGTTCCGAACATCCAGCACTTCACCATCATGAAGAATCTTCTCCGGGGCGACTTCATGTCCGACGAGCTGCCAGATCCTGTGCAGACATCCGGGCGATGATACGGCACGGTCGACGGGCCTCCCGACCGGACCGTTACGCGACGAAGTACTTCGCCTCGGGGTGGGGGACGATGATCGCAGAGGTGCTCTGCTCGGGATCGAGCTGGAATTCCTCGGTGAGCTTGATGCCGATGCGGTGCAGCTCCAGCAGCTCGTCGAGCTTGGCCTGGTCCTCCAGGTCGGGGCAGGCCGGGTAGCCCCACGAATACCGCGAGCCCCGGTACTGCTGGCGGAACAGCCCGGCCAGCGTCGGGCCGTCCTCGTCGGCGAAGCCCCACTCTTCCCGGATGCGGCGGTGCCACAGCTCGGCGAGTGCTTCGGTCATCTCGACCGACAGACCGTGAGTGAGCAGGTACTCCTGGTAGTGGTCCTCGGCGAACAGCTCGCGTTCGCGCGCGGTCGCGAGCTCGCCCACCGTCACCACGTGGAAGGCGGCATAGTCCGCCTCGCCGCTCTCGGCCGGCCGGAAGAAGTCGGCGATGCAGAGGTGGCGATCCTTGCGCTGGCGGGGAAAGCCGAACCGCAGGCGCTCCGTCCGCCGCTCGTCGTCCTTCCACACGACCAGGTCGTCGCCGTCCGCGTTGACGGGGAAGTATCCCCAGATGACCGCGGGGACGAGCCAGCCTTCCGCCTTGGCGCGGTCGAGCTCGGCCCGCAGCGTGGGGCGGATGCGCTCTTTGAAGTCCGCGTCGGTTTCCTTCAGCGTCTTGTCGGGTCGGAACTGCCACTGGTTCCGGAACAGCGCGGTCTCGTTGATGTACGCGGCGATGTCGTCGAGCGGGATGCCCTTCGCCACGCGCGACCCCAGGAACGGGGGCGTGAAGACGGGAACGTCGAGCGCGACGTCCGATCGGGCCGGTAACGGCTCGGCATCGTCGTCGGCGGCTTGCTCCGACTTGCGGGCCGGCAGGTCGCGGCCTCCGAGCACGCGACCGAAGTCGGGCTCGAGCGTGCCGCTGCGCTTGCCTTCCATGAGCTGGTCCATCGTGTGGAGGCCCTCGAACGCGTCTTTGCCGTAGAAGAGGCGGCCCTCGTACACCTGGCGCAGATCGCGCTCCACGTACGTGCGCGTGAGGGCGGCGCCGCCGAGCAGTACCGGGATCTCGGCCCGACCTTGCCCATTCATCTCCTCGAGGTTCTCGCGCATGATGAGGGTGCTCTTCACGAGCAGGCCGCTCATGCCGATCGCATCGGCGCCGACCTCGGCGGCCTTCTCGAGGAACGCGGCGATGGGCGCCTTGATACCGATGTTGTGCACCTCGTAGCCGTTGTTGGTGAGGATGATGTCGACGAGGTTCTTGCCGATGTCGTGGACGTCACCCTTCACGGTGCCGAGGACGACCCGACCCTTGCCGCCGGCGTCGGATTTCTCCATGTGCGGCTCGAGGTAGGCGACCGCGGCCTTCATGGTCTCCGCGCTCTGGAGCACGAAGGGCAGCTGCATCTCGCCCGATCCGAAGAGGTCGCCGACGACTTTCATGCCGTCGAGGAGCACGTCGTTGACGATCGACAGCGCCGGGCGCGTGGCGAGCTGCTCCTCGAGGTCGGCGGTGAGGCCGTCGCGGTCACCGTCGATGATGCGGTGCTTCAAACGCTCCTCTACCGGCCACCCGGACCGGTCCTCGCGTTCGACGCTGCCGGCCTCGACGCCCTCGAAGAGCGCCATGAGCTCGGTCAGCGGGTCGTAGCCGTCGCGTCGGCGGTCGTAGACGAGGTCGAGGGCGAGCTCGCGGGCATGGTCGTCGATCTTGTGCATCGGCATGATCCGGGCCGCGTGCACGATCGCAGCGTCGAGGCCGGCCTGGCGGCATTCGTGCAGGAACACGCTGTTCAGCACGTGGCGGATGGCGGGCTTGAGACCGAAGCTCACGTTCGAGAGGCCGAGCACCGTCGAAGCCCCCGGGAGCTCCGCCTCCACCCGGCGAATCGCTTCGATCGTCTCGATGCCGTCGCGGCGGAGATCTTCCTGCCCCGACCCGAGCGGGAACGTCAACATGTCGAAGATGAGATCGGTCGGCTCGATGCCGTAGCGCTCGGTCGCGATGTCGTAGATCCGCTTGCAGACCCGCAACTTCCAGTCCGCGTCGCGCGCTTGGCCCTCCTCGTCGATCGCGAGGCAGATCACGGCCGCGCCGTACTCGCGGGCCAACGTGAACACGCGGTCGAGCCGGGAGCCGGGCGCCTCGCCGTCTTCCAGGTTCGCCGAGTTGAGGATCGCCTTGCCCCCCGAGTGCTGGAGCCCGGCTTCCAACACCGGCGGCTCGGTGGAGTCGAACACGAGCGGCAGCGCGGCCTGGGTCGCGAAGCGCTTGGCGATCTCGTCCATGTCGCCCGCGCCGTCGCGGCCCACGTAGTCGACGCAGACGTCGAGGACGTGCGCCCCCTCCTTCACCTGCTCACGGGCGATCTGCACGCAGGTCTCCCAGTCACCGGCGAGCATCGACTCGCGGAACTTCTTCGAGCCGTTGGCGTTCGTGCGCTCGCCGATCGCGAGGTACGCGAGCTCCTGGTGGAACGGGACCGGGCTGTAGATCGACGAGCACGACGGTTCGAACTCCGGAGTCCGCGGCGCGGGCGCTCGGGTGCCGATGCGCTCGACCACCTGCCGGAGGTGCTCGGGCGTGGTACCGCAACAGCCCCCGACGATGTTGAGGCCGAACTCGGTGACGAACTGCTCGTGCGCGTCGGCCAGGGCCTCGGGCGTGAGGTCGTAGTGCGTGTGGCCGTCGACGATCGAGGGCAATCCCGCGTTGGGGAGGCACGAGAGGTATGTGCGCGCGTGACGAGCGAGGTAGCGGAGGTGCTCGATCATCTCCGCGGGGCCCGTCGCGCAGTTCATGCCGATGACATCGGGGCGCATCGCCTCGAGCGCGGTGAGCGCGGCACCGATCTCCGAGCCGACGAGCAGTCGCCCGGTCGTCTCCACCGTGACCTGCACCATGATCGGCACCGCGAGGCCGGTGCGGTCCATCGCCCGGCGGGCGCCGATGATGGCGGCCTTGCTCTGGAGCAAGTCCTGCACCGTCTCGATCAGGAGCACGTCGACCCCGCCGAGCAGCAGGCCGTCGATCAGCTCCTGGTACGAGTCGCGGAGGACGGGGAAGGCGATCTGGCCGAGCGACGGGAGCTTGGTGCCGGGCCCGACCGAGCCGATCACGAACTTCGGCCGGTCAGCGGTCGAGTAGCGGTCGGCGACGCCCCGGGCGAGCTCCGCACCCCGGCGGGCGATCTCGTGGGCTTGGTCCTGGAGGTCGTACTCCGCGAGGACGGTCGAGAAGGCGCCGAACGTGTTGGTCTGGATGGCGTCGACGCCGACGTCGAGGAACGACTCGTGCAGCTCCTCGATCACCCGCGGCTTCACGAGGTTGAGGTACTCGTTGCAGCCCTCGAAGTGCTCGCCGCCGAAGTCCTCGGCCGTGAGGTTGCGCGACTGCACGTTGGTTCCCGTCGCGCCGTCGAACACGAGCACCCGCTCGGCGAGCGCACCGAGGAAATCGGGCATGCGTGCAGGCTACCCGTGCCGCGCGCGGCCTCTTGGGCGGATTGCGGCGAACGGGCTCGCCGCGCCCGTCCCCGTTCCCAACGCCGCGCGACGGCCGAGGCGTACCGCGTGGTCGGCGCGCGCCCAGAGCTCACGGTCGCCCCCGCCGTCGCCGTACGCGTAGACCACCGGCGGGAGGGTGGGTGGCCACGTGTCGGGTGTGTCGCCGATCCACTCGTCGAGGCGCCGCACCTTCTCGGCGCCTCGACAATTCGCGCCGGCGAGCGATCCGGTGAATCTCCCGTCCGGGCCGACCTCGAGCTCGGTGGCCAAGACGCCGTCGAAGCGGAGGCGCTCACCGATCCGACGGAGGTAGATGCCGAACGACGCCGACACGATGACGAGGCGGTGGCCTTGCGTCCGGTGCCAGTCGGCGAGCTGCACCGCCTCGCTGCGGAGGTGGTCGTGCCAGACCTCGTTCGCGAAGTCGAGCGCGAGCTCCTCCATCTCCGCCGCATCCCGCCCCGTCAACAGGTGGGCGACGACCTCTTCCTTCAGCGCGTCACGGCGCAAGCCGGAGCGGCCCCGGCGGACCGCGCCGGCACTGCCTTCGGCGACGGCGCGGGCGCACGCCTTCTTGCCCGCGACTCGGACGAGGAAGGGCATGACGTTGTCGCGCGTCGACAGCGTGCCGTCGAAGTCGAACGCGGCGACCGCGGGTGCGCTCATCGTCAGAGGGGCAGCTTTCGGAAGACGGGACGGGGGAGGTGGCGAACCACGGCCATCGCGTAGCGCAATGCGGGCGGCACCCACACGACCTCGGACCGACGGCCGAGCGCGCGCACGGTCGCGTCGGCGACGGCTTGGGGGGTCGTCGCGAGCGGCGCGGCGTCCATGCCCGCGGTCATCTTCGTGTGCACGAAGCCGGGCCGGACGACGAGCACGCGGACTCCGGTGCCGACCAACGTGTCGCCGAGGCCTTGGAAGAACGCATCCATCCCTGCTTTCGACGAGCCGTACACGAAGTTGGCCTTCCTGGCGCGCTCACCGGCGACCGACGAGAGCGCGACGATCGTGCCGTGGCCCTGCTCGCGCAGCCGCCGCGCCAATGGGACTGCCACCGACACCATGCCGACATAGTTCGTGGTGGCGATGTCGACGGCGACGTCGGAGTGCAGCAGCGCTTCCTCGTTGTCGCCGAGCACGCCGAACGCCAGGATCGCAAGGTCGACCTCGCCGCCGCGGTCGAACACCTCGTCGACGACCGCATCGTGGACACCCGACTCGTGCGCATCGAAGGCGACCGTCTCGACCTTCGTCGCCCCGAGCGATGTGAGCTCGTCGACCGTCGCGGTCATGGTCGACGGGTCACGCACGGCCAGCAGGACGGTTCGGGTGCGCCCGGCGACCAGCTTGCGCACGGTCGCCAGCGCGATCTCGGAGCGGCCTCCGAAGACCACGACCGACTGCACCGAGCCGAGGGCGTCCTGCATGGAACCTTCCTAGTCGGGCGACCCGCCCCAGCCGCGGAGCCCGGCGATTCCGGTCACGGCAGCGAGAGCCGGCGCTTCAGGTCGGACTGGAGCACACCGGCCGGATCGACCCGGGCGCGGAGCTCCGCGAACCGGTCGAGGTCGGGGTACATGAGCGGAAGCAGCTCGGGACGCAGACGGGAGTCCTTTGCGAGATAGACGCGGCCGCCGGCCTCGACGACGAGGTCGTCGAGCCGGTCGAGGAGGGAGTCGAGCCCGGCGATTCCGGCGGGGACGTCGAGGGCGAGAGTCCACCCCGGTGCCGGGAACGACAACGGACCGGGGTTGGCGGGTCCGAACCGCTTCAGCACGGCGAGGAACGATGCGACCCGGGCGCCGCTGACGAGCTCCACCGAGCGCCGGACCGCGTCGCCCTCCGCGTCGGGAACCACGTACTGGTACTGCACGAACCCCCGGCTCCCGTACAGGCGGTTCCAGCCCGCGACACCGTCGAGGGGGTGGAAGAATGAGCTGATGCTCTCGTACCCGCCCCCGTGGAGGAGCGGCGAGGCTCGGAACCACAGCTCGTTGAACGCCGCGACGGTGACCCGATTGAGGAGCCCGCTCGGCGCCCAGGGCGGCGCGGCCAGCCGCGTCTGCGGGTCGAAGTGGCGCGCCGCGGCGCGGCGGTTCGGCGGCAAGTCGTCGAGGAGCGCGTGGTCGCCCCGGGAGAGGATCGAGCGTCCCAACGACCGCCCGCGCGCGAGGCAGTCGACCCAGGCCACCGAATACCGGTACTGGTCGTCGTCGTCGACCATGTGACGCATCACCGTGTCGAGATCGGCGCAGCGAACGTTGCGCGAGCGCACGAAGGCGGTCGGCGCGGGGATCAGCCGGAACGTCACCTCCGTGACGATCCCGGTGAGCCCCATGCCCCCGGCGGTGCCCCAGAAGAGCTCCGGGTCGGAGGTCGGCGTCACCTGGAACACGCCCTTCGGGCAATGGAGGGTGAACGACTCGACGTGGTTGGCGAAGCTCCCGTCGACGTGGTGGTTCTTGCCGTGGACGTCCGCGGCCAATGCGCCCGCCACCGTCACGGAGCGCGTCCCCGGCGTGACCGGTACGAACCAGCCTTCCGGCAGCACTCGACGCATCACCGAGTCGAGGCTCGCACCGCCCGCGGTGGTGATCGACCCGTCCTCCGGATCGAACGCGTGGATGCCGTCGAGCGACGTGCCGTCGAAGACCGAGCCGCCCGCGTTCTGGGCGGCGTCGCCGTAGCTTCGACCGAGGCCGCGCGCGATGAGGCCGCGCCGTCCGCTCTGGGCCAACAGCTCGTCGACGTCGGACGGGTCGCGGGCGTCGACCACCGTCGCCGAGCTGGGCGCCGTGCGACCCCATCCCGTGAGGAGTCGGTCAGGCATGCACACCCAACGCGAACGCGACGACCCACAGCAGGCCGAGCACCTGGAGCACGCGGTCGCTCAATACCACCTCTTCCGGCGCGCCCCCTTTGCCCTGCTCGATCACGAACGCGTACCGGAACACGGCGAGGACGAACGGCACGATCGACAGGCGGAACCACGTGGTGTCGCCGGTGTGGGAGGCGTTCTCGAACGCCCACAGGCAGTACGCGGTGATCATCACGCCGGAGGAGACCGCGCGCACGTAGCCCAGGAACGCGGTGGAGTACTCGCCGAGCGTGCTGCGGTGCTCGCTCGAATCCGATCCGAGCTCGACCTGCTCCGCGTGTCGTTTTCCCGTCACGATGAAGAGCGAGCCGGCTCCCGCGACGATCAGGAACCAGTCCGAGAGCGGCACGTCGGTGGCGACACCGCCGGCGATCGCCCGGAGAACGAAGCCGGCCGCCACCGCGGCGATGTCGATCACCGCTTCGTGTTTCAGCCACGTGCTGTACGCGAACGTGATCGCGAGGTATCCGGCGATGACCGCGGTGAGCTTGCCGTCGTTGATGGGTGCGGTGATGCCCAGCGCGACCAAGATCAGGCACACCGCCCCGATCCGGGCGGTGCGCGGGTCGAGGTGACCGGCCGCGATCGGCCGGTTGCGCTTGACAGGGTGGAGGCGGTCGGCTTCGGCGTCGGCCGCGTCGTTCAGGAGATAGGTGGCGGCCGAGGCGAAGCAGAACGCCGCGAAGGCGACGCACGTCTCGAGGAAGGCGTCGCGTTGATCGAGCACGCCCGCCGCGGCGGGCGCCGCGAACACCAGCACGTTCTTGATCCACTGCTTCGGGCGGGTGGCACGGACGAACGCGCGGACCGTCGAGGGCGGCGCCGGAGGCACCGCCGCCGGCAGGGGATCGGGCGCCGCAGACATCGCCGCAAGGGTACTGACCCCGGGAGCTGCCTCCTGCCCCTCGCGTTACGATGACGCGACGGTTCCCGTGTTGGGTGTCGTGCTCTTCCCCGATCAGTTGCTTTGTGGGAGCGAGGAGCGCGGCGTGGCCATCGACGAGATCAGGATGAGGCTTCGGCGCAAGCTGGAGGAGGCGTTCGGCGTGGACGAGGCGGACCTGCTCATGGACCGGCCCCCCGGTGGGTGGAGCGACCTCGCGACGCATCGCCACATCGACGCGCTGGAGAGCAGGATCGATCGCCGCTTCGACGACGTCGATCGACGGTTCGCCGACCTGGAGACGCGGTTCGACTCGAAGCTCGACGCGCTCAGGCACGAGTTGGTCGCCACGATGGAGCGTGGGTTCCAGGCGCAGACGTGGCGACTGATCGCGGCGCTCACCGCGCTCATCGGCATCTTCGCGGCGGTCGTCAAGATCTGACTGCGCCGCGGGACCGTAGACTCGCACGCTGATGGCACCGGCCCGCAAGGTCTACACGCGCACGGGCGACGACGGCTCGACGGCGCTGCTCTTCGGCGGACGAGTCGGCAAGGACTCGCTCGGCCCCGGCGCCTACGGCGCGGTCGACGAGGCCGTTTCCGCGCTCGGCCTCGCCCGGGCGGAGGCGGATCGCGACGGCGAGCTCGACCAGCTGCTGACGCGGCTCCAACGCGAGCTGTTCGTCGCGGGGGCCGAGCTCGCGACCGCACCCGAGAACCGCGCCAAGCTCACGCCGGGCGTCTCCCTCGTCACCGGCGACATGGTCGCGGCGTTGGAGCCCGTGATCGACGACGTCACCGCTCGCTACGAGGCGCCCACCGAGTTCGTGCTGCCGGGCGAGAACCGCGTCGCCGCCGCGCTCGACGTCGCGCGCACGGTCGTGCGCCGCGCGGAGCGGGAGTCGGTCGCGGCGGCGAATGCCGGGTGGTTGGCCGACAGCCAGGTGGTGCCGTATCTCAACCGGCTGGCCGACCTCGTGTACACGCTCGCGCGCTGGCAGGAAGGCAACTTCCGGCCTGTCCGTACGAACACCTGACCGCCGACCCGACAGGAGCACCCGTGTCCATCGCCTTCACCGCCGTCTCGACGCCTGCCGACCGCGTGGCCGCAGACCTGCTCGTGGTGCCGATCGCGTCGGGCGGTGTGCTGGGCGCCGGCGCCGACGCGGTCGACGACGCGTTGGGTGGTGGTCTCGCTGGGTTCCTCGAGGAGACCGGATTCAAGGGCAAGCTCGGCGAGACGCTGGCAGTTCCGACGGCGGGGGCGCTGCGCGCCAAGGCGGCGCTGCTTGTGGGCGTCGGCGACCCGTCCGTGCTCACGCTCGACGGGCTGCGGCGCGCGGCGGCGAGCGCGGCGCGCAAGGCGAGCAAGGTGAAGGTGGTCGCTACCACGCTCGCGGCCGCGAACGGAGAGCGCGATCCCGCGGCGACCGCGCAGGCTGTCGCGGAAGGGTTCGCCCTCGGCTCCTACCAGTTCCTCGACTACAAGGGTGACGCCGAGCCAAGCGCGATCACGAAGGTGGTGCTGGTCGGCGCGGGTGGCTCCGGGATCCGCGCCGCGTTGGCCCGCGCCACCGCCGTCACCGAGGCGGTGATCTGGGCCCGCGACATGGTCAACACGCCGGCGGCCGACCAGCCGCCGGCCGCGTTCGCGGCCGCCGCGCGCAAGCTCCTGCGCGGGCGGGGTGTCACGGTGCGGGTCGTCGACGTCCCCGGGCTCCGGGAGCTGCGCGCCGGCGGCATCCTGGGGGTCGGGCAGGGATCGGAGCAGCCGCCCCGCCTGCTCGAGCTCTCCTACGCGCCGACGCGCGCGAGCGGACGGCCGCTCGTGTTCGTCGGCAAGGGTGTGGTGTTCGACTCCGGTGGTCTGTCGATCAAGCCCGCCGGTGGCATGGAGACCATGAAGACCGACATGTCGGGCGGGGCTGCGGTCGTGGGAGCGATGTCGGGGCTCCAGGCGCTCGACGTTCGCACGCGGGTGCTCGCCTACGTGCCGCTCGTCGAGAACATGCCGAGCGGGACCGCCATTCGGCCCGGCGACGTGCTGCGCATCCGCAACGGCAAGACAGTGGAGGTGCTCAACACCGACGCCGAGGGCCGCCTCATCCTCGCCGACGCGCTGTCGTTGGCGTCGGAGCAGCGGCCGGCCGCCATCATCGACCTCGCGACGCTCACGGGGGCGTGCATGGTCGCGCTCGGCGACAAGATCGCCGGTCTGATGGGCAACGACGAGCCGTGGCTCCAGCAGGTGCGGACCGCCGCCGACCGGGCCGGCGAGCCGGTGTGGCCGCTCCCGCTCCCGACCGAGTACCGCAAGCAGCTCGAGTCGGAGGTCGCCGACCTCAAGAACATCGGCGGCAGCTACGGCGGCGCGCTCACCGCCGGTCTGTTCCTCCAGGAGTTCGTCGACGGCGCGCCGTGGGCGCACCTCGACATCGCGGGCCCCGCCCGCGCCTCGGCCGATGACGGCTATCTGCCGCGTGGAGGCACCGGCTTCGGGGTGCGCACCCTGCTCGAATTGGCCACGACGTTCGAGGCGCCGCCGACGAACGGGTCGAAGGCCAAGTCGCCGCGCGCGGCCAAGAAGCCCGCTCGACGCCGGTAGCCGGCCGGCGCCTCAGGCCGTCGTGTCGAAGATGTGCGGCGACAGCTCGATGCCGAGCTCGCGCAGCCGGTCGTCGAACCGGGGGCGGAGACCGGTGGGGCGGAGCACGCCCGGGGATCCGTCGGGGGTCCCGTTGTTCTGGTAGTCGAACACGAAGAGGTCGGAGAGGGTGACCACGTCACCCTCCATGCCGGCGACGCCGCAGACGCGGGTGACGCGCCGCGACCCGTCGCGCATGCGGCTGATGTGGACGAGCATGTCGATCGCGGAGGCTGTCTGCTCGCGGATGGCGCGTACCGGGAAGTCGAATCCCGACATCAGCACCATGGTCTCGACGCGCGCGAGCGCGTCGCGTGGTGAGTTCGCGTGCAGTGTCGAGAGCGAGCCGTCGTGGCCGGTGTTCATCGCCTGGAGCATGTCGAGCGCTTCGGCCCCCCGCACCTCGCCGACGATGATCCGGTCGGGTCGCATGCGCAGCGCGTTGCGGACGAGGTCGCGGGTGCGGACCTCGCCGCGGCCCTCGATGTTGGGCGGACGACCCTCGAGCCGCACCACGTGGCGCTGACTCAGCCGCAGCTCGGCCGCGTCCTCGATGGTGACGATGCGCTCCGTCTCCGGGATCATCGACGACAGCACGTTGAGGAACGTCGTCTTGCCGCTGCCGGTCCCGCCGCTCACGAGGATGTTCATCCGTCCCCGGACGCACGATCGCAGGAACTCCGCGAGCTGGGACGTGAGCGTCCCCAAGGCGACCATGTCGTCGACGGAGAACGACCGGCTCGAGAACTTCCGGATCGTGAGCGCCGGGCCGTCGATTGCGAGCGGGGGGATGACCGCGTTGACGCGGGATCCGTCGGCCAGGCGCGCGTCGACCATCGGCTGGAGCTCGTCGATCCGGCGCCCGATGGGAGCCACGATGCGGTCGATCACCTGGAGCAGGTGCTCGTCGGAGAGGAAGCGCGCGTCGGTCACCTCGATACGGCCGTCGCGCTCGATGAAGATGGCATCGCTGCCGTTCACCATGATCTCGGTGACCGACGGGTCGGCGAGGTAACTCTCGATCGCGCCGTAGCCGAGGACCTCGTCGGTGATCGACGCGACGATCGCCTCGCGCTCGTCGTCGGTGAGCGGTACCTGCTCGGCCTTCAGGATCTCGTTCAGGACGCGGACCACGTCGGCGTGGAGCCGCGCGGCCGTCATCGAGGGGTCGAAGAGGCTCGGGCCGAGCCGGGTCAGGAGGGTCTCCTGGGCCCGGCGCTTGAGCCGGGTGAGGGGATCGGCACTGCTCTGCTCCCCGTCGCGCGCGGCCTCCGCATTCGCTCGTCCCGTCAGTTCGACGGTCGACGCGGGTGTGGGCTTCGGCTCGTTTCCCGACTGTCGGAGGCGTTCGCTCAGCTTCACCGTGCACCCTTCTTCCGGAAGAAGCCCGAGCTCTTCCCGTTGCCGTTCGCGTCGCCGGTGTCGGGAGTCAGCCGGCTCACGAGCTGCGTGATCGCGAGCGAGACCGGCGATCGCGGGTCGGAGCCGAGCACCGGCTCCCCCTTGTTGAGCGAGACGGGCACGGAACGCGAGCTGGGGATCGCCACGTCGACCTTGACGCCCACCGCGGTCTCGATCGCTCCGACGGTGAGCCCGGTGCGGGCGTCGGCGCGGTTCAGGACGAAGTGCCACTGCTGGCTGGGCTTCCCGATCACCTTCAGCGCGTCGATCTCCTTGCGTGTGCTCCGCACGCTCGGCACGTCGGTGGCCGAGAGCAGCACGAGGTCGCTCGCCAGCTCGAGCGCGGCGAGCGTGATCTCGTCGAGCCCCGACGGCGTGTCGATGACGACGTAACGGAACGACTCGGCGAGCAGCGACACGACCCGCTCGACGTGCTCGGGGGTGAGGTCGTCGGCTTCGGTGGGGGTGGCAGGCGCGCAGAGCACGAAGAGGCCCGTGGGATGCGGCGTGAGGTAGGCCTTGAGCGCAGGGGCGTCGAGCTTCTCGAAGTCACGGATCGCGTCGGCGAAGCTGTGCTCGGGGTTCAGTCCCAGCGCGCTGGAGACGTCACCGAACTGGAGGTCGAGGTCGATGATGACGACTTCGCCCGGCGCCGCGTGGGCCAGCCCGAGCGCCAGGTTCGTCGAGACCGTCGTCTTGCCCGCGCCGCCCTTCGGGCAGAGCGAGATGACGACGCGCGGGGTGTCGATCTCGACCTCGTCGGCGTCGAACGCCATCCGTCGGTTGGCGGCGGCTTCGAACGCGCGGTCGAGTGCGTCACGGAGCGCCTGGGGCGGCGAGTCGGGGGCGACCACGTCGCGGGCGCCGGACCGCAGCGCGGACTGGAGGAACTGCTCGGTCGGCTTGGCGACGATCACGACGCTGATATCGGGCCGGTCGCGGTCGAAGGCGCGGCGCAAGCGCGAGGGAGGCCTCCTCCGGCAGGTCGGGCCCGAGCGCGACGACCTCGGTGCCGGGCTCCGTCATCTCCGCCACGAGGGGATCGGAGTCTTCGAGCAGGGCGTCCCGCCAGTAGCAGAGGGGACCGGTGAGCTCGCCGTCGAAAGCGTCGCGGACCCGGTCCTCGAACTCGGTGTCGGCAGTGGCCAAGACCAGCCGGCTCATGCAGTGCCCTCCCGCTCCCGCGCCCGGCGCGGTCTGTGCTCGTCGATGTGCTTCCGACCATCGGCGGGCCGCGCGGGCGTCTTGAGCCGCACGCGAGCACGTGCAAGCCTGGGCACGGACGTGGAGGACCCTCGGAACGGCGTGCGGAGTGGCCCCGCGGAACATTCTGCTCATCACCACCGATCAGGAGCGTTACTCACGCCCAGCTCCAGTCGGTTATCGACGAGGAGGTGGGCGACGACGACGGGAGCGCCCTGCCGGCGATCCCGGGCACGCCGTGGACGTGCCGCCAGTTTGCGAGAACCGGGCTCGGACGCCTAGTGAAGCCGCATGACCGAAGTGGCGCGGCTCCTGGCCGCGAACAAGTCCTACGCGACCACGCACGCGAGCGTCGCCGACCCCCGCCCGAGCCGACGCCTGGCGGTGGTCACGTGCATGGACGCGCGGATCGACGTGTTCGCGGCACTGGGCCTTCGCCTCGGCGAGGCACATGTCATCCGCAACGCCGGCGGCCGCGTCACCGACGACGTGCTGCGGAGCCTCGCGTTGTCCAGCCACGTGCTGGGCGTCGACACGGTCGTCGTGATGCAGCACACGCGATGTGGTCTGGCCGGCGTGACGAACGACGAGCTCGAGGACGCCACGGGGGCCGACCTCGAGTTCCATCCGATTGACGACCACGCGGCTGCCCTCCGAGAAGACATCGCGCTGCTCGCGTCGAAGCCCTATCTCGAGCCGGTGAAGCTCATCGCCGGATTCGTGTTCGACGTCGAGAGCGGAGAGCTCGACGACGTCGTCCGCTGGGAGCGGCCCGACTGACGGCGACCGCCGCCCGCGTCAGTGGCCGGCGACGGTGCCGTCGGCGAGCACGGCGTGGGGCAGGCAGAGGTCGTCGTACTCCGCGATCGTGATCGGCGGTGCGTGGGGACCGCACGCGGGGCAGTTCGGATCGCGGCGAACCTTGAACGCCCGGAACGACTGCTCCAGCGCGTCGTAGGCGAGCAACCGGCCCACGAGCGGGTCGCCCAGGCCGAGGAGGACCTTGATCGCCTCGAGCGCCTGGATCGAGCCGACGATGCCGGGCAGCACGCCGAGAACTCCCGCCTCCGCGCAGCTCGGCGCCAGCTCGGGCGGTGGCGGCTCGGGCAGGAGGCAGCGGTAGCAGGGGCCGTCGTAGGGCTTGAAGACGGTCACCTGGCCCTCGAAGCGGAAGATTGAGCCGTGCACGACGGGGATGCGCTTGAGGAGCGCCGCGTCGTTGAGGAGGTAGCGGGTGGGGAAGTTGTCGGTGCCGTCGACGATGACGTCGTAGCCGTCGATCACGTCGAGGATGTTGTCGGCGCCCAGGCGGACGTCGTAGGTGACGACGTCGACGTCGGGGTTGAGCTGCGTGAGCGTCTTCTTCGCGGAGTCGACCTTGCGCTCCCCGATGCGGTCGACGTTGTGCAGGATCTGGCGCTGCAGGTTCGACGCGTCGACGACGTCCATGTCGACGATGCCGAGCGTCCCGACGCCCGCCGCCGCGAGGTAGAGCGCGGCCGGCGACCCGAGCCCGCCCGCGCCGAGGAGCAGGACCTTGCTCCCGAGGAGCTGCTGCTGGCCCTCTTCGCCCACCTCGGGCAAGAGGATGTGGCGGTGGTAGCGGTCGCGCTGCTCCGCGCTCAGGACGGCCGGCGTGATCCACGGTCGCCCCTCGTTCTTCCAGCGGCCGAATCCTCCGGCCATGGAGACCACGTCGGTGTAGCCGAGCTCGGACAGCGTCTCGGCTGCGAACGCCGACCGATTTCCGCCGGCGCAGTAGACGACGACGGGAGCCTCCTTGGCGCCGAGCCGCCCGTCGGCCTGGCTCTCCAGGTGGCCGCGGGGGATGAACACCGAGCCCGGGATCGTGCCCTGGTCGTGCTCGTCCTGCTCGCGCACGTCGAGGAACGTTGCCTGTCCGAGGCGCGCCTCGGCATCCTCGGGCTGGATCTCGCGAATTCGCTGCTTCGCACGGCTCAGCAGCTCGCGGTAGCTCGCCATCGTGCAAACCTCCGGACGGTTCCGCCGGTTCGGCGGTCCTGCGCGTAAATCCTACTCCTGAGGTCGGTTATTCCCCATGGTCAATCCGTCGACGAGGTGCGGCAACGAGGTGCCGATGGGCGCCCGGACGACCGCGTCGGCCATGGCGTCGAAGGGGGTGGGCGCGCCGTTCACGATGACCAGGCGGGCTCCGCGTCGCAGCGCCAGCTCGGGCAGCCCCGCGGCGGGGTAGACGGCAAGCGACGTGCCCACCGCGACGAACACGTCGGCTCGCCCTGCGGCCGCGTGGGCGCGGGCGAGATCGGTGGGCACCAGGGCCTCCCCGAACGAGATCGTCGCCGACTTCAAGATCCCGCCGCACTCGACGCAGTGCGGGTCGTCGTCGCCGGCGCGCACCCGGGCGAGTGCTTCCTCCATCGGGCCACGCGCGCCGCAGTCGAGGCACTTGAACTCGCGGGCGGTGCCGTGGATCTCGAGCACGAGGTCGGGGGACGAGCCCGCGAGCTGGTGGAGCCCGTCGATGTTCTGGGTGACGAGCAGCTCGAGGGGCGCGCGCCGCGCGAGCTCGGCGAGCGCGACGTGGCCGGCGTTGGGTCGCGCGTCCCACACCGGGCTCGTCAGGCGGTCCTCCCATGCGGCTCGGCGGATGGCCGGATCGGCGACGTAGTGCGAGAGGGTGGAGCGCTTCTCGGCGTCAGGATTCTTCGTCCACACGCCGTTCGGTCCGCGGAAGTCGGGGATCCCCGAGTCGGTCGAGATGCCGGCGCCCGTGAGCACGACGATCGACGTTGCGTTGCGCAGCGCGTCGAGCGCTCGTTCGAACGATGTGTCGACTGCGGCCTCGTGCTCGGGCACGGGGAAACGGTAGCGAGCGGCGCGCCCCGGGGTGGGAGAGCGCGCCGCCCGCCACGCGGCCGGGACAGGGGGATCCGGCCGGATCGGTAAACGAGCCGGTGGTCAGCCGGTGCGTTGGACGTGGGCGAGGGCCTCGCAGTGGCGCTGGTAGGCCCAGTGGGCGCTCTCGTGGCAGAGGGCGGGGTGGAATCCCATGGTGTGGAGCACGCGTTCGACGTGGTCGGGCTCGTCGCCCTGTTCGAGGAGGGTGAACGCAATGCGCCGGGCCCGGCGCCGGGCGGCCTGGAGCGCGTCCTCGCCGAGTTGGTCCTCGGCCCAGGCCGCGTGCTGGGCCTGCAGCTCGGCGGGCAGCCGGCGGAGGTGCCGCGCCTGGACGGGCGGGACGCGGCGCCGCACCGCGATCATGTCGGACATGGGATCCTCGCACGCGAGGTCGAACTGGCTCAGGCGAGAGAGCGTGCGGACGATCGGTGAGCTCGCGCCGTCACGCTGGCCGAGGCCCAGCGCGTGTGACGTGCCGGCGAGCGGGAGCTCGACGCCCTCGGGGGTGCGGTCGAAGCGGTCTGCGAGATGACGGAGGAGCAGCACCGCGGTGGGGCCGAGCGTCGGGAGCCAGAACGTCTCGACGTACCGGGACCGGGGGTCGTGGCCCGAGACCTCGAGGATCGGGTCGTTCCACGGCTTGATGGTGATCGTCACCGCCATGTTGGCGCTCCTCACGATCGGTTCCGGCGGTCTCGCCGGCCGCTACTCGGGGAAGATCGTGAGGAAGTGCTTCTGGCAGGTTGTACCAGATTGTCACAACTTGCGTCAAGAGGAGAACGTCAGGACGGGAGACTGATGTCCGCGCGGGCCGCGTGCTCGCGGAGACGCATCGGCTCCACGGGCTGGGTCGCCGGCTGGCCCCAGGCGCCGAGGGTGGCCGTGGGGTCGTCGCCGTAGAGGTGCGGCGGCCGTGGCGGGCCGAACAGGTAGCCCTGCGCGAGGTCGCACTGCAGTCCCTGCAGCCCGCGGAGCTGGGTGGCGGTCTCGACGCCCTCGCCCACGGTCGTGAGGCCGAGCGCCCGCGCCAGGCTGACGATGGCCGAGGCGATCGTGGTGCTGTCGGGTCGCACACCCACCCCGCTCACGAACGCACGGTCCACCTTGAGGGACTCGATCGGCAGTCGTTCGAGGTACGCGAGCGACGAGTACCCGGAGCCGAAGTCGTCGACCGCGAGGTGGACGCCGAGCGCGCGCAACGCGTCGAGTGCGCTCACCGCCGCCTCGGCGTCGCTCATGAGCGTGGTCTCGGTGATCTCCAGCCACAGCGACTCGGCGGGCACCCCGGATTCGAGGAGGACCCGTGCCATGTCGTTCGGCAGCGACTGCTCGACGAGTTGGCGTGGCGACAGGTTCACGCTCATGGTCAGCCGGGCCCCTCGTGGCGACGAGGCGTGCCAGCACGCAAGCTGCCGGCACGCCTCCTCGAGCGCCCACGCACCGAGGGGCACGATCAGCCCCGTCTCCTCGGCGAGGGGGATGAACTCCATCGGGGAGACCAGTCCCCGCTCGGGATGCTCCCACCGGATCAGCGCCTCGAAGCCGATGAGGCGCCCGTCGTCGAGGCTGACGACCGGCTGGTAGAAGAGGCGCATCTCGCGACGCTCGATCGCCCGGTGGAGCGCGTTGCCGATGCGCAGGCTGTCGACGACACGGTGATGCGTGTTGGGGTCGAAGAGCTGTGATTGCGAGCGGCCGAGCTCCTTGGCCCGGTACATCGCGGCGTCGGCGTTGCGAAGCAGCGTCTCGGGGGAATCGTCGGTGTGGCCCGAGAGCGCGATGCCGATGCTCGCCGACACGAACACCTCGCCCTCGACGAGCGCGACCGGCCGCGCGATCGCCTCCCGGATTCGTTCCGCGACATGCTCCGCCGTCTCCTCGGCGGACACGAGTGGGCACATCACCGTGAACTCGTCGCCGCCGAAGCGTGAGACCACGTCGCCGTCGGCGAGCACGGACCGGATTCGGTCGGCTGCCGCCACCAGCAGCCGGTCGCCGGCCGAGTGTCCCAGGCTGTCGTTCACGACCTTGAAACGGTCGAGGTCGAGGAACAGGACCGCGAGCCGGCGGTCGTCGTCACGGGCGTCGCCGAGCTCCTTGCTGAGGAGCTGCACGAAGCGGGCGCGGTTGGGGAGTCCGGTGAGCGGGTCGTGGGCGGCCTGGTGCGCGAGCGCTTCGCGGCTCGCCTTCCGCGCGCTGATGTCCTCGATCTGGTTCACGAAGTAGAGCGGTTCGTCGCGGAGGTTGCGAACCAGGGATGTGCTGGTCGAGACCCAGACCGGATCGACGTCGCGGTGAGCGAATCGCTGCTCCAGCTGCACGCTCGGGATCTCGCCGGCAAGGAGGCGGCTCATCGCACGGCGGCAGCGCTCCACGTCGTCGGGGTGCAACAGGTCGAGCAACGAGGAGCGGAGGAGGTTGTCCTCGGTCCGCCCGACGATCTGGACGAGCGCCCGGTTGACGCGGAACACCCGTCCGTCGAGCGTCACGAGCGCCATCCCGATCGGCGCGTGCTCGAACGCGCTGCGGAACCGCTCTTGCGCCTCGCGGAGCTCGGCTTCCGCTCGTCGTCGCTCCGTCAGGTCGCGCGCGCTGATGACGATCCCGCCGACCGTGGGGTCGTCGAGGAGGTTGGTGGCGACCGCTTCCATCAGTCGCCATCCTCCGTCGGCATGGCGCAGCCGCAGCTCGACCCGCTCGTTCTCCTTGCCCGAACGGGTGAGCTCGAAGCCGTGGAGCGCGCGTTCGAGGTCGTCGGGGTGGATGAGCGCGAAGAGGGAGGTGCCGAGGAGGGGCTCCACCTCGAGTCCGAGCAGGCGCTCGGTCGCGGGGCTCGCGTACACGAGCATGCCGTCGGGGTCGACGATCGCCATGATGTCCGACGAGTCGCGGACCATGGCCCGGAAGCGGGCCTCGTTGCGTTCGAGGAGCTCGGTCACGCGGTCGACCGTCAGGGCGGCGCGCTTGCCCACCCCGCGCATCGACACGAGGGCGAGGATCACGACGAGCGCGAGCGCGCCAGTCACGAGCAGCGTGGCTCCGTGTCTCACCAGGAGGTTGTCGGACGGCGGCTGGGAATTCCTGAGCTTCGGGGCCTCTCAGCCGGAATGCGCCGCTCGGTCAGCGACCTTGGAGGAGGGCCTGGAGCACGGCCCGAGCCGCTCCGGTCGGCGTGATCCGACCCGCCACCACGTCTGCCTCCAGTCGGGCCGCGAGGGCGTCGGCCTGGGGATCGGCGTGGAGGGCATCCAAGAGCGATTCGGTGATCTCGGACCACATCCAGTCGCGACCCTGCTCGGCGCGCCGGTCGGCGAGCTCGGGACCGAGCGCCCCTCGGAGCTCCTCGATGGTCTTCCAGACGTCGTCGATCCCGGTGCCGTCGATGGCGGAGCACGTGAGCACGCGGGGTGCCCAGCGGGCCGAGCGCGGACGGAGCAGGTGGAGGGCGCTCGCGTAGTCGCTGGCGGTCGACCGTGCCAGCACGGCCAGGGCGCCGTCGGCCTTTGTGACGACGACGACGTCGGCCAGCTCCATGATCCCGCGCTTCACGCCCTGGAGCTCGTCGCCGCCGCCCGGCGCGACGAGCACGAGGAAACCGTCGACCATCGCGGCGACCTTGACCTCGGACTGGCCGACGCCCACCGTCTCCACCAGCACGACGTCGAAGCCCGCGGCTTCGCAGCACAGCATTGCCTCGCGCGTCCGCCGGGCCACGCCCCCCAACGAGCCCCCGGTCGGCGACGGCCGCACGAACGCGCGGGCCGAACGGGTCAGCTGCTCCATCCGGGTCTTGTCACCCAGGATCGATCCGCCAGTGCGTGTGCTCGACGGATCGACCGCAAGGACCGCGACCTGGTGCGCCTCCTCGAGGAGCCGGCTGCCGAGCGCCTCGATGAACGTCGACTTGCCGGCACCGGGTGCGCCCGACACGCCCAACCGCACGGCGTGACCGGTGTGCGGGAGGAGCTCGTCGAGCAGCTCCTCCGCCTCGGCACGATGGTCATCGCGCGTCGATTCGACGAGCGTGATCGCGCGGGCGAGCGCACGCCGATCGCCGTCGAGCACCTGCTGGGCGAGCTCACTCACCCGACGATCGTGGCACGCCGACCACACGCGAACCGGGAACGGCGCGTCCAGGTCCTACGACTCGTCGTGCCGGAGGAGCGCGAGCACCTCGCCGGCGGCCTCCGGGATGTTCGTGCCCGGGCCGAAGATCGCGGCGACGCCCGCTTCTCGGAGCTCGTCGTGGTCCTGGGCGGGGATCACCCCGCCGGCGACGACCACGACGTTCTCGGCGCCGAGCTTGCCGAGCTGGGCGACGAGCTCGGGAACGAGCGTCGTGTGCCCTGCGGCCTGGCTGGACACGCCGACGACGTGCACGTCGTTCTCCACCGCGTCGCGCGCAGCCTCCTCCGGCGTCTGGAAGAGCGGGCCGATGTCGACATCGAACCCGAGGTCGGCGAACGCAGTGGCGATGACCTTGGCGCCGCGGTCGTGGCCGTCCTGGCCGAGCTTCACGACCAAGAGCCGCGGTCGGCGGCCCTCGCGGGCCGCGAACTCCTCGACCTCGGAGCGGACCCGCTCGTAGTGCTCGTCGCCCTCGTAGGCCGCACCGTACACACCTGCGATGCTACGGATGGTGGCCCGGTGGCGCCCGAACACCTCCTCGAGCGCGTCGGAGATCTCACCGAGAGTCGCGCGGGCGCGGGTCGCCTCGATGGACAGCCCGAGGAGATTGGCGTCACTGGCCGCGCCTTCCCGGAGCCGCGCCAGCGCGGCCTCGCAGCGGGCGTCGTTTCGCGTCGCGCGCACGTGGGCGATGCGGGCGATCTGTTGCTCGCGCACGGCCGTGTTGTCGACCTGACGAGCCTCGACCGGAGACTCCGCATCGAGGCGGTACCTGTTCACGCCGACGATGATCTCCTTGCCGCGGTCCACTCTGGCCTGGCGGCGGGCGGCGGACTCCTCGATGCGGAGCTTCGGCATCCCGGATTCGACCGCCTTGGTCATGCCCCCGAGCCCCTCCACCTCCTGGATCAGCGTCCACGCCTCGGCCGCGAGGCTGTGGGTGAGTGCCTCCACGTAGTAGCTGCCGCCGAGGGGGTCGACGACGTGGGTGATGCCCGTCTCCTCGGCCAGCACCAGCTGGGTGTTGCGGGCGATGCGCGCGGCGAAGTCCGTCGGCAGCGCGATCGCCTCGTCGAACGAATTGGTGTGCAGGCTCTGGGTGCCGCCCAGCACGGCTGCGAGCGCTTCGATCGTCGTGCGGACGATGTTGTTGTACGGATCCTGCTCGGTGAGCGAGACCCCTGATGTCTGACAGTGCGTCCTGAGCATGAGGGAGCTCGCCTGCCGGGGCTCGAACCGCTGGATCACCCTGGTCCAGAGCAGGCGGGCGGCTCGCAGCTTCGCGACCTCCATGAAGAAGTTCATGCCGATCGCGAAGAAGAAGGAAAGCCGTCCCGCGAAGGCGTCGATGTCGAGCCCCCGGGCCGTCGCGGTGCGCACGTACTCGAGGCCGTCGGCGATGGTGAACGCCAGCTCCTGTACCGCGGTCGCTCCGGCCTCCTGCATGTGGTAGCCGGAGATGGAGATCGAGTTGAACCGCGGCATGTGGGTGCTGGTGTGCTCGATGATGTCGGCCACGATCCGCATGCTCGGCTCGGGCGGGTAGATGTAGGTGTTGCGGACCATGAACTCCTTGAGGATGTCGTTCTGGATCGTTCCCGAGAGTTGGTCCTGCGGGACGCCCTGCTCCTCGGCCGCCACGACGTAGCCCGCGAGGACGGGGAGCACGGCGCCGTTCATGGTCATGGACACGCTCACGCGGTCGAGGGGGATGCCGTCGAACAGGACCTTCATGTCCTCGACGGAGTCGATCGCCACCCCTGCCTTGCCGACGTCGCCCACGACCCGCGGATGGTCGCTGTCGTAGCCCCGGTGGGTGGCCAGGTCGAACGCGACGGAGAGCCCCGTCTGGCCCGCGGCGAGGTTCGCCCGATAGAACGCGTTCGACTCCTCGGCGGTCGAGAATCCGGCGTACTGCCGGACCGTCCACGGGCGATTCGCGTACATCGTCGCGCGCACGCCGCGGACGAACGGCTCGAAGCCGGGGAGGGTGTCGACCGCCTCGAGCTCCTCGAGGTCGGCGGCGGTGTAGAGCGCCTTCACCGGGATGCCCTCGGGCGTGTGCCAGACGAGGCGTTCGGAGTCGCCCTTCACCTCGTGGGCCGCGAGCTCTTCCCAGTCCTTCCAGTCTCGGGCTTCGGCCATACGGGAAGCGTAGAGGTCGACCGGAGCAGAGCAGGACCTGGCGGCGCGCTCTGGCACCGCTCGTCGAGCAGGTCAGCTGGCCCGGGGAAGACGGTTCCCGCCCTCGAGTGCCCGTTCGAGCTCCCGCCGGGCCGCGACCACCCCGGCGCGGCCGACGTCACGGGTGCGGGAATCGAGCTGCCATTCACCCCAGCTCGCCGGTCGGCCGGCGCTCCGGAACGCTCGGCGGGCGGCGCCGACCGAGGCGCGCGTCGAGCGGGAGCGCCGGACGGGAACGCCCTCGACCAGGCGCAGCTGCGTCGCGCGGGCGGATTCCAGTCGGTTGGAGGGTCGGTTGCGCTTCACATCGTGAGTATCACCGATCCGTGTGACACTCAACCCCGATGATTCACGTGGGCCGTTGAGCGAGGGTCGCGCGTCAGCGAAAACGCCCTCCTGGCGGGGGAAACTGCGCCTTGTCGAAGGCTGCAGGGGCCCGAGCGGGAGGGCACTTCCGAGGTGAGCGCTAACGGCACGGCTGCGGTGGTGGTGGAAGGCGGCGGCGAGCAGGTTGTCGCTCATGTCGGGTTGCACGATCGTGTCGGGTGCTCGCGCTGCGCGGATCGGCTCCAGGGCTCGGCGAGTCGCTGTGCTTCGTCGTGTTCCGGGCCGCCGCGGGTTCAGCGCCGTCTCGTCACCGATCCGGGCCGCAACGTCGGGTTCTCGGTCGTGGCGCGCACGAATCCGAAACGCGCTCCGACCTCACCATCCTCGCCACGACGTCACCCACGCGACGACAGATCGACCTCTCGGGACTCCGCACCGAGTTGCGCGATCGAACGTGTCTCCGCTAGACGGGCACGCGAGAGATCGCTCTAGGTGAGGGGGGGCCATGGCCTTCGAGTCGTCGGAAATCTCGCTCGACGGGGGCGTTGCCGAGGTGTCGTACCGCTCCCAGCAGTGGCCCCGGATGCAGATCAACGGGCACACGGCGGCAACGGCGGTGATGTCGCTCGGCGACCCCGCTTCGGGCCCTTGTGTGGGGCTCAGCATCGTCACCCCGGACGACGAGGATGCCTGGACGAGAACTCACTCCCACGGCACCGACCAGTTCCGGGTGATGATCCGCGGCACCTGCCGCGCCGTCGGCCGCCATGTGCTCCGACCGGGACAGTTCGCGTTCCAGGAGTCGGGGATGCTCTACCGCGAGGGCATCGGCGGCCGCGACGACGAGGTGTGGAGCTTCCTGGTTGCGGGTGATCGCCGGGGCGTGCTCGGTTCCATGCCGCGCGGCGACAACGGCAACCCGAAGTTCGAATTTACGGACGAGATGCGCAAGGCGTACGCAGCCGCAGCGGCGTCCAACCCGGGCGGGGCCAAAGGAATTCCCGGGGTCGTCACCACGCTGGGCAGCTGCCGGCAGGGTTACCTCGGCGGCTCGTTCGCCGACGCCGGACCAGACGGTGAGGGTTGGCGTGCGCTGGCGTCCGGGGTTACCGCCGCCGTGGCTGCGTGGGGCGACGAGGCGAGCGGTCCGGTCGCGCTCCTGCTGCACACAGCACCGCGAACGGTGGCCTTGCCCCGGTTGACGACAGGTACCGAATCGGTGTTCCTGGTGGTTGGCGGTTCGTGCGTGGTCGGCGAGGCCGAGCTCTCGAGCGGTGACCTTCGGGTGACGGCGCCCGACCTGCCACTGGGCGAGGTCATGGCCGGTGATGACGGGCTCGACGCGCTGTTCCTCGTGGCCGACCGCCGCGCCCTTCCGGTGGTCGACGGTGATGCGGTTTGGCAGGACGCGATCGACACCCTGCTCGGCGACGTGGTCCCGGTGGCAAACATCGTTTGAACGCTCGCAGCTCGTGAACCGATTGCTGGGTGAACGGCCCTCGAGTTCCAAGGCGGCGTCCTCGCTGATCTCGTGGCCGGCGTTCTTCTCGCCGCAGGTGGGGCTGCTTCGAGCTCGACCCTGATTCAGGCGACCGGGGCCCGACGAGGAGAATCGGCCACTCGGACCGCCCCCCGTTCACCTCTCGAGTGTGTGGGCGGCCGCCGCGGTCATGGCCGTGTCGTCGAGCAGGGAGCCGTCCCATACGACGGTGAACCTGGTGATCTTGCCCTCCCCGTCGAGCTCGAGCGCCGCCGCGCCGCGCGGGACCGCCTGGCCCTCTGCCTGCCATTCGTAGCCACCGGCCTGGTCGGTTCCGACGCAGTGCCGGATGGACGCCTGGGCGTAGGGCAGGTGGGACATGGCGCGCTGGAGGTAGCGGGTGATGGCCGCCCGACCGCGGATCTGGGTCCGGAGGACCATGTCCTCGAACCGTGCGTCATACGCGAACAGCCCGCCCGCCCGGTCGGCGTCGCCGGCCGCGAGCGCGGCATTGAGCTCGCGGGCCGCATCAGCGATCTTCCCGGGCCGGCTGGTGACCGTGCTCGCTCCGAGGTCATGCGGGTAGGAGTCATCCGACACGCGCATCGACCTGAAGAGATCGACGTTGCCGAATCCTCGGCCATCCCAGTAGTCGACCCAGCGGGCGATCTTGCCGTCTTCCAGGTCGATGATCGCGATCGCTCGGATCTCCCCGCCGAACATCTCGGGCGTATCGGTCATGAAGACGACCGCGCCCGTCATGTCGCCGATGATCTCGGTCGGGTACGACTTTGCCCCGGGCGGCCAGCCGGGCATGTACTGCTCCCACCCGTCCTTCAGCTCGGCATAGGTGGCCGAGCCCATTCCGAGCGACGCGTCGAAGTACGCCGCGTTGTCCGGATGGAAGTGTGCCAGGGTCGCCTCGACGTCCTTTCCGGTCTTGGCCGTGAAGAACGAGCGGAAGAATTCGGCGGCCTCCTCGGTGGCATGCGAGATGTCGGCGACGTCGGGATAGAGCCGGCTGCCGGCCGCGTTCGCTGGCTGCTGGCTGTCGGCGGTGCTCGTCATCTCTCCCCCTCGGGCGACATGATTGGGTTGAACCGCGGATGGTATGCAGTCGCGGCGAGGCGTGGTCGGTCCGCCACGGAATTGCGTGACCGAATGTGTCGCCGCTAGAAGAGCACGTCAAGGGCATGCGAGAGATCGCACTAGGTGAGGAGGGGCCATGGCTTTCATGTCGTCGGACATCTCGCTCGACGAGGGCGTTGCTGAGGTGTCGTACACCTCCCAGCAGTGGCCCCAGACTCAGTACAACGGGCACGCAGCCTCACAGACGATGATGTGGCTCGGCGACCCCACCTCGGGCCCGTTGGTGTCGCTCAGCGTCACGACCCCGGACGCCGAGGACGCATGGACGAGAACTCACTCCCACGGCAGCGACCAGTTCCGGGTGATCATGCGCGGCAGCAGCCGCGCCGTCGGCCGCCATGTGCTCCGACCGGGACAGTTCGCGTTCCAAGAGTCGGGGATGGTCTACCGCGAGGGCATCGGCGGCCGCGACGACGAGGTGTGGAGCTTCCTCGTGGCGGGCGATCGCCGGGGCGCGTCAACCGTCAAGTTTCGCGGCGACAACGGCAACCCGAAATACGATGTCCCGAAGGAGATGTTGGAGGTGTTCGAAGCCGCGGCGGCGGCCAACCCGGGCGGGGTCAAAGGGATCCCTGGTGTCGTCACCACGCTCGGCAGCTGCCGGCAGGGCTACCTCGGTGGCTCGTTCGCCGACGCGGGACGCGACGGTGACGGTTGGCGTGCGTTGGCGCCCGGGGTCACCGCCGCCGCGGCTGCGTGGGGCGACAGGGAATGCGGTCCGGTGGCGCTCCTGGTGCACGCAGCGCCGGGAAGCGCCGCCTTGCCCCGGCTGACGACGGGCACGGAATCGGTGTTCTTGGTGGTTGGCGGTTCGTGCATGGTCGGCGAGGCCGAGCTCTCGACGGGCAACCTTCGGCTGACGGCGCCCGACCTGGCGCTGAACCCGGTCATGGCCGGTGACGACGGGCTCGACGCGCTGTTGTTCGTGGCCGACCGCCGCGCCCTTCCTGCCGTCGACGGTGATGCCGTCTGGCAGGACGCAATCGACACCCTGCTCCGTGACGTGGTCCCGGTGGCGCAGGTCGTGTGATCGGAGAAAGCTGAGAGCGGCGCGCCGGTTGTCCAAGTAGTCCCCAGCTTGCGCGTGCTCAAGCCGTCGAGCACTATCTCTCGAACAGCATCTTCCGGGCATGCGACGAATCGCATTGGGGGGGCCATGGCCTTCGAGTCGTCAGAAATCTCGCTCGACGGGGGCGTCGCCGAGGTGTCGTACCGCTCCCAGCAATGGCCCGGGTTGCAGTTCAACGGGCACACGTCCTCACAGGTGTCGATGCGCCTCGGCGACCCCGTCTCGGGCCCGTACGTGACGCTCAGCGTCGCCACGCCGGACGCCGAGGACGCATGGACGAGAACCCACTCCCACGGCACCGACCAGTTCCGGGTGATCATGCGCGGCACCACCCGCGCCGTCGGGCGCCATGTGCTCGGACCGGGACAGTTCGCGTTCCAGGAGGCGGGGATGCTCTACCGCGAGGGCATCGGCGGCCGCGACGACGACGTGTGGACCTTCCTGGTGCTGGGTGACCGCCGGGGCTCACTCGGCTCCATGCCGCGCGGCGACAACGGCAACCCGAAGTTCGATGTTCCGGAGGAGATGCTGAAGGCCTACGCAGCAGCAGCGGCGTCTCTCCCGGGCGGGCCCAATGGCGTCCCGGGCGTCGTCACCACGCTCGGCAGCTGCCGGCAGGGCTACCTCGGCGGCTCGTTCGCCGACGCCGGACGCGACGGTGACGGTTGGCGTGCGTTGGCGCCTGGGGTCACCGCCGGCGCGGCTGCGTGGGGCGACAAGGAAAGCGGTCCGGTGGCGCTCCTGGTGCACGCAGCGCCGAGAAGCGCCGCCTTGCCCCGGCTGACGACGGGCACGGAATCGGTGTTCTTGGTGGTTGGCGGTTCGTGCATGGTCGGCGAGGCCGAGCTGTCGGGCGGCGATCTTCGGGTGACGGCGCCCGACCTGGCGCTGAACCCGGTCATGGCCGGTGACGAGGGGCTCGACGCGCTGTTGTTCGTGGCCGACCGCCGAGCCCTTCCTGCCGTCGACGGTGATGCCGTCTGGCAGGACGCAATCGACACCCTGCTCCGTGACGTGGTCCCGGTGGCGCAGGTCGTGTGATCGCTCACAGCTCGTGAACCGATCGCCCACCAAATGGGTGCAGGAGGGCGATCGGCATCCACTGTGGTCCAGTAGTTAGAGGGGTCCTTGCCGGTCGAGGGTGAGCTGTAGGCCGTCGAGCAGGGCATCGAGGGCGAAGAGGAACATGCGCTTGTTGGCACCTCGCTGCAACGACGCCGCCGAAGTGACGAGGGCTTCGTACTGGTCCATGGGCTGCGAGTGGTGGCCGAGCTTGTCCGTGAGATCGACCCATCGGTGCGTCGACGTCGATTGCCCGCTGGGGTCGGCGTCGGTGGCGACCGTGCCGAGCTCGCGGCCGGGCACGGAGCCGAGGACGAGATTCGTCATCGCCGCCGTCGCGCTCACCGCGGCGTCGGCGTCGAACCCGGCGTCGAGCAGTGTCCGGATCCAGGCGTCGGCGAGCCGCAATCCGTTGGGGCCGACCGGCACCCCGCCGACCACGACCGGTATCAGCGCCCGGTGCTGTTCCCAGGCGTCGTAGATGCGCACCGCGATCTCTCGTACGTGAACGGACCAGGACGTCTTGGTGTTGCGCCGGGGGACTTTGACGTCCGCCATCACGGCGTCGATCATCAGGGTGAGCAACTCGTCCTTGGTCCCGGCCCACCAGTAGATGCTCGACGTCGTCACGCCCAGCTCGGCAGCCAGCTTCCGCATGCTCAGGCCGTCGAGCCCGTGCGCGCGGATGAGGGACATCGCTGCGTCGAGTACGACCCTTTGGTTGACGGGCTCGCGCGGCGCGCCGTGTCGGGGTGATCTACCTCGCCGCCACCACTCGTCCTGCGGGTCCTCGTGCACCGGCTCGTCTTGCACCGGCTCGTCTTGCACGGCCTTCATGTTACCTCGTACTATTTCTAGAACAGTGTGTTCACAAGCCTGCGCGCGATCGCATTAGGTGAGGGGGGCCCATGGCTTTCGAGTCGTCAGAAATCTCGCTGGACGGGGGCGTTGCTGACGTGTCGTACCGCTCCCAGCAGTGGCCCCAGACCGAGTACAACGGGCATACGGCAGCAACGGCGTTGATGTCGATCGGCGACCCTGAGTCGGGGCCGTACATGGGGCTCAGCGTCGTCACCCCGGACGACGAGGATTCATGGACGAGAACGCACTCCCACCGCACCGACCAGTTCCGGGTGAACATGCGCGGCACGTGCCGGGCTGTCGGCCGCCATGTGCTCCGACCCGGAGAATTCGCGTTTCAGGAGTCCGGGATGCTCTACCGCGAGGGCATTGGCGGCCGCGACGACGACGTGTGGAGCTTCCTGGCGCTGGGCGATCGCCGGGGCGCGCAGGGCAGGGTGCCGCGCGGCGACAACGGTAACCCGAAGGGATACGACATCCCGGAGGAGGCCCGGAAGGCCTTCGAAGAAGCGGCGGCGTCGATGCCGGGCGGGATCAAAGGAATCCCCGGCGTCGTCACCACGCTCGGCAGCTGTCGGCAGGGTTATCTCGCCGGCTCGTTCGCCGACGCTGGAGCTGATGGCCAGGGTTGGCGTGCGCTGACGCCCGGAGTGGATGCCGCCGCCGGCGCCTGGGGCGACGAGGCGAGCGGTCCGGTCGTGCTCCTGCTGCACGCGGCGCCGCGGAGCGTGGCCTTGCCCCGGCTGGCAACGGGCACTGAATCGGTGTTCCTCGTGGTTGGCGGTTCGTGCGTGGTCGGCGAGGCCGAGCTGTCGACCGGCGACCTTCGGGTGACGGCGCCCGACGTGCCGCTGAACACGGTCATGGCCGGTGACGACGGGCTCGACGCGGTGTTCCTCGTGGCCGACCGCCGAGCGCTCCCTTCGGTCGACGCTGATGCCGTTTGGCAGGAGGCAATCGACACCCTGCTCGGCGAGGTGGTCCCGGTGACGAACGTCGTTTGAACGCTCGGCAGCTCGTGAACCGATTGCTGGGCAAACGGTCTCGAGTTCCAGGTGGCCTCCAGAAGCATCAGGGCGCGACCATGTGGCAGAACGCCCGATTCCATTACGGCCGCACCCCGACCCAATGGGTGCCGGAAGGCGACTGGCGTCCACTCGCTGTCCAGTAGTTGCGCCGAGGTAGCTGAACGTCCTCTGGAGCAGCGCCTGTCAGGCGGTGACCGACCGCAGAAAGCCGATCGCGTCGGCCCACGACGCCCTGTCGGCAGCCTCGTGGTGGAGCGTGGCGCCCGGTGACGTGAACGTGTGCCCGGCGCCGGCGTAGACGCGGATGGTGTGATCGACGCCGGCCCGGGTGAGGCGGCGTTCGATCTCGTCGGCGTTCGTTCCGGCCAACATGGCGTCCTGGTCGCCGTAGAGAAGGATGACCGGAGACCGCACCGCCCAGACGAGGTCGAGGGGGTGGACCGGGTGCGAGTCGTCGAGCGTGCCGAACGTCGGCTGGCTCGGGAAGAACCACACGCCACCGGCCAGCCGCCCGTCGAGGGCGGTGGCGAGCAGCGCCAGGGTGCCCCCGGTGCAGTAACCCCACACGACGACGCGCTCGGGGTCGACCTCGGCCATCGAGCGAGCGTGGTCGATGCCGGCGAGGATGTCCTTCGTCGCCTCCGTGAAGTCGAGACCACCGATTGCGGCCATCACCTCGGTGAAGTCGTCGTAGTCGTCCGGCTTCGACAGACCCTTGCCGCGGTAGTAGTCGGGCAGGACGATGACGTAGCCAGCGGCCTGTAGTCGCGCCGCGACCTCTCGCATGTAGGTGTTGAGGCCGTAGGCCTCAGGGGCGATCACGACGGCGGCGTGAGGGCCGCTCCCGTCAGGGACGAGGACGAGCGCCGGCACGCGGGCGCCACCGTGTTCGAGCACGACTTCTCGCGGCGACTCGGGCACGGCCACGACCGTAGTCCCGGCGCCCGCCGGGGGGTTCGGCTAGACGGAGAACTCGTCGAGGTGGGCCTCGACGTACTGCCGGAAGGTTCGTCCCGGGTGCCCGGTCACCTGCTCGAAGGTCGGCGACACGTGCGCCCACGGCGGGTCGTCGAGGCCCCGGATGGTCTGCAGGATCCCCTCGGCGTGTTCGGGATCTCCGGACAGAAGGGCCACCTGGGCGAGGGCCTCGTCCCAGCTGAGCTCCTTGTAGACGATGTCACGTCCCGTGAGCTCTCGCAGGACCTGGACCTGCTGTTCTGGCGAGATCAACTCGGGACCGGTCATGGGGTAGACCTGCCCGGCATGGTTGTCGGGGTCGGCGAGCGCCATCGCTGCGACCTCGGCGATGTCGTAGGGGTCGATCGGTGCGAGCGGGATGTTGAGTTGGGTCTCGAGCACCTGTCCTGTACGTGCGATCTCGGGGATCCAATACCGTGCGTTCGACATGAAATTGCTGGGCTGGAGGAACGTCCACCGGAACGGACTCGCACGGAGCACCGCTTCCATCGCTCGGTGGGCGTCGGCGATGGCACCGGTGACGCCCTCCTCGGCGGTCTGCGACGAGAGGAACACCACGTGCTTCACGCCCGCGGTCGACGCGACGTCGGCGAAGGTCTGGACGGGGGCGAGCGCGGGGCCAAAATTCGGCGGGATCATCAGGAAGACGCGGTCGACGCCGGCGAGGGCACTGGCGAGGCTGGCGGGCGCGGTGAGATCGCCGGCGACCACCTCGACGCCGTCGGGCACGGCGAGGGTGCTGGGGTTTCGAGTCATCGCCCGAATGTCCTCGCCGGACGGCACCAAACGAGCAAGCACTTCCTGACCGACATTGCCGGTCGCTCCAGTGATGAGAATCATGGGCGGGAAGCTATCAAAAAAGATCGAGGCTCACCACAGCAAGCCCTCTCGGCGCGTCGGATCGTCCATCATGGCCGCCGAATCGGGCATGAGCCCGTCGGGGTCGTGAATCCACAGGAGCCGGCAGTGATGACGCGTGACCCGCCAACCCGCAGGCGTACGCGCCGAGTGCTGGGTGTAGATCGCGCCGACGGGGACGACCGCCAGCTTTCCATCTTCGCCGACGAGGCCGTGGCTCGCCTGTACATAGCACTGGGAGCGTGCGGTGTCGCCGTCGATCTCCACGAGCGTGTTGCTGATGAGGTGCTGCGTGAACTTGAATCGGCCGTCCGGGTTCGACGCGTCCGCCCAATTGTCCTTGCGGATTTGCCTCAGCGCCGCCAGCCCCTGGAACGTTAAGGCCTCGCCGTAGTCGATCTCGACGTCATCCGCCACGCACTTTTCGTAGTAGCGGGGATCGACGTCATGACCCCGCGCGAACAGTGTCAACAACGATTCGACCTCGGCACGGTCCTCGGCCCAGCCGCTCGAGTCGCCGTCAGCGGACATCGGCCGCTCGTGGCCGTCGTTGCCGGCGATCCGGTTGGTGAGCGCCCAAGTAGCCGAGCTCATCAATGTTCATAGGTTCCGTTCACACCTTGACGCCGGCTGGGCATGACGGTAGCTGAAGTGCCCCGGGTCTGGGGACCCCTCCTTCTCTCGAGAGGATGGAGCGATACCTTCACTACCCAAGGGCAGCACGAGCACCTGTCGCGGTGAAGGCGATCGAGTCGATCGAGGCGGTCACCCAATGACGCAGCTGTCACGGAACCCGGGGCGCTTCACCTCGCGGAACCTGTCGTGGTTCTGCCTTGTGGCACATTGAGACTTGTGACATAGTGTGACGGTGGTCGGCGAGCGCCGGTCGCGTCGGGTGTATGAGGGGGATGTTGCATGAGTGTCGTTACGGAGCAGGCTGTCAAGGCGGTGGTGTTTCCGGGGCCGCGGGTGGTGTCGGCTGATCCGGAGTACATGGGCATCGTCGATTTCTTGCATGACGAAGCCATCCTGCTCGACCGGGATCAGTATGTGGCGTGGACGGAGATGTTGGCCGAGGACGTGACCTACACGATCCCGCGCCGCAAGACGCTCGACGCTCGCGACGGCACCGGTCTCAACGAGGCGGAGGGGATCCCGGCCACCTTCCAGGGGCTGAAGGACTTGGCCGTGCGCAACGAGCGCGTCGATATCTATGACCGGAATCCTCCGGTGCGCGGTCGGCGGTTCGTGACCAACATCAAGGCCTACCGCACTGAGGTGGCCAACGAGTTCGCGGTCGATAGTTATCTGCTGTTTCTGCAGAGCCGTCAGGACGAGCCGACTTATGACATGGCGTCGGCGGAGCGTCGCGACATCTTGCGTCTCACTGACGATGGTTTCAAGCTGGTGCGTCGGCGGTTGATCTTTGATCAGGCGATGATGGCTGCGACCTTGCCGAACGTGATCCTGTGATTTCTCCAACCCAGTCCAACGCTTCGTATCGAGGAGTGACGCCATGTTGACGGAAAAAGACCTCAAGACCCGGGTCGGTCCGATCCTGTCGGACGGCACGCTGGTGCGCGACCTCATCGATCTCGAGCGCAGAGAGGTTTCGCTGCGGGTGTTGAACGATCCCGAGATCCACGAGCTGGAGCTCGATCGGATCTTCGGGCGGACCTGGAACATGGTCGGCCATGTGGCTGAGATCCCCAAGCCGGGCGACTACGTGCAGCGCTTCATCGGCGAAGACGCCGTCATCGTCATCCGCGACGAGGACGGCGAGGTCAACGTCTTGTTGAACGCGTGTTCGCACCGGGGCATGGAGATCACCCGGGCCGAAGAGGGCAACCAGTGCATCTTCACCTGTCCGTACCACGGCTGGGTGTTCGACTCCAAGGGCAACCTGCAGGGCGCGCCGTATGAGCGTTTCATGTACGGCGACTGGGACAAGTCAGAGGAGCGCTTCGGTCTGCTGCACGCCCGGGTGGGGATCCAGAGCGGTCTCATCTTCGGCAACTTCGACCAGAACGCCGTGTCCCTCGACGATTACCTCGGCGACTTCAAGTACTACCTCGACTTCACCCTCGGCGACGACCCCGACGACGTCGTCATCATGCCCGGGTTCGGGGCGCAACGGGCCCGCATGCGGGCCAACTGGAAGATCATGAACGACCAGTTCTGCGGCGACCACTACCACACGGCCGGCATCCACAAGAACACGATGGCCGACATGTGGCCCGACATCGAGAACCCGTTGTCGCCCATCAGCACCCAGCTCGGCACCGACAAGGGCCACGTGTTCTTCCGCCTCGCCCAGAGCACGAAGGAGGCCCAAGAGCTCGTCGACGGCGCCTTCCTGCGCACCGTCTTCCCGGCCTCGTCCGTCGGCAACGCCGAGGTGGGCGGTCGCGCTGCCAACCTCGCCATGCTCGCGATGTTCGTCCCCCGCGGCCCGACCGACTGCGAACTGCACGGCGTGACCGTCATGCCCAAGAGCGCAGACCTGAGCAGGATGATGGGTGGGTCGGGCGACAAGTCGGGCGGCAAAGGTCGTCCCATGCGGTTCGGCGGCCCGATCGCCGATGTCGGCGCCGATGACAACACCCAGCCCCCGTCGATCCAGCGCGCCGTGCGGGGCAGCGTCACCCGCAAGCACCTCACCATGAAGTACCCGGCGCAGAACGACGCGTCCGACTCGCCCGACGGCCTCGTCGGCCCCGCCAGCCGGTGGGACCCCGACCGTGGCTACGCCTTCATCGGCGCCCAGAGGGACGATAACCAGTGGAACTGGTGGCGCCACTACTTCGACGTCCTCACCGCCGAGGACTGACCCCGGAACTGCTCTGGACCCGGGCTCGACCAGCCCGCCGCGGAAGCCGTCCGCGGCGGCTCCGGGCCTTCAGGGATCCACCTGGTAGCGGTCGATCCGGTGACAGCCCAGTGAGTTGTGTCGGGCCTGAACGTCGACCAACCACATTGTCGGGGTCGGCACCACGGTTCCGGCCCTTGTAGGCCAAGATCCGCTTCCAGCTGTTTGACGTCTCGCCGAGACTCAACCTATGTTCGTGGTTCGATCGGGGACCGAAGGGGCGGGCGGGACCTCGAGGGGAGGTGCAGCGTGAAGCTCAAGAGCTTGGGCTATATGGGCTTGGAATCCGTTGAGTGCGACGTCTGGGAGGATCTCGGGCCTCGGATCTTCGGCTTCGGTCTGGCTGATCGGGGGCCCGATGGCAGCATCTACCTTCGTTTGGACGACCGCCACCATCGCATCGCCCTGCATCCTGGGGAGCAGGATCGGATGGCGTACATCGGCTGGGAGGTGGCCAATAGCCAGGACCTCGAGGAGGCGGCCGCCGAGCTGGCGAAGAGTGGGGTGCAGGTGGAGGCCGGGACCGCGGAGGAATGCGAGCTCCGCCACATCGAGGGCATGGTTCACTTCCTCGATCCCGCGGGCATGCGCCACGAGATCTTCTGGGGGGCCGACGAGCGGTACAAGTCGTTTGCGCCGGGGCGGCGTCACGGCGGGTTCGTGACGGGTGACCAGGGCCTCGGCCACATCGTGCTGATCGTCCCCGATGGCGAGACCAGGGACTCCATGCACCGGTTCCTGGTCGACACATTGGGGTTCAAGCTCACGGATGTCGTGCACGGCCCGGGCGGGCCCGTCCCGTTTTACTACTTGAATTCGCGCCATCACAGCGTGGCGATTGTCTCGATTCCGGGGATGTGCGGCCTGAATCACATCCTGGTGGAGGTCAACGACCTCGACGATGTTGGCATTGCCCACGACCTGGTCCAGGAGCGGATCGACACACACAACGACTTCACCTACAGAGCGACGCTGGGTCGCCACGTCACCGACAGCATGTTCTCTTTCTACGTCGATACGCCGTCGGGTTTCACCCTCGAGTACGGCTGGGGCGGACGCCAGCTCGACGTTGAGCGGTGGACAGCCGTACACACCGCGATACCGGCGGACGTGTGGGGTCACAAGTATCTCATTCCGGAACAGCCCCGCACGGTCCATCCCGTTGAGGCGGCGGTCTCGACATGACCGAGCGTGTGCCTCGCCGATCGCTCGAGTGCGGTGATTGGGCTGCAGGTCAGAGTATTCCCAAGGTCCTCAGAGGATTCCCAAAGGTCACCGGAGGCGCTTCGTGAACTCGGCAGACAGAGCAGCTGGACGACTTGCAGGAAAGGTCGCCCTGATCACTGGTACAGCGAGTGGGCAGGGCCGCGCGGCGGCGATTCGGTTCGCTCAGGAGGGCGCCCGAGTTGTGGGTTGCGATCTGAATCCCGAAGGCGCCGAAGAGACGGTGAAGCTTGTTCACAACGCCGGCGGCGAGATGGTTTCCCAAGCGCCCGTGAATATGAGCGACGAGAGCCAGGTGCAGTCCTGGATCGATTTCGCGGTGTCTGAATATGGTGACTTCGACATCTTATATAACAACGCATCTGCTGCTCGATTTGGCGCGACAGATTCGCTTTCTCGGGAAGCATGGGATTACACGCTGGCTAACGAAATCACCCTCATCTTCCTGGCCGTAAAGCACGCGGTGCCGGTATTCCGCCGCCGCGGTAGCGGCTGTATCCTCAACACCGCTTCTGTCGCCGGGATGCTGGGCAATGGAGGGGTGTCGAATCTCCCGGGTGGGACGGTTCATGTTGTAACCAAGGCTGGCGTCATTGCCCTGAGTCGTGCGCTGGCGGTGGAGCTTTCGCCGCTCAACGTCCGGGTGAATTCCATCAGCCCCGGCGCTATTGAGACGCCGGCTATTGCGCATCTGATGCAAGGTCCGGCTGGTGACGTGCTCGTCAAGCAGCAGCTGATCCCACGGAAGGGTCAGGCGGAGGACATCGTGGCAGGGGCCCTCTATCTCGTTTCTGGTGAGGCGTCTTGGGTCACTGGCGTGAACCTGTGGGTCGATGGTGGCCTGTTCGCCGCCGGGGGAGCGGGTCAACCGGGCGTCGCCTTCGGCTCGGACCTGGGGGGCTTCACAATGGACATGGCGGGCGACTCCAACTGAGCGCCATTCGGAGAACCCGCTACGCCGTTGGTCGGCCGGGGACGAACTGAAGTCGAGGGGACGAACTGAAGTCGAGCGAGCCAGGCCACACCGGGCGGCGTCGTCATGACCCGGCCGCGGTTTGCCATCTCCAAGCGCTGCGACGCCAGCGACCAACGAAGCTGGCGCACCCGCTGCGTAAAATCATCAACAGGGGCCTGCGTCCCTCGCGATTCGCACCGCCCCTGGGACGGCATCGCAGATGAGACGTTTCGCTGACATTCATCGTCGGAGCCTCGAGGATCCTGAGGGCTTCTGGGGCGAGGCCGCTAACGACATCGACTGGGATACAGCGCCGGTGAAGGTGCTGGACCCGTCGAACCCTCCCTTCTTCCGCTGGTTCGTCGGAGGCCAGCTGAACACGTGTCACAACGCGCTCGACCGGCACGTCGCCTCCGGCCGCGCAGAGCAGGTGGCGCTCGTCTATGACAGCCCGGTCACCGGAACCGTCGTGCGGCGAACCTATCGGGAGCTGCGCGACGAGGTGGCCCAGTTCGCCGGCGTGCTCGACGGCCTCGGAGTCCGCAAGGGCGACACCGTGATCATCTACATGCCGATGGTGCCCGAGGCGGTCGTCGCCATGCTCGCGTGTGCCCGGATCGGGGCGGTGCACTCGGTGGTGTTCGGCGGGTTCGCGCCCAGCGAGCTCGCTATCCGGATCGACCACGCTGAACCCAAGGTGGTGGTGTCGGCGAGCTGCGGCATCGAGGTGGAGCGCGTCATCGAGTACAAGCCAATGCTCGACCTGGCGATGGAGCAGGCCACTCACAAACCGGAACGCTGCGTGATCCTGCAGCGGCCGATGGCACGGGCGGACCTGGTGGCGGGCCGGGACATCGACTGGCACGACGCTATGGCACGCGCGGCGCCGGCGCACTGCGTCACAGTCGACGCCACCGACCCCCTCTACATCCTTTACACGTCGGGTACCACGGGCATGCCCAAGGGCGTGGTGCGCGACAACGGCGGGCACGCGGTCGCGTTGCAGTGGAGCCTCCCGAACATCTACGGGGTGGGTCCCGGAGACGTGTTCTGGGCCGCCTCCGACGTGGGCTGGGTCGTGGGCCACAGCTACATCGTCTATGGGCCGCTGCTCACCGGGTGTACCACCGTGCTGTACGAGGGCAAGCCGGTGGGCACGCCCGATCCGGGGGCGTTCTGGCGCGTGGTGAGCGATCACGGCGTGAACGTGCTGTTCACCGCTCCGACGGCGTTCCGAGCGATCAAAAAGGAGGACCCCAAGGGCGAATACCTCAGTCGTTACGACATAGCAAGTCTGCGCCACCTGTTCCTGGCGGGAGAGCGGCTCGACACCGACACCTATCGCTGGGCGACCGAACTCCTCGGGATCCCCGTCGTCGACCATTGGTGGCAGACCGAGACCGGCTGGCCCATAGCCGCCAACTGTGTGGGAATCGAGGCCCTGCCGATGAAGCCGGGGTCGCCCACCCGGGCGGTACCGGGCTACGACGTCCGCATCCTCGACGAGGCCGGCGACGAGGTTGCCGCCGAGGTGTCCGGCGCCATCACGATCCGCCTGCCGCTGCCACCGGGATGCCTGCCCACGCTGTACAAGGACGACGAGCGTTTCGTGCAGTCATACCTGACGCGCTACGACGGCTACTACCTCACCGGCGACGGCGGTCATGTCGATGCCGACGGGTACCTGTACGTTATGGGCCGCACCGACGACGTGATCAATGTCGCCGGGCATCGACTGTCCACCGGTGCAATGGAGGAGGTGTTGGCGGCCCATCCTGACGTCGCGGAGTGCGCGGTGATCGGGGTGGCCGACGAGCTCAAGGGCCAGGTGCCGCTCGGCCTCGTGGTGCTCAAGGCCACCGTTGAGCGTGACCCTGCAGACGTGGAGCTGGAGGTCGTGGCGCTGGTGCGCGAACGGATCGGCGCAGTGGCATCGTTCAAGCAGGCACTTGCGGTGGCCGGGCTCCCCAAGACTCGGTCGGGCAAGATCCTACGCTCCACCTTGCGGGCCATTGCCGACCGCCGCCCCTACGACGTGCCCTCCACCATCGAGGATCCCGGCATTCTTGGCGAGATCGCCACGACGCTCGCCAGCCGTGCTGCCGATCCAGGTTGTTGATTCGTTGGGGTGTACCGCCGAGGCCGTCGCACGACGCGCCGGCGCCGTACGCCGAGTTGAACGACAAGTTCCGGGGTGCGATCTCGTCCATCGACCAGCCGTCGCTCGTGTACGCGAGGTGCTGGCCGTACGTGCGGTCTCGGTCTCGTCGGTGCGCCCGCGGCCGACTCGTGTCTTGTGGCACATTGAGACTTGTGACATAGTGTGACGGTGGTCGGCGAGCACTGCTCGGCGGACCTGTGAGGGGGATGACCGGTGAGTGTCGTTACGGAGCAGGCCGTCAAGGCGGTGGTGTTTCCGGGGCCGCGGGTGGTGTCGGCTGATCCGGAGTACATGGGCATCGTCGATTTCTTGCATGACGAAGCGGTCCTGCTCGACCGGGATCAGTATGTGGCGTGGACGGAGATGTTGGCCGAGGACGTGACCTACACGATCCCGCGCCGCAAGACGCTCGACGCTCGCGACGGCACCGGTCTCAACGAGGCGGAGGGGATCCCGGCCACCTTCCAGGGGCTGAAGGACTTGGCCGTGCGCAACGAGCGCGTCGATATCTATGACCGGAATCCTCCGGTGCGCGGTCGGCGGTTCGTGACCAACATCAAGGCCTACCGCACCGAGGTGGCCAACGAGTTCGCGGTCGATAGTTATCTGCTGTTTCTGCAGAGCCGTCAGGACGAGCCGACTTATGACATGGCGTCGGCGGAGCGTCGCGACATCTTGCGTCTCACTGACGATGGTTTCAAGCTGGTGCGTCGGCGGTTGATCTTTGATCAGGCGATGATGGCCGCGACCTTGCCGAACGTGATCCTGTGATTTCTCCAACCCAGCCCAACGCTTCGTATCGAGGAGAGACGCCATGTTGACGGAAAAAGACCTCAAGACCCGGGTCGGTCCGATCCTGTCGGACGGCACGCTGGTGCGCGACCTCATCGATCTCGAGCGCAGGGAGGTTTCGCTGCGGGTGTTGAACGATCCCGAGATCCACGAGCTGGAGCTCGATCGGATCTTCGGGCGGGCCTGGAACATGGTCGGCCATGTGGCTGAGATCCCCAAGCCGGGCGACTACGTGCAGCGCTTCATCGGCGAAGACGCCGTCATCGTCATCCGCGACGAGGACGGCGAGGTCAACATCTTGTTGAACGCGTGTTCGCACCGGGGCATGGAGATCACCCGGGCCGAAGAGGGCAACCAGTGCATCTTCACCTGTCCGTACCACGGCTGGGTGTTCGACTCCAAGGGCAACCTGCAGGGCGCGCCGTATGAGCGTTTCATGTACGGCGACTGGGACAAGTCAGAGGAGCGCTTCGGTCTGCTGCATGCCCGGGTGGCGATCCAGAGCGGGATCATCTTCGGCAACTTCGACCAGAACGCCGAGTCCCTCGACGACTACCTCGGCGACTTCAAGTACTACCTCGACTTCACCCTCGGCGACGACCCCGACGACATTATGATCGTGCCCGGGTTCGGGGCGCAGCGGGGCCGCATGCGGGCCAACTGGAAGATCATGAACGACCAGGTCTGCGGCGACCACTACCACACATCGAGCCTTCACAAGAACTCCATGGCCGACATGTGGCCCGATGTCGAGAACCCACTGGCGCCCCTCAGCACCGCGCTCGGCACCGACAAGGGCCACTCGCTCTTCCGGCTCACGAATAACAGGCAGGGGGCCAAAGAGCTCGTCGACTCCGTCGAGAACCCGTGGGGCAGCAGCTTCAACCGGCTCATCTTCCCGGGCTCGGTCATCGGCAACGCCGAGGTGGGTGGTCGCACCGCCAAGTACGCCACCATGGGGATGTCCATCCCCCGCGGCCCGCACGACTCCGAGCTCCAGGGCGTGAGCATCATGCGCAAGAGCGAGATGGTGAGCATGGTCTCGAGCATCCGCGGGATGCGGTGGGGCGGCCCGATCTCCGACATCGGCGCCGATGACAACAGCCAGGCCCCGTCGATCCAGCGCGCCGTGCGGGGCCGCGTCACCCGCAAGTACCTCACGATGAAGTACCCGGCGCAGAACGACGCTTCTTCCGACTCGCCCGACGGCCTCGTCGGTCCCGCCAGCCGGTGGGACCCCGACCGTGGCTACGCCTTCATCGGCGCCCAGAAGGACGAGAACCAGTGGAACTGGTGGCGCCGCTACTTCGACGTCCTCACCGCCGAGGACTGAACGTCGCAACATTCGAATCGGACACGAACGGAAGGAAGGCCAAGCCTTGCGAATCATCGATGTCGACAGCCACCTCATGGAGCCGCCGGACTGGATGAGCGTGGTGAACCCGGCGCTGGCGGCCGAGCTCCCGCCGCCGGTGAAGGTCATGGAGGGGATGCGGGCGGGAAACCGCATGCGAGCGATGATGCTGCCGCCGGAGCTCCAGCCCGAGGATCCGCTGGAGCTGATGGAGCCCCAGTTCCGGGCCTTCCAAGAGCGCAACGCGGCGCGCCAGGCGGATCACTTCGACCTCTCGGAGGGGAACCCGTATTACAACACCGACGCCCGGCTGGCCTACTGCGACGACCAGGGCATCGACGTGCAGTTCATCAACCCGAGCACGATCATCCTTTCCATGGCGCAGGCCATGATCGCTGGGCGCATGGATCTGATCCCCGACATCTGGGCGGCCTCCAACACCTTCCTGGCCAACCACTGTGCCGGGCACACCGATCGGCTCATCCCGGTCATGGACGCCTACATGCCTGACGTCGACTGGACGGTGGCGGAGATGACCCGCATGCGGGCGCTTGGCTCTCGTGCGTTCCACGTCTCCCAGGATCAGACGAAGTCGCCCACCCATCCCGACTACGAACCCATGTGGTCGGCGGCCGAGGACCTCGACATGGTCGCCTATGTCCATCTCACGTTCGGGCAGCCCCCCATCCACCCGAGCTGGGCGAACAACGGCCGGGGCATCGCGGCGATCCAGGGCGAGTTCGACCAGGCCGACATGAGGAACGAGACCCGTAACTTCTTGAAGGCGATGGTGTTCGACGGTGTGCTCGAGCGCCATCCCAACCTGCGGATCATCGTGGCCGAGAACGCCCACTCGTGGCTCCCCATGTTGATCCACGACATGGACTACAAGACCACGACGGTGGCCATGGACGGCGTGGCCCAGGAGCCCCCCTGCAAGTTGCCGCTTCGCCCATCGGAGTACATCCAGCGCCAGGTCAAGATCACGCCGCTCATCGGCTTCATCGAGTGCGGGTTCGAGTGGCTGTCGCTCGAGCAGTTGATGGAGTTCCTGCCCTCGCCCGACATGGTCGTGTTCTCGAGCGACTACCCCCACGTCGAAGGGCGTGACAACGCCGTGGAGCTCTACGAGAAGGCCATCCCCGACGCCACCGTCAGGGAGCGGTTCTTCAGCGCGGCCATGGACGAGTTCATGGCCCTGTAGGCACACGACGGGCGCTGAATCGAGGTGCGGGGCTCGGAGGCGCAATGAGCGTGTCGATATCTATGACCGGAATCCTGCGGTGCGCGGTCGGCGGTTGATCTTTGATCAGGCGATGATGGCCGCGACCTTGCCGAACGTGATCCTGTGATTTCTCCAACCCAGTCCAACGCTTTGTATCGAGGAGCGACGCCATGTTGACGGAAAAAGACCTCAAGACCCGGGTCGGTCCGATCCTGTCGGACGGCACGCTGGTGCGCGACCTCATCGATCTCGAGCGCCGAGAGGTTTCGCTGCGGGTGTTGAACGATCCCGAGATCCACGAGCTGGAGCTCGATCGGATCTTCGGGCGGGCCTGGAACATGGTCGGCCATGTGGCTGAGATCCCCAAGCCGGGCGACTACGTGCAGCGCTACATCGGCGAAGACGCCGTCATCGTCATCCGCGACGAGGACGGCGAGGTCAACGTCTTGTTGAACGCGTGTTCGCACCGGGGCATGGAGATCACCCGGGCCGAAGAGGGCAACCAGTGCATCTTCACCTGTCCGTACCACGGCTGGGTGTTCGACTCCAAGGGCAACCTGCAGGGCGCGCCGTATGAGCGTTTCATGTACGGCGACTGGGACAAGTCAGAGGAGCGCTTCGGTCTGCTGCACGCCCGGGTGGCGATCCAAAGCGGGATCATCTTCGGCAACTTCGACCAGAACGCCGAGTCTCTCGACGACTACCTCGGGGACTTCAAGTACTACCTCGACTTCACCCTCGGCGACGACCCCGACGACGTCGTCGTCATGCCTCGGTTCGGGTCCTTCCAGGGCCGCATGCGGGCCAACTGGAAGATCATGAACGACCAGTTCTGCGGCGACCACTACCACACGGCCAGCATCCACAAGAACTCCATGGCCGACATGTGGCCCGACATCGAGAACCCGGTGTCGCCCATCAGCGCCGCGCTCGGCACCGACAAGGGCCACGTGCTGTTCCGCCTCGCCCAGAGCACGAAAGAGGCCCAAGAGATGATCGACGGCGCCTTCAACCGGGTCATCTTCCCGGCCTCGGTCATCGCCAACGCCGAGGTGGGCGGCCGCACCGGCAAGCTCGCCGGACTGACGATGTTCATCCCCCGCGGCCCGCACGACTGCGAGATGCACGGTGTGACCGTCATGCGCAAGAGCGCGGACATGAGCTCGATGATGCGGGGAGGGTCGGGCGACAAGACCGAGGGCAAAGGTGGTGTCATGCGGTTCGGAGGGCCGATCTCCGACATCCTCGCCGATGACAACACCCAGCCCCCGTCGATCCAGCGCGCCGTGCGAGGCCGCATGACCCGCAAGTACCTCACGATGAAATACCCGGCGCAGAACGACGCTTCCGACTCGCCCGACGGCCTCGTCGGCCCCGCCAGCCGGTGGGACCCCGACCGTGGCTACGCCTTCATCGGCGCCCAGAAGGACGAGAACCAGTGGAACTGGTGGCGCCACTACTTCGACGTCCTCACCGCCGAGGACTGAACGTCGCAACATTCGGATCCCGACCTGCGGATCATCGTGGCCGAGAACGCCCACTCGTGGCTTCCAATGTTGATCCACGAGATGGACTACAAGACCACGAGGGTGGCCATGGACGGCGTGGCCCAGGATCCCCCTGCAAGTTGCCGCTTCGCCCATCGGAGTACCGTCAGGGAGCGGTTCTTCGGCGCGGCCATGGACGAGTTCATGGCCCTGTAGGCACATGACGGGCGCCGAATCGAGTTGGCCGGGGAGAGCCCTCAACGGGGCCTGCCCGCGGCCGACTCGTGTCTTGTGGCACATTGAGACTTGTGACATAGTGTGACGGTGGTCGGCGAGCGCCGGTCGCGTCGGGTGTATGAGGGGGATGTTGCATGAGTGTCGTTACGGAGCAGGCTGTCAAGGCGGTGGTGTTTCCGGGGCCGCGGGTGGTGTCGGCTGATCCGGAGTACATGGGCATCGTCGATTTCTTGCATGACGAAGCGGTCCTGCTCGACCGCGACGAGTATGTGGCGTGGACGGAGATGTTGGCCGAGGACGTGACCTACACGATCCCGCGCCGCAAGACGCTCGACGCTCGCGACGGCACTGGTCTCAACGAGGCGGAGGGGATCCCGGCCACCTTCCAGGGGCTGAAGGATTTGGCCGTGCGCAACGAGCGCGTCGATATCTATGACCGGAATCCTCCGGTGCGTGGTCGGCGGTTCGTGACCAACATCAAGGCCTACCGCACCGAGGTGGCCAACGAGTTCGCGGTCGATAGTTATCTGCTGTTTCTGCAGAGCCGTCAGGACGAGCCGACTTATGACATGGCGTCGGCGGAGCGTCGCGACATCTTGCGTCTCACTGACGATGGTTTCAAGCTGGTGCGTCGGCGGTTGATCTTTGATCAGGCGATGATGGCCGCGACCCTGCCGAACGTGATCCTGTGATTTCTCCAACCCAGTCCAACGCTTCGTATCGAGGAGTGACGCCATGTTGACGGAAAAAGACCTCAAGACCCGGGTCGGTCCGATCCTGTCGGACGGCACGCTGGTGCGCGACCTCATCGATCTCGAGCGCAGAGAGGTTTCGCTGCGGGTGTTGAACGATCCCGAGATCCACGAGCTGGAGCTCGATCGGATCTTCGGGCGGGCCTGGAACATGGTCGGCCATGTGGCTGAGATCCCCAAGCCGGGCGACTACGTGCAGCGCTTCATCGGCGAAGACGCCGTCATCGTCATCCGCGACGAGGACGGCGAGGTCAACGTCTTGTTGAACGCGTGTTCGCACCGGGGTATGGAGATCACCCGGGCCGAAGAGGGCAACCAGTGCATCTTCACCTGTCCGTATCACGGCTGGGTGTTCGACTCCAAGGGCAACCTGCAGGGCGCGCCGTATGAGCGTTTCATGTACGGCGACTGGGACAAGTCAGAGGAGCGCTTCGGTCTGCTGCACGCCCGGGTGGGGATCCAGAGCGGTCTGATCTTCGGCAACTTCGACCAGAACGCCGTGTCCCTCGACGATTACCTCGGGGACTTCAAGTACTACCTCGACTTCACCCTCGGCGACGACCCCGACGACATTGTCACCATGCCGGCGTTCGGCATCGGGCCACGGTCCCGCATGCGGGCGAACTGGAAGATCATGAACGACCAGTTCTGCGGCGACCACTACCACACGGCCGGCATCCACAAGAACTCCATGACCGACATGTGGCCCCACATCGAGAACCCGTTGTCGCCCCTCAGTGCCCAGCTCGGCACCGACAAGGGCCACGTGTTCTTCCGCCTCGCCCAGAGCAAGCAGGAGGCCCAAGAGCTCGTCGACGGCGCCTTCCAGCGGGTCATCTTCCCGGCCTCGTCCGTCGGCACCGCCGAGGTGGGTGGTCGCACCGCCAAGCTCGCCATGCTCGCGATGTTCATCCCCCGCGGCCCGACCGACTGCGAGCTGCACGGCGTGACCGTCATGCGCAAGAGCGCAGACATGAGCTCGATGATGCGGCAAGGGTCGGGCGACAAGTCGGGCGGCAAAGGTCGTCCCATGCGGTTCGGCGGCCCGATCGCCGATGTCGGCGCCGATGACAACACCCAGCCCCCGTCGATCCAGCGCGCCGTGCGGGGCCGCATGACCCGTAAGTACCTCACGATGAAGTACCCGGCGCAGAACGACGCTTCCGACTCGCCCGACGGCCTCGTCGGTCCCGCGAGCGGGTGGGACCCGGACCGTGGCTACGCCTTCATCGGCGCCCAGAAGGACGAGAACCAGTGGAACTGGTGGCGCCACTACTTCGACGTCCTCACCGCCGAGGACTGACCTGGAACTGCTCTGGATCCGAGCCTTCATGGGTCGATCTGTTGGTGGGAGCACGTCCACCACATCGGTGGCAGGCGACGTCACCGGCGGGATCTTCCTGCACCAAGGCACAGACGACGTGGACGTCCGTCCGCACGAGAGGTAGGTTCAGCTCATGAAGATTGAACTCCACGCCCACCACATGACGCCGAAGATGTTCGACCTCGACGACCCTCGTGCTCCGCGCTGGGAAGGTCAGGCGATGCACATCGGGAAGTATTTCTGGACTACGAGGAAGTTCCCCGAGTCGCAGCAGATGACGGCCGACGATCCGGGTTCGAAGATTTTCGAGCGGATGGATTATGCGTTCCGGCGCGAGATGATGGCCAAGCTCGGTGTCGACGTGGTCGTGGTCTGCAACACGCCGCTGACGTACTTGTACTGGGCGGGGGATTTCGGGGTGAGCTACGCGACTCTCGTCAACGACGAGTTGGCGGCGTGGTGCGCCAAGGACCCGTCGACGTTCTTCTGGTGGGCGCAGCTGCCGATGCACGAGCCGGCAGAGGCGGCGAAGGAGCTCGAGCGTGCGGTGGGTCTCGGGGCGGTCGGCTGGATGTCGGGCGGCGCGTATATGGGGGGGCGAAACCTCCACGACCCCGAGATGGACGCGCTCTGGGCCAAGGCGGTCGAGCTCGACGTACCGATGTTCGTCCACGGCGCTCCGTTGGCGGCTGAGTGGCAGGATCCGTCGCGGCCTGATCCGTTCGATACGACGATCGCTCTGGGCTACATGTATGACGAGACGATGGCCTTCTGGCACCTGGTGAAGGGCGGCGTCCTCGACCGGTTCCCTAGCTTGAAGGTCTACATCACCCACGCTGGTGGCTTCGTCCCCTACCAGATGGAGCGAATCGCGATGCTCGACCAAACGGTGGCGTCGGATGCGGTCAACGAGCGCCCGCCGTTGGAGTACATGCGGAACTTCTGGTTCGACCCGATGATCCCCAACGACGGCTTTCGCCGCGCCTTTGTCGACCTCGTCGGGATCGATCGCATCGTCTACGGGAGCAACATGGGCGGCTCGGATCAGATCATGTTCGACCTGACCGACCGGATCGGGCTGACCGACGCCGAGCGCGAGCAGATCTCCTCCAAGAACGCGATCGACCTCCTCAAGCTCGGCGGGCGCCTCAACCTCGGTCAGAAGGCCGAGACCAAGGTCGCCCCCTGACATGTCGCCTCTCCTGGAGGGCAAGGTCGCCATCGTCACCGGAGCAGGCGATCCCGAGGGCATCGGTTGCGTCACGGCAGAGACGCTCGCGGAGGCGGGCGCACAGGTCGTCCTCGCGGACCTGCCGGGCACCCAGTTGGAAGCGGCGGCAGCGCTCGCGGGGAAGGCGGGGACGGTCGCGCACCATCCCGTGGACATCTCCGACGAGTCGACCGTGGAGGCGCTGATCGCTTTCGCCGTCGAGCGCTTCGGCCGGCTCGACATCGTCGACAACAACGCTGCGACGGTGGCCGCGAGCCCGTTCGACGACTCGCTGGTGACGGGAATCGAGGTCGAACTCTGGGATCGGATGTTCGCGGTCAACGCCCGCGGCACGATGCTGATGTGCAAGCACGCCATCCCACACATTGTGCGCGCCGGGGGCGGCTCGATCATCAACATCACCTCGGATTCCTACGCCGGTGGTGACGACTTCCCGACGGCCTACGCGTGCTCCAAAGGCGCCTTGGTGACATTGACCAAGTACGTCGCGACGCAGTTCGGCAACCAGGGGGTCCGCTGCAACGCGATCTCGCCGGGCCTCATGCGCTCCAGGAAGATGTTGTCGAACATGCCCGAGCCCGTCCAGGAGGCCTTTCGCCGCACCGTCCCCCTCGGCTACCTCGGCAACCCGGTCGAGATCGCCAAGGGAGTGCTGTTCTTAGCGTCGGACCTTGCGTCGTTCGTGACCGGCGAGGTGATCCACATCGACGGCGGCATGCGCGTGCCCCAGCCGTGGTTCGCCGAGCTGCGAGATCTGGGCGCGAAGATGCAGGCCGAGCAAGCGGGTTGAAGCCGCTGTTGCAACCTCGCGGGGGCGACGTCGCAGCGTCGCCTCTCCTCCGCCTCGTCGGATGTAGGGCGTGACACCCGGCCAGCCGCGAGCCGCTCATCGTCACCGCCGGTACGCCCCCGGTCCTCCGTGACCAGCCGGCCTCTCCCGAGGCTGTGGCCCGACACGGAGTTCTTCTGGACCTCGGGCGCCGACGGCCGGCTCCGGTTCCTCCGGTGCGACGAGTGTGACCGCCTCGTGCACCCGCCGGCGCCGCGTTGCCGTCGCTGCGGCGCCGGCAACGTCTCCGTCACGACCGTGAGCGGCGCCGCCACCGTCTGGTCGTTCACGGTGGTGCACCAGCCCTTCATCGACTGGCTCGACACGCCGTACGTCGTCGGCATCGTCGCCATCGACGAGGATCCCGAGGTGCACCTCACGACGAACATCGTCGACTGCTCTCCCGACGCCGTGGAGCTCGGGATGCCTGTGCAGGTGCGGTTCGTTCACGAGGACGACGTCTTCCTACCGGTGTTCGCACCCACGGGTGACGCCCGTGCCTGAGCGCTTCGAGCACCAGTCGGTCATCTCCGGCGTGGCGATCTCGGAGGCGGGCCGGCGGCTGGGCCGGTCCGACATCGACCTGACCATCGAGGCGTGCTCCCGGGCGGTCGCCGACGCTGGGCTCACCTTCGACGACATCGACGGTCTGTCGACGTGGCCCGGCGAGTGGCCGGCCGCCGGCGGTTTCACGGGCCCGGGCGTCGTTCGGGTGCAGGACGCGCTCGGCCTCGACCTGCGCTGGCACCACGGTTCGGTCGAGGGTCCGGGCCAGGGGACGGCGGTGATCGACGCGATGATGGCCGTGGCGTGCGGGCTCGCCCGCCACGTCCTCGTGTACCGCACGACGACCGAGGCGACAGGCCAGGCCGGAGGTGGGCGAAGCGGCGCTCACCCGTGGGACACCGGCGGCATCGTCGGTCCCTATCAGTGGGTCCGGCCGTTCGGCAGCGTGACGGCGGCGGTCTGGCTCGCACCGATGTTCCGCCGTTACCTGCACGACTACGGCGTCACCAAGGACCAAGTCGGGTGGTTGCCGGTCACGCAGCGAGCGCACGCGGTCGCCCGCGGCACCGCCGTGTATCCGGAACCCATCGATCTCGACGACTACCACTCGTCGCGTCCGATCGCCATGCCGTTGCAGCTGTACGACTGTGACATTCCCCTCGACGCGTCGATCGCCTTCGTGGTGTCGAGCGCCGATTATGCCAAGGACGCCCCGAATCCGGTGCGCGTCGACGCCGTCGGCACGGGCCTCGACGTGCGTTCGTTCTGGGACCAGTGGGAAGGGCCGACGAACAACCCCCAACAGAGCGCGGCGCGGTCGCTGTGGCAGCGCACCGTCCTCAGCCGCGGCGACGTCGACGTCGCCGCCCTGTACGACGGGTTCTCGTACCTGACGCTCGTGTGGCTCGAGGCTCTCGGCTTCTGCGGGCCGGGCGAGGCCGGGGCGTTCGTCGAGGGCGGCGGTCGGATCACCCTTGGGGGCGAGCTGCCGCTCAACACCCACGGCGGTCAGCTCTCGCACGGGCGCATACACGGCTACGGCCACCTCTGGGAGGCATGTCTCCAGCTGCGGGGCGAGGCCGGCGCCACTCAGGTGCCCGGCGCCGAGGTCGCGCTGGCGGGAGTCGGCGGCGGCCTGATCGCTGGCGCCTTCCTGCTCACGCGGGTGTGATCCAGTAGGTTCCCGGCCGTGGGGACGGGCGGATCGGGATCTGGGGTTTTGTCGGCGCAGCCTCTGCCGTCGACGAGGGCTACAGCTCATTTTGGCTTCCCGGCGGTGGCTCGTGCCGCCCTGGGCGACGAACCGCTGCTCGTCCCGGAGCAGATGGTGTCCTTCGAGACCGATCCGACTGAGGCGCGCGCGAGACCGCCCGCCAGGCCATAAGGATCTACCTGAACCTGCCTACACGAACAACCTGCGTCGGCTCGGCTACTCCGGGACAACGCCGATCGCAGCGTGGCGGGAGCTCGCCACGATCGTCGGTTGACCGCGCCGTCGCCGCGCCGCTCCCGGTTCTTCGCGAGCAAGGCCTCGACTGACGCGTCCCCTGACCGTCAGACGACCACCCGCGAACGAACGATCATGCGTGCTGCGCTAGCCTCGGACCGAGGTGGGCCGGTGTCGACAAGGGGGCAGGCGAACGCCTTGGTTGCCGATCGGCAACCAAGCTCGAGCGCTTCGGCCGGATCGACGTGCTCGTGAAGATGCCATCGCCCTGTCTCAGGAGGTTTGCCCGTGAGCACGAGAGCAACAGCAGTCAGCGAGACGACCGGCGCCGAGACCACTGTGGGGGCCAGGATCAATGCCTGGGAACCGCTCTACATGGAAGTTCTCCAGTTCCTGAACGACGAAGCGGCTCTCTTGGACGACGAGCGGCTGGACGACTGGTTCAAGGTGCTGGCCGACGACCTCGTCTACAAGATGCCCGTCCGCGTCACCCGCCGGCGCGGCGCTGGTCCAGGCTTCTTCTATGAGACCGGGCATTTCGACGACGACTACGACACCATCCGCTTCCGGATCCGGAAGTACACGACCATCCAGAGCTCGTGGTCAACGGATCCCCCATCGCGCACACGTCGGTTCGTGACCAACGTGCGCGTCCACCGGACCGACGAGCCGCATGAGTTCGCGGTCACGAGCTCTGTGCTGTTGACCCGCACCCGCTTGGACGAGCAAAAGGTCGACATCGTGTCGGTCCAACGCGAGGATGTGCTGCGGCGACTCGAAGCGACCGATTGGCGTGTGGCGAACCGCCTGATCCTCATCGATCAGTCCACGCTCGCGACGAGCAACCTCGCAATATTTCTGTGATCCGCCGGTGCCGCAAAGGTAATCGGTGGACGAAGGACGATTAGGAGGAAATCATGGCCGCCAGAGACACCACACAGGCACAATCGTTCATGCTGTCCGATGGCACGACGATCGGCGACCTTGTGGACATGGAACGGCATGAGGTCGCGCTGCGGTTGCTCAGCGACCCCGAAGTCTACGAACAAGAGCTTCAGCGTGTTTTCGGCAAGGCATGGCTGGTGGTCGGCCACGAGACCGAGATTCCTGATCCCGGGGATTACGTCATGAGGTATCTCGGCGCTGACAGCGTGATCGTTGCGAGGGGTAACGATGGCGAGATTCACATATCCCTCAACGTGTGCAAGCACAAAGGCATGCAGGTGTGCCGTGAGGAGCTGGGAAACCAGCAGAGTTTCGTGTGCCCCTATCACGGGTGGGCCTACGACAACACGGGCCGCTTCCTCGGCGCGCCCTATCAGCGCGAGGCGTACGGCGACGCCATCGATGCGTCGGCTCTCGGTCTCCGTCCGGCCCGAGCCGGGACCTACGCCGGTCTGATCTTCGGAACGTTCGACGACGCTGCCCCCTCTCTCGACGACTTCCTCGGCGATATGCGGTGGTACCTCGACATCATGTTCTCTCGCACCGACGCCGGATTCGAAGTGCTCGGGCCGCCCCAGCGCTTCATCGTCGATGCGAACTGGAAGACCGCCTCCGAGCAGACGAGTGACAACTACCACACGATCGGAACGCACCGCTCGCTGCTCGACCTCGGCTTCGTGACCGACGCCGAGGGCGGGGGAGCACCGCGGGTGCTGTACATCACCGGAGCCGCAACGCCGCGGGGGCACGTGATGTCGTGCCTGGACCAGACCAAGATCATGGTGGCCACCGCTGGCAGCCAACAGGCTGAGCTGTCACCGATCGAGAAGCTCAAGATGATGCCGCCAACCGGGATGACACCCGAGATGGTGCCCCAACTCGAGCGCAACCTGACGGCTGACCAGATCGCCGTGCTGGCCAACGACACGCCGTTCGCTGGCGGGCTCTTCCCGAACGTTCTGTTGACGAACTTCTGGGGTCCCACCGGCACGGGAGTGGGCCCGACCGCATCCATCCATGTCTACCTGCCCAAGGGGCCGGACAAGTTCGAGTTCTGGAACTGGATACTGGTGGAGAAAGACGCCCCGCCCGAGATGCGTCAAGCAGCCAAGATGGCGTCTGCGCTGTCCCTCGGCTCGTCGGGGATCGTCGAGGCGGACGATGCCGAGACGTGGCCCGGCCAGCAACGCGCTGCACGAGGCGTGTTTGGCCGTCAGGAGAAGTTCCGCTACCTGAATGTTCGTGGCCTCAGCAAGGCGAACGGCTTCCGAGGTCCGGGCATGGTGTACTCCGGCATATGTTTCGACGACGCCATGTGGAACTGGTGGCTGAGCTACCGAGACTTCATGCTGGGCGACCCTTGGTCTAGCTAGTCCAGTCGTCGGATTTGTGGCCAGCAGTCGTAATTGACGTCTCGCCGACAGGGGCGGACCTCGAGGGGGAGGACAGCGTGAAGCTCAAGAGCTTGGGCTATATGGGCTTGGAATCCGTTGAGTGCGACGTCTGGGAGGATCTCGGGCCTCGGATCTTCGGCTTCGGTCTGGCTGATCGGGGGCCCGATGGCAGCATCTACCTTCGTATGGACGACCGCCACCATCGCATCGCCCTGCATCCTGGGGAGCAGGATCGGATGGCGTACATCGGCTGGGAGGTGGCCAATAGCCAGGACCTCGAGGAGGCGGCCGCCGAGCTGGCGAAGAGTGGGGTGCAGGTGGAGGCCGGGACCGCGGAGGAATGCGAGCTCCGCCACATCGAGGGCATGGTTCACTTCCTCGATCCCGCGGGCATGCGCCACGAGATCTTCTGGGGGGCCGACGAGCGGTACAAGTCGTTTGCGCCGGGGCGGCGTCACGGCGGGTTCGTGACGGGTGACCAGGGCCTCGGCCACATCGTGCTGATCGTCCCCGATCGCGAGACCAGCGACTCCATGCACCGGTTCCTGGTCGACACATTGGGGTTCAAGCTCACTGATATCGTCTATGTCCCGATCGGTGGGATTCCCTTCTACCACCTGAATTCGCGCCATCACAGCGTGGCGATTGCCCCGGTTCCCGGGATGTGCGGCCTGAATCACATCCTGGCGGAGGTCAACGACCTCGACGATGTTGGCATTGCCCACGACCTGGTCCAGGAGCGGATCGACACACACAACGACTTCGCCTACAGGACGAAGCTGGGTCGCCACCTCACCGACAGCATGCTGTCTTTCTACGTCGACACGCCGTCGGGTTTCACCCTCGAGTACGGCTGGGGCGGACGCCAGCTCGACGTTGAGCATTCGGCCACGCACGCGCACGCCGTCGGCGCGTCGGGGGAGATATGGGGCCACGGTTTCCTCAGTTTCGAACAGCCCCGCACGGTCTATCCCGTTGAGGCGGCGGTCTCGACGTGACAGGGCGATGAGAGCCGGCGCTCGACTCGGCTTGACACCGCTTGTCTCGATGTGACATGGTGCGCGGCACGGTCGGCGCGCACCGCTCGGCGGACCTGTGAGGGGGATGTATCGATGAGTGTCGTTACGGATCAGGCCGTCAAGGCGGTGGTGTTTCCGGGGCCGCGGGTGGTGTCGGCTGATCCGGAGTACATGGGCATCGTCGATTTCTTGCATGACGAGGCGGTCCTGCTCGACCGGGATCAGTATGTGGCGTGGACGGAGATGTTGGCCGAGGACGTGACCTACACGATCCCGCGCCGCAAGACGCTCGACGTTCGCGACGGCACCGGTCTCAACGAGGCGGAGGGGATCCCGGCCACCTTCCAGGGGCTGAAGGACTTGGCCGTGCGCAACGAGCGCGTCGATATCTATGACCGGAATCCTCCGGTGCGCGGTCGGCGGTTCGTGACCAACATCAAGGCCTACCGCACTGAGGTGGCCAACGAGTTCGCGGTCGATAGTTATCTGCTGTTTCTGCAGAGCCGTCAGGACGAGCCGACTTATGACATGGCGTCGGCGGAGCGTCGCGACATCTTGCGCCTCACTGACGATGGTTTCAAGCTGGTGCGTCGGCGGTTGATCTTTGATCAGGCGATGATGGCTGCGACCCTGCCGAACGTGATCCTGTGATTTCTCCAACCCAGTCCAACGCTTTGTATCGAGGAGCGACGCCATGCTGACGGAAAAAGACCTCAAGACCCGGGTCGGTCCGATCCTGTCGGACGGCACGCTGGTGCGCGACCTCATCGATCTCGAGCGCAGAGAGGTTTCGCTGCGGGTGTTGAACGATCCCGAGATCCACGAGCTGGAGCTCGATCGGATCTTCGGGCGGGCCTGGAACCTGGTCGGTCATGTGGCTGAGATCCCCAAGCCGGGCGACTACGTGCAGCGCTACATCGGCGAAGACGCCGTCATCGTCATCCGCGACGAGGACGGCGAGGTCAACGTCTTGTTGAACGCGTGTTCGCACCGGGGCATGGAGATCACCCGGGCCGAAGAGGGCAACCAGTGCATCTTCACCTGTCCGTACCACGGCTGGGTGTTCGACTCCAAGGGCAACCTGCAGGGCGCGCCGTATGAGCGTTTCATGTACGGCGACTGGGACAAGTCAGAGGAGCGCTTCGGTCTGCTGCACGCCCGGGTGGCGATCCAGAGCGGTCTCATCTTCGGCAACTTCGACCAGAACGCCGAGTCCCTCGACGACTACCTCGGGGACTTCAAGTACTACCTCGACTTCACCCTCGGCGACGACCCCGACGACATTATGATCATGCCGGCGTTCGGGGCGCAGGGGCGGTCTCGCATGCGGGCGAACTGGAAGATCATGAACGACCAGTTCTGCGGCGACCACTACCACACGGCCAGCCTTCACAAGAACTCCATGGCCGACATGTGGCCCGACATCGAGAACCCGGTGGCGCCCCTCAGCACCGCGGTCGGCACCGACAAGGGCCACTCGTTCTTCCGGCTCTCGAATAACAGGCAGGCGGCCCAGGAGCTCGTCGACTCCGTCGAGAACCCGTGGGGCAGCAACTTCCTACGCACCGTCTTCCCGGCCTCGTCCGTCGGCATCGGCGAGGTGGGTGGTCGCACCGCCAACGTCGTCATGATGGCGATGTTCATCCCCCGCGGCCCGCACGACTGCGAGATGCACGGCGTGAACGTCATGCGCAAGAGCGCGATGGCGGCCCTGGGGGGGGCGCTGGTCGGCGGGATGCGGATCGGCGGCCCGATCTCCGACATCGGCGCCGATGACAACACCCAGCCCCCGTCGATCCAGCGCGCCGTGCGAGGCAGCGTCACCCGCAAGCACCTCACCATGAAATACCCGGCGGAGAACGACGCTGCCGACCGCACCGACCGCCTCGTCGGCCCCGCCAGCGGGTGGGACCCCGACCGTGGCTACGCCTTCATCGGCCCCCAGAGGGACGAGAACCAGTGGAACTGGTGGCGCCACTACTTCGACGTGCTCACCGCCGAGGACTGACCTGCAACTCCCTCCGGAGCCGGCGTGTCGGCGCCACAACTCGAGGTGCTCCAACAGAGCTGGCCGTCGATCTCGTGTCCCCGCACGGGGTAGGCCATGGGCGAACCGTCGCCCCGCTGAACCAGAAGGACGAACCGGGGGTGCCCCGTGCGGCCGCGGCATGTCGCGCCGACCACGGTTCTCCGGGCCGGGTCGGTCCTGCGGCTTTCATCGCGGGGTTCCAGGGCAGTGCTCCGTTCGGCACGACGCCCGGCGCCCGGGCACGGCGACGTTAGGCCGAGGCCGAGGGGGCCTGGCCCAGGCTCGCTTGACACCGCTTGTCTCGATGTGACGATGGTGCGCGGCACGGTCGGCGAGCACTGCTCGGCGGACCTGTGAGGGGATGTTTCGATGAGTGTCGTTACGGATCAGGCCGTCAAGACGGGGGTGTTTCCGGGGCCGCGGGTGGTGTCGGCTGATCCGGAGTACATGGGCATCGTCGATTTCTTGCATGACGAAGCGATCCTGCTCGACCGGGATCAGTATGTGGCGTGGACGGAGATGTTGGCCGAGGACGTGACCTACACGATCCCGCGCCGCAAGACGCTCGACGCTCGCGACGGCACCGGTCTCAACGAGGCGGAGGGGATCCCGGCCACCTTCCAGGGGCTGAAGGACTTGGCCGTGCGCAACGAGCGCGTGGATATCTATGACCGGAATCCTCCGGTGCGCGGTCGGCGGTTCGTGACCAACATCAAGGCCTACCGCACTGAGGTGGCCAACGAGTTCGCGGTCGATAGTTATCTGTTGTTTCTGCAGAGCCGTCAGGACGAGCCGACTTATGACATGGCGTCGGCGGAGCGTCGCGACATCTTGCGTCTCACTGACGATGGTTTCAAGCTGGTGCGTCGGCGGTTGATCTTTGATCAGGCGATGATGGCTGCGACCTTGCCGAACGTGATCCTGTGATTTCTCCAACCCTGCCCAACGCTTTGTATCGAGGAGTGACGCCATGTTGACGGAAAAAGACCTCAAGACCCGGGTCGGTCCGATCCTGTCGGACGGCACGCTGGTGCGCGACCTCATCGATCTCGAGCGCCGGGAGGTTTCGCTGCGGGTGTTGAACGATCCCGAGATCCACGAGCTGGAGCTCGATCGGATCTTCGGGCGGGCCTGGAACATGGTCGGCCATGTGGCTGAGATCCCCAAGCCGGGCGACTACGTGCAGCGCTTCATCGGCGAAGACGCCGTCATCGTCATCCGCGACGAGGACGGCGAGGTCAACATCTTGTTGAACGCGTGTTCGCACCGGGGCATGGAGATCACCCGGGCCGAAGAGGGCAACCAGTGCATCTTCACCTGTCCGTATCACGGCTGGGTGTTCGACTCCAAGGGCAACCTGCAGGGCGCGCCGTATGAGCGTTTCATGTACGGCGACTGGGACAAGTCAGAGGAGCGCTTCGGTCTGCTGCATGCCCGGGTGGGGATCCAGAGCGGTCTCATCTTCGGCAACTTCGACCAGAACGCCGTGTCCCTCGACGACTACCTCGGCGACTTCAAGTACTACCTCGACTTCACCCTCGGCGACGACCCCGACGACCTCGTCATCATGCCGATATTCGGCATCGGGCCACGGTCCCGCATGCGGGCGAACTGGAAGATCATGAACGACCAGTTCTGCGGCGACCACTACCACACGGCCAGCATCCACAAGAACACGATGGCCGACATGTGGCCCGACATCGAGAACCCGTTGTCGCCCATCAGCACCGCGATCGGCACCGACAAGGGCCACGTGTTCTTCCGCCTCGCCCAGAGCAGGCAGGAGGCCCAAGAGCTCGTCGACGGCGCCTTCCTGCGGGTCATCTTCCCGGCGTCGGGCGTCTGGAGTGGCGAGGTGGGTGGCCGCACCGGCAAGTCCACCAACCTGTCGATGACCATCCCCCGCGGCCCGACCGACTGCGAGCTGCACGGCCTGACCATCATGCGCAAGAGCGCCATGGGCTCGATGATGGGGCAAGGGTCGGGCGACAGGGCCGAGGGCAAGAGTGCTCCCGTACGGTTCGGCGGCCCGATCTCCGACATCGGCGCCGATGACAACACCCAGCCCCCGTCGATCCAGCGCGCCGTGCGGGGCCGCATGACCCGTAAGTACCTCACGATGAAGTACCCGGCGCAGAACGACGCTGCCGACTCGCCCGACGGCCTCGTCGGCCCCGCCAGCGGGTGGGACCCGGACCGTGGCTACGCCTTCATCGGCGCCCAGAAGGACGAGAACCAGTGGAACTGGTGGCGCCACTACTTCGACGTCCTCACCGCCGAGGACTGACCTGGAACTGCTCTGGATCCGAGCCTTCATGGGTCGATCTGTTGGTGGGAGCACGTCCACCACATCGGTGGCAGGCGACGTCACCGGCGGGATCTTCCTGCACCAAGGCACAGACGACGTGGACGTCCGTCCGCACGAGAGGTAGGTTCAGCTCATGAAGATTGAACTCCACGCCCACCACATGACGCCGAAGATGTTCGACCTCGACGACCCTCGTGCTCCGCGCTGGGAAGGTCAGGCGATGCACATCGGGAAGTATTTCTGGACTACGAGGAAGTTCCCCGAGTCGCAGCAGATGACGGCCGACGATCCGGGTTCGAAGATTTTCGAGCGGATGGATTATGCGTTCCGGCGCGAGATGATGGCCAAGCTCGGTGTCGACGTGGTCGTGGTCTGCAACACGCCGCTGACGTACTTGTACTGGGCGGGGGATTTCGGGGTGAGCTACGCGACTCTCGTCAACGACGAGTTGGCGGCGTGGTGCGCCAAGGACCCGTCGACGTTCTTCTGGTGGGCGCAGCTGCCGATGCACGAGCCGGCAGAGGCGGCGAAGGAGCTCGAGCGTGCGGTGGGTCTCGGGGCGGTCGGCTGGATGTCGGGCGGCGCGTATATGGGGGGGCGAAACCTCCACGACCCCGAGATGGACGCGCTCTGGGCCAAGGCGGTCGAGCTCGACGTACCGATGTTCGTCCACGGCGCTCCGTTGGCGGCTGAGTGGCAGGATCCGTCGCGGCCTGATCCGTTCGATACGACGATCGCTCTGGGCTACATGTATGACGAGACGATGGCCTTCTGGCACCTGGTGAAGGGCGGCGTCCTCGACCGGTTCCCTAGCTTGAAGGTCTACATCACCCACGCTGGTGGCTTCGTCCCCTACCAGATGGAGCGAATCGCGATGCTCGACCAAACGGTGGCGTCGGATGCGGTCAACGAGCGCCCGCCGTTGGAGTACATGCGGAACTTCTGGTTCGACCCGATGATCCCCAACGACGGCTTTCGCCGCGCCTTTGTCGACCTCGTCGGGATCGATCGCATCGTCTACGGGAGCAACATGGGCGGCTCGGATCAGATCATGTTCGACCTGACCGACCGGATCGGGCTGACCGACGCCGAGCGCGAGCAGATCTCCTCCAAGAACGCGATCGACCTCCTCAAGCTCGGCGAGCGCCTCAACCTCGGTCAGAAGGCCGAGACCAAGGTCGCCCAGCGCTGACGTGTGGGACGCCAACGCGGAGGTGCGCTACCTCGTCATCCCGCAGCGACCACCCGGGTCGGAGGTCTTGGGCGAGGGGGAGCTCGTCGGCGTCGTCACCCGCATGAGCATGGTGGGCCCCGCCGTCGTGTGAGCCCTACAAGCCGTCCAGCGCCCCCTCGAGCAGGTCGAGCTCAGCCAGGTCGTCGTTGATGGGGATGAAGACCAGCTCGTCGAAGCCGGCCTCGCGGCAGTTGTCGACCGCGTACTTCACGCCGTCGGCGTCGACCACGGGGAGTTTGCCTAATGGCGATCCCGACCCCGGGGGTAGCCCGAAGTAGCCGGCGGCGGCATCCGACAGACGCTCGGCGGAACGGTCGCCGAGAGCGAACCACAGGCTGTTCATCAGGTAGGGACGCTCGCTGCGCCCCGCCTTCTCCCAGGCCGCGATGTGGCTCGCGACCTCGGCCTTCATCGGCTCGAGCTCGCAGTTCATCTGCGCCCCTTGCCAGCCGTCGGCCCACTTGGCGGCCCGGGCCAGCGACTTGGGTGCCGACGCGCTGGTGTAGAGCGGCGGGCCGCCGGGTTGCACCGGTGCCGGGCCCACGGGGCCGAATGCGCTCTCCCACGGAAGCTCACCGGCCCATGCCCGGCGCATGACGGCGACGTTGTCGTCGATGCGCCGCCAGCGGTTCTCGAAGTTCGTCCCCGCGGATCGGTAGTCGTCCTCGCGGCCCCCGGCGCCGATACCGACCACGAGCCGGCCGCCCGAGATCACGTCGATCGACGCCAGGCGCTTGGCGAGCAGCACGGGCGGATGCATGGCGAGGATCATGACGTGGCTCATCACCCGCACCCGCTTGGTCGCGGTTGCGGCGGCGGCGAGGAACGCGTGCTCCTCGATCTGGGGCCAGAGCACGCGCTCGCCGGTGGCGATGGTCGCGAACGGCCCTTCGTCGACACGGCGGAACCACTCGAGCAGGGTGTCCCGGTTGGTCCCGGACATGTAGGGGCCAAGGATCCCGTATTCCATTTCTTTGCCTCCTCAGGCGACGATCGTCGCGGTCAGGGCCGGCCCTATCAATCTCTTGATCATCGGCGTGCCAGCCTCCCACGAGCCGGTGAGGCTCGACATGACGTGACCGCTGTCGACGAGCACGTTTCACGCCGCTGATGCTGCTGGCGGCGCCGCTGTTGAGGAACGAGACTGTAATCATTCATCGTTCCGTGGTGATCGTCGTCACCGTGCCCGCGGCGCGACGAACATCGTCACACGGTCGTGTCGGCGGTGTCCCTGGGACGTCATCGACTCCCGCTGCTCCATGGCGTGGTCTTCGGTTATCGCACGCCCTTCGCGACTCGCGCCCGCCCGAGAGACGCTGGATCGGGGACCACGCCGGAGGGCCCGCAAAGTCCACGAAGACAGCTGCCGCCGTACGATCTGCTTGCCTTTGCCACTCGGCAGATCCTCGCGGATCCCGCCGAAATCTGATGGTGTCAGCGGTGGTCGGCTCGGCCCGGAGCCAACTGACCCGGTCCCCGGATAGTGGTCCACCTGTTGTGGGAGTCCGACGTCCAACATGCTGGGCAGGAGGGCAGGACCAGATGAAGCGTCACCGTCGGACACCGGAGCAGCTCGTCCGCAAGCTGGGTGGCCGAGGAGCTCGACGTCGATCCCGAGCTGCTCGCCCGACAGGTGGCCGACCTGGCCCGGGCCGGCCTGCGCGGCATCCATCGCATCGAGAGCCCACCCCACGCCCGCCGACATCGAGACGGGATGCCGGTCTGGGCGGCCCCTCTTCGTGCCTCTTGTCACACATGGCGGCTACTGACACACTGACCACATGGTTGGCGACGGCCTCTGGCCGTACGTATGGACGAGTTCATGGCCCTGGAGGCACACGACGGGCGCTGAATCGCGGTGCGGGGCTCGGAGGCGCAATGAGCGTGTCGATATCTATGACCGGAATCCTCCGGTGCGCGGTCGGCGGTTGATCTTCGATCAGGCGATGATGGCTGCGACCTTGCCGAACGTGATCCTGTGATTTCTCCGACCCTGCCCAACGCTTTGTATCGAGGAGTGACGCCATGTTGACGGAAAAAGACCTCAAGACCCGGGTCGGTCCGATCCTGTCGGACGGCACGCTGGTGCGCGACCTCATCGATCTCGAGCGCCGGGAGGTTTCGCTGCGGGTGTTGAACGATCCCGAGATCCACGAGCTGGAGCTCGATCGGATCTTCGGGCGGGCCTGGAACATGGTCGGCCATGTGGCTGAGATCCCCAAGCCGGGCGACTACGTGCAGCGCTACATCGGCGAAGACGCCGTCATCGTCATCCGCGACGAGGACGGCGAGGTCAACATCTTGTTGAACGCGTGTTCGCACCGGGGCATGGAGATCACCCGGGCCGAAGAGGGCAACCAGTGCATCTTCACCTGTCCGTACCACGGCTGGGTGTTCGACTCCAAGGGCAACCTGCAGGGCGCGCCGTATGAGCGTTTCATGTACGGCGACTGGGACAAGTCAGAGGAGCGCTTCGGTCTGCTGCATGCCCGGGTCGGGATCCAGAGCGGTCTGATCTTCGGCAACTTCGACCAGAACGCCGTGTCCCTCGACGATTACCTCGGCGACTTCAAGTACTACCTCGACTTCACCCTCGGCGACGACCCCGACGACGTCGTCATCATGCCCGGGTTGGGGGGGCGGTCCCGCATGCGGGCGAACTGGAAGATCATGAACGACCAGTTCTGCGGCGACCACTACCACACGGCCAGCTTGCACAAGAACTCCATGGCCGACATGTGGCCCGATGTCGAGAACCCACTGGCGGCCCACAGTGCCGCGCTCGGCACCGACAAGGGCCACGTGGGGCACCTGCTCTCTTACTCAGGCAGGCAGATGGCGCAAGAGCTCGACCTATCCGGCGCCCACAGCTTCCTGCGCACCGTCTTCCCGGCGTCCACCATCGGCATCGGCGAGGTGGGTGGTCGCCCCAGCAAGTTCGTCATGATGGCGATGTTCATCCCCCGCGGCCCGCACGACTGCGAGATGCACGGCGTGAACGTCATGCGCAAGAGCGCGATCATGGCCCTGGGGTCGCAGGTCAGCGGGATGCGGTTCGGCGGCCCGATCTCCGACATCGCCGCCGATGACAACACCCAGCCTCCGTCGATCCAGCGCGCCGTGCGGGGTCGCGTCACCCGCAAGTACCTCACGATGAAATACCCGGCGCAGAACGACGCTGCCGACTCGCCCGACGGCCTCGTCGGCCCCGCCAGCCGGTGGGACCCCGACCGTGGCTACGCCTTCATCGGCCCCCAGAGGGACGAGAACCAGTGGAACTGGTGGCGCCACTACTTCGACGTGCTCACCGCAGAGGACTGATCGTCGCAATCCATCTGATCGGACATGAGCGGGAGGTAGGCCAAGCCTTGCGAATCATCGATGTCGACAGCCACCTCATGGAACCGCCGGACTGGATCCGAGTGGTGAGCCCGGCCCTGGCGGCCGAGCTCCCGCCGCCGGAGAAATTCATAGATTTGATCCGGGCCGGAAACCGTATGATGGCGATGCAGCTGCCGCCGGAGCTCCAGCCCGAGGATCCGCTGGACCTGATGCCGAGCGATTTCCGGAACACCATCGAGAAGAACGCGGCGACCCAGGCCGATCGCTTCGACGCCTCGGCCGAGAATCCCCACTACAACACCGACGCCCGGCTGGCCTACTGCGACGAGCACGGAATCGACGTGCAGTTCATCAACCCGAGCGTCGGCATTCTTGGGATGACCCAGGCCATGGCCGCCGGACGCATGGATCTGATCCCCGACATCTTCGCGGCGATCAACAGCTTCCTGGCCGAACACTGTGCCGGGCACACCGATCGGCTCATCCCGGTCATGGACGCCTGGTCCGCTGACGTCGACTGGACGGTGGCGGAGATGACCCGCATGCGGGCGCTCGGTTCTCGGGCGTTCCATGTCACCCAGGATCGGGAGAAGTCGCCCACGCATCCCGACTACGAGCCCATGTGGTCGGCGGCCGAGGACCTCGACATGGCCGCCTATGTCCATCTCTCGTTCGGGCAGGGCGTCGCAGGGCCCGCAGGAAACCCCAGTCACCCGAGCTGGGCGAACAACGGCCGGGGCATCGAGGGGATCCGGCTGGGCCTCGAAATGGCGGACATGAGGAACGAGACCCGTAACTTCTTGAAGGCGATGGTGTTCGATGGTGTGCTCGAGCGCCATCCCCGGCTGCGGATCATCGTGGCCGAGAACGCCCACTCGTGGCTTCCCATGTTGATCCACGACATGGACTACAAGACCACGACGGTGGCCATGGATGGCGGGGCCATGGAGCCCGCCTGCAAGTTGCCGCTTCTCCCGTCGGAGTACATCCAGCGCCAGGTCAAGATCACGCCGCTTATCGGCTTCATCGAGAGCGGATTGGACTGGCTGTCGCTGGAGCAGTTGATGGAGTTCCTGCCGTCTCCCGACATGGTCGTGTTCTCCACCGACTATCCGCACTCCGAAGGGCGTGCCAACGCGGTGGAGATCTACGAGAAGGCCATCCCCGACGCCGCCGTCAGGGAGCGGTTCTTCGGCGCGGCCATGGACGAGTTCATGGCCCTGTAGGCACATGACGGGCGCCGAATCGAGTTGGCCGGGAGAGCCCTCAATGGGCCCGCCCGCGGCCGACTCGTGTCTTGTGGCACATTGAGACTTGTGACATAGTGTGACGGTGGTCGGCGAGCGCCGCTCGGCGGACCTGTGAGGGGATGTTTCGGTGAGTGTCGTTACGGAGCAGGCCGTCAAGGCGGTGGTGTTTCCGGGGCCGCGGGTGGTGTCGGCTGATCCGGAGTACATGGGCATCGTCGATTTCTTGCATGATGAGGCGGTGACGCTCGACGTCCGCGACGGCACCGGTCTCAACGAGGCGGAGGGGATCCCGGCTACCTTCCAGGGGCTGAAGGATTTGGCCGTGCGCAATGAGCGCGTGGATATCTATGACCGGAATCCTCCGGTGCGCGGTCGGCGGTTCGTGACCAACATCAAGGCCTACCGCACTGAGGTGGCCAACGAGTTCGCGGTCGATAGTTATCTGCTGTTTCTGCAGAGCCGTCAGGACGAGCCGACTTATGACATGGCGTCGGCGGAGCGTCGCGACATCCTGCGCTTCACTGACGATGGCTTCAAGCTGGTGCGCGCTTCGTATCGAGGAGAGACGCCATGTTGACGGAAAAAGACCTCAAGACCCGGGTCGGTCCGATCCTGTCGGACGGCACGCTGGTGCGCGACCTCATCGATCTCGAGCGCCGGGAGGTTTCGCTGCGGGTGTTCAACGATCCCGAGATCCACGAGCTGGAGCTCGATCGGATCTTCGGGCGGGCCTGGAACATGGTCGGCCATGTGGCTGAGATCCCCAAGCCGGGCGACTACGTGCAGCGCTACATCGGCGAAGACGCCGTCATCGTCATCCGCGACGAGGACGGCGAGGTCAACGTCTTGTTGAACGCGTGTTCGCACCGGGGCATGGAGATCACCCGGGCCGAAGAGGGCAACCAGTGCATCTTCACCTGTCCGTACCACGGCTGGGTGTTCGACTCCAAGGGCAACCTGCAGGGCGCGCCGTATGAGCGTTTCATGTACGGCGACTGGGACAAGTCAGAGGAGCGCTTCGGTCTGCTGCACGCCCGGGTCGGGATCCAGAGCGGTCTCATCTTCGGCAACTTCGACCAGAACGCCGAGTCCCTCGACGATTACCTCGGCGACTTCAAGTACTACCTCGACTTCACCCTCGGCGACGACCCCGACGACATCGTCGTCATGCCCATGTTCGGGGCCTTCCGGGGTCGCATCCGGGGGAACTGGAAGATCATGACCGAACAGGCCACCGGCGACCACTACCACACATCGAGCATTCACAAGAACACGATGGTCGACATGTGGCCCGACATCGAGAACCCGTTGTCGCCCATCAGTGCCGCGCTCGGCACCGACAAGGGCCACTCGCTCTTCCGGCTCGCCCAGAGCAGGGAGGAGGCCCAAGAGCTCGAGGACGGCGCCTTCAATCGCACCATCTTCCCGGCGTCGATCGTCACCAACGCCGAGGTGGGTGGTCGTACCGGCAAGTCCACCAACCTGCGGATGACCATCCCCCGCGGCCCGCACGATTGCGAGATCCAGGGCCTGATGGTCGTGAGCAAGACCGCGGGCATGCGGATGATCGGAAGGTCGGGCGACAAGAAAGAGGGCCAGGCTGGTCCTACCATGCGGTTCGGCGGCCCGATCTCCTACATCGGCGCCGATGACAACCTCCAGCCTTCGTCGATCCAGCGCGCCGTGCGGGGCCGCATGACCCGCAAGTACCTCACGATGAAGTACCCGGCGCAGAACGACGCTTCCGACTCGCCCGACGGCCTCGTCGGTCCCGCCAGCCGGTGGGACCCGGACCGTGGCTACGCCTTCATCGGCGCCCAGAGGGACGAGAACCAGTGGAACTGGTGGCGCCACTACTTCGACGTCCTCACCGCCGAGGACTGAACGTCGCAACATTCGAATCGGACGCGAACGGAAGGAAGGCCAAGCCTTGCGAATCATCGATGTCGACAGCCATCTCCAGGAACCGCCCGACTGGATCAGCGTGGTGAACCCCGCGCTGGCGGCCGAGCTCCCGCCGATGAGGAACTTCGATCTGCTCCGGGAGGGAAGCCGCATGATGGCAACGCAGCTGCCGCCGGAGCTCCAGCCCGAGGATCCGCTGGACCTGATGGCGCCCGATATGCGCATCTTCCAAGAGCGCAACGCGGCGCGCCAGCCCGATCACTTCGACCTCTCGGAGGGGAACCCGTACTACAACACCGACGCCCGGCTGGCCTACTGCGACGAGCAGGGCATCGACGTGCAGTTCATCAACCCGAGCGCGGGCATTCTGGCGGTGACCCAGGCCATGGTCGCCGGGCGCATGGATCTGCTCCGCGATATCTTCGAGGCAACCAACAACTTCTTGGCCAACCACTGTGCCGGGCACACCGATCGGCTCATCCCGGTGATGGACGCCTTCCCACCTGATGTCGACTGGACGGTGGCGGAGATGACCCGCATGCGGGCGCTCGGCTCTCGTGCGTTCCATGTCACCCAGGATCAGGTGAAGTCACCCACGCATCCCGACTACGAGCCCATGTGGTCGGCGGCCGAGGACCTCGACATGGCCGCCTATGTCCATCTCACGTTCGGGCAGCCCCCCCGCCACCCGAGCTGGGCGAACAACGGCCGGGGGGGCATCGAGGGGATCCGGGCGGCGTTCGACATGGCCGACAACAGGAACGAGACCCGTAACTTCTTGAAGGCGATGGTGTTCGACGGTGTGCTCGAGCGCCATCCCAACCTGCGGATCATCGTGGCCGAGAACGCCCACTCGTGGCTCCCCATGTTGATCCACGACATGGACTACAAGACCACGAGGGTGGCCATGGACGGCGTGGCCCAGGAGCCCCCCTGCAAGTTGCCGCTTCGCCCATCGGAGTACATCCAGCGCCAGGTCAAGATCACGCCGCTTATCGGCTTCATCGAGTGCGGGTTCGAGTGGCTGTCGCTCGAGCAGTTGATGGAGTTCCTGCCGTCTCCCGACATGGTCGTGTTCTCGAGCGACTACCCGCACCTCGAAGGGCGTGACAACGCGGTGGAGCTCTACGAGAAGGCCATCCCCGACGCCACCGTCAGGGAGCGGTTCTTCGGCGCGGCCATGGACGAGTTCATGGCCCTGTAGGCACACGACGGGGTGCATTCGACGAACAGGCCAAAGGGAGACGATCGATGAGTGTTGTTACGGAGCAGGCTGTCAAGGCGGTGGTGTTTCCGGGGCCGCGGGTGGTGTCGGCTGATCCGGAGTACATGGGCATCGTCGATTTCTTGCATGACGAGGCGGTCCTGCTCGACCGGGATCAGTATGTGGCGTGGACGGAGATGTTGGCCGAGGATGTGACCTACACGATCCCGCGCCGCAAGACGCTCGACGCTCGCGACGGCACTGGTCTCAACGAGGCGGAGGGGATCCCGGCTACCTTCCAGGGGCTGAAGGATTTGGCCGTGCGCAACGAGCGCGTGGATATCTATGACCGGAATCCTCCGGTGCGCGGTCGGCGGTTCGTGACCAACATCAAGGCTTACCGCACTGAGGTGGCCAACGAGTTCGCGGTCGATAGTTATCTGTTGTTTCTGCAGAGCCGTCAGGACGAGCCGACTTATGACATGGCGTCGGCGGAGCGTCGCGACATCTTGCGTCTCACTGACGATGGTTTCAAGCTGGTGCGTCGGCGGTTGATCTTTGATCAGGCGATGATGGCCGCGACCTTGCCGAACGTGATCCTGTGATTTCTCCAACCCAGTCCAACGCTTCGTATCGAGGAGTGACGCCATGTTGACGGAAAAAGACCTCAAGACCCGGGTCGGTCCGATCCTGTCGGACGGCACGCTGGTGCGCGACCTCATCGATCTCGAGCGCCGGGAGGTTTCGCTGCGGGTGTTGAACGATCCCGAGATCCACGAGCTGGAGCTCGATCGGATCTTCGGGCGGGCCTGGAACATGGTCGGCCATGTGGCTGAGATCCCCAAGCCGGGCGACTACGTGCAGCGCTTCATCGGCGAAGACGCCGTCATCGTCATCCGCGACGAGGACGGCGAGGTCAACATCTTGTTGAACGCGTGTTCGCACCGGGGCATGGAGATCACCCGGGCCGAAGAGGGCAACCAGTGCATCTTCACCTGTCCGTACCACGGCTGGGTGTTCGACTCCAAGGGCAACCTGCAGGGCGCGCCGTATGAGCGTTTCATGTACGGCGACTGGGACAAGTCAGAGGAGCGCTTCGGTCTGCTGCACGCCCGGGTGGCGATCCAGAGCGGTCTGATCTTCGGCAACTTCGACCAGAACGCCGTGTCCCTCGACGACTACCTCGGCGACTTCAAGTACTACCTCGACTTCACCCTCGGCGACGACCCCGACGACGTCGTCATCATGCCCATGGTCCCCGGACCACGGGGCCGCATGCGGGCGAACTGGAAGATCATGAACGACCAGTTCTGCGGCGACCACTACCACACATCGAGCATCCACAAGAACACGATGGCCGACATGTGGCCCGATGTTGAGAACCCGTTGTCGCCCATCAGTGCCGCGCTCGGCACCGACAAGGGCCACGTGTTCTTCAAGCTTGGCCAGAGCAGGGAAGAGGTGCAAGAGCTCGTCGACGGCGCCTTCCTGCGGGTCATCTTCCCGTCCTCGGCCGTCTGGTTCGGCGAGGTGGGTGGTCGCACCGGCAACCTCACCAATCTGGGGATGACCACCCCCCGCGGCCCGCACGACTGCGAGTTCCAGGGCGTGATCGTCATGCGCAAGGGCGCAGACATGAGCATGATGATGGGTGGGGGCGACAAGTCGGGCGGCAAAGGTCGTCCCATGCGGTTCGGCGGCCCGATCGCCGATATCAGCGCCGATGACAACACCCAGCCCCGGTCGATCCAGCGCGCCGTGCGAGGCCGCATGACCCGCAAGTACCTCACCATGAAGTACCCGGCGCAGAACGACGCTGCCGATCAGCCCGACGGCCTCGTCGGACCAGCCCGCCGGTGGGACCCCGACCGTGGCTACGCCTTCATCGGCGCCCAGAGGGACGAGAACCAGTGGAACTGGTGGCGCCACTACTTCGACGTCCTCACCGCCGAGGACTGACCCCGGAACTGCTCTGGACCCGGGCTCGACCATCCCGCCGCGGAAGCCGTCCGCGGCGGCTCCGGGCCTTCAGGGATCCACCTGGTAGCGGGATCGATTCCGGGACTACTGGACCCAGGTACCCCGACAGCCGGGAGGGAGCGACCCGGCCGGGTGGGCAAGGAGTTCGCCGTCGTGCTGGCCCGCCACCAGGCACGGCTTCGGGCGTCGAGCCCGGTACCAGGCGGCGACGGCTCCTTGGCAGTCCGGCTTCGCTGGCGGTCAGAGGCCGCGGCCGCCGTCGACGAGGTGCTCGGCGCCCGTGATGAAGGACGACTCGTCCGACGCCAGGAACAGCACCAGGTTGGCGACCTCTTCGACCGTACCAAGCCGTGGGATCGGGGCCGCCGCCATCGCCGTCCTCGCCACCTCGATGTTGCCGCCGGTCATCTCGACCAGCAACGGCGTCTCGATCGCACCGGGGTACACGGAGTTGACCCGGATGCCGAGGGGTGCCAGGTCGAGGGCGGCGGCCTTCGTGATACCGCGCACACCCGATTTCGACGCGGCGTAGGCAGCGCTTCCGGCGCGGGGTCGGATGCCGGCCATCGACGAGATGTTCACGATCGAGCCGCCGCCCGCGGCGGCCATCGGCTTCGCCACCTCCCGCATGCCGAGGAAGGTGCCGTACAGGTTCACCCTGAGCGTATGGTCGAACGACGCCAGGTCGAGGTCGGGTAGCGGCGTACTGCGGTTGACACCGGCGTTGTTCACCAGGACGTGGGGTCCGCCGAACACATCGACCATCTCCGCGACTGCCGGCCCCCATTCCTCCTCGGACGACACGTCGAGATGCCGGTACCGCGCCGATGCGCCGAGCTCGCCCACCAGCTGCTCGCCGAGGTCATCGAGCACATCGGTGACGAGCACCTCGGCACCCTCGCCGACGAACCGCGATGCGAACGCCGCACCGAGGCCTCTCGCCCCACCCGTGACGAGGGCCACCTTCCCTGCCAACCGATCACCCATGCGGACGTGACGTTAGCCGTTGGCGGCTGGCGTGGTTGATAGCGGCAGTTCAGATCGAGGGGGGGGGCCTACAGCGCCATGAACTCCTCCATCGAGGCCCCGAAGAACCGCTCCCTGATGGCGGCGTCGGGGATGGCCTTCTCGTAGATCTCCACGGCGTTGTCACGCCCTTCGAGGTGCGGGTAGTCGCTCGAGAACACGACCATGTCGGGCGAGGGCAGGAACTCCATCAGCTGCTCGAGCGACAGCCACTCGAAGCCGGACTCGACGAAGCCGATGAGCGGCGTGAAGCGGACCTGGCGCTGGATGTACTCCGACGGGCGGAGCGGCAGCTTGCAGGGGGGCTCCTGGGCCACGCCGTCCATGGCCACCTTCGTGGTCTTGTAGTCCATGTCGTGGAGCAACATGGGGATCCACGAGTGGGCGTTCTCGGCCACGATGATCCGCAGGTTGGGATGGCGCTCGAGCACACCGTCGAACACCATCGCCTTCAAGAAGTTACGGGTCTCGTTCCTGTTGTCGGCCATGTCGAACTCCGCCCGGATCCCCTCGATGCCCCGGCCGTTGTTCGCCCAGCTCGGGTGGGTGGTGGGCTGCCCGAACGAGAGATGGACATAGGCGGCCATGCCGAGGTCCTCGGCCGCCGACCACATGGGCTCGTAGTCGGGATGGGTGGGCGACTTCGCCTGATCCTGGGAGACGTGGAACGCACGAGAGCCGAGCGCCCGCATGCGGGTCATCTCCGCCACCGTCCAGTCGACGTCAGGGGAGAAAGCGTCCATGACCGGCATGAGCCGATCGGTGTGCCCGGCACAGTGGTCGGCCAGGAAGGTGTTGGAGGCCGCCCAGATGTCGGGGATCAGATCCATGCGCCCAGCGATCATGGCCTGCGCCATGGAAAGGATGATCGTGCTCGGGTTGATGAACTGCACGTCGATGCCCTGGTCGTCGCAGTAGGCCAGCCGGGCGTCGGTGTTGAAGTAGGGGTTGTCGGCCGAGGCGTCGTAGTGATCCGGCTGGCGCTGCTGCTCGAAGCGCTCGAAGAAGCTCCGGGAATCGGGCGGCATCAGGTCCAGCGGATCCTCGGGCTGGAGCTCGGGCGGCAGCATCATCGCTCGCATACGGTTTGCGGCCCGCATCCCCTCAATGACCTTCACCGGCGGTGGGAGCTCGGCCGCCAGCGCCGGGTTCACCACGCTCATCCAGTCCGGCGGCTCCATGAGGTGGCTGTCGATGTCGATGATTCGCAAGGCGTCGCCTTCCTTCCGTTCGTTCGTGTCCGAGCCCTGGCGTCACGCCATGCTGGATCCCCCTTACGGAAACAGCGTATCCCAGATCTTGGGCCGCGACAGCAGTGCCGCCGGGCGCGGCCGGGCCCACATGGTCTGGCTGCAGCGCTCGGGCTGGCCTATAGTCCGCCGACAGGGAACCGACGGATTTGGGCGGGAGGGCCATGAGCGACGCTGGCGAGGTGGTGACGCGCTGCATGGAAGCGATGCACGCCAAGGACGTGGAGGGTGTGCTCGCGTGCTTCCACGACGACGCCGAGTTCTCCTTGCCCTCCCAACACCTCGCCGGCAAGGACGCGATACGCGCCATGTTCGAGGGCTTCCTCCCGGTGGCCACGGATATGCACATGGAGGTCCACCGGCTGATCGCCGACGGCAACATGATCGTCAACGAACGCACCGACCACTTCACGATTGGCGAGCGGTCGGTAGACCTCGACATCTGCGGCGTCTTCCAGGTCGACGAGGGTCGCATCCGGTACTGGCGCGAGTACTTCGGCGAGATCCCCGACGACATGTCGCAGTGAGTCCCCGCGCCAGTTCGTGGTGATCAGGCTGAACATGCGGTGCGCGATCTTGTTGCGCTTGCGGGTCCCCGGCGGGTAGTGCCAGGCTGACGCGCTGGATGGGTTCTCAGGTGCCGGCGCCGCAAACTGACGCGGCAGAGGGGGGAGTAAGAAGATGGGTGCGCTCGACGGCAAGGTCGCGGTGATCACAGGAGCGGGTCAAGGTATCGGTCTTGGGGTTGCCCGATCGTTCGCCCGAGAGGGCGCAGATGTGGTGATCGCGGAGCTGAATCCGGAGACGGCCGAGAAGGCGGCCGTCGAGGTGCGCGAGCTCGGCGTGCGAGCGGTGGCCGTCACCTGCAACGTCCGGAAGCGGCCCGACTGCGAGGCAGCCGTGCGCGCGGCGACCGAGGAGCTCGGCGGAGTGGACATCCTCGTCAACAACGCTGTGCCCACCGTGAGGCCCATGCCATTGATCGAGCAGACAGAAGAAGGAATGTTCGAGCAGTGGGAGGCCGGCGTCATGGCCAGCCTGTGGTTGATGCAGTTGTGCTACCCGCACATGGTGGCCCGCGGGGGTGGCTCGATCATCAATATCGCGTCAAGCATCGGCACCGATGGCGCGCCCTTCATGGTTGCCTACGGCTCCAACAAGGAGGCTATGCGGGCACTGACCAAGTGTGCGGCCAAGGAATGGGGCCCAGTGGGCATTCGCGTGAACACCGTCTGCCCGTTCGCCGCCTCGCCGTCCATGCTGGCGTTTACTGACGTCGGCGGGGACCAGTACGAGTCGATGATGGCCACCGTGCCGTTGCGCCGTATGGGTGACTGCGAGCACGACATCGGGGCGGCGGTGACGTTCCTCGCCGGCCCGGCAGCCGCTTTCGTCACTGGCCAGACGCTCATGGTCGACGGCGGCCTGGCCAGCGTTCGCTGACCCAGGCTCGCTTGTGGCTGGAGGGGTTCCTCTGCCGCTGTGGCCGGGCACAGCCCTGGGCATGGCGGAACGGTACTGGCGCGAGTACTTCGGCGAGATCCCCGACGACATGTCGCAGTGAGTCGCGCGCCAGTTCGTGGTGATCAGGCTGAACATGCGGTGCGCGATCTTGTTGCATTTGCGGGTCCCCGGCGGGTAGTGCCAGGCTGACGCGCTGGATGGGTTCTCAGGTGCCGGCGCCGCAAACTGACGCGGCAGAGGGGGGAGTAAGAAGATGGGTGCGCTCGACGGCAAGGTCGCGGTGATCACAGGAGCGGGTCAAGGTATCGGTCTTGGGGTTGCCCGATCGTTCGCCCGAGAGGGCGCAGATGTGGTGATCGCGGAGCTGAATCCGGAGACGGCCGAGAAGGCGGCCGTCGAGGTGCGCGAGCTCGGCGTGCGAGCGGTGGCCGTCACCTGCAACGTCCGGAAGCGGCCCGACTGCGAGGCAGCCGTGCGCGCGGCGACCGAGGAGCTCGGCGGAGTGGACATCCTCGTCAACAACGCTGTGCCCACCGTGAGGCCCATGCCATTGATCGAGCAGACAGAAGAAGGAATGTTCGAGCAGTGGGAGGCCGGCGTCATGGCCAGCCTGTGGTTGATGCAGTTGTGCTACCCGCACATGGTGGCCCGCGGGGGTGGCTCGATCATCAATATCGCGTCAGGCATCGGCACCGATGGCGCGCCCTTCATGGTTGCCTACGGCTCCAACAAGGAGGCTATGCGGGCACTGACCAAGTGTGCGGCCAAGGAATGGGGCCCAGTGGGCATTCGCGTGAACACCGTCTGCCCGTTCGCCGCCTCGCCGTCCATGCTGGCGTTTACTGACGTCGGCGGGGACCAGTACGAGTCGATGATGGCCACCGTGCCGTTGCGCCGTATGGGTGACTGCGAGCACGACATCGGGGCGGCGGTGACGTTCCTCGCCGGCCCGGCAGCCGCTTTCGTCACTGGCCAGACGCTCATGGTCGACGGCGGCCTGGCCAGCGTTCGCTGACCCAGGCTCGCTTGATGGCTGGAGGGGTTCCTCTGCCGCTGTGGCCGGGCACAGCCCTGGGCATGGCGGAACGACGCGATGGCCATCAGCCAACCGACGACATGGGGCTCGCCACCATTACGCCGGCGACATCACCATCGACTGCTCGCAGATCGAGTACATAGACCTGCGCGGCCTCGACGTGCTGCTCGAGGTGACTCGCAGTGAGTCGCGCGCCAGTTCATGGTGATCAGGCTGAACATGCGGTGCGCGATCTTGTTGCGCTTGCGGGTCCCCGGCGGGTAGTGCCAGGCTGACGCGCTGGACAGGTTCTCAGGTGCCGGCGCCGCAAACTGACGCGGCAGAGGGGGGAGTAAGAAGATGGGTGCGCTCGACGGCAAGGTCGCGGTGATCACAGGAGCGGGTCAAGGTATCGGTCTTGGGATTGCCCGATCGTTCGCCCGAGAGGGCGCAGATGTGGTGATCGCGGAGCTGAATCCGGAGACGGCCGAGAAGGCGGCCGTCGAGGTGCGCGAGCTCGGCGTGCGAGCGGTGGCCGTCACCTGCAACGTCCGGAAGCGGCCCGACTGCGAGGCAGCCGTGCGCGCGGCGACCGAGGAGCTCGGCGGAGTGGACATCCTCGTCAACAACGCTCTGCCCACCGTGAGGCCCATGCCATTGATCGAGCAGACAGAAGAAGGAATGTTCGAGCAGTGGGAGGCCGGCGTCATGGCCAGCCTGTGGTTGATGCAGTTGTGCTACCCGCACATGGTGGCCCGCGGGGGTGGCTCGATCATCAATATCACGGCAGGCATCGGCACCGATGGCGCGCCCTTCATGGTTGCCTACGGCTCCAACAAGGAGGCTATGCGGGCACTGACCAAGTGTGCGGCCAAGGAATGGGGCCCAGTGGGCATTCGCGTGAACAACGTCTGCCCGTTCGCCGCCTCGCCGTCCATGCTGGCGTTTACTGCCGTCGGCGGGGACCAGTACGAGTCGATGATCGCCACCGTGCCGTTGCGCCGTATGGGCGACTGCGAGCAAGACATCGGGGCGGCGGTGACGTTCCTCGCCGGCCCGGCAGCCGCTTTCGTCACTGGCCAGACGCTCATGGTCGACGGCGGCCTGATGAGCGTTCGCTGACCCAGGCTCGCTTGTGGCTGGAGGGGTTCCTCACGCCGAGCCTCCGACGCCGCGGCCGGTGGAGATGGTGGGATACCGACGCTCCCGCTTGGGGCGTGCTGGACCGGTCCGGTTGCACGGCGTCAGCCGTAAGGTCGACGACCTCGTCGCCGCTCTCGGCGCCGCCAGCGGCATCTCCAAGAGCGAAGCCAGCCGGATCGCGCCGGTCTCGACGAGGAGATGGTCGCCTTCCGGGCCGGCGACTGGAGCATCTCGAGTTCCCCTACCTGTTCGTTGATGCCCCGCGAGGTTGCAACGGCGGCTTCAACCCGCTTGCTCGGCCTGCATCTTCGCGCCCAGATCTCGCAGCTCGGCGAACCACGGCTGGGGCACGAGCATGCCGCCGTCGATGTGGATCACCTCGCCGGTCACGAACGACGCAAGGTCCGACGCTAAGAACAGCACTCCCTTGGCGATCTCGACCGGGAGGCCGAGGTAGCCGAGGGGGACGGTGCGGCGGACGGCCTCCCGGACGGGTTCGGGCATGAGCGACAACATCTTCTTGGAGCGCATGAGGCCCGGCGAGATCGCGTTGCAGCGGACCCCCTGGTTGCCGAACTGCGTCGCGACGTACTTGGTCAATGTCACTATGGCGCCTTTGGAGCACGCGTAGGCCGTCGGGAAGTCGTCACCACAGATGTAGGAATCCGAGGTGATGTTGATGATCGAGCCGCCCCCGGCGCGCACAATGTGTGGGATGGCGTGCTTGCACATCAGCATCGTGCCGCGGGCGTTGACCGCGAACGTCCGATCCCAGAGTTCGACCTCGATTCCGGTCACCAGCGAGTCGTCGAACGGGCTCGCGGCCACCGTCGCAGCGTTGTTGTCGACGATGTCGAGCCGGCCGAAGCGCTCGACGGCGAAAGCGATCAGCGCTTCCACGGTCGACTCGTCGGAGATGTCCACGGGATGGTGCGCGACCGTCCCCGCCTTCCCCGCGAGCGCTGCCGCCGCTTCCAACTGGGTGCCCGGCAGGTCCGCGAGGACGACCTGTGCGCCCGCCTCCGCGAGCGTCTCTGCCGTGACGCAACCGATGCCCTCGGGATCGCCTGCTCCGGTGACGATGGCGACCTTGCCCTCCAGGAGAGGCGACATGTCAGGGGGCGACCTTGGTCTCGGCCTTCTGACCGAGGTTGAGGCGGCTCGCCGAGCTTGAGGAGGTCGATCGCGTTCTTGGAGGAGATCTGCTCGCGCTCGGCGTCGGTCAGCCCGATCCGGTCGGTCAGGTCGAACATGATCTGATCCGAGCCGCCCATGTTGCTCCCGTAGACGATGCGATCGATCCCGACGAGGTCGACAAAGGCGCGGCGAAAGCCGTCGTTGGGGATCATCGGGTCGAACCAGAAGTTCCGCATGTACTCCAACGGCGGGCGCTCGTTGACCGCATCCGACGCCACCGTTTGGTCGAGCATCGCGATTCGCTCCATCTGGTAGGGGACGAAGCCACCAGCGTGGGTGATGTAGACCTTCAAGCTAGGGAACCGGTCGAGGACGCCGCCCTTCACCAGGTGCCAGAAGGCCATCGTCTCGTCATACATGTAGCCCAGAGCGATCGTCGTATCGAACGGATCAGGCCGCGACGGATCCTGCCACTCAGCCGCCAACGGAGCGCCGTGGACGAACATCGGTACGTCGAGCTCGACCGCCTTGGCCCAGAGCGCGTCCATCTCGGGGTCGTGGAGGTTTCGCCCCCCCATATACGCGCCGCCCGACATCCAGCCGACCGCCCCGAGACCCACCGCACGCTCGAGCTCCTTCGCCGCCTCTGCCGGCTCGTGCATCGGCAGCTGCGCCCACCAGAAGAACGTCGACGGGTCCTTGGCGCACCACGCCGCCAACTCGTCGTTGACGAGAGTCGCGTAGCTCACCCCGAAATCCCCCGCCCAGTACAAGTACGTCAGCGGCGTGTTGCAGACCACGACCACGTCGACACCGAGCTTGGCCATCATCTCGCGCCGGAACGCATAATCCATCCGCTCGAAAATCTTCGAACCCGGATCGTCGGCCGTCATCTGCTGCGACTCGGGGAACTTCCTCGTAGTCCAGAAATACTTCCCGATGTGCATCGCCTGACCTTCCCAGCGCGGAGCACGAGGGTCGTCGAGGTCGAACATCTTCGGCGTCATGTGGTGGGCGTGGAGTTCAATCTTCATGAGCTGAACCTACCTCTCGTGCGGACGGACGTCCACGTCGTCTGTGGCTGCCCGGGTGGAAGACTACCGGTGACGTCGCCGCGATGCCGGGCGACGAGGGGTGCTGACCCAGCGCTCGTGCCTGCGCGCCCACCCGAGCGGCGCCCGGGGACGGAGACGGCTCGGCGGTGGTGCTGCAAGAGAAGCCGGACAACTTCGCCCACCTCCCGGGCGTGAGCGACTCCGACGCCGGCAAGTACAGCGGATCCCAACGGCTGGTTCAACAACGTCGCCCCGGCGGGCACGGCCCGCACCGGTGACGCCGGTTCCCGCTACGCCTGCGGGCTGGTCACCGCGACCTGACCCGCTCTCGGTTCCAGAGGCGCGTGCGGAACGGGCCCTCCGTCAGCCGGACGTCGCCAGCGCTCGGAGGTCTTCCTCGAACAATGCGTCGATCTCGCCGAGGTCGGGCTGCTCGGGGCCGCGGCTGTAGCCGGCCCGGGCGTCGAAGTGCTCGAGTCGGGCCTCGGGGACCGTGTGCTCGCCCGTGATGTCGGCGATCTCGGGTCCGATCCGGGCCGCCACCTTCTCGAGCACGGCCCGATCGAGGCTGTAGGCCCGGATCGCGTTCTCGCCGAGGATGGCCAGGAGCTCGTGCTCGGGGACGTCTCCGAGCGCGACGCCCATCCAGTCGCGGGTGTTGGGCCAAGTTCCTTCGGGGTGGGGATAGTCGGTACCGAAGAGCATCTGCTCGACACCGATCTCGTGGCGCATCTCCACTTCGCATCTGTGGATCGACGACGGTGTGGCGAAGACGTTGCGCCGGTAGTACTCGCTCGGCTTGAGCTGCATCGGGACCTTGGTGGTCTCGGCAAGACGGTCGAGGTGGGCGATCGTCGCAGGGATCCAGTCGGCGCGCACTTCGGTGAGCGCCACGCGGAGGTTGGGGTGACGGTCGAGCACCCCGCCGAGCATCAGCTGCCACAGTACCCGGCGCGGCCCCATGTCGAGCTTGAGCGGCGAGTCCTCGGATTCGGCGAGCTCGTCCATTAGCGAGCGGGTGCGCTCGTCGGGCGACATCCCGGCGACGAACTTGGTGAACGCCATAGCGAGCTCTTGGAACCTGCCCTGGCGTTGCCCCCATCCGGCGTGAATGGAGAGCGTGAGGTCGAGGTCCTCGCAGATCTGCCAGAACGGTTCGTAGTACGCGTCCTGGATCGGCGGCAGCGTGTCGTCCCACACCTGCTGGGGAACCGACACTCCGCGGAAGCCGTGGGCTGCGCACCAGGTGAGCTCGGCCCTGGTCTGATCGAAGTCGAGACTCGTGCCCGGGTCGGCGATGCCGTAGAAGCGGTCGGGCGCGCTGGCGATGAAGTCCGCGGCCCACCGGTGATAGGCGCGGACGCCCGCGGCGCGCAAGTCGGGCGGGTGCGGTTCGTTCATCACCGAGAAGAACGGAAGCATCGTGTAGTGAGGCCCGGCGTGGAGGATCTCCCCGGCAACGCCTTCGCGGTCGAGCTCCTGCAGCCGGCGTACGGGGTCGAACAGGCCCGAATCCCCATCCGATCGGATGACGCCGTCGACGTCGACGGCGTCCATCTGCTCGGGCGTCAGACGGTCCTTGATTTGGCCACCGATGCTCGCCAGGAACTCGTCCTCCTCGCGTTGGAGAACGTCGAGACGGTCGCGGAACGCAGGATCCAGGTATTCACGATACGCCTGCGCCGGGGCACCGATGTGCCCGTCGCCCGACACCACGATGACCTTGCTCATTCGAGCCTCCTTAGCCCTTGGCCGAAAGACGACGCCAATGCGGGAGCCCCTGGCCGAAAGACAACGCCAATGCGGGCAGCTTAACTCTCGCCGAGAGACGACGCCAATGCGGGTAGCTTGTCGGCGGTGCCGATGTCAGCCATGGCGCGCCACACACCGAGGAGTCGGCGCGGCCCGTGTCGGGCGCGAAGTCGGCCCCGAGCGTCATCACGATGCCGCTGCCCATGCCATTGCCGCGCTCCTGGCCAGCGGCGCGCTCGAGGTTGCCGTGCTGGTCGATCTGCTCCGCGCGGCTGGGCGTCCGCGACGAGCGGCTCCTAAGGTTCCCCTCGTACGAGGAGGGCACATGGGCAAGCTCGAGGGCAGGGTCGCGATCGTCACGGGTGCCGGCCGCGGGATCGGACGCGGGATCGCCGGCCGGCTCGCGCAGGAGGGCGCCAAAGTGGTCGTGGCGTCGCGCAGCAAGGGAACCGTCGACCAGGTTGTCGAGGAGATCAACACGGCGGGCGGCATCGCCACCGGTGTCGCCGTGGACGTCGGCACGCGCGACGAGGTCGACCGGATGGTCGCCGAGGCCGTGGAGGCGTTCGGCAAGGTCGACATCCTCGTCAACAACGCCCAGTCGTGGGGCGCCCCCGGCAGCAACGCGCCGACCCCGTCGATGGTTCCGATCGAGACGTATCCCGAAGACGAGTGGGACTACATCTTCCAGACCGGCGTCAAGGCGTCGCTCTACGGCATGCAGGCCGTGTACCCCGGCATGAAAGAACGTGGCTGGGGCCGGGTCGTCAACTTGGGGTCACCGGCGGCGCAGCGCGGCATGTCTTTCTTGGTCGGCTACAACGCCAACAAGGAGGCGATCCGGGCCCTCAGTCGGACCGCGGCGCTGGAGTGGGCGAAGAGCGGCGTGACCGTCAACGTCGTCAGCCCCGCGATCATGACCGAGGCCATGGAGGCCAACTACGCGCGCAGGGCCGCCGGCGACGAGGAGGCTGGCAAGAAGATGCTTGAGGAAATGATGAGCCAGTTGCCGATGGGACGCCTCGGCTCGCCAGCCGACGCCGGCGCCCTCGTCGCCTTCATCTGCTCCGACGACGCGTCCTACATCACCGGCATGACCTTCATGCTCGATGGGGGCTTCTTGCCTGGGTGACCCGCGCCGAACTTCGTCGACTCGGCCACTCATCGCGCGGTCGACTCGACAAGTTCGTGACGGCGCGTTTGCGGGGTTTGCGGCAGGCTCGGCGCCGGTGCCCGAGCGCTCGCTGAGGTCGAGGTTCGGCGCTGCCGAGCGCACGGCGACGAGCGCGTGGCCGACTCTCTCGTCTACGGTCGCGGCCATGAGTGACGTTGACAGGCTGGCCGCCGTGTTGGCCGACGCCCGTGCCGGGGGCACGGTGCTCGACGACCTCGATCCCGGGCTAGTGCCGTCGGACCTCGACGAGGCCTACGCCGTCCAGGATCGGCTGGTCGAGCTGCTGGGTGCGCCGGTCGTGGGCTGGAAAGTGGCGTTCTCCGAGGCGGGTACCCAGGCCGCTTTCGGTATGGACCGCCCGGCGGCGGGCCCGCTCGTGGGCGACGCCCTGCTCTCGTCGGGGACCGTGATCGACCTGGCGTCGTGGCCGGGTCGAGCCACTGTGGAGTGCGAGATCGGGGTCCGTCTCGGCGCGCCGCTCGAAGCTCGCGACGGGCCGTTCGACCGGGAGACCGTCGCCACCGCCGTCGCCACCGTGGTGCCCACCATCGAGGTGCCGGCCCTGCGGTTCGCCGACCCACAGGTTGTCGGCGCCTTCGGCATCATCGCCGACAACGTCGGCGCCCAGGCGGTGGTGATCGGCCCCGAGACGCCGCTCGCGGGCGCGGGCGACCTGGCGGCGGTCGCCGTGACGGTCGAGATCGACGGCGCCGTCGTGGCGACGGGCCGGGGCGGCACCGCGCTCGGTCATCCACTCGAGAGCCTCGCGTGGCTCGCGAACCACCTGGTGGCCCGGGGGCTCGGGCTTCCCGCCGGAGCGTTCGTGTCGACCGGCGCGCTCACCGGCATCCATCAGGTCGAGCCGGGTACCCGCGTCGCCGCCGACTACGGGGCGCTCGGACGAGTCGAGGTTGGCTTTCGTGGGCGGAGCTGAGATACCTGGACAAGCAACCGGACCGGGGAGGAACACCCCGTGCTGATCGACCTGCTTGCCCACCACATCGCGCCGGGTTCCTCGACCTCGAATTCTGGGGCCCGTCCTTCGTCCGCGACGGAACGGGCCAAAGTTGCCTGCGGGTGGGTCACTGGATCCTGACGTTGGGGACGAAGGAGCAGCGGCAGGTTCGTCGCACACCACCTCAGCGGACGTGACCTCGTACTCATCGTCGGACGACTCCTCACCTGGCGCGACCGATGGAGCCCAGCGTGACCTCTATCCGCTCACGTTCTTATTCCGGGCGCGGGACGCCTCGTAGACTTTGCCCATGGTGGACGTTCCTAGGGTTGACGACGGGCGCGTCTACCTCGACCACGCCGCCACGTCGCCGCTCCGGCCCGAGACCGTCGAGGCGATGCGACCCTTCCTGGAGGGTCGATTCGGCAACCCGTCCGGGATCCACACCACGGCCCAAGCGGCGAAGCGGAGCCTCGAGGAGGCGCGAGAGGAGCTGGCGGCGCTCCTGGGCGCGCACCCGCACGAGGTCGTCTTCACCGGTGGTGGCACAGAGGCCGACAACCTTGCCGTGAAGGGCGTCGTCAGGGCCGCGAGGGCCGCGGGTACGGGCGATGCCGTCGTCACGACTGCCTTCGAGCACAAGGGGGTCTTTGCCTCGTGCGCCCGGATGGAGGCTGAAGGCTCGTCGGTGGCCCGGGCCGCCGTCGGGACCGACGGCCTGCTCGACGTAGCGGATCTCGAGGCCGCCCTCGACGAGCGGACTGTCCTCGTGTCGGTGATGCTCGTGAACAACGAGGTCGGCACGATCCAGCCTCTCAATGCCGTGGCCGGGCGAGTGCGCGCCCGGGCGCCACGGGCCAGGCTCCACACCGATGCCGTCCAGGCTGCCCCCTGGCTCGATGTAGCTGTGGCCGCCGCGTCCGCCGACCTCGTGGCGGTCTCGGCGCACAAGATCGGAGGCCCGAAGGGCGTGGGTGTCCTCGTCGTGCGCGAGGGGATCGACCTGGAGCCGCTCGTGGAGGGCGGCGGCCAGGAACGTGGCCTCCGCTCGGGCACTTCGAACGTGATGGGCGCCGTGGGGATGGCCGCGGCCTTGCGCGCAACCGTACGGGACCGGGAGGCGACCGTCGCCCGAGTCGGGGCTCTTCGCGACCGGCTGGTCGACGGTCTGCTCGCCGCGGTTCCCGGCGCCCGCGAGAACGGTGACCGGGCTCACAAGGTCGCTGGCAACGCTCATCTCGCCTTCCCCGGCGCCGAGGCGGAGGCTCTGCTCGTCCTGCTCGACCAGTCGGGGCTCGATGCCGCGGCCGGCTCGTCGTGCTCTTCGGGAGCGACCGAGCTCTCCCACGTTCTCGTGGCGATGGGTCTGGCTCCTGAGGTCGCGTCGTGCAGCGTGCGATTCAGCCTCGGCGCGTCGTCGAACGACGACGACGTCGCCCGCGCGCTCGTCATCGTTCCCGAGGCGGTGGCCAAGCTGCGAGCCGGCGCATGACGCGAGGCGCCGTGGGCGAGCGGGTGCTGGTCGCGATGAGCGGGGGGGTCGACTCCTCGGTCGCGGCCGCGCTCCTGGTGGAACGGGGCTACGACGTCACCGGCGTGACCCTCAAGCTGTGGGGCGAGGAGTCGGACTCCGGGTGCTGCAGCGTGGGCGACGTCGAGGACGCGCGGCGGGTTGCCGCGCAGCTCGGAATTCCGCACTACGTGTTCAACTTCGTCGACGACTTCGACGAGCGCGTCGTCGATCCGTACGTCGCGGACTACGCGGGAGGCCGGACTCCGAACCCGTGTGTCGAGTGCAACCGGTCCATCAAGTTCGGCCGTCTGCTCGATCGAGCGGGGGCCCTCGGCTTCGACAAGCTCGCCACCGGCCATCACGCCCGGGTCGTGCCCGGCTCAGACGGTGGCCCAACGCTCGTCCGCGGGGCCGATGCCGCCAAGGACCAGTCGTACGTGCTCGCCGTGCTCGGTGTCCACGAGCTGTCGCGCACGATCCTGCCGGTGGGTGAGCTCACGAAGGACGAGGTCCGGTCCCACGCGGCCCGGCTCGGCCTGCGCACGGCGTCGAAGGCCGAGAGCATGGACGTGTGCTTCATCGCTCGGGGCGGGCGCGCGCGGTTCCTCGCCGCTCGGGCGGCACAGCGACCGGGGAACGTCGTCGACGCGTCGGGCGCCGTAGTGGGGCGCCACGACGGCATCGGGTCGTTCACCGTGGGACAGCGTCGGGGAGTCGGCGTCGCGGTCGGCGGACGTCGGTATGTCGTCGGTCTCGACGCTCACTCGGCGACTGTCGTGATCGGCACGCGAGCGGAGCTCCTCCGCGACTCCGTGCTGGTGCGCGACTGGGTCTGGAGCGCGCCGCGGCCGGGGCCGACCGCCCGGGTGTCGGCACAGGTCCGCGCCCACGGAGAGCCCTTTCCCGTCGAGCTCGACGGTTCACTCGTACGGTTCGTGGAAGCCCAGCCCCGGGTCGCGCCGGGCCAGCTCGTCGCGCTGTACCGGGGTGCACGCGTGCTCGGTGCGGGCGTCGCAGTCTGAGCGCTCAGCCGACTCGCATGCGTCGCTCGCGCGCCGTTCGGAGAAATGCTTCCGAGCGGACGAGCGCGATCCAGACCTGCTGCGAGTGCTCGATGCGGGTCGAACGGCGGCGGCGGGTATTGCAGGAGAGCTCCGCCGGCTCGTCGAAGCACAGGGCGACCGAGCCCAGGGTTGCCCCGAGGCGGAGGTCCAGCACGCCCGGGGGTGCGTCCCGTCGCCCGACCGGGGCGAGCTCGACGACGTGGTCGCGGACGAAGAGCACGGGATCGGCGAGCGTCAGCGGGTCGACGACCACGAAGCCCGCTGGGACGAGCACCCCGAACCGGCGCGAGAGCCCGTGCAACGCACGGACGAGCACGCCCAGCAGAGCGATCGCCACCACGATCGCCACGGCGCCACCCACCCATCGCTGGTCTGCGAGGAGCAGCACGGGCCCGGCGACGCTCGCCGATACGAGCATGCGTGCCAACGGGAGCGGGCCCGCGAAGAGCGCGGGCGGGACGCGCAGGGGCATTCGGACCTCGTCGCCGTAGGCGTCGGCGTTGACGGCGGCGATCGCGAGGTCGTGACCGGAGACGAGCGCTGAGGGCAGCAGTGTGCCCGCGACCGCGCCGATCTTCGCGATCGTCGACGGCGCGCCGTCGAGCGCCGCGAGCACGCCGAGCACGACGAACGTCGGCGCGATCACTCGCGCAGCCGTCAGCAGCGATCGCCGCGGCGCCACAACCGCGAGGAGGGCGGTCGCCCAGGACGCCCACAACATCGCCTCCAGGGCGACCCGCGGACCGTCCGACCAGTCGCGGCATGCGGCTGCGAACGCGGGTCCCGCGCTCACGGGGAGGGCGAGCCACGCGCCGCGCAGCAGCCAGGTCGGGAGCGGTCGAGGGGTCGCCACAGAGGTCACGGCTGGAGTCGGCTTGGGACGGACGGCGCGGACAGGAGGCCGAAGGGGGCGAGCGCGGCCGTTTCGGACGCCCGGGCGAGGCCTCCGTATAGTACGCCCCATGCGGCTGCCGCTTCGAGCGCCCGTCCTCGTGCCGGGCATCGCGACGGCGATCGGCAGCCTGCCCCACGACGACCCCGTCGCCGCTGCGCAGCTGTCGCTCGCCGCGCTGCCCGATCTGCCTGCCGCACCCCAGCTTCCTGCTCGTGATCAGCGCGAGGGGATGGTCGCTCAGTGGGTCGGGGCGCTGCCGGAGGTGTCGGTCGCGGCGGACGGGAGCTTCGAGGTGCACGGCGCCTCTGACCTCGAGCCCGAGTGCGTGCTCGATCGCGAGCGGCACGGGGGCCTCCTCGAGTTCCTCGGCGTGGCGAGCGCGCAGGAGCGTGCCCCGCGGCGCGTCAAGGCGCAGGTCACGGGGCCACTGACGCTGGGTGTCGCGCTCGAAGGCTCGGGTGTGCCGACGGCCCGCGCGTTCCGCCGCGCGACGGCGCTCGCAGAGGGATGGGCAGGAGCGATCGAGCGCGCCGTCGCGCACGCCCTACCGGACGCCACGCTCGTGCTGTTCTTCGACGAGCCGGCGCTGGTCAACTGGCGACGCGGCGTCGCGACGCTCCAGCGAGAGCAGGCGATCGACGTGCTGTCGGGAGCCCTCGCCGCAGTCGATTCCGTCACCGGGTTGCACGTCTGGTGCGACGGCGACGTCGCGCTCGCCTTCGAAGCCGGGCCCGAGGTCCTCGGTGTCGAGGTGACCGCCGACCTCGTGGACTCCTACCTACCTCTCGCCCGTTTCCTCGACGGCGACGGTTGGGTGGCGTGGGGTGCTGTCGCCACCGACCGGCCCATCGGCGAGTCGGTAGAACCGCATTGGCGGGCGCTCGCACACGTGTGGCGTGAGCTCACGCGGCGCGGCTGCGACCCGCTGTCGTTGCGTACACGCGGCCTCATCACTCCCGCGTGCGGGCTGGCGGGATACGGTCGGTCGCAGGCCGAACGTGTGCTTCGGCTGGCGCGCCTGCTAGCCGCGCGTGTGAACGACCAGGCCGTCGCCGCCCGTCTCACCCTGGGGGCTTGACGTGGACGACAACGTCACCTACCAGTACTGCGGTGTGTGCGGCGCGCCGCTCGAGCCGGGCGCGACGACCTGTGGCCGCTGCGGCGCGGTCGTTGGGAGCGAGGACGCGGCGGAGACCACGCAGGCTGCGGCGGGCGCAGCCGGGGAGCCGACCGTCGCGATGCCGGCGGCCGCGGCTGCCGGCATCGCGGCCGGGGCAGGCGCGGGGGGAGCGAGCGGCGCTCCACCGTCGGGATCCGGTCCGTCGAGCTCGGGCGGCGGCATGTCATCGGGCCGGCGCTGGCTCGTCGCGGCGGTCGTAGTGCTCGCGGTGATCCTCGTGGGCGTGCTCGCCGCGGTTGCGTTCGGAGACGGTAACGACCCCAAACGGTCGACGACCACCTCGTCGTCGACGACCACGAGCTCCTCGACGACCACTACCACGACAACGACGCCGCCGACCACAACCGCGCCGCCCACCACCACCACCACGCTGCCACCGCCGACGACCTCGATCGCGCCGCCGCCCCCCACGACCACTGCTCCTGTGACTTCCCCGTCCACCTGATCTCGCGGTCCGTCCCGGCCCAGATGCTGCGGAACGACCGTCGGTAGATTGCTCGGGATGGCCGAGGCACGCGTTCCCGACGCCCCGCAAGACGTCGTGGCGCGCGCCACGGAGCTCGCGACCCTCGTGCGCCATCACCGGGAGCGGTACTTTCTCCACGACGACCCCGAGATCGCGGATGCCGAGTTCGACGAGCTCGTCCGGGAGCTCGAGGCGCTCGTCGCGGAGCATCCGTCGCTCGAGGCGCAGGTGGTGGCGCTCTCCGAGGTGGGCGCGCCGCCCTCGGCGACGTTCGCCCCGGTACGTCACGTGGCACCCATGCTCTCCCTCGGCAATGCGTTCGACCGCGCCGACCTCGCGGCCTGGCACGCGCGCCTCACGCGGCTCGTCCCCGAGCCCGTCGCCTTCGTCGGTGAGCCCAAGCTCGACGGCCTCGCCATCTCGCTGCTCTATCAGGACGGGCGGCTCGTGCGGGCTGCCACCCGGGGCGACGGCGAGACCGGTGAGGACGTCACCGCGAACGTGGCGACCATCGGCGCCATCCCGCGCCGGCTCGCCGGGAAGGCAGTGCCAGACCAGCTCGAGGTGCGGGGCGAGGTATTCATGCCGTTGGGATCGTTCGAAGAGTTGAACCAACGTCAGGGTGACCAGGGCGCCCGCCTGTTCGCGAACCCCCGCAACGCCGCGGCGGGCAGTCTCCGTCAGAAGGATCCGCGCATTACTGCGTCGTGTGACCTGGCGTTCTTCGCGTACGAGCTGGGCGTGCAGGTCGGTGGCCCGTCGCTGAGATGGCACCACGCGACCCTTGCTTGGCTCCGAGAGCTGGGACTGCCCGTCAATCCGCACGTCGAAGAGCTCGGTTCCTTGGAGGCCATGTACGACTTCTGCGAGCGCATGCAGGCGCAACGCCATGCGTTCGACTACGAGATCGACGGCTCGGTGGTCAAGGTCGACGACCTCCTCCAGCGCGCCGAGCTGGGTTTCACGAGCCGCGCGCCCCGGTGGGCCGTCGCCTACAAGTTCCCGCCCGAGGAGAAGACGACGGCCCTGCGCAACATCATGGTGAGCATCGGGCGCACCGGCCGGGCCACCCCGTTCGCCGAGCTCGAGCCTGTGTTCGTGGGGGGATCGACCGTCGGCCTCGCGACCCTGCACAACCAGGACGAGGTCGCGCGCAAGGACGTCCGCGTCGGTGACACCGTCATCGTCCGGAAAGCAGGTGACGTGATCCCCGAAGTGGTCGGACCAGTGCTCGCGAAGCGGCGCCCGGGCGCGAGGCGGTGGAAGTTCCCCACGATGTGTCCCGTGTGCTCGCAACCGCTCGTGCGGCTCGAGGGCGAGGCCGATCATCGCTGTGTCAACTTCGAGTGCCCAGCGCAGCGGGTCCAGCGCATCGTGTTCTTCGCGGGTCGATCGGCGCTCGACATCGATGGCCTCGGTGAAGAGCGAGTCACGCAGTTCGTCGCGGCCGGCCTCCTTCGAGACGCCGCCGACGTGTTTCTGCTCGAGGCGGGCCAGCTCGCCGAATTGGAGCGCATGGGGACGCGCTCGGCGGCTCTGCTCGTCGAGGCGATCGATGCGGCACGGAGCCGACCGCTCGCGAGACTCCTCGTCGGCCTCGGCATCCGCCACGTGGGCCCGGCCGTGGCGGCCGCGCTCGCCCGTGACCTCGGTCACCTCGAGGCGATCATGGCAGCGAGCGCGGAGGACCTGGCCGCGGTCGACGGCGTCGGGCCCGTCATCGCAGAGAGCATCGCGGCGTTCTTCGCCAACGAGGGAAATCGCGACCTCCTGCAACGGCTGCGCGCCGCGGGCGTGAACTTCGAAGGGCCGGCACGCGCCGAGGTCGATGCCGGGGACGCGGTGCTCGCAGGCCTGACGTTCGTGCTCACGGGGACGTTGCCGACGATGAGCCGTGATGAGGCGGAGGCGCTGATCGAGGCGCACGGCGGCAAGGTGACGAGCTCGGTCTCGAAGAAGACGAGCTACGTCGTGGCGGGCACCAGCCCGGGGTCGAAGCTCGCCAAGGCGGAACAGCTCGGCGTCCCGGTGCTCGACGAGGACGGGCTCCGTGAGCTTTCGAGCAGCGGGGACAGCTGACGGCCGAGGCGTCCGACGCCCGAACGTGCAGGTCAGGCGCCGGCGCGGAAGGTCCAGGAAAAGCTGGAGGGCGTGTCGGGACGGGCTTCGTCCTTCGGCCAGAACCGGACCGCCACGCTGTGGGTGCCCGGCGTGAAGCGCCTGAGGTCCTGGTCGGGTCCGGGGCGGAACTCGATGACCCCGAGCGGGTCGACGCGTGACACCTGGTCCTCGGGGATCTCCACGCCATCGAGCACGAGCACGCCCGTGAGGTCGTTGCGGAGATCGACGGTGATCGTGTCCTGGGGTCGGACCAGCTCGCCCCGCTCGGGTGTGATCGAGCTCAGCGCGGACGGGAGGGGTGGCCGGCCGTCGACGCTCGTGTCGCTCGTCGCGAGGAGGACGATGCCGAGGTTCACGACCGCGACGAGGGCGACGACCACGATCGCCACCCTTCCGGGATGACGGAACAGCGGCGGGTGGGTCCCGCCGCGCGCGTTGTCGGGGGGCGCCACCACGACGGGCCGCCGCCCCGCGCTCGGGGTGCCGGTCGTACCCGTCATCGCTCGAGGCTAACGCCGCGTGGCTCGGGCGCCGACATCGCCGTGGTTGCCACGGCTCCGAGGGAAGCGACCGGTACCTTGGACCGGATGGCGATCAGCGGCGTCGCCGAGCTCACCGGGCGCGTTCTCGCCGGCCGGTACCGCCTGCTCGCCCCCATCGGCGCAGGCGCGAGCGGCCGCGTCTACGTGGCCGACGACGTGCGACTCCGGCGCCGTGTCGCGGTCAAGGTGCTCCATGCCGCGCTCGCGGAGGATGCCGGGTTCATCCGACGCTTCCGCGCCGAAGCCCGCGTCGCCGCCTCGCTCAACCACCCCAACGTGATGGCCGTCTACGACTGGGGAGAGGACGACGTTCCCTTCATGGTCCTCGAGCTGCTCACGGGTGGCAGCCTCCGCAGCCTGCTCGACTCGGGAGCGCGTCTCACGCCCTCGCAGGCGACGTACGTCGGCGGCCAGGTCGCTTCAGCGTTGGAGTATGCGCACGGAAGGGGTGTCGTCCATCGCGATATCAAGCCGGCGAACCTCCTCTTCGACGAGCACGGGACCGTGCGCGTCGCCGACTTCGGTCTCGCCCGTGCTCTCGCCGAGGCGAGCTGGACGGAGCCATCGGGCGCCGTGGTGGGTACGGCCCGGTACGCCGCGCCCGAGCAGGTCTCCGCGGCGCCGCTCGATGGGCGCGCGGACCTGTACTCGCTCGCGGTCGTGCTCGTCGAGGCGGTCACGGGGTCCGTGCCGGACCTCGGCGAGACTGCCATCGGGACGCTCGTGGCCAGGACGAGGAACCCGATTGTGGCGCCCCCGGAGATGGGACCGCTCGGGCCTGCCATGGAGCGCGCCGGTCGGCCGGACCCGGGTGACCGCTTCGCGGACGCGGTGTCCCTACGTTCCGCGCTGGCCGACGCCGCCCGCGTGCTGCCCGCGCCGGAGCCGCTACCCCTCGCTGGGCTCGGGGGCGAGCTCGAGTCGAGCGATCCGACCCAGCTCACCCGATCGGCCCGGCTGTTCGACCAGGACGCGTCCTCCGTCCCCGCTCCCGTTCTGCCGACCACCCGCCGGCGACGCCGCGCCGAGCCGCGAGCGCAGCGGGCGGTCCCGATCGTGGTCGCGACCGTCGTGGTGCTCGCACTCACAGCAGGAGGGTTGGCGTTAGCGGGCGTGGCCGGGGGCACGGTCGCGGTCCCGTCGCTCGTCGGCCTGACCGCCGAGCGGGCCACCGAGCTGGCCGCCGACGCCGGCGTGGCGCTGAGGATGGTGCAGCGCGAGGCCGACGACCCGGAGGGGGTCGTGATCTCGCAGCGCCCGCCGCCCGGGGCCTTCGTCGGCGAGGGCGGTGAGGTCGAGCTGGTGGTCTCACGGGGCCCGCCACCGATCCCGGTTCCCGACGTGACCCAGCTTCCTCCCGAGCAAGCCCGCGCCCTCCTCGAACGGACGGGGTTCGCCGTCCATGTGGCGGAGCAGCACGACGAATCGGTCCCCGCGGGTGCGGTCATCGGCACTGATCCCGCCATCGGCCAGCCCGCGCGCCCGGACTCGCTCGTGAAGCTGCTCGTGAGCACAGGGCCGGCGCCGATCCCGGTTCCCGACGTCGCCACGAAGACCTACGAGGAAGCAGCGCGGGCGCTCCAGGACGCGGGCTTCGCCGTCGCCCGTCGTGACGACTTCAGCACGACCATGGAGACCGGCAAGAGCATCGGCACCGACCCGAACGCCAACCAGCTCGCAGCTCGGGGATCCACCGTGACGATCATCGTGAGCAAGGGGCCCGAGATGGTCGTCGTCCCTGACTGCGACGGCTTGACCGTCGAGGCCTGCACGCAGCAGCTCAGTGCCCTCGGGCTGCACCCCGACGTGAAGGACTACGGTCCGGGAAAACCAGTCGCGGCGATGGATCCAGGCGCCGGCGGCCGGGTCCCGAAGGGCTCGACGGTCACCCTCTTCCTCTAGGCTCGGCCGGTTTCTCGTAGCTGTTGCAAGGGCCTCCCGCCCGGCAAGGAGTGTGGATCCATGGGTGCTCTGGACGGTCGGGTCGCGGTCATCACGGGTGCGGGACGTGGTCTCGGCCGCGAGCATGCGCTGCTGTTCGCGGACGAGGGCGCCAAGGTCGTGGTGAACGACCTCGGCGGAGAGATGAGCGGCGGCGGCGCCGACCTCACGCCCGCGCAACAGACGGTCGCCGACATCAAGTCCCGGGGCGGCGAGGCTGTGGTCAACGGCGACAACGTCGCCGACTGGGAGGGCGCGAAGCGGCTCGTCGACCAGGCCGTCGAGACGTTCGGCGACCTGCACGTGCTCGTCAACAACGCCGGCATCCTGCGCGACCGTGTGGTGATCAACATGACCGAGGAGGAGTGGGACGCCGTCATCGCCGTCCACCTCAAGGGCCACTTCGCGACGACCCACCATGCCGCGGTCTACTGGCGTTCGCAGTCGAAGGCTGGGACAGAGGTGAACGCGTCGATCGTGCACACGTCGTCGACGTCCGGACTCTTCTCCAACCCCGGTCAGGCGAACTACGGTGCCGCGAAGTCGGGGATCGCGACCCTTTCGCAGATCTGCGCGAAGGAGCTCACCCGGTACGGCGTGCGCTCGAACGCGATCGCGCCGGTCGCACGCACCCGGCTGACGCTTGCGACTCCAGGTCTCGAGGAGCGGCTCGCGCCGCCCGAGGACACGAGCGAGTTCGACCAGTTCGATCCCGCCAACGTTTCGCCGATGGTGGCCTACCTGTCGACGCCGGACTGTCCGTTCAACGGCGAGACGTTCCTCGTGTTCGGGAGCCGGGTGCAGCGGGTGCAGCCGTGGGTGCTCGCCGAGGAGATCCTCGCCGACGGGCGCTTCACCGTGGCAGAGCTCGCCAAGGAGGCTTCCGCGCTGGCCCCCCCGGCCGACTGGTGGCACATCGGCGCGTCGGGATACCCCACGCTCTCCCGCTGAGCCCACGAATCAACGGTGCGGTGATTCGCGCGTGACGCAGGACCGCGCGGCTCGTCTCCTGGGACGGGAGAGCGGGCTCCCGAATCCGAAGGCGCAGCGGCGAGGTCGCCGCGAGCGCCGCACCCATCCCAGAGACCAGGAGGTTCCATGCGCCGACCAGCGCACGGCAGCACCTGCCGACCGGGGCCGAGCAGGCCTGCCAGTGGCTACGGCCGCCCTACGGGTATGCCAGGTCCGCGCCCGGCGGTCGGTGACCTGATCGAGCCCCGTCGGCACGACGCGCTGCCGCTGGCTCTGCTCGTCCCGGAGGCGGTGCCGGCCGACCCTGTTCGGACCATGGGGCGACGTGACCCCGACGGCGACGGCGACGCGGAGCTCGACCCCGCGGTCGGCTGACGGGGAGGTCAGAGCTCGGTGATCGTCAGGAGCGCGCGGGCCAGCTCGGGAGCGCCCGGGCCGGTGCCCGCGGACTGTGCGGCCATGAGCTTCGTGAGATCGCCCTGGATCTTCACTTTTCCCTCCATGAAAGCCTGGAGCGCCGACTGTGGGTCGCCGGTCACGAGGATCTCGCGCGCGGTCTCGTAGTCGGTCGTCAACGTGAGATCCGGGTTGGTCAGGTGACCCGTCCCCAGGTCGCCCGTGCCGTCGATCGTCGCAAGGTGCAGGCGGCGGTCGTTGCCGAACGGGGAGGCGGTGACGAGCACGTTCATCGACACGTCGGGCCCCGTCGAGATCTCGGGTACCTGTTCGTCGACGATCCGGCGGGCCTCGGCGAACCACTCGTCGGAGAGGAACGGGTACTTCGCCACCAGACGTGCTGCTCCTGCATACCGGCTCGTGAACCTCGCGAACCGTGATCGTACGCGTCGCGGGCCGAATGTCCCGACGGAGGCGGGCCCTAGAATCCCGGGCATGGCTGCCCTCTCACGCGCCGACGTCGAGCACGTGGCGCGCCTCGCGCGTCTCGAGCTGTCCGAGGCCGAGATTGAGCAGCTTGCGGACGATCTCGGCGTGATTCTCGAGTACGCCGCGCAGGTCAGCGCGCTCGCGTCGGACACCATCGAGCCCACCGCCCATCCTCTGCCGCTCGTCAACGTGCTGCGCGTGGACGAGCCGCGCCGGGGACTGGCGCGTGACGAGGTGCTTGCCATGGCGCCTGCCGCGGAGGACGGGCGGTTCCGCGTTCCGCGCATCCTCGACGCCCCATGACCGCGGCCGAGCTCGCGGCGGAGGTGCGTGCGGGTCGTAGCGCGCAAGAGCTGCTCGGCGGTCGGCTCGAGCTGATCGCGGCCTCCGATCCGGAGCTGCACGCCTGCAACCTCGTCACCGAGGAGCTTGCGTCGGCCGCGGCGGCCGCGGTCGACAGGGCGGTCGCCGAAGGTCGGGATCCCGGTCCTCTCGCGGGTGTGCCGATCGTTCTCAAGGACAACCTCTGCACGAAGGGTGTCGCTACCACGTGCTCGTCGCGCATCCTCGAGGGCTGGGAACCGCCGTACAGCGCGACGGTCGTGGACCGGGTGCTCGCGGCGGGTGCGGTGCCGGTGGCCAAGACGAATCTCGACGAGTTCGCGATGGGATCCTCCACCGAGAATTCTGCGTTCGGGCCGACCCGCAACCCCCGGGATCCCTCCCGGGTGCCGGGCGGCTCGAGCGGCGGATCGGCCGCGGCGGTCGCCGCGGGGTACGCCCCGCTGGGTCTCGGGTCCGACACCGGCGGGTCGATCCGTCAACCCGCGGCGCTGTGCGGAGTCGTCGGCGTGAAGCCGACCTACGGTCTCGTGTCGAGATACGGGCTCGTCGCGTTCGCCAGCTCCCTCGACCAGATCGGGCCGTTCGCCACGACGATTGCAGACGCCGCGCTCCTGCTCGACGTGATCGCTGGTTACGACCCGCTCGACTCCACCTCGATCCCCTCCTCGTACGAGCCGATCCTCCCCGTCGTCGAGCGGGGTGTGGAGGGGCTCAGGGTCGGGGTCGTCGAGGAGCTCACCGATGTCGACGGCGTGCAGCCCGAGGTATCGGCCGCGGTCGACCGCGCCGCGACCACGTTGGAACGCGCGGGAGCGTCGGTGGAACGCGTGAGCGTCCCCAGTGTCACGTACGGGTTGTCGGCGTACTACCTGATCGCACCGGCGGAGGCGTCGTCGAACCTCGCGCGCTACGACGGCGTCCGCTACGGGCTGCGGGTCGATGCCGACGATGTCGCGACGATGAACGCACGGACCCGGGAGGCGGGGTTCGGCGCCGAGGTCAAGCGGCGCATCATGCTGGGAACCTACGCGCTGTCGGCTGGTTACTACGACGCGTACTATGGGCAGGCGCAGCGCGTGCGCACGCTCATCGTGCGCGACTTCGAGCGGGTGTACGAGAAGTGCGACGTGCTGTTGTCGCCGACGTCGCCGACGGTCGCATTCAGTCTCGGAGCCAAGACGGCCGAGCCGCTGGCGATGTACCTCTCGGACGTGTGCACGATCCCGACCAATCTTGCGGGCCACGCGGCGATCAGCGTTCCGTTCGGTGTGGGGGACGCCGGACTGCCAGTGGGTGTGCAGGTGCTTGCCCCCGCGCTCGGCGAGGCGGTCATGTTCCGAACGGCGCGTGTGCTGGAGGCCGCCGCATGAGTGAGGGCGTTGTCCCGACGATCGGCCTGGAGGTCCACGTCGAGCTCGCGACCGCGACGAAGCTGTTCTGCGGCTGTGTCAACGAGTTCGGAGCAGAGCCGAACACGAACGTGTGCCCGGTCTGCCTTGGCCTCCCCGGGTCGCTGCCGGTGCTCAACGAGGCGGCGGTGGAGCACGTCCTGCGCTTCGCGGAGGCCGTTCATCTCCGGGTACCGGCGAAGTCGATCTTCGCACGCAAGAACTACTTCTATCCCGACATGCCCAAGGACTACCAGATCTCGCAGTACGAGGAGCCCATCACCGTCGACGGGTGGATCGAGATCGACGGCGCGCGCATCGGGATCGAGCGCGCGCATCTCGAGGAGGACACCGGCAAGACCGCGCACGTCGGCGGGGGCGGTCGCATCCACGACGCCGCGTACTCACTGGTCGACTACAACCGAGCCGGAGTACCGCTGATGGAGATCGTCAGCCGTCCCGACATCACTTCGGCGGAGCAGGCTCGTGCCTACGTGGCGGAGCTCCGCTCTGTCCTCGAGGCGATCGCCGTCTCCGACGTGAAGATGGAAGAAGGCTCCATGCGAGTGGACGCCAACGTGTCGGTCCGTCACGAGGGGAGCCCGGACCTCGGGGTGAAGGTCGAGGTCAAGAACATGAACTCGCTGCGCTCGCTCGGTCGTGCCATCGAGCACGAGATCGAGCGGCAGACGGGCCTGCTCGCCGCCGGCGAACGCGTCGTCCAGGAGACCCGCCACTGGGACGAAATCGAGGGGCGCACCCACTCGATGCGCACGAAGGAGGGGTCCTCGGACTACCGGTACTTCCCTGAGCCGGATCTCCTCCCCGTCGCCCCCACCGAGGTGATGCGGGCGCGCGTGCGCGAGGCGATGCCCGAGCTCCCGGCTGCTCGTCGCACGAGGCTCAGCGAGGGATGGCGGATCGGCGACGCCGATGCGCGGGTGCTGGTCGCCGCGCCCGGGCTCGCCGACTACGCGGAGGCCGCGGTGCTGGCGCTCGGCGCCGGTGCGCCGCGCGATGTCGTCAACTGGTGCGTGGGCCCGGTGCTCGCGTACCTCAATGACAGCGGGCTCGCGCCCGAGGTGCTGCCGCTGCCGCCCGACGGGCTCGCCGAGCTGGTGGGCCTCGTCGCGGACGGCTCACTCTCGCGCAACCAGGCAAAGGACGTGCTCGACGAGTGCCTCCGCCGCCCGTTGCGCCCCAAGCAGGTGGTGACGGAACGGGGACTCGAGCAGGTGAGCGACGAGGCGGCTTTGGCCGCGGTCGTCGACGAGATCATCGCGGCGAATCCGGCCGATGCCGACGAGTTCAGAGCCGGCGACGACAAGGTGCGCAAGAAGAAGCGGGGATTCTTCATGGGCGAGGCGATGAAGGCAACCAAGGGCCAGGGAAACCCGCAGCTCCTCAACCGGCTCCTCGAGGACCGCCTCGCCTGACCACCGGAGAGCGTCTCGCGATCGCCGGCCAGCCGGTTCATCGCGCGTCTGAGTGTGATATTCGCAGTTGAACGCGCAGTGAACCGGAGTGAACGGAGTCGTCAGTCCATGGGGACCTTGCGGACGATCCTGCCCTCGATGCGGTCGAAGATCTCGTCGAGACTCGGGCCCGTGATGGTGAGACCGTGATTGCGCTGCCCGACGATCGCCCGAGACGGATCGGGCGCCGAGCGGACGAGGTCGGCGACCGCGGCGGCAAGCTCGTGGGTGCCACACGGATAGTTGATCTCGGTCGAGACGGTCCCCTCGATCCAGGCGTGCACGTGGAGGATCGCGCCGACCTCGGGATGCTCCCGGTAGATCATCCAGTGCTCGATCGCGTCGACGGAGACGCGCCGCGGCTCCACGCCCGGTGGCACGCTGAGCTGCATGACGCCTCGAAGCTCGTCGTAACCCGTCACGAGCAGGATGTCGCGACCGATCTCACGGAGCGACGACTTGTCGACGCCGCTCGCGCTCATCCAGTAGCGGGGCAGTGGCTCGTCACCGTTCGAGCGCTGCCGGACGCTCACATTGCCGTAGCTGAGCCCGCCGATGCCGTAGAGAAGCTTCACCTGTCGGAGATCACGCGGTGAAAGGATCTCCTCGATCGGGAAGGCCGCGGGTAGCAGGTCGAGTGCTGCCAGCCGCTCGCCGGCCCGCGTGATCTGACGGGTGGTGTCGTCGCCGTCCCACAGCTCGGCGGGCAGATCAGTGTCGAACTCGTTGCCGATGACGAGACGGGACGTGGCGAGCGGCTCTATCCGCGAGAACACCGCGGTGAAGAAGTCGAGGTCGTCGCCGACGTCGGTGGTGATCGAGTACGTCCCTTGTTCCAGCGTCACGAAGTTGGCGTGGGTAGCAGCCTGCCCGTCGCTCATCATGATGCAGAGGTTGGCGAGCCCGCGGACGAGTAGCGGATACCCGACGCGCAGCGAATCGGCCGGTGGCGCCGGGAGCTCGGCGAGCGCGACCACGAAGGTCGGCGCGGCCCGCCTGCGGTACGACTTCGGCCGCGCCGCCTCCATGAAGTGCAGCACCACCGCGACGTCGGGACCCGGTGCGTCGATCTCGGTGTAGCCGTGTCCGAGCATGGCGCGGCGGAGCCCTTCCGCGAACCAGCGCATGCGATCGCCGGTGGGATGTCCGCTCCAGGCGAAGGTACGGGCGACCACTCCCGAGCCGTCGAGTACGCCGATCCCGCTCCGCGGTTCGCTCATGCGTTCACAACCGGGCGGGATGTCATGGGCCGCGAGAGTAGCGGCGGCCGCCACCGGGCGCCCCGATACGCTGCGAGCATGCCCGAGCCGATGAAGCCGCACAGCTACGAGGTGACCGAGGGCATGGAACGCGCGCCCGCGCGGGCCATGCTCCGGGCCGTCGGCATGACCGACGACGACTGGGATCGCGCCCAGGTGGGGGTGGCGTCGAGCTGGAACGAGGTCACTCCCTGCAACATGCCGCTCGACCGGCTCGCCAAGCGCTCCAAGGCCGGGGTACGCGCCGCGGGCGGGTTCCCGATGGAATTCGTCACCATCGCGGTGAGCGACGGGATCTCGATGGGCCACGAGGGCATGCGCGGCTCGCTGGTGAGCCGGGAGATCATCGCGGACTCGGTCGAGTGCATGGTCCACTCGGAGCGTCTCGACGCGCTGGTCACGTTGGCGGGTTGCGACAAGAGCCTGCCCGGCATGCTCATGGCGGCGGCGCGGACGAACGTCCCCTCCGTGTTCCTCTACGGCGGTTCGATCCTTCCCGGACGGTACCGGGACCAGGCGCTCGACGTCGTCAGCGTGTTCGAGGCGGTCGGCGCGTGCGCGGCCGGCGCATTGTCGGAACACGAGCTCGGCGAGATCGAGCGGCGAGCCTGCCCGACCGAGGGTTCGTGCGCCGGGATGTTCACCGCCAACACGATGGCGTCGATTGCGGAGGCCATCGGGATGTCGTTGCCCGGATCATCGTCGGCTCCCGCCGTCGACCGCCGGCGCGACGATCTCGCGTACGAGAGCGGACGCGCGGTCGTCGCGCTGATCGAGGCTGGAACCCGGCCCCGCCAGATCATGACGAAGCCGGCGTTCGAGAACGCGATCGCGGTCACGATGGCGCTCGGAGGCTCCACCAACGCGGTGCTGCACCTGCTCGCCATCGCGCACGAGGCGGGTGTCGAGCTCGAGCTCGACGACTTCAACCGCATCGGCGCGCGCGTCCCGCACGTCGCCGACATGAAGCCGCACGGGAAGTACCACATGACCGACCTCGATCGCGTCGGGGGAGTGCAGGTGGTGATGCAGGAGCTGCTCGACGCCGGCCTCATGCACGGAGATTGCCTCACGGTGACCGGTGGGACCGTCGCGGAGAACCTCGCCGCGCTCGCGCCTCCGCGGCCCGACGGCGACGTGGTGCACTCCCTGCACGACCCGATCCACCGGCAGGGGGGCATCGCGGTCCTCACCGGCAGCCTTGCGCCACAAGGCGGCGTCGTGAAGGTGGCCGGCATCGACGATCTTCGCTTCGAGGGAACGGCCCGTGTGTTCGACGGCGAGGACCTCGCGATGGACGCGATCCTCACGGGTTCGATCAATCCGGGAGACGTGGTGGTCATCCGCTACGAAGGGCCCAAGGGAGGTCCGGGGATGCGGGAGATGCTCGCGGTCACGGGCGCGATGAAGGGCGCGGGGAGGGGCTCCGACGCCGCCTTGGTGACCGACGGCCGCTTCTCGGGTGGCACGCATGGGTACTGCATCGGCCACGTCGCCCCGGAGGCGGTCGACGGTGGGCCGATCGCGTTCGTGCAGGACGGCGACCGCATCGCGATCGACGCCGAGGCACACACCATTGACTTGCTCGTCGACCCCGAGGAGCTCGAACGGCGAGCCGTCGGCTGGAAGCCGATGGAGCCTCGGTACACGAGCGGGTTCCTCGCGAAGTACGCGCGGCTCGCGCAGGGCGCCGAGCGCGGCGCGATCACGAACGCCTGACCACCGGGACGCTGCGTTGCCCGAGATCCTGGAGGTGGAGACGGCGCGCGTGCTCCTCGGCGAGCGCGCACTCGATCGCGAGATCCGCACGGTGCACACACCGGACGCCTGGTTCCTCAAGCGGGGACTGAGTCCGCGCGCGGCGCAGGGCATCCTCCGCGAGCGCTGGTTCGTCGCGGCGCGCCGTCGTGGTAAGCAGCTGTTCCTCGATGTCGATTCGGGCGTGGTGCTCGGCTTGCACCTCGGGATGAGCGGTCGCGTGATCGTGGACGGCGTGGCGGCCGGTGATCCGCTGCTGTACGCGAGCAACCGCGACGATCCGGGATGGCACCGGTTCGGCGTCTCGTTCGCCGACGGCGGCTCGTTGTTCCTTCGCGACCCGCGCCGGCTCGGCGCGGTCGAGGTCGATCCGGACGAAGATCGGCTGGGGCCGGATGCGTTCGATCTCACCCTCGCGCAACTCCGGCGGATCGTGGCGCGCAGCCGGGCCCCGATCAAAGCTGTCCTGATGGACCAGTCGCGGATCGCCGGGCTGGGCAATCTGCTCTGCGACGAAGTGCTGTGGCGAGCCGGTGTCGATCCCGTCCGGACCGCGTCCACGCTCGACGACCCGGAGGTCCGGTCGCTCCATCGATCGGTGCGCACCACGTTGCGGGTGCTGAGCCGGCGGGGCGGCTCCCACCTGGGTGACCTCACCGCGATCCGCGGGCCCGGGGCGCACTGCCCACGCGACGGTGCACCGTTGCAGCGCCGAACGGTCGCCGGGCGCACGACCTTCTCGTGCCCGGTCCACCAGCGCTGACGGGTTCTGACTTGCCTCCCGGCGCTCGATCGGGCAGAATGACAACGATGTCTTGTAGAAGCACCGCCTTCGACACCAGCCTCGTCGTAATCACCTAGCGCACGGCGCGCTTTCGCGCCCGTGCGCTTCGACCCCTCGCTCCGGCGGGGGGTTTTTCATGTCCCGGATTCGAGAACCCAGCCGCCATTCAACGATGCGGAGCCACACGATGCAGCTCACCGGAGCGCAAGCCTTGATCAAGAGCCTCGAGATGGAGGGCACGGAGGTCATATTCGGCCTCCCGGGCGGTGCGATCCTGCCTGTCTACGACCCGCTGATCGACTCCTCGATCCGCCACATCCTCGTGCGCCACGAGCAGGGCGCCGGGCACATGGCGGAGGGCTATGCACACGCGACCGGGCGACCGGGAGTCGCCATGGTCACGAGCGGGCCGGGCGCAACGAACATCGTGACCGCCCTGTGCGACGCGTACATGGACAGCATCCCGATCGTGGTCATAACAGGCCAGGTCCCGTACTCGGTCATCGGGACCGATGCGTTCCAGGAGGCCGACACCGTCGGGATCACCATGCCGGTGACCAAGCACAACTGGCTGGTGACCGACGCGGCGGAGATCCCGCGGGTGATCCGGGAGGCGTTCCACGTCGCGACGACGGGCCGCCCCGGCCCCGTGCTCGTCGACGTGCCGAAGGACGTGGCGAACCAGGCGATGAGCTGGTACTGGCCGGAGGGCGTGGACCTGCCCGGCTACAAGCCGACGACGAAGGGACACGCCAAGCAGATCAAGGGCGCCGCCCGTCTGATGAGCCAGGCGCGCCGCCCGGTGATCTACGCCGGCGGCGGGATCCTCAAGGCCCGGGCGGCCGAGGCGCTGCGCGAGCTGGCCGAGCTGACCGGCTTTCCCGTGGTCACGACCCTCATGGCCCGCGGGGCGTTTCCCGACGACCACGAGCTCTGCCTCGGGATGCCGGGCATGCACGGCAACTACACCGCGATCACGGCGATGCAACGTTCCGACCTGCTGCTGGCGCTGGGGTCGCGCTTCGACGACCGGGTCACCGGGAAGCGCGACAGCTTCGCGCCCGACGCGAAGATCGTCCACGTCGACATCGACCCCGCCGAGCTGGGAAAGGTGCGACGGCCGGACGTGCCGATCGTCGGTGACTGCCGTCTCGTGATCGAAGAGCTGATCAAGGCGGTGCGTGCCGAGCACGCCAATGCCGACTGGCCGTCGCTCGACGACTGGCACGGCCAGCTGCGCGCGTGGCAAGAGCAGTACCCGCTCCACTACGAGCAGCTCGAGGATGGACCCCTCAAGCCGCAGTACGTAATCGACATGCTGCGTGACAACACTCCCGACGACACGATCCTCGTGTCGGGTGTGGGCCAGCACCAGATGTGGGCAAGCCAGCGGTGGCAGTTTAACTACCCCTATACATGGATCAATTCGGGCGGCCTGGGCACGATGGGCTTCTCGGTGCCCGCGGCGATCGGCGCCAAGGTCGGGAAGCCCGAGCGCACGGTGTGGGCGGTCGACGGCGACGGCTGTTTCCAGATGACCGCGCAGGAGCTCGTGACCGCGAGCGTGGAGCGGATCCCGGTGAAAATCGCGATCCTCAACAACGCGTACCTCGGCATGGTGCGCCAATGGCAGGAGCTCTTTTACGAGGAGCGTTACAGCGAGGTGTACCTGTCGCCCGACCTACCCGACTACGTGAAGTGGGCGGAAGCCATGGGCTGTGTCGCGTTCCGCGTGGATACGCCCGAAGATGTCGTGCCCACGATCGAGAAGGCCAACGAGGTCGACGACCGACCCGTTGTTATCGACTTCCGCACTGACTACCGGGAGAAGGTGTACCCGATGGTCGCGACCGGCACCTCCAACAGCGACGTCATCCTCGATCCCGCTCACGACCGACCGGGAGGTCGCGACTGATGAACGGCTCCGGAGGGATCGTGCGTCACCACATCCTGAGCGTGCTGGTGGAGAACAAGTTCGGTGTCTTGAGCCGAGTCGCCGGCCTGTTCGCCCGCCGCGGGTTCAACATCGTCTCGCTCGCGGTCAGCCCGACCGAGGACGAACGCTTCAGCCGGATGACCATCGTCGTCGACGCCGAGTCGGCGCCGATCGAGCAGGTCACCAAACAGCTCAACAAGCTCATTCCGGTGCTGAAGATCGCCGAGCTCCGACCCGAGGAGGCGGTGGAGCGCGAGCTGATGCTGGTCACCGTCAAGGCGACTCCGGAAGCGCGTTCGCAGATCGCGGAGCTTGCGTCGATCTTCGAGGCGAAGATCGACGATGTGGGCTACGACGCGCTGACGATGCAAGTGGCCGGTCCTCCCGACAAGCTCGACGCGATGACCGATCTGCTCGCGCCGTTCGGCATCGTTGAGCTCCAGCGCACCGGGAGGATCGCGCTGCCCAAGCTCTCCCGCCGTCCCGTCAAGCTCCGGTCGGTGAGTAGAGTCCGTTGATGCTGCGGCGACGAGGCTGGCGGAGCCGGCTGAGTTGCTCGCCAGCGAGCGAAATGGCCGCGGCCGGGGTATCTCCCCGGCCGCAATGAGCGAGTGAGGAATTACGCCAGCGACTATTTACTACGACGCTGACGCCGATCCCGCGCTGCTCGACGGGCGCAAGGTCGCGGTGCTCGGCTACGGGTCGCAGGGTCACGCGCACGCGTTGAACCTGCAGGAGTCGGGTGTCGACGTGCGGGTCGGACTCCGAGCCGGATCGGGTTCGTGGGCGAAGGCCGAAGAGGCGGGCCTCCGCGTGCTCACGACCGCTGAAGCGTGCGCGGAAGCAGACGTGATCATGGTCCTACTGCCCGACACCGAGCAGGCGCGCGTCTACAAGGAAGACATCGAGCCCAACCTCAACGACCGCGACTCGTTGGCGTTCGCGCACGGCTTCAACATCCATTTCGGCCAGGTGCGCCCGCCGAAGGGCGTCGACGTGTGGATGATCGCCCCGAAGGGTCCCGGGCACCTGGTCCGCCGGACGTTCGAGGAGGGGGGGGGTGTGCCGGCGCTCGTTGCGGTGGCATCCGACGAGACGGGGAAAGCCAAGCAGACCGCGTTGGCGTATGCACGGGCGATCGGTTCGACCCGCGCCGGTGTGCTCGACACGACCTTCGAGGAGGAGACCGAGACCGATCTCTTCGGCGAACAAGTCGTGCTGTGCGGCGGTCTCGTCGAGCTCATCACCTCGAGCTTCGAGACGCTGGTCGATGCCGGCTACCAACCGGAGTCCGCCTACTTCGAGACCCTGCACGAGGTGAAGCTCATCGTCGATCTGATCTACGAGGGCGGGATCGCGAACATGCGGTACTCCATCTCCGACACCGCGGAGTACGGCGACATGACGCGAGGCCCCCGCATCGTGACCGAAGAGACGCGTGCCGAGATGCGCCGCATCCTCAACGAGATCCAGTCCGGGCAGTTCGCCAAGGAGTGGATCTTGGAGAACCAGGTTGGGCGTCCCGTGTTCAACGCGTTGCGCCGCCAGGCCGCCGAGCACCAGATCGAGGAGGTCGGCGAGCGACTGCGCTCCATGATGCCGTGGATCGGCGCCGGCCGATCTCGCCCCCAGGACGTCTCCGGGGGCTGACCCCGCCCCGGGGCACGGTCCGTGAAGCCCTCGGATGTCGACCGTCGCCGCGCTCGCGATCGGATATCTGATCGGCACCATTCCGACCGCGGACCTCGTGACGCGCGTGGTGACGCGGGGAAGCGTCGACATCCGGCGCGAGGGATCCGGTAACCCCGGAGGTCTCAACGCGATCCGGGTCGTCGGGAAGCGCTGGGGAGTCTTCGTGGTCGTCGTCGACGTCGTGAAGGGGGCTACGGCGGGGCTGGTTGGCCACGCGGTCGCAGGCGACGGCGGGGCGTATTGCGCGGCGACCGCCGCGATCACGGGGCACTGCTACCCGGTCTGGACCCGGTTCCGAGGAGGAAGGGGAGTCGCCACCGCGGGCGGGACGTTCGCGACGGCGTTCCCGCCGTTCTTCGTCCTCGGTGGCGTCGTCGCCGGATCGGTGGCTCTCGTGTCCCACCGGGCCCGCCTCGCGGTCCGTGTCGCGTGTGGAGCTTGGATCGCGGCGGCGGTCGTGTGGTGGACGAGTGATCTCGACACGTGGTGGGGCCCGGCGCCCGACGTCGGCCTGGTCTTGTACAGCGCCGTCGGGGCCGCGGTGGTCCTGTCGCGGTTCCGCGGCGATCGCACGCGCGCACACGCCGGAGGATGATCCTTCGTCCCGTATGCTCCCGGCGCATGACCGCGTCACCGCGTCGCGCCGTCTCGGATGCCCGATCCGACCGCGCCACGCAGGAGCGTCTCGGGGAGGTGGAACTCGTCGAGCTCGTGGCACCGGTCGGGCACTACGGGCTGATCGCCCCGCTCATGAACACGTTCCCGATACCGCTCCCGCCCGGTGAGCAGTACGTCTGGTCGCGCTGACGGGCGGAGTTACGCCACCCGTTCTGCTTCCGCGGCCTTGATCTCCTCGACCAGGCGGCCGATCTCGGCATCCGAGTTCTCGGCGGGTGTGCCAGTGCGCTGGCCGTACACGATCCCGCCCAGCTCTTCCTTGAGGTCGGAGATCTTGCGGTCGAGCTTGACGTCGTCGAGCTTGTCCTGCCCGGCCTTGACGCCTTCCTTCGCCTTGTCGGCGCCCTTCTGCGCGGTCTCCTTGACCTTGTCGAGTAGTGACATCACGCGTCCTTTCGCGATCCCTGGCGATGGTGTGTCCCGGGCCGAGCCTCGGTGGACACCCCAAGTATGGCCGGTCAGGCCGGGCGGTCGACGAGGATGAGGTGGGGCGCGACGGGCAGCGACTCGGGCGCGCCGAGCAGGTAGCCCTGGGCACGGTCGCACCCCAGCTCGACCAGGCGGGTCCGCTGCTCCTCGGTCTCGACGCCCTCCGCGGCCACGGTCATGCCGAGCGTGTGCGCCATGTCGATGGTCGCGGCCACGATCGCGTCGTCGGCGTGGTTGGCGCCGAGCCCGGCGATGAAGCTGCTGTCGATCTTCAACTCGTCGAACGGGAACCGCCGGAGATAGGTCAGGGAGGATCCCCCGGTCCCGAAGTCGTCGATCGCGAGACGGAGACCGCGGTCCTTCAGGACACGCAGCGCAGTACCCACGACCTCGAGATCGTCGATGAGAACCCCCTCCGCGACCTCGAGGCAGAGCAGCGCAGGATCGATTCCCTGCTGCTCGACGCCGCGCGCGACGAGGCTCGGGAAGTCGGGCTGCAGCAGCTGACGCGCGGAGACGTTCAGCGACACGATGGTCGACTCGCCCTCGGCGTCGTCGCGTCGTCGCGCCGCCTGCGCGCACGCCTGGTCGAGCACCCAGCGACCGATGGGCACGATCATGCCGGTCTCCTCGGCGACCGGAAGGAAGTCGCGCGGGGCGACGAGACCGCGGACCGGGTGCGCCCAGCGCACCAGTGCTTCGATGCCGACCCGCCGTCCCGACGCCAGCTCGAACTGGGGCTGGTAGACGACGCGCAGCTCGTCGCGGTCGAGAGCCAATCGGAGCGCCCGCTCCGTGAGGAGGCGACTCATCGCCCGGGTGTGCATGGCCTGGTCGAACAGCTCGTAGCGGCCGCCCCCACGGCGCTTGGCGCGGTACATCGCCGCGTCAGCGTCCCGGAGGAGGCTGTCGGCGGAGTCGCGCGCCCGGCGCGTGACCGCGATGCCGATGCTCGCGCTCACGGGGATCTCGGCCCGGGCCAGGGCGAACGGTGCTGCGAGCGCCTCCGACGCGCGCGCCGCGAGCTCCTCGGCCTGTTGCTCGTCGACGAGGTCCTCGCAGATCACGACGAACTCGTCACCGCCGAGGCGCGCCACCGTGTCCTGGCGGCGCACAGTGGTCACGAGACGCCGTGCGATCGCCACGAGGAGCTCGTCTCCCGTGTCGTGACCCAGGCCGTCGTTGACGAGCTTGAAGCGATCGAGGTCGAGGAAGAGCACTGCGAGCATCGACGGGCGGTGGGCCAACCGCTCGAGCGCGTGCTGGATCCGGTCGATCGCAAGGGCGCGGTTCGGGAGGCCGGTGAGCGCGTCGTGCAGCGCCATGTAACCCAGCTCGTCGGTGTGTTGGGCCCGATCGACCGCGAGCGCGACGAAGTGGCCCACCCGATCCATCAGAACGACTTCGGCCTCGGTCGGCTCACGGGCGGCGCGGCTGTAAACGTTCACCAGACCCACGAGGTCGGCGGTCTCCGCGTTGCGAATCGGCATCGACCAGAACGCGGCGAGCTCGTCGTCCCGAGCACGCTGGCGGAGGCTGTCCCAACGCGGATCGGTCCCGTCGTCGACGTGGACGAGCAGGCCCTCCGCATACTCCGCCAGCGAGATCGATCCCGCCCCGTCGGCCCGTTCGTCGATCGCGCGGGTCAGACCGAGCGGGAGGGTCGGAGCCGCCGTGTGCCGGAGGCCGCCTGCCTCGTTGTCGATGAGGCGAATGGCCGCGCGGAGGTCGGGGTCGTACGACTCGATCGCCGCGCAGAGGGTGTAGAGGGCCTCCGTGAGTGGGGAGCCCTCGAGGATCTGCTCCATCGCCCGCATGTCGGCACGGGCGAATTCATTGGCCTGCTTCTTCTCGGTGATGTCGCGTGTGTTGGTGACGATGCCCCGCACCGCGGGGTTCTCCAGCTGGTTCGAGCATGTGCACTCGACCCAGCGCCATGTTCCGAGCCCGTCACCGAGCCGGATCTCGAAGCTGGGAGAGGCGCCCCGCACCGACACGACGTTGGCAAGGTTCCGCGCGCCGACTTCGCGGTCGTCGGGATGGATGAACTCCGTGGCCTCGCGCCCGACCACCTGGTCGACCGAGAGGCCGATCATGCGAACGGCCGTCGGACTCGCGTACGAGACCAGACCGCTCGCTTCGACGACCACGACGCCGTCCGATGCGTGTTGGACCAGCGCGCGGAAGCGCGCTTCGCTCTCCTCGATGTTGTGCCGGGCGGCCTCGGACGCGGTGACCAGGCGGGCGATGCGCCACGCTACGAGAATGGCCGTCATCGCTGCGAGCAGTGCGATGACGATCGTCGCGTTGTCGCCCGTACTGTCGATGACCAACACGGCCGGAGCGGTCGCGACCGCGATGCCGAGCATCGCGAGCCGACCGCGTCCCAGCCCCGCGGCGTCGTCCGCGCGCGATCGCCACACCACCCGCATCGACGGGTGGAGGACTGCCGCCGCGAGGAACACGTACGTGATCGGCCACGCGATGTCGATCAGGTCGGCGTCGAGGTAGGTGCCGCCCGCAACGAGACGCGCGTACAGCATGTCGCCGATCAGCGTGGCGGTGAGTCCGCAGACGAGGAACCAAGCCGACGCCTTCCAGCGGGGGATCGAGAACACGGCGTGGAGGATCGTGGCGAGCAGGACGATGTCGAGCACCGGGTACGCCGCCGCCATCACGCGTTCGCCGACCGGCCCGCCCGACTTGAGGACCGGCTCGATGACCCACTGCCACGTCGCGGCGGAGGCGGCGATCGCCACGATGAGGCTGTCGATCCAGATGTCGCGTCGGAAGTGCCGACTCGAGACGAGCGCGAGCCCGCATGCGAGGAGCGGGTAGGCGCTCAGGTAGATCAGGTCGGAGAACGGGTAGCCGGAGTCGTGGCCGAACACCCGGGTCACGAGGTCGAAGACGATGTCGCCGGTCACGAGGACCACGAGGCCGGCGACGATCAGGCGCCAGCCGGTGCGGGGCCGGGGCCGGTTGCGCACCAGCGCGTACACCGCGATGAGGGCTCCGACGAGCCCGATCGCGTCGTAGCCGAACGACCGGATACCACCGTCGGAGCTCGACGCGAACAGCGCGACCGCCGCCACGCCCGAAGCGAGGAATGCCCACGCCACACGGGCGTGAAGGGCTCGGGCGCGTTTTGCCATTACCAGGCTCCTCGACCCCGCGGAGGCTCTGCTTGACGCCCCTCAGGGCCAGAGGACGATACCCCGGTAACTGTCCGTGAATCCAACCTCACGTAGAGTGGTAGTCAAACCGGACGAGCGGGCCCCCTCGCCGTCGATGGTGCGAATCTCGAGCCGGCCGGCCGAGCGCTCCTTGGCGAGGGCGCGGAGCCCCTCGGCGATCGCGGCGGGGTCTGCGCCGGGGAACTGCATCAGGCGTCCCGACCCGGCGTCGAGGTACGCCATCGGCACGCCACCGGCCGAGATCACGGAGGCGCCGGAAGTCCGGGAGGGCCTTCCCCCGGTGGCCTCCGGCCAGGGGAGCACGGCACCGTAGGGCTGCGCGGGATCGGTGGCCGCGAGCACCTGGATCTCGTCGGTGCGGTCCCGGTGCGCGCGCAGTCGATCGACTGCACCCGGAGCCGCGAACTGCGCGGCGCCCAGGCCGGCGACGAAGTACCCGCGCCGGATACGACCGGTCGCCTCCAACGCCGACAGCGCGGGGTAGAGGGCGGCGAACCCGCCGGGCACTCCCTCCGCGCGGACGCCTTCCCGGGTGACGATCCCGTGTCGCTCGAGGAGTTGGCCGGCGCCCGCGAGCGTGCGCTCGGTCGCCGGCGGTTCCGACGGGAGCAGCTCGGTCACGAGGCTCCACCGACCACCGCCGGCAGGGGGGCCCAGGCGCGAGAGCCGCCCCGGTCTGGGGGCGGCGCGTCCGCTGCGACGAGCGCGCGGCACCCTGCCTCCGGCGAGGTATGCGCGCAGGGACGCGAGACCGTCGTTCGTGACCTCGCCGGCCCACACGAGGTCCCAGAGCGCGGCCACGAGCACTCGCTCGTCAGTGGACGACCCGACGGCGCGGACGAGGTCGGTCCAGAATGCCGCGCCCGTCGCGAGGCGGGTACGGATCTGGTCGGCCAGCGCGCCGGTCGGTGGCTCGACGGTCGGGGCGCGGGACAGGAGAAGGTGCGCCTGGTCGCGGAAGCACAGCATCAGCTTGCCGTCGCTCGCGCCGACCGCGCCGGCGCCGACCCACACGACCTCACCGCCGGTGACCAGCGCGTCGAGCAGGTCGGGTCGATACCGCTCGACTCGGGCGCCGAGGATGTCGCGTTCGAGGACCGACGCCGACAGCACGGCCCCCTGGAGCTGGGCGATCGCCTCGACGAGCGCGTCGTCTCCCTGACGGCGCGGTGCGATCCCCTGCCAGGCGACGAGGAAGCGCGCGAGTGCCTCCGGCTCGACGGGCTCCACCTCTTGTCGCAGGATCGCGAGTGACCGCCGGCGCAGGCGGCGGAGGACTTCGTGGTCACACCATTCCGACGTCGATCCGTCGGGACGGAACGCCCCCTCCACGACGCGGCCCGCGGTCGCGAGACTGGCGAGGCCCATTCGCGCGACGTCGTGGGGCAGGCCCAGGCGCTCGGCGACCTCGCCAGTGGTGAACGGCGCGTGGGTCCGGGCGTACCGGGCGAGCAGATCGGCGAGCGCGTCGGGCACGGTCTCCGTGAAGACCCCGGGGAGGCCCGGAGGGATCGCGACGCCGAGCGCGTCGCGGAGGCGGCCGGCGTCTTCGGCCGCCGCGATCCGGTTGACGCCAGCCACCCGCACGCGGATGGCGCGCCGCTCCGCGACGAGCGCATCAACGACCGGTACGGGATCGCCCTCGACGCGCGCGTCCAGCTCTGCGACGGAGAGGTCGCCGAGGAGCCGGAGCAGGTCGTGCACGTCGTCGGGTCGTCGGGCGAGGCGGTCGAGACGCTGCAGCTCGAGCTCCACCTGGACGAGCGCGTCGGCGTCGAGCAGCTCGCGTAGCTCGTCGGCTCCGAGGAGCTCGCGGAGCAGGTCGCGGTCGAGCGCCAACGCTCCCGCCCGCCGCTCGGCGAGTGGTGTGTCGCCCTCGTACATATAGGCGGCGATCCAGCCGAACAGCAGCGACTGCGCGAAGGGTGAGGCACGAAGCGTGTCGATGGAGACCATGCGCACGGTGCGTGAGCGGACCTGCGCGAGCACGTCGCGCAGGGCGGGCAGGTCGAACACGTCGCGGAGGCATTCCCGTGTCGTCTCGAGAAGGATCGGGAACTGCGGATGGCGAGCCGCCACGGTGAGCAGGTCGGCCGCGCGCCGGCGCTGCTGCCAGAGCGGCGCGCGCTCGCCCGGCCGCCGCCGGGGGAGCAGCAGCGCCCGTGCGGCGGCCTCGCGAAAGCGGGACGCGAACAGCGCGGTGCCGGGCAGCCGTCGGACGACCAGCTCCTCGACTTCGTCGGGATCGATCGCCAACCCGTCGAGGGGAAGCGCGTCCACCGCCTCGGGGAGTCGGAGGACGATGCCGTCGTCGCTCCAGAGTGCGCTGACGGGTTGGTCGAGGAGCTCGCCCAGGCGCTCCTCGAGCGCGAGGGCCCAGGGCGCGTGCACACGCGAGCCGAAGGGCGAGAGGAGACAGACGCGCCAGTCGCCGATCTCGTCGGGGAACCGCTCGACGACGACGGTGCGGTCGTCGGGGAGCACGCCGGTGGCGGCCACCTGATCGTCGAGGTACTGGAGGAGGTTGCCAGCAGCGAGATCGTCGAGCCCTGCGTCGCGGCGGAGTCGCTCCCGAGCCGCGGCGGGCTCGGCGTCGCGCAGCTCGCGAACGGTCGCGCCGAGCGCCCGTCCGAGCTCGAGCGGCCGCCCGGGCTTGTCGCCGTGCCAGAACGGCATGCGACCGGGCTCACCGGGGGCGGGACTGACGACGACACGGTCGTGGGTGATCTGCTCGATCCGCCACGTCGACGCACCGAGCACGAACGTCTCGCCGGCACGACTCTCGTAGACCATCTCTTCGTCGAGCTCCCCGACCCGCGTGCCGTCGGGGAGGAACACGCCGAACAGGCCCCGGTCGGGAATGGTCCCGGCGTTGGCGATGGCGACTCGCCCTGCACCCTCCCGGGCCCGGAGCGTGCCGGCGACGCGGTCCCACACGACCCGTGCGCGCAACGTGGCGAACTCGTCGGACGGGTAGCGGCCGGCGAGCAGGTCGAGGACCGAGATCCACACGTCGTCGGTGAGGTCCGCGAAGTTCGCGGCGCGCCGGACGAGCGCGAGCAGCTCGTCGACCTGCCATTCGTCGACCGAGCACGTGGCGACGATCTGCTGTGCGAGCACGTCGAGGGGATTGCGCGGGTAGCGCGTTTCCTCGACCAACCCGGCGTGCATCCGCGGGACGACGACGGCCGCCTCGAGCAGGTCGGCACGGTACTTGGGGAAGATCTTGCCCCGGCTCGGCTCGCCCACGTGATGGCCCGCCCGCCCGATGCGCTGGAGGCCGCGCGCGACGGAGCCCGGCGACTCGACCTGCACCACCAGGTCGACGGTGCCCATGTCGATGCCGAGCTCGAGCGAGCTCGTGGCGACGAGCCCACGCAGGCGACCGGCCTTCAGGTCGTCCTCGATCGACAGCCGTTGCTCGCGGGCCAGGGATCCGTGGTGGGCGCGGACGAGGTCGGGGCCACCGGCGGTCGACTCTCCGCGCTCGACCGCGAGCTCGTTCAAGCGGGCCGCGACGCGCTCGGCGAGACGCCGCGAGTTCACGAAGACGAGCGTGCTGCGGTGTGCCACGATCTCGTCGAGCAGGCGCGGGTAGACGTGGGGCCAGATGCTCGCGACCGGCTCCGGGCGGCCGTCGCCGGCTTCGAGTCCGTCGGCGCTGTACGCGCCGCTCGAGGGCGCGGGATTGCTGGCGAGCTCGGCGAGGTCTTCGACCGGCACGATCACCTCGACGTCGAGCTCCTTGCTCGTTCCCGCGTCGACGATCGCGACCGGTCGGGGCTCGAGGCCACCGTCGACTTCGCGCGCGCCACCGAGGAATCGCGCGATCTCGTCGAGTGGCCGTTGGGTCGCCGAGAGACCGATCCGCTGGGGCGACTCGGCGGTCAGCGCTTCGAGACGCTCGAGCGAGAGCGCGAGGTGCGCGCCCCGCTTCGTCGCGGCCAGGCTGTGGATCTCGTCCACGATGACCGTGTGCACGTCGCGGAGCGTTTCGCGCGCCTGCGAGGTGAGCATCAGGTACAGGGACTCGGGCGTCGTGATGAGGATGTCGGGCGGAGCTCGCACGAGCAGACGTCGCTCCCGTGAGGGGGTGTCGCCGGACCGGATCCCGACGGTCGGCTCGTGGACGGGAACACCGGCCCGGGCCGCCTCCCGACGGATTCCGACGAGCGGCGCGCGGAGGTTGCGCTCGACGTCGACCGCGAGCGCCTTGAGCGGGGAGACGTACAGGATCCGGCAGCGGTGCGCCGCGTCGGGCACCGGCGCCGCGAGCAGACGATCGATCGCCCACAGGAATGCCGCAAGGGTCTTGCCCGAGCCGGTCGGCGCGAGGATCAGGGTGTGTTCGCCGCGCGTGATCGGCGCCCAGCCCTGTTCCTGTGCCGGGGTGGGACGCTCGAAGGCGCCCGTGAACCACGTGTGCACGGGCGCCGAGAACCGCGTGAGTGGGGCATCGGCTGCGGCGGCGATGGTCCGAGGGTACCGCTGGCCTGCGACGCTCATCCCGGGCAGTGTGGCCCCAGAGCGACGACGAGCGGGAGGGGCCGAAGGCCGTGGGATACGCTCGGCCCTTTGTAGGAGTTGTTGCTCCCAGAGTGAGGACACCCATGAAAGCTGTGTCGGATTCCACCGTTCGGCCCGGCGCGGACTGGCAGACGCACGACCTCGGCTTCGCCGACGTCCGATACGAGACCGCGGAGGGGATCGCCAAGGTCACGATCTGTCGGCCCGAGGTCCGCAACGCCTTTCGTCCCCAGACGTTGGACGAGCTGCAGCAGGCGTTCGAGCGAGCGCGTGACGACCGGGCCATCGGAGTCGTCGTGCTCACCGGTGAAGGCGACCGAGCATTCTGCTCGGGTGGTGACCAGCGGGTGCGCGGCGACGACGGCTACGTGGGTGACGACGGCGTCGGCAGGTTGAACGTCCTCGACCTCCAGATCCAGATCCGCCGGTTGCCGAAGCCGGTGATCGCCATGGTCGCGGGATACGCGATCGGCGGCGGCCATGTGCTCCACGTCGTGTGCGACCTCACGATCGCCGCCGACAACGCACAGTTCGGCCAGACGGGGCCGCGCGTCGGTTCCTTCGACGGTGGATACGGCTCGGGGCTGCTCGCTCGCTCGGTAGGTCAGAAGAAGACGCGCGAGATCTGGTTTCTCTGCCGCCAGTACGACGCGGAGCAGGCGCTCGCCATGGGACTGGTGAACACCGTCGTGCCGCTCGCGGATCTCGAGGTGGAGACGGTCGCGTGGTGCCGCGAGATGCTCTCGCACAGCCCGCTCGCGATGCGGATGATCAAAGCATCGTGCAACGCGGCCGACGACGGGCTCGCAGGCATCCAGCAGCTCGCGGGCGACGCCACGCTGCTCTACTACCTGAGCGAAGAAGCGCAAGAGGGCCGCGACGCCTACGTCCAACGCCGCCCACCGGACTTCGGTCGATTCCCCAAGCGGCCCTGATGTCTCGCTCGTTCGCTGCGGCGCAGGGTACCTGCGCCGCGGACGCTCACTCGCTGGCGAGCGACTCGGCTCGCTGCGCTCGCCTCGCCGCCGCGTGGTGGCGAGTTGCGCGATGACGTCGCCGGCTGAGTGGGTCGCGGGGGCGCGGCCGCGGACTCTGGGGGCGGCGGTGGCGCCGGTCTTGGTCGGCACCTCCGCGGCGGTCGCCGAGGCCGACCATGTGATCTGGTGGCGGGCCGGCTGCGCGCTGGTGGTCGCTCTTGCCCTGCAGGTCGGGGTCAACTACGCGAACGACTACTCCGACGGAGTTCGTGGCACCGATCGGGAGCGCCGGGGTCCGCTCCGTCTCACGGCCACTGGCACCGCCTCACCGGCGGCGGTGAAGCGTGCGGCCACGCTCGCGTTCACGGTGGCGGCCGTCGCGGGCCTCGTCGTCTCGATCGCGGTGAACCCCTGGCTGCTTCTCCTCGGTGTGGCTGCCATCGCGGCGGCCGTCCTCTACACGGGCGGCCCGAAGCCGTACGGGTACATCGGCCTGGGTGAGGTGATGGTGCTCGTGTTCTTCGGTTTCGTCGCCACGCTCGGCTCGGCGTACCTCCAGATCGAGGAGCTGCCCGCCTCGGCGTGGTGGGGATCGCTCGTGGTGGGTCTGCTCGCGGTGGCGATCCTCCTCGCGAACAACGTGCGCGACGTCGAGACCGACGCGGGCACGGGCAAGCGCACACTGGCGGTCCGCGTCGGAGCACGGACGGCGCGGCGTCTGTTCGTCGCGTGTTACGTCGGCGCGTTCGCGGCCGTGGTCATGATCGGTCTCAGCCAGCCGTGGGCGCTCCTCGGACTCGCTGCCCTGCCCCTCGCGGCACGACCCATCCGGCTGATGCTGACCCGTACGGATCCACCAGCGCTCGTCGGCGCGCTGGCAGCAACGTCGCGACTCGAGGTCGTCGTTGCCGTCCTGGTGAGCGTGGGGCTGTGGCTCTCCTGACCGAGCACCACCTGCACATCGGCGACCGCCGCGTCATCCTCCTGGAGGGTCCGGCGGGATGGGGCGAGTGGTCGCCGCTGCCCGGGTACCCGTGCGAACCGGCGCGCTGCTGGCGCGCGGCACGAGAAGCGGCGCAGGACGGGTTCCCGCCCGCCGTGCGTGACGCGGTGCCGGTGAACGCATTGGTCGACGGTCCCTTCTCGGTGTTCGACCTCCGCGCGTATCCGGCGGTCAAGGTCAAAGTGCGCGACGCGCGCGGCGTGGCCCTCGTCGCCGCGGTGCGCGAGGCGGTGGGCCCGGCGACCCGTCTGCGGGTCGACGTCAACGGCCGGTGGGACGTCGACACCGCCGTCGATCTCATCGGGCGTCTGTCCGTCTATGACCTCGAGTACGTGGAGCAACCAGTGATGACGCTGGACGACCTCGCGCGTGTGCGACGGCGAGTCTCGGTTCCCGTCGCGGCCGACGAGTGTGTGCGATCGGTCGCCGACGCTCGCCGGCTGCGCGCGCTCGATGCCGCCGACGTGGTCGTGCTCAAACAACAGCCGCTCGGGGGTGTGCGGGCTGCACTCGAGGTCGCCGAGGCGGCGGGAGTTCCCGCGGTGGTCACCTCCATGATGGAGACTTCGGTCGGCATCGGCGCCGGTCTGGCGCTGGCTGCGGCGCTCCCGGAGCTTCCCTACGCGTGCGGGCTGGCAACGGCGCCGTTCCTGGCCGGTGACGTGGTGCTGACTCCACTCGTGCCCGGCGCTCGGGGGATGCCGGTGCGCGCCGTCGTGCCGGATCCGAGCCTGCTCGCGCGTTACTCGGACGCAAACCAGGACGAGAGCAGATGAGCAAGCAAGGGGCTCTCGAGATGACACGCGTGCCCCGCATCGACGATGCGCACGCTCGCGCGCAACGGCACCACCATCCGCTCGGCGATGGCGACGTACTTCGGGTCTCGGCGGCCAGCGAACAGCAACGATCGTGCTCGTACCTGGTTCAGTCGATCCCAGTTCGACGGTTGCGACCCCTGGCCCAACACGCGGAGCTGGTGGGTGAGGCGCTCGACGCTGTTCGCGCGCCGCCGTTCCTCGAGTCCGGCCATCGCCGATGGGAGCGTCGCGAACATCGGCTGCGCGAGCCAGCGCTCGAGGAATGCTTCAACGCCATCACGCTCGACGTCGCGCGCGAGCTCGTCGTCGACTGCACGTCGAGCCGCGCGTTCGGTCGGGTCCGCAATGCCGGGCGACGCGCTGACCAAAACCAGCCGGTCGACGAGATCCGGCCGGTCGAGAGCGAGCTGCAGGCAGAGTCGACCACCCATCGAGTACCCGACGTACGCGGCCTTCCCGCCGAGGTCGCCGATCGCCGATGCGGTCGCCGCGAAGTCGAGCCCGTCGGGTACGTCGAGGGCCAGCGGTTCGATGGGCGAGTCGCGCAACGAGCCGCCGATCAGGGGGCGCCAGGACGCCGCGGTCTGAGTGAATCCGGGGACGAACACCACGCGCATCGCGAGATCCTCCCATGAGCCGTGACGCGACGACCGCCTTCGCGCGAACGCTGGTAGACGAGTGGTCACGAGGGGGCGTCACCGACGCGGTGCTGGCACCGGGCTCCCGGTCTGCGCCCGTCGCGTTGGCGCTGGCAGACGACCATCGTCTGCGGCTCCACGTGTTCCTCGACGAGCGGTCGGCCGCGTTCTTCGCGCTGGGTCTGGCGAAGCGCTCGGCTCGACCTGCGATCCTGCTGTGCACGTCGGGAACGGCCGCCGCGAATTTCCACCCCGCGGTGGCCGAGGCGTCCCACGGCCGGGTGCCGATGATCGTGTGCACCGCCGACCGCCCGCCCGAGCTCCGCGGTGTGGGCGCCGGACAGACGATCGACCAGGAGCGCCTGTACGGCTCGGCCGTGCGGTGGTTCTGCGAAGCGGGCGTTCCCGCCGACGAGCCGGGCGCCGGCGCGCGGTGGCGCGAGCTCGCCGCGCGGTCCGTGCAGGTCGCGTTGGGAGCCCCGGCAGGGCCGGTCCACCTGAACCTGGCGTTCCGCGAGCCGCTCGTCCCGTCCGGCGAACCGCTCGTCGACGCGCCCGGGTCTCCCCACGGGGAACCGTGGCCGGTCGCGGTGCCCGAGCCCGAGCAGGGAGGGCACGACGAGGAGATGGCAGCGCAGCTGCGGGCCTTCGTCGCCGAGCACGAGCGAGGACTCGTCTCGGTCGGCTGGGGTGCTCGGGTCGACCGGGGCGCGCTGGCGCGGTTCTCGGCGTGGTCGGGTTGGCCCGTCCTCGCGGACCCGATCTCGGGGCTCCGGGTGCCGGGCACGATCTCGACCTACGACGCGTTGCTGCGCGATCCCTCGTTCGCCAGCGCTCACTGCCCCGACGGCGTGTTGCGGCTGGGCGCGCCGCTCACGGGACGGATCGCGGCGCAGTGGCTCGACCGCGCGCCGGCACTCCTCGTCGACCCCGACGGCGTCTGGCTGGATCCGGGACGCGCCGCGGTGGACCGGTTGCGATGCGACGTCGGCGGTGTGCTCGACTCCGTGCCGGCTGCACCACCCCGCGAGACCGCGCCGACGGGCGCGCCGTCCGACGGGTGGTCGGGCGCGTGGAACGAAGCGGACGATCGCGCGCGCCGCGCGATCGACGAGGTGCTCGACGGGTGGGACGAGCCGTTCGAGGGCCGCGTGGCGCGCGACGTGCTGGCCGGCATGCCCGACGACTCCACGCTCGTCGTCGCGTCGAGCATGCCGGTACGCGACCTGGAGAGCTTCGGCGCCCCCCGCACCGGCGTCCGCGTGCTCGCCAACCGCGGCGTGAACGGCATCGACGGCTTCACCTCGACCGCGCTCGGGATCGCCGCCGCGGTGCCGGATCCGGCGGTCGCGCTCGTGGGCGATCTGTGCTTCCTGCACGACACGAACGGCCTGCTCGGTGCAGCCGCGCGCGACCTCGATCTCACGTTCGTGGTCGTCGACAACGACGGCGGCGGGATCTTCTCGTTCCTTCCCCAGGCGGCGCTGCCCGAGCATTTCGAGACGCTGTTCGGCACGCCGCAACGGGTCGATCTCGGCCTGCTCCTCGCGGCGCACGCGATCCCGCTGGTCGAGGTCGGCACCGCCCGCGAGCTCGTCCCCTCGATCGTTTCGTCGGTCGGGGCTGGTGGAGTGCGCGTCGTCAGGATCCGCACCGAGCGGACGGTCAATGTCGCGCGCCATCGTGAGGTCTGGGAAGCGGTGTCCCGCGCCCTCGATGCCGGGCGGGGTTGAAGACCGCTATGGCCGCACGAGCGCTCGGAGCATCGGTTCGAGCTTCGCTTGGGTCTCGTTCCACTCATCGTTAGGGTCAGAGCCGGCGACGATGCCGGCGCCGGCGACCAGGCGGGCCCGGGGGCCGTCGAGCTCGGCGCAGCGCAACGCGATCGCCCACTCGCCGTCGCCCCGGGCGTCGACCCACCCGACTGGTCCCGCGTACCGGCCGCGGTCGAATCCTTCGAGCCGCGCGATGGCTTCGAGCGCGGCCTCACGCGGAGTGCCGGCGACCGCCGGCGTCGGATGGAGCGCTCGGGCGAGGTCCAGCGCCGTGGGCGCGGGCGCGACGAGGCGCCCCCGGATCGGGGTGGCCAGGTGCGCGACGGGCCCGAACACCACGGGCTCCGGCGTCGCCGCCACCTCCAACTCGGAGCAGTGGGCGCGCAGGACGTCGGCGATGGCTCGTGGGACGAAACAATGCTCGAGGTTGTCCTTGGCCGACGTGGCCAACGCGTCGAGGGACGCGCGCCCACCGTCGCTGAGTGCGGTGCCGGCGAGCGGTCGGGATTCCACGCGGTCGCCGGTACGCCGCAGGAGGAGCTCGGGACTCGCGCCCACGAGTCCGTTCGCCGCGAACACGAAGCAGCCCGGCTGCTGCACGGCCAGGTGACGGATGACCTCGCCGAAATCGAAGTCACGGTCGGCTTCGACGACGACCTCGCGGGCGAGCACGACCTTCTCGAGGCTGCCGGCCGCGATCTCGGCGAGCGCGGTGCGGACCGCCCGGCGCCACGCCGCGAACGGGCGGGGCGCCGCCACCGAGAACCGGGTCGGATGCTCGGGATGCGAGGGAGCGTCGGGAGCGGAGGGTTCGATCTCGGTGACCCAGGCGCGACCGCCCCGCCGACCGACGACGGTCGCCGGCACCACGACCGCTCCCGTGGCGCCAGGGTCGAAGGGAAGCGCGCCGACCGCGACCGCGCCGGTCCCGGGCAGGCCGAGCTCGTCGTCGGCGTCCACTTCGGCGAGGAGTTCGTGCGCGGCGCCGGGCTCGCAGATGGCCGCGACGCCGCGGGCGAGGAGCCGCGTCCCCCCGGACGGCGGCAGCCACGCGAAGGCGCCCTCGTCGACGGCGTCGAGCGTCTGCACGCTGGGATCGACCTCACGTGTCACCGCACGCAGGCGCGGGGCGCGGGGATCGCGCTCACCGGCGGGTCCCGTCGAGCACGAGGACGGATCCTCCCGTCAACGCGGCGTGGCCGACGTCGTCGAAGTCGGCGGCCCCGAGCCGGTCGACCAGCGCCTCCGGCGAGGGCAGGTAGGCGGTGGATCGCGGGAGATAGCGATAGGCCTCACCGTTCTTGGTGAGCGCGCGACCCAGGAGGGGCACTGCACCACGGAACCACACCGCGTTGCCGAGTCGGAACAGCGGGTTCGACGGCACGGTCGCGTCCAGCGCCACGAAGCGCCCGCCGCGCCGCAGGATCCGCGCGCACTCGGAGAAGACCGCATCGAGCGTGACGAAGTTGCGCAACGCGAAGCCGCAGATGACGCCGTCGAACGAACCGTCGGGGAAGGGGAGCGTCACCGCGTCGGTCCGCACGAGGGGCGCGCCCGTGTGTGCGGCGGCGAGCATGCCCGCAGACACGTCCGCTCCGACGGGCCGGAACCCGGCGCGTCCCATCTCGACGCAGAGGTCACCCGTCCCGCACGCGAGGTCGAGCACGCGCGAGCCGACCGCGAGCCGCAACGATTCCACCGCGCGTCGGCGCCAACGGGGCGCAAGACCGAGCGACACGATCTGGTTCATGCGGTCGTAGCCGGGCGCGACCCGATCGAACATCTCCTCGACCGCGCGTCGCTTCTCCTCGCCGTCGGGTAGCGCGCCGCCGGGCCCCAGCACCCGCGAGTTCACCCGCGCTCCCAGCCGGGCTCGCTCCGCGCCGCCGCCAGCTCCGCCGACTCCCCGACGGACTCGAGGTGCTCCTCCGCGACCTCGAGCAGGACCGTGCGGAAGTGGTGTTCGACCAGGGTGGTGACGGTGGGCAGCAGCGTGCGGAACGCGGTCACGAGCCGTTCGGCGCGTTCCGCCTCGGAGAGATCGGCGAGTTGCAGCGGTCGCCGCACGTGCTCGTCGAACATCTCGACGGCGTCGCTCGCGATGGCGCGGGTTGCCTCGTGGTGTCGGCGTGCGAGTGACAGGAGGTCCGCGAGGGGCAGCCCGGTTTCGAGCAGCCGGAGCCCCGCGCGGAGTACGTCGACGTCACCCTCCGTGTACCCCACCCGTCCGTCGTCGCGCTGTGCGACGATCAAGCCTTCACGCGCCACCGCATCGACCAGCGCGACCGGAACACCGACTCGCGTCGCGAGCGCTTCGACGTCGAGTAGCTCGGCGTCGAGACGCTGCTCACCGGCCACCGCGGCCGCGAGTGGCGCGTCGCTCGCGTCGAGCTCGCCGTCGACGAGGCGACGGATCACCGCCAGCGAGAAGCCGAGGCGCTGGAGCTCCTTGATCCGTGCGAGCCGGTCGACGTGCTCGTCGCCGTACCAGGCGACCCGACCCTCTCGTCGCGGCGCGGGCAGGAGACGGCGCTTCTGGTAGAAGCGGATGGTGTCGACCGACACGTCGCTCCGACGGGCCAGCTCCTCCACGCGGATTGCCATGAGTGCTGATTCTAGGAGCAGTTGCTCCCCGTGTCTGCGTCGGCTCGCGGAGGTAGCGTTTGCGCCGGCTCCGACCCGTTGACGAAGGTGGCTCCATGGGCGCAACCCGCAAGATCGGCTCACTCGACGTACCCGTCACCGGGCTCGGCTGCAACAACTTCGGGATGACGATCGACGAGGATCAGACACGAGCGGTCGTCGACGCGGCCGTTGACGCCGGCGTCACGCACTTCGACACCGCTGAGGTATACGGCAACGCGCAGTCGGAGGTGTTCCTGGGACGCGCGCTCGGCGACCGCCGCGCCGACGTCGTCATCACGACGAAGGTTGGCGGCCTCGCGTCGACGAACGGTTTCACGCCGGGCAATCCGACGTGGGTGGCGCGCGCGATCGACGAGAGCTTGACCCGCCTCGGGACCGACTACATCGACCTATACCTGCTGCACATGCCCGACGCCGAAACGCCGATCGGTGACACCCTCGAGGCGTTCGCGGCGCTCGTCGCGGCAGGGAAGGTCCGGGAGATCGGATGCTCGAATTTCTCGCCCGAGCAGCTCGACGAGGCAGCCCGGGTCGCCGCCGAGCGCGGGGTCGGGCCCTTCGTCAACGTGCAGAACAACTACAGCCTGCTCGATCGAGGCGTGGAGGACGGTGTCGTCCCCGCGTGCGAGCGCCTCGGCATGTCGCTCGTGCCTTACTTCCCACTCGCGAGCGGCATGCTCACCGGAAAGTACCGGCGGGGGGAGGCGCCACCCGACGGCACCCGACTCGCCAAGATGGCCGATCGACTGGGGAGCATCCAGAGCGACGAGAACTTCGACGTCGTCGAGCGCCTCGACGAATACGCACGTGACCACGGTCACACGCTCACCGAGCTCGCATTGTCGTGGGTGGCCGGCGCGCCGACGGTGGCCAGTGTGATCGCCGGGGCGACGAGCCCGGAGCAGGTGCGCGCCAACGCCGCCGCCACGACGGCGTGGGAGCTCACGGATGCCGAGCGGGCCGAGGTTGCCGAGCTCACCGCGGGCGCGTCCGGCTTCGCGGCGCGATAGTCGACGACGCGATGGCAGCGCCCGGCGGCACCGGCCCCGTCGGCCCGTATCCACCGGGCATCGAGACCGATGAACAGCGCGACGAGTACGACCGGCTCCGCCGCCGGGTCCTCTGGCGCATGCCGAGCGGGTTGTACGTGCTCGGTACGCGCGACGGCGAACGTCGCAACGGCATGACACTCAACTGGGCGACGCAGGTCGCGTTCGACCCGAAGCTCCTCGCCGGTCGCGATCGAGGCGAGCGCATACTCCCACGAGCTCGTGACGGCCCGTGGCGTGTTCTCACTCAACCTGCTCGGCGTCGACGACCGTGCCGTGGTCCGCAAGTTCACCAAGCCCGTCGACGTGGATCTCGACGCCCGCACGCTCAACGGGTTCCCGTTCCGCGACGGCGTGTCGGGGGCGCCGATCCTCGAGCTCGCCGTCGCGTACCTCGACTGCGAGGTGCGCCAGGCGGTCGAGCTCGGCGGTCACACGCTGTTCGTCGGCGAGATCGTCGACTGCGGCTTCCAGGCACCGGAGGACTCGCCGGTCCTCACGATGAGCGACACGAGGATGAACTACGGCGGCTGATCGAAACGGTGGCTGCCTCTAGGGCCGCGCCCCCGAGCCCGACCCATAGAAACGCATCGCTCCTCGCGATCTCCGTCGTCGGTGCGGTTACTCGCTCGGTCGCGCATTCCGCTAGCGCGCGGAACACCCGCTCGGGCGCCGTGACGCGGCGATCCGCTCGGGGAGAACCGGTCAGCAGGTGTTACCCCAGGGGCTGCCGCCGGTGATCGCGTGGTACCCGAGGGTGACCTCGTCCTGGTCCCAGCGAGACACGCCCGGCTCCATCGGAGCCCGACCCACAAGGTCGGCCCGGCCGGTCGCCGAGGCCGCGGCGTTCCATGTCCCCCGGTCGTACTGGTAGGCGCCGTAGTACGGGCCCGCAGGGCTGAACGCAGCCCACGGGTTTGCGAGGTTCGCCGACTCGTGCGCACGGATGCACGTGAGGATCGGGTTCTGCTGGCGGGCCACGAGCATCGACTGCCACGTGTTCCACGCCGCGATCCGGTCGGCTTGCGTGACCTGCTCGGGTGGTTTGCCGTACCACTTGGAGGTCTGGGCCACCGAGCAACCGGTGGCGAGCACGATCGGAACGGCGAGAATCGCGAGCAGACGACGCATGGGCAACACCCTTCGGAGGGGACGGGACCGCTCGCGCACGAGGGCGAGCTCAGGGCGGACAGTGGCTCGGGTCGCACGGGACACCAACGAGCCGGCCGAACGCCGGGGAGCACCGTAGGGGTCGGACCCAGAGGAGCTCGAAACGGGCGACGATCGGTCGCCGATTCGGAGAAGATGCGCAACATATCAGCCGTTTGACCGTTGTGCCAGGTTCGAGAGCTCGACGGCTCCGGTTGGTGCCCGGTTACGCTCCGCGAGTGGTGGCGTCATCGGTGTTCGAACGGCTCGACGGCGACCTGTGGCTCGTCGCGGCGGCCCTGGCGTGGTCGGTGCCGCTCGCGGCGCTCGCGGGGCGCGTGCTCGGCGTTCGTCGTGGGTTTGCCAAGACGCTCGTCGCCGCCGGGATCGGCTGGGTGTTCGGCGTCGTCGTCTCGTTGCTGCTCGCGAGCGGGCGGGCCGACGCCCGCGCGGAATTCGGCCGAGATCTCCTCCTCTTCTCGTCGATCGGCGTGGTGGCGGCAGCCGCCTGGCTGGAATTCCTCGCGAGGCCGGGCCTGGTCGCCCGGGCGGGCCACGGGATCCAGAGCATTCCGCGTCCGGTGCGGTCGCTCCGGCACCGGAGCAGACGAGTACGGCGGTACGCGGAGATCACGAGGATCGCCGTGCGGCACGGCCTCGGTCCGTCGCTCGGGATCGGTCGCCGAGACGATCTGGCCGCGGGTCGCCGCCCCCCGCCCGTGCGCCGCTTGCGCCTCGCGCTCGAGGAATGCGGCGGGATGTTCGTGAAGCTCGGCCAGCTCGTGTCGACGCGCACGGACCTCCTGTCCCCCGAAGCGGCCGACGAGCTCGCGCATCTGCAAGACCAGGTGCGGCCGGTGGGCCGCGAGCCAGTGGCGTCGTTGCTCGAGGCCGAGCTCGATGCGCCCCTCGAGGAGGTGTTCGCCGAATTCGAATGGCAACCCCTCGCGGCTGCGTCGATCGGGCAGGTGTACCGCGCCCGCCTCCCAGACGGCGATCGCGTGATCGTGAAGGTCCAGCGACCCGGGATCGACGAGTCGGTGAACGTGGACCTGTCGGTGCTCGAGGATCTCGGCGAGCTCGTCGAGGTCCGCACTTCGTGGGGCGCCGAGTACCGCGTCCGGGATCTCGTCGTCGAGTTCTCGACGAGGTTGCGCGAGGAGCTCGACTTCCGGATCGAGGCGCGCAACGCGCGAACGATTGCCGCGAGCCTCCCCGACGACTCGCCGGTCTACATCCCACGCGTGTACGAGGACCTCAGCACGTCGCGGGTGCTCGTGATGGAGTGGCTCGACGGTGTCGGCGTGCGCGATGTCCCGTGGGACCGCGGCCGCGCCAACGACCGGAAGCGGCTGGCCGACTCGCTGCTCCAGGCCTTTCTCGAGCGGATGTTCCAGGACGGCGTGTTCCACGCCGACCCGCATCCTGGGAACGTCATGCTCCTGACCGACGGTCGACTCGCGCTGATCGACTTCGGCGCCGCGGGCCGACTCGACCCCGTCCAGCAAGCCGCGCTCCGCGAGCTGATGGCGGGGGTCAGCCGCCGTGACGGGGAAATGGTGGCGCAAGCTGCGCTCCAGGTCGCGCAGGTGCGGAGCGGGATCGACCCGAGTGATTTCGAGCGGGCGGTCGGCCGCTTCATGGCGCAGCACCTCTCGCCGGGCGCCCGTCCGGACGCGGCCATGTTCAGCGCGATGCTCCGGTTGTGTTTCGACTACGGGGTGACGCTCCCCGCGGAATGGAGCACGTTCTTCCGGGCACTCGTCGTGCTCGAAGGCACGCTCACGACGATCGCTCCCGGCTATTCCGTGATCGACGCCGCCGAGGAGATCGCAGGGAAGTGGGCGCGCAGTCGCCTCGACCCCGGATCCGTCCAGCAGGCGGTGCGCGACGAGATCATGCGCACGATCCCGATGATCCGGCGGCTGCCGCGGCACATCGACCGCGCGTTCACGATGATGGAGCGCGACGGCTTGCGGGTTCGGGTGAGCCGGTTCTCCGACGAGCACGACGAGCAGGTCGTGACCCGGCTCGTGAATCGTGTGGTCCTCGCGCTCGTGGCCGCGGCCACCGGCGTGTTCTCGGTGGGTCTCATGGCGATCGAGGGGGGTCCCCCGCTCGTCGACGGCACGTCGTTGTTGCGCGCGCTGGGCTATCTCGGCCTCGCCTGCTCCGTGCTGCTGTCGGTACGCCTGGTCGTCTCCGTGCTTCGCGACGGTCTGAATTGAGGTGCCGACTCCGGTGAGGGCGGTGGCACTGGCCGCCGGGGGAGTCACCGCGACGGCGGTGGTGGTGCACGCCATCGGCGCGGCAGCGCACGCGGCCTCGTGAGCACACACGACCGCGCGTTGCGCGAGCACGACGCGGACCCGGATCCCTTCGTGATGTTCCGGCGCTGGTACGACGATGCCGTCGCGCTCGACGAGCCTGCACCGGACGCGATGGCGGTGGCCACCGCAACGCCCGACGGAAGGCCGTCGGCGCGCATGGTGCTGCTCCGTGGCGTCGACCAGCGAGGCTTCTGCTTCTTCACCAACCTCGAGAGCCGCAAGGCGGAGGAGCTGTCGGCAAATCCACGCGCCGCGATCGTGTTGCACTGGCCGCGAGCGCAGCGACAGGTCCGGGCGGAGGGTGTGGTCGAGCCGGTGGCCGACGATGAGTCGGACCGGTACTGGTACTCCCGGCCGCAGGCGAGCCGCATCAGCGCGTGGGCCTCGAGCCAGAGCCGAACGATCGGGTCGCGGGAGGCGCTCGAACACGCGGTGGGCGAGGTCGTCGCGCACCTCGGAGGCGGGGAGGTGCCACGGCCGCACTTCTGGGGCGGCTACCGCCTCGTACCCGACGAGATCGAGCTGTGGCAGCATCGCGAGGACCGCCTGCACGACCGCTTGCGGTACCGGCGGCACGTGGGCTTCGACCAGTGGCTGGTCGACCGGCTCCAGCCGTAGGCGAGTCCCGGTTCGACGGCATGGCAGTATCCGCCGATGCGACGATCGATCGACGATGCGCTCGACGACCATCCACCCGGTGACGACGAGCGACCACCGGTGTCATGGGCGGTCGCGTTGACCGACGATTGCGACGCGTGCGGTGAGGGCGAGATCAGGATCGTGCTCACGATGGAGGAGGCCGGCCGGGCCGGCCTCGGGCTGGTGGCACACCTGGCGGCCCCGACCGCCCGCCGGCTCCGTGCCGCGCTGGCCGCCGCCCTGCGGGAAGCCGGGGAGGACGCCGGCCCGTGAGCGCCGGGCTCGTACCGTAAGGTGATCGTGATGATCGATGACCTGCCCGACGAACACGACGCCGCGGATCCCGCCGACGCCGACGAGCCCTACGAGCGACCGGTCGACCGCTTCCGCAAGTCGGCGACCGGCGCCGTCGTCGCGGCCGGTCTGTTGGGTCTGCGCGACGTGATCGAAGGCAGACCCGAGCGCGAGGAGGTGGCCATCGTCTCCGAGGCGCCGACCGCACCGGTGCGCGACGACCTCGACGTCGTCCTCGACCCTGAGCACCCCGAACGCTCGGTGGTGTACCTCCGGAGGCCGACGACCGACTGAGCTCCCCGGATCGGCGCCCGCGGCCCGATCCGTCGCTCCTACCGGTACCGTGCGAGGCCCCCCGAGAGGCTGATCGTCGTGCGTACCCGTCTCCTCCCCCGCTCCGTCGGCGTATTCGCCGCCGCCGTGTTCCTCGTCAGTGGAGCCGGCTCCGTCGCCGTCCCGGCCGCGAGCAGGAGCCCGCTGACGGCCATCACCGTCTCGGGCGCACCCTCGGCGAAGCCGACGCTCGAGTTCGACGCTCCGTTCTCGGTCACGGCGAGCAAGTCCAAGGAACTGACGACCGGTAGCGGCGCGCCGCTCGCCACAGGAAACCAGGTCACGGTCGATTACGTGGTCGTCAACGGGCGCAACGGCGCGGAGATCGAGACGACCTACGGCGCCGCGCCCGTGACGATCGGACTCGACAAGAAGAGCGCCCCCGCCGGCCTCGTCGACGGACTCGAGGGGTCAGCGGTGGGGGCGCGCGTGCTCGTCGCGCTCGGCTCCGAAGGAGGGGCTGACGGGCCAGCTCAAGTCGGCCGGGGTGAAGAAGAACGACACGCTCGTCTTCGTCTTCGACGTGCGGAGCGCCCGCGTGCCCTTGCAGCGGGCGATGGGCGCGGCCGTCGAACCGGTCTCCGGTCTGCCGACCGTGAAGCTCGCCAAGTCGGGGAAGCCGAAGGTCACGGTTCCCGCCACCGACCCGCCGTCCGCGCTGGTCGCCCAGCAGCTCATCCGGGGGACGGGCCCCGTGGTCGTCGCGGGGCAGACCATCAGGGTCCACTACACGGGAGTGGTCTGGGCCGACGGCAAGCAGTTCGACTCGTCGTGGGACCGAAGGGCGCCGGTCGACTTCCCGATCGGCGAGGGCAGCGTGATCGCCGGGTGGGACCAAGGCCTCGTCGGTACGACGGTTGGCTCGCAGATCCTGTTGGTCATCCCGCCCGCGCTCGGTTACGGCACCGAAGGGAACGCGAACGCAGGGATCAAGGGCACCGACACGCTCGTGTTCGTCGTCGACGTGCTGGACGCGAGCTGAGTTACAGCATCAACGGCGTGGCCAGCCCGCCGGTGTCGGCGCTCTCGTACTCGAGCCGGTGCAACACGAGCTGTTCGACCGAGATCATTGCGATGCGGTGTTCATCGGCGAACTGGTGGAGCGCGGGCATGCGGGCCGGAGATCCGTCCTCGTGCAGCACTTCACAGATCACGGCCACCGGCGGGAGCCCGGCGAGCACCGCGAGGTCGACCGCAGCTTCGGTGTGGCCCCGCCGTTCCAACACGCCGCCGGGCCGCGCCCGTAGCGGGAACACGTGTCCCGGGCGGTGGAAGTCGCCGGGCAGTGAGTCGCGGTCGAGGACACGACGGATCGTGGTGGCCCGGTCGGCGGCACCGATGCCGCTGCCCGAGGTGACGTGGTCGATCGACACTGTGAACGCGGTGTCGCACCCCGCGCGGTCCGCCGGCACCATCGTCCAGAAATCCAGCTCGACGAGCCGCTCGTTCGCGCACGGCATGCACACGAGCCCCCGCGCCCACCGCAGCATGAAGTTGATCGCTTCAGGCGTGACCCACGTTGCCGCCATCGTGAGGTCGCCTTCGTTCTCACGGTCTTCGTCGTCGACGACGAGGACCATCTCGCCGCGCCGGACCCGCTTCAGTGCTTCGTCGATGGTGGCGAAGGGCATGATGGCTCCTCGAGGGTCGTGGGCTGGGTAGGTCATGGGTTCGGCAGCGTGACGACCATGCGGCAACCGTGCGGATCCCGCTGCTCGGAATGGATCTCGCCGCCGTGGAGGTCGACGATCCACTGGGCGATCGCGAGGCCGAGACCGGCGCCGCCGTCGCTCGACGCGCGTGCAGAGTCGGCGCGGTAGAAGCGCTCGAAGATCCGCTCCTGGTCCGCGAGGGGGATGCCCGGTCCTTCGTCGATGACCTCGATCGTCACCGCGTGCTCGGCGTGGCGGGCGCGGACCTGGACCGAGCCACCGCGCGGCGTGTGCCGGACCGCGTTCTCCAGCAGGTTGGCGACCACCTGGTGCACTCGTTCGGGGTCGCCGTCGGCAGTGAGATCCGGGGTATCGACGAGCACCTCGACCGGCACGTCGGGCGCGTGCAGTTGCTGTTCACGCACTGCGTGCGCGAGCAACGGCTGGACGCGGAACGCAGTGCGCTCGAGCGGGACAGAACCCGACTCCAGGCGCGAGAGGTCGAGCAGCTGGGTGACGAGGCGACCGAGACGCTGGACCTGGGCGAGCATCGTCGCGAACGTCTCAGCATCGGGTTCGGTGACGCCGTCGACGAGGTTTTCGAGTACCGCTTGCAGCGCGGTGATCGGCGTGCGCAGCTCGTGCGAGACGTTCGCAACCAGGTCGCGCCGGACTCGGTCGGTCTCGGCGAGCTCGGTGGCCATGCGGTTGAACGCCCGCGCGAGCTCACCGACCTCGTCGCGTGACGTCGACCGCACGCGCCGGTCGTAGTTCCCCTTCGCCATCTCGGAGGCGGCGGCCGCCATCTCGCGGAGCGGCGATGTCATACCCCGTGACAAGAACCACACGAGTGTCATCGCGACCGCGGCCGCGACGATGCCGCTGACCGACGGCCAGACACCGAGCTTGAGCCCGATCCAGAACACGAACACGGTGACGGCGACCGCGGCCGCGATCACGAACCCGAGCTTGAGCTTGATCGACGGGACGTCGTCGAGGGGGTGCGCAAGGCGCTCGCGACGGCTCACGCGACGAACCCTCCGGCGGAGTAGCCCACGCCGTGCACCGTGCGCACGACGTCGTTCCCGAGCTTGCGACGGAGCGCGCGGACGTGCGAGTCGATCGTGCGGGCGCCGCCGCCGTCGTGGTAGCCCCAGACCTGGGCGAGCAACTGCTCGCGGGTGAACACCCGGGTCGGGCTCTCGGCCATGTGCGAGAGCAGGTCGAACTCGGTCGGTGTGAGGTGGACCTCGGCGTCGTCGAGGCATGCCCGGCGGGCGCCGCGGTCGATGGTGACGGACCCGACGATCAGCGGTCCACCACCCAGCTCGGGTCGGCGCTCGACGCGGCGTAGGAGTGCGTGGACCCGGGCGACGAGCTCGCGCGTGCTGAACGGCTTCGTGAGGTAGTCGTCCGCCCCGACATCGAGACCCACGACGAGGTCGCGCTCCGCGTCGCGGGCCGTGAGCATCAGCACCGCCACGGGACGGTCCTGCTGGATCCTGCGACACACCTCGAGCCCGTCGACTCCGGGCAGCATGAGGTCGAGCACCACGAGGTCGGGATGGAGCTCCTCGCACCGACGGATGCCCGCCGGCCCGTCGTGCGCAAGCTCGACCCGAAAGCCCTCGCTGCGGAGGCGGGTCGCGACAGCGTCGGCGATGGGCGCCTCGTCCTCCACCACCAGGATGGTGCGGGGGATCGCTCGCGGGAGCGGATCGGCGGTCATCGCCCGTCAAGGATAAGGAAGACGGTGTTCGCGATCTCGTCCCAGGTGTGGAGATTCGGTGCAGATTCAGGGAATCGGCACCAACGCGGAGGCATCGCTGTGCAAGCCGACCGGTGCGCCGACCCCGGGGAGTGCCGCCTCGCCCGGCACCGCGGCGCGGACGGTGTCTCCGGTGGGCAGCTCGATCGTCACGAGCCAGTGGTCGCGGCGGAACGTCCGGCGCCGCACGATGCCGCGGACGGGGCCGTTGTCGTCGAGATGCAGATCCTCGGGTCGCACGGCCACTCTGCCCTTCCCGGTGGGGTCGAACGCGGGGCTCACGTTCCAACCCAGGAACTCGGCGACGAACTGGTTGGCGGGCTTGCGCCACACGTCGATCGCGGGGCCCTCCTGTTCGACGTGCCCAGCGCGCATGACGACCACGCGGTCGGCGAACGCGAACGCCTCATCCTGATCGTGGGTGACGAACAGGCTGGTCACGCCGATGCGTTCGAGCAGCGCGCCGAGCTCGACGACCAACTCGTCGCGGAGCTGGCGATCGAGGGCGCCGAGGGGCTCGTCGAGCATCAGCAGCCGCGGCGCGGGAGCGAGCGCGCGCGCGAGCGCGACGCGCTGTTGCTCGCCGCCCGACAGCTCCGACACCGCGCGCCGCTCGAACCCGCCCAGACCGACGAGGTCCAGGAGCTCGCGAGCCCGTGCCGTCGCGACGGGGCGGGCGACGCGCTGCATCCGCAGACCGAATTCGACGTTGCCCAGCACGTCACGGTGGGGGAAGAGCGCGTGTTCCTGGAACATGAGGCCGAATTCACGTCGGTGCGGCGGGACGCGGGTGAGATCGAGCCCGTTCCACAGCACCCGGCCACTCGAATCGTCGGCCAGGCCCGCGATCGCACGCAGCAGCGTGCTCTTGCCCGAACCGCTCGGACCGAGCACGGCGACCCGTTCGCCATCGTCGATCACGAGGTCGAAGGCGTGGAGTGCCTCCACGGCGCCGTAGCGTGCCGTGAGCTGCTCCAAAGCGAGCATCAGAATTCTCCGATCGACCCGATGCGGGCTCGCTCGATCGCCAGGATCGCCACCGCCGTCAACGCCATCAGGATGGTGCTCGCGGCCATCGCCGCGCCGAAGCTTGTCGGCCCGGGCTCGCCGAGCAGTCGGTAGATCGCGACGGGGAGCGTGGGACGGTCGGGGCGCACGATGAACACGGTGGCCCCGAACTCCCCGAGCGAGATGGCGAACGCGAATCCGGCGGCGACGAGCATTGCTCGAGCGACGATGGGCAGATCCACTTCGCGCCAGGCCCGGAGCGGGGACGCGCCGAGCGTGGCGGCAGCTTCTCGGAGCCGTGGGTCGATGGAGCGGAGCACAGGGGTCATCGTCCGGACGACGAATGGAAGCGCGACGAGCGCCTGCGCGATCGGCACGAGCCACCACGACGTCCGCAGGTCGAGCGGGGGCTCGTCGAGCGCGATGAGGAAGCCGAACCCGATGGTGACCGCCGAGACACCGAGGGGAATTGAGAGTGTGGTGTCGAGCCAGTGGCCGGGGCGGCGGGCGGAGGCGAACGCGCCGCAGGCGCCGACCGTGACGGCGAGCAACGTTGCGACCGCGGCGAAGGCCAGCGAGTTCGCGATGGCGTCGACGGGTGGCACGAACGCGGTGCTGCCGGCCCGCAGATCGCCGAGCGCCCGGTAGAAGTCGAAGCCGTAGCCCGTGGGGGTGTGGAACGAGCGCTCCACCAGCACGGCGATCGGCACCCCCACGAGCAGTGCCATGACCGCGAGGTTGCCCCCCACCACCAGACGGTCCCGGCGGAACCGCGGGCGCCGGGCGGTCTCGGCGGCCGGACGGAGGCGCAGCGCGGGGTTCCGTCGCTGGATGCGCCCGGTCGCGACGAGGATCGCCGCCACCGCCACGACCTGGACGATCGAAAGCGCTGCCGCCACCGGCAGGTCGAGGAGCTGGACGGTCTGGCGGTAGATCTCGGTCTCGAGTGTCGCAAAGCCCGGTCCGCCAACCACGAGGATGACGCCGAACGAGGTGAACGTGAAGAGGAACACGATGGCGGTCGCGGCCGCGATCGCCGGCCGCAGTGCCGGCAGCGTGACGTGGAGGAACGAGCGCACGCGACCAGCGCCGAGCATGCGGGCTGCCTCCTCCTGGTGCGGGTCGAGGTGAGCCCACAGGCTGCCGACGGTGCGGACGACGACTGCGTAGTTGAAGAACACGTGTGCGACGAGAATGCCACCGAGCGTCTGGTCGAGCCCGAGGAACCCCAGGGGTCCACCGTCACCGAGCAGCGCGACGAACGCCGAGCCCACCACCACGGTGGGGAGCACGAACGGCACCGTGACCGCAGCGCGCACGAGACGCTTGCCGGGAAATTCGTAGCGGGCGAGCATGGCCGCGCCGGGGAGGGCGATCGCGACGGTGAGGATCGTCGACAGCGCAGCCTGCCAGAGCGTGAACCACGCGACTTCGCGGAGCGTGCCGTCGGCGATCACCTCACGCAGCGGGGACAGGTCGAGCACGCCCTCGGGAACGATGCCGCGACCGAGGATGACGACGAACGGGTACGCGAAGAACACTCCGAGAAAGGCCAGCGGAACGAAGGCGAGCGCGCCTCGTCCCGCGGCCGCGCGGGTTCGGCTCACCGCAACACGACGGACGTCCACTCGTCGATCCACTCGTCACGGTGCCGATCGATCGCTCGCGGCGTGAGCGAGAGGGGCTTCGTCGGAACGTCGGCGAATTCGGTGAACACCGGGGGAAGGGGAGTGCCGTTCCGGACGGGGAACACGAACATCTGCAGAGGGACATCCGCTTGGAATCGTCTGGTCAGCATGAAGTCGACCAACTCGCCCGCGGCCCGCCGGTGCTCGGTCCCGCGCAGGATCCCCGCCATCTCGACCTGCCGGAAGCACGTGTCGAGCATCGTGCCGATCGGCGACTTGTCCGGTTGGGGATCCGCGAAGTACACCGCGGCCGGAGGGCTCGATGCGTAGGACACCACGAGGGGCCGGGTCCCGGCGTTCCCGCCCTGCGTGAAGTCGTCGTAGTACGCGCGCTCCCAGCCGTCGACCGCGAGCACGCCGTTGTCGCGCAGCCGCTCCCAATACGCCTGCCATCCGTTCGCGCCGTACCGTGCGACGGTCGCGAGGAGGAACGCGAGTCCCGGTGACGACGTCGCGGGGTTCTCGACGACGAGCAGCCCGGAGTACGCAGGTCGAGTGAGGTCGCCGAGGCTCGTCGGAACGGGAACGTGCTCGCGCGCGAACCACTTCTTGTCGTAGTTGATGCAGACGTCACCATGGTCGACGGGTGTGAGTCGGTGGGACGGATCGAGCTGGTACTCGGCCGGCACGTGGTCGAGGCCGGGCGCTTCGTGACGCACGAAGATGTCCGCCGCGAAGGCGCGGCCCAGGAGGGTGTTGTCGACGCCGAAGAACACGTCACCCAGGGGATGGTCCTTGGTCAGGATGGCCTGGTTGAGCGCGGCCCCGGCGTCGCCGGACTGGAGGATCTTCACTCGGACGCCGGTCGTGCGGGTGAACGCCCGCAGCACCGACTTCGAGACCGCGAACGAATCGTGGGTGACGAGCGTGATCGTCGTCGACTCTGCCGCGACCGCGGTGGTCGAGGTGGGCGCCAGGGCGCCGACGATGAGGGATCCGGCGGTGATGAAGAGGGCGGCGCCGATGATCGTCACGCGTTTCACGCGCGCTCCTCTCGGAGGGTCTGCGAGGTCGCTCCGGGTTGCACCACCAACAGGGTCCCGTGGTCGAGTGACACCCGCGCGGTGGTGTCCTCCAGCTCGTTGCTCACGCCGCGAGTCGTCCCGGTGGCGAGCGTCTCGGCGCGGAGCGGGAAGCGGAGGCCTTTTGTTCGGACACCGACCGCGGGACCGCCGACAGGCAACAGGGAGCAGAGGTCCCCCGGTGTTCCTTCGAGGTCCACTGAGTCGCGCGCGACGTGGAGGGTCGCGTCGCTCATGTAGGCGGTGATCCGCGCGTGCGCCCACCGCGGCGACGCAAGGACCAGCGCGTTGGCGAGGAAATGGTCGAGACGCCCACCCGTTCCCCCGACGACCACGATCTCGGCGGCTCCCGCCGCGGCGGCGAGCGCAAGCTCGAGGTCGGTCGCTTCCTTGTCGGTCGGATGGCGCTCGACGCGGGCACCGGCTGCCACCGCGGCGTCGAGCTCGCCAGGATCGACCGAGTCGAGGTCGCCGACGACGAGATCGACCGCGCGCCCGAGTAGCCGCGCATGGTGCAGACCCGAGTCGGCCGCCACGACCAGGCCGGCCGCGGGGAGTCGTGCGCCGACGGAGGGCGGTGGCGGTTCACCACCCGTGAAGACGAGTGCCACGCGCGCGGCACGCGGACGCGATGGTGGCAACGTTGTTGATCCCATGTCTCCCTCCGCCGGCATTACCCGGTTCAGGTTCGAGGGGTCGGCGACGCACGAAGGTCGCCCTCTCAGCCCGGCTGACCCGAGCTCCCCGGGGATGAAGTTCTCGTGAGCGCTTGCACGTTCACGACGGCGCCATCGTAGTTCCGCGAGACTGCTGCGATGCCGTTGTCCGAGATCGTGCTCGTCCGCCACGGCGAGACGGAATGGAGCGCATCCGGGAAGCACACCTCGTCCACCGACGTGGCGCTCACGAGCACCGGCGCGGAGCAGGCCGGGGCGCTCTCGGGGTGGCTGTCAGCCCGGCCCTTCGCGTTGGTGCTCACCAGTCCCATGCGACGTGCCATCGAAACCTGCCGGCTGGCGGGCCTCGGCGCTCAGGCGCGTGTCGACGGCGACCTTCACGAGTGGGACTACGGCGCGTACGAGGGCCTCACCAGCGGGGAGATTCGCGCTCGTGATCCCGGCTGGACGATCTTCACGGGCTCGACGCCGGGAGGCGAGTCGCTCGCTGACGTGAGTGCCCGCGCCGATCGGGTGCTCGCGAGAGCTTCGAGCATCGGCGGTCCCGTCGCCCTGTTCTCGCACGGACACTTCCTTCGCGTCCTCGGCGCGCGCTGGGTTGGCCTCGAGGCGCGCGATGGGCGCCTCCTGGGCCTCGACACGGGGACCGTCAGCGCGCTGGGTGCCGAACGCGAGCAGCGCTGCCTCACGTTGTGGAACACGCGGCCGAGCGTCCCGACTACCGTGCGTCCGTCTAGCGTCGCGGTTCGACCAGGGGAGGAACGATGGATCTCGAGATGACGGACCGGGTCGTGCTCGTGACCGGGGGATCCGACGGGCTCGGCTTCGCACTGGCGGAGCGCCTCGTGGCGGAAGGTGCGCGCGTCGCCATCTGCGGTCGCGACCGCGGGCGGCTCGACGCGGCGGCGGCTCGACTCGACCGCGGCCCCGGTCAGGTCCTCGCCGAACGGGCCGACGTCACGGTTGCGACCGACCTCGAACGATTCGTCGAGACGACCGTCGACCGCTGGGGTCGCGTCGACGCGCTGGTGAACAATGCCGCGTTCGCCGCGATCGCGCCGTTCGAGAGCATCTCCGACGAGGCGTGGGATGCCGACATCGAGTTGAAGCTGCTCGCGGCGATTCGCGGCACGCGACTCGTGCTCCCGCACCTGCGGGCGGGCGGCGGAGGCGCCATCGTCAACGTTCTCAACACCCACGCGAAGACCCCGAAGGCGGGGAGCATGCCGACTTCGGTCTCTCGCGCCGCGGGGCTCGCGCTGACGAAGGCGCTCTCCCGCGAGCTCGGTCCCGACAACGTGCGGGTCAACGCGGTGATGATCGGTCGCATCGTCAGCGGACAGCTCGTGCGTCGGGCGGAGCAGAGCGGCCGGCCGCTCGAGGAGATCCTCGACCAGACCGTCCGTGACCTGCAGATCCCGCTCGGCCGCGTCGGGCGACCGGAGGAATTCGCCGATCTCGTCGCGCTCCTCGTTTCGCCCCGAGGCGCGTACGTGAGCGGGGCCGCGATCAATCTCGACGGCGGGCTCTGCGAGTCGGTGTGATGATCTCGCGCAACCGCCCCCGCGTGGGGCGAGGGCGGTTGGTGCTTCCTGAGCGTGCGCCGACCATGACGTCGGGCGCGCGGTGAACCCTGCGAATGGGCGAGAATCGTCGCCGTCAGTGTCGGAGGTTCGTGCGCGTCGCCGGTGACGGTCGGCGACCCGGACTGCCCGGCGGAGTGTCCTCGGCCACAGGCGCCTCCTCGCGGGGTTCCCGACTGGCTGCTCGGCTCCACTCTGGCCCCGTTCGACGGACGGGTCAAGTGGCGGTCCCGGGCGGAGCTAGCGCATGTTGCCGGTGTGCCCGAGCGAGTACCGGCCGGGCTGGGGCCACACCGCGAGACCGTGTGGCTCGGTCCCGACCGGGATCTTCGTGACGGCACCACTTGTCGTGTCGAAGGCGTAGACCTCGTTGTCGTATCGCCCCGCGAGCCACAGCTTGGAGCCGTCAACGCTGACATTGCCCATGTCGGGGCTCCCGCCCTCCGGCACCGGCCAGTTCGCGACCACCTTCCCGGTGGCGAAGTCGATCACCGAGACGCTGCCAGGGCCGTCCGGCGCGCCGCCGATGTGGTCGCTGCCGCGGTTCGCGACGTAGAGCTTGGTGCCGTCGCGGCTCGGGTAGAGGCCGTGCGTGCCGACGCCGAGCTGGAGGAACCCGAGCTCGGTGAAGGTGCCGGGGTCGATCGTGTACACCCCGCCGCGCATCATCTCGGCGACGTAGAAGACCTTGCCGTTGGGCGAGCTCCTGATGTCCTGGGGCATTCCACCCCCGCTCAGGCGCAGGTAGGTCACCACCTTGCGGTTCAGGATGTCGATCTTGACGAGGCTGCCCTCGAACTCGCAGGTGAAGATCGCGTAGCGGCCGTCGATCGTGAAGTCGGCGTGGTTCACGCCCGCGCAGTCCGGTACGTCGATCGAGTACTGGAGTGCCATCGTGTGGGGGTCGCGGAAGTCGAGGCGCTTTCGGGCCTCGGCCACGACGATCGCCGACTTCCCGTCGGGTGTGAAGTACATGTTGTACGGATCGTCCACCGGTACGGCGGGCCCCGGCTTGCCCGTCGTGGGGTCGATTGGCGTGAGCGACCCGTCGGTGCGTCCCTCGGCGGTGTTGGTCACCCAGAGCGTCTCCAGGTCCCAGCTCGGCACCACGTGTTGAGGGTCGACGCCGACGCCGAAGGTGTCGATCACCTGCATCGTCGCGGGGTCGATCACCGAGACCGTGTCGGCGCCGCGGTTCGGGACGTACACGAGCGTCCGCGCGCCTTCGACCGCGGGACTGAGCTTGCCGGACGTGGTCTCGCTGTAGAGGTCGTTCGGATCGGGCACCCCGGGCATGCCGGGAATGGTCGCGATCTTCGCGGCCGCGGTAGTCGACGGGCCGGTGGTGGTGGCGTCAGTCCCGGTCGTGTTCGAGGCGTCGTTCCCCCCGCCTCCGCCGTCGCACGCGACGGCGAGCACCCCGAGCAGCGTGAGCACCACGACGAGCCGTCGAGCCCACCTCAGGTCGGGACCGTTGAGGCCACGGCTGAGCAGTGAGCGCGATCGTGACACGGCAACCTCGGGCGGGGGCGCGACGACCGCCGGCCGGCGGTCGAGGATCAGCGCGGCAGACTACGCGTCAGGGTGTGTGCTCGAGGGTCCACGGCCCGACGGGACGAGCTCGCCCGGAGTGAGCTCGAGGCCCGCCTCCTCCCAGATCTCGCGCACGGCCGCTCGCCGCGCGGCTCCAAGCTCGGTGTCGACGTCGCTGTCGGCGTGGTCGCCCGAGTCCGCGGGATCCACCCGCCCTCCGGGAAAGACCCACCTCCCCCCGGCGAACGCGAGGTCGGCGCTGCGGCGGAGCAGGAGGGTCTCGACGTCCGCGTCCTGGTCGCGCAGGAGGACGGCCGTCGCGGCGGGAACGAGAGGGGCCCTTTCCACGTCCGCGCAACGTAGCCGCCGAACTACCTATCACGCTGAGTGGGCAGGCCTGCCCCAAACCCTTGATTGGCAACAACTTTGTGGGAACTTTGCTCGTCTGGCCTGACACGGAGCGTGTTCGCGGGTAAGACTGCGGTTCGCACACGAGTTGGGACGAGTGGGGAGGCGGACGATGGGCAGCGGGCGCACGGGACTCCGAGCTCGTCGCCTCACGCCCCCGGCGCCGACCGCCGATGAGACCACCGAGGCGGCCTCGGGCTGGGCCTGGCGGTGGATCAGCTGGGCGAGCTGGCCGGTGACGCCGGTGATCCTCGCCGTAGCGGTGACCGCGGTCGTGCTCGACGTGGTCACGGCGTGGTGGGGGCATCCTCGCTGGACCGTCGGGGGGCTCGTGATGTCGCCCGCGCTCCCGCTCGGCGTCGTGCTCGCGGCGCTCGTCGGCCCGGCTCGGGTCGGGCTGTGCCGGCGGTCGTTGCAGGCGTGGGGGGAGTTCGTGATCGTGGTCGGGGGGATGGTCGCGATCGCTTCGCTGGCGTACGAGCGTCTGCTGTACGTTCCGTTCGGGATCAGCGGGCTCGTGCTCGGTGTCGTCGGCGAAGAGCTGGTGTTCCGGCTCGCCGCGATCATCGTGTTCGGCTCGTTGTTCGCCCGGCTGTCGGGGCGGGACTGGCACGACACGTCTCGGTGGGGTGTCGGGCCGGGCGTCGGCGCGCTCGTGGCGGCCGGCGTCGTGTTCAGCTTCCTCCCCGGTCACGTCGCGCAGATGGGCGACGTCACGACGGTGGCGCCGTTCCTCAGCCTCGGGGTGGTGCTGGGCTATGTCGCCCTGCGTACGGGCTCGCTCGTCCCCGGCGTTCTCGTCCACCTGCTCGCCAACCTCACCGCGCTCTTGTACCTCCAGGGGAGACTGGGGGCGGACGCACGATTCGTGGTCGTTACGGGTGCGATGGTGGCGATGGTCGCGGCCGCGGCGGTGGCTGGGCGTCGCCTCGGTCTGCTCCGGCGGATGCCCGCCGTCATCGACTTGCGCACCGATATCTCGAATCCGGCGGCGGGGGAGCTGGACTGGCGGCTCGCACCGGTCGCGCGCCACGGAGACGCCGCGGCGCGCGTCTGAGGTTTCGTGCCGAAGTCAGTCGGGACCGCGGACCCCGCGGAGCCCGAACCAGGCCAGCTCGGCCACCCATTGCGCGAGCAGCTCGGGGTCGTACTCGCCGTCGGGATCGGTGAGCGCGTGGCGGCTGATCGCCTCCGCCATCCCGACGACGGCGTGCGCGAGCACCATCCGGTGCTCGGGCGCGCCGGGGATCTGGATGAGCGAGCTGACGGCGGCGGCAGCATCGTTGAGGACGTGGTCGACCACGTCCGCGAACTCGGGGTCGTTGCGCGCGGACGCCCCGAAGAGCAACCGGAATGCGCCACGGTTGTTTGCCACGAACGTGAAGTAGGCGGTGAAGCCCGCTTCGACGCGTGCCCGGCCGGTGTGCGCGGTGCTGGTGGCGTCGCGGAGGACGACGAGGAGGCGATTCCCGACGTCCTCGAGCACGGCGACGAAGAGCGCGCGCTTGGACGGGAAGTGCTGATAGAAAACTGGCTTCGTGATGCCGGCGGCCAGCGCAAGGTCGTCCATGACCGTCCCGTGGAAGCCCCGCTCGGCGAACGCGTCGCACGCGACGTCGAGGAGCTGCCGACGCCGCTCGCTCGACGGGAGCCGGGTCGTCGTGCCGCGTCCGGTCGCCGTCATCCCGGAAGGCTCGACTTCATCGGCATCTCGTAGCGATTGACGACACCGAAGTTGTCGCGCCAGCCGACGTCGAGTCGTTCGCGCTCGTCCGGCGAGAGCGGGAGCTCCGAGGCGGCGGCGTACTCACGGACCTCGTCCTCGTCGACGCAGGTGGGGAGGACGGTGGCGAAGGCGGGATTGGCGAGAATGCCGGCGATCGCCGCCTGACCCATCGTGCGGCCGGTCCCCTCCCACAGGAACGTGATCGTGTCCGCCTTGTCGAAGTTGTCGAGCATGTTCTCGCGGTTACGGTGGGAACGGTGGTCGTCGGCGGGGAACTGCGTCTCGCGGGTGACCTTGCCGGACAGCGTGTCGGATGCGTGCGGGACGCGCGCGATCAAGGCGACGTTTCCGTCCGCCACGCTCGGCTCGGCCGCGAAGGTGAGTCCGGGTTCCTGCTCCAACACGTTGAACACGGTTTGCAGTGAAGCGATCGGGCGCTCGCGCAACGCCTCGAGGCCCTCGTCGACCCAGCCGATCGCCGGGCCGAGCGCCACGCCGAGCTCGCGGATCTTGCCCTCGGCGCGGAACCGCTCGAGCGCTTCCCACAGCTGGTCGTCGCGAATGGGGTCGATCGTGGTGTTGTGCAGCTGGTACAGGTCGATGTAGTCGGTTCCGAGACGCCGCAGCGACGCCTCGAGCTGCGATCGCACCGCTTCGGGACGCCAGTCGTGCGGTCGCTCCGATTGGCCGGGATGGGTGCGCGGCGCGTCGATGTCGTATCCGCACTTCGTCGTGAGGACGATGTCGTCTCGGTGCGAGCGGAGCACGTCAGCGAGGAGCGACTCGCCCACGCCGTCCTTCCCGTACACGGGCGCGGTGTCGAAGAAGTTGATCCCGGAGTCGAGTGCGGCGTGGAGCATGCCCTCTTTGTCGTCGACCCGTCCCCACCAGTCGCTCGCCAGGGTCCAGGTACCGAATCCGACCTCTGACACCTCGAGGTCGCTGCGTCCGATCCGCCGGTACTTCATCGCTCGCTCCCTCGGACGCTTGCTCGTCCCGTCCTCTGCTTCGCGCAGGGTACTTCCGTGCGATGAGGGTCGTTCAATGGGGATGGGGTCGGCCACCACCGCCGCGGCGCTCGTCGCGTTCGGCAGCACGCAGCCCGTATCCCAGGACGATGGGGACGGGCAGCACGACACACGCCGCGATGAGGGCGACCAGCGTCGCGGTCACCACCCCAGCCGGGAAATCCGTCACGGCTGCGATCACGAACAGCACGACCGCGGCGCCGAGCAGCAGATAGCCGGTCCGCTTTCCGATCGCGACCCAGCGAGCGATGCGTGCGCGTCGTGCCGTGACGGAATCGCTCATAGCGACACCTCGAACCGGTCGAGAACCGCGGCGAGGCGTTCGGGCAATTGCTCCACCGAGCAGTGTGGTCGGACGCGCTCGACGTTGCGCTCGAGCATCTCGACATCGCGTTCCCGCACGTGTCGAATCGCTCCCGCCGGGTCGTCGATCGACAAGAGCTCGACGCCGAATGCCCGGAGCTCGTCGAGCACCGGGTAACTCCCCACGACGATCGGCCGACGGTGGGCGATCGACTCGACCACCGGGTTCCCGAAGCCCTCCCAGGTGGACGGGTACACCACGAGGTCGCACGCGGCGTATGCGTCCGCGACGGTCGGAGCTCGACCGACACGGACGGGCACCCGCGCCTGTGCGAGCGCGAGGCTGAAGGCGTCGTCGTAGCGGTCCTCGGCGGGTCCGGTGATCCAGAAGCGAACGACGCGCTGGGGCAGCAGCTCGGCCACCCGGTTCGCGAACGCGACCGCCGCGGGAACGTTCTTCCTGGGAATCGCCCGGGTGGGCTGCAGCAGGACCACATCGCCGGCGTCGAACCCGCACGCCTCGCGCGTGGCGTGGCGGTCTCCGCGCCGGGGCTCGAGATCGAAGGCATTCCGTACGGTGACGGCCGGGAACCCCCGGTTCTCCAGTTGCTCCCGCGAATGGTCGTTGATGGTGACGTGTACGGATTGTGCGCGCCTCGGCGGAATCCCGGGAGGGGTGTACAGGCCCGGACGTTGCCACGGGAGGTCGTGGTGGTGGAACAGGACGGGACCGCGGTGACGGGAGAGCACGTCGGCCGCGAGTGCGGACGCGTCGGGGTTGAGCGGCAGTGAGCAGAGGTTCTCGACGATGACCAGATCCGCTCCTTCGAGCGCGGCCTCGAGCTCGTCGGGCGAGGGCCGACTTCCGTCGACCGGGTCGATCGCGAGAAACGGCAGCGAGGCGTCGCCCGGCCGGAGCCCGTCGACGAGCTCGCCCGCCACTCGGCGCACCCCGAACCCGAGCTCAGCCAGCGCCTGCTCCCACTTCCGCGCTTCGACCGCGACGCCGTCGAGTCCTCCGAGTCGGTACGAGAGTTGGATCGCGACGGGCATCATGGCCCGGGCAGATTCGCGCGGCTCGCACGGTCGGACGAATCAGCCCCCGCGGAAGTGGTCAGCGCGCCGCGTGCCGCGGCTCCGTCGGGTGCAAGCGACGATTGGTGGCGTCGAGGAGCGCGCGCGCGATGGCGTCGTCGCGATCGCCCCGCACGACCGCCGACCCGGAGACGACGAGCTCCATCGGGGGCTCGACGTAGACGACGGTGACCACGGCGACACGTGCCGCACCGGCACGGGAGACGTCGGCACTCGAGATGTGGACGGAGTCCGCCGACCGGTCGATCTGGCGCACTGCATCGAGCGTGGCGGAAGCGACGAGATGGGCGCGGGCGGCGGACGCCACCGAACTCTCGGCGAAGCCGGTCCGCTCGTCCTCTCCTGCGACCAGCACGACCCGAGCCTGCGCGCGCAGGCCCTGTGCCTCGACCTGGACGCGGGCGACCCGGGCGCGAGTGTCGGCTCGGGTGGGCTCGGGCTCTGCCGCCGGCGTGGTCTCGGAGCCGTCGAGCTGGGCGACCGACACAATGCGATGATCCAGCTCGAGCCCGAACATCGTCTGCGCGACCGACCGCACGTCTCGAACGGTCTGCTTCGGCGGCTTGCTCTGGTCGGCGAGCACGTGCACCTCGACCGGCCGGCCGATGCGGTCGCCCACGACGCGCACCGCCAACACGCCGGTGAGGCGGCACAGCTCGTCCTCCAGCTCGCGGAGCTCGGCGCCCCGGTCCTCTTCCCCCACCACACCCGCTTCGGCGGGGGTTTCCGCACCCGACCCGTCGTCGGGAATCCACTCGCTCGGCATGCTGACCCCGTTGTTCTGCCCGTATCCTCCGGACCCGCCCTGCACAGCATACGGCGGAATGACCACGCTCCGTGGGGGCCTGCGTTGTTCGTGTTACTGCTGGGGCTTGCGTTACGACCTGATTCCGGGCGAGACTATTGCTCCGTTCGCTGGGAATGGGAGTGGCCGCGGGGATATCGTCCGGCCACGACGGCTTGGAAGGAGATGGGGAGCCGTTTCCGGGTGGAGACGGCAGGGCCTTGGCCTGAGGAATTCAACGAGTACCTGAAGCGAAGCGATTCGTCCCTGGGGCGTACAGCGATGTCCCCACGGCACTTCGAAGGTTTCAGGGGGTCTCGTGAAGAAGGTCATGTTCCGTGTCGCGGCCGGCGCGTCAGCATTGGTCGCAATGCTGCTAGCTGGCGGCGCTGTCAAGTGGCGCTAACTCTCAACTCTCGTATGGCCAGGGCCCTGCCATCTCCACCTTTAGGCGTTTTCGATGAAACACCATCTCACCTCCGCTATGAGGATTCACCTCGCTGTTCTTGCGACGTGCGCGCTTGCTATTGGTGGCGTGCTCGTGGTTCTTGTGATGCAAGAAACTCCCCAGGGCGATGTCGGGGTCGCGTTGGGCGTGCTTGCCCTTCTGGCAATCGCTGGCTACGAACTTGGAGGTGATCGCGCGACCTGAGACCGGATTGAGCGGCAACGTAATGATCCTGGTCGCTTCGTTGGTTGTCTTCAGGTCGCACGATTGGTTCATCGGACCCCTGATTGTCGGCGCGTGCTGTGGTGCGTTCGACTATGTCCACCTTCGTCAACGTGCCGCCGAGAAGATTGCCTTCAACGTCTCGTCGGAAGTTGTTTCGATGATGGCCGCGACAGCTGCATTCTGGCTGGTGGCTGGAAGTAACGTCTCTCGTCAGCCGTTCGCAGCGCTATGTGCCACTGCACTGGGCGCGGCTGTCTATCTGACGGTGAACGCCACCTTGGTAACAGTGCCGGTGTCAATCGCGAGCCGGCGAGCGGTATCTCGTGGCGCTCCGCGAGGTTGGCGCGTTCAACGTCAGCGCATTCCCGTTCGCAATGTTGGGTTTGGGTGTCGGTTGGGCTTACTTGGAGCTTGGAGCCGCCGTAATCCCACTCTTGGTTGTTCCGATCCTCATCGCTCGCCGGTCGTTCGCGAGCTACCTGGAATTGCGGGATGCACAGGAGCAGACGATCGAGACCTTGATCCTGGCGCTCGAGGCGAAGGACCGTTACACCGCGGGTCACGCGCAGCGGGTGGCGCAGTTCGCGGAGTACATCGGATCGGAGCTCGGGTTCGGGCCGCGCCGCATGGAGCGTTTGCGGTACGCGGCCCTCATGCACGACATCGGCAAGCTGATTGTGCCGAACCAACTCCTCAACAAGCCCGGTCGTCTCACCGAAGCCGAATTCGAGCGTGTGCGACGTCACGAGCCTGTCTCGGTGGAACTGCTGCGGCGCATCGACTTCCTCGCGCCGGTCGCCGGTGACACCACCACCGAGGCGGCCACCGCGGCGGTCGATGGCTCGGGCCTCATCGAGCCCGCCATCATCCACGTCGCCGATGCCTTCGACGCGATGACGTCGACGCGCTCGTATCGCCGCGCACTGGCACAGGACGTGGCCTTCGGCGAGCTCCGCGACGGAGCCGGCACCCAATTCAACGCCGAGTGTGCGCACGCGCTCATCGCGGCGATCGAGAAGCGTGGCGAGCAGCACGGGGCGGGTTTCGAGTCCGAGGAGCACGAGTGGGAGGTGGCGCCCCCGGAGGCGGGCACCGGTTCCGCCGGCCTCGGGCACCTCCTGCCCGAACAGCGAGCGGTCGGGACATGAACCGCTGGGCACGGCTGGGCGTCCTCCTGGCGGGAGGCGGCTTGGTCGCGGCGGGTCTCGAGCTCGCCGACCCGGGCGGCCCGTGGACGGCGCTCGCACTGCTGGGTGGCGCGATCGCGGCGGGAGAGCTCATCGAGTTGCGGCCGCCGCTGCGTGCCCCGCTGCCGATCTCACTGGCGTACATGGTCGTCCTCGCACGGGCGGCGTCAGTTGACGACGCGATCGTCGTGCTCGTCGTCGCTCTCCTCGCCACGTTTCTGGTCCGCACGGAGCCGAGCGCAGCCGAAGCGAGGATCATGCTCTTCGCCGAGCGGTTGCTGGCCGGTGTGGCCACGGTGCTCGTGTACCGGGGACTGGACCAGGCACTCGACTACCCGCGCGACCGGGCGGGCGTCATCACGATCCTCGTCGTCACCGCGATCGTGCCGGTCGCGGTGTGCGAGGTCGCGCGCATGGTCCGCGAGCGGAAGCTGGAGCTCTCCGGCCATGGCCGCTCCGCGGACTTCGCGCTCGTGACGAGTGCCGTGCTGATGGCGATCAGCGACCAGGGCCTCGCGGGCGTCGGCGGCATGGGCCTGTGGGGACCCGCCGTGTTCACAATCCCGCTGCTCGCGGCGTGGTACTCCTACGAGCACCTCGACGAGATCCGACGCACCTACGATCAGACGATCCGTGCCCTCGGCGCGGCACCCGAGCTCGGTGGTCTCGTGACCGACGGGCATGCCGAACGGGTGGCCGACGTCAGCGTTGCGATCGGCACGGAGCTCGGGTTCTCACGGTCGGATCTCGCCCACCTCGAGACGGCGGCGCTGCTCCACCACTTGGGCCAGGTCTGTCTCGACGAGCCTGAGGAAGGTCGGTGGCCCGAGCCGGTCGCGGTCGCGGAGTCCGGCGCGGCGATCCTGCGCTCGACCGCGCTGCTCTCACCCGCCGGCGACATCGTCGCCGCGGGTGCAGTTCCGTATCGCGAGCACCTGGGTGCACGGCCGGCCTCGCTGGCCGGTCAGATCCTGAAGGTGTGCAGCGCGTTCGACGAGCTCGCCGGCGGGCGAGCGGAGCGTTCGAGCGCTGCGATCGAGGCGCTCTACTCGGGCCCCGGCTATCTGTACGACCAGAAGGTGCTCGGTGCCCTCGAGGTCGTGCTCGACCGTCGCGGATTGCTCGAGTCCGACCTCGAGCACTAGGGCGTCGTCGAGATCGCGGACCGGGCCATCCGCCGAGCCCGACGCTCGCGACGCATCGCCCGCGTCGGACGACTGGCCTCGTAGCAGACGCCTGCGATCCCGATCCCGATGAGCACGTCGCCGACCGAGAACTGTTGGTTGTCGAAGGGCGGCACCGTGAAGATGTCGGCGAGGAAGCGAAGCTGGTCGTCCGGTTCCTCGGGCTTGTGTTTCACCGTGCGCTCGATGGGGACCTCGACGTCGCGGCCGCCGCGCTCCACGATGTCCGGCTTGGTCGGCATGCCCCCGTTGAGCGCGATCACCAAGACGTTGGCCGCAACGCCGACCATGATGAGCGTCATCGATCGGAACCGCAGGTTGCGACCGCAGAACGCGAAGATCAGCGCGTACGACGCCAGCAGGAGCCCGAGGCCGACGTCGTCGATGCGATCAGGACTGAAGTCAACGAATTCGAGCACCAGCTGGACTCCGAGCGCGACGAAGAGGAGCCACAGCGAGCGGAGGTGGATCTCACCGAGACGGCGCCAACTCCCGTTTGTGAGCAACATGACGGCGACCACGAGGACGACCGTGCCCACGAACAGCACCACGCCGGTACCGTAGCGAGTCGAGGCGGGCGCCGAGGCGAAGGAGGGCGGTTGATCGTGTACGAGCTGCTGGCCGGTGCGGCGGGAACAGTGGTCGAGCTCGTCGTCGACGAGGGCCAACTGGTCGCGGAGGAGGATCCAATCGCGCTGCTCGACAACGGCGGGACACGCGTGCCGCTCCGCACCGACGTACCGGGTGTGGTCCGCGAGCTCTACCTCGACGTCGGAGGGCTCGTCGTAGAAGGGGAAGTCGTCGCGCTGATCGACGAGTCGTGAGCCTCAGTAGCTCGACGGCAACAACCGCTCGAGATACACGTAGAAGAAGAAGAGCACCGCGAGGAAAGGGACCGCGCCGGCGAACCACACGTACCAGTGGCGGAAGCGGTGGAACAGGTACCACCAGAGGGCGCCGACCGCCGCGACGACGAGACCCCAGATGACGGTCGGGGTCCGCGAGGACTCGTGGCCCCCCAAGCCCCCGACGGTCGTCGGACGGCGGCCGTGCGTGTGCGGACTCGGGGGAAGCGGCTCCTCGTCCGGCTGCAGCACGAGATCGGCGCGCACGACGAGCCGTTGGGATGCGGAGTACTTGGGGTGGCAGGTCGTGAGCGTGAGTGTCGCCCGCTGGGTGCCCGGTCGCGCGAGATCGGGCACCGAGTCGAGCACGCTCACGTCGTCCGGGTCCACGACGAACGGGCCGCGCGCGTCGACCTCGTAGCGGAACGTCCCCTGTGCAGTCTGCACGATGATCTCGTCGCCAGGTGTGAGCTGGTCGAGGTTGGAGAAGGGCGCGCCGTACGTCGTGCGGTGTCCGGCGATGGCGGCGTTGCCCGCCTGACCGGGGAGAGATGTCGTCGGATAGCGGCCCGGACCCTTGCGCAGGTCGGCGACGTCGACGCCCTCGACGACGACCTGGGACACGCCGATCGCGGGGATACGGATCAGCGCGACGGCTTCGCCCTCGCGTGGGGGTACGAACGGAGCGAGTGTCGTCGGTGTCGGTGGCTGCGTCGTCGTCGTGACGCCGGGCGTCGGGCCCGCGGCGGTGGACGACGGGCCGGGCCGGGACGAGGAGACCGTCGGCGTGTCGACCACCGCTCGGCGGAACTCCCCGCGGAGGTCATTTTGGGCCCGCGCCTGGTAGATGCCGGTGCCCCAGAGTTGGTACGCGACGAAGAGCAGGAGGAGGATCCCGGCCGTGATCAGCACGCGGCCGGTCCCGGCGATCACCCTCCGCACGGGGTGAGGCTAACGGCGCAGCGACGCTGCCGAGGTACGGGACCCGCAGTCAGGCCGGTTCGACCGCCTCCCCGGGGCGTTCGTACACTCTCGGGATCGACCGCTCGGAGGCGAGTGTGCCCACCGTCGTCCGTCTCCGCTCCGCCGTATGCCTGCTGGGCCGGTTTCCTGCCGTCGCCGGTGTCGATCTCGACGCGGTGTCGGGCGAGGTAGTGCTCCTGTCGGGTGCGAACGGCGCGGGCAAGACCACGTTGCTCCGGCTCGTGGCGGGGCTCGTGCCCCTCTATTCGGGAGAAGCGGCGGTCTTGGGTCACGATCTCGCTCGGGATCGCAGGAGCGCGCGTCGCGACTTGGCGCTCGTCGGCCACGAGACCTTCTGCTACGACGATCTCACCGTGAGCGAGAACCTCCGTTTCGCGGCCCGGGCCGCCGGCGGCGACATCGCGCAGGCAGACGCCGCGCTCGAGCGACTGGGTCTCGGGCGCCAGGCCCACGTCGCGCACCGCAGGCTCTCCGCGGGGCAGCGACGGCGGCTCGCGCTCGCAGTCGCGTTGGCGCGCGAACCAGCGTTGCTGCTGCTCGACGAGCCCCACGCCGGGCTCGACGGTGAAGGTCGTGCCGTGCTGGACGACGTACTGGCTACCGCGCCGCGCGAGGGGCGAACGGTTCTCCTCGCGTCGCACGAGCTGGAGCACGCGCGGGCGCTTGCCGGCCGGGAGGTCGTGTTGACGGGCGGTCAGGCCGACGGGCGTCTCCCGGCTGCCCCGTCGTCGAGTTCACCTGCCCCCGAGCCGGTCGGAAGCGGAGCGACGCGGACGGGAGAGCCGTGAGCCTCTGGAGGGAGGTCCGGCTCGTCGCGGGGAAGGACCTCCGCATCGAGGCCCGCTCCCGAGTCACCGCGCAGCAGGTCGTGCCGTTCGGCCTCATCGTGCTCCTGCTGTTCGCCTTCGCGCTCGATCCCGATCGGGGCATTCTCCGTCGGGTCGCGCCGGGCCTGTTCTGGGTGACTGTGCTGCTTGCCGCGCTGCTCGCGGTGTCGAGGTCGTTCGGCATCGAAGCCGACAACGGCGCTCGGGACGGTTTGCGGCTCTCGGGGCTGGATGGCGCGGCGCTGTTCCTGGGCAAAGCCGCCGCCGTGGCCGTCGAGCTGCTCGCGCTCGAGGTCGTGCTCGCGACGACCGTCGTGCTCGTCTACGGCGTCCAGCTCGCCTCCTTGGTGCCGCTCCTGCTCGCGACGCTGGCCGCGACCGTCGGCGTGGCGTCCGCCGGTACCCTCTACGGCGTGCTCGCGGCAGGCGTGCGGGTACGCGAGACCCTCGTGCCGGTGCTGCTGTTGCCGATCGTCGCACCCGTGCTCCTCGGCGCCACCCGAGCCTGGGAATCGGCGATCGACGGCGTACCGTCGGACGCCTGGCCGTGGGTTGCGCTGCTCGCCGTGTTCGCGGTCCTGTTCACGACCATCGGCATGCTCGCATTCGGGCCGCTGCTGGAGGAAGCATGACGCTGTTGAAGCCCTCGGTGCGGCGAGTGGTCGGCTGGCTCGCGTTGGCGTCGCTCGTGGTCTTGGCCCTGTTCGGGCTGTGGGGGGCCCCTCCGGACGAGGTCCAGGGGGATGCGCAGCGTCTCATGTACCTGCACGTGCCGGCCGCCTGGATCGTGTACCTCGCGTACGGGGTCACGTCGATCGCGTCCGCGCTGTGGTTGTGGCGGCGGACCCGTTCGCCGGTCTGGGATCGAGTCGCCGGAGCGTCGGCAGAGCTCGGGGTGATGTTCACCGCTCTCACGCTCGTGATCGGGTCGTTGTGGGGCCGGCCCGTGTGGGGAGTGTGGTGGGCCTGGGACGCCCGACTCGTGACGACCGCCGTGCTCTTCTTCCTCTACCTCGGATACCTCGCGCTCCGCCAGGTGCCCGCGGCCCCGGACACGCGTGCCAAACGCTGTGCGATCGCCGCGCTCATCGCCTTCGTGGACGTCCCGATCGTGCACTTCTCGGTCGAGTGGTGGCGGACGCTCCACCAGGGCGGCACGGTGTTCAATCGGGAGCTGAGCGCCAAGATCCACGGAGTCATGGCGTTCACGCTCTGGTTCGGGGTCTTCGCCTTCACGCTGGTCTACGCGTACCTGCTCGACCGTCGGTACCGCTTGCTGGCGCTCGACGAAGGGCGCGAGGAGCGGGAGGTGCAGGCCGCGATCCGCGAGCGCACTGCGTCCGCGTCGGGAACCGGCGCTCCCGCTGACGTTCCGATGGGGGCGGGAGCGTCGCGATGACCTCTGCCGGATACGTCATCGCGGGGTGGGTGCTCACCGCCGTCGTGCTCGTCGGATACTGGCTCTGGATCAGGCGGCGCCTCCGCGCCGCCGAGCGGACCGCGGTGGAGAGCGAGCGCGAGTGAGCGACGTGCCACCGCGCCGTCGGGCGCGCTATGTCGTCGCGATCGCTGGGTGCGTGGCGGCAGTTGTCGCGATCGTCGTGCTCGCCGTGGTGCTCTCCGAGAACGTGCGGTACTTCAAGACCGTGAGCGAGGCGGTGCACGACCGCCGCGGCGAAGGGACGAAGCGCTTCCGCCTCATGGGAGCGGTCGTCGATCGGTCGGTCGTCGAGACGCGGCGCGGGGTGCGCTTCCGCGTCACGGACGGCAAGAGCACCGTGACGGTCGAGCACGCCGGTGATCCCCCAGACCTGTTCAAGGGCGGCACACCGGTCGTGTGCGAGGGCGCGTGGGCGTCGAGCCGCCGTCACGCTCCGTTCGAGTCCGATCGAATCCTGATCCGCCACGGCGCGGAGTACAAGCCTCCCAAGGTCGATTCGTCACCTCAGCAGGCAGTCGGGGGATGAAGGCCGCGCTCGGATACGGCGCGCTGGCCGTCGGCGCCGGGGCGTCGACCATCGGGATCTGCGCGCTCATCGCGGGTTGGCGACTCGCGGACCCGAAGCTCCTCAGAATCGGACGTCGGTGCGTGTTCGTCGTCTTTGCGGCGTCGATCGCCGCCGCGGCCGTGATGGAATGGGCGCTCCTCGATCGCGACTTCTCGTTGCGCTACGTCGCCGAGAACAGCGCGCGCGGAACCCCGACCCTGTTCACGATCACCGCGTTGTGGGCGGCGCTGGAGGGCTCGATCCTCTTGTGGTCCGTCATCCTCGGGGGATACATCACCTTCGCGGCCCTCAAGTTCCGGCGGCGCGCGCACGACCCGATCGTCATCGTGGCGACCGCCACCGGTCTGGTGGTCGCGCTGTTCTTCTTCGCGCTCATGCTCGGGCCCGCCAACCCCTTCACCGAGCTGACCCGCGTGCCACTCGATGGCCGAGGCCCCAATCCGCTCCTTCAGAACCACGTGCTCATGGCCTTCCACCCGCCGATGCTGTACCTCGGCTACGTGGGATTCACCCTGCCGTTCATGTTCGCGATCGGCGCGCTCGTCACCGGTCGCTTCGGCGAGGGTTGGCTCGCCGACACGCGTCGGGCCACGCTCGTCGCCTGGGGCTTCCTCACGGTCGGCATCATCCTCGGTGCGTGGTGGAGCTACGAGGTGTTGGGCTGGGGCGGGTTCTGGGCGTGGGATCCGGTGGAGAACGCGTCCCTGCTCCCATGGCTGACGGGAACGGCCTTCATCCACTCCGTGATCATCCAGGAGCGGCGCGGGATGCTGCGCGTGTGGAACCTCTCGCTCGTGTTGGCGACGTTCTCGTTGACGATCCTCGGCACGTTCCTGACCCGTTCGGGAGTCATCGACTCCGTCCACGCGTTCACCCAGTCCGACATCGGCCCGTGGCTCCTGGCGTTCCTCGGGCTGGTCGTCGCGACGGGCATCGGGCTGATTGCCTGGCGGGGCGACGACCTGCGCTCGCCGGGCCACATCGACGGCGTGGTTTCGCGGGAGTCCGCGTTCCTCGCCAACAACCTCCTGTTCGTGGGTCTCGCGTTCGTCGTGCTCCTCGGGACGGTGTTCCCGCTGATCGCGGAAGCGGTCAACGGCGACCGCTTGTCAGTCGGGGGTCCGTACTTCGATCGGATGGCGACGCCGATCGGGCTTGCGTTGCTCTTCCTGATGGCGGCCGCGCCCGCCCTCCCCTGGCGGGCCTCGAGCGGCGAGGTCGTCCGGTCGCGGTTGCTCGTGCCCGCATGGATCGGCGGCCTCACGATGCTCGTGGCGGTGCTCGCCGGTGCCCGGCGCGTCGACGAGGTTCTCGCCTACGGGCTCGGCGCGTTCGCGGTTGCCGGCATCGTCCGCCAGTTCGTCCTGGGCGTGCAGGGCCGCCGCCGGGCACTGGGGGAGTCGGGGCCGCAGGCCCTCGGCCGCGCCACGCGTTCGAATCCGCGGCTCTATGGGGGCCTCGTCGTCCACTTCGGCGTGGTGCTCATCGCCATCGTGCTCGCGGCGTCGTCGGCGCACGGCACGAGCGCCACCGTGCGCCTCGAGCGGGGGGACTCGAGGTCGGTCTCCGGATACACGCTGACGTACCTCGGTTCGAGCGTGACGCGCTCGGCGCAGAAGACCTCGGTCTCTTCCCGCGTCCGCATCGAGAAGGGGGACCGCGACCTCGGCGTGTACGCGCCGGCGGTCTCCACCTATCCGAACAGCACCGCGGGAATCGGCACTCCCTCCGTGCACACCGGTGTCGTCGACGACGTGTACCTCACGCTGGTCTCGGCCCCGGACGAACGCGGCCGGATCACCCTGGGTGTGCGCATCAACCCGATGATCGTGTGGTTGTGGATCGGCGGCGGGTTCATGGCGGTCGGCACGGTCCTCGCGCTCGCGCCCCGACTCCGCCGCCGAGCGAGCGAGCCGACGGTCGCATCGGTACCCAGTCCCACGCCGACCGACGCGGGCGAGCGTGAGGAGTTGCCCGTATGAGGCACCGCGCCCGGTGGGCAGCCGCCACCGTGGGCGCGGCGGTCCTCGTGCTCGCGGTGGTCCTCGCGGTCAACGTCGGCTCCGACACCCAGCTCGAACAACAGCAGACCCGGATGCTGGGTCAGTCGGTGCCCGACGCGACGCTCGAGACGCTCGACGGACGGCGCTTCGACCTCGACTCCCTCGCCGGCAAAGCGGTCATCGTCAACTTCTGGAACACCTGGTGCGCTCCGTGCGAGGAGGAGCTGCCCGTGCTGCGCGACTTCCACGCCACCCACTCGGGTGACTCGGACTTCGCGATGGTCGGAGTCTCGCGCGACGAGCGAGTGGGCACCGACGAGCTGCGCCGCTTCGTCGACGATCAGGGTCTCGACTGGACGATCGCGCTCGATCCGAACCAGCGAGCGGCCCTCGACTTCGGCACCATTGGGCAGCCCGAGACATTCGCAGTGTCGCCGAACGGTCAGATCGTAAGCGTGAAATTCGGCCCGGCTCGCAACGTCGCGGAGCTCGACGCGATGTTGGCGGCGGCGCGCCGGTCGTGATGGCGCGCCGACTCCTGCCGTGGATCGCGCTCGGCGTGCTCGTCGCCGTCGTGCTGACAGTTGCCGCCTGGCCGAGTGGGGATCGAACGGCACACCAGCGCGCCCGCGATCTCGAGGTCGAGCTGAAGTGTCCCGAGTGCCAGGGTCTCTCGGTTGCCGACAGCGATGCGCCGACCTCGCGCGCGATCCGCGCCGACATCCGCCGCCGAATCGCTGCCGGGCAGGACGACGAGGAGATCCGCCAGGCCTACATCGACCGGTTCGGCACGGAGATTCTGCTCGAGCCGGAAGGGTCCGGCCTCGGGCTCCTGGTATGGGGACTCCCGGTGGTGGTCCTCGCCCTCGGTGGCGTCGGGGTGGCGTTCGCCGTCAGCCGGGCGCGACGCGAGCCACGCCTCCACGCGACGCCGGCGGACGAGCGACTCGTCGAGGGTTCCCGCGGTGATGACGCCGCTCGAGGGATGCGGTGAGCCCGCCCGCGCCGTCACCGACCTCGGCACCCGATGGCGCCCGCCGCCGGGAGCTCGAAGAGGAGCGCGACCATCTCCTGCTTTCGCTCGACGATCTCGAGCTCGAGCACGCGAGCGGCGCGATCGACGACGAGTCGTACCAGGCGCTGCACGACGACTACACGGCACGCGCGGCATCGGTCATCCGCGCGCTCCGCGATGGCGTCGACACGCGGCCGACGTCGACCTCGCCGCGGGCACGGCGCCGGCAGGTAGTGGTCGTCGCGGCGGTGCTCGTGTTCGCACTGGTCGCCGGGGTCGCGCTCGCCGCGGCGCTGGGTGCCCGACTTCCTGGTGGCACCTCGTCGGGCAACTCGCAGGATCAGGCGAACCAAGCGACTCTCGAGCGGCTGGCGCGCCGAATCTCCACGCTCGAAGCACAGGTGAACGCGAGCCGTGACGACTATGACCTTCGCCTCCAGCTCTCCCGCGCGTACGAGGAGAACGGCGACCTGCTCAATGCCATCAAGCAGCTGGACGAGGCGATTCGCATCGACCAGAGCCGACCGGATGCGCATGCCGAGGCGGGTCGACTCCTCTACCTCGTGTCCGAGCAGCTGCCCAGCGCCGATGCGCGCCAGCAGTACCTCGCGCAAGCCGCGGCGGCCTTCGCCAAGGCGATCGCGGTGGATCCGGACTACGCGGACACCTACTACTACCAAGCGATCCTCGGCGTCGCGCGGGGTGAGCTGCTGCGGTCGCAGGTGTCCCTCCAGCTCTACCTCGTGAAGGCCCCCAACGGACGTTGGTCGGACCGGGCGCGCGAACTGCTCGCGCGGGTCACGAAGGCGCTCGAGAGCTCCTCGACTACCGTGCCCTCGACGAATCCGTAGCCGCTCGACGGGAGCATTCTCATGGCGCAGCCCCCCGCGTACGAGATCAATGACGACCAGATCTATCGGGCCACGATCACGACCGGGCGCGGGACCATCGTGATGGATCTCGACCCGAGCCTCGCGCCGAACGCGGTGAACAACTTCGTGGCACTCGCTCGTCAGGGGTACTACGACGGGTTGACGTTCCACCGCGTCGTGCCGGAGTTCGTGATCCAGGGCGGCTGCCCCGAAGGCAGCGGGCGCGGTGGCCCCGGCTACCGGTTCGCGGACGAGCCGGTGCGGGGCGAGTACGTGCTCGGCGCGGTGGCCATGGCCAACGCCGGCCCCGACACCAACGGCAGCCAGTTCTTCGTCTGCATCGACGACTGCACGCGCAAGCTCACCAAGGACTACAGCCTCTTCGGGTACGTCGTCGAGGGGATCGACGTCGCCGTCGCGACCCAGGTAGGTGACACGATGGAGACCGTCGGCATCGAGGAGCTCGATCGCGCGTGAGCGGAACGCCCGCGGAGAGCGGGAACGGGGCCGACGCGGGACTCTTCGGCCCCGACAGCGTGGCGTGGCGGCTCCACGGCGACCCGGCGGCCTTGATCGGTGGGCTGCGGGCGCTCCTGCTGCAAGCCCTCGAGCCACGCGCGATGGCAGCGGTGGACCAATTCTCCAAGTTCCGAGAAGACCCCTGGGGTCGTCTGGGTCGCACGACAGCCTTCGTGTTGGAAACCACCTACGGCGACATGGCGACCGCGGAAGCCGCCGCCGCGCGCGTCCGCGACGTCCACGTGCGGATCCACGGGATCGATCGCGTGACCGGTCGTCCGTTCTCCGCACGCGATCCGGAGCTCCTGCGATGGATCCACGCGGTGGAAGTTGACTCCTTCGTCCTCGCGTACCGCACGTACGCCGGTCACCTCAGCGACGCCGACGCGGACCGCTACGTCGCGGAGATGGCGCGTGTCGCCGAGCTCGTGGAGCTCCCTCCCGAGCTGGCGCCGCGCAGCATGGGTGAGCTCCACGAGTATCTCGCTTCGGTGCGCGGGCTACGCATCACGCCCGCCGCCCGCGAGGGTCTGCGTCTCGTCCTGTACCCGCCGATGCATCTCGCGCTCCGGCCTTTCTGGTCGATTCCCACGACGGCCGCGATCGCGATCCTCCCCGCGGACGCCCGACGGATGTACGGATTGCCGTGGCTCCCGGGGGCGCAGATCCCGGTGCAGTTCGGCGTGTTCGGGATCAGCCGGGTGTGGAAGGCCCTGCGGCCCGAGCCGCCGGCGATCCGGGAGGCCGTCGCCCGGATGCGGCGTTCCGACGCGGCCTGAGAGCGTGTCGGTCAGAATGCCGGGTATGAGCGGCAGAGGCCCGGTGACGCGGTGCGGGTGACGGCCAAAGCCGACTACGCCGTGCGGGCGGTGACCGTTCTCGCGGCCGCCAACGGCGAGCTGGTCAAGGCCGACCGCATCGCCGAGACCCAAGACATCCCCCGACACTTCCTCGACAACATCATGAACGAGCTGCACCGTGCGGGGATTGTCATCACCCAGCGCGGCGCAGAGGGTGGCTCGCGCCTCGCGCGACCGGCGGACGAGATCTCCGTGGCCGACGTGATGCGTGCGACTGAAGGTCCCCTGGCGGCAGTACGCGAGATGCGGCCCGAGCAGCTCGCGTACGAGGCGCCCGCCGCGCGGCTCCCCGAGGTCTGGATCGCGCTGCGGGCCGCGCTGCGCGGTGTGCTCGAGCTCGTCACGATCGCCGACATCGTGTCCGGCGCGCTGCCGCGTTCGGTGGAGAAGCTGCTGTCCGACCCGGAGGCGTGGCAGCCCCATTGACGGGCATAGATTCGGGACTGCACCCGAGTCGGCCCCACCGAGCAGGAGCAGGTCCCCATGGCTGGAACCGTCGGCCCCACCACGCCGCTGTCGCTCGTCGAAGCCGCCTACGAGCGCTACCCGGAGGCGTTGGCTACGGCGCGGCGCCGTCTCGGCCGGCCCCTGACATTCGCCGAGAAGGTGCTCTTCGCCCACGCCGACGACCCGGCGACGGTCGGAGCCGGACGCGGCGTCGACTACGCCGACTACCGACCCGACCGCGTCGCGATGCAGGACGCCACCGCGCAGATGGCGCTGCTCCAGTTCATGACGGCCGGGCTGCCGCAGGTGCAGGTGCCCACGACCGTGCACTGCGACCACCTGATCCAGGCGCGGGTGGGCGCCGAGACCGACCTCGCCAGCGCGCTCGACGTCAACTCGGAGGTCTACGAGTTCCTCCGCACCGTGTCCGCGAAGTACGGCATCGGCTTCTGGAAGCCGGGGTCCGGGATCATCCACCAGGTGGTGCTGGAGCAGTACGCATTTCCCGGCGGCATGATGATCGGCACCGACAGTCACACCCCGAACGCGGGTGGTCTCGGGATGGTCGCGATCGGAGTGGGCGGCGCCGACGCCGTCGACGTGATGGCGGGTTGGCCGTTCAACACCCGGGTCCCCAAGGTGATCGGCGTGCACCTGAGGGGGGAGCTGGCCGGCTGGGCCGCCGCGAAGGACGTGATCCTCAAAGTCGCGGGGATCCTGACGGTGAAGGGTGGCACGGGCGCGATCGTCGAGTACTTCGGTCCGGGTACGGCGTCGATCTCCGCGACGGGCAAGGCGACCATCTGCAACATGGGCGCCGAGATCGGGGCTACTTGCTCCCTCTTTCCCTACGACGATAAGGCGGCGGCGTACCTCGCGGTGACGGAACGCGAGCGTCTTGCAGCCCTCGCCGACGCGCATCGCGAGCACCTTCGCGTCGATCCCGAGGTGATGGAGGATCCCGAGCGCTTCTTCGACCGGGTGATCGACATCGACCTTGACGATCTCGAGCCTCACCTCGTGGGTCCGCACACCCCCGACCTCGACCGCCCGATCACCGCGGTGAAGGCCGCCGCGCGCGACGAGGGCTACCCGGTCGACATCAGCTACGCGCTCGTCGGCTCGTGCACCAATTCTTCCTACGAGGACATCGGGCGTGCCGCGCATGTCGCGCGCCAGGCGAGCGCGCACGGCATGAAGGTAGCGACACCGTTGCTCATCACGCCGGGGTCCGAGCAGGTCCGTGCCACGATCGAGCGCGATGGCCTGCTCGCAGACCTCGAGGCGATCGGGGCGACCGTGCTCGCCAACGCGTGTGGTCCTTGCATCGGCCAGTGGTCGCGCAGCGACATCCAGCCGGGGGAGCGGAACACGATCGTGTCGTCGTTCAACCGCAACTTCCCGGCGCGCAACGACGGAAACGCGGCGACGCTCAGCTTCATCGGGTCTCCGGAGACGGTCACGGCCATGGCGCTCACCGGTCGGCTCGACGTCGATTTCGTGCACGAGCCGCTGACCGCGCCCGACGGCTCGGAGGTGCACCTCGAGGCGCCGGTCGCCGACGAGCTGCCGGAACGGGGTTTCGACCCCGGCGAGTCCGGCTTCCTCGCGCCGGTAGCCGACGGATCGACGGTCGAGGTGGTGGTGGCGCCCGGCTCCGAACGGCTGGAGCTGCTGGAACCGTTCCCGGCGTGGGACGGCCGCGACCTGCTCGGGCTCCGGATCCTGATGAAGGCAGTCGGCAAGTGCACGACCGACCACATCTCACCGGCGGGGCCCTGGCTGCGATACCGGGGCCACCTGAGCAACATCTCGGGCAACCTCTTCAACGGCGTCAACAACGCGTTCGCGCTCGACAAGCCCGGCATGGGTGTCGACGTGCGTGATGCCGCCGTCGTCCCGCTGCCCGACCTTGCCCGTGCGTACAAGGAGTCGGCCATCGCCTGGGTCGCGATCGGGGACGAGAACTACGGCGAGGGCTCCTCGCGCGAGCACGCGGCGATGGAACCCCGATACATGAACGGGCGCGCCGTGATCGTGCGTTCCTTTGCCCGGATCCACGAGGCGAACCTCAAGAAGCAGGGAGTGCTCGCGCTGACCTTCGCCGACCCGGCCGACTACGAGCGAGTGCTTGCCGACGACACGGTCGACATCGTCGACCTCGCCGAGCTGGCGCCCGGCCGTCCGGTGACCGTACGACTCCACCACGCCGACGGGACCGTCGACGAGGTGGTGACCACCCACACCATGTCGGAGGAGCACATCGCCTGGTTCCGCGCCGGTTCCGCGTTGAACGTCCTGCGAAGCAGCTGATCAGTCGCGCAGCAGTTCATCGGTCCGCGCGCGGATCGCGTCGCGTGTGTAGTCGTGGGTGTAGATGTAGCGGCGGTCGGCAAGCACGGCTTCGAGGACGAGCCGACCGACGGCGTCGCAGTCGAGCACGTTCACCCCGTCCGCGGCGGGCATCGGGATGGTCCCCTTCGGATGCCGGTCGCGGGGACGGTTGCGCTGTGCCTCGGACAGGTTGGTGTGCACCGAACCCGGGCACAACACCGAGACGACGAAGCCCTCCTGCGCGAGCTCGATCCCGAGGGTTTCCGAGAGCCCTACGACGCCGTACTTCGTCGCGGTGTAGGCACTGTGCCCGGGCACCGGTGACACGCCGCCGTGGGACGCGGTGTTGACGATGTGCTTCGCACCCTCCTGCTCGCGCATGTCGGGCAAGAACGCGAACAGACCATTGGCGACCCCCGTGAGGTTCACCGAGACGATCCAGCTCCAATCGGACGGGCGCATCTCGACGAACGGCACTTGGTTGCCGAGTGATACGCCGGCGTTGTTGCAGAGCAGCTGCACGCTTCCGAACGTCGCCGTGGCGAAAGCTGCCAGCTCTTCGACCGATTCGAGGTTCGACACGTCGACGGCGAAGCCTCGGGCGTCGACTCCCTGGCCGCGCGCCTCGGCGGCGACCGCTTCCGCCGCGTCGGGTTCGATGTCGGCGACCACCAGGCGCATGCCCGCACCTGCGAACGCCCGACACATGCCTCGCCCGATGCCACTGCCCCCACCGGTCACGACGGCGACCTTGCCCATGAGATCCTGCACGGGCCGGACTCTACGTCCGCCACCCGCGACACGGCACCTACGCTCTCCCGGTGCGCGTGTGGGCCGGGTCCCTCGAAGAGCTCCAGCGGAAGGGACGCATGACCGCGCGCGTCGACGGCACGCCGGTGCTCGTCGTGTGGGTCGACGACCGGCCGTACGCGGTGGAAGACAACTGCCCGCATCTCGACATCCCGCTCCGCCAACAGGGCGCAGCAGCGTGGGGGAAGATCACCTGCGTGCTGCACAACCTCACGTTCGACCTCGCGACCGGAACCTGCCGCAATCCCTACATCCGGAACCTGCGCGTCTTCGACGTCGAGGTCGACGGCAACGACGTGCTCGTCGGCGCCGAGTTGCTCGTCACGGAGTGATCACGACCTCGAGCGCGTCGTGCGCGCGGCGCAGCGCCGATTCGACTGCTTCGGGCGTGTTGCCCCGCGCGAACAGGAATCCGAGGTAGCGGTCACCCTCGGGGAGCGGCACGACCCGCCGACCTCGTGGCACCGTGATCTCCATCCCGGTGATGCCGGGTACAGCCCGCGCTACGTCCTGCCCGCGCACGTCGTCGAGCACGCCCGCGCCGGGGATCGGCAGCATCATCACACCGGAGGCGGCGGGCTCGCGTGTCAGCCCCTCCAGGGAGGCACCGATCGCGTGGCGAAGCACGAGCTCCTCCAGCGAGACGCCCGCACCGAACCGCAGGGTGCGCGCGCAGAGGCCCCCGATCGAGCGCGCCGCGACCTCGACGACCCACGTCCGGTTGCCGTCGACCCGGATCTCGGCGTGGATCGGACCCTCGGTGAGCCCGATCGCGCGCGTCGCGTCGGTGGTGAGTTGGCGGACGCGCGCGATCGTCTCGTCGTCCAGGCGAGACGGCGTCACGTAGATCGTCTCCTCGAAGTACGGACCGACGAGCGGATCGGGCTTGTCGAAGATCGCCAACACCTCGAGATGTCCGTGGTCGACGATGGCCTCGACCGCGACTTCCACGCCGGGCACGTACTCCTCGACCAGGAGGGGACCGCCACACATCTGCCACACGCGGTCGACTGCGGCGCCCAACGCAGCTTCGTCGTCCGCCCGGATGACGCCTTGGCTCCCCGAGCGCCGGGTGGGCTTGACCACGCACGGGAACTCGGGCGCGTGCACGCGCGTGGGATCGGTCACCCATGTCCACCCGGGCTGCGGGACTCCGCCGGCATCGAGCGCGCGGCGCATCGCGGCCTTGTCTCGAGTCGCCGCGACGGCCTCGATCGGGTTGTGAGGGAGCCCGAGAGCGGCTGCCGCCGCCGCCGCGACGAGTACCCCTTGGTCGTCGACCGCGACGACGGCGTCGACCGGTGCCCGCTCGTGGAGCGACGCGATCGCCTCCACCGCGGCCTCGGGATCGTCCATGGGGACCACCAGCGAGCGTTCTCCCATTTGGGTTTCCAGCGCCTGGGCCGCCTCCGAGCCGACGACGACGTCGACCCCCAGGCGACGCGCCGCGTCGGTGAAGTCTCGGGCTCGGTAGGTCGCGGTGGGCACGAGGAGGAGGACGCGAGCCACGGACCTATCATGGCCTTCGTGGCCCAGATCCTCACCATCACACCGCTCGCCCGCGACAAGGTGCTCGAGGTTCGAAGCGCGGAGTCGGATCCCCACACGCTCGCGCTCTGGGTCGAGGTGACTGGTGTGCAGGCCGGCGCCTATCAGTACGAGATGGAGTTCCGGCCGGTGGCCGACCTCGACGCCGACGTGGTGGTGCAGGAGCACGACGACCTCCCCGTCGCGATCCCGGCGCAGAGCGTCGACAAGCTCGACGGCGCCACCCTCGACTTCGCGGGTTCCGGCATGGTGATGGAGAACCCCAACCGACCGCTGCCGCCGGATCCCGGTCCTGACCCGAGTCGCCAGCAGGGCGACGTCTCCGGTCCCGTCGCGCAGGCGGTGATGCGAGTGCTCGAGGTGCAGATCAACCCCGCGATCGCCGCCCACGGCGGGCGCGCCGAGCTCGTCGCGGTGGAGGACACGATCGCCTACCTGCGGCTGGCGGGTGGGTGCCAGGGTTGCGGGATGGCGTCGGTCACCCTCAGCCAGGGGATCGAGGTCGCGATCCTCGACGCCGTCCCGGAGATCACCGAAGTCCTCGACGTCACCGACCACGCGTCCGGTGCGAACCCTTACTACGAAGCTGCCAAGAAGTAGGTAGCCGAGCGGGACGCGTCAGAAGTCGCCCGCGTGTTCGCGGAGCTTCGTGAGCAGCTCGACGAGGCGGTCCGCGTGCCCTGACGCGAGCGCCCCCTAAGCCGGACCCTTGCTCCAACGCAGGTGCAGGTCGATGGTCGCAATCGCCGCGCTCATGCGCATCGGGCTCCACGTCATTCCGAACCGCGTCCGATCGACCTCGACCCGGGCGTCGACAGTCGCCTGCTCCGCGGTCGCGTCGACGACCTGCGCGTCCAGTTCCAGCTGCTCGGCGTGGCCCGCCGCCGCGAGACTGCCGACGACGCGCATCCAGCCATCGGAGCCCACGGTCACCTCCGTCGTCGTGAAGGCGACGGACGGGTGGCCGGCGACGTCGAAGAAGTCGTCGGACCGAAGGTGCTTGTCGCGTTGCGCGTTCTTCGTGTCGAGGGAGTCGGCGTCGACCGTGATGTCGGCAGCGATCGCGCCCGATTGCTCGACCGTCGCGCGGCCGGTGAAGCGCGAGAAGCTCCCGCGCACGGTCATCAGCCCCCAGAAGTGCTTGACGGCGAACGTGATCGTGGAGTGTGCGGAATCCAGGGTCCAGGTACCGGACGCCCTGCCTCCCGCGAGCAGCGCCGCGGGTGAACCCGCGTCGGGGCCGTCGGGTTGGGTGCTTGCCATCGCGGGTCCTCCTGTCGCGCCGCTGCGGACGCTAACCGACTTCGTCGACCGCTGCGTCGAGAACGGACGCGCCTTTGGGCTGGAGGGCAAGTCGGGTCGCGTGACGTTCCGACTCCTGCACGTGTTCGAGCTCCGCGACGGCCTGATCAGCGCAGAGAGCGTCTGGTCGGACATCGTCGCGATCGCCGACGCGGTCGAGTAGCGGACGGCCTCACGACGGGAGGTGGCGGTCGGCGAAGCGCTCCACGAGCGCCCGTCCGCCCGCCGGCCACCCGCAGACGAGGTAGTCGAAGCCCGCGGCCGTCCACTCGTCGATGGTGCGGGCGATCGTGTCGGGATCACCCTCGAGCGACAGGGATGTCGCCCGTCGGATGGTGGCGGGGTCGCGGCCCGCGGCCTGCGCCAGCTCGTCGATGGACCGGGTCTTCTCGGTGAGGAGCTCGATGGTGCCGAACGCGTGCCACACGTCGGCCCAGCGAGCCGCGATCGGGAGCATTCGCTGCCGCCCGGAGGCGCCGATCCAGATGGGCGGGTGGGGACGCTGGACCGGTCGTGGATGGAGCGTCGCGTCGGTCACCGAGAAGTGTTGGCCCTCGAAGGTGAAGTTGTCGGTGGTGAGCAGGCCCCGCACGATCTGGACCGCCTCTTCGAACGCATCGATGCGATCTCTCAACGCGGGGAAGGGGATGCCGAGCTCCGCGTGCTCCTTGTCGAACCAGGCCGCCCCGTAAGACAGCTCGAGGCGACCGCCGGACGCGTGGTCGATCGTGATCGCTTCGGCTGCGAACACCGACGGGTGCCGGTAGGTCATGCCCGTCACGAGCAGGCCGAGACGAGCGCGCTCCGTCACGCCGCTGAGCGCGGCGAGGGTCGTGTTCCCCTCGAAGCACTCGCCTGGTCCGTCCCCGTACATGGGCTGGAAGTGGTCGAAGCCCCAGATGCCGTCGAAACCGAGCGTGTCGGCGAAGCGAGCCCGCTCGACGAGCTCCGACCAGGGCATGCGCTGCTGGGCGAGGTCGAGACCGAACTGCACGGGATACGTCTACCACGTCGATCCGTGCGAGGATGATGGCGTGGGCGACTCGCCGTACCGATTCCACAATTTGTGGCAGCTGGTCGCACCGCCCGACGACGTGTTCCGCGCGCTCGAGCAGGTCGCCGACTATCCGCTGTGGTGGGCGGAGATGCGCGCAGTCCAGGCGCTCGATGACGCGACGTTCGAGATCACGTGTCGGTCGGTATTGCCGTACACGCTGCACTTCACCACCGCCCAAGCGCGGACGGATCGCGGGTCTCGGATCCTCGAAGCGCGGCTCACCGGCGACCTGGAGGGAACTTGCCGATGGGCGGTTGGGTCTGCGCCGACCGGGACGTCGGCCGACTTCACCCAGGAAGTGGTGGTCCGCAAGGCTCTGCTGCGACGGCTCGATCCCATAGCCCGCCCCGCGTTCAAAGCAAATCACGCGCGCATGATGCGTAGTGGTGAACGCGGCCTTCGGACGTACCTCGCAGGGCACCGAGCCAAGCTCGACTGACCTGCCCACGTTCGGCGTTTTCGGGGCGACGCCGATGACTTCGGGCGGATCGCGCCGTCGAAGGTGTGACGTTTCACGCAGACGAGGGGAGTCGCCATGCCCGTCCGAGACACGCCACCGATCGGTGCGCCCTGCTGGGTCGATCTCATGAGCTCGGACGCTGAGCGCACCCGTGATTTCTACGGCAGCCTGTTCGGCTGGCACGCGGAAGAGCCGGCCGAGGAGTTCGGCGGATACTTCAACTTCACGAAGCACGGCGCTCGGGTCGCCGGTTGCATGAGCAGGCAGCCCGACTCCGCCCAGCCCGACGCATGGTCCGTCTATCTGGCCTCGGACGACGCGAGCAAAACGGTCGAAGCCGTCGTCGCGAGCGGCGGGGAGATCGCCATCCAGCCCATGGCGGTGGGTCAGCTCGGCACGATGGCATTCGCGACGGATCCCGGTGGCGCCGCGGTGGGCGTGTGGCAGCCGGGTGAGCACGTGGGCTTCACCGTCATCGGCGAACCGGGCACGCCGAATTGGTTCGAGCTCCAGACACGCGACTACGAGGCCTCCCTCGCGTTCTACCGCCACGCGTTCCGGTGGGACACCCAGGTTCTGAGCGACACGCCCGAATTCCGGTACACGACGCAGATGGAAGGAGAAACGATGTTGGCGGGCGTCATGGACGCCGCGGCGATGCTGCCCGGGGGGGTTCCGTCCCACTGGTCGGTGTACTTCGGCGCCGACGACACCGACGCCGCCCTCGCGACGACGGTCGACCTCGGTGGATCAGTCGTGATGTCGGCAGAGGACACGCCGTACGGGCGTCTCGCTGTCGCCGTCGACGCCACCGGCGCGCAGTTCAAGCTGGTCGGGCCCAACGAGTCGATGCCTGCAACCTGACCGAGGTACGCGACGAACACCGACATCGACTCTTTGGTTCTGGTACAACCGCGCGGGTGGGCGCCGGGTCAGCGCTGGTAGACGGGGACGATGCTCGCGCGTGCGAGCGTGTGCGCGGTGAGATTGAAGCCCACCACGGCGGGCGACGCCGAGTTGTCGAGCCCGAGGTTGTCCACGTCGAGCGCGTGCACGGTGAACACGTAGCGGTGGGGCAGGCCGGGAGGTGGCGCGGCTCCGCCGAACGCCTCCACGCAATAGTCGTTCCGCGCGTGGATGGCGCGATTGGGGAGACCGTCCATCGCGCCGCTGCCCGCGCCCCTCGGCAGCTCCGTCACGTCGGCGGGGATGTCGAACAGGACCCAGTGCCAGAAGCCGCTACCCGTCGGTGCGTCCGGGTCGAAGCACGTGACCGCGAACGACGCGGTCTCAGGAGGGTGCCCGCTCCACCGGAGGTGAGGCGACTGGTTGTTCCCCTCGAGCCCCCAGCCGTCGTACACGTGGACGAGGCTCAGGGGTTGACCGTCGGCGACGTCGTTGCTCGAGGCGGTGAACGACGGGACCGAGGGGAGGTGATCGTGGGGAAGTGGAGGCCTTGTTTCGGTCATCGGAGCAGGTTCACATGGGCTTCGCGCGCCGTCAAGCGGTGGGTGCGAGCGCCGCTGGGAGCCGCCGACGAAGGCTCGCGGTTGCCGGAGGAGCGCAAGCAGGCGATTCTGTGGTGTCCCGCGAGGGGGGAGCCGCCATGGTCGACGAAGGCTACGACGTGATCGTGGTGGGTGCGCGGTGCGCGGGCTCGCCGACGGGGATGCTGCTCGCGCGTCGCGGCTACCGAGTGCTGGTCGTCGACCGGGCGTCGTTTCCGAGCGACACACTTTCGACGCACGTGGTCCATCCCCCGGGTGTCGCGTCGCTGCAACGATGGGGAGTGCTCGAAGATCTGATCGACAGCGGTTGTCCCCCGATTGACACGTACACGTTCGACTTCGGTCCGTTCGTGCTCTCGGGGGCACCGGGAACTGCGGACGCGCCGGTCGCCTATTGCCCGCGCCGGACAGTGCTCGACAAGTTGCTCGTCGACGCCGCGTCGGCGGCCGGGGCCGAGGTTCGGGAGGAGTTCATCGTCGAGGACGTCGTGGTGGAGGAGGGTCGCGTCGTCGGAATCCGAGGACACGGGAAGGGCGGTACCACCGTCACCGAACGCGGCAAGGTGGTGGTAGGCGCCGACGGTCGGTACTCACTGGTCGCGAAGGCCGTGAACGCCGAGCAGTACAACGAGCGACCGCCGATTCTCTGCGGCTACTACTCGTATTGGAGCGGCCTGCCCAGCGAGGGTGCGTTCGCGGTGTACTCGCGGCCCGGGCGGGGTTGGGCGGTGGCACCGACCAACGACGAGCTGACGCTCGTCGTTGCGGGTTGGCCGTACGCGGAGCACGAGGCCAACAAGGACGACGTCGAGGGCAACTACCTGAAGATGTTCGACATGGCGCCGGCGTTCGCCGAACAGATTCGAGGTGCCAAGCGCGAGGCGCGATTCTCGGGCACGGCCGTCGAGAACTTCTTCCGCACGCCGTTCGGTCCGGGCTGGGCGCTGGTCGGCGACGCCGGTTACAACAAGGACTTCATCACCGCGCAGGGGATCACCGACGCGTTCCGTGACGCCGAGCTGTGTGCGACGGCACTCGACGCGTTCCTCGGTGGCGAGCAACCGTTCGATGCCGCGATGGGCGAGTACCAGGAGGCGAGGGACGCGCACGTCCTGCCGATGTTCGAGTTCACCTGCCAGTTGGCCACCCTCGCGCCCCCACCGCCCGAGATGCAACAGCTGCTGGGCGCCGTCCACGGCAACCAGGCGGCGATGGACGGGTTCGCGCAGGTCAATGCCGGTGTCATGTCGCCGGCCGACTACTTCTCCGAGGAGAACGTGGGCCGGATCCTCGCCGCCGCCGGCAGCTGACCCGCCTCGCCTGGCGGTAGGCTGTCACCGGTCGTACGTCGTCGTCGCCTATTCTGTTGACGCGGTCGTCTCGCCGAGTACGAGGCGATGGTTCGGGACGCACGGTTTCGCACGGGACGAGCGAGACCGTGCCGGTCCGGTCCGGCGCCGTGCCCCTGGGTGCAGTCGCCCGTGCTTCTTCGAGGGCCACCCGCCGCCCTCCCGAATCGCCCCAAACGAGCGGAGAGCATGGTCGAAGCGAGTCGTGACGACGAGAGCCGTCGATGGTCGTCGCCGGTCCACGAGGTGGCAAGCCTGTGAGCGCGTCCGCGCCCGCGGCCGTCGAGCAGTGGGAGTTCGACCTCTCGGTGGAGGCCGAGGCGGACGCCGAGGCAACGCCGGAACAGCTCGCGATCCTCGAGGCTGACCGGGCGGCGTGGCGTGGGGCGCTGGTCCGCCTGGTCCGCGAGGCCGAGGAGCATCTCGACGCCGTCCGTTCGCTCCAGGGTGAGGAACGGGACCAGGTGCTTGCGGACGCCCGCCAGGATCATCAGCGGTTGGCGACCGCGTTGGCGCGCCTCGACGGGAAGCAGCTCGGCGACGACCACGGCGCGGAGGCGAACGCGGCAGCGTCTCTCGAGCCCGGCGTCGTCCAGGTCCAGGTGTCGTGGGAACCCGGTCGCGTGGTGGCGTGGGCGGCAGGGCCGCGGACGCCCACAGCCGAGAGTGACGAGCTGCTGGCGATGCTGGCCGCGGCGGGTGCGCCGACGTCACCGTGGGTGCCGCGCGGCTCGGTTTCCGTGGCCGGAGGGGCGAGTGCCGACGCATTCGCCGCGCCGGTTGGTGAGGTGCTGGGGTGGCTGGTCGCCGCGGGGGCCGGCCAGGTCGACGGCGTCGGTCCGAGCGTCCACTGGCTGGGTCGCGTCGCGATCTGGGCCGTCGAGCTCACCGCGAAGGGCGCGATGGTCCCGGTGCTCCGTCAACGGAAGCGGCGCGGAGGGCCCTCGAACAGCTCGCGGGCCTCGTTCTCGGTGCGGTGGACACCGGCGTTGGTCGACTTCCAACGCCTCCACCAGGTGGCGGGGAGCATGCCGGGGAGTGTGGGTGCGCTCGATCCGACCGTCGACGCGCGCGCCCTCACCCGATCGGCGCTCACCGGAATGGTCGACGCCATCTGTCGTGACAGCGCCCGGAGAATCGAAGTCCCGGCGGCGCCACCCACCGTCCGAACCGGCAACGACGTCCGGGAAGCGTTCCTCGCGCGCCTCGACGGCAGCGCGTTCGACGCGCCGTTGCGCGTCGCCGGCGAGCTCGCGACGCGCGCGGAGGATTGGGCGCGCTCGGTCACGCGCGATCACTCTGCGCTGGTGATCCGGCTCGATCCGCCAGATCGCGGCGACGCATGGGAGCTCGCGGTGTTCGCGCCGGGACCCAAGGGTGCGCTGACGCCCATCGAGCACGCGATCGTGAACTCGGGGTCGGATCGCCGCATGCTCGACGACGAGATGGCGCGGCTCGAGCGGATGCTTCCAGCGTTGCAGCGGCCGGGCAGCGCTCGACGGGGTCAAGCCGTCCTGAGTCAGGACGAGGCGTGGGAGTTGATGACGGTCCTGGGGCCGCGGCTCGCGGCCGCCGGATTCGACGTCCGTGTCCCCGAGCTCTCGTTGCACCGCCCGAAGCCGATGCTCCGTGTGTTCGCCGACTCCCCCTCGAGCACGGCGGTGGGCGCGAGTCAGCTCGCCGACGTGAGGTGGTCGGCGCTCTTCGACGACGTCGAGCTCAGCGCCGCCGATATCGCGCGACTGGCGAAGGAGGCGCGCCCCCTCATCCGCTCGGGTGGTCGCTGGGTCGCGATCGACCGCGCTGATCTCGACGCCGCGGCGGCCGCGCTCGCGGAGCGCGCCGCAACCACCCGACTCTCGGGCGCCGACATGCTCCGCCTCGCTCTGGGTCTCGAGGGGTCGCCGCTCGCCGGTGGGATCTCCGTCGCCGGTGGGGGTTGGGCGGCAGACCTGCTCGAGGCGGCTTCGAACCTCTCGGGCGAACCGGCCCACCCTCCGGGAGGGTTCGTTGGTGAATTGCGGAGTTACCAGGCGGAGGCGCTGGCGTGGCTGCGCTTCCTCGATTCGGCGGGCATCGGGGGATGCCTGGCTCTCGACATGGGACTGGGGAAGACGCCGACTGTGTTGGCGCACCTGTTGGCGGGCGTCGGCGCCGGACCGTCGCTCGTGATCGCGCCCGCGGCGGTGGTGGGGAACTGGGCGGCCGAAGCCGGACGGTTCGCGCCCGAGCTCCGAGTCGTCGTCCACCACGGTGCGAACCGCGCGTCGGTCGACGAGATCGCAGCCGAGGCGGCAGCCGCCGATGTCATCATCACCACCTACGGCACGGCGGTTCGCGACGTCGAAGCGCTCGCGGCCGTCGAGTGGGAGCACCTGATCCTCGACGAGTCGCAGGCGATCAAGAATTCCGCGAGCGACACCGCGCAGCAACTCCGCCAGATCCACGCCGGGACCCGCGTCGCGCTCACGGGTACGCCGATCGAGAACGGCCTCGGCGACCTCTGGGCGATTCTCGACTTCATCAATCCGGGGCTGGTGGGGCCACGACCGCAGTTCGTCGCGCAACTGTCCCAGGAGGGCGAAGGCACCCATGCCGCCGCGGAGGACGCGCTACGCGCACTCAACGGCATCCTCGTGTTCCGGCGGACGAAGGCCGAGCCCGCGATCGCAGCCGAGCTCCCCGACCGGATCGACGAGCTCGACCACTGTGCGATGACGACGGAACAGATCGGCCTGTACCAGGCGGTGCTCGACAAGCTCGTCCTCGCCCACGATCCCCCCGAGGGCGCGGAGCCGCGTAAGGGCCAGATCCTCGCGGCGATCACCGCCCTGAAGCAGATCTGCAACCATCCGTCGGCGTACCAGGACGACGAGGGTCCTCTTGCGGGGCGCTCGGGCAAGCTGGCTCGCCTCGAGGAGATCGTCGAATCGGTGTTTGCGGCGGGCGAGCGCCTGCTCGTGTTCACGCACTTCGCCGAGTGGGGCCAGAAGCTCGCCAACCACCTGAGCGCCCGCACGGGAACGCCGGTGGCCTGCTACCACGGCGGACTTTCGCGCACCACGCGCGATCGGTTGGTCCACGAGTTCCAGACCGGAGAGGGCCCCGGCGCGCTCGTGTTGTCCTTGAAGGCCGGGGGCACGGGACTCAACCTCACCGCGGCGAACCATGTCGTGCTCTACGACCGCTGGTGGAATCCCGCGGTCGAAGACCAGGCCCGCGACCGCGCCTGGCGGATCGGCCAGACCCACACGGTGATCTGCCACCGGCTCGTGTGTCCGGGCACCGTCGACGAGCGCGTCGAGGAGGTCGTCGCGGGCAAACGACGCATCGCCGACCTCGTACTCCCGAAATCGAGCTCTCTCGCCGACCTCGACAGTGAACAGCTCCGCGCCGCGCTGGGCATCAGTCCAGGCACCGTCTTGGCGGAGAACGCCCTCGGATCGGAGGACCAGGCGGCATGAGCCCGACGCGCCGGCGCAAGCCGGTCTCGCGACGCACGCAGCGCAACCGCTCCGTTCCGGCTCGCGACTTCTGGGGAGCGAGCGCGGGCGAGGACACGCCGCTCCCGGTCATCCGGCCGAGCGATCACCCGACCGCGCTCGTCCACTCCCTGGGTGCGCCGCCCTTCCCCGGCGGCGCAGTCGCCACCCACTACTTCGACGCCGTCTACGAACGAGCGGCCGCGCTCGCGCTCGCGCTCGCGGCCGCCGCCGATCTCCTCGAGGTGGCCGACGACGAAGAGACCGACGTCGAGATTCCGACGTCCGCCTGACGATCGGCTCCGACGGCCAGGGACCGTTCACGCGGAAGGCCATGAACCCGCCGTCGGCCGAAACCTCATCGATCGGGGTCGCGAGCGCGCGGCTGCGCTCCGAGTGTGCTTCAACGCCGTTTCGGCCCGCGATCCGTGCGACCCTCGCTCCGATGCTCGAGCCCTTCGCCTCCGACGACGGCTACCAGATCCCGTCGCTCGCCCTCGGAGTCGCCGCGGCCGCTCTCTGAGCGTCAGTAGAGCCAGGGGTCGCGAAGGTCGATGAACTCGACGCCGGCCATCAGCTCCTCGTACTCGCCCATCAGAACGGCAAGCTCGGGCGGGGGCTCCTTCTGCTCGTTCTGGCGGGCGTCAGCTTCGCTCGTGAAGTACGCGACCTCGACGTAGCGGCCGGGAGCCGTCCAGACCCGCAGACCACCGATGAGATCGGAGCGGAACGACGCCGCGTGCTCCTCGAACCGCTCGTCGAGCGACCGCATCTCGTCCCGATCGGTGTCGCTGCCCTTCATCACCTGGACGAAACCCGCCTCGTTCGACCCACCTGCGAGATACGTCTCAACGTCTTCGGAGTCGCTGAACGTCACCGGTCCGTCGAAGCACTTCTCGGTCTCGGTCCACCACTGGCCCTGCTCCGGCCGATCGCTGTTGGCCTTGGCGGCCGCGGCCGATTCGAAACGGGCGACTGCGAACCCGACGCCGTCATCCGTCACGCCGGCCGTCGATCCGAGGAATCCGGTGGCTCCGGGCCGGACCTCGGTCATCCACCGGTCCATCTGCCGACGCAGTCCTTCGCGATCGGCAACCCGACCTTCGATCACCTGGACGAACATCTTCCACCTCCGATTCTTTTCACAGGCCCTCGACGCATGATCCACCCCTCGGAGCGGGTGTGCAACCGGACTTCGCTTACGACGAGGTTCGCAGGACTGCGAGCCGTTGCTTGCCCTCGGTCCGGCGGTCCCAGGCGTTGCTCCGGCTCGGAGGCACCGACGACGCGTCGGCGTTCCAGGTCGTGAACTCCGGGCTCACGAGCCGGCCGTGGTAGCGGTTCATCACCCCGAGGTGGGGTTGGGACTGCACGAAGGAATCGAGCGAGGCCTGATCGGTCCACGCGGAGAGATTCCAGTAGCGCCCAACGTACCCATGCCGCCGCGCGCCAATCGCGGATATGGTTCCCCGGGAAAAACCGGAGGGAGGGCCATGCCGCGAGCCGTTTTAGTCGTGCAGACGCGACCGTCGGATCCGTCCCGTGAGGACGACTTCAACCGTTGGTACGATGAAACCCACATCCCGGAGGTCCTCGCCGTGCCGGGGATCGTCGGCGCGCGGCGGTACCGGTTGAGCGAAACCCAGCAGGTCAATGGTGACCGGTCGTATCCGTATCTCGCGGTCTACGACCTCGACGCCGACGATCTCGACACCGTGGTCGACGAGCTGCGGCGGCGCATGGCGGACGGAACGTTCCACCCGACGGATGCGTTGGAGCGGACGCCCCCGCCGCGCACCTCCATCTACGAGGTCTACGAGCCATAGGTCCGTGGCCCGATACGTCGCGTTGCTGCGGGGAGTCAATGTGGCGGGCCGGGCGAAGCTCCCGATGGCCGACCTGCGCGCGCTCCTCGAATCGATGGGCTACACCGATGTCGACACGTTGATCCAGAGCGGCAACGCCGTGTTCACCAGCCCGAGTGCCGTCGCTGCCACACGTCTGGAGTCGGCGATCAGCGAGCGCTTCTCGATGGACGTCGTGGTGATGGTTCGGACCGCCGCGAAACTCCGCAAGGTCGCGGAGTTCAATCCCTACGCCGACGTCTCGAAGGTGCATGTCGGCTTCATGGCGCGGAAGCCCGCGGCCGGGCTCCGCACCCGGCTCGACGCGGCGCGCTTCTTGCCCGAGGAGTTCGCACTGCGCGGCACCGAGCTCTTTCTGTACCTACCGAATGGCATGGGTCGGGCGAAGTTGCCGCCCTACCTCGACCGTGCGATCGGCGTCCCGACGACTGTGCGCAACTGGAACACCGTCATGAAGCTCGCGGCGCTCGCGAGCTCGTGAGCCATTCGCACGGGTTGCGTGGAAGAGGGGTGCCGTCCGCCTCGGCGAGATCATCTGCCGCGACGCCGCCAGCGGCGCCCTCGTGGCCGAGTTGGAGGACCTCGCGGTCACGGTGCCCGCCCCCGTGTAGGCCACCGGGCCCGCAGGGCCGTGCGCGATGAGTTCGCGGGCCGGTCGTCGTCGTACGGGTGCGTGACCTCACTCGTAGACTGCGGCAGCGTGACCGCGGACTCCCGGACCATGAGCCGCGAGGTGCTCCTCGCCGACGTGGAGCACCACCGTCGTGAGCTGACCGGCTACTGCTACCGCATGCTCGGCTCCGTCTTCGAGGCTGACGACGCGGTGCAGGAGACGATGGTGCGCGCGTGGCGGAGAGCCGATACGTTCGAGGGTCGCTCGACGCTGCGCGCCTGGCTCTACCGGATCGCGACGAACGTGTGCCTCGACATGCTCCGCGGCCGGCAGCGGCGAGCGAGGCCCATGGACCTCGGGCCCGCATCGACGACGGATGCGTTCCAGGGTGTCATGCGCCCCGAGCACGCGTGGATCCAACCGATCCCCGACGACCGGGTGCTGCCCGAGAGCGAAGACCCCGCCGACGTGGCCGCGGGGAAGGAGTCGATCCGCCTCGCGTTCGTCACCGCGCTCCAGCATCTTCCGGCGCGCCAACGAGCGGTCCTGATCCTCCGCGAGGTGCTCCGCTGGAGGGCCACCGAGGTCGCCGAGCTGCTCGACACCAGCGTGGCGTCGGTCAACAGCGCGCTCCAGCGTGCCCGGGCAACGCTCGCCACGCTCGACGTCGACGCCCCCGTCACCGTGAGTCATGACCAGCGCGCCCTGCTGGCCCGATACGTGGACGCGTTCGAGCGCTACGACATCGAGGCGCTGGTCGCGTTGCTCCGTGACGACGTGGTGATGGCGATGCCGCCGTACGACTTCTGGTTGCGGGGGCGCTCCGAGATAGGACGGTGGTTCCTCGGTCCCGGGATCGGGTGCCAGGGGTCCCGCCTGTTGGCGACTGAGGCCAATGGCTGCCCGGCGTTCGGCGCGTACCGCGTCGACCCGGACGGCGGCCACCGACCGTTCGCGATCCAGGTCATCGAAGTGTCAGGCGATCGGATCGTCGGGCACCACAACTTCGTCGACCCGACCCTCTTCGCCGCGTTCGGGTTGCCCCAGCACCTCCGGTAGGGCCGCTCGCAAGCCGACCAGTTCGAGCAGCTCAGAGAGCTCGGCACGCTCGCCGCGCAGCCCCATCGAGCAGTCCAGCCGCCGGGCCGCGAGTTGCAGGCGAGCGAGCTCCTCCACCAGCCCGAGGTCGGGCCTTCGCAACGATCCCAGTCGCCAGGTTGCCAGCAGGGACTCACCCCGCAGGACGACCACCGTCACCCCGCGCTTCGGTCGCAGCACGCTCCTACGACGTCTGCGGGCCTCCGGAGTGATCGGTCGTGTGGCGGCGTGCGATGTGCGCGAACATGTGTTCGTGCACGCCGACCGCGCCGAGGCCACGATCCTGCACGCCGACCTCGACGCGTTCTACGCGTCGGTCGAGCAACGGGACGACCCCCGGCTGCGCGGCCGGCCGGTGATCGTCGGCGGGGGAGTCGTGTTGGCCGCGAGCTACGAGGCCAAGGCGTACGGCGTCCGTACCGCGATGGGTGGCACGCAGGCGCGCCGGCTCTGCCCGCAGGCGATCGTCGTCCCACCCCGGATGGAGGCGTACTCGGCCGCGAGCAAGGCCGTGTTCGCGGTCTTCGACGACACGACGCCGCTGGTGGAGGGACTGTCGATCGACGAGGCCTTCCTCGACGTGGGCGGTCTCGCTCGGCTCGTGGGCTCGGCCCCCGACATCGCGGCTCGGCTTCGGGCGGACGTCCGTGAACGCGTCGGGCTGGCGATCACGGTGGGGGTCGCCCGAACGAAATTCCTCGCCAAGGTCGCGAGCGCCGTCGCGAAGCCCGATGGACTCCTGGTCGTTCCTCCCGACGCCGAGCTCGCGTTCCTCCACCCGCTTCCGGTGGAGCGGCTGTGGGGAGTCGGTGTGGTCACGTCGGCGAAGTTGCACGCGCGGGGCCTGACGACGGTCGGTGAGATCGCACGGCTCGATGAGGACGCGCTCGTCGGGATGCTCGGCCCAGGCGCAGGTCGGCACCTCCACGCGCTCGCGAACGGCCGTGATCCCCGGCCGGTCCAGGTGGGGCGCCGGCGACGTTCCATCGGCGCGCAGCGCGCCCTCGGCCGGCGACGACGCTCGCCCGAGGAGCTCGACGTCGTCGCGGTCGAGCTCGTCGACCGTGTGACGCGACGCTTGCGAGCTGCGACGCGGGTGGGTCGGACCGTCGTGCTCCGCCTGCGGTTCGACGACTTCTCGCGCGTGACCCGATCGCACACGCTCGCGCGGCCCACCGAGCACACGGCCACCATCCTCGACGTGGTCCGACGTCTCCTGCGCGACGCGATGCCCATGATCGAGCGCGACGGTGTCACGCTCCTCGGAATCGCGATCGGCAACCTGGACGACGCCGACGCCGTGCAGCTCCCCCTCGCGTTCGACCGGCAGAGCAGCGGGGCGCTCGACGCCGCACTCGATGACGTCCGCGAGCGGTTCGGCACCCGCTCGGTGACCCGCGCCGTGCTCCTCGGCCGCGCGGAGGGCTTGACCGTGCCGGTTCTGCCCGAGTGATGAATCCGTCGTCCATCGAGAAGCCGGATGGTTGCGCGCCCGCCGTCGGTCAGATGTGAGACGCCGCCGGGCGCGCGGACTCATCGTCAGCATGCCCACCGACGCCCGATCCGACTACCGTCCCCGATGCCCGGTCGGAACGAGCCGAGACCGGCCGAGGAGGAGCGGACCATGAGCGACCAGCCGACCCCCGAGGGGATCCTGCAGCTGGGCCTGGGCTTCTGTGCGTCGAAGGCGCTGCTGACCGCCGTCGAGCTGGGTGTCTTCACCGAGCTCGCGGCCGGGCCGCGATCGGGCGAGTCCCTGCAGCAGACCCTCGGCTTGCACCATCGGAGCGCCACCGATTTCCTCGACGCGCTCGTCTCGCTCGGGATGCTCGAGCGCGAGGAGGGCCAGTACCGCAACGCTCCTGCGAGCGACCTCTTCCTCGACCGGGCGAAGCCGTCGTACGTCGGCGGCATCCTGGAGATGGCGAACGCCCGGCTGTACCCGTTCTGGGCTTCGCTCACCGAGGGCCTCAAGACCGGCGAACCGCAGAACGAGGCCAAAGTCGGCGAGAACTTCTTCGAGGTGCTCTACGCGGATCCCGACCGGCTTCGGCAGTTCCTGCAGGCGATGACCGGTGTGAGCCTGGGTGCTGCTCACATGTTGGCGACCAAGTTCCCGTGGGACCGCTACCAGACCGTGGTCGACGTGGGCGCGGCGCAGGGATGCGTCCCGGTCCAGCTCGCGCTCCAGCACCCCCACCTGGCCGCGAGCGGATTCGACCTCCCGCCGGTCGGGCCGGTCTTCGACGAGTACGTCGCGTCGTTCGGTCTCAGCGACCGGGTGCGCTTCCTCCCTGGCGACTTCTTCTCGGATCCGCTCCCGTCAGCGGATGTCATCGTGATGGGTCACATCCTCCACGACTGGAACCTGGAGGAGAAGAAGGAGCTCCTTCGCAAGGCGCACGTTGCGCTCCCCGAGGGCGGCGCGCTGGTGGTCTACGACGCGATCATCGACGACGACCGGCGACAGAACGTGGGCGGGCTACTCATGAGCCTGAACATGCTCATCGAGACGCCAGGGGGCTTCGACTACACGGGTGCCGATTGCTCGGCGTGGATGCGCGAAGTCGGCTTTCGCGACGCGAGGGTCGAGCACCTCCTGGGCCAGGACTCGATGGTGGTCGGTATCAAGTAGCGCTGTCACACCGCGACGACGAGCGCGGCCGGGTAGCCGTCCGACGGATCGCCGGGACCTCGGCCATCTGCAGCGAGTAGCCGTCGCTGAAGACCATGTCCGACGCCAGCGATGTCTGCGCCAGTCTGCCGGACGCCGGTAAGAGCACGGTAAGTAGGATCCGCGAAGCCTGCAAGGAGAGGGGGCCCCGTGCTCGCCGGCAAGAAGGTTCTGATCACGGAAGCGACGGGAATCGTCGCCCGTCCGGTTGCCGAGGCGTTGCCGACCAACGAGGTGTGGTGCTTGGGCCGCGTCGGCGACGAGGCGTTGCAGTCGGCGCTCGAAGCACAGGGCGTCACGACGTACCGATGGGTCTCACCCAATCGCACGAGCCACGCCTTCGACAACACGAAGAGCCAGTCGCTGATCGGTGGCTGCGACGTCGACTGGCGGGCGGGCGTACGACGCACGATCGAGGTGTTCTTCCCGGGAGCAGTGAAGAGCTCGGTGTAGCAACCATGTCGGACGCGGCCGAGCCATCGATGACGAGGGGGGACCGAGCGCGCCGACGGCGACGGCGGCGCCAGTTCGGGGTGGGGCTCTTCGTGCTCGTGGGGGTGGGAGTGCTCACAATCGCGTACCTCGCCGTGGACGACCCGGGCGACGACGAGGATGCGGCGAACCGGCCCTCTCCATCGACGACCACCACGGTGCCCGTCGTGCCCCCCGCCGGCCCGTACAAGGTGACGGACGGCGTCAATGTCCGCTCCGGACCGGGCACGCAGTACTCGATCGTGGGAACCATCGAGGTCGGCAACGAGGTGATGGTCGTGTGCACGGTCGATGGGGAAGCCGTCGACGGACCCTTGGGACCCACCACGAAATGGGTCCGAATCACGAGTGCGAGTGTGGGTGGTTACGTGACCGCGCAGTACGTCGACATCGGCTCGGCGATCGACGACCCTTCGGTTGTCGCGCTCTGCCCGTCGATCTGAACGCGCGGGTTTCAGGTCATGAGGACGATCTTGCCGAGCTTGTGCCCGGCCGCGAAGCGCTCGTACGCCGCGGCCGCGTCCCGCATCGGGTAGGTCGCCTCGACGGGGACGCGGACGGTCCCGTTTGCGAACAAGGGCAGCACGTGGCGCTCGACGGAGCGTGCGACGCCGGCCTTCTCCTCGAGCGTTCGCGATCGGAGGGTCGAGGCGTGGATTCGCCCGCGTTTGCCCATGAGCTCGAGCAGGTCGAGCTCGGCCCGGGCCCCGGCGCCGACCCCGATCACCGCGACCCGCCCGTCGGTTGCCAACGACGAGACGTCCGCGGCGAGGTTGGTTGCCCCGACGAGCTCGAGCACCACGTCGAACGGACCGTGGTCGGCGAAGCCTTCGGGCGGGACCACGGTGCATCCGAATGCAGCCACTCGGTCGCGGAGTCCGGGGTCACGCACCGTTGCGATGACGCGAGCTCCGCCGGCGACCGCGAGTTGCACGCCTGCCAGACCGACACCACCGGCGGCTCCGTGGATGCAGACGCGTTCACCGAGCCGAAGGTCGCACTGCGAGACCAGCGCGTCGAACGCGGTCGAGAAGACCTCGGGGAAGCCGCCTGCCTGATCCCAGGGCACCTCGGTTGGAACGGGCAGGAGGTGGCGCTCGTGCACGACGACGAGCTCCGCCTGTCCACCCCCGGCGACGACGGCCATCACTCGGTCTCCAACCGTGAACCGAGACGCGCCCGATCCGAGCGCGACCACCTCGCCGGCCAGCTCGAGTCCGGGGATGTCAGCGGGCGCGCCAGGGGGTGGCGGGTACCGACCCGCGACCTGGAGCCGGTCGGCCCCGTTGATGCCCGCTGCCCGCACGCGGACGAGCATCTCGTGCGTCCCGGGTGCGGGATCGGGATGCGCGGCCCATTCGACGGCTCCGTCCCGGATGGTCGCCGCGTGCATGGAGCCGGTTCGAGCCGCGTGCCGCTCAGTTGCGGCGGGCGTCGAGCAGCGCGGGCTGGGGCCAGCGAGCGTTCGTAGCCCAACCGATCCGCTCGAAGAAGCGGATGAGTATGGCCGAGCTGTCGAACTGGAAGCGGCCGATTCCGTGGCGCGCGAGTGTCGGGAACGCGTGGTGCGAGTTGTGGAACGACTCGCCCATCGTCAAAAAGGAGAGCGCGGCCACGTTCGTGCTGTCGTCCTTGGTGGCGAACGGCCGCTTCCCGAAGATGTGGCACACCGAATTCACCGACCAGGTGATGTTGTGGCCCAGGCCGATACGGAGGATGCCGGCCCACATGAGACCGGCGACGGCACCGGCGAGCGTCCCGGTCAGGGCATAGCCGATCCCGAACGGGAGGGCCAGCGTCAGCAAGCAGCACGGGAGGAACAGTCGGTCGATCAGCACGAGGTCGGGATCCGCAATGAGATCAGGCGCGTACACGGCGCGCGGCGTCGGTTCGGAATTGAACGTCCACCCGATGTGCGCGTGCCAGAACCCACGCCATTTGCCGAGTCGCTTCTGCCCGCTCCACACCGGGGAATGCGGATCGCCGGGACGTTCGGCGTAGCGGTGATGTCTCCGATGGTCTGCGACCCAGCCGATCAGCGAACCCTGGAACGCCATCGATCCGAGCACGCCGAGGGTGATCTTGAGCGGGCGTCGCGCCTCGAAACTGCGGTGGGTGAACAGCCGGTGGAACCCGATCGTGATCGCGTGCGCGAAGATCACGTAGAAGACGGCCAACAGCACGAGTTCCCGCCAGGGGACCATCGGGTCGATGATCCCCCGCACCAACATCCAGCCCGCCGCGACGACCGGGCCGACCGCGACGATCGCGGTGAGCACGATGCGATACAGGGGAGGGCGGAAGGGCTCTTCGACGGGGTCGCCGGGCGGGAGCGGCTCATCGGCGCTCGCCGGGCGGGTCGGAACTCGGTCGAGAAGTTCGGTTGGCACTGCCACCTCGTGGGTTGTCGTACACCGCCGAGGTCAAGAGCAGTGTCGTGGGGGAGGCCCTGGAGTCCAGGTCTGGGGCGGAGTGTATCGGGCGCGGAGGTCGCCGGCCGCACGATCCCGGTTCAGAACCTGTGCCGTCGCTGAGGTCCGACCCGGTGCCTCGCCGCCGCGGTGGCTACGGTTCTCGGGGAACACCGTTGCTCAAGATCTCGGCGGTGGGGGCCGACACAACGCCACAACACCGAGGTGACGATGCGAGTCGAGCGACACCGACATTCCAGCGACGTCGAGGCGGTCGAGCCGCCGTCGCTGACGGTGCCGTCGTTCTCGCAGCTGGGGCTCCGTGCGATCCCGCAGGCCCTCGAGGGAGCGATCATCCCCGCGGTCCTCTTCCTCGTCGTCCGCCACTCCGCAGGTCTCGCGGCGGCCATCGTGGTCGCGCTGGGCTGGTCGGGGGTGGCGATCATGCGACGCGTGGTCGGCGCTCGCCGCGTGCCCGGCTTGGTCATCGTCGGCGCCGCGATGGCCGTCCTCCAGGCCGTGCTGGGCTTGGCGAGCGGGAGCGCGTTCGTCTACTTCTTCCAGCCGTCGATCGGGACCGCCGCGGTCGCCGTTGCGTTCTTCGTTTCCGTGCTGATCGACCGGCCGCTGGCTCGGCGCTTCGCGGGCGACTTCTGCGCGCTGCCCGCCCACATCCTGGCGGATCTCCACGTCCACCGGTTCTTCCGGCACGTTTCCGTGATGTGGGCGGTCGTGTTCGCAGTGAACGCAGCCGCGACCCTCGCGCTCCTCATGACCCAGCCCACCGAGGTATTCGTGGTGCTGAAGACGGTGCTTTCGGTCGGTGTCACCGCGGGCACGGTCGCGGCATCGGTGCTGTGGTTCCGGGCCGCCATGACCCGCCGAGGCATGCTGGTCGTCGTGGCCTGAGCGCCCTCCGGCGGGCGTCAGGAACGGCTGCGCGGCCGCATGAGGAACCGTGGCTTAGCCGCCGCTGGCTCCGGTCGTGTGTCTTGCAGCGGCGGCGTCCGCACGCTCGTCTCCGATCCGGCGGCGTGGAGCATCCCCGAAGATCGCAACCCGGTTCCCGGGTCCGCTGGAGTCCCCGCTGCATGCGCTACGCGGTGATCAGGCGCGGTACGCGCGACGAAGGATGGATGGGATCGTCGCAGGCCGTTCGTCTCGGCATGGCGGCGGCTCAGCCCGGCGCGGGTCCCGGCCGGGTGAGCCCGTCGTGGGAGCTGCCCGAGGAGGCGTCGGCGGCTCTCGGGCGCGGGACGGGTGGTAGCCGGTGCGACGCCCGCAGCGCGGTGAATCCCAATCCGATCGCGCACGTGCCCCCGAGCACACCGAGAAGGGACACGCTGATCGCGCCCAACGAGACGGCGGCGATTGGCGTCACCACCATGGAGGCCATGGGCTCGAGCGACTGGTTGAGCGAAAGGATGCGACCGTGGAAGGCGAGGGGGGAGTAGCGCTGTAGCAGCGTCTTGCTGGGCGTGTAGAACAAGGCCACGCCTGTTCCCCACAAGAACACCCCCACGAACGCGACGGCGAGCGACTCGGTGCCGACGTAGAGCGCGGCGGTCGCGCCCGAGAAGATCGTTGCGAGTGCCACGGAGCGAGGTCGCGCGATCCGGTCGCCGATCGCTGCGAGCGCGAGGCCAGTCCCGACGAGCCCGATGCCGAACACGATCTGCAACGAGGCGAACACCGTGTCCGACTCGTGCAGCACGTCGCGCACGTACAACGGCTCGAGCACGCCGAACAGACCCCAGAGCAGGTAGACGCTGGCAGCGACGCTCAGCGTCCAGCGCAGACCGTCGGTTCGCCGCGCGAGGCGCAAGCCGGCGCGGAGCTCGCGCCACGTGGTGTCCCGCTCGTCGGCGTCGACCCCGCGGTCCGGGCGTAGCGGCCAGACCGCGGCCGCGCCGATCAGGAAAGTGATCGCGTCCGCGACGAATGCGGCGCTGAATCCCCACTGCGAGTTGACAACCGCTGCGATCGCCGGTCCGGAGATGATCGCGAAGTCTCGGGCGCCTCCAAGCAGCGCGTTCGCGGTAACAAGGTCTTCGTCAGCGACGAGCCTTGGCGGGAGCGCGTCGAGTGACGCCGCCGCGAGCGCCTCGATCAACCCGAGCGGGAGTGCGAGGAGGATGACCGCGGTGTAGCTATCCGCCTGGGTGAGCGCGAGGGCGTTCGCGCACCCGAGCAGGTTGGCGAGGATCAAGGCGCGGCGAGGACCGAGCCGGTCGATCGGGACGCCGAGCAGCGGCCCGAACAACGCGCCGGGAATCGAGAGCACTACGAACAGCAGCGCGAGGTCGGACGCGCCTGCGTCGAAGCGGAACGCGGCGAATCCCCAGATCGCGATGACCGCGACCCAGTTGCCCGTCGAGTTCACCGCCTCGCCCGCGAGGAGCAGGCGGAAGCCGCGCGTGCGCAGTACCCGCATCAGGCCATCTTGGGCGACGCGTGAGGGGCGCCGCGACGGATTTCAGCGACGGAGTGGCAACCCCGTCCGACGGTCAGGCGGGGTCGAGGCGGAACAGCCCGTCGGACTGGCTCAACACGTAGAGCTCGCCGGCCGCATCCTCGCCGAAGGACGCGATAGACGCGCCCTCGATCCCGAGGTCGCGTTCGGCGACGACGCGCCCGGCCTCGACGCGGACGGCACGGATGTTCGGTCGGCAGTAGTCCGCGAAGACGTACGACCCTCGCAGGTCGGGGATGCGGGTCCCGCGGTAGACGTAGCCGCCGGTGATGGAGCAATTGCCCTCGTCGTGGCTCGTCTCGAAGACGGGCGCCACCGCGTTCGGAAGGGTGCCACCCCGATACGGGTGCGTCCCTTCGAAATTCGGCCACCCGTAGTTCGCCCCGGCCGCGTTCGCGAACGGCACCTGATCGATCTCTTCCCAGGCGCCCTGTCCGACGTCGGCGATCCAGACGTTGCCGGTGTCGCGATCGAACGAGAAGCGCCACGGGTTGCGCAGGCCGTACACCCAGATCTCCGGACGACCGCCGCCGGAGGCGAACGGATTCCCCGGAGGGATGGTGTACGGCCCGGTCCCGCTCGGCGTCGGGTCGATGCGCAGGATCTTGCCGAGGAGGGTGTCGAGCGACTGGCCGTTGCCTTGCGGAGCGTGGCCTGCACCCTCGTCGCCACCGGCGCCCCCGTCGCCGAGCCCGAGGTACAACAGGCCGTCGGGGCCGAACGTCAGCTGGCCGCCGTTGTGGTTGGGTTGCGGCTGCTCGACCGTCAGCAGCGTGCGGGCCGACGTGGGATCTGCGTGCCCGTCCGTGAACGCGTACTCCTGCAGAACGGTCTCACCGCGCAAGCCGGAATAGTGGACGTACAGCTTGGTGCCGTCCGGTGAGAACGCGATGCCCAGCAGCCCCTGCTCGCCGTCGGAGACGAGCCGGCCGGAGAGGTCCAGCACGGGTGCCGAATCGACCTGTGAGCCGTGGACGGCGACCACCTGTCCGCCCTGCTGTGCGACGTAGAGCGCGGGATCGCCCATGCGCAGTGCGAGTGCAGTGCCGCCCGAGACCTCGGCGACCGGTGAGAGCCTGACGGCCGCCAGTGCCAGGTTGGGTGCCAGCGTGGTCGTGGTCGGCGGCACTGTCGTCGACGTCGTCGTCGTGGATCGCGGGCGGCGGGCGGCTCGGTCGCCGTGGCCACCGCTACACGAGGCGAGCGTCACCCCGAGGGCGACCGCGAGGCTGACGGGGAGGGCCCTCCCGCGCACGAGGATCAGGAGCCGTGCGCGCGATTCGGGGCGCCGCCGAGGTCGCGCCGGTTGACCCGCCGTTTTGCGCGGCAGCAGCCAGGGCATACCTTGGGTCCGTGGGCGAACTCGACCATCTGCGTCCTCTCGAGCGAAGAGTGTGCCGCCTCGCGGCCGACGGCGTCCTTCCTGGTGAGATCGGTCGCCGCTTCAACCGCAGCGAGGATTTCATCGAGCGGGTGCTGACCCTAGCGAGCCTCCCCGACCGGCATGCACCGCTCCCGAGAGCGGGGTTGCGCCCGCTCGAGCGGCGGATGTTGCGTTGGCGCGACGAAGGTGTCTCCTCGCGAGACCTTGCGGACCGGTTCCGCCGTGGACCCGGCTACATCGCGCAGGTTCTCACGCTCGCCGACTACAGGCTCGCGAACCTGGAGCTCGACTGACGGTTGCGGGAGTCTCGGGGCGAAAGACCCGCTTCTTCAGGGATCTCGCGGTGGCGGGGCGGGACGCAGCGCTGCGTGGAGGCCGTCCGGGCCGTGCGTCGCGGAGACCGATCCCCCCTCGCGCCGACCGAGCGCTCGAGGAGGTCGCGCTCACCAAGACACGGACACGGGCAGACCGTGTTCATTGCGCTGTCTGGCCATCGCCGGCATCGCTGCATGCCGCCAGCACGACGAGGAGCGCCCCGATGAGCAGCCGTGCGCGCACGCGTGCCTCCCCCGACAGCGGAATGATCCATCGAAGCAGACCGCGAGCCGGTGAACCGCGCGGCCCGAGGACGTGTGGGCTACGAGCCGCGCGACGCGCGCAGCGCGCGCCGCCAGACCCCGCGGTAGGCGTCGAGCCCGGCGTCGGGCAGGTATGCCTCGGGCCCGGCGGCGATCGTGACCCGCTCGGGAACGCTGCCCCACACGGCCACGCCCGCCTCGGTCCACGCGTCCAGCATGTCCTGGTAGTCGCGGGTGTATGTGCGGGCCGAGCAGATCACCAAGCCCACCGGCGCCTTCCGGGGAACCATGTCGAGCACCGCTTCGACACGCGGAGTCTCGACTCCGCCCACGCGGGTGGGGATCACCACGACGTCTGCCCGCTCGATCGCCTTGGCGAGGAGGCGCTCGTGCCCGGGCGGCGTGTCGACGACCGCAACCTCGTCGTCGACGATCCGGTCGAGGGCCTTCGCGAGCAGGCGGTCCGTGGGTGCCTCCAGCAGGTCGACGCGCTCGAGGTTCATGTCGCCGTCGGCGTTCTCGAGCCAGTCGGCCGCGCTCGCCTGCGGGTCGGCGTCGACCAGCGTGACGGAACGCCGGCTCGCGGCGGCCAACGCCGCGAGGTACACGGAGGTCGTCGTCTTCCCGACCCCACCCTTGAGTGCCGCGACAACCACGATCATCCGGCCACCGTAGCCAGTCTTCCGGCATCGCCGCAGGGGCACGCCGGGTAGGTCACTTGACCTGGGCGTCGCGCAGTGCTTCCTTCCACGAGCGGAAGCGCGTGTGCTCTTCTCCGTCCGGACCGACCCCCGCGCCCGAGCCGTCCGGGTAGAGACGGAAGGTGTATCGGCGAGAGAGGTCGTGCGCGGCCACGGCCATGTAGCGGGCATCGGCCCGGGACGCGGGACCGGCGCGCCACAGCAGCCACGCCCCGATCCGGCGCTTGTACGCCACCAGCGGCTGGGCGATGTCGGCACCGAGGTCGACGAGCTCGGCGGGCGCCTCGATCCACGCGGTGGCAGGAATCGTTCGGTCGCGCTGCGGCGTGGCCGGCAGCTCCTCCGTGTGGAGCCGTGTGTCGTCGACCGGGCGGTCCTCGGGTGCAGGCACGAGCCCATCGTCCCACGACTCGGACCCGGATAAGCGCTGGCGTTGCGGCGGGCGTCGGCCGCCGAGGGCTCGCGGAGCGGGAGCGGGCCGGTGGTCCGCCTCGCCACGGAGCACCGCGCGTGCTCGTAGTGTTCGGCACCGCATGAGTCGCTTTCCGGTACCGCTGTCCGTCCTCGATCTGGCGACGGTCGGCGAGGGCTCGTCTCCCGCGGCGGCGCTGCAGAGCTCGATCCTCCTGGCGCAGGCGGTCGAACGGTTGGGCTACCACCGCTACTGGGTCGCAGAGCATCACAACATGCCCGGCATCGCGAGCTCGTCGCCTGCGGTGCTGCTCGCCCACGCGGCGACCGCGACGTCGACGATCCGGATCGGATCGGGCGGCGTGATGCTGCCGAACCATTCGTCGCTCGTGGTCGCGGAGCAGTTCGGGATGCTGGAGGCGCTCCACCCGGGCCGCGTCGACCTCGGGATCGGGCGAGCCCCGGGCACCGATCCCCTGACGGCTCGGGCGTTGCGTCGCAACGCCGCGTTCGGTGGTGAGGAGGAGTTCCCCGCCCAGCTCGTCGAGCTCCTCGGCTACTTCAGCGGGTCCTTCCCCGATCAGCACCCGTACCGGCGCATCACGGCCGTGCCCGGTCATGGGTACACGCCCGAGATCTGGCTGCTCGGGTCGAGCAACTACAGCGCCCAGGCGGCCGGAGTGCTCGGGCTGCCGTTCTCGTTCGCATACCACTTTGCGCCGCAGGGCCTCGACGCCGCGCTCGACGCGTACCGCACGAGCTTCCGTCCGTCGCGCGAGCTCGATCGACCGTACGTCATGCTCGGCGTTGCCGCCCTGGCGGCACAGACCGACGAGGAAGCTCACCGACTCGCCGCGCCGGGGACCCTCGCCTTCGTGCGGTTGCGCCAGGGGCGACCCGGCCGGTACCCAACGCCCGAAGAAGCTGCGGACTACCACTTCACGCCCGCAGAGAAGGAGCTCGCGAAGTCGTGGACCGTATCCCACGTCGTGGGAGCGCCCGATCGTGTCCGTCGAGGACTCGAGCAGCTGGTGGACCAGGCGGAGGCCGACGAGTTGATGGTCGTGACGATGGTTCACGGCCATACCGACCGCGTGCGGTCGTACGAGCTGCTCGCGGACGCCGCCGGGCTGGAGGTGGCCGCTACGCCCTGAGCCGAGTCCGAACTCGACGCGGTGCCCGGAGCGCGCGAGTCGTGGGCGACGGCCCGGCGCGTCGCCGCTCGATTCGCTCTCCGAGCCGGTCGAGTGCCCAGAACAGGATGGGGATGCCGACGACCAGCAGGATCCAACGCCAGATCTTGGTCATGACCCGCTCATACCCGGAAGAGCCGGGGGCGATGCCGCGGCGTCCCGCTTCAGACGCCGGGAAACACCGCGCGGAGATCGTCGAGACTCACGTCGTCGGCCTCGAGCTGGACGCTGCCCGGCTCGTGCGCGTCGTCGAGGCGCCCGTACATGAGCCGGATGAACGCCTCGGCGGGCAGGTGGAGCGACCCGTCCGGCGCGCTGGCCTTGCCGGCTACGAGCTCGACCGACTCGTCACCGATCGTCAGCGTCCAGTCCCGTTCGGGGCCCACCGTGTGGACCGCGAGGGTGAGCGGGCGGCCCAGGGGTTTCCCGAAGCGGGGCACGAAGTTGGCGACCGTGTCAACGATCTGCTCGACCGCGGCGGCCGACACCGTGGCGTCGGGATCGAGCGCGACCGCGACGTCCCACGTGTGCAGGGCGTGCTCGCCCAACCGGAGGCGGACGAGGCCGGCGGCGTCGAGGTCCATGCCGAAGAGCGAGAGCTGGAGGCTGTCGAGCTCGTCGTCGGGGAGACCTTCGAGTCGTGCGAGGAACTGCTCGCCCAGCGCGAGGCTGTCCGCCACCTGCTCCTCCGGCGAGCGCTCGTTCCACGCCGCCCAGATGGGCGGGAACAGGTCGTTGCCCGGTGGGTCGCTGTGGGTGATCGCCGCGTTCAGGAACATGTCGAAGAGCTCGTTCTGGCTTCCGAGATGCGACAGCACCTGGGCGATGCTCCAGTCGGCGTCGTAGGACTGGGACCGGATCCCGTCGGCGTCAAGCGGTCGCACGAGCGACGTGAGCTGCTCGTGCGAGCCGCGGAGCACGGCGATCACCTCGCGAGGTTCGGTGGTCATCACTACCTCCAGAGTGGCCGGCTCAGCGCAAGCCGGCGAACAGGTCGTCTTCGGGAACCGCCGCGCCCGACACGTCGACGGCACGGATGAAGTGCTCGGTGCCGAACACTACGCTGTAGGCCTCGGCCGGCAGATGGGCGAACAACGACTCCTCGATCTGGCTCGCGTGCGTCGCGAGGGCAAGGCGCTTGCGCTCGACGTAGGGCGTGATATCGACCGTCGTCGTGATGCGCTGCTCGAGCGCATCCATGCGCTTGACCCACTCCGAGTCGGGGTCGGGGAACTCGGGCATCTCGACGCCGGACTCTTCGAGGATCTCCCGGAATCGTTGCCAGCTGCTGCGCCGAATCGCGGTGAAGTACGCCTTCCGTGGGATGCCGGTCCGTTCCACCGCCGCGATCGTGATTTTGCTCGCCTGGATGTGGTCGGGATGGTTGTAGGCCGCGTAGTCGTCGTAAGTGACCACCACGTCCGGGCGATAGCGCTCGAACAGCTTGGCGAGACGGTCTACGCCTTCGTCGGCGGGAACCTGGCTGAAGGCCTCGGGCCGGTCCTTGTAGTCCCAGTCGGGCATGCCCGAATCGTGGTAGCCGAGGAGCTCGAGATCCGTGACCCCGAGGATCTCGGACGCCTGCTCGAGCTCTCGGAGGCGCGTGCGGGCCACCTGCTCGGGGTCGTGACCCTCCGCGCCCGGCTTCACGCCCCCGGGTCCGTCGCCGTACTCGCCGTTGGTGCACGTGACGAGCACGGTGCGGATGCCCTCGTCCGAGTACTTCGCGATGATGCCGCCCGTGCTCGACGACTCGTCGTCGGGGTGGGCGTGCACGGCCATGAGCGTCAGTGGGGGAGCCATGACCCCAGTCTGCCGCACGCAGCCCGACCACGGCCTGCCGGCCGTCCCACGGTCGTACAGTCTCGACGTGCGCCGGTTCCACCACGTGAATCTCGCGGTTGCGGCAGGCTCGGACCCCGCGTGGGCGGAGTCGAATCCGATGGCGTGCTCCTCTGTGTCGACCCGGACGGCAACCGCTGGGAGCTGCGCGGGACGCGTTGATCGGTTGCGTGCCGGTCACGCACCGCCGAGGTGGCGTCCGAACCAGGCGAGCGTGCGCTTCCACCCGTCGACCGACGATGCTTCGTGGTAGCTCCCCGGGCGTGGATCACAGTTGAACCCGTGCCCCGCGTCGGGATAGCGCACGACATCGGTCTCCCGTCCCGACGTCGCGGCGGCGGTGCGGAGCTCTTCAACCTCGTCGACCGGGATGCCCTGGTCGAGGTCGCCGTACAGCCCGAGCCACGGTGCGCGCAGCTTCGGCGCCTCGTCGAGCAACGGCGGGTAGGCACCCCGCGCCTGTCGGATACCACCGCCGTAGTACGTCACGGCCGCGCCGACGTCGCGTCGGGCGGCGACGACGAGCGCGACGGACCCGCCCATGCAGTACCCGACGATGCCGGTACGCGCCCGCGGGATGCCCGAATCGGCGATCGCGTCGAACGCGGCGTCGACGTCGCTCAGCACGCCATCCAGGTCAAGCGTGAACGCGACGGCGCGGGCGCCGTCGAGATCGTCGTACGCGAACACGGGGTCGCCACTGCGATGGAACAGGTGCGGTGCAACGGCGAACCACCCCTCGGCCGCGAATCGTCGACACACGGCCTCGATGTGCTCGTTGACGCCGAACGCTTCCTGGATCACGACGAGGCCACCCCGCGGTGTTCCACTCGGCCGGTGAATCGACAGGGGAGTGGTGTCGGCCACCACTCGACCCTACCAATGGTTCGCGAGCGGCTACGCGAGGTCGACGAGCTCGAGCATGCTCTCGTCGAAGTAGTCGAGTGTCCCGTCGGGCATGAGGAGCACCCGGTCGGGAGCCAGTGACCGGACGAATTCGACGTCGTGACTCACGGCGATCATCGTCCCGGGCCAGGCCGCCAACGCAGCGCCCGTCGCGGCGCGAGCCATGGGATCGAGGTTGTTGGTGGGCTCGTCGAGCAGCAGAAGGTTGTGCCGTCCCGCCACGAGCTGTGCCAGCGCGAGCTTCGTCTTCTCGCCGCCCGACAACGTCGCCGCGTCCTGATGCGCCTTCTCGCCGCTCAAGCCGAACATGCCAAGGAGCGCGCGGAGCTCGCCGTCACCCGCGGGTGAGGCCTCGCGCATGTGCTCGAGCAGCGAGCGCCCGTCGACGATGCCTTCGTGCTCCTGCGCGTAGTAGCCGACCGAGACGTGTCGCCCGATCGTCACTTCGCCGAGATCGGGAGGGAGGCGGTCGGCGAGCGCCTTGAGCAGCGTGGTCTTGCCCGCGCCGTTCAGGCCCATCACGAGCAGCCGCTCGCGTCGACCGACGTCGAAGTTGACGTCCGCGAAGACGTCGAGCGCGCCGAACGACTTGTAGAGCTCGCTGGCGGTGAGGACCGTGCGCCCACACGAGGGCGGCTCGGGGAACTTGAGCGCGCGGGTGTTCCGCCGCACCGGAGCGGTGGCGCGCTGGTCGGCGAGGCGCTCCACGCGCGCGTCGAAACGCTTCGCCACGCGCGCTCGCTTGGCGGACTGGCCACGCATCGAGTCGGCGAGCGTCTTCAGGCGGGCGATCTCCGCGTTCGTGCGGTGTGTCGCTCTGGTCAGCCGCTCCTCGTCGCGTTCCCGGCCCGCGAGGTACTGGGAGTACGAGCCCCGATACTCGACGAGTCGACCGGTGGCGTCCTCGGCTTCGCGGTCGACGTGGATGACGCGCGTGATCGCGTCGTCCAGCAGGTCGAGGTCGTGGCTCACGACGACCAGCGCACCGCGGAACGACCGCAACAGCGCGAGGAGCCAGGCGCGGGCGTCGGCATCGAGATGGTTGGTGGGCTCGTCGAGGAGTAGCAGCTCGCTGCCGCTGAACAAGATCCGGACCAGCTCGAGCCGGCGTCGCTCGCCGCCCGAGAGTGCGCCGAGGGTGAGATCGAGCCGGCCGGCTCCGAGTCCGATTCCTGCGGCCAGGCTCCGAACCTCCGATTCCGCGGCGTAGCCCCCTGCCTCCTCGAACTCCTCTTGCGCGCTCGCGAAGCGTGTCACGTTGCGCGCGCTCGGGTCGGTCTCGAGGACCAGCCGCGCGCGCTCCAACGCATCCATCCTCCGGTCGAGCCCGCGCCCGGAGAGCACGTGGAGCAGACAGCTCGTGTCGTCGGGCGCGCGATCGGCGCGGGGATCCTGCGAGAGGTAACCCGTGGCGGTCGCGCGCCGTACGTGTCCGCCGCGGGGCGTTCCCGCCCCTCCCAGCACGCGGAGCAAGGTCGTCTTGCCGGCACCGTTGCGCCCCACGAGGCCGACCTTCTCCCCCGCCCGAACCTCAATGTTCACGCCGTCGACGATCGTCTTGCCGCCCACTTCGACGACCAGGTCTCGGGCGGACAGCACGGAACGTTCCTTTCGGCGCAGGTGACGCGGCGCGGCGCGGGAGGAGAGCGCACGCGGGCGGGGACACCCATTGTCGCGCGTGGCCGCCGCCCGACCGGGCTCGACCGCTCAGGAGGCGTCAGGGAGGCGGACTGCCCACACGGCATACAGCGGGTCACCGAACACCCCCGGGTCGGTGCGGCGCTCCACCACCGGCTCGCCCCATCCGCCGGCGAGGCGGAAGTACCGGGTGACGATCTCGCAATGACCCGCGTCGTCGGTGGCCAGCCAACCTCGGATCGCCTTCGTCGGGAAGCAGCGGTTCGAGAAGGTGACGACGAGCGATCCGCCGGGACGCACGACGCGCGCGACTTCGGCGAACACCTCGACGGGCTGCACGAGGTAGTCGACCGACACGCAGCACACCGAGGCGTCGAACGTGTCGGGATCGAACGGCAACCGTGGGTCGGCGTTGAGATCGTGGAGCACGGTGTCGGCGGCCTGCGGATTCGCCGCGAGCTCCGCCTGGTTCATGCCCAACACCGTGAGATGCCGGGGCGCCGCGCGAAAGTGAGACACCCAGGACCCCATGAGGTCGAGCACGGTGCCATCGATGCCGAGCTCGTCGTAGAGCCGACCGACCGCGGCGATCGCTCCGTCGTCGATGTGGGTCACGAATCGAGGAACGCCGTAGAACCCGGCGTCGGGGGACGGGTCCTCGCGCGCGAAGAAGCCGGGTGGGAATTCGAGCTCGTCCATGTCGGGAGTCTCGCGTGCAGCGGTGGCTCCCGCAGCTCGGCAGCGTGCCTGGCATGATGGGGTACCGACGAGACCCGAGGACAGACGTGACCTACGACGACGAACGCATTGCGCTGTTCCTCGACTACGAGAACCTGGCCATCGGCGCACGAGAGGCGCTCGGTGGCCAGGCGTTCGACTTCCGACCGATTGCCGACGCGCTCGCTGAACGGGGGCGTGTAGTCGTTCGGCGCGCGTACGCCGACTGGTCGAGCTTCGAAGAGGATCGCCGGATGCTCACCCGCCACCAGGTCGAGCTCATCGAGATCCCCCAGCGCATGGGCTCCGTGCGCAAGAACGCAGCCGACATCAAGATGGCCGTCGACGCGGTCGAGCTGTCCTTCGAACGCGACTACATCACGACGTTCGTGCTGGGAACCGGCGACAGCGACTTCACGCCCTTGGTGCACAAGCTCCGCGAGCTCAACCGGCGGGTGATCGGCATCGGCGTCGAGGCGTCGACGTCGGGTCTGCTGCCCCCGGCGTGCGACGAGTTCCTCTTCTACGAGAAGCTCGAGGGGATCGAATCCGCACAGCCGCGCCGCTCCCGCGGCACGCGCCGGCGGCCGTCGACCGCGCCCGTCGAGCCGTCGACCTCCGACGTGGAGCCACCGGCGGCAGTCGGCGAAGTCGACCTGGGCGTGCTCATCACCCAGACGTTGGCCGGCCTCGAGCGCAGCTCGAGTGGGCCGGTCCTCGCTTCGATGCTGAAGCGGACGATCCTTCGCAAGGACCCGACCTTCAACGAGGCTGACTACGGCTTCCGTGGCTTCGGGGAGCTGCTGCGCAACCTCGCCGAGCGCGGCGTCGTCGAGCTGCGAGCGGGCTCGGCCCAGGGCGACCCCGAGGTTGCGTTCCCGACACAGGCCGGAGACGAACAAGCGGCCTTCACGTTGTTGCGGGCGACGGTCGAACGTCTGGCCGAGAAGGGCAAGCCACCCCACCTCTCGGGGCTGAAGAACGAGCTCCGCAAGACGCTGCCGGACTTCAGCGAGAAGCGGTTCGGTTTCAACGGATTCCTGCAGTTCTGCAAGGCGGCGCGAGCTCGCAACGAGATCGACATGGAGTGGGACGAGGCTGCCGACGACTACGTGCTGCGTCCGGTCACGGTGACCGCCGCCGACTGAGCCTCACGTCGCCCGCGCCTCGAACTGACGGGCGCCGGTCTCGAGCACCCACTGGTGGCGGAACCGCAGGAGAGGGCGCGCCACGGTGCACGGCACCAGCCTGCCACCTGCGCGTAGCGTCAGGCCGTGGCACACCCGCGGATGTACTCGGACACCGACCCGCATCTCGACGACCTGCGACGGGTGTGCCTCGCGCTGCCGGAGTCGGTGGAAGTCGAGGCCTGGGGCCGTCCGACCTTTCGCGCGGGCAAGAAGATCTTCGCGGTGTTCTCGGGGACTGACGACCGGCCGTGGGGAGTGATCTTCAAGCCCGAGGAGGACGAGCGGCCCGCGCTGGAGGACGACCCCCGGTTCTACGCTCCGCCGTACTTCGGCCCGGGGGGTTGGCTGGCCCTCGACTTCGGGGCCGCGCCGGTCGACTGGGGCGAAGTCGGCGAGTTGGTCGAGTCATCCTACCGGCAGGTCGCGCTCAAACGCATGCTGCGCGCGCTCGACGACGGGTGACGATCACTCGAAGCGGCGGGCGTCGTCGGCGGCGTAGTGCGCCACCGCGGTGTCGGCGACTGCGTTGCGCTCGATCGCGGCCACGATGCCCTCGAGCTGGGCTGCGGGCAGCGCGCACGTCATCTCCGCCGGCTGCATGCCGGTGCGCACGCGGCTGAGCGCGCAGCCGACGCTCGCGGCGGGCACTCCCTCTTCCTTGGCGACCGCGACGATGTGGCATTGGGGCTTGCCCTCGACCCGGAGGCCGGGGATGGCATCTGACAGCACCATGAGCTGCCGGCCGTTGACGCGCAGGAACACGACATCAGGATCGACGGGGGTCTCGGCGAGCGGTCCGTAGGTCACCGCGCCTGGGCGTTCGCGGACGACGGGGATCTGCGGCACGACGTCCATCGTGACCCAACCGGTCTCGAGCAGCGCGGCGACGTCGCCGTTGCCGGCCACCTCGTCGAGCGTCTTGAAGCCGTGGGTCAGGCTGCCCACGCTGCAGTTGCCATGGTCCGCGGCGACCGTGCCGAACGTCCGGTCGGTGGCCTTGATCCAGAACACGCATCCGGCGGGAACGCGGCCGGTGCGGCCGTCGGGCAGGGCGTCGGGCATGGCCTCGTCGAACAGGGGCACCCCGTCGATCGGCGCGTCCGAGAACGTGATCGCCAAGGGCGGGGTCGCGAGGTGGAGCGCGCCGTCGAGCGCCTCGGCAAGTTGCGACCAGTTCTGGGTTGTCGGCATGCCGCGCAGCCTAGGACCCGGCGCGCCGCATCAGCTCGTGACGGTCAGCACCGTCTTGCCGACGGCGCGTCGAGCGCGGAGCTCCTCGATGGCCTGTGGAGTCGCATCCCAAGCGGCGGGCTCGCCGATCTCGGCGTGGAGCTGGCCGTCCGCGACGAGACCGGCGAGGAAGGCGAGGTCGTCGGCGAAGGCGTCACCGGTGGCGTAGAGCACGAATCCGACGATCGTGCCGAGTTGCCCGCGGGCGAAGTCGCGAAGCGTGATCGGCGACGGCTCACCCGACGCGAGGCCGTAGAGCGCCACGGTTCCCCTGGGGGCCAGGTGATGGAGGGCTTCGACGAGCACCGAACCGCCGACGCCGTCGAGCACGAGGTCGAAGGCAGGTCCGTCGTCGTCGAGCTCGAGCGCGACGCGGTGGGCGCCGAGCTCGGTGACCATCTCGACCCGTGACGCGTTGCTCACGAGGGCGGTGGTGCGCGCGCCCGCGAGTTGCGCCAGCTGGAGCGCGAAGTGGCCGACGCCGCCCGACGCGCCGGTCACGAGGACTTCCCGTCCCAGAAGTTGGCCGCCGAGGCGAAGCGCGCGGAGGGCGGTGAGCGCCGAGATCGGCAGCGCCGCGCCGGTCGCGAAGCTCACCGTGCCCGGCAGCTCGGCCAGCCGACGGGTAGGGACCGCGACACGTTCGGACCAGCCGCCGCCGTCGGCCACGCCGAGCACCCGCGTCCCTTGCAGAGGCCCGGTCCCGTCGGTCGCAGCGGCGACGACGACCCCGGCGACGTCCTGGCCCGGTGCCCAGCCGTCGGACCGGAGCTCGAGAAGCGACAGCTCGCCCCGTTGGACGGAGAAGGCGTGGACCTCGACAACCGCCTCGTCGGGGGCTGCCTCGGGTTCGGGGCGCCCCCGGCAGGCGAGTCCGCCCGGGGCAGCAGGGTCGGTCACGAAGCCGAGCATGCCGAGAGCCTGCACGGCCCCAACCTCCGCGAGCAAGTGGCGCTCACCAAGCGCGTCTGTGGAGCGCGACGGGCTCGAGACGAACGGTCGGGTCGGGCGCCCCAGGTGGCGAGCTCACGCTCGAGATCGAGCGGCCGGATCGCCCCGTCGTGTTCGGCCTCGCCCCACGCCTCGCGAGGAACCGACCGACCCCCCGAGGGGCCGGGCCCGGTGCACGGTCGCCAACCGAGAACAGCCCGAGGTCGTGATCACGTGGTGCGCAACCCCCTGAGGCGCTCGACGATTCCCGGAAACACGTCGAGGAAGCGGTCGATGTCGGCGTCGGTCGAGCTCCAACCGACCCCGACGCGCAGCGAATGGTCGGCGTCGACCCCCATCGCCGCGAGCACCGGGGACGGCTCGAGCTCCTCGCTCGAGCACGACGAACCCGAATGGGCGGCGACACCGTGCTGGTCGAGCGCGAGGAGGATCGGCTCGGCCTCGACGCCGGCGATCGAGAGGCAGAGGAGGTTCGGAAGCCGCCCTGCGGGGTCGCCCAACTGCTCGACTCCGTCGACCGACGTCAGGGTCTTCGCGAGCAACCGCTCGATCAGATCCCGCGCGCGGGCGCCTTCGGTCGCGACACCGTCCCCCGCGAGCTCGGTCGACGCCGCACCGAACCCGACGATCGCAGCCACGTTCTCGATTCCGCCGCGGCGCGCCCGCTCCTGCGCGCCGCCCACGAGCAACGGCGGGAAGCGGAGCCCTCGGCGAACGAGCAGTGCGCCCGTTCCCTTCGGGCCGCCCCACGTGTGCGCGGTGACCGAGCACAAGTCGGCGCCCAGACCGGCCAGCGACACGTCGACGTGTCCGGCAGCCGCGCAGGCGTCGACGTGGACGGTCACGCCTCGCTCCACGCGCGAGGTCGGCGACGCGCGCCGCCGGCTGCAGCGTGCCGACCTCGTGGTTGGCGAGCTGGACTGACACCAGCGCGGTGTCGGGACGGATCGCGGCGGCGACTTCGTCGGCGTCGAAGCGACCCAGCCGATCGACGCCGACGATCGTGACGTCGCCCGTACGGGCCGCGGCGTCGAGCACCGAGGAGTGCTCGACCGCGCTGACGACGATGTGTGGGCTCCCGGCACGCTCCCGCGCGCCGAAGACCGCGGCGTTCACCGCCTCGGTGCCGCCGGACGTGAAGACCACCTCACGCGGGCGAGCGCCGAACAGTTGTGCGACGGCCTCGCGCGCCTCCTCGATCGCGACGCGAGTCACGCGTCCTTCGGCGTGGAGTCGACCGGGATCGCCCGGGTGCTCGCGCAGGAAGAGCAGCATCGCCTCCAACGCGTGTGGTCGCAGGGGGGCGGACGACGGGTGGTCGAGGTAGGCGCGTGGCATGGCAGCGCCAGGCGCTCAAACGCGGGCGACGCAGTGGTCGTCGCCATCGGGGCGACTCGACTCGAAGCGCGGCGCAGTCTCGCCGTAGAGACCGTCGAGCATGCCGCGGATCATCCCGCGATCGAGCGCGCACATCACGTGTGGGTAGCGCTGCGCGGTGTCGCCGAACGGGCAGCACTCGGAGACGATCGTGAGTCTCCCGTCGTGCGCTTCCGTGTGGGCCGCGAAGCCGTGGGCCGTCAGCGCGTCGGCGACGGCGCTGAGTGCGGCGCGCACCGACCGGTGGCCCTCCGTCGGGTCCATCCGTGCCGCCAGGCTCTGGCCGTACTCGAATCCCACCTCGTCCGCGAGGAGCTCGGCCTGGTCGGTGCCGAGCGAGTCGAGCGCTCGGGCGAGGAGTCCGGCCAGGAGGTCGTCGTGCTTGAGCGGGAGTGCGAGCGTGGCGTCGAGCGGGCCCGCCTGGTAGCGCTTGGACGGTCGCCCGGCAGCCCGGGACGTGCCTACGTGCGCCGGCTGGGGTGCGGCCACCGTGAGGTATCCCCCGCCGGTCAGCTTCTCGAGATGGTGGCGCGCGACGTTGGGATGCAGGCGGAATCGCTCGGCGACCTCGCTGGCGGTGGCACCCGTCTCGCCGGCCTCCCGTACGCACAGGTAGATCTCCCGCCGCGTGGGATCGCCGAACGCGTTGGTGACCGCACTGACCACCGAGTTGAATTCGTCGGCGGTGAGACCGGGCTCGGGGAGGGTCTCGGGCACGCGCATATTCTACCTATCTCGGTAGTGCAAATCCCTCCGACCTCGATCGCAGCGGAGTCGCCGGGGGATCGAAACGGCGCGAGAGCGCACAGGGGAGCCACGTGCCCGGCGAGGACGCAGCGATCCGGACGGCGCTGGAAGCCGTCGAAGACCCGGAGCTCCGGCGGTCGATCGTGGAGCTCGGCATGGTGCAGGGGGTGGCGCTCGACGGCGGCAATGCGGTGATCGCGCTGGCGTCCGCGCTTCCGGGTGACGAGGCCCGCGCCGAGCTCGTCCGCCGGGTGGTCGGCGCCGTCGGCGCGGTGGAGGGTGTCGACCGGGTCGACGTCGACGTCCGCGACATGCGCGACGACGAGCTCCGGGCAGTGGCGAACGTGCTCAAGGGCGTGACCCCCGACCCGCTCCGGGTCGTCGACGCGTCGCGCGCGGGTCAGGACGCCGCACCCGCGCCGCGTCCCAATCCGTTCACCGACGCCCGCACCCGAGTCATCGCGATCGCCTCGGGCAAGGGAGGTGTCGGGAAGTCGTCGGTCACGACGAACCTCGCGATCGCGCTCGCCGACCGCGGCCACCGCGTCGCCGCGGTCGACGCCGATGTGTGGGGCTTCTCGATGCCGCGCATGCTCGGCGTGCACACGCCCCCCGGCGTGATCGACGACGTCATCATTCCGCCGGAGGTGCACGGCGTCCGTCTCGTCTCGATGGGCTTCTTCGCCGCGAAGACCAAGCGGTGATCTGGCGTGGCCCGATGCTGCACAAGGCCCTCGAGCAGTTCCTCACCGACGTGTACTGGGGTGCGGTCGACTACTTGCTGATCGACATGCCGCCGGGCACCGGCGACGTCTCGCTCTCGATCGCCCAGTTCCTCCCGCGGGCCGAGGTCGTCGTCGTCACGACGCCCCAGCCGGCGGCCCAGAGAGTGGCCCAGCGTGCGGCCGCCATGGCCGAGAAGGTCGACCTCGAGGTGATCGGCGTGATCGAGAACATGTCGTGGTTCCGTGGCGACGACGGGAAGCGCTACGAGCTCTTCGGCGAGGGAGGTGGCGAAGAGCTCGCGCGCGAGCTCGGAGTTCCCTTGCTCGCGCGCATCCCCCTGGTGCCGGCGCTGCGGGCGGGCGGCGACGACGGCCGACCGATCACGGTGGTCGCTCCCGACGACGAAGCGTCGCAGGCGTTCCGTGCCGTCGCCGAGCGCCTCGACACCGACGTGCGGCCGACGCGCCGCTACAACCCCGGGCTCAAGCTCCGTTAGCCCCGTGCTGTAGCGCGCGGACGATCAGGCGGGCTCGACGAGCGACTCGCGGAGGGTGTCGAGCTGTGACCGGTCGAGCCCGTGGTCGGACAGGTACCCGCGGATCGACCCGTGACTGTCGCGGATCCAGGCGAGCACGCCGAGCATCGTCTCGGCGTCGGCGGTCATGAACCGCTCGAGCATCATCGCGTCGACGCCCCCGGGCATCCGGGCCCGCGCGCGGGAGATCAGCTCGTCGACCGTGTGCGCCGTGCGGACGTAGTCCGCGACGATGACCTCGTCGGTCGCGCCGAGCGCGCCGAGCACCATCGCGCTCACGAGCCCCGTGCGGTCTTTCCCGGCCATGCACTGCACGACGACGGGCTGGCCGTCGGCAACAGTGCGAACGGCCTCGACGAAGCGGTCACCGGAGGTCTCGAGGATGAACTCGTAGAGCCCAATCAAGGTGACCGTGGCGATGTCGAGTGGGATGGACGCAGGGCGGGTGGGATCGACGAGCGGGATGCTCACGAGTCGCACGCCGGCGCCCTCGAGTGCGGCCAGCGGCGACGTTGCTCGCTCCATGTCGCTCCGGAGGTCGACGACCGATCGGATGCCCAGTCGGGTGACGAGTGCTTCGAGGTCGTCGGGCTCGACGTAGGCCAGGGAATCGCTCCGGAACACGCGGCCCGTCCGCACGCGCCCGTCCGTGACGGCGTGCCCCCCGAGGTCGCGGAAGTTCACGACCCCGCGGAGCCCGAGATCGACCGCGTCGCGGGCATCTCCGGTCTCGTTCACGGGTGGAGACTACGCGGCTGCCGCCCATCGAGATTCGGGCCACTAGATTCGCCGCATGGAACTTCGGATCGGTGTGGTGCACACGCCCAAGGAGCTGAACCTCGAGGTCGAGCAGACCGCGGACGAGGTGGTCGCGATGATCGACGCCGCCATGCAGGGCGGCGGCCCGGTCGTGTGGCTGACCGACGCGAAGGGGAGGCGGGTCGGTACCCCGACCGACAAGATCGCGTACGTCGAGATCAACGACAACGAGGCGGGCAAGCGCGTCGGCTTCGGCCGCTAGGGCCAACTGCGATGGGCCCTGCGCCCGCGCTTCTGGATCGTCGCCTCCTCTTCTTCACGGGCAAGGGAGGCGTAGGAAAAAGCACGGTGACGGCGTCGGTCGCGTTCCTCGCCGCGTCGCGTGGCAAGCGCGTCCTGCTGGTCGAGGTCGACTCGAAGGGCAATCTCACCGCGCTCTTCGAGCACGGCCCCGTGGGTTTCGCCCCGGTCCAGGTGCATCCGGGTGTCTTCGTGATGCAGATGGACACGGAGGCGTCGTTGCGCGAGTACCTCAAGCTGAACCTGCGCGTGCCGGTGCTGGGTCGTCTCGGACCCCTTGCCCGCGTCTTCGACTTCGTCGCCAACGCCGCCCCGGGGGTGAAGGAGATCCTCACGGTCGGCAAGATCTGTTGGGAGCTGCGCGCATCGCTCGCGGGCGACGCCCCGTGGGACCTCATCGTCGTCGACGCCGCCGCGACTGGTCACGTCGTCGGTCAGCTCGACGCACCGCGCGCCATACAGGGTCTGGTCCAGGTCGGGCCCGTCCGCCAGCAGACCGACTGGATGGTCGCGCTCCTCTCCGATCCCGACCTCACCGCGTTGAACGTAGTGACGTCGCCGGAGGAGATGCCGGTGAACGAGACCATCGAGCTGGTGGCGCGAGCGCGCCACGAGCTGACCGTCCCGCTCGGCGCCGTGATCGTCAATCGCGTCCTGCCCGAGCTGTTCACCCGTGCCGACGAGGAGATCTTCGACTCGTTGCGAGATCCCGCTGCGCTCGACGTCCTGCACGATGCGGCCGGCGCCGGGTCGACCGCGGTCCTGGACGCGGCTCGCCTCGCGGTCTCGTTGCGGCGGAGTCGATCGACCCAGCTCGCCGCCCTCCGGAGCGCGGTGGACCTGCCCATGCTCCTCGTTCCCTATCTGTTCGTGCGCGACCACGGATTACGCGTCACCCGCATGGTGGCGGAGGCGATCGGCGAGGAGCTGGGGTGACCGCGACCCAACACTCGCTCGAGTCCCTGCTGACGACTCGTGAAGTGGTCGTCTTCTGCGGCTCTGGGGGTGTCGGGAAGACGTCGGTGGCGGCGGCGGCGGCCGTCACCGCGGCGGCCCGCGTGGGTGGGAAGGTCCTGGTTCTCACGATCGATCCTGCCCGCCGCCTCGCGGATGCGCTCGGGCTGGAGTCGTTCGGCAACGTCGAGCGGCACGTCCCGCTCGACGCCTGTCGCGCGTACGGGATCGAACCGCGGGGCGAGCTGTACGCAGCGATGCTCGACACGAAGCAGTCGTGGGACGAGCTGGTGCTACGCCACGCCCCCGACGAGCAGACCGCATACCGCATCCTCGACAACCGCCTCTACGACAACGTCACGTCGCGCTTCGTCCAGAGCCACGACTACATCGCGATGGAGCGGCTCTACGAGCTCCACTCGGCGGGGACGTACGACCTCATCGTCGTCGACACGCCGCCGACCCGCAACGCGATCGACTTCCTCGACGCGCCGGCTCGCATGGCCGACTTCTTCGGCGGTCGCCTCGTCCGCCTCTTTACGATGCCGTACCGGCGGGGCGGGCGGGGGGCCCGCATGCTGAACGTGGCCAGCCGGCCCTTCTACCAGCTGGCCGACCGCATCGTCGGCAGCCAATTCCTGCAGGACATCGCGGAGTTCTTCCTGAACTTCCAGTCGATGTATGGAGGCTTCGTCGAGCGAGCAGAGGCGGTGGAAAAACTGTTGCACGACCGCCGGACCGCGTTCTCGGTCGTCACGACGCTCGAAGGTGCTCCGCTGCGGGAGGCAGAACACCTCTGCACCGAGCTCGTGGAGCGTGGCTTCAACCTCGGCGCGCTCGTGCTCAACAAGACGCTGCCGGACTACCTGCTCTCGATCGACGGCGAGCGTGCCGCGACTCGGCTGGTGCGCGACCGCGTTCCCATCGCGCGGGAGCTCGCGGGCACACAGATCAGTTCCCTCGCCGACGTCGAGAGCGTCGCCCGAGTTCTGCGCACGGTCGGCGAGTCGTTCGCCAACTACGAGGTGGTCGCGAGGAGAGAAGCCGAGCTTCGCCTCGAGATGGAACGGCGCCCCGACGTCGTCGCGGTCGTCCCCGGTTTCGAGTCCGACATCAACGACGTCGGAGGCCTCGCGCGTCTCGGCGAGCACCTCTTCGGCATGGGGGCGTGAACCGGCGCGAGGCGCCGATACCCTGCTCCGTGTGACCACGTTCTTCGAGCACGCGCGCACGAAGACCGCGCTCAGCGGATCCGCGCTCCGCCATGCCCAACGCCTCGCAGCGACGTGGCAGCCGCTCGCCGACCTCTCCTTCTCCGACCTTCTGCTCCTTGCTCCCGTAGGCTCCGAAGTCGGCTCCGAAGTCGGGAGTGAGGATCCTGGTCGGTCGGTCGTGCTGGCGCAGGTGCGCCCGACGACGGGTCAGACGCTCTATCCGATGGATCTCGTCGGGTCCGTGCTCGACGAGAGCATCCGGCCGTTCGTCGCCCAGGCGTTGCGCGAGGAGCGGATCGTCGAAGGTGAGGCCCTCGGGCTCGGCTCGGGGGAGCTCGTCCAGGTGCAGTGCACGCCCGTACGGGCCGCGGGCCATGTCGTCGCGGTCATGGCGCGGGAGTCGCGAACCATGCTCGGCCGTCAGCTCGGCGAGCTCGAGGACCACTACCTCTCGATCTTCGACCGGTTCGTTGCCATGGTGGCCGAAGGCAGCTTCCCGTTCCGCGAAGACGACGACGAGTACGAGGACGCGCCGCGGGTGGGCGACGGCGTGATCCTGCTCGAAGCCGACCTGCGGGTCACGTTCGCCAGCCCCAACGCAGTGAGCTCGATGCACCGGATGGGGATCTTCTCCTATAGCTCGGGCTTGCGGCTCGCGGAGATGGGCTTCGACCAGGAGGCCGTCGAGATCGCGCTCCGCGCGCGTCTTCCCGTGACCGAGGAGATCGAGCGCGGCGACACGTCGGTGTTGCTCCGGGTGATGCCACTCTCCGAAGGCGGCCAGGCGACCGGCGCGCTGATCCTCATCCGAGATGTGACCGATCTTCGTCGACGTGATCGCATGCTCGTCTCGAAGGACGCGACCATTCGCGAGATCCACCATCGGGTGAAGAACAACCTGCAGACGATCGCAGCGCTGTTGCGGCTGCAGGGGCGACGGCTGGAATCGCCGGAGGCACAAGCCGCGATCGAGGAGTCCGAACGGCGGATCCGCGCCATCGCCGTGGTACACGAGACGTTGTCGCGAGAGGCGACGGACGTCGTCGACTTCTCCGAGATCCTCCGACCGCTGGTCCGCGTCGTCCAGGAGACGGTCATCGCGCCCGGAGTCGACCTGCGGTTCGGCGTGCACGGGGACGCGGGGCTCCTCCCGGGAGACCTTACGACGCCCCTGGCGGTGGTGCTGAACGAGCTGATGCAGAACGCGGTCGACCACGCGTTCCCGGCCCGTGACGGTCGCGTGCAGGGACGCGTCGAGCTCCACCTCGCGCGCGACGACGACGCGCTCGTCGTGGACGTCGTCGACGACGGTGTCGGTCTGCCCGAGGGCTTCTCGGTGGACGCGTCCCGGGGATTGGGACTGTCGATCGTGCAATCGCTCGTCACGACCGAACTCGGGGGATCGATGGAGATGCGGAGTGGGCCGGGGACGTGCGTTCGGCTCACCATCCCGCTCCACCGCGGAGGAGCGACGCCGGTCTGATCAGGCGCCGCAGGCGTCGGTCAGCTTGCTGCGAGGCGCTGCTCGGCGACCCACGTCTTGCGGAGCTTGCGCCGCTCTTCCTCGGTCGTCCCGCCCCAGATGCCCGCCTCCTGATTGGTGGCGAGCGCGAACTCGAGGCATTCCTCGCTCACGGGACAGGCTCCACAGATCCGCCGGGCAGTCTCGATCTGCTCGGTCGCCGGGCCCGTGCTGCCGATCGGGAAGAAGACGTCCGGGTCGGAGTCGAGGCACGCGGAACGATTCCGCCACGCGCTCACGTCCCATTCGTGGGTCCGAACCCAGGTCAGTGCCATCCACCTGAGAATATGGAGAACGAACCGCCCGCGCAAGGGCCTGACCAGGAAATTCGCTTCCTATACGGTACGGAGTCGTTCTGCTGGGGCCTCGTGGCGCGAAGACCCCGTCAAGGCAGGACGAGGCCGAGCGCGTCCGCCTCGTAGGAGACGTCGAGTTGCTCCGACTCGCCGAGGTACTCGCCGTCGACCTGCCAGGGGAAGGGCCGGTCACCCACCGCGCGAAGGGAGCAGATCTGTGATCCCTGGGCGATGTCCGAAGTAGAGGTGACGTACCGGTGGCGGGCCAGGCCCGACATCACCGTGCGCAGCGCGACCGGGAGGCGCAGGGTGCGGAGGGCGGTGACGGACAGTGGGCCGTCGAGACTCGCCTCCGGCGCGAGCACGATGGGCCGGCGCCCCGCATAGGTGTACGGGCTCGAGTTCGACACGACGGCGTAGGGCCCGGCGGCCGTCTCCCGCAGCGTTCCGTCGGCGTCGTACGCCTCGATCGTGATCGTCGTCGCCTTGTCGTAGCGGAACCACGTCTCGACGCCCGCCACTGCGAAGGCCGGGTGCGCGAGGTGGCGCTTCAAGTACGCGACCTGGTCGACCCGTCGCACCACCGCGGCGTCGAAGCCGAGCCCGAGGTGGAAGAGGAACCGTCGCCCTCCGACTGCGCCGATCCCGATGCGGCGCCACGAGCCGCGGACGAGCGAATCGACAAGCTGCTCGGACGCTCGGACCGGGTCGTAGGCGACCCCGATCGTGCGCGCGAACACGTTCGTCGAGCCTCCCGGCAATGGTGCCAGCAGAGTGCCCGTGTGCGGGAGCCCCGCCAGACCGTCGGCGGCCTCGTTGAGGGTGCCGTCACCTGCGAGCACTGCGACGACGTCGACACCGCGCTCGGCGGCTCCGCGCGAGATCGCGGGCGTGCAAGCTGGTCTCCGTCCGGGTCACGACGACGTCGTGATGCTCGCGGAGCACGGCGGCAATACCCGCCTCGACGTGCGGCGTCACCGAGGACGCCGCCGGATTGACGATCAGCGCGACCCGCACGGCGGCGCACCCTATCCGTCCACTCCATACCTGTGAGTGGACTGGCCGTACGATCCCGAGATGCCCCCCGTTGACGCGCTGCACCGGTTGACGGACGAGATCGTGGGATGTCGCGCGTGCCCGCGTCTGGTCACCTGGCGTGAGCGAGTCGGGGCTGAGAAGCGCGCCGCGTTCCGCGACGACACGTATTGGGCTCGCCCGGTGCCGGGATTCGGCGACCCCGCCGCCTCGATCCTGGTGCTCGGGCTCGCGCCGGCCGCTCACGGCGGCAACCGGACGGGTCGGGTGTTCACGGGCGACCGATCCGGCGACTGGCTCTTCGCCGCGTTGTTCCGGGCCGGGCTCGCGAACCAGCCCACGTCGAGCGCTCGCGACGACGGTCTCGAGCTCCGCGGGACCTACGTTGCCGCGGCGGTCCGGTGCGCACCGCCGGACAACAAGCCGACACCGACCGAACGCGATCGCTGCCTGCCCTACCTCGTTCGTGAGATCGAGGCGCTCATCGACGTGCGCGTCGTGGTCGCCCTGGGCGGGTTCGCCTACCAGGCGCTCGGTACCGTCCTCGCGGAGCTCGGCTCCCCTTTGCCGACGCCGCGGCCACGGTTCGGGCACGGCGTGGAAGTCACGACCCGCGCCGTCGACGTCGTGTGTTGCTATCACCCGAGCCAGCAGAACACCTTCACCGGGCGGCTCACCGAGGCGATGCTCGACAGCCTGTTCGCCCGGGCCCGTGAGCTCGCCGCGGAACGCCCGAAGGCTCCGCACACACCGGCGCTACGCTCTCGCTCGTGACCTCCGAGCGCCTGCTGCAGGGCACCTACGTCCCGCTCGTGACCCCGTTTGCAGCCGGCGGCTCGGTGCCGTTCGACGTCGTGGAGCGGCTCGCGACCGAGTATCTCGACGCCGGTGCCGCGGGAATCGTCGCCCTCGGCACGACCGGTGAGTCCTCGGCCCTCGACGCCGGCGAGCAGCGTGGTGTGATCGACGCATGCGCACGCGCGTGCGTCGCCCGAGGAGCCCAGCTCATCGTCGGGGCCGGCACCAACAGCACCGCCAAGACCGTTGCCGCGGTCGACGCGCTCCGCGGCACGCCGGCGCTCGCGGCGACCCTGATTGTCGTGCCGTACTACGTGCGCCCCTCGGAGGCCGGAGTTGTCGCGCACTTCGAGGCGGTCGCAGCAGCGAGCCCGGTGCCGGTGGTCGTCTACAACATCCCGGCCCGGACCGGACGCAACCTCGGCCCGCGCGGGATGCTGCAGCTGGCCGCGACGCCCAACGTCGCGGGGGTGAAGCAGGCCGTCGGCGCGCTCGACGACGACACGCTCGAGATCCTTTCCGGCGCGCCACCTTCGTTTTCCGTGCTCGGCGGCGACGATGCGTTCCTGTTCCCGACGACACTCATGGGGGGCGCCGGCGCGATCGCGGCCAGCGCGCACGTGTGCACGGAGCGCTTCGTGCAGATGATCGACTGTGGCCTGGCGGGGAAAGTCGACGACGGGCGAGCCCACGCCGAGGCCCTCCTCCCGGTCGTGCACGCCTGCTTCGCGGAGCCGAACCCCTCCGTCTTCAAGGGTGTGCTCCACGCGCAAGGTCGGATCCCCACCGCGGATGTCCGTCTCCCGCTCCTCCCCGCGTCGGCTGCCGCCATCGACGTCGCGCTCGCCGCGGTCCGGAGCTGCTGAGAGCACGCGCCCGCCCGGTTGGTCGCCCCCGATCGGTAGTGCTACAACCAATCCGGAACGGCCAGTACCGAAACGCTGGCCGGACGGTGTTTGCTCCCGAGTCCGGAGGACCGTGGCCAGTTCCCTGACGACCAGAGCCCAGGCGCGCGCCTACGAGCGCAGGTGGTTGATCCTCGCCGTCCTGTGCTTCAGCCTGCTCGTCATCGTGCTCGACAACTCGGTGCTGAATGTCGCCATCCCGACGCTCGTTCGCGACCTCCACGCGACGAACAGCCAGCTCCAGTGGATGGTCGACTCGTACACGCTGGTGTTCGCAGGGTTGCTGCTGACCGCCGGGAGCCTCGGTGACCGGTTCGGTCGTCGCGGTGCCCTCCAAGTCGGGCTGGCGACCTTCGGTGTCGGCTCGCTCGCGTCCGCGTTGGCGCCCGATGTCAACACGCTCATCGCGACCCGCGCGTTGATGGGCGTCGGCGCCGCGTTCATCATGCCGGCGACCCTCTCGATCATCACGAACGTGTTCCCACCGGGGGAGCGCGGCAAGGCGATCGGGGTGTGGGCGGGAACCGCCGGCCTGGCTGCCGTGCTCGGGCCGCTCACGGGTGGATTCCTCCTCGAGCATTTCTACTGGGGCTCGGTCTTTCTCGTGAACGTCCCGATCGTGATCGTCGGGCTCCTCGCCGGCGTGTTCCTCATCCCGACCTCGAAGGACCCGCTCGCCTCGAAGCTCGATCCGGTCGGCGCCGTCCTTTCGATCGGTGGTCTGATCGCGCTGCTCTACGGGATCATCGAGGCGCCCGCGCAAGGGTGGGGCAGCACGACGATCCTTGCTGCGTTCGCGGTCGGGCTGGTGCTCATCGGAGTCTTCGTCGGGTGGGAGCGCCGATCCGATCACCCCATGCTCGACGTCCGTCTCTTCCGCAACCCGCGTTTCTCGGGCGCCAGTGCGGGCATCACGCTCGTCTTCTTCGGGATTCTCGGTGGCACCTTCGTCTTGACCCAGTATTTCCAGTTCGTGCTCGGCTACACGCCACTGCAGACCGGCGTCCGCTTCCTCCCGTGGGCGATCGCGACGATGGTCGTCGCACCGCTGAGCGCGAGGCTCGCCGAGCGCGTCGGCACGAAGATCGTCGTCACGTCGGGGCTCGTGATCGCCGGTACGGGCCTCGGTCTGCTCGCGCAGGTGGGTCGAGATTCCCCCTACTGGCCGGACATCGTGCTGCGGATCTTGCTCATGGCCGTCGGCATGGCGCTGGTGATGGCGCCCGCGACCGAGTCGATCATGAGCTCGCTGCCGCTCGGCAAGGCGGGGGTGGGGTCAGCAGTCAACGACACGACCCGCCAGGTGGGTGGAGCGCTCGGCGTTGCGGTTGTCGGCAGCGTCGTGTCGTCGGTCTACGCCGGACGGCTCACGGACTTCCTCGCGGGTAAGCCGGTCTCGGGCGCAACCGCCGACCGGATCGAGGAATCGTTGGGGGCGGCGCTCGGCTACGCGGGCAGTGTCAGTCAGCAGACCCCTGCGTTCGCGCGCTCGCTCGCCGCCGCGGCGCAGGAGTCGTTCGTGGCCGCGTTCAACGCCGGGTTGTTGGTCGCGGCGGGGGTCGTGCTCGTCGGCGCCGTGATCGCCGCGATCTGGTTGCCGGCGCGGGCCCGCCGCGAGGACATCGACGCGCAGCAGTCCGTGCACGATCGCCAACCGAAGCCGTCGCCGGTCGACGGGCTCGCAGGGGTGCACGCCGCGCGCGACGTCAGGTGAGCGCGCGGTCGATCAGGTTCTGCTGCTCGCGTTCGTGGACCTTGGAGCTTCCGGTGGCGGGGCTCGCGCTCGCGTCGCGGGCCACATGGCGGAGCTCGAGGCGATTGCGCACCAAGCGGTGCAGACGTCCGTGGACGAAGTTCCACGCGCCCATGTTCGCCGGCTCCTCCTGCACCCAGCACAGCTCGCGCGCGTTCGGATAGCCGTCGAAGAGCGCGAGCAGCTCCGACTCCGGCCACGGGAACAGCTGCTCCACGCGGATCACCGCGACTCGACCGCCGCGCTCGTCGCGCGCATCCATCAGCTCGTGAGCGACCTTGCCCGTCGACACGACCAGTCGCTCGACGCCCGCCCGGTCGAGGGTGGCGGCCGCGCGATCGTCGAGAACCGGGTGGAAGCCACCTTCGGTGAACGCCGTACGGGGGGAGCGCGTCGCCGGCATGCGGAGGTATCGCTTCGGCGTGAACACAACCAGCGGGACCTCCTCGACCGCGAGGGCTTGTCGGCGCAGCGCGTGGAAGTACTGCGCGGCCGTCGAGGGGTAGACGACCCGGAGGTTGCGCTCCGCGGACAGTGCGAGATACCGCTCGATGCGGGCGCTGGAGTGCTCGGGGCCCTGCCCTTCGAAGCCGTGGGGGAGGAGCAGCACCAGCCGGCTGCGTTCACCCCACTTGTCCGCGGCCGCGACCACGAACTGGTCGATGATGACCTGGCCCGTGTTGGCGAAGTCGCCGAACTGCGCTTCCCAGAGCACGAGCGCGTTGGAGACGATCGAGTAGCCGTACTCGAATCCGAGCGCCGCGTACTCGGACAGCACCGAGTCGAACAGCGTGAACGGCGCCTGCCCTTCTGCCACGTGCGCGAGGGGCACGTACTCGACCTCGGTGCGTTGGTCGACGAGCACGCCGTGCCGCTGGCTGAACGTTCCGCGCCGCGAGTCCTGACCCGCGAGCCGCACCGGCGTGCCGTCGACGACGAGCGAGCCGAACGCGAGTGCCTCGCCGAGCGCCCAGTCGATCTCGTCGCCCTCGAACATCGTCCTCCTCGTCTGGAGCTGACGCTCCAGCTTGGGATGGATCGCGAACTCGTCGGGCCACTCCGTGAGGGCGTCGACGATCCGGTCGAGCGTGGCCTCGGGAACCGCGGTCGACGTGGCGGACGCGGCTCGTTTCTCCGCGGGCGGGGCCGCGAACACTTCGTCTGGCCCGTCACCCGCCTGGGCACCCGCGTGCGTCTCTTCGAACGCGCGCTCCAGCCGGGCGCGGAAGTCGGCTTCGACGACGTTCTCGGCGTCGGGCGGGATGTCGCCCCGTTGCACGAGGTGGCGCGTGTAGAGCGCGCGCACCGGTGGGTGCGCGTCGATGAGGTGGTACATCCGCGGCTGCGTGAACGCCGGCTCGTCGCTCTCGTTGTGGCCGTAGCGGCGGTAGCAGACCAGATCGATCACTACGTCCTTGTGGAACGTCTGGCGGAAGTCGAACGCGAGACGGATGACGCGCACGGCCGCCTCGGGGTCGTCGCCGTTCACGTGGAAGATCGGCGCCTGCACCATCTTCGCGACGTCGGTCGCGTACACACTGGAGCGGCCCAGCTCGGGTGACGTGGTGAAGCCGAGCTGGTTGTCGACGACGACGTGCACGGTGCCCCCGACCTCGTATCCGGGCACTGCCGACAGGTTGAACGTCTCGGCAACAACGCCCTGGCCGGCGAAGGCGGCGTCACCGTGCACGAGCACGGGGAGGACGGAATCGCGCTCGCTGTCGTCTCGAGCGTCGCCGACCGCGCGCGCCATGCCCTCGACGACGGGTCCGACCGCCTCGAGGTGACTGGGATTGGCGGCGAGCGTGAGGAGGACGCTCGAACCCGAGGGCGACTCGTGCTTGCCGGTCGCGCCGAGGTGGTACTTGACGTCGCCCGAGCCCTGGGTGCTCGTCGGGTCGAGCTCGCCCTCGAACTCGCGGAAGATCTGTGTATAGGACTTGCCGATCAGGTTCGCGAGCACGTTGAGTCGCCCCCGATGGGTCAAGCCCAGCACCACGTCGTTCATGCCGGCGTCGGCGGCGCGACTGCACAGTGCGTCGAGCATGGGGACGAGCGTCTCGGCGCCTTCGAGGCTGAAGCGCTTCTGCCCGAGGTACTTCGTGTGCAGGAAGCGCTCGAACGCCTCGGCGGCGTTCAGTCGCTCGAGGATCCGCCGCTGCTCCTCGAGCGCCACGGGGTCGATCGGGACCTCCACCCGCTCCCGGATCCAGTCCTTCGGTTCGGTCTCCTGGATGTGCATGTACTCGACGCCGACCGTGCGCGCGTAGGCGTCACGGAGGACCCCGAGGATGTCGCGCAACGGCATGACCGGGCGGCCGAGCCGACCTGCCCCGAGCGACCCGGCCGGGAACTCACGGTCGAGGTCCCAGATGGAGAGGCCGTAGTGCGCGACATCGAGCTCCTCGTGGGTGATCGGCTCGCGTCGGCCGAGCGGATCGAGGTTGGCGATGAGGTGGCCGCGGACCCGGTACATGTTGATGAGGGCCTGGACCTTCAGCACCTTCTCGCTCTGGGTCGCGGGATCCGCGAACGTGCTGCGGTCGGGACTCCAGCGCGCCGGCTCGTACGGCACGGCGAGGCTGGCGAACACGTCGTCGAAGAAGCCGTCCTCGCCGAGCAGGAGCTGGTGGATCCGGCGGAGGAACTCGCCGCTCTCGGCGCCCCCGATGATGCGGTGGTCGTAGGTGTTGGTGAGCGTCGTGATCTTGCTCACGCCCAACTGGGCGAGCGCCTGCGGGTCAGCGCCCTCGTACTCGGCCGGGTATCCGATGGTTCCCACTCCGAGGATGAAGCCCTGGCCGGCCATGAGGCGGGGGACCGAGTGGACCGTGCCGATCATCCCCGGGTTCGTGATCGTGCAGGTTGTGCCGGCGAAGTCGTCGGGGGACACGTCGCCGTTGCGGACCTTCGCGATCAGCGCCTCGTAGGCACGCCAGAAGGCTGCGAAGTCCATCGTGTCGGCTTCCGCGATGCGGGGGACGAGCAGCGAGTGCGAGCCGTCCCGGCGCTTGACGTCGACGGCAAGACCCAGGTTGACGTGCTGATGGCGGACGACGATGGGCTTGCCGTCCTCCGACACAAACCTGGAGTTCAGGTTGGGGAAGTCGCCGAGCGCGCGCACCACCGCGTACGCGATCAAGTGGGTGAAGCTCACCTTGTGCGTCCCGACGGGTCCACCGGGGGCGGCGCTCCCCGTCGCGCCCGTGACGCTGCGCTCCAGGTGGTTGTTGAGGATCTGGCGATTCACTTCGAGCAGCTTCGCCGGGACGGTGCGGACCGACGTTGCCGTCGGAACGGCCAGGCTCGCCTCCATGTTCTCGGCGGTGCGCGCGGCGGCGCCGCGGAGCGGCTCGGTCTCGTCCCCCTCGAGCACGATCGGGCCGGGCTGCGTTGCTCGGGTGGGTGGCGCCGCCGCCGACTGATCCGCTTGCGAGCCGTCCGGGCCCGCCTGCCCGTCACGATCCGACGAGAAGCCGTCACGATCCGACGAGAAGAAGGCTCGCCACTGCGCGTCGAGCGTGCTCGGGTCGCGCAGGTACTGCTGGTAGAGCTCTTCGACCAACCCGGAATTCGTGCCGAGCTCTTCGAAGCGGGCCACGGAGGCTCCTTCCTGGTGCGGCTCGTGGGCCTCGTCAGCGGCGGAGCAGCTCGGCGACCTGAAAGGCGAGCTCGAGCGACTGCCGGGCATTGAGGCGCGGGTCGCACAGGGTCTCGTAGCGCTGCTCCAGGTGGTCGCCGAGGATCTGGTCGCTGCCCCCGAGGCACTCCGTGACGTCTTCGCCCGTGAGCTCGACGTGCACACCCCCGGGCCAGACGTCGGCGGTGTCGCACGCGCGGAAGAACCCGTGCAGCTCGTCGATCACGTCGTCGAAGCTGCGGGTCTTGAAGCCGCTCGCGTGTCCGAACGTGTTGCCGTGCATCGGGTCGCAGATCCAGACGACCGGATTCCCGCTCGCCGACACCGCGTGCAGCAAGGGTGGGAGCGCGGTGTCGACCCGTCCGGCGCCCATACGGCTCACGAGCGTGATGCGACCCGGGCGGCGGGTGGGATTGAGGCGATCGCACAGCGCGACGACGTCGTCGGGGGTGGCGGTGGGTCCCAACTTCACGCCGACCGGGTTCTCGACGCCCGCGAGGAACTCGACGTGCGCGCCGTCGAGCTGGCGGGTGCGGTCGCCGAGCCAGACGAGATGGGCGGAGCAGTCGTACCAGGTGTCGGTGAGGCTGTCGCGCCGGGTGAGTGCCTCCTCGTACCCGAGGATCAGGGCCTCGTGCGACGTGTAGAAGTCGACCTGGTGCAGCTGGAGCTCGGCGGCCAGATCGATGCCGCACGCGCCCATGAACCGGAGCGCGCGCTCGATCTCGGCGGCGAGCACCTCGTAGCGCCGGCCCTCGGGGCTCGTCGCGATGTACTCCAGGTTCCAGGCGTGGACGCGGGAGAGATCGGCGAACCCACCCTTCGTGAACGCCCGGACGAGGTTCAGCGTGGCGGCCGACTGGTTGTAGGCCCTCACCAGCCGTGAAGGATCAGCCCGCCGGGCGATCGGGTCGAACACGAAGTCGTTGACGAGGTCGCCCCGGTACGACGGCAGCTCGACGTCGTCCCGGGTCTCGGTGGGGGAGGACCGGGGCTTGGCGAACTGGCCGGCCATCCGACCGATCTTCACGGTGGGCACCCCGCTGCCGTACGTGAGCACGACCGCCATCTGCAGGATGACCTTGAGCTTGTCGCGGATCGCGTCGGCGGAGAACGCCGCGAACGACTCTGCGCAGTCGCCCGCCTGGAGGACGAAGCCACGCCGCTCGGAGACCGCGCCGAGCGCCTCGGTGAGGCTGCGGGCCTCCCCCGCGAAGACGAGCGGAGGCATCGTCCGCAACTCGTCGAGCGTCTGCTCGACCTCGTGATCGTCGGGCCAGTCGGGTTGCTGGGCGGTCGGCCGATCCCGCCAGCTCCCCGGGGACCACGTGGTGGTGGCCGTCACAGGTAGCCGCTCTGCCCGGGGTCGCCGGGGGGGGCGATGTCGCCGGGCTGGAGCGCGCGCCGGCGCCGCATCTCCTCGAACTGCGACTGCGCCATCGCCTGCTGGGTGAAGAGGGTTGCCTGGATGCCGTGGAACAGACCCTCCAGCCAGCCGACGAGCTGCGCCTGCGCCAGGCGGAGCTCGGACTCGGTCGGGTCGTCGCTTGAGAACGGCAGCACGACCTCGGCCAGCTCCTGGCGCAGGTCGGGCGAGAGCACCACTTCGAGCTCGCGTAGCGACCGCTCGTGGATCTCCCGGAGACGCCGCCGACCGGCGTCGTCGAGGGGTGCTCGGCGCACCTCGTCGAGCATCGTGCGCACCATGGACGCGATGCGGATGAGCTTGGCCGGGCTCGTGATCTGCTCGCTCGTGACGTCCTCCTGCCCGTCGGGGGCGGCGATCCCATCCGGCCCGGGCGGCGCGGCGGGGCCCCCGTCGACGAGCTCGGCCGGCGCGTGCTCCCGGGGCGGATCTTCGGGGTTGGGCTGCATGCGGCCGAGGATACGTCCTGGGTGGGAATGGCGAGCAGCCGAATGAACGGGGTAGGCGAAGCGCGCCGCGGGACGCGCCACTCGCCACCCGCCACTGGTGCCACGCGTGCAATACTGCTGCCTCCTCAGAGTCCAAACACAGGAGATGCAGATGGCTTCAGCGGACGGCACCTGGAAAGTGACGATGAACACCCCGATGGGTGCTCAAGCCGTCGAGCTCGTGCTCGTGACCGACGGCAATGCGCTCTCAGGCTCCATGAAGAGCCCGATGGGCGGCCAGGACTTCAGCGGCGGCACGTGCGACGGCGACAAGCTCGAGTGGGCGGTCGACATGACGCAGCCGATGCCCATGAAGCTCGAGTTCAAGGCGACGGTCGAAGGCGACAGCATCGGTGGGAACGTGAAGATGGGCGCCTTCGGCGACGCGGCGTTCAACGGCACGCGCGCCTGATCGAGCGCTACCCGAGCTCCAACCGACGACCGGCGGGCAACGGCCCGCCGGTCGGTCGCGTCTCGGCCGCGGCGAAACGCTAAGCCGCGGGCGGCGGGGCGCCGTGCGGCGTTGCGTGCGCCTCGTCGTGCAACGCCACGAGCGCCTCGACCCGCGCGACCTCCGAGGAGCAGAACGGCAGCGAGACGGGGCGCGCGGCGAACGTGACGCGATCAGCGCGCCGATGACCGTGCGGTACCGCCAGGAGCCACACGTGTGCCGGCAGGTCGCTCGGACCGTGGTCGGGTCGGGAAGACCGGCGGACGATTGAGCGCTCCCGCTCGAGTGCGAGTCGCCCGGCGGGGACGTCGCGCGCGTGGTTGTCGTCGCACACCCAGCTCTTGGCGTTGCAGCTCTGCGAGACTGCCTGCGAGAGCCCGTCGACGCCGTGCGACGCCAGGATCGTGCGGGCCCAGCCGAGGGCTCGTACGAGGGGATCACGGCTCCGCTCGCTTCGACGGGAGGAGAGGAGCGTGGCCATGCCCGTGTTCTCGATCACCCGCGCCAGGTCGCGCCTGCCGACGTGGTCGTGCAACTCCACCACGAGCTCGTCGACGACCTGCTCGCCGTCGACCTCGTGCAACTCCTCGGAGACGACGCTTCCGCCCGCGGACGCGATGGCCGACCGCACCGGCGACAGAGCGTCGGGATGGTCGCTGACTTCGACTCGGACCCGGTACGGCTTCACGAACCCAGTATCGGTCGGCGAGTGTTGCGGCTCGATTGACGGGTGGAGAACGTCGGGTGAAGACACCGGCGCGCCCGGTAGGCGGAGCTACGCGGCACGCGCGGCGCCTCGTCGCCAGCGTGTCCCGTACAGTCGAGGGATGGACGTCGGTGCAGTGATGCCCTCCGCGCCGATCGAGGCGAGTGCTCGGGAGTCGACTCGTGCCCCCGCGCTCTCGGCGACCGAGCTCGCGCGCCGCTCGGCGGAGATCGGCGCCGGATCGATCGCGCTGGCCGGCCGGGCGTTCGCCGCGCTCGTCCGCCAGGTCCCCTACCACGTGCCCGAGCCCGTCGCGTCGCTGGCGCGCACCCCCGATCGACAGCGCGTCGTCCAGGGCGTCGAGCGGGTGGGTGCGGCCGTGAGCGTGCTCGTGGCCGACGCGCTCCACCTCGCCGCAGACCGGATCGCGCCCCACCTGCCGGGGGAGCGGATGGTGGGCACCGTGCGCGAGACCATCCGCCGGGAGCAGGACCGAAGCCGGGAAGCGGCGGGCGCGTTCCTCCCGCTCCTCGTCCAGCAGGTCGCCGAAGCGGTCGTGAGCCAGATCGACATGGCACGCCTCGCCCGCATGATCCCCGTCGAGGACATCGTGGCCGAGATCGACGTCGAGGCGGTCGTGGCGCGGCTCGATCTCGGGGGGATCGTGCGCGAGTCCACGATGGGCCTCAGCGGGGAGCTGCTCGACGCTCTCCGGTGGCAGGGCGTCGGGCTCGACGGCCTCGTGGCGCGAAGCGTCGACCGGGTCCTCTTCCGCCGGGGCGGCCGCGATCTCACCGCGGTCGAGGCGCTCCCGAGCTCGTGACCTCCCGTCTCGACGACGACCACGCTCGCGAGGTGCGCGGTACGCGCGCCGGGTTCGTCACGCGCGTGGCCGCCGGTGCCATCGACGTCGCCGTCGCGCTCGGGATCTACATCGCCACGCTGGGCGCCTTCGGCGTGGTGCGCTACCTCTTCACTCGTGAAGACCTCCACCTGCCCCGACCCGACGCCTGGGTCACGAGCGTCCTGTTCAGCGTCCTGCTGGTCGCCATACTCACGATCGCGTGGTCGGCGAGCGGCAGGACCGTCGGCGACGCGGCAGTGGGCCTGCGCGTGTTCGGTGTGCGCCAGCCGATCAGCTGGCCCCGTGCGTTGCTCCGCGCGGCCATTGTGCTCGTGACGAGCGGTCTGAGCATGCTCACGATTCCGTTCAGCAAGCGAAACGACGCGCTGCACGACATGGTGTGCGGTACCACGGTCGTGTACGAGTGGCGTCCGCGCCGGTCGCGAGCGCTCGCCCGAGAGGGCCCCTAGGTGTGACGACCGGGGGTGGGCCCGCTCCACTGGACGAGCTCGTACTCCGGGCTCGATTCGTCGGTGCCGGTCTGGTCGGCCGGCAGACCGCACGTTGGCGTCGGCACGACGCGTCGCGTCCGCACCACGCCGGTTGCCGATCCTGCGGAGCCGTCGGGGGCGACGTAGTGGATCGTCACAGTGCTCGTGGCACCGACACCGTCCGGTTCGCCGGAGTCGTCGCACGCGGTCGACCACGTGTAGTCGTGCCACACCCAACCGAGCTCCGCGAAGAGGGCCCGTTCGAGGACCTGCCCGGCGCTGGTGGGAGCAGCCGCGCTGCCGCGCACGTAGCGGGTCAGCGAGGCTGGATCGGCCGACCGGTCGATGATCCCGCCAAGAGCCGCTTCGTCGAGGAGGCCCCAGTACCGTCCTTCGGGCAGCGAGAGGGCGGTCGGCGCGAAACGATGGCCTCCGAGATGGCTTGAGCGCCACACGGTGACGGGGCCGCCGGAACGGGCTCGGTCGAGCTCGGCGTGGAGCCGAGTCCCAAGGGACCCGCAGCACGCGTCACGGGCGCCATGGTTGCACAGCAAGAGGTCCTGCCCCGAGGATTCAGCCCGACGCGCTCCGTCCCACGCCTCGGTGGTGTCGCGCAGCACGGCGAGCCCGAGCGACCCGACCTGATCGGGTGCCACGTGCCATTCGCGGCGGGCGTACCCGGCGAAACGCCCGTCGTCGCGCTGATACGAGACGACGGTGACGGCGTCGTGACTCTCACGCGGGCCTCGGCTCACGAACTGGACGCGCAGCCGGTACTTCGGGTCGGCGGCCGCGGCCTCGACCAGCTCGCGCACGGCCGGCGTGCTCTCGATCTCGCGGGGCCACGGTGGGGGTGTCTCGACCAGGAGGAAGTGGTCGTAGCGGGGCGCGGAGCCGATCGGGTCGAGCTGCTGGTCGCGGGTCAGCTGCGCGCACCGCACCGACGCGCGGGTCGCGCCCGCACCGGGCGCCTCGACGGACATGGCTCGGTACGCTAGCGGCGACGAGGAGGACGGCGACGAGCGCGGAATCGATGCAAGTCGTGGTCGGCGGCGCGTCGGGGATGGGGGAGTCGGTCTCCGAGCTTCTCGTCGAGCGCGGTCCGGTGCTCGTGGCCGACCGCCAGGTGGAGGGGGCGCATGCGGTGGCGAAACGCCTGGGCCCCCGTGCCGAGGCCGTCGAGTGCGACGTCGCGAACGACGCCCAGATCGACGGGCTCGGCAAGCGGGTGGATCAGCTCGGGGCGCTCGTGATCACCGCCGGTCTTTCTCCGCAGATGGCTGCCGGAGAGGACATCTACACGGTGAACCTCGTGGGCACCGCCAAGGTGCTCCGCGCGTTCGAGCACGCCGTCGTGCCCGGGTCGGCGGCCGTGTGCTTCGGCTCGATCGCGGCGTACGCGATGCAGCCGCCGCAACCGGTGCTCGACGTCATCGACGATCCCCTGGCTCCCGACCTGCTCGATCGACTGGGCGCGGTCGGCATCGACTCCGCGGACCCGGCGGTTGCGTATGCGCTCTCGAAGCGCGGTGTCCTCCGGCTCGTGCAACGGACCGCGCCGTCGTGGGGTGCTCGTGGCGGCCGGATCCTGTCGCTGTCACCGGGCATCATCGACACCTCGATGGGCCGGCTCGCGGTCGACCAGATGCCTGAACTCGAAGGTTCGATCCGCGGTGCGCCCCTAGGGCGGCTGGGCCGGCCGGAGGAGATCGCGACGGTCGCTGCCTTCCTGTGCTCGGACGGCGCGTCGTACATGACGGGGAGCGACGTCCTTGTCGACGGCGGCTCGGTCGGCATCTCGCCATCGCCGGGGTAATTCGCGCCGCCAGGCCTTGACAGATACTTCTTGAAACAAAAACTGCTGATGATTTCGAGAAGGGACCTGCCCATGACCGAGCCCGTGTTCGTCGCCGCGCTCCACTACCGGGACCCAAAGGCTCAGCTCGCCTGGCTCGAGCAGGCGTTCGGGTTCGAGACCACGATGGCCATCGAAGCCCCCGACGGGGATCCCACCATGTGCCACTACGAGCTGGGCTACGAGGGTCGGGGGCGCGTGATGATCGGCGGCGAATGGGCGGACTGGGCGCGCAGCCCGGCCTCGGCAGGCGGCGTGAACACCCAATCCGTGCACGTCGACCTCGCCGCCGATCTCGACGCGCACTGCGAGCGGGCCCGTGCGGCCGGCGCGGTGATCGCGGCGGAGCCGGAAGACCAGTTCTACGGCGACCGCACCTACCGGGCCGTCGATCCGGAGGGCCACCTCTGGACCTTCTCGACGCATGTCCGCGACGTGACGCGCGCCGAGGCGGAACAGGCGATCGGCGCGAAGATCGAGGCGACGAACTGGGCGTGACCGCCGACGGGGCCGCGCTCGACCGGACGCGCGTCGTACCGTGCCGGTGAGCTCGCGAGCACATTGGCGGTGCCGCCGTCGGTGATGAGCCGTCACCTCCGTGTGCTCCGCGAGAGCGCCTCGTCGAGGAAGCCCATCCCGAGTTCGACGCGCGAGTCCGTATCCACTCCTTACGTTCGGGCTCGGTGGTGGAGCTCAAGGCCTGGTTGGATCGCGTGGAGCTGGGCTGGTCGGAGCAGTTGCTCGCGCTCAAGCGGCACGTCGAACCGACGCGATGAGCGGCCTCGGCGAACCGGAGCTGGGTGCCCGGACGCTTGAACGCGGGGATGACGGGCCCGAGCTCCAAGCGCCGACGGGCCACACGCACCGCCTGACCCGGGGAACGCCGGCGCCCTCGGCAGTGTGGGATTCCATGACATGGGCGACACCTGTGTCAAGACATAGGAGACACCGAGCCAGAAGGGTTCTCCTATGGACATGGGGCGGTATCTGGTCGAGGCGCACCTGCGGGAGGGCCGTTCGGTCGCCGAGCTGGCCGAGGCTCACGGGATCCATCGCAGCTGGATCTACAAGCTGTTGGCCCGCTACCGGGAACACGGCGAGGCGGGCCTCGCGCCGCGGTCGCGAAGACCGCGGTCGTCGCCAACGCAGGTGGGAACCGAGTTCGAAGACGAGATCGTGCTGCTACGCAAACAGCTTGGCGAGGCGGGCCTCGACGCGGGAGCGGTGACGATCCAGTGGCACCTCGCACGCCACCACGAGGCGGTGCCGTCGGTGAGCTCGATCTGGCGGATCCTCAAACGTCGGGGCTTCGTCACGGCGCAACCGAAGAAGCGGCCGCGGTCATCGTTCATCCGCTTCGTGGCCGAGCTACCCAACGAGACCTGGCAATCGGACATGACGCACTGGGCCCTGGCCGATGGGTCCGGCGTCGAGATCGTCAACTTCATCGACGACCACAGCCGGCTCTGTGTGGCCTCGGTCGCGCTGCCTGTGACCAAGGCAACCGACGTAGCCGAGATCTTCATCGCCGCCGCTCAGCGCCATGGAACCCCGGCCTCGGTGCTCACCGACAACGGCTGCATCTACACGGCCGAGCATCGGGGCGGCAAGGTGATCATGGAAACCCTGCTCGAGACCCTGGGCGTCGCCTACAAGCACTCGAGTCCGTATCACCCCCAGACCTGCGGCAAGGTCGAGCGCTTCCACCAGACCGAGAAGAAGTTCCTGGCCAAACAGCAGCCGGCGGCCACCCTCGCCGAGCTGCAGGGCCACGTCGACCGCTTCGTGGCCTACTACAACCAGTCCCGTCCCCACCGCGGCATCGGTCGGCGCACCCCGGTGGAGGTCTTCGACGCCAAGGTCAAGGCCCATCCCCCCGAGCGGGTTCCCGACACACACTTCCGGGTCCGTCACGACAAGGTCGACAAGACCGGCTGCGTGACGCTGCGCTATGAGAGCCGGCTTCTCCACATCGGCATCGGCCGGGCCCACCAAGGCGAAAGAGTCCTGCTCCTCATCGCTGACCGCGACGTCCGCGTCGTCAGCGAGGACGGCGAACTCATCCGCCACCTCACCATCAACCCCACCCGCGACTACCAGCGTCGCGGCGCGGGGTGACATCTACGATGTCTCGCGACATCTGTCTCCGATGTCTCGCGACATCACACGGGCGCCCTCGGCAGGATTCGAACCTGCGCACACGGCTCCGGAGGCCGATGCTCTATCCCCTGAGCTACGAGGGCGGGGATTGGAGGATACCTGGCAGGGGATCGCGACGGCGCGGGCGAGTCCGGGGCAAACTCGAGTTGAACGGGTTCGACCACGCGACCCTGGAATGCCAGGACATCGTCAAGACCCGCCGGTTCTACGAGGAGATCCTCGGCATCGAGTGCATCCAGACCAGCAGCTGTCGATAGGTAGCGCCCGGCGCGGAGGCGTCCCGAGGCTGTCAGCCGGCGGCCTGGAAGAGCTCCACGGGGTTACCCGACGGATCCTCGAGCACGACGTGCGCGCCGCGGCCCGGCGCGTCGATCACGTCGCTTCGGAACGGCACGCCGACGGCCCGGAGGCGCGCCACCTCGCGGCCGAGGTCGACGACCTGGAGGTGGATGCGGTTCCAGCCACCGGGGGCCGGCCGCCGGCCGTCGGGCAGTGGCTGGCCGGTCGAGCTCTCGGGCCCGCTCAAGAGGAGGCTGAGGTTCCCGCGGAGCACCTCCGCGAGAAGGGGCGGCTGCTGGACGCCGGGGTGGAAGCCCAGATGCGTCGTGTAAAAGGCGGCCGCAACCTCCACGTCGTCGACGAGGTAGCGGACCCGGACAGTGTCGTCGGCCGGTCCCATCGCGTCAGGTCGTCAGAGCAGCGGGGCGAGCGTCCGGTTGAGCGCGGCGAGCGTCGCCCGCGCAGCAGCCTCGACCGGGGTGGAGCCATCGGCGGCGCCGCGGCGGTGCTGCTGAGCGTGGGGGTCGGTGACGGAGGCGACCACGACGAACCGCCGGTCGGGAGTGGTCTCGAGGACGCGTGCCCAGCCGGGCAGGTACGGCAACTCGGGGACGAACACCCGCGCCGCGTAGACGGTGGCTTCCACCGCGGCCAGGAGGCCGCGGTCGGCCGGGGCACGACCGACGGCTTCCTCTCCGTCGCGCTCGAGGCGAACGGTGAGGCGACCCTCGGCCGGTCCGCCGCCGAGCTCGACGAATCGAAGGCGCGGCTCGCGGCCCCCGCCGTCGCCCCAACGGACCACCTCGACCGCGACGGGCCCGCCTGCGTGCTCGACGGCGAGGGCCGTCGCGTCCCGGGGCAGCCCTTCGTACGCGTCGGCGCCGGCCTGCACCTCGACGATGAGCACACCGCTGGTCTCGACGAACCCGACCGCCAGCACGCCCCGGAGCCGACGGAGCTCGAGCTCCAGCTCGTCGAGGCTCACGGTGCCTTCTCCTTGCTGCTCTTCTTGGGACCGACGTTCGCCGCCGCAACTTTCGCGGTGAGCTCCACGCTCGGGTCGGGCGTCCGGGACACCTCGAAGCGTCCGTCGTAGCGGAGTCCGAGTGCGCCGATGGCGACGACGAGCTCGCCGAGGACCGGGTCGTCGAGAGGCGGCTGCAGGTAGAGGCCCGGCTCGGCCCGGTGCAGCCCGGTGGGATCGTCGCCGAGGGGGCGTCGGCCGGCCCGCAACACCTGGCGGCCGAAGCCGGGTACGTCGACGACGACGGCGGCGTCGTCGAGGCCGTACAACGCGACGAGGTGGTCGAGTGCCTGGTACACGGTGTCGAGCCCCGACCCGAGCCGGGCCGTGTCGCCGAGGGTTTGGTTCGATCCGATCACACGACCCCCAGGAGGTCTCGACAAGATACTCCGCTCCGGTGGGTGCGTCGCGCCTTGCGCGCGCACGCCAAACCTAAGCCAGGGCCTCGTGTTCGCGGCCCACCACTACGATGCGGCGACGCGGACGGGCGGTCGCCGCCTTCCCCGGCCCGTCCCGCGACCCTCGTGATCCGTGACCGGCTCCTCGTCGCTCTGCACGTCGCGCTCGACGCGGCGGGCCTCCCTGCGCCTCCTGACGGCGTCTCGCTCGCTCCTCCAAGAGATGCCGGCCACGGCGACTTCTCGACGAACGTGGCGCTCCAGCTCGCCAAGCCGGCGGGCATGCCACCCCGGGAGGTCGCCGCGAAGCTCGCCGTGGCGCTGGAAGCCGCCCGGCCATCGCACCTGGAACGCGTGGAGATCGCCGGGCCGGGTTTCCTCAACCTGCACCTTGCCCCGACCTGGCTCCACGACGTGCTGCGGGAGGTGGTGGCCCAGGGCGATGCGTACGGCCACGGCAAGGACCTCGCGGGGTCGCGCATCAATCTCGAGTTCGTCTCGGCGAACCCGACCGGACCCTTGCACGCCGGCGGTGGCCGTTGGGTCGCGGTCGGAGACGCGCTGGCAAACCTGCTCGCGTCCCAGGGTGCTGACGTACACCGCGAGTACTACCTGAACGACGCGGGGAATCAGCTCGACACCTTCGGCGCGTCGCTCTTCGCCCGGTATCTGGGACTCCAACCCCCGCTGGACGGGTACCAGGGCGAGTACCTCGTCGAGATGGCTGCCCGGCTCCGCGCCGAGCTGGGAGACGACGTCACCGAGGAACAGGCGCGGGAGTGGGGCTATCGCGACGAGCTGGCACAGCTCCGGGCGGATCTCGAGCGGGTCGGGGTGCGCTTCGACACCTGGTTCTCGGAGCGGACCCTCCACGAGCGCGGCGAGGTGTCCCGCGTGCTCGACGCGTTGCGCGCCAGTGGCGTGACGTACGAGCACGAGGGTGCGACCTGGTTGCGCACGACCGACTTCGGCGACCAGCGGGATCGCGTCCTCGTGAAGTCGGACGGTGCAACCACGTACCTCTGCAACGACCTCGCGTACCACGAGGACAAGTTCGCGAGGGGGTGGGAACACCTCATCGACATCTGGGGCGCCGACCACCACGGTCAGGTGAAGTCGGTGCAGGCAGGGCTGGCGGCCCTCGGCCACCCTGTCGGCGAGCCCGAAGTCCTGCTGGGTCAGCTGGTGAAGCTTGTGAGCCACGGTCAGGAGGTCAGGATCTCCAAGCGCACCGGCAACGTGATCGCGCTCGCCGACATCCTCGACGTGGTCGATCCCGACGTCGCTCGCCTCACGTTCCTGCTCCAGGGAATCGACACCGCCCAGACCTTCGATCTCGACGTCGTCATGTCGCAGTCGATGGAGAACCCCGTGTACTACGTGCAGTACGCGCACGCGCGCATCGCATCAATCGGCCGACGGGCAGTCGAGCGCGGCATCGAGCGCGTCCCCCTCCTCGACGCGGACCTCGCGCCGCTGACCGACGAACGCGAGCTCGAGCTGCTGCGGGCGCTGGCCGCCTACCCCGAGGTGCTGGTCGAGGCCGCGTTGCTCCGCGCCCCGCACCGTGTCACCGCGTGGGTCCGTGACTTCGCGGCGAAGTTCCATGGCTTCTACCGCGACTGCCGAGTGATCTCGGACGACGTCGCGCTCACCAACGCGCGGCTCTGGCTCGCCGAAGCGTGCCGAGCCGGGCTGGCGAGCGCGCTCGCGATCCTGGGCGTGCACGCGCCCGACGAGATGCAGCGCCTCGACGACGAGGTCGACTGATGGTGGCGCCGATCTCGTCGATGCTGCTGCCTCTCCGGGCGTCCATCGGCGCGACCGGACGGCTGTCACTCGGTGGCTGCGACGTCGAGGAGCTCGCTCGTGAGCACGGCACGCCGCTCTACGTCTACGACGAGGACGAACTGCGCGAACGCTGTGGCGAGTACGCCGCGGCGTTCGGCGCCGATGCGGTCGCGTATTCGGGCAAGGCGTTCCTCTGCGGAGCGATGGCGCGACTCGTCGCGGAGGAGGGCCTGCTCCTCGACGTCGCCACCGGCGGTGAGGCCCGCCTCGCGCTGGAGGCTGGCTTCCCGCCCGAACGTCTCGTGTTGCACGGCAACGCCAAGTCGGTCTCGGAGCTGCGGCTCGCCCTCGAACGTGGCATCGGTCGCATCGTCGTCGACTCCTTCGACGAGATCGACCGCATCGAGGCACTCGTGCACGAGGGCGTCCCCGCGCCGCGCGTGCTCATACGGGTCGCGCCGGGCGTCGAGGCGCACACGCACGAGTACATCGCGACGGGTGCGGACGACTCCAAGTTCGGCTTCACCGCTTCGAACGGCGTGGCCCTCGAGGCAGCCGCCCGGGTGGTGAAGAGCGACGCCATGCAACTCGTCGGGCTGCACTGCCACATCGGATCGCAGATCCTGCTGCTCGAGTCGTACCCCGTCGCGGCGCGGGTGATGGTGCAACTGGCGGCGGACGTCCTCCGTCGATCCGGCACCCTGGTCGACGAGATCGACCTGGGGGGTGGTCTCGGCGTCGCGTACTCGGTCGACGACGGCGAACCGCCCACAGTCGGCGAGTTCGCGAGCGTGCTCCGTGCCGGGTTCGCCCACGCGTGCGACGAGGTCGGGCTCGATCCGCGCCCGCGTCTCACCGTCGAGGCCGGCCGCTCGATTGCGGCGCGTGCGGGCCTGACCCTCTACACCGTGGAGGCGACGAAGACGATTCCCGGCGTGCGCGACTACGTGGCAGTCGACGGCGGCATGAGTGACAATCCCCGTCCCGCCACCTACGGCGCACGGTACGAGGTGTTCGTCCCCTCCACGCGCGGGCTCCCCGCGCCCGCGCCTCGTCACCGTGGCCGGAAAGCACTGTGAACAGGGGGACCTGCTCGCACGCGACGCCTTCCTCCCTGCCGACGTGGGGGTCGGCGACGTGCTCGCCACGCCCGTCACCGGCGCGTATGGCCACGCCATGGCGTCCAACTACAACCTGGTGCCCCGGCCTCCCGTGCTGTTCGTCCGAGACGCCCGGGCGCGAGTCGTCGTACGGCGCGAGACGTTCGACGATCTCGCGGCGCGCGACGAGATGGAGCACAATGCCTCGTGATGGAGGATCGAGTTCGGATCGGAGTCCTGGGATGCGGGCACGTCGGGAGCGCGCTCGTGCGCCTCGTCCACGAGAACGCCGACGTCATCGAAGCGCGGGCGGGCGTTCCGCTCGAAGTCACGCGCATCGCGGTCCGCGATCTCGGTCGAGACCGAGGCCTGCCCGTCCCCGCGCGCTGCTTCACCGACGACCCGATGTCGGTCGCGGGTGATCCCGACGTCGACATCGTCGTGGAGGTCATGGGCGGCATCGAGCCCGCCCGCACCTTCATCGTCGAGGCACTGCTCGGGGGCAAGCCGGTCGTCACCGCCAACAAGGAGCTCGTCGCCGCGCACGGGCGCGAGCTGTTCGAGACGGCGGAGGGTGCGGGGGTCGACATCCTCTTCGAAGCGTCGGTCGGCGGCGGCATTCCGCTCATCCGTCCGCTCCGCGAGTCGCTTGCCGGCGACCGGATCCGGCGGGTGCTCGGCATCGTCAACGGCACCACGAACTTCATCCTGACCGCCATGACGGACGGAGGTTCGACGTTCGACGACGCGCTCGCGGAAGCTCAGCGCCTGGGGTTCGCGGAAGCGGATCCCACCGCCGACGTCGAGGGCTTCGACGCCGCCGCGAAGGCTGCGATCATCGCGTCGATCGCGTTCGGCGCGCGCGTCGGGCCCGACGACGTGTACCGCGAAGGGATCACCGCGCTGGCGCCGGACGACATCACCTCCGCCGCCGAGCTGGGGTACGTCGTGAAGTTGCTGGCCGTCGCGGAAGAGGACGACGGGGGGGTCGCGGTCCGAGTGCACCCGGCCATGGTGCCGGCCCGTCATCCACTGGCGGCGGTACGCGACTCGTTCAACGCCGTCTTCATCGAAGGTGACGCGGTCGGCGAGCTCATGCTGTACGGCCGCGGCGCCGGCGGCGCGCCGACCGCGTCGGCGGTCCTCGGCGACCTCGTCGACGCGGCCAAGAACATCGTGGAGGGTCGCAAGGGCGCGACGATCGGCACGCTCGCGGCGAAGCCCATCGTCGCGATCAACGAGGTCCGCTCCCAGTTCTACCTGTCGATGGAGGTCGCGGACCGTCCGGGCGTGCTGGCGGCGATCGCGACCGAGTTCGGTCGCCACGGCGTGTCGATCAAGTCGATGCAGCAACGGGGCATCGACGACGACGCCCGGCTGATCCTGGTCACGCACCAAGCACGCGAGGCGGACCTGCGGGCGACGGTCGACGCGCTCCGCGACGTCGAGCAGGTCCACCAGGTGGGCTCGGTGCTGCGCGTGATCGGCGAAGAGGAGTAGCGCGGGAGATGGCATCCCCTCGCGTTCCCCGCTGGCCCGGCATCATCGACGCCTACCGGGACTTCCTTCCGGTCACGAGCCGGACACCGGTCGTGACCCTGCTCGAGGGCAACACCCCGCTGCTCGACGCGCCGCGGATCGCGGAGCGCGCCGGCGTTGCTCGTGTGCACCTGAAGGTCGAGGGGCTCAATCCCACCGGTTCCTTCAAGGACCGCGGCATGACCATGGCGATGTCGGTGGCGATCGAGCGGGGCGCGAAGGTCGTGCTCTGCGCGTCGACCGGCAACACTTCGGCATCCGCCGCCGCGTACGCGGTCCGGGCGGGGCTCATGTGTGCGGTGGTGATACCGGAAGGTCAGATCGCGATGGGCAAACTGGCGCAGGCGCTCATCCACGGCGCGCGGGTGGTTCCGGTTCGCGGCACGTTCGACGATGCGCTCGCCATCGTGCGCGAGCTCGGGGACCAGCCCGGCGTCGAGGTGGTGAATTCGGTCAATCCCGCGCGGATCGAGGGCCAGAAGACCGCCGCGTTCGAGGTCGTCGACGCGTTGGGGGAGGCGCCCCACGTCCACTCGATCCCGGTGGGCAACGCCGGCAACATCACTGCCTACTGGCGCGGCTACACCGAGTACGAAGGGGCCGCGCTCGCGACGCGCCGCCCCCGAATGCTGGGGTGGCAGGCCGCGGGGGCGGCACCGCTCGTCACCGGCGAGCCGGTTCTCCATCCCGAGACCATCGCCACCGCGATCCAGATCGGCAACCCGGCGTCATGGTCGAGCGCGATCGCTGCACGCGACGAGTCGGGCGGCCACATCGGCGCGATCAGCGACGAGCAGATCCTGGAGGCGTACCGCTTCGTGGCCGCCGAAGAAGGTTGCTTCGTGGAACCGGCGTCGGCCGCGTCCATCGCCGGTCTCTTCCAGGCGGCGCACGACGGTCTCGTCGCCGCCGACGAGACCGTCGTCTGCACGGTCACCGGCAACGGCCTGAAGGATCCCCAGCGCGCGATCGCCCAGGTGTCGATCGCGGCGCCGGTCGACGCCACCTCCGGCTCGGTGGCGGCGGCTCTCGACCTCTCGTGAGCACCCGGGGGTGAGCGCGGCGCTCGTCACCGGTGCGACTGCCGGCATCGGTCTGGCGTTCGCCGAGGCGCTGGCGGCGCGGGGCCACGACCTCGTGGTCGTGTCACGTCGCACACGCGAGCTCACGAAGTTGGCCGAGCGCCTGGGTTCCGACTGCGCGGTCGAGTGCGAGTCGCTTCCCGCGGACCTCGTCGAACGTGCAGACGTGGCACGGGTCGCGGCGCGGCTTCGGTCGGCGGATCGTCCGGTCGATGTGCTGGTCAACAGCGCCGGCGTGGGAACGTTCGGCCGCTTCGGAGAGCTCGACCTCGAAGGCGAGCTGGCGGAGATCGCCCTGAACGTCGTCGCGCTCGTGGAGTTGTCGCACGCGGCGTTCGCGCCGATGGTGGCGCGGCGTTCCGGCGCGATCGTCAACGTCTCGTCCGTCGCGGGCTCGGTGCCCACCCCGAACAGCGCGACGTACGGCGCGACGAAGGCGTACGTCGCGAGCTTCTCGCAGGCGCTCCACGAGGAGGCACGCGGCACCGGTGTCCGGGTCATGGCGCTGTGCCCGGGGTACACGCGCACCGAGTTTCACGACCGGGCCGGCCTGGGCCCGACGAGGATTCCCGCGTTCGCCTGGCAGACCGCCGACGAGGTGGTGACGGTCGCGTTGCGTGACCTCGACCGCGGCAGGGCCGTCTCGGTCCCCGGCGCGCTCAACAAGATTGCCGGCGCGCTGGCCGGGATCTCGCCTCCTGCCATCGCGCGCCGCGTCGCGGGAATCGTGATCCGGCGCACCTGAGCGGCCCTTCGGGGAGGATTCGGGCGCTTCGCTCAAGCCCGGCGCGGAAGCCGCCGAGAACCATGCACAGATCAGCCCGTGGTTGGTCGGGACCATGCCTCGCCAGGGCGGAGGCCGTGATGAAGCGCAAGCGCAGTTCCAACGCCAACGGCCCGTCGGGCGCGCGTGGCGTGTTGCGGCGCGAAGTGCATTGGAACGCGACCTTCATGCTCGAGGGATCCCACTCGCAGAGCTGGCGCGAATGCTTCCTCGTCGACCTCTCGCGCGACGGTGCCGGCGTCGAGCTCTTCGACATCACCCCCGAAGAGATCCGCTCGTATCGCATCATCGTGCAGGTGCAGATGCCGCGAGCGGTGCTGCACCTCCGCGGCGACGTGCGCCACGCGGGCCAGGGGCAGCAGGGCGGCCTGCACGTCGGCCTCCAGTTCGTCGGGCTGTCCGCGCTCGAGCGCGACATGCTCGAAGCGCTCCTCGAAGCCCAGCCCGCCTGACCGGAGCGGCGGGGCTCAGCCCGGCAGGATCTTGAAGACGCCGTCGGGTTGGGACAGCACGTACAGCGTCCCATTGTCGGCCTGGCCGAAGCTCGACACACCGGCCAGCTCGTGGCCGAGGTCGATCGGCTCGAATCCGTCGCCGTCGGGCGCGAGCGCACGCAAGGTCCCGTCGCAGTAGTCACTGAAGAGGTAGTGGTCGCGCAGCGCGGGAATCCGGTTGCCGCGGTACACGAAGCCGCCCGTAACAGAGCACGCGCCGGTGTCGTGGAGGATCTCGTAGACGGGTGGGACGGCATCGCCGGGTGCCTTGCCGCGGAACTCGTGCGTGCCCTCCAAGCGGTTCCAGCCGTAGTTGACGCCCCTGCCGGCGCCGACGCCGTCGGTGGCGGGGGAGTGGTCGATCTCCTCGACCTCGTCCTGTCCGACGTCGCCGATCCACAGGTCGCCCGTGTCGCGGTCGAACGAGAAGCGCCACGGGTTCCGCAGGCCGTAGGCCCAGATCTCGGGCTTCGCGTCGTCGACCCCCACGAACGGGTTGTCGGCCGGGACGCGGTACGGGTCGGCGCCGGACGGGGTCGGGTCGATGCGGAGGATCTTCCCGAGCAGCGTCGCGAGCGACTGGCCGTTGCCGCCCCGGGCATGACCCTCGCCCTCGTCGTCCGCCGCGCCGCCGTCGCCGAGACCGAGGTAGAGGTAGCCGTCCGGGCCGAAGGCGAGCTGGCCGCCGTTGTGGTTCTCCTGCGGTTGCTCCACCCTGAGGATCTCGCGTCGGCTGTCGGGGTCGGGCGCGTCGCCCGTCATCGAGAGCTCGTCGACGGCGGTGTTCCCGTCGACGTCGGAGTAGTGGACGTACAGCTTCGTGCCGTCCGGCGAGAACACGAGGCCGAGGAGTCCTTGCTCGCCGCCGCTGGTGACGAGCTTGCCGAGGTCGAGCACGGGTTCCGACACCAACTTGTCGCGCCGGATTGCGTACACCGCGCCGCCCTGGGTCGCGACGTAGAGCACGGGGCTGTTCGGGCGGGCCGCCATCGCGGTCGCCTCCTCCAGCGTGGCGATCTTGCGGAGCCGGATCTCGGGCGCGGCCGCGGCGTTGCCCCGGGTCGGGTCCAGCATGCCGAGCAGGGCGAGGGCGGTCGCCAAGACCGAGGCGGTGCGCACCGACCGTGCGTGCCGTGCGCGCCGTGCGCGCCTGCTGACCGAGCGAGCCGTTGGCATCGGGGGGAGGCTAACGGCTGCGCCCGTGACCGCGGCCTCGCGTACGCTGATCCACGTGCGGTACCTCGTGCTCGTCCCCGACGGCTGCGCCGACGAGCCGATGCCCGAGCTCGACGGTCGGACGCCGCTCGAGGTCGCCCGCATGCCCCGACTCGCCGAGCTCGCGGCCCGAGGAGAGGTCGGACGCGCCGAGGTGATCCCTCCCGGCCTGCCGCCGGGCAGCGACGTCGGCAATCTCGCGATCCTCGGTTACGACCCCGCGGAGTTCCACACCGGTCGGTCTCCGATCGAGGCCGCCGCGATGGGTGTCGAGCTCGGTCCCGAGGAGGTCGCCTTCCGGTGCAATCTCGTCACCGTCGTCGACGGCACCATGGTCGACTTCGCGGCGGGCCATCTGTCGAGTGAGCAGAGCCACCCGATCGTGGCGGCGCTGGACGCGGAGCTCGGCGGCGGCCGTGACGGCGTCTGGTTCCATCCGGGCGTCGAGTACCGGCACCTGTGCGTCCTGCCGCGGGCGTTCCACGACGCGGAGTGCCTGCCTCCCCACGATCTCACCGGACAGCCCGCCGTCGCGCCGACGGGTCCTGCGGCTGCGAAGCTCAACGCGTTGATGGACGCGTCGAAGCCGATCGTGGCACGCGCCGCCGCCGAGGTCGGCAGCGTCGCCACGCAGATCTGGCTGTGGGGACAGGGCGTCAAGCCCGTGCTCCCCGCGTTCGCCGAGCGCTACGGCGTCGAGGGCAGGCTGTCGTCGGCGGTCGATCTCGTACGCGGGCTCGGGGTGCTGAGCGGGATCGACGTCGTCGACGTGGCGGGGGCGACGGCCGGGTTCGACAACGACTACGCCGCTCAGCGCGACGCGGCGATCGAATCACTCCGCGACCGCGACCTCTTCCTCCTCCACGTGGAGGCGACCGACGAGGCCGGCCACCAGGGCGACGTGCGCGAGAAGATCGCGTCCCTCGAGCGCTGGGACTCGGAGGTGATCGGACCGCTCGTCGACGCCCTCGCGGGAACCCCGTTCCGGGTGCTCCTGCTGCCGGACCACGCCACGCCGTGCGCGCGCCGGACCCACACCTCCGACCCGGTTCCTTACCTGCTGTTCGACTCCGAGACGCCCGGACCCGGGGGTGAGTACACGGAACGATCCGTGGCCGACTCCGCGGTCGTGCCGGCCCACCACCTCATGGGGCGCCTGCTGCACTGACCGCGCGCCCTTCCGCGAGCGCCCAGCGCACTGCGATCAGGTGTTTGCTCGGAAGGGACCGGACCGGTACAGTGACCTCGCCGCCGGTTGTTTCGAGCGAATCCGTCGTGTCTCCGACACGTCCGAGCACGTGACCGAACCCGGTTTCGTCCGAGATCTGCGCTTTCTTCGCCGATCCTCGGTCAGGAGTCCTCTCGACGGCGGCGTTCCCAGAGCCACCTGCCCCACCGTGGGACCCCCCGAGACCACGTGGGCTGACAAGACCTCCGTTCCGGCGGCCGTGAACTGCTGCGGGCGCCGACGGAGACGAGGGAGAGACCATGAGCCCGGAGCCGCACGTCGACCGGTCCATGCTTGCGAGCAAGGACCGCGAGGAGCTCCACACGATCGCCGGCGCCATCGGCGTGAAGGCCGCGACGCGCATGCGCAAGGCCGACCTGATCGAGGCGATCCTCGCCGCGGGCAACGGTGGGAGCGCCGAGGCGTCGAGTGGGGGAACGTCCGCGTCCAACGGCGACGACGCGCCCGCGCCGAAGCGACGCGTCCGCTCCGCGCGGGCGTCGGAGCTCGACGACCCGATCGCCGCACTCGCGGCAGAGGAGAATGCGCTGGCCGAAGCAACCACCACCGACCACGACGACGCGTTGCCTGCGCCGCGTCGTGCGAGCACGGTGTCGACAGGCAACGGCGCCGACGAACAGGCTGCGTCGGGGTCCGCTCCGACGAGCACAGAGACTCCTGCCTCCACGGAGCTCGACGGCGGCGACACGGAGAGCTCGGATGCGTCGGCTCCCGTCGATCCCGAGGACGACCGTCAGTCGTACGGCGACGGGAATCGTCGCGGGCGCCGTCGTCGCCGCGGTCGGGGTGGCCAGGAGCAGGTCGGCGAGGCCCGGCCGAACGAGTTCCAGGGGGAGCCGCTTCCCGCGCAGGGCCTACTCGACCTCCGCGACGAGGGCTACGGGTTCCTCCGCTCGTCCGGCTACCTCCCCGGTGCATCCGACGTCTATGTGTCGGCGTCGCAGGTGCGTCGATTCGCCCTGCGCAAGGGTGACTTCGTGCAGGGGTCGTCGCGACCGCAGGCGAGCAACGAGAAGTACCCGGCGCTGCTCCGCGTCGACGAGATCAACGGGCTGACCCCCGACGAAGCGCGTCACCGGGCGCGGTTCGAGGACCTGACGCCCCTCTTTCCGGATTCGAAGCTCTGCCTCGAGATGGCGGACGATCCGCACGAGATCACGGGCCGCATCGTCGACTTGATCTCCCCGGTCGGGAAGGGCCAGCGCGGCCTGATCGTGTCGCCCCCCAAGGCGGGCAAGACGACGATCCTCAAGCAGCTGGTGTACGCGATCGAGCGCAACAATCCCGAGGTGCACCTCATGGTGCTGCTCGTCGACGAGCGTCCCGAAGAAGTCACCGACATGCGTCGCCACGTCCTGCGGGGCGAGGTCGTCGCCAGCACGTTCGACCGTCCCGCCGACGAGCACACCCACGTCGCCGAGCTCACGATCGAGCGAGCCAAGCGCCTGGTCGAGATGGGCACCGACGTGGTGATCGTCCTCGACGGCATCACGCGCCTCGCCCGTGCGTACAACCTCTCGGCGCCCGCGTCGGGTCGGATCCTTTCGGGGGGCGTCGACTCGACGGCGCTGTACCCGCCGAAGCGGTTCTTCGGCGCGGCCCGCAACGTCGAGGAGGGCGGCTCGCTGACCATCGTCGCCACCGCGCTCATCGAGACGGGGAGCCGGATGGACGAGGTGATCTTCGAGGAGTTCAAGGGCACGGGCAACATGGAGCTCCGCCTGGACCGACGGCTCGCCGAACGCCGCATCTACCCGGCGATCGACGTGGAACAGTCGAGCACCCGTCACGAGGAGCTGCTCTTCGACCGCACCGAGCTGCAGCAGGTTTGGAAGCTCCGCCGCGTCTTGAACGCCCTGGAAGAAGGCAAGGGCCTCGAGCTGTTGATCGACAAGATCCGCACCACTTCGAGCAACAGCGAGTTCCTGACCGAGATCGCCAAGGCGCCAGCTCCCGGCGCGTAGCCGGGCGGCGACGCCGGGCGTCGCCCCCCAATTCCTCCTCTAGACTGGACACACCATGAAGACCGGAATCCACCCCGACTACGTCGTCTGCACCGTGCACTGCTCGTGCGGCAACGAGTTCACCACCCGCTCGACCGTGCCCGCGTTGCGGGTGGAGCTGTGCTCGGAATGTCACCCCTTCTACACGGGGAAGCAGAAGCTGGTCGACACCGGTGGCCGCGTCGAGCGTTTCCAACGCCGCTACGCGAAGCAGGCCGCAACCGCGAAGACCGGCACGAAGGCCGGCGCGAAGACCGAGACGCGCGCCAAGGACGCCGAGGCGGCGGGAAGCGCGGCCGAGGGCTGACCGCATGAGCGACGCGCCCGGGACGTCGAGGCCCCGCTACATGGGGGGTCAGGCCGTCATCGAGGGCGTGATGATGCGCGGCGAACGCTCCTACGCGGTCGCGGTGCGCACGCCCGAGGGCGAGATCGAGATCGAGACCCACGAGGCGCCCACCTGGGCCGAGCGGTGGTCGAAGGTGCCCGTCCTCCGGGGCATCATGTCGCTCGGCGAGTCGCTCGCGCTGGGCTTCAAGGCGCTCGCGTGGTCGGCCAATCGCCAGATCCCCGAGGAGGAGCAGATCTCGAGCAAGGCGATGGGCTGGACCATGGGCGTGTCGCTGACATTCTTCCTCGCGATCTTCATCGTCACGCCGGCGCTCGTGGCCAAGGCTGTGGGCGACATCTTCGACCTCAGCGGCTTCTGGTACCACGCGGCCGAGGGGGTCATTCGCCTGGCGATCTTCGTCGGCTATCTGGCACTCATCAGCTGCTTGAAGGACATCAAGCGGGTCTTCCAGTATCACGGTGCCGAGCACAAGGCGATCGCGGCCTACGAGAACGGCGTCGAAGTCACGCCCGAGTCCGCGCAGCGGTTCACGACCCAGCACGTCCGCTGCGGCACGAACTTCCTGTTGACGGTGATGGGCGTCACGATCATCGTGTACGCGTTCGTCGGACGACCCGGGCTCCCGATCCTCATCGGGTCGCGGATCGTGCTCATTCCTCTCATCGCGGGGCTCGCGTACGAGCTGATCCGCTACGCGGCGCGTCACATGGACCGCAAGTGGGTCCGGGCGCTGATGACGCCGGGCCTCATGCTCCAGAAGCTGACGACCCGGGAGCCCGATCTCCACCAGGTCGAGATCGCGGTCGCGTCGTTGCGTGCGGTGCTCACGGCCGAGCAGCTCGCCGAGGTCGACGCACGGGCGTCCCGACCAGAAGCGTCGTCGGCGCGGCCTGCGTTCGGCACCGCCTGATCGAGCCGCCCGGGTTCGGCGGGGCTAGCTAAAGTTAGGCGAACCACACCGAATACACTGGGCCCATGAAAGGCCGGGCGGACTCCTCGTTTCGTGTGCGCGCGGTGAGGTCGAGTGGCGAGGACCCGCCGCGTGCTTCTGCTGCGGCGAGCCGGGCCGCGCCGGGCCCTCGCTCACCCACCTCGTCCACCCGCCCCCCGCGCCGGGGCGCGGTAGCGAGCAGTGGGCAACCCCCTGCCCGTCGAAGGGCAACGCCCGAGCTCGAACATCCCGGTCAGTACCCTGGCCGGGATGTTCGAGCGTCTCGCCGACCTCGAGACCGAGCTCGAGGAGCTCGAGTCCCAGCTCCCGGAGATCTACGCCTCCGGCGACCAGGCCGCGGCCCGCACCGCCGGCCGGCGGCACGCGGAGCTGAAGCCGATCGTCGAGGCCTACACCGGATACCGCGCCGTCGAGGCGGAGCTCGCGGAGGCCCGCGAGCTCCTCGAGGGCGAGGACGACACCGACATGCGCGAGTACCTCGCGAGCGAGATCGTCACCAAGGAGGCGCAGCTCCACGAGATCGACGAGCGGCTCCGTGAGCTCCTCGTGCCCCGTGACCCCGACGAGGGCAGGAACGTCATCGTCGAGATCCGGGGCGGGGAGGGCGGCGAGGAGGGAAACCTCTGGGCCGCCGACCTCTTCCACATGTACGACCGCTACGCGGACGGGCACCGCTGGAAGGTCGAGATCCTCAACAGCCAACCCTCCGACATGGGCGGGCTGCGGGAGATCACTTTCGCGGTCAAGGGTGACGATGCGTGGACGAGGCTCAAGCACGAGGCCGGTCCCCATCGTGTCCAACGGGTACCCGCAACCGAGAGCCAGGGCCGCGTCCACACGAGCGCCGCGACCGTCGCGGTCCTACCCGAGGCCGAGGAGGTGGAAGTCGACATCGACGCCAACGACCTCAAGGTCGAGGTCTACCGGTCCAGCGGGCCGGGCGGGCAGTCGGTGAACACCACCGACTCGGCGGTGCGGATCACCCACAAGCCGTCCGGTCTCGTCGTCACCTGCCAGGACGAGAAGAGCCAGCTCCAGAACAAGGAGAAGGCCATGCGGATCCTGCGGAGCCGTCTCCTCGAGATCGAGCGCGAGCGACTGGACGCGGCGATGTCGTCGACGCGGCGGAGCCAGGTGAAGAGCGGGGGTCGGTCGGACAAGATCCGCACCTACAACTTCAAGGAGAATCGGGTCACCGACCATCGGATCGGCCTCACGCTCCACTCCCTCGACAACGTGCTGGCCGGCCAGCTCGACGAGCTCACCGACGCGCTGGCCGCGGACGAACGTTCGGCTCAGCTCGTGGGCGGCGACGCCTGACCGGCACGCGGGAGGCGTCGGTGGCCACGTGGCGTGCGCTGCGAGCCGCGACCGACGCGCGCCTGCGCGAGGCGGGGATCGGTGACCGCGCGCCGTCGGAGGCGAGGTGGCTCGTCGAGCGGGTCTCCGGCTACGAGGGGATCGAGCTCGTCACCGAGGAGGACGAGCCCGTGCCATCGCTCGCGGCCGCACACCTCGACGAGCTCGTCGCGCGACGGGTGGCGGGTGAGCCACTCCAGTACGTGCTCGGTCGCTGGTCGTTCCTCGAGCTGGACCTCCTCGTCGACCGGCGCGTGCTCGTGCCCCGTCCGGAGACCGAAGTCGTGGCGCAGGTGGCGGTCGAAGAGGCCCTGCGGCTCGGCGCGCGGCGGGGCCGGACCCGCGCCTGGGCGGGCTCGGAAGCGGAGTTCCCCGTCGCGGATCTCGGCACCGGCTCGGGGGCATTGGCGCTCTGGCTGGCGACCGAGCTGGCGGATGCCGAGGTGTGGGCGACGGACACGAGCGAGGACGCGCTCGCGGTCGCGCGCGCCAACCTGGCCGGCGCGGGCGTCGTGGCACCGCGCGTGCGCCTCGCGGAGGGCTCGTGGTTCGGTGCGTTGCCCGCCGAGTTGCGGGGTGTGTTGCGGGTGATCGTCTCGAACCCTCCCTATGTGGCCGAGCACGAGATCGAGGCACTGCCCCGGGAGGTGGCCGACTGGGAGCCCAGGAACGCGCTCGTCAGCGGACCGTCGGGCCTGGAGGCGATCGAGGCGATCGTCACCGGCGCGTTCGGGTGGCTCTCCGCCCGGGGCGGTGCGCTCGTCGTCGAGCTGGCGCCGCACCAGGTCGGCGCGGCGGTCGCGCTCGTCGAGACCGCGGGCTTCCACGAGGTTGTCGTGCAGCGAGATCTCGCGGGACGCGACCGGGTGTTGGTGGCGCGCCGCCTTCGATAGTCTCGCCGCGTGCCCGACGAGCTCGATGTCGACGCGATGCTGGCGCGCTTCCGCGAGCGGGCCGCTGCGGTCAAGGACCGGCCGCTGCCTCCCGTGGCCGGCGCCGACCGGGAGCGCTTCGTCGCGCAGGCCCAGCTCGACTACCAGGACTTCGCGATCGTCGGCGACGCCACATGGGAGTTCGTCGACGGGGCGCTGACCCTGCGCGTCGAGCTCGGCTGACGACCGCTGCTCGCCACGCGGCCCGGAACCGTCCCTTGACCGTGGGAGCCGGGGGGCACAGCATCGATCGGTAGGGTCAATTCCAACGGATCGGAGGACCTCATGCCGACGTACGTGTCACTGATCAACTGGACCGAGCAGGGCGTCGAGAACTACCGCGACTGCTCGTCGAGTTGCTCGCTCGGATCGAGGTGTTGGAGCACGGCACGATCGATCGCCATCCACACAGTCTTCGAGAACGGGTAGTAGGCGATCGGAAGGACGATCATCAGCGGCACGAGCACCGCGAGCAGAGGGCCGACGGGCACGTCGGGAATCGTGAGGGCCAACGCGACGACGAAGAAGACGGCAAAGGTGCCGCCGGCGACAACGATGTTGACCGCCAGGGCGCCGGCCCAGTAACCGTGCTCCCGCTCGAAGTGCAAACCGCAACGCGGACAGTCGTCGGCGATCGTGAACCAGCGATGGAACAGGTGTCCACTGCCGCAGCGGGGGCACCGGCGGGTGAAGCCCCACCACAGCATCTGCGCGCGCGTCGCGGCGGGAACGGATTGCATCGGCGCTGACGCTACCGTCCGGTGGATTCGCCGGCCGACTCCACCGCGGGCCACTGCGGCACGCCGGGAGCGGCGGAGTCGGGGCACAGCGACCGGTAGTCGCAGGTTGCACACACCTCGGTGTCGGCCACGCCGTTCCACTCCGTCGCTGACCGCATGCGCTCGACGATCGCTCGCAGCTCCTCCTCGATCGCACGAAGGTCGTCGGCGTCGGGCTCGAACGGAACAGGGTCGTCGACCACGTCGGGGGAGAGGTGCTCGAACGTGATCCGGAGGCGGAGGCCGAGCTCCTCGGCGAGCGGCGCCAGCGTCCATGCCTGCACGCGGGCTTGCCGGTCTTCCCCCACCCGCTCGACCCAGCGGCGCCCGGTCTTGTAGTCGTGTGCGTCGAGGACGCCGTCATAGGTCCAGACGGCGTCCAGGCGGGCGCTCGCCATGAACATGGGCGCCGGCGCGCGGTGGAAGCGCGCCCGCGCCACCTCGTGGCCGAGGCTGGTCGCGCCCTCCGGGCATCGCCGGACGTGACTCTCGAGCTCGGCTTGCACGCGAGGGTCGGCATCGACGCCGTGGCGGGCGAGGACGTCGTGGATGTGGGCCGCGTCGCGGCACGAGCCTTCGTCGTGGACGAGGCGGAGCAAGCCGTGGGTACGGCTCCCGTGGTCGCCGCCCCCATCGGCATCGCTCCGCGGGATGCGGAGCACGTCGGCGTTCCGCCACTCGCGCCCGCAGCGGTCCCACCGGTCGATCGACGTGGGGGAGAGGTGCACGATCCCCGGCAGGAGGTCGCGCGAGCGCACCCACGGCGTGGCCCCGCTCGGGTGCTCGGGGCACAGGGCAACGTGTCGGCACGTGCGACAGTCGTCGCCCATCGTCGCCACCGGTTGGGCCGCGCGTCGCCGGGCGGCCGCGAGGCGCTCGTCGAACCAGCCGACCAGGGGGTCGAAGTCGTCGGGCGCGACGGTCTGCTCCCGCATCTCGCCGCGCAGGAGGTCGGCCCACACCACACGGAGTGAGTCGTCGCCGATCCACCGGCGCAGCCGGAGCGCGGCGACGCGGATCGGCGCGAGGTCGAGCGGCTGGTCGTCCGGCGGCCGGCCCGCCCACAGGTCTAGGTGCCGGTACTCCTTCGTGCCGTCGACCCCGACCACGGCCAGATCGACCCAACCGCCGATGCGGACGCCCCGCCGCCGGGACAACGACGGATGTTCGAGGCCGTGGTCGTGGTAACGGACCGGGCGGTCCCCGAACATGACCGCGTACCAACGCGCCGCGTGGGCGAGCACGAGCTGCTCCTCGCGCTCGAGATCCGCTCCCATCCCGTCGAAGTCGGCGGCACTTGGCGCGTGGAGCTCCGCGTGCACGTCTCGGGCTCGGGCGAGGAACGCGTCGCGCAGACGCGCCCGGTGCAGCGGGTCGTGGGAGCCGCGCGGCCCGTCCATCTCCCGCGCCAGTCGCCGGGCGCACAGGTCGTCAGCCTGCCGGAGGAGGAACGGCGTGACCCGCGGCAGGAGCTCGGCGGGTTCCGACGTCTCCGGCTGTTCGACGGGTTGGTTCACGGTTGGATTGTGCTCCCTTGCTCTCCCGGATCGGTGGAAGGGCGGCTCCTACACTCTCGGCATGCGCATTGCCGTCGGCTCCGACCACGCGGGATTCCGCTTGAAGGAGCATTTGATCGCGGTGCTCGAGGACGACGGACACGACGTGACCGATCTCGGGACGCATTCCGAGGAGGCGGTCGACTACCCCCCGATCTGTGCCGGGGTGGGTCGCGAGGTGGTGGCGGGCCGGGTCGACCGCGGCATCGTGCTCGGTGGCAGCGGGCAGGGTGAGCAGATCTCCGCGAACAAGGTGCGCGGGGTGCGGGCGGCGCTCTGCAACGACCTCTACACCGCCGAATACTCGCGCCGCCACAACGATGCCAACGTGCTGTCGATCGGCGCGCGTGTCGTCGGGGAGGGCCTCGCCGACGAGATCATCCGGGTCTGGCTGACCACGGAGTTCGAAGGGGGCCGACACCGCCGGCGTGTGGACGAGATCGCGCTCATCGAGTCGGAGCAGTAGCGCCATGGAGCTATTCGAAGCACTCGTCGCCACGGATCCGGCGATCGCGGGCGTCATTCGCCGCGAGGTGGAGCGCCAGAACACCACGGTCCAGCTCATCGCATCCGAGAACTTCACGTCCCCTGCCGTCATCGCGGCGATGGGGTCGGTGCTCACCAACAAGTATTCCGAGGGGTATCCCGGCAAGCGCTACTACGGCGGGAACGCGGTTGTCGACGAAGCCGAGGAGCTGGCACGTACCCGCTTGTGCGAGCTGTTCGGCGCTGAGCACGCGAACGTCCAGCCTCATTCGGGCGCCAACGCCAACATGGCGGCCTTCTTCGCGCTGCTCGAACCGGGCGACAAGGTCATGGGCATGCGCCTCGACCAGGGCGGGCACCTCACGCACGGCTCCCCGGTGAACTTCAGCGGCCAGCTCTACGACTTCGTGTCCTACGGCGTCGACCGTGATCGCGAGGTGCTCGACTACGACGCGATCGGCGCCGTCGCGCTCGCGGAACGACCCCGGCTGATCATCGCCGGCGCAACCGCGTACCCGCGGGTCATCGACTTCACGGCGTTCCGGGAGATCGCGGATGCGTGCGGTGCGCTGCTCCTCGTCGATGCCGCCCACATCGCGGGGTTGATCGCGGGCGGCGTCCACCCGTCGCCGGTGGCCCTGGCCGACGTCGTGACGATGACCACCCACAAGACGCTCCGCGGCCCACGCGCCGGCGCGATCGTCTGCCGCGCGGACCTCGCCGCGGTCATCGACAAGGCGGTGTTCCCCGGTCTGCAGGGTGGTCCACTGATGCACGTCATCGCGGCGAAAGCGGTCGCGTTCCAGGAGGCGCTCCTGCCCGAGTTCCGCGAGTATGCAGCACAGATCGTGCGCAACGCGCGTGCGCTCGCGGCCGCGCTGTCCGACGAGGGCTTCCGGATCGTCTCCGGAGGCACCGACAACCACCTCATGCTCGTCGACCTCCGCCCGTTTGGCGTCACCGGCAAGGTGGCACAGGAGGCGCTCGACCAGGCGGGGATCACGTGCAACCGCAACGCCATCCCCTACGACCCGGAGAAGCCGTTCGTGACGAGCGGACTCCGCCTCGGCACGGCCGCGGTCACGACTGCGGGCATGCGCGAAACCGAGATGCAGGAGATCGCCGGGCTGATGACGCAAGTCGTGCGCAAGCCCGGCGACGAGCACATCGCCGACGAAGTGCGCCGCGCGGTTCACGACCTCTGCGCGCGCTTCGAGCCGTATCCCTCGCTTCCCTGAGGCGCCGCTGTGGCGAACTACATCCTCGTCGCGGCGATCGCAGCCGTCGTCACGTTCCTCCTGACGTTCGTGATGCGCTGGGTGGCCCCGCGCATCGGCGCGATGTCGCACCCCGGCCCCCGGAGCGTGCACACGTACCCGACACCATCGCTGGGTGGTGCCGCGATGTTCGCCGGTCTCGTCGTCGCGATGGCCGTCGCGTCGCAGATCCCGCAGTTCCACGAGATCTTCGCGGACAACTCCGAGCCGATCGGCCTGTTGCTCGCGGCGGGCGTCATGTTCGTCGTCGGCGCGATCGACGACGTCCGTGAGGTGTCACCGCCCGCCAAGATCGCCGGTCAGGTGCTGAGCGGGAGCGCGCTGTCGTTGCTCGGCGTCACGATGCTCTACTTCCGTGTTCCCTTCGCAAGTTACGAGTACGTGGTGTTGTCGTCGGACCTCGCTCCGCTCGTCACGGTCGTGACCGTCGTGCTCCTCGCCAACGCGATCAACCTGATCGACGGACTCGACGGTCTCGCGGCCGGAATCGTGTTGATCGCCGCCTCGGCGATGTTCCTCTACGCAGACCGCCTGTTCAAGGCCGGTCTGCTGGAGGGTTCGAACATGGCGCCTCTCGTCGCCGCGATCACCGTCGGGGTGTGTGCGGGGTTCCTGCCCCACAACTTCAACCCGGCGCGGATCTTCATGGGTGATGCCGGGGCGATGATGCTCGGCCTGCTCATGGCGGCGATGACGATCACGGTCGGGGGCCGCACGTCGGATCCGTTCAGCGGTCAGACATTCTTCTATTTCGCGCCGCTCCTCATTCCCGTCTTCATCCTGGGCGTGCCGCTCGTCGACACCGCGTTCTCCTTCGTGCGCCGCGTCCTCCGACGGCAGTCGTTCGCGATGGCAGACCACGACCACCTGCATCACCGCCTGATGCGGCTCGGGCATGGTCCGCGGCGCGCGGTGATGATCCTGTGGCTCTGGACCGCCCTCCTCGCCGGCGTCGTCCTGCTGCCGACGTTCACCAAGCAGGACAGCTCGCTCGTCCCGCTGGCTCTCCTCGCGCTCGGGCTGCTCCTCTACGTCTACTTCCGCCCGGGCCTCCGAAGCGGTGAGGTGCCGACGGACGACACGGAATCAGGCGTGGGCGAGGGGGACACCGCCGTCGGTGGCGGAGAGGTCGTGGCGCTCGACCAGCGCCGGGCGGCGCGGGGCAACTAGACCGGATTCGACGCCGGCCGGGCCACGCGCACTCGCTCCGAGTTGACGATTCGGCGGCCGTTTCGCTAGTTTGAGAATACGTTCACAAAGTCTGGGTGCGCCCCCTCGTCGAGCGGGGTGAGCCGATTTCAGGAGGGGTGGCGCGGGTGAGAACCCGGCTGCGGCGAGCGATCGCACGAGCATTCAAACCGCCGGCGCGCGGGACGAGACTGCGTGGTGAAGGCGTCGCCGGCGCCATGGAGCTGGTGCTCCCGCCGGTGATCTTCACGTTGTTGGGCGTCTGGCTCGACGGCATGCTCGGCACCGGTCCGTTGCTCGCGATCGCGCTGTTCTTCTTCTCGGTCGCCGGCACCACGGTGTCCGCCTACTACCGGTACCGCGCAACGAGCAGCGTGCTCGACGAGGGCAAGCCGTGGAACCGCGCATCGGAGCGGTCGTGAGCGACACGTCCGTCCCCGAGCTCTCGGTTCCCGATCCCGACGGGATCGAGTCGCGCATCGCGCGCGACCTGGCCCGGCGAGCGCTCGTCGTCGCGCCGATCCTGATGCTCGCGGCAGGGGTGTGGCGTGGGCCCGACGCGGCGCTCGGCGTTGCGCTCGCGTTCCTGCTCGTCGCCGGCAACTTCCTGATCTCCGCCGCGCTGCTGAACCACGCGGCCCGCATCTCGCCCACGCTCCTCATGGGCGCGGCGCTGGGTGGGTTCATCGTGCGGCTGGGGGCCGTGGTGGGTGTCGCGCTGATCGTCCAGGCGCTCGACATCGTCGACTTCCCGGTGTTCCTGATCACCGTGCTGGTCGCGCATCTGGGGCTCCTGTTCTGGGAGACCCGCTCGATCAGCTTCTCGCTCGCGTCACCCGGTCTGAAGCCCCGAAAGTCCTAGGAGTCGTGCGTGCTTCTCGCTGATCTGTTGCCGAACGTCAACGAGCTCTTCGAATGGAAGGGCTTCTTCGGCCAGCACACCATCTACGAGTTCAACAAGACCGCCCTGATGGCGTTCATCTCGACGCTCATCTGCGTCGGAATCTTCGTGTTCGGCGCGCGCAAACGTGCGATGGTCCCGGTCGGGCTGCAGAACGTCGCCGAGACGGGCTACGAGACAATCGAGCAGAGCATCTCGGTCGAAGTCATGGGTGCGGAGACCGGTAGGAAGTGGACACCCTTCCTCGCCACGTTGTTCTTTTGGATCTTCTTCATCAACATCTGGTCGACGTTTCCCGGAATCTGGTTCCCCGCCACCGCCCGTTTGGCGATCCCGCTCTATCTCGCGCTCCAAACCTGGCTGATCATGATCGTGGTCGGGGTCAGGCACCAAGGCCCGGCCTACTTCAAGAACTCGATCTTCCCCGCCGGCGTTCCGAAGGCCCTGTACATCCTGGTCACGCCGATCGAGTTCATCTCGAAGTTCCTGGTGCGCCCGTTCTCCCTGGCCGTTCGACTGTTCGCCAACATGGCGGCCGGGCACGTCCTGCTCGCGGTCTTCGCGATCATGACGAACGAGCTGATCATCAAGCACCCGAGCGGCCTGTTCCAGATCCCGTTCGGCATCCTCCCGTTTGCCGCGCTCGTCGCGATGGTGACCTTCGAGTTCCTCGTGGCGCTGCTCCAGGCCTACATCTTCACGATCCTCACCGCGGTCTACGTCAACGAATCCATCCATCCCGAGCACTGAGCCCGGGACGGCCGACACAGTCCAGTCCCAGCAACCAGCACACACCACAGCACAAGGAGATCCCCAGTGGGTCAGTTTCTGAACTTGGCGGTCACGAACGCCAACGAGCTCAAGAGCGGTCTCGGTTCGGTCGGGTATGGCCTCGCGGCCATCGGGCCGGGTATCGGCATCGGTCTGATCGTCGGCCAGTCGGTCCAGGCCATGGCTCGTCAGCCCGAGATGGCCGGCAACGTGCGCACCACGATGTTCCTCGGCATCGCGTTCGCCGAGGCGCTCGCCCTGTTCGGCTTCGTGCTGGCGTTCATCTGATCAATCGGTCCACCGACGACCGACGACACGGAAGGAAGGACGCGCGATGCGCATCCGAAGGTTGCTGGCAGCATGTGTGCTCGCCGGAGCTGCAATCGTTGCTCTGCCGAGCGTGGCGAGCGCCGACCCCGGCAAGGCAGAGGCGGAGCACCTCCGCCACTGTGTCGAGGAGGCTCTCGCCGACACCAAGGGGACGACGGGCACCGAGCTCCAGAACGAGCTCGAGGACTGCCACAAGGCGAAGAGCATCGTGGTCCCGGCGACCGCCGAGCTGCTGTGGGGCGCGATCGCGTTCCTCATCGTGGCCGCGGTGCTCATGAAGTACGCGTTCCCCATGCTGAAGAAGACCTTGAAGGCTCGCGAAGACAAGATCCGGAGCGACCTCGAGGGCGCCGAGCAGGCGCGGCTGACTGCCGAGCAGGAGGCCGAGGCCTACCGGGCACAGCTCGCCGACGTCAACCGTGAGGCCCAGCGCATCGTCGAAGAGTCCCGCGCCGACGCCGAACGGATCCGCGAGGAGCGACTCGCGGCGACGGAAGCCGAGGTCGCGGAGCTCCGGGCTCGCGCCGAGGAGGACATCCGCCTCGCGACGGCACGGGCGCAGACCGAGCTGCAGAGTCGGGTGAAGGACCTCTCGATCGAGCTGGCCGAGAAGGTGGTCGAGCGGAACCTCGACCCCGACACCCAGCGCGCGCTCATCGACAGCTACATCGGCCGGGTCGGGAGCAACTGACGGTGACGACCTCGAGAGTCGATGCGTACGCCCAGGCACTCCTGGAGATCGCGCGCACCGAGGGACGGTTGGCGGAGGTCGAAGACGAGCTCTTCCGCTTCGCGCGCACCCTCGCCGGCTCCGACGAGCTGCGCCTCGCCCTGTCGGATCCGATGCTGCCGGCGCAGCGCAAGGTCGCGGTCATCGAGGACATCCTCGGGCCCAAGGCGTTGACGACGTCGGTGTCCCTCGCGCTGCTCGTCGTGGTGGCGGGACGGGTCGGCGAGCTCGAGGCGATCGTCGACACGTTCGTGGAGCTCGCGGTGGCCGAGCGGTCGCGCGAGCTCGCGGAGGTCCGGAGCGCCGTGCCGCTCAGCGACGACGACGTCGAGCGCCTGCGCACGGCGTTGAACCAAGCGACCGGCAAGAACGTCGAAGTGAAGGTGATCGTGGATCCATCGCTGATGGGCGGGATCGTCACCCGGGTCGGCGACCTCGTGATCGATGGCACCGTGAAGCACCGTCTCGAGCAACTCAAGGAGCAGCTCTAAGCCATGCCTGAGCTCACGATCAATGCCGACGAGATCGCCGCGGCCCTCCGCGCACACGTCGACACCTTCGAGCCCTCGCTCGACCAGGGCAAGGTCGGGCGCGTGCTCGAGGTGGGGGACGGCATCGCGCGCGTCTCGGGCCTACCCGAGACCGCGGTGAACGAGGTGCTGGAGTTCGAAGGCGGCGCGCTCGGCCTGGCGCTCAACCTCGACGAGGACTCGATCGGCGCGGTCGTCCTCGGCGAGGACAACGAGATCGAAGAGGGCGACGCCGTCCGAGCGACGGGACGCATCCTGTCGGTTCCCGTCGGCGACGCCATGGTCGGCCGCGTCGTGAATGCGTTGGGGCGACCCATCGACGGGAAGGGGCCCATCGCGTCCGACGAGTCCCGCCGACTCGAAGTGCAGGCGCCGGGCATCGTCGGCCGCCAGCCGGTCCACGAGCCGCTGCAGACGGGCATCAAGGCGATCGATGCCATGACACCGGTCGGTCGAGGCCAGCGGGAGCTCATCATCGGTGACCGCAAGACCGGGAAGACCACCGTCGCGGTCGACACCATCCTCAACCAGCGCGGCCAGGGCGTGAAGTGCATCTACGTCGCAGTGGGCCAGAAGAGCTCGACGGTCGCGCAGACCGTCGCCACGCTGGAAGAGCACGGCGCGATGGAGTACACGGTCGTCGTCAACGCTCCGGCCGGCGACGAGGCAGTGTTCAAGTACCTCGCGCCGTACGCCGGTTGCGCCCTCGGCCAGCACTGGATGGACAACGGCGAGCACGCGCTCGTCGTGTACGACGACCTGTCGAAGCAGGCCGAGGCGTATCGCCAGCTCTCGCTCCTCCTCCGGCGTCCGCCGGGCCGCGAGGCGTATCCGGGCGACGTCTTCTACCTGCACAGCCGCCTGCTCGAGCGCGCCGCCAAGCTGAGCGACGCGCTGGGAGGCGGTTCGCTGACGGCGCTGCCGGTGATCGAGACCAAGGCCGGTGACGTCTCGGCGTACATCCCGACCAACGTCATCTCGATCACCGACGGGCAGATCTACCTGCAGGAGAACCTGTTCCGTTCGGGCGTGCGTCCCGCGGTCGACGTGGGCATCTCGGTGTCCCGGGTCGGTGGTGCGGCGCAGATCCGCGCGATGCGAGCCGTCGCGGGCACGCTCAAGGTCGACCTTGCGCAGTTCCGCGATCTGGAGGCCTTCGCGACGTTCGCGTCCGACCTCGACGCGGTGTCGAAGGCTCAGCTCGAACGCGGCTACCGGCTGGTCGAGCTGCTGAAGCAGCCGCTGAACTCCCCGCTCCCGGTCGAATTGCAGGTCGTCTCCGTGTACGCGGGCACCGCCGGCTTGCTCGACGACCTGCCCGCCAGCGAGGTGCGCCGCTTCGAAGCCGAGATGCACGAGTGGTTCCAGACGCGTTACGCGGAGCTCCTGGGGAACATCCGCACGACCGGCCAGCTTCCCGAGGGGGACGCGCTGAGGGAAGCGGCCGACGCGTTCAAGGCACACTTCGTGACCAACCTCGAAGCAAACCAAGCCGCCGCCGCCGAGGCTTCGGCGCAGTGACATTCTCCTCCGGGCCGCAAGGAGTGACGGCGGGTCTTGCCGCCATGCGGCGACGAGGCGAGCGTAGCGAGCCGAGTCGCTCGCCAGCGAGCGAGCGTCCGCGGGCCGGGTATCCCGGCCCGCAGCGAGCGAGCGCATAGAGATGGCTGGTGGTCAGGAACGGGTCCTCCGGCGGCGGATCCGCAGCGTGCAGTCCACACAGAAGATCACGCGCGCGCAGGAGTTGATCGCCGCGAGCCGGATCGTCCGCGCGCAGGCGCGGGTCCACGCGGCCCAGCCCTACAGCGACTCGATCACGCAGGTCGTCCGCGATCTGGCAGCCATCGGCGGTGGTGCCGAGAGCCCGCTGCTGCAGGCGCGCGACGAGGTCCGGCGGGTGGGATTCATCGTCGTGACCGCGGATCGCGGGCTGGCCGGCGCGTACAACTCGTCGATCCTGCGCATGGCCGAGCATGCCGTCCGGGAGCAGCAGCGGTTGGGCCGTGCGTACTCGCTCGTCACCGTGGGTCGGAAGGCGGAGAGCTACTTCCGGTACCGCGAATACTCCATCGACGCGTCCTTCAGCGGCTTCTCGGAGCAGCCTCGCTACGAGGACGCCCGCGGAGTGGGGAGCACCGCGACGCAAGCCTTCCTCGCGGGCGAGACCGACCTCGTGGAGATCTTCTACACACGCTTTCGCTCCGCGGGCGTGCAGGAACCGGTTCGCCAAGTGCTCATGCCGCTGTCGCCCGAGGAGATCGCCGCCGAGGGGAGCGACGAGCCCGCTCGCGCCGGTTACGAATTCGAGCCTTCGGCGGAGGGTCTCCTCGATCTGCTGATCCCGCGCTACGTCGAGTCGCTCGTCTTCGCCGCGCTGCTCAACGCCGCGGCCTCCGAGCACGCGTCGCGCCAGCGCGCGATGAAGGCGGCCACCGACAACGCCGGCGAGCTGATCACCAGCTTGTCGCGGGTTATGAACCGTGCTCGCCAGGACGCCATCACCACCGAGATCATGGAGATCGTCAGCGGCGCCGAGGCGCTGCGGTCGTCGAAGGCGGACGATCTCCTCGCCGACGCCATCGAGGCGCGCAGCACCGACCTGTTCGAATCTCGTTCCCGTACCGCCGCTGAGTGACCCAGGAGCCAGCATGGCCGTAGCCGAACCCACCACCGCGCCGCCGACCGAGGAGCTGAAGGACGGCCGCGTCGTCGCGATCGCCGGACCGGTCATCGACGTGGAGTTCCCGCCCGACGCGCTCCCCGAGATCGACACCGCGCTCGAAGTCGACGCGCAACTCGAGGGGAACACCATCACCATCACGGCGGAGGTCGCGCAACAGATCGGCGACAGCCGTGTCCGCGCGATCTGCCTCAAGCCCACCGACGGGCTCCGCCGGGGCGAGCTGGTCCGCAACACCGGCCGAGGGATCACGATGCCCGTCGGCGACGGGGTGCTCGGCCACGTGTTCAACGTCATCGGCGAGCCGCTCGACATCAGCGCCGACGAGCTCACTGGCATCGAGGACCGCTGGGAGATCCACCGCGACGCACCGACCTTCGACCAACTGGAGCCGAAGGCCAAGATGTTCGAGACCGGCATCAAGGTCGTCGACCTGCTCGAGCCCTATGTCGAAGGCGGGAAGATCGGTCTCTTCGGCGGCGCCGGTGTGGGCAAGACGGTGTTGATCCAGGAGATGATCCAGCGGGTGGCCACCCAGCACGGCGGCGTCTCGGTGTTCGCGGGAGTCGGCGAACGCACCCGTGAGGGCACCGACCTCTGGCTCGAGATGACCGAGTCGGGCGTCATCGAGAAGACCGCGCTCGTGTACGGCCAGATGGACGAGCCGCCCGGCGTGCGCCTGCGCGTCGCGCTGTCGGCCCTCACCGTGGCCGAGTACTTCCGCGACGTGAAGAACCAGGATGTGCTGCTGTTCGTCGACAACATCTTCCGCTTCGTGCAGGCGGGCTCGGAGGTCTCGACCCTCCTCGGCCGCATGCCGTCCGCCGTCGGGTACCAGCCGACGCTCGCCGACGAGATGGGTGAGCTCCAGGAACGCATCACCTCGACGAAGGGTCACTCGATCACGTCGATGCAGGCCGTGTACGTGCCCGCGGACGACTACACCGACCCTGCCCCGTTCACGACGTTCACGCACCTCGACGCGACGACGGAGCTCTCCCGCCAGATCGCGGCGCTCGGCATCTACCCGGCCGTCGACCCGCTGGCCTCGACGTCGAACATCCTGGCGCCCGAGATCGTGGGGCAACGGCACTACGACTGCGCGCGCCGGGTGCAGGAGGTGCTCCAGCGGTACCAGGAGCTGCAGGACATCATCGCCATCCTCGGGCTCGACGAGCTCTCCGAGGACGACAAGGTGACGGTGTCACGAGCGCGCAAGATCCAGCGGTTCCTATCGCAGCCGTTCTTCGTCGGCGAGGTCTTCACCGGCCTGCCCGGCATCTACGTCCCGGTCGAGGAGACCGTGCAGAGCTTCGAGGCGCTCGTCGACGGCGAGCTCGACGAGGTACCCGAGCAGGCGTTCTTCAACGTCGGCGGCGTGGAGAGCGTGCTCGCGAAGGCACAGCAGTTGCAGGAGAGCTGAGTCGTGCCGCTCGAAGTCCAGGTCGTGTCGCCGGAGGACATCCTCTACCAGGGCGAGGCCGAGATGGTGGTGTGCCGTCCCGAGGGTGGGGACGCCGCGTTCCTCCCCGGCCACGTGCCGTTCCTCGGCGCGCTGGGCGACGACCAGGTGCGGATCCTCCTCCCCGGCGGGGGGGAGCAGGCCGTCGCGGTGCACCGCGGCTTCGTGGAGGTCAGCAACGACCACGTCATCGTGCTCTCCGACCTCGCGGAGCTGAAGGACGACATCGACGTCGCCCGCGCCGAGGCCGCGTTGGCCGGGGCCGAAGCCCTCCTCGCGGCGAACCCCGACGACGAGGAAGCCGAAGCCGCGAAGGCGCGTGCGCTCACCCGCCTGAAGGTCGCCACCGGCGTCGAGCCGCACTGACCGCGGCGGGTGGAGGATCGCCGCGCCGACGTCGGCGGCGTCGCAACCGGTTGCCGCACGAAATATGACTCTATCGGTCGGGATTCGGCGCGCCCAGTGACGCGGCTGCACGATCCCGCGTCGCCCATAGCCTGATCCGATGCGGCGCCGGGCGTCCCTCCTGCTCAGCGCGATGGTCCTGCTCCTGGTGGGCGCGCAGCCCCCGTCAGCGATCGCGGACGACGTGGACGTCGATCCGTTCCGAGGTCTCGGTTCCTGGGTCGACGTCTTCGACTACGCGCCACGGCTCCAGCCGGGAGGTGGCACGCCGGCGGTCGATGTCGGCTCGATCGACGACATGGCTGCGCTCGGAGCCCGCACCGTGTTTCTCCAGGTCGCGAACCCCGACGACGCGGCCCCGGACCGGTTGACCGACGCACGCGAGGTCCGCGCGCTCGTCGCGCGCGCCCATGCGGACGACCTCGCGGTCGTGGCGTGGTATCTCCCGCTCCTGGACGACGTCGATCGCGACTACCGGATCATGCGAGAGATCAGCCGCTTCGAGGTCGACGGTCGCGGCTTCGACGGATTGGCGCTCGACATCGAGTACACGCAAGGTGAGCCCGACGTGGCCCGGCGCAACGACAAGGTCGTCGAGCTGACGGGCAGGGTCGACAAGCTCGCGGGCGACCTCCCGCTCGGCGCGATCGTCTATCCGGCGGTGCAGCTCGAGGAGGTGAACCCGCTGCTCTGGCCGCAGTTCCCGTACCGGCGGCTCGCGCCGTTCGTCGACGTGTGGCAACCGATGGCCTACTTCACGTTCCGCGCCGAGCCGTACCGCGACGCCGAGCGCTACGTCGAGCAGAGTGTCGATCGGCTGCGCCGGCACGTGGGGGAGGGGGCGCTCGTCCATGTGGTCGGCGGCGTGGGCGACAGCACGACGACGGCCGATCTCGAGGGACTGCGCCGCGCCGCGCGTCGAGTCGACGCGGTCGGCCTCTCGCTCTACGACTTCGCGAGTACGTTCTCGGCGGCGTGGAGCCAACTGCGGCGGACGCCGAGCTAGTCGAATTTCACCGAGGAGTAGCGCATCAGCTTCTGCCACCGGTGCTCGGCCGCGATCGTGCGGATCGTGCCCGACTTCGATCGCATCACGAGCGATTCGGTGCTCGCACCGTCACCCCGGTAGCGCACGCCCCTGAGCAGGTCGCCGTCGGTGATGCCCGTGGCCGCGAAGAACACGTCCTCGCCGGCCACGAGGTCGTCGACGAGCAGGACGCGGTCGAGGTCGTAGCCGGAGTCGAGCGCCGCCCGGCGCTCGGTCTCGTCGCGGGGCCACAGGCGTCCGAGGATCTGGCCGCCCAGGCACTTCAGGGCGCAGGCGGCGATGACGCCCTCCGGAGTGCCGCCGATGCCGAACAGGACGTCGGAGCCGCTGTCGGGCCACGCGACGGAGATGGCGCCGGCGACGTCGCCGTCGGGAATGAGGCGGATGCGGGCGCCCGCCTCCCGGCATTCCCTGATGACGTCGGTGTGGCGCTCACGGTCGAGGACCACGGCGGTGATGTCGTCGACGTCCTCGCCGAGCGCCTTGGCGACGGCGTGCAGGTTGTGCGCCACCGGAGCGTCGAGATCGACCACGTCGACCGCAGCCGGGCCGACGGCGATCTTGTCCATGTAGAAGCACGGGCCGGGGTCGAACATGGTGCCGCGCTCGGAGACGGCGAGAACCGAGATGGCGTTGTTCCGCCCGAGCGTCGTGAGCGTGGTGCCGTCGATGGGGTCGACCGCGATGTCGCACGCGGGACCGCCCGCCCCGATCTCCTCGCCATTGAACAGCATGGGCGCTTCGTCCTTCTCGCCCTCGCCGATCACGACGACGCCGTCCATCGAAACCGAGTTGAGCACCAGACGCATCGCGTCCACCGCGGCACCGTCTGCCGCGTTCTTGTCGCCGCGCCCCATCCAGCGCCCCGCCGCCAGCGCGGCCGCCTCGGTCACGCGGGCGAGCTCCATCGCCAGGTTGCGGTCCGGGACTTGCGGTTGCGGGTCCATCGGAGCTCCTGTGCGACTGGAGGGCAACGACCGTCCGCAGGTTACCCGGGGCCCGTCGCCGCCGACCTGGGAGACTGAGGACGATGGACGACGACCTCGTGGCGCACGCGCGCGCCGCGTGGGGATACATGCCCGACGACGAGGGCCTCGCCTTGTACGCGGCGGCGTTGGACGGAGCTCGGCACGGGCCCCTCCTCGAGATCGGCAGCTACTGCGGCAAGTCGACCGTGTACCTCGGTGCCGCCGCGCGCGCACGCAGCTCGACGGTCTTCGCCGTCGACCACCACCGGGGTTCGGAGGAGAACCAGGCAGGGTGGCTCCATCACGACCCGGCCGTCGTCGACGCGCGGACGGGCCGCATCGATACGCTGCCCCACTTCCGCGCCACGATCGAGCGGGCCGCCCTCGACGACGTCGTGGTGGCGGTGGTCGGCGACGCGCGCCTGGTGGCGCGCCACTGGCGGACGCCCCTCGGGCTCGTGTTCGTGGACGGTGGGCATGCGTCAGCGGTCGTCACCGCCGACTACGAGGACTGGTCGCCGCACGTCGTGGACGAAGGCCTGCTCGCGATCCACGACGTGTTCGAAGACCCGGCGGATGGCGGGCAGGCGCCGTTCCACGTGTGGCGCGAGGCCGTGGAGTCCGGCCGGTTCGTGCCGGTGTCGACCACCGGCAGCTTGCGCGTGCTCCGGCGGTCGTGATCCGCGATCAGGGAGACGTGATCTCGAGTGGCCGGGCGCCGCGCGCACCGAAGTGGCTGCGGAAGAACGAGGCGGTCGGGTCACTCCCGTCCAATGCGTGTGCCGCCAGGACGACCGCGGCGGAATTCCATGTTGGTTGCTCCCGGGGGAACAGCTCGCCGCAGGATCCGTGGAAGTCCTCGTCCTCGAAATTGGCGCCGGTCCAGTACCCCCCGCCTTCGGCGCGGAGGAACTGGACATCGTCGAAGCACCGGCGGGCGTCGCGTCGGAGTCCGATCGCCTCGAGCGTGAGCACGAGCTCGCACGTCTCGGCGGCGGTCACCCACGGCCGGTCCGCCACGCAGCGGACCCCGCGGCCGCGGACCACGAACTCCGTCCAACGCGCGCGGAGGCGACGGTGCGCCTCCCGTCCCGCGACGACACCTCCGAGAACGGGGTAGTACCAGTCCATCGCCCAGCGGCGCTTGTCGAGGAACGCGTCCGGGCGACGCGCGATCGCGTGGGCCAGGGCTCGGAGGGAGCGCTCCCAGTCCTGGCGTCGGTGCCCGACGGCATCGGCGATGGCCACGCCGCAGCGCACGCTGCCGTGAAGGCTCGAGGAGGCGGTGAGCAGCGCGCCGTCCTCGGGATCGTCGGCGCGCCACGCGATCGCCCCCGTCGATTGCTGTTGTCCGAGCACGAACGTGAGCGCCGCCTCGATGCTCTCCCAGCGGTCCCGTAGGAACGGGCGGTCGCCGGTGGCGAGGACGTGGTGCCAGATACCGGTCGCGACGTACCCGGCGACGTTCGTGTCGAGCGCCGCGTCCTCGATCTCGTCGCCTTGGTAGTACCGGTGCCAGCCGCCGTCCGCGCGTTGGCGGCGAGCGAGCCACAGATACGCGGCGCGCGCCGCTTCGTGACGTCCGCCGACGTCGAGTGCCATGGCCGCTTCGACCATGTTCCACGGATCGGTGTGGCCACCCGGAAACCACGGGATGTTGCCGTCGGGTAGCTGGACTCGCGCGATCGCGTCTACCGTCGCTGCGAAGGCGCGGTCGCTCAGCGCTCGTTCATCGCGCGCTTCCCGTGCCGCCGGCGCGGTCACGCGGGCTTCGTCGCGTAGACGACCAGGCTCTTGCCGAGCACGGGATCGAGCGCGTGGTCGAGCCCGTCGAGCAGACGGGAGCCCCGCACGATCTGTCGTTCGAGCACGGCTCGGTAGCGCCGCACGAGCCACGCGTTCTCGCGCCGCACGCCCAGCGCACAGCGCAGCCACCAGTAAGGCGCGTGGAGCGCATGCGCCCGGTGGGAGGCGTAGACGTTGAGGCCGGCGTGCCGAAGCTTCTCGAGCAGCTCGGCGCGGCGGTAGATCCGGACGTGACCGCCCGGGGTGTCGTGGTAACCGGCGTCGAGCGCCCAGCAGATCCGCTCGGGGAACGAAGCGGGCACGCTGACCGCCAGGCGGCCACCCGGCCGGAGCACGCGCACCAGCTCGGCGAGGGCGTCATCGTCCCGGGTGACGTGCTCCAAGACCTCGGACGCGACGACGCAGTCGAAGGTCGCGGGTGCGAACGGTAGGTCGAGCGCGTCGCCGCGGACCGCGCCGGAGGTCGTCGAGGGGAGAACCTCACCGGACTCCACCATCTCCCGCATCGCGTGCGACACCTCGAGCGGGTGCGCGCGGTCGGCGTCCAGCGCGACGACGACCGCAGCCCGCCGCAACGCTGCGAAGGCGTGGCGTCCACCGCCGCATCCCAGGTCGAGGACTCGCTCGTGTGCGCCGACGCTCGCGCGGTCGAGGTCGACGGTCAGCATGCTGTGGGTCGGCGAGTCGGCGCTCGGGAGTCGAGCAACGCGCGGTACTGCTCGACCGTGCGCAAGGCCGTCATGCGCCAGGTGAAGCGCTCGGACGCGCGGGGCGCGCCCGCGCGTGCCGAGCTGCACTCGGAGTGCTTCGTCGTCGAGGAGTCGGCGCAGGCCTCCGGCCAACGCTTCCGCGTCGTTCGGTGGCACGAGCAGCGCCGCGCCACCGTCGGGCCCGAGCACTTCTGGGAGCGCGCCCCCGGTGGTCGCCACGACCGGAACCCCACACGCCATCGCCTCGACGGCGGGGAGGGAGAACCCTTCGTAGAGGGAGGGGACGACCGCGATCTCGGCCTCCGCGTAGAGGGCCACGATCTCCTCGGGTGTCACCTCCGACACGAACCGCACGGTCCCGGCGAGGCCGAGGCGGTCGATCGCGCCGGGTATGGCGCTGCCGTCGCGAGGCCTTCCGATGACGACGAGCTCGAGGTCGTGCCGCTCGGTGCGCAGCTTCGCGAGCGCTTCCAGTAGCTGGACGAGCCCCTTCATCGGCACATCGGCGCTGGCTGTGGTCATGAGGCGCCCGGGTTGCCGGCGCACGTCGGGCAGGGGGTGGAACAGCGCGGGGTCGACACCGACGGGCACGACGTGCAGCCGGTCCGCCGCGAGCCCCATGTGCGTCACGAGGTCGCGGCGGCTCGACTCCGAGACCGTGATGACGCGCGGCATCCGTCGGGCCACCCGCTGCTGCATACCGAGGAACCCGTACCAGCGACGGCGGGTGAACCGCTGCCAGTGTGACGACGCGTGCGCGAGGTCGAGCTCGCGGTCGATCGTGATCGGGTGGTGGACCGTCGTGAGCAGTGGCCATCCGTCGTCGAGCAGGTCGAGGAGCCCGGTGCCGAGGCACTGGTTGTCGTGGACGACGTCGAAGTCGGGGCGGCGGCCCGCCAGCAGGCGCCGCGCGGAGGCTGAAGGTGTACGGCTCGGGGAAACCCCCACTGCACATGATGGCGACTTCGGCCGCGTCGATGCGATCCCGGAGCTCGTGTAGGCGCGGGATGCGGAACGGGTCGGGCTCGCGGTACAGGTCGAGGCTGGGGACCTGCACGAGCTGCTCGGAGTGGACCAGATCGGGATACGGGGGCCCCGAGAACACGGTGACGGAGTGGCCGAGCTCGGTGAGCTCGCGCGCGAGGTAGCGCGTGTAGACGCCCTGGCCGCCGCAGTGCGGGTTGCCGCGATAGACGAGCCAAGCGACGCGCAACGAGTCCACGGTCGGCATGTGGCGCGCAGTCTCGCAGAATGCCCCGCGGGGTGCGAGAGCGCAGTCGTTAGCCTGCGGTGGTGCGACCGATCCCTGCTGCTGCAGTGGCGCGTGCGCGAGGTCTGGGTGACGTGCGATGGTCACCGGGTGGCACGTGGCTCGCGTGGCTCGAGTCGACCGAGGGGCGTGCCGATCTCGTGGTCGTGCCCGCCGACGGGTCGGCCCCGCCGCTCACGGTCACCGCGGAGACCCCGGTCGCGTCGGGCGGGATCCGCAACGGTGGCGGGTACTGCTGGGCGTCGGAACGCGAGCTCGTGTACGCGGGTGCCGACGGGCGTCTCCTCGCGGTCGGTGTCGAGGGTGGTGGCGTTCGTGCGCTGTCGTCCGAGGGACGGGCAGCCGCTCCGGCGGTCGATCGCGTGGGTGGTGTCGTCGCGTTCGTGCGCGAGACCGACTCGACCTGCGACGTCTGCGCGGTGCCGCTCGATGGCTCGGTCGGGCCGCAGCCCGTCTCGCACGCGTCGTTCGCCTGGGACCCCGCGTGGGCGCCCGACGGACGGCTGCTCGCGTGGCACGAGTGGGATCTGCCCGCCATGCCGTGGGATTCGTCGCGGATCGTCGTCGCGTCGGTCGACCCCACGACCGGGAGTGTCGCGACGCCGCGAACGGTCGCGGGCGGCGAGGGAATCGCGGTGGGTCAACCCCGGTTCTCGTGCCGCGGCGAGCTCGCGTTCGTCTGTGACGCGACCGGGTGGATGAACCTGTGGGTAGAGCGCCGGCCCGGCGGCGCGCGGCCGCTCCTGGCCGAGCCGTTCGAGCACGCGGAGCCGTCGTGGGGACCGGGCCAACGGTCGTTCGCGTGGTCACCGGACGGTGACGGGATCGCGGTCAACCGCAACGAGGCCGGCTTCGGTCGCCTCGTCGCGATCGCCAACGACCGCGACGCCACCCCCGTGGAATGGTCACGGGGGTGGCACCACGCGTTGGATTGGGGCGAGCGCGGGATCGCGTGCGTGCGTTCGGGGGCGAGAACGGCTCCTCAGGTGACCGTGCTCGGCGACGGGGGCGCCACTCGACGCTCGCTCGCGCGGGGCGCGCCCGGCGCCCTCGACGCGGAGGAGCTTCCCGAGCCCGAGGCCGTGACCTGGGAGAGTGCCGACGGCGGCACCGTGTACGGCCTGCTGTGGCGCGTCGGTGGGAGCGCGGCACCGCTGCTCGTCGACTGTCACGGTGGTCCTACGGGCGCCGCGGTTGCCGGTTGGGCGCCGCAGGTGCGGTTCTTCCTGTCCCGGGGATGGACGGTGCTCGCGCCCAACCCACGCGGCTCGACGGGGTACGGGCGCGGCTACGAACGCTCCCTCGCGACGCGCTGGGGCTCGCTCGACGTCGAAGACGTCGTGGCTGGGATTCGTGCCGCCGGCGAGCAGGGATGGGCAGACGTGTCCCGGGCCGCGGTGGCCGGCCGGAGCGCCGGCGGCATGCTCGCATTGCTCGTCGGCGCGCACCCGGACGACCCCGTCCGGGCGGTGGTGAGCTCGTACGGTGTGACCGCGCTCCTCGAGCTGGCGGCTTCGACGCACCGCTTCGAAGCCCGGTACACCGACTGGCTCGTCGGACCGTTGCCGGAAGCGTCCGACGACTACGTGCGCCGGTCGCCCGTGACCCGCGCCGGCGAGATCCGTGCACCGGTGCTGCTCCTCCAGGGTGCCGACGACCGTATCGTTCCTCCGGCGCAGGCGGCGTTGATGGTGCACGGGCTCCACGAGGAGGGCACGCCCCACGAATCCCACGTGTACGAGGGTGAAGGTCACGGGTGGGCGCGTCCCGAGACCGTCGAGGACGCGCTCACGCGGACGGACGCGTTCCTCACCGAATGGGTGCTCTCCTGAGCGGGACGCCGTGCCCCCGACGAGGAGATCAGGATGGTGGACTACCAGTGGCAGGGACCGCGCCGAGGGGCCGATCGGGCGGTGCTCCTGGCACACGGCGCGGGCAGCGACATGCACGGCACTGCGCTCGTCACGGTCGCGGACGCGCTGGCGGACGCGGGGATCCCGTCGTTGCGGTTCGACTATCCCTATCGCAGCGCGGGCCGGCGGGCGCCCGACCGCCCGGCGGTGCTGGATGCCGCCACGCGGGAAGCCGCGGCCGAGCTCGCCCGCCGGGCGAAACTCCCGCCGGAGCGGCTCGTGCTCGGCGGTCGGTCGATGGGCGGGCGCTACTGCTCGATGGTCGTCGGGGATGCCGACGACCCGGTGCCCGCGCTCGGCCTCCTACTCCTCGGCTATCCGTTGCACGCGCCCGGTAAGCCCGAGAAACCGAGAGTGGAACAGTTCGGGCGCCTCGACGTCCCGGTGCTGTTCGCGAGCGGGACCCGGGACGCGCTCGCCGACCGTCGCCGGCTCATCGCCGCGGCCCGGAAGATCCCGGGCGAGGTGACGTTCCACTGGCTCGACACCGCCGACCACGGGTACCGACCCCTGAAGTCGAGCGGCAGGACGCTCGCGGACGTGTGCGCGGAGGTTGCCGCCGCCGCGGTGGCGTGGGTCGCCGCTCGCTGACGGCGGGCGCGGTCTCACCCGCGGAATGCTCGGCGCGTCGGGGATCGAGCGACCAGAATGGGCGCCATGAGGGTTCCCCGCACGTTCGCGTTCGTCGACATGTGCGGCTTCACGCGCATGAACGACACGCTTGGCGACGACGAGGCACTCGGGGTGCTCAGCCAGTTCCGGGCGGTGGTGCGGGGCCTGTCGCCGGATCACGGCACCCGGGTGGCGAAATGGCTCGGCGACGGCTGCATGCTCGTGAGCGTCGAGCCCAAGCCGTTGGTAGAGACGGTCCTCGACCTCACCGAGCGCCTGGCCGACGTCGACGTGATGCTGCCGCTCCGGATCGGGATCGCGGCGGGCAAGGTGATCGTGTTCGAGGGCGACGACTTCATCGGGATGGCGATCAACCTGGCGTCGCGTCTGTGCGATGCCGCCGCGCCGGGGGAGATCCTGGCGAACGACGAGGTCGTGAGAGCCATCGGTGACGAATTCCCCGTCGCACCGCTCGGCGACCGGCAATTCCCCGGCATCGTCCACCCGATCTCGGTCTGGCGGATCAACGCCCGCGCTGCACTGGACGACGAGCTGCCGCTCAGCCTGACCTGACCTCCCTACCGGCTTCGCGGGGTGTCGGCGCTTACCATCCTGGCGATGGAGTGCTTCGTGGTGCGGCCCGGCGGGCCCCTCTCCGGCTCCGTCCGGGTCTCGGGCGCGACGAAGAACGCCGGGCTCAAGCAGATGGCGGCCGCGCTCCTCGCGCCGGGCACGTCGACGGTGCGCAACGTCGATCCCGTCGCGGACCTCGACGTCATGATCGACGTCCTCCGCGCGATCGGTGCGGGTGCCGAGTGGTGCGGCGACCGGACGTTGCAGATCGACGCCTCGAACACGTTGTGCCCGGAGGCTCCCTACGAGCTGGTCACCCGCATGCGCGCCTCGATCAATGTCTTGGGACCATTGCTCGCGCGCTGCGGCGAGGCGCGGGTCGCGATGCCGGGCGGGGACAACATCGGGACCCGCAACCTCGACATGCACTTCCGCGGGCTCGAGTCGATGGGTGCCGAGCTCGCCGTCCGCCACGGCTTCATCGAAGCCCGAGCGCAGCGGCTCTCGGGCGCGCGCGTCGTCCTGGAGTTCCCGAGCGTCGGCGCAACCGAGAACCTGTTGACCGCGGCCGTGCTCGCGAAGGGCTCGACCGTCATCGAGAACGCGGCCCGGGAACCCGAGCTGGCGGAGCTCGCCGCGATGCTCAACCGGATGGGCGCTCGCGTCGAGGGCGCCGGCTCCTCGACGATCGAGGTTGAGGGGGTCGAGTCGCTGCAGCCGGTCGACACCGAGCTGATGGGCGATCGCATCGAGGCAGGAACGATCCTGATGGCCTGCGGGATCGCGGGTGGCGATGTCGAGCTGGTCGGGGTTCGCCTCGAGCACCTCGAGATGGTGGCGCTCAAGCTCGGCGAGATGGGTCTGCTCGTGGAGCGCACGCCGGACGGTGTCCGTGCCATCGCCCGAGAGCGCCTGCGGGCCGTCGACGTCGCGACGCTGCCGTTCCCGGGCTTCGCGACCGACTTCATGCCCCTCGTGGTCGCGCTGCTCGCGACCGCCGAGGGCACCGCGATCGTCACCGAGAACGTGTTCGACAACCGGTTCGGGTTCGTGGCCGAGCTCAACCGCATGGGTGCCGACATCCGCAACGTCGGGCGCCATGCCGTGGTCCGAGGCGTCCGCAGACTCTCGGGCGCACCCGTCCAGGCGCTCGACGTCCGCGCCGGCGCCGCGCTGGTCCTCGCCGCACTGGCCGCCGATGGCGAGACCCGCGTGCTCGACCCGTCACACGTCGACCGCGGCGTACTCCGGACCTCCCCGGCGACCCTGCAATCCCTCGGCGCAGCCGTTTCCCGCGAGCGAGCGTGAGCCGGGCGGGTATCCCGCCTGGTAGCGAGCGAGCCATCGGAGTCGGCGCAGCCGTTTCCCGCGAGCGAGCGTGAGCCGGGCGGGATACCCGCCTGGTAGCGAGCGAGCCATCGGAGTCGGCGCAGGTACCCTGCGCCGTAGTGAGCGAACCATCAGACGGGGTACTGTGAGGTCATGTCCGTCGATACGCAGCTCGATCCTGCCGAGGCCAACCAGCTCGTCGTCGAGGCGATTGAGCTGATCCGTCCCGCGTTGCAGAGCGACGGCGGCGACATCGTGTTCCGCGAGCTCGACGCCGACGGTGTCGTGCACGTGTCGCTCGTGGGCGCATGTGGCACGTGCCCGATCTCGATGCAGACCCTCAAGGCTGGGGTCGAGCGCATCATCATGGATCGGGTGCCGGGCGTCACGGCCGTGGTGGACGACTCCGCCGAGGTGTGACTGCCGACGAAGTCGGCGCGCTGGTCGATTCGGCGCGCTCGGGTGACCGCGGCTCGATCGCGCGGCTCGTGTCGATCGTCGAGAGCGGCGGCGACGAGGCGCGCACAGCCGCCGCCGCGCTCCGGTCCCGAGCGGGCTCCGCGGTCCTCGGTATCACCGGCGCGCCGGGCGCGGGCAAGTCGACGCTGACCGACCGTCTCGTCGGTCGGTTCCGGTCGCGCGGGGAGCGGGTCGCGGTCCTCGCTATCGATCCCACCAGCCCGTTCACCGGCGGTGCGATCCTCGGGGACCGGATCCGCATGCAGTCGCACGACACCGACGACGGGGTTTTCGTCCGGTCGATGGCAAGCCGCGGGCACCTGGGCGGGCTCTCCCGCGCGGCGCCCCAGGCGCTCGCAGTGCTGGAGGCGGCAGCGTTCGGAAGGGTGCTCGTCGAGACGGTCGGTGTCGGCCAGGTCGAGGTGGCGATCGCGGCCACCGCCGACACCACGGTCGTGGTTGTCAATCCCGGCTGGGGTGACGGTGTCCAGGCGACCAAGGCCGGCTTGCTCGAGATCGGCGATGTGTTCGTCGTGAACAAAGCGGATCGCGACGGCACCGACGCCACGGTACGCGACCTCCGGGCGATGCTGGCGTTGGCGGGATCACAGCCCTGGACGCCGCCGATCGTCGAAACCGTCGCGACCGAAGGACGGGGGACGGACTCCCTCGTCGGCGCGATCGATGCGCATCGCGAATACTTGACCGAGACCGGTGAGCTCGCCCGCCGGCACCGGGCGCGCACCGAGGCGGAGCTGCGCGGGATCGTCCTCGAGCAGCTCCAGGCCGAGGCCGACCGCTACTGCGCGGGCGAGACCTTCGACGCCGCGGTCGACGGCATCGCCGTCGGCGCGCTCGACCCATACACTGCCGCAGAGCTGCTGCATCCGGACCGTCGCGGGGGAGCGCCCGCAGGCGGTGACCGAGGAGAGACCCATGGCTGATCCGACCGTGCTCGTCGAGCGCCGTGACGACGGGGTCGTGCTGCTGACCTTGAACCGACCGCCGCTGAATCCCCTGTCGAGCGTCGTGTTCCGAGAGCTGGGCGAGCGCGTGGCGGAGTTGACCGCCGACCCGGGCCTGAAGGCGGTGGTCGTCACCGGCAACGAGCGAGCGTTCGCGGCCGGCGCCGACATCACGGAATTCGAGGATCGCGCGGCCATCAATGCCACGATCGAGCCGTCCCGGGGCGCGCTCGACGCACTCGCCGCGATCCCGCGGCCGGTCATCGCCGCGATCAACGGCTACGCCTTGGGTGGGGGGCTCGAGCTGGCGCTGGCCTGCGACCTGCGGGTCGCGGGGGAGCAGGCGAAGCTGGGCCTCCCCGAGATCTTGCTCGGCATCATCCCGGGCGTGGGTGGGACCCAGCGCCTCACCCGGCTCGTGGGCCCCGCGCGGGCGAAGGACATGATCTGGACCGGCCGCCACCTCCGGGCCGACGAAGCGCTCGCAGTCGGTCTCGTCGACCGCGTGGTGCCCCCCGAGGAGACGCTCGATGCCGCGCTCGCGTGGGCGGCCGAGCTCGGCGCCGGGGCGGTCGCCGCGATGGCCATCACGAAGCGGGCCGTCGATGCAGGACTCGACCTCCCGCTCGAGATGGGGCTCGATCTCGAGCGCGCGGGCTTCCTCGAGGTGTTCGGCACCGAGGACGCCGAGATCGGCGTTGCCAGCTTCCTCGAGCACGGGCCCGGCAAGGCCCAGTTCGTCGGCCGCTAGGCCGACGCCTCGATCTGCGTGCGGAGCCGGGCGAGGTTGCCCGTCCACACGCGCCGCAGCGCGGGCGCGCCGAGCCGCTCGCCGAGCGCTCCGGCAAACCACCACGGGAATCGGAGCCGCTCCTCCCAGCAGAACTCCGTCGAGTCGTCGTCGCGCCGCTCGAGCCGGAATTCGCCGTTGCCACGCACGGCGCCCCGGTGGTCGATCGCCATCCTCCGACCGGGCTCCCACCCGGTGACCACGAAGTGGTCGACGGTGGAGAACGGGCCGACTTTGGTGAGGCAGTCGAATTCCGCCCCGACCCCCTCGTGGCGATCGCTCCCGAACGTGATGCTTCGCGCGTCCCGCATCCAGGTTGTGTGCTCGTCGATCCGCTCCACCGCCGCCCACACGTCGTCGGGCGTGGCCCGGATGGTGGTGCACACCCGGATCGTGATCACGCCTCGTCCCGCAACACGCGCGCCGCGCGTTCGGGGGGCACCGTGTTGACGAAGATGCCGGTGGCTGCCTCGAACCCGGCGGTGACGGAGACCCGCGGCGTGATCTCGACGTGCCACTGGAACCCCTCGTTCGACGACGCCGGCGCGCTCCGCACGACCAGGTTGTAGGGAGGGTCGTCGAGTACCGCCGCGAGCCGCGCCAGCGCGGCGCGCGTGACCCGGGCCACCGACGCCAGGCTCGCGTCGGCGGCTTCGTCGAATCGGGCGCCGCCGTCGGCGGCGCTCACGCGGACGACGAACGGCAGCCACGCGCCTTCCGGGCACCAAGCGGTGGCGTGGCCGTCGGTGGTGACGAGCAGGTCGTGGCGGTCGGCGGCGGCGAGGTCGTCGAGCACGAGGTCGCGCCCGGCCTGCACGAACCGCTCGCCGGACGCGAGCACTTCCGGAGGGACGAAATCGAGGGCGACGAGCTGTGCGTGGGGGTGAGGAAGCGACGCGCCGGCGGCGCGGCGGTGGTTCACCAACGCGGCGACGTGCTCGTGGCCGGTGGAGAAGAGCGCCCGGACCCGCTGCGCGAGGACGGAGAGCACATCGACCGCGGCGTCGTCGTCGAGCTCTGCGAACGACCGCCAGTGATCGGGCGAGAGGACCACGACCTCGTGCGCGCCCGGTAGGCCGTGCTCGTCGCCGACGATGGGGTAGAGGTTCGGGAACACCCGGACCCGCCACCCGGGCTCACCCGCCCGCCCGGCGCCGGTGCGGGCGATCTCGGTGGGGGTCGTGTCCTCGTGCCCGGGACAGAACGGGCACTGCCCGCCCGCGTCCTCCTCGGTGCGGGACGGTCCGACGAATTGGTGAGGACGCGTCGCGCGTCCCGCGGCGACGATCGCGTCCCGCCCGGTGACCGCGTCATGTCGCAGCTCCGACATGGCGAGCACGTTACGGCGTGAACGTTGGGCCGCCCGGCTCCCCCTAACCTCTGGGCATGCCCAAGGTGGTGATCATCGGTGGTGGCCCGGCCGGGAACACGTGCGCGAGCGTGGCGGCCACCCTCGGTGCCGACGTGACCTTGGTGGAGCGTGACGTCGTCAGCGGCGCTGCCCACCTGTGGGACTGCATCCCGTCGAAGGCGCTCATCGCCACGGGTGGTGAGCTGGGCCAGCTCGCGCGTGCCCGCTCGATGGGGCTCGTGGCCGACGGGCGGCTCGACATCGACGCGTTGCGGGAGCGGGTCGCGTCCATCGAGGACCAGATCCGCCAGTCGACGGAGTCGCTGCTCAAGTCGCAGAGCGTGCGGGTCATTCGCGGGAGCGGGCGCCTCGACGGCCCGAACCACGTGATCGCGGAGACCGGGCCGGGTACCGAGCGCCTCGGCGCCGATTTTGTCGTCGTCGCGACCGGGTCACGCGCGCGCGTGCCGGACTTCGCGCCGGTCGACGGCGACCGCGTGCTGATCACGCGCGACGCGTACCCACCGCCGGAGATCCCGGAGCACGCGGTGGTGATCGGCTCCGGCGTGACGGGCGTCGAGTTCACCCACATGTTCTGTTCCCTCGGGTCCGAGGTCACCCTCATCGTGTCCCGCCAGCAGGTCCTGCCGATCAAGGATCCGGAGGTCGCGGCGGTGCTCGAGGAGTCGTTCCTCGAACGCGGGGTCACCCTGCTCAAGGGCGCCCGCGCCGACTCGATCACGCGTGACGGCGACACCGTCAGGGTCCACTGCAACGATGGTCGCGAGGTCGTCGGCTCGCACGCTCTGCTCGCAGTCGGGTCGGTGCCCAACACCGAAGGTATGAGTCTCGCTGAGGCCGGCGTGGCGCTCGACGCGGGCGGCTACGTCACGATCAACCACAACTGCCTGTCGAGCATGCCGAACGTGTACGCGGCCGGTGACGTGTCGGGCAAGCTCCCGCTGTCGTCGGTGGCATCGATGCAGGGCCGCAAGATCGCCGAGCACCTCATGGGCATGCACAACCGCCCCCACCGCCACCTCGACTACGACAAGGCCGCGTCGGCGATCTTCACCGACCCCGAGGTGGCCGACGTCGGGCTCGCCGAGGCGGAGGCGTTCGCGATGGGCCGGAAGATCCGGGTGACCAAGGTCCCGTTCTCGGCCAACCCGAAGGCCCTGATCAAGGGCGACCCACGCGGCTTCGCCAAGATCCTGTCCGATCCCGCCACCGGCGTCGTCCTCGGCGGCTCGATCGTCGGCCGGAACGCGGCGGAGCTGGTCAGCGTCCTGGCGGTGGCGGTCACGAACGGCCTGAAGGTCGGCGACATCGTCGACTCGCTCCTTGTGCACCCCACGCTGTCGGAGCTGCTCGCCGACGCGTCGAGCTGACCGGCGGCGTCCTCGACCGCTACTGCTCGATCGTCACCAACACGTCGCCGGTGCCGACCGTGTCGCCGGACGCCACGCGGACCTCTTGCACCATGCCCGCGATGTCGGCGTTGATGTGGTTCTCCATCTTCATGGCCTCGAGCACGAGCAGGGACTGCCCCGCCTCGACGGTGTCGCCGGGCGCCACGAGCACCTTCACGATCGTGCCCTGCATCGGTGCCACGATCGTGCCGCTCCCGGCGGCGCCCCCGGCCGCGGCGGCGCCTGGGCGAGGGCGCGACGAGCGGGCGGGGGCCGTCCCGCCGCCGGCCGGCGTTTCGGGAAGCCACAGCTTGACCGAGAAGCGCTTCCCGTCCACTTCGACGGGCACGGTGCGCTCGACGAGGGGCTCGGCGGCGTCGGGAGCGGCGGGCGCGGGTGACGATCTGCTTGCTGCGAACGCGTCGGGGGGGAAGTCGTTCTCCACCCACTTCGTCGAGTGCTCACCGGCGGCGAAGTCGGGGTGCGCGACCAGTGCCTGGTGTGCGGGGATCGTCGTGGCGATACCCGTGACTTCGAATTCGCCGAGCGCGCGGAGCATCCGGGCCCGGGCCGCTTCGCGGTCAGGGCCCCACACGACGAGCTTCCCGACAAGGTTGTCGTATTTCGGTGAGACGGTGTCACCCTCCGCGTACCCGCCGTCCCAGCGGACGCCGGGCCCGCCGGGGACCCGCAGCCTCGTGATCGTGCCCGGCGACGGGAGGAATCCCTGAGTGGGGTCTTCGGCGTTCACGCGCACTTCGATCGCGTGGCCCCGGCGGGTGATCGAGTCCTGGGAGAACGACAGCGGCTCACCGGCGGCGACTCGCAGCTGCTCGGCGACGAGGTCGAGCGACGTCACCATCTCGGTCACGCAGTGCTCGACCTGGAGCCGAGTGTTCATCTCCAGGAAGTAGAAATCGCCGTCCTGGTAGAGGCACTCCACCGTGCCGGCGTTCACGTAGCCGCAGGCGCGCGCCACCTTGACCGCGGCGTCTCCCATCGCGACGCGGATCTGCTCGCTCAGCCGGGGCGCGGGAGTCTCCTCGATCAGCTTCTGGTGACGTCGTTGGGTGGAGCAGTCGCGCTCGCCCAGCCACACGACGTTGCCGTGGGTGTCGGCGAACACCTGGACCTCGATGTGGCGGGGCTTCGTCAGGTACCGCTCGAGGTAGCACTCCGGCCGCCCGAAGTAGGCCTGGGCCTCGCGCTGCGCGGATTCGAGCGCGGCGGCGGCGTCCTCGGCTCGTTCCGCCACCTTCAGGCCCTTGCCACCCCCGCCGTGCGCCGCCTTGATCGCCACGGGCCAGCCGTGGCGCTCGCCGAAGGCCACGACCTCTTCGGGATCGAGGACGGGCTCGAGAGTCCCGGGGACCGCTTCCACGTCGGCTGCCGCCGCCGCCTTGCGGGAGGAGATCTTGTCTCCCATGACCTCGATCGCGGCGGGCGGCGGGCCGATCCATGCCACGCCGCGCTCGCTGACCGCGCGCGCGAAGTCGGCGTTCTCGGAGAAGAACCCGTAGCCGGGATGCACTGCCTGCGCACCGCTCCGATCGATGGTGGCGAGGATTGTCTCGGTGTTGAGGTAGCTCTCGGCGGGCGTCTGGCCACCGAGCGCATACGCCTCGTCGGCGTACCGGACGTGCAGGGCGTCGCGGTCCAGGTCCGAGTACACGGCAACGGTGGTGATGCCGAGCTCGCGGCAGGTGCGCATGACTCGCACCGCGATCTCGCCGCGATTCGCGATGAGCACTTTCTCGAACAAGGGTTGCCTCGCCGGTCCGGGTCGATGGTCGCCGTATCCTACGGCGATGCCCGACCCCGCTCCGGCTCCTGGCCGCTGGGAGATCCGCCGGCTGGCCGAGGTCGACTCGACCAACCGGGTCGTGCTCGACGAAGCCCGGGCCGGTGCTCCTGAGGGTCTCGTGGTGGTCGCCGACCACCAGACCGCGGGCCGCGGTCGTCTCGACCGCCGGTGGGACGCCCCTGCCGGTTCGTCACTGCTCGTGTCCGTGCTGCTCCGCCCGCCCCTCGCCGTCGAACGGGCCCCGCTGGCCGGCTCGGCGACGGCGCTCGCGGTGGCGGAAGCGGTCGAGGCGGTGTGCGCGGTCCGGACGCAGCTGAAGTGGCCCAACGACGTGCTCGTCGGCGAGCGGAAGCTCGCGGGCGTGCTCGCCGAGCGCGCGTCCGGCGACGGGGCGAACGCAGCCGCGGTCGTCGTCGGGGTGGGTTGCAACGTGAACCGCACGTCGTTCCCGCCCGAGCTCGAAGCCACGGCGACGTCCTGCCAGCTCGAGGTCGGGACGGCGGTCGATCGCGACGAGCTCCTCTGCGCCTTCCTCGACGCATTGGCGAGACGGGTCGACGACTTCGACGGAGTCCCGAGCGTGTACCAGGCCCGTCTGGCGACGCTGGGTCGGCGGGTCCGGGTCGAGCGCCTCGGCGGGGCGATGGAGGGCGTGGCGACCGGCGTCGACCCGCGGGGCGCGCTCGTCGTCCGCGCGTTCGACGGGACGAGTGTCGTCTGCTCTGTCGCCGACGTCGTACACCTGTCCACCGTGTAGCGCAGCAACGCTGTCGCGGGACGAAGTCGCCTACGGGTCGAGGTCGCCGGCGACGAGCGCGGCGAACGCCTTGGCCAGCTGCTGGGTGAGTGGCCCGGGCGCGGGGGGAAGCGCGTGCCCGTCGACCCGGCCGATTGCCTGCACCTCTCTGGTGGTGGACGTGAGGAACGCCTCCTCCGAGTCACGCAATGCGGTGATGGGCAGCGTGGCCTCCACGAAGGCGACGTCGAGGGCTACGCACAGCTCGAGGACGAGTGCCCGGGTCACACCGAGCAGACAGCCGGAATCGGCCGGCGGTGTCCGCAGGACCCCGCCGGCGACCAGGAAGACGTTCGAGCCCGTGGCTTCGCAGAGCTCGTCGCGCGTGTTCGCGAAGATCGCTTCGGTCGCGCCGCGTGCGCGCGCGTAGGCGAGCGCGCGCACGTTCTCCGCGTAAGAGATGGTCTTCAGTCCGGTCACCGCCCCGCGGTCGTTGCGGCGCCAGGGCACGATCACCACCTCGGGACGCTCGGGCCACGTCGCGAGCTCACTCGCGGCGACGAGGACGGTGGTGGCGGTCTCCGCCCGCTCGGAGCCGAGCGGCGAGACGCCACCGGTCACGGTGATCCGCACGCGCCCCTCGGCGATCCCATTGGCGGTGAGCACCGCGTCGACGGCGACGCGTAGGAGCTGCGCGTCGGGGAGCGGGAGGCCGAGACCGGTCGCCGAATGGGCCAGGCGCTCGAGGTGTCGTCGCCACGCGAACGGCACGCCTCGATAGACGCGCATGGTCTCGAACACGCCGTCGCCGACGAGGAGCCCGTGGTCGAAGGGCGAGACGCGCGCCTCCTCGGCGCGCACCAGCGTGCCGTTGAGCCACACGCTTGGCGGCGCGCCCGGCGAGCTCGTCACGCGCCCACAAACGAGGAGCCGGCGCGCACCCCGGCGGCGACCGCGAGGAGTCGAGCGGCCTTGAGCTCCGTCTCGCGCCACTCCGCCTCCGGATCGGAGTCGACGACGATCCCGCTCCCAACGCCGAAGTGGGTGACACCGCCGCCACCGGACGGGTCGCCGGGTTCGGCGCCGAGCATCGTGAACGTGCGGATGGCCACCGCGAGGTCGGCTTCGTGCCGGACGGTGTCGACCCAGCCGAACGCGCCGCAGTACACGCCCCGCCGCACCGGCTCGAGGACCTCGATCGCCTGGAGTACGCGGGGCTTGGGCGCCCCGGTCACCGACGCAGGCGGGAACGTCGCGCGCACGAGATCACCGAGCGTTGCATCGAGGCGCAGGCGGCCGCGCACGGTGCTCACCAGGTGGTACAGCCCGGGGTGGGCCTCGATCTCGAACAAGCCGGGCACGTGGATCGAGCCGGGCTCACAGACGCGTCCGAGATCGTTGCGGGCGAGGTCGACGATCATGACGTTCTCGGCGTGATCCTTGGCGCTCGCGCCGAGCTCGGCGGCCGTGCGCGCCGTGCCCTTGATCGGGCGCGTCTCGATCCGCGAGCCACGGCGGGACAAGAACCGCTCGGGCGATGCGGAGACGACCGCCAGCGGTCGGGCGGAGCGACCCCCGCCGATCCCGCCGGGGAGCCGGAGCACGCCGAGATGGGGTGCCGGATGGCGCGACGCGAGCTGCCTGAAGAGCGCGACCGCCGGCGGTGCCCAGTCGCACGAGAGACGACGCGTCAGATTGACCTGGTAGCACTCGCCGGCGCGGAGGAGGTCGAGCACGTCCTGCACCCGCGACGCGAACGCGTCGTGCGACAGGCTGCCCCGCCACGACGAGGTCGCCGCGTCGAACTCGACGGGAGCGGGTCGGCCCGGATGGCGCGCGCGGGTCGGGCTCGCGGCGCGCTCGAGGTCCTCACGGCCGCGCCCGTCACCCTCGATCTCGACGGTTGCCGTGCGGGTCCACGAGCGCGCGCGCCGCGAACCGCGCGAACAGGAGATCGGGAACGTGGGGCTCCTCGCGGGACGCTCCGAGCGCGTCGACGTGCTCGACGGCATGGCCGAGCTCGAACGATAGGAAGCCGACCCAGAAGCCCGGCGCGAACGAGTCGAGCGCGGCGAGAGCCGCCGCACCGTCCGCCGCCACCACCTCCACGGGATCGACCGCCACGACGGTCGTGCCGTTCCGGTGCACGGCGGCGGCCCCGAGGCTCGCGGGGAGCCTCTCGAGCAGCTCGGCGGCCCGGACGTCGGCGGCCCGGGCTTCGGGGACTGGCATCCGGTCACGGTACCCGCCTGGCGTAAGGGTTCGAAGGGGTTCCGCGCGCCACTGCCGGCGGGAGGCGCGTCAGTACCATGGCCGGGCCGTGCATTCCCTCCGTGTCGCGTTCCGCGACTTCTCTGCACGCATCGCCATCGCCGCCGGACTCTGTGTCGTCGTGATGGCTGGTGGCGTGTTCATGGTCAACCGTTACATCGACGGGAAGATCGACGACATCCCGCGGGTCGACGTGGCCGTCGCCCCGCAGAGCGGTGACGCCGTCAACTTCGTCATCGTGGGCTCGGACACGAGGTCGTTCATCAAGAACCAAAGGCAGTTCGACGCGTTCAGCGACGACGCGACCCAGAGCGCGCCGCCCCGTTCGGACACGTTGATGGTGCTCCATGCCGACGGTGACCGGAGCTACGCGGTGTCGTTCCCGCGCGACCTGTGGGTGGAGGTTCCCGGGCTCGGGCACGCGAAGATCAACGCCGCGTTCAACGACGGGGCCCAATCGGTCGTCGACACCCTGAGCACGGACTTCGGTCTCGACCTCAACCACTACCTCGAGGTCGACTTCGAGACGTTCCAGCAGCTCGTCGACGCGATCGGGACCGTGCCCGTGTACTTCCCGACCGCGGCACGTGACGAGTTCACCGGCCTCAACGTGTGGGGGGCGGGCTGCTACCGGCTCGACGGACCGGCGGCGCTGTCGTACGTACGCTCGCGTGACCTGAAGTACCTGAACACCGCGACGGGGGAGTGGGAGGACGCGAGCCCCAGAGGCGACCTCGACCGCATCGCGCGCCAGCAGGCGTTCATCAAGAAGCTCGGCCGCATCGCGATGGACCGCGTCACCGGCAACCCGACCATCGCCCCCGACGTCGTCGACGCCACGATCCCGAACCTGAAGGCCGATACCGCCTTCGACCGCGGCGCGTTCAACGCGTTGGCGCGCGCGCTGCTCGGGCTCTCGACCGGAGACGGCACTGGGCTCCAGTTCGACACGATCCCGGCCGAACCGGCGTCACGAGACAGTCAGGCCGTGTTGCTCGTGCAGCAAGGGGAGGCGGATCCTATGCTCGCCCGGCTCCGGGGCGAGGCCGAGGTGCCACCGGCGACCTCCGCCGCGCCGGTCACCGGCGACGGCGCGGGCGCGTCGGCGCCCAGCGCCGCGCTCTCGCCGGGCAACGTGCGCGTGCAGGTCCTCAACGGCTCGGGCGTGCAGGGCCAGGCCGCGGAGGTGGCGAGCGAGCTGGGCCGTTTCGGCTTCGTCAACGACACGCCGAGCAACTTCCCGAAGACCGTGGCGAAGACCCAGGTGCGCTACGCACCGGGCGACGAGGCGGCCGCCCAGCTCGTGGCCGCGTACGTCCCCGGCGCGGAGCTCGTGAGCGACGGCTCGGTGAGCGGCTCGCACGTCGTGTTGGTGGTCGGCACGCGCTTCGACCAGGTCCGCGAGCCGACCGCACCCGTCTCCGCAGCGCCCGCCGCGGCGGAGAAGACACCCGAGCAGATCTGTGACGAGAGCTGACGGCGTGGGGCCGACGACCGGTCCCTAGTCTTCCTGCATGCCTGCGTCTTCCGATGGCTCCGTGCGCGTCTTCGCGGGCAGACTCGGCATCGCGTTGGTCGTCTCCACCGTCTTGATGACCGCGGGTGTCGTGGCGGTGAACCGCACCATCAACAGCAAGGTCGGCGACATCGAGCGGGTCCAGCTCAACGTGACGGCGGCGCCCCCCGAGGGCGCGAATTTCCTCATCATCGGGTCCGATTCCCGCGAGTTCGCGCGGAACAACCAGACGGCCGCCGACGCGTTCGGCAGCCCTGACACCCAAAGCGGTCTCAACACCGACACGCTGATGGTGGCGCACGTCGAGCCGAACGCCCGACGCACGGTCGTCGTGTCCTTCCCTCGCGATCTGCTGGTCAGGCCGCCGGGAGGCTCGTCACCGCAGATGATCAATTCGATCTACGCGGACGGCGGCGCGCAGGCGGTGATCGACATGCTCGGAGAGAACTTCGGCATCCCGATCAACCACTACCTCGAAGTCGACATGCAGACGTTCGAGTCGGTCGTCGATGCCATCGGCAACGTGAAGGTGTACTTCCCGTTCGCGGCCCGCGACCTGTACACCGGCCTCAACGCACGGTATCCCGACGCGTGCTATCCGCTCGACGGCGCCAACGCGCTCGCCTACGTGCGCTCCCGCCACCTGCAGTACAAGAACCCCGAGACGGGTGCCTGGGAGAATGCCACACCGACCAACAACGACCTCGACCGCATCGCGCGTCAGCAGGCGTTCATCCGCAAGCTCGCGGGCCTGGCGGTGACGAAGAGCCTGGGCGACCCGTTCCTCGCGCTCGACATCGCGAACCGGGTGCTGCACTACCTCACCGCCGACCAGGCGCTCACCCGCGGCGACGTCAACTCGCTGATCAAGGCGTTCCGCACCATCAACACGAACGACGAGAACGCACTGCGGTTCGTGACCGTTCCCGTCCGCAGCGCGACGCAGGATCCCAACCGCCTCGAGCTCGACCGACCGGCCGCCGATCTCGTGTTCGCGGTGCTGCGCGACTTCGGCGACGACCAGCCTGCGCCGTCCACGGTGCAGCCGCACGATGTGCAGGTGCGGGTGCTCGACGGCACCGGCAAGGGCGAGGGCGAGGCGGCGCGGGTCGCGGCGACGCTCGGCGACTACGGCTTCCGCAGCGGCGGGACCGGCGTCGACCCGCGTGGCCGCGTGCCGGTCACCGAGATCCGCTACCCGGCGGCGCGCGCGCAGGAGGCGTACGCGCTGAGCGAGTGGGTCGACGACGCCCGTCTGGTCGTCGACGAGACGATCCGGCACGGCGTGGTGCTGGTTGCGGGCGGGAGCTTCGACGGGCTGACGGTGCCGGCCGGCGCCACAACCACGACGGCCGCGCCGGCGGTGGGGGAGACCGGTCCGATGTCCGCGCCCACCACGACCACGACGGCGCCTCGGGTGACGACCACGACCACCCTCCCGCCCGACGACTGCGCGTGAGCCGGCGGCCGGGCGATCTCGACGTGCTCGTGACCCCTGGGTAGAGTTAGCCTCACCTAAGACTTCAGGGAGAGGCTCGTGAGCGAGGCGTTCCTCATCATGTTCCGCGAGGGCTTCGAGGGCGCCCTCGTTGTTGCCATCGTCTTCGGATATCTCCGCAAGATCGGTCGGCGCGACCTGACCCCGTCGCTCTGGGCCGGCGTAGCCGCCGGGGTCATCCTCGCGATCGCGGTCGGGGTGTCCGTCCAGGTGACGGTGGGATCGCTCGAGGGGGAGGCGCGGACGCTCGTCTTCGCCGGCATCTCGATCGCGGCCGCGGGCGTGCTCACCTGGATGATCTTCTGGATGCGCCGTCAGGGCGGTGCGGTCAAGGGTGAGCTCGAGGAGAAGGTCGACACCGCCGTCACCGCCGGTACGGGCGGGCGCGGCGTGCTGCTCGTGGCGTTCGCCGCGGTGCTGCGCGAGGGGATCGAGGCGGCGCTCTTCCTCATCGCGGCCTCCATCTCGATGGACGCCACCGAGGTGGTCGTGGGTGGAATCGGCGGCTTGCTGGCCGCGGCCGGGCTCGGTGTGCTCGTCTACTTCGGCGGGCGCCGAATCCCCATGCGCACGTTCTTCCGGGTGACGGGGGTGCTCCTCATCCTCTTCGCGGCGGGCCTCCTCTCCAAGGCGGTCTTCCTGCTCCAGGCAGGAGGCGACCTCGGAACGCTGCGCGATGCGGCGTTCGACCTCACCGGGATCCACTGGCTCACCACGCAGACCGAGTCGGGTCGCCTGCTCGGCGGGATGTTGGGCTGGGATCCACGGCCCTCGATCGAGCAAGTCGCGGTGTGGCTCCTCTACGTCCTCCCGGTCACCACGCTCTTCCTGATGGACGCGCCCGCGCCCCGACCGGCGGTGCCGCAGGCGGCATAGCTCGGGTCTCGGCGGGGCCACGTCCAAGGCAGGGCGGGGCGGCGACCGCCCCTACACTTGCCTGATGCGACTGCCCCTCACCGACGCGCCCGCGTGCCGGCCGGCGCGCCAGCTCTCATTGCCGCCGGTTCGGTAGCAGTGCGGGCGTTGGTCACGGGTGCGGCCGGGCAGGTCGGCTCCTGCGCCGTGGAGGCCTTCGCAGGTCATGACGTGGTGGCGTGCAGCCATCGTGAGCTCGACCTCGCGGATCGGGACGCGGTGGAGCGGGTGGTGGACGCGGCCGCCCCGGACGTGGTCGTGAACGCCGCGGCCATGACCAACGTCGACGCCTGCGAGCGCGATCCTGAACGCGCCTTCGCGATCAACGCGCTCGGGGTCCGGTTCCTCGCGGTGGCCGCGGCACGCATCGGGGCCCACGTCGTCCACGTCTCGACCGACTACGTGTTCGACGGCACGAGCGCCCGTCCGTATGACGAGTGGGATGCCACCCGACCCCTGTCCGAGTACGGGCGCTCCAAGCTCGGCGGCGAGCACGAGGTCGCGGACCATGCGTCTTCGTGGACCGTGGTTCGCACGGCGTGGGTGTTCGGTCGCGCCGGCACCGATTTGATCTCGTGGGGCTTGGACGCGTACGAGCGCGGCGAGCTGCACGGTGTCTTGGCCGACCAGCGCAGCGTGCCCACGTACGCCCCGGATCTCGCCCGCCTGCTCGTGCGCCTGGGAGTGGAACGGCGGGTCGGCCTCTACCACGCGACCAACGGCGACGAGGCGGCCACGCGCCACGAGATCGTGACGAGCGCGTTGCGGCTCCGAGGGTTCGACGTCGCAGGCGTGGTCGAGCTCGACGGGTCCGATCTGGACCGACCCGCGGCCCGCCCGCGCTACGAGCGCGCTCGACAACCGTGCGCTGCGGCTCGAGGGGCTCCCCCGCCTGCGCCCGTGGCGCGAGGCGCTCGCCGAGTACGTGGGCCGCGCGAGCGAGCGGGCGACGCGGTGAGCACCGTCGCCGTGATTGGCGCCGGCTACGTCGGTCTCACCACCGCGGCGTGCCTGGCGCACCTGGGCCACGACGTCGTCTGTGGTGATGTCGACGCGGAACGGGTCGCTGCCCTCGCGAAGGGCGAGGTGCCGATCCTCGAGGCCCGGCTGCCCGAGCTGGTGGCGTCCGGGCTCGACGCGGGGCGGCTCCGGTTCGTCGTGGGAGCGCCGACCGCGGCGCGTGGAGCGGAGTTCGTGTTCCTGTGTGTCCCCACCCCGCAGGGGGACGACGGGGCCGCCGATCTCTCGTTCGTCGAGGCCGTCGCCCGCGAGGTGGCACCCGTCCTCCTGCCGAGCGCCATCGTGGTGAACAAGTCGACCGTGCCCGTCGGGTCCACGACGATCGTCGCACGCGTGCTCTCGGGGGCCGGCGCGCCCCGTGACGTCGGCGTCGCCTCCAATCCGGAATTCCTGCGGGAAGGAGACGCGGTCCACGACTTCCTCGAACCCAGCCGGGTGGTCATCGGCTGCGACGATTCAGAGGTCGCCGTGCGGGTGTCTTCGCTCTACCGCGAGCTGCGCGCCCCGGTGATCGTGACCGACGCCGCGTCGGCGGAGATGATCAAGTACGCGTCCAACGCGTTCCTCGCCACGAAGATCTCGTTCGTCAACGCGGTCGCCAACCTCTGCGAGGCAGTGAACGCCGACGTCCGCGAGGTCACCCTCGGGATGGGCTACGACCCTCGGATCGGGTTCGAGTTCCTGCATCCGGGCCCCGGCTACGGCGGGTCGTGCTTCCCCAAGGACACCGCCGCGCTCGTGCACACGGCCGAGATCGCGGGATACGACTTCAGTCTCCTGCGCGGAGTAGTGGAGGTCAACCGCCGCCAGCACGACCGGATCGTCGAGAAGGTGCGCGCTGCGGCAGGGGGCTCTCTCGCGGGCATCACGATCGGGATCTGGGGGTTGACGTTCAAGGCCAATACCGACGACCTGCGTGATTCGCCCGCGCTCGTCATCGCCGAGCGGCTCGTTGCCGACGGTGCCCACGTCCGGGCCTACGATCCCGCCGCCGGCGAACGGGCGCAGGCCGCGCTTCCGGGCATGGACGTCGTGAGCGACGCCTACGAGGCCGCCGCGGGCGCGCGCGTGCTCGCGCTGCTCACCGAGTGGGACGAGTTCCGGTGGATCGACTTCGATCGGGTGTCCGCCGCGATGGCGTCGCCGCGGGCCATCGTCGATGCACGCAACCTGCTCGACCCGCCAGCGATGCGACGCCGCGGGTTCGAGTACCAGGGCGTAGGTCGCTGATGCCCCGAGCGGTGGTGACAGGGGGGTCGGGATTCGTGGGCTCCCACCTCTGCCGCGCGCTCCTCGCCCGGAGTTGGGAGGTCGTTGCCGTCGACAACTTCCTGACCGGATGGAAGGAGAATGTCGCCGACCTCCTCGCCGGTCCGCGGTTCGAGCTCATCGAGTACGACGTCGTGGTCGGCATCCCGGTCGAGGGCCCCGTGGACGCGGTGCTCCACTTCGCGAGCGCCGCGAGCCCACCCGAATACCTCGCGTTTCCACTCGAGACGCTCGACGTCGGCGCGGCCGGAACCAGGAACGCGCTCGAGCTCGCTCGCGCCAACGGTGCCCGGTTCCTCCTCGCGTCGACGAGCGAGATCTACGGCGACCCGCTGGTGCACCCGCAGTCCGAGCACTATTGGGGCAACGTCAACTCGGTCGGACCTCGCTCCGTGTACGACGAGGCCAAGCGGTACGCCGAGGCCATGACGATGGCGTACCACCGCGTCCACGGGATCGACACGAAGATCGTCCGCATCTTCAACACCTACGGGCCGGGATTGCGGCCCGCCGACGGTCGGGTGATCTCGAACTTCCTCGACCAGGCGATGGGAGGTCGACCGTTGACCGTGTTCGGGGACGGGCGGCAGAGCCGCTCCTTCTGCTTCGTCGACGACGAGATCCGTGGTCTCCTCGCCCTGCTCGACTCGGACCACGTCGGGCCGATGAACCTCGGCAACCCCGACGAGTACACAGTGCTCGAGCTCGCCGAGACGGTGCTCGAGGTCACGGGCTCGCGCTCCGCACTCGTCTTCGAGCCGCTGCCGGTCGATGACCCAAGGCAGCGGTGCCCGGACATCGCATTGGCGCGTGACGTGCTCGGTTGGTATCCCGAGATCGGGCTCCGCGAAGGTCTCACCCGGACGTACAAGTGGTACCGGAGGAACAGTGGAGCACGCTGACGAGGGGAGTCGGTACCGCAAGCTGTCGGTGATCGTGCCGGTCTTCGACGAGCGCAACACCGTGGTGGAGGTGGTGCGCCGGATACGGGCGGTCGAGCTCCCCGTGGACCTGGAGGTGCTGATCGTCGACGACGGCAGCACCGACGGCACGCGGAGCGTGTTGAGCCAGCTGGCCGACAGCACCGTGCGAGTCGTGTGGCACGAGCGCAACCGGGGCAAGGGCGCAGCGGTCCGTACCGGTCTGCACCAGGTCACCGGCGATCTGGTGCTCATCCAGGACGCCGACCTCGAATACGACCCGGAGGACTGGCCGAAGCTGCTGGCCCCGATGCTGCGGGGCAAGGCCCGCGTCGTCTACGGATCGCGCTTCACGGGCGAGCGGCGCAACATGCTGTTCCTGCACTGGATGGGCAATCGATTTCTCTCGTTCGTCACCAACGTCCTGTACAACACGACACTCTCCGACATGGAGACGTGCTACAAGCTCTTCGACCGGACCGTCCTCGACGGGCTGACGCTGCGGGCCGAACGCTTCGAATTCGAGCCAGAGGTCACTGCGAAGGTCCTTCGCCAGCGCATCCGCATCTACGAGGTGCCGATCTCGTACACGGGCCGTGAGTTCGACGAAGGCAAGAAGATCACCTGGCGCGATGGCTTCGTGGCCCTCTGGACCCTCCTGAAGTATCGCTTCGTGGATTGACATGACCGCCGGTACGCCGCGGTGGGCGGCCGTGGTCGTGAACTACGAAGCGGGTGACCTGTTGGCCGACTGCGTTGCCTCGCTCCGAGCCGACGCCAGCGCGGGCAACCCCGAGATCGTCGTCGTCGACAACGGCTCGCGAGACGGTTCGGTTGCCGCACTCCGCGCGACGCTCCCCGACGTCCGCGTGGTCGTTCCGCACGCCAATGTGGGCTACGCAGCCGCCGCGAACCTGGGCATCGCCGCGACCACCGCGGGCGTCGTGGCCGTGTGCAACCCCGATCTGGTCGTCGAAGCCGGGTGTGCGGCCGCCATGCTCGACCGTCTCGATGCGGAGCCCGACGTGGGGGCCGTCGGGCCGGTCGTGCGAAACCCCGACGGCTCGCCGTATCCGTCGGCCCGCTCGGTCCCGTCGCTCCCGGACGCGTTCGGACACGCGGTCCTGGGAGTGTGGTGGCCCTCCAACCCGTTCACCCGGCGCTACCGCCAGCTCGACACCGACGCTACGCGCGCTCGCGACGTCGACTGGGTGTCGGGAGCGGCGGTCTGGCTCCGCCGCTCGGCGGTCGACTCCGTCGGGGGCTGGGACGAGCGGTTCTTCATGTACCTCGAAGACGTCGACCTCTGCCGTCGGCTCCGGCGGCTGGGGTGGCGGGTCGTGTACGAGCCGCGGGGTGCGGTCACCCATCTCCAGGGAGCGAGCACCGACATCCGTCCCTACCGCATGATCGTCGAGCACCATCGATCCACGGTCCGCTACGCGAACGTGAGCTGGGAAGGCCCTCGGCGGCTGTTTCTCGCACCGCTGGCGATCCTGCTCACCGGGCGCTGCGCGCTCGCGGTCGGGGGCCGCGCGCTGCGTTCGACGCGCCGTCGGGGTGCCGCGACCCGGCCCGGTCGGCCGCGGGTCACCGGATAACCTCGGCTGCTCATGCCCCAGTCCCGGACCCGTTATCAGCGCGCCGAGATGCGGTCGCGGTACCGGAAACCCAAGCGGCGGCGGGGCGGCTCGCTCGGGTGGAACATGGCCATCGCCATGGTGGTGGTCGTCGGGGTGGTGTTGATCGTGCTCGTCCGCAGCGGCGGCGACGACGCGTCGGGGCGCCCAAGGGTGGCCGATCCGGCGACCGGCACCCCGGTGGACCACTGGCACTCCTTCCTCGGGGTCGACATCTGCGGCGAGTGGTTGGCCAACGCGCCCACCTTCGACCAGGCGGCCAGCACCGGCGCGCAGGCCGGCATCCATTCGCACGGCGATGGCCTGATCCACACCCACCCCTTCGTCAGCTCGGAGGCAGGTGGCAACGCGACCGTCGGCAAGTTCTTCCAGTACGGCGGGTGGGGCCTCTCGGAGAGCTCCATCGACGCATGGTCGGGACCGCCGTCGAAGCTCGGAACGACCCGATGGGCCAACGGCGACAAGTGCACCTTCGGCGACGAGAAGGGCCGCCCGGGCCGGCTCGTGTGGGCGGTCGACGGCAAGGTGCAAACCGGGAACCCGGCCGATTACCGGCAGCAGAACGGCGAGACGATCGCGATCGGGTTCCTTCCCGAAGGCGTGAAGCTTCCCTTCCCGCCGGGTGCGTGTGCCGCGTACGCGAACATCTCCGACCAGGACATCCCCGCGGTCGTGAGCAAGAAGTCGCCGTGTCGCAACCAGGCCGCGACCTCCACGACGACCGCGACGACGCCAGGTACGTCGACACCGCCGACCTCGTGAGGGCAGTCGTCCTGGTCGGCGGGAAGGGGACCCGGCTTCGCCCGCTCACGTACACCACACCGAAGCCGTTGCTCCCGATCGCCGGGGTGCCATTCCTCGCGCGCCAGCTCACGTGGCTCGCCGCCCACGGCGTGCGCGACGTGGTGTTGTCGTTGGGCTATCTGCCCGACGCGTTCCGCGCACAGTTTCCCGGCGACCAGCACGGCGACCTCCGCATCAGCTATGCCGTCGAGGACGCGCCGCTCGGCACCGCGGGCGCCATCAGGTTCGCAGCGGAGCACTTCCGCGACGGGACGGACCAGCGGCTGGTGGTGTGCAACGGGGACGTGCTGACGGGCCTGGACCTCGGCGCGCTCGTCCGGTTCCACGAGCATCGCCGCGCCGTCGCGACGATCGCGCTCACCGAGGTCGAGGATCCTTCGCTGTTCGGCGTCGTCCCCACCCGAGCGGATGGCGCGGTCGTGGCGTTCGTCGAGAAGCCACCGAAGGATCGGGCTCCGACGCGGTGGATCAACGCGGGAACCTACGTGCTCGAGCCCGAGGTGCTCGCCCGCATCCCGTCGGGTGTCGCCGTCTCGATCGAGCGGGAGACGTTCCCCGGCCTCCTCGATCGGGAGGAGCGCCTCTACGGGCGTGCCGACGACTCCTACTGGATCGACATCGGCACCCCGGAGAGCTACCTACGCGCGCATGCCGACGTGCTCGCCGGCGCGCTGGGTGAGCCGCCGGCGCCGGGCGCGACCGAACGTGCGCCGGGAGTGTGGACGCTGGGCCCGGTGACGATCGCCGACGGCGCGATCGTCACCGGGCCCAGCCTGCTCGGGTCAGGGGTGTCGATCGGATCGGGCGCGCGGGTCGTCGGGTCCACGCTGGGCGCGGGCGTGTCGATCGGTGCGGACGCGAACGTCGACGGAACGGTGCTGTTCGAGCGCACGGGCGTCGGAACCGGCGCCACGGTGTCGGAGTCCATCCTCGGCGCGCAGGTGGTGGTCGGTCGCGGTGCCACGGTTCGGGACCGTACGCTCGTGGAATCCGGAGGAGTCGTCGAGGCCGGGGCCCGCCACGTCGGGGGCCGGATCCGCGGCGGCGGGCTGCACGCGCCGATGGGCGGGGCGGGCGATGACCGGACTGCGAAGGAGTGAAGGAATGCGCGTGCTCGTGACCGGCGGAGCCGGGTTCATCGGATCGACCCTCGTGGATCGGCTGCTCGCGGAGGGCTGTGACGTCGACGTGATCGATGACCTCTCGACGGGCTCGCTCACGAACCTGGCGAGTGCCCGCGAGCAGCGAACCGCGAAGTTCAGCTTCCATCGCATCGACATCTGCTCACCCCAGCTCAGCGACCTCGTCGTGCACCGGGAGCCCGAAGTCGTCTTCCACCTCGCCGCGCAGGCGGACGTGCGGGTCTCGGTGGCGCGCCCTGCCTTCGACGCACAGATCAACGTGCTCGGGTCGCTGAACGTCTGCGAGGCGGCGCTCGCCGCCCGCGCCCGCAAGGTGGTGTTCGCGGGCTCGGGCGGCACCCTGTACGGGGTTCCCGAAAGCGTGCCCGTCCGCGAGGGCCACCCGCAGCGACCCGCGTCGCCCTACGGCGTGGCCAAGAAGGCCGTGGGCGACTACCTCCACTACTACCGCGAGGTGCACGGGCTCGAGTACACCGTCCTCGCCCTCGCCAACGTCTACGGCCCCCGCCAGGATCCCCACGGCGAAGCGGGCGTCGTCGCGATCTTCGCCGGCCTCATGCTCGGGGGGAAGCGGGCGACTGTCTACGGCGACGGCGGACAGACCCGCGACTTCGTCTTCGTCGACGACGTCGTCGACGCCTACGTCCGCGCCGCGGAGAAGGGCGGCGGCCTCCTGATGAACATCGGGACCGGCGTCGAGACGAGCGTCCGCGAGCTCTACGACCAGATGGCGAAGCTCACCGGGACACGCGACGAGCCGAGGTTCGCCCCCGAGCGCGCGGGGGAGCTGCGCCGCTCCGCGCTCGATCCCGCGCGTGCCGCGATCCACCTGGGTTGGAAGCCCTGGACCCCCCTCGAAGACGGCTTGAGCCAGACGCTGGACTGGTTTCGCGAGCGGTCGTGAGGCGCGAGTGAGCGAGCGTCAGCGGAAGGCCCGCAGCTCGTCAAGGGACGCGGGTGGGCGGGGTCGCCCGACGTAGGCGGGATCGGGCGTGCCGATCAGGACCATGGCGTGGGGGAGCCAGTCGTCGGGGAGCTCGAGTGCGTCACGCGCCTCCTCGGGGCAGAAGATCGGCGCGGCGATCCAACACGAGGCGTAGTGGGCGGCGGTGGCCGCCAGCATGAGGTTCTCGACCGCGGCGCCGAGCGACAGCAGTGCCATGCCCCACTCGGCGCGCCGGCGCTCCTCGTCGGGGTAGTGGTCGAGGCCCTCCCACGTGAGGCACGCCACGACGATCGCCGGCGCGGTGCCGATCCGCGCGTGCGACGCCTCGACGAGCGTGTCGATCCGGGCGGGGCCGATACCGTCGCCGCTGAGATCGCGGCGCCAGCGGTCGCCCATGCCTCGCGCGAGTGCCGCTTTGCCGGTCGGCGTGTCCACGACCACGAACCGCCACGGCCGCGAGTGGTGCGGGGCCGGCGCGGTGCACGCCGCCTCGACGAGCGCGTCGAGCGCGTCGCGGGGTACGGGATCGCGGGTGAACGCCCGGATGGATCGACGGGCGGCCAGGAACTCGGGAACCGTCATCGGAAGAGGTCGTCGGCGGGCGCGCGGACGAGCTCGCGCACCGAGCTCTCGCGGAACCAGGCGTCGTCGAGCCCGCGCACGACTGCCGCCGGGACCCCCTGCGCCTTGCCCATCACCAGCTCCGCCGCACCCGCCACCTCGTCGGCGAGCGCAACCTCTGTCACTTGGAGCGTGCGACCGTGCGCGTCGCTCGCGCCCCGCAGATCGAGGACGGCGGCGATGCCGCAGACCCCGATCGCGACGTCGGTCAAGCCGTTCCGCCACGCCCGTCCGAACGTGTCCGAGACCACCACGGCCACCGCGAGTCCGCGCTGCGCCCGGAGGGCGTCCCGGATCCGCCGCGCCGATCGGTCGCTGTCGAGGGGGAGCAGTGCTGCGTGCCCGGGCTCGACGTTGGAAACGTCGACGCCGGCGTTCGCGCACACGAAGCCGTGACGCGTCTCGGTGATGAGGAGGTCACCCCGGCGTCGGAGCACCCGCGCCGATTCCGACTCGATCAGCCGCTGTCGCGCCGGTCCGTCGTCGGGATCGAGCTCGACCACCCGACCTTCGGCCTTCGACACGATCTTCTGCGTGACCACGAGGCAGTCACCGTCGAGGAGCGGCGCCGCGGCCGCGTCGGCGGCGTCGGCGACGAGCTCGGCGATCGAGGCGCCCTGCACCACCTCGGGGATCCCCGTGATCGGCAGAATCGTGAGCGCACCCACGCTCAGGTCTTCCCGCTCTCGGCGCCCGCTGAAGGGCGAGCGGGCGCCGGGCCGCTCGGGCCCCGCTCGGCTGCTCGCCGGGATACCCGGCTCGCGGTCGCCTCGCTCATGTCTTCCCGCTCTCGGCGCCCGCTGAAGGGCGAGCGGGCGCCGGGCCGCTCGGGCCCCGCTCGGCTGCTCGCCGGGATACCCGGCTCGCGGTCGCCTCGCTCATGTCTTCCCGCTCTCGGCGCCCGCTGAAGGGCGAGCGGGCGCCGGGCCGCTCGGGCCCCGCTCGGCTGCTCGCCGGGATACCCGGCTCGCGGTCGCCTCGCTCATGCCACCGCCGCCAGCGTGGTCGACGCGAGTGCCGCCGCGACCCTGGCGTCGGTCATGAGCGTCTCCGCCACGCGCGGTCGAACGCCGAGCGCCTCGATCTCCCCGGCCCGGGGCGCGTCGCTCGTGTCGATCACGAACGTGCCGCAGAAGTCCCGGTACGCGCGTGCCACGCCCACGCACGAGACTTCGATGCCGAGGGGCTCCATCAGCCGGTCGGCCGGTCCCTTGACCGGTCGGCCCGCGATGATCGGGCTCACACCCACGACGTGGTCGCGCCGCGCGACGAGCGCTTCGCGGATGCCGGGGACCGCGAGGATGGGGCCGATCGAGATCACGGGATTGCTCGGGCACACGACGATCGTGTCCGCGGCCGCGATGGCTTCCAGCGCACCGGGCGTGGGCTGCGCGCCCGCCACGCCGTCGAATTCCACGGCGACGACCGGCGGCTCCGACCGCTCGCGCACGAACCACTCCTGCATGGCGAGCGTCGAGATCGTGTCGCTCGCAGGGTCCTGCACCGTGATCCGCGTCGCGACGCGGTCGTCGGTCATCGGGACGAGGCGGATGTCGAGTCCCCACGACCGGGCGATCTCAGTCGAGACTTCCGAGAGCGTCGCTCCCTCACGGATGCGTTCGGTGCGGAACAGATGGGTTGCCAGGTCGCGATCGCCGAGCCGGAACCAGGTCGGGATGCCGTAGCGGTCGAGCGCCGCCATCGCGTCGAACGTCTCGCCCGCGAGTCCCCAACCGGTGGTTGGGTTGGCCGCACCGGCGAGCGTGTAGGTGACCGAGTCGAGGTCGGGGCAGACCAGGAGACCGTGGAACCAGTCGTCGTCGCCCGTGTTGACGATGACCGTGACCTGGTCGGGCGGCACCACCTCGACGAGTCCGCGGAGGAAGCGCGCCGCGCCAACACCCCCGGCGAGTGCGGTGATCACCGTGAGAGGGTACCTGCGGCATGGCCCGCTGCCGCGTGCCGGGAGGGCGTGGAGTCGGCGGTACGCTGTTGCGCCTGATGCACGCCGCCGACACTCCGGGCGGGCTGGCAGCGCCGGGGCCGGGGGAACGAGCCGATCCTCCCGAGCGCGGGGCTCCTGACGCCGACCCGCTCGACGAGCTCTCCGAGGAGCCTCCCGACGATCTCCCCGGCGATCCGGGCGACCTCGAGGAGCTCCCCCCGGTCTACCCGCCGGTCGTGGCCATGGTCGTCACGCGCAACCCCGGGGACTGGTTCGACGAAGCGCTCGACTCCCTCGTAGGCCAGGACTACTCGGATTTGACCGTGCTGGTCGTCGACTGCGGCTCGGACATGGACCCGACACCCCGGGTCGCCGCCCGGCTGCCCCGCGCGTTCGTCCGGCGCCTCGAATCGTCCGCCGGTTTCGCGGAAGCCGCCAACGAGGCCCTTCGGGCCGTCGAAGGGGCCACGTTCCTCGTGCTCTGCCACGACGATGTGGTGCTCGCGCCCGACGTCGTGCGGCTGCTCGTTGAGGAGGCCTACCGGTCGAACGCGGGGATCGTGGGCCCGAAGCTCGTCAGCGCGGACGATCCCGAAGTCCTCCTCGACGTCGGTCGCGCCATCGACCGGTTCGGCGCGCCCTTCACGGGGATCGAGCCGGGTGAGCTCGACCAGGAGCAGCACGACGGCGTCCGTGACGTCTTCTACGTGACGACAGCGACGATGCTCGTGCGCGTCGACCTCTTCGCTGAGCTCGGCGGTTTCGACCCCGCGACGTTCCCGGGCGCGGAGGACCTCGACCTGTGCTGGCGGGCGCGGCTGGCAGGCGCGCGCGTGCTCGTCGCGCCCGATGCTCGGGTCCGCCATCACGAGGCTGCCGAGCAGCGCAACCGCGGGGACCGCCCGGAGGAGGCCGCGCTGGCGCGCAGCCGCATCCGGGTGCTCCTCACTTCGTACTCGCTTGCGACGCTCCTCTGGCTCGTGCCGGTCGGGCTCCTCGTCGCGGTCGCGGAGGCGGCGGGCGATCTCGTCGTCGGTCGCCCGCGGCGCGCCCGGGCGATCGTGGGCGCCTGGATCGGCAACCTCGTCCACTTCCGGCAACTCCGCGGCTCACGGGCACGGGCGCAGAGTCGACGGCGGATCCACGACCGCGACCTGCGCGAGCTCCACGTCCGCACGTCGGCTCGGGTCGGCGCGTGGTTCGGTCACCACCTGCACACCGACACGCGGTTGCGCACGATCGGGGACCGCTCCCGCACGGCCGTCGACGCGGTCTCCGATGGAGTGCGTGCACCCGCAACGGTCGCGTTCGTGGTGTTCCTCGCGCTCGTGCTGTTCGGGTCCCGGCATTTCGTCACGAGCGACGTGCCGTCGATCGGAACCCTGGTCAGCTGGCCGGGGATCGGCGATCTCTTCGATGCCTTCGGTTCCGCGTGGCGCTATACGGGCGTGGGTTCGGCCTCGGCGGCCCCTCCGGCGCTCGCGCTCATGGGCGCGCTGGGCACGGTGTTCCTCGGCGCGGTCTCGATGGCCCGCACCGTCCTCGTGGTGGTAGCGATCCCGCTTGGCTCGTTCGGCGCGTACCGGCTGGTGCGCAGGGTCGTCGGGCTCCAGGGTCCCGCGTTCGCGTCGGCGCTGGCGTACGGGGTGAATCCCGTCTCGCGCAACGCGATCGCGCAGGGCCGCCTCGGGCCCCTGATGGTCTACGTCACCCTGCCCTTCGTGCTCGCGGCGGTCGCCCGGATCAGCCGTCTCGACGACGGCGAGAGCCCTCCGCGGCGCGGGCGGGTCCTCCGCCTCGCGGTGCTGGTCGCGCTCGCCACCGCGTGGTATCCCACCGCGCCCGCGCTGTTCTTGCTCGCCGGGCTCGTCCTCGTCGTCGTCGCGCCCCTCACCGGTCACGTGGGCAGGTCCGTCCGCGCGCTCGGCATCCTCGCGGCGGCGGGTGTCGGCGCGGTCGTGCTGCTCTTCCCCTGGCCGCTCGCGTATCTGGGGTCGCCGGACGCGGCGTCGTTCGGCTTCGCGTTCCATCCCCACCTCGTCCTTGGTGAGGTCCTGCGGTTCCAGACGGGCCCCAATGGCGCGGGCTGGGCGATGTGGGGATTGATCGGGGCGGCCGCGGTGCCGCTGTTCACCGCGACCGGGACGCGCCTCGCCTGGGCCGCCCGCGGGTGGATGCTTGCGCTGGCAGGGTGGGCCGCGGTGTGGGTTCCTGCTCGTTTCGCCCCCGCGCGCGCCGTGCTGGCGCCCGAGGCACCGCTCACCCTCGCCGCGCTCGGCCTCGCGATCGCCCTGGGCATCGGGGTCGCGGTGCTCGTCGACGGGATCAGGGCGTTCCGCTTCGGGTGGCGGCAACCGGCCGTGCTGCTGGGTGGCGTCGCCCTCCTGTTGCCCGCGCTCGGATTCGTGGCCGACACCTTCGACGGACGCTGGCACGCGCCCACGAGCGCATGGAGCGAAGAGCTGAGCTTCACGGCGATGGGCTCGAACCGTGCCGAAGGCCAGTTCCGGATGCTGTGGATCGGGGACCCGGCCGTCCTGCCGCTCGATCCGGTGACCGTCGCGGGCGGCGTCGGCTACAGCCTCAGCCGCAACGGGGTCGGCGACGCGACTGAGCTCCTGCGAGCGCCGGAGCACGACGCCGACGAAGTGGTCGACGAAGCGATCGACTTGAGCCGGGTCGGGCGCACCAACCGCCTGGGCCGCCTGCTCGCGCCGGTGGGGGTCCGCTACGTGGTGCTGCCCCGCACCCAGGGTCCTGGGGGTGGGGCGCGCGCCGATGCCGCGGTCACGGGCAGGATGCGCGCCGCGCTCGACGGCCAGCTCGACCTGGCGCGGCTGCGCTCCGAGTCGGGATTCGTCCTCTACGAGAACCTCGCGTGGTACCCCCTCGCGTCGGTCGTCACCGGACCCGCGGCCGACGAGGTGCCGGTCGGCTCGAACTACCCGTTGCGGGCTGCCCTGAGCGCCGATCTCGCCGGGCGCGCGCACCCCGTGCTCGACGGAGCGCCGGTGCCTCCGGGCACGGTGCTCTTCGGCGAGGCCTACGACGTCGACTGGAAGATCGAGGACGGGTCGGCTCGATCCCGCCACACCGAGGCCTTCGGCCTCGTCAACGGGTTCGAGCTCGGGCGACGGAGCACGGTGTCGTTCGCGTTCGGCGGCCAGTACCAGCGATGGCTGCTGTTGGCGGCGTCGGTGGTGATCTGGCTGGCCGTGATCGTCCGCTGGCGGCGCACGCGCGAGCGGACGCGTCCGGTAGGCAGTCCGCGGTCTCGTCGCGAGCGCGCGCCCACCGACGACCCGCTCACGCAGGTCCTCGACGAGGACGCGTACTGGTGGGAGCGCGTGTGAACGACACCGGCACACGAGCCCACCGCCGCGTCTGGCGGGGACCAATCCTGCTCATCGTGATCGCCGCGCTGGTGGCGGCGGTCATCGCCGACCGCGACTCGACCGATGCGACGACCTCGGGGGCGGCGGCGGCCGCGCTCGGGGCCGCGCCGGCCGTCCCCGCCGCGGACGCGTTGTCCGCGTCCTGGTTCTGCGCCGAGGGGACATCGACCCCCGACGGACGCGCCGAGGAGACGATCGTCGTTGCCAGCCTCGCCGACGCCGAGGTGACCGCGACCATCTCGGTACTGCCGGGTGGCGACGCCAAACCGGTGTCGCGCCGCGTCACGGTGGAGCCGCGCGGCGTGTCCGAGGTGGCCGTCGCCGACATCCTTCCGACGGCGGAGCCCGGGGTCGTGGTGGAGGTCGTCGGGGGGCAGGCGGTCGTGAGCCACGAGCTCCGTGGGCAGGGGGACGTCGCCGTCGAGCCGTGCGCGCGTGGCGCAGCCCCAGATTGGTACTTCGCGAACGGCACGACGGTGAAGGGCGTGCAGCAGTACCTCGTGGTCTTCAACCCGTTCGGCGACGACGCGATCATCGACGCGGACTTCCTGACCCAAGAGGGCGTCATCGCGCCCGACGAGGCGCAGGCGCTCGTGGTGCCGCGCAACTCGCGCGTCACGATCGCGGTGCACGACTTCGTGCCGCGGCAGGCCCGGGTTGCCGCGCACGTCCATGCGAGGAGCGGACGCGTCGTGGTCGAACGCACGCAGCTGTTCGACGGCAGTCAGTCCGAGGGTGTTCCCGTGCGGCAGGGGATCGCGGTCTCGCTGGGGGCGAACCGGCCCGCACGAACATGGGAGCTCCCCGTCGATCTCGCCGGTGCGGTCGAGTCGGGCTCCGCGCTCACGCAGACGGTCGCGGTCGCGAACTTCGCTGAGGTGTCCACCCGCGTGGAGGTGGGCGTCGTGCTTCCGGGGGAGGAGACACTCGCTCCCCAATCCGTCGAAGTCGGCGCGCGGTCGGTGGAGCTGGTCACCGTGGGCGACAACGTGCCCGCCGGCAGAGGCTTCGTGGTGACGGTCGCCGCACGCCAACCGGAGGGGGAGGCCCCTCCCGTCGTCGTCGAGCTGCTCTCCTGGTGGTCGGATGCGGACGGGAGACGGGTCGCGAGCACGCTCGGCACCCAGGCCGCGGCGCGGCGGTGGGTTCTCGTGGCGCCCGCGGGCAGTTCCGGCGCGATCACGGTCGCGGGAGCCCGTTCGCGGCCCGCGGCCGCGTCACTGCTCGTCTTCGAAGGCGGCGACACGAGCGACGCCCCCAGCAACCCGGAGCTGGCGGTGCCGCCGGAGCGTTTCGGGACGTTCTCGCTGGACGAGCGTGCGGGTCGGACCCTCGTGGTGGAGGCCGACCGGCCGGTCACGGTCGGTCTCGTTGTCAACGGCGCCGCCGGCGGATCGGCGAGCATCGCGGTGCCCGACCCGGGAGCGGGATAGTTGCTCGTCCGTCTCGCGATCGCCGCGGGCATCGTAGTGGTGGTGGCCGTGGTCGCCTGGCGCCTGCGCCGTCGCCCCACCGAGGCGCCGCCGCGGGGTCCCTACCCGGTGCCGCGGCAACTTGATCGGAGTGACTTCCCGCGCCCCGACGCGCCCTGGCTCGTCGCCCTCTTCTCGTCGCAGGAATGCCTGTCGTGCCGCGGCCTCGGACCGAAGGTCGCGGCGCTCGAGTCGGCGGCCGTCGCGACCTGCGAGATCGAGGCGGGCGACCGCGGGGCGCTGCATCGCCGCTACGAGCTCGCGGCGATCCCGACCACGGTGGTCGCGGACTGCGACGGCGTGGTGCGGCGGGCCTTCGTCGGTGCGTTCACCGCGACCGACCTGTGGGCCGCCGTCGCCGAGACCCGTGCGCCGGGCACCAGCCCCGAGCCCGCACTGGGGTCGATCGACGACTAACCCTCGTCGGTGCTGCCCCCCGCGAGGTCGACCCGGCGGGGGCCGCCGCTCTTGGCGCCCATCGCGTCGTCGACGAGCCGCCCGACCTCTTCGCCGGCGAGCGTCTCGCGCTCGAGCAGCGCTCGGGCCACGGCTTCGAGACCCGGGCGGTACTCGCTGAGCACCTTGCGGGTCCGGTTCTCCTCGTCGCGCAGGATGCGCTCGACCTCTTCGTCGATCACGCGGGCGGTCTCGTCCGAGTAGTCGCGCGTGTGGACCAGATCCTCGCCGAGGAACACCGCGCCCTGTGAACCCCAGGCCATCGGCCCGATGCGATCGCTCATGCCCCACTCGCGCACCATCTTGCGGGCAAGCTCGGTGCAGCCGACGAGGTCGTTCTGCGCGCCGGTCGACAAGTGCCCGTAGACGAGCTCCTCGGCGATGCGGCCACCCAGACGGACGACCAGCGAGTCGGTGATGTACTCCCGCTTGTAGATGTGGCGCTCCTCGAGGGGGAGCTGCTGGGTCACGCCGAGCGCGATGCCGGTCGGGAGGATCGTGACCTTGTGGATGGGATCGGCGTTCTCGAGGACGTAGGCGAGCACCGCGTGACCACCCTCGTGGTACGCGACGACCTCCTTCTCCTCTTCGGAGAGCGCCATCGAGTCCCGCTTCAGGCCCATGAGCACCCGGTCGCGCGCGGCCTCGAAGTCCTCGGCGTGGACCGCCTTCTCGCCCCGGCGGACGGCGAACAGCGCGGCTTCGTTCACCAGGTTCGACAGGTCGGCACCCGACATGCCCGGCGTGCCGCGTGCGATGACGTTGACGTCGACATCGGAGTCGATCTTCTTGTCGCGGAAGTGGACGGTCAGGATCGCGACCCGCTCGTCCTGGGTGGGGAGCGGGACCATGATCTGGCGGTCGAAGCGCCCCGGCCGGAGGAGCGCGGGGTCGAGCACGTCGGGACGGTTGGTGGCGGCCATCATCACGATGCCTTCGGTCGCCTCGAATCCGTCCATCTCGGCGAGCATCTGGTTCAACGTCTGCTCGCGCTCGTCATGGCCACCGCCGAGCCCGGCGCCACGCTTGCGCCCGATCGAATCGATCTCGTCGACGAAGATGATGGCGGGAGCCTGCTTGCGCGCCGTCTGGAACAGGTCGCGGACGCGCGCCGCGCCCACGCCCACGAACATCTCCATGAAGTCTGAACCCGTGACGGAGACGAAGGGAACGCCCGCCTCACCCGCGACCGCGCGGGCGATGAGCGTCTTGCCCGTACCGGGGGGACCGACGAGCAGCACACCCTTCGGGATCCGCGCGCCGATCTCCTTGAACTTCCCCGGGTTCTTGAGGAAGTCGACGACCTCCGCGATCTCCTGCTTGACCGGCCCGTACCCCGCGACGTCGGTGAACATCGTCTTGGGCTTCTCGGTGTTGTAGACCTTCGCGCGACTCCGGCCGATGTTCATGACCGCGCCCATTTGGCCCTGCGCGCGTCTGCTCATCCAGACGAACAACCCGACGATCAACGCGAGCGGCAGCACCCAGATGAGGATCTCGCCGAGGACGTTGGTGCCGGTGTCGGTGTAGGTGACGTCGACGTTCTGGTCGCGCAGCGTCTTCAGGTCGGCGGCGGGCAGGTCGTCCTTCGGACCGGAACTGGTGAACTCCTTGCTCCCGTCGCGTTCGGAGACGAACGTGCCGGTGATCGCGCCGGTGGTCTTGTTGAAGTCGATGCTCTTGACGTGGCCGTTCTCGACCGCGTCCATGAACTGCGTGTACGTCAGGTCGGCCTTCGACGTGGTGCTGTTGGCCAGGGTGCTCACGACGAACGCGGCCGCGATCAGCGCGAGGACCGCCCACGGCACCCAGCGCAACGGGGACGAGGAGCTGCCGCCGGGAGGGGCGGGCGGGCGGTCGCGTGACGATCCTCCCGGGCGACGACCGGTCCACGGCTCGGGCGGCGGCCCGGCGGGCGGCGACGGCCGGGGCTCGGGGGGCGGCGAGCCGTTCGGCTCCGTGCGGGGCTCGGTCTTGGGCTCCGTCGCCGCGCGGGTCAGTGTCAGGCCGGGGTCCGCCCGGCAGGTCGGACGGGCGTCGGCTCATGCGCGGGCCGGGCTCCTCGTTGTCGATGACACCATGCTACGGCCCGGACGGTGCCGGCGCGATGCGCTTCCCGATGACCGCGGCCCACGACGGTAGGGTGCGCCGGTGCAACCGGAGGGCCCCGCGTCCCGTGGCGTGGGCCCGAAGATCCGCTGGGGCATCCCGGATGCGCTCCTGGCGTGGCTGGCGGGGATCCTCGGCGCGGTGTTCGCGTCGTTCTTCGTCGTCAACGCCGGCGATCCCACCCAGCTCGTGGTGCTCCTGGTGGGCCAGAACGCCGCGGTGATCGCGTACCTCGCGGTGATCGCGCGGACCAAGGGTCTGGGCACGCTGCGGGCCGACTTCGGATTCGTGGTGCGGTGGTCGGATTGGCGCTGGTTCTTCGCGGGGATCGGGCTGCAACTCATCGCGCTCGTGCCGACCGCGCTGCTCGTCGCCCTGCACGGCGAGGAAGCCCGCCAGGACGTCGTGAAGATCGCCGACAAGTCGCACGGGGTCGTCATCCCGCTGATCGTGCTCGGCGTCGCGATCCTGGCCCCTGTCGCCGAGGAGCTCCTGTTCCGAGGGGTGCTCTTGCGGGCGCTCTTGCGCCGGACGGAACCCGATCGGGCGGTGCTCGTCTCCGCGCTCGTGTTCGGCCTGATCCACGTGATCGGGGACCCGTCGTTGGGCTCGATCGTGGCCCTGCCGGTCCTGGTGGGGCTCGGGATCGTGCTCGGCTACGAGGCCGTCCGCACCGGCGACATCTCTCGGTCCATCCTGCTGCACGTGGGCTTCAACACGCTCACGGCCGTACTGCTGTTCGTGTAGCCCTTCAACCAGGCCCAACCCGGGCCCGTCCCGGCAAAGAAATGGCAAAGAGACGCTCAAGGATTCGGTGGGGTCTGCCGAAACCACCGGCTGGTGGGGAGCGTGCTGGGAGGGTTCCGATGCACTGTGCACGATGTGCCAAGGCCATGATGGTCGAGATCCGCATGCGGGTGGGGGAGCGCGATCTCACCTTCCGGCGCTGCGGGCGCTGTGAAGCGCAGTCCTGGGAGACGGCCGACGGCCCGGTGCCGTTGAACCACGTGCTCGACCTCGCACGCTCCCGGTAGCAACCGCCACCCGACGCGCGGTCGGGCGTCGTCGTAGGGCTGGCATGCTGAGCCGATGGACGGCCCTCGCACTGTCGCGTCGGCCGCCTCACCCCGCGAGCGTCGCGACACCCGCGAGCTGGCGATCGACCTCGTCAGCCGGTGGTCGGGTCCGGCGATCGTCGCGGCCTGCTGCATCTTCGCCTTCGTGCAGCTGCAGCCCCATCTCCTCTTCCTCGACACGACCGCCGCGGGCGGCGACATGGGCGCCCACGTCTGGTTCCCGGCCTACCTGCGCGACCACCTCCTGCCGTCGGGTCGGCTCGCCGGATGGTCGCCGGACTTCTACGCCGGCTTTCCGGCCGGACAGTTCTACTTTCCGTTTCCGGCGCTGCTGACGGTCCTCCTCGACGTCGCGATCCCGTACAACGTCGCGTTCAAGCTCGTCACCGCGCTCGGTCCGGTGTTGGTGCCCGCCGGCGCGTACTGGTTCGGCCGTGGGATCCGGGCACCCCGCCCCGGCCCCGCTCTCCTCGCCGTCGGCGCCACCGCCTTCCTCTTCTTCGAGGGATACGGCGACGCGACGCAGGTGTTCGACCACCGGATCATGGGTGGCACGGTCCTCAGCACCCTGGCTGGTGAGTACTCGTTCACGATCGCGCTCGGCCTCGCACTCTTCTTTCTCGGTTCGTTCGCCCGCGCGCTCGACGGGCGCGGGAGCACGTGGTTGCCGGCGCTCCTGCTCGCGGGCACCGTCACCAGCCACCTCGTCGTCACCGTGTTCGCGCTGTACGCGGCCGGCGTCCTGTGGATGCTCCGGAAGCCGTGGCGGACGGCCGGGAAGGCCACCGCCATCGTCGCGGTCAGCGGCCTGCTCACCGCGGTGTGGTCGCTCCCGCTCCTCGCGACGCTCGGCCAGACCACCGACATGCGCTACGAGCCGATCGACCACTACCTGCGCTGGATGTTCCTCGGCACCCACTTCACGCTCCTCTACGCGCTCGTCCTCGCCGCCCTCGTCCTCGGCGCCGTCCACCGACGACCCTCGACCCGCGACCTCTTCCTGATCGCGGTCGTGGCCGCGGGCGTGTTCTGCGGTTGGGAGCTGCTCCGCGACGTGTTGGGGAAGGCGCCCGCCTGGAACTTGCGGCTGCTGCCCTTCTGGTACCTATCGCTATACCTTCTCGCCGGTTTGGGCGCGGCCGAGCTGGTGCGGTTGGCCGCCCGTGGCGTGGTCTGGGTCGCCTACGGCGCCGCGCCGAGGACCGCCGTCGAAGGCCCCGCGCCGGACGAGCCTGAGCAGGTCGTCGTGTCCTCCGACGATCACCGCACGCGCACCCGACTCGTGCAGGTGGTCGCCGGTGCATCGCTCGCGCTGCTCGTGACAGCCGGGACGCTCGTGTGGGTCAACGAGTCGAGACAGAACCTCCCGTACTGGGCGCAGTACAACTACACGGGCTTCGAGGGTGGCTCGGCGACGGACGTTCCGGTGACGGCAAAGTCCTGGCCCGAGTACCAGCGCTTCATCGACACGGTCGCCGCCCTTCCCCCGGGCCGGCTCCTCTGGGAAGGGGGGAGCAGCCTCGACGCGTACGGGACGACGCTGGCGCTCATGCTGCTGCCCTACTGGACGGACGGGCGCATCTCCTCGATGGAAGGCTTGTACTACGAGTCGTCCGGCACCACGCCGTACCACTTCATGACCTCGGCGACGCTCACGCTCGCCCCCTCGAACCCGGTCCGGGGTCTGCCCTATCGCTCGATCGCGACGGACTTCGACCTCGGGGTGCGCTACCTGCAGGACCTCGGGGTCCGCTACTACGCGGCGATGTCCCCCGAAGCCAAGCAGCGCGCGGACGCGAACCCCGCGCTCAGGGCCGTGGCAACCGTGCCCGACCTCGACGAGAAGGCGCCGTCGGGATGGGTCATCTACGAAGTCGCGGGCGCCGCGCTCGTCAAGGCACTCACGAACGAACCCGTCGTGGTCGACGGGATGCGCGCCGATCCCGACTGGCGGTGCGAGGGGCGTCCGCCGCCGCCGCCCGACTCGGGGAGGACCCCCGAGTTCAGCCCGTGGGAGTGCACCGCCGTGCCGTGGTTCGACGATCCCGAAGCCCTCGACCGGCCGCTGACCGACGGGGGGCCGGCGTCGTGGCGCCACGCGTCGCCGGGGTCGGCACGGGCCGTGGCCCAGCGCCCGCTCCCGCACGTTCGCGTGTCCCGGGTGCGATCGGGCGACGACTTCGTCGAGTTCGACGTGTCGCGCCCGGGCGTTCCCGTCATGGTGCGGACGTCGTACTTCCCCAACTGGAAGGTCGAAGGCGCCCGGGGACCATGGCGGGCGACCCCGAACTTCATGGTCGTCGTCCCCACGAGCCGCCACGTCCGTCTCGAGTACGGCACGACCGCGGCGGAGTGGCTCGGCCGCGTCGGCTCGCTCGTCGGCCTGTTCGGCCTGGCCGGCCTGGTCTGGTGGGACCTCGCCAGGCGGTCGGAACGCTCCGTTGGGGGCGTTCGGCGGCGCCCGACGGTACGATTTCGGATCCGGTCCCGGGACTGACCCGGGAGGCGCCGCCGGCCGGACCCAACAAGCGGGTCGGTGGCGGCGTCGCTCCAGCGGCGCCCAGCGCCCGAGCGGAGAGGCCCCCACTGTGGCTGATGCCACTCTCGACGAGATCTTCAAGGCATACGACATTCGGGGCATCTATCCCGAACAGATCGACGAATCGTTCGCCCGGCGGGTCGGTAATTCCTTCGTCGCCTTCACGGGCGCGGCGCGCATCCTCGTCGGTCGCGACGTGCGCCCCTCGTCGGCGCCGCTCGTCGCGGCGTTCAGCGAAGGCGCCACGATGGCGGGTGCGGATGTCGTCGACCTCGGTCTGGCGTCCACCGACCTCTGCTACTTCGCGGCCGGCACCCTCGATTCGCCCGCGGCGATGTTCACCGCGAGCCACAACCCGGCCGAGTACAACGGCATCAAGCTGTGCCGGGCGGGCGCGCTCCCGATCGGCCAGGAGACCGGGCTCGCCGAGATCAAGAGCATGGTCGCGGCGGGCATGTTCGAGCGCGCCGAGGATCCCGGTCGTGTCGAACGCCGCGACCTGCTGCCCGCGTTCGTCGCGCACGTCCACGCCTTCGTCGACCTCGACGCGCTCACCCCGCTCTCGGTCGTCGCCGACACCGCGAACGGAGTCGGGGGGCTCACCGTGCCGGCGGTCATGTCCGGGCTCCCGTTCCGGCTCACCATGCTCTACGGCGAGCTCGACGGCAGTTTTCCCAACCACCCGGCGGATCCGATCCAGACCGAGAACCTGGCCGACCTCCGTGCCGCGGTCGTCGCCTCGAGTGCCGACATCGGGCTCGCGTTCGACGGCGACGCCGACCGCGTCGTGCTCGTCGACGGCGCGGGCGAGCCGGTCTCGGGTTCGACGACCACCGCCATCCTGGCGGCTGCCATCCTTGCCGACGACGCCACCGACGACTCGGGTGAGCGCGAGCGGGTCGTGCACAACCTCATCTGTTCGAAGGCGGTGCCCGAGATCGTCCGCGAGCGCGGCGGGGAGCCGATTCGTACCCGCGTCGGTCACTCGTTCATCAAGCAGGTGATGGCCGAGACCGGCGCCGTGTTCGGAGGGGAGCACTCGGCGCACTACTACTTCCGCGACAACTTCCGCGCCGACTCCGGCATCATCGCCGCGTTGATGGTGCTCGAGCAGATGTGCAAGTCCGGACAGCCCCTGTCCGAGCTCCGGAAGCCCTTCGAGCGCTACGCCGCCTCGGGTGAGATCAACTCGCGGGTCGACGATCCTGAAGGCGCGATCGAGAAGGTCTCGGCGGCGTACGCGGATGCCGTCCAGGATCGCGTCGACGGACTCACCGTCGACCTCGGCGACTGGTGGTTCAATCTGCGTGCGAGCAACACCGAGCCGCTCCTCCGGCTCAACCTCGAGGCGAACGACGAGGAGACGTGTTCGGCGCGTGCCGCGGAGGTCTTGGCCCTGGTGCGCGGGGAACAACGATCGGGCAACGACCGGCGAGGTGCCGGCTCCTCGTAGAGGAGACGGGTCCTCCGAGCGAACGAGGAGCACGAACACGATGGCGCTCGACCCCAAGCTGCTCGAGATCCTGGCGTGCCCGGAGGACAAGGGCCCGCTGCTCTACTTCGAGGACGAGCAGACGCTCTACAACCCCCGCCTCCGGCGCCGCTACGAAGTGCGCGACGACATCCCGATCATGCTGATCGACGAGGCCGAGACGGTGACCGACCCCGAGCACGAGCGGTTGCTCGCCAAGGCCGAGACCGACGGGGTCGCTCCGACGTTCGAGGCCGAGTGACCGACACGCTCGGGTTCCTCGACGCGGTCTGCAGCCTGCCGGAGCAGCTCGCCGCGGCCCACGAGGCGGCCGCGGCGGTGCCGGCGCGCCAGCTTCCCGAGGCCGACCGGCTCACGAACGTCGTCGTGCTCGGTATGGGGGGCTCCGGGATCGCGGGCGACACGTTGGCGGCCGTGAGCGCAGGCTCGTTGCGCCTCCCGCTCACCAGCGTGAAAGGGCCGGAGATCCCGGCGTCCGTCGGAGTGGGGACCCTCGCGTTCGCGCTCTCGTACTCGGGTGACACGGAGGAGACTGTCCTTGCCGCCGAAGCGGCGCGTGCGGCCGGGGCGAGCATCGTCGCGATCACGTGCGGGGGTGCACTCGGTGAAGTGGCGCGCGACGGCGGTGGGCTGATAGTCGACTGCCCGCCGGGTCTCATGCCTCGCGCCGCGCTCGGCGCGCTTGTCGCGCCCCTGCTCGTGGTGCTGTACCGGATGGGGCTCTTTCCCGAAGCGCACGCCCTGCTCGTCACCGCGCAGGAGCAGCTCGCGCGTCGGCGTGACCAGTGCCGCCAGGAGGTGACGGGCGTGGCGAACCCTGCGCGCGAGCTGGCGCGCCGCATCGGTCGGACGATGCCGCTCGTGTACGGCGCCGGCGCGATCGGCGGCGTCGCCGCGTACCGCTGGAAGTGCGACGTCAACGAGAACGCGAAGGCGCCCGCGTTCTGGAACGTGTTCCCGGAGCTCGACCACAACGAGATCTGCCAGTGGGGCCAACACGGCGACCTCACGCGTCAGGCCATCACGCTGGTCGAACTGCGGCACGGCTTCGAGCACGCCCGCGTCGCCGCTCGCGTGGGCGTCACGCGCGGGCTCGTCGAAGAAGCCGTCAATCAGGTGCTCACGGTCGACGCGGCCGGAGAGGGGTGCCTCGCGCAGCTGCTCGACCTCATGTACGTGGGCGACTGGGTGAGCTCCTACCTGGCGCTCGACAACGACGTCGACCCGGGCCCCGTCGACACCATCCGCCAGCTCAAGGACGAGCTCGCGTCGTGACCGGCAGCGGGTCCGACGCGGCGATGCGTAACCTCGCGCTCGAACAGCTGGAGTGGCACTGGGGGAGTCACGTGCGCCCCCGCCTCGACGGGCTCACCGACGACGAGTAGCCGTGGGAGCCCGTCGGCGGATGCTGGAACGTCCGGCTCCGTGACGACGTGACAACGTCGATCGTCGGAGGCATGCGAGCCCTACATCCCTCCCTCCTCGACCCGGCACGGCGTCGATGCGCAGCTCAGGCCGAGACTTTGGGGACGAGACCCTCCCGACTGGACTCGTGGCAATCATCGGTCACAAACAGCGCCTCTGTTCGCCACTCTGCGTTGAGCGCATCGACGCGAAGCGATCCATCGCATGTCAGCAGCGCATCCGCTCTGCCGGGGTCGCCGTCCAACCGTCCGGCCCGCGTGCGAGTTGCCAGCCACCGCGGTGGCACCGAGTGTGGTGCGAGCGGCACAGCAGCGCGAGGTTGTCGAGTGTCGTCGGACCACCCTCGACCCACGGGATCACATGGTGCGCGTCGCACCACTCCGGGAGCCGATCGCAGCCCGGGAAGACGCACCCGCCGTCGCGGCGCTCGAGCGCGCGCCGCAGCGCCAGCGGCACGAGTCGCACTCGACCCACGTCGTGCGGGTGCTCGCCGTCAGTGGCAACGAGCGCGACGCGTGCATCGCACGCGAGCCTGCGCACGACCGATGGCGGCACCGGGCCGACCCCGTCGACCTCGCAACGCGCGCCGAAGAGATCGGCGGGCATGCGACCGGCCAGCGTGTCAGCGTCGATCCGCACGTCGAGTGAGACCCGCGGCCGTGTGCCCGACGCGAGCGCGACGAGCGCGTCCGCGCGGCGGGCCGCCGCCGGACGCGGATCGCCCGCGACCGGAGGGGGTACGAGCGCGGCGAGCGCGCGCGATGAACGTCGCGCCGCCTTCTGGATCGAGCAGTCCGTCGACCCGCACCGCGCCTTCGAAGGTGACGGACGTGTCGAGCCACCACCGGTCGCCGTCGCCGCTTGCGCCGCCGGCGACGACGTCGTCCGCGAGGTGCCGCCATGTGCGGGCCACCTTCACGAACGGCTCGGGCGCGACGGTGCGCGCCGCGTCGACGAGCACGTCGACGTGCTCCGCGAACACCCTCTCCCGGTGCCGCGCCGCCCGGGTGATGAGCTGCACGTGCGAGGTCGTCACGTCTCCCGCAGCCAGCGACTTCCCCACGGTGGCGTGCTCGCGCGCCAGGCGCGCGGCCGACACCAACCGGGCTGCCTCCCGCGCCGTCATCGATCCTCGGTCGGCCAGCCATGCGACGGGGGAGCACGCCCCGTCGGATTCCCAGGCCCGATCGGCCAGCACGTCGCCGAGCGCTCGGAGCGTCTCCGCCTCGAGCCGCTCCCGCGCCTCCAGCAGCTCCGCCAGCCGCTCGACCCGGGCTGTGCCGCTCCAAACCGAGCGGTCCTCCGCGGCGGCCTGGGCTATGGATCCGCGGAGATCGTCCATGTCGCGACCGTACAAGGGGGGTATGACGCTATAACCGCGTGTGTCCCTCCGAATACGGACCCTGATCCACGGACCCGCGTTCGCTAGCCTGGACGCAGGTCGGGCCGAGAGGCTGTCACCCCGTGATCGGGGCCGAACTCCTACCGGAATCGGCACGCGCCCGTGTGCCCGACGTGCAGGAGTGCCCATGACGACCACCACCGACCACACCGCCGCGACCGATCACACCGACTTCAAGGTCGCCGACCTCTCGCTCGCCGACTTCGGCCGCAAGGAGATGGAGCTCGCCGAGCACGAGATGCCCGGCCTCGTGGCGTTGCGCGAGCGCTACGCCGAGACGAAGCCGCTCTCGGGTGCGCGCATCACCGGCTCGCTGCACATGACCATCCAGACCGCGGTGCTCATCGAGACGCTCGTCGCGCTCGGTGCGCAGGTGCGCTGGGCCTCGTGCAACATCTTCTCGACGCAGGACCACGCGGCCGCCGCGATCGCGGCGGCTGGCGTCCCGGTGTTCGCGTGGAAGGGCGAGACGCTCGAGGAGTACTGGTGGTGCACCGACCGTGCGCTCGACTGGGGTGACGGAGCCGGGCCCAACATGATCCTCGATGATGGCGGCGACGCCACGCTCCTCGTCCACAAGGGGGTCGAGTGCGAGCGCACGGGCGAGGTGCCCGATCCCTCGACGGCCGACAACGAGGAGTTCGCCGTCGTGCTGGGTCTGCTCGGTCGCGTGCTCGCGGCCGATAACCGCCGCTGGCACCGTGTCGCGGAGGGGATCCTCGGGGTGACCGAGGAGACGACCACCGGTGTGCATCGTCTGTACCAGATGCAGGAGGGCGGCACACTCCTGTTCCCGGCGATCAACGTCAACGACTCGGTGACGAAGTCGAAGTTCGACAACCTCTACGGCTGTCGCCACTCGCTCGTCGACGGGATCTGCCGCGCGACCGACGTGATGCTGGCGGGAAAGGTCGCGGTGGTGTGCGGCTACGGCGACGTCGGCAAGGGCTGCGCGCAGTCTCTGCGAGGCCAGGGCGCCCGGGTCGTCATCACTGAGATCGACCCCATCTGCGCGCTCCAGGCGGCGATGGAGGGCTACGAGGTCGCGACCGTCGAGGACGTCGTCGCCACTGCCGACCTCTTCGTGACCACCACCGGCAACCGAGACGTCATCACCGTCGACCACATGGCTGCCATGAAGCACAACGCGATCGTCGGCAACATCGGCCACTTCGACACCGAGATCGACATGGCCGGACTCGCGAAGTTTCCGGGCATCGAGCGCGTGAACGTGAAGCCGCAGGTGGACGAGTGGGTCTTTCCGGCTGCCGACGGGCGGCCCGCCCACGCGATCATCGTGCTCGCTGAGGGTCGCCTCCTCAACCTCGGGTGTGCCACCGGGCACCCGAGCTTCGTGATGTCGAACAGCTTCACCAACCAGGTGATGGCCCAGATGGAGCTGTTCGGTCACCGGGACTTCTACGAGCGGAAGGTGTACACGCTGCCGAAGCACCTCGACGAGGAGGTGGCGCGCCTCCACCTCGACAAGCTCGGCGTGCGGCTCACGCGGCTCTCCGAGGAGCAGGCGTCGTACCTGGGGATTCCGGCCGACGGGCCCTACAAGCCGGAGCACTACCGCTACTGAGCTCCGCCGGCGCAGGAGCGCTCAGAGACCACCGCTCATCAGGAAGAGAAACGCGGCGACCAGGCCCAGCGCCACGAGTGCACCGAGGAGCATGCGCTCGAGGTGCTCGTCGAAGCGCGAGAGCGTCTTCTCGAAGTTGGCGACGGTCGACCGTGCCCAGCTCGTGAGGAGATCCATGGGGCCACTCCCAATTGTCGTGTTCGGTTGGCCCCCGGACTTCCGGAGAATCGGCATTCCGGACGAAAAACTTGACTCGACAGGTGCTTGACTCGACAGTGAAGGTCATAGCCCGGCCGTAGCGTCGTCCGCGTGTTGGCGGACCTGCTCCCGGACGTGTGCGCAGGGTGCGGACGCGCGGGCTCGGTCCTCTGTCCGGTGTGTGTCGCCGACCTGTGTCACGCCCCCGCCGCCGTTCCACCCGCCGGGGTTGACGCCTGGAACGCGGCATTCGCCTACCGGGGGCCGGCGCGTGAGCTCGTGGCGCGGGTGAAGTACCGCAATGCTCGTGCCGCGGTGCCCTGGCTGGCAGCCGCGATGGTCGACGCGCTCGGGGACCATCCCGCCTTTGAGGCCGTCACGTGGGCACCGACCGTCGCGGCGCGACGCCGGCGCCGTGGCTTTGATCCGGCGCAGTTGCTCGCCGGCGCCGTCGCCGACCAACTCGGATCGCCCGTGATGCGACTCCTCCGTCGCCTGCCCGGTCCTCCCCAGACCGGTCTCGACGGTGCCGCGCGCCGTGTCGGGCCGCGCTTCCTCGCGATCGGTCCGGTACCCGCCCGCGTGCTCCTCGTCGACGACGTCGCCACGACGGGCGCGACGCTGGCGGCTGCGGCCCTCGCGTTGCGCACTGCGGGAGGAAGGTCGGTCTGCGCGGTCACCGCGGCCCGGACACCGCGTTCCCGCTAGTCGGATCGCGCTGGTGTTTGCACCCGCTCCGCGACGAGGATGTCGTACGTCACGAACGGATCGTGGAAGCGCGACATCAGCCACACGGCCTGGTCGTAGATCCCGAGGTCGAACGAGAGCGTGGCGAACCGCGCGTGACGGATCCGACCGAGCGTGATGAACAGCGCGCTCCAGCCGACGACCATCGCGCCGAGGACCCACGGCACCGGTTCGCGTCGGGCGATCCCGCGCCGCGCCGGCGTCGCGGGTGTCGGTTCGAGCAGGGCGGGCGACCGCCCTGCCGAGTCGCCGGGCGGCGCGTCCTCCTCCGTCGCCGCGTCCGTCGCCTCCGGCATCGGCCCAGTCTGCCCGGCGCGGTCGCTCCTGGCGGGTTGCTCGCGCGCCCCCGGTCGGCGAGGCCCTCGTCGGTAGACTCGGGGTTCAGATGGGCCTGTTCAACAAGATCCTCCACGCAGGCGAGGGCCGCAAGCTCAAGATGCTCGAGTCGATCGTCCCCGCGGTCGGCGGCTTCGAGCAGGAGATGCAGCGCCGCTCCGACGACGAGCTCGTCGCGGTGACGGCCGGGCTCCGGGAGCGGCTCGCCAACGTCGACTCGGACGACGCGCGCAACGACCTGCTCGACGATCTGCTCCCCGAGGCGTTCGCGGCGGTCCGCGAGGCCGGAATCCGCACGCTCGGCCAGCGGCACTTCGACGTGCAGATCATGGGCGGTGCCGCGCTCCACTTCGGTTGGGTGGCCGAGATGAAGACGGGTGAGGGCAAGACGCTCGTCGCGACCCTGCCGTCCTACCTGAACGCGCTCACCGGGCGGGGTGTCCATCTGGTGACCGTGAACGACTACCTCGCACGCCGCGACGCCGAGTGGATGGGTCGCTTGTACCGGGCGCTCGGCCTCGAGGTGGGGGTGGTCCTCCCCCAGATCGACGACTTCGCGGCGAAGCGGGCCGCGTACGGCGCCGACATCACCTACGGCACCAACAACGAGTTCGGCTTCGACTACCTGCGTGACAACATGACGGTCGCACTCGAGGACCAGGTGCAGCGCGGTCACCCGTTCGCGATCGTCGACGAGGTCGACTCGATCCTCATCGACGAAGCGCGGACGCCGCTGATCATCTCCGGGCGCGCCGACGACGCGCAGGAGCTCTACAACCAGTTCGCCGCAGTGGTGAAGGTACTGCAAGCCGAACGCGACTACGAGGTCGACGAGGCGAAGCGCACGGTCGTTCCGACGGAGGAGGGCGTCGAGCGGGTAGAGCAGGCGCTCGGCGTCGAGAACCTCTACGAGCACGTCAACCAGAACTTCGTGCACCAGCTCCAGGCCGCGTTGCGAGCGAAGGAGCTGTTCAAGCGCGACGTCGATTACGTGGTGCAGGACGGCGAGGTCAAGATCGTCGACGAATTCACCGGCCGCATCCTCGAGGGGCGCCGCTGGAGCGAGGGTCTCCACCAGGCGGTCGAGGCGAAGGAGCGGGTACGGATCAAGGAGGAGAACCAGACCCTCGCCACCATCACCCTCCAGAACTACTTCCGCATGTACGGCAAGCTTGCTGGGATGACGGGCACCGCCTCGACCGAGGCGGGCGAGTTCGCGCACACGTACGGGCTCGAGGTCGTGTCGATCCCGACCAACCGACCCATGGTGCGCAGTGACCAGCCTGACCTCATCTACAAGTCGGAGCTCGCGAAGTTCGAGGCCGCCGCCGACGACATCGCCGAGCGCAACGACGCGGGCCAGCCGGTCCTCGTCGGCACGATCTCGGTGGAGAAGTCCGAGGCCCTGTCGCGTCTGCTCGAGCAACGGGGCATTCCCCATCAGGTGCTCAACGCCAAGCAGCACGAGCGCGAGGCCCACGTCGTCACGCAGGCCGGCCGACCGGCCGCGGTCACCGTCGCGACCAACATGGCCGGACGCGGGGTCGACATCCTCCTCGGCGGCAACCCGGACGGCCTCGCCGAGCAGGAGCTGCTCGCGAGCGGCACCACGATCGAGGAGTCGCCCGAGAAGTATCAGGAGCTGGTCGAGCGGTACCGGGTGGAATGCGCCGCCGACGGAGACCGCGTCCGCGAGGTCGGCGGGCTCTACGTGCTCGGCACCGAGCGCCACGAGAGCCGACGGATCGACAACCAGCTCCGGGGCCGCTCCGGTCGTCAGGGTGACCCGGGGGAGAGTCGCTTCTACCTCTCGCTCGAGGACGACCTCATGCGCCTGTTCGCGACGGGCGCGATGAACTGGGTGATGGGCAAGGCGTTCCCCGACGACGTGCCGCTCGAAGCGAAGATGGTCACCAAGGCGATCGAGCGTGCCCAGCACACCGTCGAGGACCGCAACTTCGAGATCCGAAAAGACGTCTTGAAGTACGACGAGGTGATGAACGAGCAGCGCAAGGTGATCTACCGGCGCCGCCAGCAGATCCTCGAAGGGGGCGATCTCCGCGACGACACGCTCGCGGCGATCCCCGCGAGCGTCGAGCGCGTCATCCTTGCGAACTGCCCTGGCGAATACCTGGAGGACTGGGACCTCGACGAGCTCACGCGCCAGATCACGGTTGTCTACCCGACGCAGATCACACGCGAGCAGCTCGACGGGTGTCCGTCACGCGAGGTCGTCGTCGACCTCCTGGTGGACGACGCCCTCGGGCAGTACGAAGCGAAGGAAGCGGAGATAGGGAGCGACAATCTCCGTGAGATCGAACGACGCGTGATGCTGTCGATGATCGACCAGCACTGGCGCGAGCACCTCTACGAGATGGACTACCTCCGGGAGGGCATCAACCTGCGCGCGATGGGCCAGAAGGACCCGTTGTCCGAGTGGCAGCGGGAAGGCTTCGACATGTTCGAGGCGATGATGGGCCAGATCGAGGACAACTTCGTGGCCTACGTGTCGCACTTGCGGGTCGCGGTCGAGGAGGCCCCGCGTGCGCCCGACACCCAGCGCATGCGGTACTCCGCCGCCGAAGACCCGGTACAGGGCTCCGGCGCGCTCCGTGACACCGCCGCCACGATGGCGCCCGAGGATCGCCTCGGGGAGCTCGCCAACTTCGATGCCAACGACGCGGGTGAGCCGGTGCCCGTGCCGGTCGCGAGCGACCAATCGCAGCAGCCCGTGCGGGTCGACAAGGCCCCGGGCCGCAATGAGCCGTGTTTCTGCGGGAGTGGCAAGAAGTACAAGCTCTGCCACGGGCGCTGACGCCGGCCGTTCCGGGCCCGAGCTTCCATGCGCGACTTCTCCGACGACCTCGCCGACTTGTACCGCCGCGTCGAGAGCGCGCGGTCGTATCTCGACATCGACGGCGCCCGGGCGCGGATGGGCGATCTCGAGTCCGAGGTGAGCCGGCCCGACCTGTGGGACGACCCGGGCGCCGCCCGCGCCGTGACCACGGAGCTCTCACAGCTGCGCGACGACGTCGAGCTCGTCGACGGGCTCGCAGGGCAGGTCTCCGATCTCGAGACGCTCGCCCAGCTCGCGCGGGAGGAGGGTGACGAGTCGTTCGAGGCCGAGATCGAGGAGGGCATCGGCTCCCTGCGTCGTGAGCTCGATGCGCTCGAGCTGCGCGCGCTGTTCAACGGCGAGCACGACGACCGCGACGCGATCTGCACCGTCAATTTGGGCGCGGGAGGAACCGACGCGCAGGACTGGACCAACATGCTGCTTCGCATGTACCTCCGGTGGGCGGAGCGCCGGCACTTCGCGGTGGAGATCGTGGAGGTCTCCGAGGGCACCGAGGCGGGTCTCTCGTCGGCGACGTTCACCGTGAAGGGCCGGTACGCGTACGGCCTGCTGACGAGCGAGCGGGGTGTGCACCGCCTGATCCGCATCTCGCCCTTCGATGCCAACGCGCGCCGCCAGACCGCGTTCGCGTCGTTCGACACGGTGCCGGCCCTCGACGCCACGGAGGAACCCGAGATCGATGCGAGCGACCTCCGCATCGATACGTACCGCTCGTCGGGCGCTGGCGGCCAACACGTGAACGTGACCGACTCGGCGGTCCGCATCACGCACCTCCCCACCGGCATCGTCGTCTCGTGCCAGAACGAGCGGTCGCAGACGCAGAACAAGGCGCGCGCGATGCAGATCCTCGCAGCGCGACTGGCCGAACGGCAGCGAGAGGAACGGCGGCGCGAGCTCGAGGCGATCACGGGCGAGAAGCGCGATGTCGTGTTCGGGAGCCAGATTCGCACGTACACCCTGCACCCGTACCAACTCGTCAAGGACGAGCGAACCCGCCACGAGACGGGGAACGTGCTGGCGGTGCTCGACGGGGACCTCGACGACTTCATCGAGTCGTTCCTGCAATGGCGCCGGAGCGGGAGCGACTCGTCGAGTCCCGACGGATTTCGCCCGTGATGTCCGCTGTCGGCCAGACACCAATCCGCACAACCCCGCTGCTACCCTCTCCGCCGAGGCGCCCCGGGAGCCCCCTGGCTGCGTTGTAGTCCCCTCGGCGGCACCCCCCCTCCTCGCTGATGATCCGTTTCGAGAACGTCACCAAGGCCTACAAGGGCGATGTCTTCGCGCTCCGCGACGTCAGCGCCGAGGTCCAGAAGGGCGAGTTCGTCTTCCTTGTCGGCCCGTCGGGGTCGGGCAAGTCGACGTTCCTGCGTCTGTTGCTCCGTGAGGAGCAGGCAACGACTGGGCGGATCGTCGTCGCCGGCCGCGACATCTCGCAGTTGAGCCACTGGAAGGTCCCGCAGCTCCGCCGCAACATCGGTTGCGTCTTCCAGGACTTCAAGCTCCTCCCCAACAAGACCGTCTACGAGAACGTCGCGTTCGCGATGGAGGTCATCGGCCGACCCCGCAACGTGGTGCGCACCCAGGTTCCCCAGGTGCTTGACCTCGTGGGTCTCGCCAAGAAGGCCGCGCGGTTTCCGTCGGAGCTGTCCGGCGGCGAGCAGCAGCGCGTCTCGGTCGCGCGCGCGTTCGTCAATCGACCGCTCATCGTGCTCGCCGACGAGCCCACCGGGAATCTCGACCCTGCGACGACCGTCGGCATCATGCGCATCCTCGACCGGATCAACCGGACGGGCACGACGGTCGTGATGGCCACGCACGACCAGCGCATCGTCGACGCGATGCGGCGGCGGGTCATCGAGCTCGACCACGGCTCGCTCGTGCGCGACCAGGCGCGCGGCGTCTACGGCGTCGGAAGCTGACCGCCCCCATGTGGAACCGCGTGTCCTACTTCTCGCGCGAGACCCTCGTCTCGTTGCGCCGCAACGTCCTCATGACGGTCGCCGGTATCGCGACCGTCGCGGTCTCGCTGGCCCTGTTCGGCGGGATCATGCTGCTGTCGAGGTGGGTCGACCACGGCACCGAGCGCATCAAGGGAGGCGTCCGCCTCGAGATCTTCATGGCGGTGAACGCCAACTCCGAGCAGGTGGATGCGGTGCGGTCCGACCTCGACGCCGACCTCGCGCCCAAGGGCGATGTCAAGAGCTACCGCTATCTCAGCCACGAGGACGCATACAGCGAGTACAAGCGCATCGTCCAGAACGATCCTGACCTGCTCAGCACGATCCGACCGAAGGACCTGCCCGAATCGTTCCGGGTGGCGCCGGTGCAGGCGGAGCTCACCGACGCGGTCGCGAACGAGTACGAGACGAAGCAGGGGGTCGAGGCGGTCGACACGCCGGGTGAGGCGTTGGACGGTCTGCTGAGCGTCACCAACACCATCAAGGTCATCTTCATCGGCATCTCGATGGTGCTGCTCGCGTCGTCGTTGTTCCTCATCGTCAACACGATCCGGTTGGCCACCTTCGCACGCCGGCGCGAGATCGAGGTGATGAAGCTCGTCGGCGCGTCGAACTGGTTCGTCCGCGTGCCTTTCATCGCCGAAGGCATGCTCCAGGGCGTGATCGGTGCCGGCCTTGCGATCATCGCCGTGCTCGCCCTCAAGTACGTGGGCTTCGACGACGCCTTCCGGGCGCAGAAGAGCTTCTTCGCCGACTTCTACGTGACTGCTGGTGACGCGACGCTCATCGCGTTCCTCGTGCTGCTCATCGGGATCGTGATCGGCGTGATCGGCGCCAGCATCGGCCTCCGCCGCTTCCTCCGGACGTGAGCGAGCGCCCGCGGCCGGGGTAACCCCGGCCGCAGCGAGCGAACCATCAGCAAGGGTTGTTGCTGGTGTTGCTCGTGTTGCCTACGATGCGGGGATGCCGCGGCGTTGGTGGGTACCAGTTCTCGCGGCATTTGTTCTGTTCGCGCCCATGAGGCCGGCGCTGGCACAGGAGAGCAGCCGGCTCGACCAGCTCGGTGAGGAGCTGTCGAGCCTGAGCGCCGAGGACCGCGGCGCCTTCGCGGAGCTCGAGCAGCTGCAGGCCCGCCGGGCGGAGCTCGACCGCTCGCTCGCGAGTCTCCGGGACCAGGCGGCGTCCTCCGGTGCGCGGCTCGCGGTGGCCCAGGCCGAAGCCGACCGCCTCGGACGCGCGTACGAGCAGCTCACGGCCCAGATCGCGGCCAAGCAGGCGGAGCTCGAGCAGGCGAAGGAAGACGTGCGCCAGAGCGCGGTGCTGATCTACCAGCGGGCCGACAGCTCGGCGTTCTTCCGGCTGTTGGAGAGCGCCGACAGCACGAGCACGCTCGCGGAGGGCTCCAAGTACCTCGCACACGCGTCGGCGACACGGCGCGCCGACGCGACGCGGGTGCGGAAGCTGCGCGACGAGCTCGAGGCACAGCGGGTCCAGCTCGAGGAGCAGAAGCGCCAGGCCGACGCCCAGCGGGCGATCGCAGCCGAGGAGAAGGCGAAGCTCGACGCGCTGCAGGTCCAGCAGGAGCAGGCGCGTGCCGAGGTCGTGCAGTCCGAGCAGCGGGTGCAGCAGATCCGCGCCGCGATCGTCCCCAAGATCGAGGCGGCGAAAGCCGCTTACGCCGCCGAGAGCGACCGGGTCAGCGGGCTCCTCCAGGACGGCAGCGGCCCCGCGCCCGCGGGCAACGGGCAGTTCATCCGGCCCGTCGGGGGCCCGATCACGAGCGGGTTCGGTTCCCGGACCGATCCCGTCACCGGGGGCACCGCGTTCCACGCTGGCATCGACATCGCGGCGAGCTGCGGCACGCCGATCCACGCCGCCGCCACCGGCCGGGTCGTGCAGGCGACGCTCGGCAGCACCGGCTACGGGAACATGGTGGTGATCAACCACGGCAACGGCCTGGGGACGCTCTACGGCCACCAGTCCCAGCTAGCGGTGTCTACCGGCCAGGTCGTCGCGACCGGCGAGGTGATCGGCTACGTGGGGAGCACCGGGAAGTCGACCGGTTGCCACCTGCACTTCGAAGTGCGGGCCAACGGCAACCCGGTCAACCCCCTGGCGTACCTCTGAGCCCTACTTGTTCGGCTGGGGCGTCACCCGCAGGTAGGGCTTGAGTGCCTTCCAACCCTTGGGGAACTTGCCCTTGGCGTCTTCGTCGGACACCGCCGGGACGATGATCACGTCGTCGCCCTCCTGCCAGTTGACGGGAGTGGCCACCTGGTAGTTGGCGGTGAGCTGGAGGGAGTCGATGACCCGCAGGATCTCGTCGACGTTGCGTCCCGTGCTCGCCGGATAGGTGATGATCAGCTTCACCTTCTTGTCGGGGCCGATCACGAAGACCGAGCGAACGGTCATCGTGTCGTTCGCGTTGGGGTGGATCATGTCGTAGAGATCGGCGACCTTGCGCTCGGGGTCGGCGATGAGTGGGAAGTTGAGGGCCGCGCCCTGCGTCTCCTCGATGTCGCCGACCCAGCCGCGGTGCGAGTCGAGCGGGTCGACGCTGATGCCGATCAGCTTGACGCCCCGTTGTTCGAAGTCACCTTTGCGCTTGGCGAACGCGCCGAGCTCGGTGGTGCACACCGGCGTGAAGTCCTTCGGGTGCGAGAACAGCAGGCCCCAGCCGTCGCCCAGGTAGTCGTAGAGGGTGACGGTTCCTTCGGTGGTCTCCGCGGTGAAGTTGGGGGCGTCGTCGCCCAAGCGCACAGGCATGGTGATCTCCGTTGTTCGTCGAATGCATTGCGTCGAGGATACCGAGCGCCGGTCGAAAAGGGGAGTGAAATGGTCGGATTATCGGCTCGCTCTCCGCCCACGGTCCGGAGTCGGTTGACAGTGTGATCGGGGCCGGTGAAGCTGCGTCGGGGCAACCGGCGGATCGACTGGCGGGGGGCAATCGACGTGCACTGCGAGGACGCGCACCCCGTGCGCCGATGAGTGGGTACTCGGGTACTCCGTTGCCGCGCAAGCTCGGAATACGTGAGGGCTCGCGCGTCGCGATCGTCTCCGCGCCCAAGGGCTTCGGCACCGTCCTCGGCGACCTGCCGCCCGGGGTGGAGGTCCGGCCGCACGCGCGCGGCAAGCTCGACGTCATCGTCTTCTTCGCCACCCGCCGCGCCGAGCTGACGCGGCGCTTTCCCGCGTTCGCGCGGGCGATCGCCCCGGATGGCGGGTTGTGGGTGGCCTGGCCCAAATTGACGTCGGGCGTCGCCGGCGACCTCCGTGAGAACGTGGTGCGGGAGATCGGCCTCGACGCCGGGCTTGTCGACAACAAGGTTGCCGCGATCGACGGCATCTGGTCGGGGCTGCGCTTCGTCGTCCGGCGGTCCGACCGTTGAGCGGCGGCCCTCGCGAGCCATCATGGTCCGATGTGTGGACGGTTCGTCTCGGCGTCGTCGCCCCAACTCCTCGCTGAGCACTTCGGCGTCCAGGAGATCGCGGTTCCCGAGCACGAGCCCGACTACAACGTCACCCCCCGGGCGCTCGTCCCGGTGGTCCGCGAGCGTCGAGCGAGCGAGGACGACGAGCCGCGGCGGGTCCTCTCGCTCGTGCGATGGGGTCTCGTGCCGTCGTGGGCGGAGTCACCCGCGATCGGCGACCGTCTGATCAACGCCCGCGCCGACACGGTGCGGGACAAGCCTTCATACCGCGAGGCGTTCCGCAAGCGGCGCTGCATCGTGCCCGCCGACGCGTTCTACGAATGGCACCCCCGCCCCAAAGGCGCGCCGCGCGCGGTGCGCGACCAGCCGCGCCAGCCGTTCCTCGTACACCGCCGGGACGGGGAACCGCTGGCGTTCGCGGGCCTCTGGGAGATCTGGCGCGATCCCGACCCGCCCGCGGGTTCGGACGGCTGGCTGCGCAGCTGCGCAATCGTCACGACCGACGCCAACGAGCTGTTGTCGCCCATCCACGCGCGGATGCCGGTGGTGCTCGACGACCGCGATTGGGAGGCCTGGTTGGATCCCGCCAACCGCGACCTCGACGGGCTTTCCCGCATGCTGCGGCCGGCGCCGGACAGCTGGCTCGGCGTCTATCCGGTCAGTCCCCGGGTCAACAGCCCCAAGCACAACGATCCCAGTCTCCTGGATCGCGTGGATGCCTGAGTCGTCCGCGCGAGAGCGAGTGGCCGGGGCCAACGAGGCGGCCTCGTGGGTGCGCCGGCTCTCGGCGGTCGCGCTCCTGTGCGTCCTGGCGCTGGGAGCGGTGTACGCGGTGGCGGTGCGGACGACGACCGGGCAGGAGGTCGAGAACGCGGCGCTGAGCGCGGTCGGCGACAAGCCCGAGCTCCAGGAGCGGGCCGACGACGATCTGCGCGACCTCACCGAGCGCTCCCTCGTGGTCGCTGCGGTGGTCGTGGTCGCGATCGCCCTGGCCCAGCGGCGTCCACGCCTGGCGATCGCGCTCGTCGTGCTCGTGGGCGGTTCGATCGTCTCCACCGAGGTGTTGAAGCGCGTGCTCCTCGCGCGCCCACCACTGGCGTCTTCGACGGGCGCGTTGGCCGAGAACAGCTTTCCGAGCGGGCACGCGACGGTCGCAACGGCGTTGGCGGTGGCGTTCGTGCTCGCGCTGCCGCCTGTGTTGCGTGGCGTTGCGACGGTCCCGGCGGCGCTCTACGCGTCCGTTCGGGGGTGGCAGACGGTCACGGCAGGGTGGCACCGCGGGAGCGACGTGATCGGCGCGGTTCTCGTAGTGATGACGTGGGCGTGCGCGATGGGTGCCGTGCTCGTGTCGCGACAGGGCATCGCTCGTGCCCGGACCGACGGCGGCCTCGCGACGCTGGGCGCCGCCGCGGCCGGGCTCACCGCGTTCGTGGGGGCCGTTATGGCGGGGCTCGCGATCGTGCGGGGCGTCGACGTCGCCCAGGTGGTCACCGCGGCGCCGTACGCGCCCGGGGTCGCCTCCGACGCCCTGGCGACCGAACAGCTCGTCGCCGCGTCCGCCGCCCTCCTCGCGATCCCTGCGCTCGTGCTCGCGCTCGGGTCGGTGTCGTTCGACCCACCCCGGCGTCGGCTCAGCTCGGCGGGCATCGCGAGCGGGCTGGAACCGGGTGGGAGCGCCGGGCGCCCGACGTAGGCTCGATCGGTGGAGCTCGACGACTACCTCGGCGCGATCGAACGCGAATCGGCGGCCCTCGCCGACGCCGCTGACCGTGCCGGCCTCGCGGCGCGGGTCCCGTCGTGCCCGGAATGGACCGTCGCCGAGCTGGTGCGCCACCAGGGGCTGATTCACCGCTGGGCCACCGAGACCGTGGCGTCGCTCTCCCAGGAGCGGATCTCGCGGCGCTCCCTCCCCGATGCGCCCGCCGACGACGGGCTGCTCACGTGGTTCCGCGAGGGTAGCGTCGCCCTGGTACGGACGCTGCGGCAGGCCGATCCCGACGCGCCGGTGTGGACCTTCCTCCCCGACGGTCGGGTCTCGTTCTGGTTCCGTCGCCAAGCGGTCGAAACGGCGGTGCATCGGTGGGACGCCCAACTGGCGGCGAAGCGAGCGCAACCCGTCGAGCCCGAGCTCGCGGCGGACGGCGTCGACGAGGCGCTGAGCCTGCGGGCGGCGGCCGGGCGCCTACCCGACGAAGGCGGCGCGTCGGTGCACTTCCATTGCACCGACGTGGAAGGGGAATGGCTCGTCCGGCTCGGTGCTTCGGCCGAGATCGAGCGCGTCCACGCCAAGGGGGACGCGGCGGCCCGGGGCGAGGCGTCCGAGATCCTGCTCGTGATCTGGGGCCGTCGGCCGGTCACGACGCTCGAGATCTTCGGCGACGCCGGTCTGTTGATCCGGCTGCAGGAGGCCGCCCGCGTCTGAGCGCGGTCCCGGTCCTGGTGAGCGTGGATGGTTAGGCCTCCTTACCGATTCTCGACTACGATGACGGCGTGAGCAGCGCAGCTCCCATCCACTCTCCCGAAGGTGCCCCGACGCGCGCGACGGGCGCGGCCGTCGAGGTCGAGAACCTGGTGAAGCGGTTCGGCGACTTCACCGCGGTCGACGGCATCTCGTTCTCCGTCGCGCCGGGCGAGCTCTTCGGCTTCCTCGGTCCCAACGGTGCCGGGAAAACGACGACGATTTCGATCCTCTGCACCTTGCTTTCGCCGACGTCGGGCACCGCGCGCGTCGCCAATTACGACGTCATCTCCGAGCGTGACGACGTGCGGAGCGGCATCGGGCTCGTGTTCCAGGAGACCACGCTCGACGAGTACCTCACCGGCGAGGAGAATCTCCGCTTCCATGCCCGTCTGTACGGGGTGTCGAAGTCGGAGTTCGCGCGGCGTTCTGCGCCGCTCGTCGAGATGGTCGGGCTCACCAATCGTCTCAAGCAGCAGGTGCAGAACTATTCCGGCGGCATGAAGCGCCGGCTCGAGATCGCGCGGGGGCTGCTGCACGAGCCGCGCGTGCTGTTCCTCGACGAGCCGACCATCGGTCTCGATCCCCAGACGCGCGCGCACATCTGGGAGTACGTCAACACGCTGCGCGAGCGCGAGCAGACGACGATGTTCCTGACGACCCACTACATGGACGAAGCCGAGCGGTGCGACCGAATCGCCATCATCGACCAGGGTGTGATCGTGGCCATCGACACCCCGAGCGCGTTGAAGGCCTCCGTCGGTGCCGACATCGTCACGCTCGTGACCCACGACGACACCGTGGCGCGGCTCGAGATCGCCGAGCGGCTGGGTGTCGAGGGGGAGGCCTCCGACCACGGGTTGATCCTCCGGGTCCCCGACGGCGAGTCGTTCGTCCCCCGACTGTTCGAGCACCTGACCGTGGGCGTGCGCAGTGTGCAGGTCCGGCGGCCCAGCCTCGACGACGTGTTCATGCAGTACACGGGCCGTCAGATCCGCGATGCCGAAGCGGGTGCTTCGGAACGCATGAGGGCGAACCCCGTCGCGCGGATGCGGCGGTAGTGGTGCGCGCGCCGGGAGGCCGACGATGACGACGGAGTTCGTGCCCACGTCCGTCCCCACGACGGCGGATCGTCGCGATCACCACCAGCAGTCGAAGCTCCGTCGCGATCTCACGACGATGTCGATGGTCTCCGAGCGGGAGCTCATCCGCCTGCGCCGCACCCCGACGCGCATCGTCTCGGGTCTCGCCCAGCCGATCCTCTTCCTCGTCGTGCTGGGCGCCGGTCTCTCGAGCGCGATCAGCGGGGGGGCCACGGGTGGCTCCGACTACCAAGAGTTCCTGCTCCCCGGCGTCCTCGCGATGTCGGTGATGATCTCCGCGATCATGGCTGCGATCTCCATCGTGTGGGACCGCGAGTTCGGGTTCCTCCGCGAGATGCTGGTCGCGCCGGTGAGCCGGCGGTCGATCGTGCTCGGCAAGGCGCTCGGCGGCGGCACGGTCGCGGTGGCGCAGGGCCTCGTGATCATCGTCCTGGCGCCCGTCGTCGGCCTCGACCTCACCGTCGGCAGATTCTTCGGCGCGGTGTTCTTCCTCCTGCTGCTGGCGTTCTCGATGTGTGCGTTCGGCATCGTGCTGTCGAGCCGGGTGCAGCGCATGGAGAGCTTCCAGATGATCATGATGATGGTGATGCAGCCCATGATCTTCTTGTCGGGTGCGATCTTCCCGCTCGCGGGTTTGCCCGGATGGCTCACCGTCATCACCCGGCTGAACCCGGCGACCTACGCCGTCGACCCGGTGCGCCGGGTCATGATCCCGAGTGCGCCGGGCGTCACCCTCTTCGGCGTCGAGCTGTCGATCTGGACCGAGGCGCTGATCACCATCGTCTTCGGCACGGCGATGCTCGCGGCGGCGGTCCGCATGTTCCGCACGAACGAATAACCCCACGCGCCGCGGGCGCGGCGCAGTCGCGAGCGGCGGCGGCGAACCGGGCCAGTGCTCGGTCTCCAGCGCGGCGACCGCGAGCGAGACGTACATGTCCTGCCAGGCGGTGACCCCCCCACGTCATGGTGCCCCGCCCCACGGTACTGGTCCGGCCGCAGCCGGTTTCCGGAGCGCGCTCATCTAGGCTCGGTCGACCATGTGCGGCATCGCTGGGTTCTGGGGCGCGCCGGACGCCGCGCTCCTCGCCACGATGACCCGTCGGATCGAGCACCGTGGTCCCGATGGCGAGGGATTCTTCGAGCACGAGGTCGCGAGCCTGGGTCATCGCCGGCTCGCGATCATCGACCCCGCGGGGGCACCAGCCCCTCGGAGCCGAGGACGGACTCGTCCAGCTGACCTACAACGGCGAGGTCTACAACTTCCGCGAGCTGCGCGCGGAGCTCGAAGCGCTCGGCCACGTCTTCCACACGAGTTGCGACACTGAGGTCGTGTTGCACGCGTACTTGGAGTGGGGCACCGACTGCTTCGCCCGCTTCAACGGGATGTGGGCGCTCGCGATCCTCGATGTCCGGGCAGCACCCCGCTTGGTCCTTGCCCGCGATCACTTCGGGATCAAGCCCCTGTACTGGGCCCGTTCCCCCGATGGGCGCGTGCTGTTCGCCTCCGAAGCCAAGGCAGTGCTCGCCGATCCCGGGTTGGCGGTGGAGCCGGATCGTCAGTGGCTCTACGACTACCTGCTGCACGGGCTCCACGACCACAAGCCCGAGACGGCGTTTGCCGGTCTGCGCGCGCTGCCGGCGGCGACCTGGGCGGTGGTCGACGAGGACGGCGTGCACGAGGAGCGGTACTGGGAACCAGAGCTCGCGCGGGACGTGCCGAACGATCCCGCGACGTTCCGCACGCTGTTCACCCGTTCGGTCGAGCGTCGCCTCGTCGCCGACGTCCCCGCGGGGACGTGTCTCTCGGGTGGGATCGACTCGTCCTCGATCGTGAAGGTGTCGAACACGCTCCTAGCCGAGCACGTTCCGGATTCAGTGTCGCTCGGGGAACGACTGAAGACCTTCTCGATCGTCTACGCGGGTGATCCCATCGACGAACGCGAGTACATGGAAGCAGTGCTCGACGAGGTCGACGCCGAGCCGCACTTCGCCGAGCCGACGTCGGAGGAGTTCGTCGACGAGCTCGACCGCGTGGTGTGGCACCAGGACGAGCCGATCGTGTCGACGGGGCCGTACGCGCAGTGGTGCGTGATGCGCTTGGCGCAACCGTCGGTGACCGTGCTGCTCAACGGCCAGGGTGGCGACGAGCTGTTGGCCGGCTACGTGCCCTACCAGTACGTCTACCTCCGCGAGCTCCTCCGGGAGCGTCGGCTGGGGGTCTTCATCCGGGAGGCATGGGAGTCGCGCGACGTGCTCCGCCCCCTCGTCGCGCGCCGCCTGTCCGACCGCCGCCGCGCCCTGCCGATCGGGCCGCTGCTCCGACCGGAGTTCTCCGACGGTCTCCAGCCACCCCGATTCGAACGCTCGCAAGACGACTTGAAACGCCGTCTGGTCGCCGACCTGCAGACGTTCTCGCTGCCGTCGCTGCTGCGGTACGAGGATCGCAACTCCATGGCCTTCTCGATGGAATCGCGGCTCCCGTTCCTCGACCAGGAGCTGGTCGACTGGGTGCTGCGGCTGCCGCCGGACGCGATCGTCGACCGCGGGTGGAGCCGCGCCGTGCTGCGCCAGGGCCTACGGGGCGTGCTGACCGAGAAGGTCCGCACCCGCCGGTGGAAAGTCGGCTTCACGACGCCCGAGACCCGCTGGCTCCGGGCGCGCCGCGCCATGATCCAGGGCGTCTTCCGATCGCCGCAATTCTGCGCGCGGCCGTACTGGGACGCGCCGGCGCTCGCTGACTCGTTCGACCGTTTCTGCGCCGGCGACGTCGAGCCGTCGCAGATCTTTTGGCGCGCGCTGAACACCGAGATCTGGCTCCGGGTCTTCTTCGACGACCAAGGCTGTTCGCGGCGCGGAGCACCACCGGAGCAGCCGTTCACCCGGGTCGGTGACGAATGGTTGGCCGCGCGGTCCGCGCGTGCTCGCGCCACGCTCGCGCGTTTCGAGCCGCACGCCCAGCGTCATCTCTTCGCTCGGTCGAACGCCGACGGGCGCGACTACGCACGAGTGCCGATACGCACGCGCCTGTTCGTCGCAGGCGACGACCTGGCCGCTGGACTCTCGGACGCCCTCACGGCGACCGCGCTCGAGCCCGACGACGTGGTCGCGGTCAGCGAGAAGGCGGTCGCGATCTGCCAGGGCCGCTCCTTCCCGGTGGAGGAGGTGCACGCGCGCCCGCTCGCGAGACTCCTCGCTCGTTTCGTGGGCCGCTCCGCATCGGGCATCGGTCTCGGCATCCCCGCGACGATGGAGCTCGCGGTCAGAGAGGCGGGCGCACCGCGGATCCTCGTGGCGACGCTCGCGGCTGCGGTCACGAAACCCTTCGGCGTGAAGGGGACCTTCTACCGCGTTGCCGGGCCGGCGGTCCGCGCCATCGACGGGCCGACCCGGGGGACGATCCCTCCGTACGACGGCCATGCCAAGATGGGGCCGAACGATCCGGAGGGCGTTGCGTCCGCGCTCGCGACCGCGCTCGGGGTGAGGGTGGCCATCATCGACGCGAACGACATCGGCGTCAATGTGCTCGGTACTTCGGCGCACGTCGACGCCGCGCTCGTCGAGTCGTTGTTGCGCGACAATCCGCTTGGCCAGGGCGCGCAGCAGACGCCGGTCGCGCTGTTGCGGCCGGTCGCCTGACCACCATGGCGATCACCGATTCCACCGAGACGGTCGCGTCACCGGCCCCCCGCGCGGCGCGCCAACAGGCGTCGATTCGGCACCAACCGGGCCTCGACGGCCTCCGCGGTCTCGCCCTCCTTCCGATGCTGTTCTTCCACGGCGGCTTCCCGTGGGCGAAGGGCGGGTTCCTCGCGCTGCCCATGTTCTTCGTGCTGTCAGGATTCCTGATCACGACCCTGCTGCTCGTCGAGCTGGAGCAGAAGGGCAGGATCGCGCTCGGTGCCTTCTGGCTCCGCCGCTTGCGACGCCTGGCCCCGGCCGCGCTGATCACCCTCGGGGTCATCGTCGTGTACGGCGCCGTCGCTGCGACCCCGTCCCAGCAGGCCGCGTTCGCGGGCGATCTGCGCAGCGCGGTCCTCTACGTGGCGAACTGGCGCATGATCGGCGCCGGCCACTCGTATGCCGCGCTGTTCACCACCCCGTCTCCGGTGCAGCACTTCTGGTCGCTTGGTGTCGAGGAGCAGTTCTACCTCCTCTTCCCGCTCCTCGTCGCGGGTGTGTTCGTCTTGGGCAAGGGCTCGCGGCGAGTGTTCGCCACCACGCTGGGCGCTTTGTTCGTCGCCTCGCTCGGAGCCCAGCTCCTCGCGTCGAACCACGACCGGATCTACTACGGCACGGACACCCGCGCGTCGGAGTTCGTGGCCGGCGCCCTGTTGGCGCTCCTGATGTCCCGGAACCGCTCGGCGGTGGATCCGTCCAGCGGCCGCCGTCATCCCGGGCTCGTCAACCTGCTCGGGATCGTCGGAGGCGTGGCGCTGCTCTGGGCGATCGCCGAGGTGGCGCTGGGGGACGGATGGCTCTACGACGGCGGGTTCTCGCTCATCGCGCTCCCATGCGCGGCGCTCGTCGCGGCGACGGTCGTTCCGGGGCCGGTGCGCTCGTTCATGTCGCTCGCGCCGTTCCGCGCCATCGGGGTCGTCAGCTATGGCATGTACCTCTACCACTGGCCCATCTTCCTCTGGCTCAGCGAGCAGCGCACGGGGCTGCCGCGTGGCCAGCTCTTCGTGGTGCGCATGGCGGTCACGACGGCGGCCGCGGTGGCGTCGTACGTCCTCGTCGAGCAGCCGATCCGCACTCGACGAGCGCTCAAGGCGACGAAGGTGTTCTCCCCGACGCTGCTCGCGGGCGGTGCTGCGATCGTGCTCGCGGCGATCGTCTTCGTGCCGGCGCCCGATTCGTCGCGCGTCATCGACGCGTCCGACTTTGCCGCGGCGCGCCGTCTCGCCGCGTCGGATGCGGCTTCGACTGCGTCGGACTCGCATGGTGCGGGCTCCGACGAGGTGGGCCGTTCGTCCGGCGGTTCGACGGGGTCGTCGGGCGTGCCGTCGCCGTTGCGCGTGCTCGTCGTCGGCGACTCGACGGGACTCCTCTTCGGCTTCGGCATGAACACCTGGGGCCAGGCCGATGGCCGCGCGGTCGTGTACGACGCCGCGTTCCTGAGCTGCCCGGTCGCGCCGGGGGGGATCGACCGCCGCCACGTCGACGACGCGCCGGTGCCCATCACCGACTACTGCAACAGCCTGCCCGGCCTCTGGCCGAAGGCGATCGCCAGCTTCGACCCTGACGTCATCATCGTGATGTCGGGCGCGAGCAACACCTCGGAGCGCGAGCTCGACGGTGACACGCGGTTCCGGACGCTGGGGGACCCGGTGTGGGACGCGTACTTCTGGAAGGAGATGAACGCGCGCACCGACACCCTCGAACGGGCGGGCGTGCCCATCCTCTGGTTCGACATGCCGCTCCTCCAACGGGACGGAGGTGCGGCGTACGGACGTTTCGACGACTCGTCGCGGCCCGAGCGCATCGCCCGTTACAACGAGTTCATTGCTCGCCTCGACGCCGAACGACCCTCGGTCACACGGTTCCCGTGGGCCGAGCGTTTCAACGCGATGAGCACCGCGGAGTTCATGCGTTGGACGCCTGACGGCGTCCACGTCGACGCGGAGAATATGCCCGCGCTGCTCGACGCGTGGCTGTGGCCCGAGCTGAAGCACTTCTATCGGGAAGGCAAGCAGGCGTTGGCCGCGGCCGGGTCCTCGCACGCCCGGTCGTCATGACTCGCGGCGGCGGTCCTGCCACCCACGGCCGATCGGGTGGAGGACGTCCCGGCGGTGGCCGGCGCGGTGCCGATCGCCGCGCCGGCGCTCGGAAGGACCGGGCTCGGACGCCCACGCGACGGCTCCCCCCGGCGATCACGATCGGCATCGCCGTCCCCGCGGACGACGTGGTCGCCCATGCCCGCGACTTCCGCATGCTCGAGGTGGATGCGGGCGCGGTGTTACTCGTCGACCGCCTCGTCGGACCGTGGGTCGACCGCACCCCCGAGACCACGCGTCTCGACGTACGAGTCCACCGCCTGCTCACGCAGCATCCGGCCCCTTCCGAGTCCCTGTCGAGCGACGTCCGGAGCGCGCTCCCTCCGAGCGTGCGCTCGCGACCGCTCGTGTACCCCGACGACCTTCCCGGCCGGGCTCTCGATGCCCTGCTCGACCGCTTTCTCGCCGAGATCGAGCCGCTACGCGAGATGGGCCGGCTCGGAGCGCTCGTGTGCCCGTTCCCCTCGTACTTCGTACCCTCCGCTCGCGCCTTCGACTATCTCGCGTGGTTGCGCGAGCGGACCGGCGACCTGCCCCTCGCGGTGGAGTTCCGGCACAAGTCGTGGGTCGATTCGAAGCATCGCCCCGAGACGCTCCGATTCCTCGAGGAGCATCGCCTGTCGTATGTCTCGGTCGATGCGCCTCCCGGCCTCGACAGCTCGCTGCCCCCACTCACGGCCGCCACCACCGAGCTCGCGGTGGTGCGGTTCCACGGCCGCGACGTAGCTGCGTGGGAACGAGCGGTGGACACGGGCGACGACCGGATCCCGGTCGACTACCGGCGCTCGGATCTCGAGCCGTGGCGGACCCGCATCGAGAAGCTCGCCGCGACCGCCCAGTCGGTGCACGTTCTGTTCACGACGGGCACGCCCGCGGGTGCTGCACGCGACGCCCGTCTGTTCCTGCCGCGTGCTGACCGATCCGGCCGAGAGCTGACGCCCGAGCCATCGGAGGCGGCGTCGCGTTGGCCGCGGCCGGTGGCATCGGCGAGAATGGGGTCGGCGATGGCGACGTCGGGGCTTCCGAGGCAGAGCGCGCGGCATCGCACTAGCGTGCCTGAGCATCATCACGTCACCGGGGGTATGACGATGGCCAGCACGAAGGAAATCGCAGAACGGTTTGCCAAGGCGACGGCGGGCACGGCCGACGCCGCCCTCGCGGAGATCTTCGCGCCGACGGTCGCCGTATCCCACGTGTATGACGACTGGGACTCGCCCGTGGAGATGGACGGGCCGACGATGGCGGCGAGCGCCGGCGCCGGCGTCGGCTACTTCCAGCAGCTGATGCCGGACTACGAGCTCCGGGACCGGCGGCTGTTCGTCGGCGATGACGGCTTCGCGATGACGCTCACCGTCAGCGGGACGCTCGCATCGGGGACAATCGTGAAGTACGCGTACTGCGCGGTCGCCACGGTGGTCGACGGCAAGATCACGCGGATCATGGCGTACCAGGACCGGGAGATGGCCGCCGAGCTCGGCAAGGCGATGCAGGAGGCGATGAGCCAAACTGCGTGATTCCGCACGCGCTTGGCGGAGGAAGTCGAACACGGCGGGCTCGAACTCGAGCAGGTGGCCGTCGGAGTCGATCACCGGATGGTCGAGGTCGTCCTTGATCCGGAGCGACCCGATGGCATCTCGAAGGTTGCCATCGGGCTACGTGGGAACCGCAATGCCGAGGCTGTCGGCACCAAGAGTCTTGGGGGCACCCTCTTCGTAGAAGACGTCGAGCTCGGTGATCGTGAAGCCGGCTGCGGGCAAGAGCTCGACGATCTCCCGAGTGAGGTGGCATCCCCCGAACACCCGTTGCTCCAGCGGGTCGAGCCGTCGTTGCCAACGGCGGATGTTCTCATCCGGTGCGAGACCGTGCTCGAGGAAGTGCAGCGTCCCACCCGGCTTGAGCACGCGGCGGATCTCCGCGAGCGCGGCGGTGACATCGGGGATCGTGCACATGGTCCACGTCGACAGTGCCGCGTCGAAGCTGTTGTCGGCGAACGGCAACGACTCACCATCCAGGCCCGACCGCTCCACCGGGGTCAGTGCGGCGGCGAGGCGTTTCTCGGCAAGCTTCCAACCGACGTCGGAAGGCTCGACGGCGGCCACTTGGCTGACTGCCGGCGGATAGAAGGGCACGTTGTGCCCGGACCCGAACCCGATCTCGACCACGTCGCCCGCCAGCCCGTCGCAGACGCGGCGCCGCAACGGCTCGACCGTCTTCATCCCGCACGCGAAGTCGAGTATCCGGGGAACGACGTGCTCACCGTAGAAGCCCATTCCTGCCTTCCGTTCAGCCGGCCTTGGACCGTACCTCGGGGTGCGGAGTCGCGACCTGCGGTTCGTGCTCAGTGCCGCCGGGTCGCGACGAACACCGGAATCCGTCTCTCGGTCCGGTCCTGGTACTCCGCGTACGGCGGGTAGGCCGCGACCGCTCGCTCCCACCATGCCGCCCGCTCGTCACCGTCGACCTCGCGAACTCGCGCGTCGAAGGGCTCCGAGCCGTCCTGGATGGTCACGGCGTCGGGATCTACTCGGAGGTTCTGCACCCAGACGGGGCTCTTCGGCGCGCCGCCCTTCGACCCCACCAGCGCGTACTCACCTTCGTGCTCCACCCGCATGAGTGGCGTCTTGCGGAGCCTCCCCGTCTTGTTCCCGCGTGTGGTGACGATCACGACCGGGAGGCCGGTGTCGAACAGCGTGTTGCCCTCTGCGCCCGCGGTGCGCTCGTAGAGCGCCACCTGATCACGCACCCATTGCGCCGGGCTCGGCTCGTAATCGCCGCTGAGAGGAATGCCCGACACCCTACGCGCGGTCGCACCGGCCTCCGACAGGTTGACAGTTCTAGGCTGGGGCCATGTGCAGGAACATCACGGAGCTCCGAGGCCTCGAACCTCCAGCCACGCGCGAGGAGATCGACGCTGCCGCCTGGCAGTTCGTCCGGAAGGTGACGGGGATCACCAAGCCCGCGGGCACGACTCACGACGCCATGCACGCCGTCTCCCACGAGATCGCCGACCTGGTCGAGGAGCTGCTCGCGCAGGTGCCCGCCCGCCGCCAGCCACCGAAGACTGTGCCGCCGCTCCGGCGTCCCGCCGTGCGGGCGCGAGAGGGCCTCGAGCCGATCCCGAGCTGACCCGGACGGCGAACGCCCGGCGTCAACCGGCACGAAGGTCCGGACACTGCGAAACTCATGTCGGAACGCAGCTGGTCGACGGCCTGCTTCGCGCGGGCATCGAGACGCGATCACGACACGGATCGTCGTAACGACAACGTAAGTGGAGGTGGCGGGAGTCGAACCCGCGTCTTCCGAGATGTTGATGGGGCTTCTCCGAGCGCATCCGGGAGAAGGTCTCGGGTCACCGTCACTCACCGGCGGTGAGCGGTGACCCCAGCCTCAGTGTGGTGTCCCGTCGGACCCTGGGGCCTGTCCCGACGGTGAGCCGCTCTTGATTGCGCCCCGGTTCCGGCCGAGCGGCTGGGCCGGGAGGGACGCGCTGCTAGTTGGTACTAGGCAGCGAGTGCCATGGAATCATGGTCAGTGTTAGCAATTATTTTTGTTGCCGGCTCTTTTTCGACGTTCCGGCGACGTCGGCTCGCTTCCCCCACCTCGACCATCGAAATCGAAGCCACGCACCCCCTTGTCAACGCCGCACCGGTGCGTGTCGGTTGGCGCGGCACCGCCATTGTACCGGGCGGACCGACGACGAAAATCCTCGCGGGATCGCGTGTTGCGTTGCCTACCTTCGGGGGAGAATTCCATCTCTCGACTTCCCGTTCCGGAGCGGGCACCCGCGCCCACTGGAGGACCTGCCGTGAACCCGATTGTCGAAGTCGAAGGTGTGGCGCGCTCGTTCGGCAAGACGAAGGCGCTCTGCGGTGTCGACTTGGAAGTTCCCGAAGGCCGGGTCGTCGCGTTGCTCGGCCCGAACGGCGCAGGCAAGACCACGCTCGTCCGGATTCTCTCCACACTGCTGGAGCCGGATGAAGGCGTCGCCCGCGTCGCCGGCTTCGATGTGGTCGAGCAGCCGACGGCCGTCCGGCGCGTCATCGGGCTCGCGGGTCAGTACGCGGCCGTCGACGAGACCCTCACCGGTCGCGAGAACCTCGAGATGGTCGGCCGCCTCTCCCGGCTCGGCAAGAAGCTCGCTGCCGAACGGGCCGCCGAGGTGCTCGAGCGCGTGTCCCTCGTCGAGGACGCCGACCGACCGCTCAAGACGTACTCCGGCGGTATGCGTCGTCGGATCGATCTCGGTGCAGGGCTCGTCGCGCATCCCCGCGTGCTCCTGCTCGACGAGCCGACCACCGGTCTCGACCCCGCCAACCGGGTCCAGCTGTGGGCGTTCCTCCGCGAGCTCGTCCGCGAGGGGGCGAGCGTGCTGCTGACCACGCAGTACCTGGAGGAGGCGGACCAGCTCGCGGACCGAGTGGTCGTGATCGACCACGGCACGATCATCGCCGAGGGGACGCCCGTGGAGCTCAAGGATCGGCTCGGCGGTGACGTGCTCGACGTCACGCTCGCCGACGAGGACGCGCTCGACGGCGCACTGGCGCTCCTCGCCGGCATCAGCGACGCTGCGCCGCAGGTCGAGCCGAGCGCACGCCGCATCACGCTCCCGGTCCCCGGCGGCGCGTCGAGCCTCATCGAAGCAGTGCGGCGCCTCGACGACGCGGGAATCGCGGTGGGCGATTTGATGCTCCGGCGCCCGTCGCTCGACGACGTGTTCCTGTCGCTGACTGGACATGCCGCCGAGGTGACCCTGCCGTCCGCCGATGGCCTCGGCGGAGACGGCAGTGCCGCGCGCGCCGAGGGGGAGGCCGCGCGTGTCGAGGAGGAGGTTGCCTGATGAGCAACGCGACCGCGACCCTGCCCGCGCCGACGACGGTCTCCGATCGCCTTCCGCGCGGCGCGATGCTCGCCGACAGCTTGGTGGTTGCGAAGCGCAACGTGTTGCACATCGTGCGCACGCCGCAGCTCATCGTGTTCCTCGTCGTGCAGCAGATCCTGTTCTTCCTTCTCTTCTACTGGGTGTTCGGCGGCTCGATCGCCATCCCGGGCCTGACGTACATCAACTTCCTGACGCCGGCGTTCCTGGCGCAGGTCGCGATCTACGACGGCTTCGGTGTGGCGGTGGGACTGGCGGAGGACGCCAAGAGCGGCCTGATCGACCGGTTCCGGGCGCTGCCGATGGCGCGTTCCGCGTTCGTCAGCGGCCGCGCGATCGCCGACATGCTCCGCCAGGTCGTGATCATCTTCGTCCTGCTCGTCGTCGCGTTCGTGCTCGGCTTCGAGTTCCACAACGACGCCGGATCGATCGCGCTCGGCTTCGTGCTGCTCCTCGTGTTCGGGTTCTCGTTGTTCTGGGTGTTTGCCGCGCTCGGGCTGGCCGTGCGCGACAGCGAGACGGCGCAGGCAGTCGGCACGCCCTTCTTCTTGCTCTCGTTCCTGTCGACCGCGTTCGTACAGGTCGACACGCTGCCGGGGTGGTTGCAGCCCTTCGCGAGGAACCAGCCGATCAGCATGCTCACGAACGCGACGCGGGGTCTGTTCGAGGGGAAGGCCGCCGAGCAGCTCTACGAGCACGCGACCAGCTACTACGTCTGGGCGACGCTCCTCTGGTCGGTCGGGTTGGTCGCGGTGTTCGCCCCCCTCGCGGTGCGGATCTACCGCCGGAGGTGATCGACGCTCAGTCGCGGATGCCCTTCAGGGCTCGCTCGGTGTCGCGGCGCGCGTCCCGTTCGGCCAGCGCCTGGCGCTTGTCGTAGGCGCGCTTGCCCCGTGCCAGCGCCACTTCGACCTTGACTCGCCCGTCCTTGAAGTAGACCTGTAGCGGGACGAGGGTGTGGCCCTTGGCTTCGGTGCCGCGCTGCATCTCGACGATCTCCTTGTGGTGCGCGAGCAGCTTGCGGCGCCGCACCGGATCGAGGTCCGCCCGCGAGAACGCGTAGGGCGACACGTGCATCCCGTGGAGCCACAGCTCGCCGTCTTGGACGCGTGCGTATGCGTCCTGGAGATTGGCGCGACCCTCGCGCAGGCTCTTCACCTCGGGACCCGCCAGCATGATCCCGCACTCCCACGTGTCGAGCACCAGATAGTCATGTCGCGCACGACGATTGGTGATCACCAGTTGGTCACCGCGCCGGCTCATCCGGGCAACGTACCCGCATAGAGTGCCGCCGTGAGCTCCGAGTTCGCGACGCCCGTGCTGCGCCTCACGCGCGCCCAGCTCGACGAGATGCTCGTCCACTGCTACGACGGCTTCCCCGACGAGGCGTGCGGGCTCCTCGCCGGTCCCTTCGAGGCGGGCGAGCCCACGGGCATGGTCGAGCGGGTCTACCCCTGCCGCAACGCCGATGCGTCCGCGCGTACGTACACGGTCGACGGCAAGGACTACATGCGCGCCGACCGGGACGCGCAGGGAGCGGGCCTCGAGATCATCGGCGTGTGGCACTCCCACACGCACACCGATCCGTATCCCTCGCCGACGGATGTCGAACAGGCGGTCGACCCCGGGTGGGTCTATGTCATCGTCAGCCTCAAGCACGGCGACGCGATGACCCGCGCGTACAGGATCCGGGCCGAGGCCATCGAGGAAGTGCCGGTCGAGCTCGACGAGGTGGAGTAGGCGCATGAGTACCGGTTCGTCGATCGCACCCAACACATCGGCGTCCAGCGGGTCGTGGTCTGTGGACGCCGGGCGCGGCGCGTCCGCTCTCGGCGCGCTGACGTCGTCGCGCCGCCCCCACGACCGAAAACCCGACCGGACCGGTCGGATACCATGACGCCCATGACGGTGGAAGTCCGGCTGCCCACGCTCCTGCGCCAGCACACCGACGGCGCGGGATCACTGAGCGCCGAGGGCGCAACCGTCGGCGACGTGTTCGCCGAGATCACCGGACGGTTCCCCGGCCTCTCCGACCAGCTGGTCGACGATGCGGGCGGGCTCCACAAATTCGTCAACGTCTACCGCAACGACGACGACATCCGGTACCTCGACCAGCTCGACACGAAGCTGGCCGAGGGTGACGTCCTCTCGATCCTGCCCGCCGTCGCCGGGGGCTGAGCGCCCGGCGCGGCGCCGTTTCCATGCGTCACGACTCCATCCTCGGGCTCATCGGCAACACGCCGCTCGTCGGCATCAGCGAGTTGTCGCCCAATCCCGCGGTCCGCATCTTCGCGAAGCTGGAGGGTCAGAACCCCGGCGGCTCCTCCAAGGACCGGATCGCGTTGAAGATGGTCGAGCTCGCCGAGCGCGACGGACTCCTCCACGCCGGCGACATGATTCTCGAACCGTCGTCGGGCAACACCGGCATCGGTCTCGCGCTCGTCGCGCGGCTGCGCGGCTACGGACTCCGCGTGGTCATGCCCGAGAACGTGTCACCGGAGCGACGCCAGCTGCTCGAGATCTTCGGCGCCGAAGTGGTGGTGTCGCCGGGCGAGGAGGGGAGCAACGGTGCGATCGCGTTGAGCGAGAAGCTCGGTGCCGACGACCCGTCCCTCGTCCGGCTGTTCCAATACGGGAACCCCGCGAATCCGTTGGCGCACTACGAGGCGACGGGCCCCGAGATCTGGCGCGATTGTCCCGAGGTCGACGTGTTCGTCGCCGGCCTCGGGACGAGCGGCACGCTCATGGGCGTGGGGCGCTACCTCAAGGAGCACAAGCCCGAGGTCCAGGTCGTCGCGGTCGAGCCGCCCGCGGGTGAGTTGGTGCAGGGCTTGCGGTCGCTCGAGGACGGCTTCGTGCCCCCGATCTTCGACCCGCAGATCCTCGACCGGAAGTTCATCGTGCGGCCCCGCGAGTCCATCGAGTGGCTGCGCCGGCTGCTCGACGAATGCGGTGTGTTCGCGGGCGTGTCGTCGGGCGCGGCCGTCGCCGGCGCGGCCAAGATGGCAGCCGCCATGGATTCGGGGACGATCGTCACGCTGCTGCCCGACGCGGGTTGGAAGTACCTCTCCTCCGGCGCCTGGACCGACGACCTCGACGTCGTCGTCGAGCGGGCCAGCACGATCAACTACTGGTGACGCCCGCTCCCCACCGGGCAAAAAGCAGTTCACCACGCCATAACGCGGAAAACTGGCCTCTGCTCGGCCAGACTGGTGCCGTGACCGTACCCACTCCCGCGGAGATCGAGGCAGCCGCGGACGTGCTGCGCGCCGGTGGTCTCGTCGCATTCCCGACCGAGACGGTCTACGGGCTCGGCGCCGATGCGTCGTCCCCGGAGGCGGTTGCTCGCCTCTACCGGGTGAAGGGCCGCCCCGCGGGGCATCCGGTGATCGTCCACCTCGCGGCCGCGGATCAACTCGCCCGGTGGGCCGCCGAGGTCTCGCCCGACGCGGCCGCGCTCGCAGCGGCGTGCTGGCCGGGCCCCCTCACTCTGGTGGTGCGGCGCGCCCCGCACGTGCCCGACGCGGTGACGGGCGGCCGGGAGACGGTCGGTCTGCGTGTGCCCGACCACGCGGTCGCACTCGCGTTGCTGGCGGCGTCCGGTGGCGGGATCGCCGCGCCCTCGGCCAACCGCTTCGGCCGGGTGAGCCCGACGACCGCGGCGCACGTGCGCGACGACCTCGCGGACGACGTCGACGTCGTGCTCGACGGAGGCCCGTGCGTGATCGGGGTGGAGTCCACCATCGTCGACTGCTCGGGCACCGAGTCGGTCCTCGTCCGCCTCGGAGGCGTGCCGCACGCGCGCGTGGAGGAGATCGTCGGCCACGACGTGCCGCTCGCGATCGACGGCGAGGTCGCCGCCCCCGGCACGTTGGCATCCCACTACGCGCCCGACGCCACGGTCGAGATCGTCGAGGCCGACGAGCTCGCCGTGCGCGTGCGCGCCGAGCTCGACGGGGGAGCGCGGGTTGCCGCGCTCGCGGCGGACATTCCCGCCGACGTCGATGCGCGCGTGCTCGTGCTCGGCGTGCCCCCGGATGCGGACGGGTACGCGGCGATGCTCTACGGGCGTCTCCGCGAAGCGGACGCCCGGGGCGTCGACAAGGTGCTAGCCGTGCCGCCGGCGGTGGACGGTCGGGGCGCGGCTGTCGTCGACCGGCTCCGGCGCGCGGCGGCGAACCGGCCGGAGCGGGGCAACGAGCAGCGCGCGCGCCGCGACCGCCCGATCGGGGTGTTCGACTCGGGCTTGGGCGGGCTCACGGTGCTCCGCGCGCTCTTCGACCTCATGCCCGACGAGGAGATCGTCTACTTCGGCGACACCGGCCGATTCCCGTACGGGCCCAAGCCGGCCGACGAGGTGCTGAAGTACTCGCTCGAGATCGCGGACGTGTTGCTCGAGCACGACGTAAAGGCCCTCGTCGTCGCGTGCAACAGCGCGGCGGCGGCCGCGCTCGACGAGCTGCGGGCCCGACTGCAGATCCCCGTCGTGGGCGTCGTGGAGCCCGGCCTGCGCGCCGCCCTGCGCGTCACCCGCAGCGGTCGCGTCGGGGTCATCGGTACCGTCGGCACGATCTCGTCCGGCGCGTACCAGCGCGGCGCGGTCGAGCACGGCACCGAGGTCGCCCTCACGTGCGCGGCATGCCCCGGCTTCGTGGAGTTCGTCGAGGCGGGTGACGTCGACTCCGACCAGGTGCACGTCCTCGCTGAACGGCTGCTCGCACCGGTGCGGGCAGCCGACGTCGACACGTTGGTGCTCGGCTGCACGCACTACCCGCTGCTCGCGCGGACGATCGGCGACGTGATGGGTCGAGACGTCGTGCTGGTGTCGAGCGCTGAGGAGACCGCGTTCGCGGTGCAGGCGCTGCTCGCTGATCACGGGATCGCCGCGCCGTCATGTCGCGGTCCGGGCCGGCACACCTTCCTGACGAGCGGCGAGGTGACGACATTTCGCGACCTCGGCGCACGGTTTCTCGGGCCCGAGGTCGAGTCGGTGAGGTCGTGGCAGTGGAGCTGACCGTTCTCGGCTGCTCCGGCTCGTTCGGCAGCGTCCGTCACGGCCCGTGCAGCAGCTATCTCATCCGGCACGGCGACACCGCGATCTGGATGGACTGCGGCAACGGCTCCTTCCCGGAGCTCCAGGCCCACCTCGCGATCGAAGATCTCACCGCGGTCGTCATCAGCCACGGTCATCCCGACCACTGTGTCGACGTGTTCGGGCTCCACGTGCTCCTCCGCTACGGGATGGAGGGGCTCGGGGTGCCGGTGCTCGCGGCCGAGGGGGTCGAGCGTGGGCTCGCGCCACTCGTGCCCGACTGGGGCGACGTGTTCGCATGGGAGACCATCGGCGACGGCGACGCGGCGACCTTGGGGGACGTGACGCTCCGCTTCTCCCGCACCGATCATCCGTTGCCGACGTGCGCGGTGGAGGCGAGCGCAGGAGGCCGCCGCCTCGTGTACACGGCCGACACCGGGCCCGACTGGAGCGTGGACGCGTTCGGCGGGGGCGCCCAGCTCGTGCTGTCGGAGGCGACGTATCTCCACGAGCACCGTCCGGCCCCGATCCATCTCTCGGCGCGAGAGGCCGGAGCCGCCGCTCGCGCCGCCCGTGCGGAGCGGCTGGTCCTGACCCACCTCTGGCCGTTCGTCGACCCCGCGGCAGCGGAAACCGAGGGTTCCGAGGCGTTCGGCGCTCCGGTGACCCTCGCTGCCCGTGGCATGGTCATGAGCGTGTAGACAGCACGGACCAAAATCGCCGAAGAGGAACAGGACGGGGGGTACCGCGACCGCATGGGCATTCGACGGGATGGGCGCGAGCCCGATGAGCTGCGACCGATCGCCTTCACACGTGACTTCACCGAGTTCGCGACCGGCTCGGTGCTCGTGGAGTTCGGTCGCACGCGGGTGCTGTGCACCGCGTCCGCGGAAGAGCGTGTTCCGCCCTGGCTCCGCGGCAAGGGGCGCGGATGGGTCACGGCCGAGTACTCGATGCTCCCGGGCGCGACCGCGGAGCGCAACGACCGCGAAGCGGCGCGCGGCAAGCAGTCCGGACGCACCCAGGAGATCCAACGGCTGATCGGCCGTTCGCTGCGCGCGGTGACGGACCTCACCGCGATGGGGGAGGTGCAGATCACGGTCGACTGCGACGTGCTCCAGGCGGACGGCGGGACGCGCACGGCGTCGATCTGCGGCGGCTACCTCGCGCTGCACGACGCATGCTCCCGCCTCGTGGCGACCGGTGCGCTGGCGGCGCACCCGATCACCGACACGTGTGCGGCGATCTCCGTCGGCGTCGTCGACGCGCTCGGTCACCTCGACCTCGACTACTCCGAGGACGTGCGCGCCGAAGTCGACATGAACGTGGTGATGACCGGCTCCGGCCGCTTCATCGAGGTGCAGGGAACGGCCGAAGGCCAGCCGTTCTCCCGCGACGAGCTCGACGACCTCCTCGGCCTCGCGGACCACGGCATCAACCAGATCTTCGAGCTCCAGCGGGAGCTGCTCGCGGTGGCGCCAACACCCCGACGCCCGTGACGCCGCTGCGGCTGGTGCTCGCGACCAGCAATCCCGACAAGGCGCGCGAAATCGTCGAGATGCTCGGCGGGTCCGGCCTGGCCGTCGAGCTGGTGCCGCGTCCCGCGGGCGTCCCCGACGTCGACGAGGTGGGCGAGACCCTGGAGGACAACGCCAGGATCAAGGCGCAGACCCTGGTCGACGCCACGGGTCTGCCCGCGCTGGCCGACGACACCGGGCTCGAGGTCGTCGCGCTCGATGGGGCGCCCGGCGTTCGCTCGGCGCGCTTCGCGGGCGAGCACGCCGACGCCGTCGACAACACCCAGAAGCTGCTCACGCTCCTCGACGGTGTGGCCGACGACCGGCGCACCGCCCGTTTCGCCACGGTGGCCCTCGTCCGGTGGCCCGACGGGCGCGAGGTGGCCGCGCTCGGGACGGTCGAGGGCACGATCGTGCGGGAGCCGCGGGGAACCAGCGGTTTCGGGTACGACCCCGTGTTCCAACCCGCGGGTGGCGGCGGCCGGACCTTCGCCGAGATGAGCGCCGCCGAGAAGCATGCGATCTCGCACCGCGGCCGCGCGCTCCGTACGCTGGCGGCAGGCCTACAGGCAGTGGAGGGGGCGGGCGCCTAGATGGCAGTGATCGACATCGCCGGTTTCGTGGCGGACCTGAAGGACCATGCGGTCGAGCACGGGTTCCACGTGCACGACGAGCGGCACTTCGTCGAGAGCTACTCGCTCCGCCAGAACTGGGAGGTCGACCTGCATCCCGAGGAGGGCTGTGAGGGACCGGTCGACCTCTATCTCTCCCTCGAGATCGACCCTCGCGTGCTCCTCGGGTTCGAAGACGCCGTAATCGAGCGAGGCGACGTCGACGATCCTCCCGACGAGTTCCACTTTCCCCTCAACTTCACGTGGGCGCTGCCGCCGCTGCCGCACGGGCCCGACCTGCTCGTGCTGGCGACCGAGCTCGCCGCCCGCGGCGGACCCGACCTCCCCCTCGAGGTGTCGGCGATCGACTCGATCCCCGAAGCGACCGACGCGCCCGAGCGCGCGCTGCGGATCATCGCGCACCAGTCGGTATCGCTCGTCCACATCCGGGAGGGCGACGCGGTGTCGTGCGAGGTCCTGGACCGATGTCTCGACGTCAGCCGCTACCTCCTCGAGCAGGCGGACGGCTGGCTCGTCTGACTGCGAGCGAACGGCCGCGGGCCGGGTATCCCGGGCCGCAGTGAGCGAGCGAGGGATATCGGCAACAATGGTGTGGTGCCGATGCGGACGGACTGCCGCCACTACGAGAGCCGCACCTACGGGTCGGGAGACGTCGTTCGCAAGTGCCGCCTCGACCTGGCGCCGGAGGCGCCGTGGCGCTGCCCCGATGACTGCGTAGGGTTCGAGCGCCGCACCTACGACGCGGGCTGGCAGATCGGCAGTCTCACGAAGTCGGTCGAGCCGCCGGCTCCCGAGCCCGCTGGTGACGATGTCGCCGCGCTGCTCGACGCCGCCGAGGAGATCGTGAATTCCGCCGCGCCGGACATCATGCAGGACGTGTCGAAGCCCAAGCGCCGCTTCGGCAAGCGCAAAAAGAAGCGCTAGAGCGGCGCGGGGAATCCCCTGACGTCGACGCAACGCCATGCGGCGGCGAGGCGAGCGCAGCGAGCCGAGTTGCTCGCCAGCGAGCGAACGCCCGCGGCCGGGGTATCCCCGGCCGCAGTGAGCGAGCGAGTAATGCGGAGCGAGAAATGCCGGTGCGAGCGGGGAGACTCGAACTCCCACACCTTTCGGTACCAGGACCTAAACCTGGCGCGTCTGCCGGTTCCGCCACGCTCGCGCGCTCCAGTCTCGCATGTGAGCGCGGTGGCACCGGGCCGATAGCGTGCGGGCAGGCGACCGAGGGGGCGCAGTGCCGAAGCAAGTACCGATCGTGGACTACCTGGTGCTCGAGGACGGCGGCGCCTATCTCCAGGCGCACGAGTGCACGAAGTGCGGAGCGATCTACTTCGACCGGCGGAATGCCTGCGCCCGGTGTGCCAACCGCACGTTCGGGGCGCGCCGTCTCGGTACGACCGGCGTCGTGCGATCCTTCACGATCGTCCAGCAGGCCGCGCCCGGGGTGAAGGTGCCGTACGTGTCGTCGGTGGTCGACCTCGACGACGGCGGAGAAGTGAAGTGCGACATCGTGAACGTCGAGCCCGATCCCGACGTGATCACGCTGGGAATGAGGGTGCAGCTGACGACGTTTGTCGCGGGGACGGACGACGAGGGAACGGAAGCCCTGGCGTTCGGCTTCGAGCCTGCCGGTTCGGCCGGCCGCGTGGAAGGTGCATGACATGAGCGACTCGGTGTGGGTGCTCGGTGCCTCGATGACGAAGATTGGGAGATACCCCGAGCGCGACGTCATCGACCTCGCCGCTGAGGCGGCCATGGACGCGCTCGACGACGCGGGCACGACGATCTTCGACATGCAGGTCCTCGGGGCGGGCCGCTGGCTCGGGCGGCCGATCGGCCAGCAGCTCCTCCAGCAGATCGGCCAGACCGGCATCCCGATCTACAACGTCCAGAACGCGTGCGCGACGGGCGCCACCGCGGTACCGCGCGGTGCACCTGGCGATCAAGGCGGGGGAGGCCGACATGGGCCTCGCGGTCGGCGCCGAGCAGATGGGCAAGATGGGTCTCCTGGGCCAGTTCGCCGAGGAGGGCGACGGCCCCCAGGTGTTCGAGCCGGAGGGGCGGTACGGCGCGGTGCTCCCGGTCGACGGCGTCCTCGGCTCGGCGACGATGCCGGCCGTGTTCGGGCAGGCGGGCCAGGAGTACGCCTACCTGCACGACGGCGTCGGCTTCGAGCAGTTCGCCAAGATCGCGGAGAAGAACCACGCGCACTCGACGCTGAACCCGCTCGCCCAGTACCAGAAGGCGTTCTCGTTGGAGGAGATCATGAACGCGCGCGTGATCTCGTACCCGAACACGTTGCCGATGTGCTGCCCGACCGGCGACGGTGGCGCCGCGGTGGTGCTCGTGTCGGAGTCGAAGCTGAAGACGCTCTCAGCGGAGCAACGCCGGCGGGCAGTGAAGATCAGCGCGTCGGTGCTCACCTCCGACCCGTGGTCCGAGGGTGGTCATGTGCAACCCGACATCAACACGCTCACCCGCAACGCTGCGAAGCAGGCCTACGAGACGGCGGGCATCGGTCCCGACGAGCTCGACCTCGTCGAGCTGCACGACTGCTTCGCGACCGCGGAGCTCGTCCACTACGACAACCTCGGACTGTGCGAGCCGGGCGGCGCGGGCGCGTTCATCGACTCGCGAGCGCCGTGGCGCGACGGGACGACCCCGGTGAATGCGTCGGGTGGGCTGCTCTCCAAGGGTCATCCGATCGCGATGACCGGCGTCGCGGGCGTCTTCGAGATCACCACGCACTTGCGCGGCGAGGCCGGCGACCGCCAGATCGAAGGCGCGAAGGTCGGCCTCGCCCACGTGATCGGGCTCGGTTCGTCGTGCGGTGTGCACATCTTGGAGAAGTCCGCCGCCTGATCGGAAGCGGCGGGCCGTCACGCCGTGGCGCCGACGTCGACCTGGTGGTGATCGCCGAGCACGTCCTCGGGAGTCGGCCCGATCCGTAGCGCGCGTCAGACGGGGGCGTCAGCGGCGAGTGCCGCGCCGAGCTGGTCGGAGAGCGCAACCGCCACCGTCCGCTCCTCGATCGAGACGCCCACGTCGTCACCGGGTTCGAGCACCAGTCGACCGCGTACCTCGCCGCGCGCGAGCACGGGAATCTCCATCCCGCCGGGCGGAAGGGTCAGCTCTCCGCTGACCCAGCGCCGCGTCCCCGACTCGACGCCGCCTCGGCGGCCGAGCTGCGGCAGCACCGAGCGGAACGGCGGTTGTTCGAAGCGGCATGCGCGCAGGCTCATGAGCTCGGTCAGCTCGCGTTCGACGGCCGCGGCGACCTCGGGAGCGCCCGCACCGCTCGCCACCAGCTCTGCCACACGGTGCATCCGCAGGATCTCGTCGTGGCTGTGCTCGGCGGAACGTCGGTGCCGCCGCGCGAAGACGGTGACCTCGGCGGCGATCAAGCCGATGACGAGGAGCAGGACGGTGGTGGCGATGTCCGCGGCGCGGTCGATCTTGAGCGACTGGTACGGCTTGGTGAAGAAGAAGTCGTAGGTGATCGCGGAGACGATCGCGCCGACCACCCCTGCGCGCCGTCCCCCCATCGCCGCCAGTATCACGATCACGACGAGCACGAGGGCGACGTTCGTGTCGACGACGGCCTTGTCCCGGAACGGGACGAGAATGCCCGCCACCACGAGGGGACCGAGACACCCGAGCGCGATGCCTGCGCCCTCGGCGCGGGTGCGGACCACGCGGGAGTCCTGGCGATCGTCGCTCGTCACACCTCCGGTATACGCCTGCTGCCCGGTGAATGGGAGTCGACCCGCCGCCAATTCCTGGCGCGGCGGCGTCAAGAAGGCGTGTAGAGCCTTCCCCGGGCGCCGGTCGAGCCGTAGAACGGTCGGGAGTCACGAATGGCCCGACGGAAGGCCCGAACCATGGCAGATCTCCTGGTGCTCGTCACGCTGGCCGCGTTCTTCGGCTGCTGCGTGCTGCTGATCCGAGGCTGCGACCGGATCATCGGCCCGGACGGTGCCGACGAAACGTCGGTCGACGAGCCTCACTCCGAAGTCGGGGTCAGATGACCGGCGAGAACATCGCGGGCCTCGTGCTGGCAGTGCTCCTGGCGGTGTACCTGCTCGCTGCCCTGCTCTTCCCGGAACGGTTCTGATGTCGGCCGCGGGGTGGGCCCAACTGGTCGCGCTCGTTGCGCTGCTCGCGGTCACCGCGCCGCTCCTCGGCCGGTACATGGCCGGGGTCTACGAAGGCGGTACGTCTCGGGTGGATCGCGTCTTCGGCCCGGTTGAGCGGGCGATCTACCGAATGTGCCGGATCGATCCCGATCGGGAGCAGCGGTGGAACGTCTACGCGCTGTCGCTCCTCGCGTTCAGCGTCGTCGGCGTGCTGCTGGTCTACATCGTCCAGCGGGTGCAGGGCTCCCTTCCCTTGAATCCTCTCGACCTCGCCAACGTGACGCCCGCGCTCTCGTTCAACACCGCGGTCAGCTTCATGACCAACACGAACTGGCAGAACTACGCGGGCGAGTCGACGATGAGTCACTTCACCCAGATGCTGGGGCTCACGGTCCAGCAGTTCGTGTCCGCGGCCGCGGGCATGGCGGTCATGGTCGCCCTCATCCGCGGGCTCTCGCGTGCCGGCCAGCGCACGATCGGCAACTTCTGGGTCGACCTCGTGCGCACGGTGATCCGCATCCTCGTCCCGCTCGCGTTCGTCTTCGCGATCGTCCTCCTGGCGACGGGCGTGATCCAGAACCACCACGGCTACACGACGGTCCACACGGTGGCCGGCGCGACCCAGAGGATCCCGGGCGGTCCCAACGCGAGCATGGAGTCGATCAAGCAGCTCGGAACGAACGGCGGCGACTTCTTCAACGTCAACTCGGCGCACCCATTCTCGAACCCGACCCAGTTCAGCGACTTCGTCGAGCTCTACGCGATCCTGCTCGTGCCGTTCGCGCTCGCCTTCACGTTCGGGCGCATGGTGAAAGACCGCCGGCAGGGCTACGCGGTCGTCGCGGTCATGGGGATCCTGTGGCTGGGGTCGAGCTTGGCGGCCATCTCCTTCGAGACCGACGGCAATCCGCGCCTCGACACGGTGGGCGTCAGCCAGACCGTCACGGATTCGTCCCCCGGCGGGAACATGGAAGGCAAGGAGACCCGCTTCGGGCCCGCGGCGTGCGGCCTCTGGGCGGCGTCGACGACGGGTACATCAAACGGTTCCGTCAACTGCATGCACGACAGCATGACGCCGTTGGGCGGCATGGTGGCGCTGGTCAACATGAAGCTCGGTGAGGTCAGCCCGGGCGGTGTCGGCGTCGGGATGAACGGGCTCCTCGTCTTCGCGATCCTGGCCGTGTTCATCGCCGGGCTCATGGTCGGCCGGACGCCGGAGTACCTGGGGAAGAAGATCCAGGCACCTGAGGTCAAGCTCGTCGCGATCTACATCCTCGTGATGCCTGCGATCGTCCTGGGCTTCGTCGCCGGATCCACGTTCGTGAAGTCCGTGTTGAACGTCTCGATCTTCAACCCGGGCGCGCACGGGTTCAGCGAGCTCCTGTACGCGTTCACCTCCGCGGGCAACAACAACGGCTCGGCGTTCGGCGGGCTGACAGGCAACACGGGATGGATGAACACGACCCTCGGCATCGCGATGCTGTTCGGGCGCTTCTTCCTCATCATCCCGACCCTCGCGATCGCCGGATCCCTCGGCCGGAAGCGTCACGTGCCGCCGTCGGCGGGCACGTTCCCGACGAACACGCCTCTCTTCGTCGTCCTGCTGATCGGCGTGATCTTCATCGTCGGCGCCCTCACGTTCCTCCCGGCGCTCGCGCTGGGGCCGATCGTCGAGCAATTGAAGCTGTAGGAGCAGGGGCATGGCACGAGACACCCAGCGGTTGGTCGAGCCGGAGATCGTGCGGCGCGCGGTCGGCGACAGCTTCCGAAAGCTCCATCCGCGCCTCCTCATGCGGAATCCCGTGATGTTCGTGGTCGGCGTCGGGTCGGTGCTGACCACCGTGTTGTTCTTCAAGGATCTGAGCAGCTCCACCAAGAACGAAAACGTCTTCACCGGTCTGGTCGCGTTGTTCCTCTGGTTCACCGTGCTGTTCGCGAACTTCGCGGAGGCGATCGCCGAGGGCCGCGGCAAGGCGCAAGCCGACGCGCTTCGCAAGACCCGCGAGGAGACGGTTGCCCACCGTCGGCTGCCGGGCGGCGCGATCGAGGATTGCGCCAGCACCGCGCTCCGGCTGAGCGACGAGGTGGTCGTGAGCGCGGGAGAAGTGATCCCCAGCGACGGTGAGATCATCGAGGGGATCGCGAGCGTCGACGAGTCGGCGATCACCGGGGAGTCCGCGCCGGTGATCCGAGAGTCGGGCGGCGACCGCTCGGCCGTCACCGGCGGCACGCGAGTTCTCTCCGATCAGATCATCGTGCGGATCACCGCTCGCCCCGGCGAGACGTTCATCGACCAGATGATCGCGCTCGTGGAGGGCTCCGAGCGCCAGAAGACGCCGAACGAGGTGGCGCTCAACATCCTGCTCGCGGGCCTGACGATCATCTTCCTGCTCGCCACCGTGACCTTGCAGCCGTTCGCGATGTTCGCCGATGCCGAGCAGCCGGTGGTCATCCTGGTGGCGCTGCTTGTGTGCTTGATCCCCACCACGATCGGCGCGCTCCTGTCGGCCATCGGGATCGCGGGCATGGACCGCCTGGTCCGGCGCAACGTGCTCGCCATGAGTGGGCGGGCCGTCGAGGCGGCGGGGGACTGCGCCACCCTGCTCCTCGACAAGACCGGCACCATCACGTTCGGCAATCGGCAGGCGGACGCGTTCCTCCCGCTCTCGGGTGTCGACGAGCGCGAGCTGGCCGACGCGGCCCAGCTCTCGAGCCTCGCCGACGAGACCCCCGAAGGGCGTTCCATCGTGGTGCTGGCGAAAGAACGCTACGGCCTGCGCGAGCGCGAGCTCGTCGGTGCCGAGCTCATCGCATTCACCGCGCAGACCCGGATGAGCGGTGTCGAAGTCGGTGGTCGCTCGGTGCGCAAGGGAGCGGCGGACTCCGTCCGGCGGTGGGTGGAGGAGCAGGGGGGCTCGGTGACCGCCGAGCTCGGTGAAGCGGTCGACGCGATCGCGGCCCAGGGTGGCACGCCGCTCGTCGTGGCCGAGGCGGGCGTCGCGGAGGGTTCCCCCCACCCTCCGCGGGCGCTCGGTGTGATCTACCTGAAGGACATCGTGAAGCCGGGAATCTCGGAGCGGTTCGCCGATCTGCGCCGCATGGGGATTCGAACGGTGATGATCACCGGCGACAACCCGCGCACCGCGTCCGTCATTGCCCAGGAGGCCGGTGTCGACGACTTCCTCGCCGAGGCGACTCCCGAGGACAAGATGGAGTTGATCAAGCGCGAGCAGCGGGGCGGGAACCTCGTGGCGATGACGGGCGACGGCACCAACGATGCGCCCGCCCTCGCGCAAGCCGACGTCGGTGTCGCGATGAACTCCGGAACCCAGGCGGCGAAAGAGGCCGGCAACATGGTCGACCTCGATTCGGATCCCACGAAGCTCATCGACATCGTCGAGATCGGCAAGCAGCTCCTCATCACACGAGGTTCACTCACGACGTTCTCCATCGCCAACGACGTCGCCAAGTACTTCGCCATCATTCCCGCGATGTTCGCCGGTTTCGCGAGCGTGAGCGTCCTCAACGACCTCAACGTGATGGATCTGCAAACGCCGCGATCGGCAATCCTCTCGGCTGTCATCTTCAACGCGCTGATCATCGTGGGCCTGATCCCACTCGCGCTACGGGGAGTGAAGTTCATCCCGACCGGAGCCGCCCAGCTGCTCCGCCGCAATCTCCTGATCTACGGGCTCGGGGGAGTTTTCGCACCGTTCATCGGGATCAAGCTCATCGACATCGTGGTCACCGCGTTGGGGGTGAAGTGATGAGGCGACAGTTCATCCCCGCGATCATCTCCATGCTGGTCTTCACGGTGCTGCTCGGACTGGTGTTTCCCCTCGTGGTCACGGGCATCGGACAGGTGGTGTTCCCCGGTAAGGCCGACGGCTCGATCATCGAGGTCGACGGACGGAAGGTCGGCTCGTCGCTCATCGGACAGGCCTTCGTCGACAAGAAGGGTCGCGCGCTCCCGCAGTACTTCCAGTCTCGCCCGTCGGCTGCAGCCGGCCTGTCGGGTTCAGCATCGGGATACGACCCGACCGTGTCCAGCGGCTCCAACCTCGGCCCCAGCAATCCGGACCTGTTGAAGCTCGTGCGGCAACGCGCCCGCGATTATCGCGAGCTCAACGGGCTCGACGCGAGCGCCGCGGTGCCGGTCGACGCCGTCACCGCGTCCGGATCGGGGCTCGACCCGCACATCTCGGTGGCGAACGCCCGCCTGCAGGCAGCTCGCGTGGCCGACGAGCGTGGTCTCAGCCGGCGACGGGTGCTCGACCTGATCGACGACAACACGGCCGGGCGTGCGCTCGGAATTCTCGGCGAACCGGGGGTCAATGTGCTCGAGCTCAACCTGGCCCTCGACGCCCTCGGGCGCGCGAGGCAGTAGCGCCATGTGCGCACACTCGTAGGATCGAGCCATGGCCCGCGGCAACCTTCGCATCTACTTGGGAGCGGCGCCGGGCGTCGGCAAGACCTTCGCGATGTTGAACGAGGGCTGGCGGCGAGCGCAGCGCGGGACCGACGTCGTGGTCGGCTTCGTGGAGACGCATGGTCGAGCCAACACGGCCGCGCAGCTTCGTGACCTCGAGGTGGTTCCGCGACGCGAGGTTCACTACCGGGGTGCCCGCTTCGAGGAGATGGACGCCGAAGCGATCATCGCGCGCGATCCCGCGGTGGCCCTCGTCGACGAGCTCGCGCACACCAACGTGCCGGGCTCGCGCAACGAGAAGCGTTGGGCGGACGTGGAGGAGATCCTCGCCGCCGGGATCGACGTGATCTCGACGGTGAACGTCCAGCACCTCGAGTCGATGAACGACGTCGTCGAGCAGATCACCGGCGTCAAACAACGCGAGACGATTCCCGACGCGGTCGTGCGAGCGGCGGATCAGATCGAGATCGTCGACATGACGCCGCAGGCTCTCCGCCGTCGGATGGCGCACGGCAACATCTACCCTCCCGAGAAGGTCGACGCGTCGCTCGCGAACTACTTCCGCGAGGGCAACTTGGGTGCCCTGCGCGAGCTCGCGCTCATGTGGGTCGCCGACCGCGTCGACGAGGCGCTCGAGGCATATCGCGAGGCGCACGGCATCGAGCGCCAGTGGGAAACGCGCGAACGCGTCGTGGTGGCGATCACCGGTGCTCCCGGTGGCGACGACGTCATCCGCCGGGCGGCGCGCATGACCGCACGCACCCACGCCGAGCTCCTCGGCGTGTACGTCCGCCCGTCCGACGGGCTGCGCGGATCGCCCGCCGAGGCGCTCGTCGCTCAGCGGACGTTGCTCCAGGAGTTGGGCGGCAGGTACCAGGAGCTGGGCGGCGCGGATGTCGGGGCGGTGCTGGTGCAGTTTGCCCACGAACAGAACGCGACGCAGATCGTGCTCGGTGCGAGCCGCCAGTCGCGCTGGACGCATCTCGTCCGTGGCTCGGTGATCAACGACGTGATCCGTGCGTCGGGACCGATCGACGTGCACGTGATCTCGTCGGTCGCCGACGCGTTGCCGACCGAGCGTGTCCACGTGCCGCGTCCGGTCGTGTCGGTGTCGCGTCGCCGGCTGGTGCTCGCTTGGACGCTTGCAATCGTGGGCCCGCCCCTCGTGACCCTCGTGCTCGCCCAGATGCGGGACGCGCTGGCGCTGCCGAGCGACCTGCTGGTGCTCCTGCTCGTCGTCGTCATCGTCGGCGCACTGGGCGGGTTCGCGCCCGCGATCGTGTGCGCAGTCAGCGGGTTCCTGTTCGCCAACTACTACTTCACGCCGCCATATCACCGGTTCACGGTCGAAGAAGGTGAGAACCTGCTGGCGCTGGTGATCTTCCTGGTCACCGCCAGCGTGGTGAGCCTGCTGGTGGCGGCGGCGTCGCGCCGCGCGGCCGAGGCCGCCCGCGCCCGGGCCGAGGCCGAGACGCTCGCCGCGCTGAGCGGCGCCCTCACGGTGTCGGCCGACCCGCTCCCGCAGCTCGTCGCACAGATTCGCGCGGCATTCGACGCCGATGGCGTCTCGGTGCTCGCCCCGGGGGGGACAGATGGGGCCTTGTGGGCAGTGGAGTGCGCGGTCGGCGACTCGGCCCCCACGACCCCTGACGAGGCGGACGTGACGCTGGTCTTGCACGGGGAAACACTGCTCGCTGTCCGGGGCGGCGCCCACGGCGACGGCGACCTCGACGTGCTTCGTGCGTATGCGGGGCAGGTGGCCGTGGCGCTCCAGCAGCAGGAGCTGCGCGCCGGCGCCGAGCGCGCGGAAGGCCTCGCGGCCGCCAACGAGCTGCGCACCGCGCTGCTCGCGGCGGTGTCGCACGACCTCCGCACACCGCTTGCCTCGATCAAGGCGTCGGTCACGAGCTTGCTCCAACGGGACGTCGACTTCACGCCGAGTGCTACGGAAGAGCTGCTCGAGACCATCGACGAGGGGGCAGATCGGCTCAACCACCTGATCGGCAACCTGCTCGACATGAGCCGGCTCCAGGCCGGTGCGCTCCAGTTGGCCATGCGCGCCGTCGGGCTCGACGAGGTGGTGCCGGCCGCCGTCGCCGGCGTCGCCGACGCGGCGCGCGTCGTCGTCGACGTGCCCGAGACGTTGCCACAGGTGCGGGCGGACGCTGCGCTCCTCGAGCGAGTCATCGCGAACGTCGTCGAGAACGCGCTCGCCTGGTCGCCCGATGGCACGCCCGTGCGCGTCGAAGCCTGCGCGACGGGTGTCTCCGTCGACCTGCGGGTCGTCGATCAGGGTCCGGGGATCCCACCGGACCAGCGCGACGCGGTGTTCCGTCCGTTCCAGCGTCTCGGCGACAGCTCGAACGGTGGGGGGGTCGGCTTGGGGCTGGCCGTCGCGAGGGGATTCGTCGAGGCGATGGGCGGTGAGATCGCGGTCGAGGACACGCCGGGCGGCGGTGTCACCATGGTGATCAGCCTGGACTCGGGGGACCCATGAGCCGCGTGTTGGTCGTCGACGACGAGCCGCAGATCCTGCGGGCCCTCGCCATCAATCTCCGGGCGCGCGGATACGAGGTCGACACCGCGCCGGACGGTGAACGCGCGCTCGAGCTCGCGGCGCGCCACCATCCCGACGTCGTCGTGCTCGACCTGGGCCTGCCCGGGATCGACGGGGTCGACGTGATTCGCGGCCTGCGCGGTTGGAGCACTGTGCCGATCGTCGTTCTGTCCGTCCGGGAGTCGGAGTCCGACAAGGTGGCGGCGCTCGACGCGGGCGCCGACGACTACGTGACCAAGCCGTTCGGCATGGACGAGCTCATGGCTCGGCTGCGCGCGTCGCTGCGGCGCGCGACTCCGGCGGAAGAGGACGCCGTCGTCGAGACGCCCGACTTCGTCATCGATCTCTCGGCCAAGCGCGCGCGTCGCGACGGCGACGAGATCCGGCTGACACCGACCGAGTGGCACCTCGTCGAGGTCTTGGTGCGCAGCCCGGGCAAGCTCGTGTCACAGCGCCAGCTCCTCCAGGAGGTGTGGGGTCCCGAGTACCACGACGAGACCGCGTACCTCCGAGTCCACATGGCCAACGTTCGCCGGAAGCTCGAGCCGCAGCCGAGCCGGCCGCGGTACTTCCTCACCGAGCCTGGGATGGGCTACCGATTCGAGCCGGCGACCGCGACCACGTAGCCGGCTGAGGGAACGAAGGGTGCACGGTCCCAAGTCGACCAGCGTTCCCTCGGCGTGAGGCCGGCGCTTCGGACGAAGTTCTCGTACTCGTCGAAGCTGATCCGCCCCGGCGCGAGCTGGAAGCCCGCGATGAGGAGCCCACCGGGCGCGAGCAGCGCGGCGAGGTGTTCGACGACGGCGCCCTCGGTGCCTCGCCCGACGAAGATCATCACGTTGCCGGCGAGGACGATGGCGTCGAAGCCGTTCTGCCCGACGCTCGGGAGCGCGTCGCCGGTCAGCGTCGCGAGGTCCGCCGTGAGCCACGAGACGTGCGGTGCCTTGGCGCGGGCGGCGTCCACGAGCTGCTCGTCGACGTCGACCCCCACCACCTCGAACCCCCGCGCGTCGAGCTCGATCGCGACGCGCCCCGTGCCGCACCCTGCGTCGAGCACGCGCGGCCGGGCCGACAGCCGGTCCGCGTCCGCCCGTTCTCGCACGAGGGCTTCGACGAGGTCTGCCTCCCCGTGCACGTTCTGGCCCGATTCGGCCAGTGTCCGCCACTGGTCGTCGTAGTGCTCGGGCGACATCGGCACGCGTCGGTGATCCGCCATGCCGCTCATTCCAGTCGATTCGGGCGCGAGCGTGGGAACCAACCGGCGCCGAGGAGCGACTGATGCACCACATCGACCACTCGGGAAAGGTGAGCACGTGGACATTCGGACCCTTCGCCGCGCCATCGTCGTCTTGGCGGTGATGACGGGCACGCTGATGTTGTCGGCCGCGCCCGTCCTGGCGCACGTGGAGATCCAACCGGCGGCCGTCGAGGCCGGAGGGTACGGGATCTTCAGCTTCTCGGTGCCCAACGAGAGCGACACTGCCAACAGCGTGCGGGTCGACGTTGAGTTCCCGACGAAGAAGCCGATCCTGTCGGTCAGCGTGCAGCCGAAGTCGGGCTGGGACATCGCCGTCGAGCAGGACGTCGGGGGCCCGGTGCTCCACGTCGTGTGGACCGCCACCGCCGGCGGATTGCGACCAGGTCAGTTCGACCTCTTTACGGTGTCGGCGGGTCCATTCCCGAAGAAGCCCGGGAAGCTCGTGTTCAAGGCGTTGCAGACCTACAGCGACGGTGAGGTCGTCCGCTGGATCGAACCCCAGCCGAAGGGCGCGCCCGAACCCGACTTCCCGGCCCCGGTCCTGAAGGTGGTGAAGGCCGAAGCGGGCGAGGAGCACGACCACTGACGGGCGCGTCAGAGCAGCGAGCGCCCGATGACTTCCTTCATGATCTCGGTCGTGCCGCCGTAGATGCGTGTGACCCGGGCGTCGGCGTAGGCCTTCGTGATGGGGTACTCGGTCATGTAGCCGTAGCCGCCGTGCAGTTGGACGCCGATGTCGGTGGCCCGGCCCTGGAGCTCGGTGCACCACCACTTCGCCATGGCAGCCTCTTCGGAGGTCAGCGTGCCGTCGTTGAGCGCGGTGACGCACCGGTCCACGAAGGTCTGGCCGATCTCGATCTCCGTGGCGAGCTCAGCGAGCCTGAACTTGGTGTTCTGGAACGCGGTGAGCGGCTTGCCGAAGGCGGTGCGCTCCTTGCAGTATTCGAGCGTCCAGTCGAACGCGGCCCGGGCGGCGGCCACGCCCGCCGTCGCGATCGACAGGCGTTCGCGCGGCAGGTTGGTCACGAGGTAGTTGAACCCGTGTCCTTCCTCGCCAAAGAGGTTCTCGACCGGGACCCGCACGTCGTCGAAGAACAGCTCCGACGTGTCCTGTGCGTGGAGCCCGAGCTTGTCGAGGTTGCGGCCCCGCTCAAATCCCTCGGTACCACCTTCGATGACGAGCAGCGACATGCCTCGGTGGCGCTCCGACGGGTCGGTCTTGACCGCGGTGATGAAGAGGTCGCCGATCTGCCCGTTGCTGATGAATGTCTTCGACCCGTTGACGACGTAGTGGTCACCATCGCGGATCGCGCTCGTGCTCATGCCTGCGAGGTCGGAACCGATGCCGGGCTCCGTCATCGCGACCGCGGTGATGAGCTCACCCGAGCAGATGCCGGGGAGCCAGCGTCGTTTCTGCTCATCGGTGGTGACGTGCAAGAAGTAGGGCACGCAGATGTCGTTGTGGAGCGAGAGACCCAGACCCGACGAGCTCACGCCCGCGTACTGGATCTCTTCCACCATGATCTGGTTGTAGCGAAAGTCGGCCACACCCCCGCCGCCGAACTCTTCGGGAACGTCGATTCCGAGGAAGCCGAGCTTGCCGGCCTTGGTGTACAGGTCCCGGTCGACCTGTTTGGCGTGCTCCCACGCGTCGTGGTGGGGGACCACCTCGTCAGCGAGGAAACGGCGGAAGCTCTCCCGGAACAGCTCGTGCTCCTCCTCGAAGATGAGTCGTTCCATCGCTCTACTCCCGTTCCGGCGACTCGTCGGATCGTACCGCTGTGCCCGCATCGACGACCGATCTCCTACACTCGCGCCGACCAGGATTGCGCCAATCGGGCGGACCCGGGCAGCAAAGGAAAAGAGTTGGCACAAGGCACAGTGAAATTCTTCAACGCCGAGAAGGGTTACGGTTTCATCAGCCGTGAGGACGGTGACGACGTCTTCGTCCACTTCTCCGCGATCCAGATGGACGGCTACAAGAGCCTCACCGAAGGCCAGCGCGTCGAGTTCGACGTGGGTCCCGGCCGGAAGGGCGAGGAAGCACAGAACGTTCGCCCGATCTAGGCGCGACAACACCTGTACTTCGTCGGAACGCTCGTCGGGCTCGCGCCCGGCGAGCGTTCCGCATCTCCCATGCTGCGTTGGGTCCGCGCCGACTGGTACGATGCACTCGTCGAATCGCGCCGCTCAGGCTGTGGGTTCGAACGGGTATGCGTGCTCTCGCCGCTCCGTCGCCACACTTCACGGTGGTCCGGGTCAGCTCCTTGGGGTTCGTTCACCCTGAAGCGACCTGTTTTCTCGCCGCCTTCGCCTCCCGCGGGCGGCACGACCACTGGAGTTCCCTCACATGCCATCCTCGTTCGCCGACCTCGGCGTGCCGGCCGACCTCGTCTCGACGCTGCGCGCGCGCGGCGTGGAACGACCCTTCGCGATCCAGACCCTGACGCTGGCCGACGGCTGCTCGGGCCGCGACCTGAGCGGCCGCGCCCCCACCGGATCGGGCAAGACGCTCGCGTTCGGGATCCCGCTTGTCGCCCGCATCGGACGGGCGGCGCCGAAGCACCCGCGCGGTCTCGTGCTCGTGCCGACCCGAGAGCTCGCCGCCCAGGTGTGCGCCGAGCTCGACTGGCTGGGGCACGGGCGGAAGCTGCGCGTCGCGGCGGTGTATGGGGGTGCGGGCTTCGGACCGCAGCTCAAAGCGCTGCGCAAAGGGGTCGACGTCGTGGTGGCGTGCCCGGGACGCCTCACCGACCTGCTGGAGCGGGGGGAAGTGCGCCTCGACGCGGTCGAGGTCGTCGTTGTCGACGAGGCCGACCGCATGGCCGACATGGGCTTCCTTCCCGCGGTCCAGCGCCTGCTCGACCTCACGCCCGCGACGCGCCAGACGCTGCTCTTCTCGGCGACGCTCGACGGTGCGGTCGACGCCCTGATTCGCCGGTACCAGCGCGACCCGGTTCGCCATGTGCTCCCCGAAGACCCCGAGCAGCCTTCGCGGGCATCCCACCTGTTCTGGCGGGTCGAGCGCGAGGCACGGGTGCAGTTGTGTGCCGACGTCGTGAAGCTCGCCGGGCCCACGATCGTCTTCTGCAAGACCAAGCGCGGGACGGACCAGCTCACGAAGAAGCTCGAGCGCATCGGGGTGCGCGCCCAGGCCATCCACGGCAATCGCTCGCAAGGTCAACGGGAACGAGCGCTCGCGGCATTCTCGGACGGGCGCGTCGACGCGATGATCGCGACCGACGTCGCGGCGCGGGGGATCCACGTCGACGACGTCGCCTGCGTGGTCCACTTCGATCCGCCGCACGACGCGAAGGACTACACGCATCGTTCCGGCCGCACCGCCCGCGCCGGCGCCGCCGGAACCGTCATCTCCCTGATCAGCCGTGACCAGGAGCGCGACGCGAAGCGGATGCAACGATCCTTGGGATTGCCGCAGGGCATCGCGTCGGTCGACCGTGCCGCGCTCGGAACGCTCACGCCCGACTCGGTGCGGGCCCGGCCCCGGCCCTTGGCTGCACAGTCCGCGCCGGATGCACCGGCCGCGGCATCGACGCGGTCGCACGCAGGAGACTCGCCCACCGGCACCATCAAGTGGTTCGACTCACGCCGGGGGTTCGGCTTCATCGAGCGGCGGGGCGCGGCCGACCTGTTCGTGCACTACTCCGAGATCGAAGGCTCCAAGCGGCTCTTGGAGGGCCAGCGGGTCGAGTTCGAGCTCGGGCCCGGCCGCAAGGGTGAAGAGGCCCGCAAGGTGAGAGCGCTCGTCTAGCGCTGCGCTCGATGTGCCCGCCGCGGCACGCCGCTCGCCGTACGAATAGCGTTCCGGCCGACGGAAAGCTGCGCGGAGTACGCCCCCCGGGACTCGAACCCGGAACCTAGTGATTAAGAGTCACTTGCTCTGACCAATTGAGCTAGGGGCGCTCGGGAGAGGCATCCTAAACGAACGGCCTGCGGGCCCTTGCAGCCGTTCCCGTCGGGAGGAGACGTCGTGGACGTGCTCGTGACCGGAGCCCATGGTCTCGTGGGGACGAGCCTCGTGCGGGCGCTGCGGGCCGACGGCCACCGCATCCGCCGGCTCGTGCGCGGCCGGCCCGAGGGTGCCGACGACGTCCGCTGGGATCCGTCCGCCGGGGCGCTCGACGCGGCCGCGCTCGTCGGGGTCGATGCGGTGGTGCATCTCGCGGGCGCGGGCATCGGCGATCGTCGCTGGACCGAAGACCGGAAGCGCCTCATCCTCGAGAGCCGAACCCAGGGCACAGCACTCGTCGCGTCCACGATCGCGGCGCTCGACCCCAAGCCCCGCGTCCTCGTCTCCGCGAGCGCGGTGGGCTACTACGGCAATCGCGGCGACGCGATCGTCACCGAGGAGTCCGGGCCCGGCGACGACTTCACCGCGGACGTCTGCGTGCAGTGGGAGGCCGCCTGTGATCCCGCGCGCGAGGCGGGAATCCGCGTGGTCAACATCCGGACCGGCATCGTCCTTGCGGCGGACGGGGGAGTGCTCCAACGGTTGCTGCTCCCGTTCAAGCTCGGGATCGGCGGCCGCCTCGGCTCGGGTGATCAGTACATGAGTTGGATCTCATTGGCCGACGAGGTCAGCGCGATCGTGCACCTGCTCGGTGCTGACACCACCCAGGGCCCGGTCAACCTCACCGCGCCGAACCCCGTCACGAACCGCGAGTTCACCCGCACGCTGGGCACGGTGTTGCACCGCCCGACCGTCCTGCCGACCCCGCTCCTCCCGCTGAAGGTCGTCTACGGCGAGGAGCTCGTACGGCACCTGCTTCTCGACGGCCAGCGGGTGTTGCCCGCGGCGCTCGAATCGAGCGGTTACGAATTCCGGCATCGCTCGCTCGGCGACGCGCTGGGGAGCGTCCTCCGCAAGCAATCGTGACTGCCTGCACGACGGTGCGGGCGCGGCGCAGGCTCGTGCCTGCGCCGCGCGCGTGGGGTGACCGAGGGGATTCGAACCCCCGACCTCCGGGACCACAACCCGGCGCTCTAACCAACTGAGCTACGGCCACCACGAAACCCGAAGGCAGGCGGTGCCTGCCCGCGGGCCCAAGCACTGTACCGGCCTACCCGCAACGCGCCGGAGCCGAATGGCGCTCCTGTCGGCGCGCCCGGGAGGATTCGAACCCCCGACCCGCGGATTAGAAGTCCGCTGCTCTATCCGTCTGAGCTACGGGCGCAGGCCTTCGAGGGTAGCCAGGTGGAGGCGGGCGTTCGGCGCACCCGTCAGGGAACGCAGACGATCTTGCCGACGGTCGACCGGTCGCCGAGGGCGGCGATCGCGGCGGGCGCCTCGGAGAACGGCGCGACCGTGCCGATGAGCGGCGTGAGCAGCCCGCGAGCATGCATGGCGTCGAGCTCGCAGTGGACCGCTTCCATCAGCGCAGGATCATCCGACGCGTACGTCCCGATGTTGAAGCCGATCACGTCGTAGTTCTTCACCAGGGCGTGGTTGACGGGCAGCTCGGGGATGCGCCCGCTCGTGAACCCGATCACCACGATCCGACCTTCGAATGCGACGCACCGGCGCGAACCGTCGAACACGTCGCCGCCGACCGGGTCGTATATCACGTTCGCGCCGCGCCCCTCGGTCGCGTCCTTCACGGCGGCGACGAAGTCGTCGGTGCGGTAGTCGATCGCGAGGTCGGCGCCGAGGTCGCGGCAGATCTGCGCCTTCTCGGGCCCTCCCGCCGTCGCGATCACGCGCGCACCCCTTGCCTTCCCCAGCTGGATGGCGGCGGATCCCACGCCACCGGCACCGGCGTGAACCAGCAGGGTCTCGCCTTCGCACAGCCGGGCACGCCGGAAGAGCGCGACGTGACCGGTCCGGTACGTCACGTACAAGGCCGCGCCGGTCTCGAAGCCCATCTTCTCGGGCAGCACGTGCACGCGGTCGGCCGTGGTGAGCGCCCGCGTGGCGAGGCCGCCGATCATCTGCGCCACGGCGACACGGGTACCGAGAGGCAGGTCGACGTCGGGCCCGACGGCCGAGACGGTCCCTGCGAACTCGGCGCCCGGCGTGAACGGAAGGTCCGGCTTGACCTGGTAGCCACCGCGGCATCGCAAGAGGTCGGCGAAGTTGAGACCGGCGGCGGCCACGTCGACGACGAGCTCCCCGCGTCCCGGGACGGGCTCGGGGATCTCCTGCCATCGCATGACCGACACCGGCTCCCCGAGCTCGTGCATCTGCCATCCGAACACGGCTCGCATCATACGCAGCAGGTTGCTCGCACCAGCTCGTGCGGGTACCGCGTCGAACGGTCGGAGGGATTGCGGGCGGTCCTGAGATGATGGACGAATTCGGCCGCGCCTTTCGCGAGGGCGCGTCCGACGACGACGTACGCGCGGTTGTGCTCACCGGTACCGGCGATCGGGTGGAGCGGGTGACGGGAATCGAACCCGCATGACCAGCTTGGAAGGCTGGGACTCTGCCATTGAGCTACACCCGCGGAGCGCCACAGCGTAGGGCAGGTCCCTGCCCCGAACATGCGTGAGTTGTGGCGGATATACCTACATGAACTCACGCATGCTCGGGATGCGGCGGCACGGTCGCACGCAGTCGGGGAGGGGGGACTTGAACCCCCGGCCTCCTGCTCCCAAAGCAGGCGCGCTGCCAAGCTGCGCCACTCCCCGGTGGTTTCGCATGGTAGGGCGCGGCGCGTGACCGACCGTTCGATTCGAGGTGTCGGAGGTCGACGGGGCCACGGGTAGACTGCCGAGCCCCATGGCACTCACCACGTCCGTCGAGCCGCTCGAGGGCAACAAGGTCAAACTCCACGTTGCCGTTCCGGCCGACGACTTCGAGCACGCCATCGATGCCGCGTTCCGCAAGCTCGCCCACGAGGTGAAGGTCGCAGGATTCCGTCCGGGCAAAGCGCCGCGGCGCCTGCTCGAGGCGCGCCTCGGCAGCGAGATCGCGCGCGAGCAGGCGCTGCGGGACTCGCTCCCCGGCTACTACGCCGACGCCGTGGTCGCCGAGGCGGTCGACGTGATCGCGCCGCCCGAGATCGACATCACCGCGGGCGAGGAAGACGGCGACGTCGAGTTCGACGCCGTGGTCGAGGTGCGTCCCCAGGTCACCGTCGACGGCTACGAGGGCCTGCGCGTGGAGGTCCCGAGCCCGGCCGTCGCCGACGATGTGGTGACCGCACAGGTCGATCGGCTGCGGGAGCGCTTCGCCGACCTCGAAGACTCCGACGCGCCGCTCACTGACGGCGACTACACCGAGATCGACGTCTCCGGGAGCATCGACGGCGAGGCGGTCGATGGGCTCTCGGCCACCGACTACCTCTACTCGGTGGGCTCGGCGGGCGTCGTCGACGAGCTCGACCCTGCGCTGCACGGGAAGCGTCCGGGCGACATCGTCGAGTTCACCGCCACGCTGCCCGAACGTTTCGGGGAGCTAGCCGAGCGCGGGGCGTCGTTCCGCGTGCTCGTGAAGGAGACGAAGAAGCGGGTGCTGCCCGAGCCCACCGACGACTGGGTGAGCGAGGTCAGCGAGTTCGACACGCTCGACGCGCTCCGCGCCGACTTGCGCAAGCGACTCGAGCTCTACGCGCGGGTCGAGACGCAGATGGCCACGCGTGACAAAATCGCCGACGCGGCCGCGGACTTGGTGACGATCGAGCTTCCCGAGACGCTCGTGGAGCAAGAGATGGAACGCCGCCTGCACGACATGGCCCACCGGCTCGAGGCGCAAGGGATGCAGATCACCATCCCGCAGTACCTTGCCGCGACCGGCCAGGACCAGGAGGAGTTCCTCGCCACGCTGCGCGAGACCGCGTCGCGTGCCGTGCGCGCCGACCTCGCCCTGCGTGCGGTCATCGAGCAGGAAGCGATCGCCGCTACCGACGAAGAGCTCGACGTCGAGATCGGTCGACTGGCGGAGCGAATGGAAGAGAAGCCCGCCAAGGTTCGCCGCGATCTCGAACGGCAGGGCGCGCTGGAGGCGGTACGCTCGGACATCGCCAGAGGCAAGGCCCTCGAACTGTTGGTGGAGCGGGCCACCGTCGTCGACGAGGAAGGCAACCCGGTCGACCTGACGCCTCCCGAGACCTCCGAAGAAGCACTCGACAACAACGACGCCGCTGACACCGGCGACGAATCCATGACAACCGAAGCATCGTCCCAAGAGGAGCCCGAGTCGTGAGCGAGCCCATTCGCAACTACCTCGTCCCCACGGTCGTCGAGCAGACGAATCGGGGTGAGCGGGCATTCGACCTCTACTCGCGGCTGCTCAAGGAGCGCATCATCTTCCTCGGGACGCCGATCGACGACACGGTCGCCAACCTGCTCATGGCGCAGCTCATCTTCCTCGAGAGCGAGGATCCCGAGAAGGACATCTCGATCTACATCAACTCGCCCGGCGGTGAGATCACGGGCCTGTTCGCCATCTACGACACGATGCAGTACATCAAGCCCGAAGTTTCGACGCTGTGCATCGGGCAGGCCGCGTCCGCCGCGGCCGTGCTGCTCGCGGCCGGCGCGCCGGGGAAGCGGTTCGTGCTCCCGCACTCACGCGTCCTGATCCACCAGCCGCACGGCGGCGCTTCGGGACAGGCCGTTGACATCGAGATCCAGGCGAAGGAGATCGTCCGCATGCGCGAGACGCTCGACCAGCTCCTGGCACACCACACTGGGCAGTCGGTCGAGAAGGTCGCGACCGACACCGACCGCGACTTCATCATGAGCGCGGTCGAGGCGAAGGACTACGGGATCGTCGACGAGATCCTGACGAGTCGCGAGCTGGCGTCCATCGGCGTGCCGGCCGGCGTGAGCTGAGCTCGCACGACAACGAGCGATCGGAACGAAGGGGGGCGTCGTGGCCAAGTTCGGGGACGGGGGCGACCTGCTGAAGTGCTCGTTCTGTGGGAAGAGCCAGAAGCAGGTCAAGAAGCTCATCGCCGGGCCCGGCGTCTACATCTGCGACGAGTGCATCGACCTCTGCAACGAGATCATCGAGGAGGAGCTCTCTCAGGGCTCCGAGGTGAAGTTCGACGAGCTCCCCAAGCCTCGTGAGATCTACGACTACCTGAACGGCTACGTGATCGGCCAGGACCAGGCGAAGAAGATCCTGTCCGTCGCGGTGTACAACCACTACAAGCGCGTGCAGGCGGGCGCGTACGGCGATCCCGAGGTCGAGCTCCAGAAGTCGAACATCCTCCTGATCGGCCCGACCGGTTGCGGCAAGACCCTCCTCGCACAGACGCTGGCGCGCCTGCTCAAAGTGCCCTTCGCCATCGCGGACGCTACCGCGCTCACCGAAGCCGGATACGTCGGCGAAGACGTCGAGAACATCCTGCTGAAGCTGATCCAGGCCGCCGACTACGACGTGAAGAAGGCTGAGACCGGCATCATCTACATCGACGAGATCGACAAGATCGCGCGCAAGGCCGAGAACCCGTCGATCACGCGCGACGTCTCGGGCGAAGGCGTGCAGCAGGCGTTGCTCAAGATCCTCGAGGGCACGACGGCCTCGGTGCCGCCGCAGGGGGGACGCAAGCACCCCCACCAGGAATTCATCCACATCGACACCACGAACATCCTCTTCATCTGCGGCGGCGCGTTCGCGGGCATCGAACGGATCATCGAGAGCCGCACCGGCAACCAGGGCGTCGGGTTCGGCGCCGACGTGCGCCGAGCTGCCGACAAGGATCTCGGCGCCATCCTCACGTCGGTCCTGCCCGAAGACCTCCTGAAGTTCGGCCTCATCCCCGAGTTCGTCGGGCGACTGCCCGTGATCAGCGCAGTGCACAGCCTCGACAAGGAGGCGCTGATCCGCATCTTGGTCGAGCCGAAGAACGCACTGCTGAAGCAGTACCAGAAGTTCTTCCACTTCGACGATGTCGACCTCGTGTTCACGGATGACGCGCTCGAGGCGGTCGGCGAGGAGGCGTTGAAACGGGCGACCGGTGCCCGTGGTCTGCGCGCCATCCTCGAAGAGGTGCTCCTCGAGGTGATGTACGACCTGCCCAGTCGTGACGACGTGAGCCGGTGCGTGATCGACCGGAGCGTTGTGCTGGACAAGGTCCACCCCACGCTCGTCACCACCGACGAAGCCACGCGCCGCTCCGCCTGAGCTGTCTGTCAGAACTCGGCGATGCGGGCCGAGGAGGAGCGGGCCCTCTCCGTAGACTGACGCCATGCCCCGCACTCCGGAGAAGCCCAGCCTCGACGGGCTCGAAGCGCGATGGTCGGCGCAGTGGGAGACCGACTCCATCTACCGTTTCGACCGATCGAAGTGCCGCGACGAGGTGTATTCGATCGACACCCCGCCCCCCACGGTGAGCGGCTCGCTCCACATGGGGTCGGTGTTCGGCTACGTGCAGACCGACAGCGTCGCCCGCTTCCGGCGCATGCGCGGCGACGAGGTCTTCTACCCCATGGGATGGGACGACAACGGCCTGCCCACCGAGCGTCGGGTGCAGAACTACTACGGGGTCCGTTGCGACCCGTCGCTTGGCTACGACGAGTCGTTCGTGCCCCCGGCGAAGCCCGCCGACCGCCCGATCGCCATCTCCCGGCGGAACTTCGTGGAGTTGTGCCACGGCCTCACCGCCGAGGACGAGACCGTGTTCGAGGAGCTCTGGCGGCGCGCCGGCCTGTCGGTCGACTGGTCGATGACGTACGCGACGATCGACGAGAACGCGCAGCGGGTCGCGCAACGGGCCTTCCTCCGCAACCTCGCGCGCGGGGAGGCGTATCAAGCCGAGGCCCCCACGCTCTGGGACGTCGACTTCCGTACGGCGGTCGCGCAAGCCGAGCTCGAAGACCGGGAGATCGCGGGCGCGTACCACGCCGTGCGCTTCCCCCGCGCCGACGGTGGCGGCGACGTGGTCATCGAGACGACCCGACCGGAGCTGATCCCCGCGTGTGTGGCGCTGGTCGCGCATCCCGACGACGAGCGGTACCAGCCCCTCTTCGACGCCGAGGTGCTCACGCCGCTCTTCGGGGTGAAGGTCCCGGTGTTGGCTCACCCGCTCGCTGACCCCGAGAAGGGCTCGGGAATCGCAATGATCTGCACCTTCGGCGACACCACCGACGTCACGTGGTGGCGCGAGCTCCGCCTGCCGGCGCGACCGGTGGTCGGGTGGGACGGCCGCATCGGTGGGCAACCGCCGATCGCGTTCGAGTCGAACAAGGCGTACGACCACTGGGAGGAGCTCGCCGGCAAGACGGTGAAACAGGCGCAACGACGCATCGTCGAGCTCCTGCGCGACGACGGCATGCTCGTCGGCGAGCCGAGATCGATCACCCATCCGGTGAAGTTCTACGAGAAGGGCGAACGGCCGCTCGAGATCGTTACCACCCGCCAGTGGTACATCAAGAACGGCGGCCGCGACGACGATCTGTGTGCCGAGCTGCTGGCACGCGGCGCCGAGCTGCACTGGCATCCACCGCACATGCGGGTCCGCTACGAGCACTGGGTCGAAGGGCTGAACAGCGACTGGCTCATCAGCCGGCAGCGGTTCTTCGGGGTGCCGATTCCCGTGTGGTATCCGGTGCTCGACGACGGCAGCTCCGACTACGACAACCCGATCGTTCCCGAGGAGGCCGATCTACCGGTCGATCCCACGTCGGCCGCGCCGCGTGACTTCGACGAAGACCAGCGGGGCAAAGTCGGAGGCTTCGTCGGAGACCCCGACATCATGGACACGTGGGCGACGTCGTCGTTGACGCCCCAGATCGCGTGCGGCTGGGGGACCGACGACGACCTCTTCGAGCGGACGTTCCCGATGGACCTGCGTCCTCAGGGGCCCGAGATCATCCGCACGTGGTTGTTCGACACCGTGGTGCGCTCGCACTTCGAGCACGGCACACTCCCGTGGCGCGACACGACGATCAACGGCTGGATCCTCGACCCCGACCGCAAGAAGATGTCGAAGAGCAAGGGCAACGTTGTGACGCCGATGGCGCTGCTCGAGCAGTACGGCTCGGACGCCGTGCGCTACTGGGCGGTGAGCGCACGACCCGGCACCGACACCGCGTTCGACGAGGGGCAGATGAAGGTCGGTCGGCGCCTTGCGATCAAGATTCTCAACGCGTCGAATTTCGCCCTCGGTGTGGTCGAGGATGTCGACGCTTCGGCGCTCGAAGTCATCGAACCCCTCGACCGCTCGATGTTGGCGACGCTCCATTCGCTCGTCGGCGACGCGACGAGCTCCTTCGAGGGTTACGACTACGCGCGGGCGCTCGATTCCACCGAGCGGTTCTTCTGGGGCTTCTGTGACGACTACCTCGAACTCGTGAAGCAGCGCGCCTACGGGTCTCGTGGCGACGAGGTCGCCGCGTCGGCCCGGGCCGCGCTCGCGTCGGCGCTGTCGACGCTCCTGCGACTGTTCGCTCCACACCTTCCGTTCGTCACCGAGGAGGTCTGGTCCTGGTGGCAGGAGGGATCGGTGCACGCCGCATCGTGGCCCGGCACGGAGGAGTTTTCAGGCGACGGCGATCCGGCGGTGTACGAAGCGGCCGCGCTCGTGCTCTCCGCGATCCGCAAGGAGAAGAGCAATGCCCAGCGGTCGATGCGGACCGACGTGACCCGGTGCACGATCGCCGGACCCGCCGCGCTCCTCGACGCGTTGCGCCCCGCGTTGGCCGACGTCGTCGACGCCGGGCGTGTCGTGGGGGCGCCGGAGCTGCTCGACGCGGACGAGCTGGCGGTCGACGTCGAGCTCGCGGCACCGGACGGTCCGTCCGAGCCCTCGTGATCGACCCCGCCGACGCGAGGGCGTGGCTCGACGGGCACGTCAACCTCGAGACCGGTGTGGGAGTGCCGGCTCGGGTCGGCGGGCGGCGACTCCTCGCGGTCGAGCGCATGCGACCCCTCATCGAGCTGTTGGGGTCTCCCCATCTCGAGTACCCGATCGTCCACCTGACGGGCACCAACGGCAAGACGTCGGTGGCGCGCATGTTGACCGCGCTGCTGGTCGCCACCGGATTGCCCACCGGGTCGTACACGAGTCCACACCTGCAACGCGTGAACGAGCGGATCGCTCGCAACGGGGAAGCGATCCCAGATGCCGAGCTCGACGGCGAGCTAGCGGCCGTCGCGGTGGTCGAGGAGTTCCTCGCCGAGGCGCCGAGCTACTTCGAGATCCTCACGGCCGCGGCGTTCCGCTACTTCGGGGATGAGGCGCTGGAGGCCGCCGTCGTCGAGGTCGGTCTCGGCGGCGCCGGTGACGCGACCAACATCGTCGACGGCTCGGTGGCGGTCGTGACCAACGTGAGCGTCGACCACGTCGAGTACCTCGGACCGACCCGACTCGACATCGCGACCGAGAAGGCCGGCATCGTGAAGCCTGGTTCGACGCTCGTGCTGGGCGAGACCGACCCAAACCTCATGCCGGTCTTTCTCGAGCGCGGTGCTGCCAATGTCGCGGTTCGAGGAGTGGACTTCGGCGTGCGTGCCACCGCCCTCGCTCACGGTGGCCGCGTCCTCGACTTGTCGACACCGACGCGCGAGTACCGCGACGTGTTCTTGCCGTTGCACGGCGCGCACCAGGCCGATAATGCCGCGATCGCCCTCACGGCTGCGGAGTGCTTCCTGGGTCAACCTCTCGACGAGGACGCCGTCATCGGCGCGTTCGCGTCGGTGCTCGTGCCGGGGCGCCTGGAGGTCGTCCGCCGCGGACCGCTCGTGCTGCTCGACGGGGTGAAGAACGTGGCAGGGGCGACGGCATTGTCGGCGACGCTCGCGGAGGAATTCGCGCCCGCGCCGCGCACGTTCGTGGTGGGCCTGATGCGAGAGAAGGAGCCGCACGAGATGCTCGAGGCCTTGGGCGTGGTCGACGCCGCCCACCTCGTGTGTTGCCGTCCGCCGAGCCCGCGCGGCCACGATCCCGAGCTCGTGGCCGACGCGGCGTGCGAGCTCGGCGTCGATCCCGGGCGCGTCGAGGTCGTCGATGACGTCGCCGAGGCTGTCGGCTTCGCGCTGGCGTCGACGCCCCAGGACGGACAGGTGATCGTCACCGGTTCGCTGTACGTCGTCGGTGCGGCCCGTCCCGAGCTGGTCCGCTAACTTCCGCCGCCATGAGTACCCGCACGCTGGTCCTGTGCAAGCCCGACGCCGTCGAGCGCGGGCTCGTCGGCGAGATCATCGGCCGCCTCGAGCGGAAAGGCCTCACGATCACGGCACTGCAGCTGCGCACGATCGACGAGGAGCTGGCGGGCCGCCACTACGAGGAGCATCGCGACAAGCCGTTCTTCGGCGACCTCGTCGCGTTCATCACCCGCGGACCCCTGGTGGCGATGGTGGTCGAAGGCGGTCCCGACACCTGGAAGACCGTGCGACAGCTGATGGGCGCCACCAATCCACGGGAGGCGGCACCGGGCACGATTCGCGGCGACCTCGCCCTCGAGACCGGCGAGAACCTGGTGCACGGATCCGACGGCCCCGACTCCGCGGAACGCGAGATCCAGCTCTTCTTCGCATAGGCAGCCGATCGCTCGGCGCCGTGTCCAATGTCCGTGCTGACTTGGCGACACGGTGCGACACGTCCGCTGTAGGGTCCTCGCCCGATGAGCGAGGTCAGTGCGGTGGAACGACCGACCGGGCCCGGACGGCGCGAGCTGCTGGCGGAACGCGTGCGCCAGCTCGGGCGCTACGGCTTCGCGCGGGCGTCGGAGGAGCCGTACCGGCGTCGCCCCGCCGACGTGCTCTGGCTGGTCGTGGGGGCGGTCACGGTCACTCTGGCGGCGTTTCACCACGACCATCCGACCCAGTTCGAGCAGCAGCTCTTCGAGACGTTCAACAGCCTCCCGGACTCGTTGGCCGGCTTCGGCAAGGCCATCTACCAGCTCGGCACGCTGTGGGCGCTCGGACTCGTGGTCGTGGCCGGCCTGCTGGCTCGGCGCTGGCGTCTCGCGCGCGCTCTCTCGCTGGCTGGGTTCGCCGCCTGGCTGATCGGGCGTGGCCTCGTCGAATTGGTCGGTGACGAGGCGCTGCCGAAGTCCCTCGACGTCGTCGTGCGGACCGGGTCCGGGCCGGAGTACCCGCTCGTCCGTCTCGCCGTCATCACCGCGATCGTGGCCGCCGCCTCGCCGTACCTGAGCCGCCCCTCCCGATGGTTCAGCGCGGTGACCATCGCGATCGTGGCGGTCGACGCGATGTACCTCGGCATCGGAACGCCGTCCGACATCGTCGGCGCGTTCGCGCTGGGCGTCACTGTCGCCAGCGCCGTGCACCTGGCGTTCGGCTCACCCGGTGGGCGTCCGACCACCCAGCAGGTCGCGCTCGCTCTGGCCACGCTCGGGGTGGAGGCAGAGAACGTGCGCCTGGCGCCGGACCAGACGCTGGGCCGCACGCTGCTGCTCGCCGACGGACCGGCCGGTCCGCTGGAGGTCACCGTGTTGGGTCGCGACGAGCGTGACGCCCAGTTCGTGAACAAGGCGTGGCGCTTCGTGATGTATCGCGACTCCGGTCCGACGCTGTTCCGCTCCCGGTTGCAGGAGGTCGAGCACGAGGCGTACCTCCTGCTGCGCGCCGAGCGGGAGGGTGTGCGCGTTCCCGAGCTCGTGGAAGTGGGCCAGGCCGGGCCCGACGCCGCGGTCTTGGTGACGCGCGCGGTCGACGGCCGCAGGCTGGCCGACATTCCGGACGCCGAGGTGACCGACGAGATGCTTGCGTCGATCTGGAGGTCGGTGGCGAGGTTGCAGCAGGCTGGCATCGCGCACGGAGCGCTGGATGCTGCGCACATCGTCGTGCTCGACGGAGGAGACGTGACGTTCACCGGGCTTCGTGCTGCGTCGTCGGGAGCACCCGACAACCGCCTCGGGGCCGACCGGGCTGCCCTGCTGTTCTCGACGGCGACGATCGTCGGAGACGAGCGAGCGATCGACGCGGCGCAGGCCGGCCTCGGCGACGAGCAGCTCGCCGTGACGGTTCCCTTCCTCCAACCGGCGGTCGTCCCGCGGGAAGACCGCAAGGGCATCAAGGGGGTGAAGAAGGAGTTCGAGGCGTTCCGCACCGCGGTCGCCACGCGTGCCGGGGTCGAGGAGCCCAAGGTCGAGCAGCTGCGTCGCGTGTCGCGGCGTCAGGCCGTGATGTTCGTCGCCGCGGTGGCGGGGATCTGGTTCCTGATCGGGATGGTGGGCGACCCGGCCGATCTGCTCGACGAGCTTCAGAACGCGAACTGGGCGTGGGTGGTCCTCGCGTTCTGCTTCTGGATCGTCGTCGAGATCGGGTACGCGATCTCGATGCTCGGCGCGATTCCGCCTGCCAACGACGTCCCGTTCGGACCGCTCACGCTCTTGCAGGTCGCGTCGTCGTTCCTCAACCTCGTCACGTCCGGGATGATCGCCCAGTTCGTGATGAACACGCGCTTTCTCCAGAAGCGCGGCATTGACTCGCCGACCGCGGTCTCGGCGAGCGCCATTCCGCCGATCGCCTACACCATCGTGCAGGTCCTCGTCATTCTCGTGACCGCATCGGCGGCGCAGGGACAGATCTCGCTGAGTCAGGTGGGAGGCACCGGCGGGGGGGACACGCTCGAGATCGTGCTGTGGGTGCTCGTCGGCCTCGTGGTCGCGGTGGGCATCGTCCTCGTCGTGCCGAAGCTGCGGCACAAGGTCGTCCCGACGGTGAAGACCACGCTGCACAACCTCAGGACCGTCGTCACCTCTCCGCGGAAGGTGACGTACATCTTCGGCGGCGCGGTGCTCACCCAGGTCATGTACTCGCTGATCCTCGGGGCCTGCCTCGAGGCCTACGGCGCCCACCTGTCGCTCGCCGAGCTCCTGTTCGTCAACACCTTCGTGTCGCTCTTCGGTGGGCTGATCCCCGTCCCCGGCGGGATCGGCGTGTTCGAGGCGGGGCTCACTGCTGGGCTGACGGCCATGGGCATCGACCCCTCGGTGGCGACCGCAGCCGTGCTCACGGACCGCCTGATCACGGCGTACGTCCCGCCCGTCTTCGGCTACCTCTCGATCAGCTGGATGACGAAGCGCGAGTACCTCTGAGCCGCGAGTCGCGCTCGAGTCAGACGACCAGGTTCGGCGGGCGGCGGCCGGCGAGGACATCGACGGCGCCCCGACACGCGAGCTCGACCATGTGGCGACGGGTCGCCTCGGTCGCGCTGCCGACGTGGGGGAGCAAGACGGCGTGCGGCGCGGCGAGGAGGCGCGGGTGCACCTCGGGCTCGCGTTCGAACACGTCGATGCCGGCACCGAACAGCTCGCCCAGCTCGAGCGCGATCGCGAGCGCTTCCTCGTCGACCACCGGCCCGCGCGCGGTGTTCACGAGCACGGCGGTCGCGCGCATGAGCTCGAGCCGGCGCGCGTCGACGAGGTGTCGCGTCGACTCGTGCAACGGAACGTGGAGTGACACTGCGTCGACGCGCGGCAGCAGGTCGTCCAGGTGCTCGATCCACCCCTCGACGCCGGTGTCGTGGCGCGTGTGGTGCAGCACCGTCATCCCGAATCCACTCGCGCGGCGCGCGACCGCGCGCCCGATTCGTCCGTAGCCGACGAGTCCGAGCGTGGCGCCGTGGACGTCTCGTCCGAGGAATCCGTCGAAGCGGAACTCGGTCCAGCCACCGGATCGGAGGATCCCCTCGGCATCGGAGGTTCGTCGCAGCGCGCCGAGCAGCAGGAAGAACGCGAGGTCGGCCGTCGTCTCGTCGAGGACGCCGGGCGTGTTGCACACTGCGATGCCGAGCGCGGTCGCCGCCGCGATGTCGACGTTGTCGAACCCGACCGCGACGTTCGCGATCACTCGGAGCCGTGGCGCACCCGCTTCGAGCACGGCGTGCTTCATCCGATCGTTGAGGGTGCACACGACGGCGTCGTAGCCGCCGATGACGGCAGCCAGCTCCTCGCTCGTCAGCCCGTCTCCGTCGGGGCACACGAGCTCGTGGCCCGCGCGCCGGAGCGGCTCGAGCCCAGCATCGTCGAACCGTCGGGTGACGAGGACGAGCGCCATACCGGGAGCATGGCACGAGGCACGCGAGGGTCCCGACCCCAGCGAGCGGCAGAGGGTTCCGCTAGCCTGTGCGAACCCATGCGTTGCCCGGAGCCCTTCTCCCGTGCCTGAGCCCTGGTTCTCCTCTGTCGTCGGTCGCGACATGGCGGTCGACCTGGGCACGGCGAACACCCTCGTGTACGTGCGCGGGCGCGGGATCGTGCTCGACGAGCCGTCGATCGTGGCACTGAACACTCGTGACGGCCGCCTGCTCGCGGTAGGGGGCGAAGCCAAACGGATGCTGGGGCGGACGCCCGGTCACATCGAGGCGGTCCGGCCCCTCAAAGACGGCGTCATCGCCGATTTCGACATCTGCGAGAAGATGCTCCGCTACTTCATCCAGAAGGTGCACCAGCGCCGGTGGGCCAAGCCGCGCATGGTGATCTGCATCCCGTCCGGGATCACGGGCGTGGAGCGGCGCGCCGTGCAGGAAGCCGCGGAATTCGCCGGCGCGCGGAAGCCCGTGCTCGTCATCGAGGAGCCGATGGCGGCAGCGATCGGCTCGGGCCTGCCCGTGCACGAGCCGGCCGGCAACATGATCGTCGACATCGGCGGTGGTACCACCGAGGTCGCGGTGATCTCGTTGGGTGGCATCGTGGTGAGCGAGTCGAGTCGCGTGGGTGGCGACGAGTTCGACGAGGCGATCATCAGCTTCGTGAAGCGTGAGTACTCGCTCGCGCTCGGTGAGCGCACCGCCGAAGAGGTGAAGGTGCAGCTGGCGAGCGTGTGGCCCCTCGAAGAGGAGATCTACGCCGAGGTGCGCGGCCGCGATCTCGTCTCGGGCCTCCCCAAGACCATCGTGCTCTCCACCGTCGAGATCCGCGAGGCGATCGAGGAGCCGACCGCGGCGATCGTCGATGCGGTCAAGGTCACCCTCGACAAGACCCCGCCCGAGTTGGCCGCCGACATCATGGAGCGGGGGATCGTGATCACCGGCGGCGGGGCCCAGCTCATCGGGCTGGAGAACATCATCCAGGCCGAGACCGGCATGCCCGTCCACCGGGCGCGCCACCCGCTGTTCTCCGTAGTTCTCGGCTCGGGGCAGTGCCTCGAGAACTTCGACGTGCTCAAGCAGGTCCTCTCCTCCTCACCGCAGGACTGACCGCGCCCGGTCGGGCGCTTGCTATCCGTCGTGGTCACGTATCGCCAGAGTCCTCGTCGGCGCGTGATGCTCGCCCTGATCGTCGTGACCTCGCTCGTGCTCATCACGCTGGACGAGCGGGGGGCGGGCGTGATCGGGTCGGCGCGGACGGCCGCCCAGGACGTCGTGTCCCCGCTCCAGTCCGCCGCCGACGCAGTGATCGACCCCGTCGTCGACTTCGTGGACGACATCGGCCGGGCGGGCCGCCTCGAGGACGAGAACCAGCGACTCCGGCGGGAGCTCACCGCCGCCCGGGCCGACGCGCTCTCGGGCCGCGAGGCCCTCGACGAGAACGACCGTCTTCGCTCGCTCCAGGACCTCCCGCAGGTCAGCGACCTCGGTGGGGTCACCGCAGAGGTCACGGGCGGGAGTGTGAGCAACTTCGAGCGAACGTTCCAGATCACGAAGGGGAGTGCCGACGGCATCGCCCAGGGCCAGCCGGTCGTGACGGTGAGCGACCGCACTGGTGTGCTCCTGGGTCTCGTCACCGAGAATGTGTCGCGGCACCGGGCGATCGTCCAGCGGATCGACGATCCCGAGTTCGGCGTCGGCGTGAGCATCGCCGTCGAGGGCGCCGCGCCGGTTCCCGGGCTCGCCAGCGGGCGCCGCGACAGCACGCTGCTCCGTGTCGCTATCCAGCAGGCGGACGCGACGGTTCCCAAGGGGTCAGTCGCCTTCACGGGGGCCGCCGGCTCTGAGTTCCCGCCCCACCTGGTGGTGGGCACCATCGTCCGCGCGGTGGATCCCGGCCCGGCGGCGCTGCGCGTCACCGACCTGCGGCCCTTCGTCGACCTCGACATGCTCGACTTCGTCAAAGTGTTGGACTGGCCGCCGAAGATCGCGCCCGTGCCGTGATCCGCCGCGTCCGCCTCGCGTTCCTCGTCCTGGGAGCGGTGGTCCTCCAGACGACGTTGTTCACCCACCTGCGGATCGACGGCGTCGCGCCCGACGTCGGCCTGGTGCTCGTCCTCGCCGTCGCGTACGAGGAGGGGGCGGAAACGGGCGCACTGTTCGGCTTCGCGATGGGCCTCGCGATCGATCTCTTCCTCACGACCCCGCTCGGGCTGTCAGCCCTGTCGTTCGCACTGACCGGTTACGCGGTCGGCGTGTTCCAGGGGGGCATGGTGCGAACCCCGCCCCGACTGGCTCCTCTGATCGGTGGGCTCGGAGGGCTGTTCGGAGGGCTCGTCTTCATCACCGTCGGAGCCATGGTCGGCGTGGAGGACATGCTCACCATGGAGAGCCTCAAAGTCGTCCTCATCGCGGCGCTCTACGACGCCCTCCTCGCCCCCCTCCTGTTCCCCGTCGCCCGCTGGGCCGCCCGGAGCCCGGACTCGTCCGGCTGGAGAATCCGCCAGTGATGCACGGTTTGAACCCCCTGCTCCTGCTGGCGGACTCCCCGCGCGAGCATGGTTCGTCGTGGGCGGTCGGCGGCACTCGGGAATTCGCGCGTCATGACCGAGGCCAGCACCCGCCGACGGATCACCGTGCTCGGGGTTGTCGTGGCCCTGCTCTTCGCGGGCCTCCTCACCCGACTGTGGTTCCTCCAGGTCGCCGGGGGCGAGAAGCTGGCGGTTGCTGCTCAGGAGAACCGCGAGAAGCAGGTGCAGGTTCCTGCATTGCGCGGCCGGATCCTCGACGCGAAGGGCCGGGTGCTCGCCGAGTCGAAGCAGGTCACGACCATCACCGTCGACCGCCAGCAGCTCTCGAGCAGCGATCGTGCGCGCCTGGTGCCCAACCTCGCCGCGCTGCTCGGCATCACCGAGGCCGACGTCAACGCTCGCATCGACAGCCCGAAGTACCAGCCGTTCGAAGAAGTTCCCGTCGCCGATCAGGTCCGGCCCGACCAGGCGGTCAAGGTCACCGAGCACGCCAGCGACTTTCCCAAGACGGAGATCGCGCCGCGGCCCGTGCGCCGCTACCCCCTCGGCGCGCTCGCGGCGAACGTGCTCGGCTACGTCGGGCCGGTGAGCGCCGACGACCTGAAGCTCCACCAGGGCCAGGGCTACATCGCCGACGACGCGATCGGCAAGACCGGCGTGGAGCAGACCTTCGAGTCGATGCTCCGGGGAGTGCCCCAACGCGAGACGGTCGAAGTCGACAGCCTCGGGCGCGCGACCTCCAGCAAGGTGACTCGAAAGGGTGAGCCGGGCAGGGACGTCGAGCTCACGATCGACGTCGACACGCAGGTGGCCGCCCAGAACGCCTTGATCCAGGGCATGGACGGCGCGCGGGGCCTGCGCTGTCAAACCGAGAACAGTGACGCCTGGTGCAAGGCGCCCAGCGGCGCGGTGGTCGTGATGGACGCGCGCACCGGCGCGGTGCAGGCCCTCGTCTCCGCGCCGACCTACGACCCGAACCAGTTCGTCGCCGGCACCGGTGACAGCTACTTCGCGGATCCCGCGAAGCCGCTCCTCGACCGCGCACTGAGCGGCTATGCGCCGGGCTCGACGTGGAAGCTGATCAGTTCGCTAGCGGTCTTGGAGAGCGGAACCGCCACTCCCGACGTGACGGTCGAGGACGACGGGTGCTTCGAGTTCGGTAACGACGAGGAGCGGTGCAACGCCGGCAAGGTCGCCCACGGCTATCCGAACATGCCCACTGCGCTCACCGTCTCCAGCGACGTCTACTACTACTCCATGGGTAACCAGATGTGGAACGTCTACACCCGGGTCGAGGGGGGCGACGCGAGCAAGGACCATCCGGTCGGGTACGCGATCCAGAACACCGCCGCGGAAGTACGGCTTCGACGCGCCGACGGGCATCGACCTCCCGAACGAGTACAAGGGCCGGATGCCCAGCCTCGAGCTCAACGAGTTCTTCAACAAGGACGATCCCGACGCGACCAGCCGGACCTGGCGGCGCGGCGACAGCGCCAGCCTTGCCGTCGGCCAGGGCGACCTGCTCGTCACGCCGTTGCAGCTTGCCAACGTGTACGCGACCTTCGCCAACGGCGGCACGCTCAACCGGCCGCGGATCGCGTCGAGCGTGCGCGAGTACGGCGCCGGCCTCCCCGCCGGCGAGCTGGGGGAAGAGGTCAACCCGATCGGGCCGCAGAAGGTGCGGTCGACCGAGCTCTCGCCCCTGGTGCGCCAGCCGATTCTCGACGGGCTCAACGGCGTCACCAACGTCGAGCAACGGAACCGCGTGGAGCGCGTTCGCGGGCAACGGTTACCGGGGCGTGACCGTGGTCGGCAAGACCGGTACGGCGCAGAACGGCAACCGCCAGGACACGTCGTGGTTCGTCGGAATCACGAATCCCCAGAACGATCCCACCAAGCCCATGTACGTCGTGGTCGCCATGGTCGAGGAGGGCGGCTTCGGCGCCGACGTGGCGGCACCGATCGTGCGCCGTATCGTCGACTACCTGAACGACCCGACCGTCGCGCCGGCACGCGTGGACGTCGGGACGGGGGAAACCGCCGACTGATGGCCATCCTCACCCCCAACCGCTGGCCCGCACGCCCGACGTCGTTCCGGCAGCGGTCGCGCCTCGACGCCGCGCCGACCCGCCATTTCGACGTGCTCCTCGTCGGCTCGGCCATCGCGATCGCTGTGCTCGGTCTCGTGATGGTGTACTCGACGACTCACGAGAGCGTTCGGGGCGACGAGCTGTACTTCGTCAAGCGCCAGGCCCTCTTCGTAGGCCTCGGAATCGTCGCGATGTTCTGCGTGCTCAGCATCGACTACCGGCGTCTCCGCGACTTCTCGATCTTCGCGTACGTTGCCACGGTCGTCGCGCTGGTCGCGGTGCTCGCGCCGGTCGGCTCGAGTGTGAAGGGTCACCAGGCGTGGTTCCAACTGCCCGGCGGGTTCACGCTCCAGCCTGCTGAGTTCGCGAAGTTCGGCATCATCGTCGCCCTCGCGGGCTACTGCACCCAGTACCGCGGGGAGCTCGACCTGTGGCGGCTCACCACGATTCTGTTCCTCGCCGTGGTTCCGATCGGACTGGTACTCCTCCAACCCGACCTCGGCACGTTCATGGTGTTCGCCGTCGTCATCGTGGCGTTGCTCGCCGTCGCGGGGGTGAGCTTCAGGCAGTTCGTGGTGCTCGGGCTCTTGGCGCTCACGGGGATCTACGCGGTGATGAGCCTCGGAGTGCTGAAGCAATACCAACTCGACCGGCTCACGACGTTCATCGACCCGAAGAGCGGCGGCTCCCGCGACACCGCGTACAACCAGGAGCAGTCGAAGCAGGCGATCGCCAATGGGCGTGTGACCGGTGAGGGTCTCACCCACGGTGGACAGACCCAGGGCAACTTCGTGCCCGAGCAGCACACCGACTTCATCTTCACCGCAGTGGGGGAGGAGCTCGGCTTCGTGGGCGCGGTGGCCCTGCTCGCACTCTTCGCCATCGTGCTGTGGCGCACCTGGCGAACCGCCCAGCTCGCCCGCGACTTCTTCGGCGTGCTCGTGTGCGTGGGCGTGCTGGCCATGCTGGCGTTCCAGATGTTCGAGAACATCGGCATGACGATGGGCATCATGCCCGTCACGGGCATCCCGCTCCCCCTCATGAGCTATGGGGGATCCTCGATCATCACGACCTTCGCCTGCATCGGCCTCGTGGCCAACGTCGGGATGCGTCGCTTCAGCTGACCGTCCCGCATCGGACACCGTCCGTGTCCAGTACACTCCGCACAGATGTCGAACCTGTGGCCGAGGGTGGAGCCCCTCCTGGCCAGGGTGGAGAAACCCGCTCGTTACATCGGGATGGAGCGGGGCAGCCTGCGGCCCGAGCACGGGCCGGACCTCGTTGCGTGGCTGCTGCTGTACCCGGACGCCTACGAGATCGGGCTACCCAACCAGGGGCTCCAGATCCTCTACGAGATCCTCAACGAACGCGGCGACGCCGTGGCGGAACGCGCCTACGCGCCCTGGCTCGACATGAGCGCCGAGATGCGCGCCGCTTCGGTCCCGCTCTTCTCCGTCGACACCCACCGCGCCGCGGCCGGCTTCGACGTGGTCGCCTTCGGTCTGGCCGCGGAGCTGGTGTACACCAACGTGCTCGAATGCCTCGACCTCGCCGGGGTCCCGGTGCGCGCGGAACAGCGCCGCCCGGAGGACCCGCTCGTGGTGGGGGGTGGCCACTGCGCCTTCAACCCCGAACCGCTCGCCGACTTTTTCGACGCGTTCGTGATCGGCGACGGCGAGGAAGCGGTCGGGGAGATCACCGAGGTCGTCGCGGCGTGGAAGCGTTCGGGCCGCACCGGGCGGGAGGGCGTGCTCCGCGAGCTCGCGACGATCCCGGGTGTCTACGTCCCGGCCCTGTACGACGTGGCCTACGACGGCCCCTTCGTGGCGGAGGTCGTGCCCCGGGTCGCCGAGGCGCCCGCGGTCGTGGAGAAGCGCACCGTCGCCGACCTGGCCGAATGGCCGTACCCGAAGCGCCAGCTCGTCCCGCTCATCGAGGTCGTGCACGACCGTCTCAACGTCGAGGTGTTCCGGGGCTGTACCCGGGGCTGTCGCTTCTGCCAGGCGGGGATGATCACGCGGCCGGTGCGCGAGCGACCGGCCGATCAGGTGCGCACCATGGTCGCGGAGGGTTTGCGCCGCACGGGCTACGACGAGGTCGCGCTCACGTCCCTGTCGTCGGCCGACTTCTCGGGGATCGACGGTCTGGTCGCCGACCTCGTGAACGAACAACAGGGATGCGGCAACGTGGGCGTCTCGTTGCCGTCCCTGCGGGTCGACGCCTTCACGGTCGGCATCGCCAGTGAGATCCAGAAGGTGCGCCGCACCGGGCTGACGTTCGCCCCCGAGGGTGGCACGTGGCGCATCCGCCAGGTGATCAACAAGCTCATCACCGACGACGACCTCTTCGCCGCGGTCGAGGGCGCGTACTCGCAGGGTTGGCAGCGGGTGAAGCTCTACTTCCTCATCGGCGTCCCGACCGAGATGGACGAGGACACGCTCGGGATCGCCGAGCTGGCGCGAGAGGTCGTCGCCGTCGGGCGCCGGTACACCAAGCGGGCAAGCTGCACGGCGTCGGTGGGCGGCTTCGTCCCGAAGCCCCACACGCCGTTCCAGTGGTTCGGCCAGAACGGCGTGGACGAGCTGCGGCGCAAGGTGGGGTTGCTCCGCAACTCGCTCCACCGGTCGGGTGTCCAGCTGCGGTGGCACGACGCAGAGGCGAGCTTCGCGGAGGGGATCGCGAGCCGGGGAGATCGCCGGATCGGACGCGTGATCGAGCGCGTGTGGCGGGCGGGCGGCACGTTCCAGGAGTGGAGCGAGCACTTCCGTCTCGACCGATGGCTCGACGCGATGGCCGCCGAGGGCCTCGACGCCGACTGGTACGTGACCCGCCACCGCAACGCGGACGAGGTCATGCCCTGGGACCACATTGCCGCCGGACTCCACCGAGATTTCCTCTGGGGCGACTGGCAGGCGGCCCTTGCCGCCCATGGGCTCCCCGACTGTCGCTGGACGCCGTGCTACGACTGCGGCGTGTGTACCGACTACGCGCTCGAGCACGTCGTGGCGTCACCGGTGCCGCCCGCGGGGGGGAGCCAGGGCACCGGCCAGGGTCTCGGATTCGGGCGGGAGGTGCCCGTCGACCTCGTCCGCAAGCCGGTCGGCGCTGCATCGGGGAGCTTGCCATGAGGCACTCCGACGGATTCCCCGTGCGGTTGGGGTTCACCAAGCGGGGCAAGGTGCGCTTCATCTCGCACCGGGACGTCGCCCGTGCCTTCGAGCGCGCGTTCCGAATCGAGGAGCTGCCCCTCGCGTTCACGGAGGGCTTCTCGCCCCGGCCGAAGGTGAGCTTCGGACTGGCCCTGTCGGTGGGGCACGAGAGCGACGCGGAGTACCTCGACGTCGAGCTGCGCGAGCCCGTCGACACGTCGGCGCTCGTCACGCGTCTGTCGCCGGCGCTGCCGGAGGGAATCGACGTCATCGGCGCGGCGCGCCTCGCCGACCGAGCGCCCGCGCTCCAGGAGTCGGTGACGTTGGTGGAGTACGACGTCACCGTCCGGGCGATAGTGGGCGACGACGGCGCGCCCGCCGACGTCGACCCCCCCGTCCTCGATGCGGCCGCCCGCACGACGCTCTTGGCCGCGGAGCTGCCCGTGACCCGGAGCCGCAAGGGCAAGGAGACGACGGACGACATCCGGCCCGCGATTCGGCTGCTCGCGGTGGGTGGGCCCCCGACCGAGCCCGTCCTCACGATGGAGCTGACGACCCAACCCCGCGGGGCTCGCCCGCGAGAGGTGCTCGAAGCGATCGGGAGCGCCACCGGTCTCGACCTCGCGGAGCATCGCGTCACGAGAACATCCCAATGGATCGAACGCGACGGTGCGCGGCTCTGGCCGCTGGCCGCCGACGCGTTCGCGCTCGCCGACGAGGCGTGCGCGTCATGAGAGAAGGAACACATGTCCGACGACACGATGCAGGAGACCGGCGCTCCCGAGGGCGGCCGCTCGACCGGCGTGCCCGAGTCTGGCAAACCCGGCACCGATCAGACCGAACGCACCACCACCTCGACCACCCGGCCGGCGGAGGAATCCAGCTCGGCTGACGCGTCCGCGACCGGCTCCGATCCGGGAACCGGCGCGCCACGCCGACGCCGACGGGGGTCACGGGGCGGACGCAACCGCCGCAAGCCTTCCGGTTCGGGTGCCGGCGCGACCGGAGCCGCGAGCGACCAGGACGCCGGGCCCGAGGAGCCCCACGACTACACCGACGCGCGCGCCGACCGGGGCCTGACGACCGATGACGTCGCCGTGGAGGCCCGCGAGGAAGCCGGTCTCGCCGACGCGGCGGCTACGCCGCGCATCGGCGACCGTCGTCCCGCGCCCGTGGTGTCCGCGAAACCGCAGATCGGCGATTCGCGTCCCCCGCCCCGCCCCGCCGCCCGCCCGGCCGACGCCGGTGACGGCGACGGTGGCGGTGACGGTGAGACCAAGCCACGATCGGGTCGCCGGCGCCGGCGCGGCGGTCGGGGCCGTGGCCGCTCAGGCAGCGGGAACGGTGCCGCTCCGACCACCCGGGCGGCAGCCGACGATGTCGTCCGCGCTGACCTCGGCATCACCGACGAGCCCGCGGTCGAGCTCGACGACGACGTGCTCGAGCGTCGGCGCGGTCGCACCCGGAAGGGTCGGCCGGCCGGCCGCTATCTCATGTGTGTGCACGCGCTCGAGGGTGGGCACATCCACATCGCGGTCCTCGAAGGTCGGAGTCTCGTCGAGCACTCGCTCGCCACGCCCTCGGGGAACGAGTCGATCGACGGCAACATCTACGTGGGGCGCGTCCAGAACGTCCTGCCCGGGATGGAAGCGGCCTTCGTCGACATCGGCACGCCCAAGAACGGCGTCCTGTACCGCGGCGACGTCGCGTTCGACAAGAGCGACGTCGACGGCGGCAATCGCCCGAAGATCGAGCGCATGCTCAAGAACGGCCAGCTCGTGATCGTGCAGGTCACGAAGAACCCGATCGCGCACAAGGGCGCGAGGCTCACCCAGGAGGTGAGCCTCGCGGGCCGATTCCTCGTGATGGTCCCGGGTGAGCCCGAGACCTACGGGATTTCGAAGCGCCTGCCTGACGACGAGCGCAAGCGGCTCCGCAGGGTTCTCGACGACATCCGCCCGCCCGACGCCGGCCTGATCGTCCGGACCGCCGCGGAGGGCGCGACCCGCGAAGAGCTCGAGCGAGACGTGCGGCGCTTGCGGTCACAGTGGGAGCAGATCTCGGAGGTCGCCGCGAAGTCGAAGTCGGCGAAGCTGGTCTACCAGGAGCCCGACCTGGTGATGCGGCTCATCCGTGAGGAGTTCACCAAGGAGTACCGGGGCGTCGTGATCGACGACCGCTCCCTGTACGAGACGACCAAGGGCTACGTCGAGGCGATCGCGCCCGAGCTCGCCGAGCGGGTCGAGTACTACGACCCGGTCGACGAAGGGCTGCCCATCTTCGAGCGGTTCCACGTCCAGGAGCAGCTGCTGAAGGCCCTCGATCGCAAGGTCTGGCTTCCCTCGGGCGGATCGCTCGTCATCGAGCGGACCGAGGCCCTCACGGTGATCGACGTCAACACCGGCAAGAACGTCGGGCGCACGAACCTCGAGGAGACCGTGTTCCGGAACAATCTGGAGGCGGCGGAGGAGATCGCGCGCCAGCTCCGGTTGCGCGACATCGGTGGCATCATCGTGATCGACTTCATCGACATGGAGATCAAGGCCAACCGCGACGAGGTGATGCGGGTGTTCCGCGATGCCTTGGCCCGTGACAAGACCCGCACGCAGGCCTTCGAGATGTCGGAGCTCGGACTGGTCGAGATGACCCGCAAGCGCATCTCCGAAGGCCTCGTCGAGTCGTTCAGCGAGACGTGCCCGACCTGTCACGGACGGGGGTTCCTGCTCGACGAGTCGCTGCTCGACCCGGTCGAGTAGCCTGTCGGGGTTCCGGGCTCGAATTCGAGGGGTTCCACGCGCCATGTATGCAGTGATCCGCACCGGCGGCAAGCAATACCGGGTCGCCGAGGGTGAGCGGCTCGAGGTCGAGCGTTTGGCGGCCGACGAGGGGAGCGAGGTCGAGCTGACTCCCGTCCTCCTCGTCGACGGGGAGAAGGTCCTGGCCACGCCGGCGCAGCTCTCCGGTGCGAAGGTCACCGCCCGGGTAGTGGGCGCGACCCGAGGGCCCAAGATCGACGGCTTCGTCTACAAGCCGAAGAGCAACAACCGGCGGCGGTTCGGCCACCGCCAGAGCCTCTCGGTGCTCGAGATCACCCGGATCGGGGCCAAGCCCAAGGCGACGCGAGCGTGGAAGGCCACGACCACCCCCGCGACTGAGGAAGCTGTGACCGACGAGGAGCAGGGCTGATGTCGAAGAAGAAGGGCGCTGCGTCCTCTCGTAATGGCCGCGACTCCACTGCGCAGCGGCTGGGCGTGAAGGTGTTCAGCGGCACGCCCGTGAAGGCTGGTGCGATCATCGTCCGCCAGCGGGGAACGAAGTTCCACCCGGGCGAGAACGTGGGCAAGGGCGCCGACGACACGTTGTTCGCGAAGGCCAACGGCGTCGTGCGATTCGGCCACCGCAAGGGCCGCAAGCTCGTCGACGTGGTCTGAGCGCGGCGCCCTCCGCGCGCCCGCGAGCAGGGACAGCCCGTCTTCGTTCGCTTCACGTCTTCGCTCGCTCCGAGCCGTCCGCTGCGGCGGCCTGTCCCCGGTCGCTCGGTTGCCGGCTGCACGTTCCCTAACCTGACGATCATGTCCTTCGTCGACGAGGTGCAGGTCAACCTGCGCGGGGGCGACGGCGGGGCCGGTTCCGTGGCATTCCGACGGGAGGCGCACGTCCCGAAGGGCGGGCCCGACGGGGGCGATGGGGGCAAGGGCGGCGACGTCTACGTCCAGGCCGATCGCAACACCGCCTCGTTGCTGTCCTTTCGGGACCACCCCCACCGCCGCGCGCCGTCGGGCACGCACGGTGGCGGCAAGAAGCGTCACGGCGCGCGCGGTGCCGACCTTGTGGTCTACGTACCCGAGGGAACCGTGGTGAAGGAGCGCACCGGCGAAGTCCGCGCCGACCTCGTGCATCACGGCGACCGCTACCTCGCCGCACACGGGGGCCGCGGAGGTCGCGGGAACGCCCGCTTCCTCTCGAACGCCCGCCGCGCGCCGAGCTTCGCCGAACAGGGCGAATACGGCGAGGAGCGCTGGTTGCGGTTGGAGGTCCGGCTGCTCGCCGACGCCGCGCTCGTCGGGATGCCCAACGCCGGCAAGTCCACGCTGATCTCGGCGGTGAGCGCGGCGAAGCCCAAGATCGCCGACTACCCGTTCACCACGCTCGAGCCTCACCTCGGAGTGGTGCGCTTTCGCGACCACGAGCTCGTGCTGGCGGACATTCCGGGGCTCGTGGAGGGAGCCGCCGACGGCCGTGGGCTCGGCCACCAGTTCCTGCGCCACGTCGAGCGGGCGCGCGTGCTCGTGCTCCTCCTCGATCTCGCGGCCACCGACGGCCGGAGCCCGGCCGAACAAGAGGAGATCCTTCTCGGCGAGCTCGGTCGCTACCGCCCCGAGCTCCTCGAGCGACCCCGGCTCGTGGTGGGGAGCAAGGCCGACGTCGCGACGACCACGCTGAACGGGGGCGACACGCTGACTCTCTCCGCGGTGACCCGCGAGGGTCTCGACCCGTTCCTCGGCCGACTGGGATCCCTCGTCGACCAAGCGCGGGAGTCCGGCGAGACCGAACACGAGCCGTTCGTCGTGTTGCGCCCGAGCGAGGAGGGCTTTGCCGTCCGCCGCGACGAGGACGGCGCCTGGCTGGTGTCCGGACGAAGCGTCGAGCGAGTCGTCGCGATGACTGATCTCACGAACGAGGAAGCGGTCGCCTACGTGCAGGGCCGGCTCCGGCGTATGGGTGTCGAACGTGCGCTGGCACGCGCGGGCGCCCGCGAAGGCGACGTCGTCCGGGTCGGCGCGGTCGAGCTCGAGTACATGGAGGGCCTGGGCTGATGCCGACGACTGCGGTGGTCAAGATCGGGTCGTCGTCGCTGACCACCGCGAGCGGGGAGCTCGACGACGCGTCGGTGCTCAAGCTGTGCCGGGAGGTCGCCGCCGCGCGGGGCGTTGGTCATCGAGTCGTGCTCGTGTGCTCGGGCGCGATCGCCGCCGGCCTGCCCGTGCTCGGGATGCACGAACGCCCACAGGACGTCCGCCTGCTCCAGGCGATCGCGGCGGTCGGACAGCCGTTGCTGATGGAGCGACTGGGGGCAGTGCTCGGCACGCACGGGCTGGTGGCCGGTCAAGTGCTCCTCACCCCGCACGACTTCGGGATGCGCGCCCAGTACCTCCACGCCCGCGACACCCTCGACCGGCTCCTGGGCCTCGGCGTCGTGCCGATCGTCAACGAGAACGACGTCGTGGCCGACGAAGAGATCCGCTACGGCGACAACGACCGGCTCGCGGCGCTGGTCGCCCATCTCGTCGCCGCGGACGTCCTCGTGCTCCTCACCGACACGACCGGCTTGTTCACTGCCGACCCGCGGCTCGACGAGGGGGCGTCACTCATCGAGGAGATCGTCGAAGTCGACGCGGCGCTCGAGGCCGTCGCCGGCGGGTCCGGCACCGAGCGGGGGAGTGGCGGCATGGCGAGCAAGCTCGCGGCCGCGAAGATCGCGGCCTGGTCGGGCGTTCGCGCGGTCATCGCCGGCGCCACCGCTCCCGATGTCGTGCTCGGCGCGATCGACGGGCGCCCCGTGGGCACGTCCGTGCTTCCGCGCTCCGAGCGGCTCCCGAGCCGCAAGCTCTGGATCGCGTTTGCGCAACGGGCGGTCGGGCGCATCGGCGTCGACGACGGCGCGCGCCGAGCGCTGTGCGCCGACCATCGGAGCCTCCTGCCGGCGGGGGTGCGGGTCGTGAGCGGCACGTTCGACGCCGACGACGCCGTCGAGATCGTCGACGAGGCCGGCGCACCCTTCGCGAAGGGGATCGTCCGGTACGCCGCCGACGACCTCCGGCGGCTGGCCGGTCAGCGGACCTCGAACCTCCCCGAGGGGATGCCTCACGAGGTCGTGCACCGCGACGACCTCGTCGTGCTTCCCTGACCGGAAAATTGGTCGGCGTATTCCGGATATTCTGCTCGAAGCGGCTGTGAGCCGCTCTTGCGTCGCAGGCTCCGTTCCGTCACACTACGACTCCGAACTCGTCGCCGACCGGCGGGGGGAGAGCCCTTTCACGAGGGCTTCGACGGCCGGCGAGGAGTGGGAGGAAGGTGGGGCCGAGGTGCCTCGGCCGCAGCGCCCTTCGGGGCCGCGCGGCGGACTCGGCGCCTCGGCCCCACACCTCCCGACCACTCCGTTACTCAGGCGGCCGCGCGGGGGCACCCCGATAGAGTGCGCCCATGACCGCGGTGAGGGCGCTCGGCCAGCGGGCGAAGGCGGCGGCGAGTGACCTCGCGTCGGCGTCGACGGCGGAGAAGAACGCAGCCCTCCTCGGCGCGGCCGACCTGCTCGTCGCCCGGACGTCGGACATCCTTGCCGCCAACGCCGGCGATCTCGCGGCCGCCGAAGCCGACGGCATGGAGGCAGGGCCGCTCGACCGCCTCCGGCTGACGGAGGCGCGGCTCGCGAGCATGGCCGACGGGCTGCGCGAGGTTGCGGCGCTCCCCGATCCGGTCGGTGAGGTGCTCGACGGTTGGCGGCGGCCGAACGGGCTCGTCATCGAGCGGGTGCGGGTGCCGCTCGGGGTCGTGGCGATCATCTACGAGAACCGTCCGAACGTGACGAGCGACGCGGCCGGGGTCTGCCTGAAGTCGGGGAACGCGGCGCTGCTCCGAGGATCGGCGACCGCGCTGCGATCCAACCAGGCGATCACCGAGGTGCTGCGCGAGGGTGCGGCGAAGGCCGGCCTACCCGCCGACTCCATCGTGCTGGTCGACGACGTCCGCCATGAGGCGGCGGTCGAGCTGATGCAGCTCACCGACTCCGTCGACTGCCTCATCCCACGCGGGGGCCCGTCGCTGATCCAGAGCATTCGCGACCACGCGACCGTGCCCGTGGTGATCGACGGTGATGGGAACTGCCACGTCTACGTCGACGCGGGTGCGGATCTCGACTCCGCGCTCGACATCGTGGTCAACGCCAAGACGCAACGGCCGAGCGTCTGCAACGCGGCGGAGTCTCTCGTCGTGCACGAAGCCGTCGCCGACGCGTTCCTCCCGCGTGCGTGCGCGGCGTTGGCAGATCTGGGCGTCGATCTCGTCGGTGACGACGGTGCGCGGCGTCGTTGGCCCTCGATGGGCGAGGCCACCGACGACGACTTCGCGCGCGAGTTCCTTGCACTGAAGCTGAGCGTGGCGGTCGTCCCGTCGCTCGAGGCTGCGATCGGCCACGTCAACACGTTCGGTTCGGGCCACACCGAGGCGATCGTCACCAAGGATCTCGACGCGGCTCGTCGGTTCACCCGGGAAATCGACGCCGGCACCGTGGTGGTGAACGCATCCACTCGATTCACCGACGGAGCGGAATTCGGCTTCGGTGCCGAGATCGGCATCTCGACCCAGAAGCTTCACGCACGAGGACCGATGGCGTTGCGCGAGCTCACCACCTACAAGTACGTGGTCTGGGGCGACGGCCAGATCCGGACGTGACCCCGGAGCCCGCGCGGCGGGTGGAGAAGGCTGATGGCTGAGCGATTCGGAGATCCCGACGACGTCGTCGCCCGGCTCGAGGCAGTGGCCTACCTCGCCGACGCTCGGATCGGCAGCGCGGTGTTCCTCGCCGATCGCCTGGAGAAGCCGGTCCTCGTGGAAGGACCCGCGGGCGTCGGCAAGACGGAGCTCGCCAAGGCGGTCGCCGCGGTGACGGGCGCCCGCCTCATCCGGCTCCAGTGCTACGAGGGGCTCGACGAGGCCAAGGCGCTCTACGAGTGGAATTACAAGAAGCAGTTGCTGCGCATCCAGGCCGACCGCTCACACGACGCGAGCTGGTCCGACATCGAGGCCGACATCTTCTCGGAGCCCTTCCTGCTTGCCCGGCCGCTCCTGGAAGCGATCCGGGCCGACGATCCGGTCGTGCTCCTCGTCGACGAGGTCGATCGGGTCGAGCTCGAGACCGAGGCGTTGCTGCTCGAGGTGCTCTCCGACTTCCAGGTGTCGATCCCCGAGCTCGGCACCATCTCCGGCGGTCTCCCGCGCCCGATGGTCTTCCTGACGTCCAACAACACCCGCGAGCTGTCGGAGGCGCTGAAGCGACGGTGCCTCTTCCTGCACGTCGACTACCCCGACGTCGAGCGCGAGCAGCGAATCGTGCGGGCGCGGGTGCCCGAGATCGATGCCGCGCTCGCCGAGCAGGTCGCCCGGGTCGTGCGGTCGATCCGTGCGCTCGCGCTGAAGAAGTCGCCGTCGATCTCGGAGTCGATCGACTGGGCCCGCACCCTCCTCTACCTGGGCCGCGCCGACGTCGACGCGGCGACCGTCTCCGACACGCTCCACGTCCTGCTCAAGTACGAGTCCGATCTCGATCTCGCCCGTCGTGAGCTCGAGCTGCCCGAGCCGGCGGTGTGACCACGACGGCGTCGAGCGGGCGCGACGAGCGAGCGCTGCTCGACTCGCTCCAGGAGTTCGTGCGGGAGCTGCGCGCGGCCGGCCTGCCGGTGTCGACCACCGAGAATCTCGACGCCGCGCGCGCAGCAGCATGCGTCGACCTGGCGGATCGCGAGGTTTTCCGAGCGTCGCTCGGGGCCACGCTCGTGAAGCACGCCCGGCATCGGCCCGTGTTCGACACGCTCTTCGACATCTACTTCTCGACGGGGCGAGGTGGTGCCGATCGGCCCGATGACGACGCATCTGCGGTCGACGCGGCGGCCACTCCCGAGGATGGCGGTCCGCTCGTCTCGCCCGACGACCTCGTCTCCCTGATGGCGGAGGCGCTCGCGCGCGACGACGATGCGGCCCTCGCCCGGCTGGTTGCGGCGGCGGTGAGCCATTTCGCGGGCATGACGAGTGGGCGGCCCGTGGGTGGCACCTACTACATCTACCGGACCCTGCGAGCGCTCGATCTCGACGCGCTCGGGCAGCGCGTCGCCGATCTGCTGGGCGCATCTCTCGACGACGTGGGAGACGACGACGCGCTCGCGGCACGTCTCGCGCGCGACGAGGTCGATGTCCGCATCCAGCTCGTCCGACGGCTTGTCGAGGAGGAGATTCGGCGGCGCCTGGTGGAGGACCGCGGCGCGGAGGCGATGGTCCGCTCGTTGCGCCGACCGTTGCCAGAAGACGTCGACTTCGTGCATGCGACGCGTGAGGACACCCTCGCGCTCCAGCAGGTGGTCTATCCGCTCACGCGGGCACTGGCCGCCCGGCTCGCCCAGCGGCGCCGTCGCCGACGCCACGGCACGCTCGACTTCCGTCGAACCGTGCGCGCGTCGTTGTCGACCGGCGGCGTCCCGGTGGAGCCGAGGTTCCGCCGTCCCCATCCGTCGAAGCCCGAGATCATGGTGCTCGCCGACATCTCGGGGTCGGTGGCCAACTTCGCCCGCTTCACGCTCCTGTTCGTCTACGCGATGGCGAGCCAGTTCTCGCGTGTCCGGTCGTGGGCGTTCGTCGACGGGATCGATGAGGTCACCCGCTTCTTCGACCACGCGCTCGACGTGGGCGAATCCGTGCGCAGGGTGACGAGTGAGGCGGACGTGGTGTGGACCGACGGGCACTCGGACTACGGCCACGCGTTGACGACGTTCTTCGAGCGCCACGGCCGCGAGGTTTCTCCGAAGACGACGATCATCGTGCTCGGCGACGCACGCAACAACTACCACTCGACCGAGGCGTGGGTCATCGACCAGCTGGTGCGGCGGGCTCGCGCCGTCCACTGGCTCAACCCGGAGCCTCGCGCGTACTGGAACACCGGCGACTCGGTCATGCAGGCCTACGCGGAGCGGTGCACCGGCGTGTACGAGTGCCGGAACCTACGCCAGCTCCAACGGTTCGTCGCCCGGGTCGCCGACGCGGCGTGAGCCGCGCGCGACTCACTTGGCCGCGACGAGGAGTGCCCAGGCGCGGTCGGCGATGTTGGCGACGCCGGCGAGCTGCGCGCGCTCGCGCCGGCGGAAGGGGTGTCCTTCGCGGCCGATGAAGAGGGTGGCTTCGTGGCAGGGGAGCATGGCGACCGCGAGGTCATCGGGGCCGGTGGTGCCGTCGGCGACCCGGGGCGAGGCCGCCGCGCCGGCGGCGATCGCCTCGAGGGTCGGCGTCGCGATGGTGACGTCGCCGTCGAACGCCAGGAGGTGCGACTGCGCGACGAGCGCGCTCCAGTCGGCAAGGAATTCCGAGCGCGTCTGGGTCACGAGCGTCTCGTCGAGCGAAGCGACGGAAGACGCACGACACAGGCGGCTCGCGGATTCGAGGGCGTCGAGCCGCGGATCGGGGAAGTGGTCGACGACGCGGACCTGCTCGACGCTCACGCCGTCGACCTCTTCGATCTCGCGAACCATGAGGTCGAGGGCGCTCGCGTGTCGAAGCTCGACGGCGAACTCGTCGACCGCGACGCCGTCGCCGTGCTCGAGCACGTCGATGCCGACGATGTCGCCGTCGACCGCGCCGATGCGCGACGCGACGAGACCGAGCGCGCCAGGACGGTCAGGCAACCACACGCGAATGAGGACGTGCGTCGGGAAATCGGTCACGTTGGAATCGTACGACGGACGATGACAGCAGTGTTTCGCGAGAGTGAAGACACCGTGCGACTCGTACACTGCGCTCCGTGACCACGCCGCAACACAACCACGCCGCGACGCGCCTCGGGCTGCTCGGCGGCACGTTCGATCCCGTCCACGTGGCACACATCGTCGTCGCGTCGTACGCGCGCGCGGCGCTCGGCCTCGACGTCGTGCTCCTTGCTCCTGCGGGTGACCCGTGGCAGAAGCGTGGCCAGGTCGTCGCATCGGCCACCGACCGGCTGCGGATGGTGCAAGCTGCCGTCGAAGGGATTCCCGGGCTCGAGGCGTCGGCGGTGGAGGTGGACCGTGCCGGCGCGTCGGTCACCGCCGACACGCTGGAAGGGCTCGCCGCCCCCGATCGCGAGCTGTTCCTCGTGCTCGGCGCGGATGCCGTCGCCAACATGTCGACCTGGCGGCGGCTGGACGAGACTCGCGAGCTGGCCACCGTGGTCGTGGTGGAGCGCGCCGGCGACGCCGAAGCCTCACCGCCGGGGGCGGGGTGGCGGGTCGAGCGGGTGACGATTCCCCGTCTCGACGTGTCGTCGAGCGAGCTGCGCGGGCGGCTCGCGGCCGGGCAGCCGGTCGACGGGCTCGTGGCACCGGCGGTGTTGCAGCTGATCGCCGCCCGAGGCCTCTACACTGGCAACCGATGACGACTCGGGAGCCCGCTGCTTGACCAGCCCCGCCCCCGTCGCCAGCGCCCGGGACCGAGCCGTGTGTGCTGCCCGCGCCGCCTCGGACAAGCAGGGCGAAGACGTCGTCGTTCTCGACGTCGGCGACATCATCTCGATCACCGAGGAGTTCGTGCTCGTCAACGCCCCGAACACTCGGCGAGTCCGCACGATCGTCGACGAGGTCGAGGCGGCGCTGAAGGCCGACGGGGCCGGCTCGCCACGCGCGACCGAAGGGTTGGACGACGCCACGTGGGTGCTCATGGACTACGGCGACATCATCGTCCACGTCTTCCTGTCGGAGACGCGCGCGTACTACGACCTCGACCGGTTGTGGGCGGACGCTCCGCGCGTCGAGTGGGAACCGGCCGGGGCGCCGTCGGTCGTGGCCGGCTATCCCGCGGGGTCGTCGGCCGTCGCTGACTCCAAGTAGGGCCGCACTGCCACCCCGCGCGCGGCGAGCCCGTCCTTGAGCTCGCGCACGCCCAGGTTGCGGTCGAAGCGCGGCGAGTAGAGGATCGAGCTGATGATCGCGGCCGACGCACCTCCCTCGGTGAGTCCGGCCGCGATGTGGCCGACGTCGCCCGCGCCGCCAGACGCGATCACGGGGACGTTGACCGCATCGGCGACGGCGCGCGTGATGGCGAGGTCGTAGCCCGACGCCGTGCCGTCGCGGTCGATGCTGTTCACGACGATCTCCCCGGCGCCGAGGTCCTCGCCGCGCCGGACCCACTCGAGGGCGTCGAGACCCGTCGCGCGCCGCGCGCCGTCGATGAACACCTCGTAGCCGCTCGGGATCCCGTCACGAGCGCCCACGTGGCGCACCTGGGTGGAGAGCACCACGCACTGGCGCCCGAAGGCCTCGGCGCCCTCGCGGATGATGTCGGGGTTGCGCACCGCCATCGAATCGACGCTGATCTTCTCGGCCCCCGCCTTCAGCACTTCATACATGTCGTCGACCGATCGGATTCCGCCACCTACCGTGAAGGGCACGAACACGTGGTGCGCCACCCGCCGCACGGTGTCGAGGTCGATCTTGCGCCGCTCCGCGCTGGCGGTGATGTCGTAGAACACGATCTCGTCGATCTGGTCGTCGTAGAGGGACGTCGCAAGGTCCTCGGCGGGCGCGACGTCGATGTTGTCGAGGAACTGCTGCGCCTTCGTGACGCGGCCGTTCACGACGTCGAAGCAGGCGATGAGGCGCTTCGTCAGCACGATGGATCCCAGGCGGCGAACCCCCGAAGTAGCGCGAGTCCGAGCGGTCCGCTCTTCTCGGCGTGGAACTGCGTCGCCACGATGTTGCCGTGGGCGACCACGGAGCAGAACTCGAGCCCGTACTCCGTCATGCCCAGCGCGTCGTCGGCGTCTCGGGGGACGCAGTAGAAGGAGTTGACGAAGTAGTAGTGGCCTTCGTCGGGCGCGAACTGCGTCACCGGGTGATCGCGGAGGAAGCGCACGCGGTTCCAGCCAATCTGGGGAACGCGATCGGTCTCGGGGAAGCGCCGGACCCTACCGGGCACCCAGCCCAGGCAGGCCGTGTCGCCCTCCTCGCTGTGGTCGAACAGCACCTGGAGCCCGATGCAGATCCCCAGGAACGGGGCGCCGTCGTCCAGCACCCGGCGGGCGAGCGCTTCGTCGAGACCCTGGGCCGCGAGCGAGTCCAGCGTCGCACGGGCAGCTCCGACGCCGGGGAGGATCAAGCGCTCCGAGGTGGCGATCTCGGCCGGCTCACGGACGGTCCGGCACGGGATGCCGAGCTGCTCCAACGCATACGTGACGCTGGGTGCGTTGCCGGCCCGGTAGTCGACGACGTCGATCATGCCCGGCCGAGGGTAGCGAACGGCCTCAACCGCTCCCGCGGTCGTTCCGATACTTCGCATCATGCGATGGCGTTCCCGGTGGGGCCTCCCGATCCTCGCGATCGCGCTCGTGGCCCTGGCGGCGTGCGTCCCACCGAAGCCAGCGCCGCCACCCGTTCCGGCGTCGGACGGCTCGTCCGGTTCTCCGGGTGTGCCCGTGCTGGGTCAGTCTCGGCTGAGCGCCGCGCAGCTGGTCGCGTACTACAACTCCGTGTCACACCTCCCGTACCGCGCGGCCGGTGTGACGATCAACCAGCTCGCGACCATGTTCGTGAACGAGGGCAACCGCTACAACGTGCGCGGCGACATCGCATTCGCGCAGTCGATCGTCGAGACGGCCTGGTTCAACTTTCCCGACTACGGCCAGGTGCGCACGACCAACTACAACTACTCCGGAATCGGCGCCTGCGACTCGTGCGGGAACGGTTACCAGTTCTCGAGCCCCCTGAGCGGAGTGCGTGCGCAGATCCAGCTGCTCCGCAATTACGCCGACATCGGCTCGCGCGTGACGAACATTCCCGACCCGCCCGTCCCGGAGCTGTGGGGCAGCAACCCGACGACCGCGTCGTACAACTTCGACCACTACTTCCACAAGGGTCGCGCGCCGCTCTGGAACAACATGGGCAACGGCAACTGGGCGACTTCCCCGACCTACTCGACGACCGTGCTGCGCGTGTACAACCAGATCCTTACTGCCAGCGGCCTGCCCGGACAGTGCCCACCCGACGGGCTGCCGTTCGGCGCGTCGACCTCCGCGGGGCCGTGCCCGGTCGGGCTCCGACAGCCCGGGCGTGCCATCGCGACGACGCCGACGGGCGGCTACTACGTCCTCAACGGCAGCGGCGCAGTCACCGCGTTCAACGGCGCGCCGTCCTACGGGTCGCCGTCGTACGGTTCCGACCTGGCACGCGACATCGCGGTGATGCCGAACGGTGACGGCTACGTCGTGCTCGCCGGCGTCGGCATCGTCGCCCGGTTCGGTTCCGCGGCCAGCCCGGCCAACCTCGGCTCGTTGTCGAATGCGTACTGGCCGGGCTACGACATCGCCCGGTCGGTCGCCATCACGCCGGACGGCAAGGGATTCCTGGTGTTGGCCGGTGATGGCAGCGTGTGGAAGTTCGGCACGGCGTCGACCGGTCCGCTCGGTCCGCTCGGCCACCCATCCTGGCCCGGTGCCGACAACGCCCGCGCCATCGCGCTCACTGCCGACGGCGCCGGCTACGTCATCCTCGACCGGATGGGTGGCGTCTGGAAGTACGGGACCGCCACCACGGGACCGGTGGGCGCGGGAGCGACACCGTACTGGGGTGTCGACGTCGCGCGCGACATCGTGCTCTTCAACGCCTACGGCGCGTCGTTCGGCTACTACGTCCTCGACGCGTACGGCGGGGTGCACAACACGGCACAGCTCCCGGCGGTGACGAACCCTCGGTACCTGTCGGGAGCCGACCGCTGGCGCTCCGAGGCGATCTGGGGTGGCAAGCCCCTCCTCGTCAAGAACGACGGCTCGACGGCCCAGACGAGCTGAGCTAGCCCGGCGCTCCGATGCTCAGATCACGACGACGGAGCGGAGGACCTCGCCGCGCTCCATCTTGTGGAACGCCTCTTCGACGTCGTCGAGGGTGATGGTCTCGCTGACGAAGCGGTCGAGGTCGAGCCGGCCGGCGAGGTAGAGGTCGATCAGCATCGGGAAGTCGCGGCTCGGCAGGCAGTCCCCGTACCACGACGGCTTCAGCGCGCCGCCGCGGCCGAAGAACTCGATCATGGGCAGCTCGATCGTCATCGACGGCGACGGCACGCCCACCTGCACGACCGTTCCCGCAAGGTCGCGGGCGAAGAACGCCTGCTCGAGCACTTCGGGGCGCCCGACCGCCTCGATGCACACGTCGGCGCCGAAGCCGTCCGTCAACGCCCGGATGGCCTCGACGGGGTCGGTCGCGGACGAGTCGACCGTGTCGGTCGCGCCGAACTCGCGGGCCTGGCCGAGCTTCCGGGCGTCGATGTCGACCGCGATGACCCGGCTCGCGCCGGCGAGGCGTGCACCCGCGATGGCCGCGTCGCCGACGCCCCCGCAGCCGAACACTGCCACGCTGTCGCCCCGCGTGATCCCGCCGGTGTAGAGAGCGGCGCCGAGGCCCGCCATCACGCCGCAGCCGAGGAGACCGGCGGCCTCCGGCCGGGCTGACGCGTCGACTTTCGTGGCCTGACCCGCCGCCACGAGCGTCTGCTCTGCGAAGGCGCCGATGCCGAGCGCGGGGGAGAGGGGCGTGCCGTCGGCGAGCGTCATCTTCTGCGTCGCGTTGTGGGTCGCGAAGCAGTACCAGGGCTTGCCCTTCTTGCACGCGCGGCACTGGCCGCACACCGCGCGCCAATTGAGGATCACGAAATCGCCGCGGGTGACGTCGCTCACGCCGTCGCCGACCGCGTCGACGATCCCCGCCGCTTCGTGGCCGAGCAGGAAGGGGAAGTCGTCGTTGATCGCACCCTCGCGGTAGTGGAGGTCGGTGTGGCACACCCCGCACGCCTGCACGGTGACCCGCGCCTCGCCCGGTCCCGGGTCGGGCACCACGATCTCCCGCACCTCGACCGGTGCCCCTTGCGCCGCGGCGACCACCCCGCGGACTCGACTCGTCATGGAGCTTGTCTACCCCACGCGCAGGCGCGCCCGCACGGGCCGGTGATCCGACCCGACGTCGGGGAGCACCGCGCTGTCGATCACCTCGACCGACGGGCGCACGAGGATGTGGTCGATCTGGCTGTGCGGACGCCGTGCCGGCCACGTCCGTCCCCGCACCGCACGCCGCCAGCCGGGCATCAGCGCGGTCACTCCCGGGCCCCAGAAGTTGTAGTCACCGGTGGTGATCGCAGGGCGATCGCCGTTCGGGAGATGCGGACGGAGCCGGCGCATCTGCGTCGGCGGTCCGTACGGCAGGCGCGAGCTGAGGTGGAGGCCGACGACGTCGACGGCCGACCCGCCCACCTGGATCTCGACGTGCAGCGCGCCGCGCTGGGGATTGTGGTCGGCGAGAATCCGCCCCAGGGGAACGGTGGCGACCTCCCGGGCCGGCAGACGCGAGACCACGGCCAGACCCACGATGCCGTGTCCGCTCCCGTCCCGGGCGAAGTGAGGCCAGGGTTGCAGGCGGGCGCGACCGAACGGCAGCTCGAACACCGAGGCGCCGAGCTCCTCGCCCACCGCCCGGGCGGCGGCCTGCTCGCCATCGGCGGCGAACGACTCCTGCACGACGATCACGTCGGCATCGAACGAGCGCAGGACCGCGGCGAGGTCGTAGGGCTCGCACCGGTTGGCCTCCCGCGGCCGCAACCCTGCGTGGGCGTTGAAGCTGACGAGGGTGAGCTCGGGCACCGCGGCACCGTAGCCGTGCGCCCCGCTCTACTTCGCGGCGGGGAGGCGGACGACGATTCTCGCCCCGCCGAGGGGAGCGTCATCGATCGACACCGTTCCCCCGTGCTGCTCGGCGACGGCCTGCACGATCGCCAGGCCGATGCCGAGCCCGCCGGCATCGCGGGCGCGTCCCTCGTCGAGGCGGGTGAAACGCTCGAAGACGCGGACGCGGTCCTCCTCGGGGATGCCGGGGCCGTCGTCGTCGACGGTGAGCTCGACCAGGCCGTCGTTCCCGACGAGCGTGACGGCCACTTCGTGCTCCGCATGCCGGGATGCATTGTCGAGGAGGTTCCGGATGAGGCGGGCGAGCTGGTCGCTCCGCCCGTGCACTCGCCCGGCCGACACCCGTGTCGTGTCGACGGGTACCCGGCGCGCCGTCATCGTGTCCTCGAGCACCAACTCGTCGACGTCGACCTCGGGCAGCGAGTCGAGCGGCACCCCGTTGGCGGACTCGTCGAGGCGGGCGAGCTCGAGCAGCTCGGTGACGGTGTCCTCCATGCGAGCGTCCTCCGCGAGGGTGCGGGCCGCGACCGCCGGCCAGTCGGCGCGATCGGCGTGGCGCAGCGCCACCTCGAGGTTGGCGCGGATCGACGCGAGCGGGCTGCGCAGCTCGTGCGACGCATCCGACACGAACTGACGCTGGCGCACCGCGGAGTCTTCGAGGCGGGCGAGCATGGCGTTCATCGTGTGGGCGAGCCGGCCGATCTCGTCCTCGGTGTCGGGCTCCGGCACGCGCCGGTCCATCGTCGTGCCGGTGATCGACTCCGCCTCGACCCGGATCGCCTCGACGGGGCGCAGCGCGCGCCCGGCGAAGTACCAGACGAGGAACGCGACCAACGCGATCAGCGCGGGGACGGTGAAGACGAGCACCCGGCGCACCGAGTCGAGGGTGCGGTCGACCTCGTTGAGCGACCGTTGAGCGACGAGCGTCACGCTGCCGGCGGCGGTGTTGATCTGACGACGCGCCTCTTCGAATCCGGGTGTCGCCTGGCGTTGGCACACCTGGACCCGGGCTCGCGGTCCGACGTAGATGCAGTCCTGAGGTCCGACGGACTCCGCGAGCGCGCTCCGCTGGAGCAACGAGGCCAACGCGTCGAGCTGTTGTTGGTTCGTTTCCTGGATCCGGTCGACGAGGTTGGCTCGCACGATGGCGACCAACCCGAACGCCACCCCCGTGAGCGCGATCCCGAACACGAGCGCGGCGGCGACCGTGAGGCGTACCCGCACGGTTCGCGGCGCGAGGCGCCGCCAGCCCCGGCGTCGGGGCTCCTCGGTGTCGCTCACTCCGGCACCGCCAGCCGGTAGCCGGCGCCGCGGACCGTCTCGATCGTGTCGACCCCGAAGGGCTGGTCGATCTTGCGCCGCAGGTAACCGACGTAGACCTCGACGACGTTCGGATCACCCGCGAAGTCCATGCCCCACACGTGGTCGAGGATCTCGGTCTTGGGCGCGACGTCGCCGCCCTTGCGCATCAAGAACTCGAGAAGGGCGAACTCTCGGGCGGTGAGTCGGATGTCGTTGTCGGCGCGGCGTACCCGGCGAGCGCCCGGGTCGAGCTCCAGGTCGCCGATCCTGAGAACCGTCGGACGGGGTGGCGCGCCCCGACGGATCAGGGCCCGCAAGCGCGCCAGGAGCACGACGAACGAGAACGGCTTGGAGAGGAAGTCGTCGGCGCCCGTGTCGAGTGACTCCGCCTCGTCCCACTCGCCGTCCTTGGCCGTGAGGATGAGGATGGGCGTCCAGATGCCTCCGTCTCGCAGCGTCCGGCACACCTTGTAGCCGTGCATGCCCGGCAGGAGGATGTCGAGCACGATGGCGTCGTAGGACCCTTCCTGGGCCCGCCAGAGCCCGTCGGGCCCGTTGTGGGCGACGTCGACGTCGAAGCCCTCGGCCCGCAGCCCGTCGGCGATCGCCGCCGCTAGGTGGGTTTCGTCCTCGACCACCAGGATCCGCACGCTGCCATTGTGCCGGGCCGCGCGCCGGGAGGCCGGGAGACGGCTCAGGGCGCTCTCAGGTGCGCATGGCGGTCGCACCCGGCCAGACCGGTATGATGGGAACACGAGCCACTGGGTCCCCAAGCTTCGGGACCAGCACGCAATCCGCAAAGCGTGGCTCGCGGGTCAAGGCTCATCGGTTCTCGCCGTGGTCAGGTCTGTGGTCAGCCCCAGATCGTGCCGCTGATGGAAGCGTCGAGGCGCGACCCACCTCCCGCAGGAGGCGGGGGTACCCATCAGCCCGTTGACCACGAAAGCGAGAATCCTTCCCCATGACCAGCACGTTCGCGGGACTCGGCTTGCCGGCCGACCTCGTCGCGGCGCTCGCGCGCGACGGGATCACCGAGCCGTTCCCCATCCAGTCGATCACCATCCCCGACGCCCTCGCCGGACGCGACATCTGCGGCAAGGCCAAGACCGGCTCCGGCAAGACCCTCGCCTTCGGGCTTCCCCTGCTCGAGAGGGTCGGCCAGGCGCGACCGGGCCACCCGCGGGCCCTCGTGCTCACGCCTACCCGTGAGCTCGCCAACCAGGTTTGCACCGCGCTGCGGCCGCTCGGCGCGGTGCGCGACCGGGCCGTGTGCGCCGTCTACGGCGGCGTGTCGATGGAGCCCCAGGTCGACGCACTCCGAGCCGGTGTCGACGTCGTCGTCGGCACGCCCGGTCGCCTCATCGACCTCATCGAACGGGGCGAGCTGTCGGTCGACGAGATCGACGTGCTCGTCATCGACGAGGCGGACCGCATGGCCGACATGGGCTTCATGCCCCAGGTGCAGAAGATCCTGTACGGCGTGCGCTCGGCGCACCAGACGATGTTGTTCTCCGCGACGCTCGACGGCGCCGTGAAGCGGCTGGTCGAGCGCTACATGGACGACCCGATCCATCACGAGGTTGCCGAGGCCGAACCCACGGTCGAGCAGATGTCGCACCGCTTCTTCCTGGTCCACCAGATGGACAAGGTGAAGGTGGCAGCGTCGATCGCAGCCGGCGTCGACCGCACGGTGATGTTCGTGCGCACCAAGCGCGGCGCGGACCGCCTGGTGATGCAGCTCCAGCGGGAAGGCGTGCGGGCCGGCGCGATCCACGGTGACCTGCGCCAGGGCGCGCGCGAGCGCGCGCTCGCCGACTTCCAGGGCGGCAAGCTGGCCGTGCTCGTCGCGACCGACGTCGCCGCGCGCGGGATTCACGTCGACGGGATCGACGTCGTCGTGCACTACGACCCCGCCGAGGACGAGAAGGCTTATCTCCACCGCTCGGGGCGGACCGCCCGCGCCGGCGAGCAGGGCGTCGCGGTGACGCTCCAGCTCTGGAACCAGGAGAACGAGGTGCGCCTCGTGCAACGGCGACTCGGCCTCCAGGCACCTGTCGTCGAGATCTTCTCGAACGACCCCCGCCTCGGTTGCCTCGCCGACTGGGACGCCGAAGCCGCCGTCGCCTGAATCCATTGGGTACGCGGCGCGAGCCGCGTGGCACCATGGCGAGCATGAGCGAAGGCCGCATCTCGCGCCGAGTGGGTGCCATCACGGAGTCGGCGACCCTGGCCGTCGACGCCAAGGCCAAGGCGCTCCAGGCCGCGGGCGTCGACGTGATCGGCTTCGGCGCGGGCGAGCCCGACTTCCCGACGCCTGCCGCCATCGTGGAGGCCGCCGCGCAGGCGTGCGCCGACCCTCGGAACCACCGCTACACCCCTGCGGCCGGTCTTCCCGAGCTTCGCACCGCGATCGCGGAGAAGACCGCCCGTGACTCGGGCTACTGGGTCGACGCGTCGCGCGTCGTCGTCACCAACGGTGGGAAGCACGCCGTCTACAACGCGTTCCAGACGATCCTCGACCCCGGCGACGAGGTGATCCTCCCCGCGCCCTACTGGACGACGTATCCGGAGGCCGTGAAGCTGGCCGACGGCGTACCGGTCGAGGTGCTCGCGACGGCCGCCGCCGAGTTCCGCGTCACCGTCGAGCAGCTCGAGGCGGTCCGTACCCCGCGCACGAAGGCGCTCGTGTTCGTGTCGCCCGGAAACCCCACCGGCGCGGTGTACCCACCCGACGAGGTGGAGGCGATCGGGCGTTGGGCGCTCGAGCACGGGGTGTGGGTGATCACCGACGAGATCTACGAGCACCTCACCTACGGGTCCCACGTGTTCAGCTCGATGCCCGCGCTCGTGCCCGAGCTCGCCGACACCTGCCTCGTGCTCAACGGCGTCGCCAAGACCTACGCGATGACGGGGTGGCGGGTGGGGTGGATGATCGGCCCCGCCGATGTGGTCTCGGCCGCGATCAACCTCCAGTCACACCAGACGTCGAACGTCGCCGACGTGTCGCAGCGGGCCGCGTTGACCGCGGTCTCGGGTGATCTGAGCGCGGTCACGGAGATGCGCGCCGCGTTCGAGCGCCGGGGCAAGCTCATGTACGAGCTCCTCGCCGACATCCCGGGCGTGACGTGCCTCGAGCCCCAGGGCGCGTTCTACTGCTTCCCGTCGTTCGAGGGCGTGCTCGGGCGCGAGCTCGCGGGCCGGCGGCCGGTCGACACGCTCGAGCTCTGCGAGCTGCTCCTCGACGAGGCGAAGGTCGCGATCGTGCCGGGAGAGGCGTTCGGGGCGCCGGGTTACGCGCGCCTGTCCTTCGCGCTGGGCGACGACGCGCTCGCCGAAGGGATCGGCCGGATCGCGAAGTTCCTCGCGGTCTAGCCTCGCCGTCGTGCCCCGCGTCCTCGTCACCGAAGAGCTCGCCGCGAGCGGCCTCGAGGCGATGACCGCCGCGGGCCTCGACGTCGACGTGCGGCTGGGCCTGTCGCCGGAAGAGCTTCTCGACGCGGTGACCGGCGCCGCGGCGCTCGTCATCCGGAGTGCGACCCGGGTCACGGCCGAAGTGCTCGAAGCCGGCGCGGAGCTCGTGGTCGTCGGACGGGCGGGCATCGGCCTCGACAACGTCGACGTCGACGCGGCCACCCGGCGGGGCGTGATGGTCGTGAACGCGCCGCAGTCGAACGTCCTGTCCGCGGCCGAGCACACGCTTGCGCTGCTCCTCGCACAGGCCCGGAACGTCCCGCAGGCGAACCGAGACCTCAAGGCGGGCTCCTGGAACCGTTCCCGGTGGGAGGGCGTCGAGCTGCACGGCAAGACGCTCGCGATCATCGGGCTCGGACGGGTGGGTGTCCTCGTCGCTCAGCGGGCGCTCGCGTTCGGGATGCACCTCGTCGCCTACGACCCGTACGTGAGCGCGGACCGTGCGCGCCAGCTCGGCGTCGACCTCGTGGGCACTGTCGAGGAGGCGGTGGCGCGCGCCGACTTCCTCACCGTGCACCTGCCGAAGACTCCCGACACTCTGGGCTTGATCTCCGCAGACCTGCTCGCCCTGGCGAAGCCGACCCTGCGCGTCATCAACACGGCGCGCGGCGGGATCGTCGACGAAGCCGCGCTGGCGGACGCGGTTCGTGAGGGGCGGATCGCCGGGGCGGCACTCGATGTGTTCGCGGCGGAGCCGACCACGGAGTCCCCGCTGTTCGAGCTCGAGCCCGTCGTGGTCACACCGCACCTCGGCGCGTCGACGGTTGAGGCCCAGGACAAGGCGGGCCAGACGATCGCCGAGCAGGTCGTGCTCGCGCTGCGGGGCGAGTTCGTGCCGTTCGCGGTCAACCTCGCGGCCAGCGAGGCGAGCGCGACGGTCCAGCCGTTCATGCCGCTTGCGGAGCGGCTCGGGCGCTTGTTCACGTCACTCGCTGGAGGACTCGTCGACACACTCGAGATCAGCTACGAGGGCCAGATCGCGGACTACGACTGCCGCGTGCTCACACTGTCGGTCTTGAAGGGGATCCTCGGTCCGATCACCGACGAGCCGGTGTCGTTCGTCAACGCGCCGCAGCTCGCGGAGGAGCGGGGCTTGGTGGTGCGCGAGACCACGTCGTCGTCCGCCCGCGACTACGTGAACCTGCTCGAGCTGCGGGGACACACCGGGACGCGGAGCACGCACGTTGCGGGCACGCTGTACGGCAAGCAGGACGCGCCTCGGATCGTCGCGATCGACGATCACATCGTCGACCTTCCGCCGTCGAGCCACATGCTGGTGGTGCGAAACGTCGACACTCCCGGAATGATCGGACGCGTCGGGACCATCCTCGGCGAGGGTGGGATCAACATCAACGAGCTCGCGCTCGGGCGTGGCCCGTCGGGCGATGCTGCACTCATGGCGATCGCGACGTCGACCCCGGTTCCCGCCACGGTCGTGGAGCAGCTCCGCGCCCAGGACGGCATCGTCGCGGCCCAGCCCATCGAGCTCGACTAGATCCCGGCGTCTCGCGGAGCGGGGCTCACCGTTCGCGCTCACGGTAGATCCGACGCTGCTCCTTCGTCCGCTGCTTCCAGACCCGGGCCGATTCCTTCTCGGCGAGTGGATCGGCGCGCCGACGCTCGAAGGCGGTCTCGCGCACGAGCTTGCGGAAGCTCGCCAAACGAGCAGGGTCGACATCCCCCCGCGCCGCCGCGGCCATGACCGCACAGCCCGGTTCGACCTCGTGGGAACAGTCCGCGAAGCGGCAGACCCGGGCCCACTCGTCGATGTCCGCGAAGGTGGCGGCGACCGCCTCGTCGCCGGCGTCGGTGCCGAGGCTGCGGAGCCCGGGCATGTCGACGAGGGACCCGCCCGACGGAAGGGGCACCAGCCGGCGGGACGTCGTGGTGTGCCGGCCCCGCTGGTCGCCGTCCCGTACCGTGCCGACAGCGAGGCGATCTTCGCCTAGGAGCGCGTTGATCAGGGTCGACTTCCCCGCCCCAGACGGGCCGAGGAACGCGGCGGTCACCGGATGGATCAGCGCGGCGCGGAGCTCGTCCATGCCTTCGCCGGTCACCGCGCTGGTCGCGATCACGTCGACGGTCATGAGGCGAGAGGAAAGCTGGTCGGCCACGCGTGGGGGAGCGGCGTCGAGCTTCGTCAGCACGACAACCGGTCGCGCGCCACTCTCCCAGACGATCACGACTTCACGCTCGACGCGCGCAGACGAGAGTCGATCCGCCGGCGCCGCGATCAAGACGAGATCGAGGTTGGCGGCGAGGACCTGACGTTTGCGGTCGGGGCCGAGGCGCGCGAGCTCCGACTGCCGGGGGAGTACCTGGTGAATGGTGTCGCCGTCGAGGGCCACCCAGTCACCCACCGCGGTGCCGGGGACGGGCAGCGAGCGTTCCCCGTCGAGCGTGGCGAGGTGGCACCACCCGCGCGCGACGCCGACCACGCGAGCGGGGACGCGGCTGCCGACGAGCACGGGAGCGAAGAGCGCCTCGACGCGGTCGGACCAACCGACGGCGAGGAGCGGGTGGGGTGCGGACTGGGGCGACAACGGGGCCTCCTCGGAGACGAGGCGCTCCCGAGCGCGACGTCAGCCGGCGGGAGCGTCCTTCGACAGGAACGGAACAACGGCCGCGAGCGGCCAACACGAGGCGCTGGCGGTCATCGGCTTCACATCCCTTCGCTGTCCGTCGGAGACGCTGCGGGTGGCGTCGGTAGACCCTACCCGCGGTGAGCGGCGACCTTCGCGGAGGAGCTTCGCCCGGTTGACGGTCGCGGTCAGGCGATCATCCGACCGTGTCCTCGTAAGCCTCCGCGAGGAGCTCGCACAGCGCGTCGTCAACGTCGTCTGGAGTAGCGATGTTCGCGACATGGAGATATCTGCTGTGGTGCTCCACGACCGAAGAGACGACCACAAGCCGGACGCGTCCAGCCACGCACTGCAACCACCCGCTAGGCAGCCTTGACCCGCCAAGGAGCGCGAACTCGCGCCACTTCCAACGGCAGTCGGCGCCCTCGAAACCGATCTCGCCGAGCCAGCGAACCTGGGCCCACACGTCGAGCAGGATGTTCGTGTCGAGGCCGATCGCTCGGGCGTCGTGGAGGGTCGCCCGCTCGGTCGCTCACAAGGCGCGGTGACGGGTGATCCAATGGGCGAAGCCCATGAACAAGCCGAGCGAGATGAGCACGAGGGCAGTGCTGAAGCCGAGCATCGCGACGAACCACGCGACCTCGCCATTCACCTGCGAGCGCCAGCTCTCCGGCCAGGGCATCGCGAAGATGACGAAGAGGACTGCGAAGAGCGCAGCGCCGCTGGCGGCGAACTTCCACCACGACTGGGCAGCGACGTGGCGGCCGCGTGTCCGGTTGATGGCGTAGAGCTGCCAGGTGAGAAGGAGGAGCAAGCCGATGCCGACGAGCGCTCCACCCGCCATGATGAACGCGATGGCGGCAGCCGAGGTGATGAGCGCCGCGGTGACGAGCTTGGTCCGGGTCGTTGCGCTCACGTAGCTCTCCCAGTGTTCGCAGGGTGCGCTGAGGACGAGGTCACGAACGGCGAAACGCCAGGCGCGCCAGGTTCCGCGCTCGCGCCGACGGTCTTCGAAGAGCTGCACCATCGCGTCGCCGTAGTCGCGACGGAAGCGCGGTGGATACATGCGAATGAGCGCCCGGTAGACGCGCGCGCTCCTCATCAGCGCGACGTTCCGAGGAGGGGCGTGGCGCGACGCAGGAGAACCTGCATGCGGGTGATCTCGACCGCCCGTGCTCGCGCGCCGGTTGCGGTCACTCGGTAGTAGCGGCGGCGCACGTCGTCGAGCGCGGGGTCGGGGCGCTCCTCGGTCTCCTCGATGAGGCCGTCGGCGAGCATCCGCTTGATCGAGCCATACAGGGTGCCGGGCCCCATCCGGACGGTTCCGTCCGTGATCTGCTCGACCTCGCGCATGATCGCGTAGCCGTGCTGTTCCTCGTCGCCGAGGGCGAGAAGGATGTGGAAGACCGACGGCGGAAGCGGTCGAGCTCCTGTGCTGCGCGCCATTGCGCCCTCCTGGCTACATCGTCACTCGCTATATCGAGAGACGATATACCAGGGCGTCGATGTGGTCAAGCCCCAGATGCGCGTGTGCCCGCTGGAGGAGTTTGGTCAGCCCCGAGGGCGAGCCGGGTCGTGGTGCTCGCGCCAGGGGTGCTCACTCGGGTAGGGCTGCTCGGGAAGGTGTCGAAGCAACGACGTCCCCCAATGCCGCAGACCTCGTAGGAATTCTGCCATCTCGCGCTCCTCGTAGTACGGCCCTGGCCCGCACTGCTTCTGACGTTCTCCGCCGCGGGTTCGTTACATGTCCGGGCGCCGCCGCGTGCCTGTTGTCTCGGAAACCCGGCGTGGAACCTGAAGCTCGAGCTGGGTGCGGATGCGGTCGGACCTCGTTCGGGCCTGCGCTCCTCGAGCCGAACGTGACCCGCCTGTCGATGCGCTTCTGCTTCTCGGGGGTCGAGCCCCGATACGTGAAGCAGATGGTGCAGGACAGCGGGCTCCGCGCGCTCGGTCTCGACGCCGCCGCGCTCGGGAAGGTCGTGGAGCAGATCGGCGCGCCGACGCTCGAGGAGCTGTCGAAGCCGATCGACGCCATCTCGGAGCCCGGCCACGGGGTGTGATGGCGTTCCGCACCATCGGCCCCTGGTGGTAGGCGGGCAGCTGATCCTGTCCTAGCGGCGCAGGCGTGCCGCGGGGTCTTGCCGGAAGAAGTCGCGCAGCACGCCGTACACGTCGGGCTCGTGTTGCTCGAGCTCGACCGGAACGTCGAAGAACGCTTCCGTCGCGACCGCGAAGAACTCCCCGGGGTTTGTCGCGCCGTAGGGCTGGAGGGGCGGCCGTTCGACTCCCGCCCGGAGCGCTTCGTACGCCTCGGTACATACCGCGACCCACCGATCGAGGTCGCCCCGCTGTTCGATCGGAGGTGTGCCGTCGACGACGTCGTCGAGCATGTCGAGTTTGTGCGCGAACTCGTGGTACACGACGTTGTGACCGCGCCCGGGATTCCGTGCTGCGTCACGAGCCTGGTCCCACGCGAGCAGGACTGGCCCTCGGCGGTCATGGGCTTCGCCGAGCACGGGCACGACACCGTCGGTGACCGTGCCCGGCACCGGGCCGGCGTAGACCCCGCGCGACTGCATGGCAGTCGGGTACACGACGACCGCCCTGACCTCCCGGTACTCGTCGACCGTGAGACCGAGAACGAGCAGCGCGGCCTGGGCGGCGATGGTCACCGTGATCTCGTCGGTCAGTGAGAACCCTTGCGAGGCCTCCCAGTGCTTGTGCCGGAGCAGCCAATCGCTCGTGGCGACGAGGACCTCGCGTTCGTCGGTGTCGAGCACCTTCCAGGTGGCGACGTGTTCCTCGATGATGTCCGGCCAGCGCTCCGGCAGTCCTCTCCGTCGGTGGAGCACGCGACCAGCGTCGCGTCAGAGGTGCAGCTGGCCGTAAGTGTTGCAGAGGCCGGCCGCGTTGATCGCGACGAACGAGGCGACGACGAGACTCACCGTCATCCGAGCCAGGCGGCTCCGCCAGCCGACCAACCGGCGCGATCCCATCGGGGAGGGCATGTACCACGCGGGCAGCGTGTCGACGGGTCCGCCGCCAGCCAGGTCCCAGAAGCACACCGCATCCGCGTCGACGACGGCGTCGGGGTCAGCCGCGAGCGCGAGGGCGGCAAGCTCCTCGTCGGTGACTGCTTCCACAGGCTCATCGTACGCGCCCGCGTTCCTCGCGCGGCGCGTCACGGCTCCCGGTCGAGCTCTGGCCAGATGTCGGGCTGCGAGCCGTCGACGTCCGTGAACCCGTACTCGTGCGAGAGCTGGCCCGAGGTCACCGACTGCTGGTTCCACCGGGCGTGGTCGGAGTCGGATGCCAGGGCCGCGACCGCGCGCCCCACGTAGCGAGGCGATTCGGACTGCGCGAAACCCTCGGGAGCGCTGTTCCCGACAGCGTCGCGCCAGTTTTCCTCCGACACGCCGAACGCGTCGAGCATCATCTCGGACCGGAGCCATCCCGGTGTGATCGCGAGCGCAGTCGCGCCGTGCGGAGCGAGCTCGTGGCCCTGGGAATAAGCGAGCCGGTTCACCGCCACCTTGGCGAGGTCGTAGAACACCGACAGGCGGTAGTGCGTCGCGTTGTACTGAGTCGTACCGTCGGTCACCTCGACCACGAGACCACCCGGTGCGGCGATCAGCAGGGGGAGCAAGTGGTGCGACGTGACGAGGTGCGTGTCGATCGCGAGTCGGAGGATCCGCAGGCCGTCATCGAGGTCGAGCTCCCAGATGGGGGTGTTCCACTGGGCCGGGCCGCCCTTCAGCACCTCTGCCCCCCAGATGTCGTTGACGAGCACATGGATGTGGCCGTGGTCGCTGCGGAGGCGGTCGGCGAGGGCTTTCACCTGATCCGGGTCGAGGTGATCGACGGCGACCGCGATTCCTGTCCCGCCGAGCTGTGTGACGAGCTCGGCGGTCTCCTCGATGGTCTCGTCCCGTTCGTAGTCCGAGCGGAGGGTGCGGGTCCGACTCGAACGGCCGGTGCAGACGACGGTGGCACCCGCCTCGCCGAGGGCGGCGGCGATGCCGCGCCCGGCGCCGCGAGTCGCGCCCGCGACCACCGCCACACGACCCCGCAGCGCGTCAGGATCCGGAGACCACGCCATCGCGCGAGTCTGCCAGCCGCGCGCGGGGAGTCAGCGCTTGGGGGGGCGGAGACCGTCCGTCGCCGCGGCGTCCGCGGTCGGATAGCAGCGGTCGGCGTGGGTGCGTTCGTAGTTGGCCCCGCCGGGAACGTGGTAGATCCCACTCGTCAACTTCGCCTTGACGGGATGGGTGGCGGGGCACGTGCCGTCGCTCGCCTCGATCCAGGTGGGAGCTCCCGGTGCCGCGTCCCCGACCGGCTGCTCGTGTGGCTCCGGCGGGTAGGGGAACGGCCGTTGCTCCCACACGAGGCTGGACGGGGAGCGGCGGCGTTCGAGCGCCCGCCACACCGCGTAGCCCGCGCCCACCAGCACGCCGATGTGAAGGGTGGTTCGCAACGTTCGTCGCATCACCGAAGTCTCGCGCGGAGCGGGACCGGACGCGTGCTCCGCGCGACCATCACCAATTCTGCGATGCGTGTCGGATCGTGGCGGTAGCGTCGGCAACCATGTCGGGAACCCCTCCGAGCCCATCGATCGCGGGCGAACCGCTCGTCACCGGCCGCGGTGTCACGAAGCGCTTCGGCTCCTTCGTCGCGGTCGACGCGATCGACTTCACCGTCGCGCGCGGCGAGGCCTTCGGCTTCCTCGGCCCGAACGGTGCGGGGAAGACGTCGACGATGCGGATGATCGCGAGTGTCTCGCAGGCCTCCGGCGGGGAGCTGCGCGTGCTGGGGATGGACCCGCGCGTCGACGGGCCGGCGATCCGAGCACGCCTCGGGGTGGTGCCCCAAGAAGACAGCCTCGACACCGAGCTGACGGTGCTCGACAACCTGTTGGTGTACGGCCGCTACTTCGACCTGCCACGCGCCACGATCAGGGCGCGGGCGCAGGAGCTCCTCGAGTTCATGCAGCTCGCCGACCGTGGGGGCGACACCGTCGACCCGCTCTCGGGAGGCATGAAGCGCCGGTTGACGATCGCGCGGGCGCTCGTCAACGAGCCGAACATGCTGCTGCTCGACGAGCCGACGACCGGCCTCGATCCTCAGGCCCGCCATTTGTTGTGGGACCGCTTCTACGACCTCAAGCGTCAGGGGGTCACCATCGTGCTGACGACCCACTACATGGACGAAGCGGAGCAGCTCTGCGACCGCCTCGTCATCATGGACGGTGGGCGCATCGTCGCGGAGGGCTCGCCGCGCGAGCTCATCTCGCACTACGCGACCCGCGACGTGCTGGAGGTGCGCTTCGCGTCCCCCGTCGAACGCGACGGCGCGCTCGGGCGGCTCGCCGAGTTGGGATCGCGGGTCGAGGCGCTCGCCGATCGCGTGCTCGTCTACACGGCGGACGGTGATGCCGCCGCGACCGCGGTCGCCAACGACGGGCTCGGTCACGAGTCGGTATACGCGCGGCGGAGCACGCTCGAAGACGTGTTCCTCATCCTGACCGGCCGGACGCTCGAGGACTGAGAGTGGCGGCGCCCACGATCCTCCGCGTCGTCGAGCGCGAGTTCGTCGTGTGGCGGCGGTTGTGGCGCGCCACCGTGTTCTCCGCCTTTCTCTCGCCCGTGCTGTACCTCGCCGCGATGGGTCTCGGCCTGGGCGACCTCGTCGACCAGGGCGCCCAGCCGGTGAAGGGCATGACCTATCTCGAGTTCGTGTCGCCCGGGCTGCTCGCGGCGAGCGCGGCGCTCCTCGCCGCGGGGGAGTCGATGTGGGCGGTGCTGGCCGGGCTCAAGTGGCTGCGCACGTTCCATGCCGCGGTCGCGACGCCAGTCCAGCCGAGCGACGTGTTCGGTGGTCGGCTCCTGTGGGTCGCGTGCCGGGTGGCCATGTCGTCGTGCGTCTTCCTCGTCGTCGCCGCGCTGTTCGGCGGCATCCCGTCGGCATGGGGGATCCTCGCCGTGCCCGCCGCGGTGCTCGGTGCGGCCGCGCTCTGCGCGCCGTTGCAGGCGTTTGCGGCGACCCAGGAGACGGACGTCACGTTCCCCGTGGTGATGCGACTCGGCGTACTCCCATTGTTCCTGTTCTCGGGCACGTTCTTCCCCGTCGACCGCCTCCCCGACTGGCTGCAGCCCCTCTGCTGGCTCTCGCCGCTGTGGCACGCCGCTGAGCTGTGCCGGGCCGCGACCACGGGGATGGGGCTTCCTGCGTGGGAGTTCCTTGCGCACGTCGCGATTCTTGCGGCGTTCGTCGCTGCCGGCTGGGTGTGGGGTGTGCGTACGTTCACACGGCGGTTGTCGCGGTGAACGCGCCGACGCTCACGCGCCAACGACCGGCGCGCCGCACGATGCTCCGCGGCCCGATCGGGCCGGGGCGCGGCGCGATCCGTGTCGTCGAGCGCAACGTCGTCTCGTACCGGCGGACGTGGCCGGTGTTCGTGAGCGGCGTGTTCGAGCCGCTGCTCTTCCTCATGTCGATCGGCCTGGGCGTGGGCGGTCTCGTCGGCAAGGTGCCCGGACCGGGCGGGCAGCCCATCGACTACGACGCGTTCGTCGCCCCCGGGCTCATGGCCGCCGCCGCGATGAACTTCGCCGCGTTCGACGCGACGTTCAACTTCTTCGTGCGTTTCAAGTACATCCGCACGTACGACGCGATGCTCGCCACGCCGTTGCGCATCGCCGACGTAGTGCAGGGCGAGGCCGGTTGGTGCCTGGTTCGGAATGCGGTGTACGCGGTGGCGTTCCTCGTGACGATGCTCGCCTTTGGGCTCGTGCACTCGTGGTGGGCGATCCTCGCGATCCCGGGATCCGTGCTCATCGCCTTCGCGTTCGCCGGTGCGGGCCTGGCCGGCACGACGTTCATGCGGTCGTGGACCGACTTCGACTTCGTGAACTTGGCGCTCGTGCCGATGTTCCTCTTCTCCGCGACGTTCTTCCCGCTCGAGCAGTATCCGGACGCGGTAGCCGAGATCGTGAAGCTCACGCCGCTCTACCAGGGTGTGGCTATCGAGCGTGCCCTCGTGCTCGGCGATCCGACCTGGAGCCTCCTCCTCCACGTCGCGTACCTGGCCGTGATGGGAACCGTCGGCGTGGTGGTCGCCACTCGCCGACTCGGCCGCAAGCTCCAGCCGTAGCTCAGCGCACGCGCAGCGCCCACGACGGGCGGGTCGCCTCGTACGCCGTGATCTCGTCGTCGTGACGGAGGGTGCGGCAGCCCGATCTTCTGTTGGATCGAAGTTCGCCCGATCGGGGTCTTCTGGATGGAGGACGAGCAGGGGCCCGAACGCCAAGATCGTCTGCGTGCCCGACCGGGATCCGGTCTACGCCCAGGTGCGAGACCTGGCCGACCTGTCCGGCCCCTGTTCGACGAGATCGTGCACTTCTTCGACGTCTACAAGATGCTCGAGCCGGACAAGAGCACGACGACGCGCAGGTACGAAGGCGCCGCCGCCCGGCCTGAGATCGCGTCCGCGCGGGCCCGCTACCGCGCGGCACCTGCCTAATCGGCGCGCTCCTCGCCCTTTGCCCGAGCCGTCTGGATCAGGTCGTCGCTACTTGCTTCCAGTGCGCGGGCGAGGTCGACAAGGCTCGCGGTCACGGCGCTACGGTCGGAGGTGTGCGAGAGCACGACATCGAGCCGCTCCCGCATGTCATGCTCCGCCGCGTCGAGGGCGCGCTTCCCGGCTCCCGTCAGGGTGAGGCGCACGGCCCGACGGTCACGGTCGACCGGTCCTCGCTCCACGAGACCCCGTTCGACGAGCGTGTCGACCGTGGCCGACACGGTGGGGCGGGTGAGCGCGAGGCGGCCGGCGATCCGGCTCGCCTGTCCGTCGCCATCGGCGAGGAGGGCGAGCAGCCGGTACTGGGCGAGCGACAGCTCGTGCTGGGCGCTCTCGAGCAGGCGCGCCAGCCACGCCAGGGCCCGCAGATCCCGGTTGCCCATCCCGGCCGTTTCGCCGTTCATAGTTAGGAAGCCTAACTGACGCGTTCGCCTGCGCTGGGTCATGAAAGGGAACGCGGGCGCAAGCGACGTTTCATGGTTGCGTAACACGGTCGAAATGCTCCTTCCTTAACTTCGCCCCATGACCGACCCAGGAGCGCGTGGCCAGTGACCGAGGTCGTGCTGGTTCGCTGGCCGGAGGAGACGGAGCGCCTCGAGCGATTGCGGGCCGCGGGCTCGCCCCGGCTGCTGCTCATCGGCGAGGATCTGGCAGCTCCCGAGCCGGTCGACGCGCTCGAGGACTGGATCCGACTCCCGGCGGGTGAGAACGACCTGCGGGTCAGGGTTTCCACGCTCATGGCCCGGGCCGGAGAGGTCGTCGCAGGCCCCGTCGTCGACGACGACGGCCTCCTCCGCTACCGCGGCCGCTGGGTCACGCTCTCACCGGTCGAGCGTGCGCTCGGCGCTGCGCTCGTCGAGCGGTTCGGTGCCGTGGTCGGTCGGGACACGCTCGTGCGACGTGCCTGGCCGGGCGGGTCGCCGACTCGTAATGCCCTCGACGTACACATGCTCCGGTTGCGCCGCCGGATCGCACCACTCGGGCTCGAGGTGCGCACGGTGCGCGCCCGCGGCTACCTCCTCCAGGTCGGGGACGTCCGGGGGGACGGCTGAGCGATGACACGCGACTAGATGGACGTCGGCGATGTCCTGCTGGACATCCTCATCCTGCTCGTGGCCGCGAAGGTCGCGGCCGAGATCGCGGAGCGCATCAACGTTCCCGCGGTGGTAGCCGAGATCGTCGCCGGGGTTCTCGTCGGGCCGTCGGCGCTCGGCCTCGTCAGCTCCAACCAGACGCTCGCGGTACTCGCCGAGCTGGGGGTGATCCTGCTCCTGCTCGGTGTCGGGATGGAGATGGATCTCGGTGAGCTCGGTGCGGTCGGTAAGGCCGCGCTCAGCGTCGCGGTGGTGGGAGTCGTGCTCCCGATGGTCGGCGGATACGCCGTCTCCATCGCGATCGGGGAGGGCGGGAACCAGGCGCTGTTCATCGGGGCCGCGCTCGCCGCGACGAGCGTCGGCATCACCGCACGCGTCTTCAGCGACCTTCGCGCGCTCGCCACCGTCGAAGCCCGCACGGTGCTCGGTGCGGCAGTGGCCGACGACGTCTTGGGCCTCGTCATCCTCACGGTGGTGGTTCGGGTCGTGTCCGAGGGCTCCGTCGAGCCCCTCGACGTTGTCAAGATCCTCGCCGTCGCGATCGGCTTCCTGGTCGTCGCCGGGTTGGTCGGCTCCCGGTACGCGCCGGGCGCGTTCCAATGGGTCGAACGCCGCGCTCGTTCGGCCGGGACGCTCGTCGCCCTGGCCCTCGCGTTCACGCTCGCGCTCGCCGAGCTCGCCGACGCCGCCCAGCTCGCCCCGATCGTCGGGGCGTTCGTCGCCGGTCTTGCGCTCTCGCGCAGCACCGCGGCCGAGCGCATCCAACGCGAGCTCGCGCCGGTTGGTCACCTCTTCATCCCGGTGTTCTTCCTCCAGATCGGGATCGACACCGACATCGGCGACTTCGTGAAACCGAAAGTGCTCGGGATCGCGGCCGGACTCATCGTCGTGGCGGTGGTCGGAAAGATGCTGGCCGGTCTCGCGACGATGCGGGCGCCGGGCGACAAGCTGCTGATCGGGCTGGGCATGCTCCCGCGCGGAGAGGTCGGCCTGATCTTCGCCACCATCGGCCTGCGGGAGAAGATCCTCGGCCAGGACCTGTACGCAGCGCTCCTTCTCGTCGTGCTGGTCACCACGATCGTCACGCCGCCCCTCCTTCGGTGGCGACTGGAGCGGATACGGGCCGGCGTCGCCGGTGTTCGGGAGGCACCGGAACCCCGCCCGGAGGGGGGCTGGCTGGTCGCCCACGGTGGAGTCGTCGACCTCGCCGCGCGTCCGCCGGCCCAGTTGGCCCTCGACGTCAGCCTGCGTGCCGCGACGGCTATCGCCGGCGGTGCCCGTCCGGGGAGCTCTCTGCTCGACTGGATCGGCACGGGGAGCGACGTGCCCCTCCGCTGGGACGACGACGCCACCGCCGGCTTGTTCCGGGTGCTGACCGAGGGCGACGTGCGAGCGTGGCGGTTCCTGGAGACCACGGGTGTGCTCGAGCGAGCGCTGCCCGAGCTGGCGCAGGCAGTCCACCGTCGGCGCGCCGACCCCTTCCTGCTCGACCCGGCGCAAGTGCTGCGGTTTGCGCTTGTCGATCGCATCAAGGAGCTCGTGGCATCCGACCCGTCGGTCGCGGCGGAGCACGCGCGCCTCGAGCATGCCGAGTGGCTGTTGCTGGGCGCGCTCATCCTCGACGCGGTCGGCGAGGAGCCCAACCGGATCGAGATCGCGAGAAGGGTCGCGCACCGGCTTGATCTGGGCGCGACTGCGGAGGAGGAGATCGTGCTCCTGGTCGGTGACGCCGACCTCCTGCGTGCCGCCGCCCGACGGCTCGACGGACTGGAGGAGGAGCGGGTCGTCCCGATCGCCATCCACCTCGGCCGCGCCGAGCGGGCCCGAGCGCTGTACATCCTGTCGATCGCTCTGGGCGATCTCGAACCGTGGGATCGTGAGCGCCTCGACGAGCTGTTCGCGCTGGTGGTGGATCTGCTCGACCGACCCGAGCTGACCGGCCTCGACGCGCGCAACCTGGTCGAGCGGCGGCGAGCCGAGGCGACGCGTCTGGTGACCGACCCCGCGGTGATCGATCGAATCCGCGACGCGCCGCGCTCGTACGTGTTGTCGCAACGAGCCCCCGACATCGCCCGGGAGGCGACGCTGGTCGATCCCCGTCCCGGTCGCAACGAGGCCCGGGTCGCAGTCGTCGCGCTCGACGATTCGAGCTGGCGGATCGAGGTCGCGTCGCGCGACCGGCCGGGTCTGCTGGCCACGATCTCGGGCGTCCTCGCCGACCAGGGCCTCGACATCGTCGACGCGGTGGTCGCCACCTGGAGCGACGGCGCGGCCGTCGACTCCTTCGTCGTGCGACGAGCCGAGCTCCAGCCCGCACGCCTCGCGCCCGAGGAGCTCGCCCTCGTTCCCGCTCCCGAGTCGGAGGTGCTCAGGAGCGCGATCGAAGCAGCATTCGACTTCCCGCTCGCCGCGCTACCGAATCCCGACGCGCAACTGCGCTTCGACGACCTCTCGTCACCGTGGTACACGATCTGTGAGGTTCGCAGCCCCGACCGGCGAGGGCTGCTCCACAGTCTGAGCGCAGGAATCTCGAGCGCGGGTGCCGACGTGCACTCCGCCCGGTTGGTGACCGTCGACGGGCACGCGGTCGACCGCTTCGAGCTGACCGATCGCAACGGCCGCAAGCTGGACCCGAGTGCCGAGGACGCGGTGGCAGACGCCGTCCGAAAGGGTGTGGCACCACGTCGCGGTCTGTTCGGGCGGCGCGCTCGCTGAGCTACGCGTGGGGGCGAACGCTGACGATCTCGACCTGGAAGGGCCGGCGCGGGCCTTCGTAGCTCACCGTGGCACCCGGACCGTGGCCGAGGAGGGCCTGCCCGAGCGGTGACGACGTGGACAGCACATCGAGGGACTCGTGCCGTTCCTCGATGGAACCGACGAGGTACGAGGTCGTGTCGTCGTCGCCCTCCACGCGGATCTCGACGATCGTTCCCGCAGCAACGACGTCCCCGGCGATCTCGTCGACGACGACCGCCGTCTTGAGCAGCTGCTCGAGCTGGCGGATGCGGGCCTCGTTGTGCCCCTGCTCGTTCTTCGCGGCGTCGTAGTCAGCGTTCTCGCGGATGTCACCGTGCTCGCGAGCCCGTTCGATCCACGCCGAGATGTCGCGCCGACGCGAACCCGAACGCTCCGCCAGCTCCTCTTGGAGGCGCTCGTACGCCTGCTGCGACAATTCGGACGATGCCATGTCGGCAGGCTACCGGGTGGTTCGCGACATAGGCCGGGGCGACCGTGCCCCGCGTGCGCGCGGAGCGCGCCGCTACGGCTTCGTGAAGAACAGCTGGAGCTCCAGCTCCCCGTGGTCGTCGACGGACGCGACGACCGGCGCGGTAGGGGCCGTGATGTCGTAGTCCGAGAAGACGACCGGCAGGCTGCCCACTACCTGCACCTCCTTGCCGTCCCAACGTCCTTGGAGCGTGATGATGACGGGCTTCGTCACGCCGTGGAGCGTGAGGTTGCCGGGGACGGCGACGCTGATCGTCTGACCGACCGCGGGCGTGGAGGGCAGGGTGATCGGGCCGGTCGCCACGAAGGAGGCTTCGGGGAACTGGTCCGTCTCCAGTCCGCTGCTCTTGAGCCGGTTGTCACGGAACGACTGGTGGGACTGGAGCGTGCTCATGTCGGCCTTGACGCTCACGTCGCTCACGGTCGTTCCCGAGATCGTGAGGGTCGCGTCGACGTCGCTCGTGCGGCCGGTGGCGGTGCTCTCGGCGATGTTCGCGATGAGCTTCTCCTGGACGCGGTAGCCGACGAAGTTCCGCGAGTCGCCCGGCGCGACGGTCCAGGTCCCGTCGAGATCCGCGGCCTGGGCCGGCACGGTCTTCGTCGCCTTGACCGCCGCGCGCGGCTCCGGGTCGCTCTTCAGGAAGAAGTACCAACCAGTGAATGCGAGGACGACCACGACGCCCAGCCCGAGGGCGAGCCACTTGAGGATGCGCACCGTGCCTCCGTGGGTGGGGACTTGCCGAAACTACGGGCAGGAGGCCGGGACGGATTGGATGCGGGCCGGCCGGCTGTCAGCCGGCACTCAGGCCGCGAGGTCGCAAGTGGAGGCGTTTGCCAGGCGCGGCACCGCATGCCATACTTTGTGGCTGATGTTGCGTCCGTTCACCACCACCGTTTTCCTTTCCTAGCGAACGCCGTCACCGGCGTTCGTTCTCGACCGTCCACTTCGGTGGGCGGTTTTTCGTTGCCGGGATCGAATTCACCGAGACCGGGTCGCTGAGCAAGAGCGAGGAAGCAGCATGAGTCACCACATCGGGATCATCGGAGGGGACGGGATCGGTCCCGAGGTCATAGCCGAGGCAATGAAGTGCGTGCGCGCGACCGGTCTCGTGTACGAGGAGACCGCCCTCGATCTCGGAGGCGACCGGTACCGGCGGACGGGCGATGTGCTCCCCGACGCAGAGCTCGACGCGATCCGGTCGCTCGACGCGGTGATGCTCGGCGCCGTGGGCACGCCCGACGTCCCGCCCGGCCTCCTGGAGCGCGGCCTGTTGCTGAGGCTCCGGTTCGAGCTCGACCTCTACGTGAACCTGCGACCGTTCGCGGCGCCGGCCGGCCGGTGGAACGACGGTGTCGACATGGTCGTCGTCCGCGAGAACACGGAGGGCACCTACACCGGCGAGGGCGGTTTTCTGCGTCGGGGAACGGCGGCGGAGGTGGCGACGCAGGGCTCGGTGAACACTCGTCTCGGCGTCGAACGATGCGTCCGCTTCGCGTTCGACCTCGCACGCGACCGCGACCGCCGGCATCTCACGCTTGTGCACAAGACGAACGTGCTCACCTTCGCCGGGGACCTCTGGCAGCGCACGTTCGACGAAGTCGCGCTCGAGTATCCCGACGTCGAGACCGCCTACCAGCACGTCGACGCCGCGTGCATCCACCTCGTGCAGGATCCGGGCCGTTACAGCGTCGTCGTGACGGACAACCTGTTCGGCGACATCCTGACCGATCTCGCCGGCGCCGTGTCGGGGGGGATCGGTCGGGCGGCGTCGGCGAACCTCAATCCCGCTCGGACCGGCCCGTCGGTGTTCGAGCCGGTGCACGGTTCGGCTCCCGACATCGTCGGTACGGGTACGGCGGATCCGCGCGCAGCGATCGTCTCGGCGGCGATGATGTTGGAGTTCCTGGGCGAGGCCGATGCCGCCGCCAGGCTCAGGGTGGCAGTCGAGAAGTCCGACGATGTGCAAGGGACGACGACCGAGGTCGGCGACGCGATCGCGTCGCGGGTGTCGCGGGCGGTCCGGGTGACGAGCAGCAAAGGACTGTGATGGAGACCACCGAGAAGATCTGGCTGGACGGAGCCTTCGTGGCGTGGGATGAAGCGCGGGTGCACGTGCTCACCCACACGCTCCACTACGGCTCCGGCGTGTTCGAGGGCATCCGTGTGTACGCGACGCCCGACGGCCCGGCGGTGTTCCGGCTCACCGACCACATGGAGCGCCTGCTCGACTCGGCGAAGCTCATGATGATCGACGTGCCCTTCTCTCGCGACGAACTCGTGGCCGCGGCCAAGGAGACGGTGCGCGTCAATGGGATGGAGTCGTGTTACGTGCGGCCGCTCGTCTTCCTCGGCTACGGCAACATGGGCGTCAACCCACTCGCTTCCCCCGTCCAGGTCGCGATCGCCGTGTGGCCGTGGGGTACGTATCTCGGCGACAAGGCACTTCGCAGCGGCGTGCGGATGACGATCTCCTCGTGGCGACGGATGGATCCGAACGTCAACCCGGTCGCCGCCAAGGGCGTCGGGATCTACGTGAACTCCAGCCTCGCGAAGATCGAGGCGGTGAAGTCGGGGTACGACGAGGCCATCCTCCTCAACACCCAGGGTTTCGTCGCGGAATGCACGGGCGAGAACCTGTTCGTGGTCCGAGACGGCGTCCTGCTGACACCGCCCCTGTCGAGCGGCGCGGTCGGTGGCATCACCCGGAACTCGATCATGACGATCGCGCGCGATCTCGGATACGAGGTGAAAGAGCAGGATCTGCTCCGCCACGACCTCTACCTGGCGGACGAGGCGTTCCTGACCGGTACCGCCGCCGAGGTGGTGCCGATCCGGTCGGTCGACGACCGCGTGATCGGAGACCCTGGTGAGATGACCCGCAAGCTCCAGGAGACCTACTTCGCCGTGGTCCACGGCGAGATGGAGCAGTACCGAGACTGGCTCGACTATGTCAACGAATGATCCAGGCAGCACGGACCGGAATGCGGCGGCCGCGCGACCGGAGGGAGCGCAGCCGCTCGCCAGCAGCGAATGGCTCCGGCCGGGGTATCCCCGGCCGGAGTGAGCGAGCGGATGCAAGCAGGTCGAGATTTAGCTGCTCATGCGCCGTTCCGGCGGCTGGGAGCGGGGCGGTGACCCGGGTCCTCGTCGACTCCACGAACGGCGACCGGACGTGGACCGCCATGGGTGTGAGCGAGAACATCATCGAGGCGTCGTGGCAGCGCTCTCCGGCTCGCTCGTGTTCGGCTTGCTCTCGGCCGGGCAGAGCCGCTAGCACTCTCCTCATGGCCACCGATCCGTTCGTCGCGCCCGACCTCGACGACGCACCCCGCCAGGCCCAGAACCTCGCGCCGGGCGTCGCGTTGCCCCCTGCAGGGCGATGGGAGGCGCATCGCCCGGGGGATCTCGTCGCCGGGCAGCCGCACGGCACGCTGCTCGGCCGACCCGGCCCCAACGTCGGGTACGCGCTCACGCTCGTCCACCGGGTCCGCGACCGGCTGATGGTGGGCCCGCACGAGCCGCTCGACGACGCGGTCGCGGTCGTGGGCGAGCTGGCGATGCGACGCGTGGCCGGGTACGGACGCGCGCCGGTGATCACCGACGTCGAGGTTGCCACCGCGGTGCTGGGGTACGACCGCGTCGAGGACGCCGAGCTCGTCGAATCGAGATCAGCGATGGTCCATGGTGCACACCACGACTACACGCGCCGCCGACGCATCGTCGACACGGTCTCGGAGGACGCTTTGCGCGTGCCGAGCGCACGCTCCGACGGGGAGTCGCTGCGCGAGCTGCTCGCCGCGGCTCACTGAGCGGCGATGGCCGGCATCCGGGTCCGGTTCTCGCCGGCGCCCACCGGCTCGCTCCACGTCGGTGGCGCGCGCGCCGCCCTCTTCAACTGGCTCTTCGCCCGCCACCACGGCGGCACGATGATCCTGCGGATCGAGGACACCGACGTCGCCCGCAGTCGTGACGAGTGGGTGCAAGGGATCCAGGACACGTTGCGCTGGCTCGGCATCGACTGGGACGAGGGCCCGATCCTCCAGAGTGCGCGGTTCGAGCGCTACCGAGCGGCCGCGGACCGTTTGCTCGCGTCCGGACAGGCGTACGAGTGCTTCTGCACCGAGGACGAGGTGCGCGCACGCAACGAGGCGGCCCGCGCCGCGGGTCGGCCACCCGGCTACGACGGGCACTGCCGGGACCTGTCGGCGGACGAACGCGCCGCGCTCGCGGCCGAAGGGCGACCCCGGACGGTCCGCTTCCGGACCCCCACCGAGGGAACGAGCACCTTCCACGACGTGGTCCGAGGAGACGTCGCGGTGGCGTGGGCGCTCGTGCCCGACTTCGTGATCGTGCGCTCGGACGGCACGCCGATCTTCTTCCTCGCCAACGCGGTGGACGATATCGACATGGGGATCACCCACGTCATCCGCGGCGAAGACCTGCTTGATTCCACCCACCGGGTCCTGGCGCTGCGGGCGGCTCTCGGCGCCGACGACCGACCGGTGTTCGCGCACCTGCCGCTCATCGTCGACGCGGCGAGCCGGGCGAAGCTCTCCAAGCGGCACGGGGCGGTGGGCCTCGAGGAGCTCCGTGACGAGGGCTATCTCCCCGAAGCGCTACGCAACTACATCGCTCTCCTCGGCTGGGCGCCCGCGGACGGCCAGGAGGTCATGCCGGCGGAGGAGCTGATCGCCCGGTTCGACCTCGACCGGGTCACGCACGCCGCCGCCGCCTACGATCGCAAGAAGCTCGACTGGATGAACGGCGAGTGGATCCGTCGTCTCGACTTCGACGACCTCGTGCGGCGGACTGAGCCCGACGCGCAACGACGTTTCGGGTCGCGATTCGACCCCGACGTGTTCGGCCACGCGCTGCGGGTCGCGCAGGAGCGGGCGGTCACGCTGACGGGCATGGTCACGCTCATGGACTTCCTCTTCGTGGACGAACGCGACTTCTCCATCGCGCCGGACGCGTGGGCGCGCCTGGTCGAGACTGAGCGGATCGGCGAGATCCTGGACGCGGTGCGGTCGCATCTGGCCGCGTGCGAGTGGGGCGTCGAGGCGATCGACTTGCGGCCGGTGCTCGACGCGATGGGCCTGAAGCCGCGCAAGGTGATGAAGGCGCTCTACGCAGTCATTGAGGGAGCGGAAAGCGGTCTCCCGCTCTTCGACTCGATCTGGCTCCTCGGGCGCGAGCGCGCCCTCGCTCGCGTCGACGACGCCCGCGCACGTCTCTGAGCAGCGCGGACCAGCCCGTCACTCGCCCGCCCTCCGCCGCCGGCTGAGCCTTCGGCGGCAGCGTGCGTGTCGTGTCCCGCTACACTCGCTTCTCACCTTCGGGGGTGGTGTAATCGGCAACACAACAGGTTCTGGCCCTGTCATTGGGGGTTCGAGTCCTCCCCCCCGAGCTCGCAGCAATGCGGTTCGGCCCCGTCGTCTAGTGGCCTAGGACGTCGCCCTCTCAAGGCGGTAACGGCAGTTCGAATCTGCTCGGGGCTGCAGTCGAGAACCCGGTCCTCTGCGGACCGGGTTCTTCGCGTCACGACCCGCGTCGACGCGTCGCGCGCGCTTCGCGGCGCGAGTATCCACCACTTCGCGCGTGCTCTGTCGTACCCTCACTGCGCGTACGCGTGTGCTCGTGACGCGCGTGCTCACGCGATCAAGGTTCAGAAATTGCGCGTTGCACATCGTGCCTCGCACTCGCAAGCCATCGAGCAAGAGCAAATCGCAACACGAAAGCGCGAGCAGCGCGACGGAAAGCGCGATGGAAAGCGCGATGGAAGATGGTGCGCGGCGGTCGAAATGCTTGACGTTTCCGTGCAAATGCGTTCAACTGCTTCGGAGCACGCACACATTCGGAGGCAAGCGTGAACAAGTCAGAACTGGTCGAGAACATCGCAGAGCAAGCTGGATTGAGCAAGGCCGACGCCGAACGCGCGTTGAATGCCGTGATCGACGCGGTACAAGGTGCAGTGGCGTCAAACGACAAGGTCACACTCCCCGGTTTCGGTTCCTTCTCGCAGTCGTCGCGGGCGGCACGTACGGGCCGCAACCCACGCACGGGGGAGCCGGTCCAGATCGCGGCATCGAAGGGCGTGAAGTTCTCCGCTGGAGCTGCTTTCAAGTCCGCCGTGAACAAGTAGGGGCGCTTTCTCGAGAGCGCGTCCTGCTCCAAACCATCCAAAGAGAAAGGTGGTGACCGTGCCTCCGGCCAAGAAGCGAACAGCACGGAAGTCCGTAGCCAAGAAGACAACAGCCCGCAAGCCGGCCAAGCGTCGGGTAGCGAGGAAGACGGCGGCACGGAAGCCCGCGAAGCGGCGTACCGTGAAGAAGTCCGCCGCCAAGAAGGCTCCGGCGAAGCGTCGGGCTGCGAAGAAGGCTCCGGCGAAGCGTCGGGCTGCGAAGAAGGCTCCGGCGAAGCGTCGGGCTGCGAAGAAGGCTCCGGCGAAGCGTCGGGCTGCGAAGAAGGCTCCGGCGAAGCGTCGGGCTGCGAAGAAGGCTCCGGCGAAGCGTCGGGCTGCGAAGAAGGCTCCGGCGAAGCGTCGGGCCGCGAAGAAGGCTCCGGCGAAGCGTCGGACCGCGAAGCGCGCGCCCGCCAAGCGCCGCGCGACAAAGCGCAGCTGACCGCGATTCATCGCTGATCGGCGACGTCGAGACGGAGGGACCCGGCGGGGTCCCTCCGCCGCGTCCGGGGGCCGGGCAGCCGTGTCAGAGGTCGCGCACGCGCTTGAAGGCCTCGGCGCACCTACCGACGACCGCGCCCGCGACGCGAGCATCCTCGTGGATGCGCTGCTCGAATTCCCGTCGCTGCTCGTCTGCCTGTGGCCCCCCCGGCTCGATGCCCATGGTCGAGCGCCACTGGCTGCGATGGCACAGCAGCGCCTGGGTCTTCGCGTCGATCTGGCCGTCGACAACCTCGTGGTGGTCCTCGACCTGCGCCTCGAAGAGCAGCAGCTCGGTGGGCCGGTGCGGCGCGCCCGAGCCCGGGAAGAAGTGAGGATCTCGCGCGGCCACGAGGGCGTCGAGGGTGAGCCAGCCCCCGTGCCGGTGATCGGGATGCAATCGGTACTGTCGCCACGGGTCATGTCCCAGCACGACGTCGGGCCGGCTCGACCGGATCGCCTCGCACAGGAGCTGGCGCGTCCCGAGGTCGTCGCGAACCTCACCGTCGACGAGCCCGAGCCAACGCACCGCCGCGATGCCGAGCACCCGCGCCGCCTCGTCCTGTTCCTCGCGGCGCGTTGCCACCAGCGCATCGCGATCTGCGCCCGCGTCCCAGCTGCCCTTCGAGCCGTCGGTGATCACCAGCAGCTCGACGTGGGTCCCGCGCGCAGACCATTTGGCGAGCGTGGCTCCGCAACCGAATTCGACGTCGTCGGGATGGGCGCCGATCGCGAGGGCGCGCCCGGGAGTGGGCAGATTCGAGGTGCTCACCGCGGCACGGTCTTGATCGTGGTGGTCTCGATGGTGGCGTCACCGAGCTCCTCGGGACCGAGGTCTTCGGGGACGTCGATGTCGAAGGCCAGGTCGGAATCGTCGACGATGCGCACCGTGAGGCCGGCGCGTTCGGCCGCCGTGACGTGGCGACGGAAGGATCCGGGGCCGTACGAGAAGTGGAAGTCGGCATCGGCGGGGATGGAGAGCACGGGAGTGCCGTCGTGTCGGTGGCAGGGGACCAGCACCGCGACCGAATCCGCGACGGGAACGGCCGCGGACTCGAGCACGGGAGCGAACGTCGTTACACGCGGGAGGTCGGCATGGGCGACGACGATGCGCGCGTGGCCGTCCGCCTGGAGGTGTGCTCGACCGGCGGCGGCGGCGTCGTCGAGGGTCCCGGGATCGTCGATGCGGTCCAGGGAGGAGGCCGCCGCCCACTCGCACACCTCGGGTGCAGAGGAGACGACGACAACCCGGTGGGGGACAGCGGCCGCGACGACCCGCTCCGCGCACCGGCGGGCGAGGGCCGCACGCGCGGGTAGCGTCCAATCGGCTCGCGAGGCGCGCTTTGCCGGTGACGAATCCCCGGATGGGCACCACGATGCCGACGAGGGACGGATGACCGGTCATCGGCCCACGTATGCTACCGGCCGTGCAGCAACCGGCGACCGTGGCCGTGATCGGCGCGGGCGCATGGGGTACCACCATTGCATCGTTGGTGAGCACCAACGCGTCCACCGTGCTGTGGGGACGCGACCCACTCGTTGTCGACGCGATCACGCGCACTCGGGAGAACGCCGCGTACCTCCCGGGCGTTCGACTCCCGGACTCGTTGCGCGCGACGCCCGACCTGTCCGCTGCGTGCGCCGCCGCGGACGTGATCGCGATGGCCGTGCCGTCGCACGGCTTTCGTGACGTGCTGGTGGCGGCTGCCCCGGCCATTCCGGTCGAGGTTCCGGTGGTCAGTCTGGCGAAGGGTGTGGAGCGGCACACACTCCTCCGGATGACCGAGATCGTGCTCGAGGTGCTCCCCGACCACGGCCCCGATCGGGTGGCGGTCCTCACCGGTCCGAACCTGGCGCGCGAGGTGGCGCTGGGTGAGCCCGCGGCAACCGTCGTGGCGTGCGCCGACCCAACGACGGCCAACGAGCTCCAACAGGTGTTCATGACGTCGATGTTTCGCGTCTACACGAATCCCGACGTCGTCGGTTGCGAGATCGCCGGCGCGCTGAAGAACGTGCTCGCGATCGCGGCGGGGATCGCGGCGGGCCTCGGCTACGGCGACAACACGCAGGCCGCGCTCATCACGCGTGGGCTGGCGGAGCTGAGCAGGCTGGGAGTGCGCCTGGGGGGCGCTCCGCTGACGTTCGCGGGCCTCGCCGGTCTCGGTGACCTCGTCGCCACGTGTGTGAGCGCGAAGAGCCGGAACCGCAGTGTGGGCTTCGAGCTGGGCCGCGGGCGCTCGCTTCCCGAGATCGTGGCCGCGACGAACGCCGTCGCCGAAGGGGTCAACACGACGGCGGCGGTCCTCGAGCTCGCTGCTCGAGTCGACGTCGAGATGCCGATCGCGTCGCTCGTGGGATCCGTGCTCTACGAAGGCCGGCGCCCTGCTGATCTCGTCGCCGCCCTCATGTTGCGGGAGGCGAAGGCCGAGCTGCACGGCCTCTCGTGAGCAGCGTCACGGCGACGGAGACGCTCGTCGGCGTCATGTCGGGATTGCCCCCGTCGGTGGTGGACGGCCGTGGCGGTCTGCGCCCGGCCCGCCGCGTGTGGGACCTCACGTGGTGGGTCGGCGCCGACGACCGCTGGCACGCACCCGAGCGAGAGGTGGCGGTGCGACAGTCGTTGGTCGACGCGATGCCGGTCGTGCGGACCGCGATGAAGATCCCCGGCGGTGACGCGGTCCAGCACGTCTACGGCGCGGTGCTCGAGGGAGAAGAGATCATCGCCGTCGAGATCGCCAACGAGTCGGCGATTCCGTTCGTCGTCGCGCTGGTGGTCAGAGGGGCGGCGCAGGTCGCGGTCGATCACGGCGCGATCATCGTCGACGGGCGGCGAGCGGTCGTCGGGCCCCGACCGCCCTCGCGTTGGGCGGTGACACGCGACGGCTCGACGGAAGCGGTCGTGACCTCGGGTCGAGCCTCGTCGGGGCCGTTCCCCGAGCGCACCGATCGCGCGGCGCGACTCCGGGCCGCATTCCTCTACCCGGTTGTGCACCGGACCTCGTTGCGCGTCGCGATCGACGCCCGAGGTCGCGGCCTGGACCTCACGGCGCCGGGCGGCGCCCCCGGACCGGCCGAAGCGGCGCGCGGGTGGCGTGTGCACCTCGCGCGCGGGATGGGCGCCGAGCTGCCCGACCCCGCGCTGCAGGTGGCGCTCGACGCCGCGCTCGCGCGAGCGCTGCTGGCCGGGCAGCGCTGGCGTGGCGATCCAGAGGCGGCCGCGGCACTGGAAGCGTGGGGCCACGATGCGGAAGCGGCCCTGGCGTGGTCGCGTCTGACCGGGCGGCAGCGCCGCCGGCTCCGCCGTGAGCGCGCGCCGCGGCCCAGGGCGCGCGACCTCGGATCGCTCTTCGCCCGCCCCGATGAGCACGGGCTGGCGTCCCTGGCACGCTGGCTGGTGGACGACGAAGACGGGGTCGTGTCGCTCGTGCCCGACTGGCCGGACGAGTGGCGGGGCGCACCCCTCGACGTGCGGAACGCGCCCACGCGGCGGGGAGCTGTCTCGTACTCCGTTCGCTGGCACGGCGATCGTCCGGCACTCATCTGGGAGGTTCCTCCCGGCGTGCGCGTCCGGGCGTCCGGCCTCGACCCCGCGTGGTCGAGCGAGGAGGCCCGGGGCGAGGTCTTGCTCGCCGGTCCCGCCGGTCAGCGCGGCTGATCGAGCTGCAGGGTCGCGATCTCCCACGGCGCGAGTGGGTGCTCGCTCGACCAGTGACCCCGCGCGCCGCCCACGAGGTCGACCACGGTGCCCGCCGCCCGCTCGCCGTCCCGCGTGAGCCGCGCCGTGGTCGCGTGCGCCGCCGCGTTGTTCAGCCGCACGGTGAGCCGGCCGTGGGTGTCGCGGAGCACCGCGCTCACCGTGGCCCCCTCGACCGCAAGCGCGCGGCCCGTCGGCGGCCGGCTGCCGTGCCGGGTGGTCGTCGCGGTTTGGAGCGGCACGAGGAATTCGTCGGCTGCGTCGTGCAGGCGGGCGGCCTCCCAATCTCCTCGATGGGGGAGGAGCGCGTAGTCGAACGTGAGGCGGCGTTGGAGTTGGGGCCCGCACAGCGGGTCGAGCGGTCCGGCCGGGTTCGGGCGCAGCGCAGGGCGCGCGCGTGAGAGGTAACCCGTGGCGCGGAGGAGCGTGAGCGCGAGAATGTGGCCGCTGTCGACCACCTCGTACTCGAGCAGCCCGTCGTGGAGCAGCGCGACGCCGACCGCACCGTCGGATGCGTCGACGAACCGGCGGGACACGAACGTCGGCAGGCCTGCCTCGTGGGGGCCACCCTCCGCGGTGAGGCCCCGCCGGACGACGGCGAACGCGCACTCGGCGTCGGATGCCTCGACCGGGGCGGGGAGCTGTACCTGTGCCCGGAGGCGATGGTCGCGGGCGCGGTTCTCGAGCTCGACGTGGACCCGCAGGAAGCGCTCACCCGTGCGCAGCTCGTACGCGGTGCGCACCACCAGCTCGACGAGCTCGTCCGAACGACGGGAGCACGACTGCTCGTCTCCTTCGGCGTGCGACGGCACAAGATAGGTGGACGTCACGCCGAGCGCGGCTCGGACGCTGCCCGACGCGAGCGCAGCGACGTCGACGGCGCGGGGCCGGTCCACGACGGTGTCGTCGGTGGGCGGAGAGTAGTTGTACGTGTCGCCACCGTCGCCCCCGTCGACCAATTGGTGCGCGCGTTCGACGCGGACGCCGTCGGCGGTCTGGATCGAACAGGTTCCGTCGGCGGGATCGACGTCGACCGTGAGGTGCTCGTTGGCGAGACGATGGCGCTCGGCTCGCAGTGCGGTGGCGGGACCCCCGCCTTCGACGCCCCGGAAGGTCGACCATCCGAAGCCCGCCACCGGGCCCGGGTCGAACACCGCCTCTCGCACCGGCGCGTGCCGTTGGCGGACGCCGATGGTTGCACCCTCGTCGCCGAGCCGGAGGAGCTCCTGGCGGACTGGTTCGAGGTCGACCGCGGCTTCGCCGGGTGCGGCCTCGTGGAACGTGAATTCGTGGGCACCGTCCGGGCGCTCCGTGTGTTCGACCCGGGAGACGGCGACGCCCGCAAGCTCGGGTCCGCGCATGAGCTCGACGACCCACCGGATCTTGGTGCCGGTCACCGTGGCCGAGAGGCCCTCGCGAGACGTCGTCCGGACTATGTCGGTTGGTCGCGCCGTCCCCGAGTGGTCGACGAAGTGGAGTGGACCGGTGCCGGGTACCCGCACCGACACGAGGCCCGCCCGGTCGGCGCGGGTCGGGTTCACGACGAGCGTCGCGCCGGGCGTGCAGTCGACATCGGACGCGAGGGCTCGCAACGCGGTGTCGGTCACGACGTCGCCGAGATGGCGCGCTTCCTGGTACCGCACCGTCACCGCGTCCACCACTTCGTCGGCACTGCACGCGCACGATGAGTCGTGGGCACTGTTCAGCACGAGCTGGCGCCAGGCGATCCCGAGCAGCGCGTGCGGATAGTCGGTGGGGGGCAGGAACAGCGCGGCGAGGGGCTCGGCGCGCCGCTCGATCGCGCGCTCCGCCGCCGCGCAGAGCTGGTGGACGTCGACGCGGTTCGACGCGACGCCCATGAGCACGTTCGCCCGCGCGCCCGAGCGCAGCTCGCCGCGCCACGTCGGCACGCTGTCGACGGGCTGCTCGGCGAGGTACTCGGGCAACGAGGTGATGTGGAAGCGGTAGCCGTCCTGGGCGGCGTTGGCGTCCGCCACGATCCGGCCGAGTGACGCCTGGGGCGGGAGGTGGTCGGACCCGTTCATGAGGAGGATCCCACCCCCGGGAAGACGGGCATCGCCGAGCTCGAGCTCGTAGCCGCGGGCACGGTCGACCAATCGTTGCGGATCGTCGGGGATCTCGCGCCCATTGGAGTACGAGCCGTACAGGTACTCGGCGCGCACCCGGGAGCCGTCCGGCGCCTCCCACCAGAACGCCGTCCGGTCGATCGCGGCGGGCACGCCCCGCCAGACGACCGCGTGCTCGATCCCGGCCAACCGCAGGATCTGGGGCATCTGCGCGACGTGGCCGAACATGTCGGGGAGGTACCCCACGCGCATCGCGCCGCCGAGCTCGTCGCCCCGTGCGATGCCGAGCTGGAGGTCGCGCACGATCGTCTCTCCCGACACCATGAGCTCGTCCATGAGGACCATCCACGGCCCGAGGTGGAGCCGGCCCGCGGTGACGAGCGCGGCGATGCGCTCGGGCCCGTCGGGCCGGATCTCGGCGTAGTCGTCGACGACGACGGTCTGGCCGTCGAGGAGGAACCGCCGGTACGAATCGTCGTGCTCGAGGAGGTCGAGCAGGTCGTCGACGAGCGGGATCAGACGGGCCCGCGTGGCCTGGAACGGGGCATACCACTCGCGGTCCCAGTGCGTGTGGGGCACGACGCCGACCTCGCGTGGCTCCGCCTCCACGGGCTCAGACTACGGCGCGACTGGGTTGTCAGGTGAACGAAAGGTTTGCGTTGCAGTTCGTTCACAGGCCCGCGCCGGAACCGAAACGGCGTCTCCTTAGCGTGCGCGCCAGCCGGAGTCGGTCAACGACGCCCGCACCCGGTGTGTCGACAACCTCGGGAGGAAAATGTGAAACGGATGACACGCCGCGTCGGCGTCGTGGCGATACTTGCCACCGCGCTGGTGCTCTCGACTTCGGTCGGCGCGTGGGCGCTCGACCCATCGATCGATCTCAACCCGGTGAAGGGTGGCCCCGGCCACACTGCGCTCGGGCTCAACAACCTCTGGGTTGTCCTCGGCGCAGTCCTCGTGATCTTCATGCAAGCGGGCTTCGCGCTGGTGGAGACCGGGTTCTGTCGGGCGAAGCACGCCGCGCACGTGGTGAGCACCAACTTCGCCGTCTTCGGGCTCGGGTTCGTGGCCTTCTTCCTGATCGGGTTCCCGATCATGTTCAGCGGCTTCAGCTATGGCATCTTCGGCCTGAACGGGCCGGTGAGCTCGGACTCGCTGCTCCACATCGGTTCGAGTGGCAACTGGGTACTGCTGTGGGGCAAGAGCGGTTGGGGGCTCTCGGGTATCGCGTACAGCGTGCCGGTCGCCGCGTTCTTCCTCTACATGGTGGCGTTCATGGACACGACGGCGACGATCCCGACCGGCTCCATGGCCGAGCGGTGGAAGTGGAAGGCGTTCGTCGGCTGGGGACTGTTCTGCGGTGCCCTCTACTACCCGATCTTCGGGGGCTGGACCTGGGGTGGCGGCTGGCTCGCCAAAATGGGGAACAGCATGCACCTCGGCTTCGGGTACGTCGACTTCGCCGGCTCCGGTGTCGTGCACGCGATGGGGGGTATCGCCGCCCTGGCCGGCGCAGTGGTCTTGGGCGCCCGCATCGGCAAGTTCGGGCCCGACGGCAAGCCCCGCACGCTGGCGGCCCACAGCATCCCGATGGCAATGCTGGGCACGTTCATCCTGCTCTTCGGTTGGTTCGGCTTCAACGCCGCTTCGACCTTCGCCGCGACGGACCTGCGGTTCACCGTGGTCGCGGTCAACACGGCAATCGCGGCGGCCTTCGGCGCGACCGTGGCGATGTTCTACGCCATGAAGCGAATGGGCAAGCCCGACCCCGGCATGATGGCGAACGGGATGCTCGCGGGCCTCGTGGCGATCACTGCACCGTGTGCGTTCGTACAACCGTGGGCGGCCGCAGTGATCGGTAGTCTCGCCGGTATCATCGTCATCGAGTCGATCTTCTTCTGGGAGCGGAAAGGCATCGACGACCCGGTCGGGGCGATCTCGGTGCACGGCGTGTGCGGGATCTTCGGTGTGCTCTGCATCGGGCTCTTCGCCGACGGCCGGTACGGCGCCGGTTGGAACGGCACGGTCGAGGGTTCAGCGGCGGGCGCCAGGGGCGTCACCGGGATTCTCTACGGCAGCGGCAAGTTCCTCGGCGACGGTGCGTTCGGCTCACTCGGATTCGGTCAGCTGGGCTCGCAGGCCATCGGTGCGCTGGTCATCATCTTCGTGATGGGTGGCATCGCGTACGGCTTCTTCAAGCTCCAGAACGCGATCACCAAGGGTGGCATCCGCTCCGATGCCGCAGACGAGGAGGCCGGCCTCGATCTACCGGAGATGGGCGTGCTTGCCTACGACAACCTCCAGCTTCGCGAGCTCGACGTGGTCGGGATCGATGAGGAGTTGGTGATCTCTGGAGGACCGTCGCAGGATCCGACGACCGGGCGGTAGCGCTACTGGTCAACGCAGTCGCCGGAACCGGCGGACTTCGGTCCGCCGGTTCCGGCGCGTCCGGCGGACTTGCGGCGTATCTTCGTCGCCATGCGGGTGGCACTCGGCTCCGACGAGCGCACGGCGCTCACCGATCTCCTCGCCGACGAGCTGCGCGCCCGCGGCCACGAGCTGGTCGTGATCGGCGCACCGGCCGGCAGGGCGGACGACTGGGTTGACGCGGGACGGGCGGTGGGAGAGCTCGTCGCGTCGGGGGAGGCCGACACCGCGGTGCTGTGCTGCTGGACCGGGACCGGCGCGTCGATCGCGGCCAACAAGGTGCGCGGCGTGCGCGCCGCGCTCTGCACGGACGCGCCGACCGCCGCGGGGCGCGGCGCTGGAACGATGCCAACGTGCTCGTGCTCAGCCTGCGGCTCACCAGCCTGGAGGTCGCGCGGGAGATGCTCGACGCCTGGTTCGCGACCCTGCCCGACGAGAGTGGGGCGTCCACGATCGCGAAGGTAGAGGTCGAGTAGGGTCGGCGCGGTGGCCGTCACCCCCCGCGCGCCGTACCCGACGCTGCGCTTGGAGCGCCGTCTCTGGGAATCCGGCGACCGTGTCGTGTGCGGCATTGACGAGGTCGGCCGGGGAGCCTGGGCGGGCCCGGTGACCGTGGCCGTCGTTGTCCCGCCACCCGAGCACCTCCGCGGCGTACGCGATTCGAAGCAGCTCACGCGCCGGGAGCGAGAGGTGGCCGCGCGGCGGGTGCGCGGCTGGGCAGTCGCGATCGGCGTGGGCCACGCGTCCCACGAGGAATGTGACGAGCTCGGGATGACCGCGGCGTTGCGGGCGGCGGGCCGGCGCGCGCTGGCGCAAGTTGTTGCGCAGGGCTACGAGCCCGACCGGATCGTGCTGGACGGCTCGCACGACTACCTCGACCTCGGACCACGCGTCACCACCGTCGTCAAAGGCGACGCGAGCTGTCTTTCGGTCGCGGCTGCATCGTGCGTGGCCAAGGTCGAGCGCGACGGGCTGATGGCTGGAGAGGCGGAGCACTTCCCGGCGTACGGCTTCGAGTCCAACGTCGGCTACCCGGCGCCGGTCCACAAGCACGCGCTGGCGGCGTACGGGCCGAGCGCCATCCACCGTCGGTCGTGGGTGTTCATGGAATCGCTGTGCTGGCGGGGGCTGCCACCCCCGCCGGGGCGCCTGTTCGCGTAGACGCGGAAAGGAGAGGTTGCCGTGGCGATCGACCTACCCGAAATGCACGCCCGTTCGCTGGCGGGCGTCCGTCGTTTCGTCGCCGGCGTGGAGGCCTCGCAGTGGGACCTTCCCTCTGACTGCGAGGACTGGACAGTGCGCGAGCTCGTCAACCACGTCGTGGCGGGGAACTACTGGGCCGGGGAGCTGGCGGCGGGCGCTTCGATCGACGACGTCGGCGATGGGCTCGACGGCGACGTGCTCGGCGACGATCCGCTCGCGGCCTACGACGCCTCGGCGGCCGTCGCCGCGTCGGTGTTCCGTCAACCCGGCGCGATGGACGCGCCATGCGCGGTGTCGTACGGACCGGTGCCGGGATCCGTTTACTGCGGCCACCGGTTCCTCGACGTGCTCGTCCACGGATGGGACATCGCCCGTTCGACGGGTCAGGACGCCACCCTCGATCCCGAGCTCGTCACGGCGTGCTGGGAGGTCCTCGAGCCGCAGCTCCCGGAGCTGCAGGGGAGCAGCGCGTTCGGCGAGGCGCTCCCGGTGCCCGATGGTGCCGACGCCCAGACTCGCCTGCTCGCGTTGCTCGGCCGCTCGGCGTGATCCCGTAGGCTCCCGCGCCATGGGTCAGCACATCACCGTGACCGTACGCGCGGGCGCGTCGCCGTCGGTGCGGATCTTCGACCTCGACCGTTCGCTCACCGGCATGGCGATCGAGCGGTACCCGTCCGCCGATGCAGCCGTCCACGACCGCCCGCCTGATGCGCTCGCCAAGCGCCTGTTCGCGTTGGGGGCGCGGTCGGTGACGGTGTACTCCAGCGCGGTCGCGATCGACGCGCCGCCGGAGCGTTGGGACGAGCTCCAGCCCAAGGTCGTCGAGACCATCGAGAACCTCTTCGGCTACTACGGCGACGATGCAGGCTGGTCACCCGACGCGCTGCGCGCCGTCGGCATCGAGCACGCCCCGACGCCCCAGCCGACGTAGTTCGGCGAGGGGGACCAGCGGAGTCGCGTCTGTCCCGTCACGCATTCAGGACGGTTCGGGATCGAGTCGGTCGAGGAGGCGCTCGACGTTGGCGATGTCACGGATCGTGACGACGCCGGTGATCCGCCCGTCGTCGATGACTGCGACCGCGCCGGCACCATGGGTGCGAATCAACTGTGCGACGTCAGCGACAGAGTCCGAAGGCCGAGCGGTCGGCACGTCCGTACGGGCGACGTCGCTCGCACGAAGCGCGGTCCAGCCTGACGGTTCGATCTTCGCGATCTCGGTGAGCGCGAGCAGGCCCACGTACGCCTCGTCCTGAACGACGGGCACCCAGCGTCGGTTCTGGCGGGACATCTCGACGACGCATTCGTCGAGTGGGCAATCGGCCGGCACGGTGTCGGGGTTCGGCGACATGAGCGTCTCGACGGCCAGCTCGCTGAGCGGTATGAGATTGGGCCTTCGCTCGTCGCGTTGGTGGGGGCTGAACGACCATCGACCCATTGCGAGCTGGGACGCGGCCGCGGCGAGAAGCGCGGGAACGACGAATCCCGGTTGCCCGGTGGCCTCGGCCACGAACGAGACACCAGCGAGCGGTGTCCGATAGCCCGCGCCGAGAAACGCCGCGATGCCCACGGTGGGGAAGAGCCCGGCGTTGGGAGCGTGCGCGACGGCCTGTGCGATGTATCCCACGATCGCACCTTGCGTGACCAACGGAATGAAAAGGCCGCCGACCCCTCCGCCCGCGACGGTGAACCAGGTGGCCGCGAACCGGACGAAGAACAGGACCGACAGGAGCCCGAGGGCCGTTTCGTGACGCTGCGCCCAGTCGATCGCCTCGTAGCCCGCACCCAGGCTGACCGAAGTGCCGAACCACTCGTGGGAGGCGACGGCCAGGGCGAACAGCGCTGTGCCCGAGCCGGCGACGCGAGCGGCGAGCGGAAGGCGCAACTTCTTCGCGTGAGCAAACGCCCACGCACCCACCCTCGCAAGCGCCCCGCAGACGAGCCCGACGGCAAAGCCTCCGGCGAGATCACGCAAGTCGAAGGCCGCGCCTCCGCCGACGTCGAAGATCCTGCCCGTACCGAGGAGCGCGACGAAGGTCACATACGAGGCGCTCGCGGCGACGAGTGCCGGCAGGAGCGCCCGGCGCGCCAGATCCTGCGTATAGGGCACCTCGAGTGCGAAGACGATTCCCGTGAGCGGGGCGCGGAACACCGCCGCGATGCCGGCCGCGGCGCCGGCCACCATGAGCACCTTGGCGTCGTCCTGGCGGAATCGTCGCATGAAGCGGCTCTCGGCCCACGAACCGATCGTGCCACCGCTGAGAATCGCGGGACCCTCGTAGCCGAGCGCCCCCCCGGAGCCGAGCGTGGCGGCGCATTCCGTCAGCTTTGCCCAGAGATCGGACAGACGCATCGTGCCGCCGCGTTCGTGGTACGAACGAACGTACGCGTCCGTCGTGGCGGTGTCGGAGTGGCCAGGCGTTCGCGACACGAGGACGGTGATGGCGAGCCCGAGTGTGGGAATGGCCGCCGCCAGGAGCACGGGTTGGCGCAGCACCCATGCGAACATCTCGTCGCGCACGACTCGGTCAAAGGCGGCTACGACGAGGCCCGTGGACACACCGACGATCGCGGACAGACCGAGCACCACTCGGAGGCGTAGGGCAACCTCGCGGATATCGGGCCGGGAAGCCGCGAATCGTTCGCGCGCATTGTCCCGCCCCCGCTGCATGCGCCGCTTCAGCTCGTCCCGCCGTCGGCGATCCGATGCGCTCATCGTGCTCTCACCGCGGCGCGGTCGCACGAGGGGCTCACTCGTCGACCCACCCCACGGACCACGAGTCGTCGGGCAGTTCACCCGCCGCGTCCCCGAAGGCCCGCAATGCATGCACCATCGACTGGCGCAAGTCGTCGGGGACGCTCTCGACGACGCGCGCGATCTCTCGCCTCCTCTTGCGAGTCACAGAGTCGACGAGGTCGCGTGCGCGCGGGGTGAGCGCGATGACGACCTCGCGCCTGTTGTTGGCCGGAACCTGTCGCGTGATGAGACGCTTCGCCTCGAGCCGATCGCCCATACGCGTGGCGGTGGAGGAGTGCACGCCGAGTGCCTCGGCGAATGTTCCCGGGTTGAGGGGACCGCGACTGGCGAGGATCACGAGTGCTCGGAATTGGGGGACTGTGACTTCGTGGTCGATCTCGACGAGGGAGCGAGCGGCGACCGCTACCAGAGCCCGCGAGGCGCGCAGCACCGCATCCACGACTTCCTCGTCGCTTGGGTTCGCCAGGCCGGGGGAGCGTGGCGCCGGGGACATAACTTGCAGCATACAACAGTTGTTGACAGCGGCCAGGCCACCACACGCCGACTGCGCAGGTCATCAGATCTGAGTCGGGCACGTGCTCAGGATGACGACGCACGCCAGCAGGAGCGATGCATGGGTCACGGGCGCTCGTGATCCGCTCGAACTCGGCAGCAGGCTATTCGTGTGCCCGAGCCAGGCTGTGCACCCGCAGGGCGCGGATCACCCGTTCGAGAAGCAGCCCTCGCGGAGTACGTGGTCGATCACGCCAGCGCCGCTTGGTGGGTACGAGAGATAGGCGTCGACGTGGTACCAACCCGCCGACTCCTTGCCGGTGGGGTCGATGTCGAGCGCCGCGAGCTGTGCGAGAGCGAAATCGCGCTCCTCGGTGGTAGCGAAGCGTCGTTGCGGAAACGTGACTTCCGTGACCTTCCGCGTGACCAGGCCGTGTCGAGCCAGACAGTCCGCCACTTCTCGGTACGACACGGTCCGAAGGCAGAGGCTCGCGATCCAAGGCGAGCTCGCTTCGTCGAGACCTCCGAGGAGCCGATCGAACGTCCGCTCGGTGATGTAGCCCACCCCGCCGGTGACGGTAACCAGGTCGGCGCGCCGAACGAGATCGCAGAGCTCGGGCGACGGCTCGACTTCTTCTAGATTCTCCGCGAGGCCTCGATCCAGGATACCCACCCTCTCCGCGTATTCGACCGCCGCCGAGGCGCAGTCCACACCGACCACCACTGGCGGGGAGGAGCGGATGCGGTCCGCAAAGAACGCTTGATCGATCTCCTCGAGCTCACTGGGGGGAACGTTCGCAAGCGCGTCGGCGCCGTAGTGGCCGAAGAGGTCGGCGAGGTCGACGTGGTGCTTCAGAAGGGCGGCGTTGACGCCGTACGAGCAGCACAGGTCGATGATGACCGGCCGGTCGACGCCGAGTGCGCCGAGCAGATGCTCGAAAACGTCCACTCCGTGCTTGGGCACCTGGTAGTCAAGGGCACCGAGCCCGCTGTAGTAGGCCCGGGGATCGGGTTGCACGTAGAGGTCGTCGAAGCAGGCCTTCCCACGTACTGTTCGCGCCTGGACATCGGTCATCGTCGCCCCCTGGTCATTGCCGCCTCGGGGGCGGACTCAGCGCCGCGTGTAGACCCCGTTCGATCCCACGGGCGCACACGGCCGATTCGTGAAGCGTCGCGCGCTCATGTTGCGAGCCCGCGATCGTTGCGACGCGATCCCGCGTCGATCTTCCTGTGTACGGCGGTCGGGCCAGCCGCTGCTTCAGCGAGCTCCAGGCAGCGGATCTCGTTCCCCTCGTGGACCTGGGTGGGTCGTTCGGCCGCGAGCTACCCGCACGACGAGCCAGACGAGAACGAGCCCCCACACGGCAGCCACCACCGTGGCGACTGCCGTTGGGTAGTCGAGGGGCAGCACGCTTCGATTGTGAGCTTTCCGACCGAATCCTCCCAACAGGGGGATCGAGACGAAGAGCACGATCATGGTGACTGCGAGACCCACCTGAAGCGGTGGTCGCCACCGTGCTTCGACGTGGTGCGCGAACAGCAGCCCGATCGCAACGACCGCCGGGGCAATGACGAAATCGTGGATGACGACTCCCCCCAGGAGCCACCCACCCACCCTCAGGGCTCCCGAGAGTCCCTTGCGTTGGTCGACAAGGCCCCAGATGGCGCCCAAAATGATCGACCAGCCGATGAGAAGGGCTACCCAGAAGCCTCGGCCGTACGATTTCGAGTCGCTCAATGGACCACGAGCCGGCTCACCCATTTGGTTTGCATGGTGCCGGGACGGTTGGGCCCGATGAGCCGAATGGGAAACCCGTGATCGAGATGCAATATCTCGCCATTGACTCGTCGTGCCAGGAGCGTGTCGAGGTCTTGGGCGTGCGCGTGGTTCAGCTGAGACGAGCGGCCTCGTTGCAACGAGTGCACGGTCACCTCGGCGTCCGGGTTCGCACCCGCGAGCTCGAGCAAGTGGCGGATCCGCACGCCTTGCCAGCGCTGCGACGTGCTCCACCCCTCGACACACGAGATCGGCAAGGTCGCGTCGTGTTGCGGTAGCGCATCGAGCTCCGCGAGTGCGAGCTGTAACGGTCGGGCCACGTTGCCTTCGATCGAGAGGTGGTAGTCGGGATCCTGTGCGAGATCGACAACGCCCACACCGCGCGCCGTTCGATTGACCGGAAAGCCTTGGGGTCCGACGCTCGGGCGCCGCGGAGCGAGCAATGCGAGCCGCTCGAGCGGCGAGAACGTCTGGCCCACGCTGAAGAGCGTGAGCAGCCCACTCGCACCGAAGACGGTGAGCAGAAAGCCCCGCCGGTCGAGTGAGGAATCGCTCGACGTCGCCGGTCGTGGCTCTTCCGAACGGGCCAGAGCTCCACGCGTCGTCGTCCACTTGGCGGCGACGTGGACGACCAACGCCCCCATCGTGATCCAGGCGACGTAGTAGTGGGCTGTCCGGAAGCCGAACGGCCACGGATACCACTGGCTGATGTTCGCGATTCCGGTGGTGAGCTGGAATATGCCCCCGCCGATGAGCGGGACGAGGGAGATTCGCTCGAGTGCATGGGCGGTGCTCTGCACCGCGGGGCGCTGGAAGAGCTTCGGGTAGACCACCCAGAGCTTGGCGAGCAGGAGCGGCACGCTCGCGATACCGGTTGCGATGTGGGCGCCCTGGGTGAGGCGATAGAGGCCGGCCGGCCGCGCCGGCCAGACGAACCAGCTCGGCGGGTGCTGAATGAGGTGACTGAGGAGTCCCGTCACGAAGCAGATCGAGAAGGCCACACCCAGAGAGAGACCGAGTACCGCCGCATTGCGCTCGTCGCGCAACGTGCTCGTCGGGCGGATGCGTTCGGCCAAGGTCATCGCGGTGTCTGATCCCCGCGGGGATCGTCGACTGCGACGCCGGAGAGACGGAGCTCGGCGAACCAGCGATCCTCGGTTGCCCACACGTCGTGAACATCGAGCCGCGAGCGGAGAGCGATCCTGTCGAGTTGATCGGCGGCGACAGGAGCCCACTGGAACCATGGTCCGGCGCGCCGACCCAGCTCCAACCGAACCGTGCGCGCGCGTGGGCGAGTTCGGGGCGCGTCTACCTCGACCAAAATCGCGCCGCTGGGACCGAGGAGTGTTCGGACGCGGTCGAGCAGAAGGACCGGGTCGGCCCCGATCCCGATGTTGCCATCGAGGAGGAGCGCCGAGCGCCATCGCCCGGTTCCCGGAATTCGGTCGAACACAGAGCGCTCGAGTACGGACGCTCCGCCTGCTCGCGCGACTTCGACGGCCTGGCGCGTGATGTCGATGCCGAGGGCAGGCTTTCCTCGGCGGGCAAGTCCGATCACATGGCGACCGGGCCCGCATCCGACGTCGAGAACGGGGGCCTGAGCACGGGCCAGTACCGCGTCATCCGCGGTCGTGAGCGGACCGGTCCAGCGATGTGCGGTGGGCGCGGCACATGCCCCCGACGAGCAGCGGAGAACTGCCCCGAGCGCCGTGAGCCTGCTCACAGACCGGCTCGCGCGCGATCGGGCGCGACGCGGGCGAGCATCGTCGCGAACCTGCTGGTGGGAGCGGCCCGCGCGACCGCGCAAGCATCGGAGTAGTCGTCGACATCGCGCAACGTGGGCAGCACGGTTGTTCGCAGGCCGAGTTCGTCGAGCCGTCGGCGCTGAGCGATTCCGGTCGCGGGAGAGCTCATGGGGATGCCGTTGAACGCTCGGGACGGAGCGCGGGCGAATGCGACCAGCCAGAACCCGCCGTCGGTGCTTGGACCGAGCGCCGCCGTCCCCTCGGCGCGGACGGAGTCGAGCGCGTGCTCGATGAGCGGCGGCGGTACCTGGGGTGTGTCCATGCCGACGAGGGCTCCCGGCCCTTCGACGTCGGCGAACGCCGCCGTAAGCCGTTCCGCGAGGCCGCCGGCGGGTTGAGGTCGTACCTCGAACTCGGCGGGAACCCAGGAGCCGGCGTTGCCGTCGAGCGCGAGGATTCGCCGCGTGCAGCGCACGGCGAGGATCGCCTCGAGCGTGTCGGAGAGTGCCGCGGCGGCGAGCGCCGCGGCGTCGTCGTGGGTGAGTGGTGGGCAGAGTCGGGTCTTGACCCTGCCGGGGATCGGCTCCTTGGCAAGGACGATCACCGTTTCTGCCGCGGTCATCGCAACAACCGAGTCATGTCAGCGGTCGTCCGAACCGTGCCGCGGAGCGTGCCGGTGACCTTGGAGCGCCCGATGCGAGGCTCGTACTGGACCGGCACCTCCTGAATCGTCCAGTCCAGCTCGGCGGCGCGCAGCACCATCTCGAGCGGCCAACCAAACCGCCTGTCGGTGAGCCCCAGCGCCACAAGACCGAGGCGTCGTCCAGCTCGCATGGGTCCGAGATCGTGGAGACGGACGCCGATTCGCCGCTCCACCAACGCGGTGACGACGCGGTTTCCGATGCGTCCGTGGAGTGGCCAGCTGGCTTTGGAGGTCGGTCGCCGACAACCAAGGACGAGGTCGGCCCGCCTGTCCGTGATCGGCGCGACGACTCGAGCGAGGTCGGCACCGACGAACGAGCCGTCGCAGTCCATGAAGCAGACGACGTCCGCGGTCGCGGCTCGTAGTCCCGCATCACATGCGGACCCGAAGCCGCGCCTTGGTTCGACCACGACCTGCGCCCCATGGGCGGCGGCGACTCGAGCAGAATCGTCGGTCGACCCGTTGTCGACGACGATCGCCCGAAAGCTCGCCGGCAGACCGGCCAGCACCGTCGGAATCGCGTCGGCTTCGTCCAGCACGGGAAGGATCACGTCGATCACCGTTGCGAACCTATCGACGAAGTCGCCGTGGTGTCCTCGATCTGCGCTTACGTTTCGCGAAACTCTCGATCCTTACGATCCGCGAAACTCGCTCCGTCGGGGCCAGTCGCGCGCGGATGTCTCGGTAGTGTCCGGCAGGTGTTGGACTCGGCACGACGACCGGTAGCGGTCGAGAGACTGCCGGGTGCCCGAGCCCTCGCGTCACGGTCCCGAAAGCGCGTGACGGTGGCCTCGATCGCGGCATGGGCGGGGCTCATCGCGATCGGTGGTGTTGCGATTGCCGTGTCGATTCCGGGTCGCGCGATCACACGTCACAATGCGATTCCGCTTCACGCGAGCGTCGATCCGCGCGTCCGCGTGTGGGTCGCGATCCCGATCGCGCTCGGAGTGGTCGTCGCCATTTGGGGCGAACGTGCTGCACGGTCGCTGCCGTGGCGACGATTGCTGGGGCTCGTCTGGGTGGCGGCGGGCCTCTGGGCGGTGGGCCTCGCATCGATTCGAGGATGGCAGCGCCTCGCCAACGTCTTCGCACGCGACGGTGAGTACCTCGCCGTGCTCCCGAGGATCTCGTCGGTGGGCGGATTCCTCGGAAGCTTCGTCGACGACATCGCCGATCTTCCGACCCACGTCCAAGGCCATCCGCCAGGGTTTGCGCTGCTCGCTCGGCTGTTCGAGCAGGTCGGCCTCGGTGGTCCGCTGGCGATCTCGCTCGCGTGCGTCGCGGCGGGCGCGGCGGCCGCGCCGCTCGTGCTGATAACGCTACGGGAGGTCGCCGGCGAGATGTGGGCTCGGCGTGCCGCACCGTTCGTCGTGGTCGCTCCCGCCGCGATCTGGGTTGCCACGAGCGCTGATGCGCTCTACGCGGGCGTCGGTGGGCTCGCCGTCGCCCTCGTCGTACTCGCGACGGGACGCCGTGATCGGCAGGGTGACGCCTGCGCTCTCGCCGGCGGCGCCTGCTTCGGTGTCGCGGCGTTCCTGTCGTATGGTCTGGTGTTGCTCGCGACCGTGCCCGTTGTCATCGCCATACAGCGGGGTCGCCTGCGGCCGCTCATCCTCGCCGCGGTCGGCGCCGTACCGTGGTTCGTGGGGTTCGGACTTGCCGGCTTCTGGTGGTTGGACGGTTTCGGTGCAACGAGAGAGCGCTACTTCGCTGGGATCGCTTCGCATCGCCCGTACGGTGCGTATCTGGTGGGCGATCTCGCCGTGCTTGCCATCGCGCTTGGTCCTGCGATCGCGGTCGCGTTCGGCCGTCTGCGTGACGCACGAATGTGGCTCCTGGTGGGCAGCGCCATGGCCGCGGTTGCCATCGCGGACCTCAGCGGGATGTCCAAGGCCGAAGTCGAACGCATCTGGCTGCCCTTCATGCCGGCGCTCCTCGTTGCGGGCGCGGCGCTCATCCCGGTGCGAACCTGTGATGGGGGCGGCGATGCGACACGCTCTCCGTCCATTCGCACGACGCCGTCCGCTTGGGTGGCACTGCAGGCTGGCTTTGCGATCTGTCTCGAGATGGTGATCCGTACCGCATGGTGAAGCAGCGCGTGCTAGTGGTCGACGACGATCCGACCGTGGCCGACGTCGTGATGCGCTACCTCGCGCTCGAAGGGTTCGACGTCGATGTGGTGCACGATGGTCACTCCGCGTTGGCGCGGGCGTTCGAGACGATGCCTTCGTTGGTCGTCTTGGATCTGATGCTTCCGGGGATGGATGGGCTGGAGGTGTGTCGGCGGCTCCGAGAGACGGGGCCCGTCCCGGTCGTCATGCTGACGGCCCGAGGTGACGAGGAGGACCGCATCGCGGGTCTCGAGCTGGGGGCCGACGACTATGTCGCCAAGCCGTTCTCGCCACGGGAGCTCACCGCCCGCGTCAAGGCCGTGTTGCGTAGGGCGGAGGCGCCGCTCGCAGCCAAGCCGGCGATCGTCGTGCGATTCGGCGATGTCGAGCTCGACGTAGCCGCGAGAGAGGTCGTCGTCGGTGGTTCGCCCACTCTGTTGACGGCCCGCGAGTTCGACTTGCTGTCGTACATGGCACTCCGCCCGCGGCGGGCCTTTCGCCGCGAGGAGCTCCTGGAGGACGTATGGGGATTCGAATACGGAGACACGGCGACGGTGACCGTTCACATCCGCCGGTTGCGGGAGAAGATCGAGAAGGACCCGTCGAACCCGCGCTGGGTGAAGACCGTGTGGGGCGTCGGCTATCGGTTCGATCCGGAGTAAGCCCTGTGCGTCGGTGGTGGCCGTTCCTCTTGTTCGTCCTCGTCGGATCAGTCGCGATGCTTGCTTGGGGTCTTTCCGGCTCCGAGGACGTGGAGCTCGCCGCGATCGGCGCGGGGGCAACTCTGGTCGGGTCGGCCGTCGGATTGGTCGTGCTCCGGTTGGTCGACCGGAAGTCGATGGCAGTCCAGGTCGTTGCGACCTCGATGGTCGCTCTCGTCCCGGTCGCGCTCGGCGCGTGGATCGCGGCGCGTGCCATGTTCCTGAGCCAGCACGATTTGAGCGCGCTCGCCGCGATCCTCGTTGGCGCCGGCGCGGTGGGCTTCGTGGCCGCGCTGAGCGTCGGTCGGCGCGTCGGGCGCGCGAGTGGCGCGCTCATCGAGGTCGCACGGCGAATCGGGTCCGGTGAGAAGGCCCCGAGCTGGTCACCCGCGGGCGTCCCGCTCGAGCTCGTTCGTCTGTACGACGAGCTCGAGGCTGCGGCGTCGCAACTCTCGATTGCGCGCATGCACGAGCAGGCCCTCGAATCGTCGAGGCGAGAGCTCGTCGCCTGGGTCTCGCACGACCTGCGCACGCCGCTCGCCGGGATTCGTGCAGTAGCCGAGGCGCTCGAGGAAGGGGTGGTACGTGACCCTGAGACGGTGGCGCGCTACTACACGACGCTCAGGATCGAGGCGGACCGCCTGAGTGGGCTCGTCGACGACCTCTTCGAGCTCAGCCGAGCCCAGGCGGGCATGTTGCGACTCGACTACGAGCGTGTCCCGCTGTCCGACCTCGTCTCGGATGCTCTCGCCGGGGCCTCGGCTCTTGCGGAAGCCAAAGGTGTTCGGCTGGTGAGCCGGCTCCACGATCGCTCGTCGTTGCTCCGTGCGTCCGAGTCGGAGATCTTGCGGGCGCTGCGCAACATCCTGGAGAACGCGATTCGCCACACTCCAAGTGACGGAACCGTCATCGTCGAAGCGGGAACGGAGTCTGATCACGCGTACATCTCGGTCCGCGACTCCGGCGGGGGGATCGCGGCCCGAGATCTTCCTCGAGTCTTCGATGTTGCGTTCAGCGGCGACACCGCCCGTTCACCCGGCACGGGCGCGGGGCTGGGCCTTGCGATCGCGCGGGGTTTCGTGGAAGCTCATCGAGGCGAGATCACCGTTTGCAACGAGATCAAGGGCGCCTGCTTCACGGTTCGGCTGCCGATCACCGCAGAACCGCACCCCAGCTGATGCGCGTACTCGTGACCGGCGGCGCCGGGTTCATCGGTTCCCACGTTGTCGATGAGCTGGTCGGCGTCGGGCACGAAGTCGTCGTCCTCGATTCTCTTCACCCCGCGGCCCACTCGACGATGCCCGAATATCTCTCGCACGCGGCCGAATACTTCTGGAGTGACCTGCTGGACGATGTCGCGGTGCGGCGAGCCGTTGCGGGTGTCGATGCGGTGTGTCATCAGGCCGCGATGGTCGGGCTCGGTGTCGACTTCGGCGATGTCGAATCGTATGTCGCGCGCCAACGATCTCGGTACCGCCGTTCTGTTACGGGTGCTTCACGACAGCCACTTTGCCGGACGCGTCGTCTTGGCGAGCAGCATGGTCGTCTACGGGGAGGGTGCGTACCGTTGTCCTCTCGATGGTCTTGTGCGTCCCGCACCGCGTGAGCTCGGGCACCTCGAGGCGCGGCAGTGGGATCCGACATGCCCTCGGTGCGGTGGCCGAGTTGAGCCCGAGGCTGTGCTCGAAGAGGCGACGCTTGACCCGCGAAACATCTACGCGGCGAGCAAGCTGCACCAGGAGCACCTCTGCAGTCTTTTCGGGCGCGAACACGACGTCGCGGTGATTGCGCTTCGATATCACAACGTGTACGGCCCGCGAATGCCATGCGACTCGCCGTACGCCGGAGTTGCGAGCATCTTTCGGAGTGCGATCGAGTCCGAGCAACGCCCTGTTGTCTACGAGGATGGGCGACAGCTCCGGGATTTCGTCCACGTACGCGACGTCGCGAGAGCGAATCTCCTTGCCCTGGGAGCTCCCGACCTGCGGAGCTGCGCGCTCGAACGTCGCGAGTGGAGAACCCCGCACGGTGCTGGACCTGGCACGAACGCTGAGCCGGGTCGCGGGCGGGAAGCCTCCGCATGTGCTTCCCCGTGCTCGTCTCGGCGACGTCCGACACGTGTACGCGTCGACCCGCGCCGCTCACGAGCGGATCGGATTCCGGGCCAGAGTCGATTTCGATTCAGGTATTGCCGAGTTCGCTCACGCGCCGATGCGAAGGCCTTCGTCAGCCTCTCGTGGTTCCGATGATCGCGAGCTCACGCGTAGGGCTCGCCCGCGATGACGAACACGAGCCGAAATGCACCGATCTGCAGTTCGGCGAGGTGGTCGAGTGGGGCCAAGTCGACCAGCTGGCCGTCGACGTACACGCCGTTCAGCGAGCCGGTGTCCTTGACGAAGAATTGATCTCCCGCGTGGTGGATGCACGCGTGGCGACGTGAGACGGTGATGTCGTCAAGGAAGACGGCCGAGTCGGCGTGCCGGCCGATCGTGATGTCATCTCCGTGGAGGATGAACCGGCCAGTGCCATTGGGACTGCGGCGCACGACCAAGAGCGCAGTGCCACTTGGGAGCACGGAGATCTCGGCTGCTAGCTGCTCATCGACCTCCAAGACCGTGATGAGATCCAAGAGGCCCGCCAGATGAGCTGTGGCCGCCGGGTCCTCGAGTGGATCGCCACACGCCGCGCAGAACTTGGAGCCCGGACCATTCAACCTCCCACATCGAGGACATCTGTTGTTGGAGGGTGACGCTTCGTCGATCGTCGGTTGCGCCGGATGTTGTGATGTCATTGCCTCAGTGTCGTCGCCGAATTGCGCAACCGCGCGCCGCCCAGCGCGCGGTTGTATGACGACTTGCGAGGTAGCAAGATGACACAGGAACCGCTGCGTATCGTCACGTTCCCACAACATCGGGGCGCGACCGTCGTGCCATGAACGCAGGGACCGGGATCGGCCTCGGAGAGGTACATGCTCCCAGCGGCGCTAGGTCTCCGGGCTCGAATCTACCCACCCTGACCGTTTCGGCCGGACCGCAAGTCGTGGTCGTCTCGATCCGAGGCGTCATCGACTCGGATTCCGTCGATCTGGTCAGGGACGCGTTGGAAGCAGCCCTTGCCACGAAGGCCGCCGGACAGCGGTTGGAGATCAATCTGGATCAAGCGGAGTGGCGGTCGGCGGCCGGGCTGCAGCTCCTGGCCTCGTGCGCGCGGCTCGGTGCCGACGTCGGCAGTGGCTTGCGGTTCCGGCTCGGCCGCCGGCGAACTGCCGACTAGCTCGCTGGCTGCCCCGGAGCAATGCCCTGCGCAGGGGGGTGTCGGGCTATGCCGGGGCAGCCGCGAACCATTGAGTCCGCCGCTTTCGGGCATGATCAGGGAGTGGCGGTCAGCGTCCTCGTAGTCGACGATGACGACGGTATCCGCGCCGTGATACGCATGGCGCTGGAGGAGGAGGGCTACGTCGTACTCGAGGCCGATGGCGGTGAGCAGGCGTTGGCCCGCTTCGACGCACAACCGTGCGACCTCGTGCTCGTCGACCTCATGTTGCCCGGAATGGGCGGCTTCGAACTGTGCCGGCACCTGCGACAGCGGAGCCCCGTGCCGATCGTGGTGCTCTCCGCACGCTCCGACACGCACGACGTGGTGGCTGGTCTCGAGGCTGGTGCCGATGACTACGTCACGAAGCCTTTCGTCGCCAAGGAGCTAGCAGCGCGGATTCGTGCACTATTACGTCGCGTTCGTCACGACGAGCCACCGCATGCTGGCCTCGTGTTCGACGGATTGGAGGTCTTGCCGGCAGAAGGCACGGTCCGACGCGATGGCGAAGACGTGCAGCTGACGAAGACGGAATTCCGACTCCTGTGCGAGCTCGCCGAGAACGCAGGAATCGTGCTCAGTCGCGAGCAGCTCCTCGAACAGGTGTGGGGATACGACTACATGGGCGACGGTCGCTTGGTGGATGCGCACATCCGCCGTCTTCGGACAAAAGTCGAGCCTGACCCCGCGAATCCGACGCTGATCGTGACGATCCGTGGCCTCGGGTACAGGATGCGTCGTCCGTGAGGCGTTCGGTGTGCGGGGCGCGGTGACGTGCGCTTGCCGGGTGGCCTCCGAGCCCGAGTCATCGTTGCATTCTCGGTCGGAGGGCTCCTCCTGTCGACGGTGCTGGCACTCGTGACTTACCAACTGGCGAATCGCTATCTCGTGGCTCAACGCGAACGATCGGCGGAGCGCCAGACGTGGGTCAATGCCCGGGCGCTGCGCGCCGAGCTGCGCACCGAGTCGACGGACGTGCCGGCTGCACTTGCTGCATTGGAGATCCCGACCGGCTCGAGCGCGGTGCTCGGACATTCCGGTGACTGGTTCGGAACATCCGTTGCCTTTGGTCGAAGTGACGTGCCGAGCCCGCTTCGAGACCTCGTACGTCACGGTGGCGCGGGTATCCAGCGGGCGAAAGTCGTTGGAGAAACTGCGATGATCGTGGGAGTTCCGATCCCCGCGGTTGACGCGCTCTACTTCGAGGTGCACTCGCTGAGCGAGCTTGCGAAGACGCTCGAGGTGATCAGGAACTCACTCTTCGGGGCGGCGATCGCGTCGACCCTCGCGGCCGCACTGCTCGGTTGGTGGTCCGCTCGGCGTGTGCTCGAGCCACTTCGACGGGTGAGCAACACCGCAGTCGACATTGCGCACGGTGAGTTGTCACGTCGGCTCGAGTCATCAGATGACCGCGATCTCGATCCACTCACTCGATCGTTCAACGAGATGGTGGAAGCGTTGCAGCATCGCATCGAGCGAGATGCCCGATTCGCTTCGGATGTCAGCCATGAACTTCGTTCGCCGCTGACCACGATGGCGGCTGCCGCCGACGTCCTCGAGGCACGCTCACGCGACATCGGTGAATCTGCCATCGAGCCCCTCGCGCTGCTGATCGGCGAGACCAGACGCTTCGAGCGCCTCGTCTCGGAGCTGCTCGAGCTTGCGAGAGCTGAGGCGGACGTCGATGTCTCCGGACTGGAGGCGGTCAACCTCGCACAGCTCGTACTCCATGTGGCCTCTGACTTCGCAGGAGGAGCGCCGTTGGAGGTCCGCATCGATCCGGCTTTGACCGATACTCCAGTTCTCTCCGACAAGCGCCGGCTCCGCCGAGTGCTCGTCAACCTCGTGGAGAACGCACAGCTTCATGGCGGTGACCTCGCGGTGGTCACTATCACGCAGAGAGACGACGCTTCCGTCTTGCTCGTCGTCGAGGACTCCGGCAACGGCATCGCGCCGGAGGAGCGTCCGTTGGTGTTCCAGCGCTTCTTCCGGGGTGCGGCTGCGGGGCGGCGCCAAGCGGTGCGCGGGTCAGGCCTCGGCCTTGCTCTCGTCGCCGAGCACATTCGTGTGCTCGGCGGCGAGGTCTCGGTGGATGCCTCCTCGTTGGGTGGGGCGCGCTTCATCGTCGAGCTGCCGTACCGACGCGCATGAGGCGGACCGGGGTGGTCTTCGTAGCTGTCGTGCTCGGTCTGCTTGCCGGCTGCGGTGTCGATCCCCAGTCGGAACCGAAGGCGCTCACGGCCGACGACGTGCCGTTCGACCTGTTGCAGCCGGCCGCGCCGCGCTCCTCGAGCGCAGACGAGCAAGGGGGTGCAATCCATGTCTTCCTCGTCCGGGACGGGCGATTGGTGGCGACGCCCCGAGGTCGAGAAGCAGCGGACTCGCCGCGCTCGCTCCTCGCCACCCTGCTCGAGGGCCCAACCGGTGAGGAGGCCTCCGCCGGGCTCAGCACGTCGATACCGCCCGAGCTCGGCGTCGACCGAACGATCATCCGTGGGGACACTGCATTCGTGGACCTCGCCGGACCCCTCGACGTCATCGCGGCGCGCCCGGATCGCAGCCTTGCCATCGCGCAACTCGTCTATACCGCGACTGACCTGCCCGGCGTGTCGCTCGTGGCGTTCCGTCTCGGCGGCGAGCGGGCCGAAGTGCCTCGTGGCGACGGCACGCTGACCAATGAACCGGTTTCCCGGTCGGATTTCCCGATGACCGTTGCGAGGTAGCGATCCGCGTAGATCTTCATCGAACGACAACGTTGCGCGCGCGCGACCCGAGAATTGGGGGTGAACAGTAGGTGTACGAGCGTCCGTCCATGACGGACGGTTCCCGCTTCGGATCGAAGGGAGTCTCACATGGGGAAAGCGCTGGAACGTCACCTCGACGGGACGGGCGGACTCGTCCCGTGGCTCATCGATCGGGAGGTCGTGTACCTCGATCTGCGCGGCGATGGAGTTCCCGATGCAGTGCTCACCATGGAGACGTGGGCATTTGACGGCGATGGCAAGAACTACGCAACCGTGTCACGACTCGAGTCTGACATCGGAGATGATGGCGTCCCCCGACGTTCTCGAATTGTCGCTGGAAGCGTCGGTGAGCGACTTCTCGATCTCGCGGAGGTGTCGTGACCACCAGTCGGAATCCTCGAACACCCGCCGTTCGCGTCCTCTTGGATTCGACCAGCCTCGAGGTGCGGGTCGTGTTCCTTGCGGCCTTGACTCTGGTGGGTGCGATCGTGATTGGGTTGGACACGAGGCTGTAGTGGGCGGTTCCCGGGATCGCAGCTCGCAGCCGACGGGAGCACCATCGACCTGATCACGGGACGACGACGATCGCGGCCGTACGGTTCGGTGGCGAGCGACAGACTCGGCATACGAACACATGTTCGGTATACTTGGGCTCTTGACCGTGTCCGTGCTTCCCCGGCGTGATGCCGCGGCCCGCGCCCACCTCGCCGAGACGGCCCAGCACGCCCAGCCGGTGCTCCTTGCCCGTGAGCGTTGCCTGCCGGTGCCGGGTCGCCTCGCGGGGTCCATCCCCGAGGGTGCGCTCGTGCGGGGGACGGTGCTACGGGTCGCAGGCGCCGAGGCTTGCGCCGGCGCGACCACGGTGGCCTTCGAGCTCGCGGCCGCGGCGACTGCTGCCGGGGAGTGGGTGGCGATGGTCGAGCTCGACGCCACGGTCGGTGCCCTGGCGGCAGAGGGAGCGGGCGTGACGCTCGCACGGTTCGCGGTGGTCCGGCGGGTTCCCCCCGCCCGCTGGGCCACCGTGGTCTCGGCGCTGGTCGACGGCGTGAGCCTGGTGGTCGCGGAGGTGCCGCGCGGCCTGCGCGCGGCTGACGCCCGTCGTCTGGCCGCGCGCGCTCGTGAGCGCGGCACCGTGCTCGTCGCCTTCGAATCGGGCGCCGCCCGGTGGCCGGCCGAAGCCGCGCTCACGCTGCACGCGGCCCACAGCACGTGGGGTGGGCTCGAGCAGGGAGCAGGGGTGCTCGCCCACCGGAGCCTGGAGCTGCGTGTCGTCGGACGCGGGGCAGCCGCACGTGAGCTGACCACCGCTCTGGCCGAGACGGGCTGACGCTCAGCGCCGCGGCCCGTCGAGCACGAGCGTCATCGGGACGTGCTCGATCCCGACCTCCATGTGGTGCGCACCTGCCGGTGTGAACCCGAGCGCGAGGTAGAAGTCCTCGACCTGGATCTGCGCGTGCAGTCGCACCACTTGATGACCGGCGTCGTTCGCCGCGTCGAGGAGCGCGTGCATGAGCGCAGTGCCGATGCCGCGGCGGCGATGCTCGGAGAGCACGGCCATGCGGCCGATCGTGCCGTCCGGCAGCAGGCGGCCGGTGCCCGCGGCTTCGCCGTCGAACGTGGCGAGCACGTGCACCGCGGTCGCGTCGCGACCGTCGAGGTCCGCGGTCGACGGGATGTCCTGCTCGACCTCGAACACCGCGACGCGCACGGCGAGGAGCTGCTCACGTGCGCGCGCCCACTCCACGCGCTCGACGACGATCGTCATCGCGACCGGACGACGCGTTCGCGTCAACCGGGCGCCGCGCCCCAGCTGATCCCCTTGGTCTCGAGGAACTCGCTGAGGCCGTGCTTGCCGAACTCGCGCCCGATCCCGCTCTGCTTGTAGCCGCCGAGCGGGCTGTAGGGGTTGGTGCCGTCGATGTAGAGGCGGCAGTCCCGGTCGTCCATTGGGCGTTCTCCTGCTCGCGCGTCACTTTCGATGACGGACGAACAGTATCCCGTGCCCGAGCGGAGCGAACACGCGTTCGATAGCATGGCGCGGTGCCGGCCGAACGGGTCTGTTGCGTGTGGTGCCCGAGCTGGCCGGTCGTCGCGGCGCGGGCGCGTGACCCGGAGCTGATCGGGCGCCCGCTCGTCGTCGTAGGACACGGGGAGCGGGGACACGGGGAGCGGGGCCACGTGGTGCGCGCGGTGTCGAGGGAGGCGTGCGAGGAGGGTGTGACGGTCGGGTTGCGGAGGCGCGAGGCCGAGGCGCGCTGCGCCGGCCTCGTCGTGCTCGACGCCGACGAGTCGGCCGACGCGCGTGCCTTCGAACGGGTGGTGCGGTCGGTCGAACAGCTCGTGCCCCGGTTGGTGCTCGATCGGCCGGGCCGGCTGTGGTTCCCCACGCGCGGCCCATCCCGCTATTTCGGTGGCGACGATGCGCTGGCGCAGCGGGTGCAGGCCGGAGCCGGCGGGGCGCTCGGTGTGGTGGACGCGCCGGTGCACGTGGGAGTCGCCGACGGCGAGCTCGCCGCGGCGCTCGCGGCGCGCGAGCCGCGGCGGGTCGTGCCGCCCGGCGAGTCGCCGGCGTTCCTCGCCGACTGGGACGTCGGTGTCGTGGCGGCGCGCGTCGACGGCGGCGACGACCTGGTCGGGTTGTTGCGCCGCCTCGGCGTCCGCTCCCTGGGCGATCTCGCCGCGCTGCCCGCTCCCGCGGTGCTCGCCCGATTCGGGCCGGCCGGAGTGCAGGCCCACCAGCTGGCGGGGGGCACGGCCGCGGCGGCGCGCGCGCCGGCCATCCCGCCGGTGGAGCTGGTGGAGACGATGGAGCTCGATCCGCCGGCGTTCCGGGTCGACGAGGTGGCGTTCGCGGCGAAGGCGCTCGCCGATCGCCTGCTCGGTCGACTCGCCGAGCTCGGTCTCTGCTCGACGCGTGTGGTGATCGAGGCGGAGACGGAGCACGGGGAGCAGTTGACGCGCTGTTGGCGCCACGACGGCGCGCTCACGCCGGCGGCGGTGATGGCCCGGGTGCGGTGGCAGCTCGAGGCGTGGCTCGTTCGTGACGACGGGGCCCGCTTCGACGAGGTGGGGGCGGATGACGCCACCGGCGGGCTGGTGGTGCTGCGGCTCATGCCCGACGAGGTCGTGCCCGCGACCGGCCGCCAGCTCGGATTCTGGGGTGGCGACGCGGCCGCGGCCGACCGGGCGGATCGCGCGCTGGCGCGGGTCCAGGGCATGCTCGGGCACGAGGCTGTGGTGAGCCCGGTGCGCACGGGTGGACGTGGACCCAGAGAGCAGATTCGGTGGGTGCCGTGGGGTGAACCGCAGGGTAACGATCGACCGGACGCCCCGTGGCCCGGGTCGATGCCCGGTCCGGCGCCGGCACGGGTGTTCGACCCGCCGCTCCCGGCCGAGTTGCTGGATGCCGATGGGCGCCCGGTCGGGGTGTCGGGCCGAGGAGAGGCGTCGGCTCCGCCGGTGGTGCTGCGCTGTGCGGGGCTACCCGAGGGGGGCGGCTCGCTCGTCGGATGGGCGGGGCCCTGGGCGCACGATCTGCGCTGGTGGGATCGTCGTGCCCGCGGCGCGCGCTGGCAGGTGGTGGTGGGGACGGCCGGCGCCGACGAGGTGGGAGTGGCGTGTCTGGTGGTGTCGACGCGTGGTCGCACCGGAGTCGAGGCGATCTACGACTGACCCCGCGTGCCCATCAGATCGAACGCGACGGGCAACGCGGTCTCGCGCCAGCCCTCGAGCCCGCCGCGGTTGCGCGGTTGGTACTTCTCGAACACGAGCGTGCGCGCGACGCGGTCCTCGTCGGCATCGAGATCGAGGCGTGCCACGACCTCGTAGGCGCGCTCTCGCAGGCGGATCACCGCCCGTGGCTCCGCCCGCAGGTTGCGCACGGTGTCGGACGCCTCGCCGCTCCCGTTCAGCACGTAGATCGTCGCGCCCTCGAGTGCGAACCAGATCTCGATCGTGTGCGCGTGGCCGGTGACGCGTCCGGTCGTGGTGATGTAGCAGAAGTCGTCGTCGGCGACACCGGACGGAAGCTCGATGAGCGTCAGGCTACGGGTCGTACCCGGGCGGCTCAGTCGATCCCGAACTCGGCCCATGCCCCGGGGCTGGGAGCAGGGGGACAGGCTCTTGCGGTACCGAACACATGTTCGATACCGTCCTGCCCTTGGCCTACGCGGAGCTCCACTGCCACACCAACTTCTCCTTCCTCGACGGGGCGAGCCATCCGGAGGAGCTAGCCGACGAGGCGGCCCGGTTGGGCCTGACCGCGCTGGCGGTCACCGATCACGACGGCTTCTACGGGGTGGTGCGCTTCGCCCTCGCCGCTCGTTCCCACGGGCTCCCCACGGTGTTCGGCGCGGAACTCACGCTCGGTGCGGTCCCGAGCGACGTCCCCCCGCCCGACCCCCCCGGCCACCACCTCGTGGTGCTCGCCGAGGGCCCGGTGGGGTACGCCCGCCTCGCCCGGGCGATCAGCGACGCGCAGCTCGCGGGGGAGAAAGGAGCGCCGTGCGCGACCCTCGCCGGTCTCGCCACCGCCGCGTGCGCCCCGGTGCACCTCCATCCCGCGCCGAGCGCAGGCAACGACGCGTGGTACGTGCTCACCGGCTGCCGCAAGGGCACCGTCCCGTCCGCGCTCGTGCAGGACGGCCCGGCCGCGGCCCGGCGCGCGCTCGACGAACTCGTCGCCGCGTTCGGGCGCGAACGTGTGCTCGTCGAGCTGTGGGATCACAACGACCCCCTCGACCGGCACCGCAACGACGAGCTCGCTCTCGTCGCCGCGCGCGCCGGCGTGGAGATCGTTGCCACCAACAACGTGCACTACGCCACACCCGCGCAGCGGCCGCTCGCAACCGCGCTCGCCGCGGTGCGGGCTCGACGCACGCTCGACGAGATCGACGGGTGGCTCCCCGCGTCGCCGCTCGCGCACCTGCGCGGCCCGGGGGAGCAGGCCCGACGCTTCGCGCGCTGGCCGGGCGCGGTGGAACGCACCGTCGAGCTCGCGGATGGGTGCGCGTTCGACCTGCGGCTCGCCGCGCCCGAGCTGCCCGACCACGACGTACCGCCCGGCCACACCGAGATGAGCTGGCTGCGCGAGCTCACGAGGCAGGGTGCCGCGCGTCTCTACCCGAGCACGCATCCGCAGCGCGAGCAGGCGATGCGCCAGATCGCCCACGAGCTCGACGTGATCGAGCAGCTCAACTTCCCCGGCTACTTTCTCGTGCTCGTCGATGTCGTGGAGTTCTGTCGGGTGCACGACATCTACTGCCAGGGGCGGGGGAGCGCCGCCAACAGCGCGGTCTGCTACGCGCTCGGCGTCACCAAGGCCGACGCGGTCGCGCTCGGGCTTCTCTTCGAGCGCTTCCTCTCCCCGGAGCGCGACGGTCCGCCCGACATCGACCTCGACATCGAGCACCAGCGCCGCGAGGAGGTGATCCAACACGTCTACGCGAAGCACGGGCGCGACCGCGCCGCGCAGGTGGCGAACGTGATCACCTACCGCGCCCGCTCCGCGGTGCGGGAGATGGCGAAGGCGACGGGTCTGTCGCCCGGGCGCGCCGACGCGTTGGCGAAGCAGGTGGATCGTTGGAGCGGCGAGTGGCCCGGAGGGCGGAGGTCGGGTATCCCGACCTCCGAACGAGCGCGACCAGAGGACTGGAGCGGCGAGTGGCCCGGAGGGCGGAGGTCGGGTATCCCGACCTCCGAACGAGCGCGACCAGAGGACTGGAGCGGCGAGTGGCCCGGAGGGCGGAGGTCGGGTATCCCGACCTCCGAACGAGCGCGACCAGAGGACAGGCGCGCGCAACAGGGCGAGTTGAGGGGCGGTGGCGCGGGCATCCCGCCGCTCGCGCTCGACCTCGCCGAGCAGGTGCTCGACTTCCCCCGCCACCTCGGTATCCACTCGGGCGGGATGGTCCTGGCCGACCGCCCGCTCGGCGAGTTCTGCCCGATCGAGTGGGCCCGCATGGAGGGGCGTTCGGTCCTCCAATGGGACAAGGACGACTGCGCGGCCGCGGGGCTCGTGAAGTTCGACCTGCTAGGTCTGGGAATGCTGTCGATGCTGCACCTCGCGGTGGATCTCGTGCGCGAGCACGAAGGTGTCGACGTCGACCTCGCCACCATCCCCCAGGAGCCCGAGGTCTACGAGCTGCTCTCGGCGGCCGACACCATCGGCGTGTTCCAGGTCGAGAGCCGTGCCCAGATGGCCACGCTGCCCCGGCTGCGACCCGAGTGCTTCTACGACCTCGTGATCGAGGTGGCGCTCATCCGCCCGGGCCCGATCCAGGGCGGCTCGGTGCACCCCTACATCCGGCGGCGCAACGGGCAGGAAGACGTGACCTTCCCCCACCCGGTGCTCGAGAAGTGTCTTGCGAAGACGCTCGGCGTTCCCCTGTTTCAGGAGCAGCTCATGCAGATGGCGATCGACGTCGCCGGGTTCACCCCCGGGGAGGCCGACCAGCTCCGCCAGGCGATGGGCTCGAAGCGGTCGCGGGCCCGGATGGCGGCGATGCGCGAGCGACTGCTCACCGGCATGGCCGAGCGTGGCATCACCGGTGTGGTGGCAGAGGAGATCGCGCACAAGCTCGAGGCGTTCGCGGACTTCGGCTTTCCCGAGAGCCACTCGGTGAGCTTCGCCTACCTCGTGTACGCGAGCTCGTGGATCAAGCTCCACTATCCGGCCGAGTTCGCGTGCGCGCTGCTCAACGCGCAGCCGATGGGCTTCTACGCGCCGCACACCATCGTGCGCGACGCAGTCCGTCACGGCGTGGAGGCGCTCGGCCCGTGTGTCGCGGCGTCACGCAAGGACTGCACGCTCGAGCCACGTACGGAGGGCGCGGGCCCGATCGGGCACCCGCGTCCCGGCTGGTACGCCGACCCGTCGATCCACGCGGTGCGAACCGGGCTGCGCTACGTACGCGGACTCTCCGAGGCGCTGCTCGATCGCATCGACGACGAGCGTGCTGAGCGGCCGTTCGCCGACCTCGACGACTTCACCCGACGCACCGGCGCGCCGACCGACGCGTTGGAGGCGCTCGCCACCGCCGGCGCGTTCGCGTGCTTCGGTCGGACGCGACGGGGCGCGCTGTGGGCGGCGGGCGCGCTGCGCGACGCTCGGCCCGACAAGCTGCCGGGTCTCGCGGTGGGGGTGGAGGCGCCGCCGCTGCCCGGGATGACGGACATGGAGGAGGCGGCCGCCGACCTCTGGGCGACGGGGATGTCGGCGACCCGCCATCCCACCGAGCTGGTGCGCGAGGCGCTGACCGCACGGGGCGTGGTGACCGCCGCCATGCTCCGGGAGCTGCCCGACCGGTCGGTGGTCGACGTGGCAGGAACGGTGACGCACCGTCAGCAGCCCGCGACATCGAAAGGGGTGGTGTTCATCAACCTCGAGGACGAGACCGGGCTGGTGAACGTCATCTGCACGCCCGATGTGTGGCAGCGCTTCCGCAAGATCGCCCGCTCCGAGCCCGCGCTGGAGATCCGGGGCGTGCTCGAGCGCTACCAGGGGGTGACCAATGTGCTGGCCCGGAGGATCGCCCCGCTCACCGCGCTCACGGCCGGCACCGGAGCGCACCTCCGGGCCCGGAACTTCCGGTGAGTGGTCTGGTCACCCATCGACCCGCAGTCGACTGGGCACCGCCGTTGTCGGGCGGTGGGTTACCTTCGGTTGATGGTCGAGACGGCGCCGACAGGTCTGAGCGTCGCGGAAGTCGCCGAGCGGGTGGCACGGGGCGAGGTGAACGGCGGCGGCGAGCGGACGAGCCGGACGCTCGGCGAGATCGTCCGGGCGAACGTCTTCACGCGCTTCAACGCCATCCTCGGCGTGCTGCTGGTCGTCATCCTGATCATCGGCCCGATCCAGGACGCCACGTTCGGGCTCATCCTGATCGCGAACTCGCTCATCGGCATCGTCCAGGAGGTGCGGGCCAAGCGCACGCTCGACCAGCTCGCCGTCCTCAATGCTCCCCGGGCCCGGGTGGTGCGCGACGGGGCAGCACACGAAGTTGCCGTCGAGGAGGTCGTGCTCGACGACCTGCTCGAGCTGCGCACGGGCGACCAAGTGTCCTGCGACGGAGTCGTGCGGGCGTCGGAGGGCCTCGAGGTCGACGAATCGCTTCTCACCGGGGAGAGCGACCCGCTCGACAAGGCTCCGGGTGACGAGGTGCTGTCGGGCAGCTTCGTCGTGGCCGGCGCGGGTCGCTTTCAGGCCACTCGGGTGGGCGCGGACTCGTACGCCCGCAAGCTCGCGACCGAGGCGCGGCGGTTCCAGCTCACCCGGTCCGAGCTGATGGACGGGATCAACCTGGTCCTCCGGGTCATCACCTGGGTCATCATCCCGACCTCGGCGTTGCTCCTCTGGAGCCAGTTGAAGGACGACTCGCTGCGCGAGGCGCTGCGCGGCACGGTGGCGGGGATCGTCGGCATGGTCCCTGAGGGGCTCGTCCTGCTCACGAGCATCGCCTTCATGGTGGGGGCCCTGACACTGGCCAGTCGCAAGGTGCTCGTGCAGGAGCTGCCCGCGGTGGAGGGCCTCGCACGCGTCGATGTCGTGTGCCTCGACAAGACCGGGACCCTCACCGAGGGCGAGATCGTGTACGACGCGACCGAGTCGCTCGACGGTTCCGACGCGGCACCCGCGCTGGGTGCGCTCGCGGCCGACGAGAACCGCAACGGGACGCTCGCGGCGCTGTCGGCCGCCTTCGACTCGCCGGGCTGGAGACGGACCGCGGCGGTCCCGTTCTCGTCGGCCCGCAAGTGGAGTGCCGCGAGCTTCGAGGGGCAGGGCACCTGGGTGATGGGCGCTCCCGAGATGGTCCTTCCCGACGCGTCGTCAGCGGCACGGCAGCGGGCCAACGAGATCGCGGCCGAGGGTCGGCGGGTGCTCGTCCTCGCGCGGAGCGACGCGTCGCTCGACGGCGAGGGCTTGCCACCGGGGCTCGAATCGCGCGCGTTGGTGATGTTCGCTGAAAAGATCCGATCCGACGCCGCCGAGACGCTCCGGTACTTCCACGAGCAGGGTGTCGCCCTCAAGGTGATCTCGGGCGACAACCCGCGCACGGTGAGCGCAGTGGCGAGACGAGTGGAGCTCCCAGGGGTCGAGGACGACGACGGGTTCGATGCACGGGAGCTGCCGGACGACGTCGACGCGCTCGCCGACGTGCTCGAGAACCAATCGGTGTTCGGCCGCGTCACGCCGCAGCAGAAACGGGCGATGGTCGGCGCGCTCCAGTCGCGCGGCCACGTGGTGGCGATGACCGGCGACGGCGTGAACGACGCGCTCGCCCTGAAGGACGCCGACATCGGCGTGGCCATGGGTTCCGGTGCGCCGGCGACGCGTGCCGTCGCGCAGCTCGTGTTGCTGGACGGGCGTTTCGCGGTGATGCCGGGTGTCGTTGCCGAGGGTCGTCGTGTCATCGCGAATATCGAGCGGTCGGCAAACTTGTTCGTGACCAAGACGGTCTACGCGACGCTGCTCGCGATCGCGGTGGCCCTCGCGGGCTGGAAGTACCCGTTCCTGCCACGCCATTTCACGATCGTGAGCACGTTCACCATCGGCATCCCGGGATTCTTCCTCGCGCTCGCACCCAACAGCCGTCGGTACATCCCCGGCTTCATCGAACGCGTCCTCCGCTTCACGATCCCGGCCGGCCTCATCGCGGCGAGCGCCGCGATGCTCGGGTACGGCATCGCGTTCTACGGCAACGACGTCAACCTGCGCGAGTCGCGCACGACCGCCACCCTCGTGCTCGTCGTCGTCGGCCTCTGGGTCCTCGTGTTGCAGGCCCGGCCGTTCAATTGGTGGAAGACGTTGCTCGTCGGGAGCATGGTGCTCGCGGTCGCGTTGATCGTCGCCGTGCCGGCTCTGAGTGACTTCTACGCGCTCGAGCTGCCGCCGGACGACGTGTTGGTCGAGGCGGGCCTCGTGGCACTGGGGGCGATCGTGCTCCTCGAGGTCGGTTGGCGGGCGTCGCGGGTGGTGGGACGCCGTCGGTCGCACGGTGTCGACGACGACGCCGAGGGGACAAGCGAGCCCGCTACAGCCAGTCGTGCCTCTTGAACCACCAGTACAGTCCGCCGGTCGACAGCACCATCAGGCCCAGCGCCATCGGGTAACCGAACTGCCAGCGCAGCTCGGGCATCTCGCGGAAGTTCATACCGTAGATGCCCGCGATCAGCGTCGCGACGATGAGGATCGCGCCCCACGACGTCATCTTCTTCATCACCTGGTTGAGGCGGTTCGAGATGACGGCGAGGTCCGCCTCCAGGAGACCCGTGAGGAGATCGCGTTGCGACTCGATGAGGTCGAGCACCCGTAGCAGGCGATCGTGGATGTCGTACAGGTGGTGCACCGACTCTTGGGTGATGAAGTCGACTTCGCCGCGAGTGAGCGAGTTGATGACCTCGCGGAGCGGTGCAGCCGAGCGGCGGAGGAGCATCAGGTCGCGGCGCAGACTGAACGCCTCGCGGGGAGTGCTGACCGTGGCGCTGCCGTCGAAGACGACCTCCTCGATGTCGTCGAGGCGATCGTCCACCGCATCGGTCGCGTCGAAGTAGCGGTCGATGACGACGTCGAGCAGCGCCCAGAGAAGGAATCCTTCTTCGGTGCTCTTGTGCTGGGCGCGTTGGAGCTCGAACCGGTGGGCGACCAGGTCCGTGTCGAACGGGCGCGCGGCCGCGCCCGAGTGTCGGACCGTCAGCACCCAGCCGGGGCCCGCCACGGCGTCGATCTCCCTGCTCACGAAGCCGCCGGGCCCGAGCTCCGCGTCGTGCACGGCCACGTGGCACGCGCTGCCGTAGTGCTGGAGCTTGGTGCGCTCCTCGGACGTGCCGAGCGCTTCGAGGATCGCGGTGTTGATCCCGAGCTCGTCGACGAGCAGGGTGAGCTGGTCGGGCGTGGGTTCGAGCGTGTCGATCCAGACGACCGCGTCGGTCGGGTCGATCTCGGTCCGGATGGAGTCGGTCGGGACGTCCTTGTGCCCGGGCGTCCCTTCGACGTATCGCCAGGCGCGAATCACCTTGTGAGCGTAGGCACCATGCCGGTCGACCGGTGTACCGTGCACGGCACCGTCGACGGGGGAACGCACGTGGCGGTGTACGACGATCTCCAGCAGTTCGTCACCGGACGGCTGCGCGACGTGGTGTCGGGCTAGGTTCTCGCCCGTGACCGTCTTCCTCTCCGCCGAATGGCTCGAGGCGTCCCGTCCGTTCCTGGATCGGGTCGTCGATTCGACGAGCCTCGACATCAGCGTCGAGGTGAAGGTCACCGGCGGACCGGCGGGCGACGTGACCTTCCACTCGGTGATCGACGACGGTCTCGTCGAGGAGCTGGGGCTCGGCCCCGGCGTGGACGCCGACGTCTCCCTCACCGTCACGTACTCGGACGCCGCCGCGATCCTGAAGGGCGACCTCGACGTCAACGTCGCCTACATGCAGGGGCGCATGAAGACGGCGGGTGACCCCGGCAAGCTGCTGGAGGTGCTCGCGAGCACCTCGTCTCGCCAGTTCTCGGAGCTGCGAGAGGCGCTCGTCGTCGCGACCGAGCTCTGACGCTCCGCCGGGGCTCCGACGTCGTCAGCGGGCGCGGGCGAGGTCGCGGAGCGCACGCCAGCCGATCAGCTGGGCGCCGGTCTTCGGCATCAACTCCCGAAGCGACGAGTCGCGGGTGAGGTAGGCATGGTCTTCGACGCGTCCTGACCAGTCGCCGCACGCGGCGCGTAGCTCGTCGGTGTCGATCCCGGGATGGACGCACAGCTCCGTCACGCCAGACGGGAGATCGAACAAGATGCGTTCGATCGAACGGCGCGCACCCGGGGAGAGCGCCACGACCTGGTCGGGGAATACGGCGCCCTCCTCGGCGGCGAGGCGGCGGAAGGGGAAGCCCGCAACGGCCTCCGCCGACGCGTCGGCCAGCCGGAAGGGAAGGCCGAAGCCGACGGCCAGCTCGAGATAGACGTCGAAGAAGTCGGCGCGCGGCCCGAGCGCTCCCATGTGGGTGCCGAGATGGCTCACGTCGAAGCCCCACATGATGGCCCGCTCGATCTGGGCGCGGCCCTCGCGGCGCACTTCGTCGAGGTCGGCGTGGTCCCAGAGGTCCTGCAGCGTGCGGGGGAACCCGCCGTCGCCGTCGAGCAGGCTCGGGGAGTGCGTGATCGGCCCCCACCGGTAAGTGTCGAGCTCGGCGTTCAGCGTGAGGTGGACGCCGACGTCCTCGCCCCGGTATTCCGCCGCCGCGTCTCGCGCCCAGGGGCACGGCACCATCAAGGAGGCGCTGGTGGCCGATCCAACCCGCAACGCGTCGTACGTTCCGACGTTCGAGGCGTGCGTCAGGCCGAGGTCGTCGCAGGTGAGGATCAGGAGCTTGGCGTCGGCGGGATAGCCGAGCCGTTCGACGAGCGAGGGCACTGCACCACCTCGGGGAGCTCGCGCGCGCGAGCAGGAGCAGCGATCGTACCGTCTACCCTGCGGACCCGTGCCCCGACTGGTCGCCGCGTTCGCCGTCGTCGTCGCGCTCGTCGGCTGCCAAGGCGGGAGCGGCGCCGACGAGCGGTCGACCGGGACGACGAAGCCACCGGTGGGAACCACCGAATCGGTGGACACGGGCTCGCCGACGTGCCGCCTGCCGGTTTCCGCGGAGCCCCGGTCGTTGCCCGGTCCCGCGGCGACCAGCTACCTCGTCGACGCGATGGCCGGCAAGAACGGCTGCGTCGACCAGGTCATCTTCCAGTTCGAGCCCGCGGGTGACGGCACGCCGCCCGGTTATCAGATCGAGTACCACGACGCCGAGAAGGAGCCCTTCCTCGACGGCGATCCTCCGACCGCGATCTCGGTGGAGGGGAGCGCATGGCTGCTGGTGAAGCTGGGACCCGCCGCGAGTGCCGTCGCGCCCGCGGACCCCGAGGCCAAACCCGTCACCAAGTATCTCGGACCGCTCTCGGTGCACTACGACTCCTTCATCCACCTCCAGCAGGTACGCAAGCTCCCGGACGCGACGTTGCCGGACGGGACGGCCCAGGTGGTCTGGGCGATCGGGCTCGACGGGCAACGGCCGTTCGCGGTCGACGCCGTTTCGGATCCCCCGCGGGTGACCGTGTACATCTCCTGAGGCGAGCCGCACCGCACCGCGCTACCGTCCCGACCCGTGACCGCCGGGCTCGTCATCTTCGACGTCGACGGTCATGAGCTGAGGCTGGACGAGGCGGAGGCCGACGAGCTGTTCGGCGCCTCCGCAGGGCTGGACGCCGCCACCGTGTCAGCGTGTCCGGGCTGTCGGAGCCGGGTCATCGCCGCGGTCGCCGTGGTCGACGAGCTGTGTCACGGATCGCCGGCGTCGCGGGCCGCCGAGCTGGTCGAACTGGCCGAAGACGCCCCGACCCTGCACCTCTACCTCCGTGACCTCACCACGCGATGCCACCATCGGGTGTGGCTCGATCCGGGACACGCCGAATGGTCGGACACGGTCGCGGCCCTCTCCGGTCGCCCCAGCCCGACGCACTGATCGCGACCGTCGACGTGCGGCATCCTACGGTTGAGTCGTGGAGCCCGACCTGCTGCGCGCCCGCATCGACGCCGCCCGTGTCGCACGGCTCGCGTCGGTCACGCCCGAGGGGCGCCCGCACGTCGTGCCGTGCTGCTTCGTGCGGAGTGGCGAGGTGCTGTACTCCGCCGTCGACGGCAAGCCGAAGTCGACGCTCGCGCTGGCGCGTCTGCGCAACCTCCGCGCGCACCCCGTGGCGTCGTTGCTGGTCGACCACTACGCCGACGACTGGTCGGCACTGTGGTGGATCCGGGCCGACGGCACCGCGCGAGTCCTGGACGCGGGAGCCGAACGCGACGAGGCGCTCGACATGCTGGTGGCCAAGTACGAGCAGTACAGGTGTGAGCGCCCGTCCGGCGCGGTAGTGGCGCTCGACGTCGAGCGCTGGCGCTCGTGGCCGTGACGTCGCGGCGGGGTCAGCGCCGGATTCGCGTGCGCTTGAACTCGTTGAGGCGGTCCCAGCTGAGCAGCTCGAGCATGCGTTCGATGTCGTCGACGTGCTCCTTCTCCATGAAGCGGACGAACACGGCTTCGTCGCCCTCGATGAACGTGGGCACGCCGAAGGCCTGATAGTCGTCGACGAGGGCGGTGTGCTCCTTCGCGAGCGTGGCGAGGGCCTCGTCGCTCCACGCCACGGAGGCGACTGCGTCAGGGTCGAGCCCGACGCCCGTCACCGCGTCGCGTAGCACCGACTCCTCCTGGAGTTGGAGGCCGTGCTCGTGGCGCGCGGCGAAGATCGCGAGGTGCGCGTCGAGGAATGCCTGCGGGAAATCGTCGCGCACGGCCACCGAGAAGAGGAGCGACAGGATGCCGGTGCCCCAGTCCGCCGGGTCGCGCTCCCAGACGGGTGGCTCACCTTCCGCGACGTGGGCCTGGTCGAGGGAGAATGGCTGGAAGCGGTAGTCGACGTCGGTGCCGGCGCGGATCGCGGCCACCACCGAGACGTTGCCGTTGTAGGCGAAGGGACAGCGGTAGTCGTACGTGACGGTGACGGTGCGGGGCACAGGACCTCCCGGGGATCGTCCTGGCAACGTACCCCGGGTACCGGATGCACCCAACCTGACCGGCGCGAGCAGGAGTCAGCGCACCACCGGGAACACGCGGCGGGCGACCGATCCGATCGCAACGCCCAATGCCGCGCCGACGACTACGTCGGACAGGTGGTGCATGCGCACGTACACGCGGCTCAGGGCGACTGCGGTCGCCAGCGTGTAAAGCAGCGGCGTGTCGGCGCCGCCCGCCAGCACCGTCGCCGCGGTGAACGCGCTCACGGCGTGGCCTGACGGGAACGAGCTGGTGATGGGCCGGTGCATGCCGTACGGGAGGGGTCCGGTGTCGCCGTGGTCGAGCGTGGGGCGCACGCGCCGGAAGCACGCCTTGATCGGCCCGTTGGTCAGGGCCGACTCCGCGCTGAGGATGGCGGCGAGGCGGAGCGCGAGCAGGGCGTCGCGCCGCCGCGCCGCGCGGAGCGACCCGATCGACAACCACAGCAGGCCGTGGTCGGCCGCGCTCGAGAGCCCGTAGAAGACCGGGTCGAGCACGGGCCCCCGCACCCGCTCTACCCACCTGTCGACGGCCCCGTCGATCGCATCGACGCGCGCCACGACGCCGCGCACCCGATCGTTGCCCATGCGGAGCAGCGTAACGGCGACCGCGAGCGGTCAGCTCGGCGCGCCCACCAGCGGGAGCGGCGCCTCGATCACAGTGCCGGGGCCACGGAGCTCGTCGGCCAGCATCGGGTCGCCGCCGTGCGCGGGGCAGTAAGGCTTGAACGTGCAGAAGTCGCAGAGGCGACCCGGCCGTGGGCGGAAATCGTCTCGGCTGCAGGCGCGGGCGATGGCGTCGTAGAGGGCAGCCGTCTTGCGGGCGACGCCGGTGACCGATTGCTCGGTCGGCGTGGCGATGATTGCCTCCGGGCGTGACAGGTAGTACAGCTGCACGCGGGCGGGCCGCTTGCCGAACATGCGCTCGCAGAGCAGCGCGTAGGTGTGCACACCGCTCAGGCTCTTTGCCTCGAAGAACTCGGAGGGAACCGACCCGGTCTTGTAGTCAGTGACCACGAGCTCCCCGTCGTCGTCCAGCTCGAGGCGGTCGATGATGCCGCGGAGCCGGACGTTCCCGAGGTCGGCTTCGAGCTTCAGCTCCAGGCCGATCGGGCGAATCGTGGTCGGGTCTTCGAGCGCGAAGTACCGCTCCACCAACAGCTCGGCCTGGGCGTGGAATTCCGCCCAGCCCTCGTCGCTCAGCTCGAGGTCGGCGAAGTCGGGATGAAGGGCGAGCTCGGCCCGAGCCGTGGCGAGGTCGACCTTGGCGGCGTCGAGGGTGCGTTCGTCGGGCGTTCGGTCGAGGAGCAGCTCGAGCGCACGGTGCACGAGGGTGCCCTTGCTCGTCCACGGCGACGGGGGCTCCGGGAGGCGGTCGAGGTACGAGAACCGGAACGCGAGCGGACACTGCTTGAACGCCGAGCAGGAACTGGGAGAAAGCGCTCGCGGCAGTGCGTGACCCATCCGGCGGAGGGTATCGCCGGGGTACGACACGGACGCGGACCCGCGCACCGCCGGTGCAGCGGGCTGCACTGGGCAGTGCGCTACGGGAGGTTGGAACCCACCCAGGCTTCGAGGGCGGGCCCGCTCTCGAAGCTGACGATGAGCGCGTACCGCGGGCCCCGTCCGCCGTGGCACACGACGTGCCAGAGGCGCTGGGTGTCGAGGAGGAACCGCGCGCCCCGGTGGAGCGGCAGGCGCACCTCGGTCGACGGGTCGGGGAGACCATCGTCGCCCTGCTCCATCAGGATCATGTAGCTGTCGGGGTGGTGAGTGAGCTCGACCCATGCGCGTACCACCCAGCCGGAATTGCTCGGGTTGAAGCGGTTGTTGTCGTCGCGGTGGATCTGCCGGAGCGCGGCGGCGTGGTCCTGCGGCTCGAGCTTGATCACTCGCACCCGGCCGAAGTCCGCGCCGACCGACTGCACCGCGGCCACGATCGAGGGGCAGCGCTGCGCGTTCGTCGTGAGCACCCCGCCCTTGTCGGGACGCTCGTCACCGGGCTTCCAGAAGCCGCGACAGTCGAGCTCGCCGTCGGCGGTCGCGATCGGGGCGAAGTTCGTGTCCCCCCCACTCTTCCAGTCCATGTACTCGAGGTGCAGGAACTCCTCGTCCGGAATGGGCGGGTCGAGGTCGCGCAGCACGACGTAGCCGTGCTTGGCCAGCGCGGTGAGACGGGGATGGGGTGTGTCGAGCGGGATGTCGGTCGACCAGTGGGGGCGCTCGAGCCAATGGTCGGTGACGGCCATCGCACAAGTCTACGGACGCGCACGCTCGAGGCTGGGTCAGTGGGATTCCGAGTGCACAGAGCAGCGCGGAAATTCCGCTGAAGGAGTTCGGGCGGTCCGCCAGCGCCGTGGGGTGAAGACCACGGCCCGGGGATAGTCCTCGAACATCCAGCGGGCGAAGTTGCGGCGGGTCGACGGGGTCAGGGCGGCGGCGCCGATCGACGCCCGGGCGCCGGTCGGGGTTCGCAACAAGGCCTGGAGCGCGGCGGCGAGCCGCAGGTCTGCACGGAGCGCGTCGCGCACGGCCGACCGGTAGCGAGCCGCGCCGTCAGCGTGCGTCGTCGCGCCTGCAATGGCGTCGGCGGCGAGCGAACCCGTCTCGAGGGCCTGGGCGATGCCTTCGCCGGTCAGCGGGTCGACCACGGCGGCGGCATCGCCCGCGAACAGAACGGGTCCGGGGCCGGCGAGACGGGACTCGTCCCACCGAGCGGGGATCGGCCACGCCCGCACCGCCTCCTCGGGCTCCGCAGCGGGTCCGAGCACGCGCCGGACGGCGGGGCGCGCGACGACGTCGCGCCACTGCGCAGCGAGCTGCTTGCCGGTGACGGGGGCGCGGGTACGTCCGCCGACGTTTCGCAGTACGCCGAACCCGACGTTGGCGCGCCCGCCCCCGATGGGGAAGACCCACGCGTAGCCGGGCAACAGGTCTCGCTCGAAGAAGACCCAGAGCCGGTCGTCCTCGACACCGCGGAAGTACTGGCGGAACGCGTGCCACGTGCCGAGGTCGGCCCGCGACGGGTCGAGGAGACGTCGGACCGTCGAGTAGTGGCCGTCGGCGGCAACGACCCAGCGGGCTCGCACGCACCGCCCGTTCGCGAGGCGCACGTCGACCGCATCGCCCTCGCACGCGAGCTCCGTGAGTGCCGCCTGTTCGCAGACCGTGACGCCCGCGTCGCGCGTGCGGGCGACGAGCATGGCGTCGAGCTCGCGCCGCGTGACCACCGCGGCGAGGGAGCCGTCGTGGCGCAGGGGCAGCTCCACCTCCCGTCCGTTGGGTGCGACGAGCACGGCCGTGCGCACAGGCGCGTAGGACGGCAGTGACGACACGTCGACGCCGAGCACGCTCAGCTGGCGCAGGGCGCCGGACGTGAGCCCGTCCCCACAGGTCTTGTCGCGAGGGAAGCGTGCCTTGTCGGCGACGAGGACCTTCAGCCCGAGCTCGCGCGCGGATCGCCGCCGCGCACCCCGCCGGCCCGGCGCCCACGACGAGCATGTCGACTTCGGTGACGTCCGGCACCCGCCGACCGTACCGCCGGCGCCGCGTGGCTTCGGGCTCGTTTCGCATCTTCGGGTGGGTGGTGGCAAGAATCACCGCATGAACATCGCCGTCTGCGTGAAGCAGATCCCGGATCCGTCCGTTCCCGGCAAGCTCGAGGAGGACCACACCCTCGAGCGCTCCGGCAAGCAGATTCTCGACGACTCGGACGCCTACGGGGTGGAGATGGCGCTCCAGCTGGCCGAGAAGGCCGGCGGCGGAGAGGTCGTGCTCGTGTCGATGGCGGCCAACGGCGAGGTCTCGGGTCTGCGCACCGCGTTGGCGATGGGGGCCGCCCGGGCTGTGCTCGTGAGCGACGACGCGCTCGCCGGTTCCGACTCGCTCTCGACCGCCAAGGTGCTCGCCAAGGCGGTGGAACGTGCCGGTGGCATCGACCTGGTCCTCGGCGCGACCGAGTCCACCGACGGCTACACCGGCACGGTGCCCGCCCAGGTGGCGGCGCTCCTTGGGTGGCCGTCGCTCACGTTCGCCAAGCACGTCGAGCTCGGCGACGGCAAGGTCACGATCCAGCGCCAGACGGAAGCCGGCTACGACACGGTGGAAGCTCCGCTGCCGGCCGTGGTGAGCGTCACGGCGGGAGTCGTCGAACCCCGCTACCCCTCCTTCAAGGGGATCATGGCCGCGAAGAACAAGCCGATCGACGCGGTGACCGCCGGCGACCTCGGCCTCGACGCCTCCCAGGTGGGATGGGCGGGTGCCCGCCAGGAGATCGTGTCGGTCGGTGCCGCGCCCGAGCGCCAAGCCGGCGAGAAGATCGACGACGACGGCGAGGGCTACGCGCGCATCGTCGCATTCCTCGAGCAGCTCAAGGTCGTCTGACGCGCCAGCCTCTGCTGGTCCGGTTCTACCGGGATTGCCCCTACGCTGCGCCCATGGCCAAACCCAAGAAGCCCGGCGAGTCGAACACCCCGCGCGGTAGTGGGGGTGGGCCACCCGGCAAGAAGCAGCGCAGCAAGGCCCGCAGGAACAGCAAAGGCCGCAAGGGGTAGCGCGGCGATCCCGTGGCGTTCTCCGCCGAGCCTCGGGGTACCGGTCCCATCCACGATGTCGTTCGTCGCGTTGGAGTGCGTTCGTTCCCTCCGGACTAGGGTCGTGCGGCTCGGAGCCGAGGCGTACGACGAGCAAGCAGCGTGGGTTTCGGGCGCTGCGTCCGGGCTCGAGCGAAGGGACGGCTGGTGACTCTCTCCAAGATCTGGGTTTTTGCCGAGGCGGACGGTGACAAGCCGTCGAGCAGCACGCTCGAGCTGCTGACGAAGGCCCGCGATCTCGCGGCCACGGTCGAAGCCGTCACGGTGGGCGACGCGGCGCCCCTCGCCGCCGCGCTCGGCGAGCACGGGGCGACGACCGTTTACTCGATCGAGGCCGGCGAAGGCCTCTCCGGTGTGATCGGCGCGGCCGCGATCGGCGGGATCGTCGCCGAGCACAGCCCCGACGCGCTGCTGTTCGCCCAGAGCTACGACGGGCGCGACGCCGTCGCACAGCTCTCGGTGCGGCTCGACCGCCCGGTCCTCACCAACGTGACCGACCTCCGGCTCGACGGCGGCGCGCTCGTCGCGAGCACCGCGATCTTCGGCGGCAACACGATCGTCGACACGAAGTTCACGGGCGACGGCCCCTTCCTCGTCGCGGTGCGGCCAAAGTCGTTCGACCCCGCGCCGAGCGGGGGCGAGGCGGCCGCTGTGGTCGCGGTGCCGGCGCCCGACGCCGGTCGTGACGGCGAGGTGAAGGTCCTCGAGCGTCACGTGGAGGAACGTGAAGGCCCGAACCTCGAGGAGGCCGCCATCGTCGTCTCCGGTGGTCGAGGCATCGGCAGTGCCGAGGCGTTCGAGCCGCTCGTGGAGGAATTGGCCAAGCTGCTCGGCGGCGCGTCCGGCGCGTCACGCGCCATCGTCGACGCCGGCTGGGTGCCATACGCGAAGCAGGTGGGGCAGACCGGCAAGGTCGTGAAGCCGAAGCTCTACATCGCGCTCGGCATCTCCGGCGCCACCCAGCACATGGTGGGGATGAAGGGCTCCGACAACATCGTCGCCGTCAACAAGGACGGTGAGGCCCCGATCTTCGCTGTGGCCGACCTCGGCGTCGTGGGTGACGTCCACAAGGTGGTCCCGAAGCTCATCGAAGCCCTCAAAGCGCGCGGGTAGTCGAACGGCGCTCCTCCCTCGGTCGGCGGTAGATTCCGGCACATGAGCGCGACTGACGACGCGGAGCCTTCGGAGCAGCCAGCGGTCGAGGTCGGCCTTCTCGCGTGGGCGGGGATCCCCGAATCCGCTGCGCCCGCGCGGGAGGCGGGGCTCGGCGGGGTCACGCTCTCCTACCCGAACGATCCCACACCGGAAGAAGCCGACGCGCTGATCGACGCGCATCGCCCGACGGTGTTGTCCCCCGCCGACCGCGAGCTCGCCCGACGCGCCGTCGGATCGGCGCACGAGACGATCGGCGTCACTGTGCTTGCCGTCGACATCAGGAAGTCGACGTTCGTGATGAAGGAAGCGGTCGACTTCTCCCTGTACGTGCGCACGATCAGCGCGTTCGTCGATTTCGCCCGCGCCGGCCTCCGCGATTTCGGCGGCTGGTGGGACAAGTTCACCGGCGACGGCTGGCTCTCGTACTGGATCGCCGAGGACCCCGAGGATCTCGACCGTGCGACCCAGGCGGTGGGCGCAGCGATCGGGGCGATCGAGTACTTCGACGGGCTGGTCCTGCCGGCGTTGCGGGCGAACTCGCGTAACTTCCCCGCCGGCGTGGGCATCTCGGCGGGCATCGATGCAGGGCCCGGCTCGCTCGCGCTCGTCGCCGGCGATCTCACCGTCGTCGGATCTCCCATGGTGGGCGCGGTACGCATGGTCGACGTCGCGGAGGCTCCGGGGGAGATCATCGCCAACGTGCGAGTGGGCGAGCACTTCCTTCGCGCGCCGGAGCGCCTTCCGTTCGCGAACCGTGTCCAGGTCACGATCGAGGAGCGGCAGACCAAGGAGTACGTCCAGGACGTGTATCCGATCGTGGTTGACCGCGCCAGCCTGCAGAAGGAGATCGCAGCGGGGCGCCGCGAGTAGATGGAGATTGTGTCGCGAGACGTGTCCGACGAGTCGGGGCGCGCCCCGCAGCCAGTGCTGCTCTCCGAGGGGACGGTCCGGGATCCGCGGGCGATCGTGGTCGTGCTCCACGGCGGACGCGAGCGCAGCTACGAACGCGTGTCTCCTCGCCACCTTGCGGTGATCCGGATGCGCGGGTTCATTCCCGCGCTCCGCTCACTCGACCGCCGCGTGGCGATCACCACCGTGCGGTTTCGCTATCGCGGTTGGAACGAACCCCACGCGTCTCCGGTCGAGGACGCCAACGTGGTGCTCGCCCGTCTCGACGAGCGTCACCCCGGCGTTCCAATCGTGCTGGTCGGGCACTCCATGGGTGGTCGAACCGCGCTCCGAGTAGCCGCCCATCCGAACGTGCGCGGATTCGTGGGGCTCGCACCGTGGCTGCCGCCTGGTGAACCGATCGATCAGCTGGCTGGGCGTGACGTGGCGATCCTGCACGGCGACCGTGACCGCACGACTCGAGCGGTCGACTCGGTCGCGTTCGTGGAGCGGTCGCAACCGGTGGCGCGCTCGGTCGTCTACGAGGGAGTGAGTGGCGGCGGGCACGCCATGATGCGGCACGCTGACTGGTGGCACGAACGCACGGCGGCGTTCGTGCGGATGCTCGTCGATGGCCGGCGTGTGGACGCGCCCTCGCCGTGACGTCTCAGCCGGCCGCCCGCTCGACTTCGAGCACCTGGATGGGGAGGCCGCCGGTGAGGTTGCGCACGGTCATCGTCAGCCGCGTGCCACCCATGCTCCAGGTGCAGTACACCGAACCCGTCGCCGGGTTGCACGTGCCGAACGTCCACCCGGCCTGGTAGGGCTCCGCGAAGAGCTGCTGCACCGCGTCCGGGCTCGCGACCTTGGCGGCAGCGGTCTGGTCGCCGTTCTGCCACGCGGCGAAGAGGTAAGTGGCGTAGCGCTGGGGATCGTTCTCGAGGGGTGGCAGCGGCGCCGTCGTGGGTGTGACCGGGGCCCCGGTCGTCGTCGCGGCAGGCGCGGTGGTGGAAGCCGGCGTCGCGGTGGTGGTCGTCGTGTCCTCGGCGGCCGGTGTGGAGTCGGAGCTGTCGTCGGTGACGAGCACGATGACGAGCGCGGCGACCAGTGCAATTGCGACCCCGCCGACGACGTAGAGCCATCGTCGGGGAGCTCGGGCCGGCCGCTGGGGGGTGGGCTCGGTCGTCATGGCGGATCTCCCGTCTGCTCGGCGTTCACGCTACCAAGGCCCGTGATCGGGTTGATCGCAGCAGGAGATGTGCGAGGGCGCGACGTGCTCGAATTCGGCTGCGTTGCGACGCAAGAGACTCGAGCCGAGCCGTCAGGCAAAGTCGACGATCAGCGGGGCGTGGTCGGAGGGCAGCTTGCCCTTGCGGGCGTTGCGGTCGACGACCGCCCAGACGATGCGGTCGGCGAGTGGAGGCGTGGCGAGCACCAGGTCGATGCGCATGCCGCGGTGGTCGTGGAAGTCGCCCCGTCGATAGTCCCAGTACGTGAACAACCGGTCGTCGGCGTACTGGCGCCGGAAGACGTCGACGAGGCCCCAGTCGGAGAGGTGTGCCACGGCGGCGCGCTCCGGCTCCGTCACGTGGGTGGCACCGACGAAGGCCTTGGGCGACCACACGTCGCGGTCTTCGGGGGCCACATTGAAGTCGCCGAGGACCGCCAGCGGGCGCTCCGGCGACTCGTTGGCGTCGAGCCACTGGCGCAGGCAGTCCAGCCACTGGAGCTTGCGCTCGTAGAACTCGGTCCCGACCTCACGTCCGTTGGGCACGTAGACGCTCCCGACCCGCACGCCGGCGCACGTCGCCACGATGAGTCGGGCATCGCCCTCGTAGGGATCGATGATGGTGTCGAACCCCGTGGTGACGCTCTCGATGCCCACCCGCGAGAGGATCGCGACGCCGTTCCACTGCCCCTGCCCGTGGTGGACGGACTCGTATCCCAGTGCGCCGAACGCGAGCTGGGGGAACGCGTCGTCGGAGAGCTTCGTCTCCTGGAGGCAGACGACGTCCGGCTGGGCGTACGCGAGCCACTCCTCGACGCGAGGCATCCGGGCCTTCAGCGAGTTCACGTTCCACGTGGCGATCCGCACCCGGAGGAAGCTATCTCGCGTGGTATCCCGATTGCTCAGCTAGCGGCGGCGCTGTTCCCGAAGGTCGACGAGGGCGTCGCGGTCGATCTGATCGGCAGCGCGATCGTGGCCGCCTACCTGTTGACGGAGCAGCCGAGCCTTCCCGTCTGGCCCGTCGTGACGCTCGCGGTCTCGGCGAGCGCATGGGTCCTGCACGAGCTGGTGTCGTGGCCGGACCCGATCTGCACGGTTGCGCTGAGCACCAGCGTCCTTGTACCGCGCACCAGGTAGTTGTCCTCGGCCACGACGACCCGAATCGCCACGGCGGGAGGCTACGCCAAGGCGCGCGCCACGGCCCGGTAGCCTCAGCGGCCATGCGTCGGGCACTTGCCGCGGGTGCCATCGGCGCCCTCGCCGGTCTGGGCATCGTCGTCCTCGCCGGTGGCCCCGGAGCCGCCCAGACGGGGTTCGAGCAGATCACTGCGTACGACAGTGACGTCACGATCGAGCCCGCCGGCACGCTCCTCGTCCGCGAGACGATCGACTACGACTTCGCGTCGACGCCGAAGCACGGGATCCTCCGGGAGATCCCCGTCCGCACGTCGGATTCGGGGAAGGACGGGTACGACCGCGTGTACCCGATCGACGTCGTGTCGGTGCGAGGCTCGCCGGGAACGCCCGACGAGTACACGACCGACGAGCAGGGCGACGACCTCGTCGTCAAGGTCGGCGATCCTGACCGCACGATCACCGGGCAGCACCGCTACGAGATCACCTACCGGGTCCGCGGTGCCCTGAACGGCTTCGCCGACCACGACGAGCTCGTGTGGAACGCGGTGGGAACGGAGTGGACCGTGCCGATCGCCGCAGCGTCCGCGACGGTGCACGCGCCGGGACCGATCCAAGCGGTGAGGTGCGCGCAAGGTCCGCTCGGCTCGTTTCTCCCGTGCACGACCGCGACCGCGGACGGGAGCACCGCCTCGTTCGCGGCCGACCGGCTCGGTGTCTTTCAGGGAATGACGGTGAGCGTCGCCTTCCCGAAGGGGCTCGTGCCCCCGCCCCGGTCGGTCTACGACGAGCGATTTCGCCTCGCCTCGGCGTTCCGCGTGACCCCCGCCACCGGGTCGATCGCGGGTGGGATCCTGGTCGCCGGGATCCTCGCCACCGTGGGTCTCGTGTGGTGGGGCGGACGCGACCGGCGCTACCGGGGCTCGCCGGTCGACGCCGCGTTCGGCTCGGTGGACGGCATCGACGAGCGCGTGCCCCTCATCCGCCACGACGAGACGCCCGTGGAGTTCGAGCCGCCCGACGGGCTCCGCCCGGGCCAGGTCGGCACGCTGGTCGACTTCGTCGCCAATCCGCTCGACGTCACCGCCACGATCGTGGATCTCGCGGTGCGGGGCTACCTCAGCATCGAGGAGCTCGAACCCGAAGGTCTCTGGCACAAGCGGGAGTGGAAGCTCGCGAAGCGGCGGGAACCCGGCGACCTCCTTCCGTACGAGCGCACGCTCATGCACGCGTTGTTCCACAACCGCGAACAGGTGGAGGTGTCGGCGCTGCGCTACAAGTTCGCCTCGGACATGGTCAAGATCCGCGAGGAGCTCCTTGACGACGCCATGGCGCGGGGATGGTTCCGCGGGAAGCCCGGGACGCGTCGCGGCCTGTTCGCACTGCTCGGCATTCTGGTCGCCATCCTCGGCGTCGCTGCCACCGTTCTCCTCGCGCTCGACACCCACGCGGGGTTGCTCGGTGTGCCGGTGATCCTCGTGGGAATCGGCATGGTGTTCGCGTCACGTTGGATGCCCCGCCGCACCGCCCAGGGCTACGCGGTGCTCCGTCGAGCTGACGGGTTCCGCCGCTTCATCGACGAGTCGGAGAAGGAGCGCGCTCGCTTCGCCGAGCGCAAGAACCTCTTCTCCGAGTACCTGCCGTATGCGGTGGTGTTCGGCGCGACCGACAAGTGGGCCCGGGCGTTCGCCGGTCTCGACGATCAGCCGCCCGACACGAGCAGCTGGTACCTGGGTCGGACGGCACTCGACTACGCGGTGTTGTCGAGCGCGATTGACGGATTCACCGTGACCTCGGCCGGCACCCTCGCGTCGTCGCCCCCCTCGTCGAGCAGCGGCGCGAGCGGATTCAGCGGCGGTGGCTTCTCGGGTGGCGGCGGGGGCGGCGGAGGCGGCGGCTCGTGGTGAGTCGGGTCACGTCCCGAGCGAGCGGGGCAGGGCCGCGAAGCGGGCTGCGAGCTCGCCGGCATCGGGCGCCACCACGGTGACGTGGCCGACCTTGCGACCGGGACGGGGCTCCTTCCCGTAGTCGTGGAGGTGGGCGCCCGCCACCGCGAGGACGAGAGCGGGCTCGGGCATGCGGCCGATGCAATTCACCATCGCGCTCACGCCGGTCGGAGCGGTGGAGCCGAGCGGGAGGTCGAGCACCGCGCGTAGGTGGTTCTCGAACTGGCTCGTCTCGGCACCCTCGATCGTCCAGTGGCCCGAATTGTGGACCCGCGGCGCCAGCTCGTTGACGAGGAGCGCGCCTCCGACCTCGAACAGCTCGACCGCGAGCACGCCGACGTGATCGAGGTCGTCGAGCAGCCTCCCGGCGATCGACGCCGCGGCGTCCTGGAGTGCCCCGCTCGACGCGGGCGCCGGCGCACGGCTCAGTCGCAGTATCCCGTCACGGTGCTCGTTCTCGACGAGCGGCCAGCACGCGACGGCGCCATCGCCGCCCCTGACGGCGAGCACCGAGACCTCGCGGTCGAAGGGCACCAGCTCTTCCAAGATCGCCGGCACGCCACCGATGGCCTCCCACGCGCCGTCGAGGTCGGACGCCGCACGCAGCACCCGCTGCCCCTTGCCGTCGTAGCCGCCGCGTCGCGTCTTCAGCACCGCGGGGAGCCCGCCGACCGCCTCGAGCGCGCCGCCGAGGGCCGCGCTCGAGTCGACCGGCGCGAACGCGGGGGTGGGGATACCGAGGCTGCCGCACAGCTCTTTCTCGGCGAGGCGATCCTGGGTCACCTCGAGGGAACGGGCGCCGGGGCGGACGACGATCCCGCGGGCCAGCCTCGCCGCGGAGCCGGCCGGCACACCCTCCCATTCGTAGGTGACGGCAGTCGCGCCGTCCGCCACCGCCTCGAGCGCCCCGGCGTCGTCGAGTGTGCCGACGACCAGCTCACCGACCGCGGCGGCGGGCGCATCCGGGCTGGGGTCGAGGAACCGGAAGCGTGCGCCGAGGGGGATGCCGGCGAGGCCCAGCATGCGCCCGAGCTGTCCGCCGCCCAGTACGGCGACGAGCGGAGGCGCGTGCTCCGGCGGGTGCGGGCCTGGTGCGGGTGGGACGGCCATCGGGTAGGTCTAGCGCCTCCAATCAACTTGGTGGGGGCCCAGATCGCCGGGCTACGCTGATTGTCCGCAGTCGGGCCAGCGTCGTCCCATTCTGCGTCCACCTGTGTTCGCACGAGCGTTTTCCTCAGTGGATGTGAGATGACGAAGCCCACCCCTTCACGCGTGCCTTCTCCGCGGCCGCCCTTCAGTGCGCTCCCGGCGGCCGACGGGCTCTACGACCCGCGGTTCGAGCACGATGCCTGCGGTGTGTCCTTCGTCGTCGACATGATGGGTCGCGCCTCCCACGGGCTGGTCCGCACCGCTCTCGACGCACTCTGCAACCTCGACCATCGGGGTGCGTCCGGCGCGGAGGCCAACACGGGCGACGGCGCCGGGATCCTCCTCCAGGTCCCCGACCGCTTTCTGCGCTCGGTCGTGGGTTTCAGCCTCCCGAAGCAAGGCGCCTACGGCGTCGGGTTGGCGTTCCTGCCCGGCGAGCACACCGACGCCGAGAAGACCATCGCTGACATCGAGCGGATCGCGGGCGAGGAGGAGCTGCGCGTGCTCGGGTGGCGGGAGGTCCCGATCGACGCGTCTCCGGTCGGTCCGACGGCGCGGGCCGTGATGCCGGCGTTCCGACAGATCTTCGTGGACGCGTCCGACGGCGCGGCCGGGATCGCGCTCGACCGCAAGCTCTTCGTGATGCGGAAGCGCTGCGAGCACGAGATCGCTGCTGAGCGCGCCGTCTACTTCCCCTCGCTGTCCAGCCGCACGCTCGTCTACAAGGGGATGCTCACCACCCCCCAGCTCGGCGAGTTCTTCCCCGACCTGGGGGACGCACGCCTCGAATCCGCGCTCGTCCTCGTGCACAGTCGGTTCTCGACCAACACGTTCCCTTCGTGGCCGCTCGCGCACCCCTACCGGTATCTCGCGCACAACGGCGAGATCAACACCCTCCAGGGCAACCGCAACTGGCTTCGCGCCCGCGAGGCGCTGATGGAGACGCCCCTGATCCCCGAACTGGAGCGCGCGTTCCCGATCGCGACGCCGGGTGCCTCCGACACCGCGACGTTCGACGAGTGCCTCGAGCTGCTCCACCTGGCCGGTCGGCCCATCTGGCACGCGGTGCTCATGATGATCCCGGAGGCGTGGGAGAACCACGCCACGATGGCCAACGACCGGCGCGATTTCTACCGGTACCACGCGTCGCTCATGGAGCCGTGGGACGGCCCCGCGTCGATCGCGTTCACCGACGGGACCGTTGTGGGCGCGGTGCTCGACCGCAACGGCCTCCGCCCGAGCCGCTACTGGGTCACGAGCGACAACCTCGTCATCATGGCGAGCGAGACCGGCGTGGTCGACGTCGACCCGGGCACGGTGGTGCAGAAGGGCCGGCTCCAGCCGGGCCGCATGTTCCTCGTCGACACCGCCAAGGGTCGCATTGTCGACGACGACGAGATCAAGGCCGAGCTCGCGGCGGAACGCCCGTACCGCGAGTGGCTCGCGAAGGGCCTCGTGCACCTCGACGAGCTGCCCCTCCGCGACCACGTCGTCTACACGCACCAGTCGGTCGTCCGGCGTCAGGTCACGTTCGGCTACACGCACGAGGAGCTGAAGCTGCTCGTCGCGCCGATGGCCCGCAACGGCGCCGAAGCCATCGGGTCCATGGGCACCGACACGCCCATCGCGGTGCTGTCGACGCGACCGCGCCTGCTGTTCGACTACTTCGCGCAGCTCTTCGCGCAGGTCACGAACCCGCCGCTCGATGCGATTCGCGAGGAGCTGGTCACCTCGCTCGCCGCGACGATCGGGCCCGAGGCGAACCTGCTCGATCCGCAGCCGTCTTCGTGCCGGCAGGTGGAGCTCCCGTTCCCCATCATCGACAACGACGAGCTCGCCAAGCTCATCCACATCGACCACGACGGCGATCAGCCGGAGTTCGCCGCCCACGTGATCTCGGGGCTCTTCCGGGTCGCGGGCGGCGGCGCTGCGCTGCGCGAAGCGCTCGACCGCGCTCGCGACGAGGCGAGCCTCGCCATCGCGCAGGGCAAGCGGATCCTCGTCCTCTCCGATCGCGACTCGAACGCCGAGTGGGCACCCATCCCCTCGCTGCTCTTCACGTCGGCCGTGCACCACCACCTGATCCGGGAGAAGACCCGCACCCAGGTCGGGCTCTTGGTCGAGGCGGGCGACGCGCGCGAGGTGCACCACATGGCGCTGCTCCTCGGGTACGGCGCGGGCGCGGTGAACCCCTACCTCGCGTTCGAGTCGATCGAGGATCTCGTCGCGCAGGGCCTGTACGGGATGGGTGGCCTCGACCCGGCTCTCGCGACCCGGAAGTACATCAAGGCCGCGGGGAAGGGCGTGCTGAAGGTGATGTCGAAGATGGGCATCTCCACGATCGCGTCGTACCGAGGCGCCCAGGTGTTCGAAGCGATCGGCCTCGGGTACGACCTCGTCGACGAGTACTTCACCGGCACGGTCTCGCGTCTCGGCGGCATCGGGCTCGACGAGCTCGCCGAGGAAGTCGGGCGTCGGCACGCGCTCGCGTATCCCGACCGCCCCGACGAGCGCGCGCACCGCGACATCGAGCTCGGCGGTGAGTACCAGTGGCGGCGCGAGGGTGAGTTCCACCTCTTCAATCCGGAGACGGTCTTCAAGCTCCAGCACGCGACCCGGGCCAAGCGCTACGACGTCTACAAGGAGTACACGAGCCGCGTCGACGAGCAGGCGGCGCGCCTCGCGACCCTCCGCGGCCTGTTCCGTTTCAAGGAGGGTGCCCGGCCGCCGGTCCCCATCGACGAGGTGGAGCCCGTCGAGTCGATCGTGAAGCGGTTCGCGACGGGCGCGATGTCGTACGGGTCGATCTCGAAAGAAGCCCACGAGACGCTCGCGATCGCGATGAACCGCATCGGGGGCAAGTCGAACACGGGCGAAGGGGGCGAAGACGCCGATCGCTACCACCCCGACGCCAATGGCGACTTCCGCCGCTCGGCGGTGAAGCAGGTGGCGTCGGGACGCTTCGGCGTGACGTCCGAATACCTCGTCAACGCCGACGACCTGCAGATCAAGATGGCGCAGGGCGCGAAACCCGGCGAGGGCGGCCAGCTCCCGGGTCACAAGGTGTACCCCTGGATCGCCAAGACGCGGTACTCGACCCCGGGCGTCGGGCTCATCAGCCCGCCTCCGCACCACGACATCTACTCGATCGAGGACATCAAGCAGCTCATCCATGACCTGAAGAACTCGAACCCGTCCGCGCGCGTGCACGTGAAGCTCGTCGCGGAGGTCGGGGTCGGCACGGTCGCCGCCGGTGTTGCGAAGGCGCACAGCGACGTCGTGCTCATCTCCGGTCACGACGGCGGGACGGGCGCCTCGCCCCTCACCTCCATCAAGCACGCCGGCGCGCCCTGGGAGCTGGGTGTGGCCGAGACCCAGCAGACCCTCGTGAAGAACGGCCTCCGCGACCGGATCGTCGTCCAGTGCGACGGACAGCTCAAGACCGGGCGCGACGTCGTCATCGCGGCGCTCCTCGGCGCCGAGGAGTTCGGGTTCGCCACCGCTCCGCTCGTGGTGAGCGGCTGCGTGATGATGCGGGTCTGCCACCTCGACACCTGCCCGGTCGGCATCGCGACCCAGAACCCCGAGCTGCGCAAGCGATTCTCGGGCAAGCCCGAGTTCGTCGTGAACTTCTTCGAGTTCCTCGGCGAGGAGGTGCGCGAGCATCTGGCGGCGCTGGGGTTCCGGTCGATCGCGGAGGCGGTCGGACACGCCGAGATGCTCGACGTCCAGGCCGCGGTCGACCATTGGAAGGCGCACGGTCTCGACCTGGCGCCGATTCTCGCGGTGGCGGACAATCCCTACGAGGGCCAAGACCTGTACTGCACCAAGGAGCAGGATCACGGCCTCGACCGCGCGCTCGACCAGGAGCTCATCGCGCGTGCCCGCCCGGCGATCGAGCTCGGCGAGCGCGTCGAGATCGACCTGCCCGTCCGCAACGTCAACCGTACGGTCGGCACGCTGCTCGGCTCCGCGGTCACGCGGCAGTGGGGAGGCGCGGGCCTGCCCGTCAACACGATCGACGTCCACCTGCGCGGCAGCGCCGGGCAGAGCTTCGGTGCGTTCGTGCCCCGCGGCATCACCATGCGTCTCGAAGGTGATGCCAACGACTACGCGGCCAAGGGGCTCTCCGGCGGCACGGTAGTTGTCTACCCCGACCGCGAGGCCCCGTTCGTCGCCGAGGAGAACGTGATCATCGGCAACGTCGCGCTCTACGGCGCGACGAGTGGCGAGGCCTACTTCCGCGGCGTCGCCGGGGAGCGCTTCTGCGTGCGCAATTCGGGCGCGACGGCAGTCGTCGAGGGCGTCGGCGATCACTGTTGCGAGTACATGACCGGTGGCCGCACCGTCGTTCTCGGCCCGACGGGCCGCAATTTCGCGGCCGGCATGTCGGGCGGAGTTGCGCTCGTGTACGACCCGATCGGGTCGTTCGGATCGCTCGTCAACTACGAGATGGTCGAGCTCGAGCCACTGGACGACGAAGACCGTGAGTGGCTGCGCGCCACCGTCGAGCGCCACCGCGAGCTCACCGGCTCGCAGCTCGCCGAGCGGCTCCTGGAGCAGTGGGAGAGCGAGGTCGAGGCCTTCCGCAAGGTCATGCCCAGGGACTACTCGAGGGTGCTGCGGGTGCAGCGCGAGGCGGCTGCGGCCGGGCTGTCCGCGGAGGAGACCCTCCAGCGGGTCATGGAGGCCTCCCATGGGTGAGACCACGGGCTTCCTGCAGTGGGGGCGCGAGCTGCCCACCCGGCGCCCGGTTCCCGTGCGCCTCCGTGACTGGCGGGAGGTCTACGAGGCTTTTCCGCGCGAGAAGCTCGCGCGCCAGGCCGGCCGGTGCATGGACTGCGGCATCCCGTTCTGCAACAACGGGTGCCCGCTCGGAAACCTCATCCCCGACTGGAACGACCTCGTCTATCGCGATCGGTGGCGGGACGCGATCGAGCGCTTGCACGCGACCAACAACTTTCCGGAGTTCACGGGGAGGCTCTGCCCGGCGCCGTGCGAGGCGGCGTGCGTTCTCGGCATCAACGAAGATCCGGTGACAATCAAGCAGGTCGAGGTCGAGATCGTCGACCGGGCGTGGGCCGAGGGTTGGATTGTGCCGCTGCCGTCGTCGGTGCGCACGGGCAAGCGTGTGGCCGTGGTCGGGAGTGGGCCGGCAGGACTGGCCGTCGCCCAGCAGCTCACCCGCGCCGGTCATCAGGTCGTCGTTCTCGAGCGCGCGGACCGCATCGGCGGCCTGCTGCGCTACGGCATCCCCGAGTTCAAGATGGAGAAGCGTCATCTCGATCGGCGGATCGCGCAGATGGAGGCCGAGGGCACCGAGTTCCGCACCCGGGCGAACGTCGGCGTCGACGTGTCGACCGACGAGCTGGTGTCCGGGCACGACGCGGTCGTGCTCGCGGGGGGCGCGACGGCGTGGCGTGACCTCCCGATCCCCGGTCGCGAGCTCGGCGGCATCCACCAGGCGATGGAGTACCTGCCCATCGGCAACCGGGTGCAGCAGGGCGACATCGACGCGCCCACGATCACGGCCGAGGGCAAGCACGTCGTGATCATCGGCGGCGGTGACACCGGCGCCGACTGCCTGGGCACGGCGCACCGCCAGGGCGCGGCGTCGATCCACCAGTTCGAGATCCTCCCGCGTCCCCCCGACGTGCGCGCATCGAACAACCCGTGGCCGACGTGGTCGAACGTCTTTCGCGTGTCCTCGGCCCACGAGGAGGGCGGCGAGCGCATCTACCAGGTCAACACCGAGTGCTTCGTCGGCGACGAGCAGGGCAACGTGTCCGCACTGCGGGCGCATCAGGTGGAGATGGTCGACGGGCGCTTCGAGAAGGTGGAAGGTACCGAATTCGACCTGCCGTGCGAGCTGGTCCTGCTTGCGATGGGATTCCTCGGACCCGAGCGCGAGGGCATGCTCGACCAGCTCGGTGTCGAGCTCGACGCCCGCGGCAACGTCGGGCGCGACGACGCCTTCATGACCAGCCGACCGGGTGTGTTCGCGTGCGGCGACATGGGCCGCGGCCAGAGCCTCATCGTGTGGGCGATCGCCGAGGGGCGCGCCTGCGCCGCCGGCGTCGACCGCTACCTCATGAGCGAGACCCTGCTGCCGGCGCCGATCGCGCCCAGCGCGAGGCCGCTCAACTGATTGCGTCGGACCGGGACGCGACAACGGCGTCGCACCCGGCTCGGCGCCTCACTCGGCCGGCGGTGCCTTCGGCGGCGCGGGCAACCGTTGCTCGATTCGCTGGATTGCTTCGGTGAGCTCGCCCACCGCCCGCTCGAGGTCCTCGTTCGTGAGCGCGTCGGCCATGGACAAGCGGATCGAGGCCACCTCGCGCGCGAGGTATTCGGCGTCTGCCTGCGTGCGCGCGCTCGTGACCCGATCGGTCTCCCCCTCTTGCCGGTCACGCTCGGCCTGGCGGTTCTGGGCGAGCAGGATGAGCGGCGCGGCGTACGCGGCCTGGAGTGACAGCGCGAGCGTGAGCAGGATGAACGGGTACGGGTCGAAGTCCGCGCCCGAGATCGCCGCGTTCACGACGATCCACACGAACACGACGACCGTCTGGCCGACGAGGAATCGCGCGGTTCCGATGAATCGCGCGATTGTCTCGGAGAACTCTCCGAACGCCTCGGGGTCGTAGTGGATGCCGAGCGACAAGCCGCGGCGCGGGGAGGACAGGTCTTCGCGCCGTCTCATCGCGCGACCTCCCGCCAGCCCTCCGGCAGGGCGCGGTCGAGCACGTCGTCGACGGTCACCGCGCCGAGCAAACGGCCGGAGGAGTCGCATACAGGCAGCGCGACGAGGTTGTAGGCCGCAAGTCGGGCCGCGACCTCGGGCGCGGGCAGCTCCGGGGCCGCGGGCTCGATGTCGCGCTCCACGCACCCGGCAACCAGCATACTGGGGGGTTCGCGCAGGAGCCGCTGGAAGCCCACCGTGCCGCGGTAGAGACCGGTCGGAGTCTCGACGGGCGGCTCCGCGACGAACACCGCGGTGGCGACGGTTTGCGAGTACTCCGCGTTGCGGATACGAGCCAGCGCCTGGGCCACGGTCGCGTCCGGAGTGACGACGATCGGCTCGGGCGTCATGAGCCCACCGGCGGTGTCGCGGTCGTAGAGGAGCAGCCGACGGACCGGCTCCGCTTCGTCGGGCTCCATAGCGTCGAGGAGCGTGCGCATGGTGCCGGGCATCTCGCCGAGGAGGTCGGCGGCGTCGTCGGGCGCCATCTCCTCGAGCACGTCGGCCATTCGCTCGGGGTCGAGCCCTTCCACCAACTCCACCTGCTCCTCCTCGGAGAGCTCCTCGAGCACGTCCGCGAGCTGCTCGTCCTCGAGGGCGGCGGCGATGCGTCGACGGTATGGGAGGGGAAGGGCGCGGAGCCGAGTCGCGAGGTCGAACGGGTGCAGCTCGCGGAAGCCGGCGAGCTCTCGACCCATCGGCCCGAGGTCGAAGAGCGCAGCGGCCTGGCTCCACGGCACGACCCGGGCGCGGCCCCGGCGCCGGATGGGGCCCGGCGGTCGGAGCGAGACCGTAGCGACTGCCCACCCGATGCCCGACGACGACTCGGCGACCCCGATGTCGTTCACGATCTCGTTGCCGAATCGGTGTTCCAGCAGGTCGCGAAAGGCGAGCAGCTCGCCCTCGCGCTTGGAGAAGTGCCGAATGTCGACCGCACCGCTCTTCAGGATCACGCCCGTGTTGTTGCCGAGCGTGCTCACGCGGGCGGCGTTCACGAAGATGCGGCGACGTTCCACACCGACGACGAAGCCGAGCACGCGGGGTGGGAGCGTGAGCGACGGCGGGCCGATCACGACGTCGTTGATGCGCCCGATCGCCGTCTCGGCGGCGTCGAGCAGCGGCAGGCGCACGAGGCGCGACACGTAGACGAGCTGCGTCGGCACCCGGTCACAGTACAGAGGTTGCGGAGGTCGATCGCGGTCCTCGAACGGGTCAGGTCGGGTAGGCGTACGTGTGGCGCTCGCCGTAACCGAGGATGGCGGCGACCGGACGGGCAAACGTGCCCGTGCGCACCTTCTGGTGGTCGAGGGCGGCCTGGTTGTACTGGCTGATCTGGTCCGTGTCGACTGCCGTCCCGAAGAAGGTCGTCATTGCGGCGGTGAGCGGTGCGACGGCACCGAGACGGGGCGCGAGCAACTGGTTGGCCCTGAGACGGGCGGCGTCCGCCTCGAGTCGGTTGGCCGCCTCCACCTCGTCCCCCGCGTCCTTCCTGCGGAGCGCCTGCTTCCACCGCTCGAGGTCGTCGGTGAGCGCGACGGTCACGTCACGCTCGCCGAAGCCGGCGTCGGTCAGCGCTTCGAGGGCGGGCTCGAGCGTTGCGTACCGGCGCTGGGCCTGGGGGCGCAGCACGACCCACCGTGCGTCGACCCGGTCGCGTGCATCGGCAAGGTCGGGTTGCTGGGTGAGCACCAGGGCGCCCGCGGCGATGACCACCAGGACCACCGCGGCCAGCGTGATCCAGCGCAACCGGCGACTCATGGTCGGGTCACCCTACCGGCGCGCCCCCGGGGGCCCCCGGCATGCCACGGGAGGCTTGCTCGGTGACGCCGCGGTGGCTGTCGCGCGGGTAGATCAGCTCGGCGCCTTGCTCGCAGCTGGTCACACGTAGAGTGCCGCGATGTCCGAGACCGGGCGGCCGGAACCGCAGCCTCGCCGACCGGAGCTGTCGTTTGCCACGAAGGTTGTCTTGTGGGCGGTCGGGGGCTGCGTCGTCACGTTGGTCGCGATGGGGATCTACGTCGCGGTCGTGGCCGGCGACGAGTCCGGTGACACCCTGGCCGCGCAACGTGTCGAGCTGGTCGATCGTGGTTTGCGCTCCCATCCCGACCGCTCCCAGCTCGTGGGACGATCTCGGCTCGCGTGCGGTCCGGCCGATGCGTACGCCGTCACGGTGCGTCGGTATGACTTCGCAGGGTCGGTCGGCGACGCCCTCGCCTTCTACCGCGAGCAGCTCACCGATCGAGGCTGGAAGATCGTGGGGGAGGGGTCGACGCAGTCGTTGTCGGCCACCCGCGAGTTCGGTACCTGGCGCGCGGATCTGGCGATCATCTCGAGGCCCGGCGGCTACACGGTGCGGGCCGGCGTCCGCTGCACCGGCGACGCCTAAGAAGTTCCCCGGCGCGCGGCTCTCGACCGTCCGGGGGCCTGAGATCACGGACGCACTCCGGCGGTAGTGTTCGCGCATGGCCCCGTCCCGGGCCGTGGTCGTGATCACCGTGCTGATCGCCGCCTCGGTGCTGGGGTGGTGGGTCGGTGTGCAGCGGCGCGCGGTCAACGCTCAGTACCGAGTCGTCGAGGTCCTCGACGGTGACACCGTCGTTGTAGATCGCGGCACCGAGCGCGACACGGTCCGCCTCCTCGGCGTCGACACGCCCGAGACGCACCATCCGACCAAGCCGGTCGAGTGCTTCGGCCCGGAAGCGTCGGTGTATACGACGAGGCGGTTGCTCGGTCGGTCCGTGCGGCTCGAGGATGACGTCGAACGCCGCGACATCTACGACCGCCGGCTCGCATACGTCTATGTCGACGGCGAACGGTTCGAAGACGAGTTGCTCCGGCGTGGCTACGCCCGGTTGCTCGTGATCGAGCCGAACCACGCGCACGCCCGGGAGATGCTGTTCGAAGAGCTTGCTGCCCGTCGAGCGGGCCGCGGGCTGTGGGGTGCCTGTCCGGAGGAATGACGCGGTGGGCCTCGGGGAATGGAGCGGACTTGACAGGACGGAGCGACATGCCAGGCTCCGCCACAGGAATTGGGGAAGGCGGCGTGGGGGATCCGCGGCGCACCGGAGCGAGCCGGAGGAGCACGATGACCGACAAGTCCGCGTTCAACGAGAGCGAGTGGCAGGCCCTGACCGACGCGCCCCTGCTCGTCACCACCGCGGTCTTCTTGGCCGGGGAGCACGGGCCCATCTCCATGGTCAAGGAAGCGAGTGCCGGCGCGTGGGCCATCTCGAAGCCCGGTGAACGTGGGGTCGCCAACGAGCTCATCGGGCAGATCGTCGCCGAGGCCAATACAAAGGAAACGCGGAGCGAGATGAAGGAGCATCGGGGCCCGACACCGCAGGCCGCGATCGAGGGCGTGTTGCACGACCTCGAGCCCGCGGCGGCCGCGCTGCAGAAGCTTCCGGCCGAGGAGGCCACGCAGGTGCGTGCATGGTTGCTCGCGATCGCCGATGCGGTCGCGCAATCCGCGAAGACGGTGAATCCCGACGAGCAGGCGACGATCGAGAAGCTCGCCACGCTCTTCGGCGTCACGACCGGCTGATCGTTTGGTCCGAGATCTTGCATCGGAGCTGTCGATTTCCTCACTCCCCGTCGGCTACCTCGTCTACGAGGCCGACGACCTCGACGCCGCGATCGAGCTCGCCGCGCGTATCCCGGCTGCCCGCCTCGGTGGCGCGATCGAGGTGCGCCCCGTCATGGAGTGGTAGCGATCCCGCCTTCGCAGCGCGGCGTGCGCGGGAACCGCTGAGGCCGCGAGCGGTCCGGAGAGCTCGTCGGGGGCGGGACCGAAGTCCGTCGCCGCTTTCGCGAGGAAATCAATGTTGAAGCCGTAAACCCGTCGCTCTGACGCTGTTCAGGGGAGCGCGCACGGGTCCCGGAATTCCGCGCTACGCCCCGCGCTCCAGGATGAAGCGCCCGGCGAGACCGAGGCCTTCGACGCGGTCGAGGTCGATGACGATGGCGACGCCGCGCTTGCGGCCGTCCGCGTTCCGCTCCGGATCGGGGGCATTCGCGTAGACGACGTCGTTCGCCGACTCGTCGATCCGCGCTCGTCCGGCGAACTGGTAGCTCATCCCGTTCGTCGCGCTCCGGAAGAATCCGCCCAGCTTCGGGTTGGACGTGATCGCCTTCGTCATCCCGCCCGTCGGGTCACGGTTCCAGATCGCGAGCTGGTCGTCGCTGTACGCCTGGGTAGAACCACGGAGCGTCAGGACGGGTGTGCCGTCCGCATTGATGTAGGCCCAGACGATCGGTGTTCCGTTTTCGAGGGCGCCGTTGACCTGTTGCTTGATCTCGTCGTTGAGCACGAGCGGTCCGGCGGTGGGCGTGGCGGCCGGAATCATCTCCTCGAGCACCTGCTCGAGCGTGCCGCTGCCGTCGACGGCGAGCTCGAAGATCATTCCTCCGATTGGCGCGCCCGCCGGCAGCCGCGCGGTGAGGGTCACGGTGTTGCCGTCGACGTCCGGGTCGTCCCACGTGGCGCTCCCGAACAGCGCGGCCGCCATCGGGTTGTTGAGGCCGGCGAGCACGGTTTCCTTGTCGGCGCCGGCGCCGAGTATGCCAACGACATTCACGTCGTCGGCGACGAGCTCACCGAGCGAGGCGATGTTCTCCTCGCTGGGCCCCGACATGACGGTCTGGAAGCGGGCGATGAGATCCTGGGAGTCAGCCATGGGAAGGGAACCTAACGACCGGACGGGCGGGGGCACAAGTTACGTCGTCGGGCCGGGGCCTGTTGTCGGTGAGGCGGGTGGGTCACTGCGACTCGCACGGCCTCACCTTTCTCCGCCCGTGCGGGCGGAGGCGTCGCCGACCACGCGCGTGAACGCGGTGGCGACTGCTCGTGCTTCGTCCTCCGTCATGTCGGAGTGGACGGCACACTCATGCGACGCACGGGTACGTGGCGGCGCGCCCGCTCGTCACGGCCGACTCGTCACCGGGCCAGGATCGGATGCCCTACCGGCACCTCCCGAGTGCTCGCCCACGAGTGCGAGCACGGCGTCGCCGTACCGCTCGGCCTTCACCGGCCCGATGCCGGGCACCGACAGGAGTTCGGCACGGGTGCGAGGCCGAGCGGCGGCGATCGTGTGCACGGTCGTGTCGTGGAAGATCACGTAGGCGGGCGCGCCCGACGCTCGGCTGACGCCGAGTCGCCACGCGACGAGCGCGTCAACGAGTGGTTGGTCGCCGGGCCCCACCTCGGGTGTCTTCGAACGTGTCGCGGTCGCGCGACCGGCGGCTCGGACACGGTCGCGCGCGCGCTCGATGTGCGTACGCGCGCCCGTTTCCGCAGTGTCGTTCGTCGCCGCATTGCGCATCGAGTCGATCGCGCGTTGGATGCGGGCGAGAAACGGACTTGGATTCCGCCGGGCGCTGCGACCGCCGAGCGTGCGACTGGCAGCCCAGCTCAGGTGGAGCTCGCGCTCGGCCCTGGTCATCGCCACGTGGAGCAGGCGCTGCTCCTCGTCGAGCGCGCTCGGGGCCTTTGCGTGCGAGATCGGCACCAGCCCCCGTTCGAGCCCGGTGACGAAGACGGTGTCGAACTCCAGGCCCTTCGCCCGGTGGAACGTGAGCAGCTCGACGGCATCGGAGCCGACGACGTCGTCGTTGCCGCGCAGGTTGGTACGGAGGAACTCGAGAAATCCTTCGACCGAGCCTCCAGAACCTTCGATGCCGAGGTACTCGCGCGCGAGCTGGACGAGCGCGTCGACGTGCTCGCGCCGCTCCTCGGGGAGTTCGGACGCGTCGGCCGCGAGGTCGGTGAGGTGTTCCTCGAACCGACGGGCGGGCGCGGCGCGGGCGGAGTCCCGCAACGCGTCGAGCGCGACCTTGACTTCGGCGCGGTCGAGGAACCGCTCGTCGCCTCGTACCCGGAACGGGACGCCGGCGCGGCTGAAGGCGGCTTCGAACAGGGCGGACTGCGCGTTGGTGCGGTAGAGGACTGCGAGGCGAGACCACCGAACGTCGGGACCCTGCCGCCGGCGGAGCCACCGTGCGACCCCCGCCGCCTCATCGGTGTCGGTGTTGTAGGCGGTGACCGTCGGGGCCGGCCCCTCGGGTCGGACGGCCCTCGGGGCCGCGCGGCCGGCGCTCGGCCCGAGCGCCGCGGTCGCGGCGGCGACGATCTCGGGGCTGGAGCGGTAGTTGACCGCCAGCTGGACGGTGCCCACCGCCGTGAACGTGTCAGTGGGGAAGTACCGCCGGAACCGGACCAGCATGTCGGCGTCCGCGCCCGCGAACGCGTAGATCGACTGGCGGGGGTCGCCGACGACACAGAGGTCGGCTCGGTCGCCCAGCCATGCTCGCAAGAGCCGGAACTGCGCGGGGGTCACGTCCTGGAATTCGTCGACGAAGAGATGGCGAAACCGCCATCGTTGGACGTCGGCGAACGTGGCGTCGCGGGTGAGCGCGTCGGCGCAGTCGATGATCAAGTCGTCGAAGTCGACCAGGCCGCGCCGGCGCTTCTCGCGCTCGTAGCGGCCGAAGATCGCCGCGACCTCGACCGCGGGACGCGGCGGAGTGCGCCCCGCGGCCCCGACGGCCTGCTCGTAGCGGTCGGGGGTGACGAGCCGCGCCTTCGCCCATTCGATCTCGGCGGCGATCTCGGCCGCGGCCAGCCCGGCCTCGCCCCTCCCCCTGACGCCGACCAGCGGGACGAGGAGGCGCACCTTGCGGTCGAGGAGGGAGGGAGCGCTGCGATGTGCGTCGGCGGCGCGACGGCCGAGCTGCGCGAGGGCGATTGCGTGGAACGTGCCCGCCGTGACCGCGTGGTGCATTCCCGAGCGCGCCAGTCGAGTGCGCAGCTCGCCCGCGGCCTTGCGCGTGAACGTGAGCGCGAGCACGTGACGCGGGTCGATGCGTCGCTCGCGGGACTGCCACGCGATCCGGCGCGTGAGGACGCGGGTCTTGCCGGAGCCCGCGCCTGCCAGGATGGCGAGCGGACTCGCCGTGCTCATGACCGCCTCGCGCTGTGACTCGTCGAGCCCGTCGAGCAGTGCATCCACGGCGAGCACCGTACCGTCGGGGTGCGACACCCGGGCCGACCCAGGGGACCGAGCGCCCGGGCGACGGACTGGAGCCAACAAAGAGGAAGGCCCCGAGTAGTCCTCGCCGCTCGCGCGGCTCCGATCTCCTCGGGGCCCTTCCTTCGACCACTCCCGTGCGTGTCGCCGATGCTCGGAAGCTCCGGCGCTGCATCCTCGCCCTTCCGGCTCCGAAGTTGCCCCCGGTGCCGTCCGAAGCTCGGTTCGGTCGTGGTCTCCGGCGCTCTCCTCGGGTGGGGGTGGTCCCGCTCGATTCGGTCGCCGCACCGGCTCGCTTGCGACCGCCGTTCGGTGGCTGCCCCGTGCGGAGCGCCTCCGGCATCGGTCGTCGCGTACCGGTCCTCGCATCGTAGAGATGGGTCCCCGGGAATGCAAGAGGGAATTGCGGGTCCGCGACCAGGCGCTTCGCGCTGCCGTAATCTCGTGTGATGGGCTACCCGCGGAACCTGATCCAGGAGCACGAGCAGGTTGCGCTCGACCTTCGTCCTCACTGGTGGTTCTTCTCGCGCAACATCCTCACCGGCATCCCGTTGTTCATCATCGCGGTGCTCGCGCTGCGGGTCGACGGCGACAGCTGGGCCAGCACGCCAGCACAGGTGATCGTCGGCGTGATGCTCGTGGCCTGGGCGGGTTGGCTCGTCCTCGAATACTTCCAGTGGACGATGACGTACTTCGTCGTGACGTCGCGGCGTGTGATCTACCGGACCGGCGTGATCGCGAAGCGGGGGGTGGAGATCCCGCTCGAGCGCATCAACAACATCAACTTCACGCAGCGCGTCTTCGAGCGGATCCTCGGCGCCGGCAGCCTCGACATCGAATCGGCGGGCAAGGAAGGACAGTCGCATTTCGATTTCATCCGCCACCCCGACGGCGTCCAGCACGTGATCTACGACCAGATGGATGCTCGGTATCGTGTCACCGAGGGCGGTGCGCCGCCCGTGGCCGCCACGGTTCCGGCCGCCGCCGCGGCGGGCACTGCGCCCCCGGTGTCCGTTCCCGACCAGATCGAACAGCTCGCTCGCCTGCGCGACCAGGGCCTGTTGACGGACGCGGAGTTCGACCAGAAGAAGGCCGAGCTCCTGGGGCGCATGTAGCCGCTTGGTCAGACCCCGGTCGGCGACGCCCCGTCGACCGCCTCGAGTGCGAAAGCCGTCGCCGTGAGCCCCGTGCGCTCGGAGTAGCCGGTGGTGACCGCGGACGCGAGCGTGGCGATCCGCGCGCGGGGAACGAGCGCGACGATGCAGCCGCCGAAGCCCGCGCCGGTGAGACGCGCGCCCCACGCGCCGTGCGCTGACGCGAGCTCCACCAGGCAATCCAGCTCCGGCGTCGAGACCTCGTAGTCGTCCCGGAGGCTCGCATGGCTCGCGAGCATCAACGCGCCCACGGTTGCCGCGTCGCCGGTCCGGAGCGCGACGGCGGCGGCCCGCACCCGCTCGTTCTCGGCGACGACGTGGCGCGCGCGGGGCTCGGAAGCCACCGCGCCGATCTCGCCGTCGCGAAGCGAGCGGAGGCCGAGCCGTCGAGCCGCTGCCGCGCTCTGGGCCCGACGAGCCCCGTACGCGGTGCCGGCCAGCGCGCGCGACCGCCCGCAGTGGATCGCGAGCACCCCTGCGTCGGCGGGCAAGGGGATGGGCTCCACCTCGAGGGACCGGCAATCGATCAGGAGGGCATGACCCGCGCGCCCGTGCACGGCGGCGAGCTGGTCCATGCGACCGCCGTGGACCCCGGTCGCGGCGATCTCGGCGTCGGATGCGAGGGCCACCACAGTCGCGGGATCCGGCACCGAACCGGCGGCGCCCGTGAGCGCGAGGACGAGCGCGACCGAGAGGGCGGAGCTCGAGGAGAGGCCCGCGCCGACCGGCACCGTCGACGCGACCGACACGTCGAGCGAGGGCAACGCTCCGTATCGACTCGCAACCGCGTGCAGCGCGCCGCCCACGAATCGCGCCCACGGCGGCTCGATCGTGGCGGGCGCCGCGGCTCCCGCGGACGTGATCTCGGCGACACCCGGCAGCTGCGCCGACCTTGCCCGTACGACCGCTCGCCCGACCGTGGGGGTGGCGCGCACCGTGCACCACCGGTCTACGGCCATCGGGAGCACGAAGCCCTCGTGGTAGTCGGTGTGGTCCCCGATCAGGTTGACACGGCCAGGCGCTCGGAACACCTACCATCATGGCCCACCAGTGCTGTGACTTCACTGCGGCCGCTGAATCGTCGATACTGGTCACATGAGTCGATTCGAGAATTCTTGGACCATGGCCAAGCGGTCGTGGGCGGTGCTGAAGTCCGACAAGACGCTTGCGTGGTTCCCCGTCCTCTCGTTCCTCGCGACCCTGGCGGTCTTCGCCGTGTTCGCGGGGCTCGTCGCGGCGACGGGCATCGACGATTCGGAGACCGGTGGCGCCGCGTTGCAGCCGATCGGGTGGGTGTTCGTCGCGGTGGGTTACCTGGCACTCGCGTCCGTGCAGACCTTCTTCCTCGCCGCCCTCGTCGCCGGCGCCGACACGCGCCTCAAAGGCGGGAGCTCCTCGGTGAGCAGTGGGCTCGAGGTGGCGCGGAGCCGACTGCACCGCCTGCTGCCGTGGGCCGTCGTCACCGCGACGGTCACGTTGATCCTCAATCAGCTCGAGCGTCAGGGGATCGTCGGACGCATCATCGCGTCGCTGCTCGGTCTCGCGTGGAGTCTCGTCACGTTCCTCACGGTGCCGATCCTGGTGCTCGAGGACATCGGCGTGGGCGCCGCGCTCTCGCGGTCCAGGGACCTGTTCCGCAGGACGTGGGGCGAGAACGTGATCGGGCAGGCGGGCCTCGGCATCGTCGGGTTCCTCGCAGTGATCCCCGGGATCCTCGTGCTCGGCATCGGGGTCGCCACGGGCTCGACGGTGGTCGCGGTGTTGTTCGGCGCGGTCGGCGTCGCGTGGATCCTCGTGGCGTCGACGGCGATGGCCGCGGTGAGCGGCATCTACCGCACCGCGCTCTACCACTTCGCGGCGACCGGTCAGGTCCCGGCCGACTTCGAGGGCACCGACTTCCAGCGTGCGTTCGCACCCCGACGTGAGCAGCGGGGCGGCGGCTTCGGCGGTGGCTTCGGTCCGAGCTGACCGGCCACCCGGCGGGGGCTCGGCACTGCCGGCGTCCAGCCGAGGCCGGTGGAGCACACGCACGTAGAGTGGGCGGGTGCTGAAGATCGAGACGTGGCCCGAGCTCCGCGACCCGGCGCTCGTGATCGCGTTGTCGGGTTGGATCGACGCGGGCATGGCGGGTGCCGGCGCGTCGGCGGTGATCTCCGAGCAGCTGGAGTCGCAGCGCCGGTTCGGCGCGGTCGACCTCGCCGACTTGATGGACCTGCAACAGTCGCGCCCGACGGTGACGCTGCGCGACGGCGTCAGTCGCGACGTCGAGTGGCCGTCGATCGACCTCACCGCGGGCCGGCTCGGCCGCGACGTCGTGCAGATCGTCGGTCCGGAACCGTCGCTGCGGTGGCGCGCCGTGCTCGGCGAGCTCGTCGATGTCGCTCAGCGACTGGGCGTGCGTCGTGCCTTCACACTCGGGGGATTCCCGAGTGTCGTGTCACACCGTCGTCCGATCAACGTCATCGCGACCGCAAGCGACGAGAGCCTCGCGGCGGAGGTCGGGGCGTGGCGCAGCGATTTCGTCGGGCCGACCGGCGCACAAGGAGTGCTCCAGGTGCTGCTCGGCCAGGCCGGCGTCCCCACCGTGGGACTGTGGGCGCAGGTCCCGCACTACCTGGCGGGTGGCCCGTCACCCCCCGCGATCAGGGCGCTGCTCGAGCGCCTCTCCGAGTTCGGCGGGATCCAGGCCGACGTTGCCACGCTCGAGAGTCAGGAGAGCAGCTACGTCAGCCGGGTCGAGGAAGGCCTGTCGGAGCGCCCCGACGTCGCCGAGGTTGTGCGCGCGATCGAGGAGACCCCCGAGGGCGACGAGGCACTGCCGAGTGGTGACGAACTGGCATCCGAGATCGAACGGTTCCTCCGGGAACAGTCCTGAGCAGGCCGCGTACCCGAACCAACCCGGCGGGGCAGGCCGGCGGGCCGGGGCAGGGTCGGCCCGGCCGGCCCACCAATCCGAGTAAACACCCGCAGTGAAGACGGGAGAACAATGAGCGTCGTCAAGATCAACGCGATCACGGTGCCCAAGGACCGAGCCGAGGAATTCGAAGCTCGCTTCGCCGCGCGGGCCGGCGCCGTGTCGGGATCCCCGGGCTTCGAGGCGTTCGAGCTGATGTGTCCGGTCGACGGGCGCGACGTCTACCTCGTCTACACCCGTTGGCGCTCGGAGGAGGACTTCGTCGCCTGGATGGAGAGCCCCGCGTTCTCGCACGGACACCGCGGGCACTCGAGCGACGGTCCCGTCAGCAGCCAGAGTGAGCTGTGGGCCTTCGAGGTCATCCAGCACGAGGACGCTCCCGCGAGCTGAACCCCCGGTGACCACGCTGCTCGACTTCCACAAGGTCTGGGGCTACGTCGCGATCATCGCCAACGGCATCGCGGGTGTCGTCGCGCTCGTCGCGTGGCGAGCGCGACGGCTGCGCGGCCGATGGGTCTGGATCGTGACCATCACCGCCGAGGTGATGATGCTCATCCAGGTGCTGGCGGGCACGATCCTCGTCGCGAGCGACGACTACACGGCGCCGCGCTTCCACATGTTCTACGGCTTCCTCGCGTTCCTCACGGTGGGCCTGGCCTACCAGTACCGAGGGTCCCTCCCGGGACGCACCGAGATGCTCTACGGGCTGGTCGGCCTGTTCATCATGGGTCTGGGGATCCGGGCCGTCCTGCAGGCGACCTGATGGCGCGTCGGCTCCGTGTGTTGCTCCTGTTCGGCGGCCGCTCGGCCGAGCACGACGTGTCGCGGGTCACCGCGGTGGCGGTGGCGGGCGCCTTGGATCGCGAGCGGTACGACGTGGTGCCCGTGGCCATCACGACCGAGGGCCGATGGCTGGTGGCGGCAGACGCCGCGGCCGCCCTCGCCGGAGGTCCGGCCTCGCTGCCCTCCGCGTTCGCCGCCGACGGGGAACCGCTCGAGGGGCTCGGCGAGCTGGTGGCGGAACGACGCGCCGCGGGCACCCTCGACGTCGACGTCGTGTTCCCGCTCCTGCACGGACCCTACGGGGAAGACGGCACCGTCCAGGGGCTCCTCGAGCTGGCCGACCTGCCCTACGTCGGTTCGGGCGTGGTCGGCTCCGCGGTCGCGATGGACAAGGTGATGATGAAGCGGGCGTTCGTCGCGTGCGAGCTGCCGACGCCCCGGCACCGCGCGGTACCGCGCGGGAACGGACGCGGGCCACGAGGAGGTCGCGGTCGAGGTCGAGCAGCAGCTCGGCTATCCCTGCTTCGTCAAGCCCGCGAACCTCGGGTCGTCGGTCGGAGTGTCGAAGGCGACCGACCGACCGACGCTGCTGGCCGCGTGCGAGCTGGCCTGGCAGTACGACGAATGGATCCTGGTGGAGGAGGGGATCGCCGGGCGGGAGATCGAGGTGGCGGTCCTCGGGGACGACCCGCCGGCGGCCTCGGTGCCGGGCGAGGTGGTGCCGGGGGCCGACTTCTACTCCTACGCCGACAAGTACGAGCACGACGACGCGCGGCTCCTCGTGCCGGCGCCCCTGAACGACGCGGAGGCCGCCGAGGCCCGCGACCTCGCAGTCCGGGCGTTCGAGGCGTGCCGTTGCGAGGCGATGGCGCGCGTCGACCTCTTCCTCGACCCCGAACGTGGGTTCCTCGTCAATGAGGTCAACACGATTCCGGGCTTCACACCGATCTCGATGTACCCGAAGCTCTGGGAGGCCTCGGGCATCGCGTACTCCGCGCTGCTCGATCGGCTGGTGCAGCTCGCGTTCGATCGCCACGACCGTCGCGGGCGGCGGGCTGGACGTCAGCGCCAACCCTGACGAGGCGAGAGCGGGCGAGCCCGCGGCTTCGCGTCTAGAGGTTCACGACCGGGCACGTGAAGGTGCGCGTGATCCCTTCGACCGCTTGGATCTGGGAGACCACGAGCTTCCCGAGGTCGTCGAGCGTGTCGGCCTCGGTGTCGATGATGACGTCGTAGGGCCCGGTCACGGAGTCGGCGGAGACGACCCCCTTGATACTCCGAGCTGCTTCGGCCACCCTGGTTGCCCGCCCTACCTCAGTCTGGATCAGCACGTACGCACGAACGCTCATGCTGGGTGCTCCTCCCTGCCTTGCGGTGCGCTGATGGTAGCGGCGCGGTGGAAGGCGTGCTCGGGGCGCGGTGAGTCTCCGAGCGTTCAGCCGATCCGCTCGACCAGCGCCTCGAGCTCGGCGCGCAGGGCGGGGGGGAGTCGGTCGCCGAACCGTCCGAAGTCGTTCTCTACCCCGGACAGCTCGGCACGCCATTCGCCGGGATCGACAGTGAGTGCAGCCGCGACGTCATCGAGCGGCACGGCGAGCTCGTCGAGTGGCAAGTCGCTGGCCCGGGGCACGACACCGATCGGTGTGTCCTCCCCGTCGGCCGTGCCGTCCAGGCGGCCGCAGATCCAGGCCAGCACTCGGGAGTTCTCGCCGAAGCCCGGCCACAGGAAGCGGCCGTCGGGGCTCTTGCGGAACCAGTTGACACCGTAGATGCGCGGGAGGGCCGCCTCGTCGGTGCGGTCCACCAGGCTGAGCCAGTGCGCGAAGTAGTCGCCCATGTGGTAGCCGCAGAACGGCAGCATCGCGAACGGGTCCCGCCGGAGCTGCCCGAGTCCTCCGGTCGCGGCGGCGGTCTTCTCGGATCCCATCGTCGCGGCGATGAGTACGCCATGGGCCCAGTCGCGCGACTCGAACACCAGCGGCACCGTCGTCGCCCGCCGGCCGCCGAAGAGGAACGCGGAGATGGGCACGCCCGCGGGGTCCTCCCATTCGGGTGCGATCGAAGGGCACTGCGACGCCGGCACGCAGAACCGTGAATTTCGGGTGCGCGGCGGGTTGGTCGGTGTCGGGTGTCCACGACCGCCCGCGCCAATCGGTGAGATGCGCCGGCGGCGTCGAAGTCATGTCCTCCCACCACACGTCGCCGTCGTCGGTGAGCGCGGTGTTGGTGAACACCGTGTTCGCGCGCCAACGTCGCCATCGCGTTCGGGTTGGAGCGCTCGTTCGTGCCCGGCGCCACACCGAAGAAGCCGTACTCGGGGTTGATGGCGTGGAGCCGCCCGTCCGCGCCGATCTTCATCCACGCGATGTCGTCGCCGATCGTCTCGACCGTCCACCCGGGCAACGTCGGAACCAGCATCGCGAGGTTCGTCTTCCCGCAGGCGGACGGGAACGCAGCCGCCACGTACCGCACGACCCCTTCGGGGTTGGAGATCTTGAGGATGAGCATGTGCTCGGCGAGCCAGCCTTCGTCGCGCGCGATCACCGACGCGATCCGCAGCGCGAAGCACTTCTTGCCCAGGAGCGCGTTCCCCCCGTAGCCCGATCCGAAGCTCCAGATCTCGCGTGTCTCGGGAAAATGGACGATCCACTTCTCGTCCGCGTTGCACGGCCAGGGAACGTCTTCCTCGCCCGGCTCCAGCGGCGCACCGATCGAGTGCACACAGGGCACGAACTCGCCGTCGTCGCGGAGCATGTCGAGCGCGCCCTGACCGGCCCGGGTCATCGTGCCCATGCTGACGGCGACGTAGGGGGAGTCGGTGATCTCCACGCCGATGTAGGAGAGCGGGGAACCGAGCGGGCCCATGCTGAACGGCACGACGTACATCGTGCGGCCGCGCATCGAGCCGCGGAACAGGTCATGGAGCTTCGCCCGCATCTCCGCCGGCGCCTTCCAGTTGTTCGTCGGCCCGGCGTCGTCCTCCCGCTCCGAGCAGATGAAGGTGCGGTCCTCCACGCGGGCGACGTCGCTGGCGTCGGAGTGCGCCCAGTAGGAGCCGGGGCGCTTCCGGCCGTCGAGGCCGACGAACGTGCCCGCGTCGACCAGCTGTTTGCAGAGGAGCTCCCGCTCGGCGTCGGATCCGTCGAACCAGTGCACCGAGTCCGGCTCGCAGAGCGCCGCGATCTCGTCGACCCAGTCGAGCAATCGCCGATGCTTGGTCTGGGCGTTGATGGCCGTCACGCGCTCTCCCTCCCCGGGAAATGAGTGAGACGAGTGTACCGAGGGTGCCTCCCCAGGCCGGAAAGACGCACGGGCCCCTTACGGCCTGCCCATGTGCGACCCCCGGGGAATCACCTGCCGGGATTGGACCGTGGCGGTTCTGTCGGGCATGCGGGTGGTCGAAGGGTCGGCGTTCATCGCGGCGCCGTTGGCGGGCCTGACTCGTGCGCAGCTCGGCGCCGACGTCGTCCGGATCGACGCGATCGGCGGCGGCCTCGACTACCGGCGCTGGCCGGTGACCGACCGTGGAGTGAGCCTCTACTGGGCCGGACTCAACAAGGGGAAGCGGTCGGTCGCGATCGACTTGTCACAGCCGGAGGGGCGAGACCTCGCGACGGCGACCATCACCGCGCCGGGCGACGAGGCGGGATTCTTCGTCTCGAACTTCCCGGCGGTCGGGCTGGCTCTCGTACGTGGCCCTCTCGGCGCAGCGAGCGGATCTGGTCCTCGTCAACATCGTGGGCAACCCCGACGAAACGCAAGTAGGGTTCCACGGGCGCGTTCTGGCTCCTGACCGTCCACCATGAGATCAGCCAGCAGGGCGTCGTGTGTAGCGAGAAGAAGGGCGGGGTTCGTATTCCGCGTATCCTCACTGCCTGGACATCTCCGGCCCGGCCCCTCGGTCGGATTGACTGCGACTTTCACATGCCAGGTGAAACTGAAAAGGGGAGATCCCATGCGTGCAGCGAGGATGCTAGAAAGGAACGGAACGCCCGTTCTGCAAGACGTGTCGGAAATCGAGGTTCCCAACGGAACGTGCCGCATCGAGGTGCTTGCCGCTGGGCTGCAGAACGGTGATCTTCTGCGCGCCCGAGGACTCTACAAGGTTCCAGAGCTTCCCTATACGATAGGCGGCGAGGGGGTAGGAAGGCTGCCTGATGGCCGGCGGGTCTATTTCGGCCATTCCATACCCGAATCCGGAGCTGTCTGCGAATTCACGCTTGTTCCTGAAGGGGAAGTCTGGCCGATTCCAGACGAGCTTGACGATGGCACGGCGATCGCACTGGCCATCGCGGGGACCGGCGCGCTGGTTCCGCTTGAGATGGCGCAAATCCAATCGGGAGAAAACGTCCTGATCCTTGGAGCGTCCGGGCCGCTTGGCCAGATTGCACTTCAGCTGAGCCGGGCCATGGGAGCCGGCAGGGTAGTTGGTGCGGCGCGGAAACTGGCCCCGCTGGAGCGCCTGAAGCAGCGAGGGATCGCCGATGACATTGTCCAGTTGGGCAAGGGTGACGATGAGGCGGCCCTAAAGTCTGTGGCCGGCAGCGGCTTCGATGTTGTGCTCGATTGTGTTTTTGGCCCTCCCGCCGAAGCAGCGTTGCGCGCCACCGCCGTTGGCGCGCGGATGATGAGTATTGGTGTCCAGGCTGGTACGGCCATGACGGTCTCGCTCAAGGACCTCGTGAGTCGCGCTCATTTCGGCGTGGGCACCAGCCACCGCAGCATCCCTGAGCGCAGGGCGTGCTATGAACGGCTGCTAAATTATGCGCTGTCCATCCCAATGATCGTCGATTCGACGGAGTTCGAGCTCGACGACATCGGCGACGCGTGGGCGGCGTTGCAGGCGGGCGGAGTAGGCGGCAAGATCATCGTGAGGGTGAGGGCATGAGCCAGTCAGAAAGTTCACCCAGCCCACTGCCTTCGACAGCTCGCGACGATGTGCGTCAGAAGCTTGGGCAATATCTTGCCGAAGTGATCCCTGGCTGTTCGGACATGACCGTGAAGCTCTCCGAGGAGCCGCTGAAAGCGGGTTTCTCGGCTGAAACGATCCTGTTTGAGGCATCGTATCGTTTAAACGGCGAGCGGGTCGAACGACCGTTGGTTCTACGGCGCCAGAATCCAAGGTTCGACGCCAGTCTGATCACCCAGGCGCGGGTGATGGACGCCTTGCGCACGCAAACTTCGCTGCCGGTTCCGGGTGTTATTGGAGTGGGAGAAACGGAACATCCCTTCGGCGCGCCCTTTCTTATCATGGAACAGCTGCCAGGTCGCATTGTGCCGCAGCAACCGAATTACCATGTCGAAGGTTGGTTAGCAGCCCTCGACCTTCCCGAGCGCTCTGCCGTGTGGGAGCGCGGAATTCGCGCCATCGCCGCAGTCAATCGCGTTGACTGGCGAAACGGTTTGGAATTTCTGGATGACCCAAAGCGCGGGAAGACGGGCCTGCAGCAACTTCTTTCCTGGATCGAGGAATGGCTGAGATGGGCGCTCCGCGGGCGTTCACATCCCGTGGCGGAGGCTACTATCGCCTACCTAAAGGCAAATGCGCCGGCGGATCCGCCCGTCAATCTGGTGTGGGGAGATGCAATCCCTGCGAACCTGCTGTTCGATGAGGACAACCAGGTTTCGGGGATCATCGACTGGGAGTGGGTCTGTCTTGGCCCGGCGGAGTGCGACCTCGCCTGGTGGTTATATATGGACAGCCTGTTTAGCGAAAACTTCGGCGTGCCGCGTCTGGAGGGATTGCCGGATCGCGGCGCTACGATTCGAACGTATGAAGAGGCGTTGGGCCGTCCTGTTTCGGATCTTCATTATTATGAAACCCTGTCCGGTATGCGCATGGTGATTGCATCAATGCGTACCGTCGACCGGGTGGTTGAAGCCGGCAAGCTTCATCGCGAAAATGACGCATGGCTCAACAACCCGTTGGCCGCGTGGCTGGCGAGTCGACTTGGGCTGGACCCAGTGGTGGTCGGGCCGGATTTCGGTGCGTACGCCGCTGCTTTGTTCGAGCGGTAGTGAACCACGGCTCTGTTGCACGGTGATTTTGTCGCGAGTGGAGGCGCCGGCCTTGGCTCCGCGTAGGTACGAGATTATCGGCACCTTCGACTCGGCGAGATCGAGTTCACCCTGCTGACCGAGGAGGGAAGCGTCGAGCTCGTCTTGCCGCAGCCGCAAGGATCCGTCTTCGTGGTCCCGAGGGGTCTGGCGTCGCTACGCCGCGAGCACTGCCATGCAGTTCGGGTGCTCCCTGGTGACGCGAGATCTCGCCGAGGACGCTCGCGCCTGAGATTTTCCACCGCATTGGTCGCGGCACGCCGAGACGGATCAGGCCCGTACCATCCAACGCATGCCGTGACCGGCTTTGGTGCCGGCGATCGCGTCGTTGATGTCGGTGAGGTCGACGTGGGCGGTGAGCATCGACGACACGTCGAGTCGGCCGGTGCGCCACAGGTCGAGCGCGCGCGGGATGTCGAAGTGGGGCCTCGACGATCCGAGGTAGCACCCGACGAGTTTCTTTTCGTACGCGTTGTGGATCAGCGCGCGCACCGACACCGAGTCCTTCGGCCCCGGCACGCCGACCATGACCGTCGTGCCCCCGTTGCGCGTCGCCTTCAGGAGCTGCTCGACGATCCCGGTGTTGCCGACGGCGTCGAACGCGACGTCGACGCCGATGCCGCCGGTCATCTCCTTGGCGTACTTGTCGCTGTCTGCCTCGGCGGGGTCGAGCACGTGACTGGCGCCGAGCTGGGCGGCGAGCTCGCGGCGCTCGGCAGCCGGGTCGACCCCGATCACCGTGCTGGCGCCCGCGATCACCGCGCCCTGGACGATCGACGTCCCCACGCCGCCGAGGCCGACGACCATGACCGTGTCGCCCGGAGTCACCGGGGCCGTGTTGAGCGCGGCGCCGAGGCCCGTTTGCACCGCGCAGCCCATGAGCGCCGCGACGTCCATCGGCACATCGTCGGGGAGCGGCACGGCGGCCGCGGCGGGTACCACGGTCGCCTCGGCGAATGCCGCCAGCACGATGCCCCGCACGACGGGCTGGTCGCGCCAGGAGAGACGCGTGCCCCCGTCCGCATAGCGACCCGAGAAGAGCTTCGTTCCTTCCGCGCAGAGTGCTTCCTCGCCGCGTACGCACCAGTAGCAGCGCTTGCACGGTGGACGGAACGTGAGCACCACGCGCTGACCTTCGCGGAGGCCGGTCACGCCGGCGCCGACGTCGGTGACGATCCCGGACGCCTCGTGGCCGAGCAGCAGCGGGAAGTCGCTGGGGAGGGTGCCGTCGACGTAGTGGAGGTCGCTGCCACAGACGCCGCAGTGCTCGATCCGAACCGCGACTTCGCCCTCGTGCGGCGACTCGAGCTCGACGTCGTCGACAACGGTGAGTGGCTGGTGGGGTGCTTCGGCGATCGCGGCACGCATCGCTGGTCCGTTCAGCGCGGCGACGTAGACGGTCTGGATGTCGGTGAATGCGTAGTAGCCCCAGGGCCCGTTCTCGACGCCGATCCCGCTCCACTTCAGGCCCCCGAACGGCTGGCGGGGTTTGATCTGGAGATGTGTGTTCACCCACACGGTGCCGGCCTCGAGGCCACGCGCAACGTGGGCGGCACGATCGGCGTCGGCGCCCCACACGCTCGCCCCGAGGCCGAAGTGGGTGGCGTTCGCACGCGCGACCGCATCGTCGAGGTCTCGGTACGCGACGACGGGGAGTACCGGTCCGAACTGCTCCTCGTCGACGATGCGGGAGCCGTCGGACGCGCCGGCGAGGATCGTCGGCTCGAAGAAGTATCCGGGTCGGTCCATCCGGTGCCCGCCCGCGGCCGCTTCCGCGCCGTTCGCCAGCGCGTCGGCGACCAGCTCGACCACGCGCTCGAGGTGCGGCCGGTTGTTGATCGGGCCGAGCTGCACGCCCTCGTCGGTCCCGGCGCCGACGCGCACCGCGCGGGCCCGCTCGGCCAGCGCGTCGACGACGTCGCCGTAGATCGCCTCGGGCGCATAGATGCGCTTGATCGCCGAGCACACCTGACCATTGTTGCCGAACGCGCTCCAGAAGAGCGCGTCCGCGATCGCGCCCGGGTCGACGTCGTCGAGCAGGACTGCCGGGTCGTTGCCGCCGAGCTCGAGCGTGACGCGCTTGAGGTCGGGTGCGGCGGCGGCCGCGACCTTCTTCCCGGTGGCGACCGAGCCGGTGAAGCTGATCTTGCGCACGAGCGGATGGGCGGTCATCCACGCGCCCAGCGGGTCGCGGCCGGAGATGACGTTGAGCACCCCCGGCGGCACGACGTCACAGAGGAGCGCGCCGAGTGCCAGGTTCGACAGGGGCGTGTACGGGGATGGCTTCAGGACCACCGTGTTGCCGGCCAGGAGCGCAGGAGCGAGCTTCCAGGCGGCGAGCGAGACAGGGAAGTTCCACGGCGTGATCGCGGCGACGACTCCGAGCGGACGGCGGACCACCTCGACGAACGCGCGGTCGTCGTCCTGCACGACTTCACTCGGCAGCTCGAGCGACGCGAAGTACTGGCACCAGGCGGCGGCCCCGAGCACTTCACCCCGGGCGTCCGAGACGGGCTTACCCTGCTCCGCCGAGAGGACCGGCGCGAGGTCGTCGGCGGCGGCCTTCAGCTGCTCGGCGGCGGTGGCCAGTGCCTGGCGGCGGGCGTCCTCGTCGACACACCACGAGCCAAAGGCGTCAGCGGCGGATCGGACGGCGCGATCGAGTTGGTCTTCGGTGCAGTCGGGCGCGGTGGCGAACGGCTCACCAGTCGCGGGGTTGACGACGTCGAACGTGGCGTCGGCCGTTGCTGCTGTGCCGCCGATCGTCATGGTGTCGACGACGGAGGAGACGTCGACCATGTCAGACCTGGGCGGTCGGGAGTCCCATGTCGCGCTCCGATCCGAGGCGGAGCGTCGTGGCGCGGCCGTCGTCGTCGACGCTGAAGGTGACGCGCTGTCCCTGGCGGAGCATGATGAAGATCGAGCCCTCGAGCGCGTCGGGCGCAAGGATGAGCTCCGCCCGATCGGTGTCGCGGATCACGATGCCCTCACCGGTTTGCGGGTCGTAGATGCGAACGACGCCCTGCACCGGGTCGCTACGGCTTCTGGACCTTGCCGGCCTTGAGGCAGGCGGTGCACACGTGCAGACGCTTCGGGGTGCCGTCGACGATGGCGCGGACCTTCTGGACGTTCGGGTTCCAGCGGCGCTTGGTGCGACGATGCGAGTGACTCAGGCGCATGCCGAACTGCGGCTTCTTGCCGCACACCTCGCAAACGGACGCCATCGCCGTACCTCTCGCGGATCGCTGTGACGGATCGGGGCGCGAGCGCAGTCGGAGCATGCTCGCGGGAGCAGCCGAGAGTAGCAGTGAGCCAGGTACCATCCCAGCCGTGGCAGTCCTCCAGGCACTTGCCGCGGGCGACGTTCGCCGGCTGATGGAGACGTACCGGGATGCGCTGCGTGCGCACCAGGAGGAGCTCAACCGGCTGAACGTGTACCCGGTCCCCGACGGTGACACCGGCACGAACATGGCGCTCACCGTCGAGGCGGTGTGCGCCGAGCTCGAGACGACGGGCGGCCGCGGCCCCGGCGCGCCGGCAATGACCGACGTCTGCACGGCCATCGCCCACGGCTCGCTCATGGGCGCCCGCGGCAACTCGGGCGTCATCCTGTCGCAGATACTCCGCGGGTTGGCCGAGACCTTCACCCCGCTCGAATCGATCGACACCCGGGTGCTGATGGTGGGCTTGCGGCGTGGGGCCGACGCCGCCTACGAGGCAGTGATGCGCCCCGTCGAGGGCACGATCCTCACCGCCGCGCGGTCGGTGGCCGAGGCCGTGGAAGAAGCCGTCGATGAGGGCAACGTCAGCCTCGAGGGGGTGCTCGAACGGGCAGCCGGCGCGGCACGAGCTGCCGTCGAGCAGTCGCCCCACCTGTTGCCCGTGCTCGCGGAGGCGGGCGTGGTCGACGCGGGCAGCCGGGGCTTCGAGTTGCTCCTGCACGCGTGCCTGCACGTTGTCGCGGGTCGGCCGCTGCCTGAGCCGGACTCAGTGCGCGTGCCGGCGGTGGTGGCGGCCCATCAGGCGGGTGCCGACGACCCCGGTCTGCGGTACGAGGTGATGTACCTCCTCCACGCCGACGACGACCGGGTGCCGGAGCTCCGGCGGTCGTGGAGCGCCATCGGCGACTCGATCGTCGTCGTGGGGGGCGACGGCATCTGGAACTGTCACATCCACACGAACGAGATCGGTGCCGCGATCGAGGCGGGCATCGGCGCAGGACGGCCCGAGCGGATCCGGGTGACCGACCTGATCGAGCAGGTCGAGGAGCTCGAGGAGGCCGAGTGGGTGCGGGCCCATCACGGGGAGACGCTCTCGCCGCTCCCGCACGTGGCGACGGCGGTGGTGGCGGTGGCGGTCGGCGAGGGACTGCGGCGACTGTTCGAGAGCCTCGGTGTCCAGCAGGTTGTCGCGGGCGGCCAGTCGATGAACCCGTCGACGACCCAGATCCTCGAGGCCGTGCGCGGCTGCTCGGCCGACGCGGTGATCGTGCTGCCGAACAACAAGAACATCGTCGCGGTCGCGAGCCAGGTCGCGGCGCTGCACGACCAGCCCGTCGGTGTTGTCCCGACGACCGCGGTCGTCGAAGCGCTGGGCGCGCTGGTGGCCTACGACCCGAAGGCGACGATCGACGAGAACCTCGCGTCCATGCGTGACGCGGCGGGCCGCGTCCGTGCCGGTGAGGTGACACAGGCGGTGCGCGACAGCGTGGCGGAGTGCGGTGCGATCGCGGCCGGCGACTGGATCGCGATCGTCGCCGACGGTGTGTGCGCCACGAAGAGCTCGGCCGTCGACGCCACCGTCGCGCTCGTCGACGCGCTCGTCACCGACGACGCGGAGCTCGTCACGCTGATCACCGGCCTGGGCGCGCGTGCGAGCGACACCGCGCGCATCGAGGAGCACTTGGCGCGAGCACATCCCGAGCTCGAGGTCGAGCTTCACGAGGGTGACCAGCCCCTCTATCCGTATCTCGTCGGCGTCGAGTAGCGCGGGCGGCGTGGACGTCGCGCGGCGACCTTCGGGGCTCACCTTGCGCGAGCTGGCGGTCCGGCAGGTCGACGAGCTCAAGCCCGTCGGACCGAAGCTCGCGGACGGCCTCGCGGCGATGGGCATCGTCAGCGTGCTCGATCTGCTGCAGCACTATCCGCGGCGATATCTGGACCGGACCGACCGAGCCGAGATCGCCGAGCTGTCGATCGGCGACGTGGCGACGGTCGACGCGGAGGTTCGAGCCGTCCATGCACGGCGCACCCGCGATCGCAAACGCACGATCGTCCAAGCGACTGTGTACGACGGCACCGGCTTGCTCGAGGTCGTGTTCTTCAACCAGCCGTGGCGGGAGCGCCAGCTCGCGGTCGGTGCGCAGGTCTCGCTGTTCGGCAAGGTCGAGCAGTACCGGGGGAAGCGTCAGATGACGAACCCGGTCGTCGATGTGCTGGTCGCGCCCGACGGCGAGCGATCTGGTGAGGGACTGGAGGTGACGGGCGCGATCGTGCCCGTCTACCCGCAGTCGGGGAAGGCGGAGGTGCACACGTGGCAGCTGCGGCGTGCCGTGGCCTCCTGTCTCGAGCGCACGCGTCCGCGAGGGTTCGCGGATCCGCTCGACGAGTGGGTGCGCGGCGAGCTCCACCTCACCGACCGGGGCGAGGCGTACGAGGGCATCCACCGGCCGGGTTCGATCGGCGAGGCGATGCGGGCGGCCCACCGCCTTAAGTTCGATGAGTTCCTCCGCATGCAGCTCGCGCTCGTCGCGCGGAAGCGCGCGCTCGCCGCCGAGGCGAAGGGGATCAGCCATGCGGTGGACGGTCCGCTCGTCCGGGCGTTCCACGCCGCCCTGCCCTTCCCGCTCACCGGTGACCAGCTCGCGGCGATCGACGAGATCGGCGCGGATCTCGCCGGTCACGCGCCCATGCACCGGCTGCTGCAGGGCGAAGTCGGCTCCGGCAAGACCGTGGTCGCCTTGACCACCCTGCTCACCGCGGTACAGGGCGGCCACCAGGGCGCTTTTATGGCGCCGACGGAGGTGTTGGCCGAGCAGCACGAGCTGACGATGCGCGCGCTGCTCGACGGGCTCACGGTTCCCGACCAGGGGAGCCTGTTGGGAGAGCGGCCGGTCCGCGTGGCGCTCCTCACCAATCGCACTGGGGCCGCCGAGCGGCGGCGCATCGCGGACGGGCTGCGCGCGGGCGAGGTCGACATCGTCGTGGGCACCCACGCGCTCATCTACGAGGGCGTCGCGTTCGCCTCGCTCGGCGTTGTCGTCATCGACGAACAGCACCGCTTCGGCGTGGAGCAGCGCGACCTCCTGCGCGCGAAGGGGGATTCGCCGGATGTGCTGGTGATGACCGCCACCCCGATCCCGCGGACCGCGGCGATGCTCATCTACGGCGACCTCGACCGCACCGAGCTGCGCGAGCTGCCGGCGGGTCGTTCGCTGATCGAGACCGAGGTGGTCGGGCCGAGCCCACTCGAGCGCGTCGCCGTCTATGAGCGCGTGCGCACAGAGGTGGCGGCGGGCCGCCAGGCCTACGTCGTGTGCCCGCTCGTGGAGGGATCGCAGAAGCTCGAGGCGCGCGCCGCCACCGACGAGCTCGAGCGGCTCGGAGCCGAGGACCTCGAGGGGCTGCGGCTGGGCCTGTTGCACGGTCAGATGGCGCCGGCTGAGAAGGAGGCGTCGATGCGGGCGTTCCGGGCCGGTGAGCTCGACGTGCTCGTCGCCACCACCGTGATCGAGGTTGGCGTCGACGTGCCGAACGCCACAGTGATGGTGGTCGAAGACGCCGACCGCTTCGGGCTCCTCCAGCTCCACCAGCTCCGCGGTCGCATCGGGCGCGGCAAGCACCGGTCGCACTGCTTCCTGCTGGCCGACCCCTCCACGCCCCAGGGGCAGGCGCGCATGGCCGCCATGGTGGAATCCGGCGACGGCTTCGACCTCGCCGAGCGCGACCTCGCGATCCGCGGTGCCGGAGAGGTCTTCGGTGAGCGGCAGGCCGGGTGGACCGATCTCAAGCTCGGGCGCCTGCCACAGGACGAGCCCGTCGTCGTGGAGGCGCGCGCGGTCGCGGAGCGGATCCTCGACGACGACCCCGAGCTCGCGCGGCACGGACAGCTCCGCGACGAGGTGAACGACCTGCTGGGCGACGCGGTCGACTTCCTCTTCAAGAGCTGACGTGGCGCTCCGGGTCATCGCGGGAGAGGCGGGCGGCCGCCGGCTCGTCGCGCCCCGGAGCGGGACGCGCCCCACGACCGACCGGGTCCGAGAGGCGCTGTTCGCCTCGCTCGGACCACGGGTCGAGGGCGCGGCGGTGGCGGACCTCTTCGCGGGCAGCGGTGCGCTCGGCATCGAGGCGCTCTCGCGGGGAGCGGGGCGCGCCGTGTTCGTCGACGACGACCGCGCCGCGGTCACCGCGATCAGGGAAAACCTGGACAGCACGGGACTGTCGGGTCGAGCCCGGGTCGAGCGCTCGCCGGTGCGTGCCTTCCTCGGCAGTCCCGCAGCGGAGGAGCCGTTCGACCTGGTGCTCCTCGACCCGCCCTACGGAACCGGTCCCGGTGAGTGGCAGGGACTGTTCGAGCTCCTCGAAAGGCGCGGACGGCTGGCCGACGGCGCTCTCGTGGTGGTGGAACGGCGACGGGGAGGGCCCGTGCTCGTCATGCCGACGGCGTGGAAGACCCGGAGCGAGCGCACGTACGGGGATACGCTCCTTCTCGTCGCGACCGTGGCTCGTCGCGAGGCCGACACCCCGACCTGACCCCAACTGCAGGAGCTGTCGCTGCGTGGCAACTGCCCTCTGTCCCGGATCGTTCGACCCGGTGACCCACGGTCACGTCGACATCATCGAGCGGTCGGCGCGCCACTTCGACTCGGTCATCGTGGCCGTGATCCGCAACCCGCAGAAGTCGCAGTCGCTCTTCACGCTGGAGGAACGCCAGGCGATGCTCGCCGAGGTGATCGGGCACCTTCCCAACGTCCGCATCGAGTTCTTCAAGGGTCTGCTCGTCGAGTTCGCGCGGGTCCACGGTGCCGAAGCGATCGTGAAGGGCCTCCGAGCGGTCTCCGACTTCGACTACGAGCTCCAGATGGCGCAGATGAACCACCAGCTGTCGGGCATCGACACGTTCTTCCTCTCGACGAGCCCCCAGTACTCCTTCTTGTCGTCGAGCCTGGTCCGCGAGGTGGCTCGCTTCGGCGGTGACGTGACCACGATGGTGCCCCCGAACGTCGCGAAGCGCCTCGCCGAGCGTTTTGGTGCGCCCGGCTTCGGCGGAGCCGACGGGGGAGGTGGGGTGTGAGCGAGCAACAGGCCTACGACCTCGAGACCCTGCTGCTGCAACTGCGGGAGATGGTCGACGCGGCCCGGACCATGCCGATGTCCGCGTCGGTTCTCGTGAACCGGGAGGAGACGCTCGAGGTCCTCGACGAGGCGCTCCGAACCCTCCCCGACGAGCTCCGGCACGCGCGTTGGCTGTTGAAGGAGCGGGAGGAGTACCTCGCCCAGGCGCGCCGGGACGCCGAGGACATCGTCGAAGCCGGCCGGGTGCAGGCGGAGCGCATGGTGGAGCGCACGGAGGTCGCGCGTGAGGCGCGACGGGTCGCCCAGCAGGTCGTGGCCCGGGCGGAGGCCGACAGCCGGCGGCTGCGTCACGAGGCGGAGGACTACATCGACCAGAAGTTGGCCGCCTTCGAAGTGGTGCTCGAGCGCACCATGCAGACCGTCGTCAAGGGGCGGGAGCAGCTGCAGGCAGTCGTCGAGCCCCTCGCGGCCACGGGCGAGTCGGCCGAGGAAGCGCTCGACGCACTGTACGAACCGGACGATTCCGCCGTCTTCGACCAGGACGACCTGTAACGGACGCCTCGGAGCGCGCGGCACGTCGCTGCTAAACTTGGGTGCTCCGCTCGGCCGTCTCGAGTGCTCGGCCGCTCCTTCACGAGTCGCACCCCGATGAGCGAATTCCGGATCGATGTCGCCGACCTTCTCACCCATCCCGCCGCCCACCGGCCGGTCCACGTCCATGCGGCACTCGCCGACCTCGGTGGCGCGGCCGCGCGGGTGGACGATCCACTCGATCTCGACCTCGTGCTCGAGCGAGTCCCCGACGGTGTGGTTGCACGCGGAACCGTGCGGGCCCGCTGGAACGCCGAGTGTGGGGTGTGCCTGCGCCCGGTCGACGCCGAGCTCGAGGTCGGTGTCGCCGAGCTCTTCGAGCCCGACCCCGTCGAAGGCGAGACGTACCCCCTCGAAGGCCACCAGATCGACTTGGAGCTCCTCGTCCGTGACGCCGTGCTGCTCGAGTTGCCGCTCGCGCCGACGTGTGTCTCGGTGGGCCTCGAATCGTGCGCATCGCAGCACGTGCTCCGAGATGCCGAGCCCGAGCCGCCCGAATCACTCGAGCCTCCGACCGACCCCCGGTGGGCGGCACTGTCAGAGCTCGATCTCTGAGCGTCACCGCCGCCGCCTGCCCACTACCGGACTCGATCTGACCAGGAGCGCCTGATGGCCGTCCCGAAGCGAAAGACCCCGCGGAGCAAGACCCGCACCCGTCGTGCGGGCAACTGGCGCCTGGCCGCGCCGTCGCGCTCGACGTGCCCCAACTGCGGCGCGGTGAAGCAGCCCCACATCGTGTGCGGGAACTGCGGCTGGTACGGAGGGCGTCGCGCCATCGACGTCGACTGAGCGCATGAGCGGAAGACCATGAGCATCACCGTCGCCCTCGACGCCATGGGCGGCGACCACGCGCCAGACGACGTCGTCGCTGGAGGGGTTCGAGCCGCCGCTGAGCTCGGGGTCAGGATCGTGCTCGTCGGGCGGGTGGACGAGATCGAGCGCGTCCAGCCCGCCGCGGGCTCCGACGTCGAGCTCTTGGCCGCGGCCGACGTCATCGGGATGGACGAGCCCCCGACCGCGGTGCGTGCCAAGAAGGACTCCTCGGTCGCTCGCTGCGCGCAGCTCGTGCGCGACGGCGCGGCGGACGCAATGGTGAGTGCGGGGAACACGGGCGCGGCGATGGCCGCGGCGGTCCTGCGGATGGGCCGGACGCGCGGGGTGGCGCGCCCCGCCGTGGCGGTGCCGGTGCCCGTGCCGGGTCACCATCCGCAGATCCTCGTCGATGCCGGTGCCACGGTCGACTGCACTCCCGAATGGCTGGTGCAGTTCGCGCGCATGGGACGGGAGTACGCGCGGACCCGTCTCGGGGTCGACGCCCCGACGGTGGGTCTGCTCTCCAACGGCGAGGAAGCCGGCAAGGGGGACGAGCTGCGCAAGGCGGCCCACGACCTGTTGGCCGCGGAGGTGCCGGGATTCGTCGGGAACGTCGAGGGCCGCGACTTCATGCGACCGGGAGTCGACGTGATCGTCACCGACGGATTCACCGGCAACGTCGCGTTGAAGACGATCGAGGGCACGATCCGCGCCGTCGCATCGCTCGTCCTCAGGGTCCTGGAGTCCACCCCCGAGGCGCGCGACGCGGGCAAGATCGTGCTGCCGCTGCTGCTGGAGGCCGCCCAGGAGCTCGAGCCCGACAACACCGGCGGTGCGTTGCTCCTGGGGGTGCGGGGGGTCTGCGTGATCTCGCACGGGTCGTCGGGGGAAACCGCCATCGTGAACGCGGTCCGCTGCGCGATGGAAGCGGTCGAGGGCGACGTGGTGGCCCGGGTGGAGGAGGCGGCGCGCCGTGCCGGCTGAGACACATCTCGAAGGCAGCCCGATGAGCTCCGACGAGGTGCTCGCGCTCGTGCGCGAGCGCCTGGCGGACATCCTCGAGATCGACGAGGCCCGCATCGAGCGGTCGTCGCGCTTCGCCGAGGACCTCGACGCCGACTCCCTCGCCCTGATCGAGCTCGTCGAAACGCTCGAACAGGAGCTCGGCGACCGCACGGTCGGCTTCAGCATCGACGACGACGACCTCGCCGACCTCCGGACGGTCGGCGACGCGGTCGACTACGTGGTGCTGCGCCTCGGTGGCGTTGGATCGTGAGCGCCGACGTGTTCGACTCGCTCCAGGCGGCGCTCGGGTGGTCGTTCCGGGACCCGGCGCTGCTCGAGCACGCGCTCACGCACCGCTCGTACTGCTCGGAGCACGGCGGCCCGGAGTCCAACGAGCGTCTCGAATTCCTCGGCGACTCCGTGCTCGGGTTCGTCGTCACCCGCTTCGTCTTCGAGGAGTATCCCGCCCTTCCCGAAGGTGAGATGGCGAAGCTTCGCGCCGCGGTGGTGAGCGCAGAGGCCCTGGCGGAGGTCGCCACGGTGATCGGCCTCGGTGCCGCGCTCCGGCTCGGCAAGGGCGAAGCCGCGTCGGGCGGGCGCCAGAAGCCTTCGATCCTGGCCGACGCGATGGAGGCGGTGTTCGCCGGGGTGTATCTCGACGGCGGCCTCGGCGCCGCGACGTCGGTCGTGCTGTCGGCGCTCGAAGGCAGGATCCGCGAGCAAGCTGCCGGCCCCGGCGGCGGCGACTACAAGACACGCCTCCAGGAGCTGGCGGCGCGGCGGGGTGACCAACTGCCGAAGTACACCGTGAGTCACGTCGGGCCGGACCATTCGCGCGTCTTCTTCGCGTCGGTCTCGCTGCGCGGCATCGAGCGCGGACGGGGCGAGGGGCGCTCGAAGAAGGCGGCCGAGCAGGCGGCCGCGCGTGCCGCGTGGGACCGATTGCAGTCGGAACCGGTCGCCGAGCTGCCTCCCGACGCCTCCCGGGTGCGCGAATCCGTCGGGCCGAGTGGGAACGATGCCTGAGCTGCCCGAGGTGGAAGTCGTCCGCCGCGATCTCGAGCGTGAGGTGGTCGGCCGGAAGGTCAAGTCGGTCGAGGCGCTGGGGACCCGCGCCGTGCGGCGGCACACGAACCGCAAGCAGTTCGTCAACCGTCTGGTCGGCAAGAAGGTCGTCGGCGTCGATCGTCGCGGCAAGTACCTCCTCGTCCGCCTCGACGGTGACGACGTGCTCGTGATCCACCTCGGGATGTCGGGCCAGCTGCTGCGGACGAAATCTGCCCGTGACCCGATGCTCAAGCACACGCAGGTGGTCATCGGCTTCACCCAGGGTGGGCAGCTCCGCTTCGTCGACCCCCGCACCTTCGGTGAGATGTTCGTGACCGAGCTCGACAACGTCGACAAGGAGGTCACCGAGCTGGCCCACCTCGGCATCGACCCGCTCGAGACGGCGATGTCGTGGGAGCACTTCGGCTCGCTCGTCGCCGCCCGCCACGCGAAGCTCAAGCCCCTCCTGATGGACCAGAAGTTCATCGCCGGGATCGGCAACATCTACAGCGACGAGATCCTCTGGGGGGCTGGGCTGCGTTGGGACCGCATGAGCGACTCGCTCACCTCGCAGGAGATACGGCGCCTGTACCGGGCGATGATGGAGACGCTCCAGGACGCGGTGAAGCACCGCGGCTCGTCGCTGGCCGACGAGCAGTACGTCGACCTGTTCGGCAAGCCGGGAGAGTTCCAGCAGTACCACAATGTGTACGCACGCGAGGGCGAAGCCTGCCCGCGCTGCCGTCACGTCGTGGTGCGCGAACGTGTCTCCGGTCGCTCCACCTTCCTCTGCTCGGCCTGCCAAGTGTGACCGACGCCCCCGCCGCGACCGTGCGTCGAGCGCGTCGTCGTCGTCGGGCGCGTCCAGGGGGTGTGGTTCCGCGAGTCGTGCCGGACCGCGGCCCTCGAAGCCGGAGTCACCGGGTGGGTTCGCAACCGCGCCGACGGGAGTGTGGAAGCCGTGTTGGAGGGCCCACCGGCCGCGGTGGAGCGGGTCGTCGCGTGGTGCCGCGAGGGTCCACCGGGTGCCCGGGTCGACGGGTTCGCCGTGCTCGGCGAGCCCCCGATCGGGGAAGTCGGTTTCCGGGTCCGCTGACGCGGGGCTCCCGGGCCCGAGCGCTTCGAGATGCCGCGATGAGCCCGAGGGAGATCGCTAGATTCGGTCTGACCGCCATCGCCCGACCGACTTCCTCCTCACGAGCCTGGAGCCGCGCCCGTGTTCCTGAAATCGTTGAGCTTGCGAGGGTTCAAGTCGTTCGCGGACAAGACGGTGCTCGAGTTCGAGCCCGGGGTCACGGTGGTCGTGGGTCCGAACGGGTCGGGGAAGTCGAACTTGGTCGACGCGGTCGCATGGGTGCTCGGAGCCCAGGGTCCGCGGACCCTCCGCGGCGGCAAGATGGACGACGTCATCTTCGCGGGCACGCCGGACCGGCCCGCGCTCGGGCGGGCCGAGGTGTCGCTCACGATCGACAACGCGGCGGGCGCGCTCCCCATCGACTTCACCGAGGTGACCATCACCCGCACCCTCTTCCGGGCGGGGGACTCCGAGTACCAGATCAACGGCGCGCCCTGCCGGCTCCTCGACATCCAGGAGCTGCTCTCCGACAGCGGGATCGGCCGCCAGCAGCACGTGATCGTCGGCCAGGGCCAGCTCGACACGGTGCTGAACGCGCGACCCGAAGACCGCCGGGCGATCATCGAAGAGGCCGCGGGCGTCCTCAAGTTCCGGAAACGCCGTGAACGCGCACAGCGCCGCCTCGAGTCGACCGAGGGCAACCTCCTTCGCTTGAACGATCTGCTCCGTGAGGTGCGGCGCCAGCTCACGCCCCTGCAACGCCAGGCCGACGCCGCCCGGCGTCACGGCGGCATCGTGGAGGAGCTCCGCGCCATCCGCCTGCACCTGGCCGGGCACGAGATCGCGGGCTTGCAGGCTCGGCTCGAGCGGCTTCGCGACGGACGCGCCGCGCACGCGCAGCGAGAAGGCGAGCTGCGCGAACGCCTCCGGGTGCTCGATGTCGGCGTGCTCGACGCCGAGCATTCGCTCTCCGCGCTGGGCGACGACGCGCTCGGCGACTGGCTCGTGCGGATGGAGTCGTTGCGCGAACGCGCGCGCGGGCTCGACGCGCTCATCGCCGAGAAGGGCCGCGGCGTCGAGCAGCGCCTAGCGGCCGCGGCGGACGAGGGCGTGGTGGAGACGCTGGTCGCCGACGCAGGGACGCTCCGCGAGGAGCTTGCCGCGATCGACGCCGATCTCGACCGTGCGGTGGCGGACGCGCCCGACGTGACGATGGCCGAGCAGACACTCCGCCTCGCCGACGACGCATGGCGCGCCGCCGAGCGCGACGCCGCGCACTGGCGGGCCCGCGCCGACGTGCTCGAGCTGGGCCTCGGCGCCGCTCGTGACGCCGCGGGCGCCGAACAGGTCGCAGGGATCGACGGTGTACTCGGTCCGCTCGTCGACCTGCTCGAGATCGAGCCCGGCGCGGAGGCAGCACTGGCCGCCGCACTCGGTGATGCCATGCGGGCGGTCGTAGTCGAGAGCGGAGACGCGGCGGCCGCGGCGATCGAGCGTCTCCACAGCGGTGACGCCAGTGGGCTGCTGCTCGTGGTGGACTCTCTCGACCGTCCTACCCAGCCGCGGCTCGCGCCGGCCGGCGCGCGCCCGCTCGCCGATCTCGTCGGTGCGCGCGGCCCGGGCCTCCAGCAGGCATTGGGCCGGATGCTCGCCGGTCACGTGTTCGTCGACGCGGGCTGGCGCACGGCGTTGGAGCTCGCACTCGCGCAGCCCGACCTCGTGATCGTCACGCCGGTCGGCGATCGCCTCGGAGGGGGCGGCCCGTGGCACATCGGCGCCGCGGCGGACGCGGCGGTCACGCGTGCCGCGTTCGACGAGGCCGTGGCGCAGGCCGCGACCGCGGCGCGAGAGCGCGACGCGACCGCCGCGGCGGTGGCCGAGGCTCGAGCCCGGCTCGACGCCGCCCGGGCGGGGGCGTTGGACCGCAGCACCCGAGAGCAACGGCGCGGCGTGCTCCGAGAGCGCCTCGCGGCGATCGAGGAGCGACTCTCGGCCCGGGATCCGGCAGCACAGGTTGCGGCCGAGCGCCAACGCTCCCGTCTCATGGACCGTCGCGACGCGTACGCCGCGCTCGGCGCGCCGGCTCGTCGAGCACACGACACGCGCGGCGGCGCTCCACGAGCGCCTCCGTGAACGGCGCCGCCGCCAGACCGACGCGGCGCGCGCGTCGGCGCAGCAGCTCGACGCGCTCCGCACCGAGCGCGCCGGGCTGGAGCGTGGCCTCATCGAGGTTCGGGAGCACCTCCAACGTGCCGCGGTCGACGATGCCGAGACGCGTCTGCGGCTGGAGACTGCCGTCGAACGGCTCCGGGGGGAGTACGACGTCGAGCCCGCGGTCGCCTTGGACGCTCCCGCACCCGAGGTGCCTTCGGGCACCACCCTGGCAGGGCGCGGGCGCGAGCTCGAACGGGAGCTGCGGTTGATGGGCCCGATCAACCCGCTCGCGCTCGAGGAGCACGATGCACTCCGGGAGCGCCACCGCTTCCTCACGGAGCAGCTCGACGACGTGAAGGCGAGCCGACGCGAGCTCAACCGTGTCATCCGTGCCGTTGACCGTGAGATCGTCGCGGTGTTCACCACGGCGTTCGACGACGTCAGCCGGCACTTCGGCGATCTGTTCGCGACATTGTTCCCGGGAGGCTCGGGTCGACTGTCGCTCACGGACCCCGACGACCTGCTTGACACGGGCATCGAGCTGGAGGCGCGGCCTTCGGGCAAGAACGTCCGCCGCCTGTCACTGCTCTCCGGCGGGGAGCGCTCGCTCACCGCGCTCGCGTTCCTGTTCGCGGTGTTCCGCGCCCGTCCCTCGCCCTTCTACCTCATGGACGAAGTAGAAGCTGCGCTCGACGACGTCAACCTGCACCGGTTCCTCGACCTGGTGCACGAGTTCCGCGACGAAGCGCAGCTGCTCATCGTGTCGCACCAGAAGCGGACGATGGAAGCTGCCGACAGCCTCTACGGCGTGTCGATGCCGCCGGGCGGGTCGAGTCGCGTCGTGAGCCAGCGCGTGGCCGACGACGTCCCCGTCCCCTGACCGTTCTCGTGATCCCGGCAACGGTGCTCGCGGCCGGCGCGAACGATCCCGAGCTGGTGGCGGCCTGCGGTCGCAAGGGCGAGCAGTCCTGGCTGTGCTCGACGGTGTTCCGGATCACGGGCGACGACACCGCGGCGGAGGTCGCGGACGCGCTCGCGAAGCCGCTGCGCATCCTGCTGGTCCTGCTAGTCGCGTGGATCGCGGTGCGGATCGCTCGGCGCATGATCCGTCATCTCGTGAAGCGGCTGAGTGGAGGAGTCGAGCGGCTCGTCGGAACCCGGGCGGGTGTGGCGCTCATCGACACCGCGCCGATGTCGCACGCGCGACGGGTGCAGCGAGCCGAGACGATCGGCCATGTCGTACGCGGCATCACGTCGGTTGTGATCTGGGGAATCGCGGTCTTGACGATCCTCGAAGAACTGGGGGTGAACCTCGCGCCGATCCTCACCGGTGCCGGTATCGCCGGGATCGCACTGGGGTTCGGTGCCCAGTCCCTCGTGCGTGACTTCCTCGCCGGGCTCTTCATCCTCACCGAGGACCAGTTCGGTGTGGGGGACGTCATCGACACCGGACTCGCGACCGGCACGGTGGAGGGGGTCTCGTTGCGGACGACGCGTCTCCGCGATCTCGACGGCGTGGTCTGGCACGTCCCGAACGGCGCCATCCCCCGGGTGGGAAACCGGTCACAACAGTGGGCGCGCGCCGTCGTCGACGTGCCGGTGGCGTACCAAGCGGACATCTCGGCCGCGAGCGACGTGATCAAGGATGTCGCCGACACCCTCTGGCGTCAGCCCGAGTACGAGTCGTTGATCCTGGCGGAGCCCGCGGTGCTCGGCGTCGAGTCGATCGAGCCGGGGCGGGTGGTGATCCGGGCGGTCGTGCGGACGAAGCCGCAGGAGCAGTGGCGAGTGGCGCGGGAGCTGCGTATCCGGGTGAAGGACGCGCTCGACGCTGCGGGCATCGAGGTTCCGTCCGCTTAGGATCGCGTCCCCTCCCCGCGCAGGAGCGTTCATGTCCGCCGTCGTCGTATTCATCCTGATCCTGCTGCTCGCCGTCGGGCTGATCGCGCTCGGATTGGGGCTGTCCCGCCGCTCGCGGCAGGCGGAGCGCGCACCCGAGATGCCGTCGGCACCACCGCCGGTAGAGCTTCCCAGCGAGCCCGAACGCCGCGAGCCGGTCGACGTGCCGGCGCCGCCCACCGAGCTCGAGGTGGAAGCGCCCGAACCGGTGATCGAGGAGCTCGTGCCGCGCGTTCGCCTCCGTGACCGCCTCGGCAAGACGCGCGCCGCGTTCGCCCGCTCGCTCGGAGGGATCCGAGGACGCACGTCGTTCGGCGACGACGTCTGGGAGGACCTCGAGGACACGCTGCTGCTCGCTGACGTCGGGGTGCCCACGACGACGTCGTTGGTGGAAGCGGTGCAGGCGCGTGCGCGGACCCACGCCATCGGTACGGGCGACGAGCTGATCGACTCGTTGCGGACGGAGCTGCTCGCGGTGCTCGACGCCAACGCGCGACGCGAGCTGGTGTGGGTCGACGGCGAGCCGAACGTCTGGATGTTCGTCGGCGTCAACGGCGTCGGCAAGACCACCACGATCGCCAAGGTGGCGCAGCGGCAGGTCGACGACGGCCGTCGGGTTGTCCTCGCCGCGGCCGACACGTTCCGCGCCGCGGCGGCCGAGCAGCTCACGCACTGGGCAGACCAGGTCGGCGCTCGGATCGTGCGTGGCCAAGAGGGCGCAGATCCCGGCTCGGTGGTGTTCGACGCCATGGCTGCCGCCGGAGGTCGCGACGCCGACGTCGTCCTCGTCGACACCGCGGGGCGGCTGCATACCAAGGTCAACTTGATGGCCGAGCTCGAGAAGCTCCGGCGCATCGTCGAGCGCACGCCCGGCGCACTGAAGGAGGTGCTGCTCGTGCTCGACGCGACCACCGGGCAGAACGGCCTCAACCAGGCGCGCCAGTTCGCCGAATCGGTCGATGTGACGGGGGTCGTGCTCACGAAGCTCGACGGTTCTGCCAAGGGGGGGATCGTGCTCGCGATCGAGGCCGAGCTCGGTATCCCGGTCAAGCTCGTGGGCGTCGGCGAGACCCCTGCCGACCTGCTCGATTTCCACCCCGAGGCCTTCGTCGACGCGCTGCTCGACGCCGACGGCGGCGCGACGCCAACCGGCTCGGAGGAGCGCTAGCCCGATGTTCGAATCCCTTTCCGACCGGTTCGACGGCATCTTCAAGCGGCTGCGCAGCCGCGGCAAGCTCACCGAGCGCGACATCGAGGAGATCGCGCGGGAGCTTCGGGTCGCGCTCCTGGAGGCCGACGTCAACGTGGCGGTGGCGCGTTCCTTCATCGCCCGGGTGAAGGAACGCGCGCTGGGTGCCGAGGTCACGAAGAGCCTCAGCCCCGCGCAACAGGTCATCAAGATTGTCAACGAGGAGCTGGTCGAAACCCTGGGCGGGACGGCCGGCAAGCTCACCGTCGCGTCGAAGCCGCCCTCGATCGTGATGATGGCCGGCCTCCAGGGGTCGGGGAAGACGACGGCTTCGGCCAAGCTGGCCCGCCTCCTGAAGAGCCAGGGTCGACGCCCGCTGCTCGTCGGCGCCGACCTCCAGCGGCCGGCCGCGGTGGAGCAGCTCCGCGTGCTCGGCGAGCGCGTGGGAGTCCCCGTGTTCTCCGAGCCGACCGACCCGGTCGCCGTCGCGCGCGCCGGTCTCGACGAAGCGGCCCGCCTCGGTCGCGACGTCGTCATCGTCGACACGGCCGGCCGGCTCCAGATCGACGCCGAGCTCATGGAGGAGCTCCGTCACGTTCGGGACGTCACGAAGCCGCACGACACCTTGCTCGTCGTCGATGCGATGACGGGCCAGGAGGCGGTGAACGTCGCCACCGAGTTCGACGCTGCGATCGGGCTCACCGGGGTCGTGCTCACCAAGATCGACGGTGACGCCCGCGGCGGTGCCGCGTTGTCGGTGAAGGAGGTGGTCGGCAAGCCGATCCTCTTCGCAGGTACGGGCGAGAAGCTGGACGAGTTCGAGCCCTTCTATCCCGACCGCATGGCGAGCCGTATCCTCGGGATGGGTGACGTGCTCACGCTCATCGAGAAGGCCGAGGCGACCTTCGACGAGGAGCAGGTTGCCGAGACCGAAGCGAAGCTGCGCGAAGGCCGTCTCACGCTGGACGACTTCCTTGACCAGATGCGTCAGGTGCGCAAGATGGGTTCGCTGAAGAGCGTGATCGGGATGCTGCCGGGTGTGCCGAAGGAGCTCAAGAACGCGGAGGTCGACGATCGCGAGATCGACCGCATCGAGGCGATCATCTGCGCGATGACTCCCGAGGAGCGGCGCGAGCCGTCGATCATCAATGGGTCGCGGCGGCTCCGGATCGCCAGCGGGAGTGGCACGACGACGACCGATGTGAACGGCCTGCTGAAGCAGTTCAAGCAGGTGCAGCAGATGATGCGTTCGGCCGCCAAGCCCGGCAAGGGCCGGCGTGGCCGCATGCCGCTCGGCGCCGACCTGAGCGCGCTCGACCTCGGGCCGTGATCGCGCGCCGATCGGGGAGATCGGCGCCGAGACGACTCAAACGGGAGGCACAGGGGGGACCGCACTGCCCGGAGCCGTCCCGGCGCTCCTGTGCGCCCGCTAGCTGCGGGCTGGATCGACCGGGAGACTCAGGTGTTGCTCGCGAATGAATTGATGGTAACTCACAACCTTCTCGCGAGACAACGACGCCGGTCGAGAGCGAGGCGTGACGCCGAGCCGACCGGCCTGGGCGATACGCTCCGCCGATGGCGCTGCCGGTCCATGCCCTCGCTCCCGAGGAGCTCAGGCGTTCCCTGACCGACACCCTCATGGCCGCGCTGCACCGGCTCCGGCGCGACGCTGTGCAGATTGCCGGCTCCTTCGACCTCTCCTACGTGCAAGCGCGTGCCTTGCGCACGCTGCGGCAGCCGCTGTCGATGCGGGAGCTGGCCGATCGACTGCAGCTGGACCCTTCGAACGTCACCGGGGTCGTCGATGCTCTCGAACGCCGGGGCCTGGTGGAGCGCCAGGCCGATCCGGACGACCGTCGCGTGAAGCGGCTGGCGCTGACGGAGCAGGGCGTACGGCTCGGCGACGAGGTCGAGGCCACCTTGCTCGAGCGCAGCGTCCTGTTCGCGGAGCTGAGCGTGGCTGAGCAGCGCCAGCTGCTCGAGCTGCTCGCTCGTGTGGTCGAGTCGCCCGAGGGCGACTGACGACGAAGCCTGTCAGCCCTGGGGCATCTCCAGCCGGGCGCCTTCGGCACGACATCGCCGATCTTCATGGTCTCGGGCCCGGCGACGACGTCGCCCAGCACCTTGGTGGTTCCGAGGAAGCCGGCGGTGTCGTGGTTCGAGGCACTGGTCCAGGGCGACGCCGAGACGGCGCTGTCGCTGATGCATGACGACGCTCACGCGACGAGCGTCGCTATCGCGCCGCCCAACAGGAGGCCGGCACCCAGCCCGGCGGTGACGTCGAGCGGGTTGTGCGCACCGACGTAGACGCGGCCGACCGCCACCAGCACGACGGCGACGACGGGCAACCACCACCACTCGCTGGGAAGGATCGGGGCGATCACCGCGCCCACACCGGCGACGAGGATCACGTGTCCCGACGGGAAGCTCGGACCGGACGCGGGCACGTCCCTTCCGCGCCGGATGGCTCCGACCTCGCTCGTCCCCGGGCGCTGGCGAACGGCGAGGTACCCCGCCATCTCCCTGCGCAGGGCCCGTTCGGTGACAAGCTTCAGCGCCATCGCGAGGACGACACCGACCGCGACCGCGACGTCGCCCTCGACGAGCGCGACGAACAAGCCCGCGCCCGTGCCCACCACCAGGTTTCCAAACTGCATCGGCAACCAGAGCAACGGGAAGAGTGCATCGGGAAGTCCGTTGACGGCGTGGAAGACCCGTGCTTCCAGAGCACCGATCCGCGGTTTCCGTGCGCCGGCGACGGACGCGCCGAGGACAACCAGACCGATGCCCGCGACGACGAGCCACCACGCGTTCACGACCCCGCGTCAGCCGTCGCGGCCGCGACGGCGAGGCCGTCGCGCAGTTCCTCGAGCAGACCCGGCCGCGACTTGAGCGCAGTCCGCGTCGCGCCACTGAGCGCCCACGGGTGGAGTCGATCGAGCGACCGTGTGAGGGTCGCCGGATCCACGGCGGAGACGACATGGGCGAGCGCGCGCTGCGGGCCCACGGGGATGCTGGACGAGGCGATCAGCTCCGCGACGTCATTGGCGAGGAGGAGATCCGACGCGGCCATCTCGCTGAAGCCGAAGTCGATGAGCCACACCTCGCCCTCGTCGTCGAGGAAGATGTTCGCCAAGCGGAGATCTCGATGGGCGACGCGGTGGCGCCGGAGTTGGCCGACGAGGCTCCAGCACGCGGCGAGCACTCCGTCGGTGACGTCGTTCTCGTCGAGGCGGTCGAGGGACTTGCCTTCGATCGCCTCGTAGGCGAGCACGTACCCGTTCGGGTCGGCGGTTGCGAACGCCCGCAACCGAGGGGTTCGGACGCCGAGGTCCCGGACGGCGAGGGAGACCAGCGCTTCGTGCTCGACCGTCCGCCGCAGCGTCGAGAACGGCTTCTCGTCCCCGAGGTCGCGGCGATTGAGCCGGCGGTAGAGCCGGAAGAGGACGTCCGCGCTGCGCTCGTCGTCACCGAGCGCCTTGACGAACAGGTTTTTGCCGCCGGACCCGACACCGAAGTATGGGGTGGAACCCCGCGCGTCGACGTTGGCCGCCGTCAGCTGCTCCAGGGCGAGGCCCACGCCCGTGAGTCCGTCGACCACGGCTTGGCGGGTGGGGCGCCTCGAAGGCGCTCCCATAGCGACCAGGACCGCGGCGCCCGCGAGCCAGCCGATGGTCGCCGCCTCGAGTGAGTCGAACGACACGGGCGACGAGAGGAACCGCGTCACCATGAGGCCCAGGATGAGCGCCCACCCGGCACGGCGCCAACGACGGCTCAGCCAGGGCGCCGCCGCGGTGAGCACGCCGGCCACCACGCTGATGCCGACGGCCGAGGGGAATCCGTCTGCACTCAGCACTCCGAGGCTGCGACCGACATCGACCGGGTCTCGCCCCGAGTCGAGCCGGAAGAGATCGTGCAGCAGCGCGAATGCCACCGCGGCGGCTGATCCGGCGAGCACGACGGTGAGGAGCATTTGCCAGCGATACCGGAACAACGTCCACAGTAACCCGCCGCCGATCACGACCACGCCGAGGATCCTCGTGGCGATGACCACCAGGTCGACCAACCACGGCGGCAACGCGTCCAGCCCGCGCAAGAGATCGGACTCGAACGCGATCAAGGTGTTGCCGAACAGTCCCTCGATCAGGAGGAGCGTGAGCCAGGCCGCACCCGCGACGACCAGGCGTAGCACGTCCGCGGGCGAACGCTCGGTCTGCATCGGGGCAGTCTCGCGGACGGGGTAACCGGCGAGCGGGATGAAGGAGCGCGCTGCCGTCGGGCGCCCACGGTCGTCTGATGTGTCGCCCTGTCCTGAGGACGTACGGTGGCGGCCATGCCGGTGACGTCGCCGAAGTGGGGTTCTCCATGCGTGTGGTGATCGTCGGTGGCGTGGCTGGCGGGATGTCGACGGCGACGCGCCTGCGTCGTCTCGACGCGGACGCCAGCATCACCGTCATCGAGCGGTCCGGCCACGTGTCGTTCGCCAACTGCGGATTGCCGTACTTCGTCGGGGGCTTGATCGAAGAGGAGGACGACCTCACGCTCCAGACCCCGGAGCAGTTGTTCGACCGCTTCCGCCTCGATGTCAGGGTTCACGAAGAGGTTGTTGCAATCGAGCGCGCTGGGCACGCGGTCGTCGTGCGTTCGACGGTCACGGGCGAGGAGACATGGGTCGGCTACGACAAGCTCGTGTTGAGCATGGGTGCGGGACCGGTACGCCCGGCGATCCCCGGCTACGACCGTGTCCGCACGCTGCGCACCGTCGAAGACGCGGCCCGCCTCGCGTCGGACGTTGACGTCGCGCCCGCGAACGCGGTCGTCATCGGTGGCGGCTTCATCGGGTTGGAGATGGCCGAGAACCTGGTGGAGCAGGGCATCGCGGTGACGGTGGTGGAGGCGGCTCCGCAGGTACTGCCGCCATTGGACCCGGAGCTTGCGGTTCTCGTCGCCGACGAGCTCGTGGCGCACGGCGTGGACGTGGAGACCGGCGCGACGGTGGCGTCGGTGGAGGCGGCGAGCGTGACCCTTGCAGACGGGCGGGTTCTGGCCGCCGACCTGGTTGTGGGCGCGATCGGGGTGCGGCCAGACGTGCGTGTCGCCGAAGCTGCTGATCTCGAGTTGGGACCTCGCGGTGGCATCGCGGTCAATGACGCGAACCAAACGAGCGACCCGGACGTCTACGCAGTCGGCGATGCCGTCGAGAAGCCCGACGCCATCTCGCGCGCCACGTCGCTCATTGCCCTCGCAAACGTTGCCAACCGTCAGGGTCGAAGGGCGGCCGACCACATCGCCGGGCGATCGTCCCATGCGGTCGCGTCACTCGGCACCGCGATCGTCAAGGTCTTCGACCTCGTGGCAGCGACGGTCGGTTGGAGCGAGCGACGCTTGCGTGAGGCGGATCGGCCGCTCCGGGCAATCCATTCTCATCCGTTCGACCACGCGACCTATTACCCCGGCGCGACGCGCATGGCGGCGAAGCTGATCTTCGACCCGAACGACGCGTCGATCCTGGGCGCGCAGATCGTCGGGCGCAATGGTGTCGACAAGCGCATCGACGTGATCGCGACCGCGATGGCAGGCGGGATCACTGCGGATCGTCTGGCGGACCTCGAGCTCGCCTACGCGCCGCCGTTCTCCTCGGCCAAGGACCCCGTGAACCTCCTTGGGTACATGGCCGAGAACGTGTTGAGCGGTGACTGCGACGTCGTCGACCCACTCGAGCTGGACGGGCTCGTCGCGCAGGGATGGACCCTCGTGGACGTCCGCACCGCAGGCGAGCACGCCGAAGGTGCGATCCCGGGATCGCTCAACGTCCCGATCGACTCGCTCCGCGAGCAGCTCGGAGAGCTCGGCAGTGGGCCCGTTGTCGTCTACTGCGAGGTCGGTCAGCGAGGACACACGGCCACTGCGCTGATGCACGAGCTCGGCTTCGAAGTTCGCAACCTCGACGGCGGGTACCGGACGTGGGTGGCGTCGATGCGGGCACAGCCGGGCGACACCGCCACATAGATCACCCTGATAGATACGCCTCAGAGGTAGGCGTGGGGGGAGAAGGCCCACTCGGGTTCGTGCGCTACGAGGCGCCGCCCGGTGATCTTGAACGGCTCGACGATGAGCCAGGCGTCGCGCTCGGTGGCGAGCCACGGCTCGGAGTCGAAACGTTCGCGGAAGGTCGCGGCGTCGGGGTCGACGTGGTGGAGCGTTCCGCGGACGAGTACCGACCAGCCTTGGCGACGGAGAGCATCGATGCCGTCGATCTCGAATGCCACCATCATCGACGCGCGTTCGATCACGTTGCCGGGTCGGGTTCGGAGGGCGAGCCATTTCCCTGGGGTTTGCCCGCCCGCCTCGACGACTCGGTAGTTCACCGGAAGGACCGTGAGGAGTTCGTCCGTGACGAAGGCGATGCGTCCGACAGAGTTCTCGCGGAGCAGGTCGAGGCACTCCTCGACGGGGAGCTCCTCGAGCTGCGGATCGGGTGTCATGGCGCCCACGGTGTGGTGTTGGTGATTGTGCTGACGGCGAGGTCGATCATGCCCGGAGCGTAGGTCTGTCCGGGCAGGTCACCCAGGGCTCCACGCGGAGAATCTCCGGCGGGCCCACGGTACGGTGTGGCATGATCCTCGACGACCTCATGCCGGCCTGGGACGCAACGCGCCTGGAGCATCGAGTCGCACGTGGGGAGCCTGCTTTGGTCTTTGGGACTGCGCTCCACGTGGATTTCTTGGATGTCGCTCGGACGCACCCTGTCGTGCGTGCGCTGTTCGCCGTACGGGCGGCCGGCGAGCGCGTGGTGACGTCCATCGCCGGCCACGGGAGCACATCCGCAAGCGAGCCACCGACGATGCGGCTCGTCGACATGACCGATCGCGGTGAGTGGGTGCGCCTGGGACAGGAGCCCGCGGTGGAGATCGCGTTCGGAGCGATCGGGCGATTCTGGGCCGGCGAGACCGTGTGGCAAACGATCAATGCGGCAGAGTTCGCCGCGTTCGACGAGCCCGGGTTCGCCAAGATCGCCTGCAACCTCTCGTTCCGAGAGTATGGACCCTCACGTACGCTCATGAGCTACGAAGCCAGGACTCGCGCCATCGACGATGCCTCAAGGGCCGCGTTCATGCGCTACTGGCGCGTCGTCGCCCTCTTCGTGGGCGTGGTCATGGCATCGACGCTTCGGCTCATCGCTTCTGAGGTTCCGTCCCCGGATTGAGCGATCTGCGGGCGCGCTCCCCGCGGGTCTGACGCCTCCTCTCCCGATCAGCTTCCAGTCTGAACGAGCGCTGCGAAGTCGGTGGCGAAGCGGTCGACGGCCTTCCAGTCCGTGTACTCGTGGTCGTGGGCCATGTCAGTATCGCCACCTTCGCGTTTCGCGATCGTGCGCATGACCCTGCGTTTGAGCCACCCGTATTGCGTATAGACGAGGGCGCCCGCGAACAGTCCCACAACGTCGGGATCGAAGCCGGTCGATTGCAGGAAGTCGTTGACCACCTGCTGCGCGGCGGCGGTGTGCTCCTCGTCCGGATTCGCCGACGTCAGGCTGACCTGGAAGAACGCAGACGGAAACGTGTTGAGCGCGGCCGCATGCTTTCTGACGTAACTCGTCAAGTCGTGGCTGTGCTGCCGGGCATGAATCGGGTCGCCAACCACGACTCCGTCGAAGCCCTCGGGCGGTGGCGCGCTCGCAACGTCGGACAGCTCTACTTCGTTTCCCGCCGCGCGAAGCGTGCCGGCGACCGCGTCAGCGATCTTCGCCGTCTGGCCTTCGGAGCTGTGATACACGACCAAGATCCTTGTGCTTGCCATCTCGCCTCCGAATCGATCACCGATGAGTTCGCGGCCTTCGCCGTCAGCGCGGCGCCCGGCGGATCCGTCGGAGCCAGCGACGGGCTCTCCTGACCCGGGGGAGGAAGGTGGCGCCGCGGAGGAATCGCTGTGGGTCCCGGGCGAACTCATCCTCACAGGTTCGGGAGCAGAAGTAGAGGTCGCGGTGGTCGTAGGCGAGGTGACGCGCCGTGGCAGGGTCGACGCGCATGCCGCACACGGGATCCCGCTCTTCGCCGGCGAGGCCTCCCGACCCGATCGTTGCCGGTGGGGGCGCCGTGCCGAGGACGGACGCGTAGAGCCGGAGCTCGTCCGCGATGAGCCGGGTGAGCAGGAAGCGTCCACGCACGAGCTCGCGCCCGGCGTTGCCGAGTGCTCGGCGGCGCTCGGGGTCGGCGAGCAGCTCGAGGGTGCGATTGGCGCACTCCTCGATCGAGTCGACGAGGTAGCCTCCCTGACCGTCTTGGAGTTGCAGCGGGATGCCGCCGGCGCGCCCAGCCACCACGGGGGTGCCCTTCCACAGCGATTCGGAGACGACCAGTCCGAAGCCCTCGCGGATGGACTTCTGGATCACGACTTGGGCGAGGCGTTGAAACGCGTTCACCTCGACGTTGCCGACACCGGTGAGATTCGTGAAGACGTGAATGCCGGGGTCGTCCTTGGTCGCGTCGTGGATCTCCCGGTAGACGTCCCAGCCCTGCGGGTCGTCAGTGGGCATCGAGCCGACGAGGGCGAGCTGGAGATCAGGGATGTCGTCGCGGACAAGGCGATACGCGGCGACGACACCCAGGGGGTCCTTCCAGGGATCGAAGCGCGACACCTGGGCGATGAGTGGCCGGCGCGTGTCGACGCCGATCCACTCGAGAACACGCGTCGCGAGCACGGAACCGAGGTCCAGGTTCTTCGGACTCTGTGGATCGATCGCGGGTGGGATGACGTCGACCCGCCCGACGGGAAGGTCGGGCGGCACAAAGCCGCCGAGCGTGAAGACCGCTGCGTCGTAGCTCACCAGGAACGGCCGCAGGAAGGCCCACACTGTTGGGTTGGGCTCGGAGGTGTCGATGTGGCAGCGCCAGATCCAACGGCTCGCACCTCGGCCGTGCAGTTCCAAGAGCGCGAGGGGCTGTGGATCGTGGACGACGATCAGGTCGTATTTCTCCTCGAGCAACTCCGCGTTGCGCTCTGATTGCGCGAGATATCGCTGCTCGTCTGCTGAGCTCAACCCCTGCTCGGCACCCTGGAGTCCGTTGTGGATCGCCTTGGTGACGCGGAAGAAGTCGTCGCCCCCGCTGATCAGCTTCCAGTCCGCGATGAGCCCCAGGTCGCGTAGAAGTGGGATCTCCGAACGCAGGATCTCCGCGACCCCGCCGCCGTAGGGCGTGGCGCTGACGTGCAGCACTCGCACGCCTCGAAGCGGTTCGGCCAGCTCGTGCAAAAGCGCGACGGCGTCGCTGCCTGCACTCGCTTCATAGCTCCCGACGGATTGCGTCCCGACGTCGACCTGCTCGAGCACCAGGCACCCCCATGGCACGCCGGGAGCGGCACCAATAGCCTGGACCCGACGTTACCGGACCGGACGGGAGTCATTGCGGGTGACGAGCCGAGGTCTCGAGATCCTCAGTTCCGAAGAATGCCTCGACTTGCTCCGTTCCCGTACCCTGGGCCGGGTCGCGGTGCGAATCGGCGAGATGCCGTCGATCCTGCCGGTGAACTATGCGCTGCTCGACGACGAGGTGGTGTTCCGAGCCGACCCCGGGACCAAGCTGTCGGCGGCGTTGATACGGATGATGGTCGCCTTCGAGGTCGACGACGCAGACTCTGCCACGCGTGCGGGCTGGAGCGTTCTCGTCGTCGGCTACGCCGAGGAGATCCGGGATCGTCCCACGCTGACTCGGGTGGCCGCGCTCGATCTCCAGTCCTGGCTGCCCGAAGGTCGCGATTTCGTCGTGATTATTCGCACGCGGAGCATGACCGGACGGCGGATCGCGCCCGCCTGAGGATCTGGGGCGGGCGCCCGGGTCGTGACTTCCGGCCCTGCCATCGACGAGCTGAATCGAGCACAGTGGGCCTCGGCGAAGGAGGAACAGGCGGACATGAGTGGCCGGGCAGTGGTCGCCAAGCCGGACTTGCTCGGCGAAACGGAGCCCTGGGCAGCCCTCGCGGAGACCCACTCGGCTGTCGTCGTGTTCGCCGGTGAACGCGCCTACAAGTTCAAGAAGCCTGTGCGGTTCGACTTCCTCGACTTCTCGACGCGCGAGGCGCGTGAGCGAGCGTTGCATCGCGAGGTCGAGCTGAACCGGCGGTTCGCTCCCGACGTGTATCTCGGTGTCGCCGACGTCATCGGCGAGGACGGATACGTGCTCGACCATCTCGTTGTCATGCGTCGCATGCCCGCGGGTCGCCGCTTGTCCGCGCTGGTGGCCGCCGGTGCTGATGTCGAGCCGGCCGTTCGAGAAGTCGCGCGGATCATGGCGGCGTCGCACGCGCGCGAACCGACCAACCCTGCGATCGCGGCGGTGGGCACGCCCGCCCGGGTCGCGACGAAGTTGGCACGCGATCTCGATGAGCTTCGGGGATTCCCCGAGGACGTCCTGCCCGTCGATCAGGTCGAGGAAGCCGCGGGCCGGGCTCATCGCTACCTCGCCGGCCGTGCGAGGCTGCTCGAACGTCGGGTGGCGGGCGGGTGGATCCGGGACGGGCACGGGGACCTGCTCGCCGACGACGTGTTCTGTCTCGCCGACGGTCCCCGGATCCTCGATTGTCTCGACTTCTCGGACGAGCTGCGCCAAGGGGACGTGCTGGCCGACGTCGCCTTCCTGGCGATGGACCTCGAGCGCCTCGGTGTCCCCGGGCTCGCGTCGCGCTTTCTCAACTGGTACGACGAGTACTCGGGGGAGTGCCATCCGGCGAGCCTGGCCGACTACTACATCGCGTGCCGCGCGCTGATTCGGGCGAAGGTCGCTGCCATCCGCGTCGGCCAGGGTGAGCTCACCGCCCAACCCGAAGCGCGGCAACTGCTCCACCTCGCAATCCAGCACCTTTGCCAGGGGCGGATCGCATTGGTGCTCGTCGGAGGCGCGCCGGGTACGGGCAAGTCGACGCTCGCAGACGGCCTCGGGGCACGTCGCGGGTGGGTTGTCGTCCGTTCCGACGTCGTGCGCAAGGAGATGGCGGGCTTGCGAGCCGAAGACCGCGCGTCGGCGCCGGTTGGCGGCGGCCTCTACACCAAGGAGGCCACCGACCAGACCTACGCCGAGCTGCTCGGCCGCGCGCGCGTCGCGCTCGAGCTCGGGCAGAGCGTGGTGCTGGACGCGTCGTGGGCCAGGGCCGACCTCCGCGCGGTCGCGGCCGAGCTGGCGAATGCGACGGCCAGCGACCTCGTAGAGCTGTGCTGTGATGTGCCGCCCGACGTTGCCGACGCACGGCTCGTCGATCGCCGAGCGCTCGGCCGCGACGCGTCCGATGCCGACGTGGCCATCGCCCGCGTCCTTCGCGAACGCGCCGATCCATGGCCGGACGCGATGGTCGTCGACACGTCGCTTTCGCCCACCGCGACGCTCGAACGAGCGCTCGCGCTCGTCGAGGCGGGCGGGGCTCCGACGTCGGAGCGTTGATTCATGGGCTTGTCGACCGAACGCCTCGCGAGTCTCCGTCGGTTCCGACGTCTGACGAACTACCTCGCGGCCGCCCAGATCTACCTGCGTGAGAACGTCCTCCTCTCCGAGCCGCTGTTGCCGGAGCACGTCAAGCCCCGTCTGCTCGGGCACTGGGGGACAAGCCCAGGCATCAACCTGATGCACGCGGGGCTGAATCGATTGATTCTCGACACCGACGCGAGCGTGTTGCTGGTGACCGGCGTGGGTCACGGAGCGCCTGCCAACCTCGCGAACCAGTGGGTCGACGGGTCACTCGCGGAGGTGTATCCCGAAATGGGACGCAACCGAGCCGGGTTGGCGTGCCTGGTGCGGAGCTTCTCGTGGCCCGGTGGCCTGCCGAGCCACCTGAGCCCGTTGCATCCGGGCGTGATCCACGAAGGAGGGGAGCTGGGATACGCGCTGGCGAAGTCCTTCGGCGCGGCGTTCGACAACCCCGATCTCCTCGTCGCGTGCGTCGTCGGCGACGGCGAGTTCGAGACGGGCCCGACTGCCACCGCGTGGCACTCGACGAAGTTCCTCAACCCGGCCACTGACGGTGCCGTGCTCCCGTTGCTCCACCGGAACGGCTACAAGATCTCCAACCCGACGGTGCCGGGCACGATGAGCAACCCGGAATTGCGGGCACTGATGGAGGGCTACGGATGGCGGCCGTGGTTCGTCGACGGGGACGATCTCGACGTGGCGCTCGCCGATGTGCTCGACGCCGCGTACGCAGAGATCCGTACGATCCAGGCGGATGCTCGTGCGGGGCGACCAGCGAGTAGGCCGCGCTGGCCGATGGTGATCGTGACCTCGCCGAAGGGATGGACCGGCATCAAGGAGCTGGACGGCGTCCCGATCGAGGGCACCTGGCGCGCGCACCAGGTGCCGGCCGCCGACTGCCGCGCCAATCCCGATCACCTGGCGGCGGTCGAAGCGTGGTTGCGCTCCTATCGAGTCGAGGAGCTGGTGGATCTGGTCGGCGCGCCCGCGACGGACGTGCTGGCCCTGTGCCCGACCGGGCGGCGTCGCATGGGCTCCAACCCGCATGCGCTCGGCGGCGCGATTCGAGTTCCGTTGCGCCTCCCGGCGGTCGAAGACACCGCTGTGCCGGTCGACGCGCGCGGCGTCGACCACGCGAGTGCTCTCGAGACGGTCGGCGCGTACCTCGCGAGCGTCGTGGAAGACAACGCGACCGCCCGCAACTTCCGGATCGTGTCGCCCGACGAGCTCGAGTCGAACAAGCTGGGTGCAGTGCTCGACGTCACCACGCGGGCGTACGAGTGGCCGCTCCGTCCGGTCGACATCGGTCATGGGCGGGACGGTCGCGTGCTCGAGATGCTCTCCGAGCACAACTGCCAGGGATGGCTGGAGGGGTACATCCTTACCGGGCGTCACGGTCTCTTCCCCAGCTACGAGGCGTTCGCGGAGATCGTCACGGGGATGACCAACCAGCTCGCCAAGTTTTTCAAAGTGGCCCGTGAGCTCCGTGGCGCCCGCCGGTGTCGTCGTTCAACTACCTGCTCACGTCGGAGGGCTGGCGCCAGGAGCACAACGGTTATTCCCACCAGGGGCCGGGCTTCATCAATGCCATGCTCAACAAGAAGGCCTCGGTGAGCCGGATCTACCTACCGCCCGACGCCAACACGCTCCTCACCGTGATGGAGCGCTGCTTGAGCTCGACGAATTCGATCAACCTCGTCGTCGCGTCCAAGCAGCCGCTTCCGCAATGGCTCACGATCGACGAGGCGCGGGCCCATTGCGAAGCGGGGGCATCGGTGTGGGAGTGGGCGGGCAGTGCAGGTTCGGAGGAGCCCGAAATCGTGTTCGCGTGCGCGGGCGCCATCCCGACGGTCGAGACTCTCGCCGCGGTCCAGCTGCTCCGCCAGGATCTGCCGAACTTGGCGACCCGAGTGGTCAACGTCGTCGACCTCCTCGCGCTGCAGAACCCGGAAGACCATCCACACGGCCTCAGCGTGGAGGAGTTCTGCCGCCTCTTCACCGAGCACCGTCCGGTGGTCTTCTTCTTCCACGGCTATCCGACCGCGGTCCACGAGCTCGTGCACCATCGACCGGACCCGGCGCGGTTCCACGTTGGGGGCTACGTCGAGGAGGGCACGACGGAGCCTCCGTTCCAACTGTTGATCGACAACGGCGTGAGCCGCTACGACCTCGCGATCCGCGCGCTGCGGCGTGCGTCGGGCCACGCGAGCATCAGTGGCCGGCTGATCGAGGAGTACACCAGGCGCATCCACTTGGCGAGTGCCTACATCAGAGCCTCTGCGACCGATCCGCCCGAGATCATGGAGTGGACCTGGGCAAGCGGGCCCCGGTGAAGGTGCTCGCGGTCAACCCGGGCTCGAGCATGCTCAGGCTCGCCGTCGTGGATGACCGCAACGACGTCCTGGCCGAGCTGGCGGAGGCCGCCAGCGTCGACCAGGTGGTGCCCCACCTCCTGCGGTTCGTGGAACGTGCGCCCGCCGCCGACGTCGCCGGAGTTCGGCTCGTGCACGGCGGCGCTCTCGTGCGAGCGCCGACGCTGCTCGACCGCGCCCTTCGCTCCCAGTTGGACGCTCTGGTCGACCTGGCGCCGCTTCACGACCTGGCCGCGCTCCATGCCGTTGACGCGCTCCGTGAGGTGCGCCCCGACCTGCCGATCGTCCTCTGCGTCGACACCGCGTTCCACGCCACCATTCCTGCGGCCGCGGCGACGTATGCGATCCCCTGGGAGTGGACGGAGCGCGGTGCACGGAAGTACGGCTTCCACGGGCTCAGCCATCGTTGGGCAAGTCGTCGCGCCGCCGAGCTGGTGGGCCGTCCGATTGAAGATCTTCGCATGGTGACATGCCATCTCGGATCAGGCGCCTCACTGGCCGCGATCGCGAGGGGCATGTCCGTCGACACGACGATGGGCTTCACCCCCTCCGACGGCCTCGTCATGGCGACCCGGGCCGGTTCGGTGGATCCCGGAGTGGTCACGTGGATCCAGCGCACCGCTGCTCTCGGCCCTGAGGAGGTGGACCAGCTGCTCATGCACGGCAGCGGGCTGCTCGCCCTTTCTGGTACCTCGGGCGACTTCCGAGTGGTCGCAGCTGCCGCACACCGGGGCGATCGCCGGGCGCAGCTCGCGATTGCGGTCATGGAGCACCGCCTCGTGACGTCCATCGGCGCCATGACGGCCGCGGCCGGCGGCATCGATGTTCTGGTGTTCACCGGCGGGATCGGTGAGCGGTCGGCAGGGCTCCGGCGGGCTGTTGCCGAGCGTCTCGCCCATCTCGGAGTCAGGCTGTCCGACGCCAACGAAGATCTGCCGGCGTCGGACGTCGACGTCTCGTCGAGTGATGCGACGGTCGCCACGTTGGTCGTTCGGGCCCGCGAGGACCTCCAGCTCGCTCGCGAGGCCCGCTCGGTGCTGAAGGCCGGCGATCCTGACCCGCCTGAGGACGAGACGCCCGGAGCCGCGAGGAGCGGGACCTCCGCCTCTGTTCGGGCGACCGGCTTCGGAACAGGATCGAACGAGATCGCCCGATGACCGGAACGGACGGGCGCGGGACCCGCGGGAGGGAGCGCACGATGACGCGTGCGAGCAGCGTGAGCCAGCGAAGGTACGCAAACCGGCGCGAGGCCGGCCGATTGCTCGCGAGCCGGCTCGCGTCGCTCCGAACGCGGTCTCCGATCGTGTTGGCGCTGCCGCGAGGCGGCGTGCCGGTCGGCGCGGAGATCGCGCGGGCGCTTGGCGCGCCCCTTGACGTGATCGTCGTGCGCAAGCTCGGTGTGCCGTTCCAACCCGAGCTCGGGATGGGTGCTGTCGGCGAAGGAGGTGTGCGGGTGGTCGACGAGGAGATTGTTGCGGCCACCCACGTCACCCCGGGAGAGTTCGCGACTGTTGAGGAGCGAGAGCGGGTCGAGGTCGAACGAAGGTCACGCCGGTACCGCGGTGGTCGCCCGATGGTTTCGATCGAGGGTCAGACGGTCGTCGTCGTCGATGACGGCATCGCGACGGGAGGTACCGTGCGCGCCGCGCTCAAGGTCGCGCGGGCGCATGGCGCACGCGAAGTTGTGTTGGCAGTCCCCGTTGCTCCTCCCGACACGTTGCGGGCGCTGGCATCGGACGCTGACGACATCGTGGTGCTCGGCACACCGCAGCCGTTCTTCGGCGTCGGACAGTGGTACGAGGACTTCCGGCAGACCTCCGACGATGAAGTGATCGCGCTCCTCCAGGGGGCCCGGACGACCGAGGGGACAGTCGCTGAGGACGATCCGCGTGCATCAGACCCGACCATCGACCTCGATCTGGACGTCGAGATCGGCGCATTACATCTGCCGGCCGTCTTGAACGTCCCCGAGCATGCCGAAGGCCTCGTCGTGTTCGCGCACGGAAGCGGAAGCAGCCGGCACAGCCCACGCAACGTGCTCGTTGCCCACCACCTGCAACGAAGGGGCCTGGCCACCCTGCTGTTCGACCTGCTGACACCGGACGAAGCAGTCGACCGAGCGAACGTCTTCGATGTGGAGCTCCTCGCGGTTCGGCTGCTCTTCGCGACTCGATGGACGCGTCAGCGGGATGGGATCGCCGAGCTCCCTCTCGGCTACTTCGGAGCAAGCACTGGAGCTGCCGCCGCGCTCTGGGCCGCCGCCGAAGACCAGTCCGTCGAGGCAGTCGTCTCGCGTGGGGGTCGACCCGACCTTGCCACCGCACGCCTTGCCGAGGTCAACGCGCCGACGCTCTTCATCGTCGGCGGTCGCGATACGACGGTCGGTCGCCTCAACGAAGAGGCGGCCGCCATGCTCACCTGCGAGCACCGGCTCGCCATCGTGCGCGGCGCGACGCACTTGTTCGACGAGCCAGGGACGCTGGAGGTCGCGGCCGACCTCGCGGTGGATTGGTTCGATCGGCACCTCCGGGGAGATCACGCGGGCTCCTGAGCGGCACAGTCTCATCGTGGACGGGGGCCTCGTTGTCGCGATCGCGGCTGCGCTTACGTTTGCCTTCACCAACGGGCTCCACGACGCGGCAAATGCCATTGCAACACTGGTTGGAACCCGCGCGGCGCGACCCGGACCGGCGGTCGTGCTCGCCGCGGCGGGAAACGTCGTCGGTCCCCTGCTCCTTGGCAGCGCCGTTGCCGACACGGTTGCCGGGATCGTCACCGTGCCCACGAGCGAAATGGTGGAAGTGATCGGCGCCGCGCTCACCGGCGCGGTGTGCTGGAACCTGCTGACCTGGTGGCGCGGGCTGCCGTCGAGCTCGAGTCACGCGCTGCTCGGGGGATTGGTCGGTGCTGCACTCGCCGAAGGTGGCTCCGGAGCGGTGAACTGGGGTGGCTTCGATGGGCTGCACCCGGTGGGTGTGATCGGGTTCGCGATGGCGCTCGCAATTGCACCGCTCGTCGGGTTCGCGGCCGGTTTTGTGACCGACCGCGCGGCTCGAGCAGCGACCGCGCGGGGGACTCGCCGCATCCGGGGTCCGGTCCGCGTCGGGCAATGGATCATGTCCGGCGGCCTCGCCGTCGCGCACGGCGCCAACGACGCGCAGAAGTCGGTCGGTGTCATCGCCGTCGTGCTCGTCGCCGCCGGCGGCCTCAGCACGCTGCACGCCCCCATCTGGGTCGAGCTGGCGTCGGGCGCGGCTCTCACGGCCGGCACCGCGTTCGGTGGCTGGCCCATCGTGCGAACGATCGGACGACGGATCGTGACGCTCCGGCCGGTCGACGGCCTTGCGAGCCAGGCAGGGTCGACGGCGGTGTTGCTCGGCGCGTCCGTAGTCGGCGCCCCGGTGAGCACGACCGAAGTCGTTGCTTCCTCGGTGGTCGGTGTGGGCGGTGGGCACCGACGGTGGCGGCACGTACGGTGGCGAGTCGTGCGGTCGATCCTGCTCGCCTGGCTCGTCACGGTGCCTGCCGCCGCCTCCTTCGCGATCGCGGCACTGCTTCCCTGGCGATGGTTGACATGAGCCGACGGCGCTGGTTCCTCCCCGAGAGCGTGGATCTGCTCGCCATGCTGCAGGCGCAGGCGGTAATCACCGAGGAGGGAATGCAGGCCGTCGTCACCTGGATGGCGGGCGACGCGGCCGCGGCCGACGAGGTGCGCGCGTGCGAGCACCGGGCTGACCGAGCGAAGCGTGAGTTGTGGCGCGCGCTCCGTGATTCCTTCGCGCCACCCATCGACGCGGAAGATCTGTTCACGCTCTCGGCGGATCTCGACGAAGTCCTCAACAGCGCGAAGGATCTCGTGCGCGAGACGGAAGTCATGGGGATGCAGCCCGACCCACCAATGGCGTCGATGGCCCAGCTTCTCGCCGAGGCCGTGAAGCACCTCGCGGCGGCATTCGGTCGTCTGGGCTCCAGCGGCGCCGCCACCGAGGACGCCGACCGGGCGATCAAGAGCCTGCGCCGCGTCGAGCGCGTCTACCGCGTGGCGATGTCGGAGCTGCTTCATGAGCACGACCTGCACGAGGTCATGGGCCGACGCGAGGCGTATCAGCGCCTGTCGCGCATCGCCGACCTCGTCCATCGCGTCGCCGACCGGATCTGGTACGCGGTCGTCAAGGAGGCCTAGCCACTCCCGGCTGGCCCGGGACGACCACGACAGGGCACGATGCGTGTTCGGCGCAGCGTTGGCTCACCGAGCCCAGCAGCAGCCCGGCGACGCCGCCTCGCCCCCTCGTGCCGACCACGAGCAGGTCAGCTCCTTGTGCCCGTTCGACCAGCACCGTCGCCGCCGCTCCCTCGACGACGAGGGCGTGGACGTTGACGGGGCAGGGCTTGGGAAGCGTGTCGGCGATCTCGCGCTCCAGTGTCTCGCGGGCGCCCTGGGTGGCGTGCTCCAACCAGGTCGCCTCGTAGTCGGATCCGACGTCGATCCATGCCATGCCGGAGTCGAAGGCGAGCACTGCGTCGATCTCCGCAGCGCTCGCCTTCGCTTGCGCCACTGCCCAGCGCAGCGCCTCGCGTGACCCATCGGAGCCGTCCAACCCGACGACGATCCGCTTCATGGTGCCGCTCCGTTCGGCCGACGGTCATCGTCCCCCTGCCCGGCGCAGCGGCAGCAGGCAGGGGGAGATGATCCGCCCTCTCGCGCGCCCCTGGCGCGCTGACGACGATGCTCTGCATGCGGGTCACGGTCGAGTGTTGCTCGCTGAGGGCTCGGCCAATAGGGGCGAAGGTCCCAAGGCGACGGCCGGCGGTCACGAGCGGACCTTCGCCTCTGGGCTATGCGTTCCTCGCACTGGCATCGTGTCGTGATGGACCGCTCCCGGTACGACTACGAGGCCGACGTTGTGCTCGCCGACGGTGGTTCTGCGCACCTCCGCCCACGGCGTCGAGACGACGACGATCGACTCGAGGCGCTGTATCGGCGGGTCGCCGATCGCAGCCGCTACCTCCGCTTCTTCTCGCCCGTGTCGCAGGCGGACGCCGCGCGTCTCGAGGCGACTTCCGTCGGGAGCCTGGCCCGGTACACGTTGGTCGCGGAGATCGGCAGCGACATCGTCGCCACCGCGGAGTACGACCTCACAAACGACGGCGACGTCGCCGAGGTTGCGTTGACCGTGCAGGATGACCAGCACGGTCGTGGGTTGGGCACGTCTCTCCTGGAGGGTCTCGCCCAAGTCGGCGCGACGCGCGGCGTCCGATGCTTCACGGCGTCGTTCCTCACCTCGAACGTCGGTATGCGCGACGTGTTGGCCCACACTGGATTGGCGGTCCACTGGCGCGCGGGCGACTGTGGCGTCGCCGAGGCGGTCCTGGAGCTCACCGCAACCGACGAGTGGGCTCGCGCCCACGCGCAGCGTCAGCGCGTCGCCGAGCATCGCTCGCTGGCGCGTCTCTTGGCTCCCGAGTCGGTCACGGTGCTCGGTGTGGGGCGACGCGACGACTCGATCGGCCGCGCGATCGTCGACAATCTCGTGGCCGGCGGATACCGCGGGCCGGTGTATCCGGTCAATCCGCACGCGACTTCGGTGGCCGGCCTTGCGAGCTACCCGAGCGTGCAGGCGCTCCCCCAGCCGCCCGATCTGGTTGTGATCGCGGTGCCGGCGGCCATGGTCGTCAGTGCGGTGCGTCGGTGTGCGGCATCCGGGGCGCGGAACGCGGTTGTCATCTCCGGGGGCTTCGCGGAGCTCGACGGCGGTGCCGAGGTGCAGGACAAGCTCGTGGCGGTGTGCCGCGGAGCAGGCATGCGCCTTGTGGGCCCGAACTGCGTCGGCGTGGTCAACACCGACCCCGCGGTGCGTATGAACGCCACGTTCTCGCCGGTTCCCGCTGTACCCGGTCGGATCGGGTTCGCCTCGCAATCGGGGGGTGTCGGAATCGAGCTGCTCGCGCGCGCCCGTGAGCGCGGCCTCGGCGTCTCGAGCTTCGTCTCCCTCGGAAACAAGGCGGACGTGTCGAGCAACGACCTGTTGCAGTACTGGGCCGAGGACTCGGCGACCGACGTGATGGTGCTCTACCTCGAGTCGTTCGGGAATCCCCGGAAGCTCGCGCGACTTGCGCGTGAGATCTCGGGGGTCAAGCCGATCGTAGTGATGAAGAGCGGCCGAACGTCGGCCGGCGCGCGGGGCGCGTTCGCACACTGCGGCGTTGGCGGATTCCGACCGCCTCGTCGACGAATTGTTGCGCGAGACTGGTGTCGTCCGGGTCGACACGCTCGAGGAGTTGTTCGACACTGCCGCTCTGCTGGTCCACCAACCGGTGCCGCGGGGCCGACGAGTCGCGGTTATGAGCAACGGCGGGGGGCCGGGGATCATCGCCGCCGATGCCTCCGTCGCAGCCGGACTCGAAGTTCCTGCACTCTCGCCGGCCCTGCAGGAGGAGCTTCGGGCGTTCGCGCTGCCCGGTTCGAGCGTGCAGAACCCGGTCGATCTCATCGCCGCTGCCGGTCCTGCGGTGTTCCGGGGCACGGGCCGCGCGTTGCTGGCCTCGGACGAGGTTGACGCCTTGATCGCCCTGTACGTCGCGCCGCACGTGACTCGTCCCGAGGACATCGCCCGGGCGATGGGACAGATGGCCCAGGAGGCGGGTGGCAAGCCGGTCGCCGCGTGCTTGCTCGGGCTCGACGGTCGCGCGGCCGGGATCGTTTCCGCGACGGGAATGGACGGCGTGCCGGTGTTCGCGTACCCGGAATCCGCGGCACGCGCGGTCGGACGTGCTGTCGAGTTGGGGGAGTGGCGCCGCCGACCGCGCGGAGCGTTCCCCGCCCTCAGGGACGTGGATGGCGTGCGCGCCCGTTTCCTCGTCTCGACCGCGTTGACCGCTCGCCCCGAAGGCGGATGGCTCGACGCGGCGAGGGCGGAGGAGATCCTCGGGTGCTACGGGATCCCCGTGGTGGCGACCCGCCGCGCGGCCGACGCCGGCGAGGCGCGCCGGATCGCCGATGGTCTGGGGTATCCGGTGGTCCTCAAAGCCGCTGCGCCGGAGCTGGTGCACAAGTCCGACGTGGGCGGTGTGGCGCTCGGGCTCGCCTCACCCGATGAGGTGACGCAGGCCTTCACGCGCATGGAGCGCGCCCTGGGCTCGGCCATGGGTGGGGCAGTCGTGCAGCCCATGGTGCCGGTGGGCGTGGAGCTGATTGTGGGCATAACCCGGGACGAGCGGTTCGGGCCCTTCGTCGTGTTCGGGATGGGAGGGCGCACGGCCGAGCTGCAACGCGACACCGTCATTCGCATTCCGCCACTGAGCGACGTCGGCGTCGCTTCGATGATCGAGGGGCTCCGCGGTTCGCCGTTGCTGTTCGGCTATCGGAGCACACCGCCGGTCGACGTCGCTGCACTGAGCGACCTGGTGGCGCGGGTCGGACAGCTCGCGGAAAACATTCCCGAGATCGCCGAGCTCGACTGCAATCCGGTGATCGTCTCGAGCAACGGCGCAATCGTCGTCGACGCCAAGCTCCGGCTCGCTCTGGAACTCCACCCGCGTACCGCCTTCGATCTCGACTGACGTCGACCTTCGCGCGATCGTGCTCACGACGGGCACGCGACGCGAGAAGGCTGCAGTGCGCCTCCGATCGGCAGGGAAGCCGGAGTTAGGGTGAGTCGGCCCGGGCGCGTCCGTCCACGATCCCCGCAGTCCCGTCTCGGCCGGACGGCGCACCCTGAAGGAGTGGTGGTCATGACCGGTCCCGCGGCAGGCGTCGGGGGGAGAAGCTCGGCCGAGCGCCCGGCGGCGAGCCTGCGGCCGTTGTCGGACACCGGCCTCGGTGACGATGTGGTCGTCGCGCTCGTGGATGCCGCGCCCGACGGCATCCTCGTGGCCGACGACGCGGGCCGGATCCTCCTCGTCAACGCTAAGGCGGAGGAGCTGTTCGGGTGGGTCCGCGCCGATCTCCTCGGGCGCTGTGTCGACGAGCTCCTTCCAGAGCGGTTCCAGCAGGTTCACGAGACGCACCGGGCGCGGTATCGCGCCGAGCCTCGAACCCGTGCGATGGGCGCCGGCCTCGCGTTGTTCGGCCGCCGGGCGGACGGGTCGGAGTTCCCGGTCGAGATCAGCCTGAGCCCCCTCGACTCCGACTCCGGCCTGAAGGTCGTCGCGGTGGTGCGCGAAATCAGCGACAGGGTTGCCGTCGAAGCCGAGCAGCGCGAGGTGAGGGAATCACTGGACGCGACGACGGACGCCGTGCTCATGCTGGATGCCGAGTCGCTTCGTTTCACCTACGTCAACGAAGGGGCGGTGCAACAGGTCGGTTACACGCGTGACGAGCTCCTCGGCATGCCGATGTTGCAGATCACGCCGGAGCTGAGGGAGCCCGACCTCCGAGAGCTGTTGGAACCCCTGGCTGGTGGTGGCAAGCGTTCGATCACGTTCACAACCATGAATCGCCATCGGAACGGCACTGACATCCCGGTCGAGATCCTCATGCAGGCGATCCCGAGCGAAGACGGTGGATCGCCCCGGCGCTACGTGAAGATCGCCCGAGACATTCGCGAGCGCATGGCGACCGAGGCGCGGTTGCGGACGGCAGAACAGCATCTTCGAGTGGTCGAAGACCGCGAGCGCATCGCGCGCGACCTCCACGACATCGTCATCCAGAAGCTCTTCGCGGCCGGCATGACGCTCCAAGGGGAGTGCTCACGCACCACGGAGCCCGACCGGGCGCAGCAACTCTCGGCCGTCGTCGATGACTTGGACGACACCATCCGCGAGATCCGATCGGTCATCTTCAGCCTCCAGACCGATACGCGACACCCAGCCGGCGTCCGCGCCACGATTCTGGCGGTTGTCGACGACGAGCGATCGGCCTTGGGCTTCGAGCCGCGAGTGCGCTTCGACGGTGCCATCGAGGCGATCTCCGGTCAGGTGGCCACCGAGCTCCTCGCGGTCCTGCGGGAGGCCCTCTCGAACGTGGCGCGTCACGCACACGCCTCGGATGTCCAGATCGTGCTCGAGTGCGCAGACGACGTCGTGCTGCGAGTGCAGGACAACGGCGTGGGTATGCCGGCGACCGCGGCGCACGATAGCGGCATTCGCAACATCGACCACCGAGCCGAGACGCTCGGCGGTCAGTGTCGGATCAACACCCGGCCCGAGGGTGGCGTCGAGCTCGAGTGGCGAGTACCCAACCAGCGCTAGGAGCGCACGTCCTCCATCGGGTGCGCGTCGAACGGTGCGCCGGGGTCCGACGGGCCTTTCGGCCCTGCCGTCGACCTCTGCGCCCGGGCAGGATCGGTTGAGCACGTTGACGTGCGCGGCGGGCTCGGGGGAGGAGCGGGCAAGGCATGGCGACGCGACACATCGTGGATCGGCAGCGACGCGGGGGTTTTGCCGCGCTGGTGCTCGGCAGCGTCCCCTATCACCACACGCACCACTGCGCCCGGCCCGTCCTCGTGATGCCGGCGGCTCGATGACGTACTGGTTCGCGTTCGACGCTGATCCCGAAGCGAGGGTCTCGGAGCCCTGGTTCGAGGTGGTGGGGACGCTCGTTTATCCCGCGATCGGACACCCGGAGGGCCGGTCGGCGCGGCCGTGGTTCCAAGTGCGCCGGGACCTCGTCTACCGCGTCGGTACCCACCCCGAGAGCTGGTCCCGCGAGCCATCGTTCCGGATGGACGGCGACCGTGTCATACCCCTCGCAGCGGGAATCGAAGACTCGGGTGGGGGGTTCCGGAGCGGTTCACCACTTGGCTGAGGCAGCGAGACGGAGACGATGCCGGGGCGACGTTTCCGTGGCTACCGGCAGTTGTTCTTCACCCGGCCTTCCCGTGCCGGAAGTGCTCGATGGCTGCGTCCGAACCGGGAAAGAACAGACCGACATGCCCGTCGTCCTCCCACCGCACCAGGTAGGGCGGGGAGCCGTCGTCGCCGCGAACCTCGAGGATCTCGGCATCTCGATCGGGCTCGCCGACGTGATGTCCCTTGATGACCAGTCGATCGCCAACCGATGCTTTCATGGCCGTTGTCCTTTCCTGGATTCCGACAGTCGGAGCCGCTGCAGTAACGAGAACCAGGTCGGCATCCATGGGCTGCGCGAACGTCGTCACCGTCGGTACGGCCAGCGCCGAGAGCTGCGAGCCGTCGAGACGGACCACGAACGTGGCCGGCACCCACTCCGGGCCGGTCGGCAATTGGGTGTCATCCACGGCCCCAGCGTGCGCCATCGCACGCCGCTACACCAGGGACCAAGGTCCTGACGACGCTCACGACGGCGCCGACGGTCAGATGTCGGGCGTCAGCTGGCGGGCGGCCGGGTGGAGCGCTCAGCGCTCCGGTGCCATCCGCGCGGCGAAGACGGCGGCCTGGGTGCGCCGCTCCATGCCGAGCTTCGCGAGCACGTTCGACACGTAGTTCTTCACCGTTTTCTCGGCGAGGTGGATCTCGGCCGCAATCTGGCGGTTGGTGAGCCCATCGGCGATCAGCATCAAGATGCGGCGTTCCTGCCCGGTCAGGCGCGCGAGCCGTGGGTCCTCCTCAGGTGGGCGGCGGAGGCGCTCCGTCACGCGCGCCGACAACGCGGGATCGAGCAATGACTCACCGCGCGCAACCCGCCGGATCGCGTCGACGATGTCGGTGCCGCGGAGTTGCTTGAGGAGGTACCCGGAAGCCCCCGCCACGATCGCCTGCAGCAGCGCCTCATCGTCGGAGAACGACGTGAGCATGATGCACGCGATTTCGGGATGCTTCGATCGGATCTCTCGGCACACCTCGACGCCGTTGCCGTCGGGAAGGCGCACGTCGAGCACGGCGACGTCGGGACGAGTCGGTGGTATGCGCCCGAGGGCCTGTTCTCGGCTACCGGCCTCACCGACCACCTCGATGCCATCCTGGGCTTCGAGCAGCGCCGCGAACGCCCTCACGAACGACTTCGTGGTCGTCGAGCAGGAAGACGCGAATCGCTCCGGCGCGGTCCATCGCCCGAGGCTATCGGCACTCCTTCCGTGGGGTCAGGTGGCAGCGAATCTGATTCGAACGACGGTGGCTTCCGATGTGCGCCCGTCTTCGGGCGAGATCGTGAACAGCAGCACCGCACCAGCCGGCGCTCGCTCGGGTTGTCGAAATGCGATCGACTGTTCGTACGGCGCCATCTGCCCGTTCGCGCCCCCCATGACGAATGTCTGTGCCAGTGGCTGCGTGTTCCCGTCCTCGCGAACCTCCACGTTGACCGTTCCCTCGAAGGCAGTGCTCGTACCTCGGACCGTCACAGGAGACGAGATCGTCGCAAGCGCGTCCGGAGCGCTCGACTGGATGTTCGCGGTCTGGCTGCCGAGCACCCACCATGTGCCGTCGGCACCGAGTTGGCGGACGAGCACGGTGGTCTCCGGGCCACCAGCACGGGCTTGGACGGGCACTTCCCCCGACCGGCTGTCCCCGGCGCGAAACTCGCCGACGACGGGATCCTGGAAGCCGACGTAGTCGACCGCGAAACCCCGAGCGGCCGTGACCGGGTCGGAGTAGCGGATCGTGCTCGTCTCGAGGGGCCAGACCGCCGTCGACGTGTCGAGCGACGGCGTCGAGGTCGGCGCGCGCTTTGCCTGCGAGGTTCCCGTACTGCTTCCCTTCTCGTCATCCCCCTCGCCGCTCGCGACGAGTACGACGGCGACTGCGATCGCGAGGACGACCAGGGCGATGATCGAGGCCCAGACGACGGTGTTGCGACGCGGACGGACTTCACCGTTCATGAGCCGCCGTCCTGACCAGTGTTGGATTGCACAGGGGCTTCCTGAGCCCGGTGGGCATCGACTGCTTCCGAAGGGGGCCCGGGCTGCGGTCGAACGACGAGCACCGGGCACGGCGCGCCGTGCACGACGCGCATCGCGACACTTCCGAGCGCGGCGCGCGCGAGGCCACGCCGACCATGGGTCGCGATGACGATGATCGAGGCGCGCAACGTTGCCGCCTCCGACAGGAGGGTCTCCGCGGCATCGAGGCCATCGACGACCTCGTAGTCAGCGGGCACACCATGGCTACCGAGCCGAGTGGTAACGCTTTCGAGCACGTCGACGTCGTCGGTGCGGAACCGGCTCACTGCGAGCACATCCGGTGGGCGGCTCACATCGACGATGCGCGCCCGGGCAGTGACCGCGAGCGCCAGATCGACGGCGGCGGGAACCACCGCGAGCGAGTGCTCGGATCCGTCGATGCCGAGCAGCAGGGTCGGGTGCTCCGGTAACGACCACTGCGGCGACACCTCGGGGCCCACCAGCAGCACGGGCGAGTGCGCGCCGCGTACGACCGCCTCAGCGACGCTGCCGAGCACGGCCCGCTTGACACCTCCGCGTCCGTGGGTCGCCATGCAGACGAGCGCCCCTGGTTCGTCGGTCGCCAGCACGATCCCACTCGGTGCGTCGCGATCGAGGATCACGACTGCGTCGGCGGGTCGATCGAGCTCCCGCCGCTGCTGGTCGAGATACCGGCCCGGTTCCTCGACGTCGTCGACCGACCAGCGAGTCGTCACCAAGACGAGCTCGGCGTCCGTACGTCCCGCCAGCACGTGTGCCGGCGCGAGCGCCGCTTCCGCGAGCTTCGACCCGTCGAGTGGGACGATCACCTTCTTCATGCGGGCTGCTCAGCGTGTCGTCCAGCTCGCGGGTGATCGAGTTCGACGAGCAACCGCTGGATGTCCTCCAAGCGCAACAAACCGATGACGTGTCCGTCGTCGACGACGGGAAGGGCGTGTAGCGGCGCGCTCGCGACGAGAGGAAATGCCTCCCTCTCCAGGTTGGCGCTCGGCGAGAGTGCCGGCGAGCCCGCCGCGATCTCAGCCGCGATCATCCCTGGCGAGATGTGCCCGAGCGTCATCGCGTCGACAATACCGACATAGCCACCCGGCCCGACGACCGGCAGGGCGCGTTGTGTCGTTCGACGCACGAGGACGCGAAGGTCGGCGACCGTCGTCGCGGGATCGATGACGACGGGCTCGAGGAGCATGACGTCTGCAACGTGCGCACCTCTGAGACGGACGTGCGCAATGGTCGCCGCTTCTTCTGCGGACGCGCCGAAGTAGACGAAGACGCCGATGATCACGAGCCAGAAGTTGACGAGCACGCCGACTGCGATCAGCGCGACTGCGAGGGCTCGCCCGATTCGGGCCGCGACGCGTGTGGCGTGCTCCAGGTCGTATCGGCGTTCCAGCAGCGCACGGAACACGCGGCCGCCGTCGAGCGGGAATGCGGGGAGCAGGTTGAACCCGGCGACGATGAGGTTGAACCAGACGAGGCGCGCGAGCAGTGCTCCGTTGTACAGGTCGATCGGAAGGAGCGGCTGGCCAACTCCGAGGGCAACGATCGCAGCGGCACCGGCGATGCAAAGACTCGCGGCCGGGCCGACGATCGCGATCGCGAACTCGTCGGGCGGCGACTCGGGAAGGTTCTCCAGCTTCGAGACGCCACCGATCGGCAGCAGCACGATCTCGCGCACCGTCGCGCCCCGGCGGCGAGCGACGACGCAGTGGGCGAGCTCGTGGGCGACGACGCATCCGAAGATCACCACAAGCCAGAAGAGACCCGCGACCACGCCGGGCCCACGCGGGCCTGACGAGCCCAGGGCGAAGAGCGCAACGAGCAGGAAGAACGTCCAGTGGACCCGGATCTCGATTCCCGCGATGCGACCGATGGCGAAGGAGGAAGAGTGTCGCGGCGAGCGCCCGGTGGGTCTCAGGTCCGTCCGATCGGCGCTCATGCTTGGGAAGGTACCGCCACGGCGATCCGCCCTGTAGAGGCGAAAGTCCTTGGAGCAGTGGATCCTCCGAGCTGGCCAGGATGCGGGACCTCTTCCTCTACTCGCAGGCGGGGACCATCCCGAGAATGCAGACGACCGCGTTAACGTCGGGATTCCGTGAGGAGAGCGATGAGTCGGATCGTTGTTGGTGTTGACGGCTCGGAGCCCGCCGACGCCGCCCTCGCGTGGGCAGCCGGAGAGGCGCGCCTTCGCCGTGCGCATCTCGACATCGTCCACGCATACACCTATCCCGTGATGGGGGACTTCCCCGTGGCGGAGCTCGACTCGGCGCTCGTCGACGAGGCCCAAGCCGTGCTCGACGGCGCGGTCGCGCGGGCCGACCTCGACAATGTCGAGTTCGATGCGCGACTCGAGCGGGAGCCCGTCGCGATGGGGCTCGTCGAGGCGGCGGAGGGAGCCGACCTCCTCGTCGTCGGTTCACGCGGGCGGGGAGGCTTCGTCGGGCTGTTGCTCGGCTCGGTGAGCCAGCAGTGTGCGCATCACGCCCAGTGCCCGGTTGTCATCATCCCGGCGGCACGTCCCGATTCGTCGGGTGGTCGTCGGTCCTGACCTCCGGCCGGATGGAGGATTGTGCATTCGCCCTTGACGGCGAGTGGACCAGCCGGCGGATCCCCGGGCCAGGGCCACTCGGCACCTTTGTCGGGGTGCCAAGTCCTCCCCAAGTTCGCAGGTTCCTCGCCGGATCGTGACGTTCGGCCCTGTCGGCGCGGCCGTCGTCGTGCTTGTGTCTCGAAGCGGAGCCGCGAGTCACGAGTAACAGGAGGGCCGAAGATGCGTGCAGCAGTGGGTGATCGGCTAGTGATCAAGGGCCATCGCGTGGCCGATCCCGACCGGGACGCGGAGGTCCTGGAGGTCCGCGGTGACGACGGTGCGCCGCCATGGTTGGTGCGGTGGAGCGATGACGGCCACGAAGGGCTGTTCTTCCCCGGGTCCGACGCGACGATTGAGCATTTCCCCCAGCGGGGGCACGGACACGCCGCGGCGCGCGGCTGACCGACCGAAGCGATCATGGCCAAGACCATTGTTGTGCCGCTCGATGGCTCGGCCCAGGCGGAACGGGCCGCGCCGATCGCGGCTGCGCTCGCGAGCCGGTTGGGTGCCGAGGTATTGCTGGTCGCGGTGTCTTCACTTCGCGAGCAATCCGAGCGTGATCTGGAGCGCGCGACGCGGGACGGCGGCTTCGACGCCCGTATCGAGATCGTCGACGCAAGCGACGTTCCCGCGGCAATCGGAGGCGTGGTCGAACAGGTGTCGGAGCCCGCCCTCTGTATGGCGACCCACGGGCGAGGCCGGGTGGGTCACGCGCTCCTCGGCAGTGTCGCCGAGGAGCTCCTGCGCGAGGTTTCCGTTCCGTTCGTGCTGGTCGGTCCGCACTGCGCTGCGGAGTGGCCCGCTGATGAGGACCGGATGCTCGCCTGCGTTGACGAGTCGGCCACCTCGAACGCCATTCTCGACCCCGCAGCCGAGTGGGCCAAGGGCCTCGGCCTCGAGCTGTGGCTGACGGAGGTCTTCCATCCCCTCGACGTCGAGAGTATCCAGGCCCCCTATCGGTTCCTGGACACCGTCGTCGAGCGTCTCCGACCTGAGTTGCCGAGCGTGAAGGCGTGCGCCTTGTGGAGCAGCCACGCCCAGGGCGAGATCCTCCATCTCGCGCGGAGCCTCTCGGTGTCAATGATCGCGATGGGCACTCATGGCCGCAGCGGCCTGGCGCGGGTGGCGCTCGGGAGCGTCGCGATGGGGGTCGTCCACCAAGCGCGCTGCCCCGTGCTCACGGTCCGGCCCGCTGACCTGAGCTGACGTGCGACGCTCGGTGGCACGCGCCGGATCCTTCTCACTACCTCTGCCGGCATGATGCGGCTGTCACTCGCGGCGGCGGGGCCGAGCGCGGAAGGCCTCGAGCGCGGTCGGCAGCGTGGGGAACACGTGGTCGTTGCCGATTCGCTGGAGGAGACCAGCACGCTCGAGGTACAGGGCCAGGTCCTGCTTGACGCGCGCCAGGGCGAGGACGATGCCGCGTGAGGCAAGTTCGGCCATGAGCTCGTCGAGCATGTCGGTCGCGGTGAGGTCGATCTCAACGTTCGCCTCCATGTTGAGCACGACCCACTCGACGGGAGTCGACTCGGCGTTGAGGGCGGCGAGGACACGTTCTTTGAAGTCCTCAGCGTTGGCAAAGAAGAGGGGGGCGTCGTAGCGGTAGACAACCAAGCCCGGAATGGTCTTCGCATCGGGGTAGTCGTCGATGTCGTGGAGCCCGGCCAGATCGGGTACCGATCCTTGGATGGCGTCGTGAGCCCGGGCGACACGCCGGAACAGGTCGGCGACGCTGAGCGCGACCGCGATGCCGATGCCGATGAGGAGGTCGAACGCAACCACGCCGACGAATGCCGCGGTCATGAGGAGTGCCTCGCTGCGCCGGAAGGCCAGGACGCGCCGTATCTCCCGGAGGTCGATCAGCTTGACGGCGGCGTACACCACGAGCCCCGCGAGCGCGGCGAGCGGGAAGGACTCGAGGAGTGGCGCGGCGACGACGAGTACGACGGCCAACGATGCAGCCGCGGCGAGGCTCGTGAGCTGGCTCGACGACCCAGCTGCGACCGCGAGAGCGGTGCGGCTGTCGGACGACGACACCGGGAACCCGCCGGCCAAGCCCGCGGTGACGTTCGCGCTTGCGAGCGCGAGGAGCTCCTGGTCGGCGTCGATGCGCCCATCGGCCCCACGGGCGAAGGCGCGGCCGGTAAGGACATTCCCGCTGAACGCGACAATGACGACTCCGGTCGCCGCGACGAACACCGCGGGCCAAGCGTCGACCGGAATCGATGGGAAGGCGAGTGAGGGCAATCCGCTGGGCACGGTGCCGACCGTGGTCACACCGTGCTGCTCGAGGTCGAACACCGCGGTCACCGCAGTCGCACCGAGCACCACGAGGAGCGGACCGGGTACCCGCGGGACGTGTTGAAGCAGAAACAGCGCGGCGACCACCGCGATCCCGAGCACCAGCGGCGCGAGGACGACGTCACTGACCCCGCGTGCGACATCGAGCCCCCGCTCAAGTGTGTTGCTGTCATCCGAGGCGATCCCGGTGATGTTCGGGAGTTGCGAGACGATCATCGTGACCGCGACGCCGGCGAGGTAGCCGATCAGCACGGGCTTGGAGAGGAGATCGGCGAGGAAACCCAGGCGCGCGAGCCACCCGACCAGCGCGAGCATGGCCACCGCCAGCGCCAACGCGGCCGCGGCGGTCGCGGGTGACAGATCGTGCGCGCGGGTCAGCGTTGCGACCGCCGAGCCCACCAGTAGCGCCGAGGCGCTTTCCGGCCCGACCGAGAGGACCCGGCTGCTGCCGAGGAACGCATAGACGACCAGGGCAGGCAACGCCGCCCAGAGCCCCGCGACCGGTTCGAGGCCGGCGAGCCGCGCGTACGCGAGGCACTGCGGGACCAGATAGGCCGCAACCGCGATGCCGGCTACGGCATCACGGCGCCCGGTCCGTCGCCAACCTCGTAACGCTGCTATGCCCGGGACCTGCGGGGGTGGCGGGAGGAACCGCCGGATGTCGGGCACGGCTCCATGATGGGTCACATCGGGAGACTCGCGCGGCCGTCGCAGCACCGGGATTGTGCGCCCGACGGAACTTTGGCTGCGAGTCGACCGGCGGAGGATCGACATTCGCGTAAGAGGGTGGGTCGATGGGTGCACTGAGGCTTGTCGACGTGCTGGGTGCGCAGGAGGGCCGCGGAGCCGGTCTACCCATGTCGAAGCCGACGGCGCGATCCCGACTGACGCGAGCCCAGGTCCGGCACTCAACGGCACGATCACCGAGGGCTAATGAAACGGAACCTCTCCACAAAGCCCACCTACTCCCAGTCTTGGATGAGACCCGACACGTATGAGACATGGGTCGGTTCGATCACCGGCCGTCCCGCGCTTCGAGAGCATGGGGCGCCGACTCGCGCCAGTGTCGGATGCCCTCATTGATTGCAGCAGCGGCGACGAGGAGCGCGGCAATCGGGTCGGTCCACCACCAGCCGAGCGACGCGTTGAGCGCGAGGGCGGCGAGCACACTGGTGCTGAGACATCCGTCGAGAAACGTCATCGCCGCCTCGGCATGCAACGGCTCACTCCCAAGCACCTTCGCTGTTGCGCGCTTGAGTCGCGCGAGTCCGAACATCACGCACGCCGTAACTCCAAGGTAGGCGATGCCGATCGGAGAACTGTCTGGCCGATCCCCACGTATGAGCCCTCGCACGCTCAAGACGGTCAGGAATGCTGCGAGTGCCCAGAACGCGACCGCGATCAGACGCAGCGCCCGATGGACGCGCCGGTCACCCGGGTCGTGACGGTCGTCGTGCAGATTCCGGATGACGACGGTCGACGCGAAGATTTCGACGACGGAGTCGAGGCCGAACGCGATCAACGCCAGCGACCCGGCCTGCATGCCGAGCGCGATGGCTACGACGACCTCCATCGCGTTCCACGCGTTGGTCGCCCATTCGAGCCACAGCCCGCGCCGGCGCAGGTCGGCGGCTGTGCGGCGCGCTGTCACGGCACCATTCGACACGTCCGCGTACTCCCGGAACCACTCCCGACTCCAGAGTCGGGGACTTGGCTTCCCGGGGCCTGTGGCCTGCACGGACGCGGTGCCCGGAGTGGGAGGCGAAAGTCCTTGGAGCAGTGGATCCTCCGAGCTGGCCAGGATGCGGGACCTCTTCCTCTACTCGCAGGCGGGGACCATCCCGAGAATGCAGACGACCGCGTTAACGTCGGGATTCCGTGAGGAGAGCGATGAGTCGGATCGTTGTTGGTGTTGACGGCTCGGAGCCCGCCGACGCCGCCCTCGCGTGGGCAGCCGGAGAGGCGCGCCTTCGCCGTGCGCATCTCGACATCGTCCACGCATACACCTATCCCGTGATGGGGGACTTCCCCGTGGCGGAGCTCGACTCGGCGCTCGTCGACGAGGCCCAAGCCGTGCTCGACGGCGCGGTCGCGCGGGCCGACCTCGACAATGTCGAGTTCGATGCGCGACTCGAGCGGGAGCCCGTCGCGATGGGGCTCGTCGAGGCGGCGGAGGGAGCCGACCTCCTCGTCGTCGGTTCACGCGGGCGGGGAGGCTTCGTCGGGCTGTTGCTCGGCTCGGTGAGCCAGCAGTGTGCGCATCACGCCCAGTGCCATGTCCTCCATCCATTCGCCCATCACACCGAGGAGAATCAGGTCCAGTGGCACATCCTCTACGGAACCGTTCGCGAAGGTTCATCCTGCTGCTGATCGTGGGGATCGCCGCGCTCGGGTTCGGCCTCATCCAACTCGTGCCGTATCGCGTCGACAACCCGTCTGCTCGGAACGAGCCGGCATGGGACAGCCCCCAGACCCGCCGCCTCGCTGTCGCCGCCTGTTACGACTGCCACAGCAATGAGACCTCCACGTACTGGTGGGAGGACGTGGCGCCACTCTCTTGGTGGATCACGAACCACGTCAAGGACGGCCGAGCGGCGTTGAACTTCTCGGAGTGCACCCAGGGTGGGCGCGGCGAGAACGAGGCGAGCGAGACGGTCCGGGAGGGATCCATGCCACCGAAGTACTACACGTGGCTCGGACTGCACTCGGACGCGAAGCTCACCAGAGCCGAGCAGCAGCGCCTCGCCGCGGGTCTCGAGCGCGACCCTCAGCGGGTGGAGCTGCGGCCGCGGCGGCGGGTGACCGTCCTCAGTCGAGACTCGAAGGGCCGCGCAGGGCGTGATTGGCCGCGATCGCGAGCGCCACGGGATCGCGACCAGCGCGGCGCCGGCAACGGAGCGCCCAGCTCTGTTCGTGTCCGCACACGCTCGATCGCGATGAAGCCTTGTCGTCGCCCGTGACCATTTCGTGACCAGGGTGCCCTACGACGTTGTCTCGGGAGCCGTTGACCTGCTGCAACGCGGTGCCCGGAGTGGGATTCGAACCCACACGTCCTCGCGGACAGTCGGTTTTGAGCCGACCGCGTCAGCCGATTGCGCCATCCGGGCTCGACGGAAGACGTTACCCGCGAGGAAGTGCCATCTCCTGCGAGCACAGGCCGAGGAGGATGGCGAAGCCGTCGATCGCTCCGGTGCCCATGCCCGCGGGGTGAACCTCGAAGTGGAGATGGGGTCCGGTCGTGACGCCCGTCGTGCCGACGTAGCCGATCACGTCGCCCGGCGCGACGAGCCGCTCGCCGCCCTCGTAGCGGGAGAAGTGCGCGTAGTAATACCCGACTCCGTCGAACCCGACGAGCCACGCGCCGTTGCCGCCCCGTGGGCTGAGGTCGTGGCGCATCACGCCCGCGGTGACCGCCACCACCGGCGTCTCGGGAACCGCGGGCATGTCGATCCCCTCGTGCGTCTCGCCTCCGGGACGGGGCGTGCCGAAGTCGTCCGTGAAGACGACGAAGCCGTTCACCGGGCAGCGCGTGGCGTCGGTCGTGACGAGCGCGGCGTTCCCTGCGACCCGCTGGAATGCGAGCGCTGCACTGACTTTCTGGTACGCGGCGGTCGCCGCGACCAGGCGGCGTTGGAGCAGATCCGCCAAGGGCACGATCTTGGCCTCGAGCGCGGTGAGCTCCTCCCGTCGCGACCGCAGCTCAGCCTCGCGCGCCGCGAGCTTCGTCGCGGTGTCGCGCAGCTCCGCGGCAAGCGTGAGGTCGTGGTCTTCGACGGTGCTCGTGAAGTGCGAGGCGCGCGCCAGCTCGAGCGCGGAGTCGGCGTCCACGAGCTGGGTCAGGTCGGTACCACCACCGCTCCGGTACAAGATGACCGCGCGCTGCTTCACCAACTCCTTCAGCTCGGCGGCGCGTGCACGAAGGATCGGAATCTGTCGCGTTGCCTCCGCGATCTCGGCTTCCACCGTCGCCTGCTCCGTGCGGACAGCGTCGAGTTGCTGCAACACCTCGAGGGCCTGGGCGCGGGCGGCCTCGAGGCGCTCCTCGGCGAGGGTCTGCGCGTCGCGCCGGTCACCCTCGGCCGCGCTCGCGGCGGGCGTTGGAATCGCTGCCCCCGCGATCGTCGAGGCGACCAACACCGCGACGACACCGATGCGTGCCCGCAACGATGTCCGACGTGATCTGCGACGGCGTGGGTCCACTGCACTCGAATGAGTAGGAAGGCGGATGAAGCACCAGAGCTGGTGGCACGGGCGGTCCTCCTCTGTCGGCGCGCGCCGGTTCCCCCTTGAATCCCGGCGCGGGGCGACCCCTGTTTCCCGCATTCCGAGGCGACGACCCGCCATACACTTCGTCCATGTCGGAGTCCATCCACCAGCGGCGACTCGTCGACGTGAGCGAGCGACTCAAGCGGGTGCGCGCCGAGCTCGCGGTCACCGAGGAGCAGCTCACATTCCTGGAGGAGGAGGCCGAGGAGGCCCGACTCCGCGCGCTGGTCGCGGAGACGCCGCTCGCCGACGTCGAGGCTCGGGACGCGCGGCGCCACACCGACACGCTGGGCCGGCACCGAGACTCGCTGCTGAGCACCGTGCGCGAGCTCGAAGCCGAGCAGGACGCGCTCCTCGATCGCATCTCCGCCGAGCTGTCCGCTCGCTGACCGGGGGGCCAGTGTGGCGAACCAACGGCTCGGGCCGCCCCGCGGCCCCGCGCAACCGACGCGGGTCGTCGTCGCCGAAGACGAGGCCATCATCCGTCTCGACGTGAAGGAGCTCCTCGCGGAGGAGGGCTACGACGTGGTGGGGGAGACCGGCCGGGGCGACGAGGCGATCGAGCTCGTCCGCCGCTTGGAGCCCGACCTCGCGATCCTCGACATCAAGATGCCGGGGGTCGACGGCCTCTCGGCTGCTCGCGTCATCGCCGGCGAGCGCCTGGCTGCGGTGCTGATCCTCACCGCGTTCTCGCAGCGGGAGCTGGTCGAAGAAGCGCGCGACGCCGGTGCGCTCGCGTACCTCGTGAAGCCGTTCCAGAAGAGCGACCTCCTGCCGGCGATCGAGATCGCGCTCGGCCGGTTCCAGGAGCTGGCCGCGCTGGAAGCCGACGTCGTCGACCTCCAGTCCCGACTCGAAGGGCGCAAGCTGCTCGATCGTGCCAAGGGCCGGCTCATGGACGACGGCGGTCTCACCGAGCAGGAGGCGTGGCGATTTCTCCAGCGGCACGCGATGTCGAGCCGCGTGCGGGTCGACGAGGTGGCGCGCCGCGTCCTCGAGGGTGACCTGACCCCTTAGACCGTCCACCATCGGGCCCGGGCCGACTCCGTGGTGCGCCCTACGATCCGGGACGTGCGGAAGCTGCTGCTCCTCGACGGGCTGTCGCTGGCGTTCCGGGCGTTCTACGCCTTGCCGTCGGACCTCGCGACCCCCTCGGGCACGATCACGAACGCGGTGTACGGGTTCACGTCGATGCTCGTGAAAGTGCTCGCCGACGAGCAACCCGACTATCTCGCCGTGGTCCTCGACGCCCCCGGCCGCACGTTCCGCGACGACCTCGACGAGAGTTACAAGGCGAACCGCAAGGAGACGCCGGACATCTTCGTCCCGCAGCTCCCCTTGATCCGCGAGGTGATCGAGACGCTGCACGTCCCGCTCGTCGAAGTCGAGGGGGTCGAAGCGGACGACGTGATCGCGACGCTGGCGACCCGGGCGGCGGCGGCGGGAATCGACACGATCATCGTGACCGGCGACCGCGACAGCTACCAGCTCGTCGCCGACCCCCACGTCAAGGTGCTGTACAACCGGCGGGGCGTTTCGGACTACGTCCTCTACGACGAAGCCGGGATCCTCGAGCGGTGCGGTGTGACCGCCTCGCAGTATCCGGACTACGCCGCGTTGCGCGGAGACCCGTCCGACAATCTGCCGGGCGTCCCCGGCATCGGCGAGAAGACGGCGTCGAAGCTGATCTCCATCTACGACGACCTGGAAGGGATCTTCGAGCATCTCGACGAGCTACCCCCCAAACAGCGCCAGAACCTCGGCGACGCACGGGACCGGGTCTTCCTGAACCGCACGATGTCGCGATTGCGCCGCGACCTCGAGCTCGACGTCGCGCCGGACTCACTTCGGCAGGGCGCGTGGGACCGTGAACAGGTCCGCACGCTCTTCGACCAGCTCGCGTTCCGCACGCTCATGCCCCGCCTGCTCGAAGCGGTGGGGGAGACGTCGGCCGCGACGGAAGCGGACACCCTGGAGGTCGACGCCGCGGTTCTCCGCGACGAAGGTGCGGTGCTGGAGATGCTCGAGGTGCTCGCGACCGCGGACGCGCCCTACGCGCTCGAACCACGGTGGGAAGGGGTGCCGGTCACGAGCGCGCTGGCGGCGCTCGGAGTGGCGTGGGGGGCGAACGGTGAGGAGCGAGCGGCGTACTTCGACGGAGTGCTCGTCGGGGCACCATCCGTGCACGACGCCCTCGTCGCATTGCTCGCCTCCGACGGTCCGCCGCTCGTCGCGCACCGCGCCAAGGAGCTGATGCACGGCCTGGGCATCGACATCCGCTCGCTTCGGCACGACACCGCGGTGATGGCATACCTCCTCGATCCGGGTGAGGGGAAGTACCTGCTCGATGACCTCGCGCCGCGCTTCCTGTCGATCGAGGTCGAATCGCCGGACGTCGAGCCGGGCACGCTGGATCTCGACGGCGACCTCGGGATCGAGCGGACAGGCCGCCGCGCGGTCGTGGCGCTGCGGCTCGCCGCGACGCTGTCGGACGCGCTCGCGGCCCGGGAGCTCACCGACCTCTACGAGCGGTTCGAGCGGCCGCTGGTGCGAGTCCTCGCCCGCATGGAGGACGCCGGCATCCTCATCGACCGGGAGTTCCTCGACGGGCTCCGCGCGGAGCTGGCCGGGCAGTGCGAGGCGCTCGTGCGGCGCATCCACGCCCACGCGGGCATGGACTTCAACGTCAACTCGACGCCGCAGCTCCGCACCGTCCTGTTCGAGAAGCTCGGGCTCACGCCGGTCAAGAAGACGAAGACCGGGCCGTCGACCGACGCCGACTCACTCCAGAAGATGGTCGACGACCACCCGATCGTCGAAGACCTCCTCCGGTACCGCGAGGTAGAGAAGCTCCGCAGCACCTATGCCGATGCGCTCCCCGCGCTGATCCGCAAGGACGGCCGGGTGCACGCGACGCTCAAGCAGACCGACACGACCACGGGACGAATCTCGAGCGAGGCGCCCAACCTGCAGAACGTTCCCGTCCGCACCGCTGACGGGCGCGAGATGCGCCGGGCGTTCATCGCGCCGCCGGGATGTGGTCTGCTGACCGCCGACTACTCGCAGATCGAGCTGCGGGTGCTCGCGCACCTCGCCGACGATCCCGGCCTCATCGACGCGTTCGAGCGCGGCGCCGACGTGCACACCGCCACCGCGGCGACGGTGTTCGGCATGCCAGAGTCCGAGGTCGGCGAAGCGCAGCGCCGGTTCGCGAAGGTCGTCAACTACGGCTTGGCGTACGGGATGGAGGCATACGGGCTCGGCCAGCGCCTCGGCATCCCCACCGGTGAAGCGGCGGAGATCCTCGACGCCTATTTCGAGGGCTTCCCCAATGTCGCCGCGTTCATGGCGCGCACGGTGAAGGAGGCGAAGGAGCGGGGATACACCACGACGATCTTCGGTCGCCGTCGCCAGATCACCGAGCTGGCATCCGACAACTTCCGGATCCGCCAGATGGGCGAGCGCATGGCCCAGAACGCGCCCGTGCAGGGGTCGGCGGCCGACATCTTCAAGCTCGCGATGATCGAGCTCGACCACGCGCTCGAAGCCGCAGCGTCGGACGCGCGCATGCTCCTGACCGTGCACGACGAGCTTGTGCTCGAGGTGCCGTTGGACGCACGCGACGCCACCGAGATCATCGTGCGGGACGTGATGGAGCACGTGTGCGAGCTGCGCGTGTCCCTCGTCGTCGACGTCGGCTTCGGCCCCAACTGGGCGGTAGCGAAATAGCCGCGCGACCTCGCTAGCCCTCCCAGTGCCAGGGCTCGGGGCTCGATCCGCCCGGCTCGGCCCAGGCGGGGTGGTGGAACCCGTACTTGGCGGCGTTCTGGACGAGCCACTGGTAGCCCGGGTCGCTGAAGGTCAGCTCCTTGCCGCCGGCGCCTTCGAAGTCGACCGCACGCCCGAGACCGTGACGGCTCGTGCCCGGGACGGCCGCGAATCCGCACTTGCCGAAGAAGCAGTAGAAGTCCCGCCACCAGCGCTGGCCTTCGATGCTGCGGTAACAGGACTCCTCGGGCTTGGGGACGATCGTGTCCCACGGAGGGTCCGTCTTCTCGGGTGCCAGCTCGACACCCGGCGTGTCGTTCGCATCCTTGAGCAGATTCGTCAGGCCGGGCGCGAGCGAGTTCAGGATCCGGCACTCGGGGCTGATCCTCGTGAGCGCGGAGTCCGGGTAACGGCCGTTCAGGCACCCGGTCGCGACGAGCAGCGTGGCGGCGGCAAGGAGGAGCAACAGGCTGCGGCGCATCGGGTCAGGTTAGGAGCATGGGGGCGGTCGGCCCTTCAACCCTCCGTCAACTGGGTGCCCACCCGATCCGGCTACCGGCGTCATGTACGAGCGCGCCCAGCTGCGCAACAGCACCGGCGAGGACCGCGAATTCGACCTGTGGACCACCTGCTTCACCGCGCGGGAGCTCGAGCAGTCACCGCACTCGCCGTCCGCGAAGGGAATTCTGTAGCCTGTGGTGCGGCCTCGGACCCGAGGCCCGCGTCGCGCGCCGTCGGGGTGTTTCGCGCCCGTCCGGTCGCGTGTGTCATCGTCGGACGAGGAGCCAGGTTGTCGGAGCAGGACGTGACGGAAGCGACCGAGGTCGCCTCCGTCCCCGAGGACGGCGGGGAGGCGGCCGTGCCGTCCGCCCCGGAAGATGCAGACGCGGCCGAGGCCGCCACGGACGCAGCCGCCGCCAGTGCACCGGACGAGAGTGCGCCGGACGAGGGTGCACCGGACGAAGGTGGTGAGGGCGGCCTCGTCGTGCTCGACGACCTGGGCGGCCAGTCGTTCGCCGACGCCGTCGACGCCACCATCGTGGAATTCGACGACGGCGACATCGTCACCGGTCGCGTGGTCAAGATCGACAGCGACGAGGTGTTGCTCGACATCGGCTTCAAGTCCGAGGGCGTCATCCCCTCCCGCGAGCTCTCCATCCGCAACGACGTCGATCCGAACGAGATCGTCTCGCTCGACGACGAGCTCGAGGCCCTTGTCCTCCAGAAGGAGGACAAGGACGGCCGCCTCATCCTCTCGAAGAAGCGCGCGCAGTACGAACGCGCGTGGGGCACGATCGAAGAGATCAAGGAGAAGGACGGGATCGTCAAGGGGCCCGTCATCGAGGTGGTCAAGGGTGGGCTCATCCTCGACATCGGGCTGCGAGGGTTCCTGCCGGCCTCGCTCGTCGACCTCCGTCGTGTCCGCGACCTCCAACCGTTCGTCGGCCGTGAGATCGAGTGCAAGATCATCGAGCTCGACAAGAACCGGAACAACGTGGTGCTGTCACGTCGCGCCTTCCTCGAGGAGACCCAGCGCGAGCAGCGGGACGAGTTCCTGGCCAACCTCAAGCCGGGCGAGGTGCGCTCGGGGGTGGTGTCGTCGGTCGTCAACTTCGGGGCCTTCGTCGACCTCGGGGGGATGGACGGGCTCGTGCACGTCTCGGAGCTCTCCTGGAAGCACGTCGACCACCCGAGCTCGGTGGTCCAGGTGGGGGACGAGGTCACCGTGCAGGTGCTCGACGTCGACTTGTCGCGCGAGCGGATCTCCCTGTCGCTCAAGGCCACCCAGCAGGACCCGTGGCACGAGTTCGCGAGCAGCCACGAGGTGGGGGAGCTCGTCTACGGGCGGGTCACGAAGCTCGTCCCGTTCGGCGCGTTCGTGCAGGTGGGTGAAGGCATCGAGGGACTCGTCCACATCTCGGAGATGGCTGTCCACCACGTCGAGGCGCCCGAGCAGGTCGTCACTCCCGGCGAGGAGCTCTGGGTGAAGATCATCGACGTCGACCTCGACCGCCGCCGCATCTCGTTGTCGATCAAGCAGGCCGCGGAGGGCGGGGTGGTCTCCGCCGAGTACCAGGAGCACTTCGGCGAGCACGCGTTCGACGAGCAGGGCAATTACATCGGCCCGGAGTACGAGGAGCAGGCCGACGCCGCCGACGCCGCCGCGATGGTTTCCGCGGATGACGCCGTTCCCGCGGATGACACGGTTCCCGCCGATGACAGCGTGCCCGTCGAGATCCCTCCGACCGCGGCCGAAGTGGTCCTCGATGCCGAGGAGACGCCTCCCGTCGAGGAGGCCTGAACCCCAGCTCCTACAACCGGATCCGCCCGCTCCGGCGGGTGATCCGGGCTGCGAGATCGCCCCTCAAGGCCACCGCGACGCGGGCCGACGATCCACACAGGATCCGGTTCGGTCTGTGAGGGGAGTTAACGGTGTCCAATCGCCGCACGCTGATGGCCGCGGCAGCCATCATGCTCGCTCTGTTCGCCGGGGTCGGCGTGTACATGTACGCGTCGGGCGCGGATCAGCGAGCACAGGAAGACGCAGGGTTCGTCAAGGCGCTCGTCGCCACGGCGGACATCGCCAAGGGTACGACCGGCGCCGAGGCGCTGAGCGTGGGCCTCGTGCGCGAAGAGCGCGTGGCCAAGAGCTCCGTGCCACCGTCGATCGTGACGAGCTCCGACGACCTCCAAGACAAGGTCGCCGCGAGCCGAATCGACACCAAGCAGTTCATCACCGCGGAGACCTTCGTGTCGCGCGACGAGGGTGCGGGATCGACGTTCGCAAACGCGATCCAGTCGGAGAACCTGGTGGCCGTGTCGGTGTCGGTCGACACCCAACGCGGCGTGGCGAACCAGATCGCCCCGGGCGACCACGTGGACATCGCGACGACGGTCAACGTGGGCGATGTTCCACAGACCGTCTACATGCTGCGGAACGTGAAGGTGCTGGCCGTGGGTGCGTCCACCCTCGACCAGCAGGCGGCCGTCGCCGAGGGCGACACCACGGCACCCGCCGCGACCAACGCGGGGCTGCTCACGTTCGAGGTCACACCGGAACAGGCGCTCCAGATCATCGCCGCCAACAACGGCGGATCGGGCGGGATCTACCTCGTGCTGCTCTCGCCTGACGCTCGCCAGCCAACATCTACGCCCGCCGCGCCGGCCAAGGCCTCCTGAGCCCAGTGGAGTCCCACGCCACGATCGCGGGCGGCATCGAGACCGCCAGCTTCGACGTCGCTGTCGTCGAGCCCGACTTCTCGACTCGGACGCGCCTCGCGCTCGAGCTGTCGGGCGCGACGCAGTACGAGTCGATCGAGGAGCTCGCACAGGGCGTCCAGTCCGGGCGTGCCCTCGTGGCGGTGTTCGGTCCGGGATTCGTGAGCCCGATGGGGTTCCAGCACGTCCACCGGCTCACCGGTGAGTATCCGGAGATCGGGGCGGTGTTCGCCGTCGCCGAGCTCACGACCGAGGTCTTGCAGCAGGCGCTGCGCGCCGGTGCGCGTGACGCGGTTGTGCTCGGCGGCGAGGCCAGCCTCCACCAGTCGGTGGACCGGGTCGGCGAGCTCCTCGCTGGCAGCCTGACGGTCCGTCCGGCGACGACGGTTCCGGCCCGGACCACCCGGTCCCCGGGGCGTTTGATCGTGCTCTTCTCGCCGAAGGGTGGTGTGGGCAAGACCTCCATCGCGGTGAACGTCGCCGTCGCCATGGCGGCGCGTTCCGAGGATCCGGTGGTGCTGGTCGACGCCGACCTGCAGTACGGGGACGTGGCCGTGATGCTCGGTCTGGCGCCCCAGAACACCGTCCTCGACGCGGCCGCGGCCGCGCAGTACGGCGACCTGGAGCTCGTGCAGACGCTCGCCAATCGCCACGAGCGGACCGGCCTGCTGGTCCTTCCGGCGCCGATCGAGTCCATGCCGACCGACGCCATGCTCCCGGGCGAGATGGTGAACATCTGCGCCGCGTTGCAAGAAGTCGCGGCCTACGTGATCGTCGACCTTCCCTCCCTCGTCAATGACTACGTGCTCGCGATGATCGAGGCCGCCGACGACGTCCTCCTCGTGGGGAGCATGGACATCCCGAGCATCAAGAACCTCAAGATCGGCATGCAGATGCTCGATCTCCATGCCATCGCGGGGCCGAAGCTCCGCCTGGTCCTGAACCACGCGAACGCCAAGGTGAAGCTCGACGTGAAGGAGATCGAGCACGTGCTCGGCATGACCGCCGAGTTCCCCGTGCCCGACGATCTCGCGGTGCCGATGTCGGTGAACGCGGGTGTGCCCGTCCTCCTGGAGGAGCCGAGAGCGCCCGTCTCGCGTGCGATGGAGCGGATTGCCGAAGCGTTGATGGGCCCGGAGGCGGGCGTCACCGACAAGAAGCGGAAGAAGCGCAAAGAGCGCGGATGAGATGAGCACCGACCGTAGCGAGCAGGACGTGAGGGACGGCGAGCGATGACACAGACACAGCCGCAGACCACGCGGTGGCAGGACCGCGGCCCCACGAGCAGCCAGCGCGAGCAGGCGCTCGAGGAGCTCCGTCAGAAGATGCACCAGTTCGTGATCCACGAGCTGGGGCCCCTCCTGTTCGACCAGCGCGTGCAGGAGAGCGACCTGCGGCGCCAAGTCGACGAGCAACTGCACCGCGCCCTCGCCCAGGAGCGGCTCGCGCTGACGGGTGCCGAGCGCCAGCAGCTCGTGCGTTCGGTCACCGACGACGTGCTCGGGTACGGGCCGATCGACCAGCTCCTGCGAGACGAGACACTCACCGAAGTCATGGTGAACGGTCCGGACCGGATCTACGTCGAGCGGTCGGGACGCCTGGAGCGGACGGAGGTGCGCTTCGTCGACGAGACGCACCTGCGGCGGATCATCGACAAGATCGTGAGCCAGGTCGGCCGTCGAGTCGACGAAGCCAACCCGATGGTCGACGCGCGCCTGCCGGACGGCTCCCGTGTGAACGTGATCGTCCACCCGCTGTCGATCGGCGGACCGTTCCTCACGATCCGGAAGTTCGCCGCCGACCCTTACCAGGTCGACGACCTGATCCGGTTCGGTTCCTTCACGCCGCAGGTTGCGCAGTTCCTGCAGCTCTGCGTGCGGGGCCGGCTGAACATGGTCGTGAGCGGTGGTACCGGCACCGGGAAGACGACCATGCTCAACGTCGTCTCGAGCTTCATCCCGACCGACGAGCGCATCGTCACGGTCGAGGACGCGAAGGAGCTCCAGCTCCACCAGGACCACGTCCTGCCCCTCGAGGCGCGACCACCGAACATCGAGGGCAAGGGCGAAGTGCGCATCCGCGACCTCGTCCGCAACGCCCTGCGCATGCGTCCCGACCGCATCGTCGTCGGTGAGGTTCGTGGTGGGGAAGCGCTCGACATGCTCCAGGCCATGAACACCGGTCACGACGGCTCGATCACCACGGTGCACTCCAACTCCCCCCGGGACACGTTGTCCCGCATCGAGACGATGACCCTCATGGCGGGCATGGACCTGCCGGTGCGGGTGATCCGGGAGCAGATGTCGTCCGCGCTCGACGTGATCGTCCACCTCCAGCGCCTCCGTGACGGCTCCCGTCGTGTGGTGCAGGTCAGCGAAGTGATGGGCATGGAGGGCGACGTCGTCGTGCTCCAGGACATCTACTCGTTCGACTTCGCCGCCGGCATCGACGAGGACGGCAAGTTCCGCGGCAACCTCAAGAGCAACGGGATCCGGCCGTCCTTCTCGGAGCGCCTTGCCGACTACGGCATCTCGCTGGACCCGTCGCTGTTCGCCAACAACCAGCCGACGACGGTCGGACGGCGGGGAGCAACGCGATGACGCTCGCGGCAGCCAACACCACGATCCTCGTCCTCGCCGTGCTGGCGACCGTCGGGGTGCTCGGGTTCAGCATCGCGATGATCTTCATCCAGGGGAGCTCGCGGGCGTCGATCGAGCAGCGACTGGGTGAGCTCACGCCCGACCCTGCCCAGCAGGTCGAAGACGCGCTCCAGCGCGAGAAGTCCGACCAGAACATGGCCGAGAGCAAGGTGATGCAGCGGATGGTCGGCATCACCGGCCGCATCGCCGATCGCGCCGGACTCCTCGAACGCACCGAGAACGCGCTCGAACAGGCCGAGCTCCCGCTGCGCCCACCCGAGGCGCTGTTCGTCTACCTCGCCACGATGTTTCTCGGTCTGCTCCTCGGCGTGCTCCTGGGGGGGCCCGCGGCCGCGCTGATCCTGGTCGTGTTGATCGCGGTGCTTCCCATCGCGTTCCTGCACCGTCGCCGGAAGAAGCGCTTGCGGGACTTCCAGACCCAGCTTCCCGACATCTTGAACCTGCTCGCGGGCTCGATGCGGGCCGGCTTCTCGTTCGCGCAGGGTCTCGAGGCGGTGGCCAACGAAGCAGCAGAGCCCGCGCGGCGAGAGCTTCAGCGGGTGTTCACCGAGTCGCGCCTCGGTCGGCCGATCGAGGATGCGCTCGAGGACTCGGCGAACCGGATGGCGAGCGTCGACCTGATGTGGGCGGTCATGGCGATCCGGATCCAGCGCGAAGTCGGCGGGAACCTTGCCGAGCTGCTCGACACCGTGGCCAACACGATGACCGAGCGCGAACGCATTCGCCACGAGATCAAGGCCCTGACCGCCGAGGGTCGGTTCTCCGGGATCGTCCTCGGTGTCTTCCCCGTCGCGTTCGCAGGCGTGCTCTACGTCGTGCGGCCGGACTACATCTCCATCCTGTTCTCGTCGTCGATGGGCATCCTCGCGATCGTGGTTTCCGCGGTGATGTGCTTCTTCGGCTTCATCTGGCTCAAGAAGATCCTCGCGATCGAGGTATGACATGACTCCATTGATGATCGCGGTCGTGATCGGCGCGTCCGTCGCCTCGCTGACGTTCGTCATCGGTTCGGTGACGACAGAGCGTGCGGAGGTGAGGGAATCCCTGCGCCGCCTCGAGGGCTACCAGATCCAGGACGTGCGCGACCAGGAGATGCTCGCGCCCGTCAGCGAGCGGGTCATCGAGCCCCTGCTCGACGGCCTGAGTGGAGTGGCACGGCGGTTCACGCCGGCCGGCTTCGGGGAGGGGATCGCGCAGAAGCTCGTGCTCGCGGGGAATCCTCCGAGCCTGAACGTCGACAAGATCCTCGTGATGAAGCTGCTCGGGATCGTGTCGGTCGTGGTGTGGGCTCCGCTCATCCTGGTGGGCCTGAAGTTCTCCGGGATGATGGGTCTTGTCGCGATCGCGATCCTCTGGGGTGTGTCGTTCATGTACCCCGACGTGCTGTTGAACCGCAAGATCGAGGAACGCCAGAAGGACATCAGCCGCAAGCTCCCCGACATCCTCGACCTGCTGGTGATCTCGGTCGAGGCCGGTCTCGGCTTCGAGCAGGCGCTCGACCGCACGACGATCGCCATCCCGGGCGCGCTGTCCGACGAGTTCCGGCGCATGCTCCATGAAGTGCGCATCGGGTCGACTCGCTCCGACGCGATGCGGGCGATGGCGACCCGCACCGACGTGCCCGAGCTGCGCAACTTCATCATGGCGATGTTGCAGGCCGACACCTTCGGTGTCTCGATCTCCCGGCTCCTGCGCTCGCAGGCCGAGGAGATGCGCGTCCACCGCCGGCTCAAGGTCCAGGAGCAGGCGCAGAAGGCTCCCGTGAAGATGCTCTTCCCGCTGGTGTTCTGCATCTTCCCGTCGATCTTCGTGGTCATCATCGGCCCCGCGATCATCCAGATCCAGCGGAGTCTGTGATGTCGGTCACCGCTGCGCCCCCGCGATCGGCGGGCGGCGCAGGCGGCGACCCCCGCGCGACCGACACGGCACCTTCCCCGGCGGAGCCGGCCTCGCTCGACGACGGGCGGGGGCTGGTCACGCTGCTCACCGTCCTGTTCGGGCTCTTCGGCTGGATCGTCGGCCTCGAACGGCTGTCGGACAACTCGTTCTTCTGGCATCTGCGCACGGGAGAGTGGATCCTCGACCATGGGATCCCCCACGGCGACGTCTTCTCCTACACCGCGCCCGGCCACCGTTGGGTCGCGCAGTCGTGGCTGGCAGAGCTGACGTACGGAGGCATCGACCGCCTCGTCGGGCCGTTCGGGATTCGCGTCCTGTCGGGTCTCGTCGGAGCCGCGGTCGCGGTGCTGGCGTTCCGCCTCTCGCTGCGGTTGGCCCGGAGCCGACGGGTGGCGTGCGGCCTCACCATCGCCGCACTCGCCGGTGTCTTCACGTTGTGGTCCGCCCGACCCCTTGTCATCGGCGTGCTGTTCCTCGTCGTGTTGCTCTGGGTCGTGGAGGTGCCCGACTCGGCCGTGGGGCGACACCCGCTCGTCGTGCTCCCCATCCTGTTCTGGCTGTGGGCGAACGTGCACGGTTCGTTCGCCCTGGGGTTCGCGTACCTGGCGCTCCATCTGCTGGGAGGCTGGGTCGACCACCGACGGCCATGGGAGGCGCGGGAGCGGACCCTGCTGGTGGGCGCCGCGATCGCGTTCGTCGTCGTGTTCGCGAATCCGTACGGGGCGGAGCTCGTGTTGTTCCCGATCGCCCTCCTGGCGCGCGGTGACATCCTCTCCCACATCGTCGAGTGGCAGTCGCCCGACTTCCGCGAGATCTTCGGTCTCGCCCTCGCCCTGTGGATCGGCGTGTTCGTGTGGGCGGTCGCACGGGGCCGGAACGGCGTGAGCCGGCGCGATCTGATCGTCACCCTGCCGTTCCTGTTCCTGGCGCTGTGGGCGCTCCGGAACGTCGCCGTGGCGCCGCTGGTGGGCCTGCCGGTCGCGTCGCGGGCGCTCGCGCGTGATCCGAGGCCGCTCGCGTTCCGCCGCTCGTTCCTCGCGCTCACGAGCGCGGTGATCGTGCTGGTCGCAGCCGTCGTGGGCATGAGCGCGGCAGCGGAGCCCGACTTCCGGCTGGGCAGCTACCCGGTCGGCGCGATGCGGTATGTGGAACGCCACGACCTGCTCGGTCGGCGCCTGCTCCTCGACGACGCCGACGCGGGATACGCGATCCTCGCGTACTTCCCCGCGCAGCGGATCTTCATCGACGATCGTTACGACATGTACCCGTCGTCGGTGATCGACGACTACTTCGACCTCGCGGCCGCCGACCGGGACTGGTCACGAATCCTCGACCGACGCGGCGTCGACGTCGTGGTGTGGGAGCGAGACGACCCGCTGGCCGTGCTCCTCGACACCTCGCCGACATGGGCGAGGGTTCACCGCGACGGCTCGCGAGCCGTGTGGGTCCGACAGTCCTGACGCAGTCCCGAGAGCGTCACGACGACGTGGAGCGGGGCGGACCTGGAGCGGTAGTGGCGCCGAGCGCGATCGAGGGGCCGCAGGCAGCCTGCGGCCCCTCGATCCAGTGCTCATGGATCTCAGTTGGGAAGGTTGCTCAAGCTCGTTCCTGCGTCGCTGAAGCTCGAGTTGAGCTCGCCCCCGAAGAAGACGACGGCTCCGATCACCGCGAGGGCGATCAGGGCGACCAGGAGGACGTACTCAACCATGCTGGCCCCACGCTCGTTGCTCCTGAGCCGAGCCCGGAGCCAAGTCCAGACCATCAAACCGTTCATTCGTGTGGCCCCTTCTGCGTGTGCGGGTGCGCCGCCACGCACCGTGGTGTTGCCCCACGAATTCATCGGCGCCGAGGGGCAATTTCTTGAAGCCCCTCGTTCGCAGTGACGGTCGTGGGCGGACGCGCAACGGCGGGGCTTTCCGAGACCTCGTCGTCTCGGAGAGCCCCGCCGTTGGGGTGGTTCTTCTACGGCGCGGAGCTGAGAGTGCTGCCGGCCTTGCTGAACTTGTCGTTGACCTGACCGCCCAGGAAGATGACCGCTGCGATCACCGCGAGGGCGATCAGGGCGACCAGGAGGACGTACTCAACCATGCTGGCGCCACGCTCGGTGTTGGTGAACCGGGCCTGGAGCCATGAACGCAACACGAACAGGTTCATTTGCTGTCCCTTTCTCGGGTGCTGATTCGCCGCCACCCACCGTGGTATTGCCCCACACCTCCATCGGCTGGCAGCCGAATCGATCTGAACTGTTTCCTCGCCCGATTCGGCGACCTGCGGACGCGCAACGGCGGGGCTTTCCGAGACTTCGTCGTCTCGGAGAGCCCCGCCGTTGGGGTGGTTCTTCTACGGCGCGGAGCTGAGAGTGCTGCCGGCCTTGCTGAACTTCGAGTTGACCTGTCCACCCAGGAAGATCACCGCTGCGATCACCGCGAGGGCGATCAGGGCGACCAGGAGGACGTACTCAACCATGCTGGCGCCACGCTCGGTGTTGGTGAACCGGGCCTGGAGCCATGAACGCAGAACGAACAGGTTCATTCGCTTGCCCCTTCTTCTGAGGTAGTAACCCGCACGGGTCCCTGTGCGAGCTTCTGCTCGCAGGTGGTCTATCGGCAGCGGGCCGTCCACGATTGAGCGCTCTCCGCGCGAATACGTCCACCCCGTAGGATCGTTCCCTGTGAGCCTTGTCGCCCTCATCGGGGGGATCGGATCGGGCAAATCGACCGTGGGCTCGCTGCTCGCCGCGCGGGGCGCGGTCATCGTCGACGCCGACGAGGTCGCCCGCCTGGTGGTCGAGCCGGGGCAACCGGCGCTCGAGGCCCTGGTGGACTGGTTCGGCGCCGACGTGCTCGCGCCGGACGGGCGCCTCGATCGGGCTGCGCTGGCGCGCGTGGCGTTCGCGTCGGACGCCGCTCGCCAGGAGCTCGAGGCGATCACGCACCCGGCGATCCGAGCCGAGATGGACCGACGGATCGGGGCCGCGCCCCGGGATCGGTGGTCGTGTGCGACCTCCCCCTCATGGCCGAGGTGCCGGAGCGCTCACCCCGCGCGTACGACGCCGTGGTGCTGGTCGCCGCGCCCGTCAGCCTCCGCCTCCGGCGCCTCGAGGCGAGAGGAATGGCCCGCGACGACGCGATGCGCCGCATCGCCGCGCAGGCATCGGACGAGGAGCGGCGCGCGCTCGCCACCCATGTCGTCGAGAACGGCGGTGACCGGGCCGAGCTCGAGGAGCGGGTCGACCGGCTCTGGGGCGAGCTCGTGGCCGGGAATAGCTGACACAGGCCACCGTTAGCATCACGGCATGCCTGCGCTCGAGATCGTCTCCGACCTGTCGCCCGCGGGTGACCAGCCGGCGGCGATCGACGCGCTCGCCGCCGGCATCGAGCGGGGAGACCGATTCCAGACCCTGCTCGGGATCACCGGCTCGGGGAAGTCGTTCACCACCGCCGGCGTGATCGCGCGGGTCGACCGGCCGACCCTGGTGCTGGCGCCGAACAAGAGCCTCGCGGCCCAGCTGGCCAGCGAGCTGCGGGAGCTCTTCCCCAAGAACCGCGTGGAGTACTTCGTCTCCTACTACGACTACTACCAGCCCGAGGCGTACCTGCCGTCCACCGACACCTACATAGAGAAGGACTCGTCGATCAACGACGAGATCGACCGGCTCCGCCACTCGGCTACCAGCGCGTTGATGTCGCGACACGACGTCGTCATCGTGGCTTCCGTCTCCGCCATCTACGGGCTGGGTGGTCCACAGGAGTACGCGCGGCAGAGCCTCATCCTCGACCGGGGGGAGGAGCGCGACCAGCGTGCGATCCTCGCCCGGCTCGTCGAGCTGCAGTACGAGCGCAACGACGTCGCGTTTGCCCGCAACAAGTTCCGCGTGCGCGGCGACACGATCGAGGTGTTCCCCGCGTACGAGGAGCGAGCCGTCCGGATCCAGCTCTTCGGTGACGAAGTCGAGCGGATCGCTTCGGTCGATCCCTTGACGGGGGAGATCGTGGAGGAGCTCGAGCGCCTGGTGTTGTTCCCCGCGTCGCACTACGTCACGTCCGACGAGCGGATGCGCAGCGCGGTCGAGGGCATCGAGGTCGAGCTCGCCGAGCGTCTCACGTGGTTCGAGCAGAACGGCAAATTGCTCGAGGCCCAGCGGCTACGCATGCGCACCACGTACGACCTCGAGATGTTGCGCGAGATCGGGGTGTGCTCGGGGATCGAGAACTACTCCCGCTATCTCGACGGGCGCACCGCAGGGGAGGCCCCCTACACCCTGCTCGACTACTTCCCCGACGACTACCTCGTCGTCGTCGACGAGTCGCACGTGACCGTGCCCCAGCTCCACGGCCAGTTCGAGGGCGACCGATCCCGCAAGGACACGCTGGTCGAGCACGGGTTCCGCCTCCCGTCCGCGCGCGACAACCGCCCGCTGCGCTTCGAGGAGTTCATGACGAAGGTCAACCAGCTCATCTTCCTCTCGGCGACCCCCAGTCCCTACGAGCTCGAGGTGTCGAACCAGGTCGTCGAGCAGATCGTGCGGCCGACCGGCCTCGTCGACCCCGAGGTCGTGGTCCGCCCGACGAGGGGCCAGATCGACGACCTCGTGGCGGAGATCGAGCGTGTGACCGAAAGGGACCAGCGGGTCCTCGTGACCACGCTCACGAAGAAGATGGCCGAAGACCTCACCGACTACCTCCTCGAGCTCGGTGTCCGCGTCCGATACCTCCACAGCGAGGTCGACACGCTCGAACGGGTCGAGATCCTGCGGAGCCTGCGCCTCGGCGAGTTCGACGTGCTCGTTGGCATCAACCTGCTGCGGGAGGGGCTCGACCTCCCGGAGGTCGCCCTCGTCGCGATCCTCGACGCCGACAAGGAAGGCTTCCTCCGGTCCGAGACGTCGCTCGTGCAGATGATCGGGCGGGCGGCGCGCAACGTCGACGGCCAGGTGGTCATGTACGCGGACCAGATGACGGACTCGATGCGCCGGGCGATCTCCGAGACGCAGCGACGGCGGAAGCGCCAGCTCGAGTACAACGCCGAGCATGGGATCGACCCCCAGACCGTGCGCAAGAAGGTCACCGACATCCTCGAGATGCTGCGGGGTGCCGACGGTTCCGATCTGCCCGCGGCGCGGGGCCGCGGGCGGGGGAGAGGCCGCGCTTCCCAGCGCTCGGCGGTGTTCGACCTCGCCGACGTGCCCCCCGACGATCTGGGCCGCCTGATCCAGACGCTGCAGGACGAGATGCACGAGGCGGCAACTGATCTGCGCTTCGAAGAAGCTGCCCGTTTGCGCGACGAGATCAACGAGCTCAAGCGGGAGCTGCGCGCGGCCGTCTGAGGCCGCTCGAGCCGGGCGGGCACCGCCCTGCTCGTGTCACGCTACGGGTGACAGAGCTCCCGCTCGGCCGCGCGCGGGTCCGCTCCGTAACGCAAGCGTGTCAGGGTGGCGCTCTCACGGACGTTCGTGATGAGTCGCTGCGCGTCCGGCGCCGCGCTTACGGCTTCGAGCAAGCGCGCCAGATCACCGCACGCGAGCGCGTGTCTCGCTGCCGCCACCTCCCGTGTGAGCTCGAGGTCGCCCAAGTCGGCATGGGCCGAGGCGTATCGCGCGATTCCCTAAAGGACTGCGATCCACTCGAGCGAGAGCAAGGGCGCTGCCAGACGCGTGGCCGCGAGCAAGAAGACCCAGAGAGGGCTCGTCGATGCCTCGACGCGCTCACCCGCGTTGAAGACGGGGCCATTCCCGTGGAGGAGCTGATCGGCCACGCGTAGGTGGATGAAGCCGTCGTCTGACATCCAGCGCATGTTCCACGCCATGATCACGAGCAACGCCACGGGGGCGACAACGAGCGCGCGACGCAACCACCGTGGGGCTCCGACCACTGCCGGCCCGCCGACTCCCTTTGCCTCGGCCGGGGCCGGAACGTGAGGCGGGGCCTGGACGCTGGGCATACCGGCCTATCGACGTGCAGCCCGAGCGGGTTGACACGGCGTGCGCGACATTCCGCCGCTGGGCGGGCTGGCTGCTCAAGACCCGTCGGGGGAGTGTCGTTCATCTCCCGATGAGCGCCGTCACGCTGGACGCGCCGCCCCAGCTCGGAACCGACCCACCGCGCTCGACCACTGCGGTCCCACCCGGGTGGGCGCTACCGTCGTTGGTCGCCGCGGGCGCGGGGCTGCGCCTCTGGCGTGCCGCCGCGAACGGCTTCTCGTTCGACGAGTCGTTCACCGCCATGGCGGGGCGTCGCCCGTTCGGCGACCTGCTCGACTATCTGGCGCGCGCGGACTCCCACCCCCCGCTGGACTACCTCGTGCGATCACCACTCGCGCGCGCCGGATCGAGCGACTTGGTGATGAGGTTGCCGTCCGTCGCCTTCTCGATCGGGGCGCTCGCCCTGTTCGCCTGGTGGATGCGAGCGCGCGGATGGACCGGCGTGATCGCAACCGCGCTGGTGTCGGTCAGCACCTTCCAGGTGATGTACGGCGGCGAGGCCCGGATGTACGCGCTCCTCGAGCTGCTCGGGGTCGCGATGGCGATGACCGCCGAAGCCTGGCTCCGCCGGCCCGCGCGATGGCACGCCTACGCCGTGGCCGGGTCGGTGCTCCTGTCGTCGTGGGACCACGCGTCGGCGCTGCTCCTCGTGGTCGGTCTCGTTGCTCTCGCGGGCGCGAGGGTCGACCGCGACGCGTGGCGATGGCGGGGGGCCGTGGTCGCCGGGCTGCTTCCCTGGCTGGTCCTGTGGGCTCCGGTGCTCGTCGGCCAACGCGATGCGGGGCACGCGGGGTGGATCCCGCCCACGTCGCTCGGTGGCTTCCTCGAAGTCGTCGGTCGCCACCTCACCTTTGCTCGCTCGGTCGGCCTCGCGGTCTTGCTCGCCGCGGTGGCCGGTGCCGTCGTGCTCGTTCGAGCGGATCGGATCCTCGGTCGGACCTGGTGTGCCCTGGGAGCCCTGCCGTTCGCGCTCGCGGCGTTGATCGGAGCGTTCACGCCGTTTCTGTTCGACCGCTCGCTGACGCTGTCGGCATGGGCGGTGCCGCTCGCAATCGCGTTCCTCGTGGGCGCGAGCGTCGAGCGCTCCCGCGCGCTCGGGATCGCCGTCGCGGTCCTCGTCGTGGTCGTCGCTCTGGGCTCCACGGTCGTGCTCGTCCGACGCACGACCGAGTTCGACCGCTCGGCCGACCATCTGGCGGCCGTCACGCAACCGGGCGACGTGGTGGCGACCCGCCCGGTGCGGTACGGGCTGTTCACGCAGTGGCGCCTCGATCTCGGCCCACGCGTCGCGGTGGAGCGACTCCCTCCCAACACGGTCGCCCGGCGCGTCGGGAACGCCGCGCCCACGGGCCGAATCTGGGTGCTCACCCCGATCCGTGACGACGATCCCTTCGCGGGATTCCAGCGGTGCGCGCCGCGGTGGACCGACGGCATCAAGAAGGTCCTCTGCCTGCGCGGGGACTGATAGGTCAAGCCCGCGATCCCGGGCGCCGACACCAACGCATGGCCGTGAGGCGGGTGACGACGCCGCACGACACCCGCGCCGCCCTCGTCTCGGCGCGCGGTCTGGTGCTCGTCGGATGCGGTCTCCTGCTGCTGCTCGGGATGGCGGTGTTCGGGCTCGACCAACGAGCGGGGACGGTCCGGAGTGCCCGTCCGGTGGACTACAACCTCAACGTCGTCGCGGCGCAGCGTCTCGTCGACCGTGAGCCCATCTACGACCGGACCGAGTCGCGCTCCGACGCGATCGAGATTGCGCCGTGGATGCGCGAGACCAATCGCGGCCCCTTCTACAGCTACGTCGGCGCCCCACCCGTGGCGCTGCTCCACGTCCCGTTCCTCGCGTTCGAACATTCGACCGCGGTCGCTCTCTTCCGCATCCTCGCCGCGCTCGGCATGTTCGGCGCCGTCGTCGTCGTGTCGCGGGTGGTGTCGCCCGGGTACCGCGCGGCGGCGGCGCTCGCGGGCTGCGGGCTGCTGCTGCTCTTCGCGCCGTTCGCCCACACGCTCGAGCTCGGACAGGGCAACGAGGTCGTGATGCTCGGCCTCGCGGTGAGCATGTGGGCGACCGCTCGCCAGCGGTGGACGACCGCCGGCATCGCGCTCGGCCTCGCCACGGTCGTGAAGGTCACACCCGGCCTGTTGGTCCTCCTGTTCGTCCTCCGCGGGCAGTGGCGCGTGACTCGATCGGCCGTGGTGACGATGATCGCGTCGTGCGGGGTGTCGGCGCTGGTCGGCCGGCCGGCCGAGCTCGTGACGTGGGTACGCTCCGTGCTGCCCGACGTCTCGCGCGGATCGCTCTACGTGGGCAACCAATCGCTCGGCGCATGGATCTCGCGCATGACGACCGGTGGGGACATCTCGGCTCATGCCCTGCTCGGGCCCGCGCGCTTCGTGGGTCCGGTGCTCGCGCTCGGGGTGACGCTCGCGTTGTGGTGGCGGCGGCGCCCGTGCCCTGTTCTGCCGCTCGAGCTCGGTGCGCTCACGCTCGTCATGCTCGTCGCCGGCCCCCTCTCGTGGGACCACTACTACGTCTGGGCGGTGCTCCCGCTCGTGCTCCTGGTCGATCCGTCCGTCTGGCGGGATCGACCACGTGCGCAGACCGCGGGGATGCTCGCGGCGATCGTCGTCGCCGTCTTGCTCCTCGCGGCGCCGCTCTCGATTCCCTCGGCGGCCTCCGTCCGATCCGACTGGCTGCTGCGCGCCACCAGCGCGCCCGACGTCGTCGCGGCGTTGGTGCTGCTCGGTGTCACGCTCGTCGCACTCGTCGCGTCCACGGCGGACGAGGCGCGGCCTACCACCACGAACATGCGTTCGATGAGGACGGCAACCGGGTAGCCTGGGAGCCTGTGGCCGAGACGATCACCGTCCGCGGGGCTCGCGAGCACAACCTCCGCAACGTCGATCTGGAGCTCCCGCGCGACAAGTTGATCGTCTTCACCGGCCTCTCGGGATCGGGTAAGTCGTCGCTGGCGTTCGACACGATCTACGCCGAAGGCCAGCGGCGCTACGTGGAGTCACTCTCCTCGTACGCCCGGCAGTTCCTCGGCCAGATGGACAAGCCGGACGTCGACTTCATCGAAGGCCTGTCACCGGCGATCTCGATCGACCAGAAGTCCGCCTCCCGCAATCCGCGCTCGACCGTCGGCACGATCACGGAGATCTACGACTACCTCCGGCTGCTCTACGCACGGATCGGGGTGCCGCACTGCCCGGACTGCGGCCGGGTGATCACCCGCCAGACTCCCCAGCAGATCGTCGACCGGGTGCTGCAGCTCCCCGTCGGCACCCGCTTCCAGGTGCTGGCGCCGGTCGTGCGCGGTCGCAAGGGGGAGTACGAGGGGCTCCTGACGGAGCTCGCACAGCAGGGATTCACGCGGGCCCGGGTCGACGGTGAGGTCGTCGAGCTGGGCAGCTCGGCGCGGCTCGCCCGCTACGAGCAGCACACGATCGAAGTCGTCGTCGACCGGCTCGTGCGGCGTGCCGGCATCGAGCGGCGCCTCACCGATTCGCTCGAAACCGCGCTCCGCCTCGCGGAGGGAGTCGCCGAGGTGGAGATCGTGCCCGCGGAGGGGGAGACCGCACCGGAGACGTTGACCTTCTCGGAGCACCTCGCCTGCACGCACTGCGGACTCTCGTTCGACGAGCTCGCACCCCGGAATTTCTCGTTCAACTCGCCCTACGGCGCATGCGAGCGCTGCGACGGTCTCGGCACGCGCTACGAGGTCGACCCGCGTCTCGTCGTCCCGAACGACGACCTGGCCCTGAGCGAGGGCGTGATCGCGCCGTGGTCCGGCTTTCGCAGCCAGTACTTCGACCGCGTGCTCGCGTCGATCGCCGACGGCGGGGGCTTCTCCCTCGACACGCCGTGGAAGAAGCTCCGCAAACGCGATCGCGAGGCCGTGCTCTACGGAACCGGCGACACACCGGTGAAGGTCTCGTACCGCAACCGCTACGGCCGGCAGCGCTCGTACACCACGCAATTCGAAGGTGTCGTGCCGTGGTTGGAACGGCGCCACACGGACTCCGAGAGCGACCGCGCCCGAGAGCAGATCGAGGGCTATATGCGGGAGGTGCCCTGCCCTGCGTGTGGTGGCGCCCGTTTGCGCCCGTCGTCGCTCGCGGTGACGGTCGGCGACAAGAGCATCTTCGAGGTGGGGGAGCTGTCGATCGCGCGGGCGGCGGAGTTCCTCGGGTCCCTCGAGCTGTCCGAACGTGATCGCATGATCGCCGCGCGGGTCGAGAAGGAGGTCAACGAGCGGCTCCGGTTCCTCCTCGACGTGGGCCTCGACTACCTGAGCCTCAACCGCTCGTCGGCCACCCTGGCCGGCGGCGAGGCGCAGCGCATCCGCCTCGCCTCGCAGATCGGCAGCGGGCTCGTCGGCGTGCTCTATGTGCTCGACGAGCCGTCGATCGGCCTGCACCAGCGCGACAATCAGCGGCTTATCGACACTTTGCTGCGGCTCCGCGACCTCGGGAACACGGTCATCGTGGTCGAGCACGACGAGGAGACGATCCGCATCGCCGACCATGTCGTCGACATCGGTCCGGGCGCGGGCGAGCACGGCGGCGAGATCGTCGTCGCGGGGCCGCTCCGCAAGCTGCTGCGCGCACCGCGCTCGATCACCGGGCAGTACCTCGCGGGCAAGCGCGCCATCCCCGTGCCCGAGACGCGGCGCGCGCCCGGGGACGCGTGGCTGCGCGTCCGCGACGCGCACGAGCACAACCTCGACCATCTCGACGTCGGCTTCCCGCTTGGCTGCTTCATCGTGGTCACCGGCGTGAGCGGCAGTGGCAAGAGCACGCTCGTCACCGACATCCTCTCGCCCGCGCTGATGCAGAAGGTCTACCGGTCGAAGGTCGTGCCGGGGCGGCACAAGGCCGTCGAGGGGTTCGAGAACGTCGACAAGGTCATCAACATCGACCAGTCGCCGATCGGTCGGACGCCCCGGTCGAACCCGGCGACGTACACGGGCATCTTCGACAAGGTGCGCTCCTTGTTCGCGTCGACGCAGGAGTCCAAGGTGCGTGGCTACCTGCCCGGGCGCTTCTCCTTCAACGTCAAGGGTGGTCGCTGCGAGGCCTGCGCCGGCGACGGGACGATCAAGATCGAGATGCACTTCCTTCCCGACGTCTACGTGCCGTGCGAGGTCTGCAAGGGCGCCCGCTACAACCGCGACACGCTCGACATCACGTTCAAGGGCAAGAACATCGCCGAGGTGCTCGACCTGTCGATCGAGGAGGCGCTGGAGTTCTTCGCCAACCAGCCGACCATCGCGCGCCATCTGCAGACGCTCGTCGACGTCGGGCTGGGTTATGTCCGGCTGGGGCAACCGGCGCCGACCCTGTCCGGGGGAGAAGCGCAGCGGGTGAAGTTGTCGGCCGAGCTGGGCAAGCGATCCACCGGCCGGACGCTCTACATCCTCGACGAGCCGACGACCGGCCTGCACTTCGAAGACGTGCGCCGCCTGCTGGGCGTCCTCGACCGTCTGGTCGCGGCGGGGAACACGGTCCTCGTGATCGAGCACAACCTCGACGTCGTGAAGTCAGCCGACTGGATCATCGATCTCGGCCCGGAGGGGGGAGACCGGGGCGGGCGGATCATCGTCGAGGGCACTCCCGAGCATGTGGCCAAGACCCCCGAGAGCCATACCGGCCGCTTCCTGGCCGGCATGCTGGACGGCGCCTAACTGCCCGGCCCGGCTTCAGTGGGCGGAGCGTGCCGTCGATCAACACGCGGTGGCCTTTCCGACCGTCGTCGAGATCAGGCGCGAGGCGCCTCGCGACGCGGTGGTGCAGGTCGTCGACCGTCCACGATCTCAGCGGCGCGAGCTCCTCGCTCTCGCCGGACTCGCGGCGCTCCTCGCGCTGACCATCCGCGCGCACGGCATGTGGTTCGACGAGTTGCAGGCGTGGAACATCGCCCGCGCGAGCCACACGCTTCCTGAGCTCTACGCACACCTTCGGTACGAGGGTCATCCGATCGTCTGGTACCTCGCGCTGTTCCCGATCACCCGCGTCACCGGCGACCCGAGGATGATGCAGATCTTGCAATGGGCAATCGCGGTGGGCGTCTTCGCGGTCGTGCTCCTTCGGTCCCCCTTCCCATTGTGGGCTCGCGTCAGCCTGTGCTGCGGGTACTTCTTCGCGTTCGAGTTCTCGGTCCTCAGCCGGTCGTATGGCCTCGGGGTCCTGTTGTGGCTCGGTGCGCTCGCCCACGCCTCTCGAGCGCGCCCCCGATGGGGAATCGTCGCGGGTCTCCTTGCCCTGCTTGCCTGGACCAGCACGCTGGGCACGGTGCTCGCCGTCGCATTCGTCCTGTCGATGCTCTTCTCGAGCGGAGCGGGGTGGCGCCCACGACTCGCCGGGTTGTCGAGGCAGCAACGCCGCGCCATCGGGACGGTGCTCGCGGCGTCGCTCGCGTCCGTGGCGACCTGTGTTCCCCCGGACGACTTCCGGAGCTTCACGGCGGGCTTGGGATCGACCCCCTCGCGGTTCGGATCCGGTCTGGTGGTCCAGCTCGCCAGCGGCCTCTCCGGCACCTGGCGAGGGCTCGCGCCGGTGGCGCGATCGCCGGGCGACTGGAACTCACAGCTGCTCGACGTCGGGGCGGTTGGCCTTGCGCTCCAGGTCGTTCTCTCGGTCGTGCTCGTCATGGTGGTAGCCGCCGTACTCCGTCCGGCGCCGTTTGCGCGCCACCTCTGGCTCGTGGGCTCCGCCTTGTACTTCGTCTTCTTCGAGGCCGTCGTGCTTCCGGAACTGGCCCACTACGCCGGATGGCTCTTCCTCCTGTTTCTCGGCTGCATGTGGCTGGCATGGCCGACAGATCCGCTGGTTCCGCGGCGCAACGGGGGGATGAAAGCGCTGCTCGCGTGTGTCCTCTGCGCGCAGATCGTTGCCACGGGGTTGATGCTCGTTCCCTTGTCGTTCGACGACTTCTCGCCCGACCGTGCGCTCGCCCAGGCGGTTGTTCGGGAGCGGTTACAACGAGACATCGTGTCGGCAGACGACTACGACGCGACCGCGGTCGGCGCGTACTTGGACCGCCGCGTCTACTCGATCGTGCAGGGGAAGCCGATCCGCTTCGTCATCAACGATGTACGCGAGCTGCGAGGAAATCTGGAGCTGACGAGGTCCTCCGCGCTCTGCGCCGCGGGGGCTCTGGCCTTCCGCCGAGGTCGGCCCGTCGCCCTGGTCGTTCGGGGCGCTCCGTCACGTTCCGAGAAGGGCGTCGAGTCCCTCGTCCGCGAGCGAGGCGTCGAGCTGCTTCGCGTCGGGACCGGCTACACCTCGGCGTCGTGCGGCACCGATCTGTAGACGTATTGAGGCTCCAGGGCACTCGTGACGCGTGAGGGCAGTGCGGGACGCGCGGCGTCCGCTCTCCTGCGCGTCACCGCGACCGCCACGTTGATCGCGCCGAGCACATAGGCGGGGACCAACGAGCGGGTGACGCCCGCCGTCATCCACACGACGGGCGCGAACGTCGCGGCGAACAAGGCAAACCCGACCACGATCCACGTGATCGGATCACGCGGCGCGACGGTGAGACTCACCGCAACTGCGAGCACGAGGAGCGCGACGCCGAGCAGGAGTCCGACCGACGGCGCCTTCGTCGCTGATTCGAGCAGGCCGGACAAGGGGAACCCGAGGCGAGCTTGCGACGAGCCGGTGGGCCACGAGCCCAGTCGCACGCGGAGCAGGGCAGCCCATGCTCCGCAGGTGACGAACGGCACGACGAGCGGCGCGACCCAACGCAACCGCGCCCGCAGAGGCCCGATGCCGCAGGCAACGCTCGCGAGCGCCAAGGCAACGATGCCGACGAGCATCGTCTCGCGCGCGGCCACCGCAAGGCACAGGATGGTGACGGCTGATGCCCGGTGCCGGCGTTCCCAGAGGAGCACACCGCCACCGAGGAAGGCGAACGCGAGCAGCTCGGGTGTGAGCTCCGAGAGCGAGTGGATTCCTGCCAGCACCGCGACGAGTCCCCACCATGGGCTCGCGCCGCGCTCCAAGGCGAGCGCGGCGGCGACGCCGCAGGCGGCTCCGCACGAAAGGATGGTCAACGCGACCAGTGCCCAGCCGACGAGCGCTGATTGCCCGAGCGAGAGCCCCCATGCGAGATACCCCCACAGGGGTCGCTGCGCCCGGTAGGAGTATTCGCCCGGTTCGTCGATCACCTCGGGGCGCGCGAGCGTGGGGTCCTGGGCAAGAGCAGCGAACGCCTGCCCATCGCCGCTCACCAGCAACGCCTCGACGTGGTCCCGCTCGCGGTCGTACAGCGTGACGTACGGCTTCCAGCCATTGCAACAGGCCGGTGACGCGGAACGGACCATGCTCAGGACGAGGATCGCGGCCATGAGCGAGCCCACCAGACCGACGGCCACCACCGCTCGGACCATGAGGTGTCGCACGCTGCACGCGTCGGCAATCTCGAGATGCTCCTTGATCACCGGCGACCGAGTTCGAGCGAGAATGGGCGGGTGACGGATCGTTGGGAGCAGCACGCCGAATGGTGGCAGCGCGAGTTCACCGACGGCGCCGACCCTGAATACGAAGAACAGATCCTTCCCCTGGTGGAAGATCGCCTGAGCGGGGCAGGCCTCGTGCTCGACGTCGGGTGCGGCGAGGGCCAGCTCGCCCGGCGCCTCGCGGCCACCGGGGCGAGCGTGGTGGGGGTCGATCCGACGCCGGCCCAGATCGACGTGGCCAAGCAACGCCTGGGGGGCGTCGTGTACGCCCGCGCCGACGCCGACCATCTTCCGTGCCGGTCCGGCGCGTTCGACGCAGTCGTGATCTGCCTCGTGCTCGAGCACCTCGAGCGAATCGAGCGCGCGCTCTCCGAGGTTGCGAGGGTGCTTCGAGTGGGCGGTCGGTTCATGCTGATGCTCAACCACCCGTTGCTCCAGACGCCCGGCAGCGGCTGGATCGACGACCACATCCTCGGCGAGCAGTACTGGCGGGTCGGGCCCTACCTCCGCGACGACCATCGGAGCGAAGAAGTGAGCCCCGGCGTGGAATTGCCCTTCATGCACCGTCCCCTGAGCCGATACGTACGGGTGATGGGTGAGGTGGGTCTGCTGATCGACGACATGGACGAACCACCGCCCCCGCCGGGGTTCCTCGCCGCGGCGTGGGAGTACGAGCACGCGGCGACGATCCCGCGGTTGCTCGTAGTGCACGCCCGTCGTGTGCCGTGACTGGTGTGGCGGTCGACCTTCCGGCGCCGCCGTCGAGACCGGACACCGCCCCCGACTTGGCGCTCGACTCCGCGCCGTCGTCGTTGCGAGAGCTCCTCCGCCGGCCGTGGGTCGCCGCAATGCTGCTCCTGGCGCTCTACGCGACCATGTCGGCATTCGTGGATCCGCGGGCGGCGCTCGGCTCGGACTCGGCCGGCAAGCTCGCGACACTCCGGGTCATGGACGAGCGCGGCTCGTTCGACCCCGACATCGGCTACTGGGCGCAGCACTGGGATCCTGACGGTTCGCTCGTCCCGCTCTACTACACCGAGCGCGTCGGCGACCGATGGGTGCAGGTCACCACCCTGCCCCAGCTCCTGGTCGCGTATCCGCTGTACGCGGCCGGCGGAGCTCGGCTGGCGTTGCTGGTGCCCATGCTCGGTGGCGTGCTCAGCGCACTCGCCGCCCGCGCGCTGGCGCGGCGGCTGGGATCACGGTCCGGATGGCCGGCGTTCTGGCTCATCGGTCTCGCCACACCGGTCGCGGTGTACGCGCTCGACATCTGGGAGCACTCGCTCGGCCTCGGCATGATGCTGTGGGGCGTCGTGCTGCTCTACGACGTCGCATTCCGCCGACGAGGCTGGGCCGCCGCGCTCGGCGGCGGCGCGTTGTTCGGGGGCGCGGCGGTGATGAGAACCGAGGCGCTCGTCTACCTGGCCGTCGCGACGCTGGCCGCCTGTGTGCTGCTCCTCCGCGCGCGGGTGGCGAGCCGCGGCGTTCACGGGCGCCTTGGTCGGGTTGGGCGCGGCGGTGCCGCTCGTCGCGAACGGTGTGCTCGAGCGCCTCGTCCTGGGGCAGGCGATCCGGGGTGGTCGGGCCGGTGGGACAGCCCGGGAGGCGGGCGCGGCGCTCGGTCAGCGGGTCGACGACGCACTCGTGACGACCCTCGGGTTCAACGGGTTCCGCGACACGGTCGACGTGGTGATCGGCGGGTTGTTCGTCGTCATGCTCGGCGTCGGAGTCTGGCTCATCGTGCGACGAAACAATCGCGTCGTCGGGCCGGCACTCGTCGCCCTGGCGGGAGCGGTGGTGCTGGCGCGGTTCTCGAACGGGACCGGCTACGTGCCGGGAGTGTTCGTGGCGTGCCCGCTGGCCGTGGTCGGTCTCGTGCTCGCCTGGGCTCGCGTCGAGTGCCGCTGGGTGGCGTGTGTCGCGCTCGGTTCGCTGCCCCTGGTCTGGTACTCGCAGTTCTCCGGCAACATGCGGCCGCAGTGGGGCGGTCGGTACGTTCTTCTCACCGGGGCGCTCCTCGCCGTCGTGGGAGTCGTCGCCGCCGCGAAGCACCGCGGCATCCTGGTCGCGACGGCGGCGATCGCGGTGATGATGACCGGGGCGGGTGTGTTGCTCCTGTCCGAGCGGACGCACAGCATCGCCGACGGGTTCGAAGACCTGGTTGCGGTGCGGGGAACGGTGATCTCGACGGAGGGTCACATCCTCCGCGAGGGCGGCGCGTTCTACTCGCCTCGTCGCCACTGGCTCACCGCAATCGGCGAACCGGAGGTTCGCGAGGCATTCCGCGTCGCTCGAGAGAGCGGCGACACCCGTGCCCGGGTGATCACGGCGGCCCACGCGAAGGTCGCGCCTCCGGCCGGGTGGGAGCGCGTGTCGGCCGCCACGGTCGAGATTCGGCCGGGAGAACCACTGAGAGTGGTCGAATTCCGCTACTCGGTGGCCCCGATGCCGGCCAGGAGAGGCTCAGCCACTGGGCTCGGGGCGCCGATGTAGCAGTGTGCACCGGCTCACACGATTCGCGGTCGTCGTCGGGACGCTCGGCGCAGTCGGTGGTCTGAGCAAGGCGCACGCGGTGGCCCACGGATACGACTGGTCGAGCTCGCCCCGGTTCGCGTGGTCGCTCGGGTACTCCTGCCTGTTGGTCCTCATGGCGTACGGGTTCGGACTGCCCGAGCAGGTGCGTTCGCGCCGCTCGGCGGCGCTCGCTGCCGGCGGCGCGGTGGTCGCGGCTGCGGTCGCGGTCTCCCTGGTCCAGCTGGGCGTGGGCGACGCGCTGCTCCCGCGGTTCGTGGTGCTGGGTGCCGCAGTAGTGCTCGTGCCCTGGTACGGGCTCTGCTGGGCGCTTGCGCGTGATGCAGAGTCGCGAGCGGTCGACCGGGACCGAGTGATCGTGGTGGCGGAGGCCGACGAGGTGGTCGCGCTCGAGCTCGACCTCGTCCTCGCCGCGGAGCGCGCGGCGTCCGTCGTCGGGTCCCTCACACCGGGCGACGCGCGGACGACGAGCATGCCGCCGAGCCGTCCGTTGGTCGACGTCGCGCGCGCGGAGCGTGCGACTCTCGTCGTGCTCAGCCGTGCCGCGCAGACGGACGACGACGTGGTTGCCCAGGCCTCGATCCTCCACGAGGACGGGGTTCGGGTCCGCACGCTGTCGCTGTTCTACGAGCAGTGGCTCGGCAAGCTCCCCATCCTCGAGCTCGAGCGGTTCTCGCTGCTCTTCGACATCGGCGAGCTGCACGCCACGACGTACGCGCGCGTCAAGCGGGCGGTGGACGTCGTGCTCGCCGCAGTCGGTCTGGCGCTCCTGGTCGTGTTGGTGCCGTTCGCGTTGGTGGGCAATGTCGTCGCGAACCGAGGCCCGCTGTTCTTCCGGCAGTCCCGGGCGGGTCGTCATGGCGTTCCGTTCGAGATGTTGAAGCTGCGCACGATGCGGGAGGCGCGCGAAGTCGACGACGTCGCGGCGCGTGCGTGGACGTTGGAGGACGACGATCGCGTCACGCCGTTCGGCAGGATCCTTCGGGCAACGCACCTCGACGAGCTGCCGCAGGTGGTGAACGTGCTGCGCGGTGAGCTGTCGATCGTCGGACCGCGGCCCGAGCAGCCGCAGGTCGTGGCCGAACTGCTCGAGAAGATCCCGTTCTACGGCGTGCGCCACCTCGTACGACCCGGTCTGACGGGATGGGCGCAGGTCAAGTACCAGTACGCGGCGACCGAGGCCGAGGCGCTCGAGAAGCTGCAGTACGAGTTCTTCTACCTTGCGCGCCAGAGCCTCGCGCTCGACGCCCGGATCATGGGCCGCACCGTTCGCAGCGTGCTCCGGGGCGAGGGACGATGACTTCGGCGCCGACTGTCAGTGTGATCATCCCCACGTTCCAACGAAGAGCGACACCTCGGCGAGACGCTCGAATCCGTTCTGGCGCAGAGCTACGACGGGCTCGTGGAGATACTCGTCGTCGATGGTGGTTCCACCGATGGCACCCGAGCCGTCGCGGCGAGCACGCCGAACGTCCGAGTGCTCGACAACCCAAGGCGAATCCAGGCGGCGGCCCTCAACATCGGGCTGGCCGGCGCGATCGGCGACATCATCGTTCGGGTCGACGGCCATTGCCAGCTCGCCCCCGACTACTTGGAGCGCTGCGTTGCCGGCCTCGCTCGCCCTGAGGTCGCGCTCGTCGGAGGAGCGATGCGTCCGACGGGGATCGCCGACACTCAGCGTGCGATCGCCATCGCCATGCGCTCCCGTCTGGGCGCCGGCCCCGCGCGCTTCCATGTGGATGGAAGTGCCGGTCCGGTCGAGACCGTGTATCTGGGCGCGTTTCGAGCGTGCGACGCCCGCGCGATCGGCGGGTACGCCGAGGACGTCGGCGTGAACGAGGACGCGGAGTTCGCAATCAGGATGTCGGCACGGGGTCTCGTCTGGTTCGACCCCGCCATCCGCTCGAGCTACACGCCACGAGCGAGCCTCCGAGCGCTAGGGAAGCAGTTCTTCCGGTATGGGTGGTCACGTGCGGCGACGGCACGTCGTCACCCCGATCACGTCAAGTTGCGTCAACTGGCAGCACCCCTGCTCGTCGTCGGGCTTGCGAGCCCGTGGCGCCGGGGTGTCGCCGCGGCCTATCTGGGCGTCGTCATCCTCAAGACAGTGAGCGTCGCTCGCCGCGATGCTCCCGCGGCCCGGGCCCTCGCGTGTGTGCTCCCCACCATGCATCTGGCATGGGGGACCGGTTTCCTCTACGGGTTGGCTCGCGACGGACTGACACGGAACCGGTCGACGTTCAGGCCTGAAGTCGGTGGAGCGCCCGGACCTGGGAGGGGCCGGTGATCGCTCACACGCTCGCTCGGAGTCGCTTCACCAGTCAGGCGTTGTGGTTGCTGATCGGGCGAGTGTCCGCGGCAGTCGTGTCGGCTGTGTGGTTCGTCATCGCGGCCCGCTCGATGGCGCTCGGCGAGTTCGGCAGCTTCGCGCTCCTGTTGAGCCTTGGTCTGATGATGTCGATCCTCACCGATCTCGGGTTGACCGGCCTGCTCAGCGACGCGGTGAGCCAGGACCCTGCGATTGCTCGCCCGGGAACACGGATGGTGGTGGGCAAACGTGTCCCGCTCGCCCTCGGCGCGGCATGCCTGATTGCGCTCTCTTACGTGGCCGTCGGTGGAGCGGGCTCACTCGCGGTTCCGGCGCTGTTCTCCGTCTCCATGCTCGCGACATCCGCCTACAGCACGATCACGGCCAGCTTTCGCGCGCTCGGCCATGCGGGCTATGAAGGCGCGAACGAAGCGGCGTCACGAGTGTTCGTGCTCGGTGCGGGCGCGCTCGCGCTCCTGGGGGGCGCCGACCTGCTGGGCGTCGTCGGTGTCTACGCCCTGGCAGATTGCCTTTCGCTGATCGTTCTGGCGCTGCTGTTCCGCCGAGTCGCTCCGCCCGCAGGCGGGCCGGCTCCGGAGCTCACGCTGCGGCGCAGTCGGTCGCTCGCAGCCGCGGGCATCGTCGGGACGCTGTACTTCCGCATCGACATCTGGCTGCTCGCGTTGCTGCGAGGGGGCCGCGTCGTGGGTCGGTACTCCGCCGCGTACCGATGTTTCGACGCGCTGCTGCTCCCCGCGCTTGCAGTGACATCGTTGGCGATCCCGTACACGGCCGGTACGACGGGCGAAGCGCTTCGTCGCCGGCTGCAGCGTCTTGCGGCGTTCTCGGTGGCAATAACCACGCCCTTCGCTCTCGGTGCCTTCGTCTCCGCGCATTGGCTCGTCACGGTCCTGTTCGGCAGCAGGTACGGTCCGTCCGGTTCCGCTCTCAAGATCCTTGCTGTCGGTGCCGTGGTCACGGCCGCGACCAGCGTGCTGTTGCCTCCGTTGGCACTTCGATCGCAGCGGGTTGCGCTCGCGCTCGCCGCCTGCCTCGCGCTCAACGTGGGCGCGAACCTCGCTGTGATCCCTCGGTACGGCGCGATCGGGGCTGCCGTCGTCACCGTCGCGTGTGAAGTGCTGCTCGGGGTCTTCCTGGTCGTGCAGGTCCGAGCCCTGACCCAGCCCGCCCGGCTGGTCGTTTCGCGGGGCTCGTCTCCCACGTACGCGCCGGGCGGTCCGTGAGATGGAGCGGTCAGGGGAGGGGCGGTGCGGCCCCAAGGTCAGCGTCATCATCCCGGCCTTCAACGTCGAACGGTACGTCGCCACGGCCGTGCGATCGGTGCTCGCGCAGACCTATCGCGACGTCGAAGTGATCGTCGTCGACGACGGCTCGACCGACCGGACGCGAGACGAGCTCGAGCAGTTCCGCGATCGTGTCGCCGTCGTGACCAAGTGAACGGAGGCATCGGGGCCGCGCGAAACCGGGGAATCCGCGAGTCGACGGGCGATGTCATCGCGCTGCTCGATGCCGACGACGCGTGGCTCCCGGAACGCGTCAGCCGGTGTGTCGGTTTCCTGCGAGAGCGTCCCGACGTCGGCTTCGTGACGACCGACGCATTGATCATCGACGAGCAAGGCTCGCCCTCCGGGGGAACCTACCTCGACCTCGTCGACTTTCCGGTCGAGGGCTACGAGGAGAGGATCGTTCGCGAGAACTTCGTGTTCGTGGGCGCCTTCGTACGGCGCGCTGTCCTCGACGACGCGGGGCCATTCGACGAGACGAAGCCGACCGGCGTCGAGGACTACGAGATGTGGCTCCGTCTGATCGCCAGCGGCGTGGTGCCCGGGATCGTGCGCGACCCGTTGGCCCTCTACCGCGTACGTTCTGACAGCGTGACGCGCCGTGACGACCAGCTCGTGCGGGCAAGGAACCTCGCGCTGCGCCGACACCTGCCTGCCTATTGGCAACGAGGCGTGTACGGGCCTTCCGGTCAAGCCTTCAGCATCGTGTGGGATTCTTCAGGCGCGGCGAGTGGCGCGAAGGACACCGCTTCGTCGCCGCCGGCATGCACGACCCCGATCGCACGCGACGCCAGCTTGTCACCGAGACCGCACGCAAGACCGTCCGCCGCATCGTCTCGAGGTAGCGCTCAGCGTACTCGTCACCACAGCACCGCCCGCCATTGCGGTGGACGCGGAGCAGGACCCGAGCCGTGATCGGTCTCCGGTCGACCGGTTCCTTGAGCCCGCGCGAGCCGCGCATCCACGGCCCCAGGCTGCGAGCGCGAGCGGCTTCGAGGAATTTCGACCCGCCCAGAGCACGACATGCGGTATGGCGACGTACAGCGGAAGATGCCTCCGGACCAGCAGCAGGCGGTTGCGGAGTCGCCGGCCCGCCACCTCCGGGGCGATGTGCCGCCCCTGGTCGGAGGGCCGGTGCTCGACGACGATCGAAGGCTCGTAGCGGAGCAGCGTTCCGTCGGAGACGAGGGCCATGGACAGGTCGAGCCCTCCGTCGAGTAGTGGAAGCGCTCGTCGAATCCGCCGACGTCCAGGAAGCTCGTCCGCCGGACGGCGGCGCCACAGCCGACGAAGTAGGCGCACGGTCGCGGTGTCTCGACGTCGTGGGCGTCGCCACGGAATGGGAACTCCTCCGAACGGGTCGATCCATCCGCGGTACGACACGGAACACGACCGCCTTCGTCTCCGCGTCGCCGAACAGGCCGCGGAACGTCGTCTGCGACGGAGTCGCTACGGAACACGGCGTCGTCGTCGAGGAACACCGAACATCGCCTGACGCAGCTCGGGCCTGGAGATTGCGACCCGCGGCCACGCCGCGGTTCTCTCGCATCGAATCCACGTGACGCCTGGTATGGGATCGAGCGCGGGCTCAGAAGCCATGTCGACCACGATGATCTCGTCGAAGTGTGCGGCCGAAGCCAGCGCATCGCGGAGCTCCGTGGGGCGCATGTGGCAGAGCACGCAGAGCGACACGGTCGGGCTCGGGGTCATGCGAGGGAGCCCACGCCGAGGCCGAGTGCACGGAGGTAGCGCTCCGCCACGTTCGTGGCGCCGAAGCGCTCCTGGATCTCGACCGAGGGAGCGGGCTTGGGTTGGCGGAGAGCGAGCTCGAGCGCCGCGGCCATCTCCTCCGGTGCGTCCACCGCGACGAGGTGGCCGTGTCCCACGAGGCTGAGAAGTTCGCGTGGGCCGGCGGGCAGTCCGTCGCCACGACCCGCGCGCCGACGGCCAAAGCTTCGACGAGAGTCGTGGGCATGCCCTCGAACCGTGACCCAGACCACGGCGTCGCGGCTCTCAGGTAGGGAACGCCGGACGGACGGATTCCCACGAAGGCGACTGCCTCACTGAGCTCCAGGGAGGGCTGCTTGTTCCTCGAGGGCCCGTCGGTCAGGCCCGTCCCCGACGATCACGAGACGCGCGCTGACGTTCCGGCGCAGGAGCGCCAAGGCACGTCGCGCGGTGTCGAGGCCCTTCTCGGGACAAGCCTGCCGACTGTGACCAGAGCCGGATGGTCTCGGTCGTCGACCCGCGGATGGGGGGCGGCTCCCTCCGCGGCCGCGAGCATCTCCACGTTGACGACGGCGTTGGGAATGACCTCGATCGAAAGCCGGTCGCTGCGAGCACGAGCCGCGCAGGTCACGGGCGATGCCGTCGGAGACGCACACGACGACGGATCCGCGTTCGTACATTCGAGGCGCCAGCTTGGGGACGAGGCGCCCAGTGCGCCGGTGGGGCGTGTGCCAGGCTTCGCCGAGCGGTGAGTGCACGGTCACGGCGAGCTTGAGATCGGTGCGAGCGAGGGCGACGGCGGTGACCGCAACGAGGTTCGCGTGGTCCTTGAAGGAGATCATCGCGTCCCGCGTGGCGGGTGCGAAGGTGGCGCACCAGCGGGGCGAGCGACGTGAGCGTCCGGCTCGATCCCAAGTCGACGATGCGCACACGGGGGTCGAAGAACTGGCAAGCCGGTCCGCTGCTGTCGGCGACGACGAGGTCGACATCCACACCGACGCGAGGAGGCCGGCGGCAAGGTTCGCCGCTACTCGCTCGACGCCGCCGATGGGAAGGTCGGGCAGGAAGAGGGCGACGAGCGGAGCAGCACCGCGTGCAGGGGCGTCCGCCGGCATCGACGAATGAACCGACGCCTGACCGCCCCACTGGTTTCTTCGGCCGGGCGCTTCGTGTCACAGGAGGAGTCCGGGCATCAGGTGGCGGCGCCCTGCGTCGATCCAACGCGGTGACCACGATCGACGGCGTGAGCTCTCCGGCGATGGCCATGGGCGCCGAACCGGGCGACGCGCACTCGGCTCGTCCGCTCCACGCTCACGCCGGAATCGGGATGTCGCTTGTCCTAGGGCTGCTCGTGGTC
>CAVZKC010000003.1:0-59039 GCA_963775795.1 uncultured Actinomycetes bacterium | reverse complement strand
GAAGAAGGGAGGAGCAATGCGACAGCACCACGTCTCGGTGACTGCGACGACCTCGGCATCAACCGCCGCGGTGTACAAACTTCTGGCGGAGGGCGCGAGCTGGCCGGCGTGGTCACCCATCGACCGGGCGGAGCTCGAACGCCCGGGGGAACCACCACCCGAAGGCGTCGGCGCGATCCGCGTCCTCCGTCGCGGTCGGACTACGGGGCGCGACGAGATTCTGGAACTCGTTCCCGATCGGCGCCTTGTGTACGCGACGCTGTCGGGCGTGCCAGTTCGCGACTACGTCGGCCAGGTCGACCTAGAAGATCAGGCCGGTGGCGGGACGACCATCCACTGGCACTCGTCGTTCTACCCGAAGGTCCGCGGGACTGGCTGGCTCCTCGACCGCGCGCTCCGACGTTTCCTGGCGGCGTGTGCGGACGGCCTCGCTGCGTACGCGCAATCTGACGGCGCGATCGCGGCGCCTTCATGACCAGTCGGGCAACTGGTCCCGAACCCGCACCGACACGAACCCTCGCGCGGCGCGCCCGCGCGGTCCGGTCTCAGCTTCGCAAGACCGCCGGCATCGCCGCTCGGGTTCTCTGCCCCACCCGCACCATCCGCCCTCGAGAGATCGCACGCGGCGCGAGTCTGCGTCGGGCCGGCGTCACATTCGCGTCGTGCGAACCGAAGCATGCCTGACGCGCCGCTGCTGTCGCGAGTGATCGGGCGCATGATCGCCATCACGCAGCGATGACCAGCATCCGAACCGGGTCGCGCATTCCCATATCGCCGGGTCCGTGACGCGGTGACGATCCCGCCATGGTGAGCGGAATCGGCGGTGACGGCTGCGTGGGTATGGCCTAGAATTTCCAACCTATGGGTGATCCCGTGCTGCTCGTAGTCGACGACGACGCCGACGGGTTGGGCGCCATTGAGCGGGAGCTGCACGACCGGTACGAGCGCCACTACCGAATCGTCTGCGTCCGATCCTCAGATGAGGCCCGGTCAGTGCTCGATGAGCTCGCCGGGTCCGGGGAGGATGTGGCCCTGGTGCTGGCCGCTGAACGGCTGGGCGGCACGACGGGCGGCGAGCTGCTCGGCGAGGCCGGCCACATTTGCCCGCACGCCCGGCGGGCGCTGCTGATCGGGTTCGAGGACCTGGGTCAGCGAGGTTCCGGCGATGAGATCTTCAGCGGGATCGCACACGGTCGCTTCGACCACTACGTCCTGCGCCCGTCGACCTCTCCGGACGAGGAGTTCCACCAGACGATCTCCACGATGCTGCTCGAATGGGCCGAGGCCCAGCGCGCCGCGCCGTACACGATCCACGTGGTCGGCGAGTCATGGTCGGGCCGCGCGTACGAGCTACGCGAAGCCCTCCAGCAGTGCGCCGTCCCGCACAGCTTCTGCCTTCTCGACTCCGACGAAGGTCGAGCCCTCGTTGCTTCGGCTCGCGACGGGGCGGAGCTGCCACTGATGGTGCTGCCCAACGGCGAGGTGCTGGAGAACCCCGACAACGTCGAGATAGCGGTGGCTGCCGGAGGTCCGGTGAACCCGGGATCCCGAGCCTTCGACGTTGTCGTAGTCGGCGCCGGGCCATCGGGCCTGTCGGCCGCCGTGTACGGCGCGTCCGAGGGGCTCGCCACGCTCGTCGTCGACAGCGGGGGCATCGGTGGTCAGGCCACCTCCAGCTCGCTGATCCGGAACTACCTTGGCTTCCCCCGCGGGGTCAGCGGCCGACGGCTGGCCCGGGCGGCCTACGAGCAGGCGTGGGTCTTCGGGGCCGACTTCGTGTTCATGCACATGATCACGGGCGTCGAGCGGGACGGCGACGAGCTCGTCGTCTCGCTGTCGGACTCCGACCCCCTCCGCACGACGGCGGTGCTCCTCGCGATGGGCGCGAGCTATCGCCGCATCGAAATCCCGGAACTCGAGGCGCTGAACGGCGCCGGCGTGTACTACGGCGGCCCCACCTCGGAAGCGCCTGGACTCGTGGGCGAGGACACCTACATCGTGGGCGGGGCCAACTCGGCCGGTCAGGCCGCCCTGCACCTCGCTCGCTACGCACGGACGGTCACGCTGGTGATCCGAGCCTCGTCGCTGCGCGCCGGCATGTCGGATTACCTGGTGCGGCAGGTCGAGGCTACGGACAACATCGAGGTGCGGCTGGGCACCCAGGTCGTGGGTGGCGGCGGCGACGGCCGGCTCGATCACCTCGTGCTACGGGACCTCGCCACGCAGGCGGAGACCACGGTCGAGGCCCAGGCGCTCTTCCTCCTGATCGGGGCGCAGCCCCACACCGACTGGCTCCCGAGCGACATCGAGCGCGACGACAAGGGTTTCGTCCTCACCGGAGGTGACGTCCCGGAAGCCTCGTGGCCCCTCGAGCGCCGCCCGTTCGACCTCGAGACGAGCATGCCTGGCGTGTTCGCCGCCGGGGACGTCCGCCACGGCTCGGTAAAGCGGGTCGCGTCGGCCGTGGGCGAGGGCTCGATCGCGGTGCAGATGCTGCACCTACTGTTCGCCGACCAACAACGTACGCCCCGTGGCCGGTCGGCCGAGCAGCCCAGCACGATCGGCTGAGCCGGGTCGCGAACGGTTCAGAAGGTGCCCCAGAACGCTGGTTCTAGGACACGCGCCCGCGTCCCGGCGGCGGGTCGCGCAACGATCCTGGTGCAGCTGCGCCAAGCGCAGAGGCGGACGGAACGGCGGGCGAGATTAGTTCCGGGAGTCGGCGCGCGAGCGAAAGCCGTGACTTAGCCGTCCAGGACTCCGTCGGTGATGTGGACGATGCGATCCGCGTAGTGGGTCATGCGCTCGTCATGGGTCACGACGATGGCCGCGGTTCCCCGTGTGTTCATCTCGGTTCGGATGAGCTCCATCACCTGCTCGCCGAGCTTGGTGTCGAGCGCGGAGGTGGGCTCGTCGAACAACACCAGATCGGGATCGTTCATGAGGGCGCGGCCGATGGCGACTCGTTGGCGTTGACCACCGGAGAGCTCCGACGGCATGCGGTTGCGACGGTCGGTCAGGCCGAGTTCCTCGAGGAGCTGATCCGCCCGGGCCCGCGCCGGCGCGCCGGTGCGCTGACCGATCTCGTCGATCACGACGAGGTTCTCGCGCGCGGTGAGGAACGGGACAAGGTTCACGCTCTGGAACACGAAGCCCACATGTTCGCGACGGAAGTCGGTGAGTTCCTTCTGCGAGTACTCGGTGATGTCCTTGCCTCCTACGACCACCTGTCCGGCTGTCGGCGAGAGAATGCCGCCCGCGATGGAGCACAGGGTCGTCTTTCCCGAGCCCGACGGGCCCACGAGCGCCACGATCTCGTCATGACCGATGGTGAGGGTGGCGTGATCGAGCGCGATCACTTCTTCGTCGCCCGTTGGATAGATCTTGCGCACCGCCTCGAGCTGGAGCGCGGGGAGCGCAGTGTCGGTCTGCGTACTCATGAGGCCCTCCCGATGGCGGAAGCCGGGTCGACGCGGAGCACGCGGCGCAGCGAGAACGCGCTCCCGATGATGGCGGCGAGCACGAGCGCCACACCGCTGATGGCGACGCGGCTGGGAAGCAGCTGGTATGGAATGGCGCCTGGCGGTAATACGACGTCGAGCAGTACCGCGAATCCGGTGCCGACCACCGCGGCGATCAGCGCGACGATGGCGGCCTGCGCCACGACACCTCCCAAGAGCGTGCGCGAGCGCGCACCGATCGCTTTCAGCATGCCGTACAACCCGACGCGCTCAACGGTGAGGAGCGCGAAGAACAGCGCCACCACCACGACGGCGATGACGAGCGTGACACCGATGATCTGGTTGAACACCGAACGCTGTTGTTTCACCCCGCCGATCGCGTCGGATGCTTCGGCGCGCGAGACGGTGGCCGTAGCGCCACCCGTCGCCTGGTCGATCGCGGCGGCGACCGTCGACGGATCGCGGTCGGTGCGCACCACGAGCGCCTGGAACACCCCTGGCCCCACCGATGATCCGGGGCGATTCGCGTTCTGCACGGCTCGCCAGGTGACGGGCGACGCCCACAGCGAGCCTGCGCCCGAGTAGCTGACGTCGTCGACGAAACCGATCACCTTCACCGGGCTGCGCTCGGGTCCGAGTCGGAGCGTGTCGCCGCGCGCCACGCCGTCGTCCTGGAGAATGCTGTCGGCGTACGCCTCACCCGGCTTCGGGAGCGCCAGCACGCCGTCGGGAGCCTCCTGGTAACCGAACAGGGCGATGTCGGTGAGGTCGCGCGGACCGTTGCCGGGCACGCGCGCCCCGAGCTGGGTGACCCCGATGCCGCCCACGCTGGTGACGCCCGGCACCGTGGCCACTTGCGCGCGCACTTCGGGCGTGATGCGGCTGCGCAGGAAGGACTTCTCGGCGGTCGACGAGAACACCACCAGGTCGGCGCGCTGCGCGCGGATCGCACCCGTGGACCGCAGGATGAGCCCGTCGAGCAGACCACCGAGGAGCATCAACAGCACGGCAATGAGCGTGAGCAGCACCGTCGCAGTGGCGAAGCGACCGGGACGGCGGCGCATCTCCCGCAGGGCCAATTTCACGTGCCCACTCCGCCGCTGCCGGAGAGCGCTTCGGCCGGTTCGATGCGCAGGACGCGCCGGGCCGAGAACCAGGAGCTGGCGACGCCGAGCAGCAGGATGCCGATCGCCCAGGCGATCACCGTCGGCGCGTCGAAGCGGAGCGGGATCGATCCGACGCGCTGGAACGACAGCGGCAGGAAGAGAAGCGTGCCGATGGCCACGCCGAGACCCACCACCACGAGGACCTGGGTGAGCAGCGCGCGTACGAGGATCGACGAGCGCGCGCCGACCGCACGCAGCAGCGTGAGCGTGCGCGCCTTCTGCAGGGTGACGATCAGGAAGAAGAGGCCGATGACGAGCGGCACCACGAGTCCATAGAGCAAGAAGATCACGAAGAACGAGCGGCCCACCTGCGCGACCCCGGGTGCCTTCGTGGCCGCGTCGGCACGCGTGAGCGCCTCGAGATCGTTGCTCACCGCGTCGATCCGCTGCACGAGCTCGTTCGGCGTTACCCCCGGCGCCGGTGCCACACCGAGCGCGTTCGGCAGCGGCGGCTGCGCGTCGGGATTGGCGGCCTGCAGCGCCGCCTCCCACGTGCCGTAACGGGCAAACACCGTGGGCGTGGCCTGCAGATTGATGTCGCGTGACTGACCGACGATCCGGATCCGGTACCCGCCGGGCTCGACGCGCACGACGTCACCGAGGTCGAAGCCCTCGGACGCGTCGGTCTCGTTGGCGATGCCCTCACCGTCGGCGGTCGGGTAGCGGCCGGCGACGAGCGACTCCGGCGCGCCGAGCGAACGCTTCTCATAGCCGATGATCGCCGCCGCCTCGATCGTTCTATCCGCGGTCACGCTGTAGGTGCCCTGCCCGATGCGACCGACGTCCTCCACGCCGTCGACTGCGCGCACCTGCGCTTCGAGCTCGGGCGTGATCGTGCTGCTCTGCAGGTTCCGACGCGCGTCGGTGCTGTAGACGAGCACGGGCGCGTCCTGGTGTTCGATCGCGCCGACGAACGACGTGATCAATCCGTCGCGCAGCGCCTGCTGAAACAAGATGAGGAAGACAAGGAGCGCGATCGCGGCGATGAGCAGTCCGAACCGCACCTTGGCGCGCACCATCTCCTTCCCGGCGATCAAGCGCGCGCACCCCCGACCAAGGGCTTCACCGTAACGCCCGAGCCGTGTCGGTTCGACCCAGAAACGGGGTGGCGAAGGCAACCGGGCGGCATGGCGCGGCACGAGTGGAACTCCGAATGCTCAAGAACCGTAGTTTAGCGCTAAAGTGAGCCTCCACCGAAAAGGAGGGTCGATGGCTCGCTACGTCGCACGAATTCCGGCCTCCGTCACGCGGTCCGCTGCGTTCGCCTACCTCAGTCGCTTCGATCGCGCCGTTGAGTGGGACCCCGGCGTCGAAGCGGGCGCGCTGCTCACGCACGAGCCGGTCGGGGTCGGCTCGCGGTTCCATCTCGTTGCTCGATTCCTCGGGCGGCGCATACCCCTCGACTACGAGATCGTCGAATACGACCGCGACGAGCGGATCGTGCTCCGAGCCGAGAACCGCTCGGTCCGCTCCGTCGACACGATCACCTTCGAAGACGGCGAGCACGGTTCGGTGGTGGTCTACGACGCGCGGCTCGACGCCAAGGGCATCGGCCGGTTGGCCGACCCGCTGCTCGGGATCGTCTTCCACCGCATCGTCGACCGCGCCGCGGCCAGCCTGAGGACGCGTCTTTCGGCGGTGCAGGCGTGACGCGCTCCGACGGTGCGCGCCGGCTGGCCGACGCCGCGCTCGAGGCGACCGTCGTCGGTAGCTTCAGCCGTATCGGATTCGCGGCACGCCGTGCGCTGTTCGATTGGGATGCCGAGCCCGTCGTCGACATGAGCGGCCGGGTCATGCTGATTACGGGCGCGACCGGCGGTCTCGGCCTCGCCGCGGCGACGGCGCTCGCGCAGCGCAACGCCGAGGTCTGGATCGTCGGCCGCGCCCCGCAGCGCACCGAAGCAGCCCGGCGCGCGATCGCGGCCGTCGCGCCTCAGTCCAACGTGACAACCGCGGTCGCGGACCTCGCGGTCCTCGACGACGTGCGGAACCTCGCCGACCGTGTCCGTCGGTCGGTACCGCGGCTCGACGTGTTGATCCACAACGCGGGCGCCCTCACGTACGATCTGTGCTACACCGCCGATGGTCTCGAGGCCACCGCGCAGGTGCACGTCGTCGCACCCTTCTTGCTGACGACCGCGCTGCTTCCGGTGCTGCAGGCCACACCCGATGCCCGCGTCATCACGGTCTCGTCGGGGGGCATGTACACCCAGCGTCTCGATCTGGACGCACTTGCCACGCCCGCGATCCCGTTCAACGGCGTGCGCGCGTATGCCAACGCCAAGCGGGCCCAGGTCGTGCTCAACGAATGCTGGGCGAAACGCCGCGCCGCGTCCGGCGTCGTGTTCCACGCGATGCACCCCGGCTGGGCGGACACGCCCGGTGTGCGCGAGTCGCTGCCACGCTTTCGCGCGCTGATGGGTCCGCTGCTGCGCACACCGAGTCAGGGAGCCGACACGATGGTGTGGCTGGCGACCAGCCCGCACGCGCTCGAGACGAACGGGCAGTTCTGGCTGGACCGCCGGCCGAGATCCGTCGCCCCGCTGCCGGGCACCCGCACGAGCGACGCCGACGCCGAGCGATGCTGGAATTGGTGCATCGAACGCGCGGGCGTCGCTGCTCCGGTGGGGACGGTGCGATGAAGATCGCGATCGTCGGCACCGGCGTGTCGGGGCTCGTCGCGGCTCACACGCTCCATCGTCGCCACGAGGTCACCGTGTTCGAGTCCGACACACGACTCGGCGGTCATGCCAACACCGTTGACGTCGAGGTCGACGGCCGGTCGGTCGCGGTCGACACGGGATTCATCGTCTACAACGATCGCAACTATCCCGGGTTCTGTGCACTGCTCGATCGACTAGGTGTCGCGACCCAACCGACGGAGATGAGTTTCAGCGTCAGCGATTCCCGCACGGGCCTGGAGTTTCGCGGCTCCAACCTCAATGCGATCTTCGCCCAGCGCCGCAATCTTGCCAATCCATCGTTTCTGCGCCTGCTCGCCGACGTCACGCGCTTCAACCGCGCCGCCCGCCGGCTGGTCGCGGGTGAGGCGCGCTGGACCGGACCGGACCGGCTTCCCTGCGGCGGCGGGTTCGACGCCCACGCCGAGGAGTCCTTGGCCGATTTCGTACGTCGATGCCGGTTCTCGCAGTCGTTCGTGCGCCAGTTCCTCGTCCCCTTCGGTGCGTCGATCTGGTCGGCCGATCCGGCGACCTTTATGCGCTTCCCCGTGCGGGCGTACGCGCGGTTCATGGACAACCATGGACTGCTCGAACTCGCCGGGCGGCCGGAATGGCGCACCGTGACCGGTGGTTCTCGACGCTACGTCGAGGCCCTCACCGCGCCGTTCGCGCATCGCATACATCTGGAAGTGCCCGTGCACAAGATCGTTACCCACGACGGTGTCAGCGGGTCGCAACTCGTCGAAGTGCTCACGGGTCGCGGCCCGGAACTCTTCGACAGTGTGATCGTGGCGACGCACAGCGATCAGGCGTTGCGCATGCTTGCCGACCCGAGTACCGCGGAGCGCGAGGTCCTCGGCGCGATCGGCTATCAGCGCAACATCGCGACGTTGCACACCGACGAGCGAATGCTGCCGCGCAATCCGCGCGCGAGGGCGAGCTGGAACTACGCGATCGCTGAGAACGCGCGCGGAACCACGGTCACCTACTGGATGAACCGCCTGCAGTCGATCGACACTCGACGGCCATTGCTCGTCACGCTGAACCGGCCCGACGAGATCGACCCCGACATGCGGATCGCCGAGTTCGAGTATGACCATCCTGTCTTCGACGGTCCCGCGATGACAGCACAGCAGCGTCGTGCCGAGGTCCAAGGCCGCCGGGGCGTCTACTTCGCGGGCGCGTACTGGGGCTACGGATTCCACGAAGACGGCGTGCAGAGTGCACTCGAGGTCGTGCGACGGCTCGAGTCGCGGCGATGACCGCGCTCCTCGCACCGCGGCCCGAACGCGTGGCTTTTCAGGCAAGGGTCGATGTTCAGCGCGACCGTCCGGCCGTTGCGATCTATGAGGGAAGGGTGCGACACCGTCGGTTCGGTCCCACGGTGCGTGAGTTCGCGCCGAAAGTGTTCCTCGCGTATCTCGATGTCGACGCGCTTCCGGGCTCGCTCGACCGCCTGCCGCTCTGGTCGGCGCGCCGCCCGGCGCCCGTCCGCTTCCGCCCTCGCGACTTCCTCGACGGCACCGACCGGCCGCTCGGCACCGCGGTGCGCGACCTCGTGCAGGCACGGCTCGGCCGCCGGCCGGCGGGGCCTGTCCATCTCCTCGCGCAGCTACGCACGTTCGGCTGGCTGTTCAACCCGCTCGCCGTCTACTACTGCTGGACCCCCGACGGTCGGGCACTCGACGCGATCGTGCTCGAGGTGACCAACACTCCGTGGGGCCAACGCCACTGGTACGTGCTCGACACGCAGAACAACATGAGTACCACGACAACCGCCAAGGCAATGCACGTCTCACCGTTCCTGCCCATGGACGTCGACTACCGGATCACCTGGACGGTCCCCGACACCGAGCTGGCCCTGCGCATCGAGGTCGAACGCGATCACACGCCGGTCTTCGACGCCGAGCTCGCATTGCGCCAAACGACCATCGACCGCGGGCGCGCTGTCACCGTGCTGGCCCGCTACCCCATGCTGCCGCTCCGAGTCTCGGCAGGAATCTATGCGAGAGCCGCGCGCCTCTTCGCGCGCGGAGCTCCCGTGTACCGGCATCCCTCACGACGGCTCGAAAGGAGCAGCCGATGAATCCGACAACGAGCGCACCCGGGCGTTTCGCTCGAGCCGTTGCCGTGCAACTCCTCAAACGACTCACCGGCGGCACGGTTCGCCTCGTCGATGCCTTCGGGGACGCACGCTTCGGCGAAAACTCCGCCCCGCAGGCTTCGACTCCCATTGACGTGACCGTTCGCGTACACGACACGCGTGCGTACTCCCGCATCCTGCACGAGGGCAGCGTCGGGCTCGGCGAGTCGTACGCCGACGGCTGGTGGGACACCGACGACCTCAGCGGCTTCCTGCGCCTCGCGCACCGGAGCCTGGCGCGCACCCACACGGCGCGGGACCGCATCCACCACTGGCTTCGACCCGTCGTCGATCCGGTCGCCCGACGACGGCGCGCCGACAAGGACCGAGATGCCCGCAACGTGAGGGCCCACTACGACCTCGGCAACGAGTTCTTCCAACGTATCCTCGACGAAACGATGATGTACTCGTGCGCCGTGTTCGAGCGGCCGACGGATTCGCTGGCCGAAGCGTCCGTGCACAAGCTCGATCGTCTGGCCGCACTGCTCGCGCTGGCACCCGGCGATCGCGTGCTGGAGATCGGAACCGGCTGGGGCGGCTTCGCCGTCCACGCGGCGACGCATTACGGCTGTTACGTGACGACGACAACGATCTCGCAACGCCAGTATGAGTTCGCGCAACGGCGTGTCAAGCACCTGGGACTCGAGGAACGCGTGACGGTACTCGCAGACGATTACCGCGACCTCGAAGGGACGTTCGACAAGATCATCGCGATCGAGATGATCGAAGCGGTCGACTGGCGCGAGTACGACACCTTTTTCGCTCACTGCCGGCGCCTGCTCGACGACGCCGGCGCACTGGCAATGCAGGCAATCGTCGTGCCCGACGAGAGCTTCGACCGCACCAAGCTCTACACCGACTTCATCAAGACTGCCATCTTCCCCGGTGGCTGCCTGCCTTCGGTCCGAGCGCTCACGGCGGCCGCAAACCGCAACGGGTTCTCGCACGCACATGAAGACGACATCGGCCTGCACTACGGCGAGACGCTGCGCCGATGGAGAAGGAACCTCACCGACGCCCGGGACGACCTCGACGCGCTCGGCCTCGACGAGAGATTCGTGCGGCTCTGGGAGTTCTATTTCTCCTACTGCGAGGCCGCGTTCGAAGAACGTTATGTGCGCGACGTGCAGTTGCTGTACACGGCGCCGGCATGGCGCCCGCCGGCGCTTCGCACCGCGCCGATCGCCGAGTCCGTTCATCACGGTTGCGGACCCGCGCTGGTGCGGACGTGACGCCCAAGAAGCGCGGTGGCAGTCGGAAACCCGATCTGACGCTGCAGGAGGCCGCCGATCTGCTCGGCGTGCACTACATGACCGCGTATCGATACGTCCGCACCGGCCGGCTTGCCGGTACGCGCGTCGGAGCTCATTGGCACGTGCGACATGCCGACCTCGACAAGATCGCAGCCGCGGCACCGGCCGGCCGCAACGCTGCCAAGCGCCGGGCGCCGAAGAAGGACTATGTGCGTCGACTGACGTCGCTGCTCGTGCAGGGCGACGAGGCCGAAGCGTGGCGACTCCTTCAGGTCGCACTGGGTTCCTCGTACCGCCCCGAGGACCTCTACTTCGACGTGCTCGGCCCGGCGATGCGGCGCGTCGGCGACGACTGGGCAACCGGCCGCCTCGACGTCGCCGACGAGCACCGCGCGACCGTTGTGATGTATCGACTCGTCGGCCGGCTCGGCCCCTTGTTCGCCCGCCGCGGCACGACACGCGGCGCCGTCGTGCTCGGCGCACCCGTAGGCGACCCCCACGGGCTCGCCACCGCACTCGTCGCCGATCCACTACGCGGCCGGGGCTTCTCGATCACCGATCTCGGCGCCAACACGCCCGCCGCATCGTGGGCGAACACCATCGCCGGCACGCAGCGCCTCCTTGGAGTCGGTGTCGTCGTCTCGTCACCTGTCGACGACACGCTCGTCGCCGCAACCATCGCCGCCGTCAAGGCTCATCACGACGGGCAGGTCGTACTCGGCGGCGTAGCGATCCGGGACCAGGCCCATGCCGTCGTGCTCGGTGGCGATATCTGGACGACGTCCGCGCGCGAGGCAGTCGATTACTTCGACGCCACAGCGTCATGCGCGAATCGGCAATGAACATGTCTGGGGTTATTCGCTTCCCGCATCTCGCAGCACGTGACCTGGAGGGTCGTTCGCTCGAGCTTCCCGATGCCTTCTCGGGTGCGTCCAATCTCGTGGTTGTTGCGTTCCGCCGCGAGCAACAGTCGATGGTGGACTCGTGGGTCGCGTGGTGGGAGGCGATCGCGGCGGAGTATCCGAGCCTGCGGTGCTATGAGATTCCGGTGATCGCGACGCGCTGGTCTCCCGTGCGTCCTGTTATCGACGGCGGTATGGCTCAGGCCGTGCGCGCGCAGGAGGCGCGCCGTCGCACGCTCACGGTCTACACCGACGTGCGGCGCGTGACGGACGCGCTCGCGATCGACGCCACCGATTCGGTGACGGTGTTGCTGGTCGATGCGGATGGCCGGCTGCGTTGGCGCACGACGGGACCGGTGAGCGAGCACTCTGGTTCCGCGTTGCGAGCGGCGCTCACCGCTGACCTCTCCCCGGACGCGGGTGCGGCTCAGCTGTTGTCGATCGAGCAGTTCGAGTTCGCGTTCGACTCGCAGTTCCGTCCGTTCCTCGCGCTGATCGGTGTTGCTTCCGGTACGGCGCACGTGACGCTCACGGCCGAGCGGCTCGTGGCGCGCTTCGGGCCGTGGACGTGCGAAACCGCGATCGCCAATGTGCGAGACGTCTGCCGCACGGGCCCCTACCACTGGTACAAGGCCATCGGACCGCGCGGGTCGTTCATCGACCGTGGCCTCACGTTTGGCACGACGACGAAGGGAGGCGTCTGCGTGTTGTTGCGCGAACCCGTCCCGGGCCTCAGTCCCGTCGGCCCGCTTCGTCACCCCGGGATCACGCTCACGCTCGCCGAGTCCGACCGGTTCGTCGCGTCGTTGCGCCGACGCGCAGGTCTCGCGTGAACGGTCATCCTCATCGCGTCGTGGTGGCGGGCGCGACGGGCTACATCGGTCGCCGGCTGGTCGCCGAGCTCGTCGCGGGCGGCCATCACGTGCGATGCCTGGCCCGCACCCCGGGCAAGCTCGACGCGGAACCCTGGCGCGCGCAGGTCGAGGTCGTCGCGGGCGACGTGCTCGATGTGGGATCGCTCGCAGCTGCGTTCCGCGAGGCCGACGCGGCGTACTACCTGGTCCATTCGATCGGCTCGCAGCCGGACTGGCAGGCTCGTGACCGGACCGCGGCGAAGAATTTCCGCGATGCGGCCGCAGCCGCGGATCTCGAACAGATCGTGTATCTCGGCGGTCTGGGCGACGACGCGGGCGGCACGCTTTCGCCGCATCTGGCGAGCCGTCATGAGGTCGGTCGCATCCTCGCTGCCGGTCGGGTGCCCTTGACGGAGCTACGGGCGGCCGTCGTCATCGGCTCGGGCAGCGCGAGCTTCGAGATGTTGCGCCACCTCGTGGAGGTCCTGCCGGTCATGACGACACCACGGTGGGTCGAGACGCGGGTGCAACCGATCGCGGTGCGCGACGTGCTCGCCTATCTCACCGGTGTGCTCGGCAACGCCGACGCGTATGGGCGCGTGTTCGAGATCGGCGGCGCCGACGTCGTCACCTACCACGAGATGATGGACATGTACGCGCAGGCCGCCGGGCTGCGCAGGCGGGTGATCCTTCCGGTGCCGGTGTTGAGTCCGAGGCTTTCGTCGCTATGGGTCGGGCTCGTTACCCCGATCCCCGCCGAGCTCGCGCGCCCGCTCATCGACAGTCTCGTCAACGAGGTCGTGGTGCACGATTACGCGATCGACGACGTTGTGCCGCGCGAGCCGATCGGGTGCCGTGAGGCAATCGAGCTCGCGCTGCGACGAATCGGCGAGATTGACGTGTCCACCCGCTGGACCGACGCCGAGATGTACGGCCGAACGCCCGCGGATCCGATGCCCACCGATCCCGAGTGGGCGGGCGCCACCATGCTCACCGACCATCAAGTCGTCCACACCAACGCGACACCCGACGCGCTCTTCCGCGAGGTGTGCGCGCTGGGCGGCGACCGGGGTTGGCTCGTCGGCGACTCGTTATGGGTATTGCGAGGCTGGCTGGATCGCACGGTAGGCGGTGTCGGCATGCGGCGCGGACGTCGTCATCCGACCGACCTGCGAGTAGGTGATGTCGTCGACTTCTGGCGAGTCGAGGCAATCGAGCCATCGCGACTGCTGCGACTGCGCGCCGAGATGCGCCTCCCCGGCGACGCCTGGCTCGAGTGGTCGATCGCGCCCGAGCCCGATCGGAACCGAACGTTGTTCGTGCAACGCGCCCTGTTCCGCCCCCGCGGTCTGTTGGGTCGCGCGTATTGGTACGCGGTCTCGCCATTCCACAGGTTCATCTTCGGGCCACTCGCCGGTCGGATCATCGAGCGCGCGATACGCGCGGACCTACCATCGCCATCCGCTCGGTGAATATCACGCTGCGGTGATGAGGGCCGAGTCATGCGCCCGGCGACGGGCGACTCGGCGGCCCCATCACTTGCGAGAGACCGTGTTGAGAGGTGAGATGTGCTCGAAGGTGGCGATGGCCCCTGAATTCGGGAACGGCGGCGATGAATGAGCTGACGCTGCACCTGGAGCGCGTTCTGCCCAGGCCTGCACCGCTCGTGTTTACGATGCACGCCGAGCCCGAGCAGTGGGCGAAGTGGTGGGGTCCGCAGGGATTCACAGTCCCGAGCCTCGAGCTCGACCTTCGCGTAGGAGGCGGCTATCGAATCGCGATGCAGCCACCCGACAATGACCTGTTCTTCTTGTCAGGGGAGTTCCGCGACGTCGACCCTCCCGCGCGCTTGGTCTACACGTTTCGATGGGAGCCTCCCGACCCTGATGATCAGGAGACGGTCGTGGTGTTCTCGCTTCAGGATCGAGGCGCGTCGACGTTGCTTGTCGTCGATCAAGGCGTGTTTGTCACCGAGGCGCGCCGTGCGCTGCACGTGCAGGGCTGGACTGAGAGCATCGATCGACTTCATGAGCTGATCACGCGTGAGGAACACCCTGGTTGAAGCGCATCAACTGCGACGCCGGCGCCGGCATGATCGCAACGGGACGACGAAGATGACCAACGATCGAGGGATCGGTTCGTGGATCGAGAGGCAGGCGCGGATCGCAGCGGATCGCCCCGCGCTCGTGTACGGGGAGACATTCCGTACCTACGGTGAGCTGGCACACCGGATTCGACGCCTCGCGCACGGGTTTCGGGAGCTCGGCGTGCGTCGTCGAGATCGTGTTGGCTGGCTCGGCGCCAACCATCCGGCGTTCCTCGAGGTGTTCTTCGCGACTGCCAAGCTGGGCGCCGTCCTGGCGCCGGTCAACCATCAACTCGACTCCGCGGTGATTGGCAAGATTCTCGAGGACTTCGCACCGGCGGTGGTCGTAGAAGGTGCTACGAGGGGCGTCCCGCGCACACCGAATGTGCGCTCTCATGTGATCGTCGACGCAGCGACCGACGCTGACGTCGACTACGAGCACCTCATCGCGAACTCCTCCGATGCTCCACTCGACGAGACCATCGGGCTCGATGACCTGAGCATGCTCCCCTATACCTCGGGCACGACGGGGACGCCCAAAGGAGTCATGCTGACCCACGGCAACCTCACCTGGAACGTCATCAACTTGCTCTCGGTGGTCGACTTCCAACGTCACGATGTGACGATCGCGATCGCACCGTTCTTTCGCACCGGCGGAACCGGTGTCAATGTGCTTCCCGTCTTGTTCAAGGGCGGCACGGTCATCGTTCCCGAGGCACCCGACGCGGAGGAGATCTTGCGTCTGATCGAGCTCCAACGCGTCACGATCGGATTCGGCAACCCGGACCTCCTCGAACTCCTCACGGCGTCGCCTCGTTGGCTTGTGGCAGACCTTTCGAGCATCCGCTTGTTCATCACGGGAGGCGCGCCCGTTCCGGAACACCTCATCCAAACCTACGCAGACCGTGGCGTCACCCTCCTCCAAGGGTACGGGCTCTCCGAGGCCGCTCCGGTCGTGTTGCTGCTCGATGCAGAAAGCGCACCGAGCAAAGTCGGGTCCGCGGGAAGGCCGGCGATGTTCGTCGACGTCCGCGTCGTCCGAACCGACGGTATGAACTGCGAGGCGAATGAGGCAGGGGAGCTGCTCGTGAGAGGTCCCAACGTCATGGCCGGCTATTGGCAACATGCTGGTGCCACACGAGCGGCAATCGATGAGGATGGCTGGCTACGCACCGGCGACGCGGCACGGATCGACGAAGATGGATTCGTCTGGATCGTCGATCGTGTCAATGACGCGTACGAGGTGTCAGGCCACATCGTGTACCCCGGCGACGTCGAACGCGTGCTCAGGCAACACCCGGGAGTTGTCGACGCCGCCGTAGCCGAAAACGAAAGATCGGGTGTCGCCTACGTCGTGCTCGGAGCCGGAAGCGAAGCCGACGACCAGGAGTTGATGCAGTTCTGTCGGGAGCACCTCGCAATGCACGAGGTGCCGTCAGCGATCGTGTTCGTCGAGCGGCTGCCACGGAACTCGGTTGGTAAGTTGCTCCGCCACGAGCTGTCGCGCTGATTCGCGTGAGTGGGGGAGTTGCTTCAAGCCTCGAGTCCCCCCTCCGACACAAACACCAAGTCCACGGCCTCCTGCGCCGACGTGTACTCGTCCGTCCGGGTGGTAAGTGAGGTTCACGCCCAACTCGTTGTAGATGGCGCGCTTGTCCACCGGATCCGCGTCGGCCCAGAGTGCTCGCACGCTATACCGATCGCGACCGGCGTTCCTTGGAGACGGCGTTCGACGGCCGAAGGGGCCCTAAGGCGTTGATCCTTCGAGCACGAACGGATACCGGTTGCGTTGAGATGCGACCAGAATTCGGTTCACCGCGGTGAGGGTGCGCCTCTTGTTCGCGGCGCCGGCGAGTGAGATGGCGTGTCGTGCCGCTGGTCGATCCGCGCGGTCCGGTCATCCGGTCGTGGGGTGGGGAGTTCGACCAGGACGGTGAGCCCCCCGTGTGTGAGGGGCTCGGCGCGGACGGTGCCGCCGTGCGCGTTCGCCACCGCGCTCACGATTGAGAGGCCGAGCCCGAAGCCGGGTGTTCCTCGCTCACGGGCGGCGTCGGCGCGGCGGAACCGGTCGAACAAGGCGGAGACGTCCTCGGCGCTGATAGCGGGCCCTGAGTTGGCGACCTTCAGCGTGGCGTTCCGACCGGTTGTGGTGGTCTCGACGCTGATCCATCCGTTGGCGACGTTGTGTCGGACTGCGTTTTCGAGAAGATTGCCGACCAGGCGATCGAGGAGCGATCGGTCACCTTCGACGATCGCGGGCTCGAGCGCGAGCTCGACGTCCAGGTTGCGCTGCTCGATCGCCGGAGCGAGCCTGTCACAGGCACTCCGCACGAGCAGGCTGAGCTCGACCGGCTCCGGTGTGATCCCGGCGGCGTCGCTTCGGGCGAGCACGAGAAGGCTGTCGATCAGCTGCTCACTGCGTTGAGTCGCTTCGCGCACTGTCTCGCCCATGGCGCGGAGGTCGCCCGGGGTCGCGTTCGGGTCGGCAAGGGTGACATCGACTTCGGCTCGGATGATCGTGAGGGGCGTCCGGAGCTCGTGGGACGCGTCGGCGACGAAGCGGCGTTGCGCTTCGAATGCGGCTTCGAGGCGTGCCAGCATGGCGTCGAAGGTGTCGGCGAGCTCTCGGAGCTCGTCGTGAGGGCCTTCGAGAGCGATCCGCTCGTGGAGGTTCGATTCGGAAAGCTGTCTCGCGGTGGCGGTCATGCGACGAACGGGGCGCAGCACGCGACCGGCGATCATCCAGCCGAGGCCGAGCGATGCGCTGGTCATGACGCCAAGCGCGATTGCCGACTCCGTGAGCAAGTGTTCGAGGTGTTCGTGCGCGATCTGTGCCTGCACCTCGCGGAACACGGTGCGGTAGTCGTCGGCGTCCGCGAGCTCACCGTTCTCTGCCGCCCGCACATCTTGTGGTGGGATCCCGAGGCGCTGCGCGACCGCAACTCGGATTTCGTCGGGGTTCTGGCGCAAGCTCCGGTCGACCAGGAAGTAGTTGAGCCCGAGGAGCACGGCGCCCGTCATTGCGAAGAGGACGGTGAACCACAGTGTGAGTCGCCACCGTGCGTCGAGATGAGCCGTCCGGCGAGATGCGCTGCGGTTCGGTTCCATCAGTTGATGCGGTAGCCGGAGCCGGTCACGGTTTCGATTACCGGTGGGTCGCCCAGCTTCTTGCGAAGCGTCATCATCGTGACGCGGACGGTGTTGGTGAACGGGTCGGTGAACTCGTCCCATGCTCGCTCGAGGAGCTGCTCTGCGCTCAGGACATCGCCATCGGCGAGGAGGAGCTCTTCGAGTACCGCGAATTCCTTGGGCGTGAGGCTGATCTCGTGTGCGTTTCGGGTGACCTGACGCTTCCCGGTGTCGAGGCGGATCCCGGCTCGTTCGAGGACACGGGGCGACGACGGCGTACGTCGAGACAGCGCCCGGATACGGGCGACGAGCTCCTCGAACGCGAACGGCTTGCCGAGGTAGTCGTCGGCGCCGAGCGCGAGCCCTTCGACGAGGTCCCGGGTGCTCCCAGAGGCTGTGAGCATCAGAATTTCGCGCTGGGACCTGCTGCTCGCGGAGTCGTGCGCACACCTCGTCGCCGTGGATGACGGGCAACGCTCTGTCAAGGACGATGACGTCGTAGTCAACGAGGAACGCCTTCTCGAGCGCGGTCGCGCCGTCGCCTGCGGCGTCGACCGCGATCCCGGCACGGCGCAAGCCGCGTTCGAGCGTGCGGGCGAGCCGCGGTTCGTCTTCCACCAAGAGCACACGCATGGGCCCATCCTGGTCGGCGTCAGTCCGACGATACGCAGCGTCCCGTCAAGGGAGAATAAGCAGCGGTGCCCCCGGTCGCTGGAGCGGGGCGACGACGCGAGACGGTATTTCTGAGCGTGGGCTGAGGCTTTATGCCGTGCTTATCGACCGTTCCGTACGGTCCCGAGAGATGACTTCTCCCACACCGGGCCATCGGGATCGTGGTCTGCACAAGGTCTCTCGGGTCACGCGAGCCGTCACGGCTGGAGCCGTCGCGGTGACGGCAGGGCTCGCGGTGTACATGGAGCGCGCGCTGCCCGGGACGAGCGGTGGGGCCCGTCCCACACCGGCAGCCAGCACCGCGCCGCCGGCGCCCGGCGTCGAGCAGGGTGCTCCCAGCCCTGCGCCGATCGGCGGCGCGAGTCGCGCGACCATGCCTCCCGCGACCAGCCCTCCCCGTGTGGTTGTGCCGGTGCAACCTCACACACGGACCCGGGGGTCATGATCGCCGCGAGTGCGACGGCGTGGGTGTGGTACGTGGCACGCGCGTCGGGGATCGTGAGCCTCGTGCTCCTGAGCGCGAGCGTGGTGCTCGGCGTCGTGACGAGCGCTCGCTGGCTGAGCGAACGGTGGCCGCGTTTCACGACCACGATGCTGCACCGCAACCTGTCGCTGCTCGCGGTGGTGTTCCTCGGAGTCCACGTGGCAACGATCGTGCTCGACGGGTTCGCGCCGATCGGGTGGGTCGACGTGGTCGTGCCGTTCGCGTCGCCCTACCGGACGCTCTGGTTAGGGCTCGGCACGATGGCCTTCGATCTCGTCGTCGCGCTCGTGCTCACCAGCCTGCTCCGCAAGCGCATCGGCCCGCGAATATGGCGCGTCGTCCACTGGACGGCGTACCTCTGCTGGCCGGTCGCGGTCGTCCACGGCCTCGCGACGGGCAGCGACACCGCGACCCGGATCATGCTCGCACTCGACGCGGCTTGCGTCGGTGCTGTCGTCCTCGCGGTGTGGTGGCGACTCCATCGCGCGCGCGTTCCCGCTGGTGGATGGATCGTCGGAGCGACCGTCGTCGGTGTGCTGGTCGGCTTAGTCTGGCTCGACAACGGACCGCTGGCGCGAGGGTGGGCCGTCCGCGCCGGGACCCCATCGGCGCTTCTCGGCAGTGGGGCTGCGGGCGGACACGTCCAAGCCGCGGCGATTGCGCCGACCACGCCACCGTCGGCCGTTCCCACGCCTGCCGTCGGCAACAGCTTCTCGTCGTCGTTGAGCGGGACGGCCACGCGGTCGGTGGCTGCGAACGGCACAGTGACGCTTACTCTCGCGGCGCCGACCTCGGCAGGTGAGCTCGTGGTCGTCCTCACCGGAACCGACGACGGGAGAGGACTTTCGGTAAGCAGCGGCACCATCCGCCTCGGCGACGGGGCGGCCGTGTGGTCAGGAACGCTGACGCAGCTCGAGCGCGACATCATCCTCGCGACGCCGACGAACGGATCTGGTGTCTCGCTCGCGATCAGTGTCGATCAGCTCGACCAGGCGCGCGGCACATGGAGCGGTTCGGTGCAGGCCGTCGGATCCCGCCGGTGAGCGCGACCACGATCCCCCTGCGCCCTGTCCCTTCGCGCCTACCCCGGCTGCTTGCCGGCAGAAACGGACACGAGCCGCTCGCCCAGCACCTCGAACGCCTCGGCCCGCTCCATGACAGAGACACCCGACGCGGTCCGTCGAGCGAGCTCATCGGCGTCGTCGCGGCGAGCGGGCTGCGTGGGCGTGGCGGAAGCGGCTTCCCCACCGCCGCCAAACTCCAGGCAGTGGCCGACGGACGCGGCCCTCGGGTCGTGGTGGCGAACGGCATGGAGGGCGAGCCGGCCAGCGACAAGGACGCGTATCTCCTCGCCTACCGCCCGCACCTCGTCCTCGACGGCATCGTCGCCGCAACCGCGGCCGTCGGTGCAGACCAGGCGATCCTCGCAGTCGACAGCAGGCGCCAAGCTGTCGTGCGGGCTGTCGAGCGCGCGCTCGCCGAACGGCGCGCCGCCGACACGGACGGTGTCGCCATCCGGCTCGTCAAGGTCCCGAGCCGGTACGTCGCGGGTGAAGAGAGCGCGCTGATCCACTGGGTCAACGGCGGCGATGCCAAGCCGACCTTCGTGCCGCCCCGGCCGTTCACGCGTGGCGTGCGCGGCAGGCCCACGCTCGTACAGAACGTCGAGACCCTCGCGGACCTTGCACTGATCGCGCGCTTCGGCGCCGAGTGGTACGGCAGTATCGGTCACGCCTCCGAGCCCGGCACGGTGCTGTGCACGATCAGCGGCGCGGTCGCCAAGCCCGGCGTCTGCGAGATCGCGACCGGCACCACCGTCGGCGACCTCGTGCGCACCGCGGGCGGCGCGACCGGTGACATCGGCGCCGTCCTCACTGGTGGCTACTTCGGAACCTGGCTCCCGGCGGCACGCGCCTGGGACCTCCCGCTCGGTCACGACACGCTCGCACGAGCCGGTGCAGCGTTCGGCTGCGGTGTCGTCTACGTCCTGCCCGCCCGCGTGTGCGGACTCGCGGAGACTGCCCGGCTCGCGCGCTACCTCGCCGAGGAGACAGCCGGACAATGCGGACCGTGCATCCATGGGCTCACCGCGATCGCGGGCGCGCTCGATGCGGTGGCCAGCGGGCGACAGGTGGAGCACCACGCGGGTCTCGCACGGCGTTGGATCGACCAGGTCGCTGGCCGCGGTGCGTGCCGCATGCCGGACGGCGCGGCCCGTCTCGTTACCACCGCCCTCGACGTCTTCGCAGGCGAGATTGCACGCCACGCCGATCGGGGCGTGTGCCCGGCAGCTCGACGCCGCGGCGTCATGCCCATCCCCGACGTTTCGGACCGAGGGACGGGATGGCGATGAGCGAGGTCCTGCGGATCAACCCGTTGCGCTGCGACGCCCAGGGACTCTGCGCGGAGCTGTTCTCCGAATGGATTGTCTACGATGACTGGGGCTACCCGATCATCCGCCACGACCCAATCCCGTCCTCCCTGCGTGAGCACGCCCGACGCGCGGTCGCGTCGTGCCCGCGTGTCGCACTCGAGCTCGTGGAGGAGCAATGACCGTCGAACAGATCACGACGGAGCCGAGCGCTGCGGAGCTGGTCGACAGCAACGTCGAAGGGAACGCACGGCTCACCGGCGTGACCGGCGCGCTCTTGTTCATCGCGCTCGCGTTCGAAGGACTCACGATCCTGCGCGTACGCGATCTCCTCGGACCCCACGTGTTCATCGGCATGGTCGTCGCCGCGCTCGTCTGCCTGAAGCTCGGATCGACCGGCTACCGCTTCCTCCGCTACTACATCGGTGACGCCGCCTACGTGCGGAAAGGTCCGCCTCACCTGATCCTGCGTGCAATCGGGCCGTTCGTAGCGCTGACGAGCGTCGCGGTTGTTGCCACCGGCATCATCTTGGTGCGCGGCGGTGAGACGGCACGGGATCCATGGCTCACATTGCACGAGGCGTCGTTCGTCGCGTGGTTCGTACTCATGACGATCCACGTCGTTGGACACCTGCGCGAGACCGCATCGCTGGCAAAGCGGGAGCTCGCGATCAAGCCCGCGCGGCCCCTTCCCGGTCGCGCGGCACGTGTCGCGCTCGTCGCCGTCACCGTCGGCATCGGAATGGCGAGCGGGCTGGCCGCACTCGACTGGGCGTCCGCATGGACTCGCTGAACCCGCCCCTCGAGACTGGGCCGACGCGCGGCTAGGAGATTCGGCGACCGTTCGTTCGAGCTGCGGCTCGTGGAGACCAGATGCGGACGAGAGTCATCAGAAGGATGATGGTGGCGCTGATGAGGCATGCCCATTGGAAGATGGCGTTGTGCCGGTCGGTCCCGGCGGTGAGTCCGTGCACGGTTGCGGTGACATAGACCACGAAGCTGGAGAGGTGGATGGCGTGCCAGTGGCGGTGTGGGATCCGTCGCATGATTAGCGACGTGATCTCGACCGCGAGGAGGAGGTACATGGCGACGACGCCGAGCGCGACCCCGGCCGGCTTGTAGGGCGAGACGAACGGCACCAGGAAGTCGGCGATGCCGAAGCCGATGTAGCGGTCAACGGCGAGGCCGAGGATGTGGACACCGAGGAACGCGACGGCGAGGCCGCCGAGGAAGCGGTGCACGTCGAGCATCCACGCAGGAGCTGGTCGGCGCACGAGGCGGGTGGAGAGTTGGAGCCCGCCGATGACCGCGAGCGCGGCGAGGGCCCACGAGACGATCCCGCCGGCGCGGGCGACGTCCCACCATGCCTGCGACCGCATGTCAAGGGAGCCTATGGGCGCGTTCAGCTCCCGCGGGTCATGGTGTGCGCCGCGGGTGCCGTCGTCGAGCCGCGGTTCGCCGACTGGCCGGTCACCGGTGTCGCTGAGGACGGCGATGCCGGCGTCGGCGTCGCGGACGTCACAGCCGCGGGCGTGTTGAGGTTCGCCTGGTTGGCGACAGCGACGGTGCCCGCGATCGTGAAGAACGACGCGATGCTGAGTCCGCCGAGGAGCCAGCGGGTCGCGGCTGCGGGGTGTCGCCGACGCGGAGGCTTCGCGACCCGTACCAGGGGGGTGGCGTCGCCGGTGGTCGGTGCAGGTGCGGCTCCACGGGTCTCCGCCCGCGGGTTGGCGGTCCGGGTCGATGCGGCGCGTCGTTCCTGGAGCCGACGGACTCGTTCTGCCTGGTCCTGGGGAAGGGTGTCAGTCATCGTGCGTTCCGATCGTGGTGCTCTGGTTCGGGGTCGCGGCTTGTGATGGTTCGTGTTCGTCGTCGTTGGTGCCGTGCCGGTCGTCGGTGACGCGGCTGTCATCGTGCTCGTGCTGCGCAGCGATCGAAATGCTCTGGTCGACAACGGTGGCGGGAGCTGCTGCGGTCGCCGCCGGTCGTCCTGTCGATGCGACCGGCGTGCCCGCGAACCCGAGTGCACCCAAGTGAGCACTGACGGCCACGACGCCGGAGAGGAGACTGATTGAGACCGCTGAGGCTGCGGCGATCGCCCTTCGACGCTCCATGGGTTCCTCCTGGTGAGCTCGGCGGCCCGGTGGCCCGGTGGCCTATTTCGCTGAAGTGAGTGAACCGCGGCGCGATGAAGCCGCGCCGGCCCCGACGGTGAAGCTTGCGTGAAAGCACCCATCGAGGATGGAGGAACCAGCACCGATGATGGGTGGCCCCCGTACGCTTCGAGCATGGGACAGCGGGTGCTGGTCGTGGACGACGAGGCTCGGATCCGGGCGGTCGTGCGCGGCTATCTCGAGCGGGAGGGCTTCGAGATCGCCGAGGCGTCCGATGGCGAGCAGGCCATACGGGCCCAGCAGGCATGGGACCCGGACCTGGTAGTCCTCGACGTGATGCTGCCGGGCCTGGACGGCGTCGAGGTGCTCCGCCAGTTGCGAACCCGCTCGGAGGTGCCGGTGATCCTGCTCACCGCCCGTGCCGAAGAGGTCGACAAGCTCGTCGGCCTGTCGGTCGGAGCGGACGATTACCTGACCAAGCCATTCAGCCCCCGTGAGCTCGTCGCCCGCGTGAAGGCCGTGTTGCGTCGCGGCGCGGCACGTTCGGTCCCGGCTCAGGATCGTCTGGTGTTCGACGGGCTCGTGATCGACGTGGATCGCCGGGAGGTGCAACGAGCCGGGCGGGCGGTGGAGCTGAGCACGCTGGAGTTCGATCTGCTCGCCGCGCTCGCCCGCACACCCGGACGGGTGCTGACCCGCCAGCAGCTGCTGCAGAAGGTGTGGGGGTACGACTTCTTCGGTGACGAGCGGGTCGTGGACGTGCACATTCGCAGCATCCGCCGAGAGCTCGGTGACAGCGCCGACGAGCCGGAGCTCATCGGGACGGTTCGGGGTGTCGGCTACAAGTTCCTCGGCACTTCGGCATGATGCGGATTTGGCGTCGCCTCGACGTCCGGCTGTTCGCGTCGTACGCGTTGGTTGCGTTTGCCGTGACCGGGGCGTTGCTGGCGACGCTGAGCCTCGTCGCCCCGGCACGCTTCGACGAGGAGTATCGGACGGCAACCGGCGGGGCAAGCAGCGGGCACGAGGAGTCCGAGGGTGAAGTCCACTCGGTCTTCGTCGACTCGTTGCGATCGTCGCTGCCGGTGGCCTTGGTCGTCAGCATCGGCGCGGCCGGGATCGTTTCGGTGTTCGTGGCCCGCCGGATCCTGCGACCGGTTCGCCAGGTTCGCGATGCGACGCATCGGATCGCCGCGGGACGCTACGACGAGCCAGTGGTCGAGCCGGCCGAGCTCGAGCTCGCGGAGCTCGCCCGGGACGTCAACCACCTCGGGGTCGCGTTGCAGACGACCGAGCGTCGCCGGGCACGGCTGATCTCGGAAGTCGCGCACGAGATCCGCACCCCTCTCACTGCGATCGAGGGCTATGTCGAGGGACTCCTCGACGGGGTCTTCGACCCCACCGAGGAAGTGTTGACCTCGGTCGCGGAGGAGGCGGCACGTTTGCAGCGGCTGGCGTCGGATCTGTCCGAGCTCTCCCGCGCCGAAGAGGGAGCACTCGCGCTGCGTCTCCAGCGTATCGACGTCGGCGAGCTGGCGCTCGCATGTGCGGACCGGTTGCGGCCACAGTTCGACGACAAGCACGTCGACCTCAAGACCCGAATCGAGCCTGGCCTGCCCGTCGACGGCGACCCGGATCGGATCACCCAGGTCCTCACCAACCTCCTCGGCAACGCGCTCACCTACACGCCCCCCGGGGGCCGCGTGGTCGTGAGCACGCGCCGCGATCATGGCCTCGTCGTTGTCGCGGTCACGGATACGGGCATCGGTCTCACGGCTGAAGACCTCCCGTTGGTCTTCGACCGCTTCTACCGTGTGGCAGGACCCGAACGCCCTCCCGGAGGCAGCGGAATCGGGTTGACGATCGCCCGCGGGATCGCCCGCGCCCACGGTGGTGACGTGTCCGTGACTTCGCCCGGACTGGGACAGGGATCCACGTTTCTGTTGTCCTTGCCGCTCGCTGCCGCCGACGCACCGCATCCATGACGGTCATGGAACCTTCATCGGCCCCACCGTGAAGCGTTCATCGAGTCGACGTTTTCTACTGGTGTGAGCATGCAGGAACGAACGATTGACGCTATGGGCACCACCGCTCATCTCATCGTGGTCGATGGGTCAGTCGGCGACCTCGACGGGGCCGTCGCCCGGCTCGAGCAGCTCGAGGAGCGCTGGAGCCGCTTCCGTCCCGACAGCGAGGTCAGTCGCCTCAACCGGATGCCCGGCATCCCGGTCGTCGTCTCCAGAGAGACCTTCACCCTGATCGACCATGCCCTGGCTGGCGTGCGCCTCACCGACGGACGCTTCGACCCCACCCTGCTCCCCGAACTGCGCCACGCCGGCTACGACCGCACCTTCGAGCTCATCGACCCGGCGAGCCGGCCGCCCGGGGGCCCCACGACCGAACCGCTCACACGGCGGCGATCTCCGCTCGAAACGATCCACCTCGATCCCGTCGCACGGACCGTGCGGCTCGACCCGGGCACCGAGCTCGATCCGGGCGGCGTCGGCAAGGGACTCGCGGCTGACCTCGTCGTGGACGAGCTCCTCGCCCACGGTGCCGCCGGTGCACTCGTCAACATCGGCGGTGACCTCTACGCCGCCGGCGCCGCGCCCGATCCCAGCGGGTGGGTCGTCGCGGTCTCCGACCCCCACGACCACGACCGCGTCGTCACCAACCTTCGAATCGCCGCCGGCGCGATCGCGTCGTCATGGCGCACCAAGCGCGCCTGGATCCAACACGGCACGCCACAACACCACCTCATCGACCCTCGGACCAGTCATCCCGCGAGCACGGGCCTCGCGGGGGTCACCGTGATCTCTGGGCGAGGCTGGCATGCCGACGTCCTCGCCAAAGCCGCGTTCCTCGCCGGAGGCGACCACGCCGGAGACGTGCTCGCCCGCAACAATGCCACCGGCATCATCTTCCACGACGACGGCACCGCCGAGCAGCTCAGCGACCTCGGGCCATACCTGGCTTGAGCGCCGCGTACCGCGCCAACGGCACGCAACGGCAGACCCCCCGGTGAACGGTCGAATCAGCTTTGCCGAGCCCAAGACCGCCGCCTCGCGGCGCACGTTACGGATACCAGAATTCCTCGCGGCGCTGCTGTCGGTGCAAGCTCGTGAACAGGACGACGCCGACGGCGAGCACTAACAGGACCAGAACGGTGCGTCGCACGCACGATCCGCTACCCGCGTGCCAGAGCGGTCAAACCGTCCGGGTAGCAGCCTCGCGACATGGGCTCGTGGGGAGCGTGAGAATCTCGCGAAGATGGGGCGTGAACTCGGGAGTGGTTCCGGGAGTAGGGGAGCGCATGATCATGGGTGTTTCGCGTCAAGTAGCGCGTTCGCGTTCGGCCGCTTCGGCTCACCTCATGCGCCCGGCGTAGGTTTAGCGCGTGCCGGCCGAGCCATCCGACCGGCCAGCACTCGATCAAGTGAGGAGTTCGCGCAGTGGCGAAGTCGTTCAAGGGCAAGGTCGCGCTCGACATCCGTGACTCGACTCCCGACTGGGATCCCTACCTGCCGCCACGCGCGCGCGACGGTGCGCCCAATGTTCTGGTTCTCGCTTGGGACGATGTCGGCTACGGCTCGATGGACGTGTTCGGCGGTCCGATCGAGACTCCGAACATGTGGCGCATCGCCGATCGCGGCGTGAAGTTCGCGAACTTCCACACGACCGCGCTGTGTTCGCCGACGCGGTCGTCGCTACTGACTGGTCGGAACGCGACGAGCAACGGTATGGCGACCATCGCCGAGTTCTCGTCGGGCTTTCCGGGGATCTCGACGCGCATCCCGTTCGAGAACGGCTTCATGTCCGAGGTGCTGGCTGAGCACGGGTACAACACGTATTGCGTTGGGAAGTGGCACCTGACGCCGGGGGAGGAGTGCAACCTCGCGGCGTTCAAGGGGCGGTGGCCGCTGGGGCGTGGGTTCGAACGTTTCTACGGGTGGCTGGGTGGCGAGACGAACAACTGGTATCCCGATCTCGTCCACGACAACCATCAGATCGACGCGCCGGGCCGGCCCGAGGACGGTTATCACGTCGCTGACGACCTCTCGGCGAAAGCGATCGAGTTCATCCGCGACGCCAAGGTGATCGAGCCCGACAAGCCGTTCTTCATGTACTTCGCGCCGCAAGCCGGTCACGCGCCGCACCAGGTGCCGCTGGAGTGGGCCGACAAGTACAAAGGCAAGTTCGACCAGGGCTACGAGGCGATCCGCGCCGGGATCCTCGCGCGCCAGATCGAGATGGGCCTGTTGCCCGAAGGCACCGAGCTCTCGTCGATCAACCCGCACGGCGAGCCCGAGCGCACCAGCCCCGACGGCAAGCCGTGGCCTGCGCTCGACACCGTGCGACCGTGGGACACACTCAATGCGGACGAGCAGCGGTTGTTCGCGCGTATGGCCGAGATCTTCGCGGGTTACATCTCGTACTGGGACGACCGCTTCGGCCGGATCCTCGACTACCTCGAAGAGTCGGGCCAACTCGACAACACGATCATCGTTGTCATCTCCGACAACGGCGCCAGCGGCGAGGGCGGCCCGAACGGGGAGTTCAACGAGTGGCGGTTCTTCAACGGCCTCCCGAGCGATCCCGCGGTCACGCTCGAGCGCATCGACGAGCTCGGCACGCCCAAGTCCTACAACCACTACAACACCGGGTGGGCGTGGGCGTTCGACACGCCGTTCCCGTACTGGAAGCGCTGGGCCGGCGCCGAGGGTGGTGTTGCCGATATGTGCCTCGTGTCCTGGCCCGCGCAGATCAAGGCCGAGCCCACGCCCCGCCAGCAGTACATCCACGCGGTCGATGTCGTGCCGACGATCTACGACCTCCTCGACATCGAACCGCCGGACGTGATCAAGGGCTATCTCCAGAGCCCGATCGAGGGCGAGAGCTTCGCGAAGGCGTTGACCGACGCGAACGTTCCCGGCAAGGAAACGCAGTTCTACACGATGCTCGGGCAGCGCTCGATCTACCACCAGGGTTGGCTCGCCTGCACCGTGCATCCCCCGCTCGCGGGCTGGGGCGCATTCGAGAAGGACGAGTGGGAGCTGTTCCACCTCGAGACTGACCGCGCCCAGACCAAGAACGTCGCGGCCGACGATCCCGTGCGGCTCGAGTCGCTGAAACAGCTGTGGTTCTACTACGCCGGCATCTACAACGGCCTGCCGCTCGACGACCGCAGCGCGCTCGAACAGGTCCTCGCGGAACGGCCGCACGGCGCCACGGCGCGTCAGCGCTACGAGTACTTCCCGAACGGCGCCGACGTGCCCGAATCCGCTGGTGTCGCCATCAACGGCCGGTCCTACACGATCGCGGCCGGTGTGGAACTCGACTCTGCCGACGCCGAAGGTGTGCTCTACGCGCACGGTGGCGTCGCCGGCGGCCACTCCCTTTATGTCAAAGACAAGCGGCTCAAGTACGTCTTCAACTGGGTCGGCACCCATCTGCAAACCATCGAGGCCGACCGCGACATCAGCGCGGGCCGACACGTCTTGGCCGTCGACTTCGCGGTGCAGGGCCCGAACACCGACCCGAAACATCCCGGCTTCGCCGGCACCGCCACCCTGTACATCGACAACGAACCCGTCGGGTCCGGCGACATCGTGACCCAGCCCGGAAACTTCTGCCTCATCGGCGACGGCATCTGCGTCGGACGCGACAGCGCCTCACCCGTCACCCCCGACTACGCCGACCGCGGAACCTTCGCCTTCACCGGCGGCATCATCGACAAGGTCGTCGTCGACGTCACCGGCGACAAGTACGTCGACCACGAAGCACAAGTACGTGCCTGGCTCCTGACCGATTGAACATCCTGATGGCGCTCATGCAGCAATCGTGAACTGACCGGCAGCGGGAGCGCGTGGGGTTACGGTACAAGTCCCCCCTCCGACACCGAACGTATGTTCGATTCGGCACCCGTGGTCGGCATGAACCTCAGGGGTTTTCATGTCAAGCACTTCTGCCTGGTCGGCGATGGCATCAGTTTAGGACGCGACATTGCCTCGCCCGTCAGGCCCGACTACGCCGACCGCGGTACGTTCGCGTTCATCGGCGGCAGAATCAACAAGGTCATCATCGACGTCACCGGCGAAGGATGCGTCGACCACGAAGCACAAGTACGCGCCCGGCTTCTGACCGACTGAGGATGTGTCCGCGCACACCGCGGGCCCTCGACTTCTAGACCCGGAGGAACGATGGTTGCGGTCGATAGCCGCGCGAGTGCGGCGAAGGCGGTACTGCTGACGCTGACGGCTGCGCAGTTCGTGATGATCCTCGACGCGTCGGTGATGAACGTGTCGATCGCGACTGTTGCGGATGACCTTGGGACGACGGTCACGGGTATCCAGACCGCGATCACCCTGTACACGCTGGTGATGGCGGCGTTGATGATCACCGGTGGGCGGATGGGCGCGATCCTGGGTCGTAAGCGCGCCTTCACGATCGGCTGTGTGATCTATGCGTGCGGATCGATGACAACCGCGTTGTCTCCCAACCTCGGGGTGTTGATCTTCGGCTGGTCGTTCCTCGAAGGCGTTGGCGCGGCGCTGGTGCTCCCCGCGATCGTGTCGCTGGTGGCGTCGAACTACGAGAAGGTCGATCGGCCGAAGGCGTACGGGATGGTCGCGGTGGGCGGCGCGATCGCGGTCGCGGTCGGTCCGCTGATCGGTGGGCTGTTCACCACGTACTGGTCGTGGCGCTACGTGTTCGTCGCCGAAGTGCTGATCCTCGGGGGCGTGCTCCTCCTCAACCGACGCACGGCCGACACCCCGGCCGAGGAAGGCGCCAAACTCGACCTCGTCGGCACCGCGCTCTCCGCGCTCGGCTTGGGTCTGATCGTCTTTGGGGTCCTGCGTATGGGGATCTGGGGATTCGTGACACCGAAGCCCGGCGCCCCGACGTGGCTCGGGCTCTCACCAGTGATCTGGCTCGAGCTCGGTGGCGCCCTAGTTCTGGTCGGGTTCCTCGCCTGGGAGCGGCACCGTCGTGAGACCGGCCGGCCCGCGTTGCTCGACCCGGTCATTCTGCGGGTCCGGCTGCTGCGTAAGGGCCTGATGTCGTTCTTCTTCCAGTACCTGCTGCAGGCCGGTCTGTTCTTCGCCGTCCCGCTCTTCCTCTCCATCGCGCTCGGCCTCTCCGCGATCGAAACCGGCGTACGGATCCTCCCCCTTTCGATCACACTCGTGATCGCCGCGATCGGGATCCCCAAACTGTTTCCGAACGCGTCACCCCGGCTGGTCTGCCGACTCGGCTTCCTCGCCCTGCTCCTCGGCCTCGTCGTGTTCATCGCCGCGCTCGACGCCGGTGCCGGTCCGGAGATCGTCACGTGGCCGATGCTGCTCGCGGGGCTCGGGATCGGCATGTTGGCGTCACAACTCGGTGCCGTGACCGTTTCCGCTCTCCCCGACGAACAAAGCGGCGAGGTCGGCGGGCTGCAGAACACCTTCTCGAACCTCGGGATCTCGATCGGCACCGCGCTCGCCGGCGCAGTGCTGATATCCGCGTTGACCGCCTCGTTCATCTCCGGGATCACCAGCAACCCCGACGTGCCCGAACACCTGTCTTCGAAGGCGCAGACCGAGCTCACCAGCGGCGTTCCCTTCATCTCCGACGCTGACCTCGACGCCGCGCTCAAAGACGCGGGCGTGAGGGGCGCAACCGCGGATGCGATCGTCGACGAAAACGCGCAAGCTCGAATCGACGGCCTACGCGCCGCGCTGGCGGTCCTCGCGGTCCTCGCCGTCGTCGCGCTGCTGTTCAGCGGGAGTCTCCCGACGACTCCCGTTGGTGCACAACAAGGGGAACAAGAAGCACAAGAGGAAGACGCGGTCCCTGCGTAGGTGTGCCGTGATATACCGCGAGTTCTTCGCCCACGTCGTCGACGTCGTCGAGGCCCTGGGCGCGACGATCCTTGTCGCTGGGTCGCCCACAAGATGTGAATCGTTCAAGGGGCGTCTCTGGTCGCCCTGGCGCTCGCACGAGCGCGCTCCTGGTTTCTGGAACGGCCGCGCATGACTCTCCGCCGCTCATCAACGACCTAAGTCGAGTCGACGCGCAATCACCCGTTCGGGATGAAGCCGCGGTCGTCGTGTCGCGGAAAGATGTGGGTCTCCCCCTAGGCGCGGCGTCCTCGCATCAGGCTTCGCCATCCTGCTCGCTGGGCGACGTCGTGAACCCGTGGAGCGCGGTGATGTTCCGCACCGTGAAATACGGTCGAGCCCGAGAGGGCGAACCAACAAGCCGCATATAGCAAGTGGTTGGATCAGGCTTCAGACCGCCAGCAAGCCCGCCTGGATGGTTGAGGGGGTCGTCGACGAGCGGCCGAGATCGAGCTCGTCGAGCGCGATCTGTAAGGGGCTAGATGTGCTCGGGACGGTCATGGGCGTTGGGGCGGCTTCGCGTCGGGGCTGTCACCGCCGCTGGTCTCCAGGTATCGGCGCGTCGTCCGGGGATCGGCGTGGCCGGCGCGCAATCGGATCTCGTCGAGTTCCTGACCATGATCGTCTGCATTCATGACGAAGCGCCGACGAAGCGTGTTGGCCGAGATAGGGCCGGCGATGCCTGCGGTCTCCGCGGCTTGCTTGACGATGTAGTCGACGCCAAATCGCGTGAGGCGTTCCGCAAGCCGAGCCCGGTGTTCGCTGAGCAGCAGCGGTCCGCGACGACGTTTGCCGAGATACACGGTGAGGAGTTCGGCCGTGTCCGGGTGCAGCTCGATGACCCGGCGCATTCGCGCGTGGAGCGTGAGGGTCACACGGGGCGGCGTCCCGTTGAGGTCGCGGGCATCTGCCGTGACGGCCTCGCCGACTTTGAGACCCTCCAGCATCAGGAGACGGACCAGGACCGCTGACCGTGGGTTCATCTCGTCGGCGGCCGCAAGCAGCGCGGCTGCTTCTGTGTCACTGAGCGACTCGCTGGTGCTCGACGCCGGAAGCGCGGGCCGTTCGATGCGAGGTGTCACGAGGCTGGTCCCTTGCTCGTGCGAGAAGGCGCCGAACGATGCGATCGCCGAGAGGCGCCGCGCAACCGTCGACGGCCCGGCTCCGTCGGCCTCGCACGCGGCGCGATACCGGCGTAGATCGTCGTCTGCGAACGCGAACGGGTCGACGTGTTCGGTGCGGGCCCATTGACCGAAGTGCTGGAGATCTGCGCCGTACGCGGCACGTGTGTGGGGCGACTGGTAGTGCTCGAGCCAGGCGTCGACCACGCGCTGCAGCACGGTGTTGGCGCGCGGAGGTTGTCGGGCCATGAATGGATGATGGCCCCTTCACGGCTTGATAGTCAACATAATGTGCGCTAGATTATGTGGAGTGTCTTGTCGGGTACGCCGGAGTCGCCGGCGTTCGACCTACGGAGGTGACTATGACGATGCTCATGCGCTTCGATCCCCTGCGTGAGTTCGACCGAGTGTTCGACCAGGCATGGAGCCAGACTCGCCAGGCGTCCATTCCCATGGACGCCTACCGCCACGACGACAGCTTCGTGATCAACCTCGATCTCCCCGGCGTCGATCCCAGCTCGATCGACATGACCGTCGAGCGCAGCTCGCTGACCATTTCGGCCGAGCGCCGTTGGGAACCGGTCGAAGGCGATCAGGTCGTCGCCAGCGAGCGACGGCAAGGGACCTTCTCGCGGCAGCTTCTCCTGGGCGACGGGCTCGACGCCGACCGCATCAACGCCAGCTACGAAAACGGCGTGCTCACCGTCACGATCCCGGTCGCGGCGAGCGCGCAGCCACGCAAGATCGAGATCGCGTCCGAGCCGCGCAGGGAAACGATTACCGCGGCCTGACTGACCGCTCGAACAGAGGACGGCGGGCCGGCTCCGAACGAATCCGGAGAACCGGCCCGCCGTTGCGCTTGGCGTATCGGAGGTCGGGTCATGACTGACCACCGCGACAATTCGCTGACCGACTGGTATTCACAACTCGACGTGCGCCCCGAAGCGTCGCACGCCGAAATCGACGCCGCGTATCGGCGCCTCGCACGAGCACTCCACCCCGACTCTGCGCAGCCCGATTCTGTTGACGTCGAGCGCTTGCAGCGCGTGCTGGAGGCGCACGCAATCCTCTCGAACCCGGGACGCCGTCGCGACTACGACGCACGCCGCCGGCGGCGCACACCGTCCCGGGCGAGCGAACAGCAGCACTGCCCAGTGTGTCGCGGCGCACAAACGATCGTGACACCCTGCGGCGCCTGCCACGCCATGGGCTACCGGCGCTCGCCGTCGCCGTGGATCGCGATCCCGCGCCCATGTCCTGTCTGTCTGGGAACCAGACGCCAGCGGCTCAGGTGCGGTGCCTGCGCCGGCACCGGATACACGCACCTTTCGCCGCGGAACCAAGCCCGCTGATGAGTGACACGGAGGTGAAGCATGACCGACTAGATGCAATGCCGAGTCCAACCTGGGGGCAGGTCAACCTGTCACCAGATCGCGCAGTAGTCCCGCATGATCAACCGAATCCTCGTGTCCCCGAGAGCGGGTCAACTCCAAGCTTCTTGTTGTCGTGACTGATTCGGAGGACCTTGTCGCGTGAGCGATGACCTGACGTGATCTCGATCTGCCGGGCCGATACGCCGAGGTACTTCGCGACCTGTTTGCACACGGCCACGTTGGCCTGGTCGTCAGTGGGAGAAGCAGTCGTTCTCACCAGGAGCCGCCCAGCACGTTCACCGGCGATCTCATCTCGCTTCGCTCTGGGAATGACTCGGATGGCGAGCAAGGTGTAGGCGTCAGGCGTTGCCATCGAGGTCCCAGGCTACGACCGTCACCGCAGCGGGTTTCACGTGCGTGCACGTACCCATCGCTATCCGAAGCGAGGGCGCTCTGTTCCTGCGTTACGCGGCGTCGGCGTCTGGGTTGGCGATGCCGGCGCGGACGACGTGGAGGCGGGCGTGTGCGACAGCGTCGTCGAGGCGAGTGAACACATGGTTCTCGTGTGCGAGCCGGTCGAGTGTCCCCACGGCGCCGAGGATCCGGAGATGCTCGGGCCGTGGGCCCTTCAGCAGGACAGTGATGCCACGGCCTTCGAGTTCGGAGACGATCTCGCCGAGGGCGTGCGCGCCGGTGGCGTCGAGCACCTGGACGTCGGGGAGGCGCAGGATCACGACGTGGACGTCGCTCACCGCGGTGAGCTCCGTGAGGAAGCGCTGTGCCGCGCCGAAGAACAACGCACCGTCGATGCGGTAGGCGACGATGTGCTCGCGTAGCAACTTGGCTTCGGCCTCACTGTCGATCTCGGCCGTTGTGAACAGCGACTCTTGCGTTGCTGAACTGGAGCGAGCAACCGCACGCAATGCGAACAGCGCCGCGAGTGCGATGCCGATCTCGACGGCCACGATGAGGTCGAACGCGATCGTCGCGGTGGCTGTGAGCACCAGCACAATGGCGTCGGAGTGAGTGGAGCGAAGCACGGCTCGCACGTTGTGGCGCTCGACCATGCGAACGGCAGTGACCATGAGGACGCCGGCCAGCGCGGCGAGAGGGATCCGGGCGACGAGCCCTCCTGCGAACAGCACGACGAGCACGAGCACGAGCGCGTGGACGATCGCCGAGACACGCGACCGCGCGCCCGCTCTGACGTTGACCGCCGTACGGGCAATCGCGCCGGTGGCCGGCATCCCGCCAAACAGGGGTGAGACCAAGTTGCCCAGACCTTGGCCGAAAAGCTCCCGATCGGGGTCGTGTCGACCGGCGTCGGCCATGCCGTCGGCGACCTTGGCCGAGAGCAGGCTTTCGATGGCTGCGAGCGCGGCGATGGCGAATGCGGCGCTGAGGAGGTCGCGCATCTGGGTCACGGACACGGCGGGGAGCGCGGGCGCGGGAAGCGAGTCCGGCAGCGCGCCGATGTGGGCGACGTCGGCGTCGGCAACCTGCGCGACGACGGTGGTGATCGCCACCGCGAGCAGGGAAGCTGGAAGTGAGCGATGCAGCCTCGGGACGACCAGGAGCACCGCGACCGTCGTCGCCACGAGGCCGAGCGACACAAGCACGCGGTTGGTCCCGATGTCGGTCGAAGCGTCGGCGATCGCGCGCACGGCAACGGCCGCGGGGTTCTCTCCCTCCGGCTTCGGCACCCCGAGCGCGTTCGGAACCTGTTGGAGGAAGATGATCACCGCGATCCCGACGGTGAATCCTTCGATGACGGGCCAGGGAATGTAGGCGAGCAGCCGCCCGAGCCGTGCGATCGACGCGCCGACGACGATCACGCCGGCCATCAGCCCCACGACGTACACGGCGTCCCTGCCATGCTGAGCTACCAGTGGGACGATCACGACGGTCATCGCGCCGGTTGGACCCGATACCTGCACGTTGGATCCACCGAAGACTGCAGCCACGAACCCCGCGACGATCGCCGTCATCAGTCCCGCGGTCGCGCCCAGTCCGCTGGTGATGCCGAAGGCGAGCGCGAGCGGGAGCGCGACCACCCCCACGGAGACGCCTGCGAGCGCGTCGCCGCGCCACGATCGGCGCAGACCGGCGTAGTCGGCGCGACGGGGGAGGAGGCGACGGAGCAAGCTCAGCCGGCGCGGAGGTCGGCGAGGAGGTCCTCGGTTTCGGCGAGGGAATTGATGAGCAGCCGCTTCGCGACCACGAGCAACTCCACGAGCGCGGTGTCCTTGATCGCGTAGAAGACGGTCGAGCCCTCTTTGCGGGTGGTAACCAGGCGCGCTCGTCGCAGCACCGCGAGCTGTTGCGACAGGTGCGACGACTCGATGCCGACGAGGGGCTGCATCTCGCTCACAGTGACCTCACCGTCGGACAACAGCTCCAGCACCCGGATGCGGGCCGGGTGGGCGAGTGCCTTGAACAACTCGGCCTTGATTTCCGACAGGGGCTGGCTCAGGGCCGCTTCGAGATCGCGATGCGGCATGGGTTCCTCGCTCGACACCGTAGGACTGACGACCTGACAATATTATCAGGTTATTGGGATGCCACCCAACCGCACGAACGCCGCTCAAACACACACGTGCCCGGAACGATTGGTCGAGTTCAAGATTCGGTTCACGCAGCGACATCGAACCGACCAGCAGCGGGCGCGTGGGGTGAGGGTACGAGTCCCCCCTCCGACACGCGACCGTACGTTCGATCTTCTGGGTGTGATCGCGGCCCGCCGCGTGCGACACGAGGGTTCGCGTATTCTTCCCGCGTGTCGAGCCCGCCGGCGACGGAGCCCTTTCGCGGCAACATCGAGGCCTTGACCGGCACCGATCGGGCCGCCATTGCACTGCTCGAGCCCCGGTTCTCGGACCGTGAGCGGCTGAGCTCGCTCGCCCGAACGTTTCCGGTGGCCCCGCTCACGCACCACGAGGTCCTGCTCGAGCTCGTCAAGGATCGCGACGGCAGGTGGCGACGTCCTGGGTCAAGGCGTGCGCGCTCTTCACCGCGTCGGGCATGTCGGAGACCGAGCTCGAGACGATCACGGCCGCGCTCGAGAGCACGACGGTCGGGACTGACGAGGAACAGATCGTGCCGAGACGCTCGCCGCGCTCGAACGCCGCCGTCTCGATCTCGTATGAGCTGATCGACACGACGACGAGGTGGGACAGGCGCTGCAGCGAGTCGTCGAGGTGGTCCTGCAGGCGGGAACGGGAGGTACTCGCGCACCTCGGGCGGGACCGCCGACCAGTCGTACGTCAGTGTGACGGTCTCCGCGACGGGCCGGTTGCCCAGAGGTCGCGATCTTGTAAGTCCTTCGCCCCGAGATTTCGGGAGGTTGGCTCGGGCGCGCCCGGGTGTTGCCAACGGTGGACCTTCCGACTCCGGCGACGCCAATACGAAGACACGGATGGTCAACGAGCGATCCATCTGGCGCGCTCGCTTTTGCACGGCCGCGAACTTGCGGCCAACATTCGGTGAACTCCTGCGTTCCGGCACCCCGCTCTTGGGCGCCGGTGGGTAGCGCGGACAGATTCGGCGACACTTGGAGTTTGTGGCTCGGGGCGCGACTGACGACTGGGCACGGCTACTCATCCCACTCGACGCGCGTCGCATCCGGCCCAACCCGCGTGACCTCGGAGGCATGACCATGAGCAACGAGCACTATGACGTCATCATCGTCGGGACAGGTGCGGGTGGCGGAACGCTGGCGCACACGCTCGCCTCGTCGGGAATGGAGATCCTGCTGCTCGAGCGGGGAACCTTCCTGCCCCGCGAGATGGCGAACTGGGACCCGAAGCCCGTGTTTGTCGACGGTCGCTATATCTCGGAAGAGACGTGGTACGACGCCGACGGCCAAGCGTTCCAACCACAGGTGCACTACTTCGTCGGCGGCGCGACGAAGCTCTACGGCGCCGCGTTGTACCGATTGCGACCCCAGGACTTCGGCGAGCTGCACCACGTCGACGGCCTATCGCCCGCGTGGCCGGTCAGCTACGACGACTTCGAGCCGTACTACACGAAGGCAGAATGGCTGTATCAGGTGCACGGCACCCACGGCGAGGACCCGACCGAGGGCCACTGGAGCGAGCAGTACCCGTGGCCCGCGGTGTCGCACGAGCCTCGGATCCAAGAGCTCGTCGACGACCTGAAGTCCGGCGGCTACCACCCGTTCTCGGCGCCCTGCGGCATCCTGCTCGACGAAGCCGACCGGGCGAAGAGCACCTGCATCCGTTGCACGTGGTGCGACGGCTACCCGTGTCTGGTTCATGCCAAGTCGGACGCCGAAACCATTGCCGTCCGTCCGGTGCTCGACCTGCCGAATGTCACGCTGCTCGTCGAAGCCGAGGTGATGACCCTCGAGACCGACGCGTCGGGGCGAACTGTCAGCGGTGTCGTCGTGTCGCGCGCCGGCAGGCAGGAGACCTACGAGGCCGACATCGTCGTGCTGTCGGCGGGTGCGTCGAACAGCGCCAAGATCCTGTTGCGCTCGGCGAACGATCGCCACCCGAACGGGCTCGCGAACGGCTCCGACCAGGTGGGGCGGAACTACATGTTCCACAACAGCAAAGCGGTCGTTGCGCTGTCCAAGAAGCTGAATCCGACTGTCTTCCAGAAGACGCTCGGCCTGAACGACTTCTACCTGGGGACGGACGACTATTCGTGGCCGATTGGCAACATCCAGATGGTGGGCAAGTCCAACGCCGAGGCGATGCGGGGAGAGGAACCCAAGCTCACCAAGCTGGCGCCGGAGTTCAGCCTCAGCGATGTGGCCGAGCACGCCGTCGACTTCTGGCTCACGACCGAGGACCTCCCGAAGGCGGATAATCGGGTCACCGTCGACGGCGATGGCAAGATCCACCTCGCGTACACGTCGACGAACGACGACGAGGCCAAGCGTCTGTACGACGAGCTCAAGAAGATCCTGAACCACGTGGGCATGGCCCAGCACCACGTGCTCGACAAGAATTTCTACATGAACATGAGCATCCCGCTGGCCGGCGTCGCGCATCAGGTGGGCACGTGCCGATTCGGTTCCGACCCCGCGGACTCGGTGCTCGACCAGCACTGTAAGACGCACGAGGTCGACAACCTCTATGTCGTCGACACCAGCTTCTTCCCCAGCATTGGCGCCGTGAACCCGGCCCTCACCGCAATGGCCAACGCGATCCGTGTCGGCGAGCACTTGCTCGAGCGCACGGCCTGACCCGAGCAACATGAACTCGTTGCCAGCACTTCTCGCGGTGGACCCGGTGCCGTGGGCCCGCTCGCAGATGGCGTTCACGCTCGCGTTCCACATCATCCTGGTACCGCTTGGTGTCGCGTGGGCATTCATGGCGTTGGTCGCCAACTACCGGGCGATCAAGAAGGCCGACGTGGACGCGTTGCTGCTCGCGCAACGCTGGTCGAAGTACATGGCGGTGACGTTCGCGGTCGGCGCGGTCACCGGAACCGTGCTCACGTTCGAATTCGGTCTGCTGTGGCCGCGTTTCATGGGCCGTTTTGGCGAGGCGTTCGGGATCCCGTTCGCGATCGAGGGTTTGTTCTTCTTCGCCGAGGCGATCTTCATCGCGATCTATATCTACGGCTGGAGGCGGTTGAGGCCGTGGCCGCACTTCTGGACCGGCGTCCCCATCGTCATCGCGGGGATCGGTGGCACAGCGTCGGTGGTGGCGGCGAACGCGTGGATGAACGAGCCAGCCGGTTTCACCCTGAACTCGGCGGGCAAGGTTGTCAGCACCGACCCGTGGGCGGTGATCTTCAACAAGGCCATGCCTTACGAGACCGTGCACATGCTCGTCGCGGCGTACCTCGTCGGCGGATTCCTCATCGCGTCGGTGTACGCAGTCGGCATGCTGCGCGGACGGCGCGATCGCTACCACCGGCTCGGGTTCCTGATCCCGTTCACCGTCGCCGCGATCGCCGCGCCCATCCAGATGCTGGTGGGGGACACGCTTGCCCGTTGGGTCTACAACAACGAACCGACCAAGTTCGCCGCGATCGAGCTCGTCCCGAAGACCACGTCCGACGTGCCCGAGACACTCCTCGGCCACCTCAACTCGAAGGGACAGGTCACGGGCGGGTTCGCCATACCCGGCCTCGCATCGATCTTGTCGGATCCCGCGGACGGCACCAGCACCCGCGTGCAGGGCCTCGACGCGGTCCCCGCGAATGAGCGGCCCACGATCGAGGAGGTCAACGTCGTCCATCTCGCGTGGGACGTCATGGTCGGGCTGGCGACGCTGCTCTTCTTGCTGTCGGCGTGGTACGCGCTCTCATGGCTGTTCCGGCGCGACTTTCCCAAATCGCGGCTGTTCCTGTGGCTCGCGTCGGGTGCGGGTGTGGCGTCGGTTGTGGCTCTCGAAGCCGGGTGGGTTGTGACCGAGGTCGGACGTCAACCGTGGATCGTCTCGGGTTACATGAAGGTGGAGCAGGCCGCGACGAGCAACGAGGGCGTGTGGGCCATGTTCCTCGTGATCCTCGCGTTGTACGCCGGCGTTGGTACCACGCTCATCCTGATCCTGCGCATGATGAGCCGGAGGTTCCGCGCCAGCGGTGAGGCGATCGAGGCGGGCGGGCCTTACGCGCCTCCTGAACCTGTCGCGACGCCGGCCGATGACGGGGCCGGGGTCCGGTGAGTGACGTCGTTGCGGTGATCTTGATGTTCGGGATCACCGCGTACGCGCTGTTCGGCGGCGCCGACTTCGGCGCCGGGTTCTGGGATCTCTTCGCCGGCGGAGCGAAGCGCGGTGCGCGCCCACGCGCCGTCATCGCACATTCCATCGGCCCGGTGTGGGAGGCCAACCACGTGTGGCTGATCTTCATTCTCGTCGTGCTGTGGACCGGCTTCCCGGAAGCGTTCGCATCGATCACGCTGACGCTCTTCGTGCCGCTCGCGCTTGCCGCGCTCGGGATCGTGTTGCGCGGGGCGAGTTTCGCGTTCCGCAAGGAAGTGTCGCGCACCTCGAGCGAACGGAACTTCGGCGCCGCATTCGCGTCCTCGTCGGTGCTCGTGCCCTACTGCTTCGGCGCCGTCGCCGGCGCGATTGCGTCCGGACAGGTACCCGCCGGCGGCAAGGCCGGCGACCCGTGGTCGAGCTGGATCAATCCCACCTCCGTCCTCGGCGGTGTGCTCGCGGTCACGGTGTGCGCGTTCCTCGCCTCCGTGTACCTCGTGTGGGATGCCCGCCGCCTCGACGACAGCACCATGGTCGACTACTTCCGGCGCCGGGCGGTCGCCACATCGGTGGTGGCGGGATTTGTGGCGGTCATCGGGTTCTTCGTGCTCCACGACTACGCCACGTATGTGTTCGACGGCCTCACGTCACGCGCGCTGCCGCTCGTCATCATCTCGGCGATCTGCGGCATCGGGTCGCTCGTCCTGTTGGTACGCGATGCACACCGCTGGGCCCGCGTCCTCTCCATGGGAGCAGTAGCGACCGTGGTCGTCAGCTGGGGCGTGGCCCAGTGGCCCTACATCTTGCCGACGAGCCTCAAAGTGTCGCAGGCCGCCGCGCCATCAGGCACCCTCACGACGATCCTCGTCGTCTTCATCCTCGCGGCAACCATCATCCTCCCATCACTCGGCCTCCTCTACGCGCTCGACCAGAAGGACATGCTCGAACCGGACGATCTGACGACACCCTCATCACGACCATGACGTGCCGTTTGGTCGCGTTCAGCTTGAGCCAGAGCCAAGGACGTTGACCGCCTCGCTACTCGACTCGCATCTCCGCCAGCTCCGACCAGCCATCCTGATCGACCGTCTGACTGACGATGTGGGGTGTCTCGACGAGGTAGGGCGGCAGCGTCACGATGGCGTTCCTGAAGTGCGCCGACTGCACGTGTGCCCCGCCCGCCTCCTCATCGCGGAAGGCCTCGACGAGCACGTACTCCGTGGGGTCCTCGACGCTGCGTGACCATTGAAACCAGAGGTTGCCCGGCTCCGATCGCGTCGCGTCGGTGAACTCCCTGCTGATGTCCGGCCACCGGTCCGCGTGCTCGGGCCGGACTCGGAATTTGGCCGTGATGAAGATCACGGCGCGAGGGTAGGTCTTCTCGCGACCGCGCCGCGGCTGTCAGTCGCGCCCTCGGCGCAACTCCGCCTCCACCACGGTCTTCTGCTCCCGGCAGGCGAGGAGGAGGACGCCCGCGCGTTCGCGGCCGAAGCAATGGGGGCTCGGCGGGGCGCGGCGGGGGGGGGCGGTCTTCGCCGCCGTCCGCGCCGTGACCTTGGCGTAGAACTTGACGACCCGATCGGCTTGACTTTCCTTTCCGGCATCCATGACGATCCCATGCAGCACCATCTTGGCTCTCGTAGAGACGGCGTGGCTGGCTCATGCGCCCAAATCAAACAGGGCGGCACTTCTGGCACGCCGTCAGCCGACGGCGACCTTGAACACGTCAGATACCGAGAGTTGGCAACGCTTCGTCACTGTCGGCTCCATGGCGCGGAAAGCGGCACGCGCCTTTTTGGACGACTGCGCGACAGCGACTGGGTTGGCGAGTATCGGATGCGCTGACTTCAGCAAGGTCGCCATGGAGTTCGAGGGTGCGAGGCGCTTGAGGTTCGAGAAGTAGTTGGCGAACTTCTTGGTGCCAAACCGGTCGTCGGGGTTGCTGGTCCAGCCACCTGGAGTCTCGCTGGTCTTCCTGATCACCTCGAGTTGCGCACAAAAGGGCTGCCATGATTTCGGTCGTGCCGATGCGGTGCCGCTGAAGCCCGTCATCACGACGAGCGATGTCAGGGCATACGCCAGAGCGGCCGAGCGGAACATACTCATTCGCACACGCGCCATATTGCCCGTCCTGGGGCGGCGGTGCCTGTACTGCGAGTGCGCGTCGATCGGGCCTCAGGCTTCCGGAGTGATGCTGTAACTCCAGGTTCGTGTTGGCGTCGCGGACGAGATCGCGCGCACAGATCGGCGGATCTGGCGTCTCACCGCCACTAAGACAAGCCCAGAACGCCGAGCTGTTGCAGCAACTCCATGCCGCTCCACTCATGCCAATGCTCCACCGCCTTGCCGCCTTCGAAACGAACGATGTCGATCCCGGTGACCACGATCGGCCTGTTCGTTGGCGGCACCCCCATGAAGTCTCCGACGTGCGTGCCGCGCATCGTGAATTGAGCAGCCACCCGATCGCCCTCGCTGATCACGTCGTCCGCCGTGAACACGACGTCTGGAAAGGCGGTCGTGATCGCGCCGACGATCTGCTTCACACCTTCACGGTCGTTGGTCGGGTTGCCTCGGTCATGGCTGACGAAGTCGGGAGCGGTGAGCCCGTCGAGAAAGGCGACGTCGCCCTCGTTGTACGCGCGCTCGAAGAACTGCCTCATCATCGTCTTGTTCGCTTCGGACACGAGCCCTCCCGTCGACGGTCCCTGGCGTTCCTTGTTGGTGCGTTCGCCGTGCGGCGTACCACCCACGCATGATGCCTGATCAAGAGCGCTGCGGCGAGCGCCGATCGGTGGTCATGCGTCGTCTTGGCGGACTGTGTGCCACGCGTCCCAGGTGACTTTCAGGATGACGGCAGTGATGGCAAGTCCGATGATCGGATCGGCTCGCGGGTAGCCCAGGGCCACGACTGCCGCGCTCGCGATGACGCCAAGGGAGACGAAGCCGTCCACTCGGGCGTGTGCGCCGTCTGCAAGCAGCGCGGGACTGTTGAGGCGGTGTCCGGCACGAAGGCGGAGGCGGGCTGCGATCTCGTTGCCAATGAACCCGAGGCCGCCGGCCGCCGCGAGCGCACCGAGGTAGTCGAGTTGCTGCGGGTGGATGAGGCGGTGGATCGATTCGTAGGCCGCGACTGACGCCGAGATGAAGATGGCGAGAACCACGAAGTAGCCCGCCCAGCGCTCGCCGCGCCTGCTGCCGATGAAGAACGCGAACCCGAGCGGAATGGCGGTCAACGCGTCACCTGCGTTGTGGATCAGGTCCGCGAGCAGCGCGACCGAGCCCGAAAGAACGAAAACGACGCCTTGCAAGACGGCGGTGACCGCAAGGACCACCAACGACAGCGCAGCCGCCCGGACACCAGATCGAGAGCGGACGATGGACGAATCTACGCGGCCGTGCGTATGGCTATGCCCGTGGTCGTGGTCGGCTCCGTGATCGTGGTGGGTGGCGCCGGGAGCGACAGGCTCCGATACGTGGAGCGCAGACAGGTGTCTATGCGCGCCGTGATTCGGGTGGGCGTGCGTGCGTGCTCCATGACGGTGTTCCAGAGTGCCGTTCATCCCGAGATACAGATTGCCCTGATCTGAAGCAGCCTCGCCGCGGCTCAGCAGGGGGCTGAGCCCTGAGTTGCTGACCCGGTGATGCTGTAATCCTAGGTTCGTCTTGGCGTCGCGGACGAGATCGCGCGCAACGGATCGGCAGTTGTGCGCTAGCGGACGAGCAGGCCGCGGTTCAGGCGGTTTGCTATGCGCACGACGTTGCTTTGGTCTGCGAAGTCGATGGCCAAGAGCGTAGGGATGCGACCCCGAGCGCTGCGGCAGGTGTCAATTCGAGTGGCCAGCAACCGATTGGCTGCTGGCGCGCTTCTTCGCAACGGCGGCGTCACCCAATGATTCAGCTGGAAGATGGGCGAGCCCGGCATTCCGCGGTTGTCGCTGCAGGACACCGTGCCACGGAGGTCGGTCACCCGCGCAAAGGAGTAGGGAGTTTCCTCCACGAGACCGGCGAATGCGTTGGACAGCTGCGCGCCACCGTCACCATTTTCGAGCGAGACGAGCAGACGCCTGTGCGCCTGGATCATTTTGCCGAGAGTGGGCAACGGCACTCCTGGCGTGTAGGCGACAAGTTCGTTGCCGAGGCCAGCGTCGTCGAACAGCGTTCGCAGCCGCTGCGGCGGAACGTAGTCTTCGATCACGAATAGCAAAACCTCGTCGGGGTTGCGATCGAGGAACGCGCGCACGGTGCGCAGCTCTTCGCTCATTCGTACTGCGCCGATCTCGCACAACACGTGGCACAGATACACCTCGGTCGGCGTTCCCGTTGGCGGTGCGCCAAGGCGCTCGTGGATGGCCACCGCGGCTGACACGAGCGCGGTCGATTGGTCGGGAGCTCGTTGGGCGAACGCGCCTTGCAGGTTCGTCCACACGCGGTCGCCGACAGCGACGCCTTCATACGCGTCAATCTGGAAGCCGCGGATGCCATGATCGAGCTGCCACGACATCGGCTTTCCCTGGTTGGGACCGCGGAAGCCGTCGTGTGGCGAGGACATCGCGTTGTGCGCTGTCGGGAAGGCGACCTCGCCCACCGTGCGGGAACACAGACGGGCGAGCCCGTTGCAGCGGAAGGTGTGGGCAGCAGCCGACGGAGGTGAGGCCACGATGACGATTGAGGTCAGCGCGAGCGCGACGGTGGCCAGGAGCGACATGACCCACCAGCGGTTGGGCAGCCGCACCAGCTCGTCTCGAATCACTCGATAAGGCTGCCAGATCAGGGATTCGGTCCGCGTGCACCGGTACCCTCAAGCCGAGCCCAAGCCATCGGCCGCGCCAGAATCGGGCGATCTGGTCGCGGGCGGGGCTGCGAAGAGGTGTCTCCCCGCTTCCACTTCGCGTTGAGCACGTCGTATCGCCGCACGCCGAACTCGGATGTTCGGTGAGGTCGCCCCGGGAGTTGCGGAGCCCGCTGTCCACTCGAGCTTCGTGAGGCGGGCTCAGCCGCGCCATTTCGTCGACGAGGCGCGCAACCTGGGGTCGGAGTTCGGCGATCTCGGTCGCTACCGCGTCGCGTGATCGGGTGTCGTCCGAAGCCGAAGGTGGTGGACTCGCAGACGTGTCAGCGAGCCCACCAGGCCGAAGAAGCTTGCCATTGAACCGGCGAGGAGCCCGACGAGATGCCCGCAATAGCGCGTCGCCGAAGGTCTTGAACTCAGGTCACGATCGCCTGGGACCCGACGACCGGATAGCTGCCCGACACCGCCGACGATCGCGCCGCCGGCGCTTCAATCGGCGGTGCAAGTCGTCCCGAGGCTCACTGGATAGCAATCGCTAAGACGGCCACTGGTCAGTCTGAGGTGCTCCATCGAGCGAGTAGGTGATGTGTGTCGCGTAGGGCGACACGCGCACGTCGATCTGGCGCAGCTGCCGGCGGCCGACGCCGTCGAACAGTGGAGTGCCGCCGCCGAACACGATGGGGGAGACGTGCAGTGTGAGCTCGTCGAGGAGCCCGGCGCCGAGCGCCTGCGCGATCACGTTGCCGCCGCCCATCACCACGACGTCCGTGTCGGGCGGGCAGACGGCGCGCGCCTGATCGATCGCGGCGGCGACACCGCCGGTGACGAACGTGAAGTCGAGGTTCGTGAGGCGGCGCGACGGGGGCGGGGCGTGCGTCACGACGAAGAACGGCGGGCGTCCCACGTTGTGCGCGCCGTAGCCGACGTCGCCGCTCCAGCCGCCGGGGCTGTCGACAACGTCGAACAGGTTGCGCCCCATCACGACCGCGCCGCTGCGCTCGGTCGTCTCCGCGAGCACGGCTCGGTCGATCTCGTGGCCTCGGAATACCCAGTCGTGTAGCGGCATGCCGTCATCACCGAGGCCCGCCGCGGGGCCGGCGTTCGGGGCGGTGACGAACCCGTCGAGGCTCAACGTGATGTCGGCGTTCACCTTGGTCATCGTTAGCTCCTCCGTCACCCGTTCCGACGAGAGACGTACCCACGACTCATCGGTCTGTCGCCCGGGTGCGGACCCGTGCGCCGATGGGCAGGCTCACCCTGTTCCGCTCTCTCCTCGAGGCGCGGTTGGGGGACCGCTCCCACAGTTCTCGCCGGACCGCCCGGTGCTGCAGAAGCGGTTCACTGACAGACTGGGACGTTTTTCGATCTCGTGCCCCGGGCAGGATGCCGTCATGACCAGACGGCTCGTGTGGAGAGGTGTGGCGTTGGTGTCGGGGATCGCGTCCGCGGCGCTGGTGAGGGGTGGTGCGGTCGGCTTGTGGCGTCTCAGCCGGCAAGAGGACCCGCCTTCCAACCCCGGCGCCCGGAACGTCCGTTGGCGGGATGCGCTCATCTGGTCAGTCTCTCTGGCGGTTGGAGCTGGCGTCGCCCGTGTGGTGGCAGAGCGCGGCGCGGCGGCTGCGTGGACCGCAGCAACGGGTTCGCCGCCACCAGAGGAGTGACGTCAGGAACTGCACTGCGGGACGACCGGACGGTCAGGGTTTCAGGGCCTCGCAATGCTGTTCTTGTCGGATCAGAATGCACCCGGAACGGGTTTCCGCCGCGTTCGACGCGGGTACGGCGGATCCCGTGCGATCACTTGTTACCCGACTCGCGAAGGGGTTCGGCGAGGAACAACGACTCGATTCTGTCGCCGGACCGATCGCCGATGCAGTGAAGCGCGCCCTTCCTGGGGGAACGGTGAAGGACACGTTGAGCGGGGTCTGGCTCGGTCACCCGCTCCACCCGATGCTCACCGACCTGCCGATCGGGTTCTGGACGAGTGCGTTCGCGCTCGACTTCGTCGGAGGGCGTCCCGGGCGCAAGCCAGCGGCTCGCCTCGTCGGCCTCGGGTTGCTGAGCGCGGTGCCCACCATCCTCGCGGGTGCCTCCGACTGGGGTGACACGACCGGGCGCGCGCGGCGTGTTGGGCTCGTGCACGCGGTCGCCAACACGACTGCTCTCGCCTGTTACGGCGCGTCGTGGTGGAGCCGGCGTCAGGGACGGCACCTGCGTGGCGTCACGTACGGGCTCTTGGGCGCGACCGCGGCGACGGTCGGCGGGTACCTCGGGGGTCACCTTGTGCAGGAACTCGGTGTGGGCGTCGACAACACCGTCTTCGAGACGCGCCCCGAAGAATGGACGCGCGCGTGTCCCGCGAGCGCCGTCACCGAGACCCCTCGCAGTGTCGACGTGGGCGGTGCACCCGTCATCATCTTCCGCTACGACGGGCATCCGGTCGCCCTCGGCGGCCGGTGTCCGCACCGCGGCGCGCCGATGGCCGATGGCACGCTCGACGGCGACGCGATCGTCTGCCCGTGGCACCAGAGCCGCTTCCGGATCGGCGACGGTGCCGTCGAGCGCGGCCCGGCGGCGATGCCCCTCCCCACGTACGGCTGTCGCCGGGTCGGGGACGTTGTCGAGGTCCGGGCTTGACGTGTCGTCACTCAACCGATGAGCCCGTCTCTCGCCCCGTCGCTCCGCCACCGTGAACCCGATGAGCTGGCGATCCGTCGGGTGCGGCGCGGCCGGGGATTCAGCTATCACCGTGAGGGAGGCAAGCGCGTCGACAGCGCGACCGAGATTGAACGCATTCGGGCCCTCGCGGTGCCACCCGCTTGGACTGACGTCCGCATCAGCGAGCTCGCCGACTCACACCTCCAGGCCGTCGGCCGCGACGCGCGCGGCCGCACCCAGTACCGCTACCACCCCGAATGGCGCGCGTTTCGCGACCGGGTGAAGTTCGACCGCCTCCTCGCCTTCGGCGAATCGCTCCCTGCGATCCGAGCCCGCATCGACCGCGATCTCTCAAGGCTCGGTGTGCCGCGGGAGAAGGTCGTGGCGACGGTCGTCGAGCTCCTCCAGACCACCCTGATCCGCGTCGGGAACGAGCAGTACGCGCGCGAGAACGGCGCGTACGGATTGACGACGTTTCGCAACAAGCACGCCCGAATCTCCGGAAGCGAGATCCGGTTCGTCTTCAACGGCAAAGGCGGACTGCACCACGAGATCAGCGCCCGTGACGCCCGCGTCGCAAAAGTGCTGCGAACCTGCCAGGAGATCCCGGGCCAACGACTGTTCCAGTACGTGGACGACGATGGCGCCATTGAGCCGGTGTACTCGCACGACGTCAACGACTACTTGCGGGAGGCCGCGTCGGCCGAGGTGACCGCCAAGGACTTCCGGACGTGGGTCGCCACAGTGTCGGCCGCAACGGCGCTCGCGGACATCGAACCGCCGACGACCGCGGTCGAGGAGCGCACCATCGCCAACGCGGTGATCGCAACGGTCGCCAAGGAGCTCGGGAACACCCCGGCCGTGTGCCGAGCCTCCTACATCCACCCGAAGGTGCTCACAGACTTCGGTTCCGGAGATCTCTACGACGACTGGCGGTCGCCGCCGCGCCGCCGGGCGGGCCTCACCATCGAGGAGCTTCACACCCTCGTCGTGCTCGGCGGCCGCAAGCGCAAGCGCCGTCGGCAAACGGCCGCGGCCTGAGGTGGCCGACCAGCGGTCGAAAAGGCGCCGGCGGGTCGCACAGCGGGGGTGAGCAGAGCGTCCCGCGACCGCGGGTTCTACCCGGCCGGCTGCCCGGCATCGATGGTGGAAGCGTCTTGGTATCCGAGTTGCTCCGCCTCGTGGTACTCGCCTCCGAACGGCGCGAGCACGAAGGCGACGTGGTCGCCGGTGTCGAACCGGTCGAGTACGCGGCCGGCGAACCAGTCGCAATCGTCGATGATCGGCGCGCCGTCTGGTCCGGGTGTCCAGGGCCAGTCGGCCAGCTTGTCGGGGTCGGTTTTCGCGCTGGTGCCGCCGAAATGCTCAGCAAGCGCCTGTTGGTCGCGTCGGATTCGGTGCACGACGATGGTGTTGGCGTGCTGCGCAATCTCGTAGGTGTGGTTGTTCTTCGAAAGGCAGACTTGGAAGCGCGCCGGCTCGATGCTGCATTGCGTTGCGAAGCCGATGAGACATGCGGCGACATCATCGGCTGCAGCCGCGCTCACAACGAAGAGTGGATAGTCGAGCAACTCGACGATGTGATCGAACGCGCTCGGACGTGGCTGGTTGGTCGGAGGGCTCATGATGGGATCTCCCTGCAGCGCGGTGGGTGGAGGCGGCATCGCGGACCGTCGCGGATGCCGAAACGCCTGGAGCGCGTGGCACCCCGCCGATGCGTTGATCGTGCCCCCGGTACGGCGGCGTCACACATCCGCGGTCAGGGCGTCGCACTAGAAAGGTCACGCATGGTGGTGGCGGCCCCGGCGCCGAAGAAATCGCCGCCGCGATGTCGAGAATCCGAACTCTGCTCCGTCCTAGGGGTGAACGCGGACAGCACGCCGCCACACAAGGAGGACACCATGGCCAAGTACCTGTTGCTCAAGCACTACCGGGGCGCGCCAGCGCCTGTGAACAATGTCCCGATGGACCGATGGACGCCCGACGAGGTCGAGGCGCACATGCAGTTCATGAGCGACTTCGCAGCTCGACTCGAGGAGAGCGGTGAATTCGTCGACGGACAAGCGCTGTCGCCCGACGGCGCCTGGGTTCGCTACGACGGCGAGGGGCGACCGCCGGTGATCGACGGCCCGTTCGCCGAGACGAAGGACCTCATCGCCGGCTGGATGGTGATCGATGTCGACAGCTACGAGCGAGCGATCGAGCTCGCCGGCGAGCTATCCGCAGCGCCCGGGGCCGGCAGCGCGCCGATCCACGAATGGCTTGAGGTCCGACCCTTCCTCGGCGCACCGCTCACCGTCACCGAGTGACCGTGGACGACGTCGAGCTGCGCGAGCTCGCGCCAGCGGTCCTGAGCGTCCTCGTCCGTCGCGGTGCAGACTTCGCGACGGCTGAGGACGCGGTGCAGGAAGCGCTCGTCCGAGCACTCTCGGCGTGGGAAGACGAAATGCCCTCCGATCCCAAGGGATGGCTCGTCACCGCCGCCTGGAGAGCATTCCTCGACCTGGTTCGATCGGACGCGGCGCGTCGCGAACGGGAGGTCCGATTCGACGCCGAGCCGCCCACCGGTCTGGTGACGGGCGCCGACGACACCCTGCACCTCTACTTCCTGTGCGCGAACCCCGAGCTGACCCCGTCCTCCGCGGTGGCGCTGACCCTACGGGCTGTGGGCGGGCTCACCACGCGCCAGATCGCACGGGCCTACCTCGTGCCCGAAAGCACCATGGCGCAGCGCATCAGCCGCGCCAAGCGCACGGTCGGTCGAGCCGGCGTCGACCGTCCCGGCGACGTGCGCACGGTGATGAGGGTGCTCTACCTCGTCTTCAACGAGGGATACTCGGGCGACATCGACCTGGCAGCCGAGGCGATCCGACTGACCCGCCAGCTCGCGGCGACAACTGACGACCCCGAGGTCGACGGGCTGCTCGCACTGATGCTGCTGCACCACGCGCGCCGGCGCAGCCGGACCCGACCGGACGGGAGGATCGTGCCGCTCGCCGAGCAGGACCGGGGCGAGTGGGACTCCGACCTCATCGCCGAGGGAATCGGCATCCTGCGAGCCGCGCTCGAGCGCGACCAACTCGGCGAATACCAGGCGCAAGCGGCGATCGCCTCCATCCACGCCGACGCGCCGCGGGTCGAGGATACCGACTGGGTCCAGATCGTCGAGTGGTACGACGAATTGCTCCGCGTTGCCGACACTCCGATCGTCCGGCTCAACCGTGCCGTCGCCGTCGGCGAAGCGGACGGCGCTCCCGCGGGACTGGCAGCACTCGCCGAGGTCGATGAGCACATCCCGCGACGCGATGCGGTCGCCGCCTATCTCCACGAGAAGAACGGCGACGTCGAACTCGCGGCCCGCCTCTATGCCGAGGCAGCCCGGAACGCGCCGAATCTCGCCGAACGCGACCACCAGACGCGCCAAGCGGCGCGACTCAACCAGATGCTGCGCCAGCACCGATGACCGCGCCCCGTCGAAGATGACAGTCTGTGCGCGTCCGCGAACTCGGGAGTAGGGGAGCGCACGCTTGCCCGGGGCTCGGGGTTGCCGGCGGCCGGTTCGGCGTCGATCGACGGCGCGAGGGACACGATCCGCCCGAGCCGGACTTCCTGGACCGCTGCGAGGACGTGCGCCGCCGTGATGCGGTTCAGCGCGCCGCGCCGGTTGGCCGTGCCCAGTCGGTTGTGCTCTTCGGGTGCTGGAACAGTGCGGCGAATTCGTCCCGGGCAAGGAGTTCCTGTCGGGTTGCGTCGGCGGCGCCACCGTGGTAGCGGCCTACAGCCCGCGCTTGCGGCCTGGAATGCCGGTGTCGTTCCCACTCGCCTGGGGCGAGGAACTCGATGGCGTCGCACCAGGCGACTTCACCGTCCAGACCGCTCTGGATGTTCTCGGCGACCGCGACCCGTGGGCGGAGCACATGCCGGAACCCCAGCATCTCGATGCCGACCTGATCGCCGAAGGGCACGAGATTCCCATCGCGCGTGTGCAGGCCATGCACGAGGGCAAGCGCCGGGCTCGTGCAAGGCGAGCTACCGGTACCCGAGATGCACCGTGACGTGCCGACGCACTTGGGCTAGCGTCGCTTGGCTTTGAAGGTTGCATGGCGGCCGCGCCGCACAAGGGGGTTCAAATGTCCGCTCGAACGACGCGTGGGTCGGCGCTGCTACCGCTGACTGGTGCGCTTGCCGTGGTCCTCATCGCGATTGCGTTCCTTGCCGGCGGCGAGACGCCCGATGCCGACGCACCGGTGCGAGAGGTCGTCAAATACTGGACCGACCACGAGGGCGCAAACATGATCGGCAGCGTGATCGAGGCGCTAGCCGCGGTGACGCTGCTGTTCTTCGCTGCATCGCTGCGTCGAACCTCGAATCGTTGGACTGACAGCAGCATCCTGCCCTCGGTCGCCTTCGCGGGTGGGATTGTGGCAGCCGCCGGCTTCGGGGTCGATGCGTCGCTCCGCTTCGCGGCGGCCGATGTCGCTGGCGACGTCGACCCGGCAGTCCTGCAGACCTTCAGCGCCGCGTGGGCGAACTTCTTCTTTCCGATGGTGGTCGGGCTCGCGGCGCTGATCCTGGCAACGAGCCTCGCCGGATGGCGCGCGCGGGCCCTGCCGACGTGGCTCGCAGTGATCGGCATCCTGATCTTCATCGCGTTCTTCACGCCGGCGGGCTTCATCGCATTCCTGGTCGGCGGCGTCTGGATCATCGTGCTCAGCGTGCTGCTCTGGCGGCGTGAGTCGCTCTCCGTCGAGGATTCGGCGAGCTCAGCCCTCGCCTAAGTCATCCTGGAAGCAGGTGGGTCGGGCTTGATGTGGGCGAACATGCTGCAGCCTTTCAGGTCGGGAAGGCCAGGCGCGCCCTAGAAGTCAAGCGGAGGCGACAGTGCTCACCGCGAACGCGGCGATCGTATCTTTTTTTGAGCGTAATCGGGCGTTTATGTCTGCCGCGGCAAGGGGGCGGCAGCGCGGATGCTAACCCCTTGGCGCCCGGGCAGATTTTCGACGTTTCAGATCGGGGGAAGACCCATGGGAGTTAACGTGCTGTCGCGTCCGCCACGGCTTTGGCCCTTGCGGGCCTCATCCTCGTCGCGTCCCTGCCATCGCGCGGAGAGGCCGCCTCGCCGGCGCCCGCCGGCGATCCCTTCGATCAGCTCAAGGGCGATTGGAAAGGTGCCGGCACCGTCATCCTCGACGACGGCGAGAAGAAGAAGGTGGACTGCACGGCGACCTACAAGCTGGCGGGCAGCAACATCACCCAGACGCTGCATTGCAAGGGCAGCGACTACGAGGTGAACACCACGCTCAAAGTCGCCGACAAGTCCGGCAAGATCAAAGGCACGTGGAACGAGAGCGTCTATGACGCGAGCGGCAGCGTGACCGGCACGGCCAAGGGCAACCTCATCCATGCGCTCATCGCCGGCGACAAATTCTCGGGCCGCATGAGCATCAAGCTGACCGACAAGGGCCATACCATCAACGTCATCAAGCTCAACAACAAGACCGGCACCTATCGCCTCGCCACGAGCTTGAGCCTGCACCGGTAACGAACCGGTGACTTGCCGAAGGGGCAACGCGCCGTTAACATGCCGTGATGCACGCAGACCATAGAGTTGAGTTGAGAGAGATCGCGGCAAAGATCGCCCGCGACGTGCCGGGCGCGACAGCAGACCGCGTCAAGGCCTACGAGGCAGACGCGTATCTCTGCCCGAATTGCTGGGTGAAAGGCGCCCCCCGGTCGCAACTCTTCTTCGTTGCGCGCGAGGAAGTCGGCGACCGGCTTCCGCCGCGAGCGCCTCGCCACTCCGATTCGTCGGGAAACCTACGCCAGCACGGACCTTTTAGGTGCACTGAGAGGCATCTAGCCTCTGCACAGCCGCCGCAGCGCATCGCGATCGATCACCGGAATTCGCGAATAGCCGCTTCGGACCAGCCCGATGCTGGACAACCGGCGCATGACCCGCTGCAAGGTCGGAACCGAGATCGCCACCAGCTTTGCCAATTCAGCCTGTGATAGGTATCCAGCCGTCGCCTCCCCGTGCGTCTCGACTTCCATGATCAACCTGTCGGCCAAGCGCTTCTCGGTCGATGAGATGCCGAGATTGCTGATGATGCGAAACGCGGTTTTGAAATTCTCATAGGTCAAAGCGGAGAAGTCGGCATAGAGGCGTGGGTCTTCGCGTATCAACGCCTCGAGATCGTGCACCGGAAGGTGCACCATCAGCGATGGTTCTGCAGCGCGAACAGAGACGAGGCGGACGCCGCTGGAGAAGAGGGCAAGATCGCCGAACCAAAATCCGGAACCAGCGCGGTGAACCGTGTAGTCCTCGCCGTCGCCCCGCGGAAACGAACGTTTAGCGATCCCGCGACGAGGCCGAACACGCCGTTCGGCGGATCGCCGGCGAGGTAGACAAGCTCATCCTTGGCGAAGTTGCGGAGTTTGGCGATCGCGCTGAGGCGCGCCCGCGTCTCCTCCGAACGCTGTGAAAACCAGCCCTGGGCCGCCAAGACGTTTATCGCTGCGGCCAAGTCGGATCTGCCCGGGTTCATTGGCCCTGATTTACAGCGTTGCTGCGCCCAATCCCATCATTCGATGGCTTCCACTGAACGGAGAACGGTAGTCTTGCCTATTCGCTGTGCAACGCAAGTCTTCCGGAGGGCCACTATGAGTGCAGATTCCGAGCTGTCGAAGAGACCGCAGAAACCAGCTGGGGACACTTCCGGACAGGCCGCACCGAGCCGTCGCGACGTTCTGCTGACCAGCAGCGCGCTCGTCGCCGCATCGGCACTTGGGCGCGCTGTTCTCGGACCCACGGCAGCCAAGGCGGAGGACAAGGCAGCACCTGCTTCCGGCAAGAAGCCGAACATCTTCGTCATCTGGGGCGACGACATCGGTCAGGCCAACATCAGCGCCTACACCAAGGGTCTGATGGGCTATCACACGCCGAATATCGATCGCTCGCCGATGAAGGCATGATCTTCACCGACTATTACGGCGAGCAGAGTTGCACGGCCGGCCGTTCGTCCTTCATCACCGGCCAGAGCGTGTTCCGCACCGGCCTGTCGAAGGTAGGGCTGCCCGGCGCCGATCTCGGCTTGCGCGCCGAGGATCCCGACCATCGCCACGCTGCTTAAGGCCCACGGCTATGCCACTGGCCAATTTGGCAAGAACCATCTCGGCGACAAGAACGAGTTTCTGCCGACCCTGCACGGCTTCGACGAGTTCTTCGGCAATCTCTATCACTTGAATGCCGAGGAAGAGCCCGAGAACGAGGACTATCCGAAGGATCCGGCGTTCCGCGAGAAGTTCGGGCCGCGCGGCGTGCTGCATACCTTCGCCACCGACACGGACGATCCGACCGTCGATCCGCGCTTCGGCAAGGTCGGTAAGCAGAAGATCGAAGACACCGGCCCGCTGACCAAGAAGCGCATGGAGACCATCGACGACGAGACCGTCGCGGCCGCGATCGACTTCATCAAGAAGGCGGTCGAAGGCCGGCAAGCCGTTTTTCGTGTGGTGGAACGGCACGCATATGCATTTCCGCACCCATGTCGCCGACAAGGACCGCGGCATCTCGGGCCAGGACGAATATTCCGACGGCATGGTGCTCCATGACCGGCATGTCGGCGAGCTTCTGAAAAAGCTCGACGATCTGGGCATCGCCGACAATACCATCGTGTTCTACTCGACCGACAACGGCCCGCATCAGAACACCTGGCCCGATGCCGGGACGACGCCGTTCCGCAGCGAGAAGAACACCAACTGGGAAGGCGCCTGGCGCGTGCCGGCCATGGTGCGCTGGCCAGGCCACATCAAGGCGGGCTCGGTGTCCAACGACATCATGCATCACATGGACTGGCTGCCCACCTTCCTTGCCGCCGCCGGTGAGCCGGACATCAAGGAGAACTGCTCGACGGCTACGACGCTGGCGGGACCACCTACAAGGTCCATCTCGACGGCTACAACTTCCTGCCTTATCTGACAGGCAAGGAGGAAAAGGCGCCGCGCAACGAGGTCTTCTACTTCTCCGACGACGGCGACCTGATGGCCTTGCGCTACGAGGACTGGAAGGTCGTGTTCATGGAGCAGCGCGCCGAGGGCACGCTGAAGATCTGGGCCAACCCCTTCACCGAGCTCCGCGTGCCTAAGATCTTCAATCTCCGCCGCGATCCTTACGAGCGCGCCGACATCACGTCCAATACCTATTACGACTGGATGCTGTCCCGGGCGTACATCTTGGTCCCGGCGCAAGCCTATGTCGGCAAGTTTCTGAAGACCTTCAAGGACTATCCGCCCCGTCAAAAGCCGGCCAGCTTCAGCGTCGGCGGGCAAATGGAGGCACTGGAGAAGGCGCTATCAAGCTCGAAAGCGACATCGACTAGAGCGAGCGAACGAGCCGGCCGGCGCAGCGAATGCCGGCCGGCCGCCTAATTGTCGCCCGCGCGCGCTATTTGCCGAGCAGCTCTTCTGCTGATCGACATATTCCTGGGAGGTGTCGCCCGCCGCGATCAGCGCGTCGACGCAGGGCTTGGACAACTTGGGCCCGTTCTGCTTGAAGCACATATCGAGCAGATCGCTGCCGATCGCATATTGGTCGCAGAGATTGTGGTAGTCCCACTCGCAGGCGTCCTGCACGGCCGGTGTCACCGTCACGGATTTGGCCGACGCCGCGCCGACGAAGCCGAGGATGGTGACTGAGGCGATCAGCAGTTTCGCGGCGGATGCGGTCATTCTAGGGTCCCTCCCGTTGGCTCCCGATCAGGCCGACCGGAAAAGCGGGGGACCTTAGACAGCCGGCCGCGACAAAAAAAAGGCGGCACATTACGCGGCTACCTGAACCGCAGGATAAAGGGCCCCAAGACGATGCTGTGGCGGTGATGCCTGTGGCGCGAGGCGTGCCGGCCCGGCTTCGATTTTAGCGGTGGGCTCAGATCGTCGTCGGTTGCGCTCTCGCTCTCGGGAGTAGCAGCGAGCGCAGCCTCAACCTCTGGCGGCGAGACCGGCCGGGATGCCGACTCGGTCGGGGCGAGAAAGCTCTGGTGAATCCATCCCGTCTTCTTCGAGCCGGGATCGATGATCTCGACCCAGTCGCTCGAACGCGCGACGATCTGCGCCTCGGCGCCCGTCTGCGCGACGCCGACGATCGCGGCTGAGGTGGATGGTCCCTCGCGGATGCTGGCCGGCGACGTCACCCGCATGAAGGCGGCTTGTTGCGGCGACCTCACCATTTGCGCCTTGAGATGATGTTGCTTCGGGGCCGGCGGAAGTTTCGGCCGGCGCTGGCGATGGAGCACGCTCCACCGCTATTGCGTGCCGCGAATCTGCCGGCGAAGGTGTCAAGGCTTCGGCGGAGAGCGCCTGCGAGTCTTCTGCCGCCTTGGCATCGTCGATCTTGGCGGGCTGAGCCCCGCTCTGATCAAGGGTGGTTCCCGTTGGCGCAGGTTGGGCCGCCGACGGCTCGACATCGTCAGCAGAAAACAAGGCGTGGGCCGCGTAAAGAACGCCGCCAACGACCAGAAGTGACAGCAGGACGCGCTTCATACTCGGTGCCCCAATAGGGGACAAACGATTATGCAGGGCTCCCCGTTCCGCCTCGAATCCGCCGGTGCAAGCGAGCGGCGCAATGCCACGCTTGAAGCGCGGAACCGCCCTCCTCCTCAATCGGTTGAATTCCCGAGGGTTACGCCAAGGCTGCGCGTAAAAAATTCGAGGAGTCGACGATGCATACCACCTGGAAACCCCACGAGAAGCATGGCGATCTCACCGAGCGGAGCGATCTGCCCGATAGCGTGTTTGCCTTTCCCAAACAGCGCAAGGAGCCGTTGACCGACGCGAGCCATGTGCGCAACGCGATTGCGCGCTTCGACCAAACCATCGGCGTGTCGGACGAGGACCGCAAGCTCGCCTTCGCCAACATCAAGAAGGCAGCCGAGCATTACGGCGTCGACCTCTCGGAGACCAACTGGAAGGAGCTCGGCAGCACGCCAAGTACGGGCCGCACCAAAGCCGATCGCGAGAAATCGGCGCAAAAGGCTGCCGAGACGCGCAAAGAGCACGAGCGCCATCACTAGCACATAGGCTCCACGCCATTGGCAGACGGGAACCCATGGCCCTTTCCGCCGTTTCCAATGAGGCGGCTGATCGGGATCTGACGTAGTGCATCCTGTTGAGGAGCTCGGGGGGCGAGAGCAACCCGGGCTCCTCGCTTTTCTGGGAGGACGACCATGAGCGATCCCTCCGGATGGATTTGGGCGTTTCTCGGCATTGTCGGGATTGGTAGGCTCGGTGCGGCGATCGCCTACGCAATCAACCAGTGGCGGCATCGGCGCAAGGACCTGGCGACGCGGATCGAGACCGAGCGAGCCACGCGCGAGGTCTACCGGCAAGACGAGCTGACCGACACGTAGCAAGACGCGAAAGGAGTGACCGGCGATGACCGATGCGAAACGCAAAGATCAAGCGACGAAAGACTCCCAATCTCGGCCAGGACGAAGCCGCTGAAGAACGGCACGGCAAGGACGAGATGGCGCATATGGAGGGAGACACGCCCAGGCGCGAGGCGGAGAAGGCGAAAGATCGCCAGTCCGAGAAGTCGCCGCAGCGGGCACCGAGACCCAAGGCGTGAGGTTCTCATGCATGCGGGCCGCATACCGCCTGGTCAGCGCCGCTTGAAGAGCAACGAGTCGAAAGCGAATTCGCCGAGGCTGCGGCGTAACTCCTTGAAAGCGAAGAAGGGAATCAGCGCGACGCACATGATGACCGCGACGGCCGCGATGCCGGCGAGTGTTCCGCCGCCGAGATTCGGCCTCGCTTGCTGCCAGGCTCTCTCCCTTCAGCAAGCCGACGACGATCTCCTCGACGACATAGGCGAGGACCAGCAAGAGCCCGAACATCACCGACTTGTAGACAATGGGAAAGACGAGAGGCTTGCCGGCGAATTTCTCGCCGAAATGGAACGCTTCGGCGACATGCATGATCTTCGCCAGAATCGCGGCGTTGATGAGCGAAGCGCCGTAGAACGTATAGGACAACCCGTTATTCGCCAGCACCACGAACTGGTGCAGCGTGAACAAGCCGAACACGACGGCAAGATAGAGAAACACCGTGCCGAAATGTTTGAGCTCGCGCAGCGCGATCTCGGCGGCGCGGGAGCGCCGCGCCGCCTTGTCGCCACTCCGCTCGGTTGTCAGCGACCCTGTCTCGCCCGTCATCCGCTTTAGCGCCTA
>CAVZKC010000002.1:0-38352 GCA_963775795.1 uncultured Actinomycetes bacterium | reverse complement strand
TTCGCAGCGTGCTCCGGGGCGAGGGACGATGACTTCGGCGCCGACTGTCAGTGTGATCATCCCCACGTTCAACGAAGAGCGACACCTCGCGCGGGCGCTCGCTTCGGTTGCCGCGCAGACCTACGGGCGAATCGTGGAGGTATTGGTGGCCGACGGGAGGTCGACAGATCGAACGCGCGAGATTGCGACGAGCTTCGAGCTCGCGCGTGTGATCGACAATCCCCGCCGGGCTCAATCCGCCGGTCTCAACCTTGCACTCCGCGAAGCGCGGGGCGAGCTCATCGTCCGGGTCGACGGCCACTGTGTCCTCGCCGACGACTACGTCGAGACGTGTGTCGACGCGCTGGTGGAGACGGGCGCCGCCATGGTGGGGGGCGCGATGTCCGCGGTCGGAGAGGGCACGGTGGCCCGTGCGATCGCGCTCGCGATGGGTTCCCGACTCGGCGCGGGCCCCGCTCGGTTTCACACCGGTGGCCCGCCAGGTTGGGTGGACACGGTCTACCTGGGCGCGTTCCGGCGTGCCGACGCGCTCGCAGTCGGGGGGTACGCGGTGGATGTCGGCGTCAACGAAGATGCCGAGCTCGCCCTGCGTCTTGCTGCGCACGGCGGCGTCTGGTTCGACCCACGAGTCCGTTCGGAGTACACGTCGAGGTCAGACCTCGGAGGCGTCATCAGGCAGTTCTATCGGTATGGTCGTTCCCGGGCCACCACGGTGCGGCGCCATCCGCGCTCGCTGCGGCCACGGCAGGCCATAGCACCGCTGTTGGTCCTGGGGTTGCTCTCGCCACTGCGACGGCAGGTCGCTCTCGCATACGGCGCGACCGTGTGTGCCGCCGCGGCACGCCACGCGGCCGAAGGGGTCGAGGTGTCGATCGCCAACGCGACTGTGCTCCCGGCCATGCATCTGAGCTGGGGCGTCGGCTTCCTCATCGGGCTCGCGTGGGGACCTCCTGCTCAATCACGTGCGGAAGCTGTTGGCGAGGTCGTCTCGTGACGAGGATCGGTCCACGGGTCTCGGTGGTGATCGCCACCTACAACCGCGCCGACTCACTCGCGCGTCTGCTTGCCGCACTCGACGCCGAATCGAGGTCGCGGTTGGCCGAGGTGGTTGTCGTCGATGACGGCTCGACCGATCGCACCCACGAGGTCATCGCCTCGCAGGGGGTCAGGCGGGTGGTCACTCGGCACGGAGGGCCTGCCGCGGCTCGGAACGCGGGTTGGCGGGCTGCGGCGGGAGATCTCATCGTCTTCACCGACGACGACTGTGTCCCCGCGCCCGGCTGGCTGGAAGGCCTCATCGCCCCTTTGTGCCGCGATCCGTCGATCGAGGGTGTCGGCGGCGAAATCGTTCCGCTCGTGCACGGCTTCATCGAGGACTTCGCGTCGGCCGAACGGCTTGCGGGCCACGGCGTCACGGAGGAGGGCGACGTCCGGTATCTCGTGACGGCCAACGCCGCGTTCCGACGATCCGCCCTGGAGCGGTCGGGAGGCTTCGACGAGTCGTTCGCCCACCCGGCCGGAGAGGACGTCGATCTCAGTGTGCGCATCCTCGCCCACGGTGGACGCCTCGTGTTGGCGACCCGCGCAATGGTGGCGCACGACTATCGAAGCGGGCTCAGATCCTTGTTTCGAACCTACTGGCGCCACGGTGCGGCTCGTCGCACGCTCGCAGCTCGGCATGCGGCGATGGCTGGCGGCATGGCGGCTCGACGTGCACTTTCGCCGCCCGCAATCGCCGAGCGTTACAAGAGGTATCGGGCTGTTGCGCCCAGGTGGCGAGCGCTGACCTACATGGTGCTGCGCGTACTGTGCCTCACCGTCTTCGCCGCGGGCATGCTCACGCCCGCATCGGTCGAAGCCTCCGCGTGAGCAGGCCGCTGTGAGCGACGCGCGTGGTCGAGTACTCGCCGCGCAGGCCCGCTCGCTTGGAGGGGCGCGGGTGCTTGCGGCGAGTCTCTCCGCGCTCTGGTTGGTGGTCGCGGCCCGCCATCTCTCTCTCCTGAACTACGGCGACTTCACCCAGGTGATCTCGTTGAGTGTGATCCTCACGGCTGCCGCTGACCTCGGTCTGTCGATGCTCTTGGCCCACGACGTCGCCATGTGGCCGGAGGGGAGTCGCGAGTCGCTTGCGCGTGTGACTGCTCTGCGCGTCGCGGTGGGTGTCCCGGCATGTGTCGCGATGACGGGCCTGTACTGGCTCGCGGCTGCGAACCCAACGGTATTGGTGGCGGCGCTGGCGGCGGTGTCGATGATCGCCACGATGGTGCATCAGACGATCAGTGTCGCGGCGCGTGGGCTCGGCAACGTGCGCCCGGAGGCGCTTAATGAAGTCGCATCGCGGGCCTTCGTCTTGCTCGTCGGGCTGGGGGCGCTGTTGGCGTGGAATTCTGTGGCGGCTGCCGTCGCGGTCTACGCAATCGCCGACGTCCTGTCGGCGGTCGCGCTCCGCCTGTTCGTCGTGCGCTTGATGCCGCCTCGTGGCCGGAGCCAGACGCTCGGGTTCCCATTGCGGCGCGTCGCGCTCCTGGGCGTCACGGTGGCGATGATGACGCTGTACTCCCGGGCGGATCTCTGGCTCATCGGGGTGATGCGAAGCTCCGCAGAGGTGGCGCGCTATGCCGCGCCGTATCGACTCTTCGAAGGAGTGCTGCTCGTCGCCAGCACCTTCGCCGCGCTCACACCACCGCTGATGGCGCGCGCGACCTGGTCGGACACCATGTCAGGGTTGCGTCGAGTGGTGGGCGCAGCCGCCGTCACGACTGGCGCTGCCGCCGCTATCGGGATGGTGATCTCGGGACCTCTGATGCGATTGCTGTACGGCTCTCGCTACGCGGGGACGGAAACCACGCTCCGCATCTTGTTGCTCGCGGCGGTGCCGAGCGCGATCGTGCTTGTCCTGATCCAGGGTGCGGGGCTCCTTCACCGTAGGGGCGCCGCGATCGTGGTTGCCGTCGCGCTCGTCGCGAACATTGCTGGCAACCTCGTCGCGATCCCGCTGGGTGGAATCAATGGAGCAGCCATGGTGACGCTCGCTACCCAGTCGGGGCTCGCCGCGGGTCTGGCGCTGGTGATCCGTTCCGCGAGGGGAAGACGCGCGTCGCCGGAAGCTGAGCTCAAGGCGGAGGAGCGAGAGTTCGTCGACGAGTTACGAGTGCCGATGCTGGTCGCAGAGGGGTAGCGGCAGCGCGCTTGAGCATCGCCACGTACGACTCCTCGAGCACGTCCCACGAGAACCTCGCCCGAATCCATTGCGACTGCGCATCCGCATCCGCCTGATCGCGAGCGCGCTGATCGAGCGTAGAGGCGAGTACCCGAGCGACATCGTCGCTGTCTTGCATGTCGGCGTAACAGCCCCAGTTGCCGAGAATCTCGCGGGCCACGTCGAAGTCGTGCACCACACACGGCAGACCGAGCGACGCTGCTTCGGCATACGCTCTCGGAAACCCTTCGACCACCGAGGCGAGCGCGAAGACGTCGGCGAGGCTGCAGAGTTCCGCGACCTCGGCGGGCCGCACCGTGCGTGCGCTCCATGCATCCGGGCTGAGCACTTCGCCGACCTGCGCGAGCAGGGAGGGGGTCTCAGGTGTCTCTTGACCCACCAGGAGGAGAAACGGGCGCGGCTCGGGTAGGAGCCGGATCGCCGCGGCCAGACGGTCGTGGCGCTTGTGACCGAGGTCCAGCGCGCCGACAGCGATCACGATTTGACCATCCGCTGGTAGCCCGAGTTCTCGGCGGCGATCGCTCCGATCGGGTCGGTTGCGTGCAACCGTCGGGAAGTGGAACCCGTACGGTAGGTGGACCGACCGTTCGTTGGGTTCGCCGCGAGCCTGCCCCGTGAGCAGAGCCGCTCCGGTGAGGTGCTGCACGAGATCGGCGTACGGAAATGGCCCCGGGTAGGGGCCGCCGTTCGAGAACAGGATCCGCGCCGCACTCCGAGCGGCGAGCCGCGCGACGGCGAGCGCATACGCGGTCGGCTTGTCACTCGTGACGACAACGCTCGGCCGTGCCCGCCGGATCTGCCGCAGAAGCGGTGCCGCGAACGAGAGCGCTTCGATCTCGTAGGCGGCCGAGGGCCGACGGCTCACCGACGCGAGGTGCCGGGCACCGCGCCGGTTGCGCCGAATGCAGCCAGCTACCCGCTCGTGCTCGGACTCCGCGCCGGTGCCCTTGACCAGGGAAACCACGAGGTCCTCGCGCCGCTCCAGCACGGCGAAGAGCTCATGTGCAAACGTCTCGTAACCTCGAGCTACGTGGTCAAGGCCCGAACACGCGATCATCACGTGAAGATCGCTCTGCGGGGCTGACACTCAGGTGGTCTCCAGCTCGTGGTGGGTAGCCGCGACGATACCGGCGTTCCCGACGTTGTCCGCGTCAACCGCGGCGCTAGGGACCGGCCGAGGCTCTCGGTTCAACTCGACCGCGGACGTGTCGATAGTGGAGAGATGACCACGGCGGTTGCCTCGACGGGCGGAACTCACACGCTCGAGTCGAACGCACGTACCGCGGCCGCGAGGGGGTCGTGCTCGACTGGCATCGGCCTCGTCGTCCTCGCGCTGCTCGTCGTCGCGCGCATCGTCTTCGTCGCGGTCAACCTCGACATCATGAGTGAGCCTCGGATCGTCCGAGCGTCTTGGCGCTGACGCGGCGCGGTACCACGCGATCGCCGAGCGCGACGGTCGCGCGGTACCGCGACTACGCGGTGGAGTTCCCCCCGGTCTCGCTGGCCTTCATCGAAGTGATCAACGGCTCGACCGTCACCGACACCAGTCAGCGCCTCGCGTGGGCGTCCCTCGCCCTCGAGCTCGCGACCGCGGCCGCCCTCGCGTTCGGCTGGGGGCGTCGAGCGGCCGTTGCGTACCTGGTCCTCGGAACGCTCTTCGTCGCGCTTCCGTTCGTGTACTTGCGCCTGGATCTGCTGTCGGTCGCTTTGGCCATGTGGGGCATGGCGCTCGTCCGCCGGCGCCGTCAGGTGTTGGGAGGAGGGCTGCTCGCGCTGGCGGTCTTCGCGAAGTTCTGGCCCCTGGCGCTGTTGCCGTGGTTGATCGTGCGGCGCGAGTGGCGGGCCCTACGGGCCGCCGTCGTGACCGGCGCGGTGGCCGCCGCGGCCTGGATCGCATGGTCGGGCACCGATGGCATCGAGCAGGTCGTCACATTCCGGCATGCTCGCGGATGGCAGGTGGAGAGCTTGGTCGGCGGGCTCGTCGGCTTCGACGGCGCGGGCACGCGGCAGGAGTCGGGCGCCATTCGCGTCGGCGACGCACCGATGTGGGCGACCCTGATCCTCGGAATCGTCATGGTCGGCGTCGTCGCCCTCGTGTGGTGGGGCGCCAGTCGGGCGAAGGGGATGTCGCTCGAGGACGGCGTCGCTCCACTGACCGCCGTCGCGGCATTCCTCGTGTGCTCGCCGGTTCTGTCGCCGCAGTACTTGCTGTGGCTCCTGCCCTTCGCCGCGATCGCTTGGGTGCAGGGCCACCGCGCGATCGCCCTGCTCACTGGTGTCTCAGCGGCGCTGACCATGATGCTGGTCTCCCAGTACACGGGGAACGACGATGTCGCCCGCGTTCTCGTCGTGGCGCGCAACGCAGTGCTGGTCGCGCTCGTCGTCACGGGCGTCGCGCTGATCGAGCGGGCCCGGCGAGCCACCAGGCGCGAAGCGACCTCAGGTGATCTCGAGCATGCGTTCGAGTGCGACGCGCGCCCAGCGGGCGGTGCGCTCGTCGACGGTGATCTGGTTGACCACCTCGCCCGCCACCAGTGAGTCGAGCACCCACGCGAGGTGCGGGGCGTCGATCCGGAACATCGTCGAGCACGGGCACACGAGCGGGTCGAGCGACACCACCGTGAGCTCGGGATGCTCGGCCGCCATGCGCTGCACCATGTGGATCTCCGTACCGACGCCGAACACTGCCCCTGGATTCGCCGCCTCCACCCACGCGAGGATCCGCTCGGTCGACCCGACCCGGTCGGCGACCTCGACCACGTCGTGGGCGCACTCGGGGTGCACGATCACCTCGCCGGTCGGGTGCTCGGCCCGGAACGTGGCCACGTGCTCGGGCCGGAACCGCTGGTGCACCGAGCAGTGGCCCTTCCACAGGAGGAAGGTGGCGTCCTTCACGTCGCGCTCGTCGAGGCCGCCGAGCTCGTGGCGAGGATCCCAGACACGCATCGAAGCTGTCTCGTAGCCCATCGCGTACGCCGTGTTGCGGCCGAGATGCTGGTCGGGGAAGAACAGCACCTTGATCTCGCCCGGCTCACCCCTCCCGAGCGCCCATTCGATTACCGCTCGCGCGTTCGACGACGTGCAGACCGCGCCACCGTGCTCGCCCACGAACGCCTTGAGTGCGGCGGAGGAGTTCATGTAGGTGACGGGCACGATCGCACCGATGTCGGTGACATCCGCCAGCGCGTCCCAACACTCCTCGACCTGGTCGAGGTCGGCCATGTCGGCCATGGAGCAGCCCGCGTTGAGGTCGGGGAGGACGACCCGTTGGCCGGGGCCGGTGAGCACGTCGGCCGACTCGGCCATGAAATGGACACCGCAGAAGACGATGTCGGTCGCCCGCTCGTTCTCCGCCGCGAACTGCGCCAGCTTGAACGAGTCGCCGCGGGCGTCGGCCCACTTGATCACCTCGTCGCGCTGATAGTGGTGCCCGAGGATCAACAACCGGTCGCCCCGCGCCTCCTTGGCGGCGGCGATCCACCGGTCGAGGTCGTCGGGCGTCGCCAGCGTGTAGCGGTCGGGCAGCGGCGTCTGCAGTCGAAGCATGATCTGGCCCCCGAGGGGTATGGGCTCTGCTGATGGCCGGCGGGGACAGCCTGGTCGCCCACCGCGGGGTTGTCGGCCACAGAGCTGGATCTGTGCCGGATTCCAGGCCGGCACCGTCACTCTAGCCACGCCCGGCACGAATCGGTGTGAGCGCGACAATGGGATGGTGCAACGCCCGGTCCCGGCCCAGGTTCCCGACGCCCCGGGTTCTTACCAATTCAAGGACGCGCACGGGAAGGTGCTCTACGTCGGCAAGGCGAAGAGCCTCCGCAGCCGGGTCATGTCGTACTTCGGCGCGGGGCTCTCGGAGCGAACCCGTCAGATGGTCGCCGCCGCCGACGCGGTCGAGTGGATCGCGGTCCGCAACGAGGTCGAGGCGCTGTTCCTCGAATTCAACCTCATCAAGAAGCATCGACCCCGCTTCAACATCCGCCTGAAGGACGACAAGTCGTACCCCTATCTGGCGGTGACCCTCGACGAGGAGTGGCCGCGGGCCATGGTGATGCGCGGGGCGAAGCGCAAGGGGGTCCGCTACTTCGGGCCCTACGCGCACGCCTACGCGATCCGCGAGACCCTCGACCTCCTCCTGCGAACCTTCCCCGTCCGCACCTGTACCCCGGGCAAGTTCGACCGCCACCACCGACTCGGCCGACCGTGCCTCTACGCGCACATCGAGAAGTGTGCTGCACCCTGCGTCGACGCGGTCGACCACGACGAATACGGCCGGCTCGTGGGCGAGCTGCTGGAGTTCCTGGACGGCGATACCGGCCCGGTGCTCGACCGGCTCGACAAGAAGATGCACGAGGCGAGCGACGCGCTCGAATTCGAGCGAGCCGCCCGGCTCCGCGACCAGATCGTGTCGGTGCGCAAGGCGGTCGAGCGCCAGCAGATGGTCGGTCGCCGTGAGGAGGACTACGACGCGATCGGCATCGTCGACGACCCCATCGAGGCGTCGGTGCAGGTGTTCCTGGTCCGCAAGGGCCGGGTCGTCGGTCGGAAGTCCCTCGTCGTCGACAAGGTGGAAGACCTCGATCGCGCGCAACTCGTCGGACGCCTGCTCGAGCAGCTCTACGGCGACGTGGAGCCGGGCGACGTTCCGCGCGAAGTTCTCGTGCCGGAGCTCCCCGACGACCCGGAGCTCTACGAGGAGTTCCTCGCCGCGACGCGCAATGGTCGAGTGAGCGTGCGCGTGCCCCAGCGCGGCGCCAAACGCGAGCTGCTCGGCACGGTGACCCAGAATGCCGAGGATGCGTTCGTCCGGCACAAGCTGCGACGGGCGTCGGACCACAACGCGCGCGCCCGAGCACTCGTGGCGCTGCAGGATGCACTGCGGATGCCCGAAGCCCCGTTGCGCATCGAGTGCTTCGACGTGTCGAACCTCCAGGGCACCGACATCGTGGCGTCGATGGTCGTGATGGAGGACGGGGTGCCGAAGCGTGCCGACTACCGCCGCTTCAAAGTGCGTCACCAGGCGGGCCAGGACGACTTCGCCGCTATGGAAGAGGTGCTGACACGACGGTTCCGGCGGTACCTGGAGGAGCGTGAGGAAGGCGCGCGTGGCGGGAAGCGGTTCGCCTATCCGCCCAACCTGCTGCTGATCGACGGTGGCAAGGGCCAGCTCGGTGTCGCGGTGCGTGTGCTCGACGAGCTCGGCATCGACGAGGTGTTCGTGGCGGGCCTCGCCAAGCGGTTCGAGGAGGTCTTCGTGCCGGGCGAGCCGGATCCGATCCGGATTCCCCGCGATTCCGAGGCGCTGTACCTGCTCCAACAGGTGCGGGACGAGGCGCACCGCTTCGCGATCACCTATCACCGCCAGTTGCGCGCCAAGAAGATGACCCGGTCGGTGCTCGACGGGGTGCCGGGTCTCGGACCCACCCGCCGGGCGCGGCTCCTCAAGGAGCTCGGATCGGTCAAGCGGATCCGCGGACTGTCCGAAGAGGAGCTCGTGGCAATTCCGTGGCTCCCCGAGAAGGTGGGTCACTCGGTGTACCAGCACCTCCACGAGCCTGCGGTGCCGAGGGGAAGTGGGGGATCGTGAGCGCGCTCGACGTGATCGTCATCACCGGTATGTCGGGCGCGGGTCGGTCCGCTGCGGCCGACGTGCTCGAGGACCTCGGTTACTTCGTGATCGACAACCTGCCCTCGCCGCTCATCACCAAGGTCGCGGAGCTGGTCCAGGGTCGACAGGGCAGCTCGCGCTTCGCGCTCGTCGTCGACGCCCGCTCGGGATCGTTCGTCGACGACCTCGGCACGGCCCTGGCCGAGCTGCGAGAGGGAGGCGCGCGCACTCGGGTGCTGTTCCTCGACGCCTCCGACGACGCGCTCGTCCGGCGCTACGAGGCCACGCGCCGCAGGCATCCGGTCGCGGAAGGCGAGCGGGTGTCGGACAGCATCACCGGCGAGCGGGTGCTCCTCGGCGACCTGAAGGCCGAGGCCGACATCGTGCTCGACACCTCCGACCTCAACGTGCACGAGCTCCGGGAACGACTGCTCGACCTGTTCGGCGACTCGCGAGCTGCCAGCGGCCTGCAGACGACCGTCGTGTCCTTCGGCTACAAGCACGGTCTGCCCATCGACGTCGACCTCGTGCTCGACTGCCGGTTCCTGCCCAACCCGCACTGGATCGACGAGCTCCGTCCACTCACCGGCGAAGACGAAGCGGTGCGCGGCTACGTGATGCGCCAGCCCGAGACGGCGGCGTTCCTCGAGGAGCTCCGTCGGCTCTTCGCGCTGCTCCTGCCCGCGTACGTACGAGAGGGGAAGAGCTACCTCTCGATCGGGATCGGCTGCACCGGCGGTAGGCACCGCAGCGTCGTCATCGCGTCGGAGGTGGCGGCCTTGCTCGGAGCACTCGGATTTCCCGCCCGCGTGCAGCACCGGGACGTCGACCGCGATGAGTGATGGCCCCGCGGTCGTCGCGCTCGGCGGAGGGCACGGCCTCGCGGTGGTGCTCCGCGCGGTGCGCCGGTACGCCGGGTCGATCACCGCGATCGTGAGTGTCGCCGACGACGGTGGCTCGTCCGGGCGCCTGCGGCGCGAGCTGGGCACCCTGCCGCCCGGTGACCTCCGCAAGTGCCTCGTCGCGCTGGCCGAGAACGAGGTGTGGGCCGAGGCCTTCGAGCTTCGCTTCAGCAGCGGCGATCTCGACGGTCACGCGCTGGGCAACCTCGTGATGGTCGGTCTCGCCGAGACGCTGGGGAGCTTCCAAGCCGGGCTCGACGAATCCGGGCGCACGCTCGGCGCAGTGGGTCGGGTCGTCCCCGCGACGACCGAGCTGGTCGTATTGAAGGCCGAAGTCGCAGATCGCGCCGGCCAGGCGCCCGGGCCCGTGGAAGGCCAGGTCGCCGTCGCCAACAGCCACGGGATCCGGCGGGTCGCGCTCGTGCCCGCCGACGTCGCCGCGACGCCGGAGTCGCTCGACGCGCTGGCGGCCGCTGACCAGATCGTGCTCGCACCCGGCTCCCTCTACACCAGCCTCCTGCCGGTCGTCTGCGTCCGCGAGATCCAGGCCGCGCTGCACGCGGTTCCGGCGACGGTCGTGCAGGTGTGCAACCTCGGCCCGCAGGTACCCGAGACCGCCGGCCTCGACGGCACTGCGCACCTGGCGGCCATCCGCGACCATGGGGGCCGGGTCGACCGCTTCCTGTATCAGCGAGGCGGGCGGCTCGTGGTCGACGACACCCGCGTTCGTTCGCTCGGTGCCGAGCCGGTCGCGGCGCTGGTCGCCCGGGACGACGGGTTGGCGCACGATCCCGAACAACTGGCGAAGGTCCTCGGCGCTCTGCTGTAGTGCCCGGTCGACGAGACGAGAGGCGGAAGCGAACATGGCAGTTCGTGTGGGAATCAACGGGTTCGGGAGGATCGGGCGCTCGTTCACCCGTGCCCTGCTCGCGGCGGCAAGCGTGCCGGCGTCGAGCTGGTGGCGGTCAACGACCCGATGGGCGACAGCGAGACGATGGCGTTCCTGCTCAAGCACGACTCCGTGTCCGGGGTGCTCCCGAACGACGTCAAGGCGGGAGAGCACGGCTTCGCGATCGACGGCCACGACGTCCACAAGCTCGAGGTCATGAACCCGGCCGACATCCCGTGGAGCGACCATGGCGTCGACGTGGTCATCGAGTCGACCGGTCTCTTCACCGCACGCGAGAAGGCCGCTCCTCATCTCGGCGGCAGCGTGCACCGCGTGATCATCTCGGCGCCGAGTGGTGACGCCGACGCGATGATTTGCATGGGCGTCAACGACGACGTCTACGACGCGGCCGTGCACACGGTGATCTCGAACGCATCGTGTACCACCAACTGCCTCGCACCCTTGGCGAAGGTGCTGAACGACCGTGTTGGCATTGAGCAAGGATTGATGACGACGGTCCACGCGTACACGAGCGACCAGTCCCTCCAGGATCTGGCCAAGGCGACGCGCAGCGGCAAGCCCGACCTCCGCCGCATGCGGGCAGCTGCGCTGTCGATCATCCCGAGCAGCACCGGCGCGGCGCGTGCAATCGGTCTCGTGCTGCCCGAGCTCAAGGGCAAGCTGGACGGCACGTCGCTGCGAGTGCCCACTCCCACCGGTTCCATCACCGACCTGACCGCCATCTTGGCCCGCGACACGACGATCGACGAAGTCAACGCGGCATTCGCCGAAGCCGCGGTCGATCCGTCCTTCCGGGGGGTGCTCGAGTACTCGACCGAGCCGTTGGTGTCCGCCGACATCGTCGGCAACCCCGCGTCCTGCATCTTCTCTGCCGAGGACACGATGGCGAGCGGTCGCATGGTCAAGGTGCTCGGCTGGTACGACAACGAGTGGGGCTACTCCAACCGCCTCGTCGATCTCGTCGCCTTCGTCGGCGCGTAGCGGGTGACCCTCGACGTCCCCGGCCTCGAGAGCCTCGAGCTGCGCAAGGGTAGGCGTGTCCTCGTTCGCCTCGACCTGAACGTGCCTCTACAAGGCGGCGTGGTGCAGGACGATCTCCGCATCACGGCCGCGCTCCCGACCATCGAGTATCTCCGCGAGCGCGGCGCGATCGTGGTGGCGTGTAGCCACCTCGGACGCCCGGACGGTGTCGTCGATCCCGCGTTCTCGCTCGCACCCGTCGCCCAGCGCCTGACGGAGCTCGTGGGGCCGGTGGTGGAGCTCGCGCCCGCCGTCGTCGGGCCGAGGGTGGAGCCGATCCTGGCGTCGTCCGAACCTGGCACGGTGGTGCTCCTCGAGAATCTCCGCTTCGAGCGCGGCGAGACCGAGAACGACCCCGCGTTCGGTACCAACCTCTCGATGCTCGCCGACGTGTACGTCAACGACGCGTTCGGGTCATCACACCGCGCCCATGCGTCGATCGTCGCCCCGCCGCGGGTGCTGCCCCATGCCGGGGGGCGGCTCCTGTTCCGGGAAGTCGAAGCCCTGGGCCGTGTGCTCCGCGAGCCGGCACGACCATTCGTCGCGGTGCTCGGGGGGGCCAAGGTCAGCGACAAGCTCGGTGTCATCGCCGCGCTGCTGGACCGCTGCGACTCCGTTTTGGTGGGGGGTGCGATGGCGTTCACGTTCCTCCGCGCCCGCGGGCTCGGAGTGGGCGCGTCGCTGGTCGAGCCCGACTTCGTCGCTGAGTGCACGAGCCTGCTCGAGAGCGGGCGGGTCGAGATCCCCGTCGACGTGGTCGTCGCCGAGGGACCGTCGCCGACGGCGTCGACCCGCGTGGTTGCCGTCGACGCGATCCCAGACGGGTGGATGGGTCTCGACATCGGCCCCGAGACCGCCGAGCGGTACGCCGCGAGCGTGGGCGACGCGGCGACGGTGCTCTGGAACGGCCCGATGGGGATGTTCGAGCTGGCGCCGTTCGCCGCGGGAACCGAACGCGTTGCCCGAGCGGTCGCCGAGTCCGACGGGTTCACTGTCGTCGGTGGAGGCGACAGCGCCGCTGCCATCCGCCAGTTCGGGCTCGACCACCGTGTCGACCACGTGAGCACCGGCGGTGGCGCGGCGCTCGAGCTGATCGAGCACGGCGACCTGCCGGGGTTGGAAGCATTGCGCCGAGCCTGACTGGCCGACCTAACCGAACCACGACCAGAGGAATTCGATGCCCGAAGCCCGGAAGCCGATCATCGCGGGCAACTGGAAGATGCACCACGACCATCTCGTCGCGATCCAGGTGGTCCAGAAGCTCACGTACCGCCTCGAGGCCGAGGACTACGAGGAGTGCGACGTCGTCGTCTGCCCGCCGTTCACCGACCTCCGGACGTTGCAGACCCTCATTCAGGCGGACAAGCTGAAGGTGCGGCTCGGCGCGCAGAACTGCCACTGGGAGAACCAGGGTGCGTACACGGGCGAGGTCGCCCCGCCGATGCTGGCCAAGCTCGCGATCGAGTTCGTGATCGTCGGTCACTCGGAGCGACGCTCGTTGTTCGGCGAGACCGACGAGATGGTCAGCCGCAAGCTGCGCGCGGTGCTGGCGCAGGGCATGACGCCGATCGTCTGTGTCGGCGAGACGCTCGACGAGCGCGAAGCGGGTGAGACGGAGGCTCGGGTGTCCTCCCAGACCCGGGCTGCGTTCGCGGGCGTGAAGGCGGTGGACGCGGCGACGTGCGTCATCGCCTACGAGCCCATCTGGGCGATCGGAACCGGCAGGAACGCCACCCCCGACGACGCCAACCAGACGATCGGGATCGTGCGCGACACGGTGCGAACGCTCTACGACGACCTGACTGCCGGGGCGGTCCGCATCCAATACGGGGGGAGCGTGAAGGCGGGGAGCGCGGCGGCCCTGATGGCGATGCCGGAGATCGACGGAGCGTTGGTCGGCGGAGCGTCGCTCGATCCCGACGAGTTCGCCCGGATCGTGCAGTACCGGCGGTAGCCGGTCCGTCACGCCGGCGGTCGCTCGCCTAGAGTTGCGAGGCCGATCGAGCAGCACAGCAAGGGGAACCGGTGTTCAACGCAGTCCTGATCGCGATCCAGGTGATCGTGTCGTTCGCACTGATCTTCCTCGTGCTGCTCCACTCGGGTCGTGGCGGGGGGCTGTCCGACATGTTCGGCGGCGGCCAGCTCGGCGGCTCGTCGGCCGGCTCGACGGTGGTGGAGCGCAACCTCGACCGCCTGACCGTCATCATCGGTGTGATCTTCGGTTTCAACACCGTGTTGCTGTCGCTGCGCCTCTGACGCGGGCGGGGCCGCCGTGGATCCGCGACTCCTCGCTCCCTATCTCCCTCGCCTCGCCATCGAGTGGCTCGCCGATCCGGGCGCCCCGGCGGTGCAGGAGATCGACGGCTCGGTGGTGTTCGTCGACATCTCCGGCTTCACGAAGCTCTCGGAGCACGTCGCGCGGCGGGGCCGGGTCGGGGCCGAAGAGCTGGCCGGCGCGATCGGTGGGTGCTTCACCGAGCTGTTGGCGGTGGCGTATGCCGAAGGCGCGAGCCTGCTGAAGTTCGGCGGCGACGCCCTGTTCCTCTTCACCGAAGTTGGCCACGAGGCACGAGCCTGTGCAGCTGCAGTCGGGATGCGCCGCCAGCTGCGGAGCGCGGGTCGCATCGAAGTCCCCGGCATGCAGGTGCGCTTGCGGATGTCGATCGGCGTGAACAGCGGTCGCTTCCACTTCTTCTTCGTCGGCGGTTCCCATCGGGAGCTCGTGGTGACCGGGCCGGCGGCGACCCAGACCATCGCGCTCGAGGCCGCGGCCGATGCGGGCGAGATCCTCGTCGGCGCTGCGACGGCGGCTGCACTTCGACCGTCGTCGCTCGGCCCCGCCAAGGGACCAGGCCGACTCCTGCGGCGGGCACCGGCGCTCGGGACGTTCGCTCCTTAGGTTCAGAATCTGACTTCCGGGAGCGCTCATCGACGTCCGGCGTCGCAGAGGAAGCGTCATCAGCTCGGCTCCGCGAGGCCAACGAGGAGTCTTCGAGCCCTCAACTGAGCGCAGTCGAGGCGCGCGCGACGCCCCACGGGGAGTGGTGACCGCGCCGAACGGGTGCCGGCTCATAACGTGACGTGCCCCGGGAGCGCGGCTGCGCGCCGTAGAGTCGACCGTCCTCGGCGCGCTGTGGTCCGAAAAGGGCGATTCGTTCGCTCAAGGCGGGGTGTCGAGACGCCGTTGGGACAGTGGGACGGGCAGCACAGATCGGCAGTTGCGCGGCAAGGGTTGGGCGAGCGCGCGAACGAGGTGCGGTGAGGCGAATGCAACGATTCGAGGTTCGATGGGCTCGCCGCTGGTTGGCGGCGCTTTCGATCGCGACGTTGGGCGCCCTGGCGGCGGCTTCGGCTGCCGTCGTGCCCGCGACCGCGGCGACGAAGGCCGGTTCGCCCACGATCACGGTCGGCGCCGAGGAGTTCCCGTCCACGCTCAACAACATGTTGATCGACGGCAACAGCCAGTGGACGGGCATGATCGCCGGCCCGGTTCTCGCACGCGGCTATCGCCTGCTGCCCGACTTCACCTACGAGCCGTGGATCTTCTCGAAGGACTGCACGGTGACCACCGTCAGTCCCTTCACCGTCGGTTGCTCGATCCGGCCCGACGCGGTGTGGTCCGACGGTATGCCGATCACTGCCGACGACTTCAAGTTCACGTACGACACCATCATGAACCCGGACAACAACGTCTGGTCGAGGAACGGATACGACAAGATCTCGGCCTTCAACGTGATCAGCCCCACCGAGTTCCAGATGCAGTTCAAGGAGCCGTTCGCGCCGTACCGCGACCTTTGGGCCAGCACCAGCACGACGGTGTTGCCGAAGCACATCCTCGAAGGTCAGAACTTCAACAAGGTGTGGACCCGCTGCATCTGTGACCCGAAGACGAAGAAGCCGATCGGGAGCGGGCCGATGCTGGTCGGGGACTTCGAGTCCGATCGGCAGGTCACCCTCGTACCGAACAAGAATTATTGGGGGGAGCAGGCCAGCGTGTCGGTCGTCTTCATCCCCATCCCCGACAGCAACTCGCAGATCAACGCGTTCCGCGCCGGCGAGGTGGACATGATCTACCCGCAGAACCAGATCGGCTTGCGGAAGCGGATCGAGTCCGTTGACGACGCGCGATACGAGACGACGCTCGGGCCGCTTTGGGAGCATCTCGACCTCAACACGACAGTGCCCGGCCTCGACGACGTCGCGGTGCGGAAGGCGATCGCCACCGCGCTCCCGCGCCAACAGATCGTCGACAGGGTCGTGAAGGACGCCAACGACAACGCCACGGTGTTGAACAACGGCATCTGGATGACCAACCAGAAGCAGTACGAACCGAACTGGTCGATCTACCCGGCGCGGGGTGACCTCCAGGGCGCCGCCGCGATCCTCGACGCCGCGGGATGGAAGCCCGGCGACGATGGCGTGCGCGAGAAGGACGGGGTCCGGCTCTCGTTCCGCCTCGGCACCACGACCGGCAACCAGGCCCGCATCCTCGCGGAGCAGATCATCCAGGAGCAGCTCCGTCAGATCGGGATCGAGATGAAGATCAAGAACGGGCCGATCCAGAACATCCTCGGCATCGACATGGTGAGCGGCGACTTCGACTCACTCATCTTCGCCTGGTCGGGCTCGCCGGATCCGTTCGGCAACAACGTGATCTGGCTGTCGAGCGCGATCCCGCCCGACTGCCCGCGGCGTCTCGCACGCAAGTACCAGTGCGAGGAAGGCGGACTCAACTACACCCACACGAACGACCCGAAGGTCGACGAGCTCCTCAAGGCCACCGAGCGCGAACCCGACCCCGTCAAGCGGGCTGCGCTCTACAACGAGGCCGACCTCCAGCTCGCGCAGAACAACGTGACGGTGATCCCGTTGTTCCAGAAGCCGACCCAGCTCGGCTACCGCTCGGCGATCTCGGGCGTCCAGGACAACCCGACCCAAGACGGGTTCACCTGGAACATCGAGAATTGGGCGCTCAGCAGGTAGTAGTGCACTGCGCGGGCGGCGGGCACTTGCCGCGGCCGCCGCGGCACCCTCGGCTAGAAACACGGGGGTGATCGGATACGTCGGGCGCCGCCTTCTCGTGGCGATCCCGGTCGTGATCCTCGCGACGATCGTCGTGTTCGCGCTCGTCTCGGCCCGCGGTGACCCGCTCCAGCAGTACCGAAACCGACCGGGCGTCTCGGAGCAGTCCATCGAGAACCTCGAGCGCAAGTACCACCTCGACGACTCGAAGCCCGAGCAGTATCTGAGTTGGCTGGGCGACTTCGTCCGCGGTGACTGGGGCCACTCGTTCCGCACCGGCGAGCCCGTCACGAGCATGGTGGGCCGCGCCACGGTGAACTCGCTCCTGCTGATCGGCACCACGGTGTTCCTCTCCTCGGCGGTCGCGCTCTTGGTAGGTGTCGTGAGCGCGGTGCGACGGAACACCTGGGTCGATCACACGGCCACGGGCTTCTCGTACTTCGGCTATTCGATGCCGGACTTCTTCTTCGCGTTGATGCTGCAACTCATCCTCGTCGTGGCGCTGCGGGACCATTTCGACCTGCGCCTCTTCTACGTCCAGGGCAAGTACAGCGTCGGGCGCGAAGGCGAGATCGGGAACCTCGCCCAGCACATGGTCCTCCCCGTGCTCACGCTCATGGTGACGAGCGTCGCCGCGTGGAGCCGCTATCAACGCGACAGCATGGTCGAGGCACTCGACTCCGACTACGTGCGTACCGCGCGCGCGATCGGCGTGCCGAGACGACGGATCGTGCGCCGCCATGCCCTCCCGAACGCGCTGATCCCCTTCGTCACCGTGGTCGCGATCGACGCGGGCGTGCTGCTGGGCGGGGTCGTGGTGGTGGAGCGCATCTTCAGCTGGCCGGGCCTCGGCCTCCTCTTCTTCGACGCGCTCGAACGCTCCGACTACCCGGTTCTCCTCGCGTGGATGGCCGTCGCCACGCTGTTCGTCGTCCTGTTCAACCTGCTGGCAGACGTCGCGTACGGCGTGCTCGACCCACGGACGCGTGTGCCGTGAGCATGCAGTTGGGCGACGAGGTCGTCCGGGCACGACTCGAACCCGCGGGTGTCCCCGAACGCCCGCGCGGTCAGGGCTTCCGCCGGTTTTTCCGCAACCGACTGGCACTCGTGGGGACCGTCTTCCTGATCGTGATGGTCTTCGCGTGCTTCGTCGGGGTTCACTTCGCGCCGAGCCCGACCAAGCAGAACCTCCTCGTTCCCACCTCGGGACCCTCGTGGTCACACTGGTTCGGCACCGACGAGCTGAGTCGAGATTCGCTGGCTCGCATCCTGCGGGGCGGGCAGATCTCACTCCAGGTCGCGTTCGGGGTGGCAGTGCTCTCGACCGCGATCGGCGTCGTCATCGGTGCCCTCGCCGGCTTCTACGGGAGGCTGCTCGACGGCCTGCTCATGCGGTTCACCGACCTCTGGATCGCACTGCCCGCGATCCCGTTCCTCGCGGTCGCGGTCTCGATCGGAGAGATCGACCTCGGACCGCTCGGCACGCTCGATCTCGGCGGCCCGCTCGGCATCGCGCTCCTGCTGTCCCTGCTCCTCTGGGGCTCGATCGCGCACGTCGTACGCGGCATGACGCTGTCACTACGGCAGCAGGAGTTCGTGGCCGGCGCGCGCGCGATCGGCGCGTCGAATCGGCGCATCGTGTTCCGGCACATCCTGCCCAACTGCTCGGGCCCGATCATCGTCAACGCCACGCTCATCGTGGCGCAAGCGATCCTCATCGAGACGACGCTGTCGTTCCTCGGATTCGGCATCCAGCCGCCCACGCCGAGCTGGGGCAACCTGCTCTCGAACGCGGTCGCGAACACCGAGCTGTACTGGTGGCTCACCGTGTTCCCGGGCCTCGTGATCTTCCTCACCGTGCTCGCGGTCAACTTCGTGGGTGAGGGGCTCCGCGACGTGTTCGATCCGCGACGGTCCCGCGGGCGGGCGGCGTGACCGCCGCACTGGAAGTCGAGGACCTCGCCGTGGAGTTCGCCGTGGATCCGCGCCCGGTGCGCGCGGTCGACGGTGTGTCGTTCTCGGTCTCCGCCGGCGAGACGTTGGCCGTCGTCGGCGAGTCGGGCTCGGGCAAGACCGCCACCGCGCTGGCGATCATGGGCTTGCTCGGCCCGCCGGGACGGGTGGCGGGCGGTTCGGTGCAGCTCGGCGGACGTTCGTTGCTCGCGCTGGGTGAAGGTGAGATGACGAGCGTGCGCGGCGTCGAGCTGTCGATGGTCTTCCAGGATCCGATGACGGCGCTGAACCCGGTGCAGCGTGTGGGCGCCCAGATCGCGGAGGCGATCACGGTGCACGACCGGGCGGTGGGCAAGGGAGCAGCCGGCGAACGCGCCGTCGAGCTCCTCGAGCTCGTCGGCGTGGGTGATGCGCCGACGCGCGCACGCGCATTTCCGCATCAGCTCTCCGGTGGGCTCCGGCAGCGGGTGGTGCTGGCGATGGCGCTCGCGAACGCGCCGAAGGTGCTCATCGCCGACGAGCCCACCACGGCGCTCGACGCCACGACCCAAGCCCAGATCCTCGAGGTGCTCGCCGAACGTCAGCGCGCGACGGGCCTTGCCGTCGTTCTCGTGACGCACGATCTCGGTGTCGTGGCAAGCGCCGCGGATCGGGCGATCGTGATGTACGCCGGCCGGGTCGTCGAGTCGGGCCCGGCTACCCGAGTGCTCGAGCAGCCGGCCCATCCGTACACGCGGGCGCTGCTGGCGGCCGTGCCGACGATCGCCGCCACCCGGGGCGAGCTCCAGGCGATCAAGGGTGCGCCGCCGGACCTCTCGGCGGTGCCGCCCGGTTGCCCGTTCAACCCCCGGTGCGAGCACGTGCAGCCGGAGTGCCTGGTGGACGTGCCGCCCCTCCGCGAGATCGACGACGATCACTCGGTCGCCTGCGTGCTCGACGGCGTCGTGCCGGTCCGCTGGCGGGGCAAGTGAGCGCGCGGCTCGAGTTCGACGCCGTGGTGCGGACCTTTCGCTCCAAGGTGGGGCGCGTGCGGGCGGTCGACGGCGTCTCGCTCACCGTCGAGCCGGCGACGACGCTCGCGCTGGTGGGGGAGTCGGGGTGCGGGAAGTCGACGATGGCGCGCCTGGCCGCCCGGCTCCTGGAGCCCGACTCGGGGGAGATCAGGCTCGATGACCAGCCTGCGGCGCGGATCCGTGTGCGGGCGTGGCGCCGGCACGTGCAGATCGTGCTCCAGGACCCTTACGCCTCGCTCGATCCGCGGATGACCGTGCAGGCGGCACTGGAGGAGCCGCTGCGGATCGCGGGATGGCGGCGCAAGGCCGTCGGCCCGCGGGTCGGCGAGCTCGTGCACATGGTCGGGCTGGGCGCTCAGCAGCTGCGTGCGTACCCGCACGAGCTCTCGGGTGGGCAACGACAACGAGTGGCGATCGCCCGTGCGCTCGCGGTCGAGCCCGACGTGCTGGTGCTGGACGAGCCGGCCAGCGCCCTCGACGTGTCGATCCAGGCGCAGATCCTCAACTTGTTGGACTCGTTGCAGGCCCGACTCGGGCTGACGATGCTCTTCATCACCCACGACCTCGCCGTCGCGCGCCACGTCGCCGATCGGGTCGCGGTGATGTACCTGGGCAAGGTGGTCGAGGTCGGTCCGGCGGAGTCGGTGTTCGCGGCAGTGGGGCATCCGTACACGCAGGCGCTGCTCTCGGCGGCTCCCGATCCCGATCCGGATCTCGACCACGCCCGCGGTCGGATCGTCCTGACGGGGGAGCCACCCAGCGCGGTGAACCCACCGTCGGGTTGCCGTTTCCGGACGCGCTGTTGGCGGGCCGAAGACCGCTGCGCCGAGGAGGAACCCGCGCTCGACGAGCGCGGGCAAGGGCACCCGGTCGCGTGCCACTTCGCGGGGGCGGACGGGACGAGCGCGACGGTCGCGCCGCGCTACGAATCGGGCGAGTCGGGCTCCAGGTAGACGGTGACCGCGTCGGGAACGGCGCGCTGGACGGCGGCTTCCATCTCGTCGAGCGCGGCGACGACCTCAGGCCCGCTGAGTGTCTCGTCGAGGTGCAGCTTGGCGCCGACGAGGAGCTCGTCGGGCCCGAGCTGCTGCGTGCGGAGTTCCAGTACACGCACGACTCGGGCATCGCCCTCGAGCGACCCCCGGATGGCGTCGACATGGGTGGGCGTCGCTGCCTCGCCGATGAGGAGGCTCTTCATCTCGATGGCGAGGGTGAGCGCGATCACGACGAGGAGCGCGCCGATGGCGAGGCTGCCGGCGGCGTCGTAGCGGCCGTCGCCGGTGGTCGCGGCGGTCACGACTCCGGCGAGCGCGAAGCCCAGCCCGATGAGCGCACCGGTGTCTTCGAGCAGCACGACGGGGAGCTCGGCGCTCTTCGACTGTCGGATGAACGCGCGCCACGACCCGGCCTGCTTCGACGGGCGGGCCTCCCGCATGGCCGTGCGGAGGGACACGGCTTCGAACACGATTGCGACGAGGAGGATGCCGATCGCCCACCCGAGCGACTCGGGCTCGTGGGGGTGGCGCAGCTTGTCCACGCCTTCGTAGAGCGCGAACAGGCCGCCGGCGGTGAACAACACGACCGACACGACGAATGCCCAGAAGTAACGCTCACGCGCGTAGCCGAACGGGTGTGCATCAGTCGGCGCGCGCCGGGCGCGTCGACCTCCGAAGAGGAGCAGGCCCTGGTTCGCGGTGTCGGCGACGGAGTGGATCGCCTCCGCGAGCATCGACGCCGCCCCCGTGACGGCGAAGCCGAGGAACTTCGCCGCCGCGATTCCGAAGTTGGCGAACGCGGCCGCGAGCACCGCGCGTCGGCTCTCGCCGTGGCCTCCGGAGGGGGAGGCCGCGACTGTCTCCGGGTGAGGAGGCTCGGGCGTGCTGTCGTCGACGGCCATCGGAGTCAGAGGGCGCCGAAGTGGTCGGGAAGTTGGACGCGGCCCGTGAGCGCGAGGAGCAGCGTCTCTCCTTCGCCCCGTCGTTCTGCGAGGGCGGCGGCGATCGCGAGCGACACGCCGCGCGGCGTGGATTCGACCGGTGCGACGCGCCCGAGCGCGGCGGCGAGGTCGATGGTGTGGACCGTCAGCTCGAGCACGCGGGTCGGAAGATAGGCGCCGAGCGGGATGCCGCCGAACGGTGTCGCGACGATGTCGTCGTCGCGGGCCGCGCCGACGCGCCTGATCGCGGCCTCGGCGAAGCCGGCGACTGCGGCGCGCGGGTCTGCGCCCAACCGTTCACCGGCCTCGACGCCGCGTTCGTACACTGATTCGGTGTTCCCGTATTGGTCGACGATGGCGAAGTAGTACTCGACGGGATGGTCGACCACGATCGGCCCGTCGTTCGGCCCGTCGAGGTAGGCGGTGACGGTCTGCAGCCCACGGGCAGCGTGCCCGACGAGGCTCCGGGTGTCCCATCGCCCGAGCGCGGGCTCCGACCAGCTCGTGTCGGGGACCTCTCCAACGAGGGTCACGAGGGACGCCGCGGCCTGGTCGAACGCGAGCCGCACGGCGGCGGAATCGAAGGTCCACGGGATCGGCACCACGAGAGTGTCGCGCATGCCCTTCGCTACACTCGCTCCTCCACGTCGGAGTGGCGGAATCGGCAGACGCGCTAGCTTGAGGGGCTAGTGCCCGCAAGGGCGTGGGGGTTCAAGTCCCCCCTCCGACACCAACCCTGAGTACACGGCTTCCTGCGCCGACGTGCACTCTTCCGTCCGGGTGGTACGTGAGGTTCACGCCCAGCTCGTCGTAGATCGCGCGCTTGTCTGCCGGGTCGGCGTCGGCGAGGACGCTGACGATGTCCTTGAGCTGGCGCACGAGGGCCTTGATCTCGGCTTTGGTGAGCTTGCGGGTGGTCGGCTTGCGGCCGAGCTCTCGCTCGATCCGCCTGCGTTCCCGCTCGATCTCGGCAATCCAGGTCGCGACAACCGTGATGTCGGCATCTTGTTCGAGGAGCTGCCGATAGCGGGTGAGCTTTGTGCTGCACTCCTTGAGTCGTCGGCGCAAGTCGAGTTCGCGGCCCTCGTCGTGCTCGGGTTCGAGGTCGCTGACCGCAGCCAACGACTCGCAGGTGCTGTCGAGGTGCTCGTCGTCGAACAGGCTGGCGATCCATGTGTCGAGGCCAGGCACGATGGCGGCCTCGCGAACGTAGACGGTCTTGCCGTGCTGGTTCTCGGCGACCGCGTACTCCGAGGGGAACTTGCAGCGGTAGTAGGCCTGGCCGTGGTTCCACGAGCCCTGCATCTTGCGGCCGCACTTCGCGCAGCGGACTCTGCCCGACAGGACGTAGGGGTTGCGGGTGCGCTCCTTGCGGACCGCAGTCCGTTGTGCGCCGGCGAAGATGTCCTGCGCGGCTTCGAACGCGTCGGAGTTGATGATCGCCGGATGGGTCTGGTGATCGGACCACACCCATTCGCTGCTCGGGTTCCAGCGCATCTTCGACTCGTGGCCGAGCGCGACATCCTCGACATCGACGAGTACTTCGTCGCGGCGCTGCTTGTTCCAGACCTCGTGTCCGGTGTAGCGGGGGTTCTGCAGGATGGCGCGCACAGCGCCCTTCGACCACGCGCCGCCGCTTGCTTGGCGGTGTGGGTTGCGCGCGGGGTCGTGCGCGGAGGGCGAGGGGATTCCGTCTCGTGTGAGTCGCTCGGCGATCGCGTAGAGGCCGCGGCCGCTGATGAACTCCGTGAAGATCCGCTGCACCACTGGAGCTGCAACTGCGTCGGGCTCGAGACGATGCAGCCGTTGACCGATCGCTGCCTTCGACGGGTTCGGATGTGGACCCGCGTCGGCGAGCACGTAGCCGTATGGCGGTCGGCCTCCGAGGAAGCGGCCTTCGACCGCAGCTTGTGCGGCCATCGCGGAACGCACGCGCGTCTTGATCCGGTTGCGCTCGCCCTTGCTCATGCCACCGTAGAGGCTCATGACGAGATCGTGCGCGTCCGAGCCGGGGTCGATTGCGCCGCCGACCTCAGGTACCCATAACTCGACGCCGTAGTGCACGAACACCGGGAACGTGAGTCCGAACTGGTTGCCGTAGAACGCGCGCTGCGGCTCGCCGATGACGACCGCGTCCCAGCCGCGACGCGTCTCCCGAAACGCGTCGAGCAGACGCGACGCTTCGGGTCGACGCTTCCAAGGGAGCGACCGCGACTGCGCGATGTCGAAGAACTCGGCGACGATCTCGCCATGTGCGGGTTTGATGACCTGACGGGAGCGAGCGAGTTGCCAGTTCCGCGACGATGTCGGGTCTTGCTGGTCCTCGGTGCTCACACGTCCGTAGAAGGCGAAGCGCTTCATCTCGATCACCGAGGGTAGAACCTCGTCACCCGGCTTCGGGCGGACCGGTGCATGCGCCCTGTGCCCGAGCAGCATTGAGCAACACGCGCAGCAAGGCCTTCGCCGCACCTGAGTTCAGGTGGGGCGGGGTGGTGGGTCGTTCGACCGCGACGCCGGCGGGAACCGCGCGCCGGGGAGGCCCGTCGCTTGACGTCGGGAGCTGTGCGGGAGTGGCCACACCCGATCCAAGGACACGCCCACCCCTCCCCATCCACGACGACATCGGCACCCGACATCGTCGAACACGTGCCCGCTCCTCGACCATCACGACGTCACTGGACGCGCACCCGACGCGCACTCTCCGGCCCGCCGCGACCCACGATCTCGAAATAGACACACTTCTCACACCCGCAAGCGGGCATGAGGCGGGAGTCAGCTGCACGCGTCCGGGAGTTACAGATGCGTGCTCGGTCGACGGGTCAGAACGACGCATCCAACGCGTCGACGGCGCCTCGGGACAACTACCGGGGAGCAGGCCGCGGCGACGCGCGACGATCGGTCGCCGTCCGCGCTGGCCTTCTGTGGAAGCCGGGAGCTATGCGAGCGCGATCCGGGAGTGATCCAGTTCGGGTGGACGATCGCCAGGGAGTCATCTGCCGCCGCGCGGGAGCCACGCGACGCGACCTCGACGCGTCCGCTGTCTGTCCGGGAGTGATCCGAGCGATCGTTCTCGGTTCAACCGGCTGACTCCAGCCTGCGCCGGATCACTCCCGGACGGCCACGAATCACTCCCGGCCGCGCCGGATCTTTCCCGGTTGTCCACGGCGTTCGCCGCTGGTGGAGCTGAGCGGCCCGCGTCAGGCGGCGCTGGCGACCTTGGGTGGCGGCAGCATGGCCAGGAGATCGCTTGGGAGTGTCTGGCTGGCGTGCCAGTACTCGAGGCCGACAATGTGGCCGTTTGTCGGGTCGGTTTCACGCAGCCCAGTCGTGATCTCCTCGGCAACGACGGTGGCGGGGTCGTAGCCCTCGAAGCGCAGCCACGCGATGTCTGCTTCCGGGTCGTAGTGACCGTCGATCTTCATCGGTGCCAGGCTACCTGCGTCGCCAGAGCGTGACGATCCTCGCCGTCGTCCGGTCGTCCCCGTCAGGATGGTCGTAGAGGACGACCCAGGGCCCAGTTGAGAGGCGCCACTGGGCCGCTCCGGTGTTCGTCTGTCGCACGTCGTGGTGGTCGATGACGGTCTGCTCGATGTCGTCGCGGGCAGCGCCGAGCGTGTTGGCCTTCACGTACGCGTGATCGGTCCAGCGCACGTGCTGGGGCGCCGATGGCATCGGCACAGGATGCCCTACGAGACCTTCCGGGAGTGACTCCCGAGTCCGAAAAATCACTCCCGCCTTGGTGTCGCTCGCGACACCAAGAAGTGTGTCTATTGGAGATCGTGGGCGGGAGGGACTCGGAGTGGTCGAGTTCTGTGTAGGCGTCCGCGCCCGGGGAGTCGCTGTTGAGGGGGTTGGCGCGGGCGCGAGGTGCGGCGGGGAGCGGGTGGAGTGCGCGCGTGGTGGGCCGGTCTTCTGCGATTGGTGCTGGACGCGCGCGGAGGGCGCCCCCGCCGAGCGAGGACGCCCTGGTGAGTTGTGGTCGGAGGTCGGCTATTCGGCCGGAGTCGACGGCTCGCCCCTCGATGTGTTCTGGCCGGACAACTCGCCGTCGTCGGATTCGTACCCGAGCCTCACCATCGCGGAATCGAAGTCGATCACCCGACGTGGGATGGCGCGGTCTTGCGGCGGTGTTCGAGTCCGCTGACCGGCCCGATCGCTGCTTGCGTCCGTGATCCTGGTTGACTCCTCAGTGCAATCGACGGGAAGCGAGGGAGCGGATGGCTCGAATCATCGTTGTTGGCGTCGACGAGTCGGAAGGAAGCCGACATGCGACGAAGTGGAGCGCGCAACTCGCCCGAGACCTCGGAGCCGAGATGCAGGCTGTGCATGTCGAGTCCCGGGTGGGGCTGTGGGAGCTGTCGGCGATTCAGATCGATATCGGACCGTATCTCGAGGAGCTCCAGGGTCTGTTGGACGGTGCGTGGACCGAGCCCTTGCGAGAGGCCGGGGTGACGTATCGCACGGAGCTGGTCCGAGGCGACGCCGCGACGGAGCTGTTGCGGATCGCCGATGTACTCGACGCGTTCGTGGTGGTCGCGGGCGCGCGCAAACACCCGCATCACGCGCACGTCATCGGTGGCACCGCGCACAAGCTGGTGAATCGGGCACGGCGGCCGGTCGTGCTCGTCCCACCCGAGGTGTAGGGGCGGGTTAGTCGCCGGGGATCGCAGCGATGGCGACGAAGAGCAGTGCTGCGGCGAGCGCGGTGCTGGCGATGCTGACGAGGAGGTACCGGGGTGTGCGGAGACGCCACGCGGTGATCGCGGTGAGCAGGGCTTGGCAGAGGTAGTAGACGGCGAACGCGCGGGACGCGAAGCTGACGATGGAGAAGATGTTGGCGAACCAGGCGACGAGTGCGGCGCCGAACGCGACTGCGGGATAGCCGACGTTGCCTCCTTGGTGGCGGGGACGGTCGGTGAGCATCTCGCTGCCGCCGGCGGTGTCGGCGGTAGCGGCGGAGAGTTGGCTGGCGATCGCGGCGAGGACGAGCAGCGGGACGAGAATCGGGGACACGATGCGCGCGGCGTCGAGGATCGCGGTTTCTCGTGGGCCCGAGCCGAGATGCCCGAAGAAGGGGACGACCAGCACAGCGAACGCGACGTAGATCGTCCCGCTGATGAGTTGTGACGATCGCATGGTTCGTACCCGCAGGTCGCGGTTGTAGTAGTGGCCGAGGTAGCGCGAGGTCTCGAAGCCTTGGACGACGAGCAGCATGCCCGCGAGGCGCCGGGCGACGGTGACGCCGCCGATGTCGATCGGGTGGTGCTGGTAGGCGGCGGCGCTCGCCGATCCGTGGAGCGCGTCGTAGGCGAGCATGCCGGCGAGGAGTCCGCCGATGATCACGAGCTTGAAGTCGACGGCGGGTATCTCGACTGCTTCGATGCCGTGCAGGCCGCGGAGCAGGCCGAGTACTCCGATCGCGGCGAGGATCGCGGTGGTGATGAGTCGGCCGTTGAGTTCGGTGTCTGCGCCGAAGGCGTCGAGGACGAACGACGCGAGGAGGCGCAGGTAGAACGCGACGGAGATCGTGTAGGCAAACCCGAGCACGACCCGCGATACGCGTTCGAGGTCCATGATCGGACGGAAGGGCTCGAGAGCGGCGAGTTCGGGTTCGACGTGGAGGATGTTGAAGCGCAGCGAGGCGCCGATCGCGTAGGCGGCCAGCACGATCCCCAACATCGCGACCGGGGCCCATTCGGCGACGGTGCTCGCCAGCAGCGGCGCCAGCACCAGAAAGCCGCTGCCGATGATCGACGCCAGCGGTGTCACGGTGGCCCGCCATGCGGTCGACGTGCGCAGCGCCGGTCGCGTAACCGCTACGACACACGCAAGGATCCCGATTACTACGGCTGCCGTCTCCACGGGCTGCGACCCTACGGCGGACACCTGGCCGGGAGCGCCCTGTGAGATCCGGGACGCCACGATGCGAGTCTTGGATGCCCTGCTGTGGTCGGCGGCGTTGCCTTTTCGGACGCTGCCGGCGGGCGCGATGATCGAGGGTGAACAGACAGAGAGGGAGGGCAACAGGGTCGACGAGGATCGAACGAGGAGGCGTACGCGATGGCTAGTGAAGTAGTGCACATCGACGAGCCTGGAGTTGCCCGATGGCTGTTCGGATCGAGTCGGGCCGCGTGGATCTGGTTGATCGTGCGCGTATGGCTGGGCTGGGAGTGGCTCGCCGCCGGGTGGGAGAAGGTCTTTGGCGGCACGATCACGTGGCGGTTCTGGGACTGGGGCAACTCGAAGTACGGCCTCACCGGCGACGCCAACATCGGGTGGATTCGAAGCGGCACTACCCACACCGCGGCCGGGACGGTGCACGAAGGCGTGGGCGCGGCGATCACCGGGTTCGCCAAAGGCGCGATCGCGCAGTCGACCGGTCCGCATCCCCAGGTCGCCTACTCGTGGTACGTCGACTTCCTGAAGTGGGTGCGTGACAGCGCCCATGCTCCGTTGGCGTACCTCGTCGCGTTCGGCGAGGTCGCGGTGGGAATCGCGCTCATCCTCGGTGCATTCACCGGGATCGCTGCGTCTTTCGGTGCGATCATGAACTTCTCGTACGTGTTCGCAGGCGCGGCTTCCACGAACCCGGCGATGCTGATCGCCTCCGGCTTGTTGATCCTGGCGTGGCGGAACGCCGGCTGGTACGGAGTCGACCGCTTCCTGCTACCGAAGCTCGGCGTCCCATGGCAAAGGAAGCGGCGAGGAACGCGAATGGCGCAAGCGCCCGCACCAGTCGAAACAACGTGAGTGCCCGATTCTCCCGGACCCGTGATTCGGGGCACCACGGGCCGGAGTGCGCACTCGGTAACGCGCGGATGTGAAGCGCTGTACCGCGAGCCACGATCCTGAGTCGACCGACAAGTTCCGTAGCGGTGCGTTCGACGCAGGGCGCGCGTCGGTGTGACCTGGCCTGCCCCACGGTGCCCAGATCGACCAGGACGACGTCGGCGCGTGGCCCCGCCCGCCCTGAGCGTCGTCGGAGCGTGACCGTCCGTGTGGCCACGATGTCTTGCAGCGCGGTTCTGCGTCTTCGGCTGCGGGTACAACACGTTTGGGGCGTCCGGGCGTGTGGCGCGTACTCGGAGGTTCATCGAGAGAAGGAACAAGTTGATGCAGGGAGATGAAGCCGCGACGCGGATGCTCGACCGGCCGGGCGGCCGTATTGCCTACGACGTGGTCGGGGGTGGCGCACTCGTGGTCTGCGTGCCGGGCATGGGGGAGCTGCGCAGCAGCTACCGGTATACGGTGCCCGCGCTGACTGCTGCGGGTGTACGGGTTGCGACGATGGACCTGCGCGGCCATGGCGCCAGCGATGCGACGTTCGACCGGTACGACGATGTTGCGGTGGGCGAGGACGTCCTCGCGTTGATCGGTGAGCTGGGTGGGCCGGCGGTCGTGATCGGGAACTCGATGGCCGCTGGCGGCGCGGTGTGGGCCGCCGCCGAGCGTCCTGGCGACGTGAACGGGCTGGTGTTGCTCGGTCCCTTCGTGCGCAACGTGCCAACGAATCCGTTCCTGGTGTGGATGTTCAAGGCGTTGATGTCGGGGCCGTGGGCCGCGAAGATGTGGACGTCGTACATGCCGAGGCTCTATCCGGGACAGCGACCCGCTGACTTCGAGGAGCATCGTGATGCGGTCGCGGCGAGCATGCGTCGTCCGGGTCATCGCAAGGCGTTCACGGCGACGACGCGGACAAGCCATGATCCGGCCGAGGCGCGCCTGGACCAAGTGCGTGCTCCGACGCTTGTGGTGATGGGCAGCGCCGACCCTGATTTTCGTGATCCCCCGGCGGAGGCGCGCTGGATCGCGCAGCGGTTGCACGGTGAGGTCTTCGTGGTGCCCGACGCGGGCCATTACCCACAGGTCGAGTGCCCCGCAGTTGTCAACCCGCGGCTCGTCGAGTTCTGCCAACGCGCGGGCGCGAAGACGGCGTGACCGAACACGCCGCTGTCGAGCCGGTGGGCACCCGGCAACGGGCGCTTGACGTCACGCCCGCAGTCGCGGCGAACATCGGTCTGCGGGGAGTCATGGAGGGCGGCATAGTCGCCGCGTTTGCGTACTGGGGTTACGAGAGTGGCAGCGGCGCGGCACGGCGGACGCTCGGCTCGATCGGGGCACCGGCGGTCGCGTTTGGCGTATGGGGGGCGGTCGACTTCCGCCAGCTCGGACGCTTCGCCGAACCGGCGCGGCTCGTCGAGGAGCTGGCCATCTCTGGCCTGGCCGTGACCGCATTGTGGGCTGCGCGGCAGCGCGCGCTCGCCGTCGTCCTTGGCACGGTGTCCGTCGTGCACCACGCGTTGGTCTACGCAACCGGGGAACGCCTGCTGAATGTGTCGCCGGCCTTGTCGGAGTGAGGCGTCACACGAACGCAGGAATCGATCTGGCCACGCGTCAGCATCGGCGGTGTGTTCGGCTTCGTCTGTGTGCGAAACCGGCGTAGTCGCCTCGCAGACGGCGAAGCACTGCGCCAGATCGCGATCATCACCTTCCCGGGGTCGTTCGTCGTAAGGCGAGCGGTCGGTTCGTCCCCGACGGGCTATAGCCTGTAACTAACGCGCGCAACTACGACATGAGCAGAACGGGAAGAGTGCGATGGACGTAGGACCGGCAGAGTTGCTCATCGTTCTAGCGGTGGTGTTGTTGCTGTTCGGCTCGAAGAAGCTTCCTGAGCTGGCCCGCGGGATGGGCCAAGCCGCCAAGGAGTTCCGCAAGGGACTTCACGATGATTCCGGTGACACGAGCGAGGCGCACACAAATCGGGGCGAAGCGGGGCAGTAGTGCTCGGGCCCCTCGACGGCGCCTTTCCCCGTGTTTGGCCCACCACCGTGATGGTCGCGTCGTAGAGCATGTCTCACGCCGCGCGGCGCCCGTCGTGGCGTGGCACGGCCGGACGACGACAAGCGCTCGCGTGTATGCCACGGCTGCGCCGTTGTTGTCAGACCCCACCGTCCATGACGCGGGTGCGACGCGGCGAACGCAAGCGTGTCTCCGGCGAAGTTGTCGCGGGCCCGTTCGAGCCCCAGGGAACACGCGGGAGATGTCGCGTGGTCATGCGCGGCCGCGACTGTCCATCGCCCGGACCGGACACCTCATGGGAGGAGATGGGCCCGGGGCCATGACTGCCAACATCGAGACCCGCGATCCCAGTGATCAAACGAACACCAGCAAGAGAAGGTGAATACCTTCTCCATCCAACCCGAACCGGTTAGCGAGCCGGTCGGTCGCCTCGGAGACGAGACACGATCCCGACGCGACGACGAGCACGCCACAAGTCGACGACAGTTCCGTCGACCAGGTGAATCCGGTCGGCGTCCAGATCGAGGTGGTCGATTTCGCACTGGTAGTCATTGACGCCGTCCTGGAGTTGGCGTGACCCCGACCAGAACGCTCTTCTCCGGGTTCCGCCGGACCGAAAGGGAGGAACGGCAGGCCCGGCTGGTAGACGTGACGGTCGTCGGCATCGACCGTCATCGACATCTCGGGGCGCCAGGAATGCCTTCCTAGCCGGTTTCCGGTCAGTCCCGCCGTGCCGCCATCGAGGATCACGATGCGCGAAGTCATACGCCTCCAAGGCGTACGGCCGTGGCCGCACCTGCGGGCAGGGCCGAACGACTCTCCACCGCCGGCCAAGGATCGGCCAAGATCGCGGTGCGGCAGCGCTGCCGTCCGGGTGCTCGTAGTTGTGCTTGGCGCTGCGGTATCGGCTCGGCGGCGTCGAGCCTGACGCCAGACCGTTGGTTGGCACACCGTCGGGGGATCGCTGGTAGCGGTGACGGCTTTCTGGCGGACCTTTGCCGCATGGCTTGCGAGGTTGCCGAGGCCGGATAATGGAGACGGTCAGCGAGTGAAGGGAGTCGGATGCGGATCGTGGTGGGCACGGACGGATCGGTCGGCGGTCAGGCGGCCCTTCGGTGGGCGCTTGGTTTCGCCGTCGCGGCGGGTGGGGAGCTCGTGGTGGCATCCGCCTGGCAGCCAGCGTTTTCGGAGGTTTCGAACGAGGAGTTCGAGTTGCTGCGCGCCGAGGCGCGCGACGACCTTGACGCGTGGTGTGGACTGGCCCGCGCGGCGGACGTGCCGTTTCGAGAGGTGCTGCTCGACGGTGATCCGCGCGCGCAGCTCCTCGCTGCGGCGGATGCGGAGGAAGCGGACCTTGTTGTTGTCGGTGCTCGGGGGATGGGCGGCCACGCGCACGCGTTGCATCTCGGGAGTGTGACGCATCATCTAGTGCACCACACGTCCCGGCCCTTGGCGGCGATTCCGCCCGCGGCGAGGCCGGCGTGGCCGGCGCCGGTCGTGGTGGGTGTCGATGGATCGGAGGGCAGTTTCCGGGCTCTGGCGTGGTGCCAGGAGATGGCGGGTGCGGTCGCGACGGAGGTGATCGCGGTTCATGCGGAGGAACCGCTGGCGGAGTGGGTGCCTCACTCGAACCCGGACAGCTGGTACCAGGTAGCCCTCGAGCATGGTGAAGAGTGGGTAGCACCGCTTCGCCGCGCAGGTGTCACCGCGCGTGTCCTCGTCGCCGAAGGGAGCGCGGTCGACGCGCTGACGGACGCGGCCATCCGGGAACAGGCGGGACTGTTGGTGGTCGGATCGCGCGGGTTGGGGGGAATCACCGGGCTTCGTCTCGGCTCGACGGCGCTGAAGGTCCTGCACCACGGCCACCTACCGGTCGTGATGGTGCCAGCCGCGGAGTGAGCGGGCACGACCGACGACCGGAGCTGTCGGGCGCCGCGCCCGAGGCGACGGTGATCCGGTCGCTGTCGACCGACGAGGTCGCCGCGCTCGGTGTGGACACGACGCTCGAGCGGCTCGGCTCCTCACGGGAGGGCCTCTCAGGCGACGAGGAGACGTCTCGTCTCGACCGGTTGGGCCCGAACGAGGTCAGCGATCGGCGTCGCAGCGCGGTGGTCGAGTTCTTGGCGCGTTTTTGGGGTCCGATCGCGTGGATGATCGAAGCTGCGTTTGTTCTGTCGGTTGTTGTCGGGCGGTGGGAGGACGCTTTGATCATCGGGGTGCTGTTGGTGATGAACGGCGTCGTGGGCTTCTGGGAGGAGCACCAGGCCGGGAACGCGATCGCCGCACTGAAGCAGCGGCTGGCGTCCACGGCACGGGTTCGACGCGATGGCACCTGGGTGGTGCTTCCCGCGCGTGTCCTGGTGCCGGGTGATGTGATCCGGGTACGGCTCGGGGACGTCGTCCCGGCGGACGCGTGTCTCCTGGACGACGTCGAGGTCGAGGTCGACCAGTCCGCGCTCACGGGCGAGTCGTTGCCGGTGAGCCGGACCGGCGGCGATTCGTTGTTCGCGGGCTCGACCGTGAGCCGCGGTGAGACCGACGCGGTCGTCACCGCGACTGGCCACGACACGTACTTCGGGCGTACGACCCGTCTCGTCGCCGAAGCGTCGACGGTGAGCCATTTCCAGCGCGCGGTCCTACGGATCGGCAACTTCCTGATTCTGCTCGCGGCTGTGCTGGTGTCGCTGATCGTCGTCGTGAGTCTTGCTCGCGGCGCGCCCGCTGCGACGACGCTCGAGTTCGCGCTGGTGGTGACGGTCGCGGCGGTGCCGGTCGCGCTGCCGGCGGTCTTGTCGGTGACGATGGCTGTCGGTGCACGGACCCTCGCACACGAGCAAGCGATCGTCAGTCATCTCCCCGCGGTGGAAGAGCTTGGCGGCATGGATGTGCTCTGCTGCGACAAGACCGGCACGCTCACCGAAAACCGTTTGAAACTCGTCGCCGACTGGTCGGTGGACGGGGTGAACCGAGACGAAGTGCTGTTGTGCGCCGCGCTCGCGTCACGCGAAGAAGACCGTGATCCGATCGACGTCGCAGTCTTGAGCGCGACACCCGCGCACGAGGGCGCGAGGGGATACCGGGTGACGGACTTCCTGCCCTTTGATCCGGTGCACAAACGCACCGAAGCCGGAGTGGACGGCCCCGACGGGTCGTTTCGCGTCAGCAAGGGTGCACCGCAGGTGATCCTCGCGCTGGTCGAGACTGGCGGCCTTGACCTGCAGGCGAAGGCCATGGGAACGGTCGAGGAGTTCGCGCGTCGCGGCGCTCGGTCCCTCGGCGTCGCCCGCACCGACGAGCACAGCAGGTGGCGGTTCCTCGGCGTCGTCGCGCTCGAAGATCCTCCCCGCGACGATTCGCGAGCAACGATCGCGGAAGCGACACGGCTGGGCGTCGACGTGCGGATGGTCACCGGAGACCAACTCGCGATCGCCCGTCAGATCGCGACCGAGGTAGGACTCGGCGCCGAGATCCTCGACGCCGAGACGCTCACCGATGACGACACCGAGCGGCTGAGCGATCTGATCGAAGGTGCCGACGGGTTCGCGCAGGTGTTCCCCGAACACAAGTATCACATCGTCCAGTCGCTCCAACACCGCGGCCACATCGTGGGGATGACTGGCGACGGCGTCAACGACGCACCCGCGCTCAAGCAGGCCGACGCGGGCATCGCGGTGTCGGGCGCCACCGACGCGGCACGCGCGGCTGCGGACGTGGTGCTGTTGGCGCCGGGCCTTTCGGTGATCGTCACTGCGATCCGCACTGCTCGCGAGATCTTCCAACGCATGACGACCTATGCGATCTATCGCATCGCCGAGACGATCCGCGTTTTGCTCCTCATCACGTTGTCGATCCTGATCTTCGACTTCTTCCCAGTGACACCGGTGATGATTGTGCTCCTCGCGCTGCTCAACGACGGCGCGATCCTCAGCATCGCTTACGACCGCGCCGAAGGTTCGGAACGGCCCGAAGCGTGGGATATGACGACCGTGTTGAGCATCGCGACCGCGCTCGGTGTGATCGGTGTTGTCGCATCCTTCGCGCTCGTGGTCTCGGCCGACAAGGTCTTCGCGCTGGACCGACCCACGATCCAGACATTGCTCTATCTCAAACTCTCTGTGGCCGGGCACCTCACCATCTTCCTCACCCGGACCCGCGGACCGTTCTGGACCCGACCCCACCCCGCCCGGATCGTGCTCATCGCCGTCATCGGTACCCAGACCATCGCGACCCTGGTCGCGGTGTACGGCATCCTCGTGACGCCGATCGGCTGGGACAAGGCTGCGCTCGTCTGGGTGTACGCGCTCGCCTGGTTCTTCGTCAACGACCGGATCAAGCTCGCTGTCTACCGTGGTCTCGCACGGCGGCGAGCCAGTGCCACTGTCGCATCGAACGAAACGGGAGCAGTCCCAGCATGACCGAACCGACCGCGTCTGTGACCGGGCCTCTGGGAGCGGAACAGCTCAGGGCTCTCGACGCGTATTGGCGGGCGGCGAACTACCTGTCCGTCGGTCAGATCTATCTGATGGCGAACCCGTTGCTGCGTGAGCGTCTTCGACCCGAACACGTGAAGCCTCGCCTGCTCGGACATTGGGGGACCACGCCGGGATTGAACTTCGTGTACGCGCATCTCAACCGGGTGATCCGAGCCCGCGACGTGAACATGATGTTCGTCTGTGGCCCCGGCCACGGCGGACCCGCCGTTGTCGCGAACACCTACCTCGAGGGTACCTACAGCGAGCGGTACGCGGACATCACCATGGACGCGGAGGGTCTGCGGAGACTGTTCCGCCAGTTCAGCTTCCCCGGCGGTATCCCGAGCCACGCGGCGCCGGAGACCCCCGGTTCGATCCACGAAGGCGGCGAGCTCGGCTACTCGCTCGCGCACGCATCCGGAGCAGTGTTCGACAACCCGGATGTGGTGGCGGCTTGCGTGGTCGGTGACGGTGAGGCGGAGACCGGCGCGTTGGCGACCGCGTGGCATACCAACAAGTTTCTCGACCCGGTCACCGACGGTGCGGTGCTCCCGATCCTGCACCTGAACGGCTACAAGATCGCCAACCCCACCGTCTTGGCGCGTATCGAACGCGACGAGTTGCGCGACTTCCTCGTGGGCTGTGGATGGTCACCGCGTTTCGTGGAAGGCCACGAACCGGGCCTCATGCACCAGGCGATGGCCCTCGCACTTGACGACGTCTTCGACGAGTTGGCGACCATCCAGGAACAGGCCCGCCAACACGGCCAGCGCGGCCGGCCACGATGGCCGATGATCGTGCTCGCATCACCCAAGGGCTGGACCGGCCCCGCCGAGGTCGATGGCCAGAAGGTCGAGGGGTTCTGGCGGTCCCACCAGGTTCCGATCCCCGAAGTCCGCACCAACCCCGAGCACTTGGAGCTGCTCGAGACGTGGATGCGCTCGTACCGGCCCGACGAGCTCTTCGATGCCAACGGGTCACCGGTCGCCGCGATCACCGCGCTTGCTCCGGTTGGGGAGCGACGCATGGGCGCGAACCCCCACACCAATGGTGGTCTCCTGACCCAAGACCTCCGACTGCCCGACTTTCGCGACTACGCGGTCGATGTCCCGGCACGTGGGTCCGTCCGCGCCGAAGCGACGCGAGTCCTCGGCCGGTTCCTGCGAGACGTGATGGCCGCCAACGCCGACCGGCGCAACTTTCGCGTCGTCGGCCCCGACGAAACCGCCTCCAACCGGCTCGACGCCCTCTTCGACGTCACCGACCGCGCCTGGATGGCCAACACGCTGCCCTACGACGAGCACCTCGCGCCGGACGGTCGGGTCATGGAGATCCTGAGCGAGCACACCTGCCAGGGCTGGCTCGAGGGCTACCTGCTCACCGGCCGACACGGCCTGTTCTCGTGTTACGAGGCCTTCATCCACATCGTCGACTCGATGTTCAACCAGCACGCGAAATGGCTGAAGGTCTCCCGCGAGATCCCCTGGCGACGCCCGATCCCATCGCTCAACTATCTCCTGACCTCCCACGTCTGGCGTCAGGACCACAACGGCTTCAGCCACCAGGACCCCGGCTTCATCGATCACGTGGTCAACAAGAAGGCGGCATCGTCCGCGTCTACCTCCCGCCCGACGCGAACTGCCTCCTATCGGTCGCCGATCATTGCCTACGCAGCCGCGACTACGTCAACGTCATCGTCGCGGGCAAACAACCGGAGCTGCAGTGGCTCGACATGGACGAAGCCGTCCGCCATTGCACCAAGGGGATCGGGCTCTGGGCCTGGGCGTCCAACGACGACGGCGGCGAGCCCGATGTCGTCATGGCCTGCGCCGGGGACGTTCCCACCCTCGAGACCCTCGCCGCCGTCGACTATCTCCGCCGCCACGTCCCGGAGCTGCGGATCCGGGTCGTCAACGTGGTCGACCTGCTCGCGCTGGAGCCGCCCAGCGAGCATCCCCACGGGCTCGACGACCGTGAGTTCGACGCGCTCTTCACCATCGACCGGCCCATCATCTTCGCCTACCACGGCTACCCGTGGCTCATCCATCGCCTCACCTACCGCCGTACGAACCACGAGAACCTCCACGTCCGCGGCTACAAGGAGGAAGGCACCACCACCACGCCGTTCGACATGGCGGTCCGCAACGACCTCGACCGCTTCCACCTCGCCCTCGACGTCCTCGAACGCGTCCCGCATCTCGCGGAACGCTACGCGCACGTCGTCGACGCGCTCCGCGACGCACTGATCGAACATCGCCACTACATCACCGACACGGCGAAGACCCTGTCGAGATTCGGGATTGGACCTGGCCCCTATGAGCGACACGATGCCCGCAGGTCCTCCCGCTTCCGCATGACGCGCTGATGCGTGTGCTCGTCGTGAACGTGGGTTCGAGCAGTCTGAACCTCGCGTTCCTCGACAGCGACGACTCCGTGCTCGGCCGACCACATCGAGGGCTGGTCCGGGACCGGCCCGCGGCATGTACGGGAGTTCGTCGCCCCACGGGCCCGCCGATGTCGTCGGGCATCGTGTCGTGCACGGGGGCAACGAGTTCATGGGACCGGTCGTGGTCGATCAGACCGCCGAAGGCGCGTCGAGGCGCTCGTCGCGCTCGCACCGCTCCATCAGGAGCGGGGGCTGGACGGGGTCGGGGCCGCCCGGCGCTGCTCCCGGAGGCGATCCAGGTCGCGTGCTTCGACACCGCGTTCCATGCGGAGATGCCGCGCGAGGCTGCGACTATCCGCTCCCGGCGGAATGGCGCGAGCGCTGGCCCATCCGCCGATACGGCTTTCACGGGCTCTCCCATGCCTACGCCGTTCGGCGCGCCGGCGCCTGCTCGGTGCGAGGGAGGATCTGCGCATCGTCAGCTGCCACCTCGGGAGCGGCGCGTCGCTGTGTGCCGCACGCGACGGGCGCTCGTTCGACACGACCATGGGGTTCACGCCCCTCGACGGCCTCGTCATGGCAGGCGCTCGGGGCGATCGATCCCGGTCTTGTGCTCTGGCTGATCCGCAACATCGACGGAGGTCTCGACGAGGTCGACCGAGGCCTCGAGGAACGTTCGGGCCTCGTCGGGCTCGCGGGCGGAACCGGCGACATGCGCGACATCGTCGACCGGCGTCACGGCGAAGCGCGCGGCGCTCGCCTTCGACGTCTACCTGCACCGTCTCGCCGCCCCGATCGCGGCGATGACTGCGGCGATCGGGGGCCTCGACGTGCTTGTCTTCACCCGCGGGGTGGGGGAACACTCGCCGAGGTGCCGCGGAACTCGAGCGCCGGCTCGCCTTCCTCGGCATCGGCATCGACCCGCGCCCTGAACGCGGCAGCGGGCGCCGACGACCGCGACATCTCCCGGCCTGACCAGCAGTCCGCACGCTCGTCATCCGATCCCGCGAAGACCTCGGATCGCACGTCAGACCCGCTCAGTCGCGCACGTACCTAACGCCGCAGTAACACAACGGGCCGATCGTTAGGCTCGGGCCGATGGGCGCAGTCATCG
>CAVZKC010000001.1:0-55424 GCA_963775795.1 uncultured Actinomycetes bacterium | reverse complement strand
CAAAAGGCCTGGTCAGAGGCTATTTTCTCGGATTCGGGGCGCCCGGCGAACGGCGAATCGTGCCCCACGTCCTCGCATCAGTGCAGGTCAGAGCCATCGCGTGCGTAGTGCTCGCAACGTAGTGGTCGTCAATTCGCTGCCGAGGCGAGCCGCAAACATGCTGGTCAGCGAGCTGTTTTCGTTGAGCGCTACGTGCGTGCCCCAAGCGTGCCCCAACGAATCCGGAATCGGGTCGTTCGGTGACGCGCGGGACGTTCTACGTGTGGGGCGTACAACTCGTGAGGGGGCTAGTTCGGTGCGCGCACAGCGTCGGAGTCTCTTTCGTCGGCGATTCGAGCGGCAATGTTTCGGGAGCGTCGCGGGCGGCGCGAGGCCCGGGCGGGTCACTCTGATCGGAGGGCGACGGCGGGTCGTGTCTGCGCGGCTGCGCGTGCGGGCAAGTACACGATGAGGTTGACGAGTATGAGCGCGCTTGGGATCGTGAGGAGGAGGGCGGGTGCGGGGATCGCGGCGGTTGTTGATATGCCGAGTCCGTCGGCGACGGCGTGCCACACGAGGCTGCCGACGATGAGCCCGGCGGGTATCCCGATGACGAGACCGACGGCGGCGAGGGTTGTCGCTTGCCACGCGATCGGTGGCGCGCATTTGTCGGCGGGTGAAGCCGAGGGTTTTGAGGAGGGGCGAGGTCGCGGTCGGCGTCGGCGTACTGCGGTGACGAGGGCGTGGCCGACGGCGACGAGCGCGAGACCGGCGATGAGCGCCGCGAGGGTTGCTGGGAACCAGCCGATTTGGTCGAGGCGGTCGACCTCGACGGGAAGGGTCGGTGTCGCGGGTGGGTCGAGTTGTGGGATGGCCGTGATTCGGCGTTCGACTGTGGCGCGCTCGGCTCCGGGCGTGAAACGGCCGAGAAGGTAGCGGTAATAGTTGTCTTGATCGAGGAGTGGAGCGAAGCCGGTGCCCGTGAACGCGGCGCCGTCAGCGATGGGTTGGGCTGGCTGAGGGTGGGGAACACAACTTGACCGACGATCCGGTAGTCGCCCTTGGCGTTCGGGCCGCTCGCTCGGACGGTGTCTCCGATGTGTTTGCCGAGGGTGTGCATGGTCACTGATCCGAGCGCGAGCCTGGTGGGAACCGCGCGCGTCGTGTCCGGCGACAACTGTGGGCTCGATCGTGCCGCGCAGCGAGGTGAAGCTCCATCCATTGACGGCGTGTCCGTCGAGTTGGATGTTCCCGGTTCCGTAGCACGCCACCGCGAGGGCGCCGACGCCGGGCGCTTGGAGCAGGCCGAAGTCGTCGTGGCTACAGGAGTTGTTGTTGGAGATCGTGTCGGTGGCCGAGAAGTCCCACGTCCAGCCGTAGAGCCGAGGTGTTGCCACGAGGTGGTTGAGGCTCGACGCGAACACCAGGACCGCGATCACCCCGAACACGCCGAAGACCGCGCCGACGAACGCCGAACGCACTGGCACCGCAGTCCTACCTCTTCCCGGTTGGAGAGCCATGCGAAGACCGTTGGTGGCGGTCGGAGCCATGCCTGCCCGGGCTGCGCGCTCGACGACCTTCGACGGTCGCCGCCGCGCCCGGGCTTCGATTTCGAGCGACATTGGTCGGGTCGCGCGAATCGCAGCACCGAACGCGATCAACACGACGAGGACGACGACCACAGCGACGCCCAGTGCCAGGACCACCCGGTCTGCGTGCACCCCGAGGTCGGGTTCCGCACGCCGGGCAACGCCGATCGGGAACAGCGGGGACGCCGCGGCGGCACCGGCCGCGGCGAGCAACGCACCCCCGGTTGCGATGAGCAACGCTCGGGGTCCGCTCATCGCGACGCGCTGGGCTCGGGTCAGCCCGAGCGCGGCGCAGGGTCTCCTGATCGACACTCACCAGCGCAACCTCGCGAGTCATCACGATCCCGAGCGCGACGACACCCGCGACGGCGGCTACTCCGGCGAAGATCAAGAGCGCCACCACGACAACGTCGATTGCATTCTGCGTCCCTGCGCTGTCACCAGCGGCGCTCTGCACGCCGAACAGCGGCGATGGCCCGAAGATCCGCAGCGCGGCCGCTTTGATCTGGGCGACATCTGCTGCTCCGTTGCGGGTTCGGACCTCTAACCCTGAACCGAAACTCCCGATCTGTCCGGAGTACTTCCGATCGAACGCAGGCGTGAGAACGAGAACGCCACCCAACGCGCCTTTGCGGCCCAGGTCTGCGGGGCGACGCACGATGCCGACGATCCGGAATCGCAGACGCGGTCCCGCGGGCGTTCCTGGATCGGTGGCGCCGTCAATGATGGCCGCGACCTGCGCCGGAGTATACGAAACGGCATCGAGATGGCCTCCCACCGCACGGTGTAGTTGCGCGGCGAGGTTCTCACCGATTGTGATCTCATCGACTGCTGACGGATCCGCGGCGCGACCGGCAACGATCCGCGCCTGATCGACAACTGTTCCCAACTTCGTGTCGACCGCAACGAAAGGCGACACGTTCGGGGCGTCTGGGACCACGATGAAGAAGCCCTCCCCGGCCGCGAAGGCCGAGACGTTCGGAACACGCCCAAACGCGCGTATCTGTTTCGCCGTGGGCCGACCGAAACCTGTCATCACTTGCACAGTCGCTGCACGGCTCGAAGCGATGAACCGAGCCAACGCAGAATCGGTTCGACGTGCACCGGCCACCGTCGCCAGGACGACCGCGCCGACCACCCCGACCAGCAACGTCAGCACCACGACACTTTGCCAACGTCGCCGGATTTCCGACAACGACAGCATCCAGATCGCGTCCACCTCACGCACTGCCCGGCATGGTTACCAACAGACTCCTTGGAACTGTGCGCGGCTCCGCTTGGCGATGACCCCTGCGAGCACTGATGACATCGCGGTCACGAGGTCATTCCGATCTCAGGGCGACGGCGGGTCGGGTCCGTGCCGCGGCCCGGCCCGGGAGGAACGCGGCGACGTTGACGAGCACCAGCGCGCACGGGACGGTCAGGATGAGCGCGAGGGCGGGGATCGCCGCGCCGGTCGCCACTCCGAGCCCATCGGCGACCAGGTGCCATAGCAGGCGGCCGACGATCACCCCCGCGGGTATCCCGACGAAGAGGCCGACGGCGGCCAGGGTGGTCGCTTGCCACGCGATCGTCGCGCGGACTTGACCGCGGTCGAAGCCCAGGGTTTTGAGGAGGGCGAGGTCGCGACGACGGCGGCGGATCGCGGTGACGAGGGCATGGCCGACCGCCAGCAGTGCGAGGCCGCCGAGGAGTGCGGCGAGGGTGACCGGGAGCCAGTCGACCTGGCGCACGCGCTCGACCTCGACGGGGACCGTGGGTCCGGATGCGCGGCCCAGGGCGGGTAGCGCGTCGATGCGCCGCTCGACCGTGGCGCGATCGGCGCCGGGTGTGAAGCGCCCGAGCAGGTAACGGCTGGACGAGGAATTCGAATCGAAGATGTTGGAGAGGCCCGAGCCGGTGAAGGCGGCACCGTCGGCGAGCGGCTTGCCGGCGATCGTGGGGAACACGGCCCGCCCGACGATCGTGTACTCGGCGGTTCCGTTCGGGCCGCGTCCTTGCACGGTGTCACCGACGTGCTTGCCCAACGCGTCGAGGGTGACCGAGCCGAGCGCGACCTCACCGGGACCTCGGGCGCGCGCCGCTCACGATCTCGGGTCCGATCGCGCCCCGTACCGGAGTGAACCCCCAACCGCCGACCGGATGTCCGCCGAGCTGGACGTCGTTGTTGCACACGGCCGTCACAGAAGCCACCCCTGTGACCCGGGTGAGACCGAAGCCGTTGCCACCGCAGGCACGGGCGACGCTGGAGTCGAAGTTGGTGTCGGCGGCTTGGAAGTCATAGGTGGATCCGTAGAGGCGGGGTGTAGCGACCAGCTGGTTGAGACTCGATCCGAACACGAGGACCGCGGTGACCCCGAGTACCCCGAACACCGCCCCGAGGTACGCGGAGCGGATCGGCACGGCCGTTCGTCCCCTCCCGGGTTCGAGGGCCAGACGCAGACCGGTCGTGGCCGTGGGTGGCAGGCCCGCTCGCATCGCGGTCGCGACGATGGTGGACGTTCGCCGGCAGCGCGTCGGATTCGGCGTCGCGCGTTGCCGGTCGGGTGCTTCGTCGCGCGGCGAGGAAGCTGATACCCACGACGACGCCGAGGACGGCGAGAGATCCCACCGCGAGGACCACCCAGTCGACGTGCAGGCCGACGTCGGGATCGGCGCGCCGGGCGACGCCGATCGGCAACAGTGGCGATGCTCCGACCGCGCCGAGTACGGCGAGGACGGTGCCGCCGGTCGCGATGAGCAACGCCCGCGGCCCGTTCACCAGGACGCGTTGCGCCCGCGTCAGGCCGAGCGCGTGGAGCGTCGCCTGATCGACGCTCACGAACGAGATCTCGCGCGTCAACACGATGCCTATGGTGACGATCCCGGCGAGGGCGGCAACACCGGCGAAGATCCACAGGGTCAAGGTGAGCACGTCGATCGCGTCCTTCGCCCCGAGGGAGCTCACGGCCTGCGTGCTCACCCCACCCGAGGAGCGGAAGATCCGCCGCGCGGCCGCGCTGACGCTCGGCCCATCGGCTGCGCCATGGCTGGTCCGGACCAGCACGATCACGCCGAGGTTGCCGATGCGGTCGAAGTACGCGCGGTTGAACGCCGGGGTCAACACGACGATGCCTTCGTCGGCACCGCGGGCACCGAGATCACCGAGGTCGAAGGGCCGGCGCACGATCCCCACGACCCGGAACCGCACGTGGGGACCCAGCGGTGAGGGGGGCGGCCCGGCGGCCCCGGTCGCGATTGCCTCTTGCACCTGCGCGGCCGAGTACGACGCGGCGTCGATGTGGCCACCGAGCGACACGTGCAGGTGTGCGGCGAGGGACTCACCGATGGTGATCTCGTCGGTGGCCGAGGGATTCGGTGCCCGGCCGGCGACGAGTCGGTAGCGGTCGACGATGCTGCCCATCGCGCCGTCGACCGCGGCACCGATTCCCCCATTCCCCAGACTGGCCGCCGCGCCGTCCGGGAGGAGCGTGTAGAAGCGGATGACCGCCACCGCGGTGACATCGTGCGCGTGACGCACCGCGCGCAGCTGTGCCGCCGTGGGGCTGTAACCGGTGGGGCCGGGAAGCAGCACCAGATCTTCCGGACGGCTCAGCCGCGTTGAACCGTGCGAGCGCGGTGTCGGCGCGGCGCGCGCCGGCCGCGGTCCCCAACACCACGGCGCCAACCACGCCGACGAGCAGCGTGAGCACGACCACGCTGCGCCAACGCCGCCGGATCTCGGACCGGGCCAGGATCCAGACCGCGCCCATCACTCGGCCCTCAGGAGCAGCGCGGTGCGCGTGCGCGGCAGCCTGGCGTCCCGGAAGCGCGGCGACCACATTCGCGAGGACGAGCGCACCGACGGCGATGAAGCAGATGGTGACGTAAGGAACGGTCGGGTGTGGCACGACGTCGATCGTGTGCGCGAAGAGGTTCCACGTCCAGCGACCGACGACGATGCCGATCGGGATGCCCACGACGGTGCCGACGACGACCGCGACACTCGATTGCCAGGCGACGACCGCGGCCAGCTGGCCGCGGGTGAAGCCGAGCGTCTTCAGCAGCGCGAGGTCACGCCGGCGGCGCCGGACCGTGGCGATCAGCGTGAGCGCCGAGCGCGACGACCGCGCCGGCACCCAGGGCTGCGCCGAGGTACGCGGGCGTGTTGCCCATCGAGCGGTAGTCGACGATCTCGGCCGGGCGTTGCACGCCCAACACCTGCACCGACACGTCGTTCGAAGTCAACTTGGCGGCGATCCGCTGCAGCGAACGGAACGCCTTCGTCGGGTCGGCACCGCGGCGCAGGCGTACGAGGTAGGCGTTGGGGAGGAACGTGTCGGTCTCATCACCATTGCGCACCGCCGGTGGAAGCCGGTGGTACGAAGTGAGCGCGCCGGTTCCCATCGACAGGTGCAGCGCCGGGCCGGGCCCGATGGCAGGCATGGTGGCGGTCCCGACGATCTGCAGTCGCGTCGCCGGCCCCGACCCGTAGCTCACGGCGACGGTGTCGCCCACCCGCTTGTGGAGCGCATTCAGCGTGGTGGCGCCGAGCACGATCTGGTCGGGTGTGTCGAACGCGTGCCCCGAGAGCAGCGGCGGCCCCACCAGTGCCTTCGGGAGCCCGAACATGGTCGGAACGGTCTGGCCGTCGAGGCGCAGCGAGTCGAAGTAGACGCCCGTCGACGCGGCGACGTCGCGGTCGTCGCGGAGGAGCTGCGTCGCCTGGGGGTCGGGAATGTTCCCTCCGCCCCCGCCGGAGTTGAGCACGTAGCTCCAGTTCCATCCGTAGAGCGCGGGATGGCTGACGAGGTGGTTGAGGCTGGCGCCGAAAGTGACGGTGCTCGTGACCACGGCGATGGCGAGGGCCGCACCGAACATCGTGGAACGGACGGGCACCGCGTTGCGGCCGCGCGCGGATTCGAAGGCGAACCGAATCCCTGTCACGGCCGGGATGGGCAGGCTCGTGGCCGCGGCGGCGCGGCGTCAGGCGCGGCTCCCTCGGCGCGGTCTGCTCGACGCGACGGGCCAGACGATGGGGTGCGTTCCGGAACGCGAACGCGACCGCCACTGCGCTCAGGGTCATGATCGACACCAGCACGCCGAGCCCGAGCACGAGCCCGTCGAACGCGATGCCGCGGGAGGGGTCGACCGGGCGCGTCGGGCCGAGGGGTGCGAACGGTGACAGGCCTACCGCGACCGCGGCGGCCATCAGTGACCCGAGCACGACCGCGCCCAGCGTGCCGAGCAGCCCGTCGCCCGCCGTCGTGGCCGGCCCCGCGCCGAGGGCACGCAAGACGGCGGCGTCTTCCGTCCCCAGCCGGAGCTGCCGGCCGATCACCTGGGCGGCGATCAGCAACGCGGCCAGCGCGGTGATGGCGCCGAACACGCCGAGCGCGATCACCTCCGGCTTGATGGCCCGCTGCGCCTTCGCCTCGACCGTCGCGGCCTCTTGGAAGTAGTACGCGGCCCCTTCGGGGAGTGCCCGCTCGATCGCAGCCTCCACCGCGGCGACCTGGCCGGGCCGATCGAGTTGGAGCCCCGTCTCCGCGCCGTACGCGCAGCACGACAAGAACTTCCGCGTGAACGCGGGTGTGAACAGCTCGTATGTGGGGGACGCGCTCGATGTCGTCCTGGACCACCGCGTTGTTGAAAACCACGAGCCCGACAAGCTTCGCCCGGGTGCGGCGAAACGGCTGCACGCTCGCGGTGCCGAAGTCGGGTAACGCGAGTTGCTCCGTGCTGAACACGCCGAGCGGCACGACCTCGCCGACGTGAACCCCGAGCAGGCGAGCCGCGTCTGCCGTCATGACGAACTCGTCGGCTCGCTTCGGATCGGCCATCCGGCCTGCAACGACGCTGACGCGGTCCTGATCGAACCCGAGACCGTCGATGCTCCCGAGCGAGATCACCTGCCCGGTGATGAGGGCACGCGGCGGGGCACCGTTGAGCGGGACCGGACCCACCGCGAGATCGGCCTGGCTCTCGAACTTCGTCACGTGGGCGATGCGGGCGACCGGGACGATCTTCCCGTCGGGCGTGGGGTTGAGGAAGGCATTCGAATACACGTCGGAAGGTTTCGTGCCGGCCAGGAACCGGGGGAAGGACGACTGCGTGCGACGCGCCGCGGCGACGACGCCGATCGCCAGTCCACCGACCAGCCCAATCAGGAGGACCAACGCGAGGTAGCCGCCCCGCCGCTGACGGAACGTCGTCTGGAAGCGGTACCGGGCGACGCGCAGCATCACACGCTCATCCGTTCATTCCGATCGCAGGGCGACGGCGGCGCGAGTGCGTGCGGCCGTGGATGCCGGAACGTACGCGATGAGGTTCACGAGGGCGAGCACGCCGGGGACCGTGAGGAGGAGGGCGAGGGTCGGGACCGTAGCGGTCGTCGACACGCCGATACCGTCGGCAATGTGCTGCCAGAGGGCCCGGCCCACGATCAACCCTGCGGGAATGCCGACCGCCAGCCCGACGACCGCAAGGGTCGTCTGCTTGCCACACGATGGTGGCCCGGGTTTGCCGGCGATCGAAGCCGAGCGTCTTGAGGAGACCGAACTCTCGACGGCGGCGTCGCGCCGCGGTGACGAGCGCATGTCCGACGGCGAGGAGCGCGAGACCGCCCAGCAGCGCCGCGAGGGCCGCAGGGAACCAGTCGATCTCGCCGAGGCGGGAGATCTCGACGGCAACGGAGGTTCCGGTCAGGTGCTCCAGTCCGGGAATCGCGGCGATACGCCGGTTGACGGCAGCCCGGTCGGCTCCGGGCGTATAGCGCCCGACCCAGTAGGGCTGGGTCCCCGACGGATCGAGGAGCGGATCGAAGCCCGCCCGCGTGAACGCGGCGCCGTCGGCGAGGGGCTGGGTGTCTCCGAGCGGGGCGAACACGGCCTGGCCGACGATCCGGTACCGGACCTTGCCGTTCCCGCCGCTGCCTTCGCGCGGTGTTGCTGCGCGACCACCGTGTCGCCGATCGTCTTGCCCAACGCGTGGAGAGTGACCGACCCGAGCGCGACCTCGTCGGGACCACACGGCACGCGCCCGGAGACGACCGCGGGTGGGATCGTGCCGCGGATTTTCGTGAAGGACCACCCGCCCACCGGGCGGCCGTCGAGCTGGATGTTCTGAAGGCACACCGTCGCGACCGCGCCCGACGCCCGGTAGCCGGTCGAGCCCGTGGTCCTGACGCCCCAGGAATTGCTCGGTGGCGCCCGAGGCGGTGAAGTCCCACGTCCACCCACTGAGTCTGGGGGTGGTGCGGAGATGCCCGACGCTCGACGCGAACACGAAGACCGTCGTGATCCCGAGAACACCGATCACTGCGCCGAGAACGCGGAACGGATCGGCACCGCCCGCTCGCCGCGGCCGGGCTCGAGCGCCATGCGCAACCCGGTCGTGACCGTCGGCGCCAGACCGACCCGCGCCGCGGTGTCGACAATGCGTGACGGACGCCGGCGGGCCCGATGGCGTGATCGACCGAAGACTGTCGGGCGGAGCGGAACGCGGCGAGCAATGCGATCACGAGAACCACGGCCCCGGCCGCGAGGACGCCGAACCCGAGGACGACCCAGTCGGTGTGCAGTCCGACATCGGGATCAGCGCGTCGGGCGACGCCGATCGGGAACAGCGGCGACACGGCGACCGCGCCCACCGCGGCGAGCACTGTGCCTCCGACTGCGATGCACAACGCCTCGGGCCCGCTCAACGCCACGCGCTGGCCGAGGGTGAGCCCGAGCGCGCGGAGCGTCGGCTGTTCGACGCGACGCGAGGAGATCTCGCGGGCCAGCACGATGGCGATGGTGACGACACCCGCGAGTGCGGCCACTCCCGCGAATACCCACAACGCCACCGTGAGGACGTCGATCGCGTTTCACCGCGCCTTCGCCTTCGACCGCGACCGATTCGGCGTCGAAGAACGACGAGTCCGCGAAGATCCGGTGGGCGGCCGCAACAAGGTGGGGAACGTCGGCGGCGCCATGGTCGGTCCGAACCCGTAGCAAGGTCCCGAAGCTCCCGATCTGGTCGGCGTCCGCGCGGTTGAACGCAGGCGTGAGGATCGAGCCGCGCCGCCGTTGGCGCTCTTGTCGCCGAGGTCGAGCGGCCGACGGTCGATCCCCACGATCCGGAGGTGCACCCGCGGGCCGGCCGGCGGACCCGGGTCGTGGTTCCCGTCGATTGCGACCCGGCCTGCGCGGGCGTGTACGACGAGGTGTTGAGAGCGTCGCCTACCCCGACGTGCAGCTGGGCCGAGAGGGCCTCGCTGATCGTGATCTCGTCGGCCACAGATGGATTCGCGGCGCGGCCGGCGACGATCAGGGCGCGGTCGACGACATTGAGTTGTTTCGCGTCAACGAGGGCCACGGGCGTGAGATTCGGCGCGTGAGGGATGTTCATCAGCATTCCCCGGAGTTCGCCGACGCCGACGACGCCGGGCACCCGACGGACGGCGCGGATCTGTGCGGGCGCGGCGAGACCAAGACCACCTGCGATCAGTGTGATGTCGGAGGAACGGCTGAAGGCGTTGAATCGCGGGAGCGCGGTGGCGCTCCGCCGGGCCCCGGCCAAGGTCGCGAGCACGACCGCGCCCACCACACCCACGAGTAGGACGAGCACCACGACTCTGCGCCATCGTTGCCGGATCTCACCCGACGCCAGCATCCAGACCGCACCCACCATCGCAGTCTGGCGGACGCCCCCTCGAGAACCAATGGGGTCAGCTGGGGAAGGCGAGGGATGCCAGTACCACCCAGGCTGGGACGCGGGCCACCTTGGCCCGCGGGCCGCGATGTGGCTGAATGGGGTGGTGGAACCCGATCGGATCACCGTCTTCCTCGCCGACGACAACGTGATCGTTCGGGAGGGTGTGCGTGCCCTGCTCGCGCGGGAGCCCGATCTCGAGATCGTGGGAACGGCAGACGACTACGAAGAACTGCTCGCCGGGGCTGAGGCGGCCGACCCGCAGGTGCTCGTCACCGACATCCGCATGCCGCCGGCGTTCCAGAGGGAAGGCATCGACGCGGCAAAGGAACTGCGCAAGCGCCACCCGGGCACCGGCGTGGTCGTGCTGTCGCAATACGACGACCCGGAGTACGCCATCGCGCTCCTGGCCGACGGCGCCGCCGGCTACGCCTATCTCCTCAAGGACCGGGTCGCCGAAGGTGACCAGCTCGCGCGGGCGGTGCGCGAGGTCGCGACCGGCGGATCGGTGCTCGACCCCAAGATCGTCGAGGCCCTCGTGCATCCGGTGGTCGGTGACGGCGGCCTCAGCGCCGACGAGGAAGTCCTGCTCCAGCAGGTCGCCGAAGGCAAGCCGATCAAGGCGATCGCGGCCGCGCAGCACACCACGCCCGCGGCGGTTGCGGAAGCCGTCGAGAAGCTGTTCATCGCGCTCTCGCGCGAGGCGAACTCGGGTGCCGCGGGTTCGTTGCGGCGCCTGCGCCTGATGCACCAGGCCATCGTCGACCGGGAGGAGCAGGGGGAGACGCTGAGCCGGCTGTTGCCCACGGGTTTGGCGGAAAAGGTGCGCATCGAAGGCAAGCGCATCGGCGAGACCGAGGAGCTCGTCGTCACAGTCGTCATGTCGGACGTCCGCGGCTATTCGGGTATCGCCGAGCGGGCAGACCCGAGCGCCGCTCGCCCACCAGCTCAACGAGCACCGCGCCGCGATGAACGGCGCGATCCTCTCCGAGGGCGGAACCGTCATGCAGTTCGTCGGTGACGCGGTGATGGCCTGCTTCGGCGCCCCGGTCGCGCAGCCCGACCATGCCGATCGGGCGCTCGCGGCCGCCATCGCGATGATCGAGGCCCAGGTGCTGCTCGACGCCGAGTGGGCCGAGCGGGGATTGTCGGCGTTCGGGCTCGGCATCGGTCTGTCGACCGGTCCCGTTGCCGCCGCGCTGCTCGGCTCGGAGGAACGGCTCGAGTACACGCTCGTCGGCGACACCGTGAACCTGGCCCAGCGCCTCCAGGATCTCGCGCGGCCGGCCGGGTTGCCTAGTACTGAGCGAGGCCACGCTGACGGCGTTGAGCGCGCCCCCCGTGTGCGAGTCGCTGGGCGAACAGGCCGTGAAGGGCCGTGAGGCAACGGTCCGCGCCGTACCGGCTCCAAGTCGCGCCGGTGCTGATCACATCGAAGATCGAGACCAACGTGGGAGGAACGTCATGACCGACCCGAGCCCGATGAGCGACTCGAGTCCGATACTGGTGGCCCGCTGGCTGCGCAAGAGCTTCGAGTCGGAGGGGGCCCCGGTTCGCGCGCTGCGCGGGGTCGACTTCGACATGCAACGCGGCGAGTTCGTGGCGGTCATGGGCCCGTCGGGCTGCGGGAAGTCGACGCTGCTGAACCTCGTCGCGGGTCTCGACACGCCCACCGACGGCGAGATCTCCCTCGCCGGCGAATCACTCGTCGGCAAGTCGGAAGACGAGCTGGCCATCATGCGGCGCCGCCACATCGGGATCGTGTTCCAGTTCTTCAACCTGCTCGAAGGTATGAGCGTGCTCGAGAACGTGACACTGCCGGCGGTGATCGCGGGTGCGCCCCGCAAGCGGGCCGAGACACGCGCCGCGACCTGCTCGACCTCCTCGGGCTCGCCGACAAGGCCAAGGAGGCCCCCGGTGTGCTGTCCGGTGGACAACGGCAACGGCTTGCGATCGCGCGCGCACTCGCCAACGAGCCGACGCTCGTGCTTGCCGACGAGCCGACCGGTGCCCTCGACTCCGAAGGTGGCCACGAAGTGCTCGAGCTCTTCCGGCGTCTGCACGCAGGTGGCCAGTCGATCCTGCTCGTGACCCACGACGACGACGTCGCCGAGGCCGGCGACCGCATCGTCCGCATGCGCGACGGTCGCATCGAGAGCAGCGGCGACGACGCTCCCGTGCCCGCCGCGACATCCACCGCTTGAGCAAGTACTCGCAGGGGAGCGAGTGAACGGAGTAACCCGATGAACACGCATGTCCAGGCTGAGCCGATCGAGATCACCGGCATACGCGAGCATATGGACGAGCGCGGCGCGCCTCGACGTCTGCACGGCTCGGCGCTCGCCGTGGCCGCGGCGGCCGTCGCGGTAGGCGGAATCGCGCTCGGAGCGGCGCAGCGGGCTACGGAGGCGCCCCTCGGCCCCGGGCGCTTCGTCGCGTGGGCCGTCGTCGCCTTGTGGTGCGCCGCCGCGGTCTCCACCGCCGCGCAGCGACCGCAGGAACCGACCGCGTGGTTCGATGTTGGCCGGCGCGGCTGCGGCCACGATCGCGATGGTGGGCCGCGGCGGAGCTCGCGCGGACATCGACGAGTGATGCCGCGGCGTTCGCGCTCGCCGCTGGTCTCGCGTTGATCGTTTCCGTGGGGCTGCATCTCGCCCTCGCGTTGCCCGACGGTCGGTTGCGCACCGAGCGCGCGGCGCGGCGCGACCGCGGCTGGGTACGCGGGCGCGGTCGTCGTCGCGGTGATTCTCTTCGCGGACCGCCCGTCGCTCTCGCATGCGCCGGTGTGGGTGTTCGCGACCCTCGCCCTCAGCGTCGCGCTCATCGGATTCGTGGCGCGGTGCCGGACTGCGCGCAACATGGCCGAGCGGGCCCGCCTGCAGTGGCCCGCCTGGGCGGTCGTGGTCGCGGTGGTGGTTGCCGGCGGCGCCGTCGTGCTCCATTCTCTGGTGTCGTGGCCCGGTACGCTCACGGGGGTTGCCGTCGGTGCGAGCGCGCTCGTCCCGCTCGCGCTCGCCATCGGGTCGTCGGCGAAGGTCGCGGTGCGGATCGATCGGTTGCTCGTGCACACGATCACCCTCGCCGGGCTCGCGGGCCTGGTGGGCATCTGTTACCTGCTCGTGGTGCTGGGCCTCGGTCGTTCGCCGAAGGGCGACGAACGCACCATCCTCGGCCTCTCGATGCTCGCGGCGGCCGGCGCGGCGCGCGTTGTGGGTTCCCGCGCGCGAGCGGCTCGAGGAGTACGCGACCCGGCGCGCGTGTATGGGGAGCGGCACGCGCCGGACGAGGTGCTCCGCACGTTCGGGAGCCGCCTGACGCGGGCGCTCCCGCTCGACGAGCTGTTGCTCCAGCTGGCCGAGTCGCTGAAGGCCACGATGGACCTCCAGGTGGCCGAAGTGTGGACGCGGGGTCCCCGCGGCCTCGAGCGCGAGGTGTCGGTGCCTGACCGCGGTCCGGCGGTCATCCGCTGCGGTCCGGAGGAGGAGACCGTGGTCGCGCGCGCGGGGGTATGCGGCCCGGCCTGGGCCCAGGTCTGGTTGCCGGCCCTCGTGGCCGGGCTCGGCGAGCCGATCATGAGGGTCGCGCCGGTCACCAACTCCGGTGAGCTGCTCGGGATGATCGTGGTGCGCCGGACCCAGGGCGCGGCCGCGTTCAACGAGGCCGACGACTTGGCCCTCACCGAGCTGGCGCGTCAGGTCGGTCTCGCGTTGCACAACGTCAAGCTCGACTCTGCGCTCCAGGAGTCGCTCGAGTCGGTTCGACGTCAAGCCGACGAGCTGCGCGCCTCGCGGGCGCGCATTGTGGAGGCGACCGACACCGAGCGTCGCCGTATCGAGCGCGACCTGCACGACGGCGCGCAGCAGCACCTCGTCGCGCTCGCGGTCAGTGTGCGCCTGACTCGCCAGATCGCCGACACCGATTCCGAGCAGACCAAGGTCATGCTCGACCAGCTCGGCCTCGACCTCCAAGAGGCCGTGCAGGAGCTTCGGAACCTGGCCCACGGCATCTACCCGCCACTTCTGATGGACCGGGGTCTCTCCGACGCGTTCCGCGCCGCGGCCGGACGCGCCGCGCTCAACACCCTCGTGGAAGCCGACGACATCGGTCGCTACCCGCAGGCGGTGGAGGCTGCGGTCTACTTCTGCTGTCTCGAAGCGCTCCAGAACGCCGGCAAGCACGCGGGCAGCGACGCCACCGCGACGGTGACGGTGCGGGAGAGCGAAGGCGCGTTGCTCTTCGAGGTGGCCGACGACGGCGCCGGCTTCGACCTCTCGAGCGGCGCGCAACGGGGCCACGGGTTCGTGAACATGAGCGACCGGGTGGGTGCGTTCGGCGGTAGCGTCACGGTCGATGCCGCGCCGGGCCGGGGCACGCGCATCGTGGGCCGGATCCCGCTGGGCGACTGAGGGCCTTCAGGCCTGGGTGCGTCGCGACCAGGTGTCGACGATGACCGCGGGTCCGAACTCCTCCTTGTTGACGTACCCGGCTGCGCCGCACGTGTCGGCGCCGCTCGGGAGGTCGGCCGCCTGATAGGTGGAGAGGAGGATGACCGTGGCGTCGGGATGCGCGGCGACGATGCGCCGGGTGGCCTCGATCCCGTTCATCGCGCCCAGGTTGATGTCCATCAGCACGAGACCGGGCTGGAGCTGGTCGAAGAGCTCGACGGCCTCCTGGCCCGATTCGGCCTCGCCGACCACTGCGAAGCCGGGCGTCATCATCACGACCGGCGCGCGGCGCGCCGGAACGGGGCCTGGTCGTCGACGATCAGCACGGCCACCGCGTCGGCGCTCACGGCACCATTCTCGTCCGGCTTCGGGCGGGTTCCCAGGGGGCCGCCACCACGGGGGCAGGTGGGGCAGGCCCCCCCGAGGCCGCCTCGTTCGTGGTCATCCGTCGTGGGCGGAGAGGTAGACGAGCACCGCCTTGACCCGCCGATGCCCGTCGGACTCCTCGGAGAGTGAGAGCTTGGAGAACAACGAGTTGATGTGCTTCTCGACGGCCCGTTCGGACAATCCCGAGCGCGATGGCGATGCCGGCGTTGTTTCGGCCCTGGGCCATCTCGGCCAGCACCTCGTGCTCGCGGGGCGTGAGGTGCTGGAGCGGCGAGTCGCGCCGGCGGGAGCGGGCCTCGACGAGGATCTCGACGACCCGCGGGTCGATGACCGAGCCGCCCGTCGGCGACCTCTCGGATCGCCCGGAGGAGCTGGTCGATATCGGACACCCGCTCCTTCAGGAGGTACGCGCGCCCGGCGGAACCGTGTTCGAGCAGTGCGAGCGCGTACGCGGGCTCGGCGTACTGGCTCAGCATCACCACGCCGATCGACGGGTGGCGCTCGCGTAGCGTGTTGGCGGCCCTCACCCCTTCGTCGGTGCCGGTGGGGGGCATCCGGATGTCGGTGAGCACCACGTCGGGCTTCTCGGCTTCGACCATGCCCAGCAGCGCGTCGAGGTCGCCGCAGGCACCGGCCACCTCGATCTCGGACTGCGTCTTGAGCAGGCGGACGACGCCTTCGCGCACGAGGTAGCTGTCCTCGGCGACGATCACTCGAATGGCCATGGGCGCCAAGTTACGCCCACGAACTCTCAGGGGAGGTCGAGCACCCATCCCTCGTGAGCCACGATGACGTCGACGCCACTCGCGGTAGCGGAGCGCCCGATCGCGTCGAGGTCGTCGTCGACCCGACCGGGGGCGTGGTGGAAGAGGGCCAGCGTGCGGGCGCCGGCGTTCTCGGCCATCAGGATCGCGTCGTCGACCGTGGCGTGCCCGTACAGGTCGGCGACCGCGCGCTCAGGGGCCAGGAACTGGGCGTCGTGCACGAGGAGATCGACCCGCGCGACCAGCCCGCCGAGCTCCGGGCTGGGCTGTGGAGCGGGGAGATGGTCGGGGACATACGCAAGCGAGGTGGTGCCGTCGCTGATCCGGAACCCGAATGTGCGCCCGCCCTTGTGGGGAACCTCGGCCGCGACCACCTCGAAGCCTTCGATGCAGTGGTCGCCGGGCGCGAGGTACTCGAAGCACCAGTCGCCCCGCAGCTGCTCGGGCCCGATTGGGAAGTGGGGTGGGCTCATGGCGCGGGCCAGGAGTTCGGCCGCCGTGACGCCGAACCGCGCATCGCCTTGATCGGGGAGCAGGAGACGAACGCGGGCGTCGTCGCGGTCACCGGCCGCGAAGAACGGGAGGCCCTGCACGTGGTCCCAATGGAGATGGGTCAGCAGCAGCGTGCCGACGAAGGCGTGGCCGTCGAGATGATGGGTGACCCGGCGGATGCCGGTGCCCGCGTCGAGGATGAGCGACCAGGGCTCGCCGTCGCGCGCGAGCGCGATGCATGACGTGTGCCCCCCAACCCGGGCGAACTCCGCACCCGGTGCCGGCGTCGAGCCACGCACTCCGCAGAAGAGAACCCTCACGCGCCGCCCGACTCGCGGCGATGGCTCGCGCTGACCTGCTCGAGCGTCGCCCGGTCGAACTGATCGCCGCGGGCCACCGCGACCCGGCATTTCGTGACTGCGCGCAGCGTCGATGTGCGCATGCCGCCTTCGAGCACGGCGCGCTCACCGAGGATCGCACCCGGGCCGATCTCGGCGATCGGCCGGCCGTCAACTTCGACCACGAGCACGCCGTCGAGGACGAGGTAGACCTCGTCGCCCGCGCTGCCCTGTTCGGTCAGGAACGACCCCGCAGCGAGCGTGCGGATCTTCGGCTTGTCGCCGCCGCGCATGATGAGCCCGGCGAGTTCGCGCTCGAGGGCCGTCTCCACCGCGGTGACAAGCGCCGCGCTGTTGGTCGCGCCCCACGGGGTGTTGCGCCCGAATGAGCGGCGATACCACTGCTTGAAGTCGGCCAGACCGACCTTGGCCGCCAGCTTGCCCTCGTCGTCGTACACCCAGTGGCGGGGGAACACGCTCGCGCCCAGCAACTCGGAGAGCTGGAGCCGTCGGCCTTGACGGTGAGCGCGAGCGTCGTCCAGACGAGCGGGGCGCGGAACTGCACGAACGGAGGACGGGGGACCCGGCGCGGGGCCGGGAGCGCGGTCCGGCCACCGTAGGTCTGGACGAAGCGAGCGCTCGACTGGTTTATGACCGGGTCGTCGCGGAGTTGCGGAAGCTCGACCGCGGCGAAGGTCACGCCCTTCCCGCCGAGGCGGATCGTCGTGGACCCCATCACGCCGCCGCCGCCGTAGCCGGCGTCGACGATCTTCCCGTCGAGCACGTCGACCCAGCCCTCGAGCCGGTTCGCGAACCGGAACCGGTCGGTGTCGCGGAGCGCGTCGAGGTTCTCGATCACGTCGGGGGGCGGGTCGTCGTAATGCGTGAAGCCGATCTCGAACGCCCCCTTGTTGGCGCCCGTGACCGCCTCCGAGGGGATCCACGAGAGCGTTGTCACCGATGACTCGATACGCATGGCGACCTCCGATGCCGTCTCCGAAGGACGATATGAAGGAACGGCCACCGGGTCGAGGGTGCTGCCTGCCGCTGAGTCGGGGTGGTAGCCCCCGTCGGCCCGGGCGGTCCGAAGTCCGGATACTGGGATCGCAGGCGACGGCGGGCCGGGTCCGGCCGCGAGGGGAGGGCGCGCTCCGTGCAACCGTCGGGTGCCAGCACGACCTTGCCGCCGGGCGGCAGCCTCCTGGGCCGCTCGATGGAGGGATGGCACACTCGCACCAATGGTGCGGCGACCGTGAGCAGGGATCGTGACGCAGTGGTGGTGGGAGCGGGCCCCAACGGCCTGATCGCCGCGATCACGCTGGCGCGCGAGGGTTGGAAGGTCACCGTGCTCGAGGCGGCGCCCGTCGCGGGCGGTGGGCTCCGCTCGGAGTTGTTGACGCGGGCCGGCTACCTGCACGACGTGTGCGCGGCGGTGCACGCGTTGGCGCCCGTGTCGCCGGCGTTCGCCGGGCTGGCCCTCGAAGAGCACGGCGCGCGCTGGGTGCATCCCGATGTCGCGTTCGCGCATCCTCTCGATGGCGGGCGTGCGGCCCTCGTGAACCGCGACGTAGACGAGACCGCCGCGGCACTCGGGCACGACGCACGCCGCGTACAGGCGGATGTTCGAACCGCTCGTGCGACATGGCCAGGACCTGGTTGACGGCGTGCTCTCACCGTTGGGTGCTCCTCGAGCGCCGTTCACGATGGCCCGGTTCGGGCGTCTCGCGCTCCGTTCCGCGTCCGGACTCGCACGCACCTGGTACGACGGCGACGAAGCCGCCGCCCTCCTCGTGGGCGCGGCCGCGCACTCGGCACTCCCGCTCACCACGCCCGCGACGGCCGGCTTCGGGGTATTCCTGTCGTTACTCGCACACCTCGACGGCTTCCCAGTGGTGGAGGGCGGGTCGCAACGACTCGCCGACGCGCTGGTAGGGATCCTGGGCGGGTACGGAGGAGAGGTGATCACCGGCGTGGAAGTCGGCTCGCTCGCCGAGGTCCCCCCGGCCCGGGCGATCCTCCTCGACCTGACGCCACGCCAGGTGCTGCGCATTTGCGGCGATCGTCTGCCGTCCCGTTACGCCGCTGCGCTGCGCCGGTTCCGCTATGGGTCGGGCGTGTTCAAGCTCGACTACGCGCTCGACGGACCGATCCCGTGGCGCGCTTCGGAGGTTGCCCGCGCCGCTACCGTGCACCTCGGTGGAACCGCGGCCGAGATCGTGGCCGCCGAGGCTGAGGTCGCGGCCGGTCGTCATCCTGAGCGGCCGTACACGATCCTGGTGCAGCCGAGCATTATCGACGCGTCGCGTGCGCCAGCGGGTCGTCAGGTGGCCTGGGTCTACTGCCACGTGCCCAATGGCTCCGACGTCGAAATGACGCACGCGGTCGAAGGCCAGATCGAACGCTTCGCGCCGGGTTTTCGGGACTGCGTCGTCGAACGCCACGTGATGGGCCCGGCCGCGCTGGAGGCGCACAATGCGAATTACGTTGGTGGCGACATCAACGGTGGTGCGGGTGACCTCCGCCAGCTCTTCACCCGCCCCGTCGCGGCGCGCGTGCCATGGGCAACGCCCGTCCGGGGCCTCTACTTGTGCTCGTCTTCGACGCCACCCGGAGGCGGAGTCCACGGTATGTGCGGCTGGCACACGGCCCGAGCCGTCCTGAAGCGCGAGCACGACTGACCGGGAGAGCACGCCACCCCGCGTCCAGGGGACTGTGCCACATCCGTGCCGCAAGCAGCGGTTCAGGACGGACACGGCAGGGGAATGGCGGTAACTGGAGGTTGACGCTGATCAGGCATTTCGCGTGTCAAGGCAGGTCACAGGCTCGCGGGAGAGACGTTCGCAAGGCAGAAGTCGAAGCTGGCCGGGACGATCGGCGGCGCGTACTTCGTGATCAAGGGTGCGTACTGATCCCGTCAAGTGTGGGGTCGGGGTGCGAGCCGCGATCCGGCGGCGGCGGGGCGATCAATCGTCGAGGGCGGCGCGCACGAGGTCGCGGAGTTCGTCGTCTGGAATGCTAGCGGCATCGTTGGGTCGCAGTTGGATGGTCCCTTTGCTCGACTTGAGCTCGGGGTGGCGGGTGGTGAAGCCCGCGTCGCGGCCCTGATCCCAGCCGTAGATCGACACCCCGTGCGAGCGACCACCAGTTCCCGATGACCAACCACGTGTCCCACCCTGCTGGCGTTCCGAGACACCCCGGCGCTGATCAGTTGAAACCCGTTGTCACGCTCAACGTCTGTGGTTGTGTGGGTGCTACCACCACGACCTCGGGGAGCCTGTCCACCTTGACCGGCGACTCGAAACAGCGTCGAATCGGGCATGACCGCCGAGATTCTCGCGGCGCCGCAAGGGGCGGGTGACATGGGTGCACCGCGAACCATCGGCTCCACGAACACCTGACCGGTCTCGGGCACTTCGTTGGCTGGACGCCCTACGAGATTCAACGGTTCCTGTACTGGTGGGCGAATCCACACAAGAGCCCGCAGGTCTTCAAGATCGCGCCGGGTGAGAGCGCCCGGCTCTGGGACGAATGCATGGCGGGTCGATACATCTGCGTCGGCTGGGACAAGGTCGGTGATCTCACAGCGTTCGCCACCAAGGACGAGTACCGCGCCGCCTTCGCCGAGATGTACCCGAATACCAACGAGGGTCATATTTCGCGGAAGGCGAACGAGCTATGGACGCTGCGGGACCTCGAGCCCGGCGACATCATCGTCGCCAACAAGGGGACGGCAACAGTTGTCGGTATCGGACGGGTCATCGAGCCGGGATACGAGTATCGACCAGAGCGGTCGGAGTATCGCCACACCGTCGCCGTTGACTGGTTCGACACAGACAGCCGTACGATCGAGCCCGTCAAGAAGTGGGCCTTCGACACCGTTGCTTCGATCCCGCAATCCCTCTACAAGCGAATCCTCGGCAGCGAGACCGAACCCCGCCTCGGAGTGTCTGGCACCGTTGATCCGCTCTTCGCTCAGATCGAGGAAACTCTCGAGCGCAAACGTCAGGTCGTGCTCTACGGGCCACCAGGCACCGGCAAGACCTATCTCGCACGCCGATTCGCGGTCTGGTGGCTGCAGCACTATGTCGAAGACGACAAGGATCCTGACAAGATCCTCGCCGACGACAACGCGTTCCGAGAAGTCGAGTCGTGGCTTTCGACGCCCGGAACGCGTAACGCCTGGTGGATCGTCGCGAGCCCACGTCAGTGGTCCTGGCAGAACATGTTCGACGACGACACCGTCGAATATCACCGAGGCAAGATCGAAGCGAACTTCGATCGCATCGATCTCGGCGATCTCGTGTTCGGTTACGAAGCAACTCCGACGCTACGAATCGTTGCACTTCGCGCGCGTCACCGACTGGTGGTGGCCCGAGGACAGCTCCAGCCGAGCGCCGATCCTCAAGCCCGTCTGCCGTGTCAACGACGGACCGACCTGGGATGACATCAAGGAAGACGACCTTCTCCGAGATAGCGAACCAGTCAGCAATCGCTCCCAAGGAACGCTGTTCGCCCTCAGGGAGGATGAGACGTACCGGCTCCTTGACCTCGTCGGACGCAACGACCCCCCAGCAGAACGCCAGGGCCACGACGTGCTGGACCTACCAGCCGGCTGGCTGACCAGCGTCACCTTCCACCCGTCCTACACCTACGAGGACTTCATCGAGGGCTACAAGCCGGCGAAGGCCGACGGCACCTCAGGCCTCCGGCTCACACTGACCGACGGAATCTTCCGAAAAGTCTGTGTCGCTGCCCGCGCCGAACCCCGACGTCCCGCACATCCTGCTCATCGATGAGATCAACCGCGGGAACCTCCCGAAGATCTTCGGGAACTCTTGACCGTACTCGAGCGCGACAAGCGTGGCATCGACGTCGTGCTGCCGCAAAGCGGTGAAGTCTTCTCAGTGCCCGACAACGTGTACATGATCGGCACGATGAACACGGCGGACCGAAGCGTGCGGTTGCTCGACGCCGCGCTCAGGAGACGGTTCGCGTTCATCGAGATGATGCCCCGCTCGGATCTCCTCGAAGGCGCGACCGTCGGACCTCTCGCGCTCGACGAATTCCTCGACGAACTCAACAACAGGATCCGATCGCTCTACGGACGCGAGAAGCAGATCGGCCACTCCTACTTCTTGGAAGGAGGCGCACCGATCAAGGAGCCCGAGACCTTCGCTCGGGTGATGCGCGACGAGGTGATGCCACTACTCCAGGAGTATGCCTACGACAACTACGGAGATCTGAAGGAACTCCTCGGCTCAGGCGTCGTCGACAGCGACAACGAAACTCTCCAGGCTGACGTCATCGCAGATCCGGAGTCGTTCGTAGCCGCGGTCTACGAAGACTTCCAAGCCAAAAAGAGCGAGCCCAGTTGAACGTGCTTAGCACCGAACCACTCGCGATCGAGATCTCCGAGTGGGAAACAGCCGAGCTTCCCGACGTTCGCCTCACCGCTGGTGATCAGCGTGCGATCGCACAGTTCTCGAACCAGGGAGGGCGACTTCGGATCGACTGGCTGCACGGCGACCGCCTCCGCATCGACGCAACCTCATGGATCGGGGTCGTGCGCCTCGAAGCCATCGAAATCCGGATCATTCCGCGGCTCGTAGGTGGCGATGAAGGTGTGCTCCGCATGCTCTCCTACGCGGCGGGCGTCAGATCGCTGCGAAAGTTCCCGGCGCGCAGCGCGCTCGGCGTTGAAGGACGACATTTGCTGGACCTCGTTGGTCAGCTCCTGGTCATCGAAGTCCAACGACTTGTCGAACTTGGATTGATTCACGACTACGTCACTCGCGAGGAGACCCTCGCGATGCTGCGGGGTCGCTTGCGGCCCCTCGAGCAGACGCGCCGCGAATTCGGCCGAGTCGATCGCCTGGCATGTCGGTTCGACGAATACGAAACCGATGTCATCGAAAATCGACTTGTTGCCGCAGGACTCGAAGCCGCCCGTCGTCTCTGCGAAGACCCGCAAGTCAAACGGCGTGCAGGCAGTCTGGTATCCGTCTTTCAGGATGTGTGCGAGACGCAAGGCCATGACGTCCTCGAGGAGACCTCGGCTCTCGACTACCACCGGCGCAATGAGTACTACCGGTCAGCGCACACCTGGGCTCTGCTTCTATTGCGGCACCTCGCCATCCAAGACCTGTTCGATCCGAATCAGAACACGAGGTTCGCGTTCTTCTCGACATGAACTTGCTCTTCGAGCAGTTCGTGTCGCAACTCCTCGAAGATGGCCTGACCGGTACTGGTGTCCGGGTTCATCGGCAGCGACGAGACAGCAGCATCCTGTTCGACGAGTTGCGGAGTCGTTCATATGCCAGCGTGATTCCTGATGTCGTTCTTGAACGGACGCAACTTCGGGGCAGCAGACAGGTCGTACCGATCGACGTCAAGTACAAGCCCTACGACAGCCGCCGCGTTGACAGCAGCGACATCTACCAGACATTCCTGTACGCCTTCGCGTACCGCGGTGACGCGCTGCCGGCTCCCGTAGCGATCATCTACCCACGAGAGACCACAGGCGCTGGCTTTCGCCTCGTCGTACGAGACACCCAGAAGATCCCCGGGTACGACTACACGGCTTCGCGCTCGACGTACCCGACGCCCTGGACGCTCTCGCCGCAGGTCGAAACGCCAGTGAACTCGTCGCCGAGGTTTCCGCCTTGTTCCTTCAAGACAGAACCGAGCTCGTCAGCACCTCATCGTCTGCGTAGCCGCGTCCCAGGGCCAGCATCGACACTCGGCGGAGCCGCGACTCCCCGCTCGTCTGAGCCGCAGGTCGCCGAGACTCGGGGTCACCCACTTATGCCGTTCGGGGCGGCCTGAAGCGCTGCGCAGCTGAACGTTCGGTGCGCCGTTGTGTGCGCGGACGGAGTGCGCGAGATCGGCAGTCATGGCTTCTTAGCGGTGGCGGCTGGCCGCGCTCGCGGCTTAGACGTTGAGCTGCGCGATCTGATTGTTCCTGGCTTCGATGAACTCGATCGAGCGGCGGCGGTACTCCGCATAGGCGCCAACGTCCTTTGGCCACGCCTCGGGCGGGAAGTCGTCGTCGAACGGCAGGAAGAACTTCACGCTGCCATCGTCGGCGACGAGATCGTCGAGCAAGAAGAACGTCACGTAGCCGCGGAAGTCGCCGAAGAGGGCGAAGAAGGCGGCGTAGCGCGAGAGCGTCGGAGCGAGCGGGCTTTCCTCGCCTAGGTAGTGCCGGCGGATGCACTCAAGCGTCAGATCAAATCTGTCCGCGATGCGCCGCGTTGGTCCCACGCTCCATGTTGATGGTCGGGTAGCCGTCAATCTTGTTGCTCGGGAAGACGATCATGCCGCCGATCGTGTATGCGATCGTCCTGAACGCCTCGAGTTCGGGCTCGGGGAACTGGTCGATGATCGGCTTCATCCTCATCCAATGCGTGTAGGTGTTGATCGCCGAATCACTCGACAACGAGAACTCCCCCGACTCCGAGCGATGGTCCAGGTACCCGTCCGGGTAGGTATCCGACAGGTCGAAAGATGCCCCGCTCGGAAGTCGCTTGCTCCACAAGAGCCTGTGGTATCGGCGCAGCGTGGGGCTGTCGCGATCGGGGTCAGGGCCGATGGTGTCTGTCCGGAAGTCGAACGCGACGTCGATTGCCATCCCGCGCACATATTGGCCGCTCGGATTGCGCTCCGCCACCGTCGATCGCGTACAGATCACCGACGTACGCGAGCACGACCACCGTCCGCGAGAAGTGCCGATCGGGCGGCCTCTCGAGCAGCCTCCGTGAACGTTCGGTGCACGCGTTCTGTCCGCGGAGGGCGTGCGCGAGGTGGGTAGCGCTGGTTAGGCGACGTGATGTCTAGGCGCCGGGGATTGCCGCGATGACAATGAACGCCAGCACGAGTGACAGCGTGATGTTGGCGGCAGCGACGAGCCGGTAGTTCTTGGGCCGTGTTTGGGTCGCGGTAGCTACCGCGATGACTGCTTGGCAGAGGTAGTAGGCAGCGAAGGCACGAGATGCGATGCTCACGATGCCGAACACGTCGGTTGCCCAGACGACGACCGTGGCTCCGGCGGCGACGACGAGATAACCCACGTTGCCGGGCTCGTGTCGTGGGCGCTCGGTAATCATTTCGCTACCGCCCGCGGCATCGGCCGCGGCGGCTGAGAGTTGGCTCGCGATGGCAGCGACGATGAGCAGCGGCGCGAGCAGAGGTGCCACGTAGCGCGCCGCATCGATGATCGACGTCTCTTGGGGGCCGCTGCCGAGATGAGCGAAGAGAGGCACGATCAGGACGGCGAAGGTTACGTAGATTGCGCCACTGAGGATCTGCGCGCGGCGCATGGTAAGGGTGCGTAGCGTCGGGTTGTAGTAGCGGCCGAGATACCGGGAGGTTTCGAAGCCCTGCACGACCAGGATCATCCCGCCGAGACGGCGGGCGACCGTCAGCGCGTCGCCCGTGATCGGATATCGAGTGAACGAATCGAGCGCCGAGGCGTGGTGGGTAAGGGCGTACGCCAACATTCCGGCCAGGAGTCCCGCGATGATGACGAGCTTGATATCCACTGCGGGGACTTCGAACGTTTCGATTCCGTGGAGGCCTCGAAACCATCCAACGAGCGCGATCGCACCCAGGATCGCGGTCGTGATGACGCGGCCGAGGAGGGTGCTGTCGACTCCGGCTGCTTGGAGCAGGAACGCCGAGAGCAGCCGGAGATAGAAACCGACCGAGATCATGTAGGCAAGACCGAGCAGGAATCGCGATACGCGTTCGACGTCGACGATGAATCGAGGGGGCTTCTCCGAACTGAGCAGTCCTTCCGTGTGGGTGATGTTGAAGCGGATCGTCGAGCCGATCGCGTAGCCCAACACGACGATGCCGGCTATCGCGACCGGAGCCCAGTCGCCCACCGTCGCGTACAAGAGGGGCGCGAGTACGAGGAATCCGCTCCCGATAATGGACGCAAGCGGTGTCGCCGTCGCCCGCCAAGCATCCGATGTGCGAACCTGCCGCCGGCTCAAGAGATACGCGCACGCCACCAAGGCGACGCAGATCACGACAGATGTCATGAGCAGGCCAGCTTCTTCCCGTCAACACGGACTCGTCGCATGCTCTCATATGGCTCTCGCCCCGACGCCCGTGCCTCCGCGGCTAATCCGCTTCGTACGAAGACCTCCCCGGTCGCGAAAACCGCCAATCGCCATCGCTCCGAAGAGCGGGATACCGACCAAAAGGGATACCAACCCCACGGTTGCTCGATAGATGTACGGATCGCTTTCCACTGCCTACAGATTGCCGTGAATGAGGCGCTCGCTACCGTCGATCACGCACAGATCCGCGTCATCCGCGAAACGCCGGTACCGAGTCCGCGTGATGTGCCTGATCGGGGCGGCCTTGAGCGCTGAGCAGGTGAACGTTCGGTGCGTCGATAGGGTTGCGGACCGCGTGGGTGAGGTAGGCAGTTACGGACTCGGGAAGACGGTGGTCATTGCACTGCGAGCGAGCCACCAGGAATGATGGCCAGGAATCGCTCGATCATTGGGTTGACTTGTTCGGGCACTTCGAGTTGTAGGAAGTGGCCGGCTCCGACCGTCTGGCCGAGCGTCATCGTGGAGTTCGCGGCAAGCAACGACGCGGCATCATTTGTCGGCACGGCTGACGAGATCGTCGCTACCGGCACTTCGCACTGTCCGAGCACAGCCATTCCGTCAAACGCGGCCATGGCCTCAACCAACGGGATTGCAATGTCGTTGGGCACGGCGGTCATGGTCTCGATGATCCGGGCGCGACGCGTTGCATCGTCGGTCAGCAAGAACATCTGCTCGACGAACTGGCGGCGTCCAGTTGGCCCATTAGGCCCCGTGAACGAGGAAATGAGCTGCGGTGCGAACACTTTCCAGACTTCTTTGCTCAGCGGGGGCGGATCGATCAGCGCCACTGCAACGACGAGCTCCGGCGTTAACTGCGAGAGCGCAAGGGCGACCATCGCGCCGATGCTGTGACCAAACACGACGCTGCGACCGAGGCGAAGGTCGCGCGCCATCTCCGCGACATGATGTGCGAAGGAATCGATCGCGTATTCGTCGGGAATCGCGCTCTGGCCGTGGCCTGGGAGATCGACTGTCACCACTCGATGCGACCCCGAGAAATAGTCGAACTGGGGGGCGAAGAAGCTGCGATCGCCGCACCATCCGTGCAAGAACACGAGTGCGGGCTCACCCGCACCTGCCGCGTCGTAGGCGAGTCCAGTCATATCGACCTCCCGAAACCTAGAACGACATGTCGTGCCCGACAGCATCGCATTCGACGGTCACATCAGCCAGCGCTGATCGCCCGGATGAGCGTGCGGTGGGGATCGACAGGTCGGTGCGCGTGATGTGCCGTTCGGAGCGGCCCACGTTGGCGATCGCGTGAACGTTCGGTGCGCCAATATGTGAGCGGAGGTACGCAAGATCGGCAGGGATGGGTGCGCGGCGATCCGTCGGCGACGGCGGGCTGCGCCGATCGCGACCAGCTGACGGGCGATGACCGTATAGCAGGCCGCGCGTGCCAGCATGGACGCATGAGCGGACGACGACGCGCGCAGACTCGTCGCCGCAAGCGGGTTCGCAGCCGTGCTGTTGGCGTTCTCCATGTCGACGGTCGGGTGGCTCGGTTCAGTGCAGGCGGGCGCGGCCACGTCGCCGAACTGTGCGAAGGTCTTCGCGATCGGTGTTCGTGGCAGCGGCGAAACCTCGACCACAGCGGGCGGCCTCGGTGTGACTGTCTACGTCGCGATCAAACGCTTCCGACATCTTGTCGGAGCAGGCGTCGACGTGGCGCCCATCGACTATCCGTCGCTGGGGTTTCAAGTCGCATTGTCGAGCCCGGCCCATTACTACGCGGGGGCAAAGACTGGGATCGACGCGCTGACCCAGACGCTTCAGCGTCAAGTAGCCGCCTGTCCCCGCGAGCCGATCACCCTGTTCGGCTACTCCCAGGGCGCGATGGTCGCCAACCGCGCACTCGTCGCGGTCGGCACCGCACAGCCCGCAATCCTGAGCAGGATCGCCGCGGTCGAACTGATCGCCGATCCGCAACGACTGGGTCGCGCGCCCTACGTCTGGGGGAGCGCGTCACGCCAGTTCAACGGTCTCGGCGTCTACGCGACAAGCCTGGCACTCCCCGGGGTCGGCTTTCCTGCCGGTGATCTTCCCGAACAGATCCAGACAAAGTCCAGAAGCTCGTGCGTCAGTGGCGACCTCGTCTGCGGCTGGGACACGACCAAGCCCACCTCCGAAGCGCTCAGCGCCGCGTCTATTGCAGCCGCTGGCCGAGCGCACAGTTCCTACGCCACCAACGGCTACGCCCGCAACGCTGGAACCCACGCCGCGCAGACTCTCAAACACTTCAAGACCAAGCGGACGTAACCAACCGACCCGCTCTTACACCGCAGGCAACCCGAGCACACCGACGTCACTGCCGATCTGCGCTCCCCGGCATCGTCGGCGTCTGAATGTTCGGGTGGGGCGTTCTGTGCGCGATGGCTCGGGCGTGATCACGAAGGTCTGGCGTGACGCGAATGATCAGGTCGCTTGGAGGAGCAACTTGAGGCGATCTGGGCTCCTCGACGCCTCCGATCGCGGGCTGCCTGCGTTCGTTGCGGACCTTCAGCTGCTCGACGGTTCGCCCGACGTGAGGGTGTCCGCGAAGGCGCGCAGTCGGGTGAGTGCGAGTTCGTCGACCGGTGCACCCCGGTGCAGACTGACCTTGAGCTGCTCGTACGTGGTGGCCTCGAAGCCGCACCGTCGGCATGCGTCGAGATGCGCGGCGACGCGTCGGGTGGCGTGGTCGTCGAGGTTGCCGTCGAGGTAGCGCTGGAGAACCTTGCCGACCCGGTGGCATTCCATCATCGCTGCGAGTTTGGTGGCCATCACATGCTCCTGCGGGGGGCGACGCCGGTGGCGGCGAGTTGGTGGCGGATGCGTTTGCGGGCGCGGTGCACGCGGCTCATGACGGTCCCTTCGGGGACGCCGAGGAGCCCGGCTGCTTCGGCATGGGTGAGCCCGTCGATGTCGACGAGTTGCAGCGCTTGCTGGTGCTTCTCGGGCAGTGCGGCGAACGCCGCGTGGACGACTTCGTCGAACTGCCCGCGCAGCATGATCGACTCGGTGAGGTCCGTCTCGCGCGATTCGTCGTGGAGGCGGGCGAGCTCAGCGTCGGGGTCGCGCATCAACTCTGGTCGGCGGCGGCGGTGCCGGTTGTGTTCAGCGTTGCGCATGATCGTGAGCAGCCAGGCACGCGGGTGACTGCCGTCGAAGCGGTCGATCGCCTGGTAGGCACGCATGAGTGTGTCCTGCACCAGGTCCTCGGCATCCGCGGGACGGCTGACGATCGAGCGGGCGACACGGGTGAGCACCTCGAGTTCGGGGACGACGTAGCGCTCGAAGGCCGCGCGGCGCCTTGAGTCGTCGGCCGGGATCACGGCGGGCAGGTCACTCACCGGACGGCGCCCACCTGCACCCCTTGCCAGAACCGAGCTGCTTGATGCGGCGAGCGAGGGGCGTGGGGTGGTGATAGGTCCAGGCGGCGCTGCGGTTGACGGAGCCGTCGACGGCGATGTCGTAGTACCGGGCGATGCCCTTCCACGGGCAGAGGGACCGGCCCCTGGATGGCGTCGAAGTGCTCGTCGACGAGAGCCTCCGGTGGGAAGTAGACGTTGCCCTCCAGGAGCACGACGTCGTCGCTCTCGGCGATCACGGCGCCGTTCCAGGTGGCGCGGTAACGGGTCGATCGGTCGCTCATCGACCGGATTCCTTCCCTCGGGTGCAAGGTTCGCCGTTGTCGGCGGGTTCCTGCAGAAACCCCCTTCGACGTGCGAGCCTTCCATTTCCCGATGAGGAGCACGGTGACCATGGTGAAGCCAGAAGCCGCGGCCCTTGGCCGCACCGCAGCTCGGGAGGTCCCGACTTGGATGACCCCTCGGGAGGCGCTCGCATTGTTCGCCCGTGGGGTCACCGTGCGCACTGCCGTCAAGGTCGCGCTCCTCGTCGGTACCGTCCTGTCGCTGGTGAACCAGGGCTCCACGATCGCGTCCGGCGACGCACTACCGCGACTTCGGTCCGGGTCGCGGTGAACTACCTCGTCCCCTTCCTGGTGTCGAGCTATGGATTCCTGGCTGCGCGCCGCCGTCCGGTGATGCCGTGAGGCGCCCGGGAACGCCCGCGCTGGCGGGCGTGCTCGCGACCGGTCTGGTTGGCGGGGCCGGGACGCTCGTCGCGCTCATGGCGCGGGGGCGCCTGACCCTCGACACTGGTTGGGGCCGCAGCATCACCCCGCTGCAGGCCGCGCACGATGCTGTTCGAGGCACCGCGCGAGCAGGTGTTCGACTACCTGGCCGCGCCGTACCTCGGGCGGACCCCCGCGGCGATGGGCGACCACTTGCGGGTGTGGGAGCGAGGTGAAGACCTTGTGATCGCGTCGCACTTCTCTCAGTTGGCGGGGTACACGGCCGAGACCGTCGAGGCCGTGCACTTCGAACGTCCGAACCACATCACGTTCCGGCACCTGCGTGGGCCCGTACCCCATGCGTTCGAGTCGTTCGATTTGTTCGACGACGCCCGCGGCACCCGCCTCGAGTACTCGGGTGAGATCGGGCTCGACTGGTGGTATGCGGGGCGGGCGGCCGCGAAGTGGTGGGTCGTGCCCACGTGGGACCGCGTGGTCACCGCGTCGCTGGTCGCTTCGAAGCAGGGGGTCGAGCAGCTCGCAGCCCGTCGGCGCGCCCGTGGAGTGCGGGCCGACGCGGCAGGAGACGACGTCGATCATGCGGCCACAGCCACGAAGGATACGTAGCCCAGGTCACCGGCGTCGATCGCGCCCCGCACCTGGGTGAACAACACGTCGGCCAGTGCGGCGAGCCCGTCCGCGGCGACGGGTAATCCGTAGCGGGCGAGCTCGCTGCTCACCAAAGCCTCGGCCTGGTCGAGCAGACCCACCCCGAGTGCGCCGCGCAAAATCGCGAGCCGACGTTCAGCCTGGTCGACCAGTTCTCGCAGTCCCTGCGTGGCGTCGGTGGTGTGCTCGACGACGAACCCGGAGTTGTGCAGCAGCGCGACGTAGGTGTCGGTCGCACAGGCGCCGCCCACGCACGCGGCCCACGCCGCGAGCGTCTGGAGTGGTTCGGGGAACTCTCCGCGCACCGTCATGTCGGTGACGACGAGGCGGCCTCCCGGACCGAGAACGCGTCGGCATTCGCGCGAGGGCGGTCGCTTTGTCGGGCACGGCTGACAACACGCACTCGATGAACACCAAGTCGAAGGCTCCCGCGGCGTACGGCAGCGATTCCGCGTCGCCCACCGCGACCGGGCCCTCGTCGAGCGCCTGGGCCGCGAGCGTGGCGCTGTAGTCGATGCCGAAGGCGCGGACGCCGCCCTCGGTGAGCTCGGCGAGGGTCGCACCGGTGCCCGAACCGATGTCGAGGGCCCGTGCCCCGTGCGCCGAGCATGAGACCGGCGAGCAGCTCTTTCGTGAGGGTGCGTCCGCCCGGCCGCAGCGCCGGGCCGGCGAGGAGCTGCGCCATCGGGTGCGACCACAGGTCAGCGCAGGCGCACTTCAGCGCGAGCGGCGCGTCGGGCAGCGGCGCAACGGGGGTGGTCACGACGCAGCTCCGGACGCATCACCGGGCGGGACGCCGGGAGGGACGTGGTCGGTGGTCGGGCGCGAACCGGTAGAGGGTGTTGTACGCGCAGAACGGGATGATGCGCCCGTCGGGCAACGCTTCCTGGATGCAGCAACGCGTCACGCGCGACACGTCGAAAACGTGGCGGTCCATGAATCCCTCGATCGTCACCGCGAACACGTGGTCGGAGAGGTCGTCCACCGAGTCGAACTCGTCGAGCAGTGGTTCACAGGCGCAGAAGAACGCGCTCGCCTGCCGTTCGGTGCCGGGCGGTGAACCGCTTCGAATAGAGGCGCAACAGCACGTCGCGCATCTCCTCCATGTCCTCCCTGTACGCCTCCGAGAGATTCGGCATCGCCGAGTTCTCAGGTAGTCGAGGTAGGTCTCGACCGGCACCAGACGCGTCACCGGGGTGACCTTGCCGTCGCGTACGTACGCATACGTGGCCGCCGTACACATCGGGTCGCAGCACGGCACCGGCACGAAGTCCTCGCGGGTGAACAGCCCGCTGTCGCGATCGACCGCCGTCGATCACGTCGGTGATCGTCATCCGGTCCATCGCGTCGAACGCTACGAAGCGGCCCTCGCCGAACTGCGGCTGGAGCGACACAGCCCGCACCGCAGGATGTTCGGCCCCGAAGCGCACGACGGCACCGATCTCGTGGTCGTTCACGCCCTTCACGATCGTGGCCACCAGCACCACACGTGCACCCGCGGCCTCGAGGTTCGCGAGGGCTGCGAGCTTGGTGTCGAGGAGATCGCTTCGACCGCGCAGCGCCTCGTACGTCGACGCCTCGAAACCGTCGAACTGCAGGTACACCGAGCGCGCCCCGCTCGGCAACCTGTCGGGCGAGTTCGGGTTCGCGGGCGAAGCGGACACCGTTGGAGTTCACGATGACGTACCGCACCGGCAGGGTGCCGATCCGATCGACGATGTCGAGGAACTGTGGGTGCAGCGTCGGCTCGCCACCCGACAACATGACGACGTCGGCGCTGCCACCTTCGGCGCGGAGAAGTGCTGCTGCCATCTCGTCGATCTCGTCGAGTGAACGGTGCACTGCGTGTGCGTCGCCGGCGAAGCACGCCGGACATGCCAGGTTGCACGACTCGGTGATCTCGAACACCGTCACGCACGCGTGCTGCTCGTGCTCCGGACAGAAGCCGCAGTCATAGGGACACCCGTGCTCGGTTGCCGTCGCCGGCTCGGGGCGCCGACCCGGCCGGAGGAACTTCCGGCTCCACTTCCACCACTCGGCGTCGGAAAGTACGAGGCTCTCCCGGACACCGTGGTCCGGACAGGTGCGCCGCAGCACCACCTTGCCGTCGCGTTCCAGAGACTCCGCCGGGCACACCGCCAGACACACCGGGCACAACGCCCGGGTGGTCGCCAGGATCGCTTCGCCCCTGGCCGTCGCCGTCCCCACGATCGTGGGCCCCTGCACCTCGGTCACGCACGTCTCCCGGCTCGATGGCTCCGACAGGGAGGGAACCCGCCCAGAGACCGAAGCCTTCCCTCCGGCCCTCAGGTCGATGGGCAGCCCGGTCTGCCGGGCGGGTCACGCCTCAGGCCGCCGAGGACGCAAGCTCGCGTTCGGGCTGCGGCCGTCGCACCACACGGGGAGCGGTCACGAACGCGAGCACACCGAGGGTCATGCCGAACACGACGTGCTCCAGCGCGAACGTGCCGTACCCGACCATGGTTCCCATGTCGGAGATGCTGTCGCCCGCGCCGCTGATCGCCGCCGCGACCGGCAGGCCCACGAACGCGGAGAACGCGAACACGGCCAAGCCGTACATCGCACCGGCCGGCACGAGCCACGCACGCGGCACCCGCGTCGCCAGCACCATGAACCCGACGCCGAACATCGCGCCGGTGACCATGTGGATCACGAGCCCGGCCAGCGCAGCGCCCGGCGTGAACCAGAAGTTGTCGCCCGCGGCGGCGTGCATCATCGACGTCATCATCGCCGTCGGCGTGCCGGTCAACGCCGAGATGTGGAACAACGGCGTGAAGAAGCCGTGATGCTGGTAGGTCACCGCCGCGACCATGGCGACCATCGCCATCATCATCCCAGCGATCATGCCGAAGACCGCTCCGCGCACCACTACGCCGCGAAGTCGCGCAGTGCGCGCACTCTGCACTGAACCCATGACCTACTCCTCCGTCCTGCGGACCCGTTGTCCCCCGGCACGGGAACCCGGCGCGCTTGCGCTCACTTCCAACGAATGTTCCCGCGTGGCGAATCGTGTGCGAATCGTGTGAGCACGGAAGACGTTCACGCCGCGACGGGTTCCCTCACACGTGGACGAAGCCAACGACGCAGCCGATCATCAGCTCGACGATCAGTTTGTGGAGTTCTACACACGCTCGGGATGCCCGATCTCGGCGACCCTCGTCCGGAAACTCCGCCGCGCCGGTGTCAGCCTGCGACTCCACGACATCTGGGCCAACCCCGAGGATGCAGCGTTCGTGAGATCAGTCGCGCGCGGCTACGAAACCGTGCCGACCATCGTCATCGGCGACACAACGTTCGTCGCACCCTCGGCGCGCACCGTGCTCTCCGCGATCGAGGACCACGACCCGAGCCTCGTCAAAGCTCCGCACTCTTCGGAGAGCGCTCACTGGTTCACCCGCTGTCTCCGCCGGCGGTGATCAAAAGGGCAGCCTTGGCAGCGCAGCGACACTTGCCGGCTGGCCGCACAGAACAACGCCGAGCGGCGAGCACCAGGGGCGCACATAGCCGGCGATCTGTCGCCTCAACGGCTGTGTCCGTTCAGCCCCCTGAGGTCGACCCCAAGTCGGCGCAGCAGGGTCAACGACGAGCCGTGTCGGAGCTCGCTGGAAGTCGCCGAGCCCGCGAGAAGCCCGCGGACGCTCCCGTTCGGGTGTGTTCGTCGAAGTTCGCTAGCCAAGAACCGCAACCGTTGTGCGTCGTGAACCGCCCCGGGTTTCATGCAGGCTCGCGGGTTTGAGTCTCAGCCTCGCGGCGTGAACTCGTCTGACGGTAGAAGATCGCTTCGAACTCCGCCGGCGGAATGCGGCCGTGGTCTTCGAAGAGGCGGCGGTGGTTGAACCAGTCGACCCATTCGAGGGTGGCGAGCTCGAGGTCGTCGAGGCCGCGCCAGGGACCTTTGTTGCGGACGAGTTCGGTCTTGTAGAGCCCGTTGATGCTCTCGGCGAGTGCGTTGTCGTAGCTGTCGCCGCGTGAGCCGACCGAGTTCACGACGCCGTTGGCGGCGAGGCGTTCGGTGTAGCGAATCGCGAGATATTGCACGCCCCTGTCGCTGTGATGGACGAGACCATCGAGGTTGTGGCCGGCGCGGTGACGTGACCAGATCGCTTGCTCGAGCGCGTCGAGCGCGAGGTCGGTGCGTAGCGATCGGGATGCTTGCCAGCCGACGATCATCCGCGAGTACACGTCGGTGACGAACGCGACGTAGACGAAACCTGACCAGGTCCGCACGTAGGTGAGGTCCGCGACCCACAACCGGTTCGGGGCCGCCGCGGTGAAGTTCCGATCCACGAGATCCCGCGGCCGCACCGCGGTCTCGTCGGCGACGGTGGTGCGGTGCTTCTTGCCGCGCACCACGCCGTGCAGGCCCAGGTCGCGCATCAGCCGCTCGACCGTGCAACGCGCGACCCGCTGGCCTTCGCGATTGAGCTGGGCCCACACCTTGTCCGCCCCGTAGACCCCGAAGTTCTCGCGATGCACCCGCACGATCTCGTGACGCAACACCTCATCACGAACGTGTCGAGCCGAGTCCGGTCGCGCCTTCGCGGCCCAGTACGTACGCGGGGCGAACTGCAGGGCTCTGCAGATCGGCTCGACCCCGAACGTGGCACGGTGCGCGTCGATGTAGGCGATCACTTCCTGGTTCGACCGTCGAGCTCGGTCGCGAAGAAAACCGACGCCGACTTGAGGATCTCGTTCGCGCGGCGCAACTCGCGGTTCTCACGCTCGAGTTCCTTCAGCCGGGCCCGTTCGTCGGTCGTGAGCCCAGGCCGGCGCCCTTCATCGACCTCGGCGCGACGCACCCAGATCCGCAAGCTCTCGTGATGCACCCCGAGCTTCTCGCCGATCGCGCAGATCGCACGCCACTGCGACGAGTACTCGCCCTGGTGCTCGAACACCATCCGAACCGCCCGCTCACGCAGCTCCGGCGGGTAACGCTTCGATCGATCTGACATGACTCCATCCTCTCAAGGAATGGAGCCTGCAACTTTCCCGGGGCGGTTCAGGGAGAGAATTTGGGGGTGACAGTCAACGTTCGTGAGGTCGACCGGGATCAGTTGTGGTTGATGCCCCCGTCGGTGGCGGACTGGTTGCCGGGGGAGCATTTGGCGTGGTTCGTGCTCGACGTGGTCTCGGAGTTGGACGTGTCGGCGTTCTATGCCGACTACCGGTCCGACGGCCGCGGCGGTGCGGTCTACGAGCCAGCGATGATGCTCGGGGTGTTGCTGTACGCGTATTGCGTGGGGGAACGCTCGAGTCGTCGTGTGGAACGCCGTTGTGTGGAGGACGTCGCGTTCCGGGTGTTGAGCGCGAACCAGCGTCCGGATCACGCGACCCTGGCCCGGTTCCGCCGTCGGCACGAGGAAGCGATCAGGGAACTGTTCGGACAGGTGTTGGGTTTGTGTGTCGCCGAGGGCCTGGTCCAATCGGGGGTCGTGGCGATCGATGGCACCAAGGTCGAGGCGAACGCGTCTGCGTGGTCGAATCGCACTCGCCGTCAAATCGCCGCGGAGATCCTCGCGGAAGCCGACGCGGTCGACACCGCCGAAGACGACCGGTTCGGGGAACGCCGTGGTGATGAGCTCCCGCCGCGGTGGGCGGATCGTGGAGGTCGTCGGTCCCGTTTGCGCGAAGCGCTACGCCAACTCGACGATGCTGGTGCTGGGGACTGGGAGTCCTACATGGCCGAGCGGGCCGCGAAGGAAGCCGAGCAGGGACGCAAGCTCCCAGGCCGCAAACCTGCGCGTGAGGGCCGCAAAGGCAAGGACCGTCACGCCAACGTCACCGATCCAGACAGTCGCATGCTCCGAGCCCGAAACCGTTTCGTGCAGGGCTACAACGCGCAGGCGGCGGTCACCGAGGACCATGTCGTGATCGCCGCGGAGGTCACCAACGCAGCGAATGACACAACCCAGTTCTGCCCGATGGTGACCGCATCGACAGACAACCTGGCCGACACCGGCCACGACATGACCATCGGAGTGTTTGTCGCCGATGCTGGTTACTGGAGCACCGCCAACGCCCTGGTCGAGACTGATGCTGACGTGCCGATCACTCCGATGCCTGCCACCAACGGGACGGCCGGAACGCCTCCTCAGTCATGCGGTCGATTTCGCGGAAAGGGTCAAATCGCATCAGCATTCTCGGATCTCCCTTCGGGTTGGACGTTCCTCCCGTGTGATTATCGGGCCGGACCGTCCGACGTGACCAGAGCCGAAGGTCCTGCCCACACGACCTGAGGCGCTCCCCCGTCTTCTTCCGCGTTCGGCGGAGCGGCGGGTGGCACACGTGTCGGCAAGTGGGCTCCGCTCCTGTGGAATGAACAGAGGGAGCAGAGCGTGAGGTGCCGACCCCGGACGGCGTCTGGGTCGCAATCGACGATGCGGTGCGGGCACGCCAGCCCGGCTTGCGCAACCAGCGCAATGCCCATGCAGTATTGGAGCCGGTGGGAAGGGAATGGGACCTCGTCGATTGCTGTAAGCGCTTCGGACACGCGGTTTCAACTAAGCAGGCTGGGCGGCGTGCTCGGCGGCGAATTCCTGGTAGGCGGCGAACGCGCGTGGTCCGTAGACGGTCGCGGTGCCGCCGTCCATGAGCAGGGCAACGCTGAGGGTTTCGGCGACCTGGTCTGCGGTCGCGCCGAGGCGGGCGGCGGCTTCCGCGTGGTAGGCGATGCAGCCGTCGCATTGTTTGACCACTGCGATCGCCAGCGCCATCAGTTCCTTGACGCGCCCGGGGAGGGCACCGTCGGCGACCGCCGCGTCGTGGAGCGCACCAAAGCCTTTCCAGGCTTCGGACTGGGCGCGCCGTAGGTCGCGGGTGGGTGCTCGCAGGTCGTCGATGACGTCGGCGAAATGTGCCATGGCGCCAGTATCGGGAGTCCTGGTACTGGCGAACAGGGTCGTTTGGGCCCTACTGAGCCGCCACCGCAGATCCGTAGTGGTTGAGGACTGATCAGACGAATCGTCATCCTCGGCGGCGGCACGGGCGGGACCCTCACGGCGAACCGCCTCCGTAAGGCGCTACCAGAGTCGGAAGCGTCGATCACCGTCGTCGATGCCGACAATCAACCACGTGTACCAACCTGGCCTGCTGTTCGTCCCCTTCGGCTTGGCGGATCCGGAGGAGATCGTCCGGTCGCGGTCGCGTCAACTTCATGCCGGCATCGAGTACCACCAGAGTGGGATCGACCATGTCGACCTCGGCGCCGATCGGGTGCATCTCCTCGACGGGTCGATGCTCGACTACGACGTGCTCGTCGTCGCGTCGGGATCGCGCCTCGTGCCCGAGGAGACCGAAGGGCTCACCGGTCCGGGCTGGATGGAGAAGGTGTTCACCTTCTATGACCTTCCCGGCGCGGCCGCGTTGGCGGCGAAGCTCGCGACGTTCGAAGGTGGACGCCTGGTCGTCAATGTGGTCGACATGCCGATCAAGTGCCCGGTCGCGCCGCTCGAGTTCTGCTTCCTCGCCGACTGGTACTTCCACGAGCGTGGCATCCGCGACCGGGTCACGATCACCTACGTGACGCCCGCTCGACGGCGCGTTCACGACGCCGACCGCATCGAAGGCGCTGGGCGGGATGCTCGCCGAGCGCGGGATCGAGCTGGTCACGGAGTTCAACACGGGTGAGGTCGACGGCGACGGTGGGCGACTCATCGGCTACGACGAACGCGAAGTGCCGCTTCGACCTCGCGGTCGTGGTGCCCGTGCACAGCGGCGCCGCCTACGTCGGCGCGTCGCCGGGCCTCGGCGACGACCTCGACTTCGTGCCCACCGACGAGCACACGCTGCAGTCGAAGGCGAAGCCGAACGTGTTCGCGATCGGCGACGCCGCGAGCCTGCCGATCTCGAAGGCCGGATCGGTGACGCATTTCGAGGGAGAGACCCTCGTGGAGAACATTCAGCGTTTCCTGCGCGGTGAGGAGCTCGACGCCTCCTACGACGGGCACGCCAACTGCTTCATCGAGACCGGCTTCCACAAGGCGATGCTCATCGACTTCAACTACGACCACGAGCCGGTCGGTGGGCACTATCCCGCCCGGGTGGGCGTGCCGCTGCTCAAGGAGTCGCGGCTCAATCATCTCGGCAAGTTGATGTTCCAGTGGTTCTACTGGCATGCCTTGTTGCCCGGCCGTGACATCCCTGGCATCACGCCCGACATGCCCGTCGCCGGCAAGGACATTCCCGCCGACGGGCTACCTGAAGAAGGAGCGAGACCAATGCCCACCGCAACGATCGCGGGTGTCGACGTCGCGGTCAACGACGAAGGCTTCCTCGAGCAACCCGACCAGTGGACCGAGGCAGATCGCCGTCGAGATCGCCAAGCAGGAAGGAATCGACCCCCTGACGCCGAAGCACTGGCAGGTCATCAACTTCATGCGCAAGGAGTACTTCGAGAAGGGCAGTGGTCCGACGGTCCGTGCGCTCGGCAAGACATCGGGCGTGTCGATCAAAGAGCTCTACCAGCTCTTCCCGAAAGGCCCGGCGAAACTCGCGGCGAAGATCGCCGGCATCCCCAAGCCCCGCGGCTGCATCTGACGAGGAGGGAACCCTGATGGCGGACAGCATCACGAAGGTGTCGATCGTGATCTCGAAAGGATCGCTCGAGGGGATCTATCCGGCGCTGATCATGGCCAACGGCGCCCGCGCCGAAGGGATCGACGCCAACCTCTTCTTCACGTTCTTCGGCCTCGACGCGATCCACCGTCGACGCACCGACCACATCAAGGTCGCCACCGTCGGCAATCCCGGCATGCACATCGCCAGCCTGGTCGGCGTGTTGCCCGGGCATGTCGGCCATCGCGACCAAGATGATGGAAAAGAAGATGGCAGAGCTCGACATCCCCCCGATCCACGAGTTCATCGAGATGATCGGCGATACCGGCGCCGGCATGTACGCGTGCAAAGCCTCGGTCGACATGTTCGGGTTCTCGAAAGACGACTTCGTCGACCAGATCGAAGACATCATCACCGTCGGCGAGTTCTACGAGAAAGCCGCCGGCGGCCAGATCATCTTCACCTGAGCCCACGCGCACACGAATGTCTCGGGTTACGTGGGTGTGTCGTGGGCGCGGTGATCGGCGTGGAGATCGGCAGGTGATGCGCCCGACCAGTGTTCGTCGTAGCTCCAGTCGGGTTGTTTGTGCCGGTGGCGTTCGTCGACGTGGGCGATGTCGTCGTCGATGGCGAGGAGTTCGGCGATGATCTCCGGTTCGACTGGGAGCGCGTCCCCGGCGAGGTGGGCGTCGACGTCGGCGCGGTACCGGTCGAGGAGGCTGCGGACGATGGTTTGTTGTTGGGTGGCGAGCGAGCATCGGGCCCCGATGGTCACGGTGTCGAGGCGTCGCCGAATCGTCTCGAGGTCGGCGGTGTGGGCTTGGGAGCGACACAGCTTCGCGAGGAGCTCAGCGAGCGCGAGGCCGTCTTGTTTGCAGGGCACGCACTGGCCACACGATTCGACTGCGAGGAACCGCGACGCCCCTGCCGCGACGGCGGTGAGGTCGTCGGTGTCGTCGTAGACGACGAACCCGGCGGATCCGAGGCCGCTGCCAATCGCGGCGAATCCTTCGTAGCTGACCGCCACATGGAACTGGTCTTCGGAGATGAACGCGTTGGACACTCCGGGTAAGACGGCGGTGATGCGGCGCCCGGGTCGGGGTCCGCCACCGATCGCGTCGAGTACCTCGCGGAGTGGGGTTCCCATCACGACTTCGCCGACGCCAGCGCGGCGGGTATGGCCGGTGACGGTACAGACGATGGTGCCGGGCGATTCGGAGGTGCCGTCCATGCGGAACCACGCCTCACCGTCGGCGATGATGCGCGCGACATTGGCGAGGGTCTCGACGTTATCGACCAGGGTCGGCGAAGCGATCGTCTCGGGAGTCGGGCCGGCCATCTCCACGTCCGCGGCGAGGCCACTAGCGGTTCCGAGGTCGGCTTCGGTTTCGACGATTTCGCGAACACCGCGCCGGTAGGGCGGAGCGATCCGGGGGAACGGCCACCGGCCGTCGATCGTTTCGAGGAGCGCGGTCTCTTCCCCATAGAGGTATTCACCGGGACCTTCGAAGACCCCGACCTCTATCCCTGCGGCCCAGCCGGCCCGGCGGACCTCATCGATCGCAGCACGGACTCGCGCGGCTTCGGTCGCGAACGACCGTTTGAGCGCGACGATGACCTGGTCGGCCGCGACGGCACGCGCCGCGATCAACGCACCTTCGAGCACCTGGTACGGGTTGGCGCGCAGGATCGCCCGGTCCTTGAAAGTACCCGGCTCGCCTTCGGCGCCGTTGACCACCACCGAGGCCGACTCGAGCTCGCCCCGATTGGCGAGCACGGTGCGCCACTTGCGTCCGGTCGGGAAACCCGCCCCACCCCGACCGCGCAGACCCGAGGCTTCCAACTCCGCGATCAGCGCTCCCGGGTCGGCGTCCCGAGCCGTCGCGAGCCCCCGACCTCCTCCTGCCTCGACGTACTCCCCCAAGGAGCGGATAGGCGTCGCGGGAAGGACTCGATGGACAACGGTCATGATCCGTCCCCTTGCCGGTGTATCCCGCAGCGGCGGCGTTCGGCGCGGCTCAACGCGAACCCGCGAACGCTTCCATCTTCTCGGTCAAGGTGCGGGCATCCGCCGGTGAGAGCCGCTGGTCCAACATCGCGAAGAGGATCCGTTCCTCCTTGTCGAGATGCAGATCGACGATCGCCCACAACCCGTAGAGATGCTCCCGCAACGCCTCGGCCTCCGGCAGTGTGGGTGGACCCCGCCGATCGTGGAAATCACCGCGGCGAGCGCGTCGGTCCGCTCGTGGATCGCGTCGTGGTCAGCGGTCATCGTCGCGGTTGCCTGGTGGGCGCCCAGCACCTTGTCCATCATCGGGTACAGCACCGCGTCTTCGGCTTCGGCGTGGGGAAGGAGCCGGCCGTACAAGAACCCGTGGATCTCGGCGAGCCGTTCGGGAATGTCGGACGCAGACCATTCCGACAGCGCGCCGGCCACCCGAGCGAGGTGCGCAGCCTCATGCCGCAACACCGCGTGCTCCGAACGCAACACAGCCGTGGGCCGGCCATCCGCCTCGTTCATTGCCGCCTCCTTCGGGGTTTCGTCAGGCCATCCCAGACCCTAGGCCCGTCCGGCGGACCCCCCGATGGCGGCCGCTCGTGGTCGACGTTCGAGCCGCCCCGGCCCGGAGCATGCTGCCCTACCGGAGACGACGTTGGCGGTGCTGGATGCGTGGGTCTCGAGGAGCGAGCGGTATAGATCTTGATGCGGACGCTGCTGGCCCGCCGAAGACGACACCCGCGGATCTCACCGGCTGACCATCCTGTGGGATCACGAACAGCCTCGCGACCATCACGACCGCCGCCCGGCCACGGGGCTCCGCGTGCTGGATAATGGGGTGTCCGTCGCGCCTGGGGTGAGAGGACTGCCGTGAGGATTCTCGTGGGTACGGACGGATCGGTGGGTGGCCAGGCCGCCTTGCGTTGGGCGATCGGCTTCGCGCTCGCCCTCGATGGAGAGCTTGTCGTCGCGTCGGCGTGGCGACCCACGTTCGCGGAGGTCTCACCCGCCGAGCACGACGTGCTGCGCCGGGAGGCGAGCGGCCGGCTCGAAGACGAGTGGTGCGAAATGTCACGAGCAGCGAAGCTGCCATATCGTGCGGCGCTGCTTGACGGAGACCCACGCGAGCAGCTTCTCACCGCAGCCGACGCCGAGGAAGCCGACCTCATCGTGGTGGGGGCGCGGGGGATGGGCGGCCATTCCCACGCATTGCATTTAGGCAGCGTGACCCACCATCTGGTGCACCACACCCGCCGCCCGCTCGCGGCGATCCCGGCCGCGACCCGATCGGCGTGGCCCGCACCCATCGTGGTCGGGGTCGACGGGTCGGACGGCAGTCTCCGGGCGCTGGCCTGGTGCACACAGATCGCCGCGGCGGTCGCGACGGAGGTGATCGCGGTCCATGCGGAGGAACCACTCGCCGAGTGGGTTCCGCATTCGGATCCGCACAGCTGGTATCAGGCGGCCCGTGAGCACGGCGAGGAATGGGTGGCGCCGCTGCGGAGCGCGGGGATCGCGGCGCGGGCCCTGGTGGTCGATAGCGATGCCGTGGTGGCGCTAACCGATACCGCGATCCGAGAACAGGCCGGACTACTGGTCGTCGGGTCCCGGGGATTGGGTGGGATCACCGGGCTGCGTCTCGGTGCCACCGCCCTGAAGGTTCTCCACCACGGTCAGCTACCTGTCGTGATGGTTCCGGCCGAACCCGCGTGAGCGGACGGGCCGCGGCGAAGCGCTCCGCGATGCGATGGTCGAACATTGCCGCTACGGCACCGAACCAGGCGTTGACCCCTCGGAGTTGCGTGGCTGGACCCCGTCGGCGTGCCGATACGAACAGCGACGCCGCCTCCCCGGGGTCGTGATGCGCTGATGCGGGTGCTGGTCATCAATGCGGGGTCGAGCAGTCTGAAGCTCGCCCTGCTCGGCGCGGATGACACCGTGGTCGGCCGCACCACGGTCGAGCATTGGCCTGGAGGAGCCGATACGCGGGAGCACCTGCAGGCGTTCGTCGCCCGCCACGGGTCCGCCGATGTCGTCGGACACCGTATCGTGCACGGCGGAAAGGACTTCGTCGGCCCAGTCGTGATCGACGACGCTGTGGAACGTGCGCTCGAGGCACTCGGCGGGCTGGCGCCATTGCACCAACAGCGCGGACTCGACGGCGTCCGTTCCACCGCGTGGTGCTCCCCGGCGTGACCCAGGTCGCGTGTTTCGACACCGCGTTTCACGCTGCGATGCCGCGTGAGGCTACGACCTATCCGCTTCCGTCGCAGTGGCGGGACCGGTGGCCGATTCGCCGTTACGGCTTCCACGGACTCTCGCATGCCTACGCCGTCCGCCGCGCTGGCCACCTGATCGGTGACGACACCGGGGCTCTGCGCGTCGTCAGCTGTCACCTCGGGAGCGGCGCCTCGTTGTGCGCGGCGCGAGGCGGACGCTCGCTCGATACCACCATGGGATTCACGCCCCTCGATGGCCTCGTCATGGCTACCCGCTCCGGCGCGCTTGATCCGGGCCTCGTGTTGTGGTTGATCGCGAACAGTGATGGAGGCTTCGACGAGATCAACCGGGGCCTCGAAGAACGGTCGGGCCTGATGGGGCTGGCCGGTGGTTCGGGCGACATGCGCGACGTCGTGGCCCGCCGTGGGCGAGGCGACGCCACCGCGGTCCTTGCGTTCGACGTGTACCTGCATCGTCTCGCCCGCGAGATCGCCGCGATGACCCCCGCGATCGGTGGGCTCGACGTCCTCGTGTTCACCGGCGGGGTTGGGGAACACTCGCCAGAAGTGCGCGCCGAAGTGGCGTGCCGCCTCGACTTCCTCGGGGTGCGACTCGACCCCGAGCACAACGAGGCCACCGAACCCGCCGACCGTGACATCTCCGCGCCCGGCGCGGCGGTCCGCACCGTGGTGGTCGAGTCCCGCGAAGACCTCGAGATCGCCAGCCAGACGCGCAGACTGCTCAGCCAGATCGAGGACACCCCAAAACCCGCACGGCCCGATCGTTAGGCTCGCCTTGTGGGCGCGGTGGTCGAGGTCCGGGAACTCACGAAACGCTACGGCACGGCTCGGGGCGTCGAGGATCTCGACTTCAACGTCGCTGCCGGCGAAGTCTTCGGTTTCCTCGGCCCCAACGGCGCAGGGAAATCCACCACCATCCGCACCATGCTCGACTTCCAGCGCCCGACCCGGGGGACGGTGCGGCTCCTCGGTCTCGACAGCCGCCGCGACAGCCTCGAGATCCACCACCGCACCGGCTACGTACCGGGCGACCTGCAGCTCTTTCCGAAGTTGACGGGCCGCGACCACGTCGACGCGTTCGCACGAGCCCGGAGGAGCGCAAACCGCTCGACTACCCGAGGTCTCGTCGAGCGGTTCGGCATCGAACTGGATCGGCCCATCCGCGAATTGTCGAAAGGCAACCGCCAAAAAGTCGGCCTGCTGCTCGCGTTCATGCACGACCCTGAGCTTCTCATCCTCGACGAACCGACCGCAGGCCTCGACCCACTGATGCAAGAACAGTTCCAACAGCTGCTGCACGAGACCGCGGCGAACGGCTGCACAGTCTTCTTGTCGTCGCATTCCCTCGACGAGGTCCAACACGTCGCGACGTCGGTGGCATTGATCCGCGACGGCCGGCTGGTGGTGATCGACACGATCGCCAACCTCCAGACGCAGGCACCCGTCCGGGTCAGCTTCGAGTTCGCCGCACCGGTGAACCCCGACGAATTCCGTCGCCTGCCAGGCGTACGTAGCGTGCACGCGGACGGCACGCGCGCTGGAGTTGGCGGTGATGGGCTCCGTTGATGCTGTCGTGAAACAGGCGGCACACCACCAGACGCGAAGCATCCAGGCACACCCAGCCGACTTCGAAGACCTCTTCCTCAGCTACTACCACACCGCGCCGGGCGGCGACCCGCCCTCGGCCACCGAGGGTCCGACGCATGACAGCTGAAGTCGCCCAGCTCGACCTCCGATCACGACGCAGGAGCCTCATCGGCTACGCGGTGGGTCTCGGCCTCTACACCCTGGTAATCGTGGCCCTCTACCCCGCGTTCAAGAACTCGACCGGCCTCGACACGACGATCGCGCAGTCACCGGGCATCGCCGCGCTGTTCGGCATCAACGGCTCGATCACCAGCCCCGACGGCTGGACGAACGCGAACCTCTACGCGAACTTCCTGCCCCTGATCGTGCTGCTGCTCACCATCGGATACGGCGCTTCGGCCATCGCCGGAGAAGAAGAAGCCGGTCGTCTCGACCTCATCGTCGGGTTGCCGCTCTCACGCCGACGGATCCTCACCGAGAAGACGGCAGCAATGATCAGCCAAGCCGGCATCGTGTGCGTCGCGACCTATACCTGCATGCTCGCCGGCCGCGCGTTCGATCTTCGCCTCGACGCCTGGCACCTCGCAACGACGACCCTCGGCGTATTCCTGCTCGGGATCAGCTTCGGCTGCGTCGCCCTCACCGTCGGCGCCGCCCGAGGAGAACGGGGCCCAGCCCTCGGCATCACGACCGCCCTGGCCGCGGCCGCGTATCTCCTCAGCTCCCTCGCGCCGGTCGTCTCCTGGCTCAAGACCTGGCGGGTGTTGTCCCCCTTCTATTGGGCTGTCGGCGACAACCAACTGACCCGAGGACTCAGCTGGGACAGCGCACTCGTCCTCGCAGCAGTCACGGTCGCCGCGTACGTCGCCGCGGTGGTGTCCTTCGAACGCCACGACCTCCGCGGATGACGAGCCGACGCGACCCCAATCGTCGCATCGCTGGTGGCCGTGGTGCGACGAGGCGACCAGCGCGTCCTGAGCGGACATCGTTCCAGGGGAGGCCCGGTGCCTCGGCCCTCGGCATTGGCACGGGAAGCGTCTAACGCGATGGCCGGCGACGTGAACGCGTTGGACCGCCGGTTCGAAGCGGTGGTGTTTGATTGGGATGGCACGGCGGTACCGGACCGAGACGCTGACGCGTCCGAACTCCGAGATCTCGTCGAACGCTTGTGTGCCGCCGGTGCGTACGTCGCGGTCGTGAGCGGCACCCACCTGGAAAATATCGACGCCCAGCTGCAGGCACGGCCCCGGCCGCCGGGACGGCTCGTGCTTGCGCTCAATCGCGGCTCGGAGGTGTTCGCCGTGGACGACACCGGCCCGCGCCTCGTGTACCGGCGCGACGCAACCGGGACCGAGGACGCGGCACTCGATGCCGCGGCCGCCCTGACCGTGCGGCGCCTCGCCGAGCGTGGACTCGGGGCCGAGATCGTCTCGCAGCGGTTGAATCGACGCAAGATCGATCTCATCCCCCTGCCGGCGTGGGCCGATCCACCCAAGGCCCGGATCGGGGAACTCCTCGACGCGGTCACGCAGCGCCTCTTCGACGCCGGGTTCGGGGGCTTGGCCGAGGTGGTCGACATCGCAACCGGCGCGGCCCGCGACGCGGGCCTCGCCGATCCGCGGGTGACGAGCGACGTCAAGCACGTCGAGATCGGACTCACCGACAAGTCCGACTCGGGACGCTGGATCTTCGCCGACCTGTGGGACCGTGGAGTGGGCCCGAGCCTGGTGCTCGTCGGCGGCGACGAGTTCGGGAACCTCGCCGGCCTACCGGGGAGCGACTCGTTCATACTCGTCGACTCCGCGCAGGGTGCGACCGCAGTCTCAGTGGGAGTCGAACCTGGCGGCGTGCCCGACGGTGTCCATGGGATCGGGGGCGGCCCGACCGCGTTCGTCGAGCTGTTGCGCGACCAGTCCGAACGGCGCGCCCAGATGGAGGCGCCCGCGGTGGATGAACAGCCCGGTTGGTGCGTCACCGTGGATCGGATGGACGTCGAGACCGAGCGGGCAAACGCGGCACTTCTGACGATCTCGGATGGTTGGCTCGCGACGAATGGTGCACCATCGATCGGACACCCCGCCGCCGCGCCTCGCACCCTCGTGTCGGGTCTCTACGACGGGGACGGCCCCGAGACCTGCCTGCTGGCGGCGCCCGACTGGTACTGCCTCCCCGGGGGAATGGAATCGAATACCCGGGTCCGGCGCAGCCTGGATCTGCGCACCGGTGTCGTGCGCGAGGACCTCGCCGGGGAGACGTCCGCGTGCAGTGTGCGGTTCGAGCCCCTGAGCGCGCAGGGCATCGGTGTGCTGCGCGCCGCCTACACCGGCGACATCACGGACCCGGCACCGCTGTCGGCCCCGGCCGACGGCGGAACCGTCGACGCCGGCGACGCGGACCGTGGTTCTTGGTTGCGGGTCGTGGGATCACAGGGCGGGATCGTGGCAGCCGCGACCCAAACCCACATCGTCAGGACCGACGGGACGATCCGACTCGATCGGATCGCGGCCTACGCGGCCGATCCGTCCGAGCCGCCGGATCCCGCCGGTGGCGCTCGACCGTCTCGACGCCATCACCGGGCACGGCTTCGAGCAGCTGCTCACCGAACATCGGGCCAGTTGGGCGGCTCGCTGGGCGGACTGCGACATCGTCATCGAAGGCGACGATCTGCTCCAACAGGCGGTCCGGTTCGCGCTCTTCCACCTCCACGGAACGGCGGGTGACACCGGGGAGGCGGCGGTCGGCGCGCGGGGTCTGACCGGAACCGCGTACCGCGGCCACGTGTTCTGGGACGCCGACGTGTTCGTCTTGCCGTTCTTGGCGGCAACCCGCCCGGCCGCGGCGCGTGCGATGCTCGAGTACCGCGTCCGGCGACTACCGGCAGCGCGCGCGGCGGCCCGAGCAGCCGGGTGCGAGGGCGCCCGCTTCCCGTGGGAATCCGCCCGGAGCGGCCGAGACGTCACGCCACGCTCCGCACGTGACCGGACCGGCTCCGTCGTGGCGATCCGGACCGGCCAGCTCGAGGAACACATCGTTGCTGACGTCGCGTGGGCAGCGGCGACCTATATCGACTGGACGGGAGACACCACCTTCGCGAACGGGCCGGGGCGTGAGGTACTGGTCGAGACGGCCCGCTACTGGGCGTCACGGATCCGCACCGAGCACGACGGCTCCGCCCACATCCTCGGCGTGATCGGACCCGACGAATATCACGAACCAGTTGACGACAACGCGTTCACAAACGTGATGGCCCGCTGGAATCTCCGCCGCGCCGCCAACGTCGCAGGCGACAACGCAGAACCCGCTGAACGCCGGCGCTGGTTGGATCTCGCCGACGCCCTCGTCGACGGTTACGACCCCGACACCCGTATCTACGAGCAGTTCGCGGGCTTTCACCGACTCGAGCCACTCGTGATCGAGGATGTCGCGCCCCGCCGCCCCGTCGCGGCTGACCTGCTCCTCGGTCGCGAACGAGTGCAGCAGGCCCAGGTCGTCAAACAAGCCGACGTGCTCATGGCACATCACCTCGTGCCCCAAGAGATGGTGCCCGGCTCGCTCGAAGCGAACCTGGGCTATTACGAACCGCGCACCGCCCACGGCAGTTCGCTGTCACCGGGGGTCCACGCCGCGCTCTTCGCACGAGCAGGTGACGACCGCCGGGCGCTCGATGCGCTGCACATCGCGGCGCGCATCGACCTGGACGACGTCACCGCGACCACGGCAGGTGGTCTACATCTCGCGGCCATGGGCAGTGTGTGGCAGGCACTCGCCCTCGGCTTCGCGGGAATGCGCCCCGGCACTGACGGCATGCTCACCATCGACCCACGACTCCCGGCCGACTGGTCAGGGCTCGAGACCAACGTACAGTTTCGAGGTCACCGCGTGAGGCTGCGCACCGAACACGGCGTCACCGTCGTGTCTTCGGACGGGCCGGTCCGCGTGCGCGCCGGTACCTGCGAATTCGAACCAGCAAACCTTGGGACGCGGCTGATGCGCAGCGAATCCGGATGGGAGATCCAACCATGAGCACCGTCCTCGCCGCGATCGACGACTCCGCCGCCGCATCGCCGGTGCTAGCCACCGCACAGGCCGTCGCGGACCTCTGGAACGCGCGGGTCGAAGCCATGAATGTCAGCGACGATGGCGGACAGACCGCCGGGGCCGCCGCCCACGCCGCCGGCGTCTCGATGCGAGTCAAGAGCGGCGACCCGGCCCGGTGCCTCGCGGACGCCGCGGCGGCCCCCGACGTCGTCGCCGTCGTCATCGGCGCCCGCGGACGACCCGGTGGGCGACGCCCTGCCGGTCACGTCGCCCTGGAGTTGCTCACGCGTTGCGACAAGCCCCTGATCGTCGTGCCCCCCGACGCCCCAGCGCGAGGCGTGCTTCACCGCATCGTCGTCGCGCTCGAAGGCACCGCCGAGACATCGCGCGTCCTCCGACCCGCCATGGACCTCGGACGCAGCAAGGACCTCGACGTAACGGTCGTCCACGTCGACGACGAAGCGTCGATCCCACAGTTCTCCGATCAGCCCCAACACGAAACCGACGCGTTCGCCGACGAATTCCTTGCCCGCTATGGGCCATCCGACCATCAACCACCGCCACTTCAACTTCGAGTCGGGGAGCCCGCCGAAGAGGTGCTCGCGGTATGCGACGAGACCACAACCGACATGCTCGTCGTCGCGTGGTCCCGCACCCTCGAGCCAGGCCGCGCCCGCTTTGTTCGACACATCCTCGAACACGCTCGGATCCCCGTCCTGCTCCTCCCCATCCGCGAACGCTGAAACCAACAGAACGTGCCGGCGACCAGACCTGATCTCCACCACGATGCCTGGCAAGCAGAAGGGGCACTCAACGAACCATGAATCGCGAAACTCTTGGCCCTGATCTGCTCCGCAAGATGCACGCGTACTGGCGCGCGGCGAACTATTTGTCGGTCGGCCAGATCTACCTCTACGACAATCCACTGTTGCGGCAGCCGCTCGAACTGTCGCATGTGAAGCCGCTGGTCGTCGGTCATTGGGGTACGACGCCGGGCCAGAAGGGTCTGCCGCGAGTTCGGTTGACGGTGGTTGTGACTTGATCATGCTGCCAGGTCGACGCGATCGGTGAGGGCGAGCTCGAACTCGACGGGTGTGAGCTTGCCGAGCGCGCGTTGTCGACGTCGACGGTTGTATGTGTGTTCGATCCAGTGGATGATCTCGTAGCGGAGCTCGGCGCGGGTTCTCCAGCGTCGCCGGTTCAGGACGTTCTTCTGCAGCAGCGAGTGGAAGGACTCCATGGCGGCGTTGTCGCCGGCGGCGGCGACACGTCCCATCGACCCGCGTAGTCCCGCGGCGGTGAGCACGGCCCGGAATGCCCGAGCGCGGAAATTGACCGCCGCGGTCTGAATGGACGATGACCGTGCCGATCGGTCGACGTCTGGCGATCGCGGACCGCAATGCTGAGACGGCGAGCTGCGCGGTCATGCGTTCGTCGATCGCGTAACCGACGATCCGGTTCGAGCAGAGGTCCTTGATCGAACAGACGTAGAGCTTGCCCTCGAGCGTGGGGTGTTCGGTGATGTCGGTGAGCCACACCGCGTCCAGCGACGCCGCGGTGAAGTTCCGCTGCACGAGGTCGTCGTGCACGGCCGGCCCCGGCGTCTTGCCCGCGACCCGGCGACCTTTCTTGGTGGTCGTCGACCAGACCTGATGATCGCGACACAGCCGCCACACCCGCCGTTCGTTCGTCGGCTGCCCGTTCTTCTCGAGCTCGTCGGCGATGAACCGATAGCCGAACTCGGGATCATCGGCATGCACGTCGACGATCGCGTTCACGATGTGCGCGTCGGCCCAGTCCCGATCGCTCATGGGTCGTGAGCGCCACTTGTAGAACGCCTGGGCCGAGAAGCCGAGCACCCCGCAGGTCAACCGCACCGGGATCCCCTCGGCGGCCAGGTCGAGGACCAGCGGGAACATCATTTAGGGAGCGCGTCCCTCGCGAAGTACGCGGCGGCGCGGCGCAGGATCTCGTTTTCCATCTCGAGGCGGCGAGTCCTGCGGCGCAACTGCACCAACTCGGACTGCTCCGCGGTCGTGAGACCGTCCTTGACCCCGTCGTCGATGTCGGCTTGGCGCATCCAGCGCCGCACCGACTCCGGTGAGATGTCGAAATCGGCTGCGACCTCGTTGAGGCTCAGATCACCCCGACGCGCGACCGCCACCACATCACGCTTGAACTCGGGCGGGAACTTCTTCGGCATGGTGACATCCTCCCGGCCCGGCCTCGCCGGGCACAAGACATGTCAACCAGACCCGCGGCAGACCCGAACTTCTTCTCGGTCTGGTGGAAGCGCTCGACCTTGCCGCAGGTCTGGGGGTGATACGGACTCGAGTGCTTGTAGGCGACGCCCAGGGTCTCGAGCAGGGTTTCCATGATCACCTTGCCGCCCCGATGCTCGGCCGTGTAGATGCAGCCGTTGTCGGTGAGCACCGAGGCCGGGGTTCCATGGCGCTGAGCGGCGGCGATGAAGATCTCGGCTACGTCGGTTGCCTTGGTCACAGGCAGCGCGACCGAGGCCACACAGAGCCGGCTGTGGTCGTCGATGAAGTTGACGATCTCGACGCCGGACCCATCGGCCAGGGCCCAGTGCGTCATGTCCGATTGCCAGGTCTCGTTGGGTAGCTCGGCCACGAAGCGGATGAACGATGACCGCGGCCGCTTCTTCGGTTGCGCCGTGACGAAGCCCCGACGTTTGAGGATCCGCCAGATCGAGCTCACCGACGGCACCGCCTCGTGGTGGCGTGCGAGGTGCCACTGGATCGTCACCGCTCCCGCGTCGAGGCCCGCCTCGCCAAGCTGTTTGCGTAGCAGCACGATCTCGTCTTCGAACTCGGTTCCCACCTGCGTTGGCGACGACCGCGGTCTTCGCGACCGCGGCGCGAGGCCCGCCTCGCCGTGTTCCCGGTAGCGGGCCAACAGCTTGTAGATCCAGCTGCGATGGATCCCGTGAGCCTCGGCCAGCTCGGCGACCGAACGGCCCTCCCGCAGGTGCGCCTCGACCAGATACCGCCCCATGTCCATAGGAGAACCCTTCTGGCTCGGTGTCTCCTATGTCTTGACACAGGTGTCGCCCATGTCATGGAATCCCACACCATCACCTCCACTCGCTCGAGCTCGATGGCGCAGGTCCCGTTGCGGGCTTCGGCGGTGAAGATGGCACCGTTGTCGGTCAGCATCGAGGCCGGTACACCCAGTTCCGAAACGCCTTGGTGGAAGGTCTCGACCACGTCGGCGGCCTTGGCCGTCGCGAAGACCCGGGAGGCGACGAGGAGGCGGGAGTGGTCATCGATGAGATTGAGGATCTCGACGTCGGTGCCATCGGCGAGCGTCCAGTGGGTGGTGTCGGCCTGCCAGCACTCGTTGGGCAGTTCGGCTTGGAACCGTCGCCAGGAGCTCTTGGGTCGCTTCTGGGGTTGGGGGGTGACGAAGCCCCGCCGTGACAACACCCGCCAGATCGTCGCCACCGACGGCTCGGCCCGCCGGCGGCGACGGCGACGAACCTGGAGGTGGTAGTGGATCGTGTGCGCACCGGCGTCGAAGCCCCGGTCGGTCAGCTCCTTGCGCAGCGCGACGATCTCGTCCTCGACCGCTGCGGGGACCCGCGTCGGTGACGAGCGAGGCCGTTTCGACTGCGGTGTCAGCCCGTCGTCGCCGTGTTCGCGGTAGCGGGCGATCAGCTCGTACAGCCAGCTGCGGGAGATGCCGTGCGACTCGCACACCTCCTTGACGCTTCGGCCCTCGACCAGCACCGCGTTGACGACATAGCCAGCCAGATCCATGCGCATGCTCCATGGTCAGGTCCGCTATGTCTCGCGACAGGGATCCGGGATCTCCTGAAACCGGACACCATCACCTCCACACAAGGTGCCTGGTCAGAGGCCGTGCAACTGTCGAAGCGTTCGTCGCAGCCGTGTTGTAGTCCGCGAAAGTCCGCGGACTTCTCTGAGCCGCGTGACCTCTACGTTGACGGCGTAGGACTCCGTTGGCTTGCGCTGCGTCACGAGGGCGATTCCAGGGTGGCGACGTTCTCTGCGGAGCGTGTCAGTGGTGCGCAGTCCGCGGGCCCATCGTGCTTTGGTCCGCGATCAGTCCGCGAGACGATGCGCAGCGACGGTCAAGCCGATGCTTTTCGGGCGCGCATGTGGGCAGGTCAGCGAGCGGCACTCGTTCGGAGCGCGCTCGTGACCTCTACGTTCGATGTGTAGGGGGCCCCGTTCGCAAGGATCGTCCCACCCGAAAGAAGAGCAGTCGACGGGCTAAGCGCCTACCGGCATGCCGTCTGTCAACACCGGCTGAATTTTGACCCTGTTTCACCGGCTGAAAGTTGACCCCCTCCGGCCGGGTTGGTGGTCACGTTGCGTCGTCGGTGGGCACCCTCCCGAGGTCGCGGTCCTTGAGCCGGTAGCTGTCGCCTTTGAGCGAGACGACCTCGGCGTGGTGGACGAGCCGGTCGATCATGGCGGCGGCGACGGTGGCGTCGCCGAAGACTTCGCCCCAGCGGCCGAACGGCTTGTTGCTGGTGACGACCACCGACGCGCGTTCGTAGCGGGAACTGACGAGCTGGAAGAACAGGTTCGCGGCTTCTGCTTCGAAGGGGATGTAGCCGACTTCGTCGATGACGAGCAGTGGGATGCGTCCGAGGCGTCGGAGCTCGTCGTGGAGTCGGCCTTGGGTGTGCGCGTCGCCGAGTCGTGCGACCCATTCCGCGGCGGTTGCGAACGCGACGCGGTGGCCGGCTTGGCAGGCGCGGATGGAGATCCCGATCGCGAGGTGGGTCTTGCCGGTTCCGGGCGGGCCTAAGAACACGACGTTGGCGCGTTCCGCGACGAAGTCGAGGGTGCCGAGATGCGCGACGCATCGCGTTTGAGGGAGCGTTGGAAGGTGAAGTCGAAGTCTTCGAGGGTCTTGCGGGCTGGGAACCGAGCGGCGCGGATACGGCCCTCACCGCCGTGGTCCTGGCGGGCGGCGACTTCACGTTCGAGACACGCGGCGAGGAACTCCTCGTGGGTCCAAGACTCGGTCCGGGCTCGTTCCGCGAGCCGTTCGAACGACCCAGCGAGCGACGGCGCCTTCAGCGCGCGGCACAGGTAGGCGATGTCGGTCGCGGGCCTCGTCGTGGTGGCCATCACGCGACTCCGAGTGCCCGGTCGTAGTCGGCGAGGTCGCGTTCTTCGACTTCGTCAACCAGCGTCGCGGCGAGTTGGGCCTCCACGCGCATGGCGCGCAGCACCCGGGAATGGTCGGGCGCCAACAACGTCTGATGCTTCGCGAGGCAGCGGCGATGACGGGCGACTTCGGTGCCATCACAGGTGGCGATGACCTCATCGAGGGTCACGCGGACCTCGACGCGTCGACCGACGAACCGAGGGTTGACCGAGTAGTCGTTGGTCTCGACCCGCACGTAGTGGTCACGAGGCAAGCGTGTGGCGAACCGCCACGACACATCGGGCAACACGGGCGGGAAGGCCATCATCGACCCGCGGTCCTCAAAGATCGCCTCCGAAGGCCGCCGGCGGGTGGTGCCGTGGATGCGGTTGTTCGCCGCGTCGCAGCCAGCCGCTGAACTGCCGGTTGAAGTCCTCGACGTCGTCGAAACGCCGGCCCGGCAAGAAACTCGCTCGTAGTAGTCGATGCGTCCGTTCGACGATCCCTTTGGCTTCTGGGTCCGCCGGTGCGCACAACCGCACGCGCATGCCGAGCGTGCCGCGGAACGCCTGGAACTCGCGGGTGAGCACCTGACGGCCGGGCGCCACTGGCCGATGCAACCCTCCTGGTCCCACACCGCGGTGCGCGGCACCGCACCGAACTGGTCGAGCACGTGGAGCATGCCGCCGAGCACGTCGTGCGCGGCACGCGACGGGACCATCCAGCCGCCGTGAACGCGCGAGAACCCTGTCGTGCCCGACACGACCCAGAGCTTGTCGTGCTGCCCGAACCCGAGCGGGATCTCCACGTCCGGCTGCCACAGATCCCACTGGGCGAGCTCGCCCGGCGCGTACGTCGTGCGCTGGCACGGATCGGGCGGCACGAACAACGGCCGCAGCTCGCCGACCCGGTCGCGCAGGATCGTGATCCCACGGTCCCAGCCGATCCGTTCCGCGATCACCGTCGCCGGCATCGTCGGGAACTCAGCCAACAACTCGCGGATCTGCGGCTCCACCGCGTCCACCGCCGAGCCTGTCGACGTGCCGTTCGTAACGCGGTGGCTCATCGCTACGCAGCGCATCGCGCACCGTGTTCCGTGCCGCACCAGTCGCCGGACGATCGCCTTGATGCTCAACCCCTCAGCCCGATGCAGCCGACGGATCTCAGCCCAGTCCTCCACGTCGATCACGCCCTTCCTCCCGGCTCGTGATCGAGCCAGGGTCCGAGTCCCAACACTCCAAGTGGTGGACCCGACCGAAGGGGGGTCAGATTTCAACCGGTGAAAGGGGGTCAGTATTCACCCGGTGGCGACACCGT